>NZ_CP192014.1:4800000-7047865 GCF_050948505.1 Micromonospora sp. CA-269861
GACCAGTGGTCGTTCGGCGGAGACCAACAGGTCGGCGATACGCCCGGCGACATCCGCCGGCAACCCGGGGCGCTCCTGGGCCGCGAGTGGGTGTGCGGTGGCTGTCTCCGGCTCGACCGGGCGGGAGAAGTGGTCCATGGGCACACTCAGGAGCACGGCGCCGGGGCGCCCGGAGGTCGCGGTCCAGAAGGCGCGTTCGGTGAATCGCGGCAGATCGGCCGCACGGTGCACCTGCCAGGCCCGTTTGACGAACGGCCGGTAGATCGCGGTCTGGTCGGCGTCGGCGTGCAGGTTGACCTCCTGGTGCGGGTGCCGACCGTGGTAGTAGGACGGGATGTCGCCGGTGATGGCCACCAACGGAACGGAGTCCATGGCGGCGGTGAGCACGCCGGTGACCGCGTTGGTCATCCCGGGGCCGACGTGCAGGAGCAGTACGCCGGGTTTGCCGGTGGCCCGGGCGTACCCGTCGGCGGCGTGCGCTGCGGCCTGCTCGTGCCGGCTGATGACAAATCGGATACTGCTGCGCCGGATGGCGTCCAGCAGGGCGATGTTGGTGTGCCCGCAGGTCCCGAAGACGTATTCCACACCGTAGGCTTCGAGCTGCGCCACCATGGCTTCCGCTGCGGACACCCGGCGGTCGTCGGTCGTGGTGTCCACACGTTGATCGAGGCTCATCGCGTGCCCTCCTGGTCGCCGAACAGGGACATGCCGCGCAGCAGTAGTGTCTTGACCACCGTGTAGTCATCGACCATCCAGCGCGGCGACTCACGCCCGAACCCGGAGTCCTTGACCCCGCCGAACGGCACATGGTCGAGCCGGAAGTTGGATGAGCCGTTGACGACGAGGCCACCGACCTCGAGTTCGCGCCAGGCAGTCACGATCCGGCGGACATCGTTGGTGAACAGGCCGGCCTGAAGGCCGTACCGGCTGTCGTTGCACACGGCCACCACGTCGGCGAAGTCGTCGTAGGGCAGCACGCTGACGGCCGCCCCGAACACCTCGTCGCGGATCAGCCGCGCGTCGGCCGGTGGGGACGCGACTATCGTCGGGGCCACGGTCGCGCCGTCGCGCCGTCCACCGGTGGTGATGGTCGCACCGGCGTCGGCCGCTTCGGCGGCCCAGGCGACCACGCGCTCGGCGGCGTCGTCATCGACCATCGAGCCGACGTCGGTGGCCGGATCGAGCGGATCGCCGACGACGAGTCTTCGCACCTCGTCGGTGAAGGTCTCCAGGAACTCGTCGAAGCGTGCCCGGTGGACGTAGACACGTTGCACCGAGATGCAGCTCTGACCCGAGTTGCTGTAGCCGGTGGCAGCGCAGATGCGGGCGGCGGCGGCGACATCGGCGTCCTCGCACACGATCGTGGCGGCGTTGCCGCCGAGTTCCAGGACCAGCCGCTTGGCGCCGGCCGCTCGGGCGACCGCCGCGCCCGTGGTGGCGCTCCCGGTGAAGCTGACGACCCCGACGTCCGGCGCGGCGCAGAGCACGCTGCCGAGGCGGCCGTCGCCGTGCAGCACCTGGACGGCCTCCTGCGGCATGCCGGACTCCAGCAGGAGCGCCACCACGGCGGCGGACGCCGCCGGTGCTTGAGGTGGTGGCTTCACGATCGTGGTGTTGCCTGCTGCGAAGGCGGGGGCCAGCTTGTGGGCCAGCAGATTGGCAGGCGCGTTGAACGGCGTGATCGCCAACGCGACTCCGACGGGTGCGCGATGGGTCAGGGCGGTCGTGCCCACGCCCCGGGCCCAACCGGCGACCGGCAGCACCTCACCACCGATCCGCCGCGCCTCGGCGGCGGACACCGCGAAGGTGTCGGCCACCCGGTCGATCTCGTTACGCCCGTCCCTGATCGGCTTGCCCAGTTCCAGCGCGAGCAGCCGAGCGAGACGGTCGCGCTGCGCGGAGGCGGCGACCGCCGCCCGCTCCAGCACCTGGGCGCGAGCTGACGGAGACATCCGGGCGACAACCTTTGCGCCGCTGCGTGCGTAGGCGAGCGCGGTGTGGGCGTCCTCGTCGGTCGCCTGCCGGGCGGCGCTGACGGTGCTCCTGACCCACGGACCGACCCGGGCGGCACGCGCCCCGTCCGTGATCCACTCGCCGGCGATCAGGCAGCCGACCTCGGTCACATCGGGAGGTGCCACAGTCTTGATCCGGTCGTCGAGCATCGCCCCTCCTGAAAGGTGGACCGCCTGGTGGTACCGCTGGACCGCTGTGTGGACTAGGTGTAACGTACGGGCGGCGAGGGCCCCTGGCAATAGGTGATGCCAAATCTGTTACAGGGGTGTGAACCCAGACGGAGGACCCGAGACCATGGCATCCGTGGCCAACCAAGGCCCGCCCCTGCGACGCTCCGCTCCCGACGCTGCGGATGCCGGCGGCGTCCGCAGCGTCCAGCGCGCGATGGAGATCATGTCCCTGCTGACCGAGCATCGCCCCTCGGTCACGATCCGGGAGATCGTGGAGCAGACCGGGCTGGCGAAGACGACAGCGATCCGGCTGGTCCAGACGTTGGAGCAGAACGGTCTGCTCTGGGCAACCAGTCACGGTTACACGGCGGGGCCTGGGCTGTGGCGTTGGGCGCATCTGGCCCACCGCAGTTGGGAGGTGCCGGCCGACACACGCCAGCTCATGCGCGAACTCGCGGCCACGCACCGCGAGACCGTCAACCTGTACATGACGCGTGATATCTACCGGGTCTGCGTCGCCCAGGAGGAGAGTCCCCAGGCACTGCGGCACGTGGTACGCGTCGGCGACGAACTGCCGATGTGGGCTGGCGCGTCGTCCAAGATCCTGCTCCGCGACGCGCCCGAGGCCCTGCTGGGTCGCATCGCGGCGACCGCACCCGACGGCGCGTCACACGTGGCGACCCTGCGCGAATGGATCGACGACGCCGCGTTGAAGGGCTACGCGACCAGCGCCGGCGAACGGGAACCGGGCCTGTCGGCGGTGGCGGTGCCGATCGGCGGGCGATCCGTTCCCGTGGTGGCGGCCCTGTGCCTCAGTGGACCGACCCTGCGCTTCACACCCGAGCGGATCGAGACCTTCGTCGAGGCCCTGCGTGACGCGGCGGCCCGCCTGGCGGAGAAAGGCTTCGATCACCCACTCGCAGGCTAGTCGCCGGCTGGCGACACCCGGCTTCGGCCGCCGACACCGACCGAGGGGCATACAACATGGACGAACGACCGCTTCACGGCATCCGAGTCCTGGACCTGACGAATGTCCTGGCCGGGCCCTACTGCAGCTACCACCTGATGCTGCTCGGCGCCGAGGTCGTCAAGATCGAGAAACCGGGGCACGGCGACCTGGCCCGCCGACTCGGGCCGGAGCCCGCGCTGAACCACACCGCGATGGGCGCCTCGTTCCTGGCCCAGAACGCGGGTAAGAAGTCGATCGAGCTCGACCTGAAGGACCCGGCCGACAGGGCGGCCCTCGAGAAGATGGTCCTGGGTGCAGACGTGCTCCTCGAGAACTTCCGGGCCGGAGTGCTCACCCGGATCGGCTACGGCTGGGACGTGTTGCACCGGATCAACCCGCGCCTGGTCTACTGCGCCATCTCGGGCTTCGGGCAGACCGGCCCGATGAGTCAGGCGCCGGCGTACGACCAGATCATCCAGGGCCTCTCGGGGATGATGAGCATCACCGGCACACCGGAGACGGCACCGTTGCGGGTCGGTTTTCCCGTCTCCGACTCGGTCGGCGGTCTCGTGGCCGCCATGGCGATCTGCGCAGCGCTGACCGGTCGATCCCGGACCGGCGAGGGTGTCTTCCTCGATGTGTCCATGCTGGAGGCGTCGTTGTCGGCCATGGGCTGGGCGGCGTCCAACTACCTCGTCAGCGGCGTAGCACCGGAGCCGATGGGTGACCAGAACGCCACCGCTGCGCCGTCGGGGACGTTCGACGCCGCGGACGGTCCACTCAACATCGCGGCGAACCGGCAGGAGCAGTTCGAGGCTTTGTGCCGGCTCGTTCAGCGCGAGGACCTCGTCACCGACGAGCGGTTCGCCGACCGGGAGGCGCGCAAGACCAATCGGACGGCGCTCAACCGTGAGATCAACCATGCGCTCCGGCAGCGCCCAGCTGTGGAGTGGGAAGAAGTGCTCTCCGGCGCGGGCGTACCTGCCGCGCGGATCCTGACCGTCCCGCAGGCGGTCCAGCTCGAACAGCTCCACTCGCGTGGCTTCTTCACCGATCTGCCCTTCCCCGGGCAGTCACACCGGACCCTACGGGTGAGCGGGAACGGCGTGCTCGTCAACGGGGCGCCGCTGCGGCCGAAATCGGCTCCGCCGCTACTCGGCGAGCACAACGGGGAACTCGGCCTGGCCGAGAACGCCAGCCTTGGCGCCACCGACGGGGTGGCGGCGTCGTGAGCGGGTCGCCGACAGTACGGGATGTCGCGGACTGGTGGGCCACCGCCGTCTCCCGCGTCGAGCCCGACGTCATCGAGCTGCGCGGCCGCCCGATCCAGGAGGTCATCGGCGACACGAGCTTCGTCGGGGTGATCTGGCTGCTGCTGCGAGGACAGCCACCGACGCGCGGTCAGGAGCGACTGTTGGAGGCCGCCCTTGTGGCCTCCGTCGACCATGGCCCGCACGCGCCGTCGATCGCGGTCGCCCGGATGGCCGCCACCTGCGGCATCGGCCTGAACAACGCCGTCGCCAGCGGGGTGAACCTTCTCGGCGACGTGCATGGCGGCGCCGGGGAACAGTGTCTGACCATGCTCGGCGAGGTGGCCGCCCGCCACGCGGTAGGCGCTTCGCTGGAGCATGCCGCGCAATCAGTCGTCGACGAGTGGCGCGCCCAGTCGAGGTACCTGCCCGGATTCGGGCACCGGTTCCACCACGTGGATCCCCGCCGCGAGCCTCTGCTGCGCCGGGTCGAGGAAGCGGTCGCCGACGGCGTTGCCGAGGGGGCGTACCTCAGCGCGGCGATCGCGGTCGAGGCGATCCTTGCGCGCGGACGCTCGCAGCCCGTTCCGATCAACGTGGATGGTTGCACGGCCGTCGTCTACGGCGAGTTGGGCTTCGCTCCCCCGCTTGCCCGTGGGCTGTTCGTGCTGAGCCGCAGCGTCGGGATCCTCGCGCACGCCTGGGAGGAAACCGGACAGGGTCGGCGCAACAAGGGCCCGATGCCGCCGACCATCACGCCGACATACCTGGGAAACGCCTGACGAACGCCGACCCCGACGCCGGTTACCCCGTGCCCGCGCACGGGGTGCACACGGCTGCCCGTCAGCACCTCGCGCTGCTGCGAAAACCCTTGCCCTGCAACGGTTTTCGTCTTGCCGGGGCACAGCACCGCCGATATATTCGGCGTACCTCTACACGGTACGAATGGACCACCTGACGGACCTCGTGCCAGGCGTCGAATGCGACGCCCACCACCACCACACGCCGTCCCTGCACAAGGAGCACTCATGCCCTTACGGCGTAACACCGTCCTCAGCGCGGCTCTCGGCGCTGCCCTCACCGCCGCTGTCATGCTCCTCGGCACCTCTGTGCCCAGCGTCGCCGAGCGGGCGAGGCCCCCGCAGAAGGACGGGGGCGCGGAGAACCTCGGGCGGCCCGACTACGGCGTCTGCCGTGGCACCGATCCCGACTGCTACCACGACTGGGGAAACTTCGACCCCACGACCGACGGATACCGCGTCCTCGTCTACAGCCGTACCGCCGGCCCCCGCCACGCCCACCTCGGCCCTGCCCTGGCACCCGGGCTCAACCCACCACTGACTCCGCAGCACGCCGCTCAGAGCGCCCTCGTCAAGCTCGGCGCCGAGCACGACTTCGCCGTCGACTGGACCGAGGACGTCACCCAGCTCTCCTCGCCGTCGCGCCTCTTCCGGTACAACGCGGTCATCTTCATGAGCACCACCCGCGACACGCTCGACGACGCCGCCCAGACCGCGCTGCGGCAGTACGTCCGCGGCGGCGGCGGCTTCGTGGGAGTCCACAACGCCTTCGGTACCGAGTACAACTGGGAGTGGTACGAGGGGCTGCTCGGCGGCGCCAACTACTACGATCATGGCCGCAACCAGCCCGGCACCGTGGTGACGACCAACCGGCGTGACGTCTCCACTGCCGGCCTGCCGGCGCGCTGGGACTTCGCCGACGAGTGGTACAACCTGGTCCCCTTCCCCAGTCAGGTCCGCGTGCTCGCCAAGGTCGACGAGTCGACGCTGCCCGAGGGACCACAGGGCGGCAGCGGGCACCCGGGCCACGGCGCCGACCACCCCGTCTCCTGGTGCCAGTACTACGACGGGGGCCGGTCCTGGGTCACCACGCTCGGCCACGCCGTAGAGGCCTGGACGGAAGCCCCCATGACGGGCGACCGGTACTTTCTCGACCACGTCCTCGGCGGCATCGAGTCCGCCATGGGGCGCGCACCGTTCTGCCGATAGTCGGCCGGCGCCGGGACGCGATGGCGCGTCCCGGCACCACACGGCGGTCCGTCACTGCACGGTCAGGTACGCCAGCACGACGTCACCGAGCATCGTCCGGTAGTGCTCGCGGCGGACGGGGTCGAGCATGTCCCGCTTGAAGATCGCATCGAAGGTATGCCGGTTGGCGATCCGGAACACGCAGAACGAACTGATCAGCATGTGGACGTCGACGGGGTCGACGTCGGCGCGGAACCGGCCGTCGACGCGGCCCTGCTCCAGGATGCGGGCCAGCACGTCAAGCGCGGGGTTGGCCAGCCCGGCCAGGATCTTCGAGCGGGCGATGTGCCGGCCCCGATGAACGTTCTCGATGCTGACCAGCCGGATGAAGTCCGGGTTGGCCTCGTGGTGGTCGAACGTCAACGCCGCCAGTTTCCGGATCGCGTCGCTCGGATCGAGATGCTCCACGTCAAGCTGTTGTTCCAACGCCCGGATGCCCACGTACGCCCGCTCGAGAACCGTGATGTAGAGCCGCTCCTTGCCACCGAAGTAGTAGTAGATCATCCGTTTCGTCGTGCGAGTCCTCGCGGCAATCTCGTCCACACGTGCGCCTGCGAACCCCTTGTCGGCGAACTCGGACGTGGCGACCGCGAGGATCTCCGACCGTGTCCGGTCCGCGTCCCGGGCGGCAGGCGCCGCGACGACCGCCGGTGTCCGTGGCATCAACGGCTCCTCCCTTCGGGGTGAAATCACTGTAGCCACCGAGATCGCCCCCGCCCCTTCCGCACACCACCGACCCCCGCGTATAAGTAACTAACCGGTTCGTACATTGTCGACTCGGGAGAGAATCTGGTGACACCCCACAACGGCCGCAGCTTCCTGGTCGGCCTCATCGGCGCCGGGATCGGCACGTCGCTGAGCCCCGCCCTGCACGAACGGCAGGCCGATGCGCTCGGGTTGAGATACAGCTACCGCATCCTGGACCTCGACGTCATGGGGGTGCCAGCAACGGCCGTCGGTGGGGTGCTGGCGGCGGTCCGGCTCGCGGGCTTCGACGGCGTCAACGTCACCCATCCGGTCAAGCAGCTCATCATCGAGCACCTCGACGTCGTCTCCCCCGACGCCGCTGCCGTCGGTGCGGTCAACACGGTGCTCTTCGCGGACGGCGCTACGGTCGGCCACAACACGGACCTGCCCGGCTTCGTTCGAGCCCTCACCACGGGCATGCCAGACGCGGCACTCGACCGGGTGGTCGTGCTCGGCGCCGGCGGCGCGGGCGCGGCCGTCGCCCACGGCCTGCTGTCGCTGGGCACGGGGACCGTGAGCGTGTTCGACACCGACGCGCGGCGTAGCGATGCGCTGGCGCGGCGCCTGACCAGACGGTTCGGCGAGCGTCGGGCCGAGACAGGACCGATCAGCAACCTGGCGGACGCAATCCGCGACGCCGACGGCCTCACCCACGCCACCCCGACCGGGATGGAGGGCCACCCCGGCCTTCCGCTCCCCGTCGAGCTGCTGGGACCCGGGCTCTGGGTCGCCGACATCGTCTACCGACCGCTCGACACTGAGCTGATCGTGGCCGCACGCGCCCGCGGTTGCCAGGTGCTCGACGGGGGCCGGATGACGGCCTTCCAGGCTGCCGAATCCTTCCGACTGTTCACCGCCGTCGAGCCCGACGCCGAGCGGATGCTGCGTCAGTTCTATGAACTCGTCCACCCCACAGCTGGAAGGCGGAGCACACATGTTCGTCACCAACGGTGACTCCTCGACCGGCCTGACCGACGGGGCAGGCACGGCCCCCCAGCTGACCATTGCGACCATCTGCCTCTCCGGGACTCTTGAGGACAAGCTGGCCGCCGCCGCAGCGGCGAGCTTCCACGGGGTCGAGATCTTCGAGAGTGACCTCATCGCCTCGGCATGGTCGCCGATGCGGATCCGGCAGGAGTGCGCCCGACGCGGCCTGCGCATCGCCGCCTACCAACCGTTTTCCGACTTCGAGGCGGTGCCACCCGACCTGTTCCGCGCCAACCTGCGTCGCGCGGAGCGCAAGTTCGAGTTGCTCGAGCAGCTCGGCGTCGACACCCTGCTGGTCTGCTCGTCCGAATCGGCAGACGCGGTCGACGACGACGACCTGGCCGCCGAGCAGTTGCGCGAGCTGGCTGACCGGGCCAATCGGCGCGGTTTGCGAATCGCGTACGAGGCCCAGGCCTGGGGCAGGTTCGTGAACACCTACGCGCACGCCTGGCGAATCGTCCGGCACGCCAACCATCCGGCCCTCGGCCTCTGCCTCGACAGCTTCCACGTCCTCTCCCGTGATGACGACCCGTCCGCCATCCGGGCTATCCCCGGTGACAAGGTGTTCCACCTGCAACTCGCCGACGCGCCCCGACCGAGGGGGGAGGTGGTCGAGTGGAGCCGACACCACCGGCTGCTGCCCGGGCTCGGCTCGTTCGACCTGACCGCCTTCGTCGGCTACGCCCTGGCGACCGGCTACGCGGGACCGATGTCCCTTGAGGTATTCAACGATGTCTACCGGCAGGCGGACCCACGCCAGGCCGCCATCGACGGCATGCGCGCGATGCTCGCCCTCCAAGAGTCCGTGACGGCCAAGGGTCCCACGCCCGTCCGGCAACGACTGCGGGCACTCGGCCTGCGACCCACCCCAAGCCTGGGTGCGCACGTCTTCACCGAGCTGGCCGTCGACCCGATCTCCGGCCCTCTCATTGCGCGGGCCCTGACCGCACTCGGCTTCGCCCACTGCGGACAACACCGGTCCAAGCCGGTGCAGCTGTGGCAACAGGGCATCGCCCGGGTTCTGCTGAACTTCGCACCACAGCGCACCGTCACCGCCGGCACGGCCACGATCTGCGCGGTGGCCGTGGAGAGCAGCGACCCCACCGCGTCGGCCGAACGCGCGGAGCAGATGCTCGCACCCGTACTGCCTCGCCTCCGCCAGCCCGAGGAGGCCGACCTCAGCTCCGTGGCCGCACCCGACGGCACCGCCGTCTTCTTCTGCCGCACCGGCGCGGACGGCAGCTGGCTCGACGACTTCGTCTCCACCGGCACCACTGCCCGTGACGACGGCCTGGTCACCGCCACCGATCACGTGTCGCTCACCGCGTCGGTCGACGACTTCGACCACGTAGCTCTCTTCTACCGCTCGGTGCTCGGGCTGCGCTTCGACGCCACGACGGAGGTCGCTGCGCCGTTCGGGCTGATTCGCAGCCGGGGGGCCGCGAGCCCGGACCAACGCTTCCGGATCACACTTAACACAGCGCCGCTGCGACGCGGCAGTTGGGCACCCGCCGTTCCGAGCCCGCAACATCTCGCCTTCAGCAGCGACGACGTGATCGCCAGCGCGAAGGCGATGCGCGAACTCGGCGCTCCCGTACTGACGATTCCGCAGAACTACTACGACGACCTCGACGGCCGACTCGCCCTGAGTCCGGAGCTACTCGCGGCCATGCGCGAGCACTCCATCCTCTACGACCACGACGCACACGGCGAGTACCTGCACTTCCACACCGAGATGCTCGGCTCCCGCGTCTTCTTCGAGGTGGTGCAGCGGATCGGCGGGTATGCCGGTTACGGCGCCACCGACGCTGCCCCCGTACGTATGGCCGCTCATCGACAACGCCGCCTGATCGCCCTACGGGAGACGCCCCAGCCACCGAACGTCGCGACGCACGACTACTCGCTGGCGCACCTGACCGCGTTGAGCCTGTCTCCACCGGAGCTCGTGGAAGCCGCCTCAGAGGCCGGATACCGCTACGTCGGTCTGCGCCTCACCCGGGTCACGCCGCAGGAGCCCCACTATCCCCTTGCGACCGATCCGGCACTCATGAGGACGACGAAAATACGCCTCGCCGCGACCGGAATCGACGTTCTGGACATTGAACTGGCACGGATCGGCCCGCACGAGGACCCCCGTGACTTCGAACGCTTCCTCGAAGCCGGTGCCGAGCTCGGCGCCCGACACGTCATCACCCAACTGCCCGACCCCGACCGGGCCCGCAAGATCGACCGGTTTGCCCAACTGTGTGAGCTGGCTCGACCACTGGGCCTCACCATTGACCTCGAATTTCCGTCATGGACCGAGACGCCCGACCTGAGCGAAGCGACCCGGGTACTGCGGGCCGCCGGGGCGCCCAACGCCGGCATACTGATCGACCTCCTGCACTTCGCCCGATCCGGATCCAGTCTGGCCGACCTTCGTGAACTGCCAGCCGACTGGCTCCACTTCGCGCATGTCTGCGACGCCGCAGCTACCGTGCCTGCCACTGTCGAGGGGCTCATCCACACGGCACGCTTCGAGCGTCTCTTTCCGGGTGAGGGCGGCATCGACGTGCGCGGCATCCTCGCCGCCCTACCGCCCGGAATTCCCTACGCTCTGGAGATCCCTCGGGCGACCCTGGTGGCACAGGTGGGCGCCAAGGAACACGCTCGGATGTCGATCGCGGCGGCACGCCACCACCTTGACCACGCCTCAGACGCCCACCTGCCCACGCGGGCGGCGTGAAGGCGGCAGCCTTCCAGGCAGAGCCCTCGCCCCGACCCGAACGCCTGCTGGCGACTGATGCGTCTACCGCATCTGAGTTGATCAGCGATGCTCTGCACAGGTAGCAGCGGCGGCGCAAAAAGGAACTTGCCTGACAGCGGCAGAAGCAGATGGCGGTCCGATGGCTTCATCGTCGCCGCCGACCGGCCAGAGGGGCATCGAACAGCGCCCTATGTCGCCTGCTGGGCAGAACCGTGGAGCACTCCGCGGGAATCAGGACGCTTGACCCGCCCGTCTATCCCGGTACGTTCGATCCGTTCACCCCGAAGCACCGCGACCTGGTTGCCCGTGGTCGGGTGATGTTCATCGTGTTGCTGGCGGTGAACGCCGACCAGCGACGAACCGCCGAGGCCACGGCCAGGGTGGTACGCGTGCACGACGCGATACCAGCAGCCTGGGGCCATGTCGGGGTGGACACCTGGACCGGCCTGACCACTACCTACTGCCTGCGCCGCGGTGCCACGATCGGAACCATCGCCGGGTGGACCCGGTGGTTACGTCCAGAGGCTCGATCAGTTTACGACGGGTGTCGGTGGTGTCGGGATGGTCGGTGCCCAGCACCCGTTCGCGAACCGGTAGCAGCGCGGCGAATTGGGCTCGGGAGTCTTCGGCGTCGCCCGCTTTCCCCGTCCAGAAGGCAAGTTCGTGCTGGCTGCCCAGAGTGTCCGGGTGTTCCGGGCCTTGGACGCGTGTGCGAACGGGGACGAGTGCGGCGAACAGATCTCGTGCGGCGGCGGCGTCGCCCGCGGCGCCGATCCAGAACGCAAAGCCATGGCGGGTGGCCAGGGTTTCGGGATGTTCCGGGCCGAGGACGTGCTCACGGATGGGCAGCAGCGCGGCGAACCGGTCGCGAGCAGTGGCGGCATCGCCTGCGTATCCGATCCAGCGCGCCAGGTCATGTTGGGCGTACAGGCAATCTGGGTGCTCCGCACCGAGCACCCGGCGGCAGCTGTCGGCCACACCGATGAGCAGGTCACGGGCCGCCCTGGCATCGCCTGACCAGCCGGTCCACTGGGCCAGCCGATGCCGGGTAGCCAACGTGTCCGGGTGTTCGTCGCCCAGTACCCGTTCCCGGACCGGTAGCAGCGCGGCGAACTGATCGCGGGCAGCAGCTGAGTCGCCGGCCCGGCCAGTCCATTGGGCGAGCCCCTGCCGCGACGCCAGGGTGGCCGGATGTTCTGGGCCGAGGATGCGCTCATGGACGGGCAGCAGTGCCGCGTACTGGTCACGGGCCGCCACGATGTCGCCAGTTTCCCCGGTCCAGCGGGCCAACTGGTTACGGGTGTCAAGGGTGTCCGGATGGCCGGCGCCCAACGCCCGTTCCTGGACGGACAGTAGCGCGGCGAACCGATCGCGGGCGGCAGCCGGATCGCCGGCGAATCCGGTTGTGTATGCCTGGCGGTACCGGGTGGTAAGGGTGTCGGGATGGTGCGCGCCCTGCTCCCGTTCTCGGATCGACCGCAGGGCGTTCAGATGGTCGAGGGCTACGGCGTAGAGCCCGGTGGCGTTGAGGTGACGGGCGGCGTTTTCGGCGATGCAAGCGGCACGGATGATCAGGTCAGTGTCGGTGGTGCGGGCTGCCTGGGTCAGCAGGTGGAAGGCATGCGGGGCAACGGCCTGCCACTTTGGCCACTGCCCGGAGTCGTCCGGGTCGCCGTCGGCGAATCCGGCCAGCAGTGTGACCGCGAGGCTCAACTGGGCCACCGGATCAGTGGCGGCGCGGATGAGGGGATGTAGGCGCAGGCTCGCCGCGTCCGACTCGCCATGTTCGACGGTGATCAGACCAAGTGTGGCCAGGGCGCGCAGTATCTCTTGCGTATCGCGTGGATTCAACGGTGATCCCAGCAGCCCGGTCGAGATCGGCGCGTCGGCGAAGGTTGCGAGGAGCCACAGCAGCGACCGGGCTTCAGACAGGCCGCGATTGTCGAGCAGGTCGAGTGACATCTCCAACGTTCGGCTAACGGCCTCGCCGATGCTGGACTCGCCGAGCGGATCGATCGCGGCCTGATAGGCCGCGAAGGTGGTCGGGATGCCGGGTAGCCGCAATAGCTGTGCGTCGGCCAAGGCCCGGCCGGCCAGGCCGAGAGCCAGCGGCAGGCCGCCGAGACGCTGCGACAGTGCGACGGCCTCCCGTACGCCGCCCGCGTGTTTTCCGGCATGTTCGATCAGTACTGCCGCACCGTCGGAGGCGGACAGCATCGTGATCTGGTGCAACCGGCACCAGGAGGTGTTCCACAATTCGGGGTCACCGTCACGAGTCGTGACCAGTAGGAGGCCCCGACGGTTCGGTACCGGTCGGACCCACCCCCGTGCGGCCGTGACCGGCTCGCCGTCCAGTCCCAGTAACCGGGTGTCGTCGGCGTTGTCGATGACTAGTAGCCAGCGTCCGGGAACGGCGGACAGCAGCGTCCATAGCAGATCCGGGGCGCCGGTCAGCCCGGACCAGGCCCGCTGTATGTCGTGATCGGAGGCGCCGAGATCGGCGACGAGCTGCCGCATTCCGGTCTGCAGGGCGGTGGCGTTCGCCGCCGAGACCCACCAGACTTTTCCCTGGCGATCGGCGAATCGCCTGGCCACCAGCTGAGCTACAGTGCTCTTGCCTGCACCGCCCAAGCCGTGCAGCACCCGTACCCGCGCCGCTGGCCGGTACCGCCGGCGGACGAGCCTGACGAGTTCGCCGACCAGTTCGTCACGGCCCCGCGTGTGTGCGGCGGGCTCCGGCGCGGTCAGCGAGATCATTCCTGGTGTGGCCGGAGGTGCCGCCACGGTCGGCGCTACGCCGCGGGCCGGCTGCTGTCGGCGCAGCGCCAAGGCGCCGAGAACAACTTGGGCCATCCCGAACGCCAACCCAGCTACCGCGATAAACCCACCGGTCCAGCCCGCCTGCCCATTGGCCTGCGCCCGGGTTGTGGTGAAGAGCCAGTACCCGCCCATCAGCAGAAATACCGCACCGCTGACGATAAAGATCCACCGTACCCATCGACGGTTCCGTATCACGCGTGGATGGTAGCGGGCGGGCTGTCTGCGGTTCGGCACAGCGCGAGGACCCTTTCCCCACCACGGCCTCAAACGACTGTAAGCCCGCCACCCTCGTACGCGCTGCGCGCAGGAGGCGGAGCCTCCAACAGCTCAACCCGAGACAGCTCCGGGTTCGATGTCCTGGCCGGCAGTGTGAAAACGGGGATCTCGGCTGGGCAGGGCGTCAACGTCGTAGAGCCGACCGAGGAGGTCCACCTCCTCCAGCACGCCGCTCCAATGCACCTGCAGGCGCGCTAGCCCTTCGGTGAGCCGACGCCTGGTCACATCGGTGATGTTTCCGGCCGCAGTGATCGAAACCTCCGAGGGGTAGCGGGGCAGGCGCAGGTGGCGCTCAACATGCCCTTCGGGACTATGCCGGTCCGACGAACTGTGTCGACGAGCTCGACCGGATTCGCCCTCTGCTCGGCGAGGTCGACTCTCGGGCCGCCGGGCACCTGGTGGAGGTAGACCGAGCGGCAGGCCGGCCTCACCGACACCCTGGCCCGGATCCACCTGCCTGCCACCGCAGGAGCGGTCAGTCCGACCGAGGGTTGTACTGCGACCACAGGAGGGAACCGCCGCCAGCGCTGAGGTCTTCCCAGATTGCTTCCCTGTCGAACTCGCCGTCGACGATAAGCCCGGGGCGCAGTGCGTCCGCATAGCTGGCGACAGGATGTGACCCGACGAAGGCGCTGGGTTCGCCGACGGCGACGCCGTCCAGCGACCGACGAAAATCCATGACGAAGGCGTCGAGTACCAACGCGATCGGGGTGTGCGTACGACCATGGACAACGAGCCGGCCGCCGGGGTCGTCGCAGTCGCCGAGTACGCCCTCGTCTGCCACCAGACTCCCGCTGATGACAAGTTCCGGCCCTGCGGTGACTCCGCCGAGCGTCACCGCCCGGGCTTCCACATTGCCACAGACCAGGAAGAACGAGGAGCGGTCGTCGGTCACCCAGGTCAGCTCGCTGACTTGGGTCAGGTCACCGTCGATGATGACGTGGTACGGCGGCCGGGTGAAGTCGAACGCCGACATCAGGTCACCGTCGACCGTCCAATCGCCCTCGAACAGCCGGATCTCCTGCTGGTCGGCAGGGTCGGCGTAGGGATATCCAACATGTGCAGACAACGAGAACCGCCGCTCGGCCTCACCGGGATCGATTAACCGATACGCCTCGTAGTCCCACTCCATGCACGGCACCCTATCCCCGATGATGCGCGCCGGCGTGGCCCGCTCGGTGGTTCCGGCCGACGTGCGGGCCGGTGCCGAGTTTAGCGTTTCAGGTTCACGCGTGGCACGACGCTCGGGCGGACCTGCGACGATGTGGGCGCGCGTGTTACGCCGGCGGCAGCTCGATGAACGGTCCGCCGCCGGCAAGCCCGGCCTAAAGCGCCGGCTGGCCGGCAAAGATCAAGATGTCGAGATTGTGGGGCCAGCACCGCTGAGGCGGCGTCGAGGCGGCCGACGGTGTCGTAGGTGGCGGCCAAGGCACGCCATTCGGCGGCTGCGGGCGCCACGATCGCGGTGGCGTCGTGCGCGATCAACAAATCCAGCAGGTCGGTGTCGGTCAACGTGTAGGTGCCGGCCACCGAGCACCGCGTGGGACCACGGATACACGCCGCCGCCTGGGTCGAGCGTGCCATCGGTCAGGCAGCGGTGGATCGCGTCCCAGGCTTTGTCGGTGTCAACCGTCAAAGCGTCCTCTTCCCGAGACTCCTCTAGCTCCTCAAGGAACTCGCCCAACTTGTCGTCGTCCGCCGCTAGTAGCAAGCGCTCCTGCTCGGACGTAATGGCGAAGTGCACCCCTAACATGCCGGCGATCGTACGGGCGTGCACTGAACGCTGCGGGACGACTATGCCCGGTGATCCGGCTGCGACCGCCTAAAGAGCGGTCACGTGGCGTACGAAGGTGCACGACTTTCGGCATGAGCGGACACCGCCCCAGCCGCTGCAGAGAACGCCAACGCTGGATCCTACGGGCACGCCGAAGAGGTCGCCACAGACAATGCGTTGGCTGTTCCACCGCCGGGGTGGTGGTGTGGCAGGGTAACCGGATGATCGACAGCCGTGAGGCCTTGGAGGCTGTGGTCCGGCATGCCGTGGAGCTAGAGGACGATTACGACGACATCGCGCCGACCGTCACGACACTGGCCGCATCCGGGGACACTGCTTTGGTACCCCGGCTGCAGGAGGTACTGGACCAGTTCCTCGACGAGGGGAACTTCTACGGCCGGGACCTGATCGCCGGTGTCTTGGCTGGCATCGAGGGTGTGGCGGCGCTGCCGGTGCTGCTACGCGCTTCGGCGCGCGATCTCGGGGACGACCAGGACAGTCTCCAGACCGAGATCATCGAGCTGCTGCACGCAGACCGTTCGGCCAGCCGGCGTGTGGTCCGTGATTTCGCCATGGGTGATACGCCAGAGCTGCGCCGTGTGGGGCTGTGGGCGCTCGGGATCGTGGTCGACGCACAGGATGTCGAGCTGCTGGCCGCGGCCGTGACCGACGCCGACCCGGAGATTAGGTCCATGGCGGTCGACTCGATCCCTGACCCAACCGGCGACGACTGGGCATTCGGCGCGCTCGTTATGGCGTTGCGTGATCTGAACGAGCAGGTACGTGTGTCGGCCGCGAGCAGGCTTGGCTACACCAGCCGGGTTGACGCGGTCGCACCGCTCGTTGCCCTCGCCGCCGACCCGACACCGCGAGTACGGTCCATGGTCGCCTACGCACTCGGGCGACTCGGCAGTCACGAGGCGACCCCGGCCCTGCTACGGCTCATCCACGACGCCGATCGGCACGTCCGCGAAAACGCTGCGGAAGCCCTCGGCTCAGTCGGAGGGCCAGCGGCGGTCGATACGCTACTGGCGCTGGCTGCCGACCAAGACCCACAACTGCGAGTCCAAGCCGCCAAAGCGCTCGCGAAGGCGGCTGACTCGGATCCCCGCGTGGCGCCGCAACTCACGATGCTGGCACGAGACGGCGAGGCCGCAGTACGGGCGGCGACCCTCAGCGGACTCGCCAGCGTCGGTGGCGAGGCTGCGTGGCACCGGGGGCACCTCTTGGTCGAATTGGTGAACGATCCGGATCCAATGGTCCGTCAGCGGGTCGCAGTCGTTGCACGACATGTCGCGCCTGACGCCGCCCCGGACATCCTCCGCCGGTATACCCGCGACCCTGATCAGACCCTGCGCCGACTTGCCGCCACCGAACTGGACCGACTGACCAACCCCACCGCTCGCTGACCCGGCAGCCCACAGTCAGCGATCCGCTGGCGAGACCGTCGTGGACGTTCCCGCGAGGCTGTCCGCCCGGGCCCGGGTGTTCGCCACCGGCCAGGGCCCCAAGACCGACCCGGTCGACGCCCGCAGCTTCGCTGTGATCGCCCAGCAGACCGAAGGTATGCGGCTGCCATTGGTGCGGCACGGGTGTCGGGCACACTGATCGCATGGACCTCCCCTATCCGTGTGTCTGTTGCGGCTACCGCACATTGGGGGATCCGCCAGGCTCACACGAAATCTGCCAGGTGTGCCGCTGGGAGGACGATGTTTACCAGCTACGTTGGCCGTACCGCGCAGGCGGCGCGAACAAATCCTCATTGATTGACGCGCAACGCAACTTTGGCAGGTACGGCGCCTGTGACGAGGACAGCCTCGTCGAGAACCGAGCCGACCCGGCCGACTACCGCAGAGAACCGCACTGGCGGACGATCGACCTTCAAGGGGACCGCTTCGAGCCACGCGGTGGCGCCCTGGCGGCTTGGCCGGATGATCGGACCGTCCTGTACTGGTGGCGCCGCCGAACGGGCCGGACTTGGTGGGACGACGTGCAGGCCATCGTTTTCCCCGAGCCACCAGTCGACGACGCCGATCCAACCGGCTTCGCCGAGGCAGTCCGCGCAGTCGCATCTGTGGCAACCCCGGCCGATCCGGACAATCTCTCGGGCATGTCGATCGACTTCGACCACTACCTGTTCCGGTGCCCCTCGATCCGGGAAGTGACCGTGACCACAGGCCCCGACCCTGCCCAGCAGATCACGGCTGCCTGTATCGCCGAGCCGGCGGCGTCACCGATGCGTGTCGCGGAAGAGGTTAAGCGAGCCTGGCTACGTGACCTTCGGTACCGCCACTGGGAAGTCCACCGATTACGCACCACGGCGACGACAGTCGAACTCGACGTTGCCACCCGCGTCGATGAGGACGGTTACTACATCGCCGGGCTGATCGTGGTGCGGTGGCCGCCCGCTCGAGGCGGGGACCGCTCGTGACAGCGGACTCACGCAATGCTTCGTCCACCCGCGAAATTGATTGAGACGCGGTGGGTAACCGCACTTCGACATGTGCGGACGCCGCCCTACCACTACCGCGGGAGCGTCAGCGTTGATGCCTTTGGTGCCGCCGAAGAGCCGTGCATCGATGCGGGCTGGTCTCGTGATTGGTGCCGGCAGGCATCAGTCAACATCCGGCACCAGCCAGTCGGGAGGCTGAAGGCTTGACCTCTCCGGTGTCCACTGGGAGGTCACACCGCACCGATCGACCGCATCACTGCAGGTCGAAGCCCTCGTACCTGTCGGGCGCCGGTGAGCACTTCGGTCGCGGAGACCTCTTCGCCAACCTGCACCCAATCTGCTCCCAGATGCAAGGCCGGGCCAACCAACGGCTCCTAACCGCCTTGATCTGCGCACACTCCCCTGCCAGGCGACATAGAGCATTGTCGACCGTTGCGCGAAACCGGGGAGCACTCCGCGGGAGGCGACCGCCGCAGATTCACCCACCACGACGGTCACCGCCAACCCCGATGGCCTGGTCGAATTGACCCAGAGCGCGTGCCGACTCGCAACGTATCGACGGCCAGTGGAAGGACCTTGGTCAGCCCTCAACGGAGGGCCGAGGCGCTAACGGATGGTGAAGGTCAGCGGGTTCGAGATGCCGAGGCCGCCGTGGGAATCGTGGACCCGCACGGTAAAGGTGGACGACGTGCCGGCCGACAGGGTCGTCTGGAACTGGTAGCGCTGTCCGCTGTTGGTCGGCGTCACGGCCAGCCGGGTTGCGCCGAGGTAAAGCTCCACCCGGCTGACGAGGTCCCCGGGATCGGTGTCGGCGACGTCGGCGACCAGCGTGACGGTCGTCGGTTCGAGGAAGTAGGTCTGCCCGCCCGGGGTGCTCAACGCCACCGCCGGCGGGTGGTTGGTGCCGGTGGACGCCGGAGTCACCACCGTGACCAGCAACGGCGGCGCAGCGCCAGACAGCGACTGGTCGGTGCCGGCCGAGACGTACAGCACGAAGGTGGTGCTGGTGCCGGGCTCCCCGATCGGTGGTGTCCACAGCGCCTCGTACCGGTCACCGGTCGTCCTCACCCCCCGGGCCACCGTGACGCCGTCCACCCGGAACGACACCGAGGTGATGCTGTGTCCGCCTCCCACGGTCGCGGTCGCCGCCAGCGGGACGGTTCCCGGCGTGGTGTACACCGCGCCGGCGGTCGGGCTCAGCCAGGTGACGATCGCCGGCCAGTCAGCGACCGGCGGTGTGGTCGTCCGGGTCGACGTCACGCTGGGCAGGACGCCGCCGGTGCACGTGACGCCGTTAAGCGTGAACGACGCCGGTATGGGGTTGCTGCCCGACCAGGCGCCAACGAAACCGATGTTCGCGGAGCCATTGGTGCCCAGGGTCGCGTTCCAGCCCAGATTGGTCGCGCTGACCTGCTGGCCCGCCTGGGCCCAGGTGGCGCTCCAGGTTTGCGTGAGCCGCTGGTCGACTGCAGGGAACGCGAACCGCAGCGTCCACCCGTTGACTTGGTCACCCAAGTTGGTGACCGCGATGTCGGCGTGGAAGCCACCGGTCCACTGGCTGGTGACGACGTAGTTCACCCGACACCCGGCCGCCGCGTTCGCCGCACTGGCATGTGAGATCGCGGCCATCATCGCGACCACGGCAACAGCGATGGCGGCCACAGCAGTCAGCGACTTCCGCATGGCACCACCTCACCTTGAATAGCTGAGCGTCTATGAGAATGTCGACTGTCCTGCTGCTCCGCCTTCCTGTCAAGGCACGCACGGCAGTCCTGCCGCCGGCAGGACAATGGACAGCCCACCCATGGCTGACCGGTAGCGGCCACAGCGCCGAGCAGGCAGAGAAGTGGGCCGCCACGTCCCGGCAGAAAAGCGAGCGCCTGGTACGCCAGCTCGCAATGTGGACCGGGGAGTGGGCAGATCACCAGACCGGCGGCCACCAGTCAGCCCTGAGCCACAGCGCGAGGCACTTTCGCGATGTGGGCGCCGGTGTCGCTCTCCTGCCACAGTGGCAGTTGACCGCCACCGGCTACCTCGTGACGACGACCTACCGGGGCCGATTCCGACACAACTCCTCCATCGCCGTACACCGCACGGCTTCAGACCTCCAGCGATGTTGTCACCGCTATCGTTCTCGACCTTGAGGGGCTGTCGCAAGACGACGCAGTTCCGGCACTCGGAGGCCATTGAACAGGGCACTCCCCTGATCCAGGAGGCGCTATCCGAGGCTGGGATCGACTCAATCCACTCCGAGGACTCCGGGGTCTTCACCAACGAGGGTCTCAAGGAGTACGACGCCCGCAGCGGTGGGAGCGTGCGGACGAGTGGTACAACTACTCGGCCAACGCGCGGGGCGAAGCCCATGTCCTCGCCACAAGTGCAGCCGGTTGCCGCGGCAACGCCGCCATCACGCCGAAGATTGCCCGCCGCGGCAGCGCCCACGGCTGCGGGCCGGGCAAGCTGCGCCGGGTCGTCGAATGGACCTACCCCGCTTCTACGAACACCGGCCGACATCCACGAAGGCGTGGTCAGCGTCGCCTGCTCGTTGATCTGCCTACGCCAGCTACTCACTCACTGAACTGACGTCTTACAAAGCGGGCGTCGCACGGCGGCCGGGACGCCACCAGTTCGCCGCGCCGAGAAGGGACATGACAGAGGGCAGCAGCAGTCCACGGACCACGGTGACGTCCAGCAGCACGGCCACAGTCATGCCGACACCGATCTCCTTGACCGCTATCAGTTCGCCGAGGGCGAAGCCGAGGAAGACGATACCCAGCGCCACGGCCGCGGTGGTGACGATCGGACCGGTCGCGGTGATGCCGGCGAGGACTGCCCGGTCGTTGTCGATCCGGCCGTTGGCGGTACGGCGGTCCCACTCCTCCTTGATCCGGGCGAGCAGGAACACCTCGTAGTCCATCGACAGCCCGAAGATAAACACGAAGAGCAGCAGCGGTGTGGTGATGTCCAGAGCCCCCCAGGGTTCGAACCCGAGCAGGGCCGAACCCCATCCCCACTGGAACACGGCGACCAGGACGCCGAGGGTCGCCAGCAGCGTCAGGATGTTCATGCAGATGGCCTTGACCGGTACGACGACCGAGCCGGTCAAGGCGACCAGCAGCAGCCCGGTCGCGACGACGATGACGGCCACCGCGATCGGTAGCCGCGCGGCCGTCGACTCCCGCGCGTCGATGAGCTCGGCAGCGGGCCCCCCGACGAGGAGCGGCACCGGCATGTCGAGGGCCCGCAGGTCACGGACCAGGCGTTGGGCCGGTTCGCCGCTCGCCGGGCCGGCCGGGCGCAAGTCCACCACGGTGACGTCGGCCGGCAGGTCCGAGCGCAGGTCGAGCTCCTTCTCGCCGGTGAGGTCGCGCAACTGTTGCAGCAACGCCGGCACCGGCGGCTCGGTGGCACCGGCCTCGATGAGCACGGTGACCGGCTGCGCGGCCCAGGTGGCGAAGTCCCGTTCGACGGCCTCGTACGCCAACCGCTCCTCGCTGGCGGCCGGCAGCGACCGTGCGTCGGAGTTGGCGAGCGTGATCTGGAACAACGGAGACGCCAGCAGAAGCAGGCCGGCGGTCACGGTCAACGCCACCGCGGCGGGACGGCGCTGCGAGAACGCCGCCAGCCGCGCCAGCAGGCCCGGCCGACCCGGCGCCGGGCGACGGGAGCTGCCCGCCGAGGACCGTATCCGGGCGCCTCGCGGCGGCGGGATACGCCTGTGTGCCAGGGCGATCAGCGCGGGGACCAGGGTCAGCCCGATCACCGTGGCCATGCCGACGACCAGCGCTCCACCCAGCGCCATCGCCGCCAGCAGCGGCTCGGCGAAGACGAAAAGACCAGCCAGTGCCGCACCGACGGTAAGACCGGACACGAGAACGGCACGTCCGGCCGTCGCGGTGGTCGCGGCGAGCAGCTCCGCCACCGATGCCTTAGGGGCCGCCTCGCGTTCCTCCCGGAACCGGGCAAGGATCAGCAGGCTGTAGTCGACGGCGAGGCCGAGACCGAGCAGGGTGACGACGTTGACCGCGTACTCGCTGACCGGCATCGCCTCGGCGAGCCCGCTCAGCGCCAGCAGCGTTGCGGCAACCGCGGCGAGGGCGGCCGCCAGCGGCAGACTGCCTACGATCAGCCCGCCGAGCACGACGGTGAGAACGCCGCAGAGCACCACCAGCGCGATCGACTCGCCGATGGCGGCGTCCTTGACGGCCTGCTCGCCGAAGGTCCGCTCGGCAAGCAACTCCCCACCGACCAGCACCCTGGGGGCGTCGATGCGGCGCAGTGCGGCGGCCACCTGGTCAGCCACCGCGAGCGCCTCGTCGTCGCTGAGTTGCGGGCGCAGCTCGACGACGACGAGCGAGCTTTGATCATCGGCGGCCACCTGCGAAGATCCTGCGGTGTAGGCATCGGTGACGGACGCAACTCCCGGGATCGCGCGGATGTCGAACATCACCCGCGTGGCGCTGTCCACCAGTGCCGTGGCGTTGAAGTCGCGGCCCGCGATGACCGCCACGATCCGCTCCCCCTGCGGGTCGAGCCGGTCGATGCGCGACTGCGCGACCATGGACTCCGCGTCGGGTCGCAGACTGTCCACCGACTGGGTCCGGTCGTAAACCGCACCTCCGAGCATCGCACCGGCCAGCGTGATCACGCTCCAGCCAGCGAGCACCCACATTCGGTGTTTGGCGATCCACCGGCCGAGCAGTGCAAGCACCGCAGCCTCCTCGGGCCGCAGCCGACCTAGCCGCTGCCGTAGGCAATACAACATCAACTGCCCTCGTCCCGCAATGGTTCGCAGGTCCTGCTGGTGAGCTGCTGCGACGATCGCCACCGCGAAGCGATCGACGACTTGCTCCATCAGCTGGACGATCGTTTGGCGCGGCAACCTCGGACGATCGGCGTCAGCGACATCGACGCCGCGCTAGATCTGTGCGAGCGTTTCTTCCCCGGCGAGGAGTTACCACCAAGATCACGGCGCAACTCGCCCGGGCGGGTGCGTACCACTACGGCGGTCGCCGAACCCTGACGACCGGTAACACCCGGGTCCTCGCCGACATGATCCAGCAGGCGACCGGGTGCGACGTCTACCTCATCACCGCCGCCGACCCGTACTCCGACAACGTGGCCCGGTCCGGCGGACACGCAGGACTCTGGTGCCGCCGCACGGAACCGGCGGCGACACCAGAGTGTGCGTCAACTCAGCGGTTCGATCCAGATGTTGCGGAAGCGGGGATTCGCGCCGGGGTCGCCGTGGTCTTGCAAGGCTATGGAGCCAGGCGACGGCCCTTCGGGCTGGCCGTTTCCGGTGGGTCCGCTGATGGCGACGTTGTTGTGGACAACAACGCCGTTCCACACCACAGTGACCCTGGCGTCTTCGAGTTTCGCGCCTGTCGCGCTGAACCGCGCCGCGCGGAACGTAATGTCGAACGTCTGCCATGTGTTGGGCGCGGTTGCCATGTTCCGGTCGGGAGCACGCCTGAGGTAGATGGCTCCGGCCTCGTTGTTGGCCAGTGTCGTGTCACCGAAGGAGTCCAGCACCTGAATCTCGTAGCGTTCCTGGAGGTAGAATCCGCTGTTGCCGCGGGCCTGTCCGGTGACCTCGGGCGGGTAGTCGGGTTGCAGCCACTCGCCGTGCAGCTTGAAGTCGCCGAATTTCGCTCTGGTACGGATGTTTCCGCCAAGCGATTCCATCGATCCGCCGGCCACCGGCCAGGTCGCAGGGCCGCCGTTTGTGTTCTCCCATGCCGCCAGGCCGGTACCGTCGAACAGGGGGATGCGAGATACCGGAGCGACGACGACGTGGTCGAGGTTGGCGCCGTTGGCGCCCGTCGTGGTCGCACGGATCTTGCTCTGCCCGGCCGGTAGCGTTGTGCTCAGCGATACGGTTCGCCAGGTGTTCCACGCACCCGTCGGCGGGAACGAAAGCGCTGGGCTGACAGTCGTGCCGTTGGCCGCGATGGCCAGAGGCCGGTCGACGGGTCCGCCGTTGGCGTAACGGAATTCCAGCGAATAGGTTCCCGCGCTCGGCGCGTTGACTGTCCATTCGGTGTGTGCGCCGGTGTTCGCGGACGCCGCGAAGTCGGCGTAACCGGTTCCGCTGTAACCGGAATGTTCGGACCCTGCGGTCGCGCCGCTGAGCGCCGCATACTCGGCTTCGTACGGGCCGCCGGGCAGAGAGTTGAGCGTGTACCAGGCCTCCGTGCTCCACAGGGACTGCCCCGAAGCCGAACTGAACGGCCGTGGCGAGTGCACGTACACCACCCGCCCGGACTTCAAGCCGTTGATCCGCAACGTGACTTTCTTGCCGTCGGCCGAAGGGATGGCCGAAGTGACGCTCAGCGTTTCCAAGTCGACCTTTGGGCCGCCATAGCTGGAGGTCGGGGTGTAACGCCACTGCCGGACGGCGTACCGCGACGCCAGCGAGCTCAGCGTTGCGGCCGACAACGGCTGGGTGTATTCGAGTTCGAAGCCACCGGCGACCGCCCGCATCGCCAGCATGTCGAAGGCGTTGCTACTGCTGGGGGTGAGTTTTTGCAGACCGAAGGTGAGCTTGCCCTGCTGACGCCAGTTGCTGCTGGCCTGTCCACCGCCGATGCCGCCCGCGTAGATCGCACCGTCGGGGCCGAGGGTGATCCGGCTGATGCCGGCCTCGAGTCCCTGGGTGAAGCGGAAGACCGCACCCTGATACTCGCCGTTGACCTTCTCCAGATACCCGCGTTGGATCCCGCCATAGGTAACATCACCGAACAGCATCTGGCCGGCGAACAGGCCTTGGGTGAGCATGAGCGGTGTGCTCGGCGAGTTCGCGATCTCGTTGTGCGGCAGCCACAGGACCGGCTGTGTGACCGCGTTCGAGTCGAACGGACCGGCCGGATCGTTGTAGTGGTTGAAGAACCGGCCCGGCTTGAGATGCACCAGCTTGTTGGCCGGTAGCCAGTCGCCCTGGTTGTCGGTGACGAAGATGCCGCCTTCGGGGCCCCAGCCTATGCCATTCGGGGTACGCAATCCGCTTGCTGTGTACTCGACCTGTCCGGTCGCCCTGTTGACTTTGATCGCGGTGCCGCGATTGTTGGCGAGCTGCGGTTTGGTGGAGCGTCCGCCAGGAGTGATCTGGACCGACAGGTTGAGGTAAAAGTAGCCGTCCTTGTACAGGAGGCCGATCGCGAACTCGTGGTAGGTCCCGCCGAACGGCCAAGTCGCCACCGTTCGCCTGCTGTCGATGATGTCATCGCTGTCGGCATCGGTCAGCTCGATCAGCCCGTACCGCTCCGCGACGTACAGTTTGCCGTCCACATATTTGATTCCCATGGGGTCCTGCAACCCTGTGGCGATCCTCTTCACCGTCACCTGCGCGGCAGAGGTGGTGCCGGTGACGTTGCCCAGCACATAGACCTCGCCAAGCGGCGTAGTGGTGCCGTAGTCGCCGCCCCACGTGGTGATGGCCAGCCTGTTGTCGGGCAGCCAGTCCATCCCGGTGACTTTTGGCTCGAACCCGCTGGGACGCAGATTGGTCAGCGTGTAATTGGGATGCACCGCGTCCAGTGGCAGCCCGTCCCCCGGACTGTCCACCCCCTCGACGCATTCCTTGGTGCCAGGTGCGGTCACCCGGGTCACTCCGGATTCGGTGCTCAGCGCCGTGGTCGGCACGAGCGAGAACTGTGTGGATCCCGGTGGCCGCCACTCCAGTCTGAGCGCCTGCCCACTGGTGTTATCGAAATGTTCGATGCGCAGCTTGTGATAGCCGGCGGACAGGTCGATGGTGCCGTCTTTCGGCAACGCGCCATGAAGGCCGTCGTGGTCGATGACCGTCGTGAACGTGCTGTCCGCGTCGTCATTGTCGACGACGGTGCTTCTGTCGATGCGCAAGCGGGAGCCATCGTCGCTGGTGAGCCGGAACACGTACGAGCCGGCCGTGGTGATGTTGATGTTCGCGATGACCTGGGTGTGGAACCTGTCGGCGACGCCGAAGTCGGCCTGGGTCGACCAGTCGATCACTGGCATCAGCTTGTCGACGTTGGGAGTCTGTCCGGGCTTGAGCGTGCAGAGTCCGGACCGATCGATTCCGAGGTTGTAGGTGCGCAATGTGACCCCGGGATCCTGCGGTGGGATCGCGGCGTGTGCCTGACCAGGCACCAACAGAAATGGCAGCAATACACTCAGCCCCAGAACGAGGACTGGCGCCCGGCGCCGCCGGCGGGCGACCTCTGGGACGGTTTGAATGCTCATGACAATCCTTCTCGCGCTCGCACCCGCGCAGCAGCGCACACGCCGGCCCGGATGACAGGGGTGGGATCAGGTAGTTGCCTGACGCAGGTAGGACGCGCGCCGCCGCGTCGTCTTCTCAACGGAGCAGGTTGCTACCGCTTCGGAAACATTCCCAAAGTCGGTCAGGAAAGCGCTTTCCTAACGGGCCACTATATATGATTCATCATGATGTTTCAATGCCCCGCACGGTCGGCACGGGGCTCCGGTGGTTGCACGTTTCGCCGGCCGGGCAGGGCGTTCAGTGTCGCCCGGGCTGAGCGGGTCCACGAGATCCAACGGTGGACCGCCTCCACCGACTGGGTCATCTCCCGCGAGATCGCGCACCCTCCGCTGGCCAGCGAAGAACACTTCGTCGCCATTCAGGCAATCCACAGCGCACCGACCCCTACCACGCGTGGACCATCGAAGCCGAAACCGCGATCCACCCGCTCACCCCGGCGGGGAGCCTCCTCGCTACGACAGCAAAAATCCCCGCCCAACGGGACGGGGATCACGCAAAACACGAACAACCATCACAGTTCGTGTGGAAATAATGTGTCCGAGGGGGGACTTGAACCCCCACACCCTATACGGGTACTAGCACCTCAAGCTAGCGCGTCTGCCATTCCGCCACCCGGACCTACATGTTCAGCCTACCTCGCCGACCAGATGATCTTTCCATCCGGTGGTCGGCACGGTGGGCCGCACGGGGAGTTACTGTACACGCCACTCGTGGATCATGCACATCGCCTTCCGGCGCCTCTCCCCCGACGCTCCCGCCGCTGATCAAGCCACCTCAAAAGGCCGCGCCGACACACCGTCGGAGCGTGTCCGGGTAGCGTCCGGCCGCCCTCTGACGGCAGCATTGCCCCGTGTCCCATCCCTCCCCCTTGGCAGCCGCCCAGCACCGAGCCCTCGCCCTGCGCGCCGCGGGCGACCTCAGCGCCGCCCGGCACCTGCTCACGGAGGCCGTCGAATCCGCACCGCCGCCGTACGGTGACGACCATCCCGAGGTACTGCACACCGCCCATGTGCTGGCACGGCTGCACCGGGAGGGGGACGACCCGCTCGCCGCCCGCCGGGTGTTGGAGGAGGCGTTCGCGGCGGGCGAGCGGCGCTGGGAGCACTCCGACCCGCTGATGCTCGCGCTCGCCTTCGAGCTCGCCGAGGTAGCGGAGGAGTTGGGCAACCGGCACGAGGCCCGCCGCAACTACACCCGTGTCGCCACCGCGGGGCCCGCCGCGCTCGGGGAGAACCACCCGGCGGTACGCGCAGCCCGCGACTACCTCGGCCCACCCGCGTCGACGCCGGGCGAGCAGCACCCCGCGCCGACGCCCGGTCCGGCCCCGGCCACCCCGGTGACCGAGCCGGGTGTCCGGTCGGCGCTCTCCGGCCCGACCCTGTCGCTGGCGACCCTCGCCGCGATGCGACCCTCCGCCGGTGACCCGCCGCCGGCCGTCTCCCTGGGCACCGCCGCAGCCGCCGGCCACGCACCAACCAACCCCTCCAGCGGTACGCGCACCCGCCACACCCACCCCGCCCAGCAACGCCCCTGCGGCACCGGTCCCTGCCCCTCGGACGGCGCCCGTCCAGCCGGCAGCTTCCTCGATCGCACCGGCGCGGCCCGGTCCGCAGACGGCCGCACCCACGCCCGCGACGCCGCCGCGCCCGCGTGCCGACCCACCACCGCCGGCGAATGCGACGTCACTCGGCTCACGGGTCAGCGGGCAACCCCCCGTGAATGCGGTACCGCCGCTCCAGCACGCCGACCAGCAACCGCCCGGACCACCTCGGCCAGCGGTCGGTCCGATGCCCCGGCCGAGGACTGAGGTCCCGCCGACAACACCGACCGGGCAGCGACCACCAGACCGACCGCCGTCCGCGCCAGCCACGGCACCACGTCAGCGGATGGGCGACCAGGCGACCTCGCCGTCGACCCCAACCGCCCCGGCGTCGACCGCCCCGCCGGCAACACCGGCGGTGCCGGCACCGCGCTGGGACGAGCCCACGATCCGGGTACGGCAGATCGAGCCGCTGCTCGCCGAGGAGGCCGCCCGAGCCGCCGCCCGGCCAACCACGCCGAGCGAATCGCACAACGTGTCCGACACCGAGGCGACATCACCGGGCAGGCCCACCCCGACCGTCGGCCAGCCTGGGCCGATGTACCCGGTGACCGGACCACCGGCCCAGCCCATGAGCGCACCGCCGGTGACCCCGCATCCGATCTCCGCGCCCCCCAGCCAGCCGTACCCGGTCTCCGGACCACCAGCTCACCCATACCCGGTCTCCGCTCCACCCGGCTACGGCCCACCCGTCTCCGGACCGCCCGGCTACGCCCAACCCGTCTCCGCACCACCAGGGCACACCTACCCGGTGTCCGCACCACCCGGCTACGCCCAACCCGTCTCCGCACCACCAGGGCACACCTACCCGGTGTCCGCACCGCCTGGCTTCGGGCCGCCTGTGTCGGGGCCGCCCTACGGACTGCCCGTCTCCGCGCCTCCGGTGAGCGCAACGCCCGTTCCCCCCTGGGGTTTGACCGCACCGCCCTGGAGCAGCAGCGCCCCACCCCAGCCCCTGCCAACTCCAGGCGCTGACTCCCCCGCCCAGACCACGACGCCCTCGCAGACCACGACGGATGCGCAGGCCGTGGCGGCTGGGCAGGCCGTGACCGCCGAGCGGACCACGACGGCTGCGCAGGCCGTGACCGCCGAGCGGACCACGACGGCTGCGCAGGCCGTGGCCGGTGGGCCGACCACTACGGCTGCGCAGGCCGGCACCGCCGGGCAGACCACGACGGCTGCGCAGGCCGTGGCCGGTGGGCCGACCACTACGGCTGCGCAGGCCGGCACCGCCGGGCAGACCATGATGGACACGGGCGGCACCGACGCGGAGGGTGACTCCGGGCTGGGCATCCTCGATTCCCCGGCGGTGCCGACTCAGCAGGCCCGTAGCGTCCTGTCCGACCAGACCGTGGTGTTGCCGGCCGTGCCGTCGCAGGGCGGCCCGACCGGCGGTGAGGCCGTCCCGGGCTGGCCCGCCACCGCCCAGCCCACCCCGACGGCCGCCCAGGCGAACCCCGCCCCCGCTCCGGCGACCTTCACCGCCGCACAGGAAGACCCGAGCATCGCTCAGGCAGGTCACAGCACCGCCCCGCCGAGCCCCGTCGCCCAGCCAGCCTGGTCACCGGGCGTCGACCCGGCGCTGGCACCGCCACCGGTCCAGCAGTACCACCACCAGCCACCCCAGACGCCGTACCCCACTCAGGACCAGCACCACGCGCCGTACCCGGGTCAGCAATACCAACCGATGCCGGACGCGTACCGGCCGGCGTACGCCGATGAGGGTGGGCCGGCGGGCCGCAACCGGGCGACGCTGATCGGCGCGGTCGTGGCGGCCGGGGTGGCCGTCGTGGCGGTGGCCGGCCTGGGCGCGGTGATGCTGACTCGCGACGACCCGCCGCCGGCCGGGACCGCGCCGACGGCGGCGGCGCCGACGGCCGACGGGCCGCCGCCGGGTGACCTGACGCTGCGGGACGACTCGACCACGATCACGTTGACCTGGACGGACCCGACCGGCGGGGCGGTGCCGTTCATGGTCGCCGCCGGGCGGGCCGGGCAGGCGCTGGGCGTGATGGCCACCGTGGACCCGGGCAAGACGAGCTACACGGTCAACGGGTTGAACTCCCGAGTGGATCACTGTTTCACCGTGTTGGCGGTCTACTCCACTGACAGCTTTGCGACTTCGGGGCAGGTCTGCACCGCGCGGGAGCGCAATGCCACGTCGAGCGGGGAGCCCTCCGACCGACCGTCGCCGCGCTGAGCTGACCCGGAAACCCGGACCGAGTCGAGCGCGAACTGGGCTGAGCTGGATGTCCACACCGCACACGCTCGGTATCCACAGGGGTGACGGTGCGGGTTCCCCCGCCACCACCAGCGCCATATGATGGCACCCGGCTCAGGGGAGGGGTCGCCGCGAGGCGCGCCACCTGCCACGACTCAGGGGAGGCAGCCGGCTGTGGCCAGCATCGACGACGCCGTACCGACCGAGGCTCCCCGCTCCCGGTCCCGGCTGCGCGGCGGGCTGGTGACCGTCGGCACGGTGGCCGCGCTGCTGGCCGCCATGGGGTTGACCGTCCTCGGGTTGGGCGCGGCGGACAACGCGGTGGCCAACTACGACGCGAGTTCCTGGCTGTGGAGCACGGCGCGCAGCGAGCTGGCCCGGGTCAACGGGCTGACCGCCCGGGTGGACACCCGCACCGAGATCCCCGGCGCCCGGCAGCATCCGATGCTGATCACCCAGACCGACCGGCTGCTGCTCCTGCGGGACCTGCAGACGGGGCAGGTCAGCTCCCTGGACCTGGCCACCCTCCAGCTGAGCGCGACCACCCGCACCACCCCCGGGCTGGGCGTGAGTGTGGCCCTGCACGAGGACGCGGCGTTCGTCGTCGACGCCGTGCAGGGCATCGTCCGCCAGCTCGACCCGCGATCGTTGACCCCGGTCGGTGAGCCGGTGCGCTACCCGCCGGGCATCACCGGCGGCACCTTCGACGGTAAGGGTCGACTCTGGATCGCGGTGCCCAGCGAGGGCACCGTCTCGGCGATCACCGCCGCCAAGCTGCCGTCCGCGCCGGCAACGGCCAGTGCCGGGCTCAGCCCGCAGCGGGTCGAGTCGTACGACGTCGCCGACGCCAGCCACGAGCTGGTGGTTTCCACCCTGGACGACGGGGTGGCGGTGCTCGACCGGACGGCCGGGAAGCTGGTGCGGGTGCAGCACGGTGAGGTGCACCCGACGCCGCTGACGCTGTCCGGGCCGGCGGCGCTGCCCGCGCGCACCAGCGGCCCCCGGGTGCCGGTCACGGTGACCGCCGACCGGCGGGTGCTGCTGGTGGGTGACGGTGGGCAGGAGAACGCGTTCACCGTGCCGGGTGAGGGGGATCGGCTCAGCCCGGCGGTGGCCTGGGCTAACCGGTTCTACTGCGCCGACGAGGCCACCGGCACCATCTACTCCTTCGACGCGGCCGGTCAGCTTGTCGAGACCATCCGTGGGCGGGCCAACGGGCCGCTGGAGCTGGAGGTCCGGGAGAACCACCTGTTCATCAACTCCCCCGACTCGGCGACCGCCCGGGTGGTGGACGACAAGCACCAGGTGCGCGAGGTCAACAAGTACGCCAACGACGTGCTCGGTGGCGACCCGCCGCCGGTTCCCCCGCCGCCGCCTCCGCCGAAAAAGCCGCGGGTGGGCAAGCCGAGCGCGCCGCGCAGCGTCACCGCCGCCGCCGGCAACGCCGAGGCGCGGGTGAGTTGGCGTCCGGCCGCCGCGAACGGCGCTGAGATCATCAAGTACGTGGTGGAGGGCGCCGGGCAACGCCTGGAGGTGGGCGCGAACCAGCGTGCGGTGGAGGTCAAGGGTCTGACCAACGGCGAGACGTACCGGTTCGCGGTGCACGCGGTCAACGCCAAGGGCGACGGGCCGCCGCGCTCCAGCAACCCGGTGACGCCGACCGCTGCGGTGCCCGACCCGCCGGCGAGCGTCACCGCGCAGGAACGGCCCGACGGCACGGTCCTCGTCAAGTGGCCGGCGGCGAACGGGCAGGGCAACACCATCGCGAGGTACGCGGTGACGGCCAGTTCGGCGGGGACGAACGCGCCGGCCGGCGAGTCGACCAAGACCGAGCTGGTGGTGCCCGCCGGTGAGTTGGAGTTCGGCACCCAGTACGCGTTCACGGTGGTGGCGGTCAACAGCAAGGGCGCCGGGTCGGCGGCGTCGCCGGTCAGCAACACGGTGGTGCCTTTCGCGGCACCCGGTCGGCCGCTCGACCTGCGCGCCGGCACTGTCGCCAGCCAGCCGGGGGCGGTGACGGTGCAGTGGGCGCCGGCCGAGGCCAACGGTCGGCCGGTGACGAAGTACCTGGTGGACGTCGGTGGGCGGGTCAGCGAGGTGACCGGCAACCGCACGACCGTCACCGGGCTGGGCAACGGCCAGAACGTCACGGTGAAGGTGAAGGCGGTCAACGAGGCGGGGCCCGGCCCGGAGGCCACCGCCACCGCCCGCACGGTGGCCGAGCCACGGGTCACGGTGACCGGCTCGTCGTCGACGGCCACCGGGGCGACTGTCACGTTCACAGTGGACGCCGGTGGCGGTCAGGCGACCTGCGCGGTGACCACGGCGGGTGAGCCGGCGAAGGCCGGGGCGTGTTCCAGCATCACGATGACGGGCCTGACACCGGGCACCAACTACACGTTCACGGTGACCGCCACCAACGCCGCCGGCAAGGGCACCGCGACGAAGGCGCAGGCCACGCAGCCGCTGTACGGGATCGCGACCTGCCGCAACGGCGCGTCCGGGCCCGAGTCGACCTACTGTGATCGGGACCGGGCAGGCCGCAACGGCAACGAGATCTTCTCGGTCGCCCGGCAGGACAACGACAAGCAGGTGGGTTGGGCAAAGCCCGGCACCCGTCTGCAGGCGTACTGCAAGAAGTCGGGCGAAGAGGTCTACGCCTACATCTACAACAACGAGAAGCGCAGCACCTGGTGGGTGCAGGTCAGCTACGAGGGGAAGAACTACATTCCCTGGGCCTGGCTCAACCTGGAGGGCGGCGACACCATCAACGTCCTGCCCACCTGCTGAAACACCAGGCGAGGAGCACCACCGACCGTGAACACCCACGAGCCGCTCACCCAGCCGGAGGTGCAGGGCTTCGCCGCCCTGGCCGCCCGGCTGGCCGAGAACGTCAACGCCGTGGTGCTCGGCAAGCCGCAGGTGGTGCGGCTGGCGCTGACCGCGCTCTTCGCCCAGGGTCACGTGCTGCTGGAGGACGTGCCCGGGGTCGGTAAGACGACCCTGGCACGGGCCATCGCCGCCACGGTCAAGGGTGAGTGGCGACGCATCCAATTCACGCCCGACCTGCTCCCCTCGGACGTGTCCGGCGTGACGATCTTCAACCAGGCGACCCGGGACTTCGAGTTCCACCCGGGGCCGGTCTTCGCCAACATCGTCATCGCCGACGAGATCAACCGGGCGTCGCCGAAGACCCAGTCCGCGCTGCTGGAGGTGATGGAGGAACGAACTGTCACCGTGGACGGAGTCCGGCACCCGGTGCCGTCGCCGTTCCTGGTTGTCGCCACGCAGAACCCGGTGGAGATGGACGGCACCTACCGGCTGCCCGAAGCGCAGCTGGACCGGTTCCTGGTGAAGCTCTCCGTCGGGTACCCGGACGAGGCGGTCGAGGTCGAGGTGCTGCGCGGTGCGACAGTACGGTCCCCCGAGGCGCTCGCCCCGGTCACCGACACCGCCACCGTCGGGGAGATGGTCCGGATGGCCCGCCGGGTGCACATCGCCGAGCCGCTCTACGCGTACGCGGTCCGGCTGGCCGCGGCCACCCGCACCCACCCTCAAGTCCGCGTCGGGGTCAGCCCCCGGGGCGTGATCGCGTTGACCCGCGCCGCGTGCGCGTACGCGCTGATCGACGGGCGGGGCTGGATCATGCCGGAGGATCTGAAGGCACTCGTCGAGGCGGTGTTCGCGCACCGGCTGCTACTCACCCCGGACGCCCAGGTGCGCGGGATGACCCCCGCGGAGGTGCTGCGCCAGGCCGTCGCCTCGGTGCCGGTGCCACTGCCGTCGGGGCAACCCGCTCCGGTGCAGGGCTGACCGGCAGCACCGCGATGGGGATCACCGCCCGTGGAATCGGGCTGCTCGTCGCCGCCGTCCTGCTGCTGGGCGCGGGTTTCCGGTTCGCGTACCCCGAGTTGACGTTGCTCGGCGCGGCGGGCGGCGCGGCCGTCGGCTACGCCGCGCTGGTCGCGGCCTGGCGGCCCCGGCTGACGGTGACCCGCCGCGCGGACCCGGACCGGGTGGCGCGCGGCGAGCCGGCGAGCATGACGTTGACAGTGCGCAACACCGGCCGGCTGCGCTCGGCGAACCTGCTGGCCGAGGACCGGTGCGGCGAACGGACGGTGCCGGTGCCGGTGCTACGCCTGCGGCCCGGGCGCGACACCGAGGTCCGCTACGACGTGCCGACCCACCGCCGTGGGGTGGTGCCTGTCGGTCCACTGCGGGTGACCCGGCGCGACCCGCTGGGGTTGGTGGCGCTGGCCCGCCCGTACGGTGCGGCGGTGCCGGTCTGGGTGCACCCCCGCATCCACCCGCTGACGGCGGTGCCCCGAGGCGCGGGGCGCAGCCTCGACGGCCGGGTGGACGGCGTCCCGCACGGGTCGATCACGTTCGACTCGCTGCGGGAGTACGTGGTCGGCGACGAGCTGCGCCGGGTGCACTGGCGCACCAGCGCCCGGGTGGGTGAGCTGATGGTGCGGGAGAACGTGGACACCAGCCTGCCACGCCTGGTCGTCCTGCTCGACAACCGCGCGGCCGCGCATCCCCAGCGGGTCGGCGGGGTGGCGGAGTCGTTCGAGTCGGCCTGTGAGGCGGCGGCGTCGATCGTCACCGCCGCGCACCGCGCCGACCTGCCGGTGCTGCTGCTGGTGGCCGCCGCGGAGCCAACCGAGGTGACGACGCCCGACGGCGGGGCCGACGGCGCGCTCGGGCCGCTGGACCGCCTCGCCGCCGCCGACCTGTCCGCCGACGGTGGCGCGGTGCGGGCGGCCACCACCCGGCTGCGCCAGGACCGGCTCGGTGACACGCTGATCTTCCTGACCGGGCCGGGTGGCCGCGACGAGCTGGGGCACGTCGGCGCGCTGCGCGGGGCGTACCCGTCGGTGGTGGTCGGGGTGTTCGGCGCGGCCGAGCCGACGCCGCCGGGCACCGCCGGCCTGGTGGTCGTCGACGCGGCGGACGGCGCGCAGTTCGCCGCCGAGTGGGACGGGGTACGCAGGTGGTGACGGGCGCCGTGCGGGTGCTGCGGGCGGCGGTCCTGCCGCTGGCGCTGATCGGGCTGACGGCGCTCGCCGGGGTGGTCCTCGGCCGGGTGTACGCAGGCAGCCTGCTGACCTGGCTGGTCATCGGCGCGGCGGCGGGTTCGGTGCTGGTCAGCGTGGCCGCCCGGCGGCTGCCATCCTGGCTGGTGGCGCCGGTGTCGGTCGCCGTCATGGCCGGCTGGACACTGTGGTCGCTGCGACTGGCCGCCACCCGCGCCGAGCTGCCGGGCGGTCTGCTGGAGGTCACCGCGGACGCCGCCCGCAACGGCATCCCCCGGCTGCTCACCGCGATGATCCCGGTGGAGCCCACACCGGACACGGTGCTGGTGCCGGTCGTCGCCGCCTGGCTGGCCGGGCTGACCGGCGCGGAGGTGGCGCTACGCACGGGCAGGGTGCTGCTGGGGTACCTGCCCGCGGCGGGGCTCTACGCCGCCGCCCTCTACGTGGTCGGCCCGAACGCCGAACCGGCGGTCGGGGCGACGCTGGCGTTCGTCGCGGTCGCGGCCCTCGGCCTGGCCACCCCCGCCCGCACCGCACCGGGCGGCGGCGATCCGACCGCCGAGCTGACCCCCGGGGTGCGCGCGGCGGTGCGGCTGCGGCTGGCCACCAGCGCGGCGCTCGGGGTGGCAGTGGTGGTCGGGTTGGTCGCGTTGCTCGGCCCTGTCGTCGCCGAGCAGGTCGACGGCCGGCCGGTGGACCCACGCCGGTACGTGGAGCCGCCGCAGGTGCAGACCCTCGACGAGAACCCGCTGATCCGGATCTCCGGGTGGGCGCTGCACCCGGAGCAGAAGCTCCTCGACGTGAGCACGGAACGCCCCGACGCACCACCCGTCGACGCCCCGCCGGAGAACGACGCGGCGGCGGAGACCGCGCGCAGTGTGCGGATCCGGTTGGCGGTGCTCAGCGACTACGACGGGGTGACCTGGCGGGTCGGCGCGACGTACCGCAACGCCGGGCGGATCCTGCCGGCCGCGACGCCGGCCCGGGACAGCACCCTGCAGACGGTCCGGCAGCAGATCAGCGTGGCCGAGTTGAGCGGTCGGCTGCTGCCCGCCGTGGCGACGCCCCGGGAGGTCAGCGGAGCGCGGGTGGCGTACGACCCGGCGAGCGGGACGCTGATCCGGCCGGAGGGGCTCACGCCGGGGCTGCGGTACGCGGTGACCTCCGCCGAGGAACGCCCGGACAACAACCTGTTGGCCACCGCGAACGTGCCCGCTGGCGATGAGGTGGCCCGGGTGCTGCGGGTAGCGGACGGGGTGCCCGACCCGATGCGCCGGCTGTCCGCGCAGCTCGCCGAGGAGAACGGCGCGCCGTTCGCGCGGGCGTCAGCGATCGAGCAGTTCCTCGCCGAGCACTACCGGGTGGTGGCGGACGCGCCGAGCGGGCACGCGTACCCGAATCTGGGTTTCTTCCTGTTCGGGCCCCGCAACGGCGGCGGGCAGGAGGGCACCTCCGAGCAGTTCGCGGCGGCGTTCGCGGTCCTCGGCCGGCTCTCCGGGCTACCCACGCGGGTGGTGGTGGGCTTCCGGACCAGCGGGCAGGGGCCGGTCCTGGCCGGTGACGCGTACGCCTGGCCGGAGGTGCTCTTCGACGGGCTGGGCTGGGTGGCGTTCGACCCGATGCCCCGCCCCAACGACGAGCCGCGACCGGTGGAGGAGGACTTCCGCCCGACGCCGGAGGACCCGCCGCCGTCGGAGGCGCCCGCACCGACCGCGGAGCCGAGCGCATCACCGGAGCCGGTGGCCGCCGCCGACGCCCCGCCCGGCAAGGACGGGTTCTCCACGCCGGTGCTGGTCGCCGGCGGCAGCGGCGGGCTGCTGCTGGTGGTGGGGGCGCTCCTGCTCACCCTCTTGGCGATGCGCCGCTCTCTCACGCGCAGCCGGCTCGTGCGCGGCGACCCCGGTCAGCGCATCGCCGGCGCGTGGCGGGAGGTCACCGACGCGCTCCTGCTGGCCGGGAAACCGGTCGGCGGCGACCTGGCCGCCACCGAGATCGCCGGCCATGCCCGCCAGACCCTCTCCGACGCCCGAGCCGGCACGACCGGCGACGACACGACCGCCGGCCCGGACACCGGCGGCACGGCGCAGGCAGACGCGTCCGGCCCGGCCGTGGACGAGCTGGCCGTCCTGCTCAATCAGGTGGGCTTCGCCCCCGCCGCCGCGACGCCCGACCAGGCGGCTCGGGCCGCCGAGGTGGCCACCGCCTACGTGGCCACCCTGCGCGCCGCCCGACCCTGGTGGCGGCGCCTGCTCTGGTCCGTGCACCCGTCTCCCCTGCGCCGCGCCCGCCGCTGAGCAGGGGCCAGCCCGACGGGCGAAATCCGTTGGCCCGCGCACCACACATTGGTGACCATCAGAGCGTGGACCAGCATTCGAACGACATCGTCGACTACTACACGCAGCACTACCGCGAGGACCAGCGGCTCACCGGCAGACCGCAGGCGCGCCTGGAGTGGATCCGCACCATGCAGCTCCTGCGGGATCTGCTGCCCGGTCCGGGTGCCCGCGTGCTGGACATCGGCGGAGGCACCGGCGAGTACGCGCGGGCCCTCGTCGCCGCCGGCTACCAGGTCCGCCTCGTCGACCTGGTGCCGCACCACGTCACACAGGCCGCCAACGGGCACCCGCCGGTCGAGGCGCGGGTGGCCGACGCGCGTGCGCTTCCCGACGCCGACGACGACTACGACGCCGTACTGCTCCTGGGCCCGCTCTACCACCTGGTACACCGTCCCGACCGGCTCCAGGCGCTACGCGAGGCCATCCGGGTCACCCGCCCCGGCGGTCTCGTCGTGGCCGCCGTCATCTCCCGCTTCGCCGGCCCGCTGGACTTCGCGGCCACCGGCCGACTCGACGAGAGACTGCTCGACGAGGCCAGGGCGCTGCTGAGCGACGGCGTCAACGACCCGCAGATCGGCTTCACCCACGCCTACTTCCACCGGGCCGAGGAGATCACCGACGAGTGCCGGGCCGCAGGACTGACCGATGTCGTCGTACACGGGGTGGAAGGCCCGGCCTGGACGGCAGCGGAGGCCGCGGCGAACGGGCCGGCGCAGGACACGGTCTTCGCCGCAGCAGTGGACCTCGCCCGGCTCTACAGCAGCGAGCCGGCGCTGATCAGTTCCAGTGCCCACCTCCTGGCCGCCGGGCGCGTCCCGGTGCGGTAACGGATCAGGCAGTCAACCGGCGGATCAGTTTGCGCATCCCGGCCTGCCAACCGTCCGGGTCCTCGGCGCGGCGGCGCGCGTAGTCGGCGACCTCCGGGTGCGGCAGGATCAGGAAACGCTCCTCGGCCAGCCCGGCAACGGCCGCGTCGGCGACCTGGTCCGGGGTGAGCACCGCACCGGACGCGGCGACCACCCTAGCGCCGAGGTGAGCATCGGCAAGCCCGTCGGCGAGCATCGGGGTGTCCACCCCCTGCGGGCAGAGCGCGCTGACCCGGATGCCCCGGTCCCGGTAGGTGATGGCCAGCCACTCCGCGAACCCCACCGAGGCGTGCTTCGTCGCCGTATAGGCGGCGTCACCCACCGCGGTCAGCACACCCGCCGCCGAGCAGGTGTGCAGCAGGTGCCCGCCACCCCGGGCGAGCATGCCGGGCACCACCGCGCGGGCCGAGTAGACGTGGGCGAGCACGTTGACCCGCCACGCCCGGTCCCAACCGGCGTCGTCGACCTCCACTCCCCCGCCGGTGGTCACCCCCGCGTTGGCGCAGAACAGGTCGATCCGGCCGTACCGCTGCTCGGTGTCGGCGACCAGCGCGCGGACCTGCTCCTCGTCGGTGACGTCGAGGGCGCAGGCGTGCGCGACCGGGCCGATGCCCTCGGCCACCGCGCGGGCCGCGTCGGCGTCCAGGTCGGCGACGACCACGGCGGCGGCCCCCTCGGCGGCGAACCGGCGCGACAGCGCCGCGCCGATGCCGCCGGCCCCGCCGGTGACCACCACGATCCGGTCGGTGAGGTTCACGCGGACGCCTCCACCAGGTTGGTGCCCAACCGGGCGATGAGGCTCAGCAGCGCGGTCGTGCCACCGGCGGAGACCTCGGGGGTGGGCAGCAGCGCGAGGATCGGCACGTCCACACCGTTGTCGGCGTAGCGGCGCACCTCGGCACGGCACCGCTCCGGCGTGCCGTGCAGCACCAGGGCGTCGACCACCTCGTCGGGCACCGCCGCGCTGGCGCCGCGCCGGTCACCGGCGGCCCAGGCCGCCCACATGGGCGCGAGCGTCTCGTCGCGGCCGAGCCAGCGGTGGAACTCGGCGTACGCCGGGACGGTGAGGTAGCTGGTGATGAGCCGGCGGCCCAGCGCCCGGGCGTACGCGGTGTCCTCGGTGGGGCACACGAAGATCCGGGCGGCGACCTCGAAGCCGGCGCGACGCTCGCCCACCTCGGCGAGGGCACGCGGCACGTCGTCGGCGCTGAGCCAGTTGAGGATCACCCCGTCGGCCTCCGCGCCCGCCAGCCGCAGCATCCCCGGGCGCAGCGCGGCCAGCAGGATCGGTGGCGGCACCGCCGGCGGTCGTTCCAGCGTGAACCGGCGCACGGCGAACGTGTCGTAGACCTCGTCGACCGTCTCGCCGTTCAGCGCGGCACGCAGGAAGCGCAGGACGTCGCGGGTGCGGCGGAACGGCTCGTCGAACGCCACCGCGTTCCAGTCCCGCACGAGCACGGGTGAGGACGCGCCGATGCCGAGCGAGAACCGGCCCGGCGCGGCCTCGGCCAGCGCCGCCGCGCTCATCGCCAACAACCCGGGACCCCGGGTGAAGACCGGCGTGATCGCGGTGCCGAGCCGCAGCCCGGGCTGCCAGGCCGCGGCGAGCGCCAGCGGGGTGAACGCGTCGGTCCCGGCGACCTCGGACGACCAGACGTCGGTGAACCCGGCCCGGTCGAGGGCCGCGTACGCCGCGTCGTGGTGCGCCAACGCGATCCCGCCCAGCGGCACCGTCATGCCCCATCGATTCGTCACCGATCGATCGTGCCCGTTGACGCGAGCACGAGCAAGATCCCCGGACTGGGCAGAATCGCCGGTTTCCGGCCGTGCCCTCCGACGGAGGTGCTACGACTGCGGAGTGGACCGGACCGACGGCACAGGCCGCTGACCATGGGTTCCAGAGCAGCGGGCCACCTGGAGCCGGTCCCCGCGGCGACCCCACCCGGCCGGGCCACCTTCCTGGAACTCTTCTTCGACCTGGTGTTCGTCTTCGCGCTCACCCGGATCTCCGCGCGCGCGTTCGAGGACCTGACCCAGGAACCGGGTCGGGAGCACGGCTGGGGGACGATCACCGGCAGCGGCAAGACGCTGCTGTTGCTGCTCGCGCTCTGGGCGGTCTGGCAGGGCACCGCGTGGACGACCAGCCGATACGACCCGTACCGGGTGCCGCTGCAGAGCGTGGTGATCACCGCGCTGGTGTGCAGCATGCTGATGGGAGTGGCGGTCCCCCGCGCGTTCAGCGACACCGCGCTGATGTTCGCGGTGGCGTACGTCATCGCGCAGGTGACCCGGCCGGTGATCCTGTCGATCGCGCTCGGGCCGCACCCGTACCGCCGGTTGAAGGTCCGCATGGCGGTGATCTTCGCCGTCAGCGGGGTGCTGTGGATCAGCGGTGCGATGCTCAGCACCAACGCGCAGGTAGTGCTCTGGTCGGCGGCTCTGGTCGGCGAGTACCTGGCCGCCCGCTGCGGGTGGCCGGTGCCCGGCCTGGGCCGTTCGACGATCTCCAAGTGGGAGATCGCCGGGGAGCACCTGGCCGAGCGGTATCAGCAGTTCTTCCTCGTCGCGCTGGGCGAGACGATCCTGGTGGCAGGTTTCGCGTACAGCGCAGGCCCCTACGAGTCGGGGCACGTATGGGCGTTCGCGCTGGCGCTGGCCACCTCGATCATGCTGTGGCGCATCTACGTGCAGCGGGCCGGGCGGATCCTGGGCGAGGCGGTGATGAAGGCCCGCCACCCCGCCACCATCGGCCGGTCGGCGGCCGACACCCACCTGGTGATGGTGATCGGACTCGCCGCCACCGCGATCGGATACGAGCTGATCATCAATCATCCGCTGGAGCGGATCCCCGGGCCGTGGCTGGCCATGGTGCTCGGCGGACCGGCCCTGTTCCTGGCCGGGCGGGCCCGACTGGAGTACGAGGTGTTCGCGCGGGTGTCCCCGTCCCGGTGGATCGCCCTCCTCGTGCTCGTGGCGTCGGCCGTGCCGCTGCTGTTCCTGCCCGGCGTGGTCGCCACCGCGGTCGGGGTGGTGGTGTTGGGCGCGGTCGCGGTGGCCGACGCCCGTCGGGCCCACGGCGCCCCACCGGAGGCCGCAGCGCCACCCTTCTGAGCCTCGCGCGTCGATGTCACGCCGGACCGGCCGGTTACTCTCAGCCGGTGACCTTCTCGATCGTCGCCCGCTCCGACGACGGCCGCCTGCACGGCGTGGCCGTCGCCAGCAAGTTCCTCGCCGCCGGGGCACTGGTGCCCGCCGCCGCCGCCGAGGTGGGCGCGCTGGCCACCCAGGCGCACGTCAACCTCGCCTACCGCCCTCAGGGCCTCACCCTGCTACGGACCGGGGTGGCCCCCGCCGACGTGGTGGCCGGGCTGATCGCCGCCGACCCCGAGCGGGAGCACCGCCAGCTCGGCGTCGTGGGGGCCAGCGGTGCGGGCGCCAGCTGGACGGGGCCGGCCTGCCACCCGTGGGCCGGCGGGCGGACCGGCGACGGCTGGGCCGCGCAGGGCAATGTGCTCACCGGGCCGGAGGTCGTCGACGCCCTCGGTACGGCCTGGCAGGCGGGAACGGCGCTGCCGTTCGCCGAGCGCCTGGTCGCCGCGCTGCGCGCCGGCGACGAGGCCGGCGGCGACAGGCGAGGCCGGCAGAGCGCCGGCCTGCTGGTGGTCGAGCGCGGCGGCGGGTACGGCGGCACCAGCGACGTGGTGGTCGACCTGCGCATGGACGACCACCCGGACCCGGTCGCCGAGCTGGGTCGCCTGCTCACGGTGCACACCATGCTGTTCGGCCGGCCCGACCCGGCCACCCTGCTCGACCTGAGCGGCGCGGTCGCCGCCGAGGTGGCGGCGTTGCTCGGCGCGCTGGGCCATCCGGTGCACGCCGACGGCACGGAAGCGGCGTTGATCTCCTGGGCCGGGCTGGAGAACCTGGAGGAACGGCTGGTGCCGGGGCGGATCGACCCGGTGGTGCTGACGCACCTGCGCGGTGTCGCCCCGCACGTCCCCGCCCCGCGCTCCGCGAGCTGACGTCCACCACCGGAAGCCGCCGCGCGCGGGCAGCTCGGGTCAGCGGCCGAAGGAGAGCCACCGGAAGCCGGCGGCGTCGATCGCGGCCCGTTCCGGGGCGGTCAGCACCGCCCGGCCGGTGGCCTTGCGGATCACTGTCAGCCGGTCCCAGCCCAACCCGGCCGGTGTCGGTCGACCATCGGTGAGCAGGTCGCCGATGACCACCGCCGCCGACGGGGTGAGCCACGGGGGGCGGCCCAGCGCGGCGGCCAGATCCAACCCGTGCACACCCACCTCGACGACCCGGGTCCGCAGGAACTCGCCGACGAGCATCGCGTCACCGTGCCGGGTTCGCACCACCCGGTCGGGCGGCGCGGCGGCGACCGCCGCCTCGGTGGCCCGCCAGGCCCGGTCGAACTCGGTCGCCAGCGCCGCCCGGTCCACCCGGAGCGCCTCCCGCTGACCACCGGCGATCCGGTCGGCGTCGACCTCGGCGGTGAACTTCGCCGTGCCGAAGTAGCCGGCGGCGTCCACCTCGGCGCGTGGCGGGGCCGGCGCGGCGAGCATCTCGGTCAGCCGGCCGACCCCGGTGCGGGTGTGCGCGATCAGGTCCCGAACGTTCCACGGAGGGCAGTCGGTGGGCCGGCTGAGATCATCGTCGAGCAGCTCGGCCAGGATCTCGGTGAACCGCGCGCACTCGGCGGAGAACGCCGCCCGGACCGGCTGCACCGGACGGATCAGCCCTTGACCCGGGGCACCAGCCGGTGCACGACGGTGAGCACCAACGCCATCACCACGGCCATCGTGCCGGCGATCCCGGCGGCGCTGCCCGCGTACCCGACGAACAGGGGGCGGCGGGCCAGCTCCTCCGGGCCGGTGTCGCGCAGGTCGAGCAGCCAGGACAGGGAGAGCCCGCAGGCGACCAGGGCGAGCACACCGCCGACCCCGAGCACCAGCGCCGCGACCCGGTGCGCGTCGCCGGGGGCGATCTCGGCCTGCTCCCGCTGCGTGACCAGCAGGAGCAGCCCGGCCAACGCCGCCCAGACGCCCACCACCAGGTACGCGGCGACCGCGTCGCTGGGCCGGTGCCAGCCGGCGGAGAGGGTGGCGACTCCGGCGACGGCGGCGTAGCCGGCACCGATGACCGCACCGGCGGCCCGCACCTTGCGCGGCAGCACGAGCATCAGCGCGACCGCCACCGAGGCGGCCACTGTGGCGTGCCCGCTGGGCAGGCTGTTGCCGACCGCCGCGCGTTCCGGGTCGAGACCATAGTCGGGCCGGTTCAGCCCGTACTTGAGCAGTTGGGTCGTGACGTTCGCTCCGGCGATCAACAGGGTCGCGGTGATCGCCAGGGCGATCCGCCCCCGGATCAACGCGATGAACCCGATCATCGCGGTGGCGGCCAGCAGCGAGACCACCGACATCGCGTTGAGGATCTTGTCGACCGGACCGTCGATGGTGTCCTGCCCGATCCGGTTGCCGGTGAGGGCGACCGTGTCCACCCACTGGCCGATCTCGAAGTGCACGGCCACCCGCCACACGGCGAGGAAGGCAGCCGCCTGGACGAGGGCCAGTACGACCAACCAGACCGCGGTCCAACCCCGAGCCGTCGCGCGCATCCGCACACCGTAGCGGCAGGTGTCGGCGCTCCGAGCGGTGGCCCGCCGCCAATCGCCGGTTAGGTTGTGCCGGTGGCGAGGAGGCGGTGGTGAGCGGAACAGCGAAGCGCGACGGCGGCCCGGCCGAGCCCGGCCCGGAGCAGCGCAGGGGCGACGATCCGGGGTCGGGAGGGCCGGCGCCAGCCGGCGTCGACACCGGTCCGGGAGGGCCGGCGCGGGACGAGTCATTGACGGATCTGCTGGGCGGGCGACGCGGTGCCATCGACGCCACCCTGCCCCCGCTGGCGTTCGCCGCGGGCTGGCTGCTGGGCGGCGAGTCGCTGTGGGGCGGGGTCGGCGCGGCGCTGGCCGTGGGCGCGGTGGTGGCCGGCGTACGCCTGCGTCGCGGTGACCGGCCGCGCTCGGTACTGATCGGGCTGCTGGCCGTCTGCGTCGCGGCGCTGATCGCGGTGCGCACCGGCCGGGCCGAGAACTTCTTTCTGATCCAGGTGCTCTCCAACGCCGCGAGCGCTCTGGCGTGGACGGTCAGCATCGTGGTGCGGTGGCCACTGCTCGGCGTGCTGGTCGGCGCGGTGCTGGGCCAGCGCGCCCGGTGGCGACATGACCCGGCGCTGCTGCGCGGGTACGGCCGGGCCAGTTGGGTGTGGACGGCGACCTACCTGCTGCGGCTCGCCGTGTTCGTGCCGCTCTACCTGGGTGGGCAGGTGCTCGCGCTGGTGGTGGCCCGGGTGGCGCTGACCTGGCCGCTGGTCGCCGCGGCGCTGGCGCTGAGCTGGGTGGTGCTGCGGCGCTCGCTGCCGGCCGGGCACCCGGGGCTGCGTCACCCGGTCACGCCGCCTCGCTGAACCGGGTGGGCGCGGGGCGAGAAAGCAGCCCGGCTCGGGGCAAAAAAGTGGAGAGGCCGCCACGGGGGGAGCGGCCTCTCCGGTGACGTACGTTACTCCGTCACGGACCTCGGTGTGATCCCGCGACGGCCCGAATTTCTGGGCTTTTTCGCGGCTAGCTTCAGTCCGGGCGGTGGGGTGGGCCAGCCGATCCGCTGCGTCGGCCAGATGGCTGGCCCACCCCGGCCTGACCGTGGGTGTCAGGCCGTCCGCCAGCCCGGGTCCGTCGTTCCCCGGACCGGGCTGGATCCCGGGGTGGGCGGTGCACGCCACCCACCCCGGGTCGTCTCAGCCGTTCGGGAACAGGCTGCCGTAGTCGGCGTACGCCATGGCGACGTCAGCCTGTGCCCAGAAGCGGTGGTAGTTGAAGCTGGGCTCCGCGCCACCGTTCAGGTACGCCTGCACCTTGGGCCAGTCCGGGTCGTTCTTGTAGAAGGACCGGATGTCGAGGAAGCTCTTGCCGGCGGCGATGGCGTCGCCGTTCGGCATCTTCCCGGTCCAGCCCGACGGGACGTAGAGGCCCTGCCCGGTGGACGCGTTGTAGACGTCGTCGAAGCGCCGGTAGTCGCCACGCTTCTCGGTGGTGGAGACACCCTTGGCGTCACTGGCGGCCGACAGCGCGTCGAGCAGCCCCTTGGCGGTGTCCTTCGCCGCCGTGTTGCCCGACTTGGCCGCGTACGCGATCAGGGTCCGGGCGTAGGCGGCGGTGACACCGACGTCCTGGCCCTTGCTGATCACCTCGACGTGCAGGTTGGTGTTGGGCTGCGGGCTGGACGGGTTCCAGGTGGTCGGCTGACCGGTCCACGCCATGTCCGACGGGATCGACCAGTTGGTGCCGACTGTGGTGTTGGCGATCGCCCACGGCACCCACTTGTCCAGCAGTGCCTTGGCCTTCGCGTTGCCGGTCTGCAGGTACAGCTCGGCGATGCGCTGCATCGACCAGGCCTGCATGCCGAACCACTGGTTCGACGGCGGGTCGTTGTAGACCGGGTCGACGTCGTAGAACATGCCGTAGAAGGTGCTGGTGCCCGACGGCGGCTGGGCGTAACTGCCGTCCCAGCTGTTGGTCGCGCCACCGGCGATGCCGCCCTCGGCGGACTGCAGCCAGGTGTAGAACTCCAGCTGCCGCTCGAAGCTCTTGGTCCAGTCGGCGACAGCCGTCGACGACTGCGGCTTGAGCTCCGGGGTGTTGGTCAGCGCCCAGGCCGCGAACGGGTTCTGGTAGCCGAAGTGGTTGTGGCTGGAGCCGATCCGCCAGGACCAGTTCTGGCTCGCGTCGTACGCGCCGCCCCAGGCGTAGTACCAGGACAGCAGGTAGTGCGCCGAGTCCTTGCCGCTGCCGGCGGGGCAGGTGCTGGCCCCGACGCAGTTGCCGATCTTCTTGAAGTACTTGTCGAACATCGCGTACCGCAGGTAGTCGCCCATCTTGGCGGCCTTGGTGATGGTGGCCGCGACGTCGGCCTGCTTGTTCTGCGCCTTGGACCAGGTCAGCGCCCAGTACGCGGCCTGCACGGCGCGGGCGTCGGCGTCCGGGGCGTTGGTGTACTTCCACTGCTTGGCGGGGGTGCCGGTGTCCTTGACGAACAGGTCGAGGTAGCCGTACTGACCGCCGTGCTTGAAGGTGTCGCAGGACGGCTGCGGGACGGTCTCCCACACCGATTCCTGGGTGCCCCGCTGGAAGGTGTTGATGTAGGTCGGCTTGCTGGTGCCGTCGCCGCAGCGGCCGAAGCCGTAGGTGTTGTCGACGTCCAGCAGCCAGTGCATGCCGTAGATGTCGCCGGTGCCGTAGGTGGACTGCAGCTCCGAGCGGAGCGGGTCCTGTCCGACCGAGACGTTCGGGTTCAGCGCCGAGGGGTACTGGCTGGGCAGGTTGTACTCCGCGGCGTACTGCGGGGTGCCCGCGGACCCAGCAGTTGGCTGGTCGGAATGATTCGGAATTATATATTTTTCCATCACCGTCCAGGCGTTGTTGAACGGCGCCCAATTCTGGGTGACCTTGCCGTAGTAGGCCTCCAGCCAGAGCCAGAAGCTGAACGCCTCCGACGTGGTCTCGTGGCCGTGGTCGGGCGCCTCGACGATCAGCGTCTCCACCGAGTGGTACGGCACGCCCTCGGGGCTGAAGTAGCCCGAGTTCTTGATCTTGCCGTACTGCTCGAGGAACTTCGCGGTGTAGGCGTTGTCGCCGCCGGGGGTGTCGTTGTCGATCTCGGTGGCGGTGACCGCCAGCGAGGCGAGACCGGTGGCGGAGGCGGTGATGGTGGCGGCGCCGCCTGCGGTGTCGGCGTCCTCCGCGGCGGCGACCGTGACGGTGACCCCGGTGTTCCAGTTGCTCGGGGTCAGCGTGGCGGTGGTCGGCGAGACCGTGACATCGGTGTCACCGGTGCGGGTGAGGGTGACCGGCACGCTTGTCGTCGGGGCGGCGCTGAGCTTCAGGTTGAAGGTGGCGGTGCCACCCTCGGCGACGCTCACCGCGGACGGCGTGGCGACAAGCGTCGGGCCGGTGGCGGCGGTGACCGTGAAGGCCTTCTCGTCGACCCCGATGCCGTTGGCGTTGTCGTACGCCCTGGCCTGCACGGTGTAGCTGCCGGCCGGCAGGTCCTCCTGGGTGTACGCGTACGGGGCGGAGGTGTCGGTGTTGATCAGCAGGCCGTTGCGGTAGAACTCGACCTTGCTGATCGTCCCGTCCGGGTCGCTGGCGGTGGCGGTCAGCGGCACGTCGGCCGGCGCGGTGAACGGCCCGCTCGGCAGGCCGAGGGAGACCGTCGGCGGCTGGTTGGCCGGGGTGCCGTTGCAGGGGGTGCCGTTGAGGGTGAACGCGGTGGGCTTCGGGTTGCTGCCCGTGTGGGCGCCGTTGAAGCCGATGGTGGTGGAGGCCCCGGTGGCAAGGTTGCCGTTGTACGACTCGTTTGTCGCGGTGACCTCGCTACCGGACTGGCTGTACCTGGCCGACCAGCCCTGGGTGACCCGCTGACCGCTGGTCGGGAAGGTCCACTTGAGCGTCCAACTGCTGATCGGGTCGCCCAGGTTCTTGATGGTGACGTTGGCGGTGAAGCCGGTGTTCCAGTCGTTGGTCGCGTAGACCACGTCGCAGGCGGGTGCGGCCTGCGCGGCGCCGGCAGGCAGGGTCACCCCGCCGATGGCGAGCAGCGCGGCGGCGGCGAGCGCCACGCGGCGGCGTATTGCCAGTTGTCTCATGTGCGCGGTGTCTCCTCGGACCAGGCCGGGACGGTCCCCGGCGAGGCGCCTGCCCGCGAGGGTGGTGGTCCACGGGGATGTCGAGGCGCCGGGAAGGTGGTCTTCCCCGGGCCCGGCCGGGGTAGGGCGGTGCGGCCCGCACGGGAGGGGGTCCCGCCGGCCGATCGGGTGACCGTGACCGGAGCTGGTGCTGCCGGCTGCCCTCGGTGGACCCGCACTCACGCGACGTGGCTCCTGTCGCGTCGAATCGACAGTGTGCCATGGAAGCGCTCCCACAACAAGCGCACGGAGCGGCGGATCAGCTCCTTGTTTCGATCTCGTTTTGGGGCTTTCACAAAGGCGTGACGGGCGTTACAGTCGCAACATCGGTCGATGGGAGCGCTTCCATCGACAAGGTTCCAACAAGAAGATCGCTGGGGTCGTCTCTGACGAGCCCAGGGACCCAGACCGAGGGCCGACGACGGGCCAGCCCGGACGCCGTCGTCAGCCATCGTCCCGCCACAGGGAGGGAGGTGGAACCAGAGCCACTCGCGTGGCCCGGCTCCCGCGCGACACGCACGGCAGGACCCAAATTCCGCCCGTGTGTGTGCAGTTACGGTGGGGACGGGGGTTGCCCTCCCCCGTCCCCACACTAAACCCCCGTACACGATAGGAAAAGAGGCCGACGGGACAGGCGCGCCGCGCCGCCCGGACGGCCTCGTTCGCTGCTCGGGGCCACACCCGCCTCCCACCCGCCAGCGCCGGCCGTTCTGACGGCCGGCTGACCGGCCGGCAGCGCCTGCCCTATCATGGGAGCGCTCCCGAAACCTTCGGCGGTGGCCCCGTATCCATGAGGAGAATCCATGTCGATACCTATTGGGCCCGCCGGCCCGCTGCGCTTCCCGGACAACTTCGGCTGGGGCGCGGCCACCTCCGCGTACCAGATCGAGGGCGCCACCAAGGAGGACGGGCGCGGCGAGTCGGTCTGGGACACCTTCAGCCGCGTCCCGGGGCGCACCCGCAACGGCGACACCGGCGACGTGGCCATCGACCACTACCACCGCTACGCCGAGGACCTCGACCTCATGCGCGACCTCGGGTTGCGCAGCTACCGCTTCTCCATCTCCTGGCCCCGGATCCAGCCCGACGGCACCGGCACGCCCAACCAACGCGGCCTCGACTTCTACCGCCGCCTCCTCGACGGCCTGCACGAGCGCGGCATCACCCCGATGGCCACCCTGTTCCACTGGGACCTCCCGCAGGCCCTGCAGGACGCCGGCGGCTGGGAGTCACGCGACACCGCCCACCGCTTCGCCGACTACGCCGACGTGGTCTTCCGCGCCCTCGGCGACCGGGTTCCAGCCTGGCTCACCATCAACGAGCCCAAGACCGTGGTGCAGAACGGCTACCTCACCGGCCACCACGCCCCCGGCCGGCAGGACCCGGACGCCGCCTACCTGGTCGCCCACCACCTGCAACTCGCCCACGGGTTCGCCGTCGGCGCGCTGCGGGCCAGCGGCAGCGACAGCCGGATCGGCCCCGCACTCAACCTGCACCCCTGCTACCCCGCCGACGACTCCCCGCAGGCTGCCGCGGCCGCCCGCCTCTACGACGGCTACGAGAACCGCCTCTACCTCGACTCCCTGTTCCGGGGCAGCTACCCGGAGGACCTGCTCGCCGACCTGGGCCCGCAGAGCCGGATGGTCCAGAGCATCCGCGACGGCGACCTGAAGATCATCTCCGCGCCTGTCGACCTACTGGCCGTGCAGTACTACACCCCGATCTACGTCACCGCCGACGGCGGCACCGCGCACCGCTGGGCGACCTCGGAGGCCGAGTGGCAGCAGATCTACCCCGAGGGAATGTACGACCTGCTGACCCGGATCACCCGCGACTACGGCCCGATCCCGCTCACCATCACCGAGAACGGGCTGCCCACACCGGACACCCTGGGCACGGACGACACCGTCCAGGACACCGGCCGGATCAGCTTCCTCCGCGACCACCTCGCCGCCGCGCACCGGGCCATCACCGACGGGGTGCCGCTGGAGAGCTTCCACGTCTGGTCACTGCTGGACAACTTCGAGTGGGACCAGGGGTACGAGCAGCGCTGGGGCCTGGTCTACGTGGACTACGCCACCCAGCGGCGGGTGCTCAAGAACAGCGCAACCTGGTACCGCTCCGTCATCGCCGACGGCGGCTTCTGAACGCGCCGCCACCCGGACAGCCGGGCCCGGACGGCTCGGCTCGGGTGAGCCGGTGACCGTCCGGGCCCCGGCCGGCGCACTCAGCGGGGCAGCGCCTGCTGCAACTCCGCCCGCAGGGCCGGGGTGAGCATCTCCCCCGCCTGCTTCGCCAGCCGGGCCATCTCGTAGCCCACCACACCGATGTCCGCGTCACCGGCAGCCAACGTGGCCAGAATCGAACCGTCGCGGATCTGCATCACCAGGAAGTAGCCACGACCCATCTCGACCACCGTCTGCTTGACGACATCGCCGTCGAACATCGAGGCCGCGCCCGCGGTGATACTCATCAGCCCGGAGGTCACCGCGGCGAGCTTGTCCGCGTTGTCCCGGGGCAGGTGATCGGAGATCGCCACCAACAGCCCGTCAGAGGAGACCACCACCGCGTGCGCCACACCCGGCACCCGCTCCGCGAACGCGCTCACCAGCCAGCTCAGGTCACGCGCCTCCTGGCTCAACGTCGTCACTGTCGTCGTCCCCCTTCGTCGTGCCCCCCGGACGGTGGCACGGGTATCTCGGTGGTGTCCTCAGCCTCGGCGCGCCGTACTCCGCTGTAGAGCCGCGAGAGCATGCCGCCGACCGCCTCCGGGTCCGGGTCGGTGCGGGTCGGTGCCGTCATCGGTTGTGCCGAACGGGTGACCGCGCTCAACTGCGCCATGGGTACCCGCACCGGCAGCCCCCGCTCGTTGGTGCCGGCGCTCACCGGGACGGTCGGCGGCGCCGCCGGTGCGGGCACCACCGGCGCGGTCGGGCCCTGCCGCGAATACCAGCCCCCGCCGGCGCCACGGGCAGCGGCCGGGGTCAACACATCTTCGGCGCGCACCGGCGTCGGGCGGCCCTGACGCGGCACGCCGACGCCCGGCGGGCGACCGGCCACCGGCAGGTCCCGCACCGCGCCGTTGGGCACCGGGGCAGCGGCCGGCCGGAGAGCCCCGGACTGCGCAGCCAGGCCCCGCGCCGCGCCCGCCGCCAGCATCCGCGCCGACGGGGGCGTGTCCAACTCCACGTTGCCCGCCGGAGCCAGCAACACCGCGGGCAGGGCGAGCCGGGCGACCAGGCCGTCCTCGCCGCCCTCCAACCGCACCCGTACGCCCAGCCGGGCCGCCAGGTGGCTGACCACGAACAGCCCCATCCGCTCCACCGCCGCGACATCCGCGGCCGGCGGGCTGGCCAGCACCTCGTTCGCCTGTACCAGCGCGGCCGGGCTCATGCCCAGACCGCGGTCGACGATCTCGATCAGCGGGGCCCCCGCCTCGACCCGGGCGCTCACCACCACGACCGTGTCCGGGCGGGAGAAGGCCGTGGCGTTCTCCAGCAACTCCGCCAGCAGGTGCACCAACTCGCCGACGGCGTGGCCGACCACGTGCACGTCGGCCACCGACTCGATCCGCACCCGCTGGTACTGCTCGATCTCGGCGGCGGCGGCCAGCAGCACCGCACCGAGACCGACCGGCCGGTTCCACCGGCGGGTGGAGTCGGTGCCGGCGAGCACCAGCAGACTCTCGTCGTTACGGCGCATACGGGCGGCCAGGTGGTCGAGCTTGAACAGGTTCTCCAGCTGATCCGGGTCGCTCTCCTCACGCTCCAGGTCGTCCAGCAGCTCCAGCTGACGCTCGACCAGCACCTGGCTGCGGCGGGCCAGGTTGACGAACATCGCGTTGACGTTACGCCGCATGAGCGCCTGCTCGACGGCGACCGTGACCGCGCTGCGGTGCACCGCCACGAACGCCTCGGCCAGCTCACCGATCTCGTCGAGTGAACGCACCACCGCCGGCGCGACGTCGATGCGGGGCACCCCGCCGGTGACGGTCTTCAGCCGGTCCAGAGCGTCCGGCAACTCGACCTGGGCGATCCGCAGCGCCTGACTGCGCAGCATCCGCATCGACCTGGCGACCGACCGCCCGATCAGCAACGAGATCAGCAGGGCGGCCAGCAGGACCGTGACGACCCCACCGACGACCAGCAAGGTCGTGCGCAGCTGATCGTCGCTGGCCTCCTCGGCCTGCCGCACGGCGTCGTCGAGCACGCCCGCCTCGAGCTGGCGCAGCAGCTCCTGACGCTGCTGGCTGGCCGACCACCACTGCTCCGACGGCAGCACCTGCGGCGACGCGGCGCCGGTGGACAGGCTGCGCTCCTCCAGACCGGTGGCGACCAGGAAGTCCGGCGACACCGAGGTCTCGTCGTAACGGCTGATCTGCTCATTGGTCGCGGCCACCCGGAACGCGCCGAGCGCGGTGAGTTGCTGGCCGCGCAGGTCGGCGAGGACCACCCGGTCCTCGGTGCCGTACGCACCGGCGCGGGCGGCGGTGTAGAGCTGGGCCCGCACCCGGGAGGAGAGTTCCTTGACCCGGGCCAGCTGGACGTAGCGCAGCACCGCGTCGTTCAACGCCGGCTGGTTCTGACCTGGCTTCGGTTCGGCGAGCAGGTCGAGCAACGCCCCGACGGCCCGGTGGTAGTTGCTCAGGATGGTCTCGCTGCTGAGCACCGCCGGCGGAATCGCCGAGCGGATGTCAACCACCTGGTCGTACGCCTCCAACGCCTCGGAGAAGGCGACCCGCCAGGACGCGTCCGCGTCCGCCAGCGGCTCGGCGGCCCGGCTCAGGTCCACGATGGCCTTGTCGGTGGCCGCCTGCAACGGCTTCAGGTCGTTCTCGGTCGCCTGCCGGTCGCCACCCTTACGCAGCTCACCCAGCTCCCCCGCCGAGCGGTCACGCTCCTGCTGGAGCTGGTGCACCGCCGCGGTGATCTGCCGGCCGATGCCCACCTGGCTGGAGAAGTCGTTCAACGCCGTCGTCCGCCCCACCAGCGTGCTGGTCTGCACACCGGCGAGCAGGAGGAACGCCATCGACGGCACCAGCAGCACGGTGGCGAGCTTCGTGCTCATCCGCCAGTCGCGCAGCCGGAACGGAGACCGCCGTCGATGCGGAACGACTCGGACATCGAAGCGGCGTCTGCGATGGTTCGACACCGCGCCGTTCGCCGGGTCGGGGCCTGCCGCCACCCTGTCTCCTCCGTCCTACCGCGTCCACCGCGGTCGGGGGAGCGCAGTCCATCCAACCAGGCTCGGTACCGCTGTCAACGGCCCGGGCGAGGCCAAGGTTCAGGAAGGATACTGCGGGTGGGAACCTCCTGCCGTGGTCGGCAAAACCAGCTCGTCCGTCCGGCCGATGTCAGCGAGCTCGATCGCGTCACCGAAGCGCCCCAACGCCACCAACGCGGCACCGGTGGCGCCGATCTCCGGGTTGCGTTGATGCGACACCGGTCGCGGTGCCAGCGCGGTCGCGAAGGCCTGCCGCCACCACACCGAGGCAGCCACCGCGCCGCCGCCCAGCACCACGCCGACAGGTTTGTCGATGGTGGACTCCAGCACCCCGAGATCCTCGGCGACCAGCTCACACAGCCCCTGCATCAACCCGGCCAGAATGTCGACGGAGGTGGTGCTGAAGCTGAGGCCGCGCAGCTCACCACTGCCCGCCGGCGCCAGCCCCGGCGCCCGGTCACCACCGAAGCGGGAGTCCGCCGGCCGGCCACCGCCCGCCGGCACCAGCGCCAACGCCGCGTCCAGCTCGGCGCCCCGGGGCAACCGCAGCTCCCGGTCCGCCCACGCGAACAGGTTGCCCCCGTTGGCGTACGCGGCCCCGGTCACCACGTGGTCGTGGTCGACCCGGTAACGCCACAGCCGCTCGGGCAGGCGGGGCATCGGCTCACCGGCCGGGATCCGCTGCATCAGCCGTACCGCGGCGGAGGTGCCCACGGTGACGGCGGCCCGGCTCGGGTCGACGCAGCCCGAGCCGACATTCGACGCCCCACCGTCGCCCACCGGCGGCGACCACCGCGCCTGCGCCAACTGCGGCCACCGACGCGCCAGGTCGACACGCAGCCGGCCGTGCCAGTCCAGCTCACCGAGGGGCGGCAGATCCTCCGGTCGCGCCTCGGCCAGCGTCAGCGCCTCCTCGTCCCAACGCAGGGTGCGCAGGTCCAGCAGACCGGTCCCGGAGGCCTGGGAGATCGACATGGGCGCCGTGTCGAGCAGCTCGCCCAGCACGTACTCGGGCAGACCGACGAACCGGGCGATCGGGGTGCCGGACTGCTCCCGCAACCAGGGCAACCGCATCGACCAGTACGAACGGTGCCACCAACAGCCGGTGCGCTGGTGGAAGCCGTCCGGATCCGTCGGCCCGGCGGTGCGCCCGACCGGGGCGGGCCGGGTGTCCAGCCAGGTGACCACCGGGCCCAGCGGGGCGCCGTCGCGGTCCAGCGGCAGCACCGAGTGCCACTGGGCGGAGACCGCCACCAGACCCACGTCGCGCAGGTGCCCCGACTCGGCCAGCTCGTCCAGGCACTCGACCAGGCTCGCCAGGTAGTCCCGACCGGACAGCGTGCCGGTGCCGTCGTCGCCGATGGCGAGGTCGACCTTGCGGCGGGCCAGGGCGCCGGGCAGCGGCTGGGTGTCCGCGTCCAGCACCAGCCCACGTACCGAGGAGGTGCCCAGGTCGAGCGCGAGAATGTTCATCGCCGGTCAAGTTACCCCGTGCCAGCCGGCCGACGGGCGCGTAGGGTGGATCACATGCTCGCGCAGTTGACCAGTTGGTGGCCCGCCGACCCGGCGGCCATCTCCCGCGCGTAGCACCATCCACGCGGCCGCCATCGAGGCGGTCGCCGGATCTCCCGGCTCCAGGGCCGCCCGACGGCGGCGCCGAGCCCGACGGAGACTCCGATGCCCCACCTGACCGACCTGCTCGCCGCCGTCGCCCACGGCGACGACCCCGGCCCCTTCGCGCTGCTGCGCCGCGACGGCGCGGACGAACTGGACCTGTTCACCGGCCCGGTCGACACCGTCGAAGCGCTCACCGACATTCCACTGCCGCCGGGCCCTCCCGGGGCACGGACGCTGGCCCTGGTGCCGTACCGGCAGATCACCGAGCGTGGCTTCGCCTGCGTCGACGACGACGCCCCGCTGGAGTTCCTCCAGGTCCGCGAGCACCAGCGGATCACGCTGGCCGACGTCCTCGCCGCGCTGCCCGACGAACCGGTCCACACCGCCGACGCCGGCTTCGACGTCAGCGACGAAGAGTACGCGCGGACCGTGCAGCGGGTGCTGTCCGAGGAGATCGGCCGCGGTGAGGGCGCGAACTTCGTCATCCACCGCGCCCTGCAGGCCACCGTGCAGGGCCCGCCGCTGCGGGCCGCGCTGGCCGCGCTGCGCCGGCTGCTGATCGCCGAGCGCGGCGCGTACTGGACGTTCGTGGTGCACACCGGCACGCGGACGCTCGTCGGCGCCAGCCCGGAACGGCACGTCAGCGTCGACGACGGACTGGTGCTGATGAACCCGATCAGCGGCACCTTCCGCTGCCCCGGTGGCGTCGCGGACCGGGGAGCCCTGCTGCGCTTCCTCGCCGACCCGAAGGAGATCGAAGAGCTGTACATGGTGCTCGACGAGGAGCTGAAGATGATGGCCACCGTCGCCGAGCACGGTGGGCAGGTCATCGGGCCGTACCTGAAGGAGATGTCGCACCTGGCGCACACCGAGTACCTGCTCGCCGGGCGGGGCACCCGCGACGTGCGGGAGGTACTGCGCGAGACGATGTTCGCGCCCACCGTGACGGGCAGCCCGATCGAGAACGCCTGCCGGGTGATCGCCCGGCACGAGCGCCGGGGCCGCGGCTACTACGGGGGCGTGCTGGCGCTGCTCGGCCACGACGAGGCCGGCCGGCAGACACTCGACGCCCCGATCCTGATCCGAACCGCCGAGATCTCCCCCACCGGCCGACTGCGGGTGCCGGTCGGCGCGACCCTGGTCCGGCACTCGACGGCGGCCGGCGAGGTGGCCGAGACGCACGCCAAGGCCGCCGGCGTGCTGGCCGCGCTCGGCCTCGCGCCCGCGGCGTCCGTCGGCGACCGCGGGCCGGTCGCGCGGTTGACCGACGACCCGGCGGTACGCGACGCGCTCGCCGCCCGCAACGCGCCGCTGGCCCGGTTCTGGCTGGACCAGCGGTCACCGGACGCGCCCGGACTGCCCGGGCTGATCGGCCGCCGGGTGTTGATCGTGGACGCCGAGGACACCTTCACCGGCATGCTGGCCCACCAACTGGGCGCGTTGGGTCTCACGGTGACCACGCGGCCGTGGCACGCGAGCGGCCCGGTCGACGACTACGACCTGGTGGTCGCCGGACCCGGGCCCGGCGACCCCGGCAGCGTGGACGAGCCGAAGATGGTGGCGCTGCGGGAGCTGCTGACCGGGCTGCTGACGACCGGCCGTCCCACCCTCGCGGTCTGCCTCGGCCATCAGGTGCTGGCCGGGCTGCTGGGGTTGGCGCTGCACCGCCGGGAGGCGCCCTACCAGGGGTTGCAGCGGGAGGTGCCGGTGTTCGGCCAGGCCCGCCGGGTCGGGTTCTACTCGACGTTCACCGCCCGCGCCGAGGCCGACCGGCTGGCCACCGCGTACGGGCCGGTGGAGCTGGCCCGGGACCCGGGCGACGGTGCCGTGCACGCCCTGCGGGGGCGCGGCTTCGCCGGAGTGCAGTTCCACGCGGAGTCGGTGCTCAGCCCCGACGGGCTGGCCGTGCTGAGCGAGCTGCTGACCGATCTGCTGCCCGCGTCACGTACCGACGAACTGTCCGCGACGCGCGGACGCGCATAGTCGCCCCGGCCCGGGGGTAGGGCTGGATCGACCGGTGGCGCGGCCGGGCCGAGAGCCCCCGACCGCGTCACCGGTCGCCCTCGTCCGATCGCCGGTCAGCGGGCCAGGCCCGCTTTCAGCGCAGCGCCGAGCTGCACCGCGCGACGGGCGGTGAGCGCGCAGGCCTCGAGCGCCACGGCGTCCGGCGCGATCTCCCCGTTGTTACTGGTGTGCGAGGGGCCGTACGGGTTACCGGCGATGAACTGGCTGGTGTCGGTGTAGCCGGGGGTGACCACCACACCGCCCCAGTGGTAGAAGACGTTGAACAACGAGGTCAACGTGGTCTCCTGCCCCCCGTGCGAGGTGCCCGTCGAGGTGAAGGCGGAGTAGACCTTGTTGACCAGCCCACCCTGGGACCAGAGCGGGCCGGTGGTGTCGATGAACTGCTTCAACTGGGCGGCGATCAGGCCGTACCGGGTCGGCGCGCCGAGGATCACCACGTCGGCCCAGGTGAGGTCGTCGAGCATCGCCTCGGGCACGTCCTGGGTCTCCAGGTGGTGCGCCTGCCACCCCGAGTTGGAGCGGATCGCCTCGTCCGGCGCCAACTCGCGCACCTTGCGCAGACGCACGTCGGCGCCGGCATCCCCGGCAGCCTCACACACGGCCTGCGCCATCTGGTAGGTGGTGCCGGTGGCGCTGTAGTAGATCACCGCTACCTTGGTCTGGGCAGCCATCAGAGTGTCCCCTTCTCGTCGCGAGTCAGCTCCCGCGACTACCCGCTGCGGGCGCGCTCTAACGACCGGCCCACGCGCTCCCGGACACCGGTCCGCCGGCTCAAGTTTTCCGCAACTTCCCGGTCGTTCCGGCCCGACGCCGCGCGTGGACGACGATCCTGATGCCATCGGTGCCGGCGGGATCGAGCCGCCGCCCCGCACCGGGCACCTGAACGGGGGATCGCGCTCCGCCGGCAACGGCGCTGGCGCAGCGCGATCAGGGGAGGACCGCTCCCGCGCCCCCGCCTCGGCTCAGCGGACCAACGTCGCCATCAGCCGGTCCAGGTCGGCCGCCGGGTCGACGGTGAGACCGGTGTGCACCGGCCCGGTCTGGATCATCGTGCTACGCGGCGCGGCCAGCCAGTGGAACCGCTCGCCGAGCCGCATCCGGGTCGCCGGCCCGTCACCGGAGCAGGTCCGGTCCCAGGAGTCGAGCACCGCGGCCACCGCCGGAAGGTCGACGTCGGGTGCCAGCGCGCGAACCCGGTCGGCGTCCAGGTGCGTCCGCGCGGCCAGGAAGTCGCGCTGCTGGCAGTAGAGCAACACCCCGACGTTGATCTGCTCGCCGCGCTCGATGCGGGGCACGAGCCGGATCAACGCGTACTCGAAGGGTTGCCTCATGCCGCGCTCCCCGGTGGCAGCCAGTCGGCCGTGCGGGCGACGCGGGCCGACAGGTGCGTGAGGTACGCGTCGCGCGCCGCGTCGGCCGTCTCGAAGTCGGCGGCGGTCAACCACTCCCCCGGCACCAGGGCCAGCACCTCGGTGAGCAACTCCGGGGTGACCTGCGGGGCCAGCTCGGCGTCGGCCTCGGCCAGCCGCGACGCGTACGGCGCCAGCACGTGATCCTCCGCGCGGTAGGCCCGGTGCACAGCGGCCTCGGCGCGCGGCCAGTTGTGGTGGAAGTACAGCGAGGCGCCGTGGTCGATCAGCCACAGCTCCCGGTGCCAGACGAGCAGGTTCGGATTGCGCCAACTCCGGTCGACGTTCTCCACGTACGCGTCGAACCAGAGCACCCGGGAGGCCAGCGTCGGGTCGACGGGGTGCGCCACCGGGTCGAAGCCCAACGCCCCGGGCAGGAAGTCCATCCCCAGGTTGGCGCCACCGCTGTTGCGCAGCAGCTCCTGCACCTCCTGGTCGGGCTCGGCCCGCCCGATCACCGGGTCGATGTCGAGGACCACCAGCGGCGGCACCCGCAACCCCAGCCGGCGGGCCAACTCACCGCAGATCACCTCGGCGATCAGCGCCTTGGGGCCCTGCCCGGCGCCGCGGAACTTCGCCACGTAGGTGCCCAGGTCGTCGGCCTCCACCACGCCCGGCAGCGACCCACCCTCGCGCAGCGGGGTGACGTAGCGGATCGCGGTGACCTGGCGGAGCACGCCGCCCACCCTACTGTGACCGACCGGGACGGGTGGCGGGCCGGCCCGGACCGGCCCGCGCGGGTCAGTCGAGCTTGTCGCGCAGCTTGTCGACCTGGGTCTGCAGGCGGTCCACCGCGTTCTCGTTGTTGACGAACGTGGTGATCCCCGCGGCCAGACCGAGGCCGATCAGCACGGCCAGGATGCTGAGCACCAGGCCGCCGATCGACACGCCACGGCCAGTGACCCCGGGTCGGCTCGCCATCTTGAGACCGACGATGCCGAGGATGATCCCGATGATGCCGAGCACCAGCCCCAGCCAGGCCAGGATCGCCGTCAACACGCTGAACAGGGCGGCCACTCCGAACACCAGGGCGAAGGTCGCGGCGGCGCTCGTCTTGGCGCGGGTGTCCCCCCGATGGCTGCGGGACCCGGCCGTTACGCCGGAACCCCGGGCCGGCTCGCTTGCGGCAGTCATGAGATTCCCTTCCGTACGCGCGGCGCGCGTACTTCCGGCGAGCCGCATTCCCCCGACGACCGCCGTTACGCCTCCCACCAGCAGAAGTGTCGGTGCTCGGCCCTAGGCTGACCGCCCGGCCACGATAAGGAGCGCCCGATGCCTGTCGACCTCAGCGCGGCCGACGCGCTGGCGCTGCGGATGACCAGCCTGCTGCTGCGCCCGCACCCGAGCACCCGACCCGACACCGTCGCCGAGGTGGTCGAGTGGTTCGGCGCGATGCAGGCACAGGACCTGGCCAGTGGGTTGTGGTCGCTGGGCGCACGGCTACCCGGCCGGAGCGTCGCCGACGTGCAGGCGGCGCTGGAGCGGCGTGAGGCGCTGCGCACCTGGCCGATGCGCGGCACCGTGCACCTCGTCCCGCCCGCCGACGCCCGCTGGATGCTGGAGCTGACCGGCGTACGGTCGCTGGCCGGCGCGGCGACCCGCCGGGCGCAGCTCGGGCTCACCGAGGCCGACGCGGACCGGGCGGTCGACGTCCTCGGCACCGCGTTGGCCGGCGGCGGTCGGCTCACCCGCGCGCAGTGCCTGGCCACCCTGCGGGCGGCCGGCCTGGGCACCGACGGGCAGCGCGGTTACCACCTGCTGTGGTATGCGAGCGTTCGCGGCGTGACCTGCGTGGCCCCGAACGTCGGCACCGACCAGACCTTCGCCCTGCTCGACGAGTGGGCGCCCCGCTCCCACCGGCTGGACCGGGACGAGGCGCTGGCCCTGCTCGCCCACCGCTACGTTCGCGGCCACGGCCCGGTCACCGACCGCGAGTTCGCCACGTGGAGCGGGCTCACCCTCACCGACGCCCGACGCGGCCTGACCGCCGCCGCCGACGCGCTGAGCACGGTACGCGTCGACGGCACACCGATGTACGTCGACGCGGCCCTGGCCGACGCGCCGCGCCCCACGCCCGACGACATGCTGGCACTGCCCGGCTTCGACGAGTACCTGCTCGGCTTCCGGGACCGCACGTTGATGCTCGACCCCGCCCACCAGGCGGCAGTGGTGCCGGGCAACAACGGCATCTTCCAGGCCACAGTGGTCCGCGCCGGCCGGGTGGTGGGCGTGTGGAAACGCAAGGTCGGCCGCACCGCGGTCACCGTGACCATCCAACCGCTCACCACGCTCGACGCCGCCGCGCGGGAACGGGTGGAGCAGGCGCTCGGGCGCTACGCCGACTTCCTCGGGCTGCCTCCCCGCTTCGACTGGCTGACCTGACCCGGTCGCGTCACTCCTCGGCGGCAGGTGTCGGTGCGGCCGGTCCCGGGCGGGCGGCGCTGAGCAGGTCCACGATCCGGGTCACCCGGGGGTCCGCGCGGATCTGCGCCACGCTGGCCGGCAGCGGCAGCCGCCAGTTCGGGTACTCGTCCACCGTGCCCGGCATGTTGGGTTGGCGCACCTCCCCCAGCACGTCGTAGAGGGAGACGCCGAGCAGCCGGGTCGGGCTGGCCGCGAGCGCGGCGTGCATCGCCACCACCACCTCGCCGTCGTCGGGCGTCTTCGCCGGTTCAGCCGACGCAGACCCCACAGCCGACGCAGACCCCACAGCCGGCTCGGGCAGCAGGTTCTCGGCAGCCAACATCGTGAGCAGCCGCTCCCGATCGGCGGCGGCCCGGGCCCGCTCCACCGCCACGTCGGCGCCGAGCAGCTTCAACTCGTCGCGCACCCGCACATGCTCACCGGTCAGGAAGCCCGCCGCCGTGGGCAGGTCATGGGTGGAGATCGTGGCGAGGGCGTTACGCGGCCACCGCGCCGGCGGAACGAAGTCACCCGCGTCGTGGCGGGCGAACCACAGCACTGTCGAGCCGAGCATGTTGCGCCCCCGCAACCCTCGGGTCACCGCCGGTTGGACCGTACCGAGATCCTCACCGACCACCACCGCGCCGGCCCGGTGCGCCTCCAACGCGAGAATGCCGAGCATCGCCTCGGCGTCGTAGCGCACGTAGGTGCCCTCGGCCGCGCCCCCACCCGGCGGCACCCACCACAGTCGCCACACGCCGGCGACGTGGTCGACCCGCAGACCACCCGCGTGCCGCAGAGCACGCCGCAGCATGTCCCGGTAGGCGGCGTAGCCGGTGGCCGCGAGCCGGTCCGGACGCCACGCGGCGAGCCCCCAGTCCTGGCCGAGCTGGTTGAAGTCGTCCGGCGGCGCGCCGACCCGCACACCCTGGGCCAGCACGTCGGCGAGCTGCCACCCGTCCGCGCCACCCGGGTCGATCCCGACGGCCAGGTCGTGCACGACGCCGACCGGCATCCCCGCCGCGCGGGCCGCCGCCGTGACGGCGTCGAGCTGCTCGTCACAGAGGTGTTGCAGCCAGGCGTGGAAGGCGACCCGATCGGCGAGCTGCCGACGCTGCTCGGCGACCGCCGGGCCGTCGGGATGGTGCAGCTCCGCCGGCCAGGCACGCCAGTCGTTGCCGTGCCGCTCGGCGAGCGCGCACCAGGTGGCGAAGCTGGCCAGCGCCGGGTCCGCAGCAAGATCCACCGGCTGGGCGTACGGGTGCAGCAACTCCAGGGCGTGCCGCTTGGCGGCCCACACCTCGTCGTAGTCGATCAGGGGACCCCGGTCGGGACGCAACGCGTCGACCACCGCGCGAGTCGCCGGGTCCGTCGCACGGTACGCGGCGGTGTCGCTGACCCGCAGGTAGAGCGGATTGACGAAGCGTCGACTGGCCGGCGAATACGGTGAGGTGGCCACCGGGTGCGCCGGCCCCACCGCGTGCAGCGGGTTGAGCAGCACCAGCCCCGCCCCGGTGGCACCGGCCCACCCGGTGAACTCGGCGAGGTCACCGAGATCGCCCATGCCCCAGGAGCGCTCCGAGCTGAGCGCGTAGAGCTGGAGCATCCACCCCCAGGTCCGCGGCGGCACCGGCAGCCGGCGCGGCACCACCACAAGCGTCACCTCCCGGTCGGCGCAGGCCAGCCGGTGCCAACCCAGCGGCAGGTCGGCCGGCAGCTCACCGTCGACCGCGCGGCGACCACCGTCCTCCACTGTCACCACACCCGGGCCGGGCAGCGCCCGGCTGCGGCCGTGGGTGAGCACGACCGTCTCCGGCAGGACGCCCCGGTCGACCGCACGGGCGGCGGCGAGCCCGTCGGCGATCGCCGACGGGCTGGTGGCGTCCACCCCGAGCAGCCCCAGCACACCCACCACTGTCTCCGGTGCGACCTCGACGCGGCGGTGCCGCCAATCCTCGTACCAGGTGGAAACACCGTGCGCGTTGGCGAGCGCGGCCAATCGTCGATTCATCCCATCCCCCGCCCCACGACGCGACCTGCAACCACCCTCCCACGCCCGGCCGCGCCGCGCAGGGCACGCCCCCACAGCGCCGATCTTGCACTTTCTGTCCCGACACAAGGGGCATTCCACAGATGTCGACATCCGAAAGTGCAAGATCGGCGCGATCGGGTTGGTCAGTCGGCGAGCGCGCCTGCCGCCTTACCCTCGTGCAGGGTCAGGTTGCGGCCGTTGGCCGGGTCGAACAGGTGGATCTTCTCCAGGTTGAACCAGACCCGCCGCGTCTGCCCTTCGGCGACCGGGGACTCAGCCGACAACCGGGTCACCAGGTTGCCGCCGGCACCGGCGAAGTCGGCCGCGCCCGCGTCCGCAGCCAACTCCTCCAACTCGGCGGCGCTGGCCTTCTCGCCCTCGACAGTGAAGTAGACGTACTTGTCCGAGCCCATCGACTCGACGATGTCCACCGGCGCCTCGAACTCCATGCCCCGCCGACGGGTGTCGTCGTCGACCAGTTCGGCGTCCTCGAAGTGCTCGGGCCGGATGCCGAGGATCAGCTCGCGGGGCGCGTCGGCCGCCTCCAACTCCCGGCGGACCCGGTCACCGAGCGGCACCTGCCCCAGGGCGGTGTGCAGCTCGCCGTCCTGCACGGCGGCGTGCAGGAAGTTCATCGACGGCGAGCCGATGAAGCCGGCCACGAAGAGGTTGCGCGGGTGGTCGTACAGCTCCTGCGGGGGGCCGACCTGCTGCACCGCGCCCCCGCGCATGATCACCACGCGGTCGCCGAGGGTCATCGCCTCGGTCTGGTCGTGGGTGACGTAGACGGTGGTGGTGCCGAGCTGCTTCTGCAGGCGGGACACCACGGTGCGCATCTGCACCCGCAGCTTGGCGTCGAGGTTCGACAACGGCTCGTCCATCAGGAACGCCTTCGGCTGCCGGACGATTGCCCGGCCCATCGCCACCCGCTGACGCTGGCCGCCGGAGAGGTTGGCCGGCTTGCGGTCCAGCAGCGAGGTCAGCTCCAGCACCTTCGCCGCCTCGTCGACCTTGCGGTTGATGGTCTCCTTGTCGAGCTTCGCCAGCCGCAGCGGAAACGCCATGTTCTCCCGCACTGTCATGTTCGGGTACAGCGCGTACGACTGGAACACCATGGCGATGTCCCGGTCCCGGGGAGCCTTGTCGTTGACCCGCTGCCCGGCGATGCGCAGCTCACCGGAGCTGATGTCCTCCAACCCGGCGATCATGTTCAGGGTGGTGGACTTTCCGCAGCCCGAGGGTCCGACCAGGATCACGAACTCGCCGTCGGCGATTTCCAGGTCGACGTCCTGCACGGCGACGGTCCCGTCCGGGAAGCTCTTGCTCACCTTGTCCAGCACGATGTCAGCCATGACTACTCACCTATCCCTTGACTGCGCCGGAGGTCAGACCGGACACGATGCGACGCTGGAAGAAGAGGACGAACAGGATGATCGGCACGGTGATCACCACGGCGGCGGCGCAGATCGCCCCGGTGGGGTCCTCGAACTGCGACGCGCCGGTGAAGAACGACAACGCGGCCGGCACCGTGCGGGACCGCTCGGTCGAGGTCAGCGAGATGGCGAACAGGAAGTCGTTCCAGCAGAAGATGAAGACCAGGATCGCCGTGGTGAACAGCCCGGGCGCGGCAAGTGGCGCGATCACCCGCCGGAACGCCTGCCCCTGGGTGGCGCCGTCCATCTTCGCGGCCTTCTCCAGATCCCACGGGATCTGCTTGAAGAACGCCGACAGCGTGTAGATCGCCAGCGGCAGCGCGAAGGTGATGTACGGCAGGATCAGCCCGAGCCAGGTGTCGAAGATCTTGAGCTGACGCTCGATCTCGAACAGCGGCGACACCAGTGACACCTGCGGGAACATCGCGATCAGCAGGGAGACACCGACCAGCAGCTTCTTGCCGGGGAAGTCCAGCCGGCTGATCGCGTACGCGGCCATCGCGCCGAGCACCACAGCGATCAGCGTGGCGATCAGCGCGACGCCGATCGAGTTGACGAGTGCCCGGACGAACTGGTCGGTGTCGAAGATGGTCCGGTAGTTGTCGAGCGTCCACTCCCGGGGGATGAAGTTCCCGTCGGTGAGGGTGGCCGGGGTCTTGAACGACAGCGACGCGATCCACAGCACCGGGACCAGCGCGAAGACGACCACGAGGACGTCGAGCAGACCCCAGCGCAGCTTTGCCCTGGTAGTGGTTTCGACAGCCATGTCAGCGCCTCTCCCCGTCGTCGCTGCCCGGGGCAGCGGTGCCGAACAGCTTCACGAAGACGAAGGCGATGATCGCCACGGTGATGAAGATCAGCACCGACATCGTCGAACCGATGCCGAGGTTGAGGCCCCGGATCAGGTTGTTGTAGGCGAGCATCGACACCGACGACGTCTCGTTGCCGCCGGCGGTCAACACGAAGATGTTGTCGAAGACCCGGAACGCGTCCAGGGTGCGGAACAGCAACGCGACAAGGATCGCCGGCTTCATCACCGGCAGCATCACCTTCGTGAACTTCTGCCAGGCGCTCGCGCCGTCGGTGGACGCCGCCTTGAGAAGGTCCTCCGGCACCAGCGCCAGCCCGGCCATCAGCAGCAGCGCCATGAACGGGGTGGTCTTCCAGATCTCCGCCAGCATGATGATCGCCAGGGAGCTGGCCCGTTCGGTGAGCGGCGCGCCGTCGCTGAACAGGTCGGCCAGGTAGCCGGTGCCGGGCGTCCAGGCGTACCGCCAGGAGAACGCCGCGACCACCGTGACGATCCCGTACGGAATCAGCGCCGAGGTCCGGACCAGGCCCCGGCCGACCAGGGTGCGGTGCATGATGATCGCCAGGCCCATACCGAGCACCAGCTCGACGGCCACGGTGACCACCGTGATCAGCATGGTCACCCCGAACGCGGTCCACCAGAACTCGTTGGTCAACACGGTGACGTAGTTGTCCAGCCCGATGAACTTGCGCTGGTCGGGGAAGCGCAGGTCGAAGCGCTGCAACGACAGCCAGACCGAGTAGATGATCGGGTACGCGGTCACCGCGATCATGACCAGCGCGGCCGGCGCGCAGAGCAGCAGGCCGAGCTTGCGTTCGGCCTTCTTGTTCTCGCTCAACGGGGCCTTGCGACGGCCGCCCCGCTGGGCGGGCACTGTGGCGCGCTGGCCGTCGGTCTGCTCGGGCGTTTCAGTGGTGGCGGGCCGGGTCATGGCAGGACCCCCTTGGACTGGAGCGCGTCGGCGATGGCGCCGCGCAGCTCGTCGGCGGTCTGCTGCGGACGGATCCCGGACGGCGGCGACAGGATCGCCGACATCACTGTGGAGATGCTCTGGTAGGCGGGGGTCAGCGGGCGTGTCGCCGGCTCCTTCAGCTCCTCCAGGATGGTGTCCTTCATCGGGTACGCCTCGGTCATCTCCGGGTCGTCGAAGACCGCCTCGATGGTGGGCGGCACGCCGTCGTTGATGGCGGAGAACTTCTGGTGCTCGGCGCTGCGAATGCACCGGGCCGCCTCGAAGGACTGCTCCGGGTGCTTGGAGTAGGAGCTGACCGCCAGGTTGACCCCGCCGATGGTGACCTTGCTGGGGGTGCCCTCGTCGATGCCCGGGATCCGGGCCCAACCGACCTGCTTGGCCAGCTCCGGGTTCGCCTCCTGCAGGGCCGGGTAGACGAACGGCCAGTTCACCTGGAACGCGCCCGAGCCGGACTGGAACTCCAACCGGACCGGGTCCTCGGTGGCGTTGCTGAACGACGGCGAGGTCACGCCCGACGTGGCGAACTTCTTCAGCTGCTCCAACGCGCGGACCGTGCCGTCGTCCATCACGGCCTTCGTACCGTCGTCGTTGAGGATCTTCCCACCGGCGCTCTCGGCCAGGGTGTTGTAGAGGACGACCAGACCCTCGTACTGCGCACCCATGGTGAGCACCTGGTACGGCTTGCCCTGGTCCTTGAGCTGCTGGGCCGCGCTGATCATCTGGTCCCAGGTGGTCGGCGGCTGCGGCACCAGGTCCTTGCGGTACCAGAGCAACTGGACGTTCGTGTTCTTCGGCGCCGCGTACAGCTTGTCCTCGTACCGGGCGGTGTCCAACGGCCCGGCGAGGGTGCCCTGCTCGACCTCGGCCTTGTCCTGGCCGGTCCACTCGCGGATCCAGTCGGCGCTGGCGAACTCCTGGGTCCAGGTGACGTCCAGCCCGAGCAGGTCCATCCCGCTGTCCTCGGCGGCCAGCCGGCGCACCATCTGCACCCGCTGGTCGTCGGCCTGCCGGGGCAGCACCCGGTAGGCGATCTCGTACCGTCCCTGGGCCTGCGCGTTGCAGTCGTCGACGACCTTCTGCAGGTTCTGCTCGGGCGGGTAGTACAGGTTGATCGTCGGTGGGCCACCAGCGTCGTCCGCGCCGCACGCGGCCAGCGGCGCGACGAGTGCCAGCGCGGCAGCCGCCGCGCCCAGCCGAACAACCGGTCGGCGTCGGTGTCGAGCCGTTTCGGGGTCCGTCATCGCCCTCCCCCTCTCCTCGGCGAAAGACCGGGGAGGGCATCCGTGCCCCGGCGCACGGCGAGCCGACTCCGAGTCGGCAAGCTGCGGAAACGCCCGGCCCGGAAGCTCTTTGCGGCTACTCTGCCCCACCCGTGAAGTCGCGAAACCTGGCTGTCACAGCGGAGGTCGGCTTTGGTATTTCGCGACGCCAAACAGCACCACCGGTGGTGGTCGCGGAGATCGCCATGGTCCTGGCCGCGCTCGCGGCCGCCACGGCGTTGGCGCGTCGCTTGTCACTGCGCGAGGGCCGGACCGCCTCCGGCAGCCCGCACCCGGACGCCACCAGAGTCGAACCCGCCTGACGGTACGAGCAGCGCCAGCCTGGAGTATGACAGGTGTAAGCTGCGCGTATGACAGAGCCTCAGCGTCGCTTCACGATCTCCGTCCCCCCGGACGTGAGTCAGATCCTGGAGAGCCAGGGCAACCGCATGGCCAGTGCCTACGTCACGGAGTCGGTGCGTCGGCGCAAGCGGGTGGAGCAGCACAAGGAGTTGTTGCTCGCCGCCGGTATTCACGTCAGCGAGCAGGGTGTGGCCGAGGCTCGGGCCCGCCGCCTGGGCGTGGAGGCTGAGTGGTCTGCGGAGCGCTTCGAGGCGGAGCGCGCCACGATCCGCGCCGCCATGGAGGCCGAGATGAACGGTGACGACACCGCACCCCGCGCCGACGCCGCATGAACTCGGAGACAACACCACCAGTTCGACTCATCCTGGACCGGTCGGCCCTGCTGGGATACGCCGTCCTCCGGACGGTGCACGTGGGCGAGCCCGTCCACGAGGTGATTGAGGACGGGGTGCGGTTTGGGGTGCCGGTGGTGGCAGCGACCGAAGCGTTGACCATCGCGACCGGCAAGGACCTGGCCCTGCTGCACAAGCTGCTGGCCCTGACTTCCTGCGCGCTACTGCCCGAGCAGGCGGAGGATCTACCGGAGCTGACCTTCTGGCAGCGCAGAACCCACCGTTTCGACCTGGCCGCGGCCGCCGTGGCGGGCCTGACCCACGACGCCGCGGTGCTGACCAGTGAGGGGCCCGGATACTCCGACGGGGTGCCACTGATCCACTTTCCGGGATGAACGACGGCGGGCCGGGCGTCAACTCCGGGCCCTGGCCCAGGAGAGGAAGCGCTCGGTCATCCTGGCCGGTGGATGATCCGGGTGGAGTTGGGTGAGCTGGTTCGTCGCCTCGTGCATCAGGGTGCCGAGATAGATCAGCAGCGCCGTCCTGCTGGTCCGGTACTCCGTCAGCAGGGCAAGCTTGGCCGGCTGGCACGGCCACTCCTTGCCACAGTTCCGGCACCGCCACAGCGGGCGCATGGCGACGTGCGGTACGGGCGGCCGGACCACCATCACCGCCACCGCGCCGACGGCTGCTGGACTGTCGGGGTGAGCACATCGACCTCCTCGGGGACGGGGAAGGGGCCGCTCCCGCAAGGGGGAAACGGGAGCGACCCCCGGAGGGCAGGGCCCACCGCCGCCATTCCGGCCACCAGCGGACCCGCCACTGGTGACAGTCTGGTGATGAGGCGACTACCGTCGATACGTGCTCGCGCCATCCGTGCAGCTCAGCGGTCCAGGTGAGCACCCGTGAGGGACACGCCGAGCCAGACTGAGCGAAGGTTGGGGAATCGATGGGGACCGTCACCGACTACGTGCTGGAGGAACTGCGCCTGTTCCGGACGGGGTTAGGGCTCAGTCAGGACGACTTCGGCAGGGGCATCGGCTATTCGGGTTCGCACGTCAGCTCGGTGGAGACCGGCGGGCGACCGCCCACGAAGGAGTACATGAGGGCGGTCGACAACCAGCACCACACCGGCGGGCGCTTCCTCCGCATGTTGGACGGGTTGGCCCGGCTCGACGCCGAGCCGGCCTGGCTGCGCGAGTGGATCGAGTTCGAGCGGGAGGCGACCACGCTGCGCTGGTTCGAGTTGGCGTACGTGCCGGGCCTGCTCCAGACCGAGCGGTACGCCCGCGCGACGCTTGCCGGTGGCCGTTTCGACGCCGAGGACGTGGACCGGATCGTCGCCTCCCGGCTGGAGCGGCAGGCGATCCTGCACCGCCCGCGCCCGCCGCAGCTCATCGCCGTGCTGGACGAGGCGGTGCTGCGCCGACCGGTGCTCGACCAGCCGGGGCTGATGGTCGAGCAGTGTGAACACCTGGTCCAGTTGGCGACGGCGGAGCATATCCAGGTGCACATCGTCCCGACGGATGCTGGGATGTATCTGGGAATGGGCGGTCAGTTCATCATCGCCGAGATGCCGGACGGTGAGCGCGTGACCTATGCCGACAACCAGCTCACCGCACAGATCGTCGATGCACCGGCCGACGTCGCTAAGCTGGCGAAGACGTGGGAGATCGTGCGGAACGAGGCGCTCCCCCGCCGGCAGTCAACCGAGCTGATCAAGGAAGTGGCGAAGTCATGGGCATGCTGACCCCACAGTGGCGGAAGTCGACCCGGTCCGGCGGCAACGGCGGGGCCTGCGTCGAGGTCGCCGACAACCTGCCGAGCGTCGTGCTGGTGCGCGACACCAAGGACCGCGACGGCGGCACCCTGCACCTCGACCCGACAGCCTGGAAGGCGTTCGTCGCGTACGCCAAGCAGCACTGAGCAGCGCCGACACATGATCGCGCGCTTCAAGGACCTCTGCCTGGACGCCACCGACCCGCTCGCGCTCGGCGGCTTCTGGGCCCGGATGCTCGACGGGGACGTGGCCGACGCCGGTGACGACGACACCCGGGTGGACCCGCGCTCGGCGCGCTCGAAAGCCGAGTCGATCTGGGTAAACAAGGTGCCCGAGCCGCGGGTCGGCAAGACCCGCGTACACCTGGATCTGCGGGTGGCCGACGCGGACCCGGCGGCGCTGCTCGCGGCCGGCGCCCGGCTGGTCCGCGAACCGGCCGGCGACGACACCTGGTGGGTGTTGGAGGACCCGGAGGGCAACGAGTTCTGCGCGTTCCCCGCCCGGGAGGGCACCCGACCGGGCCCGTTCGAGCTGGTCGTGGACTCGGCCGACCCAGCCGCCCAGGCGACCTGGTGGGCCGGCGTGCTCGGCGGCACCGTGGAACACGAGTCGACCACCTCCTCGCTGGTCGGCGCGGCCGGGTTCCCCTGGGAGTACTGGGTCTTCGCCGCGGTGCCCGAGACCAAGACGGTCAAGAACCGCCTGCACTGGGACGTCGACCTGACCGACCCGGAGCCGATGGCGCTGATCGCGGCGGGCGCGACGCTGCTGCGGGAGCCGCTCGACGACGCGCACTGGTGGTGGATCCTGGCCGACCCCGAGGGCAACGAGTTCTGCGCCTTCGCACCACGCCCCACCGGGTGAACGACCGACTACCCAGCGCGGGCGTCGTCGGCTAGCGTTTTCCTAGCGCCGTAGCCGGCGCGTTCGCCGCCGCCGTCGACACGCCTCCGGCCGACCCCATGCCTGCCCGATCGGTTGGTAATCGCGGGAACACCCCACCGCCGCACCCCCGGTTCGGCAGGATCGTCCCAACGAGGAGGTGCCGTCGTGCAGGACACCCGCGCTCTCGCCCTGACGTTCGAGGTGAGCGGCCTGCCACCGGTCAAGACCGAAGCGTTGTCCATCTTCGCCGCCGGGCATCGGCAGGCGACGAGGGTCCGCACCCTGCTCCAGGCCGCCCTCGTCGCGGCCCAGCGCACCGGCTGGACGCCGTTGCCCGGGCCGATCGAGGTGGATCTGGTGTTGCGATGCCCGCCCGGGCACCGTACGTCCGACGCCAGCACCCTGCTCGGCGGCGTGTGCACGGTGCTGCAGGACAAGAAGCGGGTGTCGACCATCGGCCTCACCCACCTCGGCGTCCTGGTGGACGTCGCCCTCTACGACGACGACCGGCAGATCCGCAGGTTGTCGTACCACGAGGAGCCGGCGGAGGACTTCTCGTACCAGGTGCGGGTCGCCGCCGTACCGACCGGGGTTTGACCGACGTCCGCGGTGGGGTATCGCGGACGCCGACGAAGGGAGCACCGATGTCGGAGCCACATGTCACGCTCGACCCCCGCGGGCTCGACCCTGTGCAGCAGAAGCTGCGCGGCCCACTGGAGGAGCAGCTGACCTCGGCGCTTCAGGCGGCCACCGACCGGGTCCGCGCCGACTACGCCGGTGAACCGGTCGAGCAGGTCTGCCAGCGCTTGTTGGAGGAGACCCGCTCCGGGTTGCATCCCGACATCGCTGCCGGGTTCAACCCGGACATGGACGAGTTTTGCCGGGTGGCGGTGGCGATCGTCCGGCGCGAGGCCGGCTGAGCCGCAGCGGCTGTCAATATCGGCTGAGCTGGGCGTACGGGCTGAGCACGATGCGTGGTGACAGCGCCGGGTCCAGCCAGTTGAGCACGTCGACAAGGTGACCGTGTGCGAGGGAGACGCAACCGGCGGTGGCGTTGCCCGCGCTGGTGCTGAACTGGTGCAGGAAGATCCCGCTGCCCGCATTCGGCACCGGCTTCGGCACGTTCGGCGGCATGTTGTAGGTGATCACCGCGAAGTGCGTGTACGCGGGGACCTCCTTCCACAGCGCCTCGCTGGCCCCGCCCGGGTTCGTGTCACTGTGCTGGAAGGTGTTGTAGCGCGACGACGACGGATTCTCGTTCCACCAGTCACCGCTGACCAGCCGGTGGTACGGGAATCGCACACCCGGGTTGGCGGAGATGCCGTACATGGTGGGGCCGATCGAGTAAACACCGGTCGGCGTGGTCGGCACACCCTCCACGTGGTTGTCGCTGAAGCCCTTCGAGCCGATCCGGGCGGGCAGCACCTCCGAGGCCGGCTGCCAGCCGTTCCAGACCCGCACGTACGCCTCCAGCGTGGCGTAGGTCGTGGAGTAGCTGCTGGCGCCGACGATGATCACCTGCTTCGTCGCCGCCGGCAGCGTGGTCAGTTCGCGGGCCCGGTTCGGGCGGTGCTGGCCCGGCACGGGTCGCTGCCCCGGGCCCGTGCTCCACGTCGGCCGCAGCGGCCCGCTTCCGGCGAGCGCGGGCGCGGCCGGAGTGAGCACGGCCGGGGCGGCCAGACCTGCCGCCGCGCCCAGCAGGAGAGATCTGCGCTTCATGCCGCCATCCTGACAGTCGAACCGACGCGCGGTCTGCCCCGTTCCGCGCGCTTGAACGATTCGCGGGCGGGTCAGGACCGAGTCCGCAACTACCCGGCCCTGACCCTCGGCCGTCCGGCGGAGGAGCGGACAGCTCCGGCACCCCGCCCGCGCGGGCGTGACACGACGCCGCGCGCCGGAACGGGGTGAGCCGGCCACTCCGCACTCAGCTCCACGGTGCTCACCCGCCGAACGCCGACGCGCCCCGACACACCCCGGAGGGCCGTGAGCGCCGGCCCAGGCTAGGCAGGCTCCGATCGGCCGGACAAGCCGCGTCGGCCGGCCGACGGCAGGACTGACCCCACAGTGAAAATCGGGCAGGTCGGCGTAACACGATCATGATCGGCGACGCTGTTTGGCTTCGCCACGGTCAGAAGTGCCCCAGCAGGTCACGGAACGCGGCGAGCCGCAGCACCCCGCCGTCGGTCGGGTCCAGCTCGTCCTCCTCCAGCACCCACGTGTTCGCGTTCGGAATGAACACCGCGTTCAACCCGGCCGCCCGCGCCGGCAGGATGTCGGACTTCGGGGAGTTGCCGATCATCCACGCGCCGGCCGGCGCGAAACCGTGCTCCCGCGTGAGCCACCGGTACGTGTCGACGTTCTTCTCCGCGACGATGTGCGCGGCCCCGAAGTGGTGCAGCAGGCCGCAGGCGTCCAGCTTGCGCTGCTGCTCCTCCTGGTCGCCCTTGGTCAGCAGCAGCAGCTCGTGCCGGCCGGCCAACTCGTCGAGCACGTCGGCCACCCCGGGCATCAGCTCCACCTGATGCTCGACGAGGGCTACCGCCAGCCGGTCGATCTCCTGGCGTTCGGCGTCGGTGGCCGGCCGCTCACGCAGCCGCTCCAGGCACTCCGCCAGGCTGCGCAGGAAGACCTTGCTGCCGTACCCGTGCGCCACCGCGTTGGCCCGCTCGATGTCGTCGAGGACGGCCCGCAGCTCGGCCCGGTCCAGGGTGGGGTGGTCCAACCAGCTCAAAAAGTCGTCGATCACCCGCTCGAAGACGACGTTGTTCTCCCACAACGTGTCGTCCGCATCAAAGATCAACACCTGCGCCTGCCGCCGCGCCGCCACGCCGACCGTCATGCCAATCCCCTCCCCGCGCCCACCACCCGGTTGACCGGGAGACAGGATAGGCGGCAGACGAACGGCGAAGCCCATGATTTTTCCTCCACTCGACAGGTTCGGGACGGCTCCTGAGGAGTACGGCATGGTCACCATGAAGTGGGTCACCGGCGCGGCGGTGCTGGCCTGCGCCAGCACGCTGGTGGCGTGCCAGGGCAGCGCCGACAAGGCACCAGGCACCGCGGCGGGCACGCCGACGCCGTCGGGCGCGGTGACGAGCACACCGACGGCGGGGGCTCCGGCCACCTCGGCGGCAGCGGCGGCCGACCCGCTGCTGTCCGGCAAGCGCGAGGTCACCATCACCCGGGTGCAGGGCTCGGGGGACGCGCTGGAGCTCAGCGGGCGGCTTGAAGAGGGCGGCGACACCGGCGGTCGCACCCTGTTCGTGCCGACACCGATCGGCGGGGACCGGTACGTGATCAGGGCATTCGGCGCGAAGGACGGCCACCCCGCCAACGACGACCCATCCTGCTGGCAGGTGAACGGCCTGGACATCGAACCCGAACTGACGATCGGGGGCGTCGTCTGCGACCAGGACGACCCGATCCAGCGGTTCACCATCATCGCCAAGGGCAACGGCACGTACGCGATCGGCAGCGAGACCCGGTTCCTCCAGCACCTCCCCGGCAACGGCCTCGTGCTCAAGGAGTTGGGCAACGCCGCGCTGAACACCACGTTCCGGTTCGCCGACAAGGGCCCGGCCGACCGCCAGCCCGTCAACTGACCACGATCGGGGGTGTCGGCGGCGGCGCGGTCACGGGCCACCGCAGCAGCCGCTGCGCGATCAACGCTTCGCGTTCCTCCTGCCCCTCGGGTCGGAGCCGGCCGCCCCGGGTCAGCATCACCACCCCGTGCAGCAGGCTCCAGCCCACCTCGGCGAGGGTGTCCGGGTCCCGGCCCTCGGCCAGCGGGGTCAGGGCCGCCCGCAGCTCGGCGAAGACCGCGCGCGGCGCGGCCGGCACACCATCCACGCCGAGGGCGAGGTCGGGGGTCAGCGCGAGCATCGCGTCATAGACCTCCGGATTCGTGTACGCGAAGTCGAGGTACGCGCTCGCGACCGCCGGCCAGACCCCCTCGGGGCTGCCAACGGTCTCCGCGTGCGCCTCGGCGAGATCGGCCGCCAGATCGGCGAAGGCGCACACCGCCACGGCGGCGATCAGCGCCTCCAGATCGGCGAAGTGCCGATAGATGTCACCCATGTCGATCTCGGTCCGTTCGGCGAGCCGTCGGGTGGTCACACCCGCCCAGCCCTCCGTCTCGGCCAACTCTCGCGCGACCGTGACGATGAGGTCACGCCGGTCCTGTTCAGTGGCCTTCTCGGCAGGTCCGGGCACGCCCACGAGCGTAAGGGCGTACGCCTGCCGTAGCGGCCGGGTGACGGATTGGTGACTGTTGTGGCGCGCCGCTCCCCCCACTCCACGTGCCACTGCCGCCTCCTGGCTCGTTAGGCGAGGAGATCACCGCGACGGGAGGACACGTGGTCGTTCGGCGGCACCGGCGCGGGGCGGGCCGATGAGGAACACGAGCGGCGTACGGCTGCTTCGCGACGACGCCACTCGCCAGCGGGCGACCTTCCTGGAACTCTTCCTCGATCTGGTCTTCGTCTTCGCCCTCACCCGGATCTCCGCGCGGCTGATCGTCGACTTCACCGACGGCCAGCGCGGCGTGTACGCGGGCCTCGGCCAGGCCCTGCTGTTGTTCCTGGCGCTGTGGGCAGTGTGGTCGGTGACGGTCTGGTCGACCAGTTGGCTGGACCCGGACGCCCCGATCGTGCAGACCGTCATCATCATGACGTTGGTCGGTGCCATGACGATGGCCGTCGCCGTACCCGATGCCTTCGGCGCACGGGCCGCACTCTTCGCCATCACCCTGGTGACCCTCCAGATCGGCCGAGTGGTGTATTTCCACGTCGCCGGGCACGGCCGGCCGGACCCACAACAGTCCATCCGCATCCTGTTCTGGTTCGTCCTGAGCGCACCGCTCTGGGTCGTCGGCGGGCTGGTCAACGACGGCACGGTTCGCGGGGCGCTCTGGACCCTCGCCGTGCTGATCGACTACACCGGGTTGTTCCTCGGCTGGCCGACCCCTCGACTCGGCGCGCAACGACTCGGCATCCAGACCATCGCGGCCGAACACCTGGCCGAGCGGTACCAACAGTTCCTCCTCATCGCTCTCGGCGAGGCGATCTTCGTCATCGGGCTCGCCTTCAGCGGCAGCGAGTTCCACACCGACCAGACGGGTGGTTTCGTCCTGGCGCTGGCGACCACGGTTCTGCTCTGGCGGATCTACTTCCACGTGGCGGGCGGGGTGCTGGACGCGGCCATCGACAGTTCCCGCAATGCGGCCCGGCTCGCGACAGACATGGCGTTCGCCCACATGGTCATGATCGCGGGGATCGTGCTGACCGGCGTCGGCTTCGAGCTGTTCATCACCGAGCCGCTCGGGCACCTCCCGGCGGCTTGGCTCATCGCCATCGTCGGCGGCCCGGGGCTCTTCCTGACCGGACGATCGACCCTCGAATACCAGGTCTTCGGCCGGGTCTCCCGGTCCCGGCTCGCCGGCCTGCTGGCCCTCGGCCTGCTGACACCGGTGGCACTTCACCTCCAGCCGCTCACCGCCGGCGCGGTCGCCGCCGTGGTGCTGCTCGGCGTCGCCGGAGCAGACGCGCGACGCTCACACCACCGGTCGCCGGAGACACCCACGCCCCCGTACTAGTCGGCGCTCTCGGCCAGACCGTCAGCGGCGCAGGACCGTTTCGCTCCGCATGTGCGACAGCTTCTCGGGGTTACGCACGGCGTAGACCCCGCTGATGAGACCGTCGTCGATACGCAGCGTGAGGACCGTGTCGACCTCGCCGTCGAGCCGCAGAACCAGCGCCGGGTGACCGTTGACCTGGGCGGGGTGCAGCGACATGGTCGTGGTCCTGACGTGTGTGCTGCACAGCAGCCGGGCCACCTTGTCGGCCCCGGCGACAGGCCGGAGCACGGCCTGTTTGATCCCGCCGCCATCGCCGAGGAGCACGACATCCGGCGCGAGGACGTCGAGCAGGGCCTGCACGTCGCCGGTCTCGATCGCGAGCCGGAACGCCGTGAGCGCACGTCGGGTTTCGGCCGGCGAGACCATCCCACGGGGCCGCCGCGCGGCGACATGCGCCCGCGCACGGTGGGCGATCTGGCGGACCGCTGCCGAATTCTTGTCGACCGCCTCGGCGATCTCGTCGTATCCAAGGTCGAAGACCTCACGGAGTACGAACACCACCCGCTCGGTCGGCGCGAGTGTCTCCAGCACCAGCAGCATCGCCATCGAGACACTCTCGGCGAGTTCGACGTCGTCGGCGACGTCGGGTGTGGTCAGCAGCGGCTCCGGCAACCAGGAGCCGACGTAGGACTCCCTGCGCCGGCCGACCGCCCGGAGCCGGTTGAGCGACAGTCGGGTGGTGATCCGGACCAGGTAGGCACGCTGGTCCCGCACCGCCGGAAGGTCCGCGTCCGCCCACCGCAGCCAGGTCTCCTGGAGTACGTCCTCCGCGTCGGCGGCCGAGCCGAGCATCTCGTAGGCGACGGTGAAGAGCAGGTTCCGGTGGGTGACGAACGCGTCGACAGCGCGGTCACCGTGGCCGTCCGCACTCATGATTCCGCCCCAGCGTCCATGTGTCCTCCAGTCTCGTCGAACTCGACCGCGCCGCCCACCAGACACCGGCCACCCGCCTTCTGTGACGCCAGGCGCCGGTGCTCCTCGTCACCCGACGAACTGTCACAGCGCACCGACCGGAGGTGTCTCCTGTCTGACCCGATACGGAGGGAAACTCATGAACCTGGCTCTGTGGATCGCGGCCGGACTGCTGGCCGCGGTCGCCCTGACCGGAGGCATCACCAAGATGTTCGTACCCAAGGAGAAGTTGGCCGCGATCAACGGCGGAGGGTGGACCGGCGGTGCCAGCGTCGGCTTCGTCAAGGCCCTCGGAGTCCTTGAATTCCTGGCCGCGGTCGGTCTCATCCTGCCCGCCGCGCTGGACATCGCACCGGTGCTGGTGCCGGTGACCGCCATCTGCTGGGTCCTGCTGATGGTCGGCGCGATGATCACCCACCTGCGCCTTGACGAGGCGAGGTTCATCGGGCTGAATCTGATCTACCTCGCGGTGGCCGCGTTCGTGGCCTGGGGCCGCCTCGGACCCGAGCCCTTCTCCGGCTGACCTGGGCCCACTGCCGCCCCGGCTGGTCGGCCTTGCCCCGCTATCCTCGCGCGATGACCTCGCGGACCGCGCTGCGGAGACGCACGAAACACGTTCTCGTGGCCGTGGCCGTCCCGCTGGGCCTGCTGTCGTGCCTGTGGGTCCTGTCGTTCCTGTGGTTGCAGGTGTTCGGGACCGAGGGAGCGTTGCCACCGAAGTCGCGGCTACCGGAGGTGCCGTCCGGAGCCAGCGTCGTCGACGAGGGCACGGAGTGCGCCTCCGGTGGATGCTGGCGAACGATAACCGTGGTGCCCGCGGCGGGGCAGGCACCGGAGGATCTGGCACGCGAGATGGGCCTCTCCGAGGAGCTGAGCCTGCCGCCGACCCTGTTCGACCCCGCGTCCGTCTACGTCGGGGCCGAACCCAGAGAGGGCAAGTTGATCGTCCGCATCGGCTATCAGTGAACCCTTTCGGGCCCGCGCCCCGTACCGGCGCAGCAGCGGTTACAGTGCGCCTCGCCAACGGCTCACTGATCGAACAATCCCTTGATGCCGTGGGTCTTGAGCAGGTCGGGCACCCGCCTGTCAGCAACCGTTGTCCCAGTCGGTCCTCAGACCTGCCTGGGCAGGACTCCGGCCAACTGGTTCAGCTCTACCGGTTCGGGCTGGTAAGGGCATCCCATTCTTCGGCGCTGGAGATCGTCTGCCCGGTTGGCAGATAGAACGCCCGGCGCGGCGGATCGGCCACCGTGAAAGGCGTGAACTCCGGATCCGCAAGCAACCGATAGACGAATTCCGTGGTGGATACGTCGAACCGGTGCCATGACTCCAGCGGGTCCTTCCGTGCGATCACTGGCCACTGATCGGCGTCCACCGAGCGGTCAGTCAGCCAGAAGTACTCGCCCTCGGTCTGGTCCGAAGCCCAGCGGACCAGACCCGGCCCTCTGTCCGGCTCATACAACCCGTAGGGCGCGAGGAACTGCTCGATCATGCCGCCCTCGCGGTTGTCCTGCCGATACCTCCGCCAGGTCCCGAGTAGTGACGACGAACCTTGCTCCGCCGTCGGTGGCAGAACGTGCAGGTACGCCGAAAACGATCCCGGTCCGAAACGCTGACACAACTCCTGGTAATCGGTCGGCAACGCCACCCCAAGCTCGGACTCGACGTCGCCCCAGTCGCCCTCGATCGACTCCTGACGCCATCTGGTCGCGTCAACGATCCGGTCAGTCCAGTTCATTGCCATTCCTTCGGCGGTCGCCGCACGATCCGCACTGTCGGGTTGGTGGTCCGATAGGACCTCCACGTCAGCGGCGGAGGGTGAGGATCAGGTCGGCGACCAGGGCCGTCCAGCCGGTCTGGTGCCAGGCGCCCAGGCCGGCACCGTTGTCGCCGTGGAAGTACTCGGGGAAGGCGATCAGGTCACGCCAGTCCGGGTGGGTCTGGAACATCTGGGCGGCGCCGTAGATCGGCCGTCGGCCCCAGTCGTCCTGGGTGAAGAGCGAGATCAGCCGGGCGGAGAGGTCGTCGGCGATCTCGTCCAGGGTGTGCTTCACTCCGGAGCGGGTCGGGTACTCCACCTGGAGGTCGTCGCCGAAGAACGCCGCGTAGTCACGCAGCGCGCTGATCAGCAGGAAGTTCGTCGGCATCCAGATCGGACCGCGCCAGTTCGAGTTGCCGCCGAAGAGGCCGCTCGTCGACTCGGCCGGCTCGTAGCCGACGGAGAACTCCTGCCCGCCGAGGGTGACCGAGAACGGTTTGTCCAGGTGCGCGCGGGACAGCGTACGGAGGCCGAAGTCGGAGAGGAACTCGTCGGGGTCGAGCATCCGGGCAAGCAGGCGGACCACCTGTTCCGGGCCGACCATGGACAGCAGCCGCTGCTGCCGACCGTCGGGGCCGAGCCGGCGGGTGCCGATCACCTGGGCGTACTCCGGGCGGTTGGTCAGGAACCACCGCAGCCGGGCTCCCAGCTCCGGTAGGTGGTGCAGGGTCCTGGCGGTGAGCCGGGTGGTGGCGGCCAACGGCAGCAGCCCGACGACGGAGCGGACCTTCAGCGGCACCTTCGTGCCGTCGGCGAGGCGCAGCACGTCGTAGAAGAAAGCGTCCTCTTCGTCCCACAACCCCTGCTCGTACGCGGCGGCGGCGATGTAGGCGAAGTGCTCGAAGAACTTGGTGGCGGTGTCCACCCAGGTCCTGTCGTGTTCGGCGAGCACGATGGCCATGTCCAGCAGGTTGAGCGCGTACATGCCCATCCAGCCGGTGCCGTCGGACTGCTCCAGCACACCGGCGACCGGCAGCGCCGCCGAGCGGTCGAACGGCCCGACGTTGTCGAGCCCGAGGAAGCCACCCTCGAAGACGTTGTTGCCGCCGGTGTCCTTGCGGTTGACCCACCAGGTGAAGTTGAGCAGCAGCTTGTGCATCACCCGGGCCAGGAACTCGTAGTCCCTTCCGCCGTCGATCTCGAACACCTTCAGCGCCGCCCACGCGTGCACCGGCGGGTTCACGTCACCGAACGCCCACTCGTACGCCGGGATCTGCCCGTTGGGGTGCAGGTACCACTCGCGGAGCAGGAGCAGCAGTTGCTCCTTGGCGAAGCCCGGGTCGACCCGGGCGATGCTCACGCAGTGGAAGGCCAGGTCCCAGGCCGCGTACCAGGGGTACTCCCACGGGTCGGGCATGGAGATGACGTCGAAGCTGGTCATGTGCCACCAGGCGCTGTTGCGCCCGTGTCGACGCCCGGCCGGGGGTGGTGTCGAGCCCGGGTCGCCGTCGAGCCACCGTTTGACGTCGAAGTGGTAGAACTGCTTGCCCCACATCAGCCCGGCGATGGCCTGCCGGGCGACCAGCGCCTCGTCGGGTGTGGCGGCCGGCGGGATCACTCCGGCGAAGAACCGGTTCGCCTCGGCCCGCCGCGCCCAGACCACGGCTTCGAAGCCGTCGCTGAGGTCGGCCGGAGGTGGCGGCGCGGCGGCCGGCGGCGACGCGGTACGGGTCAGCCGCAGCCGGATCTGGCGCTGCTCGCCGGCCGGTACGTCGAGCACGTAGTGCAGCGCGCCCTTGGTGCCCTCGCGGGCCGGGTTGACAGTGGCCGCGCCGTTGACGACGTGGTCGTTGATGCCGTCCTTCGGGTACGGCGAGCGGCCGGGCAGGCCCCAGAGCCGTTCGGCGTTGGTGTCGTTGTCGCAGAGCAGCGGCACCGGGCCGCCGTCGCCCTCCAGCAGCAGTTGGCCGAGCACCCGGTGCTCACCGACGAGCCGGGTGCCCTGGCCGGTCAGCCGGGGGATCCGGTCGCCGCCGGGCAGGCCCCAGGACCAGGTGTTACGGAACCACAGGGTGGGCAGGACGTGCAGGGTCGCCGCCCGGTCGCCCCGGTTGGCGACGGTCACCACCATGCAGAGGTCGGTCGGGGACGCCTTGGCGTAGTCGACGGTCACCGCCCAGTACCTGTCGTCGTCGAAGATCCCGGTGTCCACCAGCTCGTACTCGGTGTCGTCGCGGCCGCGCAACGCGTTCACCGCGACGAGTTCGTCGTACGGGAAGGCGGCCTGCGGGTAGTGGTAGCGCCAGCGCATCCAGGAGTGGGTGGGCGTGGAGTCCTCGTACCACCAGTACTCCTTGACGTCCTCGCCGTGGTTGCCGCCGTCGCCGCCGAGGCCGAACATCCGCTCCTTGAGGATCGGGTCCTTGCCGTTCCAGAGGGCCAGGGCGAACGCGAAGGTCTGTCGTTCGTCGCAGACGCCGGCCATCCCGTCTTCATTCCACCGGTAGGCTCTGGACCGCGCGTGGTCATGCGGGAAGTAGTCCCAGGCCGTACCGTGCTCGCTGTAGTCCTCCCGTACCGTCCCCCACGCCCGTTCGGACAGATAGGGACCCCATGCACGCCAGTCCTGCTCCCCCGAGTCGGCCTGGGCGAGCCGGAGCCGCTCAGCGTCGGGTGGCGAGGCGTCGGAGGACGATCGGTCAGTGATCACGTGCACATCTTTGACGTCGCCGCGGTACTTGACCACAGCGGCCATTCTCGTCGTGGCGTGTTACACCCCGCCGCCGGTGGAGGAAAGTTGATCGACATTCACTTCGGCCCGCAGGTCTGCGGCGATCTGACCAGCGCGGCCAGTCGGGAGTGGCTGGTCCCCGACGGCCTCGGCGGCTATGCGATGGGCACGGTCGGAGGGCTGCGGACTCGCCGCTACCACGGTCTGTTGGTGGTTCCCGGCGAAACGCCGGCGTCCCGCCAGGTGGGACTGGTCAGTCTCGACCCGGCGGTCACCCTGCCGTCCGGCGCGCGGGTGCGCCTCGGCGCGCACGAGTGGGCCTCCGGCGACGTGGACCCGCGCGGCTTCGAGCTGTTGGAGCGTTTCGACCTGGTCGACGGGCTGCCCCGGTGGCGGTGGCGGATCGGCGCTGTGGTGATCGAACGGGAGCTGGCCATGCTGCCCGGCCGCTCCTGCGTCGCGGTGGTGCACCGGCTGGTCGCCGGTGGTCCCGTCCGGCTGGAGCTGTCGGCCGCCTGCACCTGGCGGGACGCGCACGGCGAACGGCGGGCCGACGGCCCGATCCCGCAGGTCGAGGCGGTGGCCGACGGCGCGGTGGTCGAGGGCGCGTACCGGCTCGCCGGGCCGGGGTGGGCGCCCGAGGGGCAGTGGTGGCTGGGCGTGCACCACCGCGAGGAGGCCAACCGGGGGCTGCACCCGGACGAGGACCTCTGGTACGCGGGCCGCTTCTCCGGTGAGTTGGAACGCCCCGGCGACACCGTCTCGGTGCGGGCCTGGGCCGGTCGACTCGACGAGGAGCCACCGCCGGCCACGGAGATCGTGGCGGCGGCCCGGCGGCGCAACCGGCGGGTGGTGGCGACGGCGAAGCCGGCCGACGACGTGGAGGCCACCCTGGTGCTGGCCGCCGACGCGTTCGTGGTGCGCACCAACCAGGCGGCGGTCGACGTGGTCGCCGGGTACCCGTGGTTCGGGGCGTGGTCGCGGGACACGATGATCTCGTACGAGGGGCTGTTCCTCTGCACGGGTCGCGCCGACGAGGGTCGGGAACTGCTGCGGGCGTACGCGGCGACGCTGTCCGAGGGGATGCTCGCCAACACTGCCGACACCGGCCGGGTGGAGTACAACACCGTCGACGGCACGCTGTGGTTCCTGCACGCGGTGAGCCGGCACGTCACGGTGACCGGCGACACCGACCTCGGCGACGAGTTGCTGCCCGCGCTGCGCGCCGTGATCGACGCTCACGCGGCCGGCACCCGGTACGGGATCCGCGTCGACCCGGCCGACGGGCTGCTCACCCAGGGCGCCGCCGGCACCGCGTTGACCTGGATGGATGCCCGGGTGTACGGGGTGCCGGTCACCCCGCGAACCGGCAAGCCGGTCGAGGTCAACGCGTTGTGGATCAACGGGCTGGCGGGGCTCGCGGAGCTGACCGAGCTGGCCGGGCGGGACGCGGGCGAGCTGTGGCGACGCCACGCGCAGGCCACCGCGTCGTTCCGGGAGCGGTTCCCCGCGCCGACCGGGTGGCTGCACGACGTGCTGGACGCGCCCGCGCCGGCGTACCCGCTGGGTGGCGCCGCTCTGCACGACGACGACGCGTTGCGCCCCAACCAGCTGCTGGCCTGGTCGCTGCCGTACGCGCCGATGGAGCCGGACGAGGCGACGCTGCGGCGGATCGCGGGCGGGCTGCTCACCCCACTCGGCCCGCGCAGTCTCGCCCCGGACTCCGCGGAGTTCGTGGGCCGGCACGGGGGCGGTCCGGCCGACCGGGACGGGGGCTACCACCAGGGCACGGTCTGGCCGTGGCTGCTCGGCCCGTACGTGGACGCCGCACGCCGAGGAAAGATGTCCGTCGATGACGTATTCGTCGGCATTGAGGCTCATTTGATGGAATTTGGGATAGGCTCAGTGAGCGAGACGGCAGATGGCCTCGCGCCGCACACCGCTACCGGCTGCCCGTTCCAGGCATGGTCGGTGGCCGAGCTGCTGCGGGTGCGGCGAAAGAGCCAGTAGCGCTTTACACGACCGCAACGGTGGTGTCGCCGCTGGTTATCGCGATCCCGGCAGGATTGGCCTCGATCCAGACGCGACGGCGACATCGAATCCGGTGTCGGTCGGCGCGCGCCCGGGGACAACTCAAAGGGGGCCGCATGTCACTCGATGCCCACGTGATCGACATCAACCCCGCCCGACAGCTGCGGGTGCTGATGCTCTCCTGGGAGTACCCGCCGGTGCTCGTCGGCGGCCTCGGTCGACACGTGCACGCCCTCTCCGTCGCCCTCGCCGCCGCCGGCCACGAGGTCACCGTCGTCACCCGCCACTGCGAGGGCGCACCCCTCGAGGAGTACGCCGACGGCGTGCGCATCCTGCGCGCCCCCGAGGACCCGGTCACCTTCCCCCTCGCCACCGGCTCACTGCTGGCCTGGACCATGGCCTTCAACCACACCCTCACCCGCACCGCCCTGCGCGCCACCCAGGCCGGCGCCTACGACGTCATCCACGCCCACGACTGGCTCGTCGCGCACACCGCCGTCACCCTCGCCGAGCACCTGGACCTCCCCCTGGTCACCACCATGCACGCCACCGAGGCCGGCCGGCACCAGGGCTGGCTGCCGGAGGAGATGAACCGCACCATCCACGGCGTCGAGCACTGGCTCAGCGGCTCCTCCATTCGGGTGATCACCTGTTCCGGGTACATGCGCGACCAGGTGACAGCGCTGTTCGACGTACCGGCCACCCAGGTCGACGTGGTACCCAACGGGGTCGACGACCGGGCCTGGCGGGCCCGTCCACGGGCTGTCGCGTCGGCCCGCGCACGGTTCGCCGGCGACGGCCCTCTGGTCGGGTACGCCGGACGGCTGGTCTACGAGAAGGGCGTCCAGCACCTGGTGCAATCCGTACCCCGGCTCCGTGAACGACACCCGGGGCTGCGCGTGGTGATCGCCGGCGACGGCCCGTACCGCACCGAGTTGGAGGCGGAGGCCCGGCGGCTGGCGCTCAGCTCGACCGTCCGGTTCACCGGGTTCCTCGACTCCACCCAACTGCCGGCCATGCTCGGCGCGACCGACGCGACGGTGGTCCCCAGCCTCTACGAGCCGTTCGGCATGGTGGCGCTGGAGGCGGCGGCCGCCGGAGCACCACTGGCGGTGGCCCGTACCGGCGGCCTCGCCGAGATCGTCGAGTCCGGGGTGACCGGGGTGACGTTCCCGCACAGCGACCCGGACGCGCTCGCCGGCGCGGTCGGCCAACTCCTCGGCGACGAGGTCTTCGCCCGGCGGCTGGCCCGCCGTGCCCGCACGATGGTCGGCGAGCGGTACGGCTGGGCCACCATCGCGGCCCGCACCGCCGCCAGCTACGCCACCGCCCGTCGCGAACACGGCCCCGTGCAGGCCCGACGCGCCGCCGCCCGACTGGCCGGCGGGCGGCCCCGGATCGCCATCCCGGAGGGGAACCTGCTGACCGCCGCCGCCGACCACGCCGCATGCTGAGCTGAGTCGGACGACCGATAGGTGACTTCCGATCCGCTGGTTAGGGTGTAGCCCGGACAGCGGCTGAGGAGGAGCGTGCACAGGTGCTGATCGCCGGTCGGTACCGGCTGCTCGACCTGGTGGGTCGCGGGGGCATGGGTCGGGTGTGGCGCGCCCGCGACGAGATGCTGCACCGCGAGGTAGCGGTCAAGGAGATCGTTCCACCGAGTTGGTTGGCCGATCCGGAACGGGCCGAGGTGCGCTCGCGCACCATGCGCGAGGCGCGCGCCGCGGCCCGACTCAACCACCCCGCCGTGGTCCGGCTCTACGACGTCGTCGCGGTCGACGGCAACCCGTGGATCGTCATGGAGTACGTCCCGTCCCGCACCCTGCAGGACGTCGTGGACACCGAGGGGCCCCTGGAGCCGGCCCGCGCCGCCCGGATCGGCCTGGCCGTGCTCGACGCGCTGCAGGCCGCGCACACCGCCGGGGTGCTGCACCGCGACATCAAGCCGCAGAACGTGCTCGTGGCGCACGACGGCCGGGTGATGCTCACCGACTTCGGGCTGGCCACCTTCGACGGCGGCGACGGCGCGATGACCCGCCCCGGCATGGTCCTCGGCTCCCCGCAGTACGTGGCCCCGGAGCGGGCCGCGGAGGGGGCGTCCACGGTGGCCGCCGATCTGTGGTCGCTCGGCGCGACCCTGCACGCCGCGGTGGAGGGGCAGTCCCCGTACGCCCGCAGCACCGCGATGGCCACCCTGAGCGCACTGGCCGCCGGCCCACCGGACCCCGCCCCGCACGCCGGGGCGCTCGCGCCGGTGCTCGACGGGCTGCTGCGCCGCGACCCGCGCGACCGCCTCGACCACGACGCGGCCCGCCGGTTGCTCAGAGCGGCCGCGACCGGCCGTGCCGACCCACCGCCGGCGACCGACCGACCCCCGGTCGACGGGCCGGCGCCGGGGCTGGTCGCCCAGCCCGCCGCCGACGACTCCGACGACCAGGACCCCACCGTTCCGCTGCCCGACCCGGCCGTCGGCCCGGACGCCTCAGCCACAGCCAGCGGTGCCTTGCCCACGCCGGCCCCGGATCCGGCGGCCGCCGGGCGTACCGCGCGTCGGGTGGCGGTGGTCGCCGTGGCGCTGCTGGTAGCCGTCGTGGCCGGGGTCGGCACCGCGCTGACCGTCACCGGCGACAAGCCCAGCGACACCACCGGCTGGTCCTCGCCGCCGCCGTACCGCCCGCCCAACGGCGGGCCGTTCGGCCCCGGCCCGCCACCCGGCCCACCGCCCGACGGGCGAGACGTCCCCCCACCGCCGTTCGCCTGTGTCCGCCCGGACATCATCGGCACGCCCGTGCAGGCCGGCACACCCAACTCGGGCGAAGAGTTCCGGCCGCCGCCCGGCTGGGTCTGGCACGCCGACACCGCAGGCTTCCGCGTCTCCGTACCGGCCGCGTGGGTGTTCTCCCGCGACGACGGGGTGGCGTGCTTCCAGGACCCGGCGACCGGCCGGGCCTTCAGCGTCGTCGAGGGCGGCGCCACCGATCCCCTGCAACGGCTGCGGACCGTCCGCGACGCGGCAGCCGGGGCGGGCTCCTTGCCGGGGTACGACGAGATCCGGCTCGCCGCGGGCGGCGGCGGAGCCGAGTGGGAGTTCCGCTGGCGGACACCGCACGGAAGCTGGCTGCACGCCCGGCAGCAGATCCTCGTCGCCAACCGCTGGACGCTGGGTTGGATCATCCGGGACGAGGACTGGGCCAGGGCCGCCGCCGACTGGGAAATCGTGCGAAAAAGTTTCCGACCACCCCGCTGACCTGCACCGTATGGCCATGATCCGGACCACCGTCCGGCGTGGATCGAGGCCGCTCAGTGGATGAGAAAGCCGGCATTGGTGGCTATCGTGGATCCCGGGGTGACCGAGGGGGAGCGACCGTGCATCAGTTGCTGATCGCGGGTCGGTACCGGCTGCTCGACCTGGTCGGCACCGGCGGAATGGGCCGGGTGTGGCTTGCTCGCGACGAGATGCTGCATCGCGACGTGGCGGTGAAGGAAGTCGTGCCGCCGTCCTGGCTGGCCGAGACCGAACGCGAGGAGTTGCGGCTACGGACCCTGCGTGAGGCACGCACCGCCGCCCGGCTCAACCACCCCAACGTGGTCCGCCTCTACGACGTGGTGCACGACCGGGAGAGCCCCTGGATCGTGATGGAGTACGTGCCATCCCGGTCGGTGCAGCAGATCATCAGCGCCGAGGGGCCGCTGAGCCCGCAGCGCACCGCCCGGATCGGGCTGGCGGTGCTCGCCGCCTTGCGGGCCGCGCACGCCGCCGGAGTCCTGCACCGCGACGTGAAGCCGCACAACGTGCTGGTGGCCGACGACGGGCGGGTGGTGCTCACCGACTTCGGGCTGGCCACCTTCGACGGTGGCGACGGTGCGATGACCGGGCCCGGCACGGTGCTCGGCTCACCGCAGTTCGTCGCCCCCGAGCGAGCCCGCGAAGGGGTCTCCGACGCGCGTACCGACATGTGGTCGCTGGGCGCGACGCTCTACGCGACCGTCGAGGGGCAGTCACCGTACGCCCGGTCGAGCGCGATGGCGACGCTCAGCGCGCTGGCCACCGAACCCCCGGATCCGATGCGTCGGGCCGGTCCGTTGCGTCCCGCCCTCACCGGCCTGTTGCAGCGCGACCCCTGGCGGCGGTTGACCGCCGCCGAGGCGGAGCCGCTGCTGCGCAGCGCGGCGGCGACCCCGACGAGCCCCTGCCGGTCCGGTCCTCGGCGGTCGCGGCGGTCCGCAGCGCCAGCCGGGCCGTCGCGCCCCACCCGGTCGAACCGGTGGCCCCGTGGGGCGAGCCGGCGACCCCGACCCCGCGCCCGTCGCGCCGACCCGGCCGGCGACGGCGACTGATCGCCCTGAGTGGCGCGGCCACCGCCCTGCTCGTCGCGGGAGGCATCACGCTGGCCCTGGTCAACCGGCACGATGAGCGGACCCCACCGTCCGGCTCGGGTGGTGGCGCGCCGACCTCCCGGCCGGCGGCGTTCGCCTGCGCGTCGGCCCCGCCACCGTCGGCGACGCCGGTGGTGTCGGTGTCACCGCCGGCCGACGTGAAATACGGGCTGCGCGAGGGCTGGACCTGGTACGACGACCCGACCGGGTTTCGGATCGCCGCGCCGGTGGGTTGGGCGCGCTGGACCGAGGGCGCGGTGACCTGCTTCCGGAAATCGAGTGGGTCCCGGGTGCTCAGCGTCGAGGCGGGCCCGGCCCGCGCGGACCCGGTGGCGCACTGGACGGCCGAGGAGGCTCGGCTGACCGCGAGTGGGGCGCTGCCGGGCTATCGCAAGGTGGACATCTCCGCGATGGACATCTTCGAGGGTGGCGCGGTGTGGGAGTGCGGCTGGCAGAACGCCCTCGGCGTTGCGGTGCACAGCTTCCGGCTGCTGGCCAACACCTCGGCCGACCGTTCCTACACCGTCTCGTGGTTGACAGAAGAGTTCGACTGGCAGGTCAACGCGGCATACTTGCCGATGATCCGGCAGAGCTTCACCCCCACCCTGTAACGCGGTCCGATGTGGACCTTCCGGGTGATGCCCCTGCGGCGCCGACGCTGACTACAGTGGCGTAGTTTTGGGCGCTCAAGATCCCTGGGGAGGGTGAGCCGAGATGATGGGACCGCAACACGCGCTGTCCGGCGCGGCGGTGTGGCTGGCTGGCTCCTGGGCACTGGAGCAGTTCGCCGACTACCACCAGTCGCCCCTCGCGTTGGCGGTGGGCACCGCGGTGTGCGCCGGTGGCGCGCTCTTTCCCGACCTCGACATGTCGGGCAAGGTGACCAAGAACCAGGGTGGGGCCACCGTGGCCCGCACCTTCGGAGTCTTCTCACTCTTCGCCGCCGAGGTGATGGAGAAGGTCTCCCTCGGCGTCTACTACGCCACGAAGCTCAGCAGGGACCCACGCCGCAACAACGGGCACCGGACGCTGACCCACACGCTGCCGTTCACCGTGCTGGTCGGCTGGGGCACCACCGCGCTCTGCGCCGCGTACGGCAAGTGGGCGGTCATCACCATCCTGTTCTTCATGTTCGGCCTGGCGCTGCGCGGGCTGTTCGACGACTGGGCCGAGCGGGCCGGCTGGGTCATCATCACTCTCGCGTCCGCCGGGGCGGCCTGGTTCACCTTCGCCAACCTGCCCGGCGGACGCGGCTATCCGCTGATCGGCACCGCGCTGGGTGTGGGCTGCTTCGTGCACATCCTCGGCGACATGATCACCAGAGCCGGCGTGCCGATCCTCTGGCCGATCCCGATCAAGCGGCGCATGTGGATGATGATCGGCCTGCCGAACAGCATCGCCCTGCGCGTAGGCAGCAAGGCCGAAGTGGTCGGGATGCGCATCGCACTGACCGTCGTCTCGGCGCTCGCGACAGTCGGCCTGATCGCGCCCTCGGTGCTGAGCCGATTCGACATCGACATATGACCGATCCGGCGCCGGCAGTCCCGCCGGTCGCGGACGAACGCGTACCGGAGTTCTGCCGCGCCCTGGGACTGCCCGGCCTCGCCGACGTGCACGTGCACTTCCTGCCGCCGCGACTGCTGCGCCGGGTGTGGGCCTACTTCGACGCCGCCGGGCCGCTGGTCGGCACCGAATGGCCGATCCTCTACCGGTGGAGCGACGCCGACCGGGTCGCGCACCTGCGGCGGCTCGGGGTGCGGGCGTTCAGCGCCCTGGCGTACGCGCACCGGCCGGGCATGGCGGCGGAACTCAACCGCTGGACGCTGGACTTCGCCCGCGACACCCCCGGGTGCCTGGCCTCGGCCACGTTCTACCCCGAGCCGGACGCCCCCGGGTACGTCGAGGCGGCCCTCGCGGAAGGCGCCCGACTGTTCAAGCTGCACCTGCAGGTCGGTGGCTTCGCCCCGACCGATCCCGCGCTCGACGAGGTGTGGGGGATGCTGTCGGACGCGAGCGTGCCGGTGGTGGTGCACGCCGGACACGCCCCGGTGGGTACCGCCCACACCGGCCCGGACCCGTTCGCCGACCTGCTCGCCCGCCACCCTCGGCTGACCGCCGTGGTGGCGCACATGGGCGCCCCGGACTACCGGGCCTTCCTGGACCTCGCCGAGACGTACGAACACGTCCGGCTGGACACCACAATGGCCTTCACACCCTTCTTCGACCAGTTCATCCCCTTCCCCACCGAGGAGCTGCCCCGGTTGCGCGAGTTGGGGCTGGCCGGCAAGGTGCTGCTGGGCAGCGACTTCCCGAACATCCCCTACCCGTACGCCGACCAGTTGACCGGGCTGGCCCGGCTGGACCTGGGCGACGACTGGCTGCGCGCGGTCTGCTGGAACAGCGCCGCCGCCCTCTTCGACCTGCCCTGACCCCCGGGCCGCCCCGCGCCCCGCGCCCCACGCCCACGCCCCACGCCCCACGCCCCGCGCCCCGCGCCCCGCAAGATCGTGCTCGATCCTTGTTGTAGTGGCGTCCGCGGCGGCCCGAGGGGACTACATCCGGGATCGAGCGCGATCTTGAGGAGCGCCCCTCTCGGGACGCACGCGCACGGTGCCGCCGGACCGGTGAATTCTTTTCGACATCGGCTATTGACGTCGCCGTAACAGGTGGCCTAGCGTCCTGTCGAACCGCTTCGTCGAAACGCTTCGACGAAGGTTCGGGAGCGGTCCCACCCCAGGCCGGAGGAGGTGCGCGGTGGCCACCATGCACGACGTCGCCCGCCTCGCGCAGGTCTCGGTCAGCACCGTCTCGTACGTGCTCACCGGCACCCGGCCGATCTCGCAGGCCACCCGCAACAAGGTGCTCGCGGCGATGGCAAAGCTCGACTACCAGCCCAACGCGATGGCCCGGGGGCTGGCCAGTCGCCGCAGCCGGATCCTCGGTCTGCTGATGCCGATGGACGAACGCGGCCTCGGCGCCACCGAGACGGCCTTCGTGACCGGTGCCGCCGCCGCCGCGAGCGTCGCCGGCTACCACCTGGTGCTCTCGCCGGTCGGCGGGGGCGACCTCGACGACCTGCGTCGGCTGGCCAGCCAGCGGATGCTCGACGGGGTCGTGCTGATGGAGGTCCAGCTGGCCGACGAGCGGGTCACCGTGCTCCAGGAAGCGGGGGTGCCGCTGGTGCTGATCGGCCGTACCGGCGACACCAGCACGCTCTCCTACGTCGACATCGACTTCGACCAGACCGTCCGGGAGGCCGTCGCGCACCTGGTCGGCCTCGGGCACCGGCGGATCGTCTACGTCAACCACTCGGCCGCCACGCTGGCCAGCGGTTACGGGCCCGCGCTGCGTACCCGGGACGCCTTCACCGCGGCGATGACCGGGCACGGCCTGGAGCCGGTGATGATCGCGGCCGAGGACAGCGCCGCCGGCGGGCGGGCCGCCTTGGCCGCCGCGTTCGCGCAGGCCCCGGAGCTGACCGCGGTGCTGGCCATGAACGAGACGGCGATCTTCGGCATACTCGGCGAGCTGACCGGCCGCGGGTTGTCGGTGCCCGACGATGTCTCCGTCGTCTCGATGGTCACCTCGCCGCAGGTCGCCGAACTGGCCACCCCGGCGCTGACCGCGATGACGTCACCCGGTTCGGCGCTCGGCCGGATCGCGATCGAGGCGCTGACGCGCCACCTGGACGGCCCCGCGGACCTTCGTCACCAGCAACTGCTGCCGTGCGCGCTGGAGGTCCGGGGGTCGACCGCCGCGCCACGAAGCCGCCAACCACTGGGGGCTGATCAGTAAATGGCCCGCCGCCGCGCTGCAACGCGACGACGGGCCCCGTGAAGTACCGGCTAGATACTCAACGAGGAGGATGGTAATGCAGCGATTCCACCGGCTCGTCGCCGCGATCGCCCTGGCCGCGACCGCGACGACCACCGTGGCCGCCTGCGGCGGTGGTGACAGCGGGGACAGCAGCGACGCCAAGGTTCTGAAGCTCTGGCACTACGAGAGCGAGAACAGCGCCATGGGGGTCGGCTGGGACCGGGCCATCGAGATCTTCAAGTCCGAGCACCCGGGCGTCGAGGTGCGCTTCGAGCGCAAGGCGTTCGAGCAGATCCAGCAGAACGCCGGCATGATCATCAACTCGTCCGAAGGCCCGGACATCATGGAGTACAACAAGGGCAACGCGACCGCCGGGCTGCTCTCCTCCCAGGGCCTGCTGGCCGACCTGAGCAGCGAGGCCGACAAGCGCGGCTGGGCCGGCAAGCTCAGCCCCAGCCTGCAGACCACCGCCCGGTACAGCGACAAGGGCGTGATGGGTTCCGGCAAGTGGTTCGGTGTGCCGAACTATGGCGAGTACGTCACTGTCTACTACAACAAGGACCTGTTCCAGCAGAACGGCGTGAAGGTCCCGACCACCATGGCCGAGATGACCGCCGCGATGGACACCTTCGTCGGCAAGGGCGTCACCCCGCTGGGCATGGCCGGCGCCGAGTACCCGGCCGGGCAGCTCTTCTACCAGCTCGCCCTCTCCAAGGGCGACCGGCAGTTCGTCGACAACTACCAGCTCTACAAGAACCCTGTCGACTTCAAGGCCGACCCGCTCAAGTACGGCGCGGACACCTTCGCCCAGTGGGTGCAGAAGGGTTACGTCGCGAAGAACTCGGCCAGCCTCAAGGCCGAGGACATGGGCACCGCCTTCATCGGCGGCAAGGTCCCGATGATCGTCTCGGGTAGCTGGTGGTACGGCCGGTTCAAGGCCGAGATGAAGGCCAACTGGGACACCTTCCTCTTCCCCGGCAACACCCTGCAGGCCGGCTCCTCCGGCAACCTCTGGGTGGTCCCGGAGAACAGCAAGGCCAAGAGCCTGGCGTACGACTTCATCGACATCACCCTGCGCCCGGAGATCCAGGACCTGATCGGCAACAACGGTGGTGTTCCGGTCGCCGCCGACGCGTCGAAGATCACCGACCCGAAGGACCGCAAGCTGATCGAGGACTTCAACACGGTCAGCAAGCAGGACGGGCTCGCCTTCTACCCGGACTGGCCGGTCCCCGGCTACTACGACGTGCTGGTCTCCGGCTTCCAGGGTCTGATCAACGGCTCGAAGTCTCCCGACCAGGTCCTCGACACGATCGCCAAGCCGTACGCCGATGGCGTCAAGGAGATCACCGGCAAGTGACACGGCGAGCGGCGGGCGTGACCGGCACGACCGGCACGCCCGCCCGCCCCGCCGGGAAGGATCTTCCATGGCAGTCTCCGAGACGGTCGCCGCCACACCGCCGGCCGCGACCCCCACCCCGCCCGCGCCCAGCCGCAGACGCCGCGGCCGCAACGCGGCGTACTGGCTCTACCTGCTCCCCGGAGCGGTGCTCTTCCTCCTGGTCATCGGTGCGCCGCTGGTCGGCACCCTCTACCTGTCGCTGACCAAGTGGTCAGGCATCGGCGACCCCAGGTGGGTCGGCCTGGCCAACTACCAGCAGTTGCTGCACGACGACGTGTTCTGGGCGTCGTTCCGCAACACCGTCTGGATGCTCGTCGCGATGGTGGTGGTGCCCACAGTGCTCGGGCTGCTGCTCGCCGCGGTGCTCTTCGACGTCATCGGACGCCGGTTCAAGCCCCGCACCGCCGCCGCGCTGCGGGCCGCGTTCTATCTCCCGCAGGTGCTGCCCGTCGTGGTGGCCGGCATCGTCTGGGGCTGGATCCTCCGCCCCGACGGCGCGTTCAACAGCCTCCTCGACGCGGTCGGTCTCGGCGCGCTACGCCACGACTGGCTCGGCGACCCGGGCACCGCCCTGCCGGCCGTGATGGCCGTGATGATCTGGGTGCAGATCGGCTACCCGGTGGTCGTCTTCATGGCGGCGTTGCAGCGGGTCGACCCCGAGCTGTACGAGGCGGCCGAGGTCGACGGCGCGAACTGGCTGCACCGGTTCCGGGCGATCACCCTCCCGCAGATCCGGCCGGAGACCTTCGTGGTGGCCCTGACCTGCACCATCGCCGCGTTGAAGGTGTTCGGGCCGATCTTCGCCCTGACCCGGGGCGGCCCGGACAACGCCACGAACGTGCCGTCGTACTTCGCCTACTACACGTTCTTCAAGAAGCTGCAGGTCGGCTACGGCTCCGCGATCTCGATGGTGCTGACACTGATCATCGTGGTGGTGGCCGGGGTCTTCATCTGGATGCAGGCCCGCAGCGAGCGCCGGGACCGGGGGTTCTGACATGGCTGTCACGCTCACACCGAGCACCGCGCCGGTGATCCCGGCCCGGCCCGTACGCGATCGACACCACCGTGGCGTCAGCCGCTGGGTGGTGCTCGCCCTGGTCACCCTCGGCGCGCTCGTCATGCTGGTGCCATTCGCGTTCATGCTGCTCAACGCGTTCAAGTCGCCCGGCGACTACTCGTCGGGCGGCCCGCTGAGCTGGCCGACGGAGTTCTACACCAAGGGTCTGCGCACGTACTGGACCACTGTGAACTTCCCGCTCAAGTTCTGGAACTCGGCGCTCATCGCCGGCTCCGTGGCCGTGCTCGGCGTCGCCGTCTCGCTGCTCAACGCGTACGCCCTGGGCATCGGCCGGGTCCGTGGCCGGCTGTGGATCGTCGGTCTCTTCCTGCTGGCCAACATGCTGCCGCAGGAGGCGCTGATCTACCCGCTGTACTACGTGGCGAAGCAGGTCGGCCTCTACAACACCCAGCTCTCGGTGATCATCATCTTCACCGTGATCCAGAGCGCGTTCGGCACCTACCTGCTCGCCTCGGTGATGAGCACGTTCCCGCGCTCGCTGCTGGAGGCCGCCGCGCTCGACGGCGCCGGCAAGTGGACGGTGCTGTGGCGGGTGGTCTTCCCCAACCTGCGGCCCACCCTCGCGGTGCTGCTCATCTTCTTCTTCATCTGGACCTGGAACGAGTTCCTCATCCCGCTGGTCATGCTCATCGACAACCGGACGCAGACCATTCCGGTCGCGCTCGCGTCGTTGCAGGGCGACCGGCTGATGGACGCTCCGACCACCAACGCCGGCGCGCTGATCAGCCTGGTGCCGGCCATCCTCTTCTTCCTCATCTTCCAGCGCACTCTGGCGCGCGGCATCACGGCAGGAGCCGAGAAGTGAAGTTCACCGACGGGTACTGGCAGCTGCGCCCCGGCGTCAGCGTCCTGCGCCCCGGCACCGTGGAGTCGGTCGAGCCGGACGAGCGCGGCTTCACCGTCTTCGCACCGACCGGTCAGATCACCGGACGCGGCGACACCCTCAACCGCCCCCTGGTCACCGTCCGGTTCTTCTCCCCCGCCCCCGGCGTCATCGGAGTGACCATCGCCCACCACACCGGAGGGCTGCCCCGCGAGCCGCACTTCGGGCTGAACACCGACGAGACGCACCAGGTCAGCGTCGACGTCACCGGGCTCAGCGCGACGCTGACCACCGGCGAGCTGACCGCGCGGGTCGCGCTGATCGACGGGTGGCGGGTCGACTTCCTGCACGGCGACCGGCTCGTCACCGCGTCCACCGGGCGCAGCATCGGCATCGTCACCGACGCCGAGGGCCGCCCGCACGTCCACGAACGGCTCGCCCTCGGTGTCGGCGAGACGGTGTACGGGCTGGGCGAGCGCTTCGGCCCGTTCGTCAAGAACGGGCAGACCGTCGACATCTGGAACGCCGACGGGGGCACCGCCAGCGAGCAGGCGTACAAGAACGTGCCGTTCTACCTCAGCAGCGCCGGCTACGGGGTCTTCGTGGACCACCCGGAGCACGTGTCGTTCGAGGTCGGCTCCGAGGTCGTCACGCAGACCCAGTTCAGCGTCGAGGGCCAGTCGCTCACCTACTACGTCATCGACGGGCCCCACCCGAAGGACGTGCTGCGCCGGTACACCGCGCTCACCGGCCGTCCGGCCCGGATCCCGGCGTGGTCGTACGGGCTCTGGCTGTCCACGTCGTTCACCACCTCGTACGACGAGAAGACCGTGACCGAGTTCGTCGACGGGATGGCCGAGCGCGGACTGCCGTTGTCGGTGTTCCACTTCGACTGCTTCTGGATGCGTCAGTTCCACTGGGTCGACTTCGTCTGGGACCCGGCGACCTTCCCCGACCCGGAGGGAATGCTGCGCCGGCTGCGCGAACGCGACCTGAAGGTGTGCGTCTGGATCAACCCGTACATCGCGCAGCGCTCGTACCTCTTCGAGGAGGGCCGCGAGGCCGGTTACCTGGTGCGCAACCCGGACGGCTCGGTCTGGCAGTGGGACAAGTGGCAGGCCGGCATGGCGCTTGTCGACTTCACCAACCCGGACGCCGTCCGCTGGTTCACCGGAAAGCTCAAGGCGCTGCTGGACATGGGCGTCGACTGCTTCAAGACCGACTTCGGCGAGCGCATCCCGACCGACGTGGTGTGGCACGACGGCTCCGACCCGCAGCGGATGCACAACTACTACTCGTACCTCTACAACAAGGCGGTCTTCGAGCTGCTGGAGACCGAGCGCGGGGAGGGCGAGGCGGTGCTGTTCGCCCGCTCGGCCACCGCCGGCGGGCAGCAGTTCCCGGTGCACTGGGGCGGCGACTGCGAGTCGACGTTCGTCGCGATGGCCGAATCGCTGCGCGGCGGGTTGTCCCTGGCGGCGTCCGGCTTCGGCTACTGGAGCCACGACATCGGCGGCTTCGAGGGCACTCCCGACCCGGCGGTGTTCAAGCGGTGGGTCGCCTTTGGGTTGCTCTCCTCGCACTCCCGGCTGCACGGGTCCGGCTCCTACCGGGTGCCGTGGGCGTACGACGAGGAGGCCGTCGACGTGCTGCGGCACTTCACCCACATCAAGCTGGGCCTGATGCCGTACCTGGCGGCAGCCGCCCAGGAGGCGCACCGCGACGGGACGCCGGTGATGCGGCCGATGTTCCTGGAGTTCCCGGACGACCCGGCGACGGCGCACCTGGACCGGCAGTACATGCTCGGCCCGGACGTGCTCGTCGCCCCGGTGCTCAGCGCCGACGGCGACGTCACGTACTACGTACCCGCCGGCACCTGGACGCACCTGGTCACCGGCGCGCAGGTCACCGGCCCGGCCTGGGTGACCGAGAAGCACGGCTTCGACAGCCTGCCGGTGCTGGCCCGACCGGGGGCGGTCATCCCGTTCGGCTCCCGCACCGACCGACCGGACTACGAGTGGGCCGACGATGTGCGGCTACGGGTGTACGCACCGACCGAGGGGCAGCGGACCCGGGTACGGGTACCGTCACCCGGCAACGGGCCGGGCGCCGAGTTTGACGTGCGCTACGAGGGTGGGACGGCCAGTGCCGAACTGGCCGCCGGCACCTCGACGGGCTACATCTGCGAGATCCAGGGGACGGAACGATGACGCAACACCACTTCCCGGAGAGCTTCGTCTGGGGCTCGGCGACAGCCGCGTACCAGATCGAGGGTGCCGCGACCGAGGACGGGCGCGGACCGTCGATCTGGGACACCTACAGCCACACGCCCGGCCGGACCCTCAACGGTGACACCGGTGACGTGGCCGCCGACCATTACCACAGGTGGGCGGACGACCTCGGGCACATCGCCGACCTCGGGCTCGGGGCGTACCGGTTCTCCATCTCCTGGCCCCGGGTGCAGCCCGGCGGTTCGGGCCCGTTCAACCAGGCCGGCATCGACTTCTACTCGCGGCTGGTGGACGGGCTGCTGGAGCGGGGCGTCCGCCCGGTCGCCACCATGTACCACTGGGACCTGCCGCAGGAGTTGGAGGACGCCGGCGGCTGGGCGGTGCGGGAGACCGCGTTGCGCTTCCAGGAGTACGCGGCCGGCATCGTCGGTGCGCTCGGCGACCGGGTGCACACCTGGACGACGCTCAACGAGCCGTGGTGCTCCGCGTACCTGGGCTACGCCTCCGGGGTGCACGCGCCCGGTCGGACCGAGCCGGCGGCGGCGCTGGCCGCGGTGCACCACCTCAACCTCGCGCACGGCCTGGCCGGCCGGGTGGTCCGGGAGCTGGCCCCGTCCGCCGAGCTGTCGGTGACGCTGAACCTGCACGTCATCCGGGGCGCGTCCGACTCGGCAGCCGACCAGGACGCCGTCCGGCGGATCGACGCGTTGGCGAACCGGGCGTTCCTCGGCCCGATGCTGGACGGGGAGTACCCGGCCGACCTGCTCGCCGACACCGCCTCCGTCACCGACTGGTCGTTCGTCCGGGAAGGCGACGAGAAGCAGATCGCGGTGCCGCTGGACGTGCTCGGGGTCAACTACTACTCCAGCACCCTGGTCCGGGCCTGGGACGGGGTGTCGGCCCGCTCCGACGCCGACGGGCACGGGGCGTCGACGTCGACGCCGTGGGTCGCCGCGGACAACGTCGACTTCCTGCCGCAGCCCGGCCCGTACACGGCGATGGGCTGGAACATCGACCCGCCGGCGCTGACCGAGCTGCTGCTGCGCCTCCAGCGCGAATACCCCAGCCAGCCCATGATGATCACCGAGAACGGCGCGGCGTTCGACGACGAGGTGTCGGCCGACGGCCGCATCCACGACGACCGGCGGATCGACTACCTGCGTCGGCACATCGGCGCGATGGCCGACGCCCGCGCGCAGGGCGCGGACGTGCGCGGCTACTTCGTCTGGTCGCTGCTGGACAACTTCGAGTGGGGCTACGGCTACGACCGTCGCTTCGGGATCATCCGGGTCGACTACGACACCCAGGTACGCACCTGGAAGGACAGCGCCCACTGGTACCAGCGCCTCGCCGCCACCGGTCGTCTCGACTGACGCCTCCAGCAGGGTGTCACTATCCGTGGGTACGGCGTCATTGCGCCATGATCGCCCGGCCCACAGACTCAGGGCATGGTTGAGCGCGTCACCGTTGTCGCCTTTCCGGGTGTGCAGTCCCTCGACATCGCCGGGCCGTGGGAGGTCCTGACCGGGGCGAACCGGCATTGGGCAGCACGTGGTGAGCAGCCCGCGTATGACCTGAGGCTGGCGGGCACGGAACCCAAGGTGACGTCCGAGAGCGGCCTCGTCATGGTGGCCGAGGCGCTCGGAGAGCCTGTCCGGGTCGGCACCCTCGTCGTCCCCGGCGGCCGTACGGCGGCCGCCGGGGACGAGCACGCCGACCTCGTCGCCTGGTTGCGGGAGTGCCGTCCCACCCGGTTGTTGTCGATCTGTTCCGGAGCGTTTCTCTGCGCACGCGCCGGGTTGCTCAGCGGTCACCGGGTTGCCACCCACTGGTCCGTGTCCAGGGACCTCGGGCGGCGGTTCCCCGATCTCACCGTCGACCACGACGCTCTCTACGTGCACGACGGCCCGGTATGGACATCGGGTGGTGTCACGGCAGGAATCGACCTGGCACTGGCTGTCGTGGCGGCCGACCACGGAGCACCAGTCGCTCAGCAGATCGCGCGCTGGCTCGTGATGTTCCTGCATCGGCCCGGACAGCAGACCCAGTTCTCCGGCCCGGTGTGGTTGGAACGCGCCACGGAGAAGCGGGTAGCCGCCGTTCAGCGTGCCATCGAGGCCGACCCGACGGCGACGCACCGCGTCGATGACCTTGCCGCGCAGTTCGCCATGTCACCTCGACACTTCCAGCGTCTCTTCGCACGTGAGACGGGACTGACCGTCGGGCGCTACCTCACCGAGCTTCGCCTGGAGAGCGCCAAACGCCTTCTGGTGCAGTCCGACCTCGCCCTCGATGCGGTGGCGGCCAGGTCGGGTTTCGGGTCCGCCGAGTCGCTTCGACGTGTCTTCGGCGAACGACTCGGCACGACCCCTGGCGCGTTCCGCGAACGCTTCTCGATGCTCTGACCGCAGCACACAGCCCATCGCTCCGCACCGAAAGGACCTCTGGTGACCCACGTCGTCATCCCTCTGTACGAGCGATTCACCGCGCTGGACGTCATCGGCGTCTATCAGCCACTGGCCCTCACCCCGGGCATTGACGTGGTCCTGGTCGCCGAACGCCCCGGCCCCGTCCGGGACGACTGCGGGATGGTCTCCCTGCTGGCCGAGACCGCGCTCGAAGACGTGGAAGCGGCCGAGGTTCTCGTCGTTCCGGGAGGACCAGGAACAGTTCAGGCTCTCACCGGGCCGCTGCCGGGCTGGATCAGACGGATCCACGAGACGACGACGTTCACGACCTCCGTGTGCTCCGGCTCGATCCTGCTGGGGGCCGCCGGGCTACTCAGGGGCCGACGGGGCACCAGCCACTACCTCGCAGCCCAGGAGTTGGTCCGCTTCGGCGCCGAGCCGACGGACCAGCGGATCGTCGAAGAACCGGACGCCCGCATCATCACGGCGGCCGGTGTGTCGAGCGGCATCGACATGGGGCTGAGGCTCGTCGAACTCCTCACCGACCGGACGACCGCAGAGGCCATCCAGCTGTGGATGGAGTACGACCCACAACCGCCATTCGACAGCGGCCACCCATCCCGCGCGACCCCCGAGGTGATCGCCCGGGCGGCCGAGTACGACAGCGCGGCCAGGATGGCGCACACCGGGCCGCCTGCACCCCGGTGAGCGTCGCGGCGACATTTGTCCAAGACGGACGACCGGCGGCCGGTGCATCGTCATGCCCATGAGCGAACACGACGGTGCGCGGTCGCAGGGAATGCACGTGGTGCACGACGGCCCGCCGGAGAAGCCGCCGCTGTTGCTGATCCACGGATCGGGGATGTCGGGCGCGTCCTGGAATCCATTGGTACCAGCGCTCGCCGGCCACCACCACGTCATCCGCGTAGACCTCCCGGGCTGTGGCCGGTCTCCGGTGCCGCCGTCGTACGAGGTGTCCGACCAGGCGGACCGGGTGGCGGCAGTGCTCGACAACCTCGGCATCCGGTCCGTCGTCACCATCGGGCACTCCAGCGGCGGTTACATCGCAACCGCGCTCGCCGAACGACGGCCGGACCTGGTGCGCTCGCTCGTACTGGTCAGCACCGGCCCGAGTCCCGATGCTCTTCTTCCACAGCCGGTCCTGCTCCGTGCCCTGTTGGCACCGCCGCTCGGTTCGCTCCTCTGGGCCCGGCGATCGGACACAATGATCCGCAGGGGGATCAGCGTCACCTGCGCGCGCCCGATCGACGTCCCGGACGATCTGGTCAGCGACCTCCGACGTCTCACGTACCGCACGCTGAGGTCGGTGCTGCACGCCTACGACGCGTACATCGAGGAGCGGAACGTGCCCGAGCGCCTCGCCGCTCTCCACGTTCCGGTGCTGGTGGTCTTCGGCGCTGCCGACCCCCGCTGGGACCCGTCGTCCGCGCACCGGTACGAGGCGGCGGCGAAGGCGCGCGTCGAGCTGCTGCCCGGCGTCGGACACGTACCCATGCTGGAAGCGCCCGAGGCAACCAGCAGGCTGCTGCTGGGCTTCACAGCACCGGCCACGGGCACTCCACCGGCACCCCCGGCTGCCTAGACTCGACGGATGCCGCCGATGGCGACGAACCCGCTCGACTGGTCACTGGTGGACGTGGTGGTCCCGCGTCCGTCGGCCCGGTTGCCGGGGGTCCGCATGGCCGGGTTCCGACATCGTGCCTGCGCACCGGTGGACATCGCCATGGTCGCGCACCCGTCGATCACCCTGTTCGTCGACCTCAGCGGGGAGACGGGCCTCACCTACGCCGTGGACGGCCAGCACAGAAGTGGCAGCGTCGTCGTGGGCCTGCTCCCCGGCGACCTCCGCGCGACGGGCCGAGGGTTCGGCGAGTGCCTCCAGATCCGGCTGGAGCCGGTCGCCGCGGCCGCCGTACTCGGCACGTCGACGGAGGTCTGCGGGGCGGTGGTCACCCTCGACCACCTCTGGGGCCGCGCCGCCGAACACATGGAGGCCAGGCTGCGCGCCACAGCGTCGTGGGACGAACGGTTCGCCGCTGCCGCGGAGATCCTCGGCCGGCGGCTGGACGCCCGTCGACCGGCCGATCCAGAGGTCGCCCACGCCTGGCGGCGGACCCGCACCAGCCGAGGCCGGGTACGGGTCGACAGCCTGGCCGACGAGGTCGGTTGGAGCCGCAAGCGCCTGCTGTCCCGCTTCCGGTCCCAGCTGGGCATCACACCCAAACGCGCCGCCCGCCTGGTGCGCTTCGACCACGCCGCGCACCTTCTTGCCGCAGGCCACCCGGCCGCCACGGTTGCCACCGAGAGTGGCTACGTCGACCAGTCACACCTGCATCGCGACGTGGTGGAGTTCGCCGGGCAGACGCCCACGGCGGTGGCCGCCGCGCCGTGGCTCGCGATCGACGATGTGGCGTGGCCCGCCCCTCGACCGCCTAGACGCCCACGCGCTGAGGCGGGACGGTGAGCCCGTACATCTCCATCAGCTCCGGGGTGTCGACCCGGCTGCCGTCGGCCACCGAGTCACAGGCGATGTCGACGATCTGATCCTTGTGCGCCAACAGATACGGTCGAGCGCCCACGTCCGCGCTGGCCAGGGTGGCGATGCCGGACCAGTGCCGGCGGCCGAACAGCATCGGGTAGCCGCGCAACCCGTCATAGGTGGCGCAGACCAGCACGTCCGGGTACGGCAGCGCGGCCACCCGGCTGACCGCCTCGGCGGTCAGGCCCGGCATGTCGACCGGGACCACCACCACCGCCTCGATCCCCTCGTCGTCCATGGCGGCCAGGCCGGCCCGGATGGACGAGCCGACCCCGGTGCCCCACGCCTTGTTGATCACAACGGTGGCCTTGCCCAGGTCGGCGGTCTCCTGCACCTGCTCGGCGGCGGCACCCAGCACGACCACGATCTGCTCGCAGCCCGCCTCGGTCATCGTGTCGATCATCTGATTGACCAGGGGCTTGTCCCCCTGGTGCAGCAGCGCCTCGGGACCACCGATCCGTCGGCCCCCGCCTGCGGCGATGATCATTCCTGCGATCCGGTTCAGCTGCGCCCCCTCCAGCACGGCACGGACCGTGACCGATCCGTCCCCTCCTACGGACACTGCAACGAGGACGGCCAGCCGAGGGTGGCGGGGCGAAAAGGAGAAATAGCACAACCGTTACACGACCGGCATCGCCCGGCACGAGCACCGGTTGGTCACCGAGAAGAGTGCGGCGATCAACCCGCCTCTGCGGACAGCGCGGCCGCAGTGCCGCCCCAACGCCGGGGCACCCATCGCGCCACCCAGCCGAGCCCGCGCGCGGTGAGCGCGTACAGAACCACCGGAGCAACGATGAGCAGCACGGCGATTCCGGCGACCAGAGGCACGTAGCCGGCCGGCACTCCGCTGACAATCGCCCCGCCCACGGCGTACCCGGCGGCCAGGACGACCGCGACGAGCACGGACAGCGCCACCACCCGACCGGTCCCCCGATGCCGCCCGGCGGCCTCCGCGACCGCCACAGCCGGCAGGAAGAGCAGGGGAATCAGGACCACGCCGAGCACCGCGGCGATCACCACGAACATCGGCCCGGCCAGCGGACCACCCACCCCGGAACCGGTGGCCAGCGCGTACGCCAGCAGACCGAGGTAGCCCACGACCGCCTCGGCGACGAGGACCAGGCAGGCGGCGGCCATCCCCACCAGATGACGGACGACTCCGACGACCATGGCGCACCCTCCCATTCCGACGGCGGCACGACCCGGACGAGACTAACCGCGGCGCCACCCCGCGTGTGCCCCTGCCCGTGCGCGGCCCGCAGGTCAGGCGGCGTCGGCGTAACAGTCGACGATGGACAGGTCCAGTGGGAACCGGACCGGCGTCGCACCGAAGAGCAGTGCGGAGGCTCGCTCGCCGGACCGGTGGACAGCCTCGGCTACCGCGCCGGCCTGATCGGCGGGAGCGTGCACGACCACCTCGTCGTGCTGAAAGAAGACCAGCTCGGCGTCGGTGCCGGACAGCTCCGTCCGTAGCGTTGCCAGCAACGTGGATGCCCACTCCGCCGCCGTGGCCTGGATGACGAAGTTACGGGTGAAGCGCCCCCGGGACCGCGCGGCACGTGCCCGCGGACTGTGCGGATCGGCCGCCCCCTCCGGGTCGGAGGGCTCGTCGTCGAGATCACCGAACCCGGCCGAGCCGGGCGGGCACGTCCGCCCCAGCCACGACCGCACCAACCCACCCGTCTCACCGGTGCGCGCGGCCGCCTCGACGTAACCGAACGCCGTCGGGTAGCTGCGCTTGAGCACCGCCAACGCGGGCACCGCGGCCCCGCCGGTCTGCCCGTACATCGCCCCGAGCAGGGCGACCTTGGCCTTGGCCCGGTCGCCGCCGAACGAGTCCCGAGCAAGGGCCGCGTAGAGGTCGCCGGCACCGCCCGCCGCCGCCAACCGCGCGTCGCCGGACACCGCGGCCAGCACCCGAGGCTCCAGCTGACCGGCGTCGGCGACCACCAACCGCCAGCCCGGATCGGCCACCACCGCCCGCCGGATCACCTTCGGGATCTGCAACGCCCCACCACCGCGGGTGGCCCACCGACCGGAGACGACACCACCCGGCACGTACTCCGGTTGGAACCGGCCACCCCGCGCCCACTGGTCGAGCCAGGCCCAGCCGTGCGCCGTCCAGATCCGGTAGAGCTCCTTGTATTCCAGCACCAGCGGCACCGCCGGATGGTCCACCCCACGCAGCACCCAGGCCCGGGTATTGGGCAGCTCCACCCCGACCCGGGCGAACGCCTTCAGCAGCTCCGCCGGGGAGTCGGTGTGCAGGCGGCGTACGCCGAGCGCGTCGGCGATCCGGGCGGACAGCTCGGCAAGCCGGCGTGGCGGCCCACCGACCGGGGACGCCTCACCGAGCAGCTCGTGCAGGATCTCGTTGTGCACGTCGGCGCGCCAGGGCAGCCCGGTCACGCCCATCTCCACAGCGATCAGCGCGCCCGCCGACTCGGCGGCCACCAGCAACCGGAACCGGCCGGGGTGCTCGGTCGCGGCGACGCGGGCGAGCTGGTCGGCGTACACCCGGGTCAGTGCCTCGATGCCCGGGCCCGGCGGACCGGGCAGGGTGTCGAAGAGCGCGCCCTGCCCGTGCCCGGGCGGCGCGGCGGCGCGCGGCGGCGGGTCGGGCGGCACCGCCGCACCGGTCAGCCGGGCCCATGCGGCGGCCACCGAGCGGGGCTCACCCCAGCGGCCCGCGTGCCCGAGCAGCAGCGCCTCGGTCAGCTCCACGTCGTGACACCGGTCGACCCGGACGCCGGCGCGCAGCAGCGGCGGGTAGACCGCCGCGGCGGTCGACCAGACCCAGCGCGGGTGCTCGGCGGCCTCGCGCGCGGCGACCGCGGCGACCAGGTCGACGACGGCCTCGGGCGGGCCGGTCGGCCGACCGGCGGCGTCCAGCGGGCACAGCACACCCCCGCCCCGCTCGTCGGACACCACCGCCACCAGCACGAACGCGATTCTGCCTCTCCCCTCCGACAGGAACGGAGGCGCACCTCACCCGCTTCGGGTCGGTGGGGTGTCGGAGATGCTCGGTAGCGTGATCGGGTGCCTCCACAGATCCCGCATCCCGATCCTGGCACTCCCGACACCCGGGGTCCGATGCGTTACCTCTGGTGGCTGGCCCGCCGCCAACCCTGGCGGGTGCTGCGCGGCAGTGTGATCGGCACGGCCTGGATGATCGGGCTGTCCGTACGGCCCTATCTGATCGCACGGGCCGTCGACGACGGGCTGCGCGAGCGGGACACCCAGGCCCTGGCGCTCTGGGTCGCGGCGATCGTCGTCGCGGGCGTGGGCCTCTCCTACCTGGGCATCATGCGGCACCGCACGATGACCTTCCTCCGGGAGGACGCCAAGGCCCGCTCGGCGGAGGTCCTGCTGCGCCACCTGGCCCGCATCGGCGCGGTGTTGCCTCGCCGGGTCAGGGCGGGCGAGGTGTCCACCATCGGCGGCTCCGACATCGACTGGACGGCGCAGGTGCTGACGCTGACCGGGCCGGGCGTCGGCGCTGTCGTCGCGTACGGGGTGATCGCCGTGGTGCTCTGGTCGATCTCCCCGCTGCTCGCGCTCTGCGTACTGGTGGGGGTGCCGGTGGTCGGTCTGGTCGTGGGGCCGCTGCTGCGCCGCCTGGAGCGGGTCGAATCGGTCTACCGCCGGCAACAGGGCGCCCTCACCGCCCGGTCCGGTGACATCGTGGCCGGGCTGCGGGTGCTCGCCGGGGTGGGCGGCCGGGACCTGTTCGCCCGGCGGTACGCGGCCCGGTCCCAGGAGCTGCGCGCCGAGGGCTACCGCGTCGGCGCGGTCTACAGCTGGATCGACGCGGCGACCGTCGCCATCCCCGGGTTGTTCCTGGCTGCGGTGGTGTGGCTGACGGCCCGGATGGCGGTGGCAGGTGACGTCACGATCGGCGAGCTGGTCGCCGTCTACGGCTACGTGGCGACCCTGATCGTGCCGGTCTGGTTCCTGCTGGAGGGCAGCCACCAGCTCATCCGTGGCCGGGTCGCCGCCCGGCGGATCACCGACCTGCTCACCGTGACACCCGACGACGTCGGCGGCCCGGGTCGCCGGTGGCCAGGTTCCACGCCGGAGGCACTCCGGCCGGGATCCACGCCCGAGGCGCGCCGGTCAAATTCCGTGCCCGGGGCGCGCCGGCCGGGTGACCCGGCCGCGCCGCACGGCCCGGCCGACCTGCACGACCCGGTGACCGGCCTGACCGTACGCGCCGGCCAGCTGACCGGCGTGGCGGCGGACGACCCGGCGGCGGCAGTGGCGTTGGCCGACCGCCTCGGCCGGTACGTCGTCAGCGACGTCACCTGGGGCGACGTGCCGCTGCGCGGTGTCGCCCTGGACGACGTCCGCGCGCGGATCCTCGTCGCCGACCACGACTCGTACCTCTTCGCCGGCGCTCTGCGCGACATCCTGCGCGCCGGGGCCGACGACGATAACGAGCGGATCAGCGCTGCCCTGCGGACCGCCTCGGCGCAGGACATCGTCGACGCCCTGCCCGTCGGGCTGGACACCCCTGTCGACGCCCGGGCCCGCACACTCTCCGGCGGTCAGCGCCAACGGGTCCGCCTGGCCCGCGCGCTGCACAGCGAGCCGGAAGTGCTGATCCTCGTCGACCCGACGTCGGCGGTGGACGCGCACACCGAGGCACGGATCGCCGAGCGGCTGCGGGCCGCGCGGGCCGGGCTGACCACCGTGGTGATCGCCACGTCGCCGCTGCTGCTCGGCCAGGCCGACCGTGTCGCACACCTGAGCGCCGGTCGGATCACCGCCACCGGCAGCCACGCCGACCTGCTCGACAGTGACCCGGCCTACCGACACCTGGTGGCCCGGGGCAGCGAGGACCCCGATCCGACGCAGCCCGCCGACACCGAGGAGGCGTACCGGTGAGCCGGCTGCCGGTGGCAGACCGCCGCACCGTACGCCGGGCCCTGCGCGACATGATCAGCCGGCACCGACGTGCCGTCGGGGTCGTGCTGGCGCTGCACAGCGCCGCCGCCGTCGCCGGGCTCGCCCCGCCGTGGCTGCTGGGCACCATCGTCGACCGGGTCACCGCGGGGGCGAGCGTGGCCACTGTGGACCGGCTGGCGCTGGCCATCGCCGGCTGCGTCCTGGTCAGCGCCCTGCTCTCCCGATACGCCCAGTACGCCGGCCACCGCTTCGGTGAACGGGCCGTCGCCGAACTGCGCGAGGAGTTCGTCTCCCGGACCCTCGGGCTGCCGGTCTCGGTCGTCGAACGCGCCGGCGCCGGTGACCTGGCCACCCGCAGCTCGGTCGACGTGTCGACGGTCGGCACCACCGTCCGGGACGTGGTGCCCACCATCGTCATCGCCACGGTGCAGTTGACGTTGCTGTTCGGGGCGGTCTTCCTGCTGCACCCGCTGCTCGGGCTCGCCGCGCTGGCCGGGCTCCCGTCGATCGTCGCGGTGGCCCGCTGGTACCTGCGCCGGGCCAGCTCCGCGTACCTCACCGAGGGCGCGGCGGCGGCCGAGCTGACCGAGACGCTGACCACCACCGCCGAGGGCGCGCGCACGGTGGAGGCGCTGCGGCTGGCCGACGACAGGATCCGGCACGGCACCACCCGCATCACCATGGTGTGGCGGGCCCGCCGGGCGACCCTGGCGCTGCGTACCGTGTTCTTCTCGGTCGTCGAGGCCAGCTATCCGCTGCCGGTCGCCATGGTCCTCCTCGTCGGTGGCTACCTGCTCTCCCGGGACATGGTGTCGCTCGGCGCGGTGGTCGCCGCAGCTCTCTACCTGCAGCAGGCGATCGACCCGTTGGACCGGCTGTTGCAGTGGACGGAGCAGGCGCAACGCGGCTTCGCGTCGTACGCCCGACTGCTCGGCGTCGGCATGGTCCCGCCGGAACCGCCCGGCACGACCGCCTCGTCACGGGGTGAGCGGCTCGTCGTCCGTGGAGCGCGGTTCTCCTATGCCGACGGGCCGGACGTGCTGCACGGCATCGACCTGGAGGTGCAGCCCGGTGAGCGGCTGGCCGTCGTCGGCCCGTCCGGCGCCGGCAAGTCCACCCTGGCCCGGCTGCTGGCCGGGATCGACGCGCCACGGCAGGGCGTCGTCAGCATCGGCGGCTGCCCGGTCACCGACCTCGACCCGGCCGAGCGACGCCGCCGGATCGCCCTGGTCACCCAGGAGCACCACGTCTTCATCGGCTCGGTACGCGACAACCTCTCCTTCGCCGCGCCCGACGCCTCCGACGAACAGATGCGCGCCGCGCTGCGCACCGTGGGCGCCGAGTGGTACGCGGGGCTGCCCGACGACCTGGACACCCAGCTCGGCGACGGGGCCCGTCAACTCGGTGCGGCCGAGGCCCAGCAGCTCGCGCTGGCCCGGTTGGTGCTCGCCGACCCGCACACGCTGATCCTGGACGAGGCGACCGCCGCGCTCGATCCGTCCACCGCCCGACGGACCGAACGCGCGCTGGCCGCCGTGCTGGTCGGGCGGACCGTCATCGCGATCGCGCACCGGCTCAACACCGCGCACGACGCCGACCGGGTCGCCGTGCTGGCGGACGGTCGGATCACCGAGATCGGCAGCCACGACGAGCTGGTCGCCGCCGGTGGCGCGTACGCCGCCCTGTGGCGCTCCTGGCACACCCGCGAGCGGTGAGGCGCCCTACTTCACCGCGCCGGAGGTGAGGCCGGCCTGGATCTGACGCTGGAAGACCGCGTACACGATGATCATTGGGAGGATGGCGATGGTCAGCGCGGCGAACAGCCCGGACCAGTCCGCCTCGTAGCCGGCGTTGACCGAGATGTCGGCGATGCCCTGGGTGAGCACCCACTTGTCCTTGGCGTTGGAGAGCAGCACCAACGGAAGCTGGTACTGCGCCCACTGCCCGATGATGTTGAAGATCGCGACGCTGATCAGGCCCGGCTTCGCCATCGGCATCATCACCTGGAAGAACAGCCGGCTGTGCCCGCAGCCGTCGATCATGCCCGCCTCGGCCACCGACGACGGCAGCGTCTTGAAGAACGCGGCCAGGAAGAACACGGTGAACGGCAACGAGTACGCGGTGTAGACCAGCACCACGCCGGTGTGGGTGTCCAGCAGACCCAGGTTCTTCACCACGAAGAACAGCGGCACCAGCGCCAGGAAGACCGGGAAGGCCAACCCCGAGACGAAGAGGAAGTAGACCGCCCGGTTGCCCCAGAACTTGTAGCGGGCCAGCACGTACGCGGCCATCGAGCCGAGCAGCATGGTGAGGAACGTGCTGCACGTCACCACGATCACGCTGTTGAGGAAGTACCTACCGACGTGCGCCTTGGTCCAGGCCCGCCCGAAGTTCTCCCAGCGCAGCTCGGCCGGGAGCGTCCACGGGCTGCTGAAGATCTCGCTGGTGTTCTTGAACGCGGCGAGGAAGGTCCAGAGGATCGGCACGATCACGATCACCGCCCACACGGCGAGCGCGATGTGCCCCAGGCCGGAGAAGAACCGTACCTCCGAGCGGGGGCCCTTACGCCCCGGCCCGGCGGGGGCGGACGGATCACCGGTCTTCGGCGGCAGCGCCGCCGGTGTCGGCGGCAGCGTCGACTGCGGATTCATCAGTACTCCACGCTTTCCCGCTTGGTGAGCCGCAGCGTCAGCGCCGCGAACGTGAGGGTGAGGAAGAACAGCGCCACGCCCATCGCCGAGGCGTAGCCGTACTTCGAGTAGACGAACGCGTTGCGGTAGATCTCCATGGCCAGCACGGTGGTGGCGCCGTCCGGGCCGCCACCGTCCACCGAGAGCACCGCCACGATGGCGAACGCGTCGAACGCCGCGATCCCGAGGTACACCCAGGCCACCTGGAGGGTGTCCCACAGCAGCGGCAGGGTGACCCGGAAGAACAGGGTCACCTTCGTCGCCCCGTCCATCTCGGCGGCCTCGTAGATCTCACCGGGGATGGACGCCATCCCCGCCGAGAAGAGAACCACGTAGAAGCCGACCGCCTGCCAGACCAGCACCGCGATGATCGACCAGAGGGCCAGGTTCGGCTTGACCAGGAAGAGGATCGGCTCCAGGCCGAACTTCATCAACACACCGTTGATCAGGCCGGACTCGTTCGGCCGGTACACCATCTGGAACAACACCGCGATGATGGCCACCGCCAGGACCTGGGGGAAGAAGAACACCACCCGGTAGAACTTCGCCCCCCAGACCCCCTGGCGTTGACCACCGCTGCTCTTGCCGCCCACGTTGAGCAGGAAGGCGAAGAACAGGGCGATGGCAATGGTGATCAGCGGCAAGGCAAGCAGCAGTACGCCGTGGTGCTGGACCGCCTTCCAGAAGGCGCCGTCGTCGAGCAACCTCTGGTAGTTGTCGAAGCCCACCCACTGCGGGGCGGAGAGCCCCCGCCAGTTGGTCATCGAGATCTGGAACGCCTGCGCGTACGGCCAGATCACGAATGTCACGTACAGCGCGACCGGGGCGAACAGGAACCCGATCACGAATGGATACTTGCCGTGCCGCATGACCCTAGCTCCGATCGATCAGCGCTTGAACTTGGTGACGGAGCTGTCCTTCTTGATGGCGTCGGCGCGCTTCTGGATCCGCTCCACGAAGGCGTCCGCGTTGATCCGGCCGAACATCAGCTCGTTGGTGGCGGTACGCGCCTCCGTGTCGAGCTCCTTGTACCAGCCGTCGAAGTACAGGTTGAACACGTCCTGACCGGCCGCCTTGAGCGCGGCCTGGGAGCTGGCCACACCGGGCGGGAAGGCGAAGCCCTCCGAGCCGGCGGTGACCACGGTCGGGGCCTTGACCACCTCGGTGAAGCCCTTCGCGCCCTCCTTCGACAGCATCTGGCGCATGTACTCCAGGCCGCCCTTGGGGTTCTTGCTCTTCGCCGAGACAAAGTAACCCTCACCGGCGGTCGCGCGCAGCGCGGTTGCCGGCAGCTTGTCCGAGGCGGTCAGGCCCGGCACCGGCATGAGCTGGTAGTCGAAGCCGGCCGGGGTGTCCTTCTTCTGCTCGCCCTCCAGCCAGTCACCGCTGGGGTACAGGGCCACCTTGTACTGGTTCTGCCGCAGCTGCACGTCGGTGTGCTTGAGGCCCTCGAAGCTCTTGTCGCTGAACTTCGCTCCAACCTCGGCCCACGCGGCGGCAGCCTGCTTCACGGCGTCCTGCTTCCAGGCGCCGTCCTCCAGGTTGTCGATGTTCTTCAGCACGTCCGTGCCGCCGATCTTGGCGGCCTGGGTGAGGATCACGTTCCACTGGTAGTAGGCCGCGTTCGCACCGGCGTAGCCGTAGGGGGTGATGCCCTTGGCCTTGATGTTCGTGAGCAGGGTGATGAAGTCGTCCCAGGTCTTCGCCGGCGCCCAGCCGTTGTCCTTGAACAGCTTCGCCGAGTACCAGATACCGAAGACCGTGGAGACGTAGTACAGGACGTACGGCTTGCCGTTGAACGAACCCGCCTCGATGGTGCCCGGCACCACCGTGTCGCGGACCTTCTTGGCCGGGTCGTCGACCGACGGCGCGTCCCACAGCTCGGTGAGGTCCTGGAGCTGACCGTCGGCGACGAGCGCGCCGAAGTCCATCAGCTTCTCGCCCGAGTTGTTCACGAACTCCGGCGGGTTGCCGGAGGCGAACCGCGGCTGGAGGATCGTGGAGACGGCCTGGGTGGCCTGGTGCTTGACCTCGGCCTTGGGGAACGCCTTCTTGTACAGCGGCTCGTGCACGTCGGTGGCGTACTTCTCGCCGTAGCCACCGTTGAAGATGACCACCTCGATCGCGGCGTCCTCCTTGACGCCCAGCGGGTTCTTCTCGCTCTTCGTGCCGCCGGCGACCTGCTCGTTGTCACCGTCGCTGCCGCTGGTGGCGCAGGCGCCGAGCAGGCCGATGGCCGGAGTGGCGAGCATGCCCACGGCGGCGGCGCGACGCAGCACCGTGCGACGGTCGAGTGCGGCCGGGTGTTCGGGGGTAATCGACATCGTCGTCTCTCCTTGTGAAATTCGGGTCATGCGGTACGCCGGAGACGTCCGGCGTACCGCGACTCGAGGGCGAGGTTGTGCTCGTCCCCGCCGGGGACGTTGGCGGAGAGGTAGATAGGGGGTACCTCCCCTGCCTGGTGGAACCGTCGTACGACCTCAGCGGTCAGCAACTGCGCCAGCAGCGCCGTGGTGACCGAGGAGACCGCACAGACCGCGCCGCCGCCCTCGAGCGGCAGCAGTGCATCGCCGTACGGCGCGCCATTGTCCAGCACGACGTCGGCGAGGTCGGCGAGCCGATGCCCGGACGGGTGCCGTGGAGCCACCCGTGCGGTGTGCTCGACCGAGGTGACCGCGATCAACGGGTGACCGCGCTCGGTGACCAGCGCCGCCAGCTCGACCACCGAGCCGTTGATGCCGGATTGGGACGCCACCACGAACACGTCGCGCGGCTGGGGCGCCGCGAGCGCGTAGATCTGGTGGGCGATGGAGGGATCACGTTCCAGCTTCGGGTCGGCGAGCACGTCGCGCGGGGCGTCACCGTGCATCACCAGGTCCCGTACCGAGAGCCGGTTGGTGGGGACCAACCCGCCGGCCCGGGCCACCAGCTCGGCGGCGAACGCCTCGGAGTGCCCGGCGCCGAACGCCTGGAGCACACCGCCGTCGCGCAGGCTGTCGGCGATCAGGTCGGCGGCCCGGGTGATCCCGTCGGCCTCCGAGTCGAGCAGCCGGTCGAGCACCGGGCGGACGGCGTCCGCGTACCCCTGAGCGCTGATCATGAAACGGCTCCCTTCGCTGCCTTGTGCCCGTCGACGGCCTGCGCGGTCCGCCGGAAGGCCGCGTGCGCACGGTCGTGCGTGCGCTGGGCGACGGCGATGTAGAGCAGGTCGAGCACCACCAGCTGGGGGTGCCGGGCGGAGAGCGCGTCCGGCCGGAAGGTGGTCGCCTGGCTGGCCGTGAGCAGCACGATGTCGGCCAGCTCGGCCAACGGTGAGCGGGGGAAGCCGGTGAGCGCGAGCGTGGTGGCGCCCCGGCTGCCCGCCTCGGCGAGCATCTCGATGGTCTCCCGGGTCTGCCCGGTGTGCGAGATGCCGAGCGCCACGTCCCCCGATCGCAGCAGCGCGGCGCTGGCCAGCCCCTCGTGCACGTCGTTCCACGCCCACGCCGCCACACCGATGCGATGCAGGCTGAACTGCATCTCCTCGCCCACCAGGGCGCTGCCGCTGGCCCCGAAGATGTTCACCCGGCTGGCACCCGCGATCGCCACCGCGGCCCGCTCCACCTCGGTGAGGTCGAGCAGGGTGGCAGTGTCGTGCATGGCCCGGGTGTCGGCGGCCATGATCTGGTCGAGCACCCGGGCGAGCGGGTCGCTCGGCTGGATCTCCCGTCCGATGTCGACGGTCCACCCGGCCGAGCGCGCCCGACCGGTCTCGGAGGCGATGCCCAGCCGCAGGTCGGCGTACCCCTCGAAGCCCATCGCCCGGCAGAAACGGGTGATGGTCGCCGGTGAGGTGCCGCTGCGCTCGGCCAGCTCGACGATTGTCGAGCGGGCGGCGGCCTCCGGGTCGCTGAGCACGTGCTCCGCGACCCGGCGCAGCGCGCCGGTCAGCTCGCCCAGCCCGTTGCGGACCCGGGCCAGCACCCCGTCGGAGGCCGAGGTCCTCCGGTCGATCACGTCGGCGTCGACCACCGCGGTCCCCGCGGCGGCGTCCACCTCGTGATCAACCATGGGTTCCCTCAACTTTCCGAAAAGACTGTTAACTGTTAGTGGTAAAAGTTCTTACTGAACGGCCCTCCGTGTCAAGACTGTGGGCGAAGTTTTCAAACTGTTACCTGGCGCACAACCCCTCGCGCCCGCCACAACTTGCCCCACACGACGCCGCCGACCAGCATGAACAAGCCAGATCGCCGTCCCGCGCAAGGAGACCCGTGCCGATGTCCGACACCGTCGTGGTGGGTCTCGATGTCGGCGGTACGTCCACCCGGGCGACCGTCCTCACCCTCACCGGGCAACGCGTCGGCACCGGCCGCGCCGGCGGCGGCAACCCCACCAGTCACGGCGCCGAACGCGCCGCCGCCGAGCTGCTGACCGCGCTCCGCGAGGCGCTCGCCGACGTCGACCCCGCACGGGTGGCCGCCGGCACCATCGGGCTCGCCGGAGCCGGCCGGCTGCTCGCCGACCCGGCCGGGCGGGCCGCCTTCGACCAGGCCTGGCACGACGCCGGGCTGCGCTGCCCGTACGAGGTGCACGGCGACGCCCTAGTCGCGTACGCCTCCGGCACCGCCGCCCCGGACGGCACCATCCTCATCGCCGGCACCGGGGCGATCACCGCGCAGGTCCACGAACTGCGCCTCGACCGGATCGCCGACGGCCACGGCTGGCTCCTCGGCGACGCCGGCTCAGGCTTCTGGCTCGGCCGGGAAGCGGTGCGCCGACTGCTCGCCGACCTGGACGCCGGCTGTGAACTCGGCGCGCTGACCACGACCGTGCTCACCGAACTGCTGGGCAGCGCCGACATCGCCGCCCGCCCCCGCGACACCGTCGACGCCACCATCCAGACGGTGACCCGTCGACCCCCCATCGAACTGGCCCGGCTCGCCCCGCTGGTCGTCGACGCCGCCAGCAACGGCGACCCGGTCGCCACCGAGCTGATCACCGAAGCCGCCGCGCACCTGAGCGAAAGCGTGAGCCGCATCCGCCCCGCCAGGGCTGTGACACCGATCGTGCTCGGCGGCGGCCTGCTCACCGCGGACACCCCACTCGCCGCCGCCGTCCGGGCCGAGATCGCCCGACGCTGGCCGGACGCGCCACTGCGTACCGCCGGAGACGGGGCCGCCGCGGCAGCCTGGCTCGCCGCCCGCGGCCTACCCGAGGTGACCGACCCGGCCGCCCTGCACGCCCACCTCTTCCCCACCCCCTGACCCACCGCGCCCCGCCGGGCCGAAACCCACACCCGCGCCCCCGCCGGGCCGGCCCCGCCCGCGCCGGGCCGAAACCCACACCCCCGCCCCCACCGGGCCGGGCCCGCCCGCGCCCCCGCCGGGCCGAAACCCACACCCCCGCCCCCGCCGGGCCGGGCCCCGCCCGCGCCCCCACCGGGCCGGGCCCCGCCCGCGCCCCCACCGGGCCGGGCCCCGCCCGCGCCCCCACCGGGCCGGGCCCCGCCCGCGCCCCCACCGGGCCAGGCCCCGCCCGCGCCCCGCCCGCGCCCCGCCCGCGCACCGCCGGGCGCCCGCGCCTGCGCCGCGCCCGGTCAAGATCGTGCTCGATCCTGGATGTAGTGGCCTCGCGCCCGCAGGGAGGGGACTACATCCAGGATCGAGCGTGATCAAGGGGCTGGCCGCCGCCCCAAACCCGCCTCGACGACGCGCTGCAACGCACCGGAGTCGCCCCGCCCGTCGCGACATGGCCAAGATCCGCGCACGTTCGGTGATGTTGCTGCCTCACGACGTGCCGAGGCAGCAACATCACCGAAGTTGCGCGGATCTTGGGGCCGAGGCGGGGTCGGCGTGGGCCGGTCGGCGTGGGCCGGTCGGCGTGGGCCGGTCGGCGTGGCCGGTCGGCGTGGCCGGTCGGCGTGGCCGGTCGGCGTGGCCGGTCGGCGTGGCCGGTCGGCGTGGCCGGTCGGCGTGGCCGGTCGGCGTGGCCGGTCGGCGTGGCCGGTCGGTGGCGGGGAGGGTTGCCGGGCTGCGGACGGGGTGATCGGGATCGGTCAGTGGCGGGTGGGGGCCTACTTGAGTTGGCCGGCGGTCAGGCCGGCCTGGACCTGGCGCTGGAACGCCACGTAGACGGCGAGGACCGGGAGCACCGCGATGCTCAGCCCGGCGAAGAGCCGGGCGTAGTCACCGGCGTAGCCCTGGCTGACCGACAGTGCGAACAGCCCCTGCGCCAGCATCCACTTGGACTCGTCGCCCTGCAACAGCACCTGCGGCAGCAGGAACTGGTTCCAGTGGCTGAGGAAGTTGAAGATCGCCACGCTGATCAGTCCCGGACGTGCCATCGGCAGCATCACCCGGAAGAAGAGCCGGAAGTGACCGCAGCCGTCGACAAGTGCGGCCTCCGCCACCGAGGTTGGCAGGGTCCGGAAGAAGGCGGTCAGGAAGAACACCGTGAACGGCAGCGAGTAGGCCGCGTACACGAGGATCAGGCCGAGCCAGGTGTTGAAGAGACCGGCGTTGCGGACCACGAAGAAGAGCGGCACCAGGGCGAGGAACACCGGGAACATGAGGCCGCCGACGAACAGGTAGTAGACGACCTGGCGGCCGCGGAACTCGTACCTGGCGAACACGTACGCGGCGGTGGCGCCCATCAGCATGGTGAGGCTGACCGAGCCGGCCACCACGACCAGGCTGTTGAGGAAGTACCTGCCGATGTGGGCGCCGGTCCAGGCCCGCGCCCAGTTGTCCAGGTGCAGCGCGCCGGGGAGGCTCCACGGGTCGGCGAGGATCTCACCGTTGGTCTTGAACGAGCTGATGAACATCCACAGCAGTGGCAGTACGGTGAGCAGGCCCCAGAGCAGCAGGAAGCCGTGCGAGAGGGTGTTGGCGACGCCGAGTTCCCGGCGCATCGGGCGGTCCCGGCTGGTAACCACGGTCGGGGTGGGCTGGTCCAGAGTGGTCACGAGTACTCGATCCGTTCGCGCCGGCCGACCCGCAGCGACAGCACCGCCACCGAGAGGGTCAGGAAGAACATCACCACGCCGATCGCCGAGGCGTAGCCGAACTTGGTCTCGCTGCCGAAGGCGGTGTCGTACATCCGTACACCGATCACGTCGGTGGAGAAGTTCGGCCCGCCGTTGGTCATCAGCTGGACGAGGATGAACCCGTCCAGGGCGAAGATGGCCAGGTAGACCCAGGCGACCTGGACGGTGTCCCAGAGCAGCGGCAGGGTGACCCGGCGCAGGGTGGTGAACCGGGACGCGCCGTCGAGCAGCACCGCCTCGTAGATCTCCTTCGGTACCGCCGACATCGCCGCGCCGAACAGCACCACGTAGAAGCCGACGTTGCTCCAGACCATCACCGCCAGTACGCACCAGAAGGCGGTCGCCGGGTCGCCGAGCCAGGTCGGCGCGGGCAGGCCGACGGCGTGCACAGCGCTGGTGAGCAGCCCCTGGTTGGGGTGGTACACCTCCTTCCAGAGCAGCGCGATGATCACCACGGAGAGCACCTGCGGGAAGAAGTAGACGGTGCGGTAGAGCGCGCCGCCGCGTACGCCTGTCACGCCGGCGCTGCCCTTGCGCCCACCCATGGCGAGCATGGTGGCGAAGAAGAGCCCGAGCACGATGGTCAGCACCGGCACCAGGCCCAGCAGGATCACGTTGTTCTTCAGCGCGTTCCACACGTAGTCGTCGTGCCACAGGGTCTTGAAGTTGGCCAGGCCGACCGGGTTGGCGTCCGCCGAGTAGCCGAGCCAGTCGGTGGTGGAGATCTGGAACGCCTGGAGGTACGGCGAGACGACGAAGAACACGTACAGCAGCACCGGTGGCACCAGGAACGTGACGATCAGCGGCCACTTGCCATGTTTCACGAGGAGGACCTTTCCGGAGGGGTACGGCCGGTGGGGGCGGACCTCTCCCCCACCGGCCGGGCGGTCAGGCCGCTCGCTTGTACTTCTTGACCGAGCTGTCCTGGGCGATCGAGTCGGCGCCCTTCTGGCACTGCTCGAGGAACTCCGCGGGGCCGATCCGGCCGCTGAAGAACTCGCCGCACGCGGCGTCGACGAGGTTGCGCTCCAGCTTGCGGTAGTAGTTGTTGTAGACCCAGTTGAAGCCGTTGGCACCGGACGCGTCGAGGGCCTTGACCACTGTGTTCAGCCCGTACGGCAGGTCGACACCCTCGCTGGCGCCGGCGACCACGGTGAGGCTGGCGACCTTCTTCGTGAAGTCCTGGGCGCCCTTCTTGGAGAGCATGGTCCGGAAGTACTCCAGGCCGCCGGCGACGTTGCGGGCCTTGGCCGGCACCATGAACGGCTCGCCGGCGGTGCCGCGGATCGCCTCGAACGGCAGCTTGTCGCCGCTGCCCAGGCTCGGCGTCGGCGCGATGGTCATGTTGAACCCGGCCGGGGTGACGTCCTTCTGCTCGCTCTCCAGCCAGGAGCCGCAGGAGATGAAGGCGGCCTTGCCCTGGCACCAGGCGGTCTGCGACTGCTTGTGGTCGAGGCCCGGCGAGCCTTCCAGGATGTACTTGTCCTTGACGATCTGGTGCCAGGCGTCGGCGGCGGCCTTCATCGAGTCGGACTTCCAGGCGTTCGGCTCCAGGTTGTCGAGCGCGAGGGCCACCGACGGGCCGCCGAGCTTGATCGCGGTGGAGATCAGCGGCCAGCTCATGTAGCGCGGGTGCAGGCCGGCGTACGTCCAGGGCGCGATGCCGGAGGCCTTGATCTGCTTGCAGAGCGCGATGTGCTCTTCCCAGGTCTTCGCGTACTCCCACTTGCGCTCGGTGAACAGCTTGTTGGAGTACCAGATGCCGTAGGCGGTGTAGGTGTAGTTCAGCACCAGGAACGTGCCGTCGTAGGAGCCGATCTCGACAGCGCCGGGCAGCAGGGTGTCCTTGACCGTCTTGCCGGGCACGTCGAGGCTCGGGGCGGCGAGCAGCTCACCGAGGTCGGCGAGGGCGTTCTGGCTGACCAGGCCGTTGAAGTCGATCTGGCCGGTGCCGGAGTTGTTGACCACGTCCGGCGGGGAGCCGTCGACGAAGCGCGGCTGGAGGGTCTTGCTGATCTCCTGAGTGGAGGAGTGCTTGATCTTCGCCTTGGGGTATTTCTCGCTGTACATGGCCTCGTGGGCCTTGGCGTACTCCTCGCCGAACCCGCCGCCGAAGATCACCACCTCGAGTGGGGCGTCCTCCTTCACGCCGAGCGGGTTCTGCGCGCTCTTGGTGCCCTTGTAGGTCTCGGCATCGTTCTTGTCACCACCACCGCCGGTGGCGCAGCCGGACAGCAGGCCGGCGGCGGGGGTGGCCAGGAGGCCGGCGGCGGCGCTGCGCCGCAGGATGTCACGCCTGTTCATGGGTTCTCCTCGGGTCGGGTCGGGTGGATCGCCGGTGTGCGGGGGAGGCGTCCATCGCGCGAGGCTCGGTGATTCTCTTCAGTTCATGCTCTGTTGCTGAAGAATTTCTACGACAGCCGGGCCCGGACTTCAAGTCCTGACTGTCGAACCGTTATCACCACCAGCCGCCGCCAGGTCGCCTAACCTGGGGCGATGCGCCGTCTGCGCCAGCTGGCCGAGCGCACCCCGGCTGGGCGGGAGCGGTACGTCGACCTCCTCCGGGCACTCGCCATCACCATGGTCGTTCTCGGACACTGGGGCGTCACGGTGATCGGGCGCGACGACGCCGGGCAGGCCACCGGGCACTCCGCGCTCGGCGACCTGCGCTGGGCGTACCCGCTGACCTGGCTGGCCCAGGTGATGCCCGTCTTCTTCCTGGTCGGGGGCTACGCCAACGCGGCCTCGCTGACCCGGCTGCGGGCCCGCGGCGGGGACGCCGCCGGCTGGCTGATCGACCGCAGCGCCCGCCTGGTCCGCCCCACCAGCACACTGCTGCTGGTGCTCACCGCCGCGGCGGCGGTCGCCTGGCTGCGCAGCGCCGAGCCGACCCAGGTCCGCGAGGTGTTCTGGTTCGCCACCATTCCGCTCTGGTTCCTGGTCGCCTACCTGGCGGCGGTCGTGCTCACCCCACCGATGTACACGCTGCACCGCCGCTTCGGCCTGGCCGTACCGCTGGTGCTCGTCGTCCTGGTCGGCCTCGGCGACCTTGGCCGGCTGGCCGGGCCGGAGGGGCTGAGTTACGGCAACTACCTGTTCGGTTGGCTGGCCGTCCACCAGCTCGGCTTCGCCTGGCACGACACCCGCGCCGTACCGCCGCCCGCCGCTCAGACCACACCGCCGCACGCGGGGAGCGACGCGACAGGTCCGACCGCGCCGCCACATGCCAAGACCGACGCTGGCGGGCCGTCGACTCCCGACCGTGCGGGGGTACGCCGACGGCGGCTGCCCACCTCCCGCCGGGCCGGCCTGGTGTTCCTGGCCGGCGGGCTGGGCGCGGTGCTGCTGCTCACCGTGCTCGGCCCGTGGCCGGTGGCCATGCTCAAGGTGCCCGACGAGCGGCTCGACAACGCCGCGCCGCCCAGCCTCGCGTTGCTGGCCGTCGCCGCCGGTCAGCTCGGGGTGATCCTGCTGCTACGCGGCCCGGCGGAACGGCTGCTGCGCCGCACCGGGCCGTGGCAGTTGGTGATCGGCGTCAACCTGGTGGTGCTGACCGTCTTCCTCTGGCACCTGACCGCCGCGATCCTGTTGATCGGGTTGCTCGACGCGGTCGGGACGCTACCCACCCCGGCTGTCGACACGGCAGCCTGGTGGGCCTGGCGGGTGCCCTGGTTGCTGCTGCTCAGCGTCGTCCTGGCGGTGCTGGTCGCCATCTTCGGGCCGGTGGAGGCGCGCAGCGGCCGGCACCGCGCCGGGCGTCGGACCGGTCGGGGCACCCGGGCCCGGGCGGCGTGGGCGGTGGCCGCGTACGCCGCCGTGGTGGCCGCGCTGCTGGTCAACAGCACGACACCACAGCAGGCCACGGAGCCGCTCGGCACGCCCGTCCCGGCGCTGGTGGCGTACCTGGCCGGGGCGGGCGTGCTGCGACTGCTCAGGTCTGGGTGGGGAACCCGAGGTTGACGCCGCCGTGCCGCGGATCCAACCAGCGGCTGGTCACGACCTTGCCCCGGGTGAAGAAGCGCACCCCGTCCTCGCCGTGGGCGTGCAGGTCGCCGAAGAGTGACGACTTCCAGCCGCCGAACGAGTGGTACGCCATCGGCACCGGGATGGGCACATTGATCCCGACCATGCCGACCTCCACCTCGTGCTGGTAGCGCCGGGCCGCACCGCCGTCGTTGGTGAAGATCGCCGTGCCGTTGCCGTACGGGCTGGCGTTGACCAGGTCCACCGCCTCGTCGTACGAGCCGACCCGGACCACGCTCAGCACCGGCCCGAAGATCTCGTCGGTGTAGATCGACATGTTCGGGGTGACCCGGTCGAACAGCGTCGGGCCGAGCCAGAAACCGTCCGGGTCGCCGTCCGGCGTCACGTCCCGCCCGTCCACCACCGGCACCGCGCCGGCCGCGACACCGGCGTCCACGTAGGAGCGCACCTTCGCCGCGTGCGCCGCGGTCACCAACGGGCCCATGTCGCAGCCCCGCCGGCCGTCGCCGGTCCGCAGGCCGGCGACCCGCGCGGCGATCCGCTCGACGAGCGCGTCCGCCACCGGCTCCACCGCCACCAGCACCGAGATGGCCATGCACCGCTCCCCCGCCGAGCCGAACCCGGCGTTGACCGCCGCGTCGGCGGCCAGGTCCAGGTCGGCGTCCGGGAGCACCACCATGTGGTTCTTCGCCCCACCGAGCGCCTGCACCCGTTTGCCGGCGGCGGTGCCGCGCTGGTAGACGTACCGGGCGATCGGGGTGGAGCCGACGAACGACACGGCCCGCACCTCCGGGTGGTCCAGCAGCGCGTCCACCGCCTCCCTGTCGCCGTTGACCACGTTGAGCACCCCGTCGGGCAGACCCGCCTCGGCGAACCACTCGGCCAGCAGCAGCGCCGCGCTCGGGTCCTTCTCGCTCGGCTTGAGCACCACCGCGTTGCCGCAGGCCACCGCCACCGGCACGAACCACAGCGGCACCATCACCGGGAAGTTGAACGGGGAGATCACCGCGACCACCCCGACCGGCTGCCGGATGGTGTACGAGTCGACTTCGGTGGACACGTTCTCGCTGAACACCCCGCGCAGCGCCGACGGCAGGCCGCACGCGTACTCGATGACCTCCAGGCCGCGCTGCACCTCGCCGGCGGCGTCGGCGAGCACCTTGCCGTGCTCGGCGGTGACCACCTCGGCGAGCCGGTCCCGACGGGCGTGCACCAACTCCCGAAAGGCGAACAGCACCGCCGACCGCCGCGCCAGCGACGCGTCCCGCCAGGCCCGCGCCGCACGGGCGGCGGCCTGCACCGCGACGTCGACGTCCGCGGTCGAGGCCAGCTCGACCTCGGCGGTACGCCGACCGGTCGCCGGGTCGAACACGTCGCCGCGCCGCTCCGACGTGCCGCCGACCCGCTTGCCGTCGATGAAGTGACCGATGCTCATGCCGCCACCCCCGCCGCCGAACGGATCGCGTGGACGAGGATCGCCAGGCCCTCGCGGGCCTCGTCCTCGGTAAGCGTCAACGGTGGACCCATCCGCAGCACGTTGCCGTAGAGACCGCCCTTCCCGGCCAGCAGGCCATTCTCCCGAGCGGCTTCGAAGACCCGGTTGGTCAGCGCCGGATCCGGCTCACTGCCGCCCGGCCGGACGAACTCGACGCCGAGCATCAGCCCCTTTCCGCGTACCTCGGCGACGCAGTCGAGCGCGCCCACGGCGGACCGCAGGCCGTCCGCGAGGATCGCGCCGACGCGGGCCGCGTTCGCCTGCAGGTCGTGCTCGATCAGGTAGTCGAGCACCGCGTTGCCGGCCGCCGTGGAGATCGGGTTGCCGCCGAAGGTGGAGAAGCTGATGGCCGGCACCGACTCCAGCACCTCGGCCCGGCCGACCACCCCGGCGAGGGCGAACCCGTTGCCGATGCCCTTGGCGAAGGTGAGCAGGTCCGGGGTGACGCCGTGTGCCTGGTAACCCCAGAAGTGCTCGCCCGTGCGCCCCCAGCCGGTCTGCACTTCGTCGGCGATGAACAGGATGCCGTGCTCGTCGAGGACCTTCTTCCAGCCGGCGAAGAGCCCGTCCGGCGGGTGCACGAAACCACCCACACCCTGGATCGGCTCGGCGATCAACGCGGCCACGTCACCGGCGGTCTGGGTGGCCAGCACCTCGCGCAGGTCGTCCACCGCCGCGTCGACCTGCTCGTCGTCGCCGAGCCGGGACAGCAGACCGCGCACCCGGTCACCGGAGTGCAGCCAGGCCACCTGGAGCGGGTTGAGGCCACTGGCCGACCAGTTGCGGTTGCCGGTGACGCCCATCGCCGCGTACGACCGGCCGTGGTAGCTGTTGCGCACGGCCAGGATCTGGTGCGAGCGGCGGTGGTTGGTGGCGACCAGCAGCGCCGCCTCGTTCGCCTCGGTGCCGGAGTTGGTGAAGAACACCCGGGCGTCCGGGATGCCGGAACGTTGGGCGATCTTCTCGGCCAGCTCCACCTGCTGGCGGATCAGATAGAGCGTCGAGGTGTGCACGATGCCGGTGGCGAGCTGCCGCTCGACGGCCTCCCGGATCTCCGGGATGTCGTACCCGATCATGTTGGTCAGCACGCCGCCGAAGAAGTCCAGGTAGCTGCGCCCCTGCGCGTCGGTGACCCGACGGCCCGAGCCGGACACCAGCTCGATCGGCTCGGCGTAGTACAGCGGCATCCAGGACGGGAGCACGGCCCGGTGCCGGGCCAGCAGGTCGTCGGTCATCGTGGCAACCCTTCAGCGGCGTTCGTGGATACCGCACGCTCCCACCGCCGGCCGACGCGAACAACTGTCAGCGTGTAGCGCAAGGACGTCCCGACCTGACAGCACGTCAACGGTTTCCAGGGCCATGGTCAGCCTTGACCACCGATTTCCGCAGCATTCACGGGTGGCATCCACTCGATCCGTAGCCTGGCCGCCCACCGCTACCCTGGTGTCGGTCCACTGTCGCCGGGGAGGCACGCGGTGCGCATCGAAGAGACGATCGCCGAGCTGGAACGCGTCGCCGCGCGCGAGGTGGGCCGGGGCAGCGAGGCGCTGGCCGAGCCCGTGGCGGGTGGACTGCTGGCCGCCGCCCGGTCGCTCGCCGCCGCCGGTGCGCCCGACGCCGCGGTGTTCACCGGCTTCTTCATTCCCGGCGCCGAGCCGCCCGCCGCGGAGACCGACGGCCCGCTCGGCGCGGTGCAGATCGCCGCCGCGCTGCGCCTGCTCGGTGGCCGGTGCCGGCTGGTCACCGACGAGCCCTGCGCCCCGGTGGTCGAGGCGGCCGTCGCCGCCGCCGCGCCGGGCCTGACGGTCGACGTCGCGCCACTGCGAGGCTACGAGGACTGGGCCACCGCACTCCTCCCCGAGTACGGCCGGTTGACCCACCTCATCGCTTGCGAACGGGCCGGGCCCGGAGTGGACGGTCGACCGCGCAACATGCGCGGCGAGGACATCGGCGCGCACACCGCACCCCTGGACCGGCTCTACACCTCCGGATCGGCGTACCGGATCGGCATCGGCGACGGGGGCAACGAACTCGGCATGGGCCGTCTGCCGGCGGACCTGATCGGACGGGTCGTCGCCTCGGGCGAGCGGATCCGGTGCGTGGTGGACGCTGACGCACTGCTCGTCGGCGGCACGTCCAACTGGGCCGCCGCCGCCCTCGTCGGCGCGCTGTCGCTGCTGCGCCCCGAGGTACCCGAGCTTCGGACGCTGTTGCAGCCCGCCTGGTCGCACGACCTGCTGACCGCGATCGTGCACGTGGGCGCGGTGGACGGCGTACGCCGCCGCCCCACGCTCAGCGTCGACGGCCTCGACTGGCCCGCGTACGCCGAACCGCTCACCCGGATCGCCGAGCTGGTCAGGGCCGCCCGGTAGGTGTGGGTGGCTCGGTCGCCTGCCGCAGTGCCCGGGACGGCCGGCTCGCCGGCCGCGCCCGCGCAACCCGGCGGGGACGCAACGGCAGGTGCAGGACGGCGGCCACCACCGCGAAGGCCGCCCAGCCGGCGCCCAGCGCCACTGCCGACGAGACGTCCTGGAGGTAGTGGTACGCGGTGAGGAAGCCGACCAGCGCGAGGCTGTTGCGGGCGAAGTGTCGACTGAACTCACCCAACTGCCGGCGGGCCTCGACCGCGACCAGCACCCCCGAGTACGGGAACGTCACCACCATTCCGCGCAGCACGGCACCGAGCAGTTGGGTGAGGATCGCCCCAACGAAGATCACCACCAGCTTGAGCAACGCCGGCAGCCCGTCCGGGCGGGTCTCCACGGCGGCGACAACCTCCCCGGCGGAAGCGGCCCGCTCGTCGGCGGCGACCGCGGTGGCCGGCTCGTCGGCCACCACAGCGCGCGAGCGGGCGCGGCGACGCAGCCACAGGATGGCCGCCAGCCAGAGCACGAGCGTGCCGGCGAGGGCCGCCTCGAACGGAACATCGACGGCCAACAGGCCGGCGCTCAGCGCCACGTACACGGCGATCCCCGCGCCGTCGGCGAGCAGGATCGGCCAACGCCACCGCTGGTGGGTGACCGCCACTGTGACGAAGAAGAGGTTGAGCCCGAGCACGCCGAGCACCTGCGCGCCGTCCACCCGGTAGTCAGTGGTGAGCAGGGCGAGCGTCATCGGCAGCGGCAGGCTGTAGACCAGCGCGCGGAGCCGGACGGAACGGATCACGCTGACCGCCCAGACCACGGCCGTCACCAGCAGGACCGCGCTCAGCGTCATGACTCACCCGTTCCCGCCCGGTGGGGCCGTCAGTCCTGGAAGGTCGCGGCGTTCGCGCAGAGGTCGAACACGCGGGTGAGCCGGGCGACGTCCGCCCGGTTGACCGAGAACTGATTCTCACCGATCTCGCCGTGCGCGGTCATGTGGGCCTCCCAACAACTCGACCCGTCCCAGAGTGTCAGGTTGACGTGCAGGTTCGGACTGACCACACCGAGGGGCAGCAGACCCACCCGCGCGCCGGCCGCGCGCTGCCGTTGCACCAGGGCGGACAACTCGTCGGTGAGCGTGGCGTAGACGAAGACCCGGGTGATCTGGACACCCCGTTGCAGGGCCTCCTGGTTGGCCTCCCAGTAGCGCCGGCCGATCTCGCTGCGCCACCAGCTCAGCTCCCCGCTCACCCGGGGCATCACGTTGGTCAACGCATCCAGCCGGTGCACGCAGGTGCGGGTCGCGCCGACCAGGTCCTCGTCCTCGTCGCCGCGCCGGATGATCCGACCGTCCGCGAGTTGCTCCGCCTCCAGCCGGAACTGCTCGTACCGCCGCTGCGCCTCCACCGCGACCCGGGTGCCGGCGTGCTGCTCGGCCGCCTCCCGCATGGCCCCGGCCAGCTCCGTCGTGGTGCGGACCAGCCAGGGCGGGCCGTCCAGCAGGGTGCGCAGGTGAAAGCGGCGCTCCGCGCGGGCCAACGAGTCGACCAGCAGCGAGATGGTGATGCCCATCAGGCCGGCCAACAGCGACTCCACCCCGGAGGCGGCGTTGCTGAGGTCGAGCGCGATGCTGAGGGTGATCGACAGCGTGATGCCGACCAACGCCACCGGGTCGGTGTGCGCCACCAGGCGGACGAAGCCCGCGGTGGAGCTGCCGCTCTGCCGTAACCGCTGACGGGCCACGTCACGGGTCATCGAGATCCCCCAATCAGCCGCTCCCGCCAGCGTAGACAGCAACCACAACCACCGACCCCGCCACACCGGGCCGGTAGCATCCGGCAGGTGCAGAGAGCGGACGCGGCGTCGTCGACCGGGACGGACGACGAGCCGATCACGTCGGAGGTTCGGGCCTGGGTCAGCTCCACCCCACTCCGCGGCCTGGTCGCCCACTTCGGCGGCACCTGGCCCGACGGCGACCTCACCGAGGTGCTCCGCTTCCTCGACGACTTCTCCGCCGGGCACTGGGACTTCCGGGGCGGCCGGGAACGTCCCGACGCCCGGGAGCCCGACCTCGACCCGGCCAGCGCGAGACTGGTGCTCGACGCGGCCGCCGCGCTCGGGCTGATCCACCCGGTGCCACCGGCCCGGTCGGCGTACGCCCACCTCGTGGTGCTCGGCGGCCTGGCGCACGCCTGCGTACGCCGCGTCGCCCACGCCGCGCACCTGCTGCGCGCCGGTCTACGGGTGAGCGGCGAGGTCGCCGTCCTGGGCAGCTTCCGGCCGCTGTCGGACTGGGAACGCCGCACGCTCGTCGACGCGGGTCTGCCGGCCGACGAGACCGAGGTGGACGTGCTGGACACGGCCGTTCGCCGGGTGTTCGGGGTGGCCGCCCCGGCGGAGCAGGACGGCGTCGACGCCGGGCACCCGCACCACTCCTGGTCGTCGCGGACCTACCGACCCGACGGGCTACCGCCGATCCGGGTGCTGGCCGCGCCGTCGAGCGAACCGGACCAGCGGCGCGCGCACACCGCCGACACCCAGCGCTTCTGGGCCGGCCACGTCCGGCTCGCCCCGGACGACGGGGTCCTGATGGTCACCGCGCCGATCTACGTGCCGTTCCAGCACTGCGACGCGCTGCGCACGCTGGCCCTGCCGTACGGGTGCGCCATCGACACGATCGGGGTGGACCCGACGCTGGCCGACCTGGCGGTGCTGCCCGAGCAGACGCTCACGCCGGGGCGCTACCTCCAGGAGATCCGCTCGGCGATCCGCTCGATGCGCGCCCTGCACACCGCCCTGACGCATCCGGCGTGACACCGGCGCCGTGGCTCCTCAGGCGAAGATCAGCAGCGGGTCGGTCTCCGTGCGAACGCCGATGAAGCAGGCCGCCGAGGTACGGCAGCCCGCCCGCACCTCGCGGACGCCGTGCATCCGGCCCGCCTCGAACATCACCAGATCGCCCTTGCCAGGCAGCACGGTGTCCAGTGGTGGGCCGACCCGTTCCGGTTCGATCCCGTAGTCGAACGGGTCGGTCTTGAGCGCCACGAACTCCTCCTCGGACAGGGTCCCCCAGAAGTCGATCTCGCCACCCGCGCCGGGCTCCGGCACCTCCAGGTAGATGTTCACCCCCAACCGCCGGTGCAGCCGGTACGCGTCGAGCAGCGGGATCTGCCGGCGGTCGATGTGCGGGCGGCCCCGACCACCGGGCGTCATCCGACGCAGCACACCGGGCAGCATCATCCGGCCGTCGTGCCGCCCGACCGTCGCCCCGTACGGCCACATCTCGTCCAGGTCGAGCCGGATCAGGTCGGTGGGTGACTGCTGCTCGGCGAACACGTCGTGACGGATCAGCCGGGTCGTGTCGGCCGCGGTGTCCAGGTAGCGCTCGACACTGTCACCGCCGTTCGCCACCTCGCCCATCGACGTGCCGACGCTGGTGAACTCCTTGGTGAGCAGGAAGTTCGCTTCGTCGACGGCGCGGACCACCCGGGGCAACGCGGCGTCGCACTGCTCCGGCGGATAGTATTCGCGGTGCCAGATCACGTCGATCGCACCGGTCGTCAGCTCCCACAGCGACTCGGCGGTCAGTCGGTCCCGGCGACGCAGTTGCTCGCTCACATCAGCTCCTCGTACGGCTGTCCGGCTGCGGAACTGGAGCGGGACCTCGACGTCCCGTCCGTCACTCGCCACGAAGCTTCCTGAGGTCGGTCTCGGCCCGGACCGTGTCCGCGTGGTCGTCGCCGAGGATCCGCCGCCGGTCCTTGACCACCCCGGACAGCACCTTCTCCGCCTCGACGGTGGCGCCGGTGGCGATGAGACACTCCGCCAGGGTGTGCCGGGCGGCGATCATCGCGACGTGCTGGACCTGCCGCTTGGCGCTGTCCGTCGAGAGAACGTCGCGGAGGTCGGCGAGGGCCTCCTCGACCTCACCCTCGCGCAGCCGGCACAGGTCAAGGGTGTGCCGCACCGTCAGGGTCTCGAAGTGGTCCGGCGCCCAGTGCCGCAGGCGGATCTCCAGGATCTCGGCCAGCTCGGCGTGGGCGTCGGCGTACCGCCCCTGGTAGACGATCGCACGGGCCAGGCTGTGCCGCGCGGTCATGGTGTCCCGGTCCTCGGGGCCGCGCACCCGGTACTCGGCCTGGACGATGTCGCGCAGCTCGTCCTCGGCGTCGTGCCACCGGCCCTGTTCCAGAATGGTCCGGGCCAGCTTGTGCCGGCTGGCCAGGGTGTTGCGGTGCTCCCGTCCGAGCTTCGCCTCCCGGGCCGGGATGATGGCGCGCAGCTCGGCCTCGGCCCAGCTCAGATGCCCCTGCTCCAGTGCCGCCCGGGAGCGCTCGTGGCGGAGACTGAGCGCCGGCCGGTCGTTCAGGTCGACGCCGATGCGGCGGCACCCCGCCAGGCAGAGGTCCAGGAAGATCTCCGCCTGCCCGGGCAGGCCCACGGCCAGGATGTAACGGGCGATCAACCGGGCCAGATCGAGAGCGACGTCCAGCAGATCGGGCCGGGTCCGGGGCAGGTCACCGCTGTCGAGGAAATCCAACACCGCGCCCATCGTGGGTGGTGCCAGCAGGTGCCAGCTCGCCCACTTGTCCGGCTCGTCGGGGTCGAACTCCTCCTCGCGGGGGCGGTCCGGGTCGCGCAGCCGGAGCGCGTCCAGCAGACCGAGCACCAGTTCGTGGTATTCCGCCCGAGCGGCCACCACGTCGGGCAGGTCCCGGATCAGTTCGCGTACCAACGGGTGCAGGGTGACCACGTGGGCGACCGGGGACTGGGCCGGCAGTGACTCGATCACCCCTAGGTCGACCAGCGCGAAGTCCGCCAGCGAACGGAGAACCTCACGCAGCCGGTCCTCCCCGATCTCGCCGACCAACGGCGAGGCCGACAGCCGGACCGGGTCGAGCAGCACGGCGTAGGGAATCGGCGCGTCACCGAGACAGGCCAGCAGGCGCAGCACCGGCCGAGCCTGGTTGAGCCCACGCCCGGCGAGCAGATCCAGCGACATCTCCCAGGACTGCACCACCGGACGGACGGCCATGTCGAAGCCGCTGGAGCCGTTGCGCCGCATGCCGCTGCCGGTGCGCCGATCCAGCGCCTCCCGGTAGTCGTCGTAGGTGCGGATCGAGGACCGGGTGGTGCCGACCGGGATGCGGTTGGCCTCCGCCAGGTAGGTACCAGCGCCGCGCAGCGCCAGCGGGTGCCCCTTGAGTCGGGCGGCGAGCCCCCTCGCCTGGGTCAGCGTGCCGGGGGCCGCGCCGGCGAGGTCGACGAGCACCTGCGCGCCGTCCTCCGGCGACAACTCGTCCACCAGGTACATCGTGGACCACTCGCCCCACGTGTCCCGCCGGCCGTCGCGGGTGGTGACCAGGACCAGCCCGTTGGCCGTACGCGGCTGGCGGAACCAACCAGTGCCGTCGGCGACCTGCCCGTCGGCGGGGGCCAGCAGAGTCGGTTCGTCGGCGTTGTCGAAGATCAGCAACCAGGGTCGGGGGGAGTTGTTCAACAGGTCCCAGACCAGCTCCACCGGGCTGCGGGCCTTTCCGGCCCAGGCGAGGTCGAGCTGGTTCTCCGGAGCCTGGAGCTGGCCCGCCACCTCGCGCATGCCGGCGCTTACCCGCGCCGAATCCTTCGCCGAGATCCACCAGACCAGCCGGCCACGTTCCTCGAGCTGGCGGGCCACCTCCTGCGCGGTGAGGCTCTTACCGCAGCCGCCCAGCCCCCAGAGGATCTGCGTGGCTTCCTCCGGAGCACGCACGGTGCCGGAGGGCGGCTCGGCGGCCCGCAGGATCGTCTCGACCAGCTCGTCGCGCCCGCGCAGCGGCAGCCGGTTACGGCGAGGCGGAATGATCGAGAATCCGGAGCCCTGTGCCGGCGCGGTCATCGGCCCGGCTCCGTGCGGCCCGTCTCCCTTCGGCGCGTCTCCGGACGGCCCGTCAGGACGCGGGCCGGCCGGGTCCGGCCGGACCGGTGAAGGGTGGGGCGACGGTGGGTCATCTGGCCTCCCGGAGGGGCGTTACGGCAGGCTCCACGATGGTCGGTCACGCCGAGGGGTGGCGGCCGACCGCGTGATCCGTGACCCAAACACTACCCGCTGAAGCGCACCCCAACACTCCACGTAGCCGCACCAGGATGAAAGATGCGATCCCGTCGGCGGGACGGCCGGTGGGCGCCGCTGAACGGTGGAGCTGCGGGCGATCTCGCGTACCGCGACTACCGTGGAGGCATGTCGACTGTGGAGACTCTGGCGTTCGTTTCGGCCGGCTGGGGCGTCGACTGGGGATCGGTCCCGGACTGGTTCGGCGGCCTCGGGACCGTCGGCACACTCCTCTTCGGCGTGCTCAGCCTGCGCCGCGAGTTGCGCGCCCGGCGGCACGAGGACCGGGCCGCGCAGGCCCGACAGGCGCGGCTCGTCTCCAGCACCACCCGCACCGAGGGCAAGGGCGTCCTGCGCGTGCGGGTCGCCAACGACAGCGACGGGCCGGTCTTCGACCTGGCCACCACGCCGGTGGTGCACACCGGCGCCCCGGGCCCCGGCGGCCGTCAGGTGCCGGTGGCCACGGTGACCGGTCCCGTCGACCGGCTCGACGGCGGGGCCGCCGCGGAGCTGTTCATCAACGTCGACCGCAGCGTCGACCTCAGCGGGTACGTATCGGCGACGGTGCAGCTGTGCTTCACCGACCAGCAGGGCAACCGGTGGCAGCGGGAGGGGACCGGCCAACCACAGCCCGACCTCGGTGACGAGGTGGTGCCGGCCCGCCGTTCCTGGCTGCGCCGGCGTCCGTCCCGATCCCGCTGAACCGACCCCGCCACACCCCGGGCAGGTAGGGGGTCAGCCGGCGGTGTCGGCGACGGCCTGGGCGAAGACCTCGGAGCGGTGCTCGAAGTTGCGGAACCGGCCGTAGCTGGGCGCGGCCGGGGACAGCAGCACCACCCCGCCGGCCGGGGTCACCTCACGGGACAGCCGGACCGCGTCCACCAGGTCGTCGACCAGTTCGGTACGCACCTTCGGCAGGCCGGCGAGCACCTCGACGATGCGGGTGCCGCTGTCCGGGATCCCGATCACGGTCAGCTCCCGCTCGGCCAGGTGCTCGGCCAACGGCGTGTAGTCCAGACCCCGGTCGTTTCCCCCGACGATCACCGTCAACGGCCGCCCGTCGTACGCGTCGATGGCGTGCATGGCCGCGTAGGGGCTGGTGGCCAGGGTGTCGTCGACGAACGTCAGCCCGGACGGGTCGGTGATCTCGGTGAGCCGGTGGGCCAGCCCCTGGAACTCGGCGACCGCGACGGCGAGGTGGTCCTTGCCGGCCACCACGTTCACGCCGAGCGCGTCGAGCACGGCGAGCGCGACACAGAGGTTGCCCTCGTTGTGCCGGCCGACCAGCGGCAGCACGGCACGCGGGAAGAGCGGCTGGTTACCGAAGTGGAACCAGGGCGTGCCGTCGACGCCGGTGGCGACGTGGGTGGTGTCGGGGCGACCGGCCCGGATCGCCGACAGCTCACCCAGCTCCGCGGCGAGGCGGGGGTCGCCGCCGTTGACCACGATCGTCTGCGGGTCGTGGGCGAGCAGGTTGAGCTTGTCCCGGTAGTACTCCCGTTCCCCACCGTGCGCGTCCAGGTGCTCGGGGAAGAGCGCGGTGACCACCGCCACCCGGGGCGAGTCGGTGAGGTCGCTGCACTGGTAGCTGGACAGCTCCAGCACGTACAGCTCCGCCTCCGGCAGGTCCAGGGTCGGCACCCCGATGTTGCCGCCGAAGACGTTCGGCCGGCCCATCGCGGTGAGCAGGTGACTGATCAGGCTGGAGGTGGTGCTCTTGCCCTTGCTGCCGGTGACCCCGACGGTGCGCGCGGCGTGGTCGGCCATCCACAGCGCCGTGCCCTGGGTCACCATGATCCCGCGTCGGCGCAGCTCCACCAGCCACGGGTGGGTCTGCGGCACACCCGGGGAACGGACCACCACGTCCGCGCCGGCCAGCCGTTCGAAGCCCGCCTCGCCGGTGACCAGCGGCGCCGCCTCGGCCAGGGGGCCGTCCCAGGGCAGCGAGAGGAAGTTCGCGCTGTCGTCGACGGCGACCAGCTCGGCCGGGCCGTGCGCGGCGATGGCGGTCACAGCGGCCCGGCCCTCCCGACCGGTGCCCCAGACGGCGACGGTACGTCCGCGCAGGTCAGAAAGGCGCACGGGGCTCTCCTCGTGGGTCACGGCGGCGGCAGGGCGGGCCCGGTCCGGACACGGCCGGACGAACCAGGGCCTAGTATGGCGTGTGCCCAACGAGCAGCTCCGGCGGATGGACGCCTTCACCTTCCCGTCCTACTCGATCGACTTCGCCACCGGCGAGGTGTTGTTCGACTACGCCCTGACCGGCCCGGCCGGTGAGCAGCGGTTCACCGAGGTGATCACACTTCCGCTACCGGCGGAGCCGCCCTCAGACGAGACGGTGGCGACCCTCAACCGGGTGCTGGAGGTGCTGCACCTCGTCGCCGGGGTCAGCTACTACAAGGCCGCCGCGCCGCCCCGGCTCGTGCTGCCGGCGCCGCTGGGCGCGGCCACCGTCGACTACGTCACGGCCATCTACACCAGGGGCCTCGCCGAGTACGCGTACCGCAACCAGCTGCCGCACGTGCTCGAGCTGCACCCGGAGGTGCCGGCCGGCACACCGGGGTCACCCCGGGTGTACGACGACTCGGACCGTCGCCCGCTCTCCGCGGTCGGCGGCGGTAAGGACTCGATCGTCAGCCTGGAGGCGCTGCGCCGCGCCGAGATGGACCCGGTGCCGTTCTCGGTCAACCCGAACCACGTGATCGTCGCCGTCAACGAGGCGTCCGGGCTGATCCCGCTGGCCGCCCGGCGGCGCATCGACCCGGTGCTGTTCGACCTGAACGCGGCCGGCGCGTTGAACGGGCACATCCCGGTCACCGCCATCAACTCCCTGATCGCGGTGGCCACCGCCGTCCTGCACGGGCTGGGCCCGGTGGTGATGTCCAACGAGCGTTCGGCGTCCGACCCGAACCTGGTCTGGAACGGCCACGAGATCAACCACCAGTGGTCCAAGGGCGTCGAGGCGGAGGGGCTGCTGCGGGCGTCACTTGCCGAGCACGCCGGCCTGACCGACCCGTACTTCTCCCTGCTGCGTTCGCTGTCCGAGCTGCACATCGCCCGGCTGTTCGCCGAGTTCACCAGGTACGACGACGTGGTGACCAGCTGCAACCAGGCGTTCAAGCTGCGCGACGCGAGTGAGCGCTGGTGCCGTGACTGCCCGAAGTGCCGCTTCGTCTTCCTGGCCATGGCGCCGTTCATGCCCCGGGAGCGGGTGGTGGGCATCTTCGGCGGTGACCTGCTGGCCGACGAGTCGCAGATCCCCGGCTACCGTGAGCTGCTGGGCGTGGACGGGCACAAGCCGTTCGAGTGCGTGGGCGAGGTCGAGGAGTCGGTGGTGGCCCTCGGCCTGCTCGCCGAGCAGGACCAGTGGCGCGACGCCCCGGTGATCCAGGCCCTGGTCGACGCCGTCCCCGATACGGCCTGGTCCGCGGTGGCAACCTCGGACGTCTTCACCCCCGGCGGCCCCAACCACATACCCCCCACCTACGCCAAAGCCCTGAACACCCTCACCTGACCCACCCAGGGACGGGGGTCAGGGGGCGCGGACTGCCTCCAGGGCCAGCAGGGCCACGTGCAGGGACAGGCTGGCCTCCACCGAATCCAGGTCCACGTCGAGGATGCGGGCGATGCGGGCCAGGCGTTCGTAGAAGGCCGGCCGGGACAGGTGGGCGGCGGCGGCACCTGCGGACTTGTTGCGTCCCTGCTCCAGGTAGGCGCGCAGGGTGTCGAGCAGCCGCTCCCGGGGGTGCAGGGCGTCGTACTCCAGCAGCGCCCCGAGTTCGCGTTCCACGAACGTCTGCAGGCGGGGCTCGTCGCGCAGCAGGTGCAGCAGCCCGGCCAGACCGACGTGCGGCAGGCGGAAGATCGGCAGGTCACGCCGGTCCCGCCGGGCCGCCTCGGCGATCTGCCGCGCCTCGACCAGCGACCGTCGGGCCTCCCGCAGGGTGCTCACCCCGGACCCGGCGGCCACGATCACGGCACCCGGGCCAGCACCCCGAGGACCATCGACAACGGCCCGACCGGCCTCGACCCCCGCGCGAACCAGATCAGCACGGGAGGCGTCGGGCGCGGGACGGGACACGTCGACGCCGGAGGCAGTCCGAGCCGGTTCGACACCCGGTCCGGGCCGGCCGGCGCCGGCGTCGAGGCGTACCCGACGCAGTGCGCTGGCGAACGCGGACAGCGCGCGTTCCTCGGCGGCCGGGTCCGGCAGGGCCAGCAGCGCGCCCACCGAGTTGTCGTCGACGGCGCTGGTCAGCGCGGTCAGCTTCGCCTCCCGCAGGGCCTGGCCGACCGCCTCGGAGAGATCCCGCAGGCGGGCCTGGCCGGCCTCGGGGCCGGCCTCCCCGGCGGGGTCGTCGACGCGGTGCCGGACCATCACGCCAACCAGGTGCCGCCGGTCGAGCACCACGCCGAGCGCCTTGGCCCGCAGCCCCACCTCGTCCACGGGGCGGGAGTGGTCGAGCAGCGCGGTGAGCAGGGTGCGGTGAATCTGGCGTTCCAGGCCCTCGGCGTCGCGGCGGATCAGCCGGCCCAGCGCGAGGGTGGACGCGGCCCGCTCGATCAGGATGGTGAGCCGGGTGGGCGAGCCCGTCGTCGCTTCGCTGGCCTGGGCGCTGGGCACGTCCCCGCTGGCCGGCCAGCGCAGCAGCAGCCGCCCCCAGTCCTGCCCCCGGGCGCCGACTGTGGTCACCAGCCAGCCGCTGTCCGCGTCGTACGCGGTCCGCCCGGCCGGGCGGATCCGCCGGGAGTGCTGCTCCCAGCCGTCCAGCAGCAGCTCGGCGCTCTCGCCCGCCGGGTCGTACCCGAGCACCTGCCGGGACAGGTTCTCCAGCACCACCGGGCAGCCGGACAGCTCGGCGGCCTGGCGGATCACCTCGGCGGCGTCGGCGCCCTCGACGGAGAGGTCGTTGAACCGCTGGTGGATCTCCTCGGTGGCGCGCAGCTCGGTGAGCTGCGCGTCGACGATCAGCGCGTGCACCGCCTCGGTGATCCGGACGAACGGGGTGGCCCGGCGCAGCTCCACCAGGGGCAGCCCACGCCGCTCGGCGGCGGCGGCCATCACCCGGGGCACCCCGCTGACGTACCGGCGGCCCAGCTCGACGACGAGCCCGGAGACTCCGACGTCGGCGAGATCGCCGATGAACGCGCGCAGTCCCGCGTCGTCCCCGGGCAGGCCGATGCCTGTGGTGAGCACCAGTTCACCGCCGCCCAGCAGGGTGGCGATGTCCGGCACCTCGGCGACGTGCACCCAGCGGACGGGTCGGTCCAGGCCCTCGTCACCGGCGACCACGCGCGGCGCGCCGTGGCGGACCGGGTCCAGGGCGAGGACCTCACGGACGGTAGGGAACACGGCCGACACGCTACCGTCCGTAACGCCGGAACTCGACCTGCCACCGGCTGCCGGGGTCAGTCGACGCCGAACTCCATCGCGGCACGGTCGAGTGCCTCGTCCTCGGCGGAGGTGACGCCCCGGGAGGCGATGGCCTCCGCGCCGCCCTGGGGCATGGCGCCGATCAGCCCGGTCGAGGCGGCCTGCGCGGCGCCGATCATCCGCTGCGGGTTCCCGCCGCCGACCAGGCCGAGGGAGGCGTACTGCTCCAGCTTCGCCCGCGAGTCGGCGATGTCCAGGTTGCGCATGGTGAGCTGGCCGATCCGGTCCGACGGGCCGAACGCCGAGTCCTCGGTACGCTCCATCGACAGCTTGTCCGGGTGGTAGCTGAACGACGGGCCGGTGGTGTCCAGGATCGAGTAGTCCTCGCCCCGGCGCAGCCGCAACGTCACCTCGCCGGTGACCGCCGTGCCGACCCACCGCTGCAACGACTCGCGCAGCATCAGCGCCTGCGGGTCCAGCCAGCGGCCCTCGTACATCAGGCGGCCGAGGCGGCGACCCTCGTTGTGGTAGTTCGCCAGGGTGTCCTCGTTGTGGATGGCGTTGACCAGCCGCTCGTACGCGGCGTGCAGCAGCGCCATCCCGGGCGCCTCGTAGATGCCGCGGCTCTTGGCCTCGATGATCCGGTTCTCGATCTGGTCCGACATGCCCAGGCCGTGCCGGCCGCCGATGGCGTTGGCCTCCAGCACCAGGTCGACGGCGCTGCCGAACTCCTTGCCGTTGATCGTGACCGGGCGGCCCTGGTCGAAGCCGATGGTGACGTCCTCGGTCGGGATCTCCACCGACGGGTCCCAGAACCGGACGCCCATGATCGGGTTGACCGTCTCGATGCCGGTGTCGAGGTGCTCCAGGGTCTTCGCCTCGTGCGTGGCGCCCCAGATGTTGGCGTCGGTCGAGTACGCCTTCTCGGTGCTGTCCCGGTACGGCAGGCCGCGCTCCAGCAGCCACTCCGACATCTCCTTACGCCCACCCAGCTCGGTGACGAAGGCGGTGTCGAGCCACGGCTTGTAGATGCGCAGCATCGGGTTGGCCAGCAGGCCGTACCTGTAGAACCGCTCGATGTCGTTGCCCTTGAAGGTCGAGCCGTCGCCCCAGATCTGGACGTCGTCGGCGACCATCGCCCGCACCAGCAGGGTGCCGGTCACGGCGCGCCCCAGCGGGGTGGTGTTGAAGTACGCCCGCCCGCCGGTGCGGATGTGGAAGGCGCCGCAGGTCAACGCGGCCAGGCCCTCCTCGACCAGGGCGGCACGGCAGTCGACCAGGCGGCCGAGCTCGGCGCCGTAGCTGAGCGCGCGACCGGGCACCGAGGCGATGTCGGGCTCGTCGTACTGGCCGATGTCGGCGGTGTAGGCGCAGGGAATCGCGCCCTTGTCGCGCATCCACGCGACCGCGACCGAGGTGTCGAGGCCGCCGGAGAAGGCGATGCCGACACGTTCGCCGGTGGGCAGGGAGGTGAGAACCTTGGACACGGGGAAAATTATGCAATAGAACGCATGGCCATGCAAGCCGAAGCGATCTACTCGCCACCGAACGGCGGATCGTCGCGGCTCAGCTCCCAGAACGCCACGGCAGCCGCGGCGGCGACGTTCAACGAGTCGACGCCACGCCGCATCGGAAGGACCACCCGCACGTCGCTGGCGGCCTGGGCCGCCGCGGTGAGGCCGGGCCCCTCGGCGCCGAGCAGCAACGCCGCCCGCTCGCGCTGCGCCGGGGTCAACCGCTGCATCGGTACGGCGTCCGGCGCGGGCGTCATGGCGAGCACCGTGAAGCCGGCCTCCCGTACCTGGTCCAGGCCCCCGGGCCAGCGGTCGAGCTTCGCGTACGGCATCGCGAAGACCTCACCCATGCTGACCCGGACACTGCGCCGGTACAGCGGGTCGGCGCAGGTCGGCGAGAGCAGCACCGCGTCGACGCCGAGCGCGGCGGCGCCCCGGAAGATCGCGCCCAGGTTGGTGTGGTTGTTCACGTCCTCCAGCAGCACGACCCGGCGTGCGGTGGCGAGCACCTCGGCCGCCGTCGGCAGCGGCCGGCGGTGGAACGACGCCAGCACTCCCCGGTGCACGTGGAAGCCGGTGGCCCGTTGCAGCACATCAGGTGTCGCGGCGTAGACCGGCGCGTCGCCGGTGTCCAGGTCGGCGAGCTGGTCGACCCGCTTGGCGTCGACAAGGTACGACCGGGCCGGGTAGCCCGCGCGCAGCGCCCGGCGCAGCACCAGCTCCCCCTCGGCGATGAACAGGCCGTGCGGTGGCTCCCAGCGGGTGCGCAGCTCGACGTCGGTGAGCGCCCGGTAGTCGGCGATCCGGTCGTCGTCAGGGTCGGTGATCTCGTGGACGGGCACCCGCCGATTCTGCCGGACGCGCGGCGTCGCGCTTCCACGCCCGCCGACTCGGGTGTTTTGTCCGGAGAAGAAGGGGAATGACCGGCGGAGCAGCGGACTCGACGGGAAGGACCAGCCAGGTGAGCGCAGACGACACCACGCCGGGCGAAGCGGGCACCCTGCCCCGGCGTCCGACCGTCGCTGACCACATCGTGTCGCGACTGTTCAGCTGGGGCGTACACCGCTACTTCGGCTATCCCGGCGACGGCATCAACGGGATGACCTCCGCGCTGCAACGCACCAACGGACGGGCCCAGTTCATCCAGGTCCGCCACGAGGAGACCGCCGGCTTCGCCGCCTCCGCGCACGTCAAGTACGGCGGCGGCCCGCTGGGCTGCGCGCTGGTCACCAGCGGGCCGGGCGCCATCCACCTGCTCAACGGCCTGTACGACGCGAAGCTCGACCACCAACCGGTCATCGCCCTGGTCGGGCACACCGCGACCACCGCCGAGGGCGGCGGCTACTACCAGGAGGTCGACCTGCTCGCCCTCTACAAGGACGTGGCCGCGGCGTTCCTGGCCCAGCTCGACAACCCGGCGCAGGTACGACACCTCGTCGACCGGGCATGCCGGACGGCGCTGGCCCGGCGTACCGTCACCGCACTCGTCCTGCCGCTGGACATCCAGGACGAGCCGGCCGTCCCGAACCCGCCGCACGCGCACGGCTACTACCAGACCAGCAACGCCCCGAGCAGCACGCCGACGGTGCCGCCGGAGGCGGACGTACGCCGGGCGGCCGAGGTGCTGCGTGGCGGGCAGCGGGTGGCCATGCTCGTCGGCCAGGGTGCCCTCGGCGCACGCGACGAGGTCCGCGAGATCGCCGCTCGGCTCGGGGCCGGCGTGGCCACCGCGCTGCTCGGCTTCACCGCCGTCGACCACCGCGAGCCGTGGGTGACCGGCGCGATCGGGCTGCTCGGCAGCCGGCCAAGCTGGCAGCTGATGGACGGCTGCGACCGGCTGCTGATCGTGGGCAGCAACATGCCGTACTCGGAGTTCTACCCGCCACCCGGGCAGGCCCGCGCGGTGCAGATCGACCTGGACGGCACCCAGCTCGGGCTGCGCTACCCCACCGAGGTGAACCTGACCGGCGACGCCCGCCCCACGCTGCGGGCGTTGCTGAACGAGCTGGGCCCCGGCCCCGGGCCCACCGCCTGGCGGGCGGAGATCACCGAGGCCACCTCGGCGTGGCGTCGGGTGCAACGGGACCTGGCCGAGCAGACCGCCGACCCGGTGAACCCGCAGTTGCTCTTCCACACCCTGAACGAGCGGCTGCCCGACGACGTGCTGCTCGCTGTCGACTGCGGCACCACCACCGCCTGGTACGCCCGACACATCCAGGTACGCCCCAGCATGCTGGCCAGCCTCTCCGGCACGCTGCTGTCCATGGGCGGCGCCATGCCGTACGCGCTGAGCGCCAAGTTCGCCCACCCGGACCGGCCGCTCGTCGCGCTGATCGGCGACGGCGCCATGCAGATGAACGGCGTCAACGAGCTGATCACCGTGGCGAAGTACTGGCGCAGCTGGGCCGACCCGCGCTTCGTGGTGCTGGTGCTCAACAACCGGGACCTGGCGTTCGTCAGCTGGGAACAGCGCTCCACCGAGGGGACGCCGATGTTCCCGGACAGCCAGCAGTTGCCGGACATCGCCTACCACCAGTGGGCGCAGGTGCTCGGGCTGCACGGCGAGTTGATCGACTCACCGGATCAGGTCCGGGACGTCTGGGACCGGGCGCTCACCGCCGACCGGCCAGTGGTGATCAACGCCCTGGTCGATCCGGCCGAGCTGATGCTGCCACCACACTTCACCGTCGAGCAGGCCCGCAAGACGGCGGCTGCGGTGCTGCGCGGCGACACCGACTGGGCCGGAATCATCCGTCGCGGCCTCCCCGCGACCCTGGCCAGCTACCGCCCCCGCCGCCGCGACCGCTGACCCGGTCAGCCTCGGCGGTCCAGCCAACGTTGGAGGGCTGAGCGGGGGTCCTCGGTCGGCGGGGCCTGCTGGCGGTCCGGGACCGCTGGGCGCTCCACCGGGCGGTGCGGATCGCCGGCCAGCTCGTGGCTCGGTGCGACGAACGCCTTCTCCGGCTGGCCCTTCACGGCGGTGGCGATGACCCGGGCGACCGCGTCGATCACCTTGGTCTGCACCGCCGACCCCACCGAGTCCGCCGGGTCGTCCGGGTTGGCGGCGATACCGGCCACCGCGACCTGCGGGGTGAAGCCCACGAACGTCTCGGTGGAGTTCTGCTCCGAGCTACCCGTCTTACCGGCGACCGGTCGGCCGTCGAGGATGTCGTTCACGCCGGTGGCGGTGCCACCGTTGCACTGCCCGAACGCCGACTGCTGGCCCACCGGGCAGCGCGCCGCGTCGGTCGCGGCACGGGCGACGTCGGCGTCGAGCACCCGCTTGCAGGAGGGCTGCCCGACCGGCACCTTCGTGCCGTCCGCAGCGGTCACCGAGACCACCGGCACCGGCGTGCAGTAGGTGCCCTCGGCGGCCACCGTGGCGTACGCGTTGGCCAGGTCCAGCGGGGTGGTGGCCGCCACGCCGAGGGTGAACGAACCCCAGTCCGCGGCGTCGTTCTTGGCGAAGGCGGCGTCCGAGTCGGCGCGGAACGTGATGCCGAGCCGCTGCGCCATCTCGACCACCTTGTCCTGGCCGACCTGCTCGGCCAGCCAGACGAAGTAGGTGTTCACCGAGCGGCCGAAGCCGTCCCACATCATCCGGTACCCGTCCATCCAGTCCGGGTTGGCGTTCGCCGGGCACCAGTGGCCGTCACAGCTGCCCGGCCCCTCGGCGGCGTACCGGGTGGGCAGCTTGGCGGGCGCGTCGAAACCGGTGGAGAGGGTACGGCCCGACTCCAGCGCGGCGAGCATGGTGAACAGCTTGAACGTCGAACCCGCCTGGTACCCGTCGACGCTGGACCCGCCGGAGATCAACGGGTTGACGGTGTTCGGGTAGTTCGCCTGCCCGGCCGGGTTGTCGGCGAGGCTGTAGTGCCTGTTGACCGCCATCGCCAACACCCGCCCGCTGCCCGGCTGGACCGCCGCGATCGGCAGCGCGCGCTTGTTGTCGTACCCGTAGACCTTGGTGGCCTGCTGCTGCGCGGTGGCCTGGATCTTCGGGTCCAGCGAGGTGACGACCGTGTAGCCGCCCGAGCGCAGCGCCTGCTCGCGCTCCGCGACCGTCGCCCCGAAGGCCGGCTGGGTCAGCCACCACTGCCGCAGGTAGTCACAGAAGTAGCCCCAGCCGTCGTGGCCCTGGGACACGCCGGTGCAGCCGTTGGGCTGCGCGGTGGGGTGCAGGACCAGCGGCTCCGCCTTGGCCTGGGCCGCCTGCCCGGCGGTGATCGCGTTGGTGGCGACCATCGAGTCCAGCACGTACGAGCGGCGGGCCACCGCCTCGTCCTTGTCCCCGCTGATCGGGCTGTACGCGTCCGGGGACTGCACCAGACCGGCCAGCAGGGCCGACTCACCGAGGGTCAACTGCGCAGGAGGCTTGCCGAAGTACCGCTGGCTGGCCGCCGCGATCCCGTACGCGCCGGAGCCGAAGTAGGCGATGTTCAGGTACCGGTCGAGGATCTCGTCCTTGCCGAGGCTCTTGTCCAGCGCGCTCGCGTACCGGATCTCCTGGATCTTGCGGCCCACGGTGGGGTCGGTCGCGGCGGCGCGCTCCTCGGCGGTGCGGGTGGGGTCGGTCTTGAGCACGTTACGGACGTACTGCATGGTCAGCGTCGAGCCGCCCTGCTCGGTGCCGCCGCCCTTGACGTTGGCCACCAGCGCCCGGGCCAGGCCGCGCAGGTCCGCGCCACCGTGGTCGTAGAAGCGCCGGTCCTCGGCCGCCACGATCGCCTGCCGCATGACCGGCGCGATCTCCGACAACGGGACGTCGGTACGGTTCACGTCGTAGAACGTGGTGATCAGCGTCTTGCCGTCGTTGGCGTAGAGGTACGAGCGCTGCGGCGTGGCCGGGGTCGTCAGCGAGGCCGGCAACGCGGCGTACGACCCGAGCGCGGAGCGGGCGGTGAGCCCGAGCAGCAGATTGCCCGGCAGCGCGGCGACTGCCAGGACAAGCCCGGCCAACACGCCGGCGAGCAGCACGGTGAACAGCCGCGACAGCGGCGAGCGGGGGGCGGCCATGTTCCCCAGGATTGCCACGAAAGCCGCCAACCGACCACCCCAGCCCCGCAATTGTCAGCAACTTCACGCCCCCCAACCAGCCAACTCCCACCCACCCCCATCCCGGTTGATCATGAAGTTATTGCCACGACACGCCGACGCGGATGGCAATAACTTCATGATCACCGGGGGCAGGGCGGGTGGGTTAGGGGGTTGGGGTGTTCAGGCTGGCGCTGGCGGCGTCTCTGGCGGCTTCGCGGGGCATCAGGCGGCCGGAGCGGTAGCCGATGCCGATGCCGGCGATCAGCACGAAGATCGCGCCGAACGTCTGCAACGAGCCGATCAGGGCACCACCGAGGCCGAGCAGCGGCGCAGCGATGATCAACATGACGCCGTCGCCGAGGCTGAAGGTGCCCGAGCGGGCCACCGCCCACCCGGTGAGGAACCAGCCCACGCTGTAGAACGTCGCGCCGAGCAGGACCAGCGACCGCGCGGTGGCGCCGAAGACCGGCGTCTGCTCTTCGAACCCGGCGAACGGCAGCATGAGCACGGTGCCGGCGATGCTGACCAGCAGCCCCGCGGCGGCCACCCGGCGGCTGCGGGTCGCGGCCAGCAGCCCGGTTAGGGCCAGCAGCGCGAGCAGGCCGAGCCAGACCGCGGCCACCCAACCGATGAGGTACACGGCTCGGCCGTCGGCCGGATAGGGGTCGTTGCCGACCCCGCCGTCGCTGGCCATCGCCACCGCGCCGTAGAGGATCGCGTACGCGGGCAGCAGCCAGACCGCCGCCCGCGCGAACCGGCGCACCGACCAGGCCCAACTGGCGTTCGTGGCAGGGGCGCCCGGGGTCGGCTCGCCGACGAAGGGCAGTACGCCGAACCCGCCACCGCTGCGCCGGGAGCCCAGCGGGGCGACCGGGTCGTGCGCGCCGGGCACCGGGGCCGAGGACCACATCCGATTCGCCGGATCCTTCATGCGTCACCTCGCTCGTCGTCGAGCGGTGCACCGACGCGCCGGGGCGCCCCGATTGCCTGGTCACCACCCGTCCTAGGACCGATCGTGGCAGGCGTCGGAGCGCCCCATGAGTCTTTCTCGTATTAAGGCGGTGATCAGCCGCGCTCGCGCTGGTCGGCCGGGTCCTCGACGAGGCTGGTCGGCGAGACCGGCTCCGGCGCGGGCAGCCCCTTCGACCCCTTGTTGCCGGTGGCCTGCGCCTCGGCGACGCGTACCTCGTCGTGGATCTGCTGAGCGGCGGCGGCCGCGGCCTGCGCCGCCTCCGCTGCCTCGCGCTCGACCTGGCTCGCCTGGTCCGCGGCCTCCGGTGCGGGCAGGTCCCCCACCATCTGGCTCAGCCCGCCGAGCGCGCCACCCATCCCCTCCAGGGCCTTGGTCAGCTCGGCCGGGATGATCCAGACCTTGTTGGCGCTGCCCTGGGCGATCTGCGGCAGGGCCTGCAGGTACTGGTACGCGAGCACCTTCTGACTCGGGTTGGCCTGGTGGATCGCGTCGAAGACCGTCCGGATCGCCTTCGCCTGACCCTCGGCCTGCAGGATGCGGGCCTGCCGGTCACCGTCGGCCCGCAGCACCGCCGACTGCTTGTCGCCCTCGGCGGTGAGGATCACCGACTGCTTGTGGCCCTCGGCGGTCAGGATCGCCGCGCGGCGGTCCCGCTCGGCGCGCATCTGCTTCTCCATCGAGTCGCGGATGCTGGCCGGCGGCTCGATCGCCTTGATCTCGACCCGGGTCACCTTGATGCCCCACCGGCCGGTGGTCTCGTCCAGCACTCCCGAGAGGTGCCGGTTGATCTCATCGCGGCTGGTCAGCGCGCGCTCCAGATCCAGGGAGCCGATCACGTTACGCAACGTGGTGACGGTCAACTGCTCGATGGCCTGGAGGAAGCTGGAGATCTCGTAGGTCGCCCGGACCGAGTCGACCACCTTGAAGTAGAGAACCGTGTCGATCGAGACCACCAGGTTGTCCGAGGTGATCACCGGCTGCGGCGGGAAGCTGACCACCTGCTCCCGCATGTCGACCTTGGTACGGACCGCGTCGATGAACGGCACCAGCAGGTTGAGGCCGGGGCTGAGGGTGCGCTTGTACTTGCCGAGCCGTTCCACCACGTCCTGGCGTTGCTGCGGCACGATCCGCACCGCCTTGGCCAGCGTTATCACGGCGATCAACGCCACCGCGATCACCACCACCCCGATTAAGGTCATCCCGTTCACCCTCTCGATTCCGGCAGCTCGCCGGCGGAAGAAACATCGTCCTGCCACACCAGGGCAGTCGCGCCCCGGACCTTTATCACCCGAACCCGTTGACCGGCTTCGTATGCCTGTGTCGTGTCGTACGACCGGGCGCTCCACAACTCACCGTCGATCTTGACGAGGCCGTGCTCGGCGTCCACCCGTTCCAGCACCAGCGCCGTGGAGCCCTCGATCGCCTCCACGCCGAACGGCTGCTCGCCGCTCTCCAGCGCGGAGCGGCTGTGCCGCTTGATGACCGGTCGGACCACCACCAGGCTCAACGCCGACACCACCGCGAAGACCAGCGCCTGCACGGCGACCGGCGCGCCCAGGGCGGCCGCACCGGCGGCGGCGAAGGCTCCGGCCCCGAACATGATCAGAAATAGCGTCGTCGTGAAGATCTCGGCGACGGCCAGCAGCACACCCAAAACGATCCACACCACGGCGTCCACACCACGATCGTGACACGCAAATGCACGCGCGGCTTCTTCGCGAAGATCAGTACGCTCGGCGAGACCCTTTCCGGCTCAACAAAACACCACGAATCGGCGGCCCGACCCGAGGAGATCCCAGTGACCCTGCTACCCGAGACCGCCCGCCAGATCGACACCCGGGTCGCCCAGGCACAGGCCGACGGTCACGCCCCGTCGCTGGTGCTGGGCGTGGTCCGCGACGGCACGCTGGCGCATGTGGCAGTCGCCGGCGAGCACCCCCGCCCGGACGTCGACCTGCAGTACCGGTTGGGCTCGATCAGCAAGACGATGACCGCCACCCTGATCATGCAGTTGCGCGACGCCGGCCGACTGGCCCTCGACGACCGGCTGGAGCAGCACCTGCCGGGCACCGGTGTGGGCGCGCTCACCCTGCGCCAACTGCTCAGCCACGCCAGCGGCATCCAACGCGAACCCGAGGGCGACTGGTGGGAGCGGGCCGCGGGCGTCGACCTGAACGCCCTGCTCGCCGACGTCAGCGCCGACAAGATCGCTTACTCGCCGCACCGCACGTACCACTACTCCAACCTGGCGTACGGGCTGCTCGGCGGGCTGCTCGAACGGCTCACCGGGACACCCTGGGCCGACCTGCTCGACGAACGGATCCTCACCCCGCTGGGCCTGCGCCGGACCACCTACGCGGCCACCGAGCCGTACGCCCGCGGCTACGTCGTCCACCCCTGGCACGACACGCTGCGCGAGGAACCCCGTACCGACACCGGCGCCATGGCCCCCGCCGGGCAACTCTGGTCGACGATCGAGGACCTGGGCCGCTGGGCCGCGTTCCTGGCCGAACCCGACCCGTCGGTGCTGGCCGCCGAAACCCTGACCGAGATGTGCTCCCCCGTGGTCATCAGCGACCTGGAGGCCTGGACCCACGGCCACGGTCTCGGGCTGGAACTCTTCCGGGAAGGCAACCGGGTGTACGTCGGGCACGGCGGCTCGATGCCCGGATACGGTGCCTCGCTGGCCGTACACCGGCCCAGCCGGACCGCCGTGATCGGCCTGGTCAACGCGTACACCCTGCGGGGTGTGCACCTCGGCGTCCTCGGACGGCAACTGCTCACCCTGGTGCTGGACGCCGAACCCGCGCCGGTCACCCCCTGGCGGCCGGCAGCCGCCCCGCCGCCCGCCGACCTCGCCGAGCTGACCGGCCGCTGGTGGTGGATGGGCACCACGATCGAGGTGTACGCCGACGCCGACGGCAACCTGCGCGCCGGCCGGATGGGCAGACCGAACCTGCGGTTCGTCCCCGACGGCCCGGATCGCTGGCGGGGTCGGGCCGGTGAGCAGGACGGCGAGATCCTCACGGTCCGCCGCGACGAGCACGGCGCAGCGGTGGCGCTGGACATCGCCACCTTCGTCTACACCCGCACCCCCGACCAGGAGCCCTGAGCCTCCCGTCCGTCGCCCCGGCGGTGCAGCCCGCCGGGGCGAGCGGGTCAGGCTGGCTCGGTGACGAAGTCGATGAGGCGTTCCATGGCGTTGATCAAGGGTGTCTCCACGTCGGCGAAGCTGTTCACCCGGGACAGGATGTGCCGCCACATGTCGGCCGGCTCGGCCACCCCGAGGGCCGCGCAGACCCCCTCCTTCCACGGCCGTCCCGGCGGCACCACCGGCCAGGCCGCGATGCCCAACGCCGCAGGCTTGACCGCCTGCCACACGTCCACGTAGGGGTGCCCGGTCACCAGCACGTGCGGCGAGTTCACGCGGGCGACGATCCGGCTCTCCTTGCTGCCCGGCACCAGGTGGTCGACGAGCACGCCAAGTCGTCGGGTCGGGCCGGGGCCGAAGTCGCGTACCTCGGCGTCGAGAGCGTCGATGCCGTCCAACGGCTCGACCACCACGCCCTCGATCCGTAGGTCGTCGCCCCAGATCCGCTCGACAAGCGCGGCGTCGTGGATGCCCTCCACCCAGATTCGGCTGGCCTTCGCCACCTGGGCCCGGACGTTGTCCACCGCGACCGAACCGGACGCGGTCCGGCGACGGGCCGCCGGCACCGCCGCGCGGGTCGGGCGGCGCAGCGTCACCGGGCGGCCGTCGAGCAGGAACGCCGCCGGCAGCAGCGGGAAGTTGCGCCGCTTGCCGTGCCGGTCCTCCAACACCACCGCGCCGGCCTCGACACCCACCACCGCTCCGCAGAACCCGGAGTCGGCATCCTCGACCACGAGATCTGGTTCGGCGTCCACCTCGGGGGTGACCTTGCGCCGCCGCCAGTCGCCCGCCAACACGTCCTCGCCGTATCGCCCCGCCATGTCGATCACGCTAACCCCAGCCCGCGCCCACCCCGGCCCCCGACACACCGCCCCGCGTCCTCCCCCACCCACCGCACACCGGCGTCACCCACCCGCCACGAGCGTGGATTGGGGCGAACAGGGCAGTTGGGGGCAGGCCGGGCGACCGGAGCGGCAGTCGAGACAGGGCCGGTCGTGACCACGTACCCTTTCGGCATGTCCACCCCCGCAACGGGCGCGGCCACACTCGCGCCGCGCCGGTCCAGCCGGTTCGTTGCCTGGGTGCGCGCGTGGCGCGCCGGGTTGGTGCCGTACGACGAGGTCGCCGACGCCATCGCCGGCGGCGAGGAGCACCTCGTGGCGGACGCCCCCGGCACCTGGACCGACGTCCCGCTCGGTGCCGCGCTGCCCACTCTGGCCAAGCTCTCCCCGGACGACATCCGCCTGGTGCTGCCGGCGCCGGGCGACCCGCGAGGGCTGCCCGGCCCTGGCGACTTCGCCGGTGCGGCGCTGGTCACCGGCGAGGCGGTGGTCGCCGGCGGGCTCGGGTTGATTCCCCAGGTGCGGTTGCACACCTCCGGCTCGGGGGACTGTTTCGAGACGGTGCTGTGGCGGGTCTACCCGCTGCCGGCCAACGCGCCCGCCGCCTCACTCGCACTGCCCGGTGCCGCCGAGGCCGAGGCCGAGCTGGCCGCCGCGCTGGCCGAGACGACAGCCGTGCTGACCCGCCTCGACGTGGCCCAGTGGCGGCCCGAGCTGGCGGGCGCGCTGGCCGCGCTGCGCCGCCCGGACGGCACCACCGACCTGCCACCGGGCTTCGACCCACGCGCCCGCCGGCTCTTCGCCCGAGCAGCGGTGCTCGACCGGGTGCTGGCGTTGGCCGGGCACGCCGCCCCGGGCGGCGCGATCAACAACTACGAGGCGCAGCAGCGGGACGCGGCACTGCGGCCGCTCACCGCGGCGTGCCGTCAGGCGCTGGTGGCCGCCTGCAACGCCCCACTGCGCCCCTGACGGCAGGCGACCATGATCGGCAATGCGGCCCGCCAGGGCCGGCCGGTCAGATCTCGTCGAGCAGGTCCGCGACCGAGTTGATGATCCGGGACGGGCGGTACGGGTAACGCTCCGCCTCGGTGCGGCTGCTGATCCCGGTGAGCACCAGGATGGTCTCCAGCCCCGCCTCCAGGCCGCACAGGATGTCGGTGTCCATCCGGTCACCGATCATCGCGGTGCTCTCCGAGTGCGCGTTGATGGTGTTGAGCGCCGAACGCATCATCATCGGGTTGGGCTTGCCGACGAAGTACGGCTCGACCCCGGTCGCCTTGGAGATCATGGCGGCGACCGAGCCGGCGGCGGGTAGCGCGCCCTCCACGGACGGGCCGGTCACATCGGGGTTGGTACAGATGAACCGGGCCCCGTCGTTGATCAGACGGACGGCCTTGGTGATCGCCTCGAAGCTGTAGGTGCGGGTCTCGCCGAGCACCACGTAGTCGGGGGCGAAGTCGGTCAGCACGTAGCCGACGGCGTGCAGCGCCGTGGTCAGCCCGGCCTCACCGATGACGTACGCGGTGCCGCCCGGCCGCTGGTCGGCGAGGAACTGGCCGGTGGCCAGGGCGGAGGACCAGATCGACTCCTCCGGCACGTCCAGGCCCATCCGGCTGAGCCGGGCCGTCAGGTCCCGTGGGGTGTAGATCGAGTTGTTGGTCAACACCAGGAACGGCTTGCCGGAGGCGCGCATCCGGTTGATGAACTCCGGCGCGCCGGGCACCGGCTGGCCCTCGTGCACCAGCACGCCGTCCATGTCGGTCAGCCAACTCTGCACGGGCTTGCGGTCATGCATGATGATCCTCAGAGGTCAGGGGCGACGGGTCGGCACGCAACAGACGGTGGGGCAGGTGTCCCACATGGGCAGCTCGCCCAGGCGGCGGCGCAGCTGCGCGCCGTCCGGGTCGGTCCGCTCGGTGACCAGCTCACGCACCATGGTCACGAAGCGCGGGTCGGTGCCCGGCGTGGCGGCCCGGGCGAATTCCAGGCCGAGCTGCTTCGCCGTCTCCAGCGCTTCGGTGTCCAGGTCCCACACGACCTCCAGGTGGTCGGAGACGAACCCGATCGGGCTGACCACCACGCCCGTGGTGTCGCCCTGCGCGAGAGTGGCCAGGTGGTCGTTGATGTCCGGTTCCAGCCACGGCATCTGCGGCGGCCCGGAACGGCTCTGCCAGACCAGGTCGTACGCCAGGTCGGGTGCAGCGGCCGCGGCGACGAGCCGGGCGGTCTCGTGCAGCTGCGCCTCGTACCGGCCGCCGTGTGGGCCGGCGTTGGCCGCCATCGAGCTGGGGATGGAGTGGGCGGTGAAGACCAGCCGGGTGGTGTCCCGCTTCGCCGGGTCGAGCTGGCCCAGGGCCGCCCGGACCGCGTCGACGTGCGGTTCGACGAAGCCGGGGTGGTCCCAGAACTGGCGCAGCTTCTCAATCACCGGGGCGTCCGGGCCGACGGCGGCACGGGCGGCGGCGATGTCCTCCTGGTACTGCCGGCAGGACGAGTAACCGCCGTACGCGCTGGTGACGAAGGCCAGCGCCCGGGTGACCCCGTCGTCGCGCATCTGGGTCACGGTGTCGGCGAGCATCGGGTCCCAGTTGCGGTTGCCCCAGTAGATGGGCAGGTCGACACCGTGCGCGGCGAAGTCGGCGCGGACGGCGGCCAGCAGGTCCCGGCACTGCTCGTTGATCGGGGACACACCACCGAAGTGCTGATAATGCTCGGCGACCTCGGCCAGCCGCTCGGGCGGCACACCCCGGCCCCGGGTCACGTTCTGCAGGAACGGCATCACGTCCTCGGGCCGCTCGGGCCCGCCGAAGGACACCAGCACCACCGCGTCGTACGACATGAGGTCATTCTCGCCCCTCGGCCGGGACGTCCCGGCGACGCCCCCTGGTCCGGACGCGTAGATCACGCGGACGGTGGCCAGGGAGCGTCGCGGTGCGGCGTCAGGAACCGATGGCGTGGTAGCCGCCGTCGACGTGGACGATCTCGCCGGTGGTGGCCGGGAACCAGTCGGAGAGCAGCGCCAGGCAGGCCCGCGCGGCCGGCTCCTGGTCGGTGAGGCTCCAGCCCAGCGGCGCACGCTCGGCCCAGGCCTCCTCGAACTGGTCGAAGCCGGGGATCGACTTCGCGGCGATGGTGCGCAGCGGCCCGGCGGCCACCAGGTTGCTGCGGATGCCCTGCTTGCCCAGGTGCAGCGCCAGGTAGCGGGACGCGGACTCCAGGCCGGCCTTCGCCACGCCCATCCAGTCGTAGACCGGCCACGCCTTCGTCGCGTCGAAGGTCAGGCCCACCACCGCGCCGCCGGGCGACATCAGCGGCAGCGCCGCCATGGCCAGCGACTTGTACGAGAAGGTGGAGACGTGCAGGGCGGTCGCCACGTCCTCCCAGGGCGCGTCGAGGAAGCCGCCGCCGAGGCAGCTCTGCGGGGCGAAGCCGATCGAGTGCACGACACCGTCGAGGCCGTCGACGTGCTCGCGTACCCGGTCGGCGAGACCGGCGAGGTGCTCGTTGTTGGTGACGTCCACCTCGATGACCGGCGCGGGCTCGGGCAGCCGCTTGGCGATCCGCTCGACCAGGGAGAGCCGACCGTAGCCGGTGAGCACGACCTGCGCGCCGTTCTCCTGAGCGAGCTTCGCCACCGAGAAGGCGATCGAGGCGTCGGTGATGACACCGGTGACGAGCAGCCGCTTACCGGCGAGCAGTCCGGACATCGCAGATTTCCTCCGTAGTCAAAAGGGTTAGTGGCCCATGCCGAGGCCGCCGTCGACCGGGATGACGGCGCCGGAGACGTACCCGGCGCTGTCGGACGCCAGCCAGGTGACCACAGCGGCGACCTCGTCCGGGCTGGCCATCCGGCCGGCCGGGATGGACTTGAGGATCTCCGCCTTGCGGTCGCCGGTGAGGCCGGCGGTCATGTCCGTGTCGATGAAGCCCGGCGCCACCACGTTCGCGGTGATGTTGCGGCTGCCCAGCTCCCTGGTGATCGAGCGGGCGACGCCGACGAGGCCGGCCTTGCTGGCGGCGTAGTTGACCTGCCCGGCTCCGCCGGCGAGGCCGACCACCGAGGAGATGAAGATCATGCGGCCCCACTTGGCGCGGAGCATCTTGCCGGAGGCCCGCTTCGCGACCCGGAACGCGCCGGTGAGGTTGGTGTCCACCACGTCGGTGAACTGCTCCTCGGTCATGCGCAGCAGCAGCGTGTCGGCGGTCATACCGGCGTTGGCGACAACCACCTCTACCGGCCCCAGCTCGGCCTCGACGGCGGTGAACGCGGCGTCGATCGAGGCGGCGTCGGTGACGTCGGCGCGGACGCCGAACAGCCCGTCGGGCGCCTCGCCGCTGCGGTGGGTGACCGCCACCCGGTCGCCCTGCTTGGCGAAGGCCTGCGCGATGGCCAGGCCGATCCCCCGGTTGCCCCCGGTCACCAGCACGGTGCGAGCCACTGTTCCCCCTTGCGAATGGTCAGCACGGACGCGTCGGAGCCTAGGCGTTACCGGCAGGTAAGCGCTAACGGGAGTCGCGTCACACTGGGGTACGACACCGGGATCAACCCCTGGTGGCACGCCTCGTGACGGGGTCGGCCCGTAGCCTCCGGGTGGTGAACCGGCAACCGATCGCCGCGCCCCTGCGGGCCCTGCGACAGACCCTGCTGGGCCCGGACGCCCCGGTCGAACGGCCGCTGCTGGCCCGGTGGCCGGGGCCGGCCCGCTACGCCGCCCCGGTCGGTCTGCTCGCCGCCCTCGGCCTCTTCCTGATCACGCTGACCGTGGAGACCGAGTGGGGCCTGCCGCTACCGGTCGCGATGCTGTTCGCGGCGATGACCGTGGCACCGCTGCTGGCACTGCCCCGGCGGCCGCTGCTGGCTTGGCGGCTGACGGTGGTGGCCCTGCTGACCTGCACGTTCAACGCCCCAGCCGACCAGCCCTGGCCGTGGACCCCGACGCTGGCGCTCGGGTCGATCGCGGTGCTGGCGGTGGTCGTCGCGCGGGTCGACCGGCCGGTGCTGGCCTGGGTGGTGACGATCAGCACGGTGCCGGTGCTCACCCTGGTCCACCCCAACAACCAGGTCCCGGTCCTGCTGCTGCTCGGCGCGCTGGCGATCGTCGGCGACCTGATCCGACGCAACCGGCTGTCCCGGCGTGCGCTGGCCGCCCAGACCGAGCTGAGCGAACGCGAGCAGGAACGCCGCGCGGTGCTGGAGGAACGCACCCGGATCGCCCGCGAGCTGCACGACGTGGTGGCCCACCACATGTCGCTGATCGCGGTGCAGGCGGAGACCGCCCCGTACCGGCTGACGGACGTGCCGGCCCCGGCGGCCGCGGAGTTCGTGGCCATCGCCGCGTCGGCCCGCGACGCGCTGACCGACATGCGGCGGCTGCTGGGGTGCTGCGCAGCGAGAACAGCGGGCCGCAGACCGCGCCGCAGCCGGACCTGACCGACCTGGGCGCGATGGTGGACGCGGCACGTCGGGCCGGGTTGCCGGTGACCCTGGACGCCGATCCGGTGGACGACGACCAGGTGCCCGCGCCGGTCGGGCTGGCCGCGTACCGCATCGTGCAGGAATGCCTGGCCAACGCGGCCCGCCACGCGGCCGGCGCCGCTGTGCGGGTCACCGTCCGCGCCGGTCCGTCCGGTCTGCGGGTACGCGTCCAGAACGCGCCACCCGCCGAGGCGGGCTCCCGGCCGGGCGAGGCCGGCTCCGGGCACGGGCTGACCGGCATGCGGGAGCGGGCCACCTCGCTGGGCGGTACGTTCACCGCCGGGCCGCTGCCCGACGGGGGTTACGCGGTGGCTGCCGAGTTGCCGTACGACGCGGAGGGTGGGGACCGATGATCCGGGTGCTGATCGCCGACGACCAGGCGATGGTCCGGCAGGGTTTCGGGGCGCTGCTCGCCGCCCAACCGGATCTGCTGGTGGTGGGGGACGCCGCCGACGGGGCGCAGGCCGTGACCGCCGCCCGCCACCTCGACCCGGACGTGGTGCTGATGGACGTGCGGATGCCGGTCATGGACGGGCTGGAGGCCACCCGCAAGCTGCTCGGTAACCGGTCGGCACAGCGACCCCGGGTGCTCATCCTCACCACCTTCGACCTGGACGACTACGTGTACGAGGCGCTGCGCGCCGGGGCCAGCGGGTTCCTGCTCAAGGACGCCCCGGCGGCCGACCTGGTGCAGGCGGTACGGGTGGTGGCGGCCGGGGACGCGCTGCTCGCCCCGGCGGTCACCCGCCGGCTGATCGCCGAGTTCGCGGCCCGTCCGGACCGCCGCCGCCCGCGCCCCACCGACCTGGCCGGGCTCACCCCGCGCGAGACCGAGGTGCTGCGGTTGATCGCCCGGGGCCGCAACAACGCGGAGATCGCGGGCGACCTGGTGGTGGCCGAGCAGACAGTGAAGACGCACGTCGGGCGGATCCTGGCCAAGCTGGGTCTGCGCGACCGGGCCCAGGCCGTGGTGCTGGCGTACGAGACGGGTCTGGTGGCAGCCGGCGAGTAGCCCCGTGGAGCCAGCACGGGAACGGCTCTGCGGGACGACGACCGGGCCGCAGCCACCCGCGCACTCTCCCTCTGGACGACATTCCGGAGGGAGAACGTGATGCGACGACGAGGTGCCAGCCGGGTGGCGGTGGCCGCGCTGCTCGGCGTGAACCTGGTCCTGCCGACCCGACCCGAGCCGGCCACGGCGGCGGGGTTCGTCGAGGCGTACCCCGTGATGGCGGCGGCGATGCGTGCGGCCGGCCCCCCGTACGCGGACTGGGCGGCCGACGGACGCCGGTTCCTGCTGTTCGACGAGCGCGGTGACGGCCGCGCGGTGGAGGTGCTCGGCGACCTCGCCGACGCGGACCGGATCGTCGTGCTGGTGCCGGGGGTCGGCAGCACGCTCGCCGACTTCGACAGGGGTTGGGCGGGGTGGCCCGGCGGGCGCCGGCGGTGCAGGCCGGGCAGCTCTTCCGGGAGTTGCGGGCGACCGACCCGGCGGCGCGGGTCGCGGTGCTGGCCTGGCTCGGCTACGACCCGCCCGACGGGGTGTTGACGGCCGCAGGTGGCGTCAGCGCCCGGCGCGGCGCGGCCGGGCTGGCCATGCTGCTGCGGGACCTGGCCGGGCGGCGTCCGGCGGCGACGATCACGCTGGTCGGGCACAGCTACGGGGCGCTCGTGGTGTCGCTGGCAGCGGCGGACGGCCCGCCCCAGGTCACCGACGTGGTCAGCCTCGGCGGCGTCGGCGCCGGGGTGCAGCGCGCCGACGACCTGCCCGGTGGGCGGCGGTTCTGGGCGGCCGAGGCGCCGACCGACTGGATCCGTCGGGTACCGCCGGTGCGGCTGCCCGGCCTGGGCTTCGGCCGTCGACCGGGCGACCCGGCGTTCGGCGCCCGACCGCTGCCGGTGGGTGGGGTGGCGGGGCACGACGGCTACCTCGCTCCGGGCAGCGCCGCGCTGGTCGCGGTGGCGGCGGTCGTGCTGGGCGACGTCGACGCCGACCCGATCGGGGATGCCCGGTGAGCCGGGATCGTGCCGTCGACGCGCTGCGGGCGTACGCCATCGGCGGGGTGGTGCTGGGGCACTGGCTGGTCACCGGGTTGGTGCTGACCGGCGACGGCGCGCTGCGCCAGGCCAGTCCGCTGACCGCCCTGCCCGACCTGGCCCCGGTGACCTGGGTGTTGCAGACGCTCGGGTTGTTCTTCTTCACCGCCGGGTTCGGCTCGACCCGGTCGCTGGCCCGTTACCCGGGCGACGCGGGCGGTTGGCTGGCCGGTCGGCTGCGTCGGCTGCTGCTGCCCACTGTCGCGCTGCTCGGGGTGGGCGCCGCCGTGCTGCTCGCCGCCACAGTCGTCGGCACCTCGGACGACACGCTCGCCGTCGCGCTGCGGCTCGCGGTCAGCCCGTTGTGGTTCCTGCTACCGCTGGTGATCCTGGTCGCGGTGACCGGCCCGCTGCGCGCCGCCGTACGCCGGTGGGGGGTGACGCGTTGCGTGACGCCGGCGGTGGCCGTGGTCGCCGCGGTCGACCTGGCCACCAGGCTGCTGCCGGCCGACACCTACCTGCCCCCGGTCACCGTGCTGGCGGCCTGGTCGGTGCCGTACCTGCTGGGCGTGGCACACGCCGACGGCCGGCTGGACGGCCGGCGGGCCGGAGGCACCCTGGCGGCCGGTGGGGCGGTCGCGCTGGCGGCGCTGCTGGCGCTGGGCTACCCGGTGAGCGCGGTGGGCGTGCCCGGCGACGGGGTGTCCAACCTGAACCCGCCGTCGCTGCTCGTCGTGGCGCTGGCGGTCGCCCAGGTCGGGCTGGGGCTGCTCGCGCGGCCGGCGCTGGAACGGCTGCTGACCCGGCCGCTGCCGGGCCGAGCGGTGACCGAGGTGAACCGCTCCGCGGTCCGGATCTACCTGTGGCACCAGCCGGTACTGGTGGCGGTGACAGCCCTCACCGCCCGCGGCGGGCTGGCCCTGCCCGGTCTGCACACCGTCCCGGACGACGCCGGCTGGGTGCTGGCCCGCTGCTGCTGGCTGCCGCTGCTCGCGGCGGCGCTGGTCACGGTCGTGCGGGTCGGCCAGCCGAGGTCGCTCCCGCGCCGGGGCGTACGGGCTGGTGGTGAACGGGGTCACCAACCGGGCGGTGGAGGGGTCGCCGGCCGGTCGGCCGAGTGCGTTCTGTCGGCACCGCAGGTGTACGATCATCGACGTTCCGGCCGGCCCGACTTGCAGGAGGTGATCGCTGTGCGAGATAGCGATCCTCCCAGTCGTGGCCGGGCCGATGGTCAGACCCGCTGAGCCACGACTCAGTCTGGTGAGCTGACCCCGCTCCGCTCCCCACCGCTTCGGCACCTGCCGGGGTGAGTGTGCCGCGCCGCCCGATCCCGGGCGGTCGCCGGGAGCCGCCCGGTCACGACTTCGTGTGCGCGTCCCCACCCCCTGCGGTCCGCCCCCGCACGCGGACCGTCCAGCCGCCACCCGGAGCCGTCATGAGCCGCTACGTCGCCCCGCTGGGCTTCACCCTCGCCGCCGTCTGGGTGGCCATCGTCTTCGTGCTCGCCGGCGGCGGTCACTGACCGCCGCCGGCACCCGGGTCACAGCATCCGGGACGACCAGAGCAGACTGAACGCGCCCGCGCAGAGCGCCAGCAGCAACGCCACCCCGGCGTACCACTGGGTCACCTCGCGCGGCTCGGTGCGGAACCCGATCGAGCTGCCCATGTCCTGGTAGACCTGCTTCAGCTCGCTCACCGAGGCCGCCTCGTAGAAGTAACCCTCGGTGGTCTCGGCAAGCTCGGCGAGGGCCATCCGGTCCACCGGCACCCGCTGCAACTGTCCACCGATGTCGACCTGACCGGTGTCGGTGCCGAAGGCGATGGTGGAGACCGGAACGTTGGCGGCCTGCGCGGCAGCCGCCGCCTCCTCCACCGCTCGACCTGAGGTCCGGAAACCGTCGGAGAGCAGCACGATCCGGGCCGGCGGAATACCCGCCGCGCCATCGGCCGGCACCGACCGGATCGCCTCCAGGCAGGTGAACACCGCCTCGCCGGTCGCTGTCGCCTCGGCCAGCACCAGGCCGTCGATGGCGCTGGTCACCGCGTCCCGGTCCTTGCCCGGGGGCACCAGCACGTTCGCCGCCTTGGCGAACGACACGAGGCCCAGGTTGTAGCTCTTCGGCAGCTCACTGACGAACTGCTTGGCCGCCTCCTGGGCCGCCTCCAGCCGGTTCGGCGCCACGTCGTCGGCCTGCATCGACAACGACACGTCGATGGCGAGCATCACGGTGGCCCGCTCCAGCGGCTCCTTGGTGTCCACCGCGGGACGCGCCAGCGCGGTGGCCAGCACCAGCAGGCAGAGCAGGAACGCGGTCGCCGGGACGTGCCGACGCCAGCCCAGGCCCTTCGGCGCCACCGTACGCAGCAGGTCCACGTTGGTGAACCGCATCGCGTACGCCCGGCGGTGCAGCTGCCGCCAGACGTAGAACGCGGCGAGGGCGAACACCGGCAGCACAGCCAGCAGCCACCACGGTTGCAGAAAACGGATCATCGTGTCGTCCCCCGGGTACGCGCGTGCCGCTGCGCGGCCACGAATCGCACCATGTCCAGCAGCCAGTCTCGGTCGGTACGCAGACGCAGGTGGGCCGCGCCGGCGCCGCGCAGGGCGGCGGCGATCGTGGCCCGTTGGGCGGCGGCGGCATCGGCGTAGCGCTGCCGCAGCCGTGGGTCGGCGGTCTGCACCTCGTGCAGCTCGCCGCTCTCCGGGTCGACCACCGGCAACACGCCCACGTCGGGCAGCTCCAGCTCGCGCGGGTCGACCACCTCGATCGCCAGCACGTCGTGGCGGACGCGCAGCTTGCGCATCGGCCGCGCCCACTGCTCGGCCGGCGCGAGGAAGTCCGACACCACCACCGCCACCCCGCGACGGCGGGGCGGACGGTTGAGCATCTCGATCAGGGCGCCCAGGTCACCACGGCCGGGCTGGATGGCGGTGCCGGCGACGGCACGCAGCAGACCCTGCGCCTCCTTGCGGCCGGAGCGCGCCGGCAGCCGGGTGAGCACCCCGGGCCCGGCCGGCGGTGGTCCGCCGCGCCAGCGTCGGGCCGGCGCGGACACCCCACCGCCGGTGCCGATCACGGCGCCGATCCGGTTACCCCCGCGCACGGTCAGGTGGGTGATGGCGGCCGCGGCGGCCACCACCACCTCCCGCTTGAGCCACTGCCCCGTACCGAAGTCCAGGCTGGCGGAGAGGTCCAGCGCGAGCCACGTCTCCAGTTCCCGGTCGGCGACCGTACGCCGCACGTGCGGTGTGGTGGTCCGTGCCGTGACCGGCCAGTCCATCCGGCGCACGTCGTCGCCGGCGCGGTACTCCCGGGACTCCCCCGCCTCACTGCCCGGTCCGGGCAGCAGGCCGGCGTAGTCGCCCTGGAGCAGACCGTCGAGCTTGCGGGTGACGAGCAGCTGCAACCGGGACAGCACGGCCTCGCTGCGGTCGGCGAGGGGGGCGGGACGAGGGGTGGGTGAGGTCACGGCCGCTGCCCGGGCCAGCCAGCGCCGGGCGGCGGCGCGATCGACGGCGGGGTGGCCTGCTGGCGGGGAGCGACCGCCGGGAGCGGGATCGTCGACATCACCCGCTGCACGATGTGGTCGGCGGGCACGTCGTCGGCGAGCGCGTCGTAGCTGAGCACCAACCGGTGCCGCAGGATGTCCGGTGCGATGTCCTGCACGTCCTGCGGCAGCGCGTAGTCCCGCCCGCGCAGCAGCGCCAGGGCGCGGGTCGCCCGGACCAGGCCCAGCGAGGCGCGCGGGCTGGCCCCGTACTGGATCAGTTGCGCGACGTCGGGCATGCCGTGCTCGGCCGGGGCGCGGGTGGCCAGCACCAACCGCACCGCGTAGTCGACAAGGGCGTTGTGGACGAAGACCTGGTCCGCCTTGCGTTGCAGGGCGATCAGCTCCGGGGTGTCGAACACCGCTGTCGGCTCGGGCGGGGCCACGCCCATCCGGTAGACGATCTCCCGTTCCTCCGCGTCGGTCGGGTAGCCCACCACGATCTTCATGAGGAACCGGTCCCGCTGCGCCTCCGGCAGCGGGTAGACGCCCTCCTGCTCGATCGGGTTCTGGGTGGCCATCACCAGGAACGGGTCCGGCACCCGGTGGCTCTCCCCACCGATGGACACCTGCCGCTCGCTCATGACCTCCAGCAGCGCGGACTGCACCTTCGCCGGCGCCCGGTTGATCTCGTCGGCGAGCAGGAAGTTGACGAAGACCGGGCCCAGCTCGACGTCGAACTTCTCGCTCGACTGCCGGTAGATCCGGGTGCCCATGATGTCGGCGGGCACCAGGTCCGGGGTGAACTGCACCCGGGCGAAGGACCCGCCGACGACCTTGGCGAGGGTCTCCACCGCCAGGGTCTTGGCCACCCCGGGCACACCTTCGAGCAGGCAGTGACCGCGGGCGAGCAGCGCGACGAACATCCGCTCCACCATTCGGTCCTGCCCGACGATCACACGTTTGATCTCGAACAGGCCCTTCTCCAGCAGGGTGGCGTCCTGTGCGGGTGTGGTCACCGGCGCAGGTGCCGCTCCGTTCGGCGTCGGGGCGTCGGGCATGGTCGGCTGGGCCACCGGTCCTCCACAGCGTTTGTCGGTCGTCGCGGTTCGTGCGGTATCAAGACTCGCACGCCTTGCTGAGTGTCGAGGTGGGGAGAAGCCGATTTTGGCCGCGCCGTCCCCAGCAGCCGAATCGCGCATCGCGGGTGTGCGAAGACCGGCCCGCCGCGTGTACGATTCACCCCGTCGCCGGGCGGCTCCCCCCGTGGTCGCCCGGCGCTCAAGCTCTCCGTCCCGCCGCCCTAGACTGGCCGGGATGAGCATCCCCTCCCCCGCCGACGAGGCCCTGGTCTGTTCGGCCCGGGGCTGCCGGTCCGCCGCCGTCTGGGTGCTGGAGTGGAACAATCCCCGTCTGCACGACGCCGATCGGCGCAAGACCTGGCTGGCCTGCGCCGAGCACCGGGGCAGCCTCGGTGACTTCCTGGATGCACGAGGCTTCCTGCGTGCCGTCACTCCGGTGCCCGGATCGCCTACGCTCGACCTGTGAGCGGCGACCCTCCGGCTTCCCCCGGCCCCACCTCCCCGTCCTGGCCGCCCACCCCGGCCACCGCCCCACCCGGCGTCGAGCCGCCGCCCGGCGCGTTCCCGGCGCCCGGCACGCTCGGCCCGGAGCCCGCCGCACCGGATGTCCCGACGCCCGCCCCGCTGCCACCGGGCGCGTTGCCGCCCGGGCACCGGCCGACGCCCGCCGCTGACCAGCGCGCACCCGACCTGCCGGCCCCCGGCCTCCTGCCGCCCGACCCCGGCCCTGGCGCGTCCGACCCTGGCGCCCTGCTGACGGCCGCGCCGGGTGGCCGGGGTCCGCTGGAGCCCTGGCCGGACACGGTCAACTGGCAGCCGATCTCCACCGACCTGATCTGGGTTGAGCTGATCCGGCTGGCGATCGTGGTCGCCATCGGGCTGGCGGTGACGGCCGTCGGCTGGGCGTTCAGCGGCCACTGGCTGTTCGGGCTCGCCGTCGCCCTCGTGCTGCTGCTGGGCGCGTGGCGGGCTGTCGCGATCGTCCGCGCGGTCCGGGCCTGGGGGTACGCCGAGCGGGAGAACGACCTGCTCGTCCGGCACGGGCTGCTGGTCCGCCGGCTCTCCATCGTGCCGTACTCGCGGATGCAGTTCGTCGACGTGAGCGCCGGGCCGTTGGAACGCGCCTTCGATCTGGCCACCGTGCAGTTGCACACCGCCGCGGCGGCGAGCGACGCCCGGGTGCCCGGGCTGCGCCCGGCGGAGGCGTCCCGGCTACGCGATCGACTCACCGCGCTCGGCGAGGACCGGGCGGAGGGGCTGTGAGCACCCGCGCGGCCAACCGCCGACCGCGTCGAGGGCCGCTCCGATGAGCGACGGACCCGCCGAGCCGAGCACCGTGCCACCCACCGGCCCGACGCCCCCGAGGCCGGTGCTGCCCGTCGGCGCGGCACCTGCCGGGCCGCTGCCGACCGGCGCGGCACCTGATGGCGTGGCGCCGTCCGGGCCGGTGCCGGCGGGGGTGCCCGCGCCGTGGCCAGCACCACCGGGCGGCGATCAGGGCGAGCCGCGGCAGCGACTGCATCCGCTCAGCCCGGTCCTGCACGGCGCGAAGTCACTGGTCGTGGTGATCGCCGGGCTGTCCTGGTCGACGCTGTCCCGGGTGGGCTTCGGCTGGTTCGCCGCCATGGTGGCGGTGCTGGCGCTCGGCGCGACAGTGCTCTCGGTGGTCAGCTGGTACAACACCGGCTACCACGTCGTGGGCCGCGAGCTTCGGGTGTACGAAGGGCTGCTCTGGCGGCGTACCCGGGCCATCCCGCTGGAACGGTTGCAGGCCGTGGAGGTGGTCCGGCCGCTGCTCGCCCAGCTCACCGGCCTGGCCGAGCTGCGCCTGGAGGTGGTCGGCGGAGGCAAGACCGAGGCGCCGTTGGCGTACCTCGGGGTGGCCGACGCGGCGGTGCTGCGCGAGCGTCTGCTGGCGCTGGCCGGGCGGGTGGCGCAGCGGCCCGCGCCCGGTGACGCGGCGGCCCCGGTGGCGCCGGGTGCGACGGCGCCGCCGGCGGTGGTGCCGGGCCGGCCACTGCACGCGGTACGCAACCAGAACCTCCTGGTCAGCCAACTGCTCACGCCGCAGGCGTTCCTGCTCCCGTTCGGTGTGGCCTTCGTCGTGGTGCAGTTCCTCACCGCCGGGTCGTGGTCGTTCGTCGCGGTGGCGAGCACACTGACCGCGATGGCGGGTGTGCTGCTGCAACCGATCCGCCGGGTCCTCGACGACTGGAACTTCCGACTGGCCCGCGACGGCGGCACGCTGCGGGTGCACAACGGTCTGCTGGAGACGCGGGCGCAGACCGTGCCGCTGGAGCGCGTGCAGACCGTGCGGGCCACCTGGCCGTTGCTGTGGCGCGCCAAGGGCTGGCTGCGGCTACGGCTGGAGGTGGCCGGTTACTCCGTCGCGGAGGCCGACGACCGCAACCGGCCCGACCGGCTGCTGCCGGTCGGCGACCTGCCGACGGCGACGATGATCGTCGCCGAGGTGCTTCCCGGGGTACGCCTCGACGCGCTCACACTCAGCCCACCACCGCGCCGGACCCGTTGGCTGCACCCGCTGGGTCGTTCCGCGTTCGGCGCGGGGCTGTTCGAGCGGGTGTTCGCCACCCGGTCCGGGCGGCTCACCCGGCAGTTGGTGATCGTGCCGTACGCCCGGATCCAGAGCGTGCGGGTGGTCCAGGGGCCCATCCAGCGCCGTCTCGGGTTGGCCTCGGTACACGCGGACACCGCGGGCGGCTCCGGGGCCATCGCCCAGGACCGCGACCTGGCCGAGGCCTGGGCCCTGGCAGACGAGCTAATCACCAGAGCTCACAAAGCCCGCACCCAACCCTGACCCCACCCCCACCCCGCGCCCCTCCCCCGCCCCCCTCCTCGTTGATCATGAAGTTATTGCCCTCCCGCACGGCGTGTCGGGGCAATAACTTCATGATCACCGGGCTGAGACCGGCCGGGGGTGGGTGGGGTGGGGTGGGGCCGGGGTGGGTGGGTGGGTGGGGTTAGTGGTCGGCGGGGACTGTTGGGTGGGTGGTCGTGTCCGGCTCGCGTGGTGTTGGGGGCTCGGGCTGGCCGGGCGGGGGTGCGACGGGGTCGGCGGCCTGGTTCTCGGGCCGTTCGGCCGCTGCCTTCGGGTGGCGGACGCGCCACGCCGCCCAACCGCGTTCCGCCAGACCGACCGCCAGGAAGGTCAGCCCCACGTACGCCCAGCCGACCAGCACGTCGATCACGTAGTGCTCACCCGAGTAGACCAGGGTGAACGTCATCGCCAGCGGGTACGCGAGCAGCAGCGGCCACCAGCGACGACGCGTGGCGGTCAGGAAGAACAGCACCACGAACAACGCCCACGCGGTGTGCAGCGACGGCATCGCCGCGACCGGGTTGGAGGCGATCTGGCCGGCGTTGAGGACGTTGCCGGCGCCGTGCATGCCGAACGCCTTCCAACCCCGGGTCGAGATCCGGGCGACCTCGGTGAGCAGGCCGTTCTGCGCCGCCCACCAGGGCGGGGCCGCCGGGTAGATGAAGTAGGTGACCAGGCCGGCCGCGCAGAGGAAACCCCAACGCCGCATGTACGCGGCCCAGCGGTGCCGGTCGCGCAACCAGAGCACCGCGGCGGCGGTCAGCGCCACCACGAAGTGGGAGAAGTACACCCAGCTCGCCGCGACATCCCACCAGTGCACCTGCGGGTGGTAGAGGTGCTGCTGCAACCAGACGGTGGGCACCTCACCGCCGGTGGCCCAGCCGAACATGAACCGGTCGGCGACGATCAGCTCCATCGCGTGCGGCGTGGCCCCGTTGTCGGCGAACCCCCGCGAGAGGTTGTACACCACGAAGAGCAGCACCACCGGCACCCAGTCCCGGGCGAAGCGCAGGTGGCTGCGCCAGGGCCGTTCGCTGTTCCAGGCGATGGTCGCGAGCCAGATCCAGACGAAGGCGTACGCCGGGTCGGTGGGCAGCCCGATGGCCAGCCACGCGGCGACGAAGGCGACCGCCCAGACGGTCATGGCGACGACGCGCCGCCGACCCCCGTCCGGGGACGCGGGCGGGTCGGTCCGGGCGGGGGGCTGGGGGTCAGTCACGACGGCCATCGGGGTCAAGGTTAACGACGGGTACGGCATCGACCGACGGGGACCACCCGTTGGGCGTTGGAGGTGGGCGCGCCCGGATCACCGGGCGCGTGCTCAACGCGTCCGGCGAGCACCTAGGCTGACGACCATGCAGGAGCAGCCCGAGCCGGCCTTCGCGCCGGGTCTGACCGCCCAGGTCGAGTTGACCGTCACCGACGCGGACACCGCCCAGGCGGTCGGTTCCGGGGACGTACCGGTGCTGGGCACTCCCCGGGTGCTGGCGCTGGCCGAGGCGGCCACCGTCGCGGCGACGGCGACCGGGATGCCGCCCGGTTCGACGACAGTGGGCACCCGGGTCGAGTTGGAGCACCTGGCGCCGACAGTGGTCGGCCGGACCGTCCGCGCGCAGGCGCTGCTGGCGACCGTCGACGGTCGCCGACTGTCGTTCGAGGTCACGGTCAGCGACGGCGACCAGACGGTGGCCCGGGGTCGGGTGGACCGGATCCTTGTCGACCGGGGACGCTTCGTCGAGCGCGCCGGGCGGGCGTCGTGAACGCCGGTTTCGTCGAGGTGGCCGACCGGGTGCACGTGCTGGTCGAGCCGCTGCTGCGGGTCAACGTCACACTTGTCGTCGGTGACGACGAGGCGCTACTGGTGGACACGCTCTCGTCGGCCGCCCAGGCCACCGAGCTGGCCGCGGCCGTCCGGGCGGTCACCGACCGTCCGTTGACGCTCGTCAACACCCACCACCACTACGACCACTGCTTCGGCAACGCCGTCCTGGCCGGCGACCCACCCCGCCCGGTGTACGCGCACGAACTGGCCGCCACCGCCCTGCGCGAGGAGCCGGAGCGGCTGCGCCGGGAGGCGTACGAGGAGTTGCGGACTGAGCACCCGGCGCTCGCCGCCGAGCTGGCCGACACCCCGCTGCTCGCGCCGACGCACACCGTGCACGTCGAGACGACCCTCGACCTGGGCGGCCGGCGGGTGCTGCTGCGACACCCGGGGCGGGGGCACACCGAGGCCGATCTGGTGGTGCACGTGCCGGACGCCGACGTGGTGGTCGCCGGGGACCTGGTGGAGCAGAGCGGCCCGCCCGCCTTCGAGGACTCGTACCCCCTGCAGTGGCCGGACGCGGTCGCGGACCTGCTGCGGCTGACGACCGCGCGCACTGTGGTCATCCCGGGCCACGGCGACCCGGTGGACGTCGACTTCGTCCGAGCCCAGCACGCGGAGCTGGCGAAGCTGGCCTGGCTGATCCGGGCCGCGCACACCGGCAGTGCCCCGCCGGAGCGGGTGGCCGCCGAGGCCCCCTTCGGCGCCCGCCCCGCCCTGATCGCCGCCCACCGCGGCTACCTCGAACTAACCGGTACGGCCTGACCCCCGCCGCCACTCCTGCCGCGATCTTGCATTTTGTGCGGGGAGAAACAAGGGCAAGACGGACCAAACGCCAACCGAAAGTGCAAGATCGGCGCGGGGGTTGGGGTGGGGCCACGGGGCCACCGGGGCGCGGGGCACGGGGGTGGGGTTAGGGGTTGAAGCGCTTCTGCACGGCGGCTCGGGTGGGCATGGCGGTGGCACCGCCCGGGGATTCGCAGACCAGACCGGCTACCCGCAGGGCGAAGGCCACCCGGTCGGTCCAGCCCGCCGGGCCCTCCGGCTCGCCGTCGAGGAGCAGGTCGGCGATCAGCGCGGCCATCACCGAGTCACCCGCGCCGGTGGCGTCGATCGCGTTGACAGTGGGGGCCGGCACCCGGACCGGGTCGGCGTCGGCGGCGGCCAGCACCGCTCCGGCCGCGCCGAGCGTCACCACCACCGTGGCCGCCCCCAGCTCACGCAGGTACGCGGCCACCCCCTCGACCGGCTCACCGGGATAGAGCAGCACCGCGTCAGCGGCGCTCAGCTTGACCAGGTGCGCGCCGGCGGCGAACTCGGCAACCACCTCGCGCAGCCCGTCCAGCGCGGCTGGCCCGTTCAGCAGCCGGGGACGTACGTTCGGGTCGAGGACCCGCAGACCGGCGGCGAGCGACCAGGCGCGTCGGGCGGCGGCCAGCGTGCCGGGTTGGAGCAGCACGATCGAGCCGCAGTAGAGCACGTCGGCGCCCTCCAGCAGCGCCAGATCCAGATCGTCCGGGCCGAGTAGCCCGTAGGAGGCCGGCTCACCGTAGAAACGGAAGTCCGGCTCCGGCCCGGCGTACGTCACCACCGCGAGCGTGGTCGGCGCCGGCACCGTGACCGCACCGGCCACCCCGACGTCGGCTGCGGTGAGGAAGGCGCGGATCCGGCCGCCCAGCGCGTCATCACCGAGCGAACCGACGAACTGTGCCGCACCGCCGAGTCGGGCCACCCCGACGGCGACGTTGAGCGGCCCGCCGCCGATGGCCTGCCGGTAGACCCGCTCCCCGTCGACCTCACCGTCGAGCAGGTCGACGAGCGCTTCGCCGAGCACCACCGCGTATCCCATGCCGCTCCTCTCGTCGTCGCCACCGACCGCGGCTCGCCGAGCCGATCGCCCTGGCACCAGGCTGGCACAGCGCGCGGCCCGATGGGCGCCGAAGGCCGCGCCCGCTACCCCGGCTGGTGGATCGGCCCGTCGAGCGCCGCGAGGGGTCGGCCGGTGCCGCCCCACCGGGCCGCGACGATCTGCGCGGCCACACTCACGGCGGTCTCCTCCGGGGTACGACCACCGAGGTCCAACCCGATCGGGGAGGCGAGCCGGGCGAGCTGCGCCGGGCTGAGCCCCGCCTCGCTCAGCAGCTTGTGCCGTTCGTCGTGGGTGCGCCGTGAGCCCATCGCCCCGACGTACGCCAGCGGGTGGCGCAGTGCCAGCTCCAGCAACGGCACGTCGAACTTCGGGTCGTGGGTGAGCACGCACACCACCGTCCGCTCGTCGAGCCGGTCGGCCGCCAACTCCGTACGCAGGTAGCGGTGCGGCCACTGCACCACCACCTCGTCCGCCTCGGGAAAGCGCCGCGCGGTGGCGAAGACCGGCCTGGCGTCGCAGACGGTGACCCGGTAGCCGAGGAACGCGCCGATCCGGGCCACCGCGGCGGCGAAGTCGATCGCCCCGAAGACGATCATCCGGGGTGGGGTGGCGTACGAGGTCACGAAAAGGCTGACGCCGCGGCCCCGGCGCTGCCCGTGGTAGCCGTACCGGAGCATCCCGCTGCGCCCGGCGGCGAGCAGCCCGAGGGCGTCGGCGCTGGCGGCGTCGTCGAGCCGGTCGCCGCCGAGCGAGCCGATGGACCGCTGGCCGGTCAGCACCACCAGCCGCCGACCAAGCCGCCGGGCGGGATCGCTCGGCCCAGCTCCCGGCGGCTCAGCGGCGGAGGCCGGTGGGCCGGCGCTGGCGGAGGCCGGTGGGCCGGCGCTGGCGGAGGCCGGTGGGTCGGCGTTGGTGGTGGCCGGGGTGTCGCCGGTGCGGGCTGGTCGGGATCCCGCGTCGGCGGCCACGCAGGTGACCATTGCCGCCGGGCGGCCGTCGCGGCGGGCGGCGGCGACCGCGTCCAGCGCCGGCAGGTCGCCCGCGTCGACGCGCTCCACGAACACGTCGAGGATGCCGCCGCAGGTCAGGCCCACTGTGTACGCGTCGTCGTCGCTGATCCCGTAGCGGCACAGCTCGGGTTGGCCGGTGTCGAGCACGCGGCGGGCCCGTTGGTAGAGATCAGCCTCGACGCAGCCGCCGGAGACGCTGCCGATGACCGTGCCGTCGGTCGCGACCACCATGGCGGCGCCGGGTGGCTGCGGGGCGGAGCGCCAGGTGGCCACGACGGTGGCCAGCGCGACCGGCTCGCCGTCGCGGCACCGGCGGTGCACCTCGTCGAACACGTCCGGCACCGGCTGCCGCCTCTCCGTCCCCGCTCCCCGTACGCAGGATATGGCGTTCAACAGCGACCGGCGGGTCTTCTCATGCATCGAGCGATGCCTATTGCGCAACGGCAGTGCGGCGTGGTGGGATGACGCGTACCGGGCGGTGCGAGGGCTGCGGCGCCGCCGGTTGCCGGGTTGGTCAGACGCGAGGGCACCGGTCCAGGACAGGACCGTCGATGGCGCACGTCCACTGGCTGTTTTCCGCCGGGACACGTCGCCGTGATCGTCGCACCGCTCACACAGCGGAGCGATCAGGCCCACATCCCACCCGATTGCGGCGGGGCGGCTCAGGCAGCGCGCCTCGCGAGTCAGGAGAACCCGTGAATCGTTCCCGTACGGCCGCGTTGCTCACTGCGGCCGTAACCCTCGCGCTGGGCGCTGTCGCCGTGGCGTCCAATCCGCAGCCGGCCGCCGCGCACGGCGCGGCGATGACGCCGGGCAGCCGCACCTACCTGTGCTGGCAGGACGGCCGCAGCCAGACCGGTGAGATCAAGCCGATCAACCCCGCGTGCTCCGCCGCGGTGGCGCAGAGCGGGGCGAACTCGCTCTACAACTGGTTCAGTGTGCTGCGCTCCGACGCTGGCGGCCGCACCACCGGCTTCATTCCTGACGGGCAACTGTGCAGCGGCGGCAACACCGGTTTCCGCGGCTACGACCTGCCGCGCACCGACTGGCCGCTGACCCACCTGACCGCCGGAGCCCGGTTGGACTTCAAGTACAGCAACTGGGCGCACCACCCGGGCACGTTCTACTTCTACGTGACGAAGAACAGCTGGAGCCCGAGCCGGGCGCTGGCCTGGAGTGACCTGGAGGAGCCGTTCCTCACGGTGACCAACCCGCCGCAGCGCGGGTCGGTCGGCAGCAACGACGGCCACTACTACTTCAGCGGCAACCTGCCGTCGGGCAAGAGTGGCCAGCACATCATCTACTCCCGCTGGGTCCGCTCGGATTCGCAGGAGAACTTCTTCGGCTGCTCCGACGTGACCTTCGACGGCGGCAACGGCGAGGTCACCGGCGTGGGCTCGGGTGGTACCCCGACCACCCCGCCGCCGACGACCCCGCCGCCGACCACGCCACCGCCGACCACCCCGCCGCCGACCACCCCGCCGCCGAGCGGCGGTGACTGCATGGCCGCGTACAAGGTGACCAGCGCCTGGCAGGGCGGCTTCCAGGGCGAGGTCACGATCATGAATCACGGCAGTACGCCGTTCGCCGGCTGGACCGCGAGCTGGTCCTGGCCCAACGGGCAGTCGATCAGTCAGATCTGGGGCGCCACCCAGACGTCCTCCGGCTCGTCGGTGACGGCGACGAACGTCGCCTACAACGGCACTGTCGCACCGGAAGGCACCACAACGTTCGGCTTCCTGGCAAGCGCGTCAGGAACCAACGGGCTCCCCACGGTCACCTGCGCCCGCCGCTGACAACCACCTGAAATGATCAAGAGGTTTGCGTCATCCGGAGCGGTTCCGGTGACGCAAACCTCTTGATCAACAGGGTGGGGCAGGGTCAGCGGACCATCGAGCCCACCACTGGCTTCGTGAGCAGTGCGGACTGGTTGCGCTGGATGCCCGGGTCGAGCGTCTTGGCCACGAAGATCGCGTGCCAGATGCAGAAGATCAGCACCGTCCACACCTTGCGGGAGTGGTCGGCCTCCTCCCGCTTGTGCTCGTCGAGCAGCCGCAGCGCGTACGACAGGTCGAGCAGATCGCCCGCACCCGAGGTGCTGAGCACGTGCCGGGCCCACTCGTACATCTCGCCGCGCAGCCAGACCCGGGTGGGGGTCGGGAAGCCAAGCTTCTTGCGGTTGACGATGGCCGGCGGCACGACACCCTGCAACGCCTGACGCATCGCGTACTTGGTGGCGTCGGAGCGCGGTGGCAGCTTCAGGTCGACCGGGATCTTCGCCGCGACGTCGAAGACCTCACGGTCGAGGAACGGCACCCGCACCTCCAGCGAGTGCGACATCGAGATCCGGTCGGCCTTGACCAGAATGTCGCCGCGCAGCCAGGTGTAGAGATCGACGTACTGCATCTTGGTGACGTCGTCGAGCTCTGTGCACTCGGCGTAGATCGGGGCGGTGACGTCCGTGTAGCGCACCGAGGGGTCGTAGCGGCGCATCAGGTGCTGCTTCTCCTCCTCGGTGAACATCCGGGCGTTGCCGTAGTAACGCTCCTCGATCGGGGTGGTGCCGCGCTCCAGGAAGCTCTTGCCCTTGACCCCCTGCGGGATCGCCTTGGAGACCGCGCGCAGCCCCTTCTGCACACCGCCGGGCAGGCCGTTCACGGTGCCCAGCGACAGCGGCTCCCGGTAGATCGTGTAGCCGCCGAAGAACTCGTCCGCGCCCTCACCGGAGAGCACCACAGTGACGTGCTCGGCGGCCTTCTTGGCCACGAAGTAGAGCGGCACCAGCGCCGGGTCGGCCACCGGGTCGTCCAGGTGCCAGACGATCTTCGGCAACGCGTCGATCATGTCCTGCGGACCGATCTTGGTGGGGATGGTGGTGACGTCGAGGTGCCGGGCCGAGTCCTGTGCGACGTCGATCTCCGAGTAACCCGGCACGTCGTAGCCGACGGTGAAGGTGAGGATGTTCGGGTTGAACTCCCGCGCCAGCGCCACCACCGCTGTGGAGTCGATACCGCTGGACAGGAACGAGCCGACCGGCACGTCGGAGCGCATGTGCATGCGCACGCTCTCCCGCAGCGTCTCGCGGATCTCGTGGTAGAGCTTCTGCTCGTCGTCGACCGGCGCCGGCCGGAACACCGGCCGGTACCACCGGCGTACGTCGATCCGGCCGCCCGGGGTCCAGTTCAGGTACTCCCCGGAGCCGATCCGGCTGATGCCCTTGTGCAGGGTGCCGGGCTCCGGGACGTACTGCAGGGTCAGGTAGTGGCTCAGGTTGGCAGTGTCGACGCCCGCGTCGCCCTGGTAGTTGCTGTGCGCGAACGGCAACAGCGCCTTCTTCTCCGAGGCCAGGTAGAGGCCGTCGGCGGTCTCCAGGTAGTGCATCGGCTTGATGCCGAAGTAGTCGCGCGCACCGAACGCCCGGCGCTCCTGCCGGTCCCAGATGACGAAGGCGAACATGCCCCGCAGCCGGGTGAGCACCTGCTCACCCCAGAAGTGGTAGCCGGCAACGATCACCTCGCCGTCACCGGCGGTGGCGAACTGGGCCCCGAAGTTCCTGATCAACTCCTCGCGCAGCTCGATGTAGTTGTAGATCTCGCCGTTGAACGTCAGCAGGTAACGGCCGTTCGCGTAGGGCAGTGGCTCGTGGCTCGACGCGACGTCGATGATGGCCAGCCGCTTGTGGGCGAACACGCCGTCCGCGTACCGGCCGGAGGCGTCGCCGACCACCTCGACCCCGGTCTCGTCGGGGCCGCGGTGGTGCAGGCATTCCAACGCTCCGGCGATGTGGTCGCGATGCGCTGCGGCGTTGCCGTTCGCGCTGAAGAAGGCCAGAAGTCCGCACATGGTGGCCATCTTTCCACGCGCGCTGTCGGGCCTTGCAGCCGTCCGTCGATCCGCCCGCCTCCCAGGGGGCGTTACCGCCAACCGGGCGCGCGGTACGGTCGGGACCAGCAACGTAGCGGAGGGAGCGGCGCAATGACCGAGGGACAGACCGACGGTACGCCGACGGACGGTACGGAATCGCACGATCCGGACTTCCCGGAGGCGTTCCTGTCCTTCATGCGGCAGGGCTGGCGCGACACGGCGCTCCCCGTGACGCCACGCCCAGAGACGCCCAACTACGCCAAGCGGCGGGCGGCCCTCTCGGCGGCCTTCCCCGGCGAGACGCTGGTGATCCCCACCGGCACCGAGAAGGTCCGGGCCAACGACACCGACTACCCGTTCCGGCCGGGCAGCGACTTCGCCTACCTGACCGGCGACCACGACGCCGACAGCGTGCTGGTGCTGCGCCCGAACGGCTCTGGGCACGACGCGATGCTGTACATGCGGCCCCGGTCCTCCCGGGAGACAGACGAGTTCTTCCGCAGCCGCAACGGCGAGCTGTGGGTGGGCCGGCGGCACACCCTCAGCGAGAAGTCGACCGAGCTGGGCCTGCCCACCGCCGACCTGACCGGCCTGGAGGCGACGCTCGCCGACCTGGCTCCGGGGCGTACCCGGGTGTTGCGCGGTTTCGACGCCCAGGTGGACGCGGCCGTCCGCGCCTACGACGGGCCCCGCGCCGAGGGTCAGCCGGCCCGGGACCGGGAGCTGGCGATCGCCATCTCGGAGATGAAGCTGGTCAAGGACGAGTGGGAGATCGGCCAACTCCAGGACGCGATCGACGCCACCGTTCGTGGCTTCGAGGACGTGGCCCGGATCCTGCCGGCCGACCGCGCGGTCTCCGAGCGGCTCCTGGAGGGCGTCTTCGCGCTGCGGGCCCGCCACGACGGCAACGACGTCGGGTACAGCTCGATCGTCGGTGCCGGCGAGCACGCCACGATCCTGCACTGGGTGCACAACCACGGCGCCACCCGACCGGGTGACCTGCTGCTGATGGACATGGGCGTCGAGGGCCACAACCTCTACACCGCCGACGTGACCCGGGTCCTGCCGGTGAGCGGCCGGTTCACCGCGCTGCAGCGCCAGGTCTACGACATCGTGTACGCCTCGCAGCAAGCCGGCATCGAGGCCATCCGCCCCGGAGTGAAGTTCAAGGACGTCCACCTGACCTGCATGCGGGTGCTCGCCGAGGGTCTGGCCGAGCTGGGCCTGCTGCCGGTGAGCGTGGACGAGGCGATGGACGAGAAGTCGACTGTCTACCGGCGGTGGACGCTGCACGGCTTCGGCCACATGCTCGGCATCGACGTGCACGACTGCTCCAACGCCCGCAAGGAGACCTACCGCGACGGCGCGCTGGGCGAGGGCTACGTGCTCACCGTCGAGCCCGGTCTGTACTTCCAGCCGGAGGACGAGCTGGTCCCCGCCGAGCTGCGCGGCGTGGGCATCCGGATCGAGGACGACGTGCTGGTCACCGCGACCGGCGCGGTGAACCTGTCGGCCGGGCTGCCACGCACCTCCGACGAGGTGGAGACCTGGCTGGCCGAACAGCGCGAAGCCGGCCCCCGCCTGCCCAGCTGACCCGCCTGCCCGCCTGCCCTTGGCCGTCTGTCTCGGCCGGGCAGGCGGGTCAAGCCCTGCCCGTGATCCACTCGGTTTACCTGAAGTCGTGTTATCCGCGTCGCTCGGATACCGCGCCTTCAACAAAACCGAGTGGATCACGCCGCGGGGGCGAGCGGTGTGCGGTATCCGCACACCTCAACGGGAACGTCCACGACAACGCTGACGGACGCCGTCCTCGACGTCCCTTTCGGGCGCAATGCCACCGGTCGACCTTGCCGCAGATTGCCCTTGCCGGGCTGCGGTCTCGCCGCGACGTCAAAGCGTCCGGCCCAGCCACCTCCGGCCCGGCCCTCGGGCCCAGCCCTCCCGGAACCCAGCCCTCCCGGCCCGGCCACCCCCGCCCAGCCCTTCCGGCCCGGCCGCCCCCGGCCCAGCCCTTCCGGCCGGACCGGCCCGCCCCACCCGACGGACCGGCCGGCCCATCCACAGGCCCGCATCGCCGACCGGCGGGCGACGTCCGCTTGCCTCGCGGCGCCGTCCGTCGGTGTTTGTGCTGCTCAGGACCGTTTCTCCCCGGCCCGGACAGGTTGCCCGCCGTCACCTGATCCGCGCCAAATGCGTGGTTAACTCGGATAAGTCCGGCATCGCGAAGATGGTTCTCATACGGTGGGGATCAGTAGCTGCAACCCATTTGTAGCTGGTCGTGGCGCCTCGGGCGGTGCGATCCCGTCTGGTAGCAGGAAAGGGCGGAAGGCTCTGATGTCCAACGACGTAACGAGTACCGACGGCGGGGCCTCGACGGCTCCGCCGACACGGCGAAGGCGGGCGCTCTGGGTCGCCGGTGTGGCCGGGCTGACCGGCGTGGTCGGCCTCGCGGCCCTCGGCGGCGTCGCCGCTCGGAACGACAAGCCAAAGTCCGACCAGGTGTCCGACGCGCAGCCGGGGGCCAACCGGCAGAACGTCAGCGACGACGGCGGTGCGGACAAGAACGGCGCCAAGGACGACGGCGGTCAGGACGATGACTGGAGCGGCGACGACTGGAGCGGCTTCGACGACCAGTCCGGCAAGGATGGCAAGGACCGCAAGGACGGCAAGCACGACGAGAAGGACCGCACACAACAGGTCCCGTGCGACACCGACAAGCTGATCCAGGCGATCACGTTCGCCAACAACAAGGACGGCGGTGTGCTGGAGCTGGCCAAGGGCTGCACCTACACGCTGACCCGCAACCAGGACGGCAACGGCCTCCCGGTGATCACCGAGCACATCACCCTCAAGGGCGAGCACACCACCATCGGCCGCGAGGCCACTGCCGACTACTTCCGCATCCTCAACGTCGGCGCCGGTGGGCACCTCACGCTCAAGGGCCTGAGCATCAGGGGTGGCCAGACCCTTCGGTCCCCGATAACCGCCGACCCGGCGACGGTCTGGGCCCCGTACTCGGCCCTGGTTCGCAACACAGTGGCCAAGCCGGTGGCCGGCGCCAAGCCGGCGGCGGCAACAGCGGCGAAGCCCGCAGCAACCACCGCCAAGCCGGTCGAGGCCACCGCCAAGGCAGCGCCCGCACAGGCGGCACCCGCCACGGCGGCACCCGCCAAGGCCACCGCGAAAGCAGCGCCAGCCAAGGCCCCGGCGGCAGCCACCAAGGCCGCACCGACGGCCACCAAGGCCACCGCAGCCAAGCCGGTAGCCGCAGCGGGTGCCGGACCGGCCGCGGTGCCGCTGGTCGAGCAGCCCGGGTTCACCGACGGTGCCGGGGTGCTGGTGCAGCCCGGTGGCCGCGCGGAGATCCTGGACAGCGAGTTGCTCTACAACCAGTCCGGCGGCAACGGCGGTGGGCTGGCCAACTTCGGCAGCACCAGGCTCAGCAAGGCGACGGTCGCGCACAACACCGCCTTCTTCTTCGGCGGCGGCATCTTCAACGCCGGCGTACTCCAGGTCGACGAGTCGAAGATCAAGGACAACACCGGGATCATCGGCGGCGGTGGCATCTCGAATGGCGCACCGGAGATCTTCACCGACGACGTCGACGGCGGCTCGGTCTGGGTCCACAAGAGCGAGATCACCGACAACGAGACCCTCGGCTTCGGCGGCGGCGTCCTGGATGTCGAGGGCACCACGACCTTGCACCAGACGACGGTCAGTGACAACACCGCGGTCCTCGCCGGTGGTGGCGTCGCGGTGGCCGACAGCCAGCTCACCCTCAAGGACGCCACGGTGGTCAAGAACAGCACCGCCGGCGTGGGTGGCGGCGTGGCCGTGGCCTTCGACAGCGTCGCGACGATCGAGAACAGCAGGATCAAGGACAACACCGCCGGGTTCTTCGGCGCCGGCCTCTACAACGACGACAGCGTCACCACGCTGCGCGACAGCGAGGTGTCGGGCAACCGGGCCCTCGGCCCGCTCGGCAGCGGCGGCGGCATCTACAACACCGACGGCGGCGAGGTCAGCCTCCACCGGACGAAGGTGACGCACAACTTCGCCACCCTGCCGCCCGGCGGGATCTCCAACGGCCTCTTCAGCGTCGTGCGGCTGGACGACGAGTCAGTGGTGTCCGCCAACCGCCCCACCAACTGCCTGAACGTTCCTGACTGCTTCTGACCGGAACGGGTGGCTGATCCACATAGAGGGCGCGCCCCTCCGAGCCGTGAACGGCTCGGAGGGGCGTACCCATTTGGGCAGGTCACGGGCCTGCCGGCCGGCTTGGGTGGTGGTGCGTCAGTCCGGCCTCGCTGGGAGCAACATGAACCGAATGTGGGCTTATCTCGGATAAGCCTGCGAGGCGAGGAACCTTCTCATACGGTCGTTTTGGGAGCTACAACCGATTTGTAGCAGGGGACGCCCGTCTGACGGCGGCGACCCTGTCTGGTACGAGGAGAGGGCAGAGAGCTCCGATGTCCAACTACCTAACGAACAACGAAGCCTCCGGGCGGGCGACGGCCAAGCGCCGCCGCAAGCTCTGGCTCGCCAGTGGCGTGGCCGGTTTGACGGGCGTGATCAGTCTCGCGGCGGTGGGCGTCGCGGGCAGCGCCGGTGCGGTCGGCCTCAACTGGAACACCGCGCAGGTCAGCAAGGATGGCGACCAGCGGGGTGACGAGGCGCGCGACTGGGACAAGGACGAGGACCGGAACAAGGACCGGGACAAGGACAAGGACCGGGACAAGGACAAGGACCACGAGCGCGGGAAGGAGGTGCCCTGCGACACCGACAAGCTGATTCAGGCGATCGTGTACGCCAACAACAAGCACGGCGGTGTGCTGGAGCTGGCCAAGGGCTGCACCTACAACCTGACCCGCAACGACTACCAGGGCAACGGCCTGCCGGTGATCACCGAGCGGATCACGCTCAAGGGTGAGCACACCACGATCTCTCGGGAAGCCACTGCGGACTACTTCCGCATCCTCAACGTCGGCGCCGGCGGTCACCTCACCATCAAGGGCCTGACCATCAAGGGTGGCCAGACCCTCGAACTGTTCAACAGCGTCGAGCCGGCGGCCGTCTGGGCGTCGTACTCGGACTCCGAGGCGATCGCGGCGCAGGTGAAGGCGGGCGTCCCGCTGAACCAGGCGCTCACCGCCCGTCAGGCCAACCCGAAGGCGGGCCTGACGGCGACGCCGAAGGTGACGCCCAAGGCCGCGCCGGCCGCGAAGGCGGGTGTCGTCACGCCGCTCGTGGAGTACCCGGAGCCCACCGACGGTGCCGGCATCCTGGTGCAGCCGGGTGGCACTGCCGAGATCCTGGAGTCCGAGGTCGTTCTCAACCAGTCGGGCGGCAACGGCGGTGGTGTGGCCAACTTCGGCACCACGAAGATCTGGCACAGCACCGTCACCCGTAACACCGCCTTCTTCTTCGGTGGCGGTGTGTTCAACGCCGGCCTGCTCAAGGTCGAGGAGTCGAAGATCAAGGACAACACCGCCATCATCGGTGGTGGCGGTATCTCCAACGGCGCCGCCGAGATCTTCCGCGACGACGTCGACGGCGGGACTGTCGAGCTCAAGAAGGCCGAGATCACCGACAACGAGACGCTCGGCTTCGGCGGTGGCTACCTCGACATCGAGGGCAACACCACGGCGTACGAGACCAAGTTCGTCTCGAACACCGCAGTCCTCGCCGGTGGTGGTCTGGCTGCGGCAGACAGCCAGCTCAACCTGCACAACGTCACGGTCGAGAAGAACAGCACCGCCGGTGTCGGTGGCGGTGCGGCCATCGCCTTCGACAGCGTGGCCACGTTCGAGAAGAGCAGCATCAAGGACAACACCGCTGGCTTCTTCGGCGGCGGGCTCTTCAACGCCGACAGCGTCACCACGCTGCGCGACAGCGAGGTCGTCGGCAACCGGGCCATCGGCCCGATCGGGGTCGGCGGCGGCATCTTCAACATCTTCGGCGAGGTCAACCTGCAGAAGACGAAGGTCGCCCACAACTTCTCCACCTTCGAGCCGGGCGGTGTCTTCAGCTTCTTCGGAGACGTGAACGTGGACGACAAGTCCGCCATCACCGCGAACCGTCCGACCAACTGCCTGGCCATCCCGGGCGGCACCATCGAGAACTGCTTCGCCTGATCACCCCTCGGGTGAGGACGGCGTAGCACCAACACAACGAGCCGGCCCCCTTCCGCGAGACGCGGAAGGGGGCCGGTTCACGTCACTTCTGAACGAAGACCGCCACGCTGCGCGCCGGTACGGTGAACGTGCCAGCCGCCCGGTCGAACGAGGCGGTGCGCAGCACCGGGTCGGCCGAGTCGACAAGCACCGGGTGCAGTGCCACGTCCGCTCCGCGCAGTCCGGTCACCGTCTGGGTGGCCGCCGACGGGGTGCCGTTGAAGACGACGGTCAGCGACTTCCACGGCCCGCCCAGCCCACGGGCATCCAGCGTCATGGTCAGCACACCCGGCGTCTCCTGCGCGCCGGACAGCGGGAACGCGACCCGCTGCTGCACCTGCTCGGCGGTGGCCAGCCCGAACACCGGCGACGACGCCCGGATGCGCAGCAACTCGGCGTACCGGGCGTCGGTGGTGTTGATCGCCGCGCAGTCCGGCACCAGCGCCGGGTCGGCCAGCAGCGGCTTCGCGTACGACCACTTGTCCTCGTTGTCGGGCGCGGGCGGCAGACCGGCGCCGAACCCGTTGCCCCGTGCGCAGCCCCAGCGGATCTGGTTGAACCAGTCACCGGAGTTGTACGAGTTGCGGTCCAACGACTTCGACCGCAGCCGTTCGGTGCCGGCGGTGACGAACCCGGTGCCCTGCCCCAGCACCACGGTGCCCAGCGCCAGCACCTGCATCCGGGAGCGGTCCGCCGCCGTGGTGGCCTGCGGCAGCTTGTACGCCAACGCGTCGTACAGGATCTCGTTGTCGTGCGCGTCGGCGTAGGTGACGGCCTCCCCCGGCGCGGCGGTGTAGCCGGCCGGGGAGCCGTTGTAGTCCACCTGCGCCCCGGTGACCTGACGCCCGGCGGTGTCGGTGAACCGGTAGCCGCGCAGGTTGCCGGCGAGCCCCACCTTGATCAGGTCGTGGGCGTGCAGCAGCCGGGCCTTCTGCTCGGCCGGTGACCCGTTGACCGCGTCCCCGTTCGGGTCGGTGTAGAGCCCGGAGGCGAATCCCTGCACCCGTGGGTTGGCGTCGAACGGTCCGCCGCCGCGCACCGCGTCGCGCAGCCGGTCGTTGAAGGTGCCGATGCCGGTGCCGGCCATGTTGGCCTGGGTGGCCTGCACGAAACGGGCGTCGTTGGCGACCTCGCCGAAGTTCCAGCCCTCGCCGTAGAGCAGGATGGACCGACCGTCCACGCCGTCCCGGGCGACGGTCAACCGGTCCAGGGCCGTACGGACGGCCAGGATGTTCGCCTTCGGGTGGTGACCCATCAGGTCGAAGCGGAAGCCGTCGACCTTGTACTGCCTGGCCCAGGTGACCAGCGAATCGACCACCAGCTTGCCCATCATGGCGTGCTCGGGTGCGGTGTTGGCGCAGCAGGTGGAGTTGGCCACCGTGCCGTCCTCCAGCAGCCGGTGGTAGTAGCCGGGCACGATCTGGTCGAGCACCGACTTCGGGTCGGTGCCGGCTGCGGACGTGTGGTTGTAGACCACGTCCATGACCACCCGTAGCCCGGCGTCGTTCGCCCCGGCGACCATCCGCCGGAACTCGGTGGTGCGCGCCGCGCCGACCGGGTCGACGGCGTAACCGCCCTCCGGCACTGTGTAGTGCAGCGGGTCGTACCCCCAGTTGTAACCGTCGGTTTCGGCGACCGCCGCCACGCATTTCTGCTGCTCGGCCGAGTCTGGCGGGAGCGCCGCCAGGTCGCAGGCCGGTTGGCGCTGGTCGGCCCGCCTCTCGGGGATCGTCGCGAAGTCGAACGCCGGCAGCAGGTGCAGGTGGGTGACCCCGGCGTCGCCGAGCGCCCGCAGGTGGGTCATGCCGGCGGTCTTCGGGTCGGTGAGGGCGAGGAACGTCCCCCGCCGCTCGGCCGGCACGGTCTCGTCGGCGATGGAGAAGTCCCGCACGGACAGCTCGGTGATCTGCGCCTTCGCGGGCGGCACCGGCGCCGGTTTGCGCAGCGTGCGCCACCCGGGAGGGGCCAGCGCCGCGTCGTTCAGGTCGACGAGCAGGCTGTGTGTGGAGTCCGCGGCGAGGGCCACCGAGTACGGGTCGGTGACCGACGCGGTGACCATCCGCTGTGCCGCCGGCTGCCACGCCCGCACCTCATACCGGTAGTACCTGCCGGTCCAGGTGTGGTCGCCGCGCACCGACCAGACGCCGGTGCGGTCGTCGCGGCGCATCGGCACCGTCTTCGGCTCGGCGGTGGGCGAGTCGAACAGGTGCAGCGCCACGCTCCGGGCGGTCGGCGCCCACAGCGCGAGGCTCGGCGTCCGGCCCGCGAACGTGGGCCCGAGGGTCGCGTCGGTCGCCCGGGAGTACACGTCGTCGAGCACACCGGGGATCTGCACGCCGGTCGCGGCGAGCAGCGCACCCTCGGCGTCGCGCTCGGTGACCAGCAGCTGCCCCCGCAGCGCCGCCGGGACCTTGGCCAGGTCCGCCCGGTCCAGGGCGAAGCTACGGTACGACCACAGGTGCGGGAACCTGTCGCGTTGGGCCTCGGTGAGCCCGTTGCGCTGCGCCCGCAGCGGCAACGTGGTGTACGTGCCGGTCAGCTCGCCGTCGACCACGCTGACCCCGCCGGTGGGCGCGGCGACAAGCGCGTACGTCCTGCCGTCGGTCGGCGGTGTCTGCCACGCCACGGTGGATCTGTCGATCCAGTGCGCCTTCTGCCTGCTGATGTCGGTGTCCCCGCTGGCGGTGGTGGCCGTCGACGGCAGCAGGCGGCCCGGTGTGGCGGCGAGCAGCCACACCTCCCGGCCAGCGCTGGCGAAGTCGAGCCGCTGGTCGTCGGGCAGGTCCTTGGTGTCGCCCTTATGGATGATGTAGTTCAGGCCGGTGGCACCGGCCGCCAGCGGCACCCGGAACACCGCCCCGAACGCGTCGACGGAGGTCGGCCGCAGCGGGGCGGACCACTCGGTCGGGTTGGCCGCGCCGTCCCACAGGTGCAGGCCCCACCCGTCGTAGTTGCCGTCGGCCCGTCGGTAGTGCAGCACGGCGGTGCCCTCCTCGACCGGCGGGGCCGGCTCACCGGTGGCCGCCTGCCGGGTCGGGTAGATCGCCGGGTCGCCCTGCTTGAGCCAGACCTCGCCGGTCCGCGTGACGTCGATGCTGCGGTCCTGGGCGACGTCCTTCGTACCGGCCTTGTCGACAACCAGGAAGCTCACCGACGTCGCGCCGGGCTTGAGTTTCACCCAGGCGAACCGGCCGTAGGAATCCTCCCCGGTGAACGGCTGCCCCTTGGGCCACTCGGTGACGTACGCCGGGTCGATGTCCCCCCAGGCGTACAGCCCCCAGTCGTCGTACCCGCCGGCGGGGCGCTGGTAGTGCACGACCGCCCACTCCCGGGAGCTGCCCTGCGGCGGGGTCCCCACGACGGCGGTGGACCTGGCGGTGGCGGTACGGCCCCGGCCGTCGCGGACCACGGCCTTGTACTCGACACGGGTGCCGCCGGCCAGGCCGGTCAGGTCGTGCTGCACGGTGTACGGGGCGTGGTCGGCGCTGCCCAGCAGTGTCCACCGACCGCCGGCCACCCGGGCCGCGACGGTGACGGTGGCCAGGGGGTCGCCGGTCACCCGGGCGGTGACCGCCGCCCGGGTGGCGACCGGCGCGTCCGGAGCCGGGCCGGTGATGGTGATGGTCGGCTTGTCGGCCGCCGGTGCGATGGGGGTGCCGGCCCGGTACACGACCGCCGACAGCGGCGGCACGGTGAGAGTCAGTTCGCCCTCGGCGCCGGCCCGGACATCTCCCGAGCCGCCGTAGATGCCGGTGAAGGTGGCGCCGGCCGACCAGGTGTCCACGGTGACAGTCTGCGCGGTGTCGGCGTTGTTCACTGCCACCACGTACTCGGTGCGGTCGGCGGGGGCGATCCGGGAGGCGGCGAAGACCCCAGGCCCGTCGGCCGCGTACCGGGTGACCTGCACACCGTCGCGCAGCGCCGGGTGCGCCTGGCGCAGCCGGCCCAGGTCGGCGATGGTCCGGTACAGCGGGTGGGCTCTGTCGAACTGGTCGCTGGCGTGGGTGCGGTCGGTGCCGAGCAGGTCGTCGTCGAGGTAGTCGGGGACCTTCGACGCGAACATGTCCTGGCGGGCGTCCTTGTCCCCGCCCGGGCCGGTGAAGCCCTGTTCGTCGCCGGAGTAGACCACCGGCTGGCCGCGGGTCAGGAACATCAACTGGTGCGCGAGCTGGTCGCGGCGCAGGTGGCTGGCCGGGTCGCTGCCGCCACCGGCGATGAACGAACCGATCCGGCCCATGTCGTGGTTGCCGAGGAAGGTGGGCAACCGGCCCGCGTCGGTGTCGCGGGCCGCGTAGAGGTCGTCGCGGGCGTACACGTCGGCGAGTGCCTTCGCGGAGCCGGCGCCGGCGGTGAAGCCGCGCGCGGCCTCCTGGAAGGCGAAGTCGAGGGTGGCCGGCAGGCCACCCTGCCGGACGTAGCTGGAGCTGATCTCCGGGTCGGCGCTGTACACCTCGCCGAACATGAAGAAGTCCTTCTTGCCGGCCTTCTCGGCGGCCCGCTCGATGCCCTGGCTGAACTGCGGCCAGAAGTCCATGTTCACGTGCTTCACGGTGTCCAGCCGGAAACCGTCGACGCCTGTCGCGCCGATCCAGTCCCCGTACGCCTTGGTCATGCCCCGGACCACCTCGGGACGCTCGGTCCACAGGTCGTCGAGACCGAAGAAGTCGCCGTACTCGCTGTTCTCTCCGGCGAAGGTGGAGTCACCCCGGTTGTGGTACATGGTGACGTCGTTCAGCCAGGCCGGGACCTTGACGCTCGCGTCCTTCGGCTCGATGAACGTCGGCGTGTACGGGAAGGACTCCTTGTCGACAGGCGGGAACGCGCGGCTACCGTCGGCGTAGTTGCGGTCCTCGAAGGCCCGGCCCTGCGCGTCGGTGTACGGCGAGGTCGCCTTGTCCACGTACGCGTACGTGCCTTCGGCGTACTTGATGACGTCGGCGGTGTGGTTGACGATCACATCGAGGTAGATCTTCATGCCGCGCTGGTGGGCGAGCTTGACCAGGCGCTTCATCTCCTCCATGGTGCCGAAGTGCGGGTCCACCTGGGTGAAGTCGGTGATCCAGTAGCCGTGGTAGCCGGCCGAGATGTCGGTGCCGGCACCCTGCACCGGCCGGTTCTTGAAGATCGGGGCGAGCCAGATGGCAGTGGTGCCCATCCCCTGGATGTAGTCCAACCTGTCGATGACGCCCTTGAGGTCGCCGCCGTGGTAGAAGCCCTTGTCGGTCGGGTCGAGGCCGGTCCGCAGCCGGTCGCCGGTGAGGCCGCCCCGGTCGTTGCGGGGGTCTCCGTTGGCGAACCGGTCCGGCAGGACGAAGTAGAACTGTTCGGCTCGGGCGGAGTTGGCCCCGGCCTTGAGCAACGCGTCGGCGGTGGGTTCGTCACGCCACTGGGTCGCGCCACCGGTCGCGAGTGGGGCGCGGTCGGACGGCCGGGGGCTCGCGGCGGCAGGGTGCACGGCGACCGGAGCGCCGACGAGCGTGACGGTGAGCAGGGAGGCAAGGGCCAGCAGGGCGGTGCGCGGTATCGGCGGGGGTTTCATCGACGCCTTCCTCTGGTCGCTGATTGGCCGCACGCTAACCCTTGCCGAAACATTCTGCAATACCTTGCAAACATGGTCGCAACAAAGCAGCAAGCTTGCACAAGCGCCGCTCAGAGCCCGTCGCAGCGCAGCCCGTCCACAGTGCACTCCCGTGGTGTGTGCGACGCCCGCTCCATGTGGAACCGCAACGACACCGAACCTCCGGGCGACACATCGACCCCGCTGACGTAGGTGAAGCCGTCGTCGCTCTGCCGGATCGTCCCCTGTGGGACGCCTTCCACCCAGGCGGTCACCAGCCGTCCACCGGAGAACTCCAACCGCACCGTCCAACCGCGGCTCCGGGCGGACGTGTTGACCATCGACACCTCGCCGATGAAACCCCCGTCGAAGCTCTGCGCCACCCGGTACCGCCCGGTCATCGCCGGCTGCCCCGACGCCGCCCGGCTCGGCGACCGCGTCGCCGTGGGCCTCCCGGTCGGACCGACAGTCGGGTGGGCGGACGGTGACCCGGTCGCGGCGCTCGGCGGCAGCCCGCTCGCCCGTCCGGATATCCCCGGCAACGCCGGCACCGGAGACGGCACCGACGTGGGCAGGCTCGGCGCCACCACCGCGGACGGCACCGGCAGCGCCGGCGGCTGCGCGCCGTCCGGTGCGGGGCTACGTCCCCGGTACGCGCCCAGGGCCACGATGAGCAGGACCACCATCACGACGACACCGGCGCCCACCACGATCCAGGGCGACGTCGCGATCGCGACCGGACCGTGCGGCGAGCGCGGAACACGGCGCATGCCGGACATGTACCTCCTTCAGTGGACTGTCCGCGCAGCGTAGCGATCGGCGGGCCGGGCCGGAAAGCCTCACCGCGTGGCCACCGCCCGAGCTTCGGCTCAGCCGATCCGGCAGTCGACCCCGTTGATCGTGCACTTGAGCGGTCGCTGCGCCGACTCGCCCCAGCCGACGCGCAGTCGCAGCGTCCGAGAGTCACCCGGCTTCAGCGAACGGGTGCCGCGCAACACGAACTCCCCGTGCCCGCGCCCTCGCACCGAGATGCCCGAGTCATCACCAACTCGCAGAGCCCACGTGTCGTCGTCAAACGTCAGCTCGACCTGCCAGTCCACCGACCGACTCGACTTGTTGTCGATCGACAGCACCGCCGCGTCCCCGTCCCAGCCGTTCGTACCGACCTGGTACCGGGCGCTGGTCGTGTCATCAGCCGGTGTCGTCGGCGCCGCCAGGGCGTTCGTCCGCCCCGGACTCGGTGAGCCGGTCACGGTGGCCCGCGGCGACGGCGTCCGACTGCTGCGCGACGGGCGCGGCGACACCGAGCGCCGTTCCACACCCGCCGGGGTCGGCCCGCCGGTGGCCGACGCGGCGGCCGGCACGGTCGGCAGGAACGCCGGAGGCGCGGCCTGCGGCGGGGCCTCCCGTTCTCTGGTCCGGAACGACAACAGCGCGACCACCAGGAGCACCACCAGCGCGCACACACCGACCAGCACCACGATCCACGGCACCGACGCCAACACCCGCGCCGACCGCGAATCTGCCGCACCGTCCGGCCGCACCGCCATCAGGTCTCCCCTCGTCCCCCACCGACGCGACAGCGTAGCCAGCGCCGCGCGGGCCGGAAACCGGGCGGGTACGGTTCGGGCCGGTCGGCCCCGGTCGGTCAGCCCGTCCGGACGACAGTGCAGATGAGTGGACCATCATCCGAGGTACGCAACAGGTAGCGGTACCGCTCCCCCGGCACCGCCTGCCCCCGACTGTCCAGGAACTCCCACTCCACCGCCACCATCGTCAACAACGCGGACACCGGCTGCACGTCCTCGATCCGGGCATGCGCTGCGACCAACTCCCGGTCCTGGTAGTCGGGTGCCGCGCCCACGAAGGACAGCGCCACCGCCGCCGCGGACGTGAACGAGAAGCTGTAGGTGTCCGCCACCACCAACCCCGGCAGGGCGTAACAGCCGGCGATGGCCGGCAGGTCACCGGAGGTCAACGCCACGCCGTACCTGTCGAAGAAGTCGGCCAACGTGTCAAGATCCGTCGAGGCGTTCACGGTCACAGCAATTGCCGGTCACCGCCCAGGTCAAACCTCAGCGCGGCGGCACCAGCACCTCGATCTCCGAACCCAACCGGGCGTCGGCGGCCAGACCGAGGTCGTCCCCACTCCAGAACCGCCCCGGGTCATACCAGTTCGGACGCCGGCCCGCCGGCAGCAACCCCATGGCCTCGTAGGTAACTGCCACCACCTCGGCGCAGTACGCCGTCTCCAGCGCCCGGTCCCGTTCGCCCGCCGACCCGGCCGGGCCCGCGGAGATGGCCCGGGTGGGCCGAGGTGCCGGTCGGCCGGGGCGCGGCAGCGCCGGCACCCGACCGCGCACCCAACGCCACGCCAACTGTGCGGTCGACGGGAACGGCGTGCCGTCCAACCGCGCGATCGTCCGCAACACCGCCCGCTCCATCTCCCCGTCGGCAGGCGGGTCGAGCTGACGCAGCCAGGCCCGTTGGCCGTACCTGTTGGCCCAGACACAGACCGCGTCCCGCAGGTCGTGCAGCTGGACGCCACGCTGGTGGGTGCCCGACCACAGGTCCGGCAACGACCTGCCCAACTCCGCGTGCCACATCAGCGGCGGCATGTCGTCAAGCACGACCGCCATCCCGACGTGGTTCACCGGGCTGTTGGTGGTGAACTGGATCGCCCGGTCCGGCACGCTGCGACCCCGGAACACCCACACGTCACCGGTGCGGGTCAACTCGACGGCCTCATCCAGGCTGATGCTCATGAGGGTCTAGCCTAGGCCGATGCGGCAACGAATGCGGTGGTGGAAGGTTCTCGGGCTGGCCGGGCTCGCCGGCGTTGCGGCCTCCGGCGTGGTGATCGCCCGGGCCGAACGGCGTCGGCGCGCGTACACCCCGGAGGAGATCCGGCAGCGGTTGCTGGAGCGGCACGCCCAGGCCGGCGACGCTGCGAAACCCGTCGACCCGGCCTGACCAACCGTCCCCTGTAGAGCGTCGATGATCGATACGATGGGGCCATGACGACGCCCGTCGCGCAACGGCCCTTCGTCCTGTCCACCCCGGCCGCCCCTGTCGAACGACACGGCGACGTCGACCTGCACCTGCCCACCCACACCGGTCCCGCTCCCGCCGTCGTGGTGGTGCACGGCGCTCCTCTGCCACCCGACGCGCCCGATCCCCGCGACTGGCTGCTCTACCGCGGCTACGGGGCGCTGCTCGCCGCGAGCGGCGTGGTCACCGCGCTGGTCAGCTACCAGGTGTCCGACCTGGCGGCGCTGCCCGCGGCAGCCGACGACATCGCCGCGATGGTCGAGCAGGTCCGCGCCGATCCGCGGGTCGACTCCGAGCGGGTGGTGCTGTGGTTCTTCTCCGGCGGCGGTCTCTTCGCGGCCGACTGGCTCCGCGTCCCGCCGCCGTGGCTACGCGGGATCGCGCTGACGTACCCGCTGCTCGTCCCGTTCCCCGGCTGGGAGGTCGACGCCCGGTTCCTGCCCGTCGAAGCCCTCAGCGCCGGCACGGGCGTGCCGCTGGTTCTGACCCGCGCCGGTCAGGACATCCCACCGGTGCTGGCCGGCATCGACGCGTTCCTGCCCGCGGCGACCGCCCAGGGGTGGCCGATGCGGGTGATCGAGGTGCCGGACGGGCAGCACTCCTTCGAGATCCTCAACCACGGCCCGCAGTCGGAGACGGCCGTTCTGGCCGCCCGCGACGCGGTTTTGGAGCTGCTCGCCGCCGGCTGACCCACCCCGCCGGCCTAATACCCCCGGCACACCGGTGCGCAGGCTTCCGTCGGCGGCGCACCAGATTGGCGATCTCTCGCACCCGACGTTCGCCGTCGTACGACGATCGTCAGAGAGCCGATCGGTGGTGGGGGGGTGATGAGGTGCGCGGCAGACGCCGGGGTGCCCGACCGGCGCAGAGTGCGCTGCGCGAGGGCCGGGAGGCCTACGAACGGCTGCGCACCTACCTCATCCTCGCGGTGCAGGCGGGTGTGGCCGCCGGGTTGGCCTGGTTCGTTGCCAGCGACGTGCTGCACAATCCGCAGCCGCTGTTCGCACCCGCCGCCGCGGTCGGCACCATCGCGGCGGCTGTCGGTAACCGGGCCCGTCGAACTCTGGAGCTTCTCGCCGGGGTGTTCCTGGGGGTGCTTGTCGGAAACGGGATCGTACGGTTCATCGGGGCGGGACCGATACAGACAGGTGTTGTCGTGGCGCTCGCCATTTCGGCGGCAGCCGTCTTCCGAGGCACCGGAGCGGTCATGGTGCAGGCGGGAAGCACCGCCGTCCTGCTCGGCACAGTGTCTCCGGACCGGCCGGACCTGGCCGTCCCGCGGACGGCGAACGCGCTTGTCGGTGTGGTGGTGGCCATCGTGGTGGCCCTGCTGATCCTGCCACTCAACCCGGTGCGGATCGTGCACCGCGCCGCTGGTCCGACAGTCGATGCCATCGCCCGGGAGATGACAGCCATCGCCAGTGCGCTGACCCACCGCGACGTGCGGCAGGCCGAGGATGCCCTGCAGCGGCTGCGTGCGGCAGAGGCGCAACGACGGAACACGGCCGACGTGGTCGCCGCGGCATGCGAAGTCGCGATTCTCTCACCGTGGCGGAGAAGACGGCTGGGCATCATGCGTCGGTACGCGCGGGCTGCCGAGCACCTTGAACTCGCCTACACCAGCAGCCGCGAGATGGTGCAGTGGGCGGTGTCGGCACTACACGCCCGGGAAACGCCGCCGGCCGGCCTCTCCACAGCGATCGAGCACTTCGGCCAGGCGTTCAGGCTCCTGCACCGTGACTTCCTGGCCGGACGGGAGCCGGACCGCGCGCGGGAGCGAGCGCTACAGGTGATCAGTGACATCGACGAGGCGTGCGCTGAGGGTGTCGGGTCCTCCGGGGCTGTCGTCGTCTCGCAACTGCGGGCTGTCGTCAGTCAACTGCTCCAGATCTCCGGGCTCCCTGAGACGGAGGCGAATCAGCAGGCCGGTCTGCACGCCGAGGTGTGAGCGGTCAGGGCAGCGGGCCGTCGGTCTCCGCTGTCACGCTGAGGCGGTCCCGGATCAGCGCGAGCACTGTGTCGGTGGTCCGGTCGAGGTGGCTGCGGCCGTCCGGTAAGCGGGCCTCCGGGGCGATGTAGCTGCGCGGGCCGATGTGCGTGGCGGGGTCGAGCCGGTGCACGGTGATCTTGCCGTCGCGGTCGGCCCGGTTCCATCCGCTCCAGCGGAACAGCCGCCACCGCTGCGGGAAGATCCAGGTACCGACCCGCTCGATCCAGTCACCGGCGCTGGTGAGCTGGTAGAGGTGCTGGGCATGGGTGATGTCGTTGGCGCCGTTGTGGAACCCGCCGAGAGTGATCAGCCAGAGCGGGGTGCGCAGTTGGGACCACAGTTCGTTCACCGCGCCGCTGGCGACCTGGGCGCCGCCGCTGTAGCTGAGCAGGACCACGGGTATGCCGCTGTCCGGCCGGTAACCGGCGACCTGGAGTTCGGTGGCGATCTGCGCACCGACGGCGCGGTTGTACAGGGGACGGTAGCGGCGGTCGGCGGCGACGAAGATCTGCATCACGTTGTGCAGGAACAGCAGCAGCCCGATGCGGCGGCGCACCCAGGTCCAGACCGGCCGGTCGGAGAGCGGCACGGCGAGCGGGGAGTAGGGCTGCACCTGGCCCAGCACCCGGAGCTCCGGCGCGCGGTTGATCAGGGCCTTGACCAGTCGGCCACCGTCGCGGGTGTCGTGGAAACGGCGTTTCCCGATGCCGTCCAGATAGACCAGGTAGGCGTCCGGAGGGCGGTCCGGATCCGCCCCTCGGGCGTAGGACATGCCCTCAGGGCGGGAGATGGTGGGTGTGCGCCAGCCGGCGGCGTAGACCAGCACCTCGTAGCGGGCGAGCAGGGCCTCGGCGATCAGCACCAGTCCGAGCCCGACGAGCAGCAGCAGGAGCGCCAGTTCGATCACGCGACGGGCTCCACTGCTCGGGTGCTGTTGAGCTTCACGACAAGGCGGCGGACACCCTCGACGGAGACGCCGAGCCCGACTCCCGCGATCGCCACACAGCCGGCGGCCTCCCACCAGCCGACTCCGGCCAGCGTGGCGAGAGCACCGGCGAGACCGGCCCCCACCCCCACCATGAGCAGCAGGTGCAGCAGCGGCCCGAGCAGCGGGAACGCGAGGACTCCCGCGAGCACCAGCGGAACGGCCAGGCCTGGCGTCCAGACCAGTGCGTCGGACGGTGCGGTGGGCAGCACCAGGCCGGCGACGGCCCACGCGGACAGCGGCCAGAGCGCGAACACCGCGCCGTCGACGATCGCGCCCGCCAGCAACAACCCGACCACCCTCGCGGGCGACACGCCGGACAGGCGTGCCACCACCGGCAGGAGGCGCCCGGCGGCCTCGGACAGCCCGGCGACCAGCAGCAGGATGGCGACAACTGTCGACATCGGTCAGCCCTGTGGTGGCAGATCGGCAGAGCGCGGCTGGGTGACCGAGCCGGTCTGCTGCACGAAGTGCTCAAGCACGTCGGCGGCACGCGCGTAACCGCCCGCCTCACGCTGGGCCACCCGCAGCGTGCTCGCGGCGGCCCGGAACCCAGGCTCGTCGAGCAGGCGCCGCGCGAGAGCCCGCACGACCTGCGCCGTGACGTCCCCCGTGCTGATCGACAGGCCGGCACCGAGCTCGACGATGCGGGAGGCCACCAGCAGTTGGTCGGCGCCCTGCGGAACCACAAGCATCGGGGTGCCGGCGTACAGGGCCTCGTTGACGCTGTTCACCCCGCCGTGGGTGATGAACAGCGCCGCGCGGGGCAGCACCTCCAACTGCGGTACGGAACGGTGGGCGAGCACGTTGCCCGGCAGTGGGCCGAGCACGGCGGGATCGGTGTGCCCGGTGGAGATGATCACGGTGCCACCCAGCGGGGCCAGCGCGTCGGCGAAGGTGCGCAGCAACTGCGGGGCGTCGAACACCGTGCCCATCGAGGCGTAGATCACCGGGTCCCGCAGTCGGTCGACCGGGAACGACGAGTCTGGTCGGCGGGCGCCGATGCTCGGTCCGACGAACTGGTAGGACGTGTCGAAACTGTCCGCCTCGGGGTGGAACGCCCGCGAGGTGTAGACCAGGTTGAGCGGCTGACGGATGTTGGCCAGGTCGATCAGGGGCAGGGCGCCTGTGTCGTACCGGCGGCGCAGCTCCCAGCGGGATCTCAGGTACCCGACGGTGGAGCGGGGAAGGGCCGCCGCAGCGCTGAACAGCTTCCAGGAGCCGCGGGTCGGGCTGGGCACGTGCCGGTTGAAGGCGAACGTGGTGAACGACGATGCCGGCGGCACGCCGAGTTCCCGGGCCACCACCGGCCCCCACGGGCAGAGCGAGTCGTGCACGATCAGATCGGGCCGGGTGCCCCGCAGGTCGGTGAGGACGGCGGGCAGCACGCGTACGGCGGAACGCGCAAGCTGCTCCATGACCGTGACGGGCGTCGGCGGGCCGGACAGTGGTGGGTCGTCCCCTGGGTAGAGGAACACCCGTGCCCCGGTGGCCGCGATCTGCTCGGCGTAGGCCGGCGTCGTGTGGTACGTGACGGAGTGGCCACGACGAACAAGCTCCCCCACGACGGGCAATGTCGGGTTGATGTGCCCGTGCATGGCGATGTTCAGGAATGCCACAGCGCTCATCGGCCGACCCCGGGCGGGAAAGGAGCCAGCGCCCCGAACATTGCAGCGTCCATGATCCACCCCTCTCGGTCAGAGCCTAGATGTTGCCTGGTGGCGGCGCGTCGCGGACCAGGTACTCGACCCGTCAGCGGCCCACCTCCGCATGATCGTGCTCGATCCAGGATGTAGTGGCCTCGTGGCGTGGGGAGGGGCCTGTTTCCTGGATCGAGCACGATCTTGGGCCGGGTTCACACGGCGTGCCGCCCTGGGCCGGGTTCGGCGTAGGTGGGCGCCGGTGGGAACGTTGACCCGTGCCGTGAAGTTCTCGGCGGGGCCAGCCCGCACGCTGGTCCTGTCCCGGGTCAACCGCGGGTCCAGCCGCGCCGAACGGCGCAGACCGGCGTGATCCACTCGGCTTTCATGAAATCGGGGTATCCCCGGCGCCCGGACACCGCGACGTTCAGAAACCCGAGTGGATCACGCCGCCGTGGCCGCCGTGTCTGTTTCGCCAGCCCCGTCAGGCAGGTGGATTGTCGGGTTTGACCTCGGGTGTCGGGTGGTCGGGGCCACCCTTAGCCTGGAATCGGGGGCCGGGCCGGGTCGTTATACCTGGCAGACCACCGCGACTGTCAGAGTCGTGGGGCGCGGCAGCCGCCGGGAACATCCGGTAGGCCGCCCCGGTTACATCCCCCGCACGGCCGAGTACCACCGGCCTCCGGGTAGGCGGAATGATTCGCCACCGGCATCCGTTACACCCTGTCCCGACGCCGACCCCCACTCGCGGGTCGCCGGGCAGACCCCCCTCGAGCTTTCCCCGCACGACCACACCACCCCGCACGACCACACCACCCGGGTGTGGTGTGGGCACCCCCGATGCAGAGGAGCACGCCATCATGCGTACCGATCTGATCCGTAAGACCGCCCTGACCGCTGCCGGCCTCGCCTTCACCGGCGGCGCCATCGCCGGCCCCGTCACCACCGCCTACGCGGCGTCCGACGCCAAGCCGGCCACGCAAACCCAGACCGACCGCAAGGGCGGCCACGATGAGCGCGAACTCGGCGTGCGCTACGAAGCCCAGCCGAACTTCTACTACTGCGGGCCCGCCGCGACCCGAAACGCCCTGAGCGTGCAGGGCAAGAACATCAACGTCGACGACATGGCCAAGGAGATGGGCACCACCGAGGCCGGCACCAACTCCATCAACGACATCACCCCCGTCCTCAACAAGGAAACCGGCAAGAACGCCTACCGGTCCGTGGAAATCAGCACCCCCGACGCCGACACCAAGCAGACCGACACGCTACGCGCCGACGTCGTCACGACCGTCGACGACGGCCGGGCCGTCGTCGCCAACATCGCCGGCACCAGCACCGACACCGACGGTGCGAGCCACTCCTACGAGGGCGGGCACTACATCAGCGTCGTCGGCTACCGCGACAACGGCAACACCGTCAAGATCGCCGACTCCGCCGACCCCAACACCGCCTCCTACTGGATCACCGTCGAGCACCTCGCCGACTGGATCGCCACCCGCGGCTACGCCACCAGCTAAGCCACACGCAAGCACACACCGAAGGGCCGGACCCCACCACGGGGCCCGGCCCTTCGGCATGCCCAGAGGTCAGTGCTCGTTGCCCGCGCGGACCGGGTCGACGTCGGGGGTCACCGCAGCCGACTGACCGCTGGAGGCCGCCTCCACGTCAGGGGTGACCTCGGCCGACTCGATGCGGTGCGCGCGTCGGCGCAGCCACCAGGTGCTGCCGAGCCCGGCGAGCACCGCGAGGACCAACCCGGCCCAGGAGATGTCCTTCAGCCAGTGTTCGGCCGCTCGGCCAACCGAGTAGAGCAGGTACGTCGTGCCGAAGGCCCAGACCAACCCGCCGGCCGCGTTGGCCAGCAGGAAGCGGCGGTACGGCACGTGCAGAGCCCCGGCGAGCGGCCCGGCCAGGATGCGCAGCAGTGCCACGAACCGCCCGAAGAAGACCGCCCAGACGCCGTGCCGCGCGAAGCTCTGTTCGGCACGGGCGAGTTGCGCCGGGCCCAGGTGTTTGGGGAACCGCCTGCCCAGCCGGGCGAGCAGCGGACGACCGCCGCGTCGGCCGATGGCGTACCCGACGGAGTCGCCGACGATGGCGCCGAACGCCGCCGCGCTGGCCACCCACTCCGGCTCCACCACGCCGGTGGCGGCGAGCAGGGCGGAGCTGACCAGGACGATCTCGCCGGGCAGCGGGACGCCCATGCTCTCCACGCCGATCACCCCGGCGACGATCAGGTAGACCACGCCCGGAGGCAGCGCCGAGAGCCAGTGCTGAACGTCGATCACCCGGCACCCCTTCCGAATCGGCCCCGACCCTACCCCGCTACCTGACGACGCGGCGCGGTCGCGGGCCGGCCCAACCAGTGACACCAGGTTGCGCAGATAGCAAGACGGACGTACGGTTTTGTTGGAAGCGGAATCGGACGGTAAGTGTCACCTAACCTCGGCGGCACCCCGGCCGGTGCGACAGACTGCTCAGGACTACTCACGGTCGCTGGTGTGAAGGAGTACGACGTGGCGAGCCTCGACACCTTCGGTGCGAAGACCCAGCTACGCGTCGGAGACGCGAGCTACGAGATTTTCAAGATCGACAAGGTGGACGGCCACGCCCGGTTGCCGTACAGCCTGAAGATCCTGCTGGAGAACCTGCTGCGGACCGAGGACGGCGCGAACATCACCGCCGACCACATCCGCCAGCTCGGCGGGTGGGACTCCACCGCCGCCCCGAGCGTGGAGATCCAGTTCACCCCGGCGCGGGTCCTGATGCAGGACTTCACCGGCGTGCCCTGCGTGGTCGACCTGGCGACCATGCGCGAGGCCGTACGCGACCTGGGCGGCGACGCCAGCAAGGTCAACCCCCTCGCCCCGGCCGAGCTGGTCATCGACCACTCGGTCATCGCCGACCTGTTCGGCCGCGAGGACGCGTTCGCTCGCAACGTCGAGCTGGAGTACGAGCGCAACAAGGAGCGCTACCAGTTCCTGCGCTGGGGTCAGACCGCGTTCAACGAGTTCAAGGTCGTCCCGCCGGGCACCGGCATCGTGCACCAGGTCAACATCGAGTACCTGGCCCGCACCATCATGGAGCGCAACGGCCAGGCGTACCCGGACACGGTGGTCGGCACCGACTCGCACACCACCATGGTCAACGGCCTGGGCGTGCTGGGCTGGGGCGTCGGCGGCATCGAGGCCGAGGCCGCGATGCTCGGCCAGCCGGTCAGCATGCTGATCCCCCGGGTGGTGGGCTTCAAGCTCTCCGGCGAGATGCCGGCCGGCACCACCGCCACCGACCTGGTGCTGACCATCACCGAGATGCTGCGCAAGCACGGCGTGGTCGGCAAGTTCGTCGAGTTCTACGGCCCCGGCGTGAGCGCCGTGCCGCTGGCCAACCGGGCCACCATCGGCAACATGTCCCCCGAGTACGGCTCCACCGTGGCGATCTTCCCGATCGACGCGGAGACGATCCGCTACCTGGAGCTGACCGGCCGCGACGCCGCCCAGGTCGCGCTCGTCGAGGCGTACGCCAAGGAGCAGGGCCTCTGGCACGACCCGGCGGCCGAGCCGGAGTACTCCGAGCGCCTGGAGCTGGACCTCGGCACCATCGAGCCGTCGCTCGCCGGCCCGAAGCGCCCGCAGGACCGGGTGCCGCTGGGTGCTGCGAAGACGCTGTTCCGCTCCGCGTTGACCGACTACGTGGCCGACGACTCCGTCGGTGAGCGTGACCTCAAGCCGGGCGTGCCCCGCGAGGAGCTGCCGCGCGGCGCCAACGGCCCGGCCGACGAGGCCAGCGCCGAGTCCTTCCCGGCCAGCGACCCGCCGGCCAACGAGTTCAGCGACCCGGCCGACGAGCCGCGTGACCTGGAGACCGCGGCGGTCGGCGCGGGTGGCCGGGCCAGCCACCCGGTCCGGGTCACCGGAGCCGACGGCGTCGAGTACGAGCTGGACCACGGTGCCGTGGTGATCGCCGCGATCACCTCCTGCACCAACACGTCCAACCCGCAGGTGATGATCGGTGCCGCGCTGCTGGCCCGCAACGCCGTGGAGAAGGGCCTGACCCGCAAGCCGTGGGTGAAGACCACCCTGGCGCCGGGCTCGAAGGTCGTCATGGACTACTACGAGCGGGCCGGCCTCACGCCGTACCTGGACAAGCTCGGTTTCAACCTGGTCGGCTACGGCTGCACCACGTGCATCGGCAACTCGGGCCCGCTGCCCGAGGAGGTGTCCGCCGCGGTCAACGAGCACGACCTGTCGGTGGTCTCGGTGCTCTCCGGCAACCGGAACTTCGAGGGCCGGATCAACCCGGACGTCAAGATGAACTACCTGGCGTCGCCGCCGCTGGTGGTCGCCTACGCCCTGGCCGGCACGATGGACATCGACCTGGCCAACGAGCCGATCGGTGAGGACTCCGAGGGCAACCCGGTCTACCTGCGGGAGATCTGGCCGAACAGCGCCGAGATCCAGGACGTCATCGCCCAGGCGATCGGCGCCACCGGCTTCAGCGCCGCGTACGCCGATGTCTTCGCCGGCGACGAGCGGTGGCAGTCGCTGCCGACCCCGACCGGCGACACCTTCGCCTGGGAGAGCGACTCCACCTACGTGCGCAAGCCCCCGTACTTCGAGGGCATGCAGCAGGAGCCGAGCCCGGTCGTCGACATCTCCGCGGCCCGGGTGCTGGCCAAGCTCGGTGACTCGGTGACCACCGACCACATCTCGCCGGCCGGCGCGATCAAGGCGGACTCCCCCGCCGGCACGTACCTCGCCGAGCACGGCGTGCCGCGCCACGAGTTCAACTCGTACGGTTCCCGCCGGGGTAACCACGAGGTGATGATCCGGGGCACCTTCGCCAACATCCGGCTGCGCAACCAGCTGGTGCCCGGGGTGGAGGGCGGCTTCACCGTCAACCACCTCACCGGCGAGCAGACCTCGATCTACGACGCCTCCGTCGCCTACCAGGAGGCCGGCATCCCGCTGGTCGTGCTGGCCGGCAAGGAGTACGGCTCGGGCTCGTCGCGGGACTGGGCGGCCAAGGGCACCATGCTGCTGGGCGTCCGGGCGGTCATCGCCGAGTCGTACGAGCGGATCCACCGCTCCAACCTCATCGGCATGGGCGTGCTGCCGCTGCAGTTCCCGGTGGACGTCACCGCCGAGTCGCTCGGCCTGACCGGCACCGAGACGTTCACCATCACCGGGGTGACCGCCCTCAACGACGGTGAGACCCCGCAGACCGTGCTGGTCAGCACCGACACCGGCGTCGAGTTCGACGCCGTGGTGCGGATCGACACCCCCGGTGAGGCGGACTACTACCGGCACGGCGGCATCCTGCAGTACGTGCTGCGCCGCATGATCGCCAACTGACGTACCGACGTCACCAGGCTCCTTCCCGCCCTCGGCGGGAAGGAGCCTGCGTCGTTCCCCGGGTCGCTCCTCGTGCGGGGCTAACGTCTTGGCCTGTCGCGCATCATTGAACAGAGCGGCCTGGTCCCGATTCCTGGCCTCGGCCAAGCGCGGCTGAACCTTGAGAGGTTCCCGGTGCGGCCACCTTCCGAAGCTGAGATCTTGGACAGTTTCCGTTAGCTGAAGACGGAAAGTGTCCAAGATTCACTTCGTTGACCCTCTCCGATCCCCACCGGCGTCTTCGGCACGGTCGGACCACCAGACGCACAGAGCCGACGCGAGCCCCTACGGGGCGAGTTCGTCGGCCCGGTCGAGCAGCGCGCGGCGCTCCACGGTTGAGCCCACCATCGCCGCCGCCTCCCGGAACAGTCCGGCGGCCCGACGTCGCTCCCCCTGCCGGGCCACCATGTCTGCCTCCACCGCGACGGTGAGCGGGTAGCCGTCCAGACCGCCTCCGGCACGCGCCTCGGCGAGCAGGACCAACCCGGCGGCCGGCCCGTACGCGTAGCCGTGCGCGACCGCCCGGTTGAGCGCGATCACCGGCGACGGGCGGATGTCGGCCAGCGCGTCGTAGGCCCGCGCGATCGCCGGCCAGTCGGTGTCGTGGGCCGAGGCGGCGGTGGCGTGGCAGGCGGCGATCCGGGCCTGCCACGCGTACGGCCCGTCGTGGCGTACCCGATCGAGGGCGGCCAGGCCCTCGGCGATGGCGACACTGTCCCACCGTGCGCGGTCCTGCCGCTCCAGGGTGAGCAGGGTGCCGGCCGCGTCGCGGCGGGCGTCCCGACGGGAGTGCTGGAACAGAAACAACGCCAGCAGCGCCGCGACCTCGGACTGCTCGGGCATCAGCCGGTCGAGCAGCCGGGCCAGCCGAACCGCCTCGTCGGCGAAGGCCGGCTCGCCGTCGACGACGTAGCCCCTGGTGAACAGCAGGTACAGCACGGCGAGGACGCCGGGCAGCCGCTCGGTCAGCGCCGGCCCGCTCGGCACCCGGTACGGGATACCGGCCTGCGCGATGCGGGTGCGGGCCCGGGTCAGCCGGCGGGTCATCGTCGACTCGCTGACCAGCAGAAGGCGGGCGATGTCGGCGGTCGGCACGCCGCAGACCGTGCGCAGCGTCAGCGCCACCCGGGCCTCGATCGCGAGCGCCGGGTGGCAGCAGGTGAAGATGAGTCGCAGCCTGTCGTCCACCATGTCCTGCCCCACCTCGGGCTCCGGCTGTGCCTCGTCCGGCGTGAGCAACGCCAGGTCGTGCAACTTGCGCCGCTCGACCGTGGCCCGGCGCAGCACGTCGATCGCCCGGTTGCGGGCCACCGTCATCAGCCAGCCGCCGGGGTTTGCCGGCACACCGTCGGCGGGCCAGCGCTCCAGGGCGACGGTCAACGACTCCTGGGCGCAGTCCTCGGCCAACGCCCAGTCCCCGGTCACCCGGATCAGGGTCGCGACGATCCGGGGGTACGCCTCGACGCTGGCGGCCGCGACAGCCTCCGCCGCCACCGCGCCGGCCGGTGCCTGGGTGGGCATCGGCCGGCGCTGCGATGTGGCCAAGTCCGTCAGTCCGGCAGGTCAGCGAACGGGCGCAACTCCAGTCGCCCTTCCCGGGCCATCGGGTGGGTACGGGCCACCTCGATCGCCTCGTCGAGGTCGGCGCAGTCGAGCAGGTCGAAGCCCACGATCACCTCGGCGGTCTCCGCGAACGGCCCCTCGGAGACGAGCAGCTCACCGTCACGAACACGGACGGTGGTGGCTGCGCTTGTCGACGCGAACACGTTGCCGGTCAGTCGGCGGCCACGAGAGTCGTTTTCCGCCACCCACTTGTGGATGTCGGGAAGCTCGGTGGGGTCGGTGTCCGGCTCGGTGTCGCTGCACACGAACATCATGTACTTCATCTGATCGCTCCCTGGTTTCTCGGGGTTTCACCAGCATGACGATCAGCCGGGGGCGTTCCGGACACCCTCCCCCGAGAAACTTCTGTCAGTCTCCGCTGGCGGCGCGGCGGCGGGCCTCGCGGGTCTTCATGGCGTGCTCCATGAGCGTCACGAGCACCTCCTTGCTGGACTCCCGCTGCCGGGCGTCGCAGAGCAGCACCGGCACACCCGGGTCCAGGTTCAGTGCGGCCTGCACCTCGTCGAGCCGGTACGACCGAGCGCCCTGGAAGCAGTTCACCGCCACCACGAAGGGCGTGCCCCGACCCTCGAAGTAGTCGATCGAGGGGAAACAGTCGGCGAGCCGGCGGGTGTCGGCCAGCACCACCGCGCCGATCGCGCCCAACGCCAGCTCGTCCCAGACGAACCAGAACCGGTCCTGCCCCGGCGTACCGAACAGGTACAGCACCAGGTCGTCGCTGATGGTGATCCGGCCGAAGTCCATGGCCACGGTGGTGGTGGTCTTGCCCTCCACCCCGGACAGGTCGTCGATGCCGACCCCCGACTCCGTCAGGACCTCCTCGGTGCGCAACGGCCGGGTTTCGCTGACCGCGCCAACCATGGTCGTCTTGCCCACGCCGAAGCCGCCCGCGACCAGGATCTTGATCGCGGTGGGCAGTGGCGTCGCTCCCGCCGGCCGGTCAGAGTGCCCGTAGTCCATTGATTACCGCCTCGAAGATGCTGTTGTCGGGAAGACCGGCCGTGGTCTGCGGCTCGCGGACCTGCACCAGGCTGCGGGCTGCCAGATCACCGAGAAGCACCCGGATGGTGCCCACCGGCAGGTCGAGATGGGCGGCGATCTCGGCGACGGACTGTATGCGCTGGCACAGCCCGACGATCGCCAAATGCTCGGGACCGAGACCGACCTCGGGCGTGACCTCGGCTCGGGTCGCCGTGACCAGGGAGATCAGATCGAATGTGCCGGTGACCGGGCGGGCCCGACCGCGCGTCACCGCGTACGGGCGCACCACCGGACCCGCATGGTCGTCCACCCACTGATGGTCTGCGGACTCCCCCTGGACCGTCATCGCCGCTACCTCTCGCCGACCTGCTGATCAGTGCCGCGCGACGGCGATGCGACGTACTTGCCGACGCGGGTGACCAGCATCGCCATCTCGTAGGCGATCAGGCCGACGTCGGCGTCCTCGCTGGCCAGCACCGCCAGGCAGGCGTTGCGGCCGGCCGCCGTGACGAACAGGAACGACGACTGCATCTCGATGATGGTCTGCTGCACCTGCCCACCACCGAAACGCTTGCCGGCGCCTCGCGCGAGGCTCTGGATGCCGGCCGCCATCGCCGCGAGGTGCTCGCCGTCGTCCCGGCTCAACCCCTGGGAGGAGGCCATCAAGAGGCCGTCGGTGGAGAGCGCGACCGCGTGTTCGGCCTGCTTCACCCGGCCCACCAGGTCATCCAGCAACCACGTCAGGTCGGCGCTCGAAGCCGTCTTCTGGGTCACTTCGTCGTCCTCTTCTCGCCCGGCTGTGCGCCGTGTTCGTCTGGGGCTTGACCGTCACACCGCGTGGGAACCCGCGTCATCGGTGCTCGGTCAGGTCGCTTGTGGATCCTCGTCGGTCGGCTCGGACGGCGTCGCCGCCGGGGCGCCGGAGGCGCCGCCGAGCAGCCGAGCCGCGTCGGTGCGACCACGCCGAGTGCCGGTCTGATAGGAGCTCATCATCCGGCGCACCTGCTCCGGTGGGCGCACCACATCCTCGTCGTCGGTCTCGGACACCGCCGGGTCGTCTCGCAACTCGGGAACGATGTTCGCCTGTCGGACCCGGACGGGCAGGCCGGAGTCGGTCCGCTCCGCCTCGGCGCGGGCGGGCATCGGACCTCCGTCGCTGGCCGCGACCGGCTCTCCGTCGGGACCGTCCGGGCGGGTGCGGTCGACGGCGGGCAGGCCGGTGGGCACGGTCGGGGCTTCCAGGGCCGGCTGGCCCTGGCCGCGCCGGGCGCGGGTGGGCAGGTCGGGTGTGCCGGTTGCCGGGGTGGTCCGCTGTCGGGTGGGGAGAACGGTGTCCGACTCGGCCTCCTCGCCAGTCGTCGGGGTGCTGGTGTCGGCCGACATCGGCACCGCCGACGTCACCGCCACGTCCGGCGTGGTGGTCGTCGGTGCGGCGAGCGCGACAGGTGCGAGGGACGCCTGACGGCCGGCGTCGGTGGCGGGCGCCGACGGCAGCGGGATCGCCGTACCGGCCCGGAACGAGCCCGAGTCCTCCGGGGAGGCGTCGGCCTCGGTGACCAGCTCCAGCGGGATCAGCACGACAGCCGTGGTGCCGCCGTACGCGGACTCCTTGAGCCGTACCCGCACGCCGTGCCGTTCGGTCAGCCGGCTCACCACGTAGAGCCCGAGGCGGGCCGCGTTGGCGAGGTTCAGCTCGGACTGGTCGACGATCCGGTGGTTCGCGGCGGCCAGGTCCTCCTCGCTCATGCCGAGGCCCCGGTCCTCGATCTCGATGGCGAACCCGTTCGAGACCAACTGGCCGCGGACCTCGACAGTCGTGTGTGGCGGCGAGAACGACAGGCCGTTCTCGATCAGCTCGGCGAGCAGGTGGATGATGTCGCCGACCGCGCGGCCGCCGAGCGAGACCGGCCCGAGCGGCAGCACGTTGACCCGGGTGTAGTCCTCCACCTCGGCCACGGCGCCGCGCACCACGTCGACCATCGGGACGTTGCGCCGCCAGGCCCGACCGGGGGTGGAACCGGAGAGCACGATCAGGTTCTCCGCGTTGCGCCGCATCCGGGTGGCCAGGTGGTCGACCCGGAACAGGTCCTCCAGCTCCTCCGCGTCGTGTTCGCGGCGCTCCATCGCGTCGAGCAGGGTGAGCTGACGGTGAACGAGCGCCTGCGTGCGTCGGGCCAGGCTCAGGAAGACCTCGCGAACGTTGCGGCGCAGGTCGGCCTGCTCGACGGCGGTCCGTAGGGCGGTCTCCTGAACGGCGTTGAACGCCTTGCCGACCTGGCCGATCTCGTCGGTGCCGAACTCCAGCGGGGGCGCCTCGGTGGCCACGTCGACCTCCTCGCCGCGCCCGAGCCGCTCCACCACCCGGGGCAGCCGCTCGTCGGCGAGCTGCCAGGCGGCCTCACGCAGACGCTCCAGCTGGCGCAGCAGGTTCCGTGCGGTGGTGATGGAGACGACGACGGAGGCGATGACGGCGAGCAGGCCCAGACCGGTGGCGAGCACCAGCCGGACGACAACCATCACGGCGACGCCGGTGGCCCGGTCGACGATGCCCTCACCACCGGAGAGCACGACGTCGTTGACTGCGGCCAGCGCGGGTTCCACGGTGCCGCGCCACTGCTCGGCGCCGACCGGTAGCTGAGTCGACGGCCGGCCCTCGCGGATGATGCTGTCCTGCACGGCGCGCAGCCGGGTGAACGCCTCACCCTCGACGAGCTGCTGGTAACGGCGCTGGTCGGCGTCGGCGAGCCGAACCCGGGTCTCCTCACCGACGAACCGCTCCGAGCCGACCAGCGCGACGTAGCGGGCGTACTCGGCGCCGCTCATCCGACCGTTGCCGAAGAGGCCGCTGAGCAGCGCGTCCTCCTGGGAGATCAGCTCCTTCATCCGGTTGAGCTGGATCAGGGCTGCCGCCTCGCCGGCGATCTGCTTGTCGTCCAGGCTGCCCGTCACGTCGTAGATCTGGAAGATCGACTCGATCGCGTCGGTGTACGCCTCGGCGGCGGCAATCCGGTCGATCTTGCGGTCCAGCACCTCCGCGCGGGTCTGCTCCAACGTGTTGACCTGGGCGATCGTCTGACCGAGCTGGGTGTCGAGCGCGGAGCTGCCGGCGATGTCGACCTGCCAGTTGCCCACCGAGTCGGCGAAGGCGGCGGCCAACTCCTTGGTCTTGCGCTGCTCGGCCTCGAGCGCCGTCCGCTGCGCGGCCTCGGGGTTGCTCAGGTACGCCTGGGTCAACCGCCGCTCCACCTGGAGCTCCTGCAACAGTGGCTCGCTCGGCGCGTAGACCTTGCTGTTGAGCAGCTGGACACCGAGCAGGTTGAAGCCGTCACGCAGGGTCACCCACGCCGCGAACATCCAGAGCGCGACCAGGGAGAGCAGCAGGGCGACAACCTTGGTGCGGATACTCGTACCGCGAGAACGCATTGAACCGTCCCAGGCTGGGCGTTGACTCAGCTCATCAACGAATGATCAGAGGGGGCGACGTCCCACCACAGCGGGGCATCCGGGGCTGAGGCTCTGCGTACGCTAGCAGTGTCCACACAACCCCTCAAGTCGCTGTTTTTGTTGACTGGTAACCGCAATCCACCACCGATCGGTCCACGCTCGAGGCACGTATGCCGGCCAGCCGGCAGGCGGCGAGCACCGAGGCGCGAACGATGACTGTCGGACAGTACAGCTCCTTGCCGTACCACAGTGGAGGGTGCTCCCGGGCGGCGGATTCGTGCAGGTAGGCGTGCCCGCGGGCCACGGCGTCGTCGACCCGCGGCACCGTCGTCGGCACCGTCAACAGCACCTGGAGGGCGTACGCGGTCTCCTCGGCGGTGCCGTTCCACCGCCCCCACGAGCCGTCCGCGCGCTGGCTGTTCAGCACCCAGCCGGCCGCCCGATCCACCGCCTCGGCAGCCGCCGCGCCCCTCCCGAACTCGGCAAGCGCCAGCACGCAGCAGGCGGTCGCGTAGTACGGCGAGGCGTGCCACCGGTCCTGCCACGCGCCGTCCGCGCGCTGACGCCCGGTGAGCACCGTGCTCAGCCGGTCGACGGCCCGGTGATAGCGGGCATCCGCGTCCGGGTGCCGGCTCAGGTGCTGACCGAAGGCGTCCAGCACGTGGGCATTTGTGGTGACCGAGAAGCCGTCCTCCCCCGGCCAGGTGCAGAAACCGTCAGCCGTCTCGTACGCCCACAGGCTGGCCGGGTCCGCCGGACGGCCGAGCCGGGCCAACGCGCCGAGGGACACCGATGTGGTGTCGGCGTCGGTCGGGAGGCCGTCGCCGGTGGCGATGCCCTGGCCGGCGGTGGCAGCCGTCAGGCTCTCCAGCACGGCGGCCGGCGGGTCGATCGTGAACCCGGCGCGGGACAGGCCGCTCAGCACCCAGGCCCGCTCGAAGACGGTGATCGGTGCCGGGCAGGGCACCGGGCCGCCTCCGTCGCGGATCAGCACCCGCAGGAAGGCGTGTGCGGAGGGGCCGGCGGCCGGGCCGGCCACGGTCAGCCAGGCCGCGGTCGCGGCGGGTGAGGCGCCGACCGCGGTGAGCGTGGGGCCGGCGTCGGCGGGTACCGCGTCCAGGATCTCGTAGAAGTGGGCCAGCTTCGGTGGCAGCGTCGCTCCCGCGGCCACCGCGGACCGCACCGCGCGCAGCCGGTCCCGGTTCAGCCCGCCGGGCAGCGGCAACGGCGGGCGGGGCAGTCGGGCGGCGGTGGCGGGCTCCAGCCGGGCGAGCCGGTCGTTGATGGTGTCGACCAGCGCCGGAACGATGAGGTCCAGCGCGGGGGTGTCCGGCAGGGTCCGCGCGTCGGTGGGGAGCAGCGTGCCGACGAGCGCCCCGAGCCCCCGGGCCACCGGGGCGAGCAGTTTCGTCCCGGCCCTGCCGTCGGCGAGTGCCGCGAGCAACGCGTCGGTTGCGCTCAGCGTCGGCACCAGGGCGTACCCCTCGGGTGGGCCCCACGCCCCGTCCGGGCGCTGACTGCGCAGCAGGAACGCGATCCGCCGGTGGTGACCGGTCAGCCAGGGTGCGACGGCGACCAGCCGCCCGGTCTCGTACACCGACGCGGCGACCTGCCCCCACGGCCGCAGACCGAGGCCGGCGACCAACTCGTGGGCGGTGGCGGCGACCGGGTCGGCGGCGGTGACCGCGTCGGCGTACACCCGGGTGGTGGCGCAGTTACTCACCGCGCGCCCCAGAAGTCCGACAGTTGGTAGAAGCCCCCGGTGAAGGAGATCTGCCGGTTGAGGTAGTCCGCCTGGCGGGGGCACCGCTCGGCGAGGGCGGCCAGGTCCCCCCGGGACCGGGCGGTCAGCTCGGCCAGCCGGTCGTGCACCTGCGCCGGGTCGTCGACAAGCGAAAGGGCGTTCAGGTCACCCCATTCGGCGTCCCGACCGTGGGTGGCCAGGTCGTTGACCAGCCGCAGTACGCGCTGCACACCACGACCGGCGTCCAGCAGGTCGGTCAGCTGGGCGAGGGTCCTCTCGTCGCCGGTCGCGATCCAGTGGGTGACGTTGACGAAGGAGCAGGCGAGGTTGTCCGCGTTGTCCAGGTAGCGGTCCAGGTCCGGCAGGCGCCGCCCGGTGGTCGGGTCGGTCGGCAGGTGCTTCCAGTCCCACTCCCGCGCCACGGCGGCCAACATCCGGGCCAGTTCGTCGCGCCAGATCGGCCGCAGCCGGACGAACGCCGGCACCGCGCTCAGCTCGTCGCGCAGGTCGGCCAGCAGTCGGGCCAGGTGTCGCCCCGGTGGCGGCGCCGCGCCGTCGGCCACCGCGAGGCAGTCGGTCACCACCTCCCGGACGTCGTCGACGGACCGCGCGAGGTAGTCGACCTGCCAGTCGGCGGCGAAGACCCAGAGCAGGGTACGGGTGGTGATCCGCAGTTCCGCGGCTGTGTGCCACGGCGCGGTGAATGCGATGGCGGTGGCCACCGAGCTGAGCAGTGCCGGGTCGAACGGCGCGGCGTCGAACAGCTCCGGGTGAGCGGCGGTGACATCCTGGAGGTCGCGTACGCCGCGTACGGCGAGCGCGCACACCCGGCCCTGCTCGGCGACCGCGTCCTGACCGGCCCGCGCCGGTCGCGGGGTCTCCGTCACGATGCGACCGGACGCTCGACCGGGGTGAGGATGACCTCGGCCCGCTGCTTGGGTTGCAGCGAGGCGCCCATCCGAGGGGTGAGGTCGACCGGTTCGCGTAGCCGGAAGCGGTAGCGGCTCAGCACGGTGCTGACGATGAGCTGGGCCTCCAGCAGGAACAGGTACTGCCCGAGGCACTGGTGGGGGCCTCCGCCGAATGGGAAGTAGGAGTAGCGGTAGCGCCGCCGGGGCAGCTCCGGCGCGAACCGCTCCGGGTCGAAGAGCGCCGGGTCGGTCCAGAACGTCGACATCCGCTGGGTGACGTACGGGCTGACCAGCACGGTGCCGCCGGCCTTGATCCGCACCCCGCCCAGCACGTCGTCGCCGACCGCGGTGCGCGGGATCATCCAGCCCGCCGGGTAGAGCCGCAGCATCTCGTCGAGCACCATCCGGCCGTACCGCAGTTGGGGCAGGTGCTCGCGGCCGACCCGTTCGGCGCCGACCACCCGTTCGATCTCGTCGGTCATCCGCTCGGCCACGTCGGGTCGGGACGCCAGGACCGGCCAGAGCCAGGAGAGCAGGGCGATGGTGGTCTCGGTGGCGGTGGAGAACATCGCGACCACGTCGCCGCGGATCGCGTACTCGTCGGGTTCGCTGCCATCGGCGCGCGGCCGGCAGAGCGTGGAGATGATGTCGTCGCCGTCGGTGGGGTGGGCCCGGGCCTCCCGGATGATCGGCAGCACCACCTCGTCGATGGTGCGCACCGCCTCGCGGAAAGGCCGGTCGCCGGGCATCGGCACCGCGTACGGCACGGCGGGCATCAGCAGTCGGGGCAGCATCGCGGTGGTGACGGTGTCCAGCGCGGCGCTGATCCGCAGGGCATCGGGGACCGAGATCCGGTCGGCGAAGAGCACCCGCATGGTGGTGCGCAGGACGATCCGGGTCAGCTCGGCGCCACCGTCGATCGGGCGACCGGCGAGGGCCGGTTCGAGCCACTCGTCGACCGCCTCGTTGATCGCCTCGGCCATCCTGTCGACGAGCGTCTCGGCGCGCTTGGCGGTGAACAACGGTTGCAGCGCGCCTCGGCTGGACTCCCAGATCTCACCCTCGGCGACCAGGATGGCGTCACCGACGATTCGACGCACGGGTCGCCAGAGCAACCCGTCGCCGTCCCGGGTGTAGTTGGCAACGTTGTCGCGCAGGACGCGTTGCAGGTGCTCAGGATGGCTGACCAGATAGGGGCGGAACGAGCCGAGGTTGAGCCGAATGACCTCGCCGTCGGCGGCCTGCGCGAAGTCGACGAGCGCGCCCAGCGGGTCGCGGACCAGTGCGGGCAGTACGCGCCGTAACGGGATTGTCCGGGGTTCGGTGCTGACGGTGGCGGGGCGCGCCTCGGACACCTGCGACATCGAACCACGTCTCCTCGTCGTCCCGGCGACCGCAGCGGTCCACTTCGGTCGGGCAGGTTGATGAAACTTTCACCTTCTGGGCCGACGGAAGCATCTCACCAAACGAGGGGCACCTCCAGACTTGCGGACGGCGCAATTTCCATCTAAGCGTACGCACGCACATCGATGTCCCGTGTCGAGCGAATCCTGAATGGATAGTCAGGCGCGACACCGCGCCGGGCAGGCTGACAAACGAGCGCGACGGGCGCAACGGCCACCTGCCGCCAACGCGACCGCGGCATCCGCACCGGCCGGGCAACCTCGGGCCAGCCGGTGCGGGTCGGTGACCCCTGACGCACCGGTACCCCCGAATCCGGGCGACGCACGGCACCCTGTGCCAGGCTCTGTGGCATGGACGACAAGACCATCCTGAACCGGATATCCGAGCTGGTCGACGAGGAACACAAGCTGCGTGCCGACGCCCAGGCCCACGAGTCGGGCACCGAGGGCGAGGCCAGCGAGCGACTGCGCGCCCTGGAGGAGTCCCTCGACCAGTGCTGGGACCTGCTGCGCCGCCGACGGGCCGCCCGGGAGACCCACGGCGACCCGGACGCCCAGGGCGAACGCCCCAAGCCCGAGGTGGAGCGCTACCTGCAATAGCCGGCGGGGCGGGTCGAGCGGTGTGGCCGCCCGACCCGCCCCGGTCAGCGGAGGCCCGCCTCGCGCAGCAACTCTGCTGTCAACGTGCCGGGATCGACCTGCTCGGTGGGGAGACCACGGGCCGCGAACCAGGTGCCCACCACCCGCACATCGCGGGCCAGGAACTCCGGCCCCTGCGGGTTCGCCACCACGTCGACCACCTGCGGCAGGTCGATCACGACCAGCCGACCCTGGTGCACGAGCAGGTTGTACGGCGACAGGTCGCCGTGCGCGTAGCCGGCCCGGGCCAGCACCCGCAGCGCCTCCACCAGTTGGGCCCACAGGTCACGCAGCTCGGCCGGGCCGGGTCGCAGCTGAGCCAGTCGGGGTGCCGCCTCCCCCGACTCGGCGTCACCGACGAACTCCAGCATCAGCTCGGTGCCCCGTAGCTGCACCGGGTACGGCACGGCGATCCGGTCGTGCCCGGCGCCGATCTCCCAGAGCCGACTCAGCGCGGCGAACTCGGCCGCGGCCCACTGCCCGGCGATCATCTGCCGGCCGAACGCCGTCCGACCGGCCATCGCCCGGTTCTCCCGGGACCGGCGCACCCGACGGCCCTCCAGGTAGCCGGCATCGCGGTGGAACAGCCGATGCTCGGGATCCCGGTAGCGTTTCACCGCGAGCAGGCAGGACCGGTCGGTGTCGGGCACCGCCCGACGGACCAGGTGGACGTCCGCCTCCTTGCCGGTCTTCAACACACCCAGCTCGGTGTCCTTGGCGGCCAACTCGGTGACCAGCCAGACCGGGTGCGGTTGTGGCCCGTGCACGGCGTCGTCCCAGGACGACCAGCGCTGGCCGGTGTCCGGGTCGGGCTCGCTGTCCGGGTCCGCGAGCGGCTCGGTGGGCCGCCCGCGCTTCAGAAACTGCGGTTCGTCGTCGTCGAAGCGGCTCTTGCCGCGGCTGCGGCGCTCGAGCGCCGGAAGGTCATGATCGCGCACTGTGGTGAGGTTCCCTTGGTCGAGGCTGAGATAGGCAGCTGAAAGCGACCTGCGAAGACGGCCATGACCGACCCCCTCTCCTCAACCGGGCACACGCCCGGGTTGCACGATGCGCGGACAATGCTCGTACCACCACGGCGGGCGGTCAACCGAATTACCGAGCCACCACCCGAACGGCGGCCCCGGCGCACGATCGCCGGCGCGATGGTCGCCGTGTCACGGGGCGACCGGCAGCGCGGGCGCCACTCAGCGGGCGAGGACGGTGGCGACCGCGGCGATCAACCCGTCCACCGTGCGGCTCGGCGCGAACCGGGCATCCGACCAGGTGCGCCCCCGGTGCAGCCAGACACTCGGCAGCCCGACGGCGGCGGCGCCGCCGATGTCCGCCTCCGGGCTGTCGCCGATCACCCACGCCCCCCGCAGCGGCATCCGGACCCGCTGGGCGGCGAGCGCGAAGATCCTTGGGTTGGGCTTGCTGACGCCAGCCTCCTCGGAGATCACCCAGTCCGCGACGTACTGGTCCAGCCCGGTGCGGCGAATCTTGGCGTCCTCGACGCGTACGGTGCCGTTGCAGACCACCACCGGCACCCAGCCAGCGTCGTCGGCGATCCGCAGCGCGCAGGCGGTCAGCGGGTCGAGCCGGGTCTGCGCCACCACCCCGTCGTGCAGCTCCTCGACCAGGTCGATCGAGGGAATGCGCAGCTCGTAGCGGTCCCGGATGGCGTCGGCGAGGTCCCAGCGGTCGGTCAGACCGTCGGCGTCGATCGAGACCAGCCAGTCGATGTCGGTGTGGGGCGCGCCGATGCTGTCCAGGAAGCGCTCACCCCAGCGGCGGAACGGCCCGGCCCGATCCAGCAGGGTGTTGTCCAGGTCCAGCAGGAGCAGTGGCACTCGGGCACCCTACGGGACCGACGTGTCCGCCAACAGATGCGGCGGGTATCGGCCTGACGAAGTGCTCAGCCAGGCATCGACACCCGCGGGCCGCCCTGGTCCGACAGCCGATCGACGAGCATCGAGTGGGCCGCCCGGGTGGCCGCGAGCACGGCGGGATCCAGCGTCGCCACGAGCACCGCCGTGCCGTCGTCGGCCCCGCGCGCCAGCACCCGCCCCTCGGGGTCGTACACGGCCGCGCCGCCGTTGAACCGCCACGGCTCGACGCCGCCGACCGCGTTGGCGAAGACCACGAACATGGTGTTGTCCAGGGCACGCGCGGCGTAGTAGAGATCCCGGCGGTGCTCGGAGCCAGCCAGGTATCCGCTGGGGCACAGGTAGGCGTGCGCGCCGTCGAGGGCGGCGGCGCGGCCGTGCTCGGGGAAACAGCCGTCGTAGCAGATGCCCAGCCCGAGCCGCCAGTCGTCGACGAGCAGCGTGGCACCCCGGTCGCCGGGGCTGAACAACTCTCGTTCGTCGCCCCACAACTGCTGCTTGTCGTACCCGACCCGCACCTGGCCGGCCCGGTCGACCACCAGCGCCGCGATGGTCCGCCGGCCGTCCGGGTGCCGGACGGCCGCGCCGACAAGCGCGGTGACACCGGCCTCGCGCGCCGCGACCCGCAGCGGGTCGAGCCGGGGATCCGCGACCACCCCGGCCGGGTCGGCCGCGACGTCAGTGCCGGCCGGGTCGGCGGCGAGGGCCGGCGGGTGGTACGCGCAGAGGAACAGCTCCGGCAGGACCGCCACGCGAGCGCCCCACTCGCCGGCTTGGCGGACCAGGTCGGCGGCGACGACCGCGTTGCCGGCGACGTCGCCGGGCGTGGGGGTGGCCTGGACGGCGGCCACCGTCAGCGGGGAGGCGGGCAGCGTGCGGGGCTGGGTCACCGGGCGATGGTAATCGGAGACGTCCCAAGCCGTACGTACGGTTTGCATGCCCCGGGGTGACCTGCAACGATCGACGTGTGCCCAGAGTAAGCCAGGACCAGCTCGACGCGCGCCGGCAGGAGATCCTCGCCGCAGCCCGGGCGTGTTTCGCCCGGCTCGGCTACGAGGGAGCGACAGTACGCCGCCTCGAGGAGGCCACCGGCCTGTCCCGTGGCGCGATCTTCCACCACTTCCGCGACAAGGACTCGCTGTTCCTGGCCGTCGCCGAGGACGACGCCGCTGCCATGGTCGAGACGGTCGCCCGCAACGGCCTGGTCCAGGTCATGCGCGACCTGCTCGCCCGCGCCGTCTCCCCGGACACCACCGGCTGGCTGGGCAGCCAACTGGAGGTCTCCCGGCGGCTGCGCACCGACCCGGCGTTCGCCAAGCGGTGGGCCGAGCGGTCCGCCGCAATCGCGGAGGCGACCCGGGACCGGCTGGCCCGCCAGCGCGACGCCGGGGTGCTGCGCGAGGACGTCCCGATCGACGTGCTGGCCCAGTTCCTGGAGCTGGCCTACGACGGCCTGGTGCTGCACCTGGCCATGGGCCGACCGGCGGGCGACCTGGGCCCGGTGCTCGACCTCGTCGAGGAGGCGGTCCGCCGCCACTGACCACGCGGACACCGGCCTGTCGACCGTGGCGGGGCTGCTCCACAATGGGGCCGCCGATCCCTCCGGTGACAGGAGCAGTCGATGATCGTCCACGCCGCGTCCGGCGACACCTGGGGCATCTCCGGCCCGACCTTCCTCCGGTACTACATCGCGGCGGCCATCATCGTGGCGGCGGTCGCGGCGTACCACCGGATCCGCCTGCTGACCGTCCCGGCGCACGCCACACCCGACCCACTCGGACCACAGCAGGTCGCCTACCTCAACGGTGGCCCCCAACTCGCGGTGCACGCCGCGCTGGGCGGGCTGCGCGGCAGCGGCGCGGTCGGCGTACGACCGGACCGTCGACTGACCACCGTCGGCGCCGCCCCGACCGGGCTCACCCCACTGGACCAGGCCATCCACTGGGCCGCCCACCAGCACGCGCGGGTCCGGGACCTGCCACAGGACGAGCGGGTACGCGTCGCGCTGCACCAGATCCGCAACGGCCTGGAGCAGCGCGGGCTGCTGACGACCGACGCGCAGCGCGCCCGTGCCCGCTTCTGGACCACCCTCCTGATCGCCCTGCTGGGTCTCGGTGTGCTCCGGCTGGTCTCCGGCCTGTTCGGCGGTCGCCCGGTCGGCTACCTGCTGCTGACGCTGGCCACGCTCCTGATCGTCACGCTGGTGCTGCGCCGGGCTCCCACGCTCACCCGGGCCGGACGAGCCGCCCTCCGCTCCGTCCGCCGCCAGCACACCCACCTCGCCCCCGCCTCCGCGCCGGCCTACGCCACCTACGGAGCGGCCGGCGCGGCGATGAGCGTGGCCCTGTACGGCACCGCCTCGCTCTGGGTACTCGACCCGGGCTTCGCCGAGCAGGCCGAGATCCAGCGCCAGGCCGCCTCCGGCAGCGGCTGGGCCGGAGGGTCCGACGGGTCCTCGGGCGGCGGCGACAGCTCCGGTGGAGACGGCGGCAGCTCCTGCGGCGGCGGAGGCGGGTGCGGCGGAGGCGGGGGTGCGGCGGATGACCGGCCCATCCGGCGTCGGCATCGGCTGGCGCCCGGAGATCGCCGGCTTCGTGGCCGAGCTGCCCGGCCTGCGCTTCGTCGAGGTGGTGGCCGAGGGGGTGCCCGCCACCGGGCCGCTCCCGCCCGGGCTGACCCAGCTACGGGAACGCGCGGTGACCGTCGTACCCCATGGGGTGCGGCTCTCCCTCGGCGGCGCCGAGCCGGTCGACCCGGCCCGGGTCGCCCACCTGGCCGCGGTGGCACAGCGCCTGGACGCCCCACTGGTCAGCGAGCACATCGCGTTCGTCAGGGCCGGCGGACTGGAGGCCGGCCACCTGCTGCCGCTGCCGCGCAGCCGCGAAGCCGTCGACGCGGTCTGCGCCAACGTGGCGCGGGCACAGGCCGAGCTTCCGGTGCCGATCGCGTTGGAACCGATCGCCGCGTTGGTCGACTGGCCCGACGACGAACTGGACGAGGCGGACTTCCTCACCGAGATCCTCGACCGGACCGGGGCCCTGCTGCTGCTGGACGTGGCCAACGTGCACGCCAACGCCCGCAACCGGGGCACCGACCCGCTCGCGTTGCTGGGCCGCCTGCCGCTGGAGCGCATCGCGTACGCCCACGTGGCCGGCGGCGCGGAGCACGGCGGTTTCTACCACGACACCCACACCGACCCGGTGCCGGCAGCGGTGCTGGAACTGGTCAGCGCGCTCTGCGCCCGGCGGCGACCACCGGCGCTGCTGCTGGAGCGCGACGGCCACTACCCGCCGGCCGCCGAACTCCGCGCCGAACTGGACGCCCTGGCCGCCGCCGCGGGCTTCCCGGCCGTGACATGACGGGCGCACCCGACGGCGACTCCGCGCCCACGCCCCGCGCAGGGCTCGCCGAACGGCAGGCCGAGCTGGTCGCGGCGCTGGTCGCCGGTGGCGCCCCACCGGCGGGGTTCGCGCCGGGCCCGCTGGCCGCCACCCGCACGGCCCTGCTGCGCAAGCGCGCTGGCGAGGTGGCCCGGCACTGGCCACTGCTCGCCGCCGGCCTCGGTGCCGGGTGGTCGACCATCTTCGCCGACTGGGCGGCCCGACGACCCACCGCCGGATCACTGCGCGACGGTTGGGACCTGGCCCGGGCGCTGCACGACCGGCACGCGCTCCCCGGCAGCCGCCGAGGAGTTGGCCGTCCGGGAGGCACGCCTGCGCTACGACGGGCTCCGGGCGCCGCGTCCGCGCCGAATGCCGGCGGTGGGCCGCGCCGGCGGCGCCGTCGCGGTGCAGATCGCCGGCCGGGTACGCCTGCTGCGCCCCGCCCCACGGGCCGCCACCCGCGCTGGCGACGGCGTACCGGATGCGGCAGGATCGGAGTTATGGATCTCGGACTGACCGACCGCGTGTACGTCCTCACCGGCGCCTCCCGGGGCCTCGGTTACGCGACCGCGCAGAGCCTGGTCGCCGACGGCGCGCGGGTGGTGCTCTCGGCCCGGGACGCGGACGCGGTGGCCGCCGCCGCACAACAGCTGGGTGGCCCGGAGCACGCCGTCGGGCTGACCGCGGACCTGACCGACCCGGAGACCCCGGAGCAGCTCGTCGCCGCCGCCCACGAGCACTTCGGCCGGCTCGACGGCGCGCTGATCTCGGTCGGCGGCCCACCGGCGGGCAACGCGGCGGCGATCACCGACGAGCAGTGGCGACTCTCCTTCGAAACGGTCTTCCTGGGCACCATCCGCGCGGTCCGTACGATCGCCGCCGCACTGCCCGAGGGCGGCGCCATCGGGCTGGTGCTCTCCACCTCGGCCCGCGGCCCGGTGCCCGGCCTCGGCATCTCCAACGGTCTACGACCCGGCCTGGTCGGCGCGGCCAAGGACATCTCCGACGACTACGGCCCGCGTGGCGTCCGGGTGGTCGGGCTGCTGCCCGGCCGGATCATGACCGACCGCAACCGGGAACTCTTCGCCGCGACCGGCGACCCGGAGCGCGCCCGCGCCGACGCGGAGGCCACCATCCCGCTGCGCCGCCTCGGCGACCCCGCCGAGTTCGGCCGGGTGGCCGCGTTCGTGCTCTCCCCGCCGCGAGCTACCTCACCGGGATCACCCTGCCGGTCGACGGCGGCGCGCTGCGCGGGCTGTGACACCCGGCCGGGCCCGAGCCACCCGCGCGGCAACGGCGGACGGAGCTGCCCGGGACGCGGGCGCGGTCACGCCCGAGACGACCCGCGCGGCGACGGCGGGCCGGGTCCGGCCGACCCGCGCGGATCTGGCGGCGGCCGCGGACCGGACCATCCCCGACGTCCTCGCGCCGGGGCTGGCGGTGCTCTTCGTCGGCATCAACCCGGGCCTGTGGTCGGCCGCGACCGGATGGCACTTCGCCCGGCCCGGCAACCGGTTCTGGCCCGCCCTGCACCGGGGCGGGTTCACACCCCGGCTGCTGCACCCCGGCGAGCAGGACGAGCTGCCCGCGCTCGGGCTCGGCATCACCAACATGGCCGCCCGGGCCAGCGCCCGCGCGGACGAGCTGAGCGCCGGGGAACTCCTCGACGGCGCGGCGATCCTGACCGACAAGGTGGCCCGGTACCGGCCGCGCTGGGTGGCAGTGGTGGGGGTGACCGCGTACCGGATCGGTTTTCAGCGGCCGAAGGCCACCTTCGGGCCGCAACCGGAGGCGCTGGCCGACGCCCGGCTCTGGGTGCTGCCCAACCCGAGCGGCCTGAACGCGCACTTCACCCCGGTCACCCTGGGCCTGGCCTTCGCCGAACTGCGGGCGGCGACCGATCTGCCGGACCGCCGCGCCACCGGTTGACAACGCGCGGCGCTCGTCGGAGTGACCGCGCCGGACGCCACCCTCGGCGCAGAGGTCAGTTGGCGGCGGCGGGCGGCAGCACCTCGTCGGCGCGGTACGTGCCCAGCGGCATGACCACCGGCTCGGGGCCGGTCGCGTCGACGAACGGGGTGGGCGAGTCGGCGACCGCGAACTGGGTGCGGTACAGCTCGGCGTAGAGCCCACCGACCGCCACCAGCTCGTCGTGCCGCCCCCGCTCGACGATCCGTCCACCGTCCAGGACCAGGATCTGGTCGGCGTCGCGCACGGTGGAGAGCCGGTGCGCGATCACCAGCGCGGTACGCCCGGCCAGCGCCACCGACAGCGCCCGCTGCACCGCCGCCTCGCTCTCCGAATCCAGGTGTGCGGTCGCCTCGTCGAGGATCACGATCGACGGGGCCTTGAGCAGCAGTCGCGCGATCGCGATGCGCTGCTTCTCGCCACCGGAGAACCGGTAGCCGCGCTCCCCCACTGTGGTGTCCAGACCGTCGGGCAGCGCCCGAACCAGATCGGCCACCTGCGCCCCGGCCAGCGCGGCCCAGATCTCGTCGTCGGTGGCGTCCGGCTTGGCGTAGCGGAGATTCTCGGCGATCGTCTCGTGGAACAGGTGCGAATCCTGCGTGACCACACCGATCTCGTCCCGCAGAGAGGCGAGCGTCGCGTCGCGCACGTCCACCCCGCCGACGAGCACCTCACCGTCGCTGACGTCGTAGATCCGGGAGATGAGCATCGACAGCGTCGACTTGCCCGCCCCGGACGGGCCCACCAGCGCGACCATCTGCCCCGGCTCGACGCTGAACGAGACCCCCTTGAGGACCGGTTCGTTGATGGTCCGGTCGAGCGTGGCGACCTCCTCCAGGGAGGCGAGGGAGATCTCGGCGGCGCTCGGGTAGCGGAAACGCACGTCCCGGAAGTCGACCCGGCCGGCGCCCCGGGGCACCGGCACCGCGTCGGGCTTCTCCACGATGCCCGGCTTGAGGTCGAGCACCTCGAAGACCCGGTCGAAGGAGACCAGCGCGCTCATCACGTCCACCCGGACGTTGGAGAGCGCGGTGAGCGGCCCGTAGAGGCGGGTGAGCAGCAGCGCGAGCGTCACCACGGTGCCGGCGCTGACGCCGCCGGTGACCGCGAGCCAGCCACCGAGACCGTAGGTCAACGCCTGCGCCAGTGAGGCGACGAGCAGCATCGCCACGAAGAACGTGCGGGAGTACATCGCGGACTGGATGCCGATGTCGCGGACCCGCTCGGCCCGGTCGCCGAACCGGCGGGCCTCGATCTCGGGCTGGCCGAAGAGCTTCACCAGCAGCGCGCCGGCCACCCCGAACCGCTCGGTCATCGTCGCGTTCATCTTGGCGTCGAGGTTGTACGCCTCGCGGGTGATGTCCGCCAGCCGTCGACCGACCCGGCGGGCCGGGATGATGAAGATCGGCAGCAGCACCAGGGAGAGCGCGGTGATCTGCCAGGAGAGGGTGAACATCACCGCCGCGGTGAGCACCAACTGGATGACGTTGCTGACCACACCGGACAGGGTGGAGGTGAACGCCCGCTGGGCGCCGAGCACGTCGTTGTTGAGCCTGCTGACCAGTGCGCCGGTCTGGGTACGGGTGAAGAACTGCAACGGCATCCGCTGCACGTGGTCGTAGACCCGGGTGCGCAGGTTGAAGATGATGCCCTCGCCGATGCGGGCGGAATACCATCGTTGGGCCAGCGACAGCAGCGCGTCGGCGACCGCCAGCGCGGCGATGAACAGGGCCAGCCGCACCACCAGCCGGCCGGCCTCGGTGCCGCCCCGGTTGATCGCGTTGATCACGTCACCGGCGAGCACCGGAGTCGCCACGCCGATGATGGCGGCCAACACCACGGTGGCCAGGAAGACGACGATGTCGCGCCGGTAGGGGTGGGCGAAGGCGACGATGCGGCGGGCCACCCCGCGCTTCAGCCGGTGGGTGGAGACCTCGTCGCGGTTGCGCATCGACCGGAGCATGCTCCACCCGGCCATGCCACCGCCGGACATCGGGTTGGACATCGCTCACCTCCGGGTTGCCGGGCAGACCGCACCGTCAGGTCAATTCTCCCGACGAGTGTGACAACCTCGGTCGTAACCCGGATCTTCCCGAGCGGTCCTTACCTATTCTCCAGTGCCGGCAAGGTCACGCAGTCGACGGGTCTGCGCCTCCCGCTCGGCGCGCTGCTGGTCGGCGTGCGAACGCCCGGCGGCACCGGCGAGCAACGCCTTGATCTCCACCACCGCGTCGCGGGCACCGGAGAGCAGGCCGGCGGTCAGGTCCCGCACCGCGTCGTCCAGTTCGGCCGGGGGAACGACAAGGGTGGCCAGCCCGATCCGGTCCGCCTCGGCGGCGTCCAACCGGCGGCCGGTCGCACAGATCTCCAACGCCCGCGCGTAGCCGACCAACTCGACGAGGCGTTTCGTGCCGGCCAGGTCAGGCACCAGACCGAGGGTCACCTCGGCCATCGACAGCTTCGCGTCCGCGGACAGCACTCGCAGGTCACAGGCGAGCGCGAGCTGGAAACCGGCACCGATCGCGTGGCCCTGCACGGCCGCGACGGAGACGACATCCGGCCGGTGCAGCCAGGTGAACCCGGCCTGGAACTCCGCGATGCGCTCGGCGCACTCCTGCTCGGGCAGCGTGGCCAGCTCGGCGAACGACCCCGGCCCGGAGGCACCCGCCACCGCGAGGTCGAGGCCGGCCGAGAACGCGCGACCCTCACCACGGACCACCACCACCCGCACGTCGCCGGGCAGGTCGCGGGAGAAGTCGCTCATCGCTCGCCACATCGCGGGCGTCTGGGCGTTGAGCACGTCGGGCCGGCACAACGTCACCGTGGCGACCGGCCCGTCGCAAGTCAGCCGAACCCCGGTCGCCTCGGCGGTCACCGGACGTCCCGGGGCGCGGCGCTGGTGAACGACGCTGAGGGGCGGGTCACGCCTTCTTGCGGCGCCGGGCACCACCGCGCTGACGCAGCTGCACCCCGGACTCGGTGAGCACTCGGTGGATGAACCCGTAGGAACGGCCGGTCGAGGCCGCCAACGCGCGGATGCTCTCCCCCGAGGTGTACCGCTTTACCAGGTCCTTGGCGAGCGTCTGACGCTCGGCTCCGACGATCCGGCGACCCTTCTCAGTGCTGGTGGCTGTGCCAGTGGCTGCCATACTGTGTCCTCACGTCCCAGACTGTGCGGTTCGGATACGGTCCCACCTATTAGACCGCCTCGAACGATCATGCGCCAGATATCAACTCTTCGCCAACCGACACGCTATGCAATGTCAGCTTCCCGATAGAGTGATCCTGGCGATCAGGCCCGCCGCGGCGTCCGGGCGTACCACCGCTGGGGACTTGGCGGCGGCCCGTAGCCTTCGGTCGTGATCGACCTGTTGAGCACCGCAGGCGCGGCAGCCGTGGTCTTCGCCGCCACCGACATCGACGACATCGTCATCCTGACGCTGTTCTTCGTCGCGGCCCGCACCACCGGCCAACCCCGCACGTGGGAGATTGTCGCCGGCCAATACCTCGGCATCGGCGCGCTCGCGCTTGCCAGCGCGGTGATCGCGGGTGGACTTCTGGTGGTGCCCGACCCGTGGACCGGGCTGCTCGGCCTGCTGCCGATCGCGCTCGGCGTACGCGCGCTGCGCGGCTCGGACGACGACGAGGCGCCGGCGGTCGTCACCGGAGCGCTCGGCGTGGCCGGGGTGACGATCGCGAACGGCGCCGACAACGTCGCGGTCTACGTACCCGTCTTCCGGGCCTTCGGTGTGGCCGACAGCGCGGTGTTCCTGCTGGTCTTCGTGCTGCTGATCGCGCTGTGGTGCGTGGCCGGGGCCTGGCTGGGCGGGCACCGGAGGGTGGTCCGGCTGGTCGAGCGGGCCGGCGCCTGGCTGGTGCCGACGATCTTCATCGCCATCGGGCTGGTGATCCTGGTCAGCTCCGGCGTGCTCGGCCGACTTGTCGACCTGCTCGGCTGAGAGCCGGCCGACAGTGTTCCCGGTCAGGCCAGCTCGACCAGTTCGAGCAGGTCGTCGCTCCAGGCGTCCTCGTCGCCGTCGGGCAGCAGGATGGCCCGGTCCGGCTTGAGCGCCAGCACCGCACCCGGGTCGTGGGTGACCAGGACGATCGCACCGGGATAGTTGGCGATGGCGTCGAGCACCTGCTCCCGGCTGACCGGGTCGAGGTTGTTCGTCGGCTCGTCGAGCAACAGCACGTTGGCGCCGGAACAGACCAGGGTGGACAGGGCGAGCCTGGTCTTCTCGCCGCCGGAGAGCACGCCGGCCGGCTTGTTCACGTCGTCGCCGGAGAAGAGGAACGCGCCAAGGATCTTGCGCAGGTCGGTGTCGGACTGCTCGACGGCGGCGGCGCGCATGTTCTCCAGCACCGTCCGCTCCACGTCCAGCGTCTCGTGCTCCTGGGCGTAGTAGCCCAGCCGCAGGCCGTGGCCGGCGTGCACCTCGCCGGTGTCCGGGCTGAGCAACCCGCCGAGCATCCGCAGCAGAGTCGTCTTGCCGGCGCCGTTGAGCCCGAGGATGGCCACCCGGGAGCCCCGGTCCACCGCCACGTTGACGTCGGTGAAGATCTCCAGCGAGCCGTACGACTTGGAGAGGCCGGTCGCCGTGAGTGGGGTCTTGCCGCACGGGGCGGGGCTGGGGAACCGCACCTTGGCAACCCGGTCGGCGACCCGCACCTCCTCCAGGCCGGAGATCAGCTTCTCGGCGCGCCGGGCCATGTTCTGCGCAGCCACGGTCTTGGTTGCCTTGGCCCGCATCTTGTCGGCCTGCGCCATCAGCGCGCCGGCCTTCTTCTCCGCGTTGGCCCGCTCCCGACGGCGGCGTCGCTCGTCGGTCTCGCGTGCCTCCAGGTACGCCTTCCAGCCCAGGTTGTACACGTCGACGACCGACCGGGTGGCGTCGAGGAACCAGACCTTGTTGACCACCGACTCCAGCAGCGCGCCATCGTGGGAGATCACGATGAGGCCGCCCTTGTGGTTGGCGAGGAAGCCCCGCAACCAGGTGATCGAGTCGGCGTCGAGGTGGTTGGTGGGCTCGTCGAGCAGCAGGATGCCGCCGCCGTTCTCACCCGCGTCGCGGAACAGGATCCGGGCCAGCTCGATGCGCCGGCGCTGACCACCGGAGAGGGTGCCGATGGTCTGCGCGAGCGCCCGGTCCGGTAGGCCGAGGTTGGCGCAGATCCGCGCGGCCTCAGCCTCGGCCGCGTACCCGCCGAGGGCGGCGAACTGGTCCTCCAGCGCGCCGTACCGACGGACCAGCTTGTCGTTGGCGTCCTCGGCGAGGCGGGCCTCGACCTCCTGCATCTGGGACATCAGCACATCCAGCCCGCGGGCCGAGAGCACCCGGTCGCGACCGGTGACCTCCAGGTCACCCGTGCGCGGGTCCTGCGGGAGGTAACCGATGGCGCTGCGCTGGTCGATCTGGCCGCCGTACGGCTGCCCCTCGCCGGCGAGCACCTTCAGCGTGGTGGTCTTGCCGGCGCCGTTGCGACCGACCAGGCCGATCCGATCACCGGGCTGCACGCGCAGGGTGGTGTCGGACAGCAGGATCCGGGAACCGGCACGCAGTTCCAGGCCGGTGGCAGTGATCATGTTTGCGGGCTCGCTCTCGGGGTTCGGAAGGCTGACTCGGGGCACGCGAAACGGCCGGCGGGCTCAAGGGGCCCGACGGCGCGGGGCGGTTCAGCCTTCGCAGCGCAGCACCTGACAAGTGTACCGGGCGTCGCCGGACGCCCCGCCCGGATTACCGATCAAGATCATCGGGTACGGGAACGCCTGTCCGGACCCCGTCCGGCACTCGATGGACGAAACGACACACAAAAGACACTCACCGGCATACGGCGATCGGGGTCACCATGGAACTCAACGAGCGGGCCGAAATCGACACCTCCCAGGTCAATGACGTGGGCCGTGGCGGTGGATCCGGCGGCGGCGGCCTCGGCATCCCGATCCCCGGCGGCGGCGGTCGCGGCGGCATCATCGGCATCGTGGTGGCAGTGCTCATCGCGCTGCTCGGCGGCGGTTTCGGCCTCAACGCCATGACCAACGGCGACGAGGGCGGTCAGGCCGGCGGCACCGACCTGGAGCAGCTCTGCTCACGCGACAACCCCCAGCGGCTCGAAGACCAGCGCTGCCGCAACGCGCTCTACGTCAACAGCATCCAGGGGTACTGGCAGAAGGCCTACCCGGAGCTGGGCAAGGGACAGTACGAACCGACCGACACCAACTTCTTCCAGGCCGCCGTGAACACCGGCTGCGGCCAGGCCGACTCGGGCGTCGGCCCGTTCTACTGCCCCGCCGACAAGCAGGTGTACATCGACCTGAGCTTCTACGACGAGCTGGCCTCCCGGTTCGGCGCCAAGGGCGAGTTCGCCCAGCCCTACGTACTCGCGCACGAGTACGGACACCACATCCAGAACCTGCTCGGCACCAACGCGAAGGCCGGCCAGGGCGACCAGAGCGGCCCCCGCTCCGCCTCGGTACGGCTGGAGTTGCAGGCCGACTGCTACGCCGGTGCCTGGGCCAAGCACGCCACCGAGAGCAAGGACAAGACCGGCCAGGAACCGCTGTTCACGTCCATCACCCAGGCCGACATCAGCGAGGCAGTGCAGGCCGCCGAGGCGATCGGCGACGACAGCATCCAGGAACGCTCCGGCGGGCGGGTCAACCCCGACCAGTTCACCCACGGCACCTCCGAGCAGCGCAAGCGCTGGTTCACCCAGGGCTACGACCGCGGTGACCCGAAGACCTGCGACACCTTCGGCACCGACCAGCTCTGACCTCGTCGCGAGATCGTGGCAGGCCCCCTCGGCGGGCCTGCCACGATCGCCGTTTTCGCAGTTCTGGCGGTTCTCGCCGTGCGAGCGGAACGGGATGGCCTCCGGCGGTCCCTTCTCAGGCGAGCCGCGAAACCTGGTAGTGGCCGATGAGCCAGTCCTCGTCGACCCGCCGCAGGAGCACGCCGAGGTTGACGGTCAGGGCCGGCCGGTCGGTGAAGCCGAACTCCACCTCCAGGTAGCCGAGCACGACGTCGTCGGCGAGACGACGGATCTCCCGGATGTCGTACGCGGCGGTCAGGCCGAGCGGCTGGCTGGCGTAGTACTCAGCGATGCCGGCACGACCGACGCTGTAGGGGTGCAACCCCTGGAAAATGGCGTCGTCGGTGAAGCACGCCGCGACCCGATCGGGCTCGTGGGCGTCGACCGCCGACTTCCACCGGTCCAGGACGGTACGCAGAATTTGAGCCTCGGACATGATGATCCCCCCTGCTGACGGACGTGCCCCGTTGCGTCAGTGTCGAGCTGCCTCACGGAAGGGCGAGCCCGTCCAGGCTCAGCGGGACGGCTGACCCGGGTCGTTCGGGTGCGGCGCCAACGGCGTCACGGTCTCGCGCCGCCAGGCGCGCAGCGGCATCGACGCGAGCACGGCTTCCAGCTCGTCGGCGTCGTCGGCCTGGAACAGCCCCCAGGTACGCCACTCCCCCGGCGCCAGCGGCGGCCGCCACAACCGCAGGAGGCTGCCCTGGGCGGTCAGCTCGGCCGAGCGCGCCGCCTCTCGCGCGCGCATGTCGGCGACCCCGTCGTCCGACGTTCCCCCCGGCACCGTCGTCACCATGTCAACCAGAAACTCCACGCGCCCATCCTCCGGCCACCAGCCGGGCGGCACGCCGGGAACCCCGTTTCGGGTGGCGGTCGTCTCCCCTCTGACACCGGGGTCCCCGAGGTCAGTCGGGGTCGCGCACCAGGATCCGTACCGCACGGGCCGCGCCCACCGCCGCGACCAGCACCGCGTGCCGGGGCTCCGGCACGTCGAGCAACCGCTCCGCCCGCAACGGCACGAGCGGGGCCAACCGCCGGTCGGCCAACACCCCGTCCACCGCCCGCCGGTCACCGCCACAGACCAGCGCGGCGAGCGTCGCCGCCTCCGGCAACAGCAGCCGTACGGCCAGGTCGGCCGCGTCGCCCAACGCCGCCTTCGCCTGGTTGTCGCGCCGGCGGGCGAACCGGTGCTGCGACCAACCCCCCGCAGCGGTACGCCCCTGCACGTACCGGGTGTCCACCTTGGAGACCACGAGGTCGGCGCCCTCGGCCACCCCGAGCGCCACCGCGCCCTTGCGGGCCAGCAGCAGGCCGATCCGGCGGGGCATGACGGCGGAGGCCACGAACCCGGCCACATCCACGCCGGCCGGCGCGCCCGGTGGGGCGTACAGCTCGGCGGTTGCCCCGTCCGGGGCGGCGAGCAGCAGGCCGTACTCCCGCGTGCTGGAGGTGGGCGGGCCGTGCCGGTCGGCGAAGCCCTCCACCCAGCGGCCGACGCGGGCCGGGTCGACCTCGACCCACCGGCCTCCGCCGGCTGCGGGTCGACTGGTCATCGCCCGACCGTACGGCACAACGAACCCGACCGGACCCCCGGGCGGCTCGGCGGCGCGACGCGGTCCGGCCGCCCGGCGCGGGCCCGGCGGGCCTGGTGCGGTCGGGCGTGGCCGGCGCGTTCGGGTGGTGACCGCTAGCCCGGCAGTAGCGCGGCCACCGCCAGCGCGGCGATGAGCGCGCTGGACACCAGGCCGGTGACCAGCCGGCCACGCGGCCCGGTCAGCGCCCGGCCGACCACAGTGCCACCGCCGGCGATGACCAGCTGCCAGCTCGCCGACGCCAGGAACACCCCGGCCACGAAGAGCGCCAGTGGGACCATGCCCGCCTCGGCCGTGTCCCGGCGGCCGAGCACCAGAGCGGTGAAGTAGAGCACCGTCATCGGGTTCAGCAGGGTCAACCCGAGCAGCGCCGCGTAGGCCCGCCCCGGAGTGCTCATCCCCCGACCAGCAGGTGCCGACGGTGGTCGCGGCGCACGGTGCGCGGACCAGGTCCGCCAGAGGCCGTGCCCGGCGAGCCCCAACAGGACCACTGCGGCAACCACCCGCAGTGGTCCGGCGACCGGTGCGATGATGCCGGCCAGGCCGGCGCCGCCGAGCACGGCCACCGCCGCGTAGAGCCCGTCCGCCGTCGCCACGGCGAGCGCCGCGGCCGCACCAACCCGGAACGAGGTTCGGGCACTGAGCCCCAGAACGAGAATCGCGATCGCGCCGACGGGGATGGCGACGCCGTAGCCGGCCACCAGACCGGCGAGGAACGCCCCGGTCACGGACGTCGGTGGCGGGTCGAGGCTCGTCCCCGGAACGGCCGCTGTCGACGCACGGCAGTCGCCGCACGGACAGGGACCTGCATCGGGTACGCCTCAATCACACGCGCATCCTCCGCGCCGCACCCGAGCCCCCGCCACCGATTTTCCCCGCGCCCCGCGCCCCGCGCCCCGCGCCAAGATCGTGCTCGAACCAGGATGTAGTGGCCTCGGCGACGCACCGAGGCCACTACATCAATGATTGAGCGCGATCTTGGCGCGGGGCCCGGGCGTCGGTCGACCGATCAGAGCCCGGCTCCGGACCACCGGGGGTCGCGGCCGAGGTAGGAGAGCAGGGCGGCGACCTCGTCGGCCTCCGGAGTGGGGTTGATCGCCGGGGCGTACGCGCCGTAGGCCCGCAGCGGCTCGACGATCTGCCGTGCCACCACCAGCAGGGGCCGGGCCAGTTCGACACGGAGCGGCGACGGCTGACCGGTGGCCACCGCGATGTCCCAGGCGTGCACTGCCGCGTCCAGGGCGCACGCTACGGCGCCGACCTCGGCGGGCAGCTTGCCCTGGGGCAGCGGGGTGGGCACCTCCGTGGCGTCGTCGGCGACACGCTTCCAGGCCCGAGCGGACGCGTCGAGGGCAGTGCGCAGGCCGGCCAGCTTGTCGCCGTCGATCCGACCGGATGGCGCGAACGGGTCCTCCGCCGGCCCCGGCCCACCGTCGATCGCCGCCGCGAAGCCGAGCTGGTCGCCGGTCGCGTGCTGGAGCACCTGGGTGACGTTCCACCGCTCGCACGGGGTGGGCCGCTCCCAGGCGTCGGCCGGAACCCCCTCGACGACCGTTCGAAGCACGTTGTGCGCGTCTTCGAGCACGATCCGCCACTGCCCCGCTGCCATCTCGGTCATCGTTCTACCCTCTCTGCCGGCTTCCAGCGAGCTACCCCGCCCGCCGCTGGAGCGGAATATTCCGCTCCGTTCACTGAAGTTAGCTTAGCAGAGCGGAACGATCCGTTCCACTACTTTTCCGCGTCGGCCTGGAACGCGTCGAGCGCGGCACCCGGACGGGTACCGCGCTCGACGAAGTGGGATCGGGTCAGACGTTGAAGCCGAGAGAGCGGAGCTGGTCCCGACCCTCGTCAGTGATCTTGTCTGGGCCCCACGGCGGGAGCCACACCCAGTTGATCCGAATGTCGTTGACCAGGCCGCCGCCGGGGCCGGTGGTCAGCGCCTGCCGGGTCTGGTCCTCGATGACGTCGGTCAGCGGGCAGGCCGCCGAAGTGAGCGTCATGTCCAGGGTGGCGACGTTCTCGTCGTCGACATGTACGCCGTACACGAGGCCCAGATCGACCACGTTGATGCCGAGCTCCGGGTCGACGACGTCCTTCATCGCCTCCTCGATATCGGCGATCATGGCCTTGCTGACGCCGCCCGCAGGGGCGGCGGCGTCACCGGTGGCATCGGTCGTCGCGGCGTCGGTCTGCGGCACCACAGTGGTGTCACCGGCCTCCGGCGTCGCCTCGGTAGCGGTATTCTCGCTGCTCATGCCGTCTCTCCGCTTCGCTCCATGACGCCATGAGGCACCATCGCGCGGCACCACTGACTCGCTCGCTGACGCTCGCTCATGCCTTCACCTCCGGGCTCACGCCCACACCGGCGCGTGCCGCGGCGTCCTTGAACGCCATCCACGGCAGCAGCGCGCACTTGACCCGGGCGGGGTAACGGGCCACACCCGCGAAAGCAACCCCGTCACCGAGCACGTCCTCGTCGGGCGTGACCTGGCCACGTCCGGACATCAACTCCACGAACGCCTCGTGCACCTCGAAAGCTTCCCCAGCGCCCCGACCGCGCAGCAACTCGTGCAGCACGCTCGCCGAGGCCTGGCTGATCGAGCAGCCCATCCCGTCGTACGAGATGTCGTGCAGCACCGTGCCGTCGGTGGCCACCCGGACGGTGACCTCGTCACCGCAGGTGGGGTTGACGTGATGCGCCTCCGCGACCCGGTCACCCGAGTCGTCGGCGTCGCGTAGGCCACGCCCGTGTGGGCGCTTGTAGTGGTCCAGGATGATCTCCTGGTAGAGCTGGTCAAGCTGCATCAGTCGAACACCTTCCGCACCTGCTCCAGACCGGCCACCAGAGCGTCGATCTCCTCGGTGGTGGTGTAGAGGTAGAACGAGGCCCGGGTCATGGCCGGGACGCCGAACCGGCTGCACACCGGCTTGGCACAGTGGTGGCCCACCCGCACCTGCACGCCGAGCGAGTCGAGCACCTGACCCACGTCGTGCGGGTGCACGTCACCCAGCGCGAACGAGATGGTGCCGCCCCTGCCCACCGGCACGGTCGGGCCGAAGATCCGCAGGTCCGGCACCGAGCCGAGAGCGTCCAGCGCGTACGCCGTCAGCTCCTTCTCGTGCCACTGGATGGCCTGCATGCCGATACCGGTCAGGTAGTCGACCGCCGCGCCGAGCGCGACCGCCTCGGCGATCGGCGGGGTGCCCGCCTCGAAGCGGGCCGGCGGCGCGGCGAACGTCGAGCGGGCCATGGTGACCGTCTCGATCATCGAACCGCCGCCGAAGACCGGCGGCATGGCCGCCAGCAGTTCACCCCGCCCCCAGAGCACGCCGATGCCGGTCGGACCGCACATCTTGTGCCCGGTGAAGACGATGAAGTCGGCGTCCAGGTCGACCACGTCGATGGGCAGGTGCGGCACCGACTGCGAGCAGTCCAGCAGCAGCAGCGCGCCCACCTCGCGGACCCGCGCGGTGATCCGGGAGGTGGCGTTGACAGTGCCGAGGATGTTGGACATGTGCACCAGCGAGACGATCTTCGTCCGCTCGGTGACCAGGTCCTCCAGGCCCGACTCGTCCAGCCGACCCTGGTCGGTGACCGGGAACCAGCGCAGGGTCGCGCCGGTCCGCTCGCAGAGCAACTGCCACGGGACGATGTTCGAGTGGTGCTCCATCTCGGAGATCACCACCTCGTCGCCCGGACCAAGCCGGAAACGGCTGTCGGCGTCCGGGCGCAGCGAGGCGTTCGAGAAGGCGTACGCCACGATGTTGATCGCCTCGGTGGAGTTCTTCGTGAACACCACCTCGTCGGTGCTCGGCGCGTGAATGAACGCGGCGAGCTTCGCCCGCGCCCCCTCGTACGCCTCGGTGGCCTCGGTGCCCAGGGTGTGCACCGAGCGCGACACGTTGGCGTTGTGCCGCGCGTAGTGCTCGTCGAGCACGTCGAGCACCTGGCGGGGTTTGTGCGAGGTGTTGGCGCTGTCGAGGTAGACCAGCGGGTGCCCGTTGATCTCCCGACCGAGGATCGGGAAGTCGGCGCGCACCCGGGCCACGTCGAAACGCGGCACGTCGTCGTACTGCGGCATCCCCGAGGGGATCGCGATGCTGGTCATCTCGGCAGCGCCTCTCCCACTCAGGCCTTGGCCGTGCCGGCCCCGGCGGCGTACCGCTCGTAGCCCTCGGCCTCGAGCTTGTCGGCCAACTCCGGGCCGCCCTGCTCGACGATCCGGCCGGCCACGAAGACGTGCACGAAGTCCGGCTTGATGTAGCGCAGGATCCGGGTGTAGTGAGTGATCAGCAGCACGCCGGTGTCGCCGTTGTCGCGGACCCGGTTGACGCCCTCGCTGACCACGCGCAGCGCGTCCACGTCGAGACCGGAGTCGGTCTCGTCGAGGATCGCGATCTTCGGCTTGAGCAGCTCCAGTTGGACGATCTCGTGCCGCTTCTTCTCACCACCGGAGAAGCCCTCGTTGACGTTGCGCTGGGCGAACGCCGGGTCCATCTGGAGGCGCTCCATCGCGCCGCGCAGCTCGCCACCCCAGGTACGGAGCTTCGGCGCCTCGCCGTCGATGGCGGTCTTCGCGGTCCGCAGGAAGTTCGCCACCGAGACGCCGGGCACCTCGACCGGGTACTGCATGGCCAGGAAGAGGCCGGCGCGGGCGCGCTCGTCGACAGTCATGGCCAGCACGTCCTGGCCGTCGAGGGTCACCGTGCCGCCGGTGATCTCGTACTTGGGGTGACCGGCGATCGAGTACGCCAGGGTGGACTTGCCGGAACCGTTCGGGCCCATGATCGCGTGGGTCTCCCCCGACTTCACGGTCAGGTCGACGCCGGCCAGGATCGGCTTGAGCTCACCCTCGGGCAGCTTGACCGACACCTTCAGGTCGCGGATCTCCAGGGTGCTCATTATCGGGTCACTCCATTACTCGGCGTCAGGCTGAGGTAGATGTCGCCGTCGCGGACTTCGACGGGGTAGACGGGGACTGGTTCGGTGGCGGGCAGGCCGGTCGGCTCGCCGGTACGCAGGTCGAAGCGCGAGCCGTGCAGCCAACACTCGAGCGTGCAGCCGTCGACCTCACCCTCGGAGAGGGCGACCGAGGCGTGCGAGCACTCGTCGTACGCGGCGTAGAAGCCGCCGTCCTCGCCGTGCACCAGTGCGATCGGCGTGCCGTCGACGTCCGCGCTGATCGCGGTGCCCTTCGGCACGTCCTCGGTGGAGCAGATTCGGATCATCAAGCGCCCGCCTTGGTCAGCCGGGCCTCGATCGCGTCGCCGAGGCTCTCGCGCAGCGACTCCACCGGGATCTTGTTGATCAGCTCGGCGAAGAAGCCACGGACCACCAGACGGCGGGCCTCACTCTCCGGAATGCCCCGGGCCATCAGGTAGAACAACTGCTCGTCATCGAAGCGGCCGGTTGCGCTGGCGTGGCCGGCGCCGGCGATCTCGCCGGTCTCGATCTCCAGATTGGGTACGGAGTCCGCGCGCGCGCCGTCGGTGAGCAGCAGGTTCCGGTTGATCTCGTACGTGTCGGTGCCTGTCGCCTCGGCCCGGATGAGGACGTCGCCCACCCAGACGGTGTGCGCGCTCTCGCCCTGCAGGGCGCCGCGGTAGCCGACGTAGCTGCGGCAGTCCGGAACGCTGTGGTCGACCAGCTGGCGGTGCTCCAGGTGCTGGCCGGAGTCGGCGAAGTAGACGCCGTACAGCTCGGCCTCACCACCGCGCCCGGTGTACTCCACGCTGGTGAACTGCCGGACCAGGTCGCCACCCAGGGACACCTGGATGTGGATGACCCTGGCGTCCCGGCCCAGCTTGATCTTCAGGTGCTGGGCCTGGACCGCGTCGTCGGCCCAGTCGGCGACAGTGACCAGCGTCAGCTTCGCGCCGTCGGCCACGGCGACCTCGACGTTGTCGGCCAGGGTGGCCGACCCGACATGCTCCAGAACCAGTGTCGCCTCGGCGAACCGGCCCACCTCGATGAAGGTGTGACCGAACGACGGCTGCTCGACGCCCTCGCCGACCACCCGCAGACGCACCGCCTCGCCGAGCACCACGTCCGGGGCAACCCGCAGCAGCAGGGCGTCGGCGGCGGCACCGTAGGCCAGCGCGCTGACCCGGTCGACCGGGGTCAGCACACTGCCGACCCGATCGTCGTCACGGCCGACACGTGTGATGGCGACGCCCTCGGGCAGGTCGCCGTACTCGTGGCGGACCGCGCCGCCTGCGGCCGGCGCCTCGCCGGTCAGGCCGCGGAGGCGCTTGAGCGGGGTGAAACGCCACTCCTCCTCCAGGCCGGTGAGGGCCGGGAAGTCGGCGACGTCGTACGAGCGCAGCGCCTGCGACTTGGTGCTGGGCGGCGCGGAAGCCTGGGTAGTCATTTCTTCCTTGGTCTGTCTGTTCCGTGACGACGAGTTGGGGCCGGGTGTGACGGGCCGAGGTTCCGGCCCGCCACGGGGTGCGGCGGCGTCAGCCGACCGCACCCTCCATCTGAAGCTCGATCAGGCGGTTGAGCTCCAGGGCGTACTCCATCGGAAGCTCCTTGGCGATCGGCTCGATGAAGCCGCGCACGATCATGGCCATCGCCTCGTCCTCGCTCAGACCCCGGCTCATCAGGTAGAAGAGCTGGTCGTCGCTGATCTTGGAGACGGTCGCCTCGTGCCCCATCGACACGTCGTCCTCGCGGATGTCGACGTACGGGTAGGTGTCCGAGCGGGAGATGGTGTCGACAAGCAGCGCGTCGCACTTGACAGTGCTGCGGCTGTGGTGCGAACCCTCCAGCACCTGCACCAGACCCCGGTACGAGGTGCGGCCGCCGCCACGGGCGATCGACTTCGACACGATGGTCGAGGAGGTGTGCGGCGCGGCGTGGACCATCTTGGCGCCGGCGTCCTGGTGCTGGCCCTCGCCGGCCATCGCCACCGAGAGCACCTCACCCTTGGCGTGCTCGCCGGTCATGTAGACCGCCGGGTACTTCATGGTCACCTTGGAGCCGATGTTGCCGTCGACCCACTCCATGGTCGCGCCCTCGTGGCAGACGGCGCGCTTGGTGACCAGGTTGTAGACATTGTTCGACCAGTTCTGGATGGTCGTGTAGCGGCAACGCGCGTTCTTCTTGACGATGATCTCCACGACCGCGCTGTGCAGCGAGTCGGAGGAGTAGAGCGGCGCGGTGCAGCCCTCGACGTAGTGCACGTACGCACCCTCGTCGACGATGATCAGCGTCCGCTCGAACTGGCCCATGTTCTCCGTGTTGATCCGGAAGTAGGCCTGCAGCGGGATCTCGACCTGCACGCCCTTCGGCACGTAGATGAACGAGCCACCGGACCACACGGAGGTGTTCAGGGCGGCGAACTTGTTGTCGCCGACCGGGATCACCGTGCCGAAGTACTCCTTGAAGACGTCCTCGTGCTCGCGCAGCGCCGTGTCGGTGTCCAGGAAGAGGACACCCTGCTCCTCAAGATCCTCACGAATCTTGTGGTAGACGACCTCCGACTCGTACTGCGCCGCGACACCGGCGACCAGCCGCTGCTTCTCCGCCTCCGGGATGCCCAGCCGGTCGTAGGTGTTCTTGATGTCCTCGGGCAGGTCCTCCCAGCTGGTGGCCTGCTTCTCGGTCGACCGCACGAAGTACTTGATGTTGTCGAAGTCGATCCCGGTGAGGTCCGCGCCCCAGGCCGGCATCGGCTTACGGCCGAACAGCCGCAGGCCCTTCAACCGCAGGTCGAGCATCCACGCCGGCTCGTTCTTCTTGGCCGAGATGTCCCGCACCACCGCCTCGTTGATGCCGCGCTGGGCAACCGCCCCGGCGGCGTCCGGGTCGGACCAGCCGTACTCGTACCGGCCCAGGGCGGCGAGCTGCTCTTCCTGGGTCAGGGGCTGGACGATCTGCTCGGTCATCTATCTGTCCTCACAGTGGTTACGGGATTACCGGATTGAGCGCGGCCCGGCTGGGTCGGGATGTGCGTGGTGCACACCCCGTCGCCGTGCGCGATGGTGGCCAGACGCTGCACGTGGGTGCCGACCAGACGGGAGATAACCGCGGTCTCGGCCTCGCACAGCTGGGGAAACTCGGCGGCCACGTGCGCCACCGGGCAGTGGTGCTGACAGAGCTGGCCGCCGGAAGCGATCGTGGTCGCATTGGCAGCGTAACCCTCGGCCGTGAGCGCTGCGGCGAGTGCCTCGGCTCGGGCGAGAGGGTCGTCGCCGGCGTCCTCCATGGCCGCCCGACAACGGGACTCGAGAGCGGACACCTGCTCGGTGGCGAACGCCTCGACCGCGCCCGAGCCGCCGCTGCGGGCGATCCACCGCAGCGCGGCGGTGGCCATGTTGTCGTAGTGGTGTGTGCCACAGCGGACCCGGGCGGCCTCGGTCAGCAGGAACACCTTGGCCGGGCGCCCCCGACCGCGACTGCCCTGCACGGTCTGCTCGCGGGCGAAGACGTCACCGTCCGCGAGCATCGCGTCCAGGTGCCGGCGGATCGCCGCCGGGCTGAGCCCGAGCGCCGCGCCAAGCTGCGCGGCGGTGGTGGCACCCTGCTCCAGCAGCAACTGGGTGACCCGATCCCGGGTGGAGATCTCGGCCGCCGCCGGCCCGGCGAGACCGGCCGACGTGGTCACGGCGGGCGCGGACGCGGGCGCACCGAGGGCCGGTACGGCCGTCGGTTGGTGCCCGGAGAGCGCCGCCGCGTTTTTCACAACGCCAACGTTACGTAATTACCCGGAGGGTCGCAAACCCGGGCCCCGGTGATCCGAACCACCGAGCCGACGGAGTCGGACGAACCTCGATCACTACGGTGCGTAGGATTTGCGCCGTGAACCGAATCGTCCGTCCGGTCTCCGGCATCCTGCTGCGCCGCCTCGCGCTCGCCTCGATCATCGCGAACGTGGGCATCGTCGTCACCGGCGGGGCCGTCCGGTTGACCGCCTCGGGCCTCGGCTGCCCCACCTGGCCCCGGTGCACCGACGATTCCTACGTCACCACGCCCGAGATGGGCGTGTACGGGGTGATCGAGTTCAGCAACCGGATGCTGACCTTCGCGGTGGGTCTGATCGCCCTGGCCACCGTGCTGGCCGTGCTGGCCCACAGGCCCCGCCGACCCGGGCTCCTCGCGCTGGCCGTGGCGGTGTTCCTGGGCATTCCCGCCCAGGCGGTGATCGGCGGCATCACCGTGCTGACCAACCTCAACCCGTGGGTGGTCGGCCTACACTTCCTCGCCTCGATGGCGGTGATCGCCGCCGCGTACGCCCTCTGGCGGCGCATCGTCGACCCCGACGGCCCGGTCCTGCCCGTGGTGCCCACACCGCTACGCGCGCTGGCCCGGATCACCACCGGCGTCAGCGTCGCGGTGCTGGTCATCGGCACCTGGGTCACCGGCAGCGGCCCACACGCCGGCGACCACGGCGCCGCCCGCAACGGCCTCGACCCGGAAACGATCTCGCAGGTGCACGCCGACGCGGTCTTCCTGCTCGTCGGCCTCTCGGTGGCGCTCATCTTCGCGTTCCGCGCCGTCGGTGCCCAGCGGGCCACCCGCGCCGCGATCATCCTGCTCGCCGTCGAGTTGGGGCAGGGCGTGATCGGCTTCGTGCAGTACTTCACCCACGTACCGGCGCTCCTGGTCGGCGCGCACATGTTCGGTTCCTGCCTGGTGCTGCTGGCCACCCTGTCGGTGCAGTGGTCCACCCGGGAACGCCGCCCGGTCGCGCCGGCAACCCAGGCCACCCCGACCGACACCGCCACCCCGGTACCAGTCACCGCCTGACCGCTTGGCCGCGTTGCGGCCATGGCCGCCGCCCTGCCGCCACCGTCGCACTGGTCGCGCTGGCCGCCCTGGTCGCCCGGCCGCCTCGGTCGCCTCGGTCGCCTCGGTCGCCTCGGTCGCCTCGGTCGCCTCGGTCGCCTCGGTCGCCTCGGTCGCCTCGGTCGCCTCGGTCGCCTCGGTCGCCTCGGTCGCCTCGGTCGCCCGGCGCCCGGCGCCCGGCGCCCGGCGCCCCGCGCCCCGCGCCCCGCGCCCCGCGCCCCGCGCCCCGCGCCCCGCGCCCCGCGCCCCGCGCCCCGCGCCCCGCGCCCCGCGCCCCGCGCCCCGCGCCCCGCGCCCCGCGCCCCGCGCCCCGCGCCCCGCGCCAAGATCTAGGCAACTTCCGCGATGTTGCTGCCTCCGACACGCCAGCGACAGCAACATCCCTGATGTTGCGCGGATCTTGACGACGAACGCCCCCGAGAGGCCAAGCGCGCGGTGTGCACGGCCCACGGCCGCCACGGTCATGCTCGATCCTGGTTGTAGTGGCATCACCGGCACGCCGATACCACTACATCCTGGATCTTGCGCGATCTTGCCGGCGCGCGACGTTCCCCACGGCCCGCAAGATCCGGACTCCGCGGGGGATGACGGGGTCAGCGGTTGTGGGTCAGGTGGGTGGTGATCGCGGTGGCGAAGCGGTCGGGGGCTCCGTCCGCGTACCCGAGGAAGAGCGACGGCTCGGTCAGCTCCAGCTCGACCAGGACCGGCTCGCCGCCGGGGCCGGGGATCAGGTCGACCCGGGCGTAGAGCAGCTGTCGGGTGCCACCGGGCACCGCCGCGAGGGTCCGTTCGGCCACTGCCAGCTGTTCGGGTCGGGCGGTGCGGGCGGTGATCTCTTCGGTCTTGTAGAGCCCGTCCGGGCCGAGGTCCGGCCCGGTCAGCATCGGACCCTTGCGGATCGCGTGGCTGAACGTGAGCCCCTCGGGGCCGGCCAGGAAGAGCAGTGCCGTCTCGCCCTCGGTGTCGACGGCACGCAGGTACGGCTGGAGCATGGTCACCCGGCCGGCCTCGGAGAGCCGGCGAACGTGCGCGGCGGCCAGGTCCCGATGCTCCGGGTCGGCCAGGTCGTACCGGCCGGTGTCCTGGCTGCCGGCGCTGACCGAGGGCTTGAGCACGTACTCGCCGGCCTCGGCGGGCGGCTGCCAGCTCTCCCCCGGCTCGATCCACGACGTCGGCACGGTCGGCACCCCGGCGGCGCTCAGCTCGGCGAGGTAGCGCTTGTCGGTGTTCCAGCGGACCACGTCGGCCGGGTTGGCCAGCGCGGGAACGGTGGCCGCCCAGGCCACGAACTCGTCGATGCGTAGCGCGTAGTCCCAGGGTGAGCGGAGCACGACCAGGTCGTAGGACGACCAGTCGACGTCGGGGTCGTCCCAGCTGACGCTGTGGACGGCGACCCCGCGGGCCGCAAGCGGGGCGAGGACCAGCCGGTCGTCCGGGTCGAGGTCGGCCAGGTCGGCGCAGGTAACGAGAGCGACCCGGGGTTCCCCCCGGGTCGACTGGTGGTGTGTGGTCAATTCAGCTCTTTATTCAGCGGGCCATCGTGCGCCGGGCCATCGACCGCCAGAGGTCGTTGCTCGGACGCATCTGGTCCATTAGTTCACGCTCCCAGGCGTTCTCGACGGTGACTCCCGCCTTGGCGCACGCCTCCCGGGCGGTGACGGTGTCGTCGGCGAACTGGTCGCCCCACTCACCGTCGGACCCCACCAGGACGATCCGTGCGCCACGCTTGCCGACGTACTCGATGACCGCCTTCGCGCCGCCGTGCCCGGCGGCGAACGCCTTGAGGCCCGCGACCAGGCCGTGGGGCGCCTGCTCGCCGGCGGTCTGCTCGGCCGTCAGCGTCGTATCGGAACCATCTGCCATGACGCGAAGCCTAAGCAGAGTTGCACCCCGTCGGGCGAGAACCATGAAGCTTTTGTGATGCCAATTACCTACAGGTTTAAGGATGACCACAGGTTTGCTGTCCGTTTATATCAGGACTTTTGCGCTCAAAGCACGTCGGCAAATCCGCCTCGAAGCACCCCGAGTTGAGCCGATCCGACTCATGCTGAAAGTTACTCTGATGTGACGTTAAACCCGGACATCTCATCCACGTACATCATTAGTCAGTAGATCATCGGTGCCATCCGCCGCCGGACAGAGCCACGACCGAGCCACCGGGCAGCGCCGGGGCGTACCGGGACGGGGGTCAGATCAGCGCGTCGAGCGCGACGGCCACGAAGACGATCGTCAGGTACGTCGTCGACCAGTGGAACAGCCGCATCGGCTTGACCGCCTCGCCGCGCGTCGCGCGCCGGCAGAGCCGGTGTGCCTCGACCACGAAGATGGCACCCACCACCAGCGTCGGCACGCCGTAGATCGCGCTGAGCCCCAGCGGCCAGACAGCCAGGGAGGTGAGCACGGTGAGCCACGCGAAGATCAGGATCTCGGCGTTCACCCGGCGGATCGAGGCCACCACCGGCAGCATCGGGATGCCGGCCCGGGCGTAGTCGTCCTTGTACTTCATGGCGAGCGGGTAGAAGTGCGGCATCTGCCAGAAGAAGACCACCGCGAAGAGCCCCCAGGCGGCCGGCGCCAGCGAGCCGGTCACCGCCGCCCACCCGATCAGCACCGGCGCCGCACCGCAGGCGCCACCCCAGAAGGTGTTCGCCGGGGTGGAGCGCTTCAGCCACAGGGTGTAGACGAGGTCGTAGTAAGCGATCGCGGCGAGGGTCAGCCCGGCGGCGAGCAGATTGGTGAACGCCGCCATCAGGGCGACCGACACCGCCGCCAGCACCAGACCGAAGATCAGCGCGTTTCGCGGCGACACGGTGTGCGCCGGCAGCGGCCGACGCTTGGTACGCCGCATCAACTGGTCGATGTCGCGGTCGATGTAGCAGTTGAGGACGCTGGCCGCGCCGGCGGCGAGCGAGCCACCGATCAGCACGACGGCCATCAGCCACAGCGACGGCAGCCCGCCCTCGGCGAGCATCATCGCCGGGATGGTGGTGACGAGCAGCAACTCGACGATCCGCGGCTTGGTGAGTGCCACATACGCGGAGAGAACCGCGCGTACGTCCCGCCGGGCCACCGGGCCCTCGGCCGCCCGCGCCGGGTGTTGCCCGGCCGGGTTGCTCGCGGGGCGCTCGGTGATCATGCTCACGGATTGCCACCTTCCGGCATCGGGCACGGGGAGTTCGGATCGGCCGGGACCACTCGGGTCCGCATACCGACCCACACACTACGCGTCGTCGTTTTGGCTGCCCGGCCGACCCGACAACGGTGCGGGCCGTCACACCACCGGGTTGAACCGAGCATCCGGATGGTCACGTAGCGCACACCATGCACAGATCCCTGGGCGCACGTTTAGGGACGCTCGATAAGGTCATCGGTGAGGGTTCCGCCCATCTGCCGAGGAGCACAACCATCGTGGCTGTTAAACGACCCGAGCACTCCGCACTGAACTGGTCCGACCTCGATCGCCGGGCCGTAGACACCGTCCGCGTGCTGGCCATGGACGCCGTAGAGAAATCCGGCAACGGCCACCCGGGCACCGCGATGAGCCTCGCGCCCGCGGCGTACCTCCTCTTCAACCGCGTCATGCGGCACAACCCGGCCGACCCGAACTGGCCCGGCCGCGACCGGTTCGTTCTCTCCGCCGGGCACTCCAGCCTGACGCTCTACATCCAGCTTTTCCTGTCCGGTTACCCGCTGAGCCTGGACGACCTGAAGTCGCTGCGGCAGTGGGGCTCGCAGACGCCGGGTCACCCGGAGCACGGGCACACCCCGGGCGTGGAGACCACGACCGGCCCGCTCGGGCAGGGTCTGGGCAACGCGGTCGGCATGGCCATGGCGGCCCGCCGTGAGCGCGGCCTGTTCGACCCCGAGGCCGAGCTCGGCGCGTCCGTCTTCGACCACGACATCTGGTGCATCGTCTCCGACGGTGACATCGAGGAGGGCATCAGCCACGAGGCCAGCTCCCTCGCCGGGCACCAGCAGCTCGGCAACCTCACGGTGATCTACGACGACAACGAGATCTCCATCGAGGACGACACCCGGATCGCCAAGAGCGAGGACGTGGCCGCCCGCTACGAGGCGTACGGCTGGCACGTGCAGACCGTCGACTGGCGCAGCGGCGACGCCGACCAGGGCGACTACCAGGAGGACGCCGAGGCGCTGTACGCGGCGCTGGTGGCCGCCAAGGCGGAGACCGGCCGTCCCTCCTTCATCGCGCTGCGCACCATCATCGGCTGGCCGGCACCGAACAAGCAGAACACCGGCAAGATCCACGGTTCGGCGCTCGGCGCCGACGAGGTGAAGGCCACCAAGCGGATCCTCGGCTTCGACCCCGAGCAGACCTTCCAGGTCGACGAGGAGGTGCTCAGCCACGCCCGCACGGTGATGGGGCGCGGCGACGCGGCCGAGCAGGAGTGGACCACCGCGTTCGACGCCTGGAAGAAGTCCAACCCGGAGCGCGTGGCGCTCTACGAGCGGTTGGCCGGCCACGTACTCCCCGACGGCTGGACCGACGCGTTGCCGGTCTTCCCCGCGGACGCCAAGGGTGTGGCCACCCGGGCCGCCTCCGGCAAGGTGCTGGAGGCGCTCGCGCCGGTGCTCCCGGAGCTGTGGGGCGGCTCGGCCGACCTGGCCGAGAGCAACAACACCACGATGAAGGGCGAACCGTCGTTCATCCCGGCCTCCCACGCCACCAAGGACTTCCCCGGCCACGAGTACGGCCGCACGCTGCACTTCGGCATTCGCGAGCACGCCATGGGCGCGATCCTCAACGGCATCGCCCTGCACGGCGGCACCCGCCCCTACGGCGGCACCTTCCTGGTCTTCAGCGACTACATGCGTCCGTCGGTGCGGCTGGCCGCGCTGATGAAGTTGCCGGTCACCTACGTCTGGACGCACGACTCGATCGGCCTCGGAGAGGACGGCCCGACCCACCAGCCGGTGGAGCACCTGACCGCGCTGCGGGCCATTCCCGGCCTGGACGTGGTCCGTCCGGCCGACGCCAACGAGACCGCCTGGGCCTGGCGGCAGGCTCTGGAGCACACCGACCGGCCGACCGCCATGGCGCTGAGCCGCCAGGCCCTCCCGACCCTGGACCGGAGCGTCCTGGGCGGCGCGGAGGGGGTCGCCAAGGGTGGCTACGTGTTGGCCGAGGCGTCCAACGGCAAGCCCCAGGTGATCATCGTCGGCACCGGTTCCGAGGTGCAGCTCTGCCTGACCGCCCGGGAGCGGCTGGAGGCCGACGGCACCCCGACGCGGGTCGTCTCGATGCCCTGCCAGGAATGGTTCTACGAGCAGGACGAGGCGTACCGGGAATCGGTGCTCCCCCGCGGGGTAAAGGCACGGGTGAGCGTGGAGGCGGGCATCGCGATGTCCTGGCGCGGCATCGTCGGTGACCTCGGCGAGAGCGTCAGTATCGAGCACTACGGCGCGAGCGCCCCGTACACCGTGCTCTTCGAGCAGTTCGGGTTCACCGGTGACCGGATCGTGGCGGCGGCACACGCCTCGCTGGCCCGGGTGGGCGACATCACCGGTTTCACGACCGGCAACTGAGGGAGCGTGGACGGCATGACGGACAGGCTGAGTGAGCTCACCGCCGCAGGCGTGGCGGTGTGGCTCGACGATCTTTCCCGGGTACGACTGAGCTCCGGCGGGCTGGACCAGCTCCGCCGCGAGAAGCACGTGGCCGGTGTCACCACCAACCCCACGATCTTCGCCAAGGCCCTGAGCGACGCCGACGAGTACAACTGGCAGCTGCGCGACCTCGCCACCCGTGGCGTCGAGGTCGAGGAGTCGGTGCGCATGCTCACCACGTACGACGTGCGGTGGGCCTGCGACGTGATGCGCCCGTCGTACGACGGCAGCGACGGTGTCGACGGTCGGGTCTCCATCGAGGTGGACCCCCGGGTGGCGCACAACAGCGACCGGACGGTGGCCGAGGCCAAGGCCCTGTGGTGGCTGGTGGACCGCCCCAACCTCTACATCAAGATCCCGGCCACCGAGGAGGGCCTGTCGGCGATCACCGACACGCTGGCCGAGGGGATCAGCGTCAACGTGACGCTGATCTTCGGTCTGGATCGCTACTCGGCGGTCATGGAGGCGTTCCTCGCCGGTCTGGAGCAGGCCAAGGCCAACGGCCACGACCTGTCGAAGATCGGCTCGGTGGCGTCGTTCTTCGTCTCCCGGGTCGACTCCGAGGTCGACAAGAGGCTGGAGAAGGTCGGCTCCGACCAGGCCAAGGCTCTCAAGGGCAAGGCCGCCATCGCCAACGCGCAGCTGGCGTACGAGCGCTACTCCGAGGTGTTCTCCTCCGACCGCTGGAAGGCGCTCGCCGCCGCCGGCGCGCACCCGCAGCGGCCGCTGTGGGCGTCCACCTCGACGAAGAACCCGGACTACCGGGACGTCATCTACGTCGAGGAGCTGATCGCGCCCGGCACTGTCAACACCATGCCGGAGTCGGTCATCCACGCGTACGCCGATCACGGCGAGACCCGCGGCGACACCATCACCGGCGCCTACGACGCGGCCCGGAAGGTCTTCGCCGACCTGGAGTCGGTCGGGGTGGACATGGACGACGTGATCGTCACCCTGGAGCGCGAGGGCGTGGAGAAGTTCGAGGCCAGCTGGCAGGAGCTGCTCGACGGGGTCCGCAAGTCCCTGGAGGCGGCGGCGAAGGGCACAGGCGCTCCGAACAAGGCGGCCAAGGGCAACGCCAAGAACGCCGAGAAGGCCGGTGGCGCATGAGCGGGCGAATCAGCAATCTCGGCGCAGCAGTGCAGCGAAGCGGAGTGACGGCATGAGTGACCTACTCGCTGGGCCGGTGGAGGCAGCCGCCGGGCTCGCCGTGTACGGCGCGGACGCGGTCGACAAGGCCGCGCCCGCCTCGACCCGGGACGCGCTGGTCAAGGCCGGCGTCCCGGGCAAGCTGGCGGGCAAGGACGCGAGCCTGTGGGGTCCGGACGCCGAGGCCGAGGCGAAGATCCGGCTGGGCTGGGTGGACACCCACCGGCGCAGCCGTGAGCTGCTCGTGCAGTTGGCCGAGCTGACCGCGGAGCTGGCCGACCTGGATCACGTGGTGCTCGCCGGCATGGGCGGCTCGTCGCTCGCGCCCGAGGTGATCACCCGGACGCTGGGTCGCCCGCTGACCGTGCTGGACACCACCGACCCGGGCCAGGTCCGGGCGGCGCTCGGTGACCGGCTGGAGCGCACCGTCGTGGTGGTGGCCAGCAAGTCCGGGTCGACGGTGGAGACCGACAGCCACCGGCGCGCGTACTGGCAGGCGTTCCTGGACGCCGGGATGACCGAGGCGGAGGCCGGCCGGCACTTCGTCATCGTCACCGACCCGGGTTCGCCGCTGGAGGCCACCGCGGCCGAGATGGGCGCGTTCACAGTGCTCGCCGACCCGAACGTCGGCGGCCGGTACTCGGCGCTCACCGCGTTCGGTCTGGTGCCCTCGGCGCTGGCCGGGGTCGAGGTCGCGGAGCTGCTCGACCAGGCCGACGCGCTTGCCACATCGCTCGGCGCGGACCAGAACAACCCGGCGCTGGCGTTGGGTGCCGCCCTGGGCGCCGCGGCCACGCTGGCCCGGGACAAGGTCGCGCTGATCTCCGACGGCACCGGCATCGACGGGCTCGGCGACTGGGCCGAGCAGCTGATCGCCGAGTCGACAGGCAAGGCCGGGGTGGGCATCCTCCCGGTGGTCGTGGAGTCCCCGCAGAGCCCCGGTGCCACCGGCGCGGACGTGCTGACCGTCAGTTACGGCGGCGCGCTGGCCCCCGGTGACATGCCGGGCGGCGGCGCCGCCCCGGACGTGGCGGTCAACGGCCCGCTGGGCGCACAGTTCCTGGCCTGGGAGTACGCCACCGCGGTGGCCGGCGTGGTGCTCGGCATCGACCCGTTCAACCAGCCGAACGTCACCGAGTCCAAGGAGAACACCAACAAGATCCTGGCCTCGGGCCTGCCGGCGGAGACGCCGTCGTTCACCGAGGGCGCGATCGAGGTGTACGCCCCGCAGGGCGCCCCCGGGGACCTGGCCGGGGTGCTGCGCTGGCTGCTCGACGGGCTGGGCGACGACGGTTACCTCGCGGTGATGGCGTACCTCGACCGGTTCGCCGACGCCGACACGGCCCGGCTGCGGTCGCTGCTGGCCCAGGCGGGCGGGCGGCCGGTCACCTTCGGCTGGGGTCCCCGGTTCCTGCACTCCACCGGCCAGTACCACAAGGGCGGTCCGCAGGTGGGCAGCTACCTCCAGGTCACCGGCGCTGTCGCCGAGGACCTGGCGGTGCCGGGCAAGCCGTACACCTTCGGTGAGCTGCAGGCGGCGCAGGCCGCCGGGGACCGGCAGGCCCTCGCCGGTCGGGAGCGGCCGGTGCTGCGGTTGCACCTGACCGACCGGGCCGCCGGTGTCGCCCAACTACTGGACGCGGCAGGTGATCTGCGGGCGTGAGGATGGACGACGTGACTGAAGCGGAGCGAGGAGGCGGTTCGGTGAACCCGCTGCGCGACCCCCAGGACCGCCGGTTGCCCCGGATCCCCGAGCCCTGCGCTCTGGTGATCTTCGGGGTGACCGGCGACCTGGCCCGCAAGAAGCTGCTCCCCGCGGTCTACGACCTGGCCAACCGGGGGCTGCTGCCGCCGGGTTTCGTGGTGCTCGGTTTCGCGCGCCGCGACTGGGGTGACGGCGACTTCGAGACGTTGGCCTGCGAGGCTGCCCGCAAGCACGCCCGCACCCCGTGGCGGGACGAGGTGTGGGCGCGGCTCGCCGGCAACATCAAGTTCGTCGGTGGGTCGTTCGACGACGACGCCGCCTTCGACACCCTCGCCTCGACGCTCGACGATCTGCGGCAGACCCACGGCATCACCGGCAACGCGGCGTTCTACTTCTCCATCCCGCCGGCCGCGTTCCCCGTCGTGCTCAAGCAGCTGGCCCGCACCGGGATGGCCGACAACGACAAGTCCGGCGGTTGGCGCCGGGTCGTGGTGGAGAAGCCGTTCGGCAACGACCTGCCGTCGGCGAAGGCGCTCAACGATCTCGTCGACGACGTGTTCACCAGCCAGGACGTCTTCCGGATCGATCACTACCTGGGCAAGGAGACGGTTCAGAACATCCTCGCCCTGCGGTTCGCCAACAACCTGTTCGAGCCGCTGTGGAACTCCAAGTACGTCGACTCGGTGCAGATCACCATGGCGGAGGACGTCGGCATCGGCACCCGCGCCGGCTTCTACGACACCGTCGGCACCGCCCGCGACGTCCTGCAGAACCACCTCCTGCAACTCCTCGCCCTGGTGGCGATGGAGGAGCCGACCAGCTTCGACGCCGACGAGATCCGGGCCGAGAAGCTGAAGGTGCTCAAGGCCATCACCCTGCCCAAGGACGTCGCCCGGGACACCGTCCGCGGCCAGTACCTGCCCGGCTGGGTCGGCGGCGAACGCGCTGTCGGTTACCTGGACGAGCGGGACGTCCCCACCGACTCGACCACCGAGACGTACGTGGCGGTGCGGCTGGGCATCCAGAACCGCCGCTGGGCGGAGGTCCCGTTCTACATCCGGGCGGGCAAGCGGCTGCCCCGGCGGGTCACCGAGGTCGCCATCATGTTCAAGAAGGCGCCGCACCTGCCGTTCAACGACGCCGACATGGAGTCGCTGGGCAACAACCAGCTGGTTATCCGGGTGCAGCCGGACGAGGGTGTGGTGCTCAAGTTCGGCTCGAAGGTGCCGGGCACGACCATGGAGGTCCGCGACATCGCGATGGACTTCCAGTACGGCGAGGCGTTCACCGAGTCCAGCCCCGAGGCGTACGAGCGTCTGGTGCTGGACGTGCTGATCGGCGATCGCACCCTGTTCCCGGACGCGGCAGAGGTCGAGCAGAGCTGGCAGGTGATCGACCCGCTGGAGCACGCCTGGGAGGGCACCACCCCGGAGCCGTACCGGGCCGGCGAGTGGGGCCCACGGGCCTCCGACGAGATGCTGGCCCGCGAGGGTCGCGCCTGGAGACGAGCATGATCGGGCTGTGGGACACCACCGGCAACGAGGTGGTCAAGGCGCTCGCCGCCGAGCGGCGCAGCGCCGGCGGGGTGGCCAGCGGTATGGCGCTCACCCTCATCGTGGTCGTGGACGAGAAGCGGGTCCGGGAGGCGGAGGCCGCGGCGACGATCGCCGCCGCCGCGCACCCGTGCCGGCTCGTGGTGGTGGTGCGCTCGGAGATCGAGCGGGACCGTAACCGACTGGACGCGGAGATCGTCGTCGGTGGCCGACTCGGCCCGTGCGAGGCGGTGGTCACCCGGATGTACGGCCGGCTGGCCCTGCACGCCGAGTCGGTAGTGATGCCGCTGCTCGTTCCCGACGTGCCGGTGGTCACCTGGTGGCACGGCGAGCCGCCGGCGGAGATCGCCACCGACTTCCTCGGGGTGGTGGCCGACCGGAGGATCACCGACTCCGCGCAGGCGGCCGACCCGGTGGAGGCGCTGCGGCAGCGTGCCCGGGACTACGCCCCGGGCGACACCGACCTGGCGTGGACCCGGATCACCCCGTGGCGCACCCTGGTCGCCGGGGCGTTCGACACCACCAGCGCCCAGGTCACCGAGGCGACAATCGTCGCGCCGGCAACCGATCCGACGGCGGCGCTGATGGCCGGTTGGCTGTCCAGCCGGCTCGGCATCACCCCACGCCGGGTGGACAGCGACGAGTTCCCCCGGATGCGGGAGGTGCAGCTCAGCTGCGCCAACGGCGACCAGCTGACGCTGACCCGCGAGGACAGCATGGCCGTGTTCCGGCGCACCGGCCAGGACGACCGGGCCCTGCCGCTGGTCCGCCGCCCGCTCGGCGACGAGCTGGCCGAGGAGCTGCGCCGTCTGGACGCCGACCAGGTGTACGCGGAGGCGCTGGGCGCGACGGTCGGGCTGCGAGGGCTGGAGCAGCGCCCCCCCAGCGGGTCCACGTCTGGAAGGATCCGGCCACCGCGCAGCGCGCCGAGGCCGGGGTCACCGCGCACACCGGCACGAGCGGCGAGGGCTGAGCCCAGCCGGGGCACGACGTCGGGCAGGGCCGGTACGCACCGGCCCTGCCCCGCTACCTCCGGGGTTTCCGCCCCACCACCTCGGGCACACCGCCCCGGGCACGACAGCGACCGCCGCGCGGTCGGGAAACGAAGGCGCAACCATGAGTGAGGCGAGTGTCGCCGTCCACGCCGACGCCGACCTGTTGGCGCAGGCCGTGGCGGCCCGGTTGCTGGTGAAGCTGCTCGACGCCCAGGCCGACCGGGGCGAAGCCTCGGTGGTGCTCACCGGAGGTCGGGTCGCCGCTGCCGTCTACCGTGCGGTGGCGACGTTGCCGGCCCGCGACGCGGTGGACTGGTCCCGGGTCGACGTGTGGTGGGGCGACGAACGGTTCCTGCCCGCCGGTGACCCGGACCGCAACGAGACCCAGGCCCGCGCCGCCCTGCTGGACGTGGTGCCGCTGGCCCCGGCCCGGGTGCACGTGATGCCGGCCTCGGACGGCCCGGCCGGCAACGACCCCGAGGCGGCGGCTGCCGCGTACGCGGACGAGTTGGCACGCGCCGCCCGGCCCGGGCACGCCACACTGCCGCACTTCGACGTGCTGATGCTCGGCGTCGGCGAGGACGGGCACGTGGCCTCGGTCTTCCCCGAGCACCCGGTCGGCTACGAGACCCGGCCGGTCAGCGCGGTGCGGGGCAGCCCCAAGCCGCCGCCGACGCGGACCACCCTCACCCTGCCGGCGATCAACACCGCCGAGGAGGTCTGGCTGGTGGCCGCCGGCGCCGACAAGGCTCGCGCGGTGGGTATGGCGTTGGCCGGCGCCGGGCCGGTGCAGTTGCCGGCGGCCGGCGTACGTGGCGTGAACCGCACCCGCTGGCTGCTGGACCGGGCGGCGGCGGCCGACGTACCCGCCCGGCTGCGCAGCCTGCGCTGAGGGCGAAGAGGGCCCCGCTACTCGCCGCGTCGACGGCGTAGAGCGGCGAGCGCCTCGGCGAGCAGGGCCTCCCCCTCCTCGGCGGTGCGCCGCTCCTTCACGTACGCCAGGTGGCTCTTGTACGGTTCGGCGCGGACCCGGCCCGGCGGGTTCTGGGCGTCCCGGCCGGCGGGTAGGCCACAGCGGGGGCAGTCCCACAGGGGTGGCGGTTCGACGTCCGCGGCGATCCGGATGTCGATCCGGTGGTCGTTACGGCACCAGTAGGTGACGTCCTGTCGGGGGGCGGGTTGGTGCCGCTCGTCCGGGCGCATGGGTGCGGACCCGACCCGGGCTCCCCGGATAACGTTGCCACTCGGCACGGCTGCTCGCTCCTGTCGTCGGAGGGGACCCGCCGTCTTCGGGGGTGGAGCGGCGGGCGACGCGGTGCAGCGGAGAAAAGCCTGCGCGCGGCCCGTCGAGTGACGAACCGCGCGCAGATTGTACGACTTACTGAGCCTGCTCAGGCGCCGCTGTTCATTTGGAGGCGTAGCCAGAGCCCGAGCCCGATGATCGCGGCGAACCAGACGACGCTCACCAGAACGGTGTAGCGGTCCAGGTTCTTCTCCGCGACCGAGGAGCCGGCGAGGCTGGAGCTGACGCCACCGCCGAACATGCTCGACAGACCACCGCCCTTGCCGCGGTGCAGCAGGATCAGCAGGGTGAGCAGAATGCTCGTGATGACCAGCAACACGATCAACGTGTATGCGAACCAGATCGGCATGGCTGGGGTCAGTTCCTCTCGTAGCGATCCTCGCCCGGTCTGATCGGGCACGGCGGCACCGACCGGCGGACGGGCGGTGTCAAGGATACCGAGCGATCAGCGGGCGAGGTGCTCCGGGAACCGGCAGATCTGAGCGAATTCCTCCGCGTCCAGGCTGGCGCCCCCCACGAGGCCCCCGTCCACGTCCGGTTGGGCCATGATCGAGGCGATGTTGGACGCCTTGACCGAGCCGCCGTAGAGGACCCGAACCTGGTCGGCGGTCTCCTGGTCGAAGCGTTCCGCCAGCCGCTGACGGACCGCCCCGCAGACCTCCTGAGCGTCGTCCGGGGTGGCGGTCTTGCCCGTGCCGATCGCCCAGACCGGCTCGTACGCGATCACGACCTGCCGCACCTGCTCGGGGGTGAGCCCGGCGAGGCCCCCGTCGAGCTGGTCGGAGCAGTGCGCCACGTGGGTGCCCTGCTCGCGGACGTCCAGCCCCTCCCCCACGCAGAGGATCGGCGTCAGGCCGTGCGTCAACGCCGCCTTGACCTTGGCGTTGACCAACGCGTCGTCCTCGTTGTGGTACGCCCGCCGCTCGGAGTGCCCGACCACCACGTACGTGCAGCCGAGCTTGGCCAGCAGCGGCCCGGAGATGTCCCCGGTGTACGCGCCGGACGCGTGCGGGGACAGGTCCTGCCCGCCGTAGCCGATCAGCAGCTTGTCCCCGTCCACCGCGGTCTGCACGGTCCGCAGGTCGGTGAAGGGCGGCAGCACGACCGTCTCGACGTCGGTGAGCTGCTTCTCGGTGAGGCTCGCCGCCAGCTTCTGCACCAGCAGGTTGGCCTCGAGGTGGTTGAGGTTCATCTTCCAGTTGCCGGCCATCAACGGCCGGCGGGTAGTGCTCGACATTCAGTTCTCCAGGGCCGCGATGCCGGGGAGGGTCTTGCCCTCGAGGTATTCCAGGGAGGCGCCACCACCTGTGGAGATGTGCCCGAAGGACGACTCGTCCAGCCCGAGGGCACGGACCGCCGCCGCGGAGTCACCGCCGCCGACGACGCTGAACGCGTCGGCCTTGGTGATCGCCTCGGCGATCCCCCGGGTGCCCGCCGCGAAGGCAGGCATCTCGAACACGCCCATCGGGCCGTTCCAGAAGATCGTCTTTGCCTGGGACAGCGCGGCGCTGAAGCCGGCCACCGTCTCCGGGCCGACATCCAGGCCGAGCCGGTGGCTCGGGATGCCGTCGACCCGGACCGTGTCGTGCGCCGCGTCCGGAGCGAACGCGTCCGCGACCACCACGTCGACCGGGAGCATGATCTTGCCGTTGGACCGCTCAAGCAGGTTGCGGCAGGTGTCGACCATGTCCTTCTCCAGCAGCGAGGTGCCCACCTCCAGGCCCTGGGCCTTGAGGAACGTGAAGCACATCCCGCCACCGATGAGCAGCCGGTCGACAGTGGGCAGCAGCGCCTCGATCACGGCGAGCTTGTCGGACACCTTCGACCCACCGAGCACCACCACGTACGGGCGCTCAGGATCACCGGTGAGCTTCGAGAGGACCTCGACCTCACGCAGCACCAGCCGGCCCGCGACGTGCGGCAACCGGGCCGGCACGTCGAAGACGCTCGCGTGCTTGCGGTGCACGGCACCGAACGCGTCGTCCACGTACGCGTCGCCGAACGCGGCGAGCTGGTCGGCGAAGGCACCCCGCTCGGCCTCGTCCTTGCTGGTCTCACCGGCGTTGAAACGCAGGTTCTCCAGAAGGGCGACCTGACCGTCGGCCAGATCGGCGACGGTGGAGCGGGCGGAATCACCGACGGTGTCGGTGGCGAAGTGCACAGGCGCGCCGAGCAGCTCACCGAGCCGCCCGGCGACCGGGCCCAGGCTGAACTGCGGGTCCGGGGCGCCCTTCGGGCGGCCCAGGTGCGAGCAGACGACCACCTTCGCGCCGGCCTCGACCAGCGCGCCGAGGGTCGGCAGCACCGCGCGGATCCGCCCGTCATCGGTGATGGCACCGGTCTGCTTGTCGAGCGGGACGTTCAGGTCGGCGCGCACCAGCACGCGCCGACCCGACACCCCCTCGGCGAGCAGGTCGTCGAGGGTCCGGATGCTCACAGCGACGAACCGACCAGCTTGACGAGGTCGACCAGGCGGTTGGAGTAGCCCCACTCGTTGTCGTACCAGCCGACGACCTTGACCTGGTTGCCGACAACCTTGGTCAGCGGCGCGTCGAAGATGCACGACGCCGGGTCGGTCACGATGTCGGTGGAGACGATCGGGTCCTCGTTGTAGACCAGGATGCCCTTGAGCGGGCCGTCCGCGGCGGCCTTCAGCGCGGCGTTGACCTCGTCCACGGTGGTCTCGCGACCCACGTTGACGGTGAGGTCGGTGACCGAGCCGGTCGGGATCGGCACCCGCAGGGCGTACCCGTCGAGCTTGCCCTTGAGGTCCGGAAGGACCAGGCCGATCGCCTTGGCGGCGCCGGTCGAGGTCGGCACGATGTTCAGCGCGGCGGCGCGGGCACGACGCAGGTCCGAGTGCGGCGCGTCCTGGAGGTTCTGGTCCTGGGTGTACGCGTGGATCGTCGTCATCAGACCGTGCTGGATGCCGAACGTGTCGTGCAGGACCTTCGCCATCGGGGCGAGGCAGTTGGTGGTGCACGAGGCGTTGGAGATGATGGTGTGCTTCGCCGGGTCGTAGGTGTCGTGGTTCACACCCATGACGACGGTGACGTCCTCGTTCTTCGCCGGGGCGGAGATGATGACCTTCTTGGCCCCGCCGTCGACGTGCGCCTTGGCCTTGGTGGCGTCGGTGAAGAAGCCGGTCGACTCGATGACGACGTCGGCGCCGACCTCGCCCCACGGCAGCTTCGACGGGTCCTTCTCGGCGTACGCCTTGATGGTCTTGCCACCGACGGTGATCTCGTCGGCGGTGGCCTTGACCTCGTACGGCAGGCGACCGAGGATGCTGTCGTACTTGAGCAGGTGAGCGAGCGTGCCGTTGTCGGTCAGGTCGTTGACCGCCACGACCTCGATGTCGGCGTCAGACGCCAGCACTGCCCGGAAGAAGTTACGGCCGATACGGCCAAAGCCGTTGATGCCAACCCGGATGGTCACAGGTCCCATCTCCTCGCGTTCTGGTCCGCCGGCTTCAGACAACGGGCCGGCGGGAATGGTGTGCGCCGACCGTTGGAGCCGGCCGTCGACGGTTCATCTCGGCCACCCCGCCGCGCGGTCTGAGGACCTGACCGCCCGAGGCGGTGGGCACGACGAGAAGTGCCGGTGTCGGCCCCCTTGCCGTACTCAGCGACCTTATCCGAGCGTGCGAGGCCACGCTGCGCCGGGTCGTGCTCCCGGGCGCACCGTGCGGCCCCACCGTCCTATCAGACCACGAGCATGTCGGGCGTGACGGCTGCTTCCGTATCCGGGATGCCAAGGTCCCGGGCCCGCTTGTCGGCCAGCGCCAGGAGCCGGCGGATCCGCCCGGCGATGGCGTCCTTGGTCAGCGGGGGGTCGGCCAGCGCGCCCAACTCCTCCAGCGACGCCTGCCGGTGCTCCAGGCGCAGCCGCCCGGCGTCGGTCAGGTGGTTGGGGGCCTCCTCGGCGAGGATCTCCAGCGCACGGGTCACCCGGGCGGCGGCGGCGACCGCCGCCCGTGCCGAGCGGCGCAGGTTGGCGTCGTCGAAGTTGGCGAGCCGGTTGGCGGTGGCCCGCACCTCGCGGCGTACCCGACGCTCCTCCCAGGCCAGCACGCTGGAGTGCGCGCCGATCCGGGTGAGCAGCGCGGCGATCGCGTCACCGTCCTTGACGACCACCCGGTCCACCCCGCGAACCTCGCGGTTCTTCGCGGTGATGCCGATGCGGCGGGCCGCGCCGACAAGCGCCAGCGCCGACTCCGGCCCCGGGCAGGTGATCTCCAGCGCGCTGGAGCGGCCGGGCTCGGTGAGCGAGCCGTGGGCCATGAACGCGCCCCGCCACGCGGAGACCGCGCAGCAGACGTTGGCCGCCACCACGTGCGGCGGCAGCCCGCGCACCGGCCGACCCCGCACGTCGAGCAGGCCGGTCTGCCGCGCGAGGGCCTCGCCGTCCTTGACCACCCGCACGATGAAGTGGCTGCCCTTGCGCAGCCCACCGGAGGCCAGCACGTGGATCTCGCTGGGGTAGCCGTAGACCTCGGCGATCTCCCGGCGCAGCCGCCTGGCCACCGCCCCGGTGTCCAGTTCAGCCTCCACCACCACGCGGCCGGAGACGATGTGCAGCCCGCCGGCGAACCGCAACAAAGCGGCCATCTCCGCCCGCCGGCAGCAGGGCTTGGGCACGTCGACCCGACTCAGCTCGTCCTTGACCGCGGCCGTCATCGCCATTGTGCGTCCCCTCACGGACCTGTTCCGGCGTGTCGCCGGAGATTACGTACGTGTCTAACGATCGGCGCCCAGTACAGGCACCAGCGCGGCGCCCAGGGCAGCCGGATCATGGCGGGGAGTCCCGTCGACAACGGCGACGGGGGCGAGGACCAGGCGGGCACCCAGCGATTCTGCCGCACGTTCGACCGGTTCGGGGTCACCCACCGCCTTGGCGTCGGCGAGCACGAGATCCACCTTGAGCTCGGGCAGGTACCAGTGCAGCGCCGCGAGATGGTCGGCGACGGAAAGCCCGAGGGTCTCCTTCTCCGCGGCGAGGTTCAGCGTGACCAGCCGCCGGGCCGAAGTCGACACGATCGCGTCGGCCAACTGCGGCACCAGCAGGTGCGGAAGCACACTTGTGTACCAGCTACCCGGCCCGAAGATCAACCAGTCGGCTGCCCGGATCGCCTCGATGGCCTCGGCGCAGGCCGGTGGGGCGCTCGGGGTGAGGCGCAGCGACTCGACCCGCCCCGTGGTGACGGCCACCTGGTGCTGACCACTCACCGTGCGCACCTCGTCGGGGGCGGCCGGATCGACGCCGCGCACCCGCGCCTCGATACCGACCGGTTGGCGGGACATCGGCAACACCCGGCCCACCGCGCCGAGCATCGCGCCGGCGTGCTCCAGCGCGGCCACCGGGTCGCCGAGCAGCTCCATGAGGCCGCAGAGCACCAGGTTGCCCACCGCGTGCCCGGACAGACCGTCGGTGCCGACCGACGCCCCGTCGGTGCCGCGCGGGGCCGCGGCGAAGCGGTGCTGGAACAGCCCGGCGCTGCGCCGGGTGGCCGGGTGGTCCCCCGCCAACGCCACAAGCGCCTGGCGCAGATCTCCCGGGGGCAGGCCACCCCGCTCGGCCCGCAGCCGACCGCTGGAGCCGCCGTCATCACCCACCGTGACCACCGCGGTGATGTCGAGGTCGAGTTCGGGTGCGCAGTGGCGCAACGCGCGCAACGAGGCGGACAGGCCGTGCCCGCCGCCGAACGCCACCACCCGCCGGGCCGTCATTCCCGCCCCAGGTCGCGGTGCTGGGCGTTCGCCGCCAGCCCGGAGTGGCGCAGTCGACTGGCCAACTCCTCGGCGATGGCCACGCTGCGGTGCTTGCCGCCGGTGCAGCCCACGGCGACCGTCAGGTACCGCTTGCCCTCCCGCTCGAAGCCGGTGGTGGTGGCGTTGACCAGGTCGGCGTACGAGGCGACGAAGGCGTCAGCGCCCTCCTGGCCCAGGACGTACGCGCTGACCGCCTCCTCCCGCCCGGTGTGCTCACGCAGCTCCGGCACCCAGTACGGATTGGGCAGGAAGCGGGCGTCCAGCACGAAGTCGGCGTCCGGGGGCAGGCCGTACTTGAAGCCGAACGACAGCACTGTGACCCGCAGCCGGCGGGCGTCCTCGCCACCGAACAGCTCCTCGATACGCCGCCGGAGCTGGTTCACGTTCAGGTGGCTGGTGTCGATGATCACGTCGGCCTGGTCGCGCGCCTCCTCCAGCAGACCGCGCTCCACGGCGATGCCGTCGGCCAGCCGCCCGTCACCCTGCAACGGGTGCGAACGCCTGACGCTCTCGAACCGCCGGATCAGCACCTCGTCGTCGGCGTCGACGAAGACCACCCGGGGCGAGAACCCGCGATCCTTGAGCTCCCGGATCGCCCCGGCCAGATCGGTGGAGAAGGCCCGCGACCGCACGTCCAGCACCATGGCGGTACGCCGGGCCGCGCCGCCCGCCTTGAACGCCAGCTCGGCCATGTCCAGCATCAGGGCCTGCGGCAGGTTGTCCACGACGTAGTAGCCGACGTTCTCCAACGCCCGGGCGACAGTGCTGCGGCCACCCCCGGAGAGGCCGGTGACCACCACGAGGGTGGTCTCCGACTCGGCCGCCAACTGCTCGTCATCGGCATCCGGGCCGTCAATCCGGTCACCGGCTGTGCGCGCCTCGCTCACCCGTACCCCCAAGCCGTGGCGCCGCGGCCGCCCTCGGCCGCGATTGGTCAATCAGCGACTCTATCCCGCCACCGGGTCACGGCCGGGCACCCGTGGCCGGGAGGCGCCCCCGGACCGTGCGACCGTCGCCCTCCCGACAGCACGCACGCTTGATGACGATCAGTAATCATCTATACGCTCCTTGTGATCACCGCAGGTCAAGGCCAACATCTGGGAGGGCGCGATGCACGACCTGGCGGACAAGAACAAGTACGTCGGCTTCCTGTTCATGCGGATCAACCCCGAGTACTTCGCCCTCGGCCGCGAGGGCATCCACGAGATCTCCGCCGAGCACGCCCGCGACCTGGGCCGCTTCGCGAAGCAGCTCACCCACGTCGTCTGCACCGGGGTCAACGGCAGCTACGACCAGGTCACCATGGTCGAGGCCGACACCCTTGAGGAGATCAACGCGGCGGCCACCGCCTTCCGAATGGGCAACAAGGCCCGCTACATCGAGATCGTCGACATCGTGGTCGGGATGAAGGCCCCGCCGCGCGGCCTGGCCAACCGGTCCAGCCAACCCGGCTGACCGCGCCGCCCGTCCGGCCCACCCGACCCGGGTGCGCCGGACGGGCGCTGTCGTGGTCGGCTCGTAGACTCCCCGGATGGCTTCCCCCACCGACCTGCGTGCCGCCTCCGACGCCCTCGACGCGCTGCGCCGGGTGTTCGGCTACGACGCGTTCCGTGGTTTCCAGCAGGACGTGATCGACCACGTGGTCGACGGCGGCGACGCGCTGGTGTTGATGCCCACCGGTGGCGGCAAGTCCCTGTGCTACCAGATCCCGGCCCTGGTCCGCGACGGGGTCGCCGTCGTCGTGTCCCCGCTGATCGCGCTCATGCAGGACCAGGTGGACGCCCTCACCGCTGTCGGCGTCCGCGCCGGGTTCCTCAACTCGACCCAGACCCTGGACGCCAGGCGGCGGGTGGAAGCCGCCTTCGTCGCCGGCGAACTGGACCTGCTCTACCTGGCCCCGGAGGCGCTCGGCACCCGATCCGCCCTCGCCCTGCTGGACCGGGGGCACATCTCCCTCTTCGCGATCGACGAGGCGCACTGCGTGTCCCAGTGGGGGCACGACTTCCGCCCCGACTATCTCGCGCTGTCGATGCTGCACGAACGCTGGCCACAGGTGCCCCGCATCGCCCTGACCGCCACCGCGACCAGCGCCACCCGCACCGAGATCGCGAGCCGGCTCAACCTCGACGACGCCCGACACTTCGTGGCCAGCTTCGACCGGCCCAACATCCAGTACCGGATCGTGCCCAAGCGGGAGCCCCGCAAGCAGCTGCTGACCCTGCTGCGCGACGAGCACCCCGGCGACGCCGGCATCGTCTACTGCCTGTCCCGGGCCTCGGTCGACAAGACGGCGGAGTTCCTCACCGCCAACGGGGTCGCCGCCCTGCCGTACCACGCGGGGCTGGACGCCGGCACCCGCGCCGCCAACCAGCAACGCTTCCTGCGCGAAGACGGCCTGGTCATGGTGGCCACCATCGCCTTCGGCATGGGCATCGACAAGCCAGACGTACGGTTCGTCGCCCACCTCGACCTGCCCAAGTCCGTCGAGGGCTACTACCAGGAGACCGGCCGTGCCGGCCGCGACGGCCTGCCGTCCACCGCCTGGCTGGCGTACGGGCTGCAGGACGTGGTCCAGCAACGCAAGATGATCGAGACGTCCGACGGCGACCTCGCCCACCGCCGCAACCTGGCCGCACACCTGGACGCCATGCTCGCCCTCTGCGAGACAGTCCGCTGCCGGCGGGTCCAGCTGCTCGAATACTTCGGCGAGACGACGACTGCCGCCTGCGGCAACTGCGACACCTGCCTTACCCCACCGGAGACCTGGGACGGCACCGTCGCCGCCCAGAAGCTGCTCTCCGCCGTCTTCCGCCTCGACCGCGAACGCAACCAGCGCTTCGGCGCCGGGCACTGCATCGACATCCTGCTCGGCAAGCAGACCGACAAGATCAGCCAGTACGGTCACGACTCGCTCACCGTCTTCGGCATCGGCTCGGAGCTCAGTGAAGCCGAGTGGCGGGGCGTGGTCCGGCAACTGCTCGCCGAAGGGCTCCTCGCCGTGGAGGGCGACTACGGCACGCTGGCGCTGACCGAGGCCAGCGCCGACGTCCTCGGCCGCCGCCGCACGGTCACCATGCGCCGCGAGCCGGAGAAGCCGGCATCGAGCCGCTCATCGAAGCCGCGCGGCTCGTCCACCGTCGTGGCCGAGCTGACCCCGGCCGCCGCCGCACTGTTCGAGCGGCTGCGCGGCTGGCGCGCGACCACCGCCAAGGAACAGGGCGTCCCGGCGTACGTCATCTTCCACGACGCCACACTGCGACAGATCGCCAGCGACGCGCCCAGCACCCTGGCCGAGCTGTCCCGGGTGAGCGGGGTCGGCGAGAACAAACTCGCCAAGTACGGCGAACAGATTTTGGCCGTCCTCGCCACGGACTGACGTCATGCCGAAGGGCCGGGCCCCGTGGTGGGGTCCGGCCCTTCGCGTCGTGCGGGTGTGTGGGTCAGCTGGTGGCGTAGCCGCGGGTGGCGATCCAGTCGGCGAGGTGCTCGACGGTGATCCAGTAGGAGGCGGTGTTGGGGTCGGCGGAGTCGGCGATCTTGACGGTGTTGCCGTTGTCGCGGTAGCCGACGACGCTGATGTAGTGCCCGCCCTCGTAGGAGTGGCTCACGCCGTTGGTGTCGGTGCTGGTGCCGGCGATGTTGGCGACGACGGCCCGGCCGTCGTCGACGGTCGTGACGACGTCGGCGCGTAGCGTGTCGGTCTGCTTGGTGTCAGCGTTCGGGGTGCTGATCTCCACGGACCGGTAGGCGTTCTTGCCGGTTTCCTTGTTCAGGACGGGGGTGATGTCGTTGATGGAGTTGGTGCCGGCCTCGGTGGTGCCCATCTCCTTGGCCATGTCGTCGACGTTGATGTTCTTGCCCTGCACGGACAGGGCGTTACGGGTCGCGGCGGGCCCGCAGTAGTAGAAGTTCGGCTGCGCTTCGTAGCGCACGCCCAGCTCGCGCTCACCGTGGCCGCCCTTGCGGTCGGTCTGGGTCTGCGAGGCCGGCTTGGCGTCGGACGCCGCGTAGGCGGTGGTGACGGGGCCGGCGATGGCGCCGCCGGTGAAGGCGAGGCCGGCGGCGGTCAGGGCGGTCTTACGGATCAGATCGGTACGCATGATGGCGTGCTCCTCTGCATCGGGGGTGCCCACACCACACCCGGGGGGGTGTGGTTGTGCGGGGAAAGTTCGAGAGGGGGGTTGCCCGGCGACCCGCGAGTGGGGGTCGGCGTCGGGACAGGGTGTAACGGGTGCCGGCGGCGAATCATTCCGCCTACCCGGGGGCGGCTCACTTCGGCCTGCCCGAGGGGTCGGCCGGTGGTGGCCGGCCGGTGCTCGGTTGTGCGGGGGGTGTAACCGGGGCGGCCTGCCGGATGTTCCCGGCGGCTGTTCCGGCCGGAGGTCGCGGCGAATGTTTCCGGCGGGAGGGCCTGGCGGCTGTTTCCGGCGGGGCCGGCGCACCATGACCCGGACTGTTGCGGTGGTCTGCCAGGTATAACGACCCGGCCCGGCCCCCGATTCCAGGCTGAGGGTGGCCCCGACCACCCGACACCCGGGGTCAAACCCGACAACCCGCCCACCCGGCCAACCGGGTGAACCCGACACGACGGCCACGGCGGTCTGATCCACTCGGGTTCCTGAACATCGCGGTGTCCGGGCGTCGGGGATACCCCGATTTCATGAAAGCCGAGTGGATCACGCCGGTCTGCGCCATTCGCGCCCCCGGACCCGACCCAACCCCGCGGCCCTCACCGACGCGCCCGCCTCACCCGGCCAGCACCGGCCCGACCTCCCCACCCGGCCCGACCGGACCCGACCCGACCGACCCGACCCGACCCGGCCCGACCCGACCCGACCCGACCGGACCCGGCCCGGCCTCGACCGATCCGACCCGGCCCGACCTGACCGACCCGACCCGGCCCGACCCGACCCGGCCTCGACCGATCCGACCCGGCCCGGGCCGACCCCGGCCCGACCCGGCCCGGCCCCGGCAGCGCATGGGGCCGGGCTCGTCATGATCGTGCTTGATCCAGGAAATAGGCCCCTTCCTGCGCCGCGAGGCCACTACATCCTGGATCGAGCGCGATCATGCGGGGTGGGACCGTCGCTTGCGGCGTGAGGCCACACATCCTGGATCGAGCACGATCATGTCGGACGCGGCCGCCGCTCACGATGGGGCGAGCGAGGACGGGTCAGCGTGAGGTGGCCGCCCGCCGGACGCGTGGGGGCAGCGCTCAGCTGCTGGGCTTCGCCCCCGCGCCGTCGCCGGCCTTCGTGTCCTTGTCGAGGGCGGCCAGGATCGCCTCGGCGGTGCGCCGCCCCACCCCCGGCACCTCGGTGATCTCTTCGACAGTTGCGGCGGAGAGTCGCTTGAGCGAGCCGAAGTGCCGCAGCAGTGCCTTGCGACGCACCTCACCCAGGCCGGGTACCTGGTCCAGCGCCGACTCGGTCATCCGCTTGGAGCGGCGCTGCCGATGGAAGGTGATGGCGAACCGGTGGGCCTCGTCGCGCACCCGTTGCAGCAGGTAGAGCCCTTCCGAGGTGCGCGGGAGGATGACCGGGAACTCGTCGTCCGGGAGCCACACCTCCTCCAGCCGCTTGGCCAGCCCGCACAGGGCCACGTCGTCGATGCCGAGGTCGGCGAGGGCCTGCGCGGCGGCCGCGACCTGTGGGGCGCCGCCGTCGACGACCACCAACTGCGGCGGGTACGCGAATTTTCGTGGTCGGCCGGTGGTCGGATCGATCAGGACGCCGACCTGCGGCTCGACCGCGTCCTGGGGGGCGGCCGGGTCGTCGGCCGACTCCACGCCCACCTCGCCCGTCTCGGCCCTGGCGTCCAGGTAGCGGGCGAAGCGACGCCGGAGCACCTCGGACATCGCGGAGAGGTCGTCGGTGGCGCCCCGGACGATGAACCGCCGGTACTCGCTCTTGCGGGGCAGCCCGTCCTCGAAGACCACCATGCTGGCGACCACGTCGGTGCCCTGGATCTGGGAGATGTCGAAACACTCGATGCGCAGCGGCGAGGTGCTCATGCCCAGCGCCTCGCTGATCTCGTCCAGTGCCTTGCCCCGGGTGGTCAGGTCACCGGAGCGCTTCAGCTTGTGCCGGGCGAGTGCGTCCTTGGCGTTGCGCTCCACGGTCTCCATCAGTGAGCGCTTGTCGCCGCGCTGTGGCACCCGCAGCGACACCCGACTGCCCCGGTGGTCGGAGAGCCATTCGGCCAGCGCGTCGGCGTCCGCGGGCAACTCGGGGACCAGCAGCTCCCGGGGAACGTCGGCCTCGCCGTGTTCGCCGCCGTACACCTGGGTGCAGAAGTGGTGCACCAGGTCTCCGGTGGTCAGGTCCTCGGTCTTCTCCACCACCCAACCGCGCTGGCCGCGGACCCGACCGTCGCGGACGTGGAAGACCTGCACGGCCGCCTCGAGCGGGTCGTCGGCGAACGCGACGACGTCCGCGTCGGTGCCGTCGCCGAGGACGACCGTCTGCTTCTCCATCGCCCGGCGCAGCGCGGCCACGTCGTCGCGCAACCGGGCGGCCCGCTCGAACTCCAGTTGCTCGCTCGCCTCGGTCATCTCGCGTTCGATCTTGCGGACCATCGTGTCGGTGCGCCCGGCCATGAAGTCGCAGAACCCGTCGACGATGGCCCGGTGTTCGTCCGCCGAGACGGTGCCGACGCACGGCGCCGAGCACTTGCCGATGTAGCCCAGCAGGCAGGGACGGCCGACCTGGCCGGCCCGCTTGAACACCCCGGCGGAGCACGTCCGCGCGGGGAACACCCGCAGCAGCAGGTCGAGGGTCTCCCGGATGGCCCAGGCGTGCGAGTAGGGACCGAAGTAACGCACGCCCTTGCGCTTGGCGCCGCGCATCACCTGCAGCCGCGGGTACTCCTCGTCGAGGGTGACGGCGAGATAGGGGTACGACTTGTCGTCGCGGTAGCGGACGTTGAACCGCGGGTCGTACTGCTTGATCCAGGTGAACTCCTGCTGGAGCGCCTCGACCTCGGTGCCGACGGTGATCCAGTCCACCGACTCTGCGGTGGTGACCATCTGCCGGGTGCGCTCGTGCAGGTTCCAGACGTCGCCGAAGTAGGAGTTGAGTCGGCTGCGCAGATTCCGCGCCTTGCCGACATAGATCACCCGGCCGGTGCCGTCGCGGAAGCGGTAGACCCCCGGTAGCTCCGGGATGGTGCCGGGTGCGGGGCGGTAGGTCGAGGGGTCAGCCACGCCAACAAGCCTAGTCCGCGGCCCCGACAGCCCACCGCAGGCGCGTGATCCACTTGGCGTCCCGGAAGTCGGGGTGTCGGCACGTCACGGACACCCCGACTTCCGGAAACGCGAGTCGATCTTGCAGCGCTGGGCGGACGCGCCGGCCAGCGTGGGGCCGTCGGTCGGCCCCGGGCGGGTCAGGCCAGCGAGATCTGGTCGCCGGTGACCTTGATGTCCTTGGGCGGCAGCGGCTTGGTGGCCGGGCCGGCCTTCACCGAGCCGTCCTCGATCGAGAACTTGCTGCCGTGGCAGGTGCAGTTGATGGTGCCGCCGTCGACGTTCGTCACCGGGCAGTTCTGGTGCGTACAGATCGGGCTGAAGCCCTTGAACTGGCCGGCCGAGGGCTGGGTGATGACCACGCCCTCGGCGGCGAGGACCTTGCCGCCACCGACCGGGATGTCGGCGGTGGTGGCCAACGACTGGGCATTCTGCCGGTCGCCGCCGCCGGCGTCACCGGTGCTGGGCACGGCCGGGCCACCACTCGTGGGTGCGCCGCTGCCGCCGCCGTCGTCGCTGCCGCAGGCAGCCAGGACGACGGCCGCGCCGACCGCCCCGACGCCGGTGAGCAGGGTACGACGTGTCTGCGTACCCGGACCGGTCAGTGCCTGATCGTCACTCATGCCTCGCCTCTCTCTCGCCCGCTGCGCCGGTCAAAAGCCGGCCACACTTCTCCACACGGGCAACTGTGCCGGATGGTTCATTGCGGCATTCGTCCGACCCGCAAATGAAGTGGGGCGGGTCGAAATTCGACCCGCCCCACCCGACGAACACGCACACAGAGGTCAGCGCGCGGCGGCCGACACCTTACGGCTGGCCCGCGCCTTGGTCACGCCGTTGGCCTTGGCCGCCCGGGTGGTGGCGGCAGCCGCACCCTTGGCCTTGCCGTCGAGCTTGAGCACCTGGCGCAGGAACTCGCCGGTGTGGCTCTCGGCGACCTCGGCGACCTCCTCCGGGGTGCCGGTGGCGAGCACGGTACCGCCGCGGTGACCACCCTCGGGACCCATGTCGATCAGCCAGTCAGCGGTCTTGATCACGTCGAGGTTGTGCTCGATGGTGATCACCGTGTTGCCCTTGTCGACGAGCCCCTCCAGCACCATCAGCAGCTTGCGGATGTCCTCGAAGTGCAGACCGGTGGTCGGCTCGTCGAGCACGTAGACCGTCCGCCCGGTGGACCGCTTCTGCAGCTCGGAGGCGAGCTTGACCCGCTGCGCCTCACCACCGGAGAGGGTCGGCGCGGGCTGACCGAGGCGGACGTAGCCCAGACCGACGTCGACAAGCGTCTTGAGGTGCCGGTGGATGGCCGGGATGGCGGAGAAGAACTCGGCGGCCTCCTCGATCGGCATCTCCAGCACGTCCGAGACGGTCTTGCCCTTGTAGTGCACCTCCAGGGTCTCCCGGTTGTACCGGGCTCCCTTGCAGACCTCGCACGGGACGTACACGTCAGGGAGGAAGTTCATCTCGATCTTGATGGTGCCGTCGCCCGAGCACGCCTCGCAGCGCCCGCCCTTGACGTTGAACGAGAACCGGCCCGGGCCGTACCCGCGTACCTTCGCCTCGGTCGTCTCGGCGAAGAGCTTGCGGACGTGGTCCCAGACCCCGGTGTAGGTGGCCGGGTTGGAGCGCGGCGTCCGGCCGATCGGCGACTGGTCCACGCCGACGACCTTGTCCACGTTCTCCAGACCGGAGACCCGGGTGTGCCGACCGGGCACCATGCGGGCGCCGTTGATCTGGTTGGCCAGCACCGCGTAGAGGATGTCGTTGACAAGCGTCGACTTGCCCGACCCGCTGACCCCGGTGACCGCGATCAGCTGGCCCAGCGGGAACGAGACGGTCAGGTTGCGCAGGTTGTGCTCCCGCGCCCCGTGCACCACCAGCTCCCGGCCCGGGTCCTGAGGGCGGCGGCCCGTCGGCGTCGGGATCGACCGCCGACCGGACAGGTACGCCCCGGTGATCGACTCCTTGTTCTTCAGCAGCGCCGGCACCGAACCGCTGTGCACGATCTTGCCGCCGTGCTCACCCGCGCCCGGCCCGATGTCGACGATCCAGTCGGCGGTGCGGATGGTGTCCTCGTCGTGCTCCACCACGATCAGCGTGTTGCCCAGCCCGCGCAGCCGGATCAGGGTCTCGATCAACCGGTGGTTGTCGCGCTGGTGCAGCCCGATCGACGGCTCGTCGAGCACGTAGAGCACGCCCACCAGGCCGGAGCCGATCTGGGTGGCCAGCCGGATGCGCTGTGCCTCACCGCCGGACAGCGTGCCGGCCGGGCGGTCCAGGGAGAGGTAGTCCAGGCCGACGTCGAGCAGGAACCGCAGCCGGGCGTTGATCTCCTTGAGGACCCGCTCGGCGATCATCTTCTGCCGGTCGGTCAGCTCGATGCCGGCGAGCAGGTCGGCGCACTCCCCCACGGACAGGTTGCAGACCTCGGCGATGCTCTTGCCCGCCAACGTGACCGCGAGCACCTCGGGCTTGAGTCGGGCACCGCCACACGCCGCGCAGGGCACGTCGCGCATGTAGCCCTCGTACTTGTCGCGGGACCACTCGGACTCGGTGTCGGAGTGCCGGCGCTCGATCCACTGCACCACGCCCTCGAAGCCGGTGTAGTAGGAGCGCTCACGGCCGTACTTGTTGCGGTAGCGCACGTGCACCTGGTCGTCGGAGCCGTGCAGGATCGTCTTCTGCGCCCGCGCCGGCAACGCCCGCCACGGGGTGTCGATGTCGAAGTGCTGGGCCTCGCCGAGCGCCTCCAGCAGGCGCAGGAAGTATTCCAGGTTGTGCCCGGTGGACCAGGGCTGGATGGCGCCCTCGCGCAGGCTGCGCTCCGGGTCGGGGACCAGCAGCTCCGGGTCGACCTCCTTCTTGGTGCCCAGACCGGTGCACTCCGGGCAGGCGCCGTAGGGCGCGTTGAAGGAGAAGACCCGGGGCTCGAGATCCTCGATGGCGAGCGGGTGGTCGTTGGGGCAGGCCAGGTGCTCGGAGTAGCGGCGCTCGCGGTCCGGGTCGTCCTCGGGAAGGTCGACGAAGTCGAGCAGGACCAGGCCACTGGACAGGCCCAGCGCGGCCTCGACCGAGTCGGTGAGGCGCTGCTTGGCGCTCGGCTTCACGGTGAGCCGGTCGATCACCACCTCGATGGTGTGCTTCTCCTGCTTCTTGAGCTTCGGCGGCTCGGTCAGCGGGTGCACCACGCCGTCGACCCGGGCCCGGGCGTAACCCTTGGCCTGCAGCTCGGCGAAGAGGTCGACATATTCGCCCTTGCGGCCGCGGATCACCGGGGCGAGCACCATGAACTTGGTGCCCTCGGCCATGGCGAGGACGCGGTCGACGATCTGCTGCGGGCTCTGCCGGGAGATGCGCTCACCGCAGACCGGGCAGTGCGGCTCACCGATGCGGGCGTAGAGCAGACGCAGGTAGTCGTAGACCTCGGTGATGGTGCCGACCGTCGAACGCGGGTTACGTGAGGTGGACTTCTGGTCGATCGAGACGGCCGGGCTCAGGCCCTCGATGAAGTCGACGTCTGGCTTGTCCATCTGGCCGAGGAACTGCCGGGCGTACGACGAGAGCGACTCGACGTACCGGCGCTGCCCCTCGGCGAAGATCGTGTCGAAGGCCAGGCTCGACTTGCCCGACCCGGACAGCCCGGTGAACACGATGAGTGCGTCCCGGGGCAGGTCGAGACTGACGTCACGCAGGTTGTGCTCGCGCGCGCCACGGATGATCAGTCGGTCGGCCACGGTGCGTGTACTCCCGGGAGAAGACGAAGCGAAGGATCTGTCCCGCTCTGGGTGGTCTTGAGCGGTCGTGCGAGCGCGGAAAACACGCCTCGGCAACTCTAGCCCCGAGGTATGACAGTTTCCCCCGCCCGCACATTCCCCCAGCTCAGCCCGGTCGGCCGCCCCGCCGGCAAGCCCCGCGCACCCGCCATCGGCGGGTGCGCGTTCAGAGGCCTCCAGGGCCCGGGCGGGCGCACAGCTCAGAAGCCGCCGGGCGTCGGCGGGCGCGTGGCCCGGCGTCGGGCCGAACGCCACCCGCCGCGCCGCTCCGCCGCCACCCGGGCCTCCCGCCGTCGACTCTCGTGGGCCACCTCACCCTGCAGCCGCCGCCAGCTCTCCCACCGACGGGTGGAGAGTTCGCCGGTGTGCAGCGCCTCCCGGACCGCGCAGGCGGGCTCGCCGTCGTGGCCGCAGTCGGCGTACCGGCAGCCCTCGGCCAGCCCGGCGATGTCGGCGAACGCCCGGTCCAGCCCGGCCGCGCCGTCCAGCAGGCCGACCGCCCGCACACCGGGCGTGTCGATCACCGCACCACCACCGGGGACGGGTACGAGAGCCCGCCAGGTGGTGGTGTGCCGACCCTTGCCGTCGACGCGCCGGATCGCCTGGGTGGGCATCATCACCGCCCCGACGAGGGCGTTGACCAGGCTCGACTTCCCGGCACCCGACGGGCCGAGCAGGCCGAGCGTGCGGCCGGGCGCCACCTCGGCGCGCAGCGGGTCCAGCCCGAGGCCACGTTCGGCGCTGACCGGCAGCACCGGCACCCCGGGGCGACCGCGGCGAGCTGGCGGGCCAGCGCGGTCGGGTCGGCCGCAAGGTCCGCCTTGGTCAGCACGACCAGTGGCCGGGCGCCGGACTCGTGGGCCAGGGAGAGCAGCCGCTCGATCCGGCCCACGTCCGGCTCGGGGTGCACCGGCTCCACCACGGCGGCGGCGTCGAGGTTGGCGGCCAGCACCTGGCCGCTGGCGTCCTTGCCGGCGGTACGCCGGATCAGCGCGGCCCGCCGCGGCAGCACCACCTCGACGGTGACGCGGCGGTCCGGCCAGTGGGTGAGCAGCACCCAGTCCCCGGCGCAGGGCAGCGCGGACGGGTCCCGCGCGGCGGCGGTCAGCACCGCCCCACCCAGGCTGGCCCGGACCGGGCCGTCTGCGGTGAGCACCGTGCAGACCCCCCGGTCCACCCGGGCCACCCGGCCCGGCTGGTGCTCGCCGCAGCGCGCGGCGTACGCCGTCCGCTCGGCGTCCCAGCCGAGGGCGGTCAGATCGATCTTCATGGCATCCTCATCGGTGTCGAAGCTGGTGATGGCGGAACACGCGTGCCACGTCCGGCATGATCACCACCTCCGTCCGATGTCCCGGTGCCGCGTCTGCCGCTGACGGTAGGTCGCGCGACGACGCGCCGAAAGCGATTTCCCCGGCGACGGCGTGGGCGGCGGACCGCTAGTGTCGACGGGTGACCACGGATCCGCTGCTGCTGATGGGCGAGGTGGACGCGGCCACCAGCCGACTACTGCGTACCGCTGCGTCTTTCGACGCCGCGGACCTGGCCGCCGCGTCGCTGCTGCCGGGCTGGACGCGTGGCCACGTGCTGGCGCATCTGGCGCGCAACGCCGACGGCTTCGTCAACCTGCTCACCGCGGCCCGCACCGGGGAGGCGCTTCCGATGTACGCCTCGCTGGAGGCCCGCACGGCGGACATCGAAGCCGGTTCGGGCCGACCACCGGCCGAGCACCTGGACGACCTGCGACGCACCGCGGACCTGTTCGCCGAGGCGGTCGCGGCGATGCCGGCCGAGGCCTGGGCGGCGACGGTGCAGGCACGCAAGGGCCCGTGGCCGGCGGCGCTGCTGGTCTGGGGCCGGCTGCGGGAGATCGAGGTGCACCACCTCGACCTGGCCGCCGACTACCGTGCCGCGGACTGGTCGGAGACGTTCGCCCACCGACTGCTGCGTGAGGCGGCCAGCCATCACGCCACGGCGCCGACACCGCCGTCGATGGTGCTCCGCCTCGACGGCAGCGAGCACGAGGTGGTGATCGGGGAGCGCGTCGGCGCCCCGATCGTCGCCGGTCCCGCCCCCGACCTCGCCGCCTGGCTGATCGGCCGTGCCGACGGCGCCCCGCTCTCCGTCACTCCCGACGGCCCCCTGCCTACTCCACCGGAATGGATATAGAAACCTCATGACATACAGCGGAGACGTCACGCACGGCGGCGCACCGGCGGTTCGGGAGCTGGACGGGCTGACCATCAGCAAGCTGTCGGTGGGCCCGATGGACAACAACGCCTACCTGCTGCGCTGCACCGGCACCGGTGACCAGGTGCTGGTCGACGCCGCCAACGAGGCACCCCGGCTGCTCGAACTGATCGGCGACGGTGGGCTCACCGCAGTGGTGACGACCCACCAGCACATGGACCACTGGGTGGCGCTGGAGGAGGTCGTCGCCAAGACCGGGGCCCGGGCGCTGGTGCACGCCGATGACGCGGAGGGGCTGCCGATCGAGGCGGAGCGGCTGGCCGACGGCGACACAGTGGCGGTCGGCGACTGCGCGCTGGAGGTCATCCACATCAAGGGGCACACCCCGGGTTCGATCGCGCTGCTCTACCGCGACCCGGCCGGCACCCCGCACCTGTTCACCGGCGACAGTCTCTTCCCCGGTGGGGTGGGCAACACCGACAAGGATCCGGAGCGCTTCGCGGCGCTGATCGGCGACGTCGAGCGCAAGCTGTTCGACCAGCTACCGGACGACACCTGGTTCTACCCGGGCCACGGCAAGGACAGCACCCTGGGCGCCGAACGCCCCGCCCTCCCCCAGTGGAAAGCACGAGGCTGGTAACCGCCCGGAGCCGGGCGCGGCGGGCCCCCGCCCCCACCCACCGCAACCCGGCTCCAGGCGCCCCCACGCCCCCAGGAAAGAAGCAGACTCAGCCGACGACGGAGAACAACCGCCGCCGCGCCCCCAGCAACGCGACGGAGGCCAGCACCAGCCCGACGCCCATGGTGACCAGGAGCGGGCTGGGGTCGCCCGGCAGCAGCCCGGCCACCGACCGTGACGCGGTGCCCAGGGCGAGGTAGAGACCGGCCCAGGCGGCCGCGCCGATCGTCGCGCAGCCGAGAAATCGGCGGTACGACATCCGCAGCCCGCCGGCGGCCAGTGGCAGCAGCGCGTTGAAGACGGGCAGGAACGGCGCGACGACCATCATCCGGCCGCCTCCGCGGCGCAGGATTCCTTCCGCCGCCGTCCACCTGGCCTCGCCGATCCAGCCGCCGATGCGGCTGTGCCGCAGTCGGTCGGAGTAGCGACGGCCGATCAGGAAGCTCAGCGACCAGCCGGCCAGGCAGCCGATCAGCACCGCGGTGAAGGTGGCCAGCCCGGTGGCTGGGCGGCCGACCCCGACGGCGGCGAGGATCGCCACGTCGCCGGGGATGAGGACACCCAGCAGGGGTACGGCGTCGAAGAGCATGACGAGCCCGAGCGCACCCATCAGCAGCAGAACCGGTAGTTCTCCGATCTGGGTCAGCCATTGCGTCATGCGTCGACGCTATGGCCGCCGCGCCACTTCGGACATCGGGTCGTAGCCCCCAGTGGCCCCTGGTATCCGCCTCGGGGTCGCCCCTGAGTCGCGGTCGCCGTCTCAGTCGGGGCGCAGCACCTGCACGTGGCGTAGCGACGAGTCGACCGACGGTTCGGTGGTGGGCACCGGGTAGTCGGCCAGCACGGTCAGGCGGTCTGTCGGCAGGTGTCCACGGCCGGGGTCGCCGACCAGCACGTCGACGCCCGCGGCGGCGGCCCGCTGCAGGAAGGGCAGCATCCGGTCGGCCATCGCGCGGTCGTAGAAGACGTCCCCGGCGACCACCAGGTCGACTTTCGCCTCGGTGCCGTCGAGCAGGTCGTCGCCGGTGGCGTCGACGGCGACATGGTTGGCCCGTGCGTTGAGGGTGACGGCGGCGACGGCGTACGGGTCGATGTCGTTGGCGATCACCTCGGTGGCGCCGGCCAGCGCGGCGGCGATGGCCACCAGCCCGGACCCGGCGGCGAGGTCGAGGACCCGGCGGCCGGCGGCCAGCTCCGGGTGGTCCAGGAGGTGGCGGGCCAGGGCCTGTCCTCCAGCCCAGGCGGACGCCCAGTACGGCGCCGGCAGCGCGTGCCCGGCGGCGGCCTCCATCCGGGCCCACCAGACGATCGCGTCCTCGGCCAGGTGCAGCCGCACCTCGGGGACGAACGGGGTGGGCATCAACCGGAGCCGGTCCAGACCTGCCCCGGGCGCGTCGATCTCGCGTTCCAGCTCGGTCAGCGCGTCGGCTGCGGCACCCCTCATCGGCGCAAGCATGCCCCAGCGGCGGTTGGTCGGGGCGGGTTTCGCATGCCGCCGCGCAGAGTTCACCCGACTTCACCCAAAGACCTACGGCACTTCGGCCAGCGGATCGGGGTTTTGCCCGTTACTGTCGGACAGGTACGGGCGATCATCGGCCAGAGGCCGAGGGTCAGCCGCTTTGAACAGGGAGAGATGCATGGCAACCGGCACGGTTAAGTGGTTCAACTCGGAAAAGGGCTTCGGCTTCATCGAGCAGGACGGTGGAGGGCCGGACGTGTTCGTCCACTACTCCGCCATCGCTTCGAGCGGATACCGGGAGCTCAACGAGGGCCAGAAGGTCGAGTTCGAGGTGACCCAGGGGCAGAAGGGTCCGCAGGCGGACAACGTCCGCCCGATGTAGCTCCGTGCCGGTGACGGCGGCCGGTCTCCGGCCGCCGTCGCAGCGCACTCAAGACGCCACCGGGGCGGCGGGCAGGTCCCGCCGCCTCCGGATTGGCCCAACCAACAGAATCAACGGGGTGAGCGCCAGCCAGGCGGTCATCCCGACAATTGCCGTCCCGACGCCGTAACGTGCGCCGATCGCACCGGCCAGCACGGCTGCCAGCGGGATCGTGCCGTAGTTGAGCAGGTGCATGCTCACCGTCACCCGGCCCAGCAGGTGGTGTGGCGTGTACGTCTGCCGGAAGGCGCCCTTGACCACGTTGCCGATGGCCACCCCGAGGCCGATCAGCAGACCGCCGAGGGCCGGCCAGGCCAGCCCGACGCCGGGTGCGGCGAGGGGGATGAGCAGCGCGGGCGGCCCGGTGAGCGCCGCCGCGATCAGCAGGGCCCGTGCGGTGCCGCAGCGTCGGGCCACCGTGGTGGCGAGCAGCGCTCCGATGATCCCCCCAGCGCTCATCACGCCGACGAGCCCGCCCACCAGGCCCGGTTCGAGACGCAGTTCGCGGACCAGGTAGACCACCAGGACGGCCTGATAACCGGTCAGCCCGATGTTGCTGGCCGCACCGAAGACCGTGAGCACCCGCAGGTACGGGTCCCGGATGACGAAGCGCAGCCCCTCGGTGATGTCGCGGCGCAGCGACCGGGACCGCTCCGCCGGGCGTACGCGTGGTTCGCGGGTGCGGATCCGCAGCAGGAACACCGCGGAGAGCAGGAATGTGAGCGCGTCCAGCAGCAGTGCGGCGACGGCACCGGTGAGCTGGGCGATCAGGCCGGCGAGGCCGGGGCCGACGACGTAGCTCGCGGTCTGGGTCGCCTGGAGCTTGGCGTTGCCCTCCGGTAGTTGCCCGGGTCGCAGCAGCACCGGCAGGTAGACCTGGTCGGCGGTTTCGAAGAAGACCCGCGCGGCGCCGGCGCTGAGGGCGACCACCAGCAGCTGCGCGACGGTGAGCCGGTCCAGGAGGGCGGCCAGCGGCACGCTGAGGAAGGCCACCGCGCAGAGCAGGTCGCAGAGCACCATCACCGGTCGGCGGGGCAGCCGGTCGACCCAGGCGCCGGCCGGCAGGCCGATCAGCAGCCAGGGCAGCCAGGCCGCGGCGGTGAGCACCGCCACCTGGAAGGTGCCGGCGTCGAGGACGGCGACCGCGACCAGGGGCAACGCGACGGTGGTGACGTTGCTGCCGACGCTGCTGACCGCCTGGCCGGCCCAGAGCAGCCGGAAGTCGCGGTGCCGCAGCAGCCCTCCTCTCGGCCGGACGTCGGTGGGCTCGCTGCGGGTGGCGGTGGTCACGGTCGAGCCGGTACGCCGTGGACGAACACGAAGACCGGCCGGCGGTCGGCGTCGTCGTCGGGCAGGTCCCGGTCGGCCCAGCGGGCGAGGACGGCGAGCATCTCGCGGCTCAGCTCGGCCAACTCCTCGGGTGTGAGGCGCAGCCAGTGGTCGGTGGAGAACGGCGCGTCGTTCCAGGTGGCCTGGGTGGTCTCGTCGGCGGCGTGCCAGGCTCGGGCCAGGGCGACGTGCCGGTCCAGGTTGAGCGAGGTGGCGGCGTCGGCGACCGCTCGCGAGGCCGGGTCGGCGTCGAAGTCGGTGTTGGACCAGCGCAGGCCCCGGGTGACCAGGCGCCACCACCGCTCGCGCCGGTCCCGGGCCAACTCGGGCGCCTCGGTGACCAGGTCCGCGGCGGCGAGGACCTTGAGGTGGTGGCTGACGTTCGCGGGGGCCTGGTCGGTGCGTTCGGCGAGCAGCCCGACGGTGGAGGGCCCGTGGACCTTGAAGACGTCCATCAGCCGGCGGCGCAGGGGGTGGGACATGGCGGCCAGCACCCGGGAGTCGGTGATCTGGCGTACGTCGGAGCTGTCCATGACGACAGAATGGCATCCGCAATGACTCTTCCGCAATGTTTATTGCTCAAGAATCATTGCGGATGTGCCGAGAGGGGCGGCCCGGCGGCTACGGGCCGCCCCCCCCCCCCCCCGCTCAGGCGACCAGCCGGCGGGCCAACTCGTCGGCGACCTGCTTGGCCATGGTGGGTGGGATGGCCGCGGCGATCTTCTCCGGGGTCAGCGAGGCCAGCACGCCCTGGACGATCGCCGGCTCGTCGGTGAAGTCCCGGTTGGACAGCGCGGTCAGCGCCGTCTGCAAGGCGCTCACCTGGGCGGCGAGCGATGTCAGCGTCGGGTGCGCCGAGGTGAAGTTCGGGACGGTGGCATCCTCGCCCATCGCCATCCGGGTGTAGATCTGCCCGATCGGGTTGCGGCCGTCCAGCACTGTGAGGTTCTTGTGGACGGTGGCCAGCCAGTTGTGTTCTTCGGGGGTCATGTCGTCGTCCTCCAGGAGTCCGATGGAGCTGAGGTACCGGCGGAACAGGGGCCGCTGGTCGCGACCCGCCTTGATGGCGTCGCGGAAGAAGCTGAAGTGGGTGTGCCAGCGGTGTGAGCTGTCGCCGCTGGTGCGCTTGCCGAGGCGGTCCCACCGTCTCACCGTGGTGCCGTCGGGGCTGTAGATGATCTCCCGGATGTCCCGGGTGTCGGCCGCGTTGGCCGCGCACTGCGCGACGCACCAGACCGAGAAACTGGGCAGGGTGTTCGTACGACCACCGGAGAGGACACTGAACTGGCCGACGTCAAGCGCCGCCGCGTCCAGGGTCAGCCCGGCCCGGTCGCGGGGCGACTCGACCACCGAGTAGTCGTTGGTGACAACCCGGTCCGATCCGCAGTGGTAGCCGCCCCGGTGGGCCGAGTCGCCGACGATGCCGACCTCGCCCGGGTCCAGGTCGTCTGAGCCGGGGGCGTTGTCGAGGTGTGTGAGGAGCAGGCTTCGGACGGCCAGAAGGTTAGCCGGGGCCCGGGTCATGGGGTCCCCCTTTCCGAGAGGTGGGGACCGGGCACGACGTCACACCGCGTACGCGGCGCTGGGCTTTGGACGAGCCCGGTCTACTGGTGCACGGCGCCGGGCGTTGACTCAACCATAGCCCGCGTTTCTGACAAACGCCCAGCTCAGGAGGGGTCTGTTCAGAATGGATATTCAGGCGCGACAGAGTGGACGATCGGCAGCAGCAGCGCCGACGGGTAATCCGGGTCGTGCAGAACCTGCCGCCAGCCGGCACGCAGCGTCACCGCCGTACCGAGCGGTTCCCCGGTGCCAGGGTTGCGGGCCCACCGTGGATGGGCGCCACCGGAGACCTGCACCCGCAGTCGGTGCCCGGCGGCGAACCGGTACGCGGTCGGCCAGAGCGGCACCGGGATCCGCAGCACCCCGGACGGGTCGGCCGGGAAGCGCTCGGGTGTGACCCGCACCAGACCGTCGCAGACGTTCCACGAGCGACCCCGGCGGTCCACGTCGCACAGACGAACGAAGACGTCCAGGTACGGCAGGTCGCTGCGGACGTGGATCTCGGCGCGAACCGGGCCGATCACCTCGACCGGCCCGGTCAACGGGGCACTGGTGTAGGTCAGCACGTCGGGGCGGGCCTCGACGCGGCGGTTGTCCACCGAGCCGGCCCGCTTGGCGACGAGCAGCGGCCCACCCAGCGACGGGGTGGGGTCGGCGGGGTCGTAGCGGAACTCGTCAGGCGTCGACACGAGCGGTGGGCGTGCCGCCAGCGCGCCACCGGGTTGCAGGTGCCAGGCGGTCTCGACCGCCGGCGGGGGCCAGTCCGGCAGGTCCCGCCAGCCACCGCCGGCGCCGCTGACGTACAGCCGGACGGGTGGCCCGGCGGGCCGTGGTCGTCCGCGCGGTCCAGACGGGGCCGGCAGGTGCTCGTCGAGCCAGGCCAACCCCTCACGCAGCGCGGCCACGAACAGTCCGGGGCTGCCGTGCGTCCACGGGCCGATCACCAGGCGCGTCGGTGTGCCGGCGGCGCGCAGAACGGCGTGGTCGTCGAGCTGGGCGGGCAGGAAGATGTCGTGCCAACCGCTGACCATGACCACCGGCGCCCGCACCTGGGCGACCTGGTCGGCGAAGACACGGGTCCGCCAGTAGGCGGCCTGCGGGGTGTGGTGGCGCAGCCACTCCTGGAAGAACGGAATGGTCACGCCGGTGGCCACCCGGTCGGCGTCGGCCAGGGGGAGGTGCTCCAACGCGGCGGCCAACCGGGGCTGCCCCCGTTTGAGCTCCCGCTGCCGGGCCAGCCACGGCACAGTCTGCGCGTGCAGCAGCTCCGCCCAGGTCAGCACGGTGTCCAGGGCGAAGGACTCCCCCGCGTACGTCGAGTCCCTGGTGGCCGAGGCGGTCACCACGGCGACCATCGCGCGCAACTCCTCACCGGCGTCGGCGGCCAGCGCCCACTGCGCGAAGCCCTGGTAGCTGACCCCGAACATGCCGAGTTGGCCGGACCACCAGGGTTGGCGACGCAGCCAGTCCAGGGTGTCCATGCCATCGGCGCGCTCGTGTACCAGCGGTGCGAACGTCCCACCGGAGCCGCCGGTGCCCCGGCACGACTGGATCACCGCGTGTCGACCTCGGGCGGCCAGCAGCCGACCGAGCAGCCGCAGCGGTCCGCCCCGCCCGTAGGGAGTGCGGATCAGCACTGTCGGCGCGCCACCGACGCCCGGGGCGTAGTGATCGGTGCGCAGCACCACACCGTCGCGGGCCCGCACCGGGAGGTCACGGGTGACCCGCACCGGGCCGGGGCGGGTCGGTGGCAGGCGCAGCGCGGCGCTGGCGAGGCGAGTGACGAGCCTGGCCGGCACCGGTCAGCCCGTCGGGCGGCGGGGTGGCTCCGGCCGGGCGGCGCGCACCGCGTCCCGGTGCCCCCGCAGCGACTCACTCATCTCCGCCATGAACCGGTGCACCACCTCCAGCTCGTCCTCGCCGAATCGGGCCATCACGGTGTCGGTCCGGGCGCCCAGCGGCTGGAAGAACTCCATGGCCAGGGCGGCGCCCTGGTCGGCGTAGTGCAGCAGCACCTTGCGTCGGTCGATGGTGTCCCGGTCCCGGCGGATGTGCCCGGCCCGTTCCAGTCGGTCGATCAGGGCCGTGACCGAGCCGGAGGAGAGGTTCAGCTGCGCGCCGAGGCGGCCGGGGGTGATCGGGTCACCGAGCAGCTCGGCGTCCATCACCGCGATCAACGCCTGCAGGTCGGTCGGGTTGAGACCGTGCAGGTTGGCGAAGGCGTGGCCGACCTGCTGGGCGTCCACCGCGTACCGCCGGAGGTTGTTGGTGATCTCCGCGACCAGCTGCTCGCGGCGCGTGTCGCGCCGTCGGTACATGCCGTGAGTCGCCACCTCGCGCCGCTCTTCCCGTCGTCGGTCCCCCGGGTTGCAGCATAGAACAGCCCTCGATAATCTCGACTATCAAGATACTCGGCTTCCGAAAGACCTTGAGGTCACCTGATGTCTGTGTTCACCAGAGTCGCCCGTGGCCGGCTGGCCGCCTGGCTCACCGTGGCCGCCGCGATCGTCGTGGCCGCGGCCGTCTTCGGAACACCCCAGCCGGACAACCCGGCGCCGGTCTCCGCCACCGGCCTGTCCGCGCAGTGGCAGTCGACCCAGGTGCAGCGTCTCCAGGACCAGCTGCCCTCCAGCGACGTGCAGCCGGCCATCGTGGTGATCAGCCGTGGCGACGGTGGCGCGCTGAACGACGCCGACCGGGCCGCCGTCGGCGCTCGCGCCGACGACCTGCGCCGCTTCGCGGCGGACGGGCAGGTCAGCCCCGCCCAGGTATCCCCGGACGGGGCGGTGGCCCTCGTCGCCGTGCCGCTGGACACCGCCGGCGGGCAGGAGGTCGTCACCGACACGGTGAGCCAGCTACGCACCGCCCTCGCGGACCTCCCCGACGGGCTGACCGCCGAGGTGACCGGCTCCCCGGCCTTCACCGCCGACCTGTCCTCGGTGTTCGACGGCGCCGACATCACCCTGCTCGCGGTGACCGCCGCAGTGGTCGCGCTGCTCCTGCTGATCACCTACCGCAGCCCGTTCCTGTGGATCGTGCCGCTGGTCGTGGTCGCCGCGACCGAGCAGCTCACCCTGCGCGCGGTGGACGTCATCGTGCCGGGCGTCGGCATCAACCTCCAGCAGGGCCAGGTCACCGGCATCGCCAGCGTGCTGGTCTTCGGCGCCGCCACCGACTACGCGCTGCTGCTCATCGCCCGCTACCGGGAAGAGTTGCACCGCGAGGAGGACCGGTTCGCGGCGATGCGCGCCGCGCTGCGCCGCACTGCGGAGCCCATCCTCGCCAGCGGTGGCACCGTCGTCCTCGGTGTCCTCACCCTGCTGCTCAGCGAGCAGGAGACCAACCGGGCACTGGCGGTCGCCTGCGCCACCGGTGTGGTCTTCGCCATGCTCTCGGCCCTGTTCGTGCTCCCCGCCGTGCTGGTGCTCTTCGGTCGCGGCCTGTTCTGGCCGTTCGTACCCCGGGTCGGCGGCCCGGTCCGCGAGGGGCGACTCTGGGGTCGACTCGGCACCGCCGTGCAACACCGCCCGGTGGTGGTCGCCACGCTGGCCACCCTGCTGCTCGGCGGCCTGGCACTGGGTGGGCTCGGCATCCGCACCGGCCTGTCCGAGACCGAACAGTTCCGGGCCGAACCCGAGGCGGTGACCGGGGCACAGACCCTGGCCAGGGCCTTCCCCGCCGGCAGCACCCAACCCGTCGCCGTGATCACCACCCCGGCGGCGGTGCGGGCGGTCACCGACGCCGCCACCGCGGTACCCGGTGTCGCCTCGGCGCGCCCCGGCGACGCCGGCACTGCCGTCGCCCAGGTCGACGTGGTCCTCGACGCCGAACCCGGCACCACCGCCTCGGACCGGGCGATCGAGGCGCTGCGCGAGGCGGTCGCCGCCGTTCCCGACTCCGCGCCGCCGGCCGCCGCCGGCGCCGACGCACCGTCCGGCGCGATCGTCGGTGGCTCCGTCGCCGCCACCTACGACTCCGACGAGGCCAACGACCGTGACCTACGACTCATCCTGCCGATCATCCTGCTGCTGGTCGGTGCCGTGCTCGTGCTGCTGCTGCGCGGCCTGCTCGCACCGCTGCTGCTGGTGCTCACCGTGATCGCGTCGTTCTTCGCCAGCCTCGGCGCGGCCTGGCTGCTCTTCGACCACGTGCTGGGCTTCCCCGCCCTGGACAGCGGCGTGCTGCTGCTCGCCTTCGTGTTCCTGGTGGCACTCGGGGTGGACTACAACATCTTCCTGGTCACCCGAGCCCGGGAGGACGCCCGCACCGCCGGCACCCGCGCCGGGATGCTCTCCGCCCTGCGGGTCACCGGCGGCGTCATCACCAGCGCCGGCGTGCTGCTCGCCGCGGTCTTCGCCGTGCTCGGCGTGCTGCCGCTGATCACCCTGACCCAGATCGGCATCATCGTCTGCATCGGTGTCCTGCTCGACACCCTGCTGGTCCGCACGGTCCTGGTGCCGGCGCTGGCATTCCTGCTCGGCGACCGCTTCTGGTGGCCCGGCCGCATCACGCCCGACCCGGTGCAGGCCAGCCCGAGGTCGACCGAGCCGGTTGCCGCGCACGACTGACCAACACGTCGGGGCCGTGGCGAATCCGTCACGGCCCCGACGAGGTCAGTACGCCAGGCAGACGCACTCGCTCATCAGCGCCCGCACGTTGCGCACGTACGACGGATTGGGGATGGCCAGCGGCTCCCCCTCCCGCGCCACCGCGCCGTGCCCGAAGTTGTACGCGGCGATGACGGCGTTGAGCAGGCAGGAATTCAACTCGCTGGTGCACAGTGCCGGGTCGAGACGGAAGTCGGACTCGAAGTACATGTCACCGATGTACTTCGTCGCCCAGGCCAGGTAGGTGGCGCCGAGGTAGGCGTTGTCCTGGTAGGCGTCGATCTTGTAACTCTTGTCGAAGCGCTGGTTCATCCACGTCGCGGTGTCCGGCATCACCTGCAACAGCCCGACCCCACCGTCGCAGGCGTAGATGTTGGACTGCCAGCCACTCTCCTGCCACGCGGTGGCCTTGAGCAGGGTGAGCGGGATCTTGATATCGGGTGCCGAGACCGGCCAGTAGGTGCGGTTGGCCGCGTCGGTCAGCGCCGCCTTCACCTCGGCCCGGGTCGCCTGGGTGCCCTTGTAGGTCGGCTTACAGGAACTCGGTGCCGGCTTCGGCGGCGCCGGCGGAACCTCGGTCTCGGTGGGCGGCTTCGCCACCGCGCGCGGCTTCGGTGCCGCCCGGGTCGGCTTCTTCGTCGGCTTCGGGGTCGGGGTCGCGCTACGACTCGGCGCGGCGCCCATCGACTCCACGGCGCTCACCGACGGGCTCAGCTCCCCGCTGACCTCGTCGGACGGGGCATCCGTCGGCCCGTCCGTGACGGCGACCGGCGCGGCCAGGTCCTGTGGGCTCTCCCCCTTGGCTGCGCAGCCGACCAGCGCGCTCGCCAGCAGGAGCCCGGCGAGCACTGCGGCGGCCAGCCGGCCCGTCCGTCGAACCATGCCGTTGCCTCCCCCGTGTGACAGTCGCCGCACCCTAACAAGGTTCGACCGGTCGGGGGTGCCCCTGCGACGACTGCGGGGCCTGGTCCACCGGCGCCTGACGATCCCCCACCGCCCGGTCCCGGGTCGCCCAGGCGACCATGAACACCACAGTCCAGAGCACCCCGAGCAGCACCGCCGCGGCGGTCCCGCTCGCCGTGTCCAGTCCGAGGTAGAGCCGCGCGCCGCCGACCCCGAGCACCCCCGCCGCGGCGGCGGTCCAGGCGGCCACGGCCACCGGCCAGTGGGCGCCGCGCGACACCAGCCAGGCCAGGGTGCAGAAGCTCGCCGCGACCACGGCGTTCTGGGTCGAGAGCGGCGCCGCCTCCCCGCCGCCCGGGGCGGTCCCGTTCGGGCCGGTCAGCTCGGCCACCACGGCCAGCACCACCAGCGGCACGAACGCGCCCACCGTGCCGACCACGCTGAGCAGGTCCGCCCGCCACGGCCGGTTGCGCCACGCCAGCACCGCCGCCACCAGCGCCACCAACAGGATCAGCACCGACCCGCGTACCACCGACACCACGACAAGCGTGGCGTCGGCGGCGTCCGGGGTACGCCGGGCGGCGAACCACCCGGCGATGGCGCCGTCCAGCGCGGCCAGCCCACTGTTGCGGACCGCCACCGCGAGCAGACCGGCGATGGCGAGCCCGGCGGCGAACAGCAACAGCAGGCCGGCGGCCAGGTTGAGCAGCAGCGTCCAGGCCGGGCCGATCCGCATGGCCACCAGGAAGAACAGCACCCCGTAGCGGGCGGTGAGCCACCGCACCGGGGGCAGCGCGCCGGCCCGGGACAGCAGCGCGCGCACCGGGTCGGGGTTACGGCCCAGCCACCTGCCGACGAGCACCACACCCACCAGCCCGGCCAGCAGCAGCAGCGCCACCCCGGTGGCCCGACCGAGCAGCCGGGAGACAGTGTCGTACGACTCACCGGCGAGGTGACCGAGCAGCACCGAGCCACCCACCCAGGTCACCACCCCGGCCAGGTTCCACAGGGCGAACCGCCGGTACGGCATGCCCGCCGCACCGGCCAGCCGGGGCACCAGGGTGCGGGCGAAAGCCACCCACCGGGCGGCGAACACCCCCCGCCCACCGAGGCGGGCCAGCATGGCGTCGGCACGGGCCCACCGCTCGGACCCGACCCGGTGACCCAGCCCCGCGCGCATTCGAGGGCCGTACCGCCGTCCGGCGCGGAAGGCCAGCCCATCGCCGAGGACCGCGGCGACGATCATCGCGAGCAACGCCGGCCCGAGCCGCAAGGTACCGTTGTAGGTGAGGAAGCCGACCAGCAGCAGGGTAGCCTCACCCGGCACGAGCAGGCCGAAGATCACCGCGGTCTCGCCCGCCACGATCAGCGCGGCGACCAGGTAGATCCACAGGGTGGGCAGACCCTGCACCCAGGTCAGCAGGTCGTGCACTCAGGCCCCCGGGACACGGGAGCCAGCATGCCAGCCGGGGGAACCACCGGCACAGCGGTTTCACCATAGATCAGGGGCACCTGGGGGTGACCCCGACGCAGCCTGCGCGAGCGCAGGCGGAAGGATAGAGGGTATGCAGCTTCGCACCGACCTCCGCAACGTCGCCATCATCGCTCACGTCGACCACGGCAAGACCACCCTGGTCGACGCCATGTTGCGGCAGGCCGGCGCGTACGGCGCACGCGGCGAGAACACCGAGCGGGTCATGGACTCCGGGGACCTGGAGCGGGAAAAGGGCATCACGATCCTGGCCAAGAACACCGGCGTGCACTACCTGCCGGCGGACGGCTCCGACCCGGTCACCATCAACATCATCGACACCCCCGGCCACGCCGACTTCGGCGGCGAGGTCGAGCGCGGCCTGACCATGGTCGACGGTGTGGTGCTGCTCGTCGACGCCAGCGAGGGCCCGCTGCCGCAGACCCGCTTCGTGCTGCGCAAGGCGCTGCGGGCCCGGATGCCGATCATCCTGGTGATCAACAAGGTGGACCGCCCGGACGCCCGGATCAAGGAGGTCGTGGACGACACCTACGAGCTCTTCCTCGACCTGGACGCCGACGAGGAGCAGATCGACTTCCCGATCGTCTACGCCTGCGCCCGCGACGGCATCGCCTCGCTGACCCAGCCCGCCGACGGCTCGGTGCCCGACGACAGCACCTCCCTGGAGCCGCTGTTCCGCACCCTGCTGGACACCATCCCGGCACCCGCGTACGAGGACGGCGCGCCGTTGCAGGCGCACGTCACCAACCTCGACGCCTCCCCGTTCCTCGGCCGGCTCGCGCTGTGCCGGGTCCGCCAGGGCACCATCAGCAAGGGTCAGACGGTGGCCTGGTGCCGCACCGACGGCAGCACCCAGCGGGTCCGCATCTCCGAGATGCTGATGACCGAGGGCCTGGAGCGCAAGCCGGCCGAGAGCGCCGGCCCGGGCGACATCATCGCCGTCGCCGGCATCCCCGAGATCATGATCGGTGAGACGCTCGCCGACGTCGAGAACCCGGTCGCGCTCCCGCTGATCACCGTCGACGAGCCGGCCATCTCGATGACCATCGGCACCAACACCTCGCCGCTCGTCGGCCGGGTCAAGGGCTCCAAGGTCACCGCGCGGATGGTCAAGGACCGGCTCGACAAGGAGCTGATCGGCAACGTGTCGCTGCGGGTCCTGCCCACCGAGCGGCCGGACGCCTGGGAGGTGCAGGGCCGCGGCGAGCTGGCGCTGGCCATCCTGGTCGAGCAGATGCGCCGGGAGAGCTACGAGCTGACCGTCGGCAAGCCGCAGGTGGTCACCAAGGAGATCGACGGCAAGACCTGCGAGCCGGTCGAGCGGCTGACCATCGACGCCCCGGAGGAGTACCTGGGCGCGATCACCCAGCTCCTCGCCACCCGCAAGGGCCGGATGGAGCAGCTGGTCAACCACGGCACCGGCTGGATCCGGATGGAGTGGCTGGTCCCGGCGCGCGGCCTGATCGGCTTCCGCACCGAGTTTCTGACCGACACCCGGGGCACCGGCATCCTGCACCACGTCTTCGAGTCGTACGAGCCGTGGTTCGGTGAGCTGCGCACCCGCAACAACGGTTCGCTGGTCGCCGACCGGGCCGGCGCGGTCACCGCCTTCGCGATGATCAACCTTCAGGAGCGCGGCCAGCTCTTCGTCGACCCCACCACCGAGGTGTACGAGGGCATGATCGTCGGGGAGAACTCCCGCTCCGACGACATGGACGTCAACATCACCAAGGAGAAGAAGCTCACCAACATGCGGGCGTCGACCTCCGACGAGACGGAGAAGCTGATCCCGCCGCGCAAGCTCTCGCTGGAGCAGGCCCTGGAGTTCTGCCGCGAGGACGAGTGCGTCGAGGTCACCCCGACCGCGGTGCGCATCCGCAAGGTGGTGCTCGACCAGCAGCTGCGGGGCCGCGCCGCCGCCCGCCGCAAGCACGCCGGCTGACCCACCAGCACCCGACACCGGGCGCGTCGGCCGCTTGCGGCCGGCGCGCCCGTTCGCTTCCCGGCGACAGGTACGCGAACCCGCCCACTCCGTGATCCGCTACGGTCACCGGCATGACCTGGGATGATCTCGACGCCCACCTGGACCGGGTGCCCGGCACCGTCTCCGCGTACGTGGGACGGCTCGACACCCCGCCGACCTGGACCCGGCACGCGGACGCCACCCACTACGCCGCGAGCACCATGAAGGTGGCGGTGCTCGCCGCGCTGCACCGCGCCGCCGAGGCCGGCACCCTGGACCTCGACGCCCCGGTTCCGGTCGTCAACGACTTCGACTCCGCCCAGCCCGGCGCACCCCGCTTCGCCTGCGCGCAGCCCTACGACAACGACGACGCGGTCTGGGACCTCCTCGGCGGCACCACGTCGCTGCGCTGGCTGGCCGACCGGATGATCGTGCGCTCCAGCAACCTCGCCACCAACCTCGCCCTCGGCCACGTCGGGCTGCCCGCGGTCGCCGAGGTCTGGGCGCTCGCCGGCGCCCGCAACAGCGTCACCGGCCGCGGCATCGAGGACTTCGCCGCCCGCGAGGCAGGCATCACCAACACCGTCACCGCCGCCAACCTGGCCGCCCTGCTCGGCGCCCTGGCCAGCGGGGCCGACACCCCCGGCCAACTCGCCTCGCCGACGGCCTGCGCCACCATGCTGGACGTCCTGCTCGCCCAGGAGCACCGCGAGGACCTCGCCGCCGGCCTACCCGAGGGCACCCGCATCGCGCACAAGAGCGGTTGGGTGCGCGGCGTCCGGCACGGGGCCGGCGTGGTGCTGCCCGACGACGCCCCGCCGTACCTGATCGCCGTCTGCACCACCACCGACCTGGACGGCAGCGACGACGGCGACGAGGTGGAGGACGACGCCTGCCTGCTGCTCGCGCACATCTCGGCGCAGGTCTGGGCCGCCCGCCACCAACTCTGACCCCACGACCTCGGCGGCGAGGCCAGCGCCGCGCTCGACACCCGCCGACTCCGGCTAGGCTGCTCGCACCCCCACCCCGGAGCCGCCGATGCCCCGCAGTCGCACCGTGCTGATCGCCTTCCTCGTCGTGACGGCAGCGAACCTGCTGGCCAACGCCACCGGGGGCGGCCTGGCCTTCCTGCTCACCAAGCCGCTGCTGATGCCGCTGCTGGCCGCGTACCTCTGGCGGGCCAGCGCCGAACGCGCGGCCCGACCGGACCGGCTGCTCCTCGCCGGGCTGGCCTTCGCCACCGGCGGCGACGTCGCCCTGATGATCGACGGCACCGGCTGGTTCCTCGCCGGCATGGCCTGCTTCCTCGGCACACACCTGTGCTACCTCGCGGCCTTCACCCGACACGGCGCCGCGACCGCGCTGCGCCGTGCGCCGCTGGTCGCCGTCCCCCTGGGGTACGCGGTGCTGACCGCCGTCGCCCTGACCTGGATGTGGGCGGGGCTGGCCGATGCCGGGCTGGCCGTGCCGGTGGCCGGCTACGCGCTCGCGCTGGCCGCCATGGCCACCACCGCCACCACCCAGGGCTGGCGCGTCGGACTCGGCGCCGCGCTGTTCCTCGGCTCCGACCTGCTGATCGCCGCCGGGGTGGCCGACGTGGCCCAACCACCCGGCGCGCCGGTGCTGGTGATGGCGACCTACGCCGCCGGCCAGGCACTGATCGTCACCGGTCGGGCGGCCCGCGCCGGCACACCCACCGACGCGCCTGTCACTCCAGCAGCTGCGCCCGCAGCGCCCTGAGGTCGGAATCGGTGAGCCCCAACCCGTCCCGCAGGTACGCGTCGAACGAGCCGTGCACCCGACGCACCTCGGCGTAACCGGCGTCGAGGTACTCGGCGCGAACCTCCAGCACCGGCAGCACCGCGTCGACGTCCAGCTCGGGGTTCCTCCGTCGCATCGCCTCGACGATCACCGCCCGCAGGCTGTCGGTCAGCTCGTTGTTGCGCAGGTAGTCGGCGCGGATCGCCGCCTCGTCCACCCCGAGCGCCGTCAACAGGATGACGGTCAGCCACCCGGTGCGGTCCTTGCCGGCGGAGCAGTGGTAGAGCAGCGGCAGGTTCTCCGGCTGGGCCGCCAGCCGCACCGCCTCGGCGAAACCGACCCGCGCCGACTCACCGGTGACGAACCAGCGGTAGATCGCCGCCATCGCCTCCGCCGTGCCCTGCCGGGCCAGCTCCGCGTACGCGTCCAGGTCGTGACCGAGCAGCACCGCCGAGACGTACGTGAAGACCGGGTGCTGCGGGTCGTGCACCGGCAGGCGCACCACCCGTGGCTCACCGGCGAACCGGTCCTCCGGCGCGACCGCGATCTCCGTGCCGTCGCGCAGGTCGACCACGCACGCCGGCCCCAGCTTCGCCAGCACCGGCAGATCCTCGTCGGTCAGCCGACCCAGCGCCGGAGTACGGATCAACTGGCCGACACGCACCCGCCGCCCGTCCGCGCCGACGAGCCCGCCCAGGTCACGCGCGTTCGGTGCACCCACCAGCTCCCAGCCCTGCCCGGTCATCCGGTCTCCCCTCCCACCGTGAACCTCCGTATAGGGTGCCTCACATGACGATCTCGGCGGTACGCACCCACCGGGTTTCCGCCCCCTTACACACCCCGTTCGTCACCGCGCTGCGTCGTACCACCACAGTGGACACCCTGGTCGTCGAACTCGTCGACAGCGACGGCCGGTCCGGCTTCGGCGAGGCGCCCCAGGTCTGGCAGGTCACCGGCGCGTCGGTCGCCGGCGCGCAGGCGTGCGTCCACGAGTTGCTCGGCCCGCAGTTGGTCGGCCGTGACCCGGACGACCTGGTGACCCGGTGCGCCGAGGTGCAGCGCGCGGTCGTCGGCAACGAGGCCGCGAAGGCGGCGGTGGACGTCGCCCTGCACGACCTCGCCGCGCGGCGGTTGGGCGTACCCCTGGTGCGGTTGCTCGGGGGCACCACGCTGCGGGTCCCGACGGACGTCACGCTGGCGGCGGGCGACGCGGTGGACCTGGCGGCCGCGGCACGGCAGCGGCAGGCCGACGGCTTCGGCGTGCTCAAGTTGAAGGTCGGCACCGACGCGGCCGGCGACCTGGACCGCGTACGCGCGGTACGGGCCGCGGTCGGCCCCGGCACCCGGATCCGGCTGGACGCCAACCAGGGTTGGACGCCCCGGGAAGCGGTCCGGGTGATCCGGGGTATCGAGGACGCCGGGCTCGACGTGGAACTTGTCGAGCAGCCGGTGATCCGCTGGGACCTGGACGGGCTGGCCTGGGTCAGCGACCGGGTGTCCGTGCCGATCCTGGCCGACGAGGCGGTCTTCGGGGTCCGTGATTTGGTGGAGGTGATCCGCCGCCGGGCCGCCGACCTGGTCAACGTCAAGCTGGCCAAGTGCGGTGGGCTGCACCCGGCCCGCACCCTCCTCGAGCTGGCCACCGCCCACGGGCTCGGCACGGTGGTCGGCTCGATGATGGAGAGTCAGGTCGGCATCGGGGCGGCGGCGAGCCTGGTCGCCGCGTACGGCACCACGGCGGTCGCCGACCTGGACGCCGCCTGGTGGCTGGCCTGGTCACCGGTGCAGGGCGGGATACGCTACGACGGGGCGACCGTGGTGCTGCCGGACGCCCCTGGCCTGGGCATCTCCGGCCTCGCTGAAGCAAAAGTGCAGGCTCGCGGTTGATGACCGTGGGTTTCTTTCATAGGGTTTCCCCTGGACAGCCGACACGATCTGGGGGTTGACGTGGAGCTGCAACCGGGCCGCGAGGCCGTCGTCCGGGTCGCCGTGGCGACGCTGTGGACCTCACCCGAGGCAGTCCGCCCGGTCGACCGCCCAGCGCTGACCGCAGGCGCCGACATCCCCACCTGGGTCTCCGGAATGGACACCGACCAGCAGGTCGGCGACTGCGTGCTGAGCCAACTCCTGCTCGGCGAACGGGTCCTCGTCAGCGAGATACGCCCGGACGGCTGGGCGCGGGTCGTCGCCGTCGAACAACCCGCCGCCAAGCTGGACCCTCGCGGCTACCCGGGCTGGCTCCCCACCGAGCAGCTCGCCGTCAGCGACCCGGCCCGGACCAGCACCGACCACCCCCTGGTGGTGGACGCCACTGTCACCGGGCTGCACGCCGCCCCGAACGGGCCGGTGGAGCTGCCCGGCGTCGTCGTCGGCACCCGCCTCGTCCCGGCCGGCCCCGCACACGACGACTGGCGGCCGGTGCACGTCCCCGGCCGGCCCGCGCCGCTCTGGCTGCCCGACGGCCACCTGGTCCCGGCGTCGGCCGCGTCGCCGACCGCCGAGCAGGCGCTCGCGGTGGCACAGCGGCTGCTGGACGTGGTCTACATCTGGGGCGGTCTCTCCGCGCACGGCATCGACTGCTCGGGGCTGGTGCATCTGGCCTGGCGGCGGTTCGGGGTGCTGCTGCCCCGCGACGCCGACGACCAGGCCGTGGCCACCACCCCACTGCCGTTGGGCGCGGAACGCCCCGGCGACCTCTACTTCTTCGCCCGCCCCGGTCGCAAGATCCATCACATCGGCATTGTCACCGCCCCGCCCGGCGACGGCGGCCAGCGCCGGATGCTGCACGCCTGCTACCGGCGGCGGCGGGTCATCGAGGAGCCGCTGCCGGCCGATCGGACCGCGACGCTTGTCGGCGCGCACCGGGTCGGACCGGCCGGGCGCGTGTCCGCACCCGGCCGGTAACCGGTCAAGGTCGGGCGTCGGCCAACTCGCGGCGCCGGTCCCGGGAGGACTTGATCAGGCTGGCGGCGGTGGCGACGCCCAGGGTGCCGATGATGACCAGCAGCGACAACCAGATCGGGATGTGCGGCGCCCAGCCGACGTGCTCGCCACCGTTGATGAACGGCAGGTTGTTGTCGGCCAACGCCTCCAGCACCAGCTTGACCCCGATGAAGCCGAGGACGACGGCCAGGCCGTAGCTCAGGTAGATCAGCCGGTCGAGCAGGCCACCGAGCAGGAAGTAGAGCTGACGCAGGCCCATCAGCGCGAAGACGTTAGCGGTGAAGACCAGGTACGGCTCCTGGGTGATGCCGAAGATCGCCGGGATCGAGTCCAGAGCGAAGATCAGGTCGGTGGTGCCGATCGCGATCATCACGATCAGCATCGGGGTGAACAGCCGCTTGCCGGCCACGTGGGTGGTGAGCTTCGCGCCGTCGTAGTTCTTCGAGATCGGTAGCGCCTTGCGGCTCCAGCGGATCAGCACGTTCTCGGAGAACTCGTCCTCGTCCGGCTCACCCTGCCGGGCCAGGTTCACCGCGGTGTAGATCAGGAACGCGCCGAAGATGTAGAAGACCCAGGAGAACTGCGTGATCAGCGCCGCACCGGCGGCGATGAACCCGCCGCGCATCACCAGCGCCAGCACGATGCCGACGAGCAGCACCTTCTGCTGGTACTGCCGGGGCACCCCGAAGCGGGCCATGATGATCACGAAGACGAAGAGGTTGTCCACCGAGAGGCTGTACTCGGTCAGCCAGCCGGTGTAGAACTGCCCGGCCGCGCTGGCCCCGGAGGTCAGCCAGACCCCCACGCCGAAGATCAGGGCAAGACCGACGTAGAAGCCGACCCAGAGGCTCGACTCCCGAACACTCGGCTCGTGCGGGCGCCGACCAATGATCAACAGGTCGACGAGCAGGACCGCAGTCAGTGCGACAAGCGTTCCCGCCCACACCAATCCGGACACGTCCAACGTTCATTCCTCCGGCAGACACGCGGCGTCGGGCACACCGTACGCCCCCGCGAGGGCCGGTGTACCGCTGTCGCTCACTCTGGTGACTGTCGGAGGTCTCTTCCGCCGTCGCCCCGAAAAAGGGGCGGCGACCTACGGAGCCGGGTCGGGCCGCCGTGGTTCCGGCGATCGACCGTGCTGACGACTCCGTTGCGGGGGAATACTCCCCTCCTCGGTGACCATTGTTGCCCACCACGCCCCGTGATCACACCCCGGGCACCCGGTGGCGCTGGCCACCCGGTTGACGGGTCACACCGCCTAAGGTTTCCTAGGAGGCTAGTGCAGATCGGGTGCGGCGATCGGGTCGGCGAGCGACCAGCCGGCGGCGAGCAGGTCGTCGCAGGCCCGCACCGCCCGGGCCAACCGCTCGGCGTGCGACCCGGTCAGCTCCACCACCGGCACCCCGCACCCCGCCAGCTCGGCCCGGAACCGCTCGGTCATCCAGGCCCGCAGGTGCGCACCGTCACGCAGCCCGTCATCGGTGAACGGCACCCCCCGGTGATCCGTCAGCAGATACAGCGCCGGCCGGCGGGCCGCCGCCCGCACCTCCTCCGACGCGCTGCCCAGGTAGCGCTCCTCCCACACCGCCGTCGCCCGCGCGTCGGTGTCGCAGACCAGCAGCGGCCCGCTCGTCCGGGCCGCCGCGTCCTCGGCGGCCTGCTGCTCACGGACCACGGCACGGAAGTCGTCCCGGTCCCAGGTGACGTCGAACACTGTCGCCTCCGGCGTTCGTGCGCGCAACCGGGCCAGCTTGCGAGCTGTCAACTCCCGGCCGTACTCCGGCACCCAGGACGTGCCGTAGTGCGCCGCGAGCGCCGCCGCCATCGTCGTGGTGCCCGTCGACTCGGCCCCGACCACCACCACCCGCCTGACGAACCACGCCCGCACCGGCGGGCTCAGCCACCGCCAGTGCGCCGCCGGGTCCGCGCGCACGGCCGTCCCGGACACCGGCACGGTCCGCCGACCCGGATCCACCGACACGGGTACGGCGTCGAAGCGGCGCGCCAACTCGGCGCCGTACGCCTCGGAGGAGAAGACCGCGTCCACCGGCCCCGACCCGACCGCCTCGCGGAACACCGCGCAGTGCGCGTCCCAGACGGCCGGATCGGCGTAGTCCACCGGGTGGTCGTCGTACCTGCCGACGAAGCGGACCCACGGCGTGTCCGCATGCGCCTCCCGCAGCCAGTCGAGGCGCAGCGGGAGCGGGATGGACTCCCGACGCGAGGGTGCCACGACGACTGTCACAGCGGCGCAGCGGGCGGCGGCGGCACCGATCAGCGCGTGGTGGCCGGCGTGCGGTGGATAGAACTTGCCCACCACCATCCCGTGCCCGAACTCCGCGGTGGCCGAGCGCGCCGGCACACGTGGTGCCGGTACCCGACCGGGCACCTCGGCGCTCACGCGGTGACCGGGGCCGGGCCGGGCGGGACCGCGCTCGGCCGGTCGGCCCGCCGCAGGTCGGCCCGCCAGGCGCGCAACCCGAGTACGCACAGGGCGAGGAAGACCAGGTAGAGGACGGCGGTCAGGTGCAGCCCCTTGTACGCGTACAGGGGGATGTAGATCAGATCGGCGGCGATCCAGAGCCACCAACTCTCCACCCGCTTGCGGGTCTGCCCGTACGTGGCCAGCAGGGACAGCGCCGTGGTCAACGCGTCCGGCAGCGGCACTGTCGAGTCGGTGGCCCGGTCCAGCAGCACCCAGAGCGCGCCGGTGAGCAGCACCCCGGCGGCGGCCAGCGCCAGCCACTCCCGACGCCCCGTCCGGCTCACCGTGAGCCGGCTGCGCCGCTCGCCACCGAACAGCCAGTGCCACCAGCCGTAGCAGCCGAGCGCGACGTAGACGACCTGGAGCCCCGCGTCGGCGTACAGCCCGGCGGTCCAGAACAGCAGCATGAGCAGCAGCACGTTGGCGATGCCGATCGGCCAGTTGGCGATCTTCTGCCGGGCCACCAGCCACACGTTGAGCACACCTGTCGCGAACCCCAGCAGCTCCGCCCAGGTGGTGCCCGTACCGGCCACCCGAAACGCGGTGCCGGTGAGCCAGTCAATGATCACGAGGAGACCCTAAGGGCGTCGCCGACGCGGGAACAGACCCCGCGACGCCGACTGCCCCGACCGCCATGGGAGGCTGTCCGACATGGTGCTTGAGGTCGCGCTGATCGATGTACTACCCGGACACGAGGACGCGTTCGCCGCCGCGTACGCCGAGGGCCACCCGGTGCTCGCCGGGGCGACCGGCTGCCGGTCCGTGCGGATGACCCGAGGGATCGAGTCACCGACCCGCTTCGTGCTGCTCGTCGAATGGGACTCGGTCGAGGCGCACGAGGACAACTTCCGGGCCACCGAACGGTTCGAGCAGTGGCGGGCCCTGATCGGGCCGCACTTCGCCGGGCCGCCAGTGGTCGAGCACTTCCTCGACGTACCGGCCTGAGCCGAGCTGTCGTACCCCGCGGTTATCGTGCCGTGCGCACGCGCCGGTCGCCGGCCCCGACGGGCTCGGGGGCGCCGGGCCCGGTGGCCGCGCGGCGCGTCACCGTCGGCACCCTCAACCGTTACTCGCCGACGCGGCGGGCCAGCACGGTGACCGTCTCCTCCGGTGACAGCGCCGCGGCCAGCAGCGCCTCGGTCATCCGCTCGTAGCGGTCGACGTCGAGCACTGTGGCCAACCGGACGTCGGTGGTCAACGCCTCGAGCATCACCGTCCGCGGGTCCGCCGGGTCGGGAAAGGCATAGCAGGAATACGGTGTGAGCGGATGCAGCCCGCCACCGGCCGCCCCACGGGGCAGCAACCGCACCGTGACGTGGGACAGCCCGGTCACGGCGACCAGATGCCGCAGTTGTTCACGCCAGACCGCCACCGGCAGGTCACCCGGGTCGCAGACGGCCTCGGCGAGCACCGCCGTGTAGCGCGGCGGATAGGCCCGCCGCAGCACCTCCTGCCGCAGTGCCCGGGCGCGCACCTCGGCCTCCACATCGACCTCCGGCGTGAGCTGAACGCCGGCCGCGACCAGCACCCGGGCGTACGCGGGCGTCTGGAGTAGCCCCGGCACCACCGACGGCTGGTACTCGACGATGTCGGCGGCGCCCGCCTCCAACTCGGCGTAGGTGCGCTGCCGTTCGCTCATCTCGCCGAGCGTCTTCCACCAGCCCCGACTGGTCGCCGCGTCCCGGGCGATGACGATCAGCGCCTCCCGGGCGGGCGTCGGCACCTTGTAGACGTCCAGCAGATCGAGCACATCGGCGAGGTCCGGACGACTCTGACCCAGCTCGATGCGGGACAGCTTTGACGTCGAGGCCCAACCCAGCCGGTCGCAGACCTGCTCCAGGGTCAGCGACTCACGCCGACGGAGCTGGCGCAGCTCTGCGCCGAGACGTGCACGTCGAATGACAGGACTTGTTGGCAGCGGCATCCCGGCCTCCCCACCGAGGGAGACTACGCAGGACGATCACCCAGTGCAATAGCTCGCTCGCTCACCGCAATCGGGGCATTCGGTGCCGTCGACCGCCCGGGCCGGCCCGGACCTGCCGTTTCCGCAGGCCGGCGCCACCGCCGTCAACCTCACCCGGCCCGGCCGGCCGCGCTCAGGCGGAGCGCTCGTCGCGGCCAGCCGGGTGGTGGTGGCCTGTCACTTCACGCCGGCGGCGTCCATGCCGCGCAGCTCCTTCTTCAGGTCGGAGACCTCGTCGCGGATCCGGGCGGCCAGCTCGAACTGCAGCTCCCGGGCGGCGGCCAACATCTGGTCGTTGAGCTCCTGAATGAGCTGGGCGAGGTCGGCGCGGGCCATCCCCTCCCGCGAGGTGGTCGCGGCGGCGGACCGGCTCCGGCTGCGGGTCTCCTTGACCGGCGCCTTGCCGCGGGAGAGCTGACGCACCGCGCCCCCGACCCGGGAGTTCTCGGTGTCCTCCGCCTCGCGGTAGATGTCGTCCAGGATGTCGTGGATCTTCTTGCGCAGCGGCTCCGGGCTGATGCCGTGCGCCTCGTTGTGCGCGATCTGCTTGGCCCGACGCCGATCGGTCTCGTCGATCGCCGCCGCCATCGACGGGGTGATCTTGTCGGCGTACATGTGCACCTGACCGGAGACGTTACGGGCGGCCCGCCCGATGGTCTGGATCAGCGACCGGCCGCTGCGCAGGAAGCCCTCCTTGTCGGCGTCGAGGATCGCCACCAGCGACACCTCGGGCAGGTCCAGACCTTCGCGCAGCAGGTTGATGCCGACGAGCACGTCGTAGTCACCCTTGCGCAGCTCGCGCAGCAGCTCCACCCGGCGCAACGTGTCGACCTCCGAGTGCAGATAGCGCACCCGGATGCCGTTCTCCAGGAGGTAGTCGGACAGGTCCTCGGCCATCTTCTTGGTCAGCGTGGTGACCAGCACCCGCTCGTCCCGGTCGGTCCGCAGCTTGATCTCGTGCATCAGGTCGTCGATCTGGCCCTTGGTCGGCTTGATCACGACCTCCGGGTCAACCAGACCGGTGGGTCGGATCACCTGCTCGACGAACTCGCCCTGGGCCTGCTCCATCTCCCAGGTGCCGGGGGTCGCCGAGAGGTAGACCATCTGGCCGACCCGCTCCAGGAACTCGTCGAAGCGCAGCGGCCGGTTGTCGGCCGCGCTGGGCAGCCGGAAGCCGTGGTCGATGAGCATCCGCTTGCGCGACGCGTCGCCCTCGTACATGCCGCCGATCTGCGGGATCGTCACGTGCGACTCGTCGACCACAGTGAGGAAGTCGTCCGGGAAGTAGTCGAGCAGGGCGTGTGGCGGGCTGCCGGGCAGCCGCCCGTCCATGTGCATCGAGTAGTTCTCGATGCCGGAGCAGAAGCCCACCTGCCGCATCATCTCGATGTCGTAGGTGGTGCGCATCCGCAGCCGCTGCGCCTCCAGCAGCTTGCCCTGCCGCTCCAGCTCGGCGAGGCGCTCGGCCAGCTCCACCTCGATGTCCCGGATCGCCCGTTCCATCCGCTCCGGACCGGCCGCGTAGTGCGTGGCCGGGAAGATCACCAGCTGGTCGACCTCGCGGACCACGTCACCTGTCAACGGGTTGAGGTAGTAGAGCTTCTCCACCTCGTCACCGAACAGCTCGATCCGGATCGCCAGCTCCTCGTACGCCGGGATGATCTCCAGCGTGTCGCCACGGACCCGGAAGGTGCCCCGCTGGAAGGCCATGTCGTTGCGGGTGTACTGGATGTCGACGAGCCGGCGCAGCAACTGGTCGCGGTCGAGCTCCTGCCCGATCTCGACCCGGACCGCCCGGTTGAGGTACTCCTCCGGGGTGCCGAGACCGTAGATCGCCGAGACGGTCGCCACCACGATCACGTCGCGGCGAGTGAGCAGCGACATCGTCGCCGAGTGCCGCAGCCGCTCCACCTCCTCGTTGATCGAGGAGTCCTTCTCGATGTAGGTGTCGGTCTGCGGGATGTAGGCCTCGGGCTGGTAGTAGTCGTAGTACGACACGAAGTATTCGACAGCGTTGTGCGGCAGCAGCTCGCTGAACTCCTTGGCCAGCTGCGCACAGAGCGTCTTGTTCGGGGCGAGCACCAGGGTGGGGCGTTGCAGCCGCTCGATCAACCACGCCGTGGTGGCGCTCTTGCCCGTGCCGGTCGCGCCGAGCAGCACGGTGTTGCGGTCGCCGCGCCGAACCCGGCGCTCAAGGTCGTCGATGGCGGCCGGTTGGTCGCCGGCCGGCTGAAAATCACTGACGACCTGGAAGCGGCTGTCCAGCCGGGGAATGTCGAGCGCCATGCCATCAACGGTACGCCGGAGGTCCGACAGGAACGGCCGTCACGCCAGGTACGTGATCGGCTTCAATATTCCCATTGTGTGGCCCATGTCACCGGGACTACCCTCTTCATGTAGGCCGCTCGCGGCGGCCGACCGGGCCGGTGGCCAGGCCAACATCACGGCCGGTCACCCCCGGCACTGCGGTCGCAGCACCCGGCTCGTCCGGCGTGCGCACCCGTGTGGTCGCGCTCGAGGCGCAGACCGGCCGCCGCGAGCGCCCCTGCTCGTCACCCCAGTGCCTCCCCGCCCGTTTCATCTCCGTGGACACCTCTCCGACCCCGTCGCCCGACACCGCCCGCACCGCCACCCTCCGGCCGGACGACACGACCACCGACAGCGCCCCGGACACCGCCGACACCACCGGACCGACCTCGGCCAGCCGTCGTCGGCGTACGGTGCTGCTGTTGCTCGGTCTGACGGCGGTGACGTCCGCGACAGCGCTGGTGCTCGGGCTGTTGAGCTGGGCCCCCGACCCGCCCGAGCCGGCGCGGCCGCTGACCGTCACCGAGGGCGAGCGGCTGGCCGCCGTGCGGGTCACCAACCTGCGGGACCTGCGCGCCGGCGTACGCGTCACGGCCGGCACCGGCGCCGCCCGCATCGAACTGGTGGGCTGGGTGGACTGGTCCCGGTCACTGCTCTACCTCGACGTGGGTGGGCCGGGCGCGGGCGCCGAACGCGGGCTGTTGCAGAGGAGCGGTCCGGTGCTGGTGATCCGGCCCGATCCGGCGGCGGTGCCCACCCCGGCCGCACCACCACTGATACCCCCGGCGGACCGGTGGCGGCTACACCGGCTGGCGCCCGGGGCGCACCTGGCGCCGGTGCTCGACCTGCTCCTCGATCTCGCCGCCGACCGCCCGGACGTGACCCCGACGACGCCGTCCGGCGGGGCGCGTTGGATCGCCCGGGAGACCCTGCCGGCCGGCCCGCTGGACGTCATCCAGGCACCACTGCCCACCGGCGCGCCGCCCGCCGCCAGCTCGACGACCGGCACCTCCGGCACCGCGACGCCACCCCCGGACGGACAGACCCGGTACTGGCTCGACCAGGACGCCCGGCTGCACAAACTGGTGACCCGGCTGCCCAGCGCCGGCCCGGTCACGGTGATCTTCAACCGGGTGGACCGGCCGACGCTACGGCCGGTGGACGCACTCGGCGGCCGGCCCGGCCTGCCCCGCGCGCTGACCGACGCCGAGCAGCGTCGGCTGGACCGGCTGCCGGCCCGGCTCCGCGCCCAGGGTGGTGCCACTGTGACGCTGACCGCGCCGACGGGCACGGACACCAACCTGCGGGGTGCCGGCTGGCTGAGCTGGACGGCGCGCACCGCTTACCTCGCGGTCGCCGACCTCGGCGTACCGGATCGCCGGACCCTGCTGCGACGCGACGCCGCCGGGGTGGCCCGGGTGGACCTGCCCGCGGTGCGTGCCGGCGGCGGCACCGCGGAGGCCCCGGCGCGGCCACCGCTGCCGCCCCCGACCGGGGCCTGGCGGGCCTCCCGAGCTGCCGGGGACGACCTGAGCATGCTCGTCGACGCCGCGGTGACCGCCGGTTCGCTCGGGCACCGCGGCGCGGCCGTGCGGGTACGCGAGGACATCACCGCCGGACGGACCGTGGACGTCATCGAGTCGGGTCCGGCGAACGCGCGGCTGCGCTACTGGATCGACCGGGACGGGACGCTGCGCCGACTCGAGCTGCGGACCGACGCCGGAGCGTGGGCGCACCTGGACCTCCAGCCCGCCGTCGTGCCCCGACTGGCCGCCAACCCTCGACCCGCCAGCCCTCGACCCGCCGCCCCTCGACCCTCGGCCCCGCGGTCCCCGACCCCTCGGCCCGGTGCCCGCTGACCGGTGCCCTCAGGGGCGCCAGCCGGTCTGCGCGGCCCACTGCTCGGCCCGCAGGTACTCCTCGTCGAACCACGGGTTCCGGGCCGTGCCGGAATCGCCGGCCTCCGGCGCCGCGTCGACCAGGTCGCGCTTGAGCAGCAGGTACGCGGCCCGCTGGTCCGGGTCGGCACGCAGGTGGTCGCGCATCAGCAGCGCATACCGCCAACCCGGCGAGTCCGCCACCCGCACGTGCAGACGAACCGGGCGGGCCGGGTCGGCACTGCCGTGCAGCCGCTTCTTCCACCGGCCACTGCCGGCCGGGCGCGGGTCATCCCACCACTGCCCCGGCACCCGCGGAAACCCGGCGCTCGCCAGCCGATCGGCCAACGGCCCGTCGGCGTCGGCGAGACTGGACACCGCCACCTGCACGTCGATGACGTTCTGGGCGGCGAGGCCGGGCACCGCCGTCGAACCGATGTGGTCGATCCGCAGGGCGTCCGAGCCCAGCGCGTGCTGGATCCGGGCGGCCAGCCGCGCGTACTGCTCCGGCCAGCTCGCGTCGGCCCCAGCCAACTCGGCCGCATCCGGCGGGACCACCCGCCGCTGACGCAGGTTGTCCTCGTAGGGCACCAACCGCTGCTTCCAGAGCGCGTCGACGGCGTCGTGCAGCGCCGCCAGACTCCCGTCGTTGGTCAGCACCACGTCCGCCACCGCCCGACGGCGGGCGTCGTCGGCCTGGGCGGCGATCCTCCGCTCGGCCTCCGCGCGACCCATCCCCCGGTCGCGCGCCAGCCGTTCCAGTCGGGTCGGCACGGCCGTCTGCACCACGACCACCAGGTGGTACGTCGGCGCGAGACCCACCTCGACCAGCAGCGGCACGTCGTTGACGACTATCGCGTCGGGAGCCGCCGCGGCGGCCAGCTCCGCGGTGCGGGCCCGGACCCGGGGATGGGTGATCGCCTCCAGCCGACGGCGGGCCGTCTCGTCGGCGAACACCACAGCTCCCAGAGCGGCACGGTCCAGTGCGCCGTCGGCGTCCACCACCGCGTCGGAGAAGGCGGCAACGATCTCGGCCAGCCCGTCCGTACCCGGCGCCACCACCTCCCGGGCCACCCGGTCGGCGTCGATGAGCACCGCGCCCCGCTCGACGAGCCGCGCGGCCACCGCGCTCTTGCCCGACCCGATCCCGCCGGTCAACCCCACCCTCAGCACCCGAACAGTCAACCGGATCCACAAGCCCGCCGCCAAACCCACCCACGGCCCGGCGACCTCCCACCCCACCCCACCCGGGCCTCGGGCCTCGACCGCCCCCGCGCCCCGCGCCCCGCGCCCCGCGCCCCGCGCCCCGCGCCCCGCGCCCCGCGCCCCGCGCCAAGATCGTGCTCGAACCAGGATGTAGTGGTGTGCGGCGTCCGGGAGGCCCCTACATCATGGATCGAGCGCGATCTTGACGGTCAGCGCCCGCCACCGGGCGCACGCGCCACTATCCGCCCTAGGCACGGCCCACCCGCCGCCCGAGAAGCCGCGCCCGCAGCTCGTCGTACCGCGGGTACGGCGAAGGCCCCGCCCCCAGCGATCCGGAGATCGTGGGGACGGGGCCTGTCGTCGTTCAGCGTGTCACTTACCGCCGGCGAGCTTCTCCCGCAGTGCGGCGAGCGCCTCGTCGGTGGCCAGGGTGCCGGCCGGCTCCTCGGCCTGCCGGCTCGGGGCCGGGCTGGACGAGGAGGTGGTGCCCCCACCGCCGCCGCCGCCGGCAGCGGCCGGGACGGCCGGAGTCGGGTTGGCGGCAGCCTCGGCGTCGGCGGCCCGAGAGGTCTGCACCTGCTTGGTGTGGGCCTCCCAGCGCAGACGAGCCTCGGCGTACTGGTTTTCCCAGGTCTCGCGCTGCTTGTCGTACCCCTCGAGCCACTCACCCGTCTCCGGGTCGAAGCCCTCGGGGTAGATGTAGTTGCCCTCGGTGTCGTACGTCGCGGCCATGCCGTAGAGGGTCGGGTCGAAGTGCTCCTCGCCCTCGACGAAGCCCTCGTTGGCCTGCTTGAGCGACAGCGAGATCCGGCGACGCTCAAGGTCGATGTCGATGACCTTGACCATGACCTCGGAGCCGACCTGGACGACCTGCTCCGGGATCTCCACGTGGCGCTCGGCCAGCTCGGAGATGTGGACCAGGCCCTCGATGCCGTCGTCCACGCGGACGAACGCACCGAACGGCACCAGCTTGGTGACCTTACCCGGCACGATCTGCTGGATCGCGTGGGTGCGGGCGAACTGCCGCCACGGGTCCTCCTGCGTCGCCTTCAGCGACAGCGAGACGCGCTCGCGGTCCAGGTCGACGTCCAGGACCTCGACCTCGACCTCCTGGCCCACCTCGACGACCTCGGACGGGTGGTCGATGTGCTTCCAGGACAGCTCGGAGACGTGCACCAGGCCGTCGACGCCGCCCAGGTCCACGAAGGCGCCGAAGTTGACGATCGAGGACACGACGCCCTTGCGGACCTGGCCCTTCTGCAGCTTGTTGAGGAACTCGGTGCGCACCTCGGACTGCGTCTGCTCCAGCCAGGCCCGGCGGGACAGAACCACGTTGTTGCGGTTCTTGTCCAGCTCGATGATCTTGGCCTCGAGCTCCCGCCCGACGTACGGCTGCAGGTCGCGCACACGACGCATCTCGACCAGGGACGCGGGCAGGAAGCCGCGCAGCCCGATGTCGAGGATGAGGCCGCCCTTGACCACCTCGATGACCGAACCGCGGACGACGCCGTCCTCGTCCTTGATCTTCTCGATCGTGCCCCAGGCCCGCTCGTACTGCGCCCGCTTCTTGGAGAGGATCAGACGACCCTCCTTGTCCTCCTTCTGGAGGACCAGGGCCTCGATGTGGTCGCCAACCGTCACAACCTCGGCGGGGTCCACGTCGTGCTTGATCGACAACTCCCGAGAGGGGATGACACCCTCGGTCTTGTAGCCGATGTCGAGCAGGACCTCGTCCCGATCGACCTTGACGACGGTGCCTTCGACAATGTCGCCGTCGTTGAAGTACTTGATGGTCTCGTCGATCGCGGCGAGGAATGCCTCCTCGGAACCGAGATCGTCGTGGGTGACCCGGGTGGCGCTCGAGGGGGCCTCGATGCTGCTCGTCATGTGGGCGGTTGCTCCGGTCGGTGGGTTGTCACAGCAGGCTGGTGTCGCAGTGACCTGTTCGCGCCAGCGGATCCGTCGCCGGGCACACCGAACGATCGCCTAGTGAGATCATGATGTGGCTCCGACGACCGCGCACCTGCTCCCTGCCGAGGCAACGCGATCCGCGAGCGCATCGTCTAGCCTACCGTGCGCATTACCACAGCGTGCAAGCCCTCCCGGCTTCTCTCCGTGCGATGACCTGCGAAAGCCGAACAATCGCCCGGAAACGACCCCTCCTGTCTCCTGCGTCACAGCAGACCCACGCGTCTCGTCCCGCCGCGGGCCACCGCCACGCCAGATCGTGGACGCGCCGCCGTACCCAATGGGGTGGGTGGGGCCTAGCGTGAGCGCGTGGATGACGACAGCCGGGTTACCCGGCGCCGGGTCGGTGACGCCGAGGCCCGGCGCGCCAACCGCGGCTGGTGGGACACCGACGCCGACGACTACCAGGCCGAACACGGCGCGTTCCTCGGCGACGTGGACTTCGTGTGGTGCCCCGAGGGCCTGCGCGAGGCCGACGCCCGGCTGCTCGGCGACGTGTCGGGGCGGCGGGTGCTGGAGGTGGGCGCCGGCGCCGCGGCCGCCGCCCGCTGGCTCGCCACCCAGGGCGCCCGGCCGGTCGCCTTCGACCTGTCCGCCGGCATGTTGCGGCACGCCGCCGACGCCGCCGACCGCACCGGGGTACGCGTACCGCTGGTGCAGGCCGACGCGCTCGCCCTGCCGTTCGCCGACCTGTCGTTCGACGTCGCCTGCACGGCGTTCGGCGCGATCCCGTTCGTGGACGACTCGGCGGCGCTGCTCGCCGAGGTGCACCGGGTGCTGCGCCCGGGCGGCAGGTGGGTGTTCTCGGTGACCCACCCGATGCGGTGGATCTTCCTGGACGACCCCGGCGAGGGCGGCCTGACGGCCGTGCACTCGTACTTCGACCGCTCCCCCTACGTGGAGCAGGACGAGGCAGGCGTGGCCACCTACGTCGAGCAGCACCGCACCCTCGGCGACCGGATCCGCGAGCTGGTCGGTGCCGGGTTCCGACTGTTGGACCTGGTGGAGCCGGAGTGGCCGGAGGGACACGAGGGGATCTGGGGGCAGTGGAGCCCGCTGCGGGGACGGCTCTTCCCCGGCACCGCCATCTTCGTCACCGAGAAGCCCACCGGCTGAGCGCCGCACGCGGAGTGCGACGGCCCCGCGCGTCACCGGCGTTACGGTCCGCTGGTGAGCGCATGGCCGAACCCGACACCTCGCGGCCGCTGGCGGCCGGACCCGGCACGACAACAGCGCGCCGACTATCAGGTCACCGACCTGCAGCACCTGCCGGACGACGACTCCCGGCGCGTCGAACTCGTCGACGGAGCCCTCCAGATCCCGCCCCTCCCGACCCTGGGCCACCAGGACATCTCCGGCCTGCTCTGGATGTGGCTGCGACGCCACGCACCGGCGGACATCCGCGCCACCCGGGCCGTCGCGGTCGAGCTCAGCCACAACACCAGCCGGCGTCCGGATGTCCTGCTGTGCCGCGCCGACGTGCCCTCCGAGCGCTCCTCGCTACGGCCCGACGATGTCGTACTCGCCGTGGAGATCGTCTCGCCCGGCACGCGACGGGTCGACCGGTTCGCGAAACCGGGTGAGTACGCCGCCGCCGGCATCCCGTTCTACTGGCGGATCGAGCAGGACCCGGTGCACGTGTACGCGTACCGGATCGGCGACCGGGTGGGGCCGGGCGGTGAGCGGCAGTACGAGCTGGTCGCCGACGGGCCCGACGTGATCACGCTGACCGAGCCGTTCGCCATCACGCTGGCGGTCGCCGAGATCACCCCGTAGTCGTTTCGCCCCGGCCACGTCGGGTAGCCGAGGACCATGGCCGAACAGAGATTCCACAAGGGCGACCATGTCTCCTGGTCGGCCCACGGCAGCCGCGCGTACGGCGTGGTACAGGGGACGATCACCGAGCGGACGCGGATCCGCGGGCGGGCCGTGAACGCGGCCCCCGACGACCCGCAGTACCGGGTCCGCAGCGACGGCACGGGCCGCGACGTGGCCCACCGCCCCGAGGCGCTGCGCCATGAGCAGAAGTGACGATGGCCGGGACACCTACCGGGAGTTCACCGAGGCGGTGAACATGAAGCCCGGCGAGCTGTCCACGTGGCTGGAGACCGACGAGTCGAAGCAGGTCGGCTGGCACAAGGGCGGTCGCGCAGGTGGTGGCGAGTCCGTCGGGCACGAATCCGGCCGGAAGATCATCAACCTGCTCCGCCGCAAACGCGGTGACCTGTCCGAGGGCGACTACAAACACATGCGCAAGGTCGTCGGCTACGTACGCCGGCACATGGCGCAGCGCCCGTCCGGCAACGTCCGCGACACCAAGTGGCGCTGGTCCCTGATGAACTGGGGCCACGACCCCCTGAAGTAGCCGGCCCTCCGCCGCAGGACCCGCGCAACGTCCGCGAAGTTGGCGCCTCACAGACGGTCAGGGCTCCGGCGGCAGCCCGACAACCCTGACCCGCCATCGCCAGCGGCCGCGAGCAGGGCGACCCGGTCAGGGGTTCCGGAGCAGCCCGACCCACGCAGGAATCAAGCCTGACCGCCCGGAGTGGGTCGGGTTGCCCCGGAACCGCCACACCGCAACCACCGGAACGCGACCAGCGAAGATCAGTGATCCGCGCTGTTCCAGTCCCGGCCCAGGCCGACGGACACCTCGAGCGGCACCGACAGCGGGTACGCCCCGCCCATCTCGCGCCGAACCAGTGCCTCCAGTGCCTCCCGCTCGCCCGGGGCGACCTCGAAGACCAGTTCGTCGTGCACCTGCAGCAGCATCCGTGAGCGCAGCCCGGCCTCGCCGAGCGCGGTGTCGACGTGCAGCATCGCCACCTTGATGATGTCGGCGGCGGAGCCCTGGATGGGGGCGTTGAGTGCCATCCGCTCGGCGATGTCGCGGCGCTGCCGGTTGTCGCTGACCAGGTCGGGCAGGTAGCGGCGCCGGCCCAGGATGGTCGAGGTGTAGCCGTCCTGGCGGGCTCGGGCGACCACCTGCTGGAGGTAGTCGCGCACCCCACCGAAGCCGGCGAAGTAGTTCTCCATCAGCCCGCGCGCCTCTTCGGTGCTGATGCTGAGCTGTTGGGACAGGCCGAAGGCGCTGAGCCCGTACGCCAGGCCGTAGTTCATGGCCTTGATCTTGCGGCGCTGGTCGGGGGTGACCTCGTCGAGCGGCACCCCGAAGACCGACGAGGCGGTGGCGGCGTGGAAGTCGGCACCGGAGTTGAACGCGTCGATCAGCGCGTCGTCCGAGCTGAGGTGCGCCATGATGCGCATCTCGATCTGGCTGTAGTCGGCGGTGAGCAGACACTCGTAGCCCTCCCCCACCACGAAGGCCCGCCGGATCCGGCGGCCCTCCTCGGTGCGGATCGGGATGTTCTGCAGGTTGGGCTCGGTGGAGGAGAGCCGGCCGGTGGCCGCCACGGTCTGGTTGAAGGTGGTGTGGATCCGCCCGTCGTCGGAGACCGACTTGAGCAGCCCGTCGACCGTCGACTTGAGCTTGGCCACGTCGCGGTGCCGCAGCAGGTGGGCCAGCACCGCGTGCGGCTGCTGCGCGTAGAGCCACTGCAGGGCGTCGGCGTCGGTGGTGTAACCCGTCTTGATCTTCTTGGTCTTCGGCAGGCCCAGCTCGGTGAAGAGGATCTCCTGCAACTGCTTGGGCGAACCGAGGTTGAACTCCCGACCCACCGCCTCGTACGCGCCCTGCGCGGCGGCCTTCACCTCGGCGGCGAAGTGGGCCTCCAGCTCGGACAGGTAGTGGGTGTCGGCGGCGATGCCGGTGCTCTCCATGGTGGCCAGCACCCGCATCAACGGCAGCTCCACGCCGGCCATCAGCCGGGCGGACTGCTCGCCGTCGCGGGACAGCTCGGCGTCGATCGCGTCGGCCAGGTCGAGAGTGGCCCGGGCCTGGAGCATCAGGTTCTGCTCGACCACTCCCTCGTCGCCGAGGCCGTCGAGGGTGAGCTGGCCGGACTCGGGGACGTCGACCCGCAGCTCCCGGTGCAGGTAGCGCAGCGCCAGGTCGGTCAGGTCGTAGGACCGCTGGTCGGGGCGGGCCAGGTACGCGGCGATCTGGGTGTCGCGGACGATGCCGGCGAGCTGCCAGCCGTGCGCGGCGCAGGCCAGCACGGCCGGCTTGCTGTCGTGCAGCACCTTGGGGCGCTGCGCGTCGGCCAACCAGCTGGCCAGGGCGCCCTCGTCGGTCGGGTCGAGCTGCGCCGGGTCGACCCAGGCCGCGGCACCGCCGGCGGTGGCCAGCGCGAGCCCGGTGATCGATGCGGTGTGCCGGCGGTTGGGGCCGGTGTCGAGCTTGACCGCCAGGCCGACCTGGGTGCCGGTCGGGACGTGCGTGGTCAGCCACCCGGCCAGCGCGCCGGGCTCGGTGAGCACCTCGCCGGTGAGGTCGAAGCCGGACTCGGCCTCCGGCTCGACCGCCTCCAGGTACTGGTAGAGACGGTCGCGCAGGATGCGGAACTCCAGGGTGTCGAAGACCTGGTGCACCGCCTCCCGGTCCCAGCCCGTCCAGCGGGTGTCCTCGGGGCGCAGCGGCAGGTCCAGGTCGGAGACGAGACGGTTGATCTCGTAGTTGCGGATCACGTCGGCGAGCCGCTCCCGGAGGCTGTCGCCGGCCTTGCCCTTGATCTCGTCGGCCCGGGCGATCACGCCCTCCACCCCGCCGTACGTGGTGATCCATTTGGCTGCGGTCTTCGGGCCGACGCCCGGGATGCCGGGCAGGTTGTCACTGGTCTCGCCGACCAGCGCGGCGAGGTCGCGGTACTGCTGCGGCGGAACGCCGTACTTCGCCTCGATCGCGGCCGGGTCCATCCGGGCCAGGTCGGAGACGCCCTTGCGCGGGTAGAGGACGGTGATCTGGTCGTCGACCAGTTGGAACGCGTCGCGGTCGCCGCTGCTGACCAGCACCGACATGCCCTGGTCGCGGGCCTGGCAGGCGAGCGTGGCGATCACGTCGTCGGCCTCGAAGCCCTCTTTCTCGACCACCGGGATCTGCAGCGCGGCCAGGACCTCCTTGACCAGGCTGACCTGGCCCTTGAAGTCGGTCGGGGTCTCGCTGCGGCCGGCCTTGTACTCCGCGTATTTGTCGGTGCGGAAGGAATGGCGGGAGACGTCGAAGGCCACCACGATGTGGGTGGGCTGCTCGTCGCGCAGCACGTTGATCAGCATCGAGGTGAAGCCGTACACCGCGTTGGTCGGCTGCCCCGTCGTGGTGGAGAAGTTTTCCACAGGCAGGGCGAAGAAAGCCCGGTATGCCATGGAATGTCCGTCGACGAGAAGCAGGCGCGGTGTCGTAGCTGTCACGGCAGCGACTCTAGTCCGTCGCACCGACATCCCTGGCCCTCGGCACGGGGTGCCGCGACACCGAGACGACAGCCGGCCCGAACGCCGGCGGCCGGCCACCCCCGCGAGGGGATGACCGGCCGCCGTCTCGGCTGGCTCAGGCCACGCCGAGGTACGCCTCCTTGACCGACGGGTCGTGCAGCAGGTCCTGACCGGACCCCTCCTTCACGATCCGACCGGTCTCCAGCACGTAACCGCGGTGTGCCCGCGACAGCGCCTGCTGGGCGTTCTGCTCCACCAGCAGGATCGTGGTGCCCTGCTGGTTGATCTCGGTGATGATGTCGAAGATCTGCCGGATCACCAACGGGGCCAGCCCCATCGACGGCTCGTCGAGCAGCAGCAGCTTCGGTCGGCTCATCAGCGCCCGACCGACAGCGAGCATCTGCTGCTCGCCGCCGGAGAGGGTGCCACCGGCCTGCTTGCGCCGCTCGGCCAGCCGCGGGAAGAGGGTCAGCACCCGCTCCAGGTCGGCGGCGATGCCGGCGGAGTCCCGCCGGGTGTACGCCCCCATGTCCAGGTTCTCCATGACCGTCATACCCGGGAAGATCTGCCGTCCCTCCGGCGACTGACACAGCCCCCGGACCACCCGCAGGTCGGCCCGGAGCTTGCTGATGTCCTCGCCGTTGAACGTGATCTTGCCCTCGGCCAGCGACCTGGTCCCGGAGATGGCCCGCATGGTGGTGGTCTTACCGGCGCCGTTCGCGCCGATCAGGGCCACCACCTCACCCTCGTTGACGGTGAGGCTGATTCCGTGCAGCGCCTCGATCCGGCCGTACGCGACGGCGACGTTCTCCAGCTCAAGCAGCGTCATCGGCGGGCTCCCCCAGGTACGCGGCGATCACCTTCGGATCGCGGCTGACCTCCGCGGGCGCACCCTCGGCGATCTTGCGGCCGAACTCCAGCACCACGATCCGATCCGTGACACCCATGACCAGCCGCATGTCGTGCTCGATGAGCAGGACGGTGAGCCCCATGCCACGGATGTTGCGGATCAGGGTGAGGAGTTCCTCCTTCTCCGCCGGGTTGAAGCCGGCGGCCGGCTCGTCCAGGCAGATCAGCTTCGGCTCGGTGGCCAACGCGCGGGCGATCTCCAACCGACGCTGGTAGCCGTACGGCAGGTTGCGCGCCTCGTCGTTGGCCCGGTCGGCGATCCCGACGAAGCGGAGCAGCTCGAGCGCCTTCCTCTCGGCCGCCCGCTCCTCCAGGATGTGCCGCGACAAGCCGAAGATCTTGGCGGCCGACAGGCGCACCTGCTGCCAGGTCCGGACGATCCCGGACGTGGCGGTGACCTGCGGCAGCTCCTCCGGCTTGGGCCGCACCCGGTAGAGCCGGAACAGCGCACCGGGCACGCTCGTCTTGTGCCGGGAGTCGGTCCCGACCATCACGTTCTCGAGCGCCGTCATCTCCGGGAAGAGACGGATGTTCTGGAACGTCCGAGAGATGCCCAGCTGGCTGATCTGGTGCGGCTTGCGGCCGGTCACCTTCTGGCCGCGGAACCGGACCGCGCCGGAGGTCGGCTTGTAGACCCCGGTCATCACGTTGAAGCTGGTGGTCTTGCCGGCACCGTTCGGCCCGATGAGGCCGAGAATCTCACCCTCGTAGATCTGGAAATTGATCTTGTCGAGGGCGACCACACCGCCGAAGCGGAGCGTGACGTCGTCGACTTCGAGCAGTACCGTCCGGGGCCCCGCCTGAGTGGGGATCTTCGGCGTGGTGGTGCTGGTGGTCTGGTCAGACATGAGCGGGCGCCTCCTCTGCCTCTGCCGCGCGGTCCTTCAACTCGCGGGCACGCCGCCGGCTCGGGACCAGGCCCTGCGGACGCAGGATCATCACCAACACCATGGCCAGACCGAACACCAACCACCGGTAGTCGGCGAAGTCACGGAACCGCTCCGGCAGGTACGCCAGCAGCACCGCGCCGAGCGAGACGCCGATCATGTTGCCGGAGCCACCGACCACCACCATGGCCACGAACAGGATGGACAGGTTCGCGTTGAACTGGGTCGGGTCGATGAACGCGTTCCGGCTGCCGAAGAGGAAGCCGGACAGGCCACCGAGCGCGGCACCGATGGCGAACGCCCAGAGCTTGAACTTGAACGGGTACACGCCCATCACCGCTGCGGCGTCCTCGTCCTCCCGCACGGCCAACCACGCCCGGCCGACCCGGCTGTGCTCCAGCCGACGGACCAGGAACACCATGATCAGCACGAAGGTGATCGCCAACCAGTACCAGGGCTTCGCGTCGATCAGACCGAAGACCTTGTTGTCCGGCGAAGGCGCGCCCTCGGGACCGGGGATGGCCGAGATACCGACCGGGCCGTTGGTCAGCCCGGTGGCGTTACGGGCCACGATCCGGATGATCTCGCCGAAGCCCAGCGTCACGATGGCCAGGTAGTCACCGCGCAGCCGCAGCGTCGGCCAGCCCAGCAGCACCCCGGAGATCATCGTCAGCACGATCGCGATGAACAAACAGATCGCCCAGGTCACCGCCCAGGTCGGCGGCAGGTTGAACTCCTGCTGGATCCACTTCACCACCGGCGAGTTCACCGAGCCGAACAGCGCCACGCTGTACGCCCCGATGGCGAAGAAGCCGATGTAGCCCAGGTCGAGCAGGCCGGCGAGACCGACCACCACGTTCAGGCCGATGGCGACAAGCACGTAGATGGCACAGACGAAGAGCACACCCGCCCAGTTGTTGCCGCCCTCGATCGAGTCGGTACGCAACCAGGTCAGGCCCGGGATGCCGAGCAGCGGCAGGTAGTAGAGGAACGCCACGAAGGCGGCGAGCCCGAGGGCCTGCTGCCACTTCGTCAGCGAACGCCAGCGGTCGCCGATCGAGGTCAGCATGCCGACCCGACGGCGGTCTGCGGAGCGAATCTTGTCGATCATGCGCGGGCCCTCCCGAGCGACTCACCCAACAGGCCGGTGGGCCGGAACATCAGCACCACGATCAGCACCACGAAGGCGATGACGTCCTCCCAGTTGGAGGCGAAGAGCGTGGCGCCGTAGACCTCGACGATGCCGAGGAAGAGACCACCCAACAGCGCGCCGCGCAGGTTGCCGATACCACCCAGCACGGCGGCGGTGAACGCCTTCAGACCGAGCACGAAGCCGATGCTGTTCTGGGTGAAGCCGAACCGCATGCTCCACAGCAGCGCGGCGGCGCCGGCCATGATGCCACCGAGCACGAAGATCAGCATGATCACGCGCTCCTGGTTGACGCCCATCAGCGCGGCGGTCTCCGGGTTCTGGGCCACCGCACGCACGCCCCGGCCGTACCGGGTGCGGTTGATGAACCAGTCCAGTACCGCCATCATCGCCACGGCCGCCACGAAGACGATCAGCTGGATGTTCGTGATCGCGGTGTTGCCGATGGTGAACAGGGTCTCCTGCTGGATGATCGTCGGCATACCGACGATCTGCCGGGGCCGGCCGAACGCCTCCGGCAGCACCCCGCCGAGCAGCTTCGGCAGCACCTGCCCGAAGAGTTCCACGAAGACCAGGGACAGACCGATCGCGGTGATCAGGAAGATCAGCGGCGGCGCGTTCTTACGCCGCAACGGCCGGTACGCGATCCGCTCGAGCGCCAGGGCCGTACCGCCGGAGGCGACGGCCGCGACGACCAGACCGAGCACCAGGAGCAGGATCGCCTGGCCGACAGGCGGGTTATTTTGCACCCCGAGCTGGGTCCAGAGGATCAGCACCGAGAAGGTACCGACCATGAACACCTCGGAGTGCGCAAAGTTGATCAGACGAAGGACGCCATAGACGAGGGTGTAACCAAGGGCGATCAGGGCGTAGATGGCGCCCTTGGACAGGCCATCGACCGTGTGCTGGCCGAGATGGCCGATCAGTTCATCGAAATGCACCGGGGGTCTCCTTGAATCGAGAGCGGCCGGGGTGAAACACCCCGGCCGCACTCCATTGCGTGGGCGTCAGCTGAGCTTGAGCTCCTGCAGCGCCTCGATAGCGTTGCCCTTGATCTGGTAGGCCCAGATGACGACCTTCGTCGGGTCGACGTCACCCTTGGAGTCGAACTTGATGTACTTCGACACACCCTGCTTGTCGTACGACTTCACGAACGCCAGGATGTCCGCCCGGGTCTTCTTGCCAGCCTTGAAGGCGTCCAGGTAGACCGTCGCGCCGTCGAAGCCCTCAGCACCGTAGGAGCCCGGCGGGATGCCGTACTTCTTCTGGTAGTCGGCGGAGAAGGTGCCGCCAGCCTTGTCGGCCGGGAGGCACGGGCAGGTGATGATCGCGCCCTCGGCGCCGCCGGAGGCACCCGACGGGAACGCGGTGTCGTAGAGACCGTCCGGGCCGACGAACTTGGCCTGGACACCAGCGGCGCGCATCTGCTTCACCAGCGGAGCGGCCTCACGGGTGTAACCGCCGTAGAAGACGAAGTCGGCCTGCGCGGACTTGATCTTGGAGATGGTGGCGTCGAACTGCGCCTGCCGCTCCTGGATCTTGTCCTTGTTGACCACCAGCGGGCCGAGCTGCTTGCCCAGCTCCTCGGTGATGCCCGCGCCGTACGCGCTGGCGTCATCGACCATGAAGACCTTCTTGGCGTTCTGGGTCTTCAGGTAGCTGGCCACGGCACCGGCCTGCGTGCCGTCGTTACCGACGACCCGGTAGAAGGACGTGTTGCCCTTCTGGGTCAGGTCCGTGCGGGTCGCCGACGGGCTGACCATCGCCAGGCCGGCAGCCTGGTAGATCGGCATCGTCGCGTCCGACTCACCGGAGAAGTGACCACCGATGACACCGAGGAACGAGTTGTCACCCGCGATCTGGTTCGCGAACGGGGTCGCCACCGCAGGGTCACCCTGGGTGTCGAACTCCTGCATGGTGACCTTGCAGTTGGGGTTCGCCGTGTTGAACTGCTCCACGGCGAGCTTCGCGCCGTTCAGCGACGGGATCACCAGACCCGCGTTGTCACCCGTGAACGCACCGAAGATCGCAATCTTGCCACCGCAGTCACCCGACGCGGTCCCACCGTCGCCGCCACCGGAATCCTGGCAACCAGCCGCAACCACCAGGGTCGCGGCGAGCGCCACGGTGCCCAGCGCCCGTACATAGCTTCGCCTCACGGCTTCCTGACCTCCTCGAGATGCGGACGCGGCTGACCCGAAGCGACGGCGACAGCAGCAGACCCGCAATTCCACCCACCTCGCAGGGACTCCCCCTGCGTTACGGCTCGTGATGGCGGAGCGTACCGACACGACATACCGTCCCGGAAGGCCTGGAGCCGGGGTCTGCGAAACCGTTACGAAGACGTGGGCAATCATGTCGATGTCCGTAACAGGTGAATCCGCCAGTCGGTCCTTAAACCCACGCCCGGTCGAACTCCGCCCGCACCAACCCGGACCACGCGGACCTGACAAAAAGCCGACTGACCTGCGAAAACGTCCGCGCAAGTCGCAACCCCGGGTGAAGCGGCACCGCACCGTCGACGGTCAGGCCCCCGAGCCGACCGCCCACCACAGCCCGGCCCGTGTGCCGTCGTCCGCCGCCAACCACCAACGGTCACCCACCGCCACCAGCGTCACGTCCCGATCAACACCCGCCGACACATCGAGTGGCATCGTCGCCTCCCGCCACGACCCACCCCGGTCGGTCGACACCCACACCGAATGCCGGGACCCATCCGTCACCGCGGCGAACAGAACGCCCCCGGACGACACCAGCGACCCCACCCCCGGCACCCCGGACCCAGCCCGCCGCCCGAACGACCCGACGGCCACCCAACCCGCCGCCTCCTGCCGCCACGCGCCGAACGTCCCCCCGCGCAGCCCGACCGCCACCGGCACCCCGTCGGCCAGCACCACCCGCTGCAACTCCTCGTACTCCGACCCACCCGGCAACACCGTGCGCCGCCACGACCGCCCGTCCGGCGACGACCACACCGCCGGGTCACGGTCGATCCGGCCAGCCGGCAACAAACCACCCACCGTCAGCCACCCCGACGACGTCGCCACCGCGTCGAACGCCCAGGTCACCCCCACCGCGTCACTGGCCAGCTCCGGCGCACCCTCGACCAGCGCGAACTCCGCCGCGTCCGGCGACGACACCCAGGACGCCGCACCCGCCGACCGGTTACCGACGATCAACCACCCCTGCGGACCGGACGCCAGGCGGGACACGTTCACCGCCGTCGGCCCGCCGTACGTCTCGAACGACGCCTGCACCTCGACCAACGCGCCGTCGGCCACCTGCCGCCACGTGCTCACCCGCGGATAACCGTGCGCACCGCCGGTCTTCGCGCCGATCAACGCCACCTGCCCGTCGCGGCAGGCCGCCGACAGGAACACGTTCTGCCGCCCGTAGAAGGAATCCGGACGCACCGGCAGCACCGTCCACGTCGTACCGTCCACGCTGGTCCAGGCGGCCGGACGCGTGCCACCGTCGGCGTCCACGACACCACCGACCACGAACCACCGACCCGCGCACGACGCCGCGTCCCGCAGCAGCGGACGGCCCGGGCCACCCGGCGGCGCCGGCAGCGTCAGCGGCTGCCAACCCGGCCGCAGCGCCGGCGCGACGGCCGTCGTCGACCCCGCGCCGCCCGGCGCGGCCGACCCGTCGCACCCGGCGAGCAACAGCACGAAGAGGCCGAACACCGCTATCACCCGTCGGACGGACACCAGTCGATGCTAACCACCAGACCCCGCGCACGCTGGCCCAGCGCAGCCCGATGTCACCGGGACCGCTCAGACGGTCGGCTGCTGCGACACCTCGCCGCCGGCGGTCTCCGCGAGGATCCGCTCGGCGACCTCTTTCATGGTCATCCGGTGGTCCATCGCCGTGCGCTGGATCCACTTGAACGCCTGCGGCTCGGTCATCCCGTACGTCGTCATCAGCGCGCCCTTGGCGCGCTCCACCGACTTACGGATCTCCAGGCGGTCGGTCAGGCTCGCGACCTCCGCCTCCAGGGCCGCGACCTCCGAGTAACGCGACAGCGCGATCTCCACCGCCGGGACCAGGTCGCTCTTCTGGAAAGGCTTCACCAGGTACGCCATTGCGCCCGCCGCCCGCGCCCGCTCCACCAGATCACGCTGGCTGAACGCGGTCAGAATGATCACCGGGGCGATCCGGGCACCGGCGATGCGCTCGGCGGCGGCCAGCCCATCCATGATCGGCATCTTGATGTCGAGGATGACGAGGTCAGGCTTCAACTCCTCGGCGAGGCGCACGGCTGTCTCGCCGTCACCGGCCTCCCCGACCACCTCGTAACCCTCTTCGACCAGCATCTCGGCGAGGTCCAGCCGGATCAGCGCCTCGTCCTCGGCGATCAGTACGCGCCTGCGCTCGGCATCCGTCGGCATCTCAGCCACCAGCCCTACCCCCACCATCGATCACTGCACGGCTACCACCCATGCTCCCGCATGAGAGTAGTCGGGTACAGTAGGCGCCACCCGCCGGGATGGTGGAACGGCATACACGGAAGTCTCAAACACTTCTGCCCGAAAGGGCTTGCGGGTTCGAATCCCGCTCCCGGCACCCTGTCATACATCTGTTCGACGATGTGGGCGTGCACCCACCGCAGATGCGGGCACAAGCCCGCGCCCTCCGCGCTCGCGGACACAGCATCCACTCCGTAGCCCGCACGCTCTCGTTGCCGTACCCGACGGTCTGGCACTGGTGCGTCGATCGACCCGAGCCGGTGAAGCGCGGCACAGAGCTACGGTGCTTCCGATGCCTGCCGGATGTCCAGAATCCGACCGACCCCGCCGCCTACGCCTACCTGCTCGGTCTCTACCTGGGTGACGGCCACCTCGTGACGAGGGCACGTGTTCCGGTGTTGCGCATCTACTGTTCCAATACCTGGCCCGGGCTGATCGAGGCGTGCGATGTGGCCATGCGAGCCGTGTTGGCCTCGAAGGTGCAACGGGTCCAGAAGCAGGGTTGCGTGGGCGTGCAGAGTTACGGCCTCCACTGGCCCTGCCTGCTCCCGCAGCACGGTCCCGGCAAGAAGCACGAGCGACCGATCGTCCTCGCCGACTGGCAACGACCGATCATCGAACAGCACCCCGGCGACTTCCTGAGAGGGCTGTTCCACTCCGACGGCTGCCGCACCGCCAACCGGGTGATCGTGCGAGGCAAGGCGTACGTCTACCCGCGCTACATGTTCGTCAACGAGTCGGCCGACATCATGGGGCTCTGCCAGTGGGGCCTCGACCTGCTCGGCGTCGCCTGGCGGATGAACCGACGCAACTCGCTGTCGGTGGCGCGGCGCGACGCCGTCGCCACTCTGGATCGGCACGTCGGCCCGAAGTCCTGACCGCTGCCGCGCGGATCACGCCGACCGTGGGAGCCTGGCTGACGCACGGGCGGATGGCCGGTGGCGGTGGGCGGCGACAGGGGTGGGATCTGATGCGGGTGGTTGTCTTCGGTGCGACCGGGATGGTCGGTCAGGGCGTGTTGCGCGAGTGCCTGCTCGCCGATGACGTGCGGGAGGTGCTGGCTGTCGGTCGGAGGCCGACCGGCCGGCAGGACCCGAAGCTGCGGGAGCTGACGGTCGCGGACGTGGGCGAGTTGGACGCGGTGCGCGCCGAGTTGACGGGCGTCGACGCGTGTTTCTACTGCCTGGGTGTGTCCTCGTTGGGTCTGGACGAGGCCGCGTACACGCGGGTCAGCTACGACTACCCCCTCGCTGCGGCGCGGTTGTTGGCGGAGGTGAGTCCGCAGGTCACGTTCGTCTACGTCTCGGGGCAGGGGACCGATTCGTCGGGTGAGGGTCGGGTGATGTGGGCGCGGGTCAAGGGTCGTGCCGAGAACGCGATCATGGATCTGCTGCCCAACGGCTACGCGGCGCGGCCGGGGTTCATCCAGCCGACGTACGGGGCGGTGTCGAAGACCCGGTGGTACCGGTTCGGGTACGCGGTGACGCGTCCGCTGTTCCCGGTGCTGCGTCGGGCCTTCCCGAATCAGGTCACCACGACCGACGGGATCGGTCGGGCGATGCTGCGGGTGGCCCGGGAGGGTTCGCCGGTCCGGGTGTTGGGCAACCGCGAGCTGCGCTGACCAGCCCCTAGACGATCGTGTCGAGGGCCTGGGCGAGGTCGGCGCGTAGGTCCTCGGGGTCTTCGAGGCCGACCGAGAGTCGCAGCAGGGCGGCGGCGGGTTTGGCGTCGCCCTCGACCGGGCGGTGGGTGAGTGAGGCGGGGTGCTGGATGAGGGTGTCGACGCCGCCGAGGGACACCGCGTGGGTGATGAGCCGGCAGGCGCCGGCGACGGCGGCCGCGGCGGGCGCGCCACCGCGTACCTCGAAGGCGAGCAGGCTGCCGGGTCCGGCCATCTGCCGCCCGACCAGCGCCGCCGGGTCGTGCACCGAGGGGTGGTGCACCCGGTGTACGGCGGGGTGGCCGGCGAGCCAGCCGGCGAGTTTCTCGGCGGCGGCCTGTTGGGCGCGGACCCGCAGCGGCAGGGTTTGCAGGCCGCGGTGCAGCAGGTAGCCGCCGAGTGGGTGCAGGATCGCGCCGGTGACCGCGCGGACCTGGCGTAGGCGGACGGCCCAGGTGTCGTCGCAGGCGACGACGCCGGCGAGGACGTCGCCGTGCCCGCCGATGCTCTTGGTGGCGCTGTGCAGGACGAGGGTGGCGCCGTGGCGGGCGGGTTGTTGCAGGACGGGGGTGGCGACGGTGTTGTCGACAAGCAGTGGGATGTCGCCGGCCGAGGCGGCGAGGGCGGCGATGTCGACCAGGTCGAGGCTGGGGTTGGCGGGTGTCTCGACGATGATCAGTGCGGTGTCGGGGCGGATGGCGGCGGCGACCTCGTCGGGGCGTGTCCAGGTGACTGTGGTGCCGAGCAGGCCGGTGGCGAGGACGTGGTCGGTGCCGCCGTAGAGGGGTCGGACGGCGACGACGTGCCGGCGGTCGTCGCGGGCGGCGGCGAGCAGGGTGGCGGTGAGGGCGGCCATGCCGCTGGCGAAGGCGACGGCCTGGGCGGTGCCTTCGAGTTCGGCGAGGGCGGTTTCGAAGCGGGCGACTGTGGGGTTCCAGAGCCGTTGGTAGACGGCGCTGCCGTCGGTGGGGAGGGTGCCGCCGGTGGCGAGTTGTTCGTACGCGGCGCCGCCGTCGTCGACGGATGGCAGTGGGTTGGTGGTGGACAGGTCGATGGGCGGTACGTGCACGCCGAGGGTGCGGAGGTCGTCGCGGCCGGCGTGCACGGCCCGGGTGTCCATCGTTGTCATGCCTGAAGCGTCGAACATCCGTCGGCCAACAGGCAACAGAACGGCAGATCATTCTGCGAATGGGGTTGGTTTCCGTGCCGTGTTCGGGCGAGGATGGCGGAATGCCCTCTGAGCCGAATGATGTGCGGCCGTATCCGGCCCTGGACGAGGTGGATCGCGCGATCCTGACCGAGTTGGCGGCGGACGGCCGTTTGCCGAACAACGCTCTCGCCGAGCGGGTGGGCGTAGCGCCGTCGACGTGTCTGACGCGTACCCGGGCGCTGCGCGAGCGCGGTGCGATCCGTGGCTTCTACGCCGAGGTGGATCCGGCGGCGCTCGGTCTGCCGTTGCAGGCGTTGGTGTCGGTGCGGTTGACAGCGCACGAGCGGGCGGCGGTGGACGCGTTCCGGGCCCGGTCGGTGCGGCTGCCGGGGGTGGTGTCGGTGTTCCACGTGGCCGGCGCGGAGGACTACGTGCTGCATGTGCGGGCGGCGTCCGGGGACGCGTTGCGGGACTTCGTGCTTGACCATCTGGCTGTCGACCCGGTGGTGCAGCACACGCAGACCAGCCTGATCTTCGAGCAGGCGCGCGGCATGGGTTGAGCGGCGGAGGGTGAGGTGACCGACGAAAACCGGTATGCCGGAACAAAGCCGGCCGATGACGGGTTGGCTGACCGTGTGATCACCGTACCGTTGTCTGTTCTTGATCTTGCCCCGGTCGCCAAGGGCACCACCGCCGGCGCGGCGTTGCAGGCCACCACCGAGCTGGCCCGTCGCACCGAGGAGTTGGGCTACCACCGGTTCTGGGTGGCCGAGCACCACAACATGCCGGCGATCGCCAGTTCCGCCCCCGCGGTGTTGCTGGCGCACCTGGCGGCGAACACGTCGACGATCCGTCTCGGGTCGGGCGGGGTGATGCTGCCGAATCACGCGCCGCTGGTGGTGGCCGAGCAGTTCGGCACGCTGGAGGCGCTGCACCCCGGTCGGATCGACCTGGGCATCGGGCGTGCGCCGGGCACCGACCAGGTGACCGCGCTGGCGTTGCGGCGCACCATGGAGGGCCTGTCGGCGGAGGGTTTCCCGCGCGAGTTGACCGACCTGATGAACTACTTCAGCGGGGAGAAGCCGGGGCAGATCATCGCCACTCCGGGCCGCGGTGAGCAGCCGGCCGTGTGGCTGCTGGGTTCCAGCGGTTTCAGCGCCCAGCTCGCCGGCCTGCTCGGTCTGCCGTTCTCCTTCGCGCACCACTTCAGCTCGGCGAACACCCTGCCGGCGTTGGCCCTGTACCGGCAGAACTTCCGGCCGTCGCAGTGGCTGGACAAGCCGTACGCGATGGTGGCGGTCAACGCGGTGTGCGCGGAGACCGACGAGCGGGCCGAGTGGTTGGCCGGGCCGAGCGCCCTGTCGTTCCTGAAGTTGCGCTCCGGGCGGCCGGAGCCGCTGTCGACGCCCGACGAGGCGGCGGCGTACCCGTACTCCGAGATCGAGCGGGAGTTCGTCGTGGCGCGCCGCGACGGTCAGGCGATGGGCTCGCCGGAGACGGTGCGTCGGCAGCTCACCGAGTTGGTGGAGCGCACCGGCGCGGACGAGCTGATGCTGACCACGCTTGTGTACGACGTGCAGGACCGGGTGCGGTCGTACGAGTTGATCGCCGAGCAGGTGGCGGGCGGTCTGCGCCAGCGGGCGTGAAACACGATCTTCACGTCAGCGTCACCCCGCCGACCCGGACGGTGCCTAATGTTGGTTCCGGTGGTGGTACGGCATTCCCGGTCGGGACGGGTTGGGGATGCCGCGGTGTGGCGCACCGGGCCGGAGCTGAGCGGATTCCGCGGCTGCGGCCCGGTGCCTGCCACCCTAGGCGACCCCGCTCGGGACCGCCAGGGGTTGCATCAACGTAGGTGGATATCCGGCGTCGGTGGGGTGCCCATTCCGTTGCCGATGAAGAACCCCGGGTGCGGCGGTTGGTTGTAGGCCGTGTTCTGCCACGCGATCGCCACCCGATACTGCGGGTCGTGCATCAGCGTGTAGATCCGGGTGCTGGTCGGTGTGGGCGTGCTGTAGATGCGCAACGCCCGGCTGTCGGTGGTCCGCCAGATCACCTCCTCGCGCCAGTCGCCCAGGATGTCACCGGAGAGCGCCGGTGTGGACTTGGTGCCGTTGTTGGACGCCACCCCGCTGCCGTCGAGCAGCCGGGTCTCACCGCCGGTGCCGTACTTGTCGATCTTCGTGCCGTCGAGCAGTTCCCGCACCGGGTCGCCGTCCCACCAGGCGAGGAAGTTGGCCGAGGACGGCTTGCGGCCGACGTTCTGCCCCCTGGTGTTGGCCAGTCCGGCGACCGCTGACGACCAGGACTCCGCGCCGGCGCTGCCCGCCCAGATGTCCGCGGAGACACCCCGGCCGTTGTCGCCGGACGCCGGCGTGGACCAGAGGACCTGACCGGTACGGGCGTCAGCGAAGTAGGAGCTGGGCTTGCTGGCGTCCTCGTCGACCTTGAACACCTCCAGGCCGGTACGGCCCGGGTCCAGGTCCCCGACGTGCATGGCGTCGCCGTGGCCGTTGCCCGTGGAGTACAGCAGCCGGCCGTTGTCGTCGATGGTGGCGGCCCCGTACACGATCTCCTGGCGGCCGTCGGCGTCGACGTCGGCGACGGAGAGCTGGTGATTGCCCTGACCGGCGGCGGCGCCGTTGCCGGAGGAGTTCGAGTCGAACGTCCAACGCCTGGTCAGCGTACCGCCGCGGAAATCCCAGGCCGCGATCACCGCACGGGTGTAGTAGCCCCGCGCCATGATCAGCGAGGGGCGCTGACCGTCCAGGTACGCGGTGCCGGCGAGGAACCTGTCCACCCGGTTGCCGTACGAGTCACCCCACGACGACACGGTGCCGCGCGGCGGGTCGTAGGTGACGGTGGAGGCGATCGCGCCCGTCTGCCCGTTGAACATGGTCAGGTACTCCGGGCCGGACAGCACGTAGCCGCTGGAGTTGCGGTAGTCCGCCGACGATGAGCCGATGAGCTGACCGGTGCCGGAGCGGGTGCCGTCGGCGGTCTTCATGGCCACCTCGGCGCGGCCGTCGCCGTCGTAGTCGTACACCTGGAACTGGGTGTAGTGGGCGCCGGCCCGGATGTTGCGGCCCAGGTCGACCCGCCACAGCCTGGTGCCGGTGAGCGTGTACGCGTCGACGTAGACGTTGCCGGTGTAGCCGGACTGCGAGTTGTCCTTGGCGTTCGACGGTTCCCACTTGAGCACGATCTCGTAGCTGCCGTCGCCGTTGAGGTCACCGACCGAGGCGTCGCTGGCGCTGTAGGAGTAACTCTCGCCGCTCGGGGTGCTGCCCCCGGCCGGGACCTGCAACGGCACGTCCAGGTAGCCCGCGCCGAACTGCAACGCCGACGCCGACGCCGCCTGCTCGGCGCCACCCACCACGGCCCGCACTGTGTACGCCGAGCCGGCCGCCGCGCCGCTGTCGAGGTAGTTGGTGGCGCCGGTGATCGGGCTGGCGTTGACCCTGGTGGATCCCCGGTAGAGGTTGAACGCCACCCCGGAGGTCTCGGTGCCGAGCAACCGCCAGGAGACCAGGTTGCCGCTGCCGGAGCGGACGCTGATCAGCCCCCGGTCCAGGTCCTCCATCTGCACCACCCCGGCCGCCGGCGGAGGCGTGGTGGGCGGAGGCGTGGTCGGCGGTGGGGTGGTCGGCTCGTCGGTGGGTGGGGCGCCGGTGCAGGTGGTGCCGTTGAGCGCGAAGCTGCTCGGCACCGGGTTGCTGCCGGTCCACGAACCGTTGAAGCCGAACGAGGCGCTGCCGTTCGTGGCGATGGCGACGTTGTGGTCGACGTTGCGCGCGGTGACCTGGGCACCGGACTGGGTGACGGCGGTGTTCCACGCCTGGGTGACCTGTTGGCCCGCGGCGTACGACCAGGTGAGTGTCCACCCGTTGACCGGGTCGCCGAGGTTGGTGACAGTGACGTTGGCGCCGAAGCCGCCCTGCCACTGGTTCGTGATCTGGTAGTCGACCCGGCAGCCGACGGCGGCGGCCGAGGCGACGACCGTGCCGAGGGTGCCGGCCACGACGGTGGCCGCCGTCGTGGCGGCGAGCAGGATCAGCCGATGTCTGGACGGGTGCATGCGCTGCCTCCGGGGATCCGGTGGAGATCGCTGCGGCCCACCGGCCCTGCCCGGGGAAGCACAGTGGACCTACCCCGCCGCGACGGCGGCGGACGGCGATCTGATCGGGGGTGAAACGCCCTGGAACTCACGGATCCGACTCACCGCGCATCGTAGGGCAAGCGCTTTCCGGCACGCAACATCAACGGCTGTCGCTCCGTTGCGGATCCCGCTCTTGCCTCGGTGATCAATGCCTGATCAACTCGTCCGGGTGAGCGCCCACCACATGGACCCCGCCGAGTTCCGACGCGCCGGGCACGCCGTCGTCGACTGGATCGCCGACTACTGGGCGACGGTGGAGCAACGACCCGTCGCCCCGGCCGATCCCCCGGGCACGGTGGCGGCCGCCCTGCCCGACACGCCCCCCAGCACCGGCGGCGAACCGGTCGAGGCGATCCTCGCCGACCTGGACTCGATCGTCGTACCGGGCCTGGCTCACTGGCAGCACCCGGGCTTCTTCGGCTACTTCCCGGCCAACACCTCCGGCCCGAGCGTCCTCGGCGACCTGGTCAGCGCCGGGCTCGGCGTGCAGGGCATGCTCTGGGCCGCCAGCCCCGCCTGCACCGAACTGGAGACGGTGCTGATGGACTGGCTGGCCCACCTGCTGGACCTGCCGGAACGCTTCCGCTCGACCGGCACCGGCGGCGGGGTCATCCAGGACTCGGCCTCCTCGGCGACGCTGGTGGCCACCCTGGCCGCCCTGCACCGGGCCAGTCTCGGCCGCTGGCGCCACACCGGCATCGACAGGCGCTACCGCGCCTACACCTCCGTGCACGGGCACTCGTCCATCGAGAAAGCGGTACGGATCGCCGGGCTGGGCAGCGACGGCATCCGGTCGATCGAGGTGGACCCGGACACCCAGGCGATGCTGCCCGGCGCGCTACGGGCCGCGATCGAGGCAGACCTGGCCGCCGGTGACGTGCCGGCCATCGTGGTGGCGACCATCGGCACCACCTCCACCACCGCCATCGACCCGCTGCCGGAGATCGGGGCCATCTGCGCCGAGTACGGAATCTGGCTGCACGTGGACGCCGCGTACGCGGGCGCCGCCGCCGTCTGCCCCGAACTGCGGTGGTCGCACGCCGGCATGGAGTACGCCGACTCCTACTGCTTCGACCCGCACAAGTGGCTGCTCACCGGCTTCGACTGCGACGCGTTCTGGGTGGCCGACCGCGCCGAACTGATCGAGGCCCTGACCGTACTGCCGGAGTTCCTGCGCAACGCGGCATCCGAGTCCGGCGCAGTGATCGACTACCGGGACTGGCAGGTGCCGCTGGGCCGGCGGTTCCGGTCCCTCAAGCTGTGGTTCGTGCTGCGCTGGTACGGCGCCGAGGGGCTACGGGCACACATCCGCTCCGGCGTGGCGCTGGCCGAACGGTTCGCCGACCGGGTCCGCGCCGACGACCGGTTCGAGTTGGCCGCCGCGCACCCGTTCTCACTTGTCTGCTTCCGACTGCGCGCCGACGACGACACCAATGCGGCGCTGCTGGCCGCGGCCAACGCCACCGGACGGATGCACCTGACGCACACCCGCGTCGCCGGCCGCTACACGCTGCGGCTGGCGGTCGGCTCACCACAGACCACCGAAGCGCACATCGACGAGGCCTGGACCCTGCTCTCCGAGGCAGCCCACACCCTCCCCACCCCCTAACCCCCGCGTTGTTCCGCGCGCGCCCCGCACCCCGCCCCCGCACCCCGCCCCGCGCCCCCGCGTCCCCGCGCCCCGCGCAACTTCCCCGATGTTGCTGCCTCCGGCACGCACGGAGGCAGCAACATCCCCGAACTTGCGCGGATCTTGACGGCGAACACCGTCCTGAGAGGCCGGGAGCGGGGGTCGGATCGCCCAGCGCCGCCAAGGTCACGCTCGAACCAGGATGTAGTGGCATCACCGACGCGCCGACACCACTACAACCAGGATGTTGCGCGATCTTGCGGCCTGCGGGGTGGAGAGACCCGGCGGCGGGGCGAGGGAAGAGGGCGAAGGGCGAGGGGGCGGACCGGGGTTCAGCGTCGGGTTGGCGTACCCGTCGCGGCCAGATCGGCCGGGACCTCGCCGGCAGCGCCGACGGTGGCGGCGGCGGTGGTGGCGGCGGCGGCGGCGGCGGTGGCGGTGGCGGCGGCGGCGGCGGCGGTGGCGGTGGCGGTGGCGGCGGCGGTGGCGGTGGCGGTGGCGGTGGCGACGGCAGCAGGTTCGCCGGCAACGGGCGCGACCGCAACGGGCGCGGCGGCAACGGGCGCGGCGGCAACGGGCGCGACCGCAACGGACGCGGCGGCAACGGGCGCGACCGCATCCGGCGCGACCGCAACGGGCGCGGCGGCAGCGGCGGCGGGGAAGCGGCGGCGGGGAAGCAGTCGCGGCCTCGGCGGCCTCGGCGCGGGCCCGGCGGGTACGGCGCAGGGCGCGGACGGCCAACACCAGAGCGGCCAGCCAGCCGGCGGCCAGCAGGGCGTACACGGCGGGGCGGGTCGGACCGTCGAGTTCGGCGGAGCGGATCAGGGTGCGGGCGTTGGTCAGCACGATCACGCCGCCGACTGCCGCGCCGAGCAGTTGGGCGGGCACGATTCGCACCAGCCAGGCGGCCAGCGGGGCGGCGATGAGCCCGCCGATGAGCAGCGCGGCGACGGTGGGGAGCAGGAATCCCTCCGTACCCAACCCGATCAGGAAGCCGACGCTGGCCGCGCCGGCGACGACGAACTCGGCGGTGTCCACGGAGCCGATCACCTTGCGGGGCTCCATGCGGCCGGATACCAGCAACGCCGGGGTGGCCACCGGACCCCACCCGCCGCCGCCGGTCGCGTCGACGAAGCCGGCGACCAGGCCCAGGGGGCCGAGGAAACGACCGCGTAGCCGCCCGCCGAGCCGGTCGGTGCGCAGCGGTCGGGCGAAGCGGACCAGGAGGTACGCGCCGAGCGTGAAGAGGATGCCGGCCATCCACGGTGCGGCGGCCTCGGTGGAGATCGAGCTGAGCAGGGTGGCGCCAGCGAAGGCACCGATCGCGCCGGGCAGGGCGATGCGGGTCACCACGCGCCAGTCGACGTTGCCGAACCGCCAGTGCGCGACCCCGGCGGCGAGGGTGGTGCCGATCTCGGCCAGGTGCACCGAGGCCGAGGCGGCGGCCGGGGCGACCCCGGCGAGCAGCAGCAGGGTGGACGAGGTCAAGCCGTACGCCATGCCGAGCGAACCGTCGATCAGTTGCGCGACGAGCCCGACCAGAGCGAGGACCAACAGCTTGCGCACGAGCGCCCCCTGACTTTTCGGCATCTCCTATCGACTTGGTCGACAATGCGGGACGGGGCAGCCAGGGTCAAGCCTCTGATCGGTGGATGGGACGCGACAGGGCGGTGCGCCGGGTCGGCCGCCGATGACACGAGCCCGCAGGCAAGCCAACCAACGGGCCAGCCAAGCGAGCGAGCCGGCCAAGCGAGCGAGCCGGCAAGCGGCCGAGCCGGCCAGCCGGCCAGCAAGCGGCCGAGCCGGCAAGCGGGCCGGCACACACACCCGGGGGCGCGGATCAGTGACCGGGTGACGCGAGGCCGGGAGGCGAGGCGGCGATCAGATCCAGGCGCGCGGGTCGGCCGCCAGCTCGGTGACGCGCGGGGGCAGGGTGCCGGCGGCAACGTCAGCGACGCTCACCAGTTCCAGGATCTCCCGTTCGCTCGCGCGCAGCGCGATCCAGACCTCCTGGAGGGCGCGAGCCGGGCCGTGGTAGCCGAGCTGCTCGGGGCGTTGCCCGCGTACGTGGGCGAGGGGCCCGTCGATCACCCGGATGACCTCGGCGAGGGAGATCTCCTCGGCGGGGCGGGCCAGCCAGTAGCCGCCCTCCGGGCCGCGCTGGGCGTGCACGATGCCGCCCCGGCGCAGCTGGAGAAGGATGCTCTCCAGGAACTTCGGCGGGATCTCCTGGGCGCGGGCGATCTGGTCGGCCGTGACCGGCCGGCCGCGCCCGGGGCCGCTGGCCGTCGCGGCAAGCTCGGCGGCCGCGCGGAGGGCATAGTCGACCCGGGCGGAGAGGCGCATGTCGGCAAGGTTAGTCGCTGGTCAACCGGGCGGGCGGCCGACCCTCGGCCGATCGGCCACGCATCGATGGAAAGTGGCGCCGCTGGCGCTCGCTCGGGCCGCCGGCAGGGACCGTGAACGGCCACCGCCAGGGACCGGTGAAGTACGTCATGATCCACCGCACGGTGGCGGCCGAAATGCCGGTCCGGAGCGTCCCTATGCTGAGCGGGAGTACGAATGTCCGGCCGTTTACTCGGCCGCCAGCAACATATTGATAAACACCCGGGCGCGCTCGGGGGGAAGGCAACACGATGACCGATGTCGCCACACGCACCTGGGATGGCATGACCATCCCGGTCGCCGGCTCCTATCTTCTCGATCAGGCGCACAAGCGGATCGGTTTCCTGTCCCGGCACATGATGGTGAGTCCGGTACGCGGCGAGTTCGCCGAGGCCACGGCTCAGATCTTCGTGGCGGAGGACCCGCTGCTCTCCTCGGTGACGGCCACCATCATGTCGGCCAGCATCACCACCGGGAGCCTCGACCGGGACACGCATCTGAAGAGTGCCGATTTCCTCGATGTGGAGCGCTTTCCCACCCTCGAATATCGAAGCACCGGCATCAAATGGCAGGGCAACGAGGACCCCATATTCCAGTGGGCGCGGCTGCGCAACCATCGGTTGGGCGGACGAGGCCGGAGTCACATTGTTCCGCCGCAGTCCGACGGCATTCCCGGACGATTCGTCCTCACCGGTGAGTTGACCGTGAAGGGAATCACCCGGGCCGTCGACCTGGAGGTGAATTTCGGTGGCGCTCGTCAGGATCCGTACGGGCAGAACATCTTCGGTTTCAGCGCGACGGCCGAGATGAACCGCGAGGACTACGGCCTGCTCTGGAATGTGGCCCTGGAGAGCGGCGGGGTGCTGGTCGGCAGGACGGTGCAGATCGAGATCGCCGGAGAGGCCATCTACCAGGCCTGACGCACGCCATCCCCGCCAGTTGCCTGGCGGGGATGAGCGACAACGGGCCAGCGGCGATGAGCGACAACGAGCCGGCGAGGGTGAGACAACAACCCGGCGGGATGAGCGACAGCGTCAGGCGCCGACGCGGCGCAGCAGACCCTCCTGGACGGCGCTGGCGATCTGCCGGCCGTCAGTGGTGAACATCCGGCCGGTGGCCAGCCCCCGGGCGCCGGACGCCGACGGGCTCAGGCAGTCGTAGAGGAACCACTCGTCGGCCCGGAACGGCCGGTGGAACCAGAGCGCGTGGTCCAGGCTCGCGCCGACCAACCCGCCCGGCCCCCACACCTCGCCGTGCGCGGAGAGCACCGAGTCCAGCAGGGTGAGGTCCGAGGCGTAGGTGAGCGCGCAGGCGTGCAGCAGCGGGTCGTCGGGCAGTTTGCCGTCGATGCGCATCCAGACGCGCTGGTGCGGGTCGGCGGGCCGGTCGCCGGGGCGGACCCAGCCGGGCTCACCCACGTAGCGCACGTCGATCGGTCGTGGGATCTGGCCCCAGATGCCCAGCCGCTCCGGGTAGCGGGAGAGCCGGTCGGTCATCGTCGGCACGTCCTGCGGCGGGGGTACGTCCAGCGGGGACGTGGCCTGGTGGTCCAGGCCCTCCTCGGCCCGCTGGAACGACGCCGACATGAAGAAGATCGGCTTGTCGTGCTGGAGGGCCACCGCGCGGCGGACCGAGAAGGACCGGCCGTCGCGGATGTTCTCCACCTGGTAGACGATCGGCTCGACCGGGTCGCCGGGGCGGACGAAGTAGCCGTGCAGCGAGTGCACGAACCGCTCCGGGTCGACGGTGCGGCCGGCGGCGACCAGGGCCTGACCGGCGACCTGGCCGCCGTACACCCGTTGTGGGCCGACCGGGGGGCTCATCCCCCGGAAGGTCATGTCCCCGGTCGGGTCGAGGTCCAGCACTTCCAGCAGCTGGTCCACCGCCGCCTGGCCGACCGCGACCCGACCGTCGCTCACTGCAGGGCCCGCGCCGACGCGGCGTCGACGAGCGAGCCGAGCTGGTGTACGCGCAGCGTGTTGGTCGAGCCGGGGGTGCCGGGCGGGCTGCCCGCCACGATCACCACGTAGTCACCGGGGTTGGCCCGGTCGAGGCCGAGCAGCGCCTGGTCGACCTGGCGGAACATGTCGTCGGTGTGCTGCACGAACGGCATCAGGAAGGTCTCCACGCCCCAGGTGAGGGCGAGCTGGTCGCGCACCTCGGGGACCGGCGTGAAGGCCAGCAGCGGCAGGTCGCAGTGCAGGCGGGACAGCCGTCGCACGGTGTCGCCGGTCTGCGAGAAGGCGACGAGCGCCTTGGCGTTGATGGCCCGGGCGATCGACGAGGCGGCGACGGTGAGGGCGCCACCGTGGGTACGCGGGTCGTGCTGCAACCGCGGCACCCCGATCGAGCCGGCCTCGGTGGTCGTCACGATCTTGGCCATGGTGCTGACGGTGAGCACCGGGTACTTGCCGACGCTGGTCTCGCCGGAGAGCATCACCGCGTCCGCGCCGTCGAGCACCGCGTTGGCGACGTCGGAGGCCTCCGCCCGGGTGGGGCGGGAATTCTCGATCATGGAGTCGAGCATCTGGGTGGCCACGATGACGGGCTTGGCGTTCTCCCGGCACAGCTGCACGGCGCGCTTCTGCACCAGCGGGACCTCGTCCAGCGGCATCTCGACACCGAGGTCGCCACGGGCGACCATGACGCCGTCGAAGGCCAGCACGATGGCCTCCAGCTGCTCCACCGCCTCCGGCTTCTCGACCTTGGCGAGCACCGGGCGGAACACGCCCTCCTCGGCCATGATCCCGTGCACGAGCTTGATGTCCTCGGCCGAGCGGACGAAGGACAGCGCGACCAGGTCGACGCCGAGACCCAGGGAGAAGCGCAGGTCCTCGGCGTCCTTGTCCGACATGGCGGGCACGCTGACCGCCACGTTGGGCAGCGACACGCCCTTGTTGTTGGAGACCGGGCCGCCCTCGGTGACGAGGCAGCGGATGTCGTTGCCGGTGACGTCGGTGACCTCGACGGCGACCCGGCCGTCGTCGATCAGCAGCCGGTCACCGGGCTTCACCTCGTGCGGCAGCTTGCGGTAGGTGCAGGAAACCCGCTCCTTGCTGCCGATGATGTCGTCGCCGGTGATGACGACCGAGTCACCGGTGCGCCACTCGTGGGGGCCGTCGGCGAACTTGCCGAGCCGGATCTTGGGGCCCTGCAGGTCGGCGAGGACGGCGACCGGCTTACCTGCAGCCTCCGATGCCTCCCGGACCAGTCGATAGACCGCCTCGTGGTCGGCGTGGCTGCCGTGGCTGAAGTTGAGCCTCGCCACGTTCATGCCGGCCTCGACGAGACCCCGGATGCGCTCCGGGGACGAGGTGGCGGGTCCAAGAGTGCAGACGATCTTCGCGCGGCGTGTCACGCCCATCAGGCTAGTCTCTCCTTCAGGTCGGACTCGGGGCCGACCCCTTGCAGGCAGCGGAACATGTGTCCAACGACGCGCGGTGCGCGTCGGGCCGGCGGGCGGAACCGCACCGGGAACGTTGTGGCGACGGGCATCAGCGACCGCGCGCCGGGAATCGTACGCCTCCGGTGGCGTGCGCTGTCGGGGTGCTCCCGGCGGCGGCTCACCGCGGGTGCCCCGGGGGCGGCAGGCGGCGGCTCACTCCGGGCGCCCGGGTGGCGGCAGGGTGGGCACCGCGTGGAGCAGGTCGCGGGGGTCGTAGCGGCGCTTGGCGTGGCGCAGCCGCGCCCAGTTCGGGCCGTAGGCGAGCCGGACCCGGTCGGTCTCCTCCGGGGCGAGCAGGTTGGGGTAACCACCGGGCAGGGCGTGCGGGGCGAGCGCCGCCGAGGTCCGGTCGGCCCACTCGCGGTGCGGGCCGGCCTGGTCGCCGGGTGCCCACACCGCGATGATCTCGCTCATCAGGTGGTCGGTGCGCAGCCCGAACGCCGTGTCGGCCTGTCGGACCCGGGTGGCCGCGCCGTGGAAGTGATGCACGGCCAGCGCGGAGAACCGCGAGGTGACCTGCCGGGCCGCGTCGACGAGCGTGTCCACCGCTGCGTCGGTGAGCGCGGGCAGCCATCGGGTCCGCAGCAGGTAGTGGTTGCCGTCGACCATCCCGCCGTCGAACATCCGTAGCGCGTCCGCGTACGGCATCGGGCCGATCTGGTCGACCAGCGGGGTGCCGAGCGCGCGCAGCCGGTCCATCCAGGGCAGCCCGGCGTCCAGGTCCGGGCCGCTGTAGAACGGGCAGACGAAGATCACCGGCTCGCCGGCCGGGCCGGGCAGGAAGCCGGCCATCACGGTCAGCTCGTCCGGGGCCTCGGCGACCAGCGCGCCGTAGCCGCGCAGCACGGCCGGCGCCTCGGACAGCCCGAACATGATCATGCCGGCCAGGACGCCGGGCAGCCGGTGCGCGCGGAAGCGCAGCTCGGTGACGATGCCGAGGTTCCCACCGCCGCCGCGCAGGGCCCAGTACAGCTCGGCGTCGTGCCGGGGGTCGGCGGTGACCCGGCGACCGTCGGCGAGAACCACCTCCGCGCCGAGCAGACTGTCCAGAGCCAGGCCGAACCGGCCGCACAGCGGGCCGTACCCGCCGGCGAGGGTGAGCCCGGCCATCCCCACGGCGCCGACCACGCCGGTAGGCACCACCAGGTCGTACGGGCGGGCGGCGGCGAGCAGCTCGCCCGCCGTGGTGCCGCCGCCGATCGTCACCGTGGCCGCGTCCGGGTCGACCCGGACGGCGCGCAGCCCGGTCAGGTCGAGCACCAGAGCGCCGTCGCGCAGCGCCCGGCCGGCCCAGTCGTGCCCTCCGGAGCGCACCGAGACGGGCAGGTGACACCTGGCGGCGATGCGGACCGCCTCGGCCACCTCGTCGGCGTCCCGGCAGGTGGCGACCAGCGCGGGCGTACGCGCCACAGCGCCGTTCCAGAGTTGGGTGGTGGTGGCGTATCCGGGATCGCCCGGCTCGTGCAGCCGGTCGCCGAGCAGGGCACGCAGTCGGGCGGCGGCCGACGCGGCATCGGGGGTGGCGGCGGAGATCATGGCGACTCCTCGACCGGGGCCGACCCACGACACCGGGTACGCCCCGGCGGCGGCCCGCGCTGGGCGCGACGGTAGCACCGGCAGTCGGGCGAGCGCCGTCGCCATCACGACAGCCACCGATGGATCGGCGGCTCAGCTACCCGCTTTGACCAGTGGGAACTCCAGCGAACCGGCAGGGCAGAGGAAGGTCAGCACCTCCACCCGGTAGAGCCCGGCCTGCATCGCCGGGTCGGCCTCCAGCACGCTGCGGACGTCGTCGACGCTGCCGGTGCGGGCCAGCCCGAAGCCGATCGGCGGATCCGGCTCGCGCGCCGGCCCGTCCACTGAGCCGGCGACCAGGATGATGCCGCGTCGTTGCAACGCCTGCATGTGCTCGGCGTGCTCGGCCTGCAACCGCTGCACGGTCTCGGCGGGCAGGGCCCGCCCGGCCGCTCCGGGATAGATCACGATGCACTCGTACGTGTCGAGCGCGAAGTTGACCTGCGGCACTCCCATGGGTGCTCCCTCCGCCGTCGCGCCGGAACGCACCGGCTCCGGCCAGCGTCGCACGGACAACCCGGTCGTACCTGGCGCTTCCCGGCAACTCGGCTCGCCGCGCCCACGGCGTGTCCGCGCTTACACTCGGCGGTCCGGCGGCATGGCGGTGGGGATCCGGGGGATGATCCAACGGTGGCGGGTGGGCTCTTCACGCCCGCGCTGTCCACGCCCGCCACGACGAGACGATTGGGGATCGGGCAATGGCAACAAACATCAGTGAGCAGCCCGCGAAGGCGTCCGGCACGTACCGGATCGGTGGCGACGTCACAGTCAACCGGCTCGGCTACGGGGCCATGCAGATCACCGGCCCGGGGGTCTGGGGTGACCCGAAGGACCCGGCCGAGGCGGTACGCGTGCTGCGCCGTGCGATCGAGCTGGGCGTGACGTTCATCGACACCGCCGACTCGTACGGGCCGTTCGTCTCGGAGCTGCTGATCCGGGAGGCCCTGCACCCGTACGCCGACGACCTGGTCATCGCGACCAAGGGTGGGTTCACCCGTTCCGGGCCGGGCGACTGGCGTGCGGTGGGGCGCCCGGAGTACCTGCGCCAGCAGTGCGAGCTGAGCCTGCGTCACCTCGGCCTGGACAGCATCCCGCTGTACCAGCTGCACCGGATCGACCCGAAGGTGCCGCTCGCCGATCAGCTCGGTGAGCTGGCCCTGCTGCGGGACGAGGGCAAGATCCAGCACATCGGGCTGTCCGAGGTGAGCGTCGCGCAGATCGAGGAGTCCCGGGCGATCACCACGATCGTGTCAGTGCAGAACCTGTACAACCTCGCCAACCGCAGCGCCGAGGACGTGCTGGAGTACTGCGAGCGCAACGACCTCGCGTTCATCCCGTGGTACCCGATCGCGACAGGTGAGCTGGCCCGCCCGGGCGGCCCGCTGGACGCCATCTCCAACGCGCACGGCGCGTCGCCCGCGCAGCTCGCGTTGGCCTGGCTGCTGCGCCGCTCACCGGTGATGCTGCCGATCCCCGGTACGTCCTCGGTGGCGCACCTGGAGGAGAACGTCGGCGCGGCCGACGTGCGGCTCACCGACGACGAGTTCGAGGCGCTCGCCAAGGCGAGCTGACCCGCCGGTGCGGACGCCGTCGGTTCAGCCGGCGGCGTCCGCACCGGGCTCCGGACCGGGCTCGGGGCCGGTCCCACGGGCGGCGCGCAGCGCCTCGGTCGCCTGGGCCAGCAGGCGAGCGGAGTCGGTCCGCCCACTCACCTGCAGCTCCACCTCGGTGTCCCCGGTCTGGATCCGGATGCTGGCCTCGGTGCGCTGCTGGTCGACCCAGGACTGCAACAGGTTGAACAGCCCCGGGAGCAGCCCCTGGGCCAGCACCGCGATGATCACCGCGTCGCTGAAGCCCGGCCTGCCCCCGCCGCCGCCGGCCGTGCGGACCACCGGTCGGTACTCCGGGCGGCGGTGGATCCAGGTCAACAGGTCGACCGACGGCGCCTGGCGCTGCCGGGGATTGATGGTCAGCCGGACGGGCAGCCGGGCTGCGGCGTCGCTGTCGGTCACGGTCTGTCTCCCCGGTCAGTTGGCGGCGGGTCGGAAGGCGACAGTGTCCCCGTCGGCGGTGGCGACACCCGCGACGGTGAACGCGTCGTCGTCCGTGAACGGTGAGCTGGTGCCGAAGTAGGTGGTGGTGCCGCTGACCTGCACCCTGCCCTGCGTCTCGTACGGGGTGGAGACCTGGGCGCTGGCCGGGCCGGTGAGTTCGACGGCGAGCTTCGGGTACTCCAGGATCTTCCAGGTGACCTTCTGCCCGGAGCTGCTGCTGCCGTAGTAGCGGAACGGGCAGCCCGGCGGGGCGGCGACGGTCTGCTTGGCGCACTCGTCCAACCAGACGCGTACCCGGGCCTCGACGGCTTCGATGGCCGCCGGCTTGAGCACCGGCGCCAGTTGCACGGTCGCGGCGGTCGCCCCCGGGCCGACCAGCACTGTCGCGCTCGGCGTCTCGCTGAGCGCACTGGCCGGGCCGGTCGCGGTGTAGCCGCCGGGCAGGAGCACCAGCGGCGCGCCCTCGGTGGCGACCGGCAGCTCCACCCCGTTGAGCCGCACCCCCGGGTCGGCGATCGAGGCGTTGAGCGGCGTGGGCCCACCGCTCAGCCGCCAGCCGTGGAACAGCCCGGCGGTGGTCTCGTCCTCGCGGCGCAGGGTCAGGGTGGCGGTCTGCCGCGCGTCACCCAGCCGGTACGCCACGGTGGCGGTGGCGCTGTCGCCGTCGCGCTCCAGCGAGCTGATCTCGACGTCGGTCGGTGGTTGGTAGCCCTTGCCGCGCAGGAGTTGGGCGAGCAGCTTGGTGTCGGTGTCGCCGCCCTGGTCGCTCAGGTAGCCGAGCGCGGCGTCGCTGTCCCGGTCGGCGAGCGCGGAGAAGTAGCCGTCGATCGCCGCCTGGGGGCGGAAGAACGCCCACTGCGCCACGCCGAGCCCGCTGGTGCCGAGGCAGGCGGCCAGGGTGAGGGCACCGACCAGCAGCCAGGTCCGGCGGGTCCCGACCGGTGCGGAGTGGTTGAACAGCCGGTCGACGGTGACGGGCTCCGCCGCCCCGGCGGGCGCACCGGCAAGCGTCGCCCGCTCCAGCGCGTCCAGCCGGAGCTCGTGCGGTGGGTGGGTGGCGCAGACCGCCTCGTCCCAGCCGCTGCGGCCGGTCTCGAAGGACAGCCGCCGTTCCAGGATGCGCCGCAGCCCGTCGACGTGCCCGGTGAGGACGGCGCCGAGGTCGGCCCGGTACTCGGCAGCCCGTACGTCGCGGGCGTGCAGCGGCAGCACCACGTACCGCATGGTGAGCAGCACCGGCCAGAAGAACACGAAGACCACGAAGTTGGTGGCCGGGTGCGGGAACGTCCGCATCAGCCAAGTCGGCAGGGCGTGCGCGAGGGTCAGTGGCAGGCCGACGCCGCGGACGAAGGCGCTGGTGATCTCGTCCCCGGTGCGCCAGTGCACAAGCTCGTGGCTGAGCAGGGCGGCCACCTCGTCGTCCGGTTCGGTCAGCACGGCGGTGGTGACCACCACGTGCCGGGCGTACGTGCGGGCGTTGCTCAGGACCGGGTCGTCCTCCATGAGCAGCCGGGGCACGCTGGGCAGGCCGAGCCGTCGGGCGCAGTCGTCGAGCACGGGGCCCAGCCGCGCGTACTCGCGGCGGCTGGGCTGGCGCGCGCCCGAGACGACGAGCAGGCGTGGTTCGAGCAGCACCCGGTAGAGCGTGTAGAGGACCCCGATCAGCGCCGCCGCGATGACCGTGCCGATCAGGCCGGTGAGCAGCGCGAAGGGGTCTTCGGCGACGCCCATCCAGGGCAGCGCCAGCACGGCGAGGAAGCCGACCAGGAAGCCGATGACGAAGCCGGCCACGCCGCCGAGCACCCCGCCGGAGCGGGTCAGGAACGCCTCGATCAGGGAGCCGATCAGCGGGGCGTCGCGCAGCACCTGGGGCACCTGGTCGTCGGCGCCGGTCCCGACGGCGAAGAGCCCGATGACGCCGAACGTGAGACCGCCCCAGAACGCCAGGAGTAGCGCGACCGGCAGGTAGAACCAGGTGGCGACGAACGCGCCGAACACGCCGCGCCAGTCCCGCAGGATCCCGGCGCGCAGCCAGACCAGCGCGCTGGGGTAGCCCGGCGGCCGGTCGGTGAACCCACCGGTGGGCGGCGGGGTGTCGGCCGACGGCGGCTGGGCGGCCCGGACGTCGAGCTGCGGCACGGTCGGCGGGGTGTTCTCCGGCGGCACGGTGGGCGGCTCGGTCATGAGCGCTGCTCCCTCTCCACGGATGGCGTCCACTGTCGGGAATGGACAGCCGGAGCAGGCTATCGAGGACATGTGATGTCTGCCAGACCGATTCGCGGGATCGTCGCGCACCCGACACTCACCGTCGCGGATCCGGTGCGACGGCCCCCTCCGGGGCCGCCGCACCGGACCGGGTCAGAGCGCGAGGCAGTTGGGCCGCACCGGGCCGTCGACCAGTGCGCCACGCACGATGGTGTACGCCGTACCGTCGAGCACCAGACCGAGGTGCCCCACCACCCGCAGCGGGCAGTACGCCTGGATCAGCACGTTCGTCGCACCGTCGTTGACGGCGGCGTTCCCCGTCGGCCGGACCAACTCGTCCTGGAGGGTGCGGATGGTGGTGTAGCGCACCGCGTCCGGGGTGTCGTCGCCGGCGTTGAGGTCGGCGAGGAACGCCGAGCCGATGGTCATCTGCTGGCAGGCCACGACACCGGCGCAGCTGCCCAGGCCCAGGAACGCCACGATGTTGGCGACGTACGTGCCGTACTGCGGTGTGCCCAGGCTGACGTACCGGCCGACGGTGGCGGTGCCGCCGAGCCGCTTGAGGTAGTACCGACTGACCAGGCCGCCCTCGGAGTGGGCGACGACGTCCACAGTCGCCGCGCCGGTGCTGGCGCGTACCTGGTTGACGTAGGTGGCGAACGCGCGGGCCGAGGTGGGGATGTCACCGAGGCCCAGCCCGGGAAGCTGGTAGATGAAGGTGCGGTAGCCGTCGGCGCGCAGGCGGGCGGCGATCGGCTCGTACGCGACGGCGACGCCGCTGAGCCCGCCGACCACGATGACGGGGTTGGCCGCCGCGGCGGCGGCGAATGACGTGCGGGCGGAGGTGGTGCGCGGGGCGGGATCGGCGGGCGCGGCGCTGGCCGTGGCGGTGGACGCGAGCAGCGCGGCGGTGGCGAGGGCCAGGACGAGGGCGGTCTTTCGGAGCAGCATCGCTGCACCTCCGGGGGGAGGCACCCGGCGAACCGGGCAGGTGGGTGGGGGTGTCCGGTCGACCGTGCGACGATCATCCCCGCAACAATTTAGAAACGTCAATGACTTGTTACGCGCCGGTAACCCGTTGTTCCGGCGGGGGCGTAAACGGTCATACCGCCGCGCTCCATATCGGACACCGATGGTGACTGGCATGCTGTGGCCGTGGCTGTCGACGAACCCACCGAGCGCGAGCTGCGGGTCATGCCGTGGTGGCTGGTCCTGGTCGGCCTGCTGGCCGCCGTCGCTCTGGGCTGGCTGGTGCTGGACCTGCTGCTCACCGAGGCGGACCGCGCCAGCCAACCGGACACCCGCGCGACGCTGCGCATCGACGCGATCCGCACCGGCCTGACAGTCGTCGCCGGCACCGGCGGAGGGCTCGCGCTGCTGCTCGCCGCCCGCCGTCAGTGGATCGCCGAACGCGCGCAGCGGCACCAGGAGAGCGTCGCCGCGCGGGACCAGGCGCACCGGGACCGGGTGCAGGCGCACGCCGAGGTGGTGGCCGAGGCCGCGCAGCGCCACCAGGACCGGCAGTCCGGGGCTGTCGAGCACGATGCGGCGGAACGTCGACTGACCGAGCTCTACACCCGGGCGGTGGAGCTGCTCGGCAACGACAGCGCGGCGGTACGCCTCGGTGGCCTGCACGCGTTGGAGCGCCTCGGTCAGGACAATCCGGGGCAGCGGCCGACGATCGCCGCGGTGCTCTGCGCGTACCTGCGGATGCCGGCGCCCGACGGCGAGCCGCGCGAGACGGAGGTCCGGCGCAGCGCGCAGCGCGTGCTCACCCGGCACCTGCGCGCGGACGACGCGGCCCACTGGCCGGAGCTGAGGCTCGACCTAGCCGGCGCCGCGCTCGTCGACTTCGACGCTGCCGGCTGCACGCTGGTCGACGCGAACTTCACCGACGCGGTGTTCACCGGTGCGACCACCTTCGCGGGCGCGACGGCGCGCGGACGTCTCTTGCTCGGGGCGGCGACCTTCGGCGACATGGTCTTCGAAGAGTTTCTGGCCGAGGGCGAGGTCATGCTCGACGGCGTTCGCGTCGGCGGTGAGGCCAACTTCAATGGCGCCGCGTTTGTCGGCGGCCTGTCCTGCCGGCGAGCCAGCTTCGCCGGCCCGGCCTCATTCTCCCGGGCCCACTTCGGTCATTCAACCAGCTTCGACGCGACCCGCTTCGAGGACGTTGTCACGTTCACGGAGTCCGGCTTCGACGGCGCCCTGTCGATGGAGCACACCGAGTTCGGCGGGTCGGCCGCTTTCGAGTCGGCCCACTTCACGAACATGGCGCTGTTCCGCTGGACGGTCTTCGGCGCGGAGGCGCTGTTCGACCGGGCCCGCTTCGTCGACGCCGCGAACTTCGGTCGGGCCCGGTTCCACAGCATGGTCAGCTTCCGCGACACACAGTTCAGCAGACCGCCGCAGGTCGAGCAGGCCCGGGCGGTGGCCGACCCTGGTCACCGCTGGCCGGCGGACACGACCGTGCAACGCCTCGACGACGAGTGGCTACTGCTCGTCGACCGCTGACGGCGCGGCCGGCGACGTCAGCAAGGCGCGGCCGGCGGCGTCAGCGCGGCGCGGCTGGTGGGCGCAGGCCGTCCAGGGCCACGCCGAGCACCCGGTCGCGCTGCTCGGGTGACGGGAACTGGGCCATGGTGAGGCCACTGATCAGCCGCACCACGTCGTCGAAGCCGATGTCGTCACGGACCACGCCGGCGGTCTGGGCGCGACGCATCAGCGGCTCACCGGCGGAGAAGATCTCCGTCCGGCAGCTGGCGAAGATCTCGGAGTCGTGCAGCAACTGCTCGGCGAGCGCCCGCTTGGTGGCGACGTACGCGACGAAGCGGTGCAGCCAGGCGACGAGCGCATCCCAGGGTGGCAGCTCGGCCAGATCCTCGGCGGAGTGGCACAGCGCCCGGACCTCCTCGACGTAGACGGCCTCGAAGAGGTGCCGACGGGTCGGGAAGTTGCGGTAGAGCGTGCCGATGCCCACCCCGGCCCGCCGGGCCACGTCCTCCAGGGAGGCGGCGGCGCCGTTCTCGGCGAACGCCTCGCGTGCCGCCGTGATCAGGGCGTCGTAGTTACGCCGCGCGTCGGCCCGCTTGGGCCGCTGGGCGAAGACCTCGGGCACCTGCCCCGCGCTGGTCATGACGTGCGTCACCTCACCCTGGTTGCATCCGGAGGGAACCCTCCGCTAGCTTAGTGGAGGCACCCCTCCGGAATCCCGGAGGCCTGCCTCCGGTTACCTTACCTCGGGACCCGCCCGATCGCCGCCTGGCCACCCCGATCGCCCGGATCCCGACAGACATCCCGTCACAGACGACGGGCGACGTGCCCTCATTCCCGTACGTAATCAGGGAGTTTTCTCTCGTGGCAGTGACCTCCCGACGCAGCTCGCGTCGGCTCACCTTCACCGTGCTCGCGGCCGGCGCCGGGTTCTTCGCGATGCTCCAGTCGCTGATCACCCCGGTGCTGCCGACCATCCAGCAGGACCTGCACACCTCCCAGAACACCGTGACCTGGGTCCTGACCGCCTACCTGCTCAGCGCGTCGATCTTCACGCCGATCCTCGGACGCGTCGGCGACATGGTCGGCAAGGAGCGGATGCTCGTCGTCTCGCTCGCCGCCCTCGCCCTCGGCTGCCTGCTGGCCGCCATCGCGCCGAACATCGGCGTCCTCATCCTCGCCCGGGTCGTCCAGGGCATCGGCGGCGCGGTCTTCCCGCTGTCGTTCGGCATCATCAGGGACGAGTTCCCGGCCGCGCGGGTCTCCAGCGCGGTGGCCGCCATCTCGGCGATCGTCGCCGTCGGCGGTGGCCTGGGCATCGTGCTGGCCGGCCCGATCGTCAGCACGCTCGACTACCGCTGGCTGTTCTGGATCCCGATGGTCGTGGTCGGGCTGACCGCCGTGGCCGCGCACCTGTTCGTGCCCGAGTCGCCGGTCCGTACCCCCGGTCGCATCGACTGGCGCGCCACACTGCTGCTCTCCGGCTGGCTGGTCGCGCTGCTGCTGCCGATCAGCCAGGGCGCCACGTGGGGCTGGACCTCCACCCGGGTGCTCGGCCTGCTGGCCCTCGCCGTGGTGCTGCTGGCCGGTTGGCTGGTCGCCGAGGTCCGCTCGACCAACCCGCTGATCGACATGCGGATGATGCGCCTGCCCGGCGTCTGGACCACCAACCTGGTGGCCCTGCTCTACGGCGCGTCGATGTTCTCCGTGTACGCGTTCCTCCCCCAGTTCGTGCAGACCCCGACCATCGCCGGCTACGGCTTCGGCGCCAGCATCAGCCAGGCCGGTCTGCTCATGCTGCCGATGCTCGTCGCGATGTTCGTCGCCGGCCTCATCGCCGGCCGGCTCCAGGCCGTCTTCAGCGCCAAGGCGCAGCTCGCCACCGGTGCCGTGTTCAACGTGGCCGCCTCCGCGATGCTCGCCACCGCGCACGACACCCGCTGGGAGGTCGCCATCGCCGGCGGCCTGGTCGGCCTCGGCATCGGCCTGGCATTCGCGTCGATGGCCAACCTGATCGTCGCCAGCGTGCCGGCCAGCCAGACCGGCGTGGCGACCGGCATGAACGCCAACATCCGCACCATCGGCGGCGCGATCGGCGCGGCCGTGGTCAGCGGCGTGATCACCGCGAACCCGCAGGCCAACGGCCTGCCCCGGGAGGCCGGCTTCACGATGGGGTTTCTCGTCCTCACGGCGATCGCCCTGGCCGCCGCGCTCGCGGCCCTCGCCGTCCCGTCCGCCCGGCGGGCGTCGGCCGGTCGCCGGCCGTCCGCCACGACGATCGTCGAGTCGGAGCTAGCCGGCGAGTTCGCCACCATGCCAGCGACCCGCTGAGGGTTCGTGTCGCAGCCCGGGCGGTTCGCCGCCCGGGCTGCGGCGCACTCCGGAGTACGCTGGCCGCTCCTTGTCCGTCATTCCTCAGGATGCGCCCATGTCCGACTTGCTGACCGCCGACCGCATCGAAGAGATCGGCGCACTGGGCCCCGACAGCCCGGACCCGGCCGCGCTCGTCGCCGAACTGGTGGACGCGGTCGACGAGGGGCGCGTCGCCAACCCCGACGACACCGGGTACGCCCTGCTGGTCGCCGTGGACATCCTGGAGCAGGCCGGCGACCTGGCCGACGCGCTCACCCTGGCCACCCGCGCCATCGCCGAACAGCCGGACGACAACGCGTACGCCCGGGCGGTGCGCGGCGGACTGCTGCTGCGCGTTGGGCGTACCGACGAAGGCATGACCGAACTGACCTCCCTGCGTCCGCTGCTGGAGACCGACCCGGCGGCCACGTACCTGATCGACGAGCTGGTGGAGTCCGACCACGCCGAGACGGCGTTGGAGTGGCTGACCGGTGCGCTGGACGCCATCCTGGAGCGGACCCGCACCCAGCAGCACGACTCCGAGGACGCCCAGGACGAGGCCGCGGCCATGATCTACGGCCTGGCCCAGCAGCGGCACGACCTGCGCGAAGAGCAGGGCCTCCCCCACGACGAGTACGACAACCTCGCCGACCGGCTGCGCGCCGCGAGCACCCACGCGCTCGACGCCCTCGACGACGGCCCGGCCACGCTGCTGTTCTGGCCGCAGGCGGAGTTCGACGCGCTGCTGCTGCGCTGGCCGGCGCTGGTCGACAGCTACCCCGCCACCTGGGACGAGCACCGCGCCCAGCTCGAACGCGCCCTCGTCGACGCATCCGGGATGGGCGGCGCCGACCTGGGGGTGGTCGTCGGCACGGCCGCGGGCCTGGCGGCCTTCGCCGAACGCACCGGCAACGACCCCACCAGCGAGGAAACCCTCGACGAGTACGCCGACAGCCTCGACGAGGCCGGCGTGACCGCCTGGCCGCCCGGCCGCAACGACACCTGCTGGTGCGGGTCCGGCGCCAAGTACAAGAAGTGCTGCCTGCCGCGCTCGCGCGCCTGACCGTTCGCTCGCTTTACCCCACCTGCCACCATCGACCTGTTCTTAGCTGTCGCTATCGGTCGGAGTCTTAGATGTGGGGCTTGGGCGACGTCGTCGACGCGTGGTTCGCGGGTAGGCCCACGGAGAACCTGGAGCTTTTCGGTCTGGCCATGGTCTTCTGGGGTCGCATGGGCAAGTCGATGCTCTACCTGGCCGGACTCACAGTCGTTCTGGACCTGCCCGACCCGAAGAAGCTGCGACAGTGGGGAGCGGCGGCCGTTGAGCATGCCGGCAGGCCGTTGGGCCGGATGCGGCGCAAGCGCCGGGTTCGTCGGCTGCTGAAACTTCAGGCCACCATCCGCGATGACCTCGTACGGACCACCACGGCGGCCTCGCCCGGGCTCGTCGTCACCCGCGTGCGTCTTGTCGGAAACCTTCCGGATGCCGTGCCCGTGGGCCTCACCATGGCGCTTGCCAGCTACCGCGACTTCCACAGTCAGGTCATGGCCGCGATCCTCGATGCGCACACCTGCGGCAGTCGGCACGAAGCCGACGTGTGTCCGCAACAGCAGGACTACGCGGTGCGCCGCACCAACGCACTGATCGCCAGCCAGTTGCCGGCTGACGAACGGGACCTGATCCAGGACCTGGAACGGTCCGACAACGGCTTACTGCTCGTGCTCGGCGCGTTCGGCGCGGTCGGCGGCATCTTCGTCCTCGGCGTCGGCATCACGAACCGGGGTGCGCCCTGGACCTACGCCGGCCTCGCGCTGAGCGTGGTCGCCACGATTACCTACTTCCCGAGCCTACGGCTCCTGGCGGCAGCAGCGCCCTTCCGCGTCTGGGGCGCCCTACTGTCCGGCTACGGCCGACTGCTCGACCAGACCCGACCACTGCACCTCCTCCGGTGGGTGGCGGCCGGACTCTTCGTCGTCGGTGGCCTGTTCGACCTGCTGGCCTCGTAACGACTGCCGCGATGTGAGCCGGGCCCCGCCTGGTGAGCTGGGCCGCCATGTCGCCGGACCGCGATGCCGGCCCGACAGCGATGCCGGCCGGGCCGCGCCCGGGCACGTCGCGTGGCTAGGCTCGTCCCATGACAGCGGCGGGACGGCACGAGACGATTGGGGACAGTCCGGTCGGCTGGGTCGCCAGCCACATCCGGCGCTACGTACAGACGGACGGCGCTGACGGGGGCACCTTCCACGGCGTACCCTCGCTGCTTCTCACCACGCGCGGACGCCGATCGGGCACGCTGCGCCGCACGGCCCTGATGTACGGACGCGACGGCGACAACTATCTGCTGGTGGCCTCGAACGGCGGCGCGGCCAGGCACCCCGCCTGGTACCTGAACCTGGCCGCCGACCCGGCGGTGGAGATCCAGGTCGGCGCAGAGCGGATCGCCGGCCGGGCCCGGACCGCGACCGGCGAGGAGCGGGTCCGGCTGTGGCCGGTGATGACGAAGGTCTTCCCGACGTACGCCCGCTACGCCAAGGAGACCGACCGCGAGATCCCGGTCGTCGTCATCGAACGCGCCACCGATCGATCCCGGTGAGTGCCGGGGGACGCTAGTGTGACGGCAGGTAAGCACCCCACTCCGGCAAGGAGGACCGTCGTGCGCCGCATCATCACCGCCATCGCACTGCTCGGACTGTCGCTCTCCGTCCTGCTGGCGCCGACGCCGGCAAGCGCGGCGAGCAGCGTCGAAGTCACCTCCGGGACCCTTGTCGCACGAGGCGTCGCCGTGGACCTCACCCTCACCGTCACCTGCCAGGCCGGCATGTCCGGCACGTCGGAGCTGGTCCTCCGGCAGCGGTCGGGCGACCACGTGGCGTACGGAACGGGCTGGGCGCCGCTACGCTGCTCGGGCGAGCCCCAGGTCGTGACGGGGCGGGTGTTCGCGGAAGCGGGCGGCTACGCCTTCAACCGGGGCGTCGCCCTGGCCAGCGGCCACTTTGAACTGTGCGAACAGGAATACTGCGACTACCTGGACTTCAACAACACCGTCCGCGTCACCCGCTGAGCCGGAGGCCCCTCACCCGGCTGCCTCAATCGCGGCCTCCACCTTGTCCAGGTAGTTGAACCACCACTCCCCCTCGTCGGGCTGAGAGGCTGTGGCGAGGAGATTGGCTGCGACCACGAACACAGCACTCAGGCCGCCCGCAGTGCTAGCGAGTCGCGGTGGATTGCCCGTCGTCACCGCAGACAGGACGGCATGCACATCGGCTGCCGAGACTTCGGCCCATCGCTCCTGATGACCGATGTTGCGCGAGAGTTCGTTGATCTCGTGGGTCGAAGGCAGACCATCGTGGACCTCGAACAGAACGGCGGCGTTCACGGCCAGCGTCAGCTCGACTGCCTTGGTCAACGTCGCTTGGCTGGCGCCCAAGGCATTGAAAGCACTGTCGAACCTGTCGGAATCACGGTGCACAGCAGCATCAAGGACAGCTCTGACCAGAGCTTCCACCTGCTCATTGATCTTCACGGCCGGGCCCTCCGTCTCGGTGCTTCGCTCTCCACGCCTTGAAAGATCCGGCTGCGGCAGCAGCAGCCAGCAGAGTACCGGCAACCGCCTTGACGGCCGCCGGCAAGAATTCCTGGAAGCTCGCGTATGCCGCAGCCGTAGCGGAGGTCCACCACCCGATTGACTCGCTGCTGAGGTGCTGGCGGCGCGGGGCCGGCGGCGCCGCCTGGTCCCGGTTCGGGCTATGGAGTTGTCGAGGGACCGCAGACCTGATGCCTGGTTTCGCCACCGCGGGTGGTTGGTGGATTGTGCTGCCACCACCCGTGGTCAGTTTCCCAGCGCTCGGACCTTGGCAATTGTCTCCTGCACGTGCTGCTTGGCCGGGTCGCCACCCTGGGACGCCTGCGCGAGCGCCTGACGGTACGAATCGATCATGCCGACCAGCGGACCGGCGGCCACGCCTTCCAGCGCACCGGCGACGAGCGCTCGCGCCTCGGCGGCGTCCTGTGCTGCCGCTGCGGTCTTGGCCTTCGCCTCGTCCAGCTTCTGCGACGCCGCCGCCAGCCTCGCGATGATCTGTGCTGCGCTCACGCGCACCTCCCCGTGGTCGACCACCGCCTCCACCACCGCACCGGCGGAGACCACATGGGAGCGTACGAGATTCGCGCACCCAGCGCGACCGGTCGCTCGCTCCCGCGTCACCTCGTGGGCAGAGACCGACCCAAGCGAGCGGTTCCGACGGAGTTTGCCGACGAGCCCCGACCGGATCCGGATGGCGCTCCAGATCTTGGACACTTTCCGTTAGGAGCTGACGGAAAGTGTCCAAGATCTGGAGCGACGCCACGAGATTGGAGCGCGGATGCCGTCGGCGATCAGCGCCCACTTCGCTGTGGCGGGCATTGCTGTCTCCCAGGTCTGCCCTGCCAATCGATCCCCAGCAGGTAGGCGCCACAGCCGTATCCGACCGGCGGTGAACGCAACAGGGCGGGAGCTCGACACGAGATAGCTGAAGTCGGGGTATCCCACTGGCACGGATACCCCGACTTCAATGAAACCGAGTGGATCATGGCCGGCCTCGGACCAAGACGGGCCGGGACAGGCCGGGACAGGCCGGGACAGGCCGGGACAGGCCGGGACAGGCCGGGACAGGCCGGGACAGGCCGGGACAGGCCGGGACAGGCCAACTACGGCGACGGCGGGCCGTTCTGCGCCCGGGTGATCAGGTCGTGCAACGGCTTGGTGCCGCTGCCGACCATCACACCTGTCACGACGGCGTCGACCCAGACCGCCACTCCGTTCCAGTCGCCGCCCGCGACCGCGTGCAGCACGTAGAACCCGCCGGCACTGGACGCCACGGTGGCCAAGCCGCTGGCGAGACCCCACGCGACGATGGTGCGGTTCGCCTTCGCCCGCGCGACCTTGGCGGTGGCCACGGCGACCGCCTCGCGGTTAGTCTCGGTGAGGCCGTCGGCCCGGCTGTTCACGTCGGTCACCGTGCGGGACAACGCGGCCTCGGCGGCGCGCCCTGGCAGCCACCGTGAGAACGGCTCCAGGATCCGCTCGACCGCCGCGGCGAAGACCAGCAGGGTGAGGAAGACGCCAGTGGTGTCCTCGGGCTGGATCTTCGCCGCGGAGGCCCCGCTGCGCCAGATCGCCCAGCCGGCGACAGCGCCGACGGCGATCAGCCCGAAACCCGCAACCACCGCGCCCGGGCCGGCCTGCTGCGTCGCGGAGACGACCGACAGCCCCGGCTCCTGCTCGGCGCGAGGCGTCGCCACATCGGCGTTGACCGGCGGCGGAACGGCAACCCCGCCTTCTGCCGACATCGGCTCAACCTGGGTGGACGTGTATCCCTGCAATTCCCTGACCAACCTTTCGACCTACCGCTTATGGGACGTCGAGGCGTGACGATCCAGAGCCTCGGCAAGCGGATTGCGTGCCGACTGCGCTCGGGGCGCGAGACTACGGCACCGAGGCGAACACAGTGGAGCGCCGGTGGATCATGCCCGGAACGGACTGGGCCGGGGTCAGCGCAGGCCGCGGACCAGCAGCAGGTAGGCGCAGTAGGCCATCGGCACCACCAGGAAGCAGATCAGGAACCCGAGCGGCAGGTACCGGGGCGGGGTGCCGGCGACCATCGCGGGCCGCCCCCACCGGCCCAGCACCAGGTACCCGCCGAAGAACGCCACCGCCGGCAGCCCCGCGCAGACCCACGCACCGAGGGTGAAGCCGTCGACCAGGCCGACCCCGGAGGCGAGTACCAGCATCAGCACGAGCACCCCGGCGGCGGCCCCGCACCCGGCGTAGACGGCGACCGCCCGCGCCAGCGGCGACCACGTCGGCAGCAGCGCGGGCCGCTGGGCCAGCAACTCCGCCTGCTGCCCGTGCCGGTCGGCCTCGTCGGCCATCCGCCGGGCCAGCTCCAGCTCCACCGCCGGGTCGGCCGCCGCCGCGCGCTGCGCCGGCACCCCGGCGCCCGCCGGGCTCACCGCCGTCGGCAGTGCCAGCCGCGCCTCCCCGCCGGCAACTGGGGGTACGCCCCGACCCCCGACCGCCCCGGCGCGCCGGCTGCGCCGGCGGCTTCCCCGTCCCCCGATCCGGGTGCGGCGGACGGGTAGCCGGCACCAGCAGCGGACGGGCCGGACCCGGCACCGGAAGCCGGCCCAGCCCCAGCAGCGAAGGCCGAACCGGACCCCGCGACGGCGGAAGAGCCGGGCCCCGCAGCGGTGGACGGGGCGGCGCCGGATGGTGGGCCGGGCCAGGAGGCACCCTCGCCCGGACGCTCCGGACCCGGGGCAGGGGCGGTGGGTGGCTGGTCGACGCCGATGGCTCGGCCGAGCTGGTCGAGGCGCTGCCCCTGGGCGGTCAACCGCTGCTGGAGATAGTCGACGGCGGCGTGCAGGTCACGGCGGCGCGCGGACTCGGCGGCGGCGTGCTGTTCCCCGGCACGGTGCTGCGCGGAGAGTTGTCGGGCCAGCGCCGCGTACTCCTCGAAGGACACTGTCACCGCTCCCCGTCCGGGTCGTGCCCGTCGCCGACGAACGGGACGATCAGCCGGGTGCGCTGGTCGTGCCTGTCGATCAGCAGCGCCCGGTCGGGGCGGGGCGTGTAGGTCAGGTCGTGCGCTCCGAGGTGCAGGGCCAGCTCGGCGCCGGGCACGTTGAGCGCGACCAGGCAGGCGACGTCGTCGCGGTTCTGGGTGCCGCCGAGGTCGTCGGCGAGCCGGCGGAGCCCCCGCCACCAGCCGAGCAGGTGCACGCCCTGCCCGGGGCCCTGGCGCAGGACGGTACGCAGGTCGTCCAGGCCGGAACGGAAGGTGCCGGGGTCAGCGGCCCCGAGGACGGGTGCGGCGGCGTCCATGCCGAACACCACAAGGTATTCGCGGCCGGTGGGCTCGGCGGCCAGCGCGGCGATCCGGTCGCGCAGCCCGGCCGCGTCGAGGCGCTGCACCGGGTGGCCGGCGGCCCGCAGCAGCGTGTCGGTGTCGTCGGCGACCGGGTCGGCGACGTCGACCAGGCAGGCAATGTGGAACCGCGCGTCGCCGGGGGTGTGCTGGCGGGCCAGGCTGAGTGTCGCGGCGCGCAGCACGTCCGCGCCTGTCGGTGCGGTGCCCACCACGGCGAGGTGCCGGCCGGGGGTGGTGTCCATCAGGAACAGTGCGGTGGTGCCGTGCACGTCGACGGTTCGGCCGACCAGGGCCATCGGGCGTCGACCACCGGGGCGCAGCCCGGCGAACGTGGGGTCGTCCTCGATCCGTGCGGCTTCGTACCCCTTGAAGACCGCTGGTGCCCGCGAGCCCGGCGGGCGGGCCTGCCACAGCTCGTGGCGCAGGGCGGCGAGGTCCGCAGCGGCGGCGTGCGCGTCGGGGAAGCGCAGCACGGAGTCGGCCCCAACCGCGCCGGCGGCGGTGTTGACCACGGCGGAGCCGATCGGCAGGGCCGCGGCGGCGTCGTTGAGCTGGTCGAGGACCCCGCCACCGCCGGGCAGCGCCACCCGCAACGCGAACTGCCCGAAGATCGCCTCGGCCCGCCCGTAGAGGGCTTCGATGCCGGTCATGCTCTGGCTGGCGAGCACCAGGTGGATGCCGTACGAGCGGCCCTTGCGGGCCAACTCCTCCAGCAGGTCGACGGACTCGCGGGCCAGCGCGTCGTTGCCGGCGAGCAGCACGTGGAACTCGTCGATGACCGTCACGATGCGCGGCAGCGGATTGTCCCGGGGCAGGTCGGCGAGCTTGGTGACGCCGTGCCGCTTGAGGGCGGTTGCCCTGCGCTGTGCCTCCCGGCGCAGCTCGCGCAGCACCGCGAGACCGTACTCGCGGTCGGACTCGATGCCGACGGCACGGGCGTGCGGCAGCCAGGACGGGTCCCGACCGGTGGGCACGAACTCGGTGAAGCTCACGCCCTCCTTGAAGTCGAGCAGGTAGAGCTGCAACTCGGCAGGCGAGTAGCGGGCGGCCAGCCCGTAGAGGACGTCGAGCAGGAAGACGGTCTTGCCGGCGCCGGTGCGCCCGCCGACCAGCCAGTGCGGGGTGGCGTCGTCGAAGGCGAGCGTCAGCGCGGTGTCGAGGGCCGCCGTCGACCCGCCGCCGGCGGCCCGGCCGATCACCGTACGCAGACCGTTGCCGGCGGACTCGGCCCAGCGCTGTTCGGGCAGCAGGTCGGTGAAGGGCAACGCGTCGGCGCGACGGGTGGCGGCACCGAGGTGTTCGGCGAGCGCGCGTACCGAGGCGGGCGGCGGGTCGCCGTCGAGCAGGACGGGTGCGGCGAGCCCGCTGCCGTCGGCGCTGAACGGGGTGCCGGGCGGGTCGCCGACGTGCGCGTACCCCTGGTTGAGTCGGACCGCTGTGGTGCCGCCCAGCGGCGGCGCGGTCTCGCCGGGCAGCCGGGACGGGTGGCCGGCGAGCAGCACGCACGGCGGCGGCCGGGCCGGCGTGGGTGAGCGCGGCGAGCCGGGCCAGCTCGCGCGGCGGCGGCGCGGCGGTGGCGACCACCACCAGCAGGCGACGGGCGGCGGGCGTGCCGTGCTGCGCGGCGCGGGCGTGCTGCTCGGCGGCGTCCAGCAGCGCGGCCACCTCGGCCTCACCGGTGGCCGACGGATCGAGCACCCCGGCGTCGAGCAGTGGGCGCAACGGGCCGAAGGTGGCGCCGAGCGCGGCGGTGTCGATGCCGGCGACGCGGACCTGACCCGGTGGCGCGGTGGCGACCAGCCGCAGCACCAGCGCCCGCAGCAGCCCGGCGACCTGCGGGTCCCGAGCGTCGGTGTCGAGGGCCAGGTGGTGGCCGCCGCCGAGGGGACCAGCACCGGAAAGCCGCCGTCCGCTGTGGACGCCTCGCCGATCCGCACCGCGGCCGGCTCGTCAGTCAGCGGCGTGACGCCGGGGGCGGGGGTGGCCAGGGCGCCGCCGAGGCGGGCGAGGTGGGCCACGAGGTCGTTGGCGCCGCCCGGCGCGACGACTGTCGGTGCCGCCCCCAGGACGCCGCGGGCGGTGTCCAGATGCGCCCGGGCCGCCCGGTGGGAGTTGACCGCCTGCCCGTACGCCGACGCGAGCCTGCCCACCCTCTGCCCCCAACGCCGACGACCGCCTGGTCCCAGGAACCCTAACGGACACCGACGGCACCCGGACAGTCCTGCGAGGACGTGTCACGCCGGACCGGTCAGGCGGGGCCGCACACCGCCGGGCCGGAGGCGTCAGCCACCCCGCAGCGGAACACCTCCACCGGTGCCCTCGCCACGTCGGGCACCTGCTCCACCCGCATCAGGGCCAGCCGCTTGTCGACCGGCTCCCCCGAGTCGGGCGTGAACCGGATCAGCCCCGCCACCCCCGGGTAGCCCTGACCGGCGTTCTGCCGGAGCACCTCCGCGTGCACGCCCACCGGGTTGACCGAATCCGGCTCCCAGCGTTGCCGCGGATCGGCGTGGTGCAGCCGGGCGGCGAGGCTCTCCACCGCCCGGACCAGCATCATCGCCGCGTCGTAGGCGAGGCTGACGCGCTCGCCGACCTGTTCCTCCGCGGAGCCCGGCCGGCAGCGCGGCGGGTCCAGCAGGTCGTCGGCCTGGATCCAGGACAGGAAGCTGGCCCGCGCGTCGTCGCGCCGGTCCTGGGCGGCCCGCAGCGCCGCGCAGGTGGCCAGGGCCGCCTTCGAGACGTACGTGACGGGCAGGTTGCCGGGCGCGGCGGCGCGCAGGCCCGGGTTGGCCATGTACCGGTTGGCCGAGTCGTCGGCGACGAGGTGTCGGGGCGGGTTGCCGCCGCACTCGCGCAGCGCCCGCAGGAAACCGTCGAACTCCGACCAGCGGCCCGCGTAGAAGAGCAGCCCGGGGTAGCCGCACTCGTCGGTCAGCCGCTGCCCGGTGCGCCACTCGTCGAGACGGGTGATCCGGGAACCGAACCGTTGTCGGAGCCCGTCGACGAGGGTGCCCACGTAGAGGTCCTCGGTGAGCGAGCTGCCCTCCAGGGTGGTGTAGAAGACGTGCGCCTCGTTGACCTTCAGCACCTGTGTGGCGTACGCGTCGACAAGCTTCACCTGATCCGTGTTCGGCGCGGAGATCTGCAGGTAGAGGCGGGAGTTGGCGTCCATCTTGTCGGCGGAGAGGGTGGGCGCCAGCACCGGCAGCCCGACCTGGTTCAGCTCGCGCAGCGCGCGGGCGGTGCTGGTCCGGCTCTCCACCAGCCCGACCACCCCGAGCACCGTGGGGTCGTCCCGGGCCAGCTCGGCCAGCATCGCCACGGCCCGGTCGGCGTAGATCATCTGCCGGCCACCGTTGGCCACCACGATCCGCAGCAGCGCGGCACCGTCGGCGCCTGCCGACTCCTTCAGCAACGCGTACTGGGCGGTGGCCATCCCTTCGAGCTCCTCGCGCTCGGAGACGTACGACTCCTCGTCCGCGCGGGTGCGGTTGCCGGTCAGGGTGCCCAGGTAGACAAGGGTGAGGAAGGGCCGACGTCGGTCGCTGCGCTGCCAGACCTCCTCGGCGGCGCGGTTCTGCGCGAAGATGCGCTGTTGGACGGTGCGCAGCCGGTCCTGACCGGGGTCGTTGTTGAACACCTGTGCGGCGCTGTCGCTGTAGCCGACACACTCGCCGCTGCCGACCACCTCGACCGAGACCTGGCCGGTGAGCGAGGGGTGGCAGCCCAGCCCCCACCGGCTGGCCGCCCAGAGGCCGAGCGACGCCACCAGCACCAGACACAGCGCCGCCGGCAGGAAGCGCCGTGACCACCACGGCGGGTCGGGCGCGGAGAAGGGCCGCAGGCCGCCACGCGACGGTGGGCCGGTGTCGGTCTCGTCGGGACGCAACGCCACCAGCCAGGTGGCCGGTCGGCGCAGCCGCCGCATCTCCGGCAGCGCCTCGGCCCACTCGTCGTACGCCTCGTCGGCCTCGGTCAACGGGTGCGGTTCGGGCAGGGCCGGTGGGGGTTGCGCACCGGACGCGACGATGAGCAGCGGGTCGTTGCGGCCGGTCTCGGTGCGGACGTCGCCGATCAGGCGGACCAGTTCCCCGCCGACGTTGCCGGGGGGCGACGTGATCGAGCAGCAGCGCCGGGTACGCGGTGCGCCGCCAGTCCGACGGACGCCACGGCCGACGCCGGTACGCCTGCCGCAGATCCTCCAGGAACGCGTGCAGCAGCAGCTTGTTGACCTGGTCGGGTTGCTCCCCGTCGCGCCAGCCGGCGGTGAGGCGCTCGGCGAAACCGAGGAAGGTGACCGACTGCCGGGGCGCCAGATACTGCTGGCGCATGAACCAGTTGTAGTGGCGACCGAGTACCGGCACCCGACCGGAGACGGCAGCCCGGAAGACCACCCCCGGCACGGCACGACGGACCAGCCAGAGCAGCACCTGCGAGACGATGCTGACCGCGTCGCCGCCGGAGGGCAACGCCTCCGGCGTACGCGGGCCCTTGCGGTCGCGCAGCCGGCGGACCAGGGCAGCGCGGCTGTCGTCGGCGTCGATGCCCAAGCTCAGGCTCTGCTGCATCAGCCAGTCGGCGAGCGGGTAGTGCCGGAAGCGGAGTCGAGCGGCGCCGAAGGCCTCCAGGGAGAGCTGCCGGTGCAGCTCACGCAGCAGGGCCGGCACGTCCCCCGCACCCGGCGGCATGTCGGCGTCCAGCACGGCGTGCGGGACCCGCCGCCGGGGGCCCTGGCCGAGGAACCGGCGCAGCGGCACCATCAGATCCGCGGTGTCGGAGCGGACCAGCCACAGCAGCGGCAGCCGGCGGTCACCGCGGCGGGGTCGCCGCAGCAGCCGGGCGAGCAGCGCGAACAACTCCAGTCCGCCGGCCGGCAGCCGCTCTCGACCGGCGGTTGACTGCCGTGGGCCGATCAACTCCCGCTTGGGCAACTCCGAGCGCCGCACGCGTCACCTCCGATCAACTCAGTGTGACCTTGCGGCGCAAGGCGCGCCAGAGGCCGGTAGCCGACCATGGGTGTGGCGGGCCGGCGACGTTCACAGTTGTCGATTAGGTTGGCGTGGCGAACACCCGATGGAGGGAGTCCACCCCGTGCGACGAGTCCTCACGGCGGCCACCACCGCCCTGACCCTCACCACCGCCGGCACCATGCTCGCCGGCACCCCCGGCCAGGCCGCGCCGACGGCCTGGGGCCGTCCTGTCGTCTCCGCCGCGCCGCAACCCGGCGCGCCCGGACTGGGCGACAGTTACTTCCCCGACTACGGCAACGGCGGCTACGACGTCGAGCACTACGACGTCCGGCTGCGCTACGAACCGGCCACCGACCTGCTCACCGGCACCACCACCATCCTCGCCACCGCCACACAGGACCTCTCGACGTTCAATCTGGACTTTCTGCTCGACGTCGAGTCGGTCCGGGTCAACGGCTGGGCGGCGACCACCAGCACCGCGGGCACACACGAGTTGGTGGTGACCCCGGCCCGTACGGTGACCAGGGGTCAGCAGCTCACCATCGTCGTGCGCTACTCAGGTGTCCCGTCGGAGACCCTGGTCGGCGGTTACACCGGCTGGACGCGTACCGACGACGGCGCCCTCGCCGTCAACGAGCCCGAGTCGGCGTGGTGGTGGTTCCCGAGCAACGACCACCCGCTGGACAAGGCCACCTACGACATCTCGGTGTCGGTGCCCACCGGCGTCGAGGTGATCAGCAACGGCGTGCAGCCGAGGCCGCCGCTGGCCGAGGCCGGCAACCGCACCCGGTGGATCTGGCGGACCACCTCCCCCACTGCCACCTACCTGGCCTTCATGGCCATCGGTCAGTACGACATCGTCACCGACACCACCCCGAGCGGCCAGCCGGTGATCAACGCGTACAGCACCTCGCTGGGCGCACTGGGGCCGGCCGCGCGGGCCAGCATCGAGCGGACCGCCGAGATCGTCGACTGGGAGAGCGGGATCTTCGGGCCGTACCCGTTCGAGGCGCAGGGCGGCGTGGCCGGGCCGGTGGACGGCATTGGCTTCGCCCTGGAGACGCAGACCCGACCGGTGTACGGGCCGGGCTTCTGGCGACGCGGCGCCAACACGTACGTGGTGACGCACGAGCTGGCCCACCAGTGGTTCGGCGACTCGGTCTCGGTGGCCGACTGGCGCAACATCTGGCTCAACGAGGGCTTCGCCTCGTACGCCGAGTGGCTCTGGTCGGAGGAGCAGGGCGAGGGCACCGCGCAGGAGGTCTTCGACTTCACCTACGCCAGCTACCCGGCCGACGACGACTTCTGGCAGGTGCTGCCCGGCGACCCTGGTGCCGCTCGGGTCTTCGACGACGCCGTCTACGACCGGGGCGCGATGACCCTGCACCAGCTACGGCTGGCCGTCGGTGACGACGCGTTCTTCGAGATCCTGCCGACCTGGACCGCCGAGCACCGGTACGGCAACGGCACCATCGAGCAGTTCCAGGCGCTGGCCGAGCGGATCTCCGGGCTGGACCTGGACGACCTGTTCACCACCTGGCTGTTCACCGCCGGCCGACCCGACGTGGCCAGCGCCGCCCGTAAGGCCGCCCCGCCGACCGAGCCGAAGTCCTGGGCCAAGATCCGCGAGTCGCACCACCTGATGTCCCACTAGGACTCCCGACCGGGCTCAAGATCCGCGCAACTTCAGGGATGCAGGTGCCTCCGCAGCACCCGAGGCACCACTTTCCCTGTTGTTGCGCGGATCCTGGCTCCGGCTTCAGGAAGACGCAGTGCTCGCCTCCACGGCGCGGATGTGCCGGTACGCGAACCAGAGCGGCGGGAACGCCCCGACCGCGAAGGACAGGTCCACGAGCGTCCAGAACCAGGGGATGTCACGGATCGGGCCGCAGATCAGCGCCAGCGGAACGATGCCCGCGCAAGCGATCATGCCAACCTGCACCACCCAGACGTTGCGCACCGGATCGCGCAGCGGCCCCCAGAACGCCACCGCCAGCACCAGGTGGGCGAAGGCCAGCCAGTCGGTGCCGTAGAGCAGGAACGGGTAGTCCTCACCTGCTGTCACGAGCCCGGTGTGCACCCGCTCGACCCAGGCGACCAGCGCGGGCAGTTGGCCGGCCAACGGGTCCAGCAGGCGAAGCAGCCAGCGCACCTCGATCTCCAGCGGGAACGCGGTGACACCGCTCAGGAAGAGCCCGATCAGCACGATCCACAGCCACCGGCGGGTCCGCCGTAGCCGCTCCTCGATCTCCATGATCGCAGCGTAACGATGATCTTCGTGTCGTCCTGCCCTGGAAGCAGGCTGCCGGGGGTGACAGCTGTCTCAGCGGTTGGCCACCGGCCCGGCGGTGGCCAACTCCCTGAGTCGGCCCGACTCCGGTCGAGCCACGCCGGCTTCGGCGGGCGCGATGACACAGACCGCCCCGGTGGGCCGGACGATGCGGGCGGCCCGGAACGCCGCTCGTCGTACCGGATGGCGAGGCCGCGGGACGACAAGCGCGAGGGTCGTCGCGCGGCCGCGCTGGCGGTCCAGGGCGACGCCCGCCGCCGCCGTGGCGATCGCCGCGGCCGAGCCGGCGAGGACGAGCGTCTGCCGGGGGCCGGCGTGTTCGGCGAGCCAGCCGAGCAGCGGGGCGCCGACCGCGGCGGAGACCGAGCCGGTGACCGCCAGGGCGGCGAGCACCCGACCCCGCATCGCGCCGTCGGTGTCGAGTTGGGCGCGGGTGCCGACTGTGGTGTCGATGACCACCGCGGCGGCGGCGATCGGCAGGATCACCGCGGCGAAGCTCCAGGTGCCGGGGGCGAGGCCGGCGACGATCTGCAACGCGCTGGCGAGCAGGCCCGCGACGACGAGGGTCCGGTAGCCGAGGGATCGCTGCCGGGCCGCGACGAGCGCACCCACCACCGTTCCGACCGCGAACACGGTCGACAGCAGGCCGTACCCGGATGCGCCGGCGTCCAGCGGACCGTCGCTCATCGCGGCCATTGTCACCTGGTAGTTGCGGCCCAGGCTGCCGAGCACGAACGCCAGGGCGAGCGCGAGGAGCAGCACCGGCTGCCCCCGCAGGTAGGCGAACCCGGCCCGGACACCGCCCCGGTTCGATCCGGCGTCCGGGACCGGGAGGCCGGGCATGGCTCCCGGGCGTACGGCGAACAGCGCCACCACCACGGCGCCGAAGCTTGCCGCGTTGATGCCGAAGAGCAGTGCGGGGCCGACGGCGGCCACCACCACGGCACCGAGGCTCATGCCGAGGATGCGGCCGGCGGAGTTGGTGAGCGAACCGAGCGCCAGGGCGTTGCCCAGCGTCTCCCGGTCGACGAGGCTGGACGCCCAACGCCCCATCACCGGGCCTTCGATCGCCGAGACGGCACCGGTGGCCAGGGAGATCGCGAAGATCAGCGGCAGGCCGCCGAACCCGGTCAGGGCGACCGCCGCCAGTCCGGCGGCGAGCGCCGCGTGGGCGCCCTGGGCGGCGATCAGCAACGGGCGGGCCGGCAGACGGTCGGCCAGGACGCCGCCCCAGACGCTGAGCAGCAGCGTGGGCGCCGCCTGGAGCAGCACGGCGAAGCCCATGGACGTCGCCGAGCCGGTCTCCTTCAGGACGTACCAGTTGACCCCGAGGACCTGCATCCAGGTGCCGATGACGGAGACGAAGCCGGCGAGCGCCCAGATCCGGTAGTTGCGGTGGCGCAGCGCGGCGAAGGTGGCACCCGTGGCCACGACGAACCTCCAGCGATCGGCGGCATGATCATTCAGGCCGATCGCGGCGCGGTTCGGCAGCCGACAAGTCTTGCCGACTTAAACCTTTTTGCCCATGTTTGTGAGCGGCTTCACCAGCGGGAATGTCCGGTCGACGCGGCAGCAGAACCGCCGCGCCGACCGGACACCCGCAGCTCAGCGAGCGGCGAGAGCCTGGGCGGCCGGGCCCACCGGGGCCGGCAGCGCGCCGACACCGCCCAGATAGCCGTGAATGGCGGCGGCGGCCGCCCGCCCCTCGGCGATGGCCCAGACGATCAGTGAGGCGCCCCGGTGCATGTCACCGGCCACGAACACCCCGTCGGCGTCGGTCTGCCAGTCGTCTCGGGCGTCGATGGCGCCCCGAGGGTTGCGGGCCACGCCGAACTGGGCCAGCAGCGGCTGCTGCTCGGTGCCCTCGAAGCCGATCGCCAGCAGCACCAGATCGGCCGGCAACTCCCGCTCGGAGCCCGGCACCACGGTGACGACCCGCCGACCGTCGCGCTTCTCCACTGTCACCTCGGCGATCCGCACCGCCCGCACCTGGCCGGTGCCGTCGTCCACGAACTCCTGCACCGCCACGGCGAAGACGCGCTCGCCGCCCTCCTCGTGCGCCGGGTAGCTGCGCAGCACCCACGGCCAGGTCGGCCACGGGTCCCGTGCCTCGTCACGCTCCTGCGGCGGCTGCGGGTACAGGTCGAGCTGGTGCACGCCCGCGGCGCCCTGGCGGTGCGCGACACCGAGACAGTCGGCCGCCGTGTCACCGCCACCGATGATCACCACGTGCTTGCCGGCCGCGTCGATCGGGGTGCCGTCCGGCAGCACCGCCTGCGGCAGCCGACGCTCGCCGGTGGCCACCACGCCGGCCTGGTCGGTGGCCGCAGTGGCGACCGCGCGATTCGCCGCGACCAGGTGCGCCATCGCTTGGTGTACGCCCCGAAGCGCCCGCCCCGGGGTCTCCGGGGTGTCCCGGCCCTGCAACGCCCCAGCGGCCAGCAACACCGCGTCGTGCTCGGCGCGCAACTGCTCGGCGGTGACGTCCACCCCGACGTTCACACCGGTGCGGAAGCGCACCCCCTCGGCGGTGAGCTGGGCCAACCGGGCATCGATGTGCCGCTTCTCCAACTTGAAGTCGGGGATGCCGTACCGGAGCAGGCCCCCGATCGCGTCGTCGCGTTCGTACACAGTCACCGCGTGACCGGCGCGGGCCAACTGCTGGGCGGCGGCGAGGCCGGCGGGCCCGGAACCGACGACGGCGACCGACCGGCCCGTTGGCGCCGGCACCGGGCGGGGGGTGAAACCACGCGCCGCGGCGGCGTCGGCGATCTCCACCTCGACCTGCTTGATGGTCACCGGTTGACCGCCCGAGATGCCGAGTACGCACGCCGCCTCACAGGGCGCCGGGCAGAGCCGGCCGGTGAACTCCGGGAAGTTGTTGGTGGCGTGCAGCGACTCCACAGCGGCGTCCCAGTTGCCGGTACGCACCAGGTCGTTCCAGTCCGGGATGCGATTGCCCAGCGGGCAGCCGTCGTGGCAGAACGGGATGCCGCAGTCCATGCATCGCGTGGCCTGCTCACGGACCAGTTCCTCGCCGGCCGGCGGGTACACCTCCCGCCAGTCGCTGATCCGCACCGGCACCGGACGGCGGGCCGGCAACCGCCGGTCGTAGCGCAGGAAACCGTTCGGGTCAGGCACGTGCCACCTCCTGGGCAGCCACCCGCGGGGCGGGCGGCACCGGCGCGGCGGGCGCGCTGAGCGCGCCCATCACCGCGTCGTCGACGTCGCGGCCGGCTGCTTCGGCGGCCCGCATGATCTCCAGCACCCGGCGGTAGTCGCGGGGTACCACAGCGGTGAACTCGGCAACCGCCTCCGGCCACCGCTTGAGCAGCTCCTCGGCGACCGCTGAGCCGGTCTCGGCTACGTGCCGTTGGACCAGCTCGTGCAGGAGCGACTGCTCCTGCTCGCCGAGCGGCATCAGGTCGACAAGCTCCGCGTTGACCCGGGCTCGGTCCAGGTGGTGCACGAAGGCGGTGCCGCCGGACATGCCGGCCGCGAAGTTCCGGCCGGTCGCGCCGAGCACCACCACCGTGCCGCCGGTCATGTACTCGCAGCCGTGGTCGCCGACGCCCTCGACCACGGCGATCGCGCCGGAGTTGCGCACCGCGAACCGCTCCCCCACCCGGCCGCGGAGGAAGACCTCGCCCGCCGTGGCCCCGTACAGGATGGTGTTGCCGGCGATGATCTGATCCTCGGCCCGCTGCCCCGGCTCTGCGTCCGGGTCGAGGAACGGCGCGGCGGCGTCCGGGCGGACGATGAGCCGTCCCCCGGAGAGGCCCTTGCCCACGTAGTCGTTGGCGTCGCCGTGCAGGCGCAGGGTCACCCCGCGCGGCAGGAACGCGCCGAACGACTGCCCAGCCGTGCCGTGCAGCACGAACTCGATGGTGTCCTCGGGGAGGCCGGCGCCGCCGAAGCGACGGGTCACCTCACCGCCGAGCATCGCGCCGACGCTGCGGTGCTCGTTGCGCACCGCCACCTCGACCCGCACCGGAGCGCCATCAGCCAGAGCCGGACGGGCCAACGCGATCAGCTCGTTGTCGAGCGCCTGCTCAAGGCCGTGATCCTGCGCGCGGACCCCGCGTCGCGCCGCACCGGCGGGCAGCTCCGGCAGGTGCAGGACGGGCGCCAGGTCCAACCCGTGCGCCTTCCAGTGCGTCACCGCAGGGGCCACGTCGAGCAGCTCGGACTGCCCGATCGCCTCCTCGATCGACCGGAAGCCCAACTCGGCCAGGTAACCCCGGACCTCCTCGGCGAGGAAGAGGAAGAAGTTCTCCACGAACTCCGGCTTGCCGGTGAAACGCTCCCGCAGCACCGGGTTCTGGGTGGCGATGCCGACCGGGCAGGTGTCCAGGTGGCAGACCCGCATCATCACGCAGCCCTCGACGATCAGCGGCGCGGTCGCGAAGCCGAACTCCTCCGCACCGAGCAGCGCCGCGATCAGCACGTCCCGGCCGGTCTTGAGCTGGCCGTCGACCTGCACTGTGACCCGGTCGCGCAGCTTGTTGAGCAGCAGCGTCTGCTGCGCCTCGGCCAGCCCCAGCTCCCACGGGGTGCCGGCGTGCTTGAGCGAGTTCATCGGGGAGGCACCCGTGCCCCCGTCGTGGCCGGAGATCAGGATGACGTCCGCCTTGAGCTTCGCCACCCCGGCGGCGACGGTGCCGACACCGACCTCGCTGACCAGCTTGACGTGCACCCGGGCCGCCGGGTTGACGCACTTCAGGTCGTGCACCAGCTGGGCGAGGTCCTCAATGGAGTAGATGTCGTGGTGCGGCGGCGGGGAGATCAGACCCACCCCGGGCGTGGCGTGCCGGGTCCGGGCGATCCACGGCCAGACCTTGTTGCCGGGTAGCTGACCACCCTCACCCGGCTTGGCGCCCTGGGCCATCTTGATCTGCAGGTCGTCGGCGTTGACCAGGTATTCGCTCGTCACACCGAACCGGCCGCTGGCGATCTGCTTGACCGCCGAACGGCGGGCCGGATCGTGCAGCCGCTCGACGTCCTCGCCGCCCTCACCGGTGTTGGACTTGCCGCCGAGGCGGTTCATGGCGATGGCGAGCGTCTCGTGCGCCTCGGCCGAGATCGACCCGTACGACATGGCGCCGGTGGCGAACCGCTTGACGATCTCGGTGGCCGGCTCGACCTCCTCGATCGGCACCGCCGGGCGGACCCCGGTACGCAGGGTGAACAACCCGCGCAGCGAGCCGGCCTGCGCGGCCAGCGCATCGACCTTGGCTGTGTACTGCCGGAAGACGTCGTACTGCCGGGTGCGGGTGGCGTGTTGCAGCAGGAAGACCGTCTCCGGGTTGAACAGGTGCAGCTCACCCTCGCGACGCCACTGGTATTCCCCACCGACCTCCAACCGGTCGGAGACGGCGGTGCCGGCCGGTGGCCAGGCCAGCGCGTGCCGGGCGGCCACCTCGGTGTGCACGCCCACGAGACTCACCCCGCCGATGCGGCTGGGGGTGCCCCGGAAGTAGCGCTCGACCAGCCGGCTGTCCAGGCCGACCGCCTCGAAGACCTGCGCCCCGCAGTACGACGAGACCGTCGAGATGCCCATCTTGGACATGATCTTCAGGACGCCCTTGCCGAGCGCCTTCGCGTAGTTGCGCACCGCGGCGGCGGGCTCCACACCGGCCAGCGCGCCGGTGTGGATCATGTCCTCGACCGACTCGAACGCCAGGTACGGGTTGACCGCCGCCGCGCCGTAGCCGATCAGCACCGCCGCGTGGTGCACCTCCCGGCAGTCGCCGGACTCGACGATCAGCGCCGCCTGCGTACGCGTCTGCTCGCGGACCAGGTGCTGGTGCACGGCGGCCGTGAGCAGCAGCGACGGGATCGGCGCCAGGTCGGCGTTGGAGTCCCGGTCGGAGAGCACCAGGATGCGGACGCCGTCCTCGATCGCCTCGGAGACGTGCCGGCAGATCTCGGTCAGCCGTGCCTTGATCCCGGCGGCGCCCTCCCGGATCCGGTACAGCCCGGAGACCCGGACCGCCTTGAAGCCGGGCAGATCGCCGTCCTCGTCGATGGAGAGGATCTTCGCCAGCTCATCGTTGTCGATGATCGGGTGCGGAAGCACGATCTGCCGGCAGCTCGCGGGACCCGGGTCGAGCAGGTTGCCCTCCGGCCCGATGGTCGACGCCAGGCTGGTCACCAGCTCCTCGCGGATGGCGTCCAGCGGCGGGTTGGTGACCTGGGCGAAGAGCTGGTGGAAGTAGTCGTAGAGCAGCCGCGGCCGGGTGGACAACGGCGCGATCGGGGTGTCCGTACCCATCGAGCCGAGCGGCTCGGCCCCGGTGCGGGCCATCGGCCCGAGCAGGATCTTCAGCTCCTCCTCGGTGTAGCCGAAGGTCTGCTGCCGGCGGCGCACCGAGTCGTGCGTGTAGACGGTGTGCTCGCGGGCCGGCAGGTCGTTCAGCTCGATCAGCCCGGCGTGCAGCCACTCGCCGTACGGCTGGGCGGCGGCCAACTCGGACTTGATCTCCTCGTCGTGCACGATCCGCCCGGCGACGGTGTCGACCAGGAACATCCGGCCCGGCTGGAGTCGCCCCTTGGCGACCACGTGGGCCGGGTCGAGGTCGAGCACGCCCGCCTCGGAGCCGAGCACCACGAGCCCGTCGTCGGTCTGCCACCAGCGCCCCGGGCGCAGCCCGTTACGGTCCAGCACCGCGCCGACGATCTCGCCGTCGGTGAAGGCCACCGACGCCGGGCCGTCCCACGGCTCCATCAGGCTGGCGTGGAACCGGTAGAAGGCGCGCTTGGCCGGGTCCATCCCCGGGTCGTTCTCCCAGGCCTCGGGGATCATCATGAGCACCGCGTGCGGCAGGCTCCGCCCGGCCAGGTGCAGCAGCTCCAGGACCTCGTCGAAGTTCGCCGAGTCGGAGGCGGCGGGAGTGCACACCGGGAAGACCCGCCGGATGTTGCCCGGCACGTTCGGCGAGCGCAGCAGCGCCTCGCGGGCCTGCATCCAGTTGCGGTTGCCCCGGATCGTGTTGATCTCGCCGTTGTGGGCGATGAACCGGTACGGGTGCGCCAGCGGCCAGGACGGGAAGGTGTTGGTGGAGAAGCGGGAGTGCACAAGCGCGATGGCGCTGTCCACCCGCTCGTCGCGCAGGTCCGGGTAGAACGCCGGCAACTGGTCGGGCGTGAGCATGCCCTTGTAGACCATCGTGCGGCTGGACAGCGACGGGAAGTACGCCGGGACACCCCGCTCGGCGGTCTCCCGTTCGGCCTGCTTACGCAGACAGAACGCCACCCGGTCCAGCTCGATGCCGTGCAGCGGGGAGCCGGCCGGTCCCTCGGGCGCGTCGGTCAGGCGGTGCGCGGCCAGGAAGAGCTGCCGGACCCGGGGCATCGCCGCCAGGGCGGTCTCGCCCAGGTCGCTCGGGTCGACCGGCACATCCCGCCAGCCGAGCAGGTCAGCGCCCTCGACCAGCGCGTACTTCTCGACCACCCGGCGGGCACGCGCCTCGGCGGCGTCGTCGTCGGGCAGGAAGACCAGCCCGGTGGCGTACTCGCCGGCCGGGGGAAGCGCGACGTCGGCCACCGCGCGCAGGAACGCGTCGGGCACCTGGATCATGATGCCGGCGCCGTCGCCGGTGTTCGGCTCCGCGCCACGGGCGCCCCGGTGGTCCAGCCGACAGAGCGCGCCGAGCCCGTTCGCGACGACCGAGTGTGAACGCCGGCCGTGCAGGTCCGCCACGAAGGCCACGCCGCAGGCGTCGTGCTCCTGCGCTGGGTCGTAGAGGCCCTGGGCGGTCGGACGGGGGTGGGGCGTCGGGGACGCCTGCGGGCTGTGCGGGTGCGGCTGTTCTGTGTCCGCGTACGGCTGAGCCACCGGGCCTCCTGTCGTCACTCAGGTTTATTCATGGTGGGGACGACGTCGGCCCGTGGGTCTATTGAGTCTACGTTAGGGCCGGGGCCACACGGCCACCCGAGATTGATCACACCGTCCACTGGCTGGGACGTGTAGTCTCGCGCGGTGGATCCGCTACACAAGCACGTCTTCGACCGGTTGGAACGCTTCTACGACGCGGTGCCCCGCGACGTCGCCGGTGCGGAGGAGCATGGCGCGCTGGTGCTGTTCGTCCGCGAAGGTGCCGGCTGGCCGTTCTACGCCCGCCCCCGGCTCGACGCCACCGAGCCGCCGTCGCTGTCCGACGTGACCTCGGTTCGTGAGCGCCAGCGGAAGCTGGGCCTGCCGGAGGCCTTCGAGTGGGTGCACGAAACGACCCCCGAACTGCTGGCGGTGGCCCGCTCGGCGGGGCTCAGCGTGCTGGAGGCGCCGCTGATGGTGCTCGACCCGAGCGCGCTGCCCGACCCGGCGACACTGTCCGAGGCGGCGGTGCGGGTGCTGGCAGCGGACTCCCCCGGCCTCGCCGCCGATGTCGCCGCCCGGCGTGCGGTGGCAGCGGTGTCGTTCGCCGCCGCCGGCACCGCGACCGGAGAGGCCGGACCGGCCGAACGCGACGCCGCCGTCACCGAACTCGAACTGGCCGCGCTCGACGAGGAGCGCGCCCGGATCGCCGACGGCCGACGGATCTCCGCGCTGGCCGGCACACCGACCGAGGGCGCGCTGGCCAGCGGCATGGCGATGCGGGTGGACGACGTCGCGGAGATCGCCGGGGTGGCCACCCTGCCGTCCGCCCGGCGACGCGGACTGGGCGCCGCGCTCACCGCCACCCTGGCCCGGGAACTGCTGGCGGCCGGCACCGAACTGGTCTTCCTCTCCGCGGGCAGCGAGGAGATCGCGCGGGTCTACCTGCGGGTCGGCTTCCGCCGAATCGGCACCGCGTGCATCGCCGAACCCGCCGCCCTCATCCCCTGACCGCAGGTCCGGCCGGAGGACGCCACTGGGCGGCGCTGGTGGCGGCGCTGGAGAGCAGCCGCGAGTTGATCGTGCCCAGTGCGGCGTCCCGGGCGCGCAGCGCCAACCGGCCCCGGGTCTGGAGCACCGCCGACATCCGCCGGGTCTGCCGGACCACTGTCGTGGCTCGGGGGCGACGCACCCGGTCGTACGCCTGGACGGCGTCGGGCAGCCGGGCCTCCCGCAGCAGCGACGCGAGCGTGGCGGCGTCCTCGAACGCGAGGCAGGCGCCCTGCCCGAGGTGCGGCGGCATGGCGTGCGCCGCGTCACCGAGCAGCACCACCCCGCCGGGCCCGACCGGGAAGCCGTACGAGCGCGGCAGCGGGCGCAGCTCGCGAACCTCCTGTTGGACCAGGTCGGCCGGGTCGGTGGCCTCGAGCAGCGCGCCGACCGGCGCGGGCCAGCCCGCGTACCAGCGGCGCAGCAGGGCGAGCTGGGTCTCCGGTGGCTCCGGGCGTGGCGCGCCGGCAGCGGTGGCCACCCAGTAGATGCCGCCCCGGGTGGACCCGCCCGAGGACCCGCGCTCACCCAGCGACGCGGCCACGAACCGGTAACCCGCGCCGAGAATCTCGCCGGCCATCGGCTGATCGTCGGGGAGTCGAGGTGCCTGGTACCAGGGAATGACGGCCCGCCAGGCGGCGCACCCTGAGCTGACCACCCGGGACTCGGGTGCGAGTTGACGGCGGATGCCGCTGTCCGTGCCGTCTGCGGCGACCACCAGATCGGCCTCGATGGTGTGCCGCCCGTCGCTGACTCCCGGTCGCTCGCCCGGTTCGACGCGGACGTGCCGCACTGTCACCCCGGTACGCAGTTCGACCCGGTCGCCGAGCCCGGCGATCAGCGCGTCGTGCAGGTCCTCCCGGTGCACCACCACGGGCATCCGGTCGGCCGGGACGGGCCGGGGCTGCACGAGCCAGTGCCCGTCCGGGCGCCGGACCCCTCCGTCGGGCAACGGGGTGGCGATCGCGGCCAGGCCCGCGCCGAGGCCGAGGGCCTGTAGCGCGCGGACGCCGTTGGGCCAGAGCACCACTGCGGTCGGCTCGGGGCGGACCCGTTCGGCGCGTTCCAACAGGGTGACCTGCCAGCCGGAACGGGCCAGCGCGCCGGCCACCGCGAGGCCTCCGACCCCTGCGCCGACCACCACCGCGCTTCGCATCGGTGCCGCCCCCGCTCAGCTGTCCCGGTCGGCGGGACGCGCGCCCGTGGCGTCGGCCCGGTCGGTGCGAGCGGAGGACGGTTCGTCCCCCGGCTCGTCGTCGCTCGACGTGAGGTCGACGGCTGCCGCGTCGTCGGACGGCTCATCGTCCTCCGGACGGGAGTCGTCGTCGGTCGCCGGCGGTACGACGCCGGTGTCCTGCCAGGCGGCGTACTGCTCCTCGCTCACCACCCGGTAGCCCTCCGGCGCGGCGGCGCGGGTGGGGGTCTCCCGCTCGGAGAGGTCGACCTGCGACAAGTCGGACGTGGGGAGCGGGGTCGTCGCCGCCGGGCCGAGCGGGATCAGATAGTCCCGAGGGCCGCGCACCCGGACGAAGTAGATCAACGCGCCGAGGAAGACCAGGGCGGCCGTCCAGACGTTGAGCCGGACGCCGAGGATCTGGTTGGCCTCGTCGGTGCGCATCAGCTCGATCCAGAACCGGCCGACCGTGTAACCCATCACGTAGAGCGCGAACGCCCGGCCCCGGCCCAGCTTGAGCCGGCGGTCGAGGATGAGGACCAGGGCCGCGACGCCGAGGTTCCACAGCAACTCGTAGAGGAAGGTGGGCTGGTAGAAGCCCGGCTCGAGGATCGGCTGCCCGGCGTCGTCCCGGAGCGCGTGCCCGGGGTTGTCCGGGTCCATCCGATGGATCTCCAGGCCCCACGGCAGGGTGGTCCGGCCACCGAACAGCTCGTTGTTGAACCAGTTGCCGACCCGCCCGACCGCCTGGGCCAGCGGCAGCCCGGGGGCCAGCGCGTCGGCCACCACACCCAGCGGGATGCCGAGCTGTCGGGCCGCGATCCACGCGCCGACCGCGCCACCGGCGACCGCGCCCCAGATGCCGAGACCGCCCTCCCAGATGGCGAACGCCTTCATCGGGTCCCCACCGGCGCCGAAGTACTTCTCCGGTGAGGTGAGCACGTGGTAGATCCGAGCGCCGATGATGCCCGCGGGCACCGCCCAGACGGCGATGTCGAGCGTCGCGCCGGGCGCGACGCCGCGCTGCCGCAGCCGGCGCTCCGTCACCCAGCAGGCCAGCACGATGCCGGCGATGATGCAGAGCGCATAGGCCCGGATCGGCACCGGCCCGAGCTGCCAGACCGCGGTGCTGGGACTGGGCAGGGCCGCCTGGGGGGAGAGCGAGGCGAGGGTCACGGGTGCACACGCTACCGCTGCACACCCCTGCAGCGGCACCCCGGGCCGCTGGAGGGCGCATCCCGGTGACTTCTGGTTTGCACCACCGTAGGCTCTTTGTCCATGAGCGCGCTCACCTGGGCGGTCGCCGCCGTCGTCACCGACGACACCGGTCGGGTGCTGCTCTGCCAGCAGGGCCGGGGTGCGCGCCGATACGCGTTGCCCGGCGGGCGGTTGCGCCCGGCCGAGGGCCCGGTGCGCGCGGCGCTACGGGACATCCGCGCGGAGACCGGCTGGGACATCGAGCTGATCGACCTGGTCGGCGTCTACCACCTGACCGGCCCTTCGGGCGAGGCTGCGGCCGGACGCGCCGGGCCACTGCCGGACGTCCTCGTGCACGTGTTCCGCGCCCGCGCGGCCGGGGTCCGACCCGCCACCGACCCACCGCCGGGCTGCCGGTTGTCCTGGCACTCCCCGCCGCGCTGCCCGAGGTGGTCACCCCGCTCACCCGGGCCGCCGTCACCGACGCGACCGCCGGCCGCTCCGGCGTGCTCCGCGACGTCCCCTGGCGGCCCGGCACCGTCGACACCGCGCCACCGCCACCGGCTCGCCCGATCGAGGAGGAGCGGCCGGCGACCACCCAGGACGGGCAGCGGCCGGCGACCAGCAAGGACGGGCACCCGGTGGCGGGGCAGCCACCGGAGCAACGCGGCGAGGCCGCGGACCCGTCCCTGCACCCCTGACCGGCCCGCGATTGTCCTGGGCGGCCTCCGTCGCGAACGGACTCAGCGGGTGGGGTTGCGGACGCCCTCGGCCAGTTCGGCACTGAGGGTACGCAGAGCGGCGAGCCCTTCCGCCTCGGTGGACGCGTCGAGCACACAACGGACCAGCGCGCTGCCCACGATCACCCCGTCGGCGTAACCGGCGACGGTGCCGGCCTGCGCGCCGGTGCCCACACCCAGGCCGACACCGATCGGCAGGTCGGTGACCGCGCGGGCCCGGGAGACCAGCGTCGGGGCGGCGTCCGAGGTACGCGCCCGGGCACCTGTCACCCCCATCACGGCTGTCGCGTAGACGAAGCCACGGCAGTGCTGCGCGGTCATCGCCAGCCGGGCGTCGGTGGACGACGGCGAGACCAGGAACGTGCGGTCCAGCCCGTGCGCGTCCGAGGCGGCCAACCACTCGTCGGCCTCGTCGGGGATGAGGTCCGGGGTGATCAGGCCGGTGCCGCCGGCCGAGGCGAGGTCACGGGCGAAGACGTCCACGCCGTACCGCTCGACCGGGTTCCAGTAGGTCATGGTGACCACCGGAGCGCCGGTGGCCGCCACCGCCTCGATGATGCGCATCGTGTCCGCGGTGCGTACGCCGCCGGCGAGCGCGATGTCACTGGCCCGCTGGATCACCGGCCCGTCCATCACCGGGTCGGAGTAGGGAATCTCCACCTCGATGACGTCGACACCGGCCTCGACCATGGCGGTCATCGCCGCGATGCTGCCCTCGACGGTGGGGAACCCGGCCGGCATGCAGCCGACCAGCAGTGCCCGTCCGTCGGCGCGGGCCTTGTCGAAGGCCACCCCGATCCGGCTCATCTCACCGCTCCTTGTCGAGGATGCCGAAGTAGTCGCCGGCGGTGTGCACGTCCTTGTCGCCCCGCCCGGAGAGGTTGACCACGATGGTGGGCTCGCGGCCCAGCTCCGCGGCGAGCTTCGGGGCCAGCGCGACGGTGCCGGCGAGCGCGTGTGCGCTCTCGATCGCCGGGATGATGCCCTCGGTGCGGCAGAGCAGCTCGAACGCGGCCATCGCCTCGTCGTCGGTGACCGGCAGGTAGTTCGCCCGGCCGGTGTCGTGCAGCCACGCGTGCTCGGGCCCGACGCCCGGGTAGTCCAGGCCGGCGGAGATCGAGTGCGACTCCAGGGTCTGCCCGTCGGCGTCCTGGAGCACGAAGGTGCGGGTGCCGTGCAGCACCCCGGTGGACCCGCCGGTGATGCTCGCCGCGTGCCGGCCGGTGGCCACCCCGTCGCCACCGGCTTCGAAGCCGTACAGCCGCACGGCCTCGTCGCCCACGAACGCGTGGAAGATGCCGAGCGCGTTGGAGCCGCCGCCGACACAGGCGGTGACGGCGTCCGGCAGCGCTCCGGTGAGGTCCAGGCACTGCTGGCGGGCCTCGTCACCGATGCCCCGGACGAAGTCGCGCACCATCGCCGGGAACGGGTGCGGGCCCGCGGCGGTGCCGATCAGGTAGTGCGTCTCGTCGACGTTGGCCACCCAGTCGCGCATGGCCTCGTTCATCGCGTCCTTCAGGGTGCGTGAACCGTTGGTGACCGGGACGACTGTCGCGCCGAGCATCCGCATCCGCGCCACGTTGAGCGCCTGCCGCTCGGTGTCGACCTGGCCCATGTAGACCACGCACTCCAGGTCGAACAGCGCGGCGGCGGTAGCGGTGGCGACACCGTGCTGGCCGGCGCCGGTCTCCGCGATCACCCGGGTCTTGCCCATCCGCTTGGTGAGCAGCGCCTGACCGAGCACGTTGCGCACCTTGTGCGCACCCGTGTGGTTGAGGTCCTCCCGCTTGAGCAGCACCCGCGCGCCGACCTTCGCGGAGAACCGCCGGGCCTCGTAGAGCAGCGAGGGAGTACCGGCGTAGTCGCGCAGCAGGGCACCGAACTCGGCCCGGAAGGACTCGTCCGCCATCGCCGTACGCCATGCCCCGTCGAGCTCGTCCAGCGCGGCCACCAGGGCCTCGGGAACGAACCGACCGCCGAAGCGGCCGAAGTGGCCGGCGGAGTCGGGCTGCGGGCCGGCCACCGGGGCCAGCGCGTCGGCGCTCATCGGGAATCCTCTCGCTGGGACGTCAGACCGGCGCGGGGTCAGCGCACCGGCCGGGGCGTTGCCGGGTGGTTGCCGGCGTTGACCAACTCGGCGACCGCCTCGCGGGGGCTCTTCTGGGTGACCAGGCCCTCGCCCACGAGGACCGCGTCGGCGCCCGCGGAGGCGTACCGGATCAGGTCGTGCGGGCCACGAACGCCGGATTCGGCGATCTTGACGACGCTGCTGGGCAGGCCGGGCGCGATCCGCTCGAACACCGACCTGTCGACCTCCAGGGTACGCAGGTCACGGGCGTTCACCCCGATCACCTGCGCGCCGGCCTCCAGCGCACGGTCGGCCTCTTCCTCGTCGTGCACCTCGACCAGAGCGGTCATGCCCAACGACTCGATCCGCTCCAGCAGACCCATCAGGACGTTCTGCTCGAGTGCGGCGACGATCAGCAGGACCAGGTCGGCGCCGTGCGCGCGGGCCTCGTGGATCTGATAGCTGGAGACCACGAAGTCCTTGCGCAGCACCGGCACGGTGACCGCGGCGCGGACAGCCGCCAGGTCGTCGAGCGAACCACCGAACCAGCGCCCCTCGGTCAGCACGCTGATCGCCCGCGCCCCACCGGCCGCATAGTCGACAGCGAGGTCGGCCGGATCGGCGATCTCGGCCAACCGACCCTTGGACGGCGACGAGCGCTTCACCTCGGCGATCACGGCCACGCCGGGCTTACGCAGCGCCGCGTACGCGTCCATGGGCGGCGGCGCCGCCGCCGCCAGTTCACGGATCCGCTCCAGCGGAACCTGCTCCTGGCGTCGGGCGACGTCCTCACGTACGCCGGCCAGGATCTCGTCGAGCACGCTTACGGACGCTGCCTGGCCGGCCTCGTCCCCCTCCGCGTGCGCATGCTCAGCAGTCACGAACGGACTCCCCTCTCCGGGCGTCATGGGCCGATGCTAGGGGCAGCCGACCGACGCCGAATGCCGGGGGTATGGCGCTGCTCACGAAAAGGCCTGCGGCATAATGGCCGACTTGCCGTGAAGAGGTTGTCACGCAGCGCCACCTCCGGTATCGACCACCGTCACGCGGTATGGAGCCTGGCGGCCGCCGTCAGACCGGGCCGATGCATCGATCATGCCACCAGTTCCCGCTCCGCGCCGGACGGCAGCGATGTCGATCGATGCTGTGAGCAAGCTCAAGGCCGAACGGACGGTCCCTGGTCACGGCCGAGGGGCGACAGTTGACCGGGCGGTCACCGCGGCGAAACGTCGACCGGCGAGCATCGTCCTCGGGCAGACTCGATGGCGCGCCTGCCCCGACCGCCGCAACTCCTCCTGCGAGGTGACCGTGAGCATTTCCGAGCCGCACCCGACCATCGGACTGACCACCATCTCGCGGACGGTGGCCTCGCTCGCCGTCGGAGTGGTGCACACCGTGGAACGTGCCGTGGTGGGCGAGGGACGGATGCGGACAGCACGAGGCAACGCCTGGGAGGCGGTCTGCGCCGACCGGGCCCGCGCCGACCAGCGCGCCGAGCTGAACCGCCTGGTCGCCGAACTGACCGCCGCCCGCGCCGCCAGTCACCGCGCCGAGTGGGAACGCCAGCCGGTCGGCTGACAGCGCCCGCCGGCCACCGCGTCAACCGGCCGTCGGGTCCTCGCCCCGGTCCAGCGCGTCCCACGCCTCGGTGGTCCGCCGCCCCGTCAACGGCGTCGGCGGCTCGGCCGGGTCGCTCCGCGCCGACGAAGCCTCCGGAACGGTCCGCGCCGGACGTTCGTACCGTGCGCCCATCGCCGGCCAGTCACCGCCACGCAACGCCGTCCACCAGCCGCCCACGGCGGCCAGCAGGCCGCCGAGCAGGCAGAGCGCCGGCCACTGCCGGCTCACCGCGCCGCTCACGTCGGCTACCAGCCCATACCCGCCGCCGGCCGCCACGGCCAGACCGAGCACACCGAGCAGCACACCGAGCACGCGACGCAGGCGGCCCCGGGTGGCGAGCACCGCGCCACCCCCGGCCAAGGTCACCAGGGCCAGCGCCGGCAGCCAGGGCAGCAGGCTCGCACCGCTACGGGTGTCACGCACCGGCGGCAGCGGCGCCGGCCGCACCGTCAACTCGACCGACCAACTGCGCGTCGCGGCCCACAGCGCCAGGCCCGCACCGGCCAAACAGAGCAACACGGCGTACGTCAGGGCACGCCGACCCACGACGGACCGTTCCCCGCTCACGAATTCGCCCTTTCGTTCGCGACTGCGGGGCTCCGCTTCGCTGCACTCCTCGCGCTCACCGAGCTAGCCCTTCGTTCGCGACTGCGGGGCTCCGCTTCGCTGCACTCCTCGCGCTCACCGAGCCGGCCGGAGGGTTTCGGCGGCCGCGATCGCGGCCAGCACGGCCGCGGCCTTGTTCCGCGTCTCCTGGTCCTCGGCGGCCGGGTCCGAGTCGGCGACCACTCCCGCCCCGGCCTGGACGTAGGCGCGGCCGTCGCGGATGAGCGCCGTCCGGATGGCGATCGCCATGTCCAGGTCGCCACCGAAGCCGAAGTAGCCGACGGTGCCGCCGTAGAGCCCACGACGGACCGGCTCCAACTCCTCGATGATCTCCATGGCGCGCACCTTGGGCGCACCCGAGAGCGTGCCCGCCGGGAAGGTCGCGGCCAGCGCGTCGAAGGCGCTCTGATCGTCACGCAGCGTGCCGGTGACTGTGGAGACGATGTGCATGACGTGGCTGTACCGCTCGATGGTGGCGAACTCGGGCACCTCCACGCTGCCCGGCTGACAGACCCGACCCAGGTCGTTACGGCCGAGGTCGACGAGCATCACGTGCTCGGCCCGTTCCTTCGGGTCGGCGAGCAGCTCGGCGGCGAGCGCGGCGTCGGCGGCGGGGGTGCCGCCCCGCGGCCGGGTGCCGGCGATCGGGTGCAGCAACGCCTTGCGCTGCCCGTCCGCGGCCCCGGTGACCTTCAGATGCGCCTCCGGGGACGAGCCGACGATGTCGAACCCGTCGAAGCGCAGCAGGTACATGTACGGGCTGGGGTTGCTGGTGCGCAGCACCCGGTAGACGTCCAAAGGGTCGGCGTGGGTCGTCCGCTCGAAGCGCTGGGAGAGCACGATCTGGAAGCACTCACCGGCCCGGATCGCCTCCTTGGCCGCCTCCACCGCCTTCGGGTACCCGCCGTCGGGCGTACGGCAGAGCACCTCGCCGGCCGGCGGCCTCTCGACAGTGGAGATCATCGGCGGGATGGGCCGGGACAGCGCCGTGGTCATCGCGTCCAACCGACCCACCGCGTGGTGGTAGGCGGCGGCGACCTGCGGGGCGCGGTCCGGGGCGTCCAACGGCGGCAGCACCGCGTTGGCGACCAGGATCGCCGAGCCGTCGTAGTGGTCGAGCACCACCAGGTCGGTGGCGAGCATCATGCCCAGCTCCGGGACACCCAGGTCGTCCTCGGTCAGCTCGGGCAACCGCTCGAAGCGCCGGATCAGGTCGTAGCCGAGGTAACCGACCATGCCCCCGGTCAGCGGCGGCAGACCGTCGGACGGGTGCCCGACCGGGCCGGCCAGCGCCGCCACCGTCTCCCGCAGCATCCGCACCGGGTCACCCTCGGTGGCCAGCCCGGCCGGCGGCTGGCCGAGCCAGGTCGCCACGCCGTCGCGTTCGATCAGGGTCGCGCTGCTGCGTACGCCGATGAACGAATACCGCGACCAGGCCATCCCGGCCGAGCCGACGCCCTGCTCGGCCGATTCCAACAGGAACGTGCCCGGTCCACCGGCCAGCTTCCGGTAGACCCCGACCGGGGTCTCCGCGTCGGCCAGCAGCCGCCGGGTGACCGGCACCACCCGCCAGTCGGCGGCCAGCTCGGTGAAGGTCGCCAGGTCAGGGCTGAGGGTGCCGTCGGTCATTGGTGTGCCTCCGTCCCGGTGACGGGCAGCTCGGTGAAGAAGCAGGTCCGGTGGCCGGTGTGGCAGGCCGCGCCGACCTGGTCCACGCTCACCAACAGCGCGTCCCCGTCGCAGTCCAGGGCGACCGACCGCACGTACTGGTGGTGCCCGGAGGTGGCGCCCTTGACCCAGTATTCGCGTCGGCTGCGCGACCAGTAGGTGGCCCGGCCGGTGGTGAGGGTGCGGTGCAACGCCTCGTCGTCCATCCAGGCGACCATCAGCACCTCACCGGAGTCGTGCGCGCGCACCACGGCGGCGACCAGACCGTCGGCGGAGCGGCGCAGCAGGGCCGCGATGGCCGGGTCGAGCCGAGACGGGCGCGCCGGCGCTGTCGCGGCCAGCTCGTTCGGATCGCTGGGGACGCCGGTCACCGGCGGGTCAGGTACGGGCACAGTGAGCAATTCTCCCGCACGCGGCGCGGGCACCGCCGACCGCTCCCGCCAGGGCTGCGACACCGGCCCCGAGGGGCGGGGCTGCGGCGAGGGTCCGGCCGGTCGGGCCAGCTGCGCGACATAGCTGTCCAGCCGGCCGTCGACCAGGGCGGCGGCCAGGTCCGCGCCGGCCGTGTCGGCGATCTCCTCGGCGTACGGCCGGATCAACGGCAGCGTGCCGGCGACCAGACGGACGGCGGCGGCCCAGAGCTGCCCGGTGGCGCCCGGACGCAGCCCGAGGCAGAGCAGCATGTCCGTCCGGTAGCCGGGTGGGGCCACCGGCAGTTCCAGGGCCGCCGCGAAAGCCGCCCGGCGGGAGTGGACCCGTACGGACGGGTTGGCCGGGCGCAGCACCGAGGGGCAGAGCCGCGCCAGGTCGGCGACGGCGAGCCGGACCCCGAGGCGGTCGCTGGCCGCGCGGGCGGCGGCGGCCTTACCCAGAGTGGCGATCATCTCTTCCAGTCGGGGTGGCTCGGCGGGCTGGCAGAGCACCGGCAGGTCGATCCGGGGACGCCAGTGCGGGTCGGCCCAGAGCAGCCGCGCCGGCGCGGTGACCGGCAGCCCGAACGCCCAGTCGGCCGGTTCGCCGAGTCGGTGCACCCAGGACCGGACGTCGCGGGCGGCCACCGAGACGTGGGTGACCTGGCCCGCGGACTCGGCCAGGTAGGCCCGGCGGGCCGCGTACGGGGCACCGCCGACCAACACGTCGAGGTCGACGTCGCTGTGCGCGGTGGCGGCGCGGCGGGCGTGGCTGCCGCGCAACAGGATGCCGACGACCGGCCGCTCGGCCGCCTGCCGCAACCGCGCGGCCCAATCCTCGAGAAAACCGCTATCCGGTAACGGAGCGTGACCCACCGCGCCATCGTGCCGCACGTCCGATCAGCGCGCAATGCCCGTTGGCGGACTTCGTGTCCGGTCCGGAGCCTACTGCCCGTTCTCACACTCCCCGCGACGGTCGACCGCCGGACAACGCTTCGGGCCGTTGCGCCCGGCACAGGATTTCATCTAGCGTTGAGTTCAACAGGTGATGAGTTTTTCGTGGAGGTGCGTTATGGACGATGCGATAGCCGTCCGAGACCTGGTCGTCGACCGGGGTGGGCGGCGGGTGCTGGACGGCATCAGCTGCCGTGTCCCGCGGGGCGCGGTCACCGGGCTGCTCGGCCCCAGCGGCAGCGGCAAAACCACGTTCATGCGCGCGGTGGTCGGGGTGCAGCTGGTCAGCGGCGGGACGGTCACCGTGCTCGGCCAACCGGCGGGCACGCCCGCGCTGCGGCACCGGGTGGGCTACCTGACCCAGGCGCCGAGCGTCTACGGCGACCTGACCGTCCGGGAGAACGCCCGCTACTTCGCGGCCCTGTACGGGCGTGGTCACGTCGAGGCCGATCGGGCGATAAGCGACGTCGGGCTGGCCGAGGCGGCCGGTCAACTCGTCGGCACCCTCTCCGGCGGTCAACGCAGCCGAGCCTCGCTGGCGTGTGCACTGGTCGGGGAGCCGGAGCTGGTCATCCTCGACGAGCCGACCGTCGGTCAGGACCCGGTGCTGCGGGCCGACCTGTGGGCCCGGTTCCACGCCATGGCCGCCGCCGGCACCACCCTGCTGGTGTCCAGCCACGTGATGGACGAGGCGGCGCGCTGCGACCAACTGCTGCTGATCCGCCAGGGGCGGTTGATCGCCGACGACAGCCCGGCCGCGATCCGCGCCGCCGCCGGCGTGGACGACCTCGACGAGGCGTTCCTACGGCTCATCCGGGCCGGCGAGGCCGCCTCCACCAGCACCGACGCGACAGCCGCACGGGAGACAGCATGAACGCGCGAATCCTCGCCGCCACCACGGGCCGCATCCTGCGTCAACTCCGGCACGACCGGCGGACCATCGGGCTGCTCGTGGTGGTGCCGGCCGTCCTGCTCACCCTGGTCTACTTCATGTACGCCGACCAGCCGACCCCGCCCGGCCAACCGACGACCTTCGACCGGATCGCGCTGGTCATGCTCGGCATCTTCCCCTTCGTGATCATGTTCCTGGTGACGAGCATCGCCATGCTGCGGGAACGCACGTCGGGCACGCTGGAGCGGCTGCTCACCACTCCGCTGGGCAAGCTCGATCTGCTCTTCGGCTACGGCATCGCGTTCGGGTTGGCCGCCGCCGTGCAGGCAGCCGTCGCCGCCGCCGTGGCGTACTGGATCTTCGATCTGGAAACGGCGGGCAGCATCGGGCTGGTGATCGGGATCGCGGTGCTCGACGCCGTACTCGGCGTCGCCCTCGGGCTGCTGTGCAGTGCCTTCGCGCGCACCGAGTTCCAGGCAGTACAGTTCCTGCCAGTCGTGGTGGTCCCCCAACTGCTGCTCTGCGGGCTGTTCGTGGCCCGCGACCAGATGGCCGGCTGGCTCCAGGCGCTCAGTGACGCCTTCCCCCTGTCGTACGCCATCGAGGCGTTGCAGGAGGTCGGCGCCCACGCCGAGCCGACCGGCCGGATGTGGCGGGATGTCGCGGTGGTGCTCGGCGCGGTGGTGCTGGCGCTGGTGCTCGCGGCGGCCACCCTGCGGCGTCGCAGCGGCTGACCGCCAACGCCGGGGCCGGTGACTGACCCCGGCCCAGTCGTGGGCCGGTCCGGGCCCACGACGGGCCGGGCGGACGAACGAAGGGCGGCGATGACGCGGCGAACCGGCCGGCGACCCGGCAAACCGGGCACCCGGGAGGCGATTCTCGACGCGGCGCGGACGGCGTTCGCCGACCGTGGCTACGACGCCGCCTCGATCCGGGCCATCGCCGGCACGGCGGAGGTCGACCCGGCGCTGGTGCACCACTACTTCGGCAGCAAGGACCAGCTCTTCCTGGCCGCGATGAACTTTCCGGTCGACCCCGGTCAGCTGGTGCCGAAGGTGCTCGCCGGCGACCGGGACGCCGTCGGTGAACGGATGGTGCGCCTCTTCCTCGGGGTCTGGGACTCTCCGGCCGGCAGCGCCGCACAGGCACTGCTGCGCTCCGCGGTGAGCAACGAGTGGACCGCCCGACTGCTGCGTGAGTTCGTCACGACCCAGGTGCTGCGCCGGGTGCTCGAAAACCTCGACGTGGATCCGGCCGAGCTACCGCTGCGGGGTTCCCTGGTGGCCACCCAGATGATCGGCCTGGCCATGATGCGGCACGTGGTGCGCCTGGAGCCGGTCGCCTCGGCCGACCCGGAAACCCTGGTGGCCGCGATCGGCCCCACGATCCAGCGCTACCTGACCGGCCCACTGCCAACCTGACCCGACGCCGGGCCCCGCCCAACCCGGGGGCGGGGGTCAGCGGGGCGGGCGGGCTTCGGCTGTTGGGTGGAGCGGGGGCAGGAGGTGGGGCAGCTCGGCCGGGTCGGTCACTGGGCCGGGGAAGGCCAGCCGGACCCGCCGCCGGGCATTGGGACGGCCGAGGGCGACCACCAGCCCGTAGCGGTCGATGCGCACCACCCGGGGCGGCCCGTCCGGGGTCTGCTCGGTCAACCCGAGCTGCCGGCGCAGGTACTCCGTCACCTCGGCGCCGTGGCACTCGGCGAGGTCGGCGAGCAGGCGGGCCTCGACCGGGTGCACCGGGTCCGGCTCGGCCTCGGCGTACTGCACCGGGTCGATCCGGTGCACGACGCCGGCCCGCTCCCAGCGGACCTCGACCACCTCGAACCGGAACAGCCGGAACCGGGTGCCCAGGTCGAGCAGGTCACCTGTCGGCTCCACCTCGGCAAAGTCGACAGCCGCGCGGCGGGCCTCGTCGCCGCGCAGCTCGGCCGCCCAGCCGGACACCCAGGCACGCCCCAGACCGGGCGCGCCGGCGGCGGGCGGCAGGTCGAGCACGTCGAGCACCACCGCGACGTCGCTGCCCCCGGCGGTCGGTTGCAGGGCGGCGGCCAGGTGGCTGGCCACCGGCACCAGCAGCAGCACCCGCCCGTCCGAGTCGGTGACGTGCCGGGCGTGGTGCGGGCCCGGCCGGTGGGCCAGGTGCACGAGACCGGGCAGGCGGCCGGCGACGAGGGTACGGACGATCTCGGCGGAGTTGGGCCGCATGGGCGCGACCTCCTTCAGAGGTTAGGCTTACCTAACCCGGAGCCTAGAGCACCCGCCCGTCGTCGTCCACCACACCGCCGCACCTCACCGGGTCTGCTCCAGCCAGGAGGCGTAGAGCAGGCCGTACACCGAGTCGGCGTCGCGGACCAGCTCGTCGTGCGGGCCGCGCTGGACCACCCGACCCCGGTCCACCACGATCACCTCGTCGGCGGCCTGCGCCGTGGAGAGCCGGTGCGCGATAGCGAGGGTCGTCCGACCTCGGGTGACCGCGTCCAGCGTGCGTTGCAACCGCACCTCCGTCGCCGGGTCCACCGCGCTCGTCGCCTCGTCGAGCACCAGCAGGTCCGGGTCCGCCACGTACGCACGGGCCAACGCGACAAGCTGCCGCTCCCCGACGCTCAACGCCTCACCACGCTCCCCGACGGGGGTGTCGAGGCCCGCCGGCAGACCCTCCAGCCAGTCCGACAGGCCCAGCTCGGTGAAGGCGGCGCTCAGCTGCTCGTCGGTCAGCTCCGGCCGGGCGAACCGGACGTTATCCCCCACCGTCGCGTCGAAGAGGAACCCGTCCTGCGGCACCATCACCACGCGGGAGCGCAGCGAGTCGAACCGGACGTCCGTCAACGGCACCCCGGACAGCAGCACCGCCCCGGCCGACGGATCCATCAGACGGGTCAGCAACTTCGCGAACGTGGTCTTGCCACTGCCGGTCTCACCGACCACCGCCACCCGACTCTTCGCCGGGATCTCCAGGTCGATGTCGTGCAGCACCGGCGGACCACCCGGATAGGCGAACCGCACACCCGCGAACCGGATGTCCAACGGCCCGCCCGGCAGCTCCCGCCCCTGCTCCCCCGGGTCGGCCACATCCGGGGCGACGTCCAGCACGTCCAGCACCCGACGCCAGCCGGCGATCGCGTTCTGCGCCTCGTTGAGCACCTCGGTGGCGATCTGCACCGGCTGGATGAAGAGCGTCACCAGGAAGAGGAACGCGGTCAGCTGGCCGATCGACAGCGTGCCGTCCACCCCCAGCAGCACGCCGAGCACCACCACGCCGGCCAGCGCCAACCCCGCCGCCAACTCGCCGACCGAGCTGCCCACGATGCTGATCCGGATCGCCCGCTGCTGCGCCAGACGCTGCCTATCGATCGCCTCGTCCAGCCGCCGCTCGGTGCGCGCGGCGATCCCGTACGCCCGGATCACCGGCGCGCCCACCACACTCTCGCCGATCGCGCCGAGCAGCGTCCCGGTGCGTTGGCGCACCGTCGCGTACGCCGTGCCGAGGCGACGCTGCAACTGCCGGATGACGAACACCGCCGGCGCGAACGCGGCCAACACCACAAGGGTCAACTGCCAGGAGTACGCCAGCATCACGGCGGTGGTGACCACCAGCTGACCGAGGTTGACCAGCAGGATCACCCCGCCCCACTGGAGGAACTGGGTGATCTGGTCGACGTCGCTGGTCACCCGCGAGACCAGCGAACCCCGTCGCTCCGACTGCTGGTGCAACATCGACAGGTCGTGCACGTGTCGGAACGCCCGAGTCCGGACGTTGGCCAGTGCCGTCTCGCTGACCGTGAACAGCCGGCGCATCATCAGGTAGCCGCAGATCGTGGTGATCGTCAGGATCGCCGCGGTGATCGCCACCACCGACCAGACCACGTTCAGATCCAGACCGCCGACGAGACCCTTGTCGATGCCCTGCTGCACGGCGACCGGTACGGCGACCCGACCGACCATGTAGACCAACGCCAGGGCCAACGTGCCGGCCAGCCCGATCCGTAGCTCCGGCGACAGCGCCAGGCCCCGACGCAGGGTCTGCCAGGTCGTCTCCTCCCGCGCCTCCTGCGTGTCACCGTTCACCGTCGACGTCACCGGGCCCGCCTTTCGTTCGCGACTGCGGGGCTCCGCTGCGCCGCACTCCTCGCGCTCACCGGTCCACCTCGATCTCCAGGCCCGACGGCAGCGGCGCCACGTCGTCGCCGTACGAACTCTCCTGCGCACGCTCGACCTCGGCCTGCTCGTAGGCGGTCACCAGGTCGACGTACCCGGGCACGGTGGCCAGCAACTCGCTGTGGGTGCCCCGGGCGACCACACGTCCCTGCTCCACGTAGATGACCTCGTCGGCGAGCGCGATGGTGGCCCGCCGGTACGCCACCACCAGGATCGACGCGGCCGGAACCCCCGCCTCGGCGGTCGACGACCGCAGTCCCGCCAGGATGGCCGCCTCCACTCGAGGATCGACAGCGCTTGTCGCGTCGTCGAGCACCAGCAGGCGCGGCCGACCGGCCAGCGCGCGGGCCAGGGTGAGCCGCTGCCGCTGACCGCCGGAGAGCGAGGTGCCCCGCTCGCCGACCATGGTGTCCAGACCGTCGGGGAGCGCGGCGACGAAGCCGTCCGCCTCGGCCAGCCGCAACGCCGCCCAGACCATCTCGTCGTCGACACCGGGCCGGTCGAGGGCGATGTTGGCGCGGACCGTGTCGTCGAAGATGAAGGGCACCTGGGCGACCAGGGCCACCGTGCCGGCGAGCGACGCGGCGGTCAGCTCGCGCACGTCCACGCCGTCCAGGCTCACCGTGCCGGAGTCCGGGTCGACGAGGCGCGCCGCCAGCGACGTGATTGTGGACTTGCCGGCCCCGGTGGGCCCCACCAGGGCCACCGTCCGACCGGACGGGACGGTGAAACCGACCTCGCCGAGGACCTGCGCGCCCGGCGGGTGCGCTTCGGCCGGCGGGTAGGAGTAGTGCACGTCGTTGAAGGTGAGGCTGGCCGGGCCGGAGTCGGCCGGGTCGAGCACCCGCTGCCCGTACGGCATCTCGCCGGTGGCGTCGAGCACCCGGCGGAGCCGGTCCCAGCCGGCGACGCTGCGCGGCAGCTCGGCCAGTACCCAACCGATGGCCCGCACCGGAAAGGCCAGCACGGTGAAGAGGAAGGCCACGCTGACCAGCTCGGTCACGCTGATCGCGCCCTGGCGCAGCCGGAACGCCCCGACCACGAGCACGGCGAGGGTGCCGAGGCTGGGCAGGGTCTCCAGCAGCGGGTCGAAGATGCCGCGCAGCCGGCCGACCGCGATCAGCGAGTCGCGCAGCTCACCGGCACGGCCCGCGAACCGGGCGGTCTCCTGGGCCTCGCGGCCCATCGTCTTGACCACCAGGGCGCCGTCGAAGCTCTCGTGGGCGATCCCGCTGACCTCGGCGCGCAGCCGCTGCGCCCGCGCCTGCCGGGGGGCCATCCGGCGGGAGTAGACGACGTTGAGCGCGAACAGCGCGGGGAAGACCGCCAGGCCGACCAGGGCGAGCGCCCAGTCGGTGGCGAAGAGCGACACGATCGCGCCGACAAGCATCACCAGCGTGCCCACGGCGAACGGCAGCGGCGCGATCGGGTACCAGGCCGCCTCCACGTCGGAGTTGGCGTTGGACAGCAGGGTGCCTGTGGAGTTGCGGTGGTGCCAGGACAGCGGCAGCTCCAGGTACCGACGGGTTACCCGCCGGCGGTAGGAGGCCTGGAGGCGGTACTGCATGTAGCCGGCGCCGAGCCGACGGCCGAAGATGCCCGCCACGCGCAGCACGCTGATTCCGAACAGCGCGGCCGCGGCCAGCGCCAGGGTGCCGGCGCCCACCTCGCCGCGTTCGATGGCCGGTAGTGCCACCTCACCGATGACCGACCCGACGACCCGTGCACTGACAATGATCATCCCGCCGAAGAGCACGCTGCCGACGACCGCCACCGCGAAGATCCGCGGCTGCTCACGGATCGCCTGCCGCAGGACCCCCAGCCCTCGACTGAGAACGTCCCGACTTGTCTTGCTCGCCACGCTCTCCCCCGCCGTAAGCCACAATTATCTCCCTCATCCTTACCGGTCGGGGCCAGCGCCGCCGAGCCTGACCGGATATGTCGACCGTCACGTACCGGACGGGCGGTGGGCCGCGAGCGCCGACCGGCGTCCGCCGTCGCGCGCCGATGGGCCACCGGGCCTACGATCGGGCCATGCCGCGGTACGCCCGAGCCGAGCGCGAGGCGCTGGCCGATCTTCTGCTGGCCCTCGGGCCGGCCGCCCCGACGATCAACGAGGGCTGGGCGACCCGTGACCTCGCCGCGCACCTGGTGCTGCGCGAGCGCCGTCCGGACGCGGCGGGTGGGATCGTGCTGCCACCGCTGCGCGGCTACGCCGAGCGGGTCCGTCGGCGGATCGCCGCACGGCCCTACCCCGACCTGGTGGCGCAGGTGCGGCGACCGCCGCTGTGGAGCCCGGTCAGCAACCCGGTGACCGACGAGTTGGCCAACACGATGGAGTTCTTCATCCATCACGAGGACGTCCGGCGGGCCGGCTCCGGGTGGCAGCCGCGCGACCTGCCCACCGGCCTGCAGAACGCCCTCTGGAAACGCGCGGCCCCGATGGCCCGGCTGGCACTGCGCCGCTTTCCGGCGGACCTCTACGTGCAGGCGCCCGGCCACGGTGAGATCTCCGTCGGTCGCGGTGGTGAGCCGCTACGCCTGGTCGGCGCCCCGGCCGAGCTGGTGCTGTTCTTCTCCGGCCGACAACGGGTGGCCCGGGTCCAAGTGAACGGCTCGGTGGAGGCGGCTCGGCGGCTGCGCGCCGCCGACCTGGGCATGTGACTGTGTGTACGTAAACGGTCACCAAACGACTGTGGAATTTCCCACACCCAGCGAAACACGCTGATACCTCCTCCCGTACGCTTCACCGCGCCGCTCCGCGCCGGGCGGCACGAAGTGGGGGCGCATTGTGCGGGACTTCGCGATTTCGGCGCTGCGGGAACCCCCGTTTCCCACGGGGCGCCATGGTGCCACGGAGCAGGTGGCGAGCGAGAGCGTCGAGTGGGCGCGCGCGTTCGGGCTGGTCGATTCCAGCCATCGCGTGCACCGCCTGGAACGGGCCGATGCCGCCGGACTGGCCGGCCGTGCCTGTCCGGACGGTTCGCTGGAGGGGCTGCGGCTGCTCACCGACCTGATCAGCTGGCTCTTCGTGATGGACGACGCGTGCGACGAGGACGGCCTCGGCGCGGACCCGGTCCGACTGGGCCCGGCGATCAGCACCCTGCTCGACGTGCTGGACCGCTGCGGCGACCCGGACGTCGTACCGCCCGCCGTCGGGCCACTGGGTGACGCGCTGCACGACCTCTGCCGCCGGACCCGGCTGCACGACCACGCGGCACTGCTGCTGCGGTTCGTCAGCCAGATGCGGGAGTACCTGTTGGCGCTGCTCTGGGAGGCGGGCAACCGGGAACGTCGGCGCGTACCCGAGGTGGCGGAGTACGTCCAGCTGCGCCGGCACATCGGCGGCGTGCACCCCTGCCTCACCCTGACCGACCTGGCGTCGACGCGGCCCTCCGGGCCGACCCAGCGCGCCGACCCGGGGCTGGTCGCCCTGGACCTGCTGGCGGTGGACCTCGTCTGCTGGTGCAACGACCTCTTCTCCTACGGCAAGGAGAGCCAGGCCGACCCGGACGCGCACAACCTGGTCACGGTGATCGCCCAGGACAGCGACGCGGACGAGATGACAGCGCTCCGCAGTGCGGCCCACCGGTTCAACCAGGGCTTGGCGACGTACCTGGACGCGGAGGAGGCGCTCCTGGCCGTCGGCGACGACGGGATCCGCAACGCGTTGACCGCTCGACGCAACTGGGTCCGGGCCACCTACGACTGGTCAGTGGTGGCCGCCCGGTACGCCTGATCAGCCGTACCGGTTGGTGGGACGGGACGGCCGGACGATCACCAGGGCTAGCCGATGCACGGCGACAGGCAATACCCTTCGGTAACCATCATGACGTGACGACCGTCACGCCACCACCCCCGAAGGCGGCTACAGCGATGGCTCTCGATGTACCGTACCGCTCCATCCCGGACATGTTCCTCAAGCGCGTGGCGGCCACCCCCGACCGGAACGCGTTCGCGTCCCCGAACCCCGACAACTCGGGGCCCGTCTGGCTGACCTGGTCGCAGGTCGGCCAGCGCGCCAAGGCGGTCGCCGCCGGCCTGCACGGCCTGGGCGTCGGCCAGGAGGACCCGGTCGCGATCCTGGCCAACACCCGGCTGGAGTGGGTGATCGCCGACCTCGGCATCATGTGCGCCGGCGGCGCGACCACCACCGTCTACCCGACCACCGAGCCGGCGGACGCGACGTACATCATCGCCGACTCCGGGTCGACAGTGCTGTTCGCGGAGAATCCGGCCCAGGCAGCGAAGATCGCCGGGGCGACCCTGCCCGCGCTCACCCATGTGGTGCTCCTTGACGGCGCCGTCGACCCGAACGCCGCGGTTACCCAGTTGACGCTCGCCGAGCTGGAGGAACGCGGCACCCAGGCGTTGGCCGCCGAGCCGGATCTGATCGACATGCTGGTGGCCGGCATCGGCCCGGACCACCTGGCCACCCTGATCTACACCTCCGGCACCACCGGCCAGCCCAAGGGCGTCGAGCTGCTGCACGGCGGCTGGTGCTGGGAGGCCGTGGCGCAGGCGGAGGTCGGGCTGCTGCGCGACGACGACCTGCAGTACCTGTGGCTGCCGCTGGCTCACTCGTTCGGCAAGACCCTGCTCTGCGGCGCCATCCACGTCGGCCTGCCCACCTACGTCGACGGTCGGGTGGACAAGCTCGTCGACCTCCTCTCGGTCATCCGTCCGACGCTGATGTGTGGCGCTCCCCGGGTGTTCGAGAAGGTCTACAACAAGGCTGTGACCACCGCGCAGAGCGCCGGTGGCGCGAAGGCGAAGATATTCGGCTGGGCCGTCGGCGTCGGCAAGGAGAAGGTCACCCTGGAGCAGGCCGGCAAGCCGGTGCCGGCCGGGCTGAAGCTGCGCTACGGGCTGGCCGAGAAGCTGGTGTTCAGCAAGCTCCAGGCCCGACTGGGCGGCCGGATGCGGGTGCTGGTGTCCGGCGCCGCACCGCTCAGCCCGGAGATCGCCACCTTCTTCGCCGCCGCGAACCTGCCGATCTCCGAGGGCTACGGCCTGACCGAGACCAGTGCCGGCAACTTCGTCAACCCGCCGGCCGGGCTGCGGATCGGCACCGTGGGCCGGGCGATGGGCGACCTGGAGTGCAAGATCGACACCGACGGGGAGATCCTGGTACGTGGTCGGCCGGTGATGCGCGGCTACCACAACCTGCCGGAGGAGACCGCCGCCTCGTTCACCGAGGACGGTTTCTTCCGTACCGGTGACATCGGCACCCTCGACGAGCAGGGCTACCTGCGCATCACCGACCGCAAGAAGGACCTGGTCAAGACCTCGGGCGGCAAGTACATCGCGCCGTCGCACATCGAGGGCATGTTCAAGGCCATCTGCCCGTACACCTCGCAGGCGGTCGTCGTCGGTCAGGCCCGCAACTTCTGCACGATGCTTGTCACCCTCGACCCGGACGCGATCCGGGGCTGGGTCGCCGGCGGCCCGCTCGAAGGGCGCAGCTACACCGAGATCGTCGCCTCGGCCGAGGCCCAGACGATGGTCGAGGAGTACGTCGCCCAGCTCAACTCCAAGCTCAACCGCTGGGAGACGATCAAGAAGGTGGCCATCCTGCCGCGCGACCTGACGATCGAGGACGGCGAGATCACCCCGTCGTTGAAGATCAAGCGGCGTGGTGTGGAGAGCAACTTCGCCGCCGAGATCGACAAGATGTACGCCGGCACCCTCGCCGAGCTCTGACGCGTCGCCGGTGGTCCCGTACCCGCTCGGGTGCGGGACCACCGGCACTCGTGGCAGCGGGGCGCTCAGGCGATGACGGCCGGCTCACTCCACCGCTGCCGGCCGGCCCGGTCCAGGTCGTAGCGGATCGCCGCGATCCGCCCGACGGCCTCCACGAGGTCCGCCGCGGGCAGGGTGAACGGCAGCCGCAGGAAACGCTCCATGGTGCCGTCCAGGCCGAACCGGGGGCCGGGCGCCAGTCGTACGCCGACCTCCTCCGCGGCCCGGGCCAGCGCGCTGGAGACCGGGCCGTCCAACTCGGCCCAGAGCGTCACGCCGCCCCGTGGCACGGTGACCCGCCACTCCGGCAGTCGGTGCGCCAGCGCGCCGAGCAGGGCGTCCCGCTGGACGGCCAACTGGACGCGGCGGTCGGCGACGATGTCCTCGGCGTCGGCGAGCAGGTGCACCGCGACCAGTTGGTCCAGCACCGGGCTCGCCATGTCGACCCCGACCCGCACGGCGGCCAGCCGCTGCACCTGCGGCGCGGACGCCCGCACCCAGCCGATCCGCAGGCCACCCCAGTAGGGCTTGCTCATCCCCCCGATGCTGACCACCCGGCTGTGCCGGTCGTAGGTGGCGACCGGGGGTGGCACCTCGGTGCCGTCCATCGACAGGTCCACGAAGGACTCGTCGATGATCAGATCGGTGCAGACCGCGTGCGCGGCGGCCACCACGCGCTCGCGCAGCGAGGCGGGCATCAGGTGCCCTGTCGGGTTCTGGAACTCCGGAATCAGGTAGGCCAGCTTGGGTCGGGTCTGCCGGAGACTGCCCAGCAGCAGGTCGGGTTCCCAGCCGGCGTCGGCGGCCAGGCCGTGGGTGGTGATCCGGGCCCGGCGGCCGGCGAGCGCGGCGAGGGCGTTGGGGTAGGTCGGGGACTCGACGAGCACGGTGCCGCCCGGGGCCAGGGCGAGCCGCAGCACCAGATCCAGCGCGTGCTGGGTGCCGCTGGTGACCATGATCTGGTCGGCCGAGGTGGGCAGACCCCGCGCGGTGTACGCGTCGGCCACCGCCTCGCGCAGCTCGATGATGCCGGTCGGGTGGTAACCGGCCCCGCCCAGGTAGCGGGGCAGGTCCTCGGTGGCGGCCCGGGCCGCCGACAGCAGTTGCGGCGGGGCGGCCAGCGCCGCGACACCGAGGTCGAGCATCTCCCGGTCGTCCAGTGGGGTCCACAGGCCGGTGCTGGCCACCCGGTGGTTGCCGGGCAGCATCGTCCAGCTGCCGGCGCCCCGACGGCTGGCCAGGTGCCCGGTCTCGCGTAGCTGCCGGTAGGCGGCGGTGACAGTGGTCCGGCTGATCCGCAGCGCCTCGGCCAGCTCCCGTTCGGCCGGAAGGCGGACGCCCAGCGGCAACCGGCCGTCGGCGAGCAGACCGCGCACCGAGCCGGCCAGAGCGGCGTAGTCAGGGCTGCGTCGTCGGCCCGGCAACGCGTGCCACTGCCCGAGCAGACGGGCCAATTGGACGCCGCGCACCTGCCCGTTCATAGCCACTCCCCGGATATTGGCTTCTTCCTCAACGAGGATTGGCACCTAGGGTGGCATGCATGGCACTGCTTGGCAATCTGCGACACCGGCCGGTCCGACGGCTGGTCCAGCTCTACCTCGGGCTCGCGCTCTACGGCGTCAGCATGGCCCTGATGATCCGCTCCCACCTGGGCCTCGATCCGTGGGACGTGTTCCACCAGGGGCTCTCCGAGCTGACCGGGCTCACCTTCGGCACGGTCACCATCGGCGTCGGCGCGCTGGTCCTGCTGCTCTGGATCCCACTGCGACAGCGCCCCGGCATCGGCACTGTCAGCAACGTCGTGGTGATCGGCCTGGTCGTGGACGCCACACTGGCCCTGCTGCCCACGGGTGGCCCGCTCGGCGTCCGGATCGCGCTGCTGATCACCGGGATCGTCGCCAACGGCGCCGCCACCGCTCTCTACCTCGGCGCCCGGCTGGGGCCCGGCCCCCGCGACGGCCTGATGACCGGGTACGTGGCCCGCCGGCCCGGCCGGTCGATCCGGCTGGTGCGCACCGTCATCGAGGTCACCGTGCTGGCGCTGGGCTGGCTGCTCGGCGGCACGGTCGGCGTGGGCACCGTCGCGTACGCGCTGGCCATCGGTCCGTTGGCCCAGTTCTTCATCCCGCTGTTCGCCGTGCCGGAGGGCCCCGCACCCGACAGCACCACACCACCGCCGGCCAGCGCCGCGCCGGCCACCCCCACCGGCTGAACCCTCACCGACCGTCCGCGAACCGGTACGTGGTGGTGGTGCTGCGTACCGGTTGGAGGGTGGGTGTTCCCTTCCGCGACGCGCGCCGTCATCATCTCTGCATGGGGGAGAACGGTTGGCGCTGGAACGACGCCTGGATCTTCGTGTCGCTCGTCATCGCGAGCGGGGCCGGACGGCACCGTCGATCGGCGACAAGTCGGCGGCCGGAGGGCGTCCGCCTGACCGACGTTCTCTCCACCGCCGACCACCTCAACCACGCGATCCCGCAGCGCCACGAGGTGGAGGCCGCGGTCCAGCGGTTGGTCGGCGCCGGGCTGGTCAGCGTCGCCGACGGCTGGTTCCGGATCACCGCCGAGGGTGAGCAGCTGTGGCGTACCCGCCCGCGCGCGGGTGTGGCGACCATGGTGGACACCGTGCAGGGTGTGTTGACCCGCCGGCACGCGCCCGGCAGCGCCGACTGGATCCTGGACGAGGCCGACCACGCGGCTGCCGTCCAGGAGTACGCGGTCCGTTCGATCCCCACCCCGCGCCGGTCACCGGAGGGGCACTCCGGCGAGCGCTGACCGGCTCAGCGCACCGGATGGCCGCCGAGGCGCAGCGCGTCCTTGACCTCGGCGACAGTCAGCTCGCCGAAGTGGAAGACGCTGGCGGCGAGGACCGCGTCCGCGCCGGCGCCGATCGCGGGCGGAAAGTGGGCCACCTCGCCGGCACCCCCACTGGCCACCACCGGCACGTCCACGACAGCTCGCACCGCGGCGATCAGCTCCAGGTCGAAGCCCGCCTTGGTGCCGTCGGCGTCCATCGAGTTGAGCAGGATCTCCCCCGCGCCCAACTCTGCGCCCCGGTGTGCCCACCACACGGCGTCGATGCCGGTGCCGCGCCGACCGCCGTGCGTGGTGACCTCGAAGCCACTGGGCGTGCCGCCGTTCGACGACCGACGCACGTCGAGGGAGAGCACGAGCACCTGCCGGCCGAACCGGTCGGCGATCTCGGCGATCAGCTCCGGGCGGGCGATGGCGGCGGTGTTCACGCCGACCTTGTCCGCCCCGGCACGCAGCAGCGTGTCCACGTCGGCGACCTGCCGGACCCCGCCGCCGACGGTCAGCGGGATGAACACCGACTCGGCGGTGCGGCGCACCACGTCGAGCATGGTGCCCCGGTCGCTGGAGGACGCCGTGACGTCGAGGAAGGTCAACTCGTCCGCGCCGGCCCGGTCGTACGCGGCGGCCAGCTCCACCGGGTCACCGGCGTCCCGCAGGTCGAGGAAGTTGACCCCCTTGACCACCCGCCCGGCGTCCACGTCCAGACAGGGGATCACCCGTACCGCCACCGTCATGCCGCGAGCCTATCCTCCGCACCCGCGACGGCGGTCGACCCGATCGGGTCGACCGCCGTACACGAGGTCTGCGTCACACCTTGACGAGCATCTTGCCGAGGTTGTCGCCGCGCAGCAGGCCGAGGAACGCGGCCGGGGCGTTCTCGATGCCGTCCACGATCGTCTCGTCGTAGGACAGCGTGCCGTCGCGCAGCCAGCCCGCGACGTCGCGGACGAACGCCGTCCGCACGTTGTTGTGGTCGTTGACCAGGAAGCCGCGCAGGGTGAGCCGCTTGCCGATGACCAGCGCCAGGTTGCGCGGAGCGGCCGGCGGTTCGGTGGCGTTGTACTGCCCGATCATTCCGCAGATGGCGGCCCGGCCGTGCAGGTTCATGGCCGAGATCGCCGCCTCCAGGTGGTCGCCACCGACGTTGTCGAAGTAGACGTCGACGCCGTCCGGGGCGGCCGTCCGCAGCGACTCGCGGACCCCGTCGTGGTAGTCGAAGGCGGCGTCGAAGCCCAGCGCCCGCAGCCGCTCGACCTTGGCCGGCGAACCGGCGCTGCCGATCACCCGGCCGGCGCCCTTGAGCTTGGCGATCTGACCGACCAGGCTGCCCACCGCGCCGGCCGCGGCGGAGACGAAGACCGTCTCGCCGGGCTTCATCGCGGCCACCTCCAGCAGCCCGGCGTACGCGGTCAGCCCGGGCATGCCGAGCACGCTCAGGTACGCGCTGACCGGGGCGATGCTCGGGTCCACCGGGCGGGCCGCGGCGGCGTCGAGCAGCGCGTACTCCCGCCAACCCAGCCCGTGCAGGACGGTGGCCCCGACGGCGATGTTCGCCGCCTCGCTGGCCACCACCTCGCCGATCGCGCCGCCGTCGAGCGGCGCGTCGAGCGCGAACGGCGCGACGTACGACTTGACGTCGTTCATCCGTCCGCGCATGTACGGGTCGACGGACATGAACTGGTTGCGGACCACGATCTGGCCCGGTCCGGGCGTCGGGACCTCGGTCTTGACGAGCCGGAAGGTGTCTTCGGTGGGCCAGCCCTGGGGGCGGCTGGCCAGGTGGATCTCGCGGTTGCTGGTCACGGGGTGGTCGTCCTCTCGTCCGCGGGTGGGGCCTGGGGCCGCGATGTCACGCGGGCAGGGTCTCGCGGACGGTCAGCGTGACGTCGATGTTGCCGCGGGTGGCGTTCGAGTACGGGCAGACCTGGTGGGCCTGCTCGACCAGCTGCTCGGCGGCCTCGCGGGGCACGGCGGGCAGGTCGACGACGAGCTGCACGGTGAGCCCGAAGCCGCCGCTGCCGTTCGGGCCGATGCCCACCTCGGCACCGACCACGGAGCCGGTCACGTCGGCCTTGGCCCGGCGGGCCACCAGCCGCAGCGCGCCGTGGAAGCAGGCCGCGTAGCCGGCGGCGAAGAGCTGCTCGGGGTTGGCCGCGCCGCCCGCGCCGCCCATCTCCTTCGGCACGGCCAGGTCGAGCGTGAACGTGCCGTCGGAGGTCTCGACATGGCCGTCCCGGCCATCGCCGCTGGCGGTCGCGGATGCGGTGTAGAGAACCTGCATGGTGGTCACTGCTCCTTCTGTCGGTGGATGGTGTCGGTGACCCGGGTGAGGGTGTCGCGCAGCGCGACAAGCTCGCCGAGGCCCAGCCCGGTGGCCTGCGCGATCCGCAGCGGGACGTCGCAGAGCTGCTCCCGCAGCGCCCGACCCTGCTCGGTGAGGCCGACCTCGACCCGCCGCTCGTCGAGGGCCGACCGCCGCCGCACCACCAGGCCCGCCCCCTCCAGCCGCTTGAGCAGCGGGGAGAGCGTGCCGGAGTCCAGTCGCAGCTCGGCGCCCAACTCGGACACCGTGGGGGCGTCGTCGGGACGCTCCCAGAGCACCAGCAGCACCAGGTACTGCGGGTAGGTCAACCCGACCTCGTCGAGGATCGGCCGGTAGACGTCGGTGAGTGCGCGCGACGCGGCGTAGAGCGCGAAGCACACCTGCCGGCGCAGCACCAGGTCATCGGTCACCGCTGAACCGTAGCCCACAATTAGATTGTGCACAACTTATCGGGCCGCGGGACGACCAGCAGGCCGCCCGGACGCGCCCTCAGCGATCGCCGAGGTACGCCTCCAACTCCACCTCGACCAGATGCTCCGGATCCAGCAGACCAGCCACCACCACCATGGTCGCCGCCGGCCGAACCGCGCCGAAGACCGCGTTGTGCGCCCGGCCCACCTCGTCGGCGTACCGCCGGTCCGTCACGTACATCCTGGTCCGGACCACATCGCCCGGCTCCGCACCCACCTCGGCGAGCGCTGCCAGCCCGATCCGCAGCGCCTGCGCGGTCTGCGCGGCGGCGTCACCGACGTGCACCACCCGGCCGTCCACCGTCGCCGTGCAACCCGCCGTCCAGGCCCGCTCACCAGCCCGGACCACCCGGGAGTACCCGTAGAGCTGCTCCCACGGCCCACCCGACCCGAGCCGGGTCGTCGTCACGCCTCGGCCAGTGTCCGCAGCGCCTCGGCCACCGTGAAGGCACCCGCGTACAGCGCCTTCCCGGCGATCACACCCTCCACGCCGGCCGACTCCAGGGTCGCCAACGCCCGCAGGTCGTCCAGGGTGGACACCCCGCCGGAGGCGATCACCGGCCGGTCGGTACGGGCACACACCTCGCGCAGCAGATCCAGGTTCGGCCCGCGCATCGTGCCGTCCTTGGTGATGTCGGTGACCACGTACCGGCTCGCGCCGGCCTTGTCCAGCCGCTCCAGCACCTCGTACAGGTCACCGCCGTCCCGGGTCCAACCCCGCGCCGACAGGGTGTGACCCCGCACGTCCAGCCCGATGGCCACCCGGTCGCCGTACTCCGCGACCACCCGGTCACACCAGACCGGGTCCTCCAGGGCGGCGGTCCCGATGTTCACCCGGGCCGCCCCGGTGCCCAGCGCCGCGCGCAGCGACTCGTCATCACGGATGCCCCCGGAGAGCTCCACCTTCACGTCCAACTGGCGCACCACCTCCGCGAGCAGGTGCGCGTTGGTGCCCCGACCGAACGCCGCGTCCAGGTCGACCAGGTGGATCCACTCCGCGCCGTCCTGCTGCCAGGCCAGCGCCGCGTCCAGCGGCTCGCCGTAGATGCTCTCGCTTCCGACAGCGCCCTGCACGAGCCGGACGGCCCGGCCGTCGGCGACATCCACGGCGGGTAACAGGGTGAGGCTCAAGGTCTTCTCCTCGATCAGGTACGACGGTCCAGGGCGATCACGACGATCGCCGGCAGTACGAGCAGCAAGAGCACCATCAGCGCGATACGCAACGCCAGGTTGTCGACGAACGTCCAGATCAGGATCAACGCCGCGCCGGTGAGCAGCACGATCGCGGCCCGCTCACCCCGAGTGTGCCGGGCCAGCCGCCCGGAACGACCCCGCCGCAGCCGCGGCGTCAAGCCCCGGACCACCGCGCGACGGCGCTGCAGGCGAGCGACCTGGCGCTGCCGGACCGCCCGCTCCCGGGCCTGCTCCGCTTCCCGCTCCGCCCGTCGGCGGGCGCGCTCCCGGCTCACCGCGACACCCGCTGGCCGGGCACCGCGCGACGACCCTCAGTCACCGTTGGACAACGTGGCGAGCCAGTTGCGCAGCAACGCGGCACCGGTGTCGGCGGACTTCTCCGGATGGAACTGGGCCGCCGACAACGGGCCACGCTCCACCGCCGCGACGAAATCCGTGTCGTGGTGGGCGGTGGTCACCGTGGCACCGGCGGCCGCCAGCGCCGCCGGGTCGCCCATCGCGTACGAGTGGACGAAGTAGAACCGGCTCTGCTCGGTCAACCCGGCGAACAGCACCGACTCCCGGGGAGCCCGGACCGTGTTCCAGCCCATGTGCGGCAACCGGGTGGCGGCCAGCCGGGTCACCCCGCCGGGCAGCAGCCCCAGCCCCTTGGTCACCACGCCGTGCTCGTCGCCGTGCTCGAAGAGCACCTGCATGCCCACACAGATGCCGAGCACCGGCCGGCCGGCAGCCACCCGTTCGGCGATCACCGGGCCGGCGCCCAGCGCCTCGATCCCCGCCATGCACGCCGCGTACGCGCCCACACCCGGCACCACCAGACCATCGGCGGCGGCCGCGGCGGCCAGGTCGTCGGTCACCCGGACATCCGCCCCGGCGGCGGCCAACGCCCGCTCCGCCGAGCGCAGGTTGCCCGAGCCGTAGTCGAGCACCACCACATCACTCATGTCGTCACCCCGATCACCCGTTCTCCGGCAGCAGCCGCAGAACCCCGGCGACAGTGGCGAGAACCGCGAGCGCCGCGGTGATCAGCACGGCGGCCTTCGGCGCGCCCTGCCGGTAGAGCGACCAGGTGCCACCCACCAGCACCCCGGCCAGGATCAGCAGCAACGTCGGCAACGCGGCACCCATCAGAGCACCCTTCCATTCGCGACTGCGGGGCTCCGCCGCGCTGCACTCCTCGCGCTCATCAGAGCGCGCCCTTCGTGCTCGGAATCGACCCGGCGGAACGCGGGTCGATCGAGGTGGCCTCGCGCAACGCGCGGGAGACCGCCTTGAACTGCGCCTCCACCACGTGGTGCGCGTCCGGGTGACCGCCCGGCCGGGCCGCCCGCAGCACATCGACGTGCAGCGTGACCCGGGCCGCCTGGCCGAAGGACTCCCAGATGTGCCGGGTCATGCTTGTCGCGTACACCGGCCCGATGTAGGGGGCCAGCACCGGCTCGTCGTGCACCACGTACGGCCGACCGGAAAGGTCCACAGCGGCCCGGACCAGCACCTCGTCCATGGGAACCGTCGCCGAGCCGTACCGCCGGATGCCGGCCTTGTCGCCGAGCGCCTGGTCGAACGCCGCACCCAGGGCGAGCGCGGTGTCCTCGATCGTGTGGTGCGCGTCGATCTCCAGGTCACCCACCGTGCGCACGGTCAGGTCGAAGCCGCCGTGCCTGGCGATCTGGTGCAGCATGTGGTCGTAGAAGCCGACGCCGGTGCTGATCTCGGCGGCGCCGGTGCCGTCGAGATCGATCTCGACAAGGACCTTGGTCTCCTTGGTGATCCGCTCCACCCGGGCGATCCGACTCATTGCGAAGTCTCCATTGCAGAAAGGAAGGCGTCGGTCTCGGCGGCGGTGCCGGCGGTCACCCGCAGCCAGCCGGGCAGGCCGACGTCACGGACCAGCACCCCCTGCGCCAGCAGGGCGTTCCAGACGATGGTCTGGTCGCCGCCCACCTCGAAGAGCACGAAGTTGGCGTCACTGTCGGCGACCCGCAACCCCCGCTCGCGCAGCGTCGCCACGATCCGGTCCCGCTGCGCCATGATCGCGCTCACCGTACCGAGAAGGGCATCGCGGTGGGCCACCGCCGCGCGCGCGGCGGCCTGAGTGAGCGCGGAGAGATGGTACGGCAAACGGACGAGCTGCACCGCCCTGACCACCGCCGGGCCGGCGGCCAGGTAACCCAGCCGGCCGCCGGCGAAGCCGAACGCCTTGCTCATCGTCCGGGTGACCACCAACCGCGGGTGGCCGGGCAGCACCGCGAGGGCGCTGATCGTCCCCGGTCGGGCGAACTCCGCGTACGCCTCGTCGACGACCACCATGCCGGGCGCGACGTCGAGCACCGCGGCGATCACCGCCGGATCCAGTGCCGTGCCGGTGGGGTTGTTCGGCGAGCAGAGGAAGACCACGTCCGGCTGGTGCTCGCGGACCTGGGCGACCGCCTCCTCGGCGGTCAGACCGAAGTCGACGCCGCGCTCGGCGGGCACCCACCGGGTGCTGGTGCCGAGGGCCAGCAGCGGGTGCATCGAGTACGCCGGAACGAAGCCGAGCGCGCTGCGCCCCGGCCCGCCGAACGCCTGGAGCAGCTGCTGCTGGATCTCGTTGGAGCCGTTGGCCGCCCACACCTGCTCGACGGTGAGCCCGTGCCCGAGATAGTCGGCCAGGTCGGCGCGGAGCGCCACCGCGTCCCGGTCCGGGTAGCGGTTCAGTTCGCGCAGCTCGGCTGCGAGCGCCTTGCTGATCGCCTCGACCACCGGCTCCGGCACCGGGTGGGAATTCTCGTTGGTGTTGAGCCGCACCGGCACGTCGAGCTGCGGCGCCCCGTACGGCGACAGCCCGCGCAGATCATCGCGGACCGGCAGGTCGTCCCAGCCGCTCACGCCGCCCCTCCCGGGAAACGGGCCTGGACCGCCTGGCCGTGCGCGGGCAGGTCCTCCACGTTGGCCAGGGTGACCACGTGCGGGGCCACGTCGCGCAGCGCGGCCTCGGTGTATTCGATGAGGTGCACGCCGCGCAGGAAAGACTGCACGGACAGGCCGGACGAGTGCCGGGCGCAGCCGCCGGTGGGCAGCACGTGGTTGGACCCGGCGCAGTAGTCGCCGAGCGACACCGGCGACCAGGCGCCCACGAAGATCGCCCCGGCGTTGCGGACCCGCAGCGCCCACTCCCGGGCGTCGACAGTCTGGATCTCCAGGTGCTCGGCCGCGTACGCGTCGACCACCCGCAGCCCCGCCTCAAGGTCGTCGACCAGGACCACGCCACTCTGCTCACCGGTCAGCGCGGTGGTGACCCGCTCGGTGTGCTTGGTCGCCGGCACCTGCCGGGCCAACTCCGCCTCGACCGCCTCGACCAACGCCACCGACGGGGTGACGAGCACGCTCGCGGCGAGCGGGTCGTGCTCGGCCTGACTGATCAGGTCGGCGGCCACGTGCGCCGGGTCGGCCGTGTCGTCGGCCAGGATGGCGATCTCGGTCGGCCCGGCCTCGGCGTCGATGCCGACCACGCCGCGCAGCAGCCGCTTGGCGGCGGTCACCCAGATGTTGCCCGGGCCGGTGATCAGGTCGACGGGGTCGCACCGCAGGTCACCTGCTGGGTCCACAGCAGCGCCGTACGCCAGCATCGCCACCGCCTGGGCCCCGCCCACGGCGTACACCTCGTCGACGCCGAGCAGTGCGCACGCGGCGAGCACCCGGGGGTCGGGCAGGCCGCCGTTGTCCTTCTGCGGCGGGCTGACCACCACCAGCGAGCGCACCCCGGCAGCCTGGGCGGGCACCACGTTCATCACCACTGTCGACGGGTACATCGCCAGGCCACCCGGCACGTAGAGGCCGACCCGGTCGACCGGCAGCCACCGCTCGGTGACTGTGCCGCCGGGCACCACCTGGGTGGTGTGGTCGGTGCGCCGCTGGTCGGCGTGCACCCGACGGGCCCGGGCGATGGACTCCAGCAGCGCTTCACGCACCGCCGGGTCGAGCACCCCCTCCGCCTCGGTGATCGCCTCGACCGGCACCCGCAGCACCTCCGGCGAGATGCCGTCAAATCGCTCGCTGGCCTCCCGGATCGCCGGGTACCCATGCGCACGGACCGCCTCCACCAGCGGCCGGATGCGCTCGACGGCGACGGACACGTCGAGCTGGGCACGGGGCAGCAGGCGGCGCGGGTCACCGAGACCGTCGCGCAGGTCGATCCGATTCAGCACCCTTGCGAGTCTAGGCGGCCGGCCCGACGTCCACCCGAGCCGCCCGTCCGCCGGGACGGTGAGCCGGGCCACGCCCCCGGGGGCGGGATTGGTTAGGCTCGACCATGTGACCGCACGGCTGCCGGTGTTCCCGCTCGCAACGGTGCTCTTTCCCGGGTTGGTGCTGCCGCTGCACATCTTCGAGGAGCGCTACCGGGCGCTGGTCCGACACCTGGTCGACCTGCCCGAGGGTGCCCCGCGTGAGTTCGGCGTGGTGGCCATTCAGGCCGGCTGGGAGGTCGCGCCCGCCGGCCCCGGCGGGCGGGCGACGCCGAGCGTCGGCGAGGTCACGCTGCACGAGGTGGGCTGCACCGCCGAGCTGCGCCAGGTGACCGAGCTCGCCGATGGTGGTTTCGACATCGTGACGGTCGGCCGCCGTCGCTTCCGGATCGCCGAGGTCGACGACAGCGCGCAGCCCTACCTGACCGCCGACGTCGAGTGGCTGCCCGACCCGGGCGGCCCGGACGAGGTGGCCGATCTGCTGGCCGCCCGGGTGATCGCGGTGTTCCGGCAGTACCTCGGCCTGATCCGCTCCGACCCGGAGGAGATCTCCGAGCAGTTGCCGGAGGACCCGACGGTGCTCTCGCACCTGGTGGCGGCGACCGCGGCGCTCACCGTCGACGACCGGCAACGGCTGCTGGCGATCGACGACACCGCCTCCCGGCTCCGCGCCGAGCTGCGGTTGCTCAACCGCGAGGCGGCTCTGCTGCGTCAGGTGCGGGCGGTTCCGGTGCCGCTGGCGGAGCTGGCGTCCCCGCCGACACCCAACTGAAATCCGCCGGCTCGGGCTCCGGGCGTAGGCCCGGCCACCGTGACCAGCCGGCCAGCAGTGTGTACATGACAGCGGCCCCGAACGCCGGCAACAGCAGGTTGCCGTGCGGCACCGGCAGCACGCCCAGCAGCCAGTCCACCCCACCGGCCCGCAGGTCGGCGGGTTTGCTGAAGGCCTGCCCGGCCGGGGCGGTGTCCAGCAACCGGTCGAAGGTGGCCAGGCCGATCCGCCGCCCCACCTGCCAGGCCACCGGCGCGGCGACCAGGGCGCCGAGCACCGCGGCGAGCAGCCCGATCGGGCCGCGCCGCCGACGCAGCACGAACCACAGGGCGAGCGCCACGATCAGCCCGAAGGCGAGCCCGAGCAGGCTGAACCAGCCATCGGCCGCGATCGGCTGCTCCGGTTGCGGCTCGGCGTAGATCGCCCCCTCGGCAGTCTTGAGCACCGGAGTGTCCGGCGCGAGCGCGGCCCAGAGCAGCCCGAGCGGGACACCCAGCGCGGCCAGCGCGAGCACGGCGCCCAGCACCGTCGCCACGGCACGCAGCGGACGGCGCGGTTCGTCGAACCGAAGGTCCAACGAGCTCTGGTACGCCGCCGAGGGCGGCACCTGGCCCGGGTCGGACCCGCCCGGCGCTGTCCCGGCCGACGGGTCGACCTCCGGCGGTTGCGCGCCCGGCGTACGGGTTGGCGCGGGTTGGTCGGGCTCGTCGACGGGCCGCTCAGGATCGGGGTTGTCCGGGCTCACCCGATGATCCTCTCAGGCCCGGCGCGAGAGCGGGGCTCCGGTGGCGGCAGACCAGCTCACCGGGCGAACGGCTCCACCATCATCGCCGCGGCCCGCAGCCACGCCTGCCGGGTCTCCGGCTGGAGCTGGTGGTACTCGATCGACGATCCGGTCTCCAGCGCCGGGTCGTACGGCACGACGGCCACGCCACGGGTACGGGTGGCGAAGTGCCGCTCCAGGTCGTCCTGGAGCGTCGAGCGGCCCGGGGTCGGGCAGGAGATGAGGGTGATCGCGTTGTCCGCCAACTCGCCCATGCCCTCCTCGTGCAGCAGGTCGAGCATCCAGTCCGCGCTGAACGCCGCGTCCTCCCGGGGCACGGTGGTCACCACCAGCTGGTCGGCGGCCTGCATCACCGTGCGCCAGTTGGGACTCTCCACGTTGTTGCCGGTGTCCACGCAGACCACGTCGTGGGTACGCCGCAGCAGCTCCAGCACACGTCGGACGGTGAACTGGTCCAGTCGCTGGGCGAAGCGCGGGCTCTCCTCGCCGGCCAGCACGTCGTACGAGCCGTCGGAGGCGTGCCGCAGGTAGTCGTCCAGCCGGTCCAGCAGTGTCGCGTCCTCCAGGATCTCGATCTGGGCCAGGTCGCTGATCAGGTGCCGGATCGTCCGGGCGTGCCGGGCGCTGCCGGCGCGCAGGCCGAGGGTGCCGCGCAGCTCGTTGTCGTCCCAGGCCAGCACGCCCTTGCCGCGGACGCTGCCGACCGTCGCCGCGGCGAGCACGGTGGCGGTCGTCTTGTGCACCCCGCCCTTGGGGTTGGCGAAGGCGAACACCCGGGGCGTGCCCAGGTCCCGTTGGAGCACTCCGTTGGCGCGCTCCTGCTCCTGGTCGACGGCCTGTGGCCGCCACTCGATGCGGGCCGGGTAGGCACGCTCGGCGACCGCCGAGCCGACCGTCGGGGTGGGCGGCGGCGGGACGGGCGGCACGACTGGCGCGGCGACCGGCGGCGCGGGCGGCGGGGCGACCGGCGGAGGCGGTGGCGGTGGCGCGACCGCCGGGTAGCCGGTCTCCGGCTGGTAGCCGGTCTCCAGCAGCGCGTACCGCGACTCGACCGGCGGGTCGCCCGGCCGGTAGCCGTTGTCCAGCAACGCGTAACGCGACGGGACCGGGTCGGGGCCGCGTGGCGGCGGCTCAGGCTCGGCCCGGTACGTCGGCTCAGCGCGGTAGTCCGGCTCGGCGCGGTAGCCGGGCGCGGCGCGGTAGTCCGGCTCCGCACGGTAGCCCGGCTCGGCCCGGTAGCCGGGCTCAGCGCGATAGCCGGGCTGCTCGGACCGGTACGCCGGCTCGGCCCGGTAGTCCGGCTCGGCCCGATATCCCGGCTCGGTCCGGTACGCCGGCTCCGCTCGATAGTCCGGCTCGGCCCGGTACGCCGGCTCGGCCCGGTAGGCGGGGTCGACCCGGTAGGTCGCCTCGGCCCGGTAACCAGGCTCCGCGCCGTACGTCAGGTCGGCCGGATGCCCGATGGCGGGTGCCCGCCCGGCGTAGCCGTTGGGGGCCGCACGCCGCGGCAGCGGGTCCGGTGGTGGCTCGTCGGCGCGCCGTTCCGGCTCGGTCTGCTCCGCGCCGCGACCGCCCAGCCGGGCGCGGTCCAACAACGCGCGCCACCGCGGCGCTGGTTCGGCCGGCCGGCCCCAGCCGGTCTCACTGCCCTCCACGGCCCGCCCTCCCAGCGCCATCGATCTCCGTCTGACAGGCTACGAACCCAACCCTATTCGGACTACACCTCAGAGCGCACACCAGCCGGCGCAGATCACGACGACGGCGGTGGCGACGACTGCTCGGCGACGGTGGCGTCCGGCGAGGTGGTGACGCTCGGCGGCACCGACTCGGTGGGCTCCGGCGTCGACGGTTCGGGTGACGGAATCGTCACGACTGGTGCAGGTTCCGACGATTCGCCCACGGACGCCGAGGGCGCCGGTGCGCTGATCGCCGGCGCTGGCCGCTCGCCCTGCGTCGGTACGGCGCTCGGCCCGGTGTCGGCCGGCGGACGCACCACGTCGCGCTGCTCGGGCAGGGGCGGAGTGAAGACCGTGCGGTCCAGCCGGTACACCTCGGGAGCGGGGTCGACCGCCCGCACGTCCGGCCGGGCCGCGACACCGCGCAGCGCCACCGGCGTCGCGCGGACCACCGCCGCGTAGACGCAGGCGCAGCCGGTGCGGTACGCGGCCGCCTCGGCGGCGGCCACCTCGGCGCCGCTGGCGTACTGCTCCCGCAGCTCCCGCTCGCCCACCCCGTCGCCGTTGACCGCGGCGGCCCTGGCCCGGTAGTCGGCGGCCTCGGTCTCCTTGCGGACCGCCACCTCACCCATCCCGGCGACCACATCGTCGGGCACCCGCAGCGCGGGGATCCTGACGATCTCGGTCTGCCGGCCGGGCAGCGGAACCCGCCCGAAGACGGTCGAGACCCCGACGTCGCCGAGCACCGTCGCCAGCCGCTGCGGTGGCAGGTACGCGTCGAGCGTGACCAGGGCGTACGTGCCGCCCTCGGCGGCCGGAGCGGGCAGCGCGGCCAGGTCGGCCGCGGCCGACCGCAGGTAGCCGGGGACGGAGTCGCCGTCGGCAACGCCGACCCGGGTCACCTCGCCCACCGTCCGGTCGCCGACCGGCGTGTCGTCGACGGCCCAGACGGCGGTGCCCAGCACCGCAGCCGCGGAGAGCACAGCGGCCCAGCTGAGCACGCCGGACCGCGCCGACCTGTCGCCCAGCCGGGCCACGGCCCGGGTCAGCGGCGGCAGCAGCCGCTGGTCCAGCTGCCGCAGCAGGTTGCCGGCGCGCACGGGCGGGATCCCCTCTGTGGATCGGTGTCGGGCGGTCGCCGCTCAGTCACGCAGGATCTGGAGCGCACGGTCCAGATCGTCAGGGTAGTCGCTGACGAACCGGACCTCGTCCCCCGTTCGGGGGTGCAAAAAGCTCAGTTCGCGGGCGTGCAGCCACTGTCGGGCCAGGCCGAGACGGGCCGAGAGGGTGGGATCGGCGCCGTAGGTGAGGTCACCCACACAGGGGTGCCGCAGGGTGGAGAAGTGCACCCGGATCTGGTGGGTCCGGCCGGTCTCCAACCGGACGTCGACCAGACTCGCCGCCGGGAACGCCTCCAGGGTGTCGTAGTGGGTGATGCTCGGCTTGCCGCCGGAGACCACCGCCCACCGGTAATCGTGGGTGGGGTGCCTGTCGATCGGCGCGTCGACGGTGCCGCGCAGCGGGTCCAGGTGACCCTGCACCACCGCGTGGTAACCCTTGTCGACCTCGCGGTACTTGAAGGCCCGCTTCAACGCCGTGTACGCCTGCTCGCTCTTGGCCACCACCATGATCCCGGTGGTGCCCACGTCGAGCCGGTGTACCACGCCCTGGCGCTCGGCGGCGCCGCTCGTGGAGATGCGGTGCCCGATCGCGGCGAGCGCGCCGATCACCGTCGGCCCGGTCCACCCAGGGCTGGGGTGCGCTGCCACCCCCACCGGCTTGTCGACCACGACGATGTCGTCGTCGGCGTAGACCACCCGCAGGCCGGGCACCGCCTGCGGCACCACAGTCGGCGGTGCGACCGGGGCGGGCAGCGTGACGTCCAGCCAGGAGCCGGCCTTGACCTTGTGCGAGTTGGGCCGGACGGAGCCGTCGACAAGCGCGTCTCCGGCGTCGACGAGGGCTGCGGCGGCGGTGCGGGAGAGCCCGAACAGGCGGGACACCGCCTGGTCCAGGCGCATGCCGTCGAGGCCGTCCGGAACCGGAAGGGAACGGTGGTCGCCGCCAGCGGCGAACGCGGAGGTCATGCCCGCTCCCTCTGTTCGGCGCCCGACGCGGCGTCAGTGGTGGCCGGGTCGCCGTCGCGACCCGCCCGCCGGCCGTCACGCTGGCGGCCGGTCAGCTCCAACAGGACGGCCAGCAGCACGCCACAGACCAGCGAGCTGTCGGCCAGGTTGAACACCGGCCAGACCTGACCGTACGGGTCGAAGAGGCTGATCATGTCGACCACGTGCCCGTGGAAGGGGGACGGCGCCCGGAAGATCCGGTCGACGAGGTTGCCCAACGCGCCACCCAGCACCAGGCCGAGGGAGATCGCCCAGGGCAGCGAGCGCAGGCGCAGTGCCATCCAGACGATCCAGCCGACCACACCGATGGTGATCAGCGGGAAGACCCAGGTGTGGTCGGCGCCGATGCTCCAGGCCGCGCCGCTGTTGCGGGTCAGGCTCAGGTAGACGAACCCGCCGAGCAGCTTGACGGGCTCCCGGTCGGTCAGCGCGGCCAGCGCGAGGTGCTTGGTGACCAGGTCGGCCAGCAGGGCCACCAGGGCGACCCCGGCGAGAATCGCGACGGCCCGGGGCCGGCGTGTGCCGCCGCCCGGGTCGGTGCGGCCGGGTTCGGCGGACGGTACTGCGGTCATGCGCTCCCCATCGACAGTCTTGGCGGTGATCGCTCACCGTCTCATCGCCGCCGGGGAACGGACCTCAGCGCCGCTCCTCCAGCTGCTTGCACGTCACACACTGGGTGGCCGACGGGAAGGCGGCGAGGCGCTCGACCGGGATCGGGTTGCCGCACCGCTCGCACCAGCCGTAACCACCCTCGTCGAGGCGCTCCAGAGCGCGCTCCACCTGCGTGATCCGTTCCAGAATGCTGTTGGCGAGAGAGATCTCCTGCTCCCGCTCGAGCGTCTTGGTGCCCGTGTCGGCCTGGTCGTCCCCGGCCGAGTCGGTCAGCCGATCGCGCTGCAGCTCGGTGATCTCACTCAGCGTCTGATCGTACTCGGCACGAAGCTCGTCCCGCCGCGCCGCCAGCGCCGCCCGGATCTTCTCGGTCTCCGCCGTGCTGCGGGTGGCCTTGGCCGCCGGCTTGCGCCCGGCGGTCCTGGTGTCGGCTGGCTTCGCCATGGGTCGCTCCCTCGGCCGGCGGAACCGCGCGGTCCGCGGCGCCTGGTCAGGGGGCGCCGACCAGGGCGTCCCCTATGTACGAAAAGGGGCGCGCGGCGACGTTGGCCGCGCACTCCGGAGGTTGGCAAGAATACGGAACGTACAGGCGTCCGACAACGTGCCGCACCGTCGCACCGTCTAACAGCCCCTAGCCCTGCCTAACTGGGGCAAAGGGAACGCTAGCAGATCAATTGACCACCTCATCCCCGTACTCACCAAACCATCGGGCCAGACGACCCCGCCGACTGACGGCCCGCAACCGCCGTTCCGCGGCATCTCGCACCCCGGCGGTCGCCACGATCAGCAGACTGTCGCCGGTCTTCAACCGGGTGTCCGGCGCGGGCACGAAACCCACGCCGTCGCGCAGCACCAGGGTCACCGACGCGCCCAGCGGAAGCCGCAGCTCGTCGACGTGCACGCCCGCCAGTCGCGAGCCCGGCGGCACCTCCACCTGGAGCAGGTCGGCGCGCATCCGCTCCAGCGGCGCGGTCTCCACGTGGATCTCGGCGGCCTCGGCCGGCGCCGTCACCCGCAACCGACGGGCGAACGGCCCCAGCGTCCCGGTCTGCACCAGCGTGAAGATCACCACCAGCACGAAGACCACGTCGAAGAGCCGCTCCGCGCCGGGCACCCGCTCGGAGAGCGGAATGGTGGCCAGCACGATCGGCACCGCCCCGCGCAGCCCGGCCCAGGACAGGAACGCCTGTTCGCGAAGGCCGACCCGGAACGGGAACGCCGAGACGGCCACCGACAGCGGACGGGCCAGGAGCACCAGGGCCAGCCCGGCGACCACCGCGGGCAGCACCGCCGCGTCCAGCCGGCCCGGCGAGGCCAGCAACCCGAGCAGCACGAACAACCCGATCTGGGCGAGCCAGGCCAGCCCGTCCGCGAAGCCGAGAATCGCCTGCCGGTGCGACAGACGGGCATTGCCCAGCAGCACCCCGGCCACGTAGACGGCGAGGAAGCCCGAGGCGTGCAGGACCGCCCCCGCGGCGTACGCCAGCACGGTGATGCCCACCGCGGCGATCGGGTAGAGCCCGGCCGAGGGCAGCGCGGCCCGGCGCAGCGCCCAGGTGCCGGCGACGCCCGCGGCCAGGCCCACCGCCGCACCGACGCCCAGCTCGTAGCAGACCAGCGCGGCCTCGTACCACCACGGATGAGAAAACCCCCGGTGGGACAGCAGCACCACCAGCAGCACCACCGGGGCGTCGTTCATCCCCGACTCGGCCTCGAGTGTCGCCACCAGCCGAGGCGGCAACCGCAGCCGGCGCAGGGTGGCGAAGACGGCCGCCGCATCGGTGGACGAGAGCACCGCGCCGTAGAGCAGCGCCAACCGCCAGTCCAGCCCCAGCAGCAGGTGCACGGCGACGCCGACCACCACGATGCTGACGATCACGCCGACCGTGGAGAGCGCCGAGGCCAGCCCGAGCACCGGGCGCAGCGTGGTCCACCGGGCGGTGAGGCCACCCTCCGCGATGATCACGATCAGCGCGCAGAAGCCGAGGGTCCGGGTCAGCTCGACGTCGTCGAAACGGATGCCCAACCCGCTCTCGCCGATCGCCACGCCCAACGCCAGGTAGACCAGGAGGCTGGGCACACCGAGCCGGGTGGAGAGTCGCACCGCGCCGACCGCGACCAGCAGCACTGCCGCACCGAGCAGCAGCGCGATATCCAACCCGGGCGTCACGGCTGCCTTGCCTGGGCTGTCCTCACTCGGCGGATCCGTCGCGCAGGCGGCGCAGCACCTCTGGCATCTCCGGGCCGGGCCGATCGACGAGGAAGAGCTTGTCCCGGCTGGCGGCGCCGGTGCGCAGTGACACCGCTGCCGGCCGGACGCCCAACGCGCCGGCCAGCGCCCGGCGGGCCGCCTCGGTGGCCCGACCGTCGACGGCCGGGTCGTGGACCGCGATCACGAGAGCGGGCCCGTGCGGGCCGTCGAAGCGGCCACCCATCCGGTCCCGGGAGGCCCCGGGCTTCACCCGTACCGCCACGGTGAGCGTGTCCTGCGCGGGCACCGGCGCCCGCTTCAGATCGGCCGGGCGTCGGCGAGGAGAGCGGTCGCCGGCGCGCAGTGCGCGCACGGAGTGAAGCCGAGCTCCACGGCCTCGGCGACCGGTAGCGTCTCGGGCTGCCAGCCAACCAGGTGGGGGCAGCCGTCGAGGTGGTATCGGGGGCGGCCGTCGACGACCTCGACGTCGTCGAGCAGTCGGGCCACCCGGGCCGCCTCGGCGGCCGTGATCTGCTGGGCGGCCGGCTCGTCGACCGCCGAAACCGCGGGGTCGAACACGTCATCGGCCGACGCCGCGATCGGCGACGCCGGGCTGACGGGCCGGGAACGCGAGGACGCCTCGTCCGCCGGAGTCACGAACGGCGACGCGTCGTCGACGCGCGAGTCGAACGGCGACGCGTCATCGATCGGCGCGTGGTCGACCGGCGGCGTGGGTGGTTGCCGCCACCCGGCGCCGCCGGTACCAAACGTCGTGGGCACGTGCTGGACCGGCACCTCCGGCTCGACCAGCGGCGGTCCGTACGCGACACCCGGTGTGGCCTGGCTGGCCATGCGGGGTGCGTCGGGGTGCCGCGGGTCGGGCCGGCCGGGATCCGCCATGGCACGGTTGGCGGCTGCCTGGCGGGCGCCCACCACCAACGCCACGGCGGCCAGCAGACTGGCCGCGATGGAGATGACCAACAAGAAGCTGGAGCCACCGGCCAGGCCGAGCACCAGTAGCACCACCGCGACGAGGATGAGCAGAAGACTTGCGACTATCACGGCTCACCCCCGCCGCGTCGAACCGTCCAGGCAGGGCCGGCGACCGTCACCATTGGCGGACAGCGATCGCCGGCCGGTGCTCAGCGTCCGGCTTCGAGGGCGCCGGAGCGCCCGCCGCCGCCGTACGAACCGGCGAGGCCCGCTGCGGCCAGCCCGTTGCCGCCAGCGACCCGGCCGGCTTCGGAGCGGGTCATCTCGGCCTCGAGGCCCTGGCCGCGACCGTCGAGGTCACGCAGCTGGCTCTCCAGGTACGCCTTGAGCCGGGTGCGGTACTCGCGCTCGAACTGCTTGAGCTCCTCGATGTGCTTCTGCAGGGCCGTGCGCTTGGCGTCCAGGCCGCCCATGGCCTCCTGGTGCCGCTGGCGGGCGTCCCGCTCAAGGGCGTCAGCCTTCGCGCGCGCCTCCCGGGTCACCTCCTCGGCCTTGCTGCGAGCCTCGGACAGCAGCTGGTCGGCCTCGCGGCGAGCGTCGGACACGTGGTCGTCGGCGGTGCGCTGGGCCATCATCAGCACGCGCAGGGCCTGCTGCTCACCGTCACCGGTGACGCCGCCGGCCGGGCCGCCGGTCGCGCGGACCTGCTCCAGCTCGGCCTGCATCGCGCGGGCAGCCTGCTCGGCCGCCGACTTGTCGCGCTGCACCCGGTCCAGTTGGGCCTTGACGTCGTTGAGCTCCGCCGCCAGTCGGGCGTCGCCGCCGGGGCCTGCGGGGGCGCCGCCACGGCCGCCGCGCTCCACCTGGGCGCGCAGCTCGTTGTTCTCCTCGATGAGACGGGCGAGCTCGCGCTCGACCTCGTCAAGGAAGGCGTCGACCTCCTCCTCGTCATACCCCCGCTTGCCGATCGGCGGCTTTTTGAAGGCGACGTTGTGGACGTCGGCCGGGGTCAGCGGCATCGAAACTCCTCGGGTCAGTTGCGGCCGCGAAAGCGCGTCGGTCATCAGGCAGATGCCCTGATCGACGGCCCTAACACGAACTCCATCAGCACGAACAGGATAACCAGGAGCACAAGGGAGGCCAGGTCGATGCTCACGGTACCAATTCGCAGCGGAGGGATCACACGCCTCAACGCGTTGAGAGGGGGATCAGTGACGCTCCACACGGATTCCAATCCTGCTGATGCTCCACGCCCCGGTTGCCAGCGACGGCCGTACTGCAGGACGGCGCTCAACACGAACCGGGACAGAAGAAGGAGCAGGAAGACATAAAGGATCAGGTACAGCACTTGCAGTAAGATCGACAACACGGTCAGCGACGTCCCTCGGGTCGGGCGGGGTCAACTCAGACTGAAAAAGCCGCCCTCAGCGATCTTGGCTTTGTCCTCAGCGGTGACCTGGACGTTAGCCGGTGAGAGCAGGAACACCCGATTGGTCACGCGCTCGATCGTACCGCGCAGACCGAACGCCAGCCCGGCGGCGAAGTCCACCAGACGGCGGGCATCGGCCTCATCCATCTCGGTGAGATTGATGATCACCGGGACCCCGTCGCGGAAGTGCTCGCCGATGGTGCGCGCCTCCCGGTAGGTGGTGGGGTGCAGCGTGGTGATCTGGTAACGCTGCTCCTCCTCGGGCAGAGCCCGCTCACGCGACGTGACCTGCGGCGCGAGGGCCAGGTTGTCCCGCGTGTGGTAGGTCAGCGCGCCGGAGGTCTCGCCCGCCGACGACCGGGTGATCGACCGTACGCTGGACCGCTCGACCCGCTCCGGGCGCTCACCGTCACCGCGCTCGGACTCGCTCAACCGCCCGCTCGGCCGCTCGGAGAGTCGACCACGCCCGCTCTCGCGCGGCCGGGGAGCCGGCGGCTCCTCGGTGTCGTCCTCGTCGTCGTCGGCGAACTCCTCGGCGTACCGGCTCTGCCGGTAACGCGAGTCGCGGTAGCCACCCTTGTCGTAGCCACCGTCGTCGTAGGCCCGCTCGTCGTCTTCTTCGACCAGACCGAGCCAGACCCCCGCCTTGCGCAGTGCACCCATCCCGCGCCCTTCCGTCCGCCGTGCGGCACGCGCCCCCGTGCCATGTCGCCCGTCGCGAGTGGACAACCATGCCCATCGGACCGGAACAGCAATCCCCCGGCGCGCGATTCGCGTCGCGCGCCACGACCCCCGACTAGGAGACGCCCGCCCCTGAAACAACACTGATGTAATTTGCTTGTCTCGCGGTCAGGCTACCGCAGCGTGGGACGCATTCCGAGCAACGCGCTACCGACGCGGACATGTGTCGCGCCGTAACGGATCGCGATTTCGAAATCTCCGCTCATTCCGGCGGACAACGCTGTCGCTCCCGGATGGACAGCCCGAAACACGCCGGCAACCTCCGCGAGCCGGGCGAACGCCCGCTCCGGCTCCCATCCCAGCGGTGCGACCGCCATGAGGCCGACCAGACGCAGCCCCGGCGCGTCGGCCACCGCCTCGGCCACCGACTCCAACCCGGCGCCCGGATCCGCCGAATCGGGCAGCGCTCCGCCCCGGACCGCGTCGCCGTCGATGCTCACCTGAATCAGGGCGTCGAGCGGCTCCTGCCGGTCGGCGGTCGCGGTGGCCAACGCCCGGGCCAGCCGGACACTGTCGACGGAATGCACCACGTCGGCGTAGCGGACCACCGAGCGGGCCTTGTTGCGCTGCAACTGCCCGATGAAGTGCCAGCGGGGACGCACCCCGGCGGCAGCCACCTCGGCGGCTTTGCCTGCTGCCTCCTGGTCGCGGTTCTCCCCCATGTCGGTGACCCCGAGCCCGGCCAGCGCCAACACGTCGCTGGCCGGGTACGTCTTCGTCACCGCGATCATCGTGACCTCGGCGCGGTCCCGGCCGGCCTGCGCGCAGGCGTCATCGATCCGGGACCGTACCTGGGCCAGACCGGCCGCGAGTTCGGCGCGCCGATCCGGTCGTACCGTGGCTGAGCTGTCGGTCATCGGCGGTGCTCAGGACCCGTTCTTGAGGAAGTCGGGGACGTCCACGTCGTCGAAGAGCACGCGACGTGGCGACTGGGCCGGAGCCGGGTTGGTGGCCGGCGTCGGCACCGGAGTGCTCTGCGGCGCCGGCTGGTTGGTGTTGGTCTTGCGAGCCGGCTCGGCCGCCTTGTACGCGGGCGTGCCGCCGTCGAAGCCCGCCGCGATGACAGTCACCCGCACCTCGTCACCGAGCGCGTCGTCGATGACCGCGCCGAAGATGATGTTGGCGTCCGGGTGGGCCGCGTCGGTGACCAGCTGGGCGGCGTCGTTGATCTCGAAGAGGCCCAGGTCGGAACCGCCGGCGATGGAGAGCAGCACGCCCCGCGCGCCGTCCATGCTCTGCTCCAGCAGCGGGCTGGAGATGGCCGCCTCGGCCGCCTCGACCGCGCGGTTCTCGCCGCGGGCACTGCCGATGCCCATCAACGCGCTGCCGGCGCCGCTCATCACGCTCTTGACGTCGGCGAAGTCCAGGTTGATCAGACCCGGGGTGGTGATCAGGTCGGTGATGCCCTGCACACCCGAGAGCAGCACCTGGTCGGCGGTGCGGAACGCGTCCATCATGCTGATGTTGCGGTCACCGAGGGCCAGCAGCCGGTCGTTCGGGATCACGATCAGCGTGTCGCACTGGTTGCGGAGTTCGTCTATTCCCGTCTCGGCCTGCACCTGGCGGCGCTTGCCCTCGAACGAGAACGGCCGGGTCACCACACCGATGGTCAGTGCGCCGAGCTTGCGGGCGATGTTGGCCACCACGGGCGCGCCGCCGGTGCCGGTGCCGCCGCCCTCGCCGCAGGTCACGAAGACCATGTCGGCGCCCTTGAGCACCTCCTCGATCTCGTCGCGGTGGTCCTCGGCGGCGTTCTTCCCGACGTCCGGGTTGGCCCCGGCCCCCAGGCCACGGGTCAGCTCCCGGCCGACGTCGAGCTTGACGTCGGCGTCGCTCATCAGCAGCGCCTGCGCGTCGGTGTTGATCGCGATGAACTCGACGCCCTTGAGCCCAACCTCGATCATCCGGTTGACGGCGTTGACGCCGCCACCCCCGATGCCGACGACCTTGATGACCGCCAGGTAGTTGTGCGGAGGTGTCATCTCCGGTCCTTTCTTCGAGATTGGCTTCGGCCGACCGGGTACGGCGTGGCCAGACCAGCGGCCGACGACAGCTGTCACCAGCGAGGATCAGGGGTGAACCCTCACCCTCTACTAGAGGCTTACAGTTATGTCAACCACTGAAGCTCTTCGGGGCAACGTAAGCGCCACCGCGCGATGAGCCAAGGACCCGGGCGGCGTGTCGCCGAGCGGAGCGCGACGGGTCACGTCCCCGTGCGCTCACCTGTCAACGAAAGGTCACCACGTCTGGCGCGCTCACATCGATCCGATCGGTGTCCTCGTCGAGCAGCGCGGTGGCCACCCGGGCCTTGTCCGTACCCCGGGTCGCGTCGCCCCAGACCACCGTCCGGTCCCCCCGCAACCGCAGGCTGATCCGGGCCAACCCCTCCACGTTCACGTCCACCAGCTCGGCGCGAAGCTGCGGCGTCAGCGCGACGAGCACCTCCAGCGCGGCCCGGGTGCCCGGGTCGTCGGCGGCCGGGCTGGCCACCGTCACCTGCGGCAGGCCGGCCGGGCGTCGCTCCACCGTCCGGAACGCCACCCCGCTCCGGTCGATGAGGGCGAACGCCTCCCCCTGCGGCACCACCGCCACCGCGGTCCGCTCGGTCACCCGCACCACCAGCGCGCCGGGCCAGTCCCGGGAGACAGTGGCCCGCTCCACCGCCGGCAGCGCGCCGACCCGCCGGGCGGCGGCGGCCAGGTCCACCCGGGCCAGCGGCACCCCGTCCGGAACGCCCACCGCGTCGTGCACCTGCACCGGAGTGACCAGGTCGGCACCCTCCACGCGTACCTCACGCACGCCGAACAGCCCGGTGCCGAGCACCGTCCAGGCAACCAGCCCGGCCAGGGCGAGCACACCGGCGGCCACCGCCCACGGCAGCGCCGCACGCATGCGGCGCTGCCGGGCACGGGCCATGAACCGGCGGGTCGAGGGCGGTACCGCGTCGCGGCCCGCCCGGACCAGCTGCCACCGCCGGGCCGGACCCCGGCGCGGGGCGCCACCCTCGGCGGCGCTGGTCCGCCCTCGGGCCGGGCCGGGACTCATCCGGCCGTGGGCGCCGAGCCGCCGGGCACGGCGGTGCCACCGAGAGCCGCGCCGTCGCCACCGGACGTGGCCCCACCCGCCACCGGATCACCGATCGCCGGGGTGGTGGCCACCGGGTCGACGGTCGCGGTCGGCGCCGAGCCGGCCGTACGCTCACCCAGGGCGGCCAGCAGCTCGTCACCCATCAGCGAGATCGGCGGGGCGCCCATGGTGACCACCACGTCCCCCGAGCGGGCGCGACGCGCCACCTCGACCGGGGCCTGCTCCCACGACTCCACGAAGACCTTGCGGTCGGCGGGCAGCTCCACTGCCGCGATCAGCGCCGCCGAGCCCTCACCGGGCTGACGCAACTCACCCGGCCCGAAGACCTCCAACAGCACCACCTCGTCCGCGATGGCCAGCGCCTCGGCGATCTCGGCCTGGTTGTCGCGGGTGCGGTACAGCCGGTACGGCTGGAAGACGACGATCAGGCGGCCATCCCCGGCGACCTCGCGCAACGTCTGCATCGCCAACGTCATCGACGTCGGGTGGTAGGCGTACTCGTCGTAGACCAGCACGCCGTCCGCGACACCCTTGCGCTCGAAGCGCCGGCGCACGCCGGGGAAGACCGCGAGCGCGGCCTCCGCCGCCTCCAGCGGCAGCTCCAGCAGGTACGTGGTCAGCACCGCGGCGGCACTGTTCAGCCCCATGTGCCGCCCCGGCACCGGCAGCCGGAACTCACCGAGCGACCGGCCGTCGATCGCGGCCAGGTAGCGCACCCCACGCGCGGAGGAGACCATCTCGGTCAACCGCAGGTCGGCGTCGTCCGCCTCGCCGTAGGTGAACACCCGTCGTCCCTCGGACCGCAGGCTCTCGGCCAGCCGCCGACCGCCCGGGTCGTCCGCGCAGGTGATGATGAACCCGTCCGGGTCGGTGAGTCGGGCGAACTCCACGAACGCCGCCTCCAGCGTCGCGTAGTCGCCGTAGGTGTTCAGGTGGTCCGCCTCGACGTTCGTGATGATCGAGACGTACGGGCGGTAGATGAGGAACGAGCGGTCGCTCTCGTCCGCCTCGACCACGAAGTGCTCGCCGGTGCCGTGGTGGGCGCCCGAGCCGACCTCGGAGATCTCCCCACCGATCACGAAGGACGGGTCCACACCGGCCTGCTGGAGCACCATCGTCACCATCGAGGTGGTGGTGGTCTTGCCGTGCGTCCCGGCGACGGCCACCGCCCGGCGACCGGTCATCGCCGCGGCGAGCGCCTCCGAGCGGTGCAGCACCCGCAGGCCACGCCGACGCGCCTCGACCAGCTCCAGGTGGTCCTGTGGAATGGCCGACGAGTAGACGACGGTGTCCACGCCGTCGAGGTTCGTCACCTCGTGGCTGAGATGGATGGTGCCGCCGAGGGCCCGCAGGCCGGCCAGCGAAGGCCACTCACGCAGATCGCTGCCGGACACCCGGATGCCGCGGGTGAGCAGCAGTCGGGCCACGCCGAGCATGCCCACCCCGCCCACCCCGATCAGGTGGACGGCGCCCAGGTCCTCGGCGGTGAGCGTGCCGGCCGGGGTGAACTGCGCGGTCATCGGTTCACCGCCGCCAGCACGAACGAGCGCAGTGCCTCGTCGCCGTCGCGCCGGCCGTACGACCCGGCTGCGGCGCCCATCGTGTAGAGCCGCTGCGGATCACGGATGAGCGGGATGACGGTGCGCTCCAGCCAGTCCGGGGTGAGTTCCCCGTCGTCGACGAGCAACCCGCCGCCGGCCTCCACCACCGGCAGCGCGTTGCGCCGCTGCTCCTGGTTGCTGTGCGGGTACGGCACGTAGATCGTGGGCAGCCCGATCGCGGAGACCTCGGCGACGGTCATCGCCCCGCCCCGGGCCAGCATCAGGTCGGCGGCGGCGTAGCCCAGCTCCATCTCGGACAGGTACGGCAGCGTCACGTACGGCACCGGCAGGTCGGTGGGGATCGGCACCGGCTCGTTGCGGGCGCCCATCACGTGCAGCACCTGCACGCCGTTGCGGGCCAACTCCTTGGCCGCCCCGGAGACCGCCAGGTTGATCGAACGGGCACCGGACGACCCGCCGGACACGAAGAGCACCGGCAGGTCCGGGCGAAGCCCGAAGTGGGCGCGGGCGGCGTTGCGCAGCGCGTACCGGTCCAGACCGGTGATGGAGCGGCGCAGCGGCACCCCGACCACTGTGGCGTCCCGCAGCGACTCGGCCTGACTCGGCTGATTGGGGAAGCCGACGGCGACGTTCTTGGTGAACTTCATGCCCAGCCGGTTGGCCACGCCCGGTGGCACGTTCACCTCGTGGATCACCATGGGCAGCTCACGACGCCACGCGGCCAGGTAGGCCGGCACCGCGACGTACCCGCCGAAGCCGACGACCACGTCGGCGCGCACCTCGTCGATCACCTTGCCCGCGGCGCGCGCCGCTGTCCACATCCGGCCCGGGGTGCGGACCAGGTTCATGTTGACCGACCGGGGCAGCTGGTACGCCGGAATCTGCCGCAGGTCGTAGCCCTGCGGCGGAATCAGGTCGTTCTCCATGCCCCTGGGTGTGCCGAGGCAGGTGATCCGGACGCCCGGGTCGTGTCGGCGCAGGCAGTCGGCGAAGGCGAGCAACGGGTAGACGTGCCCCCCGGTGCCACCTCCAGCGAGTACCACCGAACGCAGCGGACCCATCAGCGTCTCCTCTCGCTCGCCGTACCCCGGCTCCGGTCCTGTCGGACCCCGCGCGGCGCGGCCTGATCGTCATGGCGCCGCTCGCGGGACCGGGGCACGGACCCTCGGCCAGCGGGCGGCGTCGCCGGTCGGCGACGCCGGCCGGGAAGCGGCGGCAACGGGGCCCAGAGTAGTCGGACCCACCGGGCCGGCGGACGGGCATGCAGTGCTCTGGCCGCATCGGGTTCGGCGCGGGCGAAGGACGCCAGCATGCCGACGCCGGCCAACGTCACCACCAGGGCACTTCCGCCGTCGGAGATGAACGGCAGCGGCAGGCCGGTGATCGGCAGCAGCCCGACCACCCCACCGATGTTGATAACGGCCTGGCTGACCAGCCAGGTGGTCACGGCGGTGGCGGCGAGCCGGCGGAACGGGTCGTCGACCCGCCGGGCGATCCGGAACCCGGTGTACGCGAGGACCGCGAACAGGCTGAGCACCACGACGCACCCGATCACGCCCAACTCCTCGGCGATGACCGCGAAGATGAAGTCGTTGTGCGCCTCGGGCAGCCAGTCCCACTTCAGGCTGCCCTTGCCCAGCCCGACACCGAACCAGCCACCGTGCTCGATGGCCAGCCGACCCTGGTAGAACTGGTAGCAGGGGTCGCCGCACTTGTCCGGCGGCGGTGGGTTGAGAAAGAGCGTCAGGCGGGCCAGGCGGTAGTTGTCGGCGCCCCGCTCGCCGGAGCCGGCGCCCAGCGACGCCACCGCGATGAGCAGACCGACGCCGAGCAGACCGACCACCGTCAGCGCGCCGAAGACCCGCATCCGGACCCCGGCGGCCCAGAGCAGGCCGACCACCAGGGCCAGCAGGCAGAGCATCGTGCCCACGTCGTTGTAGCCGACAAGCACGAAGAGCAGGCCCATCACCGGGAAGAGCGGGGTGGCCAGCTCCCGCCACCAACCCAGCGCGGCGCCCTTGCGGGCGATCAGGTGCGCGCCCCACAACACCAGCGCGAACTTGGCCAGCTCGGAGGGCTGCACCTGGATCCCGCCGATGAACAGCCAGAGCAGCCGCGCCTCGATCGGGCCGATCCGGGCGGAATCCTGGTCGGTCAGCCGGGCGTAGGCGAGCAGCAGGTTGAGCAGCAGCAACAACCCGATCGAGGTGAACAGCAGCGGCCGGCCCAGCGAGCGGTAGGTGCTGGCCGGCAGGCGCTGGCAGGCCCAGAACGCGCCGATGCCGATCACCGCGAAGATGGCCTGCTTGGTCACCGACGCCGAGGCGTTGCCGTCCTCGGCGTAGTCCTTCACGCTGGTCGCCGAGAAGACCATGGTCAGCCCGATCAGCAGCAGCAGGCCGGCGCAGGACAGGAGCAGGTAGTAGGAGGCCAGCGGCCGGTCCAGCAGGCCGCGCAGCGCGGCGAGGCCGCCGGCCGCGTCGACACCGCGCAGCGGCACCGGCGCCGCCGGTTCCGCCTCCCGCGCCGCCGCGCCCGGTTCCGGCCCCCGCGCGTCGTCCGCCGGCGCAACCGCCTCCGCGGTACGCCCTACGCGACGGTCGCCGGGCGCGGTGCGCCCGCCAGCCCTGCCCTCAGTGCCGATGTCCTCCCCCACCCCGACATCATCACCGTTGAACACGCCCGACACCCCCAGAACGCCCCCTCGGGCGTGTCGGCCCTCCCCCTCCCGCGATCTTGCACTTGCTGCGCCGGCATAAGCCGCAGAACGCGACATTCCACGGTGCGAAAGTGCAAGATCGCGGAAGGGGATCAGGTCATGTTGGCGAGGAACTCGCTGTAGAACAGGCCCAGGGCGATGGCCACGCCGATGCCGGCGATGATCCAGAAGCGCACCACGATGTTGACCTCGCTCCAGCCGGCCAGCTCGAAGTGGTGCTGGAGCGGAGACATCCGGAACACCCGTTTACCAGTGGTCTTGAAGGAGATGATCTGGATCACCACGGACATCGTGATGATCACGAAGAGCCCGCCGATGATCGGCAGCAGCAGGATGGTGCGGGTGGACATCGCCATGCCGGCGATCAGGCCGCCCAGCCCCAGCGCACCGGTGTCGCCCATGAAGATCCGTGCCGGGGACGTGTTCCACCAGAGGAAGCCCACACAGGCCCCGGCCGCCGCCCCGGCTATCAGCGCGATCTCCAACGGGTCGCGGACCTCGTAGCAGTACGGCTGGGTGTAGCTCGGGTCGGCGCACCAGTGCCGGTACTGCCAGAACGCGATGAGCGCGTACGCGGCGAGCACCATCACCGACGCGCCGGTGGCCAGACCGTCCAGGCCGTCGGTGAGGTTCACGCCGTTCGTCGCAGCCATCACCACGAAGATGAAGATGATCACCGCGCCGACCTTGCTGACCTCCAGGAAGTCGATGTCCCGGATGAAGCTCAGCGTGGTGCTGCCCACCGTCTCGGTGTTGGTCGCCTTACCCGTCGCGTCGGTCATCGTGCTCGGGAACCACAGCGCGATCACCCCGAAGACCGCGCCGACCAGGATCTGGCCGAGCAACTTGCCGCGCTTGTTCAGCCCGGCGCTGTTGCGCTTGCGCACCTTGAGGAAGTCGTCGAGGAAACCCACCGCGCCGGAGAAGACCATCAGCCCCAGCAGCACCAACGCGGTGATGGTCGGCTCCACCTGGGCGATCTGCTGGTCCGGCAGGGTGGTCAGGGCCAGGTGCCCGGCCACGTACGCGATAACCGTGGCCAGGATGAAGACCACGCCACCCATGGTGGGCGTGCCCTTCTTGCCCTGGTGCATGGCGGGGCCGTCGGACCGGATCGGCTGACCGGCCTTGAGCCGGGTGAACACCTTGATCGCGATCGGGGTGCAGAAGAGCGAGACGAGGAAGGCCACCCCGATGGCGACGATGACCGCCCTCATCGGGTCGGCTCCCCGTCGGTGTCGGCGCGCAGGGCGTCGGCCACCTCCCAGGTCCGGTACCGGGAACCCTTGACCAGGACGACATCACCCGGTCGTAGCTCGCTCCGCAGCACCTCGACGGCCGCCGCCTGATCGGTGAGCAGCACCGACTCTCCTCCCCAGTTCGCTACCGCTGTCGCGCCTTCGTGGATCGGCGCGGCCGGCTCACCCACCACGAGCAGCCGGTCGACACCCAGCTCGGCCGCGAGTCGGCCGACCTCGGCGTGGCCGTCGTACTCGAACGGGCCCAGCTCGGCCATGTAACCAAGCACCGCGACGGTACGCCGCCCCTGACCCATGCTCGCCAGCGCCCGCACCGCGACCGCCATCGAGGCCGGATTGGCGTTGTACGAGTCGTCGATCACGGTCACCCCGTCGGGACGGTCGAAGACGTCCATCCGCCGGGTCGAGACCAGCCCCAGCTCGCCGAGGGCCGTGGCCAGCTCCGCCAGCGGCATACCCAGCTCCCGGGCGACCGCCGCCGCCGCGAGCGTGTTCCAGACCTGGTGGCGGCCGGCCAACCGGAGCCGGACCGGCGCGCGCCCCTCCGGGGTGACAAGGGTGTACGACGCGTACCCCCGCTCGTCGAGCGTCACGTCCTCGGCGCGCACGTCGGCGTCGGACGCCTCGCCGTAGCGGACCACCCGGGCCTGCGTACGGCTCGCCATCGCGTCCACCCGGGGGTCGTCGGCGTTCAGCACGGCCAGCCCGTCCGGCGGCAGCGCCTCGACCAGCTCCCCCTTGGCCAGGGCGATGGCGTCCTGCGAGCCGAACTCGCCGATGTGCGAGGTGCCGACGTTGAGCACCACGGAGATCCGGGGCGGCACCAGCTCACACAGGTAACGCACGTGGCCGACCCCGCGCGCGCCCTTCTCCATCACCAGGTAGCGGGTGTCCGGGTCAGCCCGCAGGGCGGTGTACGGGTGCCCCAGCTCGTTGTTGAACGAGCCGGGTGGCGCCACCGTGGCCCCGAGCCGGGCGGTGAGCTGACCGATCAGGTCCTTCGTGGTGGTCTTGCCGGACGAGCCGGTCACGCCGATCACCGTCAGCCCGGGCAGCCGGTCCACAGCGGCGCGGGCCAGTCGGCCCATCGCGGTCAGGGCGTCGTCGACGAGCACCATCGGCACCCCGGGAACCTCGCGGCTGCCGAGCACCGCCACCGCGCCGGCCTGGATCGCCGTCGCCGCGTAGTCGTGCCCGTCGACCTTCTCCCCCGGGAAGGCCACGAAGAGCGAACCGGGCCCCACCTTGCGCGAGTCGAACTCCACCGAACCGGTGACGGTGGCGGCCGGGTCGGCGGCCACCAGCCGTCCGTCGACCGCCGCGGCCACCTCGGCCAGGCTCAGCGTGATCACCGCTGGCCCGCCAGGTCCCCGAAGCGGGCCCGCAACGCCTCGGCCAACTCGATGCTGTCGTCGAACGGGAACACCTCGCCCGCCACCTCCTGGCCGCGCTCGTGACCCTTGCCGAGCAACGCGATCACGTCGCCCGGCTCGGCCAGCCGGACCGCCTCGTCGATCGCGGCGCGGCGGCCCGCCACCTCGATGATCCGAGCGGCAGTGCCGGCCCGGTACGCCCCGGCGAGCACCTCGGCGCGAATCTCCCCCGGGTCCTCGGTACGCGGGTTGTCGTCGGTCACCAGCACCACGTCGGCTCCCTCCGCCGCGGCGGCGCCCATCACCGGCCGCTTGCCCCGGTCCCGGTCTCCGCCGGCGCCGATCACACAGATCAGTCGGCCGGCGCTCAGCTCGCGCAGCGCGGCCAGCGCGGCCACGATCGCGTCCGACTTGTGCGCGTAGTCGACCACCCCGCGCACCGGCGCGACCACGTCGACCAGCTCCAGCCGGCCCGGGACGCCACCGCAGGCGGCCACACCGGCGGCTGCGGTCACCGGGTCCACCCCGGCGCCGACAAGCGCGGCGATGGCCAGCAGCGCGTTTGCCACGTTGTGCCGCCCGGGCAGCGCGACACCGGCGGACAGGGCCACGTCGTTCGGGCCGTGCGCGGTGAACCGCTGCGCGTACCCCTCGCCGCCCACCCCGTCGGCCCACCACGTCGCGCCCTGGTCACCGGCCGCCGAGTAGGTGACAGTCGTCGGCTTGAGCAGCGGCTTCAACGCCGGGTCGTCGTGGTTGAGCACCTCGACCGCGCAGCGCCCGTCGAAGAGCTGGGCCTTCGCGGCGAAGTAGTCGTCGCTGTCGGCGTGGAAGTCCAGGTGGTCGGAGCCGAAGTTGGTGTAACCCCCGACGGCGAACCGCACACCGCCCACCCGGCCCATGGCCAGCGCGTGGCTGGAGACCTCCATGACCACGGCGGTGACCCCACGCTCGCGGGCGGTGGCCAGCATGGCGTGCAGGTCGGTCGCCTCGGGGGTGGTGCGCACACTGTCGATGACCAGGTCACCGAGCCGGGTCTCCACCGTCCCGACCAGCCCGGTGGTGTGCCCGGCGGCCCTCAACCCCGACTCGATCAGGTACGCGGTGGACGTCTTGCCCGCGGTGCCGGTCACCCCGACCACGATGAGGTCGGCGGTCGGGTCGCCGTACACGGCCGAGGCCAGCTCGCCGAGCACGGCGCGCGGGTCCGGCACCACCAGGGCGGGCAGACCGGTCTCCGCCGCCAGCTCCGCACCGGCCGGGTCGGTCAGCAGGGCCACGGCACCCGCCTCGGCGGCGGCGGCGGCGAACTCCGCGCCGTGCCGACGGGCACCGGGCAGGGCCGCGTACAGGTCGCCGGAGCGAACCTCCTGGCTGGCGTGGGTGACCCCGGTGACGACCACCGTGGCGGCGTCCGCCGGGAGGTCGACGGCGAGCCGGACGGCGAGATCACCGAGCCGGACTCCGGTCACGGTACGTGGACGTGGATTGCCGGGCACGGCGTCAGACCCTACCCGGTCGTCCGGTTCCGGCCGCACAGCCGCCCCGGTGGTTCGTCGGCACTCACCGATGATGTCCCGCCGTCGCTGCTCAGCGCGGATAGACCACGAACTTGGGCGCGGATCCGCCGGTGGACGGCGGCACCCGGTAGTGACGCAGAGTGAACTGCATCATGTCCCGGAACGCCGGCCCGGCGATCGCCGCGCCCCCACCGTCGGGCGCGTACACGAAGACCGCGATCACGTACCGGGGGTTCTCGGCGGGGGCCATCCCGATGAACGAGGACACCTCACCCGGCTGCTTCTTGCCGTTCACCAGCCGCCAGCCGGTGCCGGTCTTGCCGGCGACCCGGTAACCGGGGACCGCGGCGGTCACACCTGTGGCGCGGTCGACGGTGGTGACCGCCTCCAGCATGGTGCGCAGCGCCGCCGCGTTCTGCGGGCTGAGCACCGAGCGGGTGACAGGTGCCGGCGCGGGGGTGTGCTTGCCGTCCGGGCCGATCACCTCCTTGACCAGGTGCGGCTGCACGTACGTGCCGTTGTTGGCGATGGCGGCGTACGCGGCGGCCATCTGCAGCGGCGTGGCGTCGACGCTGTGCCCGATCGGCACCGACCCGTACGACGACCCGCTCCACTCGTCGGCCGGCAGCAGTCGCCCGCTGGCCTCCCCGTACACGCCCTCGCCGGTGGGCTTGCCCAGCCCGAACCGCTTCTGGTAGTCGATCAGCCGGTCCTTGCCGAGCTGGTCGGCGATCGTGATGGTGCCGACGTTTGACGAGTAGGCGAGCATCCCGGGGATGCTCATCCGCTTGCCGTTGGCGGGGTGCGTGTCGGAGAACCAGGTGTCGCCCTTCTTGATGCTGTTGGCGATGGGCAGCGTGGTGTCCGGCGCGATCACCCCCTCCTGCAGCGCCGCGCCGTAGGTGATCGCCTTGTGCACCGAGCCGGGGTCGACAACGAAGCTGGTCGCCGCGTCCTCCCGGGCGACCGGGTCGCTGGGCGTCGGCTTCGCCGCGTTGTAGGTGGGATTGCTGGCCTGCGCCAGCACCGCGCCGGAGGGAATCTCGATGATCACGGCGGCGCCGGTGCCGCCCGGCGCCTGGGCCATGCCCGCGCTGAGGATCTGCTGCGTCCGGAACTGGAGGTCACGGTTGAGGGTGAGGGCGAGCGAGCTGCCCGGCTTGGCGAGCGTGGTCCGGCTGTAGCCGCCGGGAATCGGTGCGCCGAGATCGCCGAGGCCGGCCTCGTACACCCGCTTGCCGTCCTGGCCGGCGAGCACGTCGTCGTAGCGGGCCTCCAGCCCTTCCAGGCCGACCATGTCCTGGCTGGTGAAGCCGATCAGGTTGGCCGCCAGGTCACCGCCGGGCACCTCGCGGCGCTCGTCGCGGTGCACCCCGATGCCGGACAGGTCCAGCGCCTGCACCCGCTTGGCGGCCGAGATCTCCACCCCCCGCGCCAGGTACACGAATCGGGACTCCTTGCCGTCCTCCAGCTTGCGGGGCTTCATCAACTCCATCAGCTTCGACACCGCGATGCCGAGCAGCGGCGAGAGCGCCTTGGCGACGTCGGCCGGGTCCTTCACCTCGGTCGGGTCGGCGTACACGTACCGCGCCTCGACACTGCGGGCCAGCGGCGCGCCGGTGCTGTCGTAGATCGCGCCCCGCGGCGCCGGCAGCTCGACAGTGCGGAGGCGGTCGCTGATGCCACCCCCGGCGTACGCCGGAGCGTCGACCGTCTGCAGAAAGATCAGCCGGATTCCGATGGTGGCGAAGAGGGTCAGGGCGAGCACGGTGCCCAGCCGCAGCCGCAGCCGCGAGTCGGCCAGCTTCGGCGGGCGTCGTGGCTTGCGGGACGGCCGCCGGGCCGCCGGTCGGTCGGTGCGCCGCGGCGCGCGTGGCGTGGTCCGGCGACGCGGCGGCGGCTCATCCTCACCCGGGCCACGGGGGTACGCGGCGCGACGGTGCGCACCACCCCACCGCGTCCGGCGGCCGGAGCGTCGCGCCGGCCGGCCCGGGCGGCGGCCCGGCCGCCGTCGAGCACCTGCAACGCCGGCCGGAACGGGTCACCGGACCTGGTGCTGCGCGGTGTACGCCGCTGCTCGGCGCCCTGACCGCGCGCCGGCGTGCCACGCTCCTCGCGGACCGTCCGACCCCTCGGGGTGTACGCCCGAGCGCCGGAGATGCCCCCGATACCCGGCTCGCCGGTGCGCGGCTCGCCGTCGACGGGCCCGCCGTCACGTGCAGAACCGCGCCGGGACCCCGTAGGGTCCCGGCGCGGCTCGTCCGACCTTGGTGGCACCGGTCAGCCTCCCGCACCCTGGCTTGTCACCGACGGCTGGCCGCTCGCCGGCTGCGGCACCTCAAGAGTCTTGCCGTCCGGCAGCCGGATGTAGCCCGGCTCGCCGGCGTCGACCAGGCCCAGCCGCTTCGCCTCGGCGGTCAGGTTGCCCGGCGCCTCGGCGTCGGCGATCTGCTTGTCCAGTTGCTGCTTCTCCAGGTCCAGTCGAGCCTGCTGCTGCTGCAACCGCTCCAACCGGAACGCGTTCTCATTGATCTTGGTGTTGACCGCCAGGATGCCCAGCACCCCGCCGACCACCAGCACCACGATCAGCGCCGCGAACGGCGCACGCGGCACCGACACCGGCGCCGGCGGTGCCACCCGCAGCCGGGGCGGGCGGGTGCCTGCCACGCTGCCGGCCTTCTCGACCGGCCGCAGCGCAGCGGTGCCCTGAGTCGGGAACTCGCGCGCCCCCCGGGCGCGAGCCTCCCCCTGCCGATTCACTCGATCGATGCGTGGCGTACCGTTTCCGAGGCGCGGAGCCCGCTCCGCCGCGATCCGGCCCCCCGACCGCGGTGCGCGCTGCCCGCCGCCGGTGACGTCCCGGCGGTCGCGCTTGTCAATGCTCATGTCCCTCCCCCTCAACATCCGTCCCTCTAGCCGTCCCGGTGCTCCCTGACCCCCCACGGATCAGGCGGACCCCGTGCCCGGTTGGTGCATTCCCTTCACCCGTCGGCGAGACCGTTCGCGGTCGGTCCGCCCCTGTTCTGTCGCGTTCGGGTCGAGTCGCTCCGCGGCCCGCAGCCGCACCGAGGCGGCGCGCGGGTTCGCGGCGACCTCCGCCTCCCCGGGCAGTTCGGCGCCCCGGCTGAGCAGCCGGAACGTCGGACCGGACCCGGGAAGCTCGACCGGGAGGTCGATCGGGCCCTTACTGCGGACCCGATCCGTGAGGGCCGCCTTGGTGAGCCTGTCCTCCAGCGAGTGGTAGGACAGGACCACCATGCGACCGCCCACGGTCAGTGCGTCGAGTGCGGATGGCAACGCTGTCTCCAGCGCTGCCAGCTCTCTGTTTACCTCGATCCGTAAAGCCTGAAACGTTCTCTTTGCCGGGTGCCCGCCCGTTCGTCGGGCTGGTGCGGGAATGGAGTCCCGAACCAGCTCCGCCAAGAGCGCGGACGAGGTGATCCGCTCCCGCTCCCGCTGCCGGATGATCGCCGAGGCGATCCGGCCGGCGAACTTCTCCTCGCCGTAGACCCGCAGCACCCGGGCCAGGTCCGGATGCGCGTACGTGTTGACCACCTCTTCGGCGGTCACCCCCCGGGTCTGGTCCATCCGCATGTCCAGCGGCGCGTCCTGGGCGTACGCGAACCCGCGGTCGGGCGCGTCCAACTGCAACGACGAGACACCCAGGTCGAACAGGATGCCGTCGATGGCCGGATAGCCCAGCCGGTCCAGGACGTCCGGCAACTCGTCGTAGACGGCGTGCTCCAGGTGCACCCGATCGGCGAACCGGGCCAGTCGGACCCGCGCGTGGGCGAGTGCCTCGGTGTCCCGGTCGAGCCCGATCAGGACCGTCTCCGGATACGCCTCGAGCATCGCCTCCGCGTGCCCGGCGAGGCCGAGCGTCGCGTCGACATAGATCGTCCGGCCGCCTCGACCCAGCGCGGGGGCCAGCAGCTCGAGACACCGCTCGAGCAGCACCGGCACGTGCGTGCCGCGCAACTCCCCCATGATGACCCCCACTGGTTGAAACGTCCGTTCTTCTCGTGCGCCTGTCGTCGGACGGCGCTGCCGTCGTACCGCCAGATCCCCATCCGCTCCCGCCTGACACCGGACCGTCGCCCAATGACTGGATCGTGCGCCTGGCACCGGGGAAGTGATGCCAGGAACTCGAAAGCGGCTGGAGATCTCGCAGTACGTCGGGCGCCGTTACCGCCCTACAGACCGCCGGGCAGCACCCCCTCCTCGATGTCGGCGAAGTCGTCTTCGCTCTCGGCGAGGTAGGTCTCCCAGGCGACCTTGTCCCAGATCTCCACCCGCGTGCTCGCGCCGATCACGACCAACTCGCGGTCCAGCGCGGCGTAGGCCCGCAGGTGGGCCGGAATGGTCACCCGACCCTGCTTGTCCGGAACCTCGTCGTGCGCGCTGGCGAAGAAGACCCGGCTGTAGGCCCGGGCCGCCTTGTGCGTCATCGGCTGTGCGCGCAACTGCTCCGCGATCCGCTGGAACTCAGGGGTCGGGAAGACGTAGAGGCAGCGCTCCTGCCCTTTGGTGACCACGACACCCCCCGCCAGCTCATCCCGAAACTTGGCCGGAAGGATCAACCGGCCCTTTTCGTCCAGGCGCGGAGTGTGGGTGCCGAGAAACATCGGCCCAACCCCCCTCGCCCTTAGCGGCGTTCGCGGCGCCGCTGACCCCCCGGGCCGGTGAGCCCTCCCGGCCTCACCATTGGTCCCCACTCTACTCCACTTCCCTCCACCCGCAACCAAATTCGCCCGCGTGGCGCGCCTGCCCTGGGAGCAAAACCGCACGTCACAAGGGGTGGAGCGGAGTGGAGGGCTCGCACCGCCCCTCGGCGTGGTCCGCTTTCCGACATAGATCGACTCCGTCCGGGGGACGTCGACCCGGCCGCCCGCGCAACCACCACGGCCGAACGGTTCACCGTCGGCGGCGATCTGGTGAGGCCGGCGGTCCGGTAACCTCGCTCGCGTGACGGACGCGAAAATGCCCCTACGGGCCAAGGTGGCCAGCTCCGTGTCACGGACCGCCGCGGCGCTCTCCCGGGCCGCCGGCCGTGGCGACGGTTCGGTGATCGGCGGATGGATCGGCCTGAAGATCGACCCGGACCTGCTGGCCCACCTGTCGGCCGGGCGCGCGATCGCGCTCGTATCCGGCACCAACGGCAAGACCACCACCACCCGGTTGACCTCCGCCGCGGTCGGCGTGCTCGGCCGGGTCGCCACCAACTCGTTCGGCGCCAACATGCCCAGCGGGCACACCTCGGCGCTGGCCAAGGCCGGCAGCACGCCGTACGCGGTGCTGGAGGTCGACGAGCACTACCTGGCCCAGGTGCTGGAGTCGACCGAGCCGCACGTGGTCGCGCTGCTGAACCTCTCCCGCGACCAGCTCGACCGCGCCAAGGAGGTCGCCATGATGGCGCAGCTCTGGCGTGCGGCGCTGGTCCGGCACACCGACGTACGGGTGGTGGCCAACGCCGACGACCCGCTGGTGGTGTGGGCAGCCACCCCACCCGGCGACCCGGCCCGGGGCATCAACCCGCCGCACGTGACGTGGTTCAGCGCCGGCCAGCGCTGGCACGACGACTCCTGGGTCTGCCCGGAGTGCGGCTCCACGATCCAGCGCTCCGGCGCGCAGTGGTGGTGCACCGGCTGCCCGCTGCGCCGACCGGAGCCGCACTGGGTCGTCGAGGACGAGGGCGTGCTCGACCCCACCGGCGCCTGGCACAAGGTCTCCCTCCAGCTACCCGGCAAGGTCAACCTCGGCAACGCGGCGACCGCGCTGGCGGTGGCCGCGGAGTTCGGCGTCCGCCCGGTCGACGCGGTGTCCCGCCTCGGCATCGTCACCTCGGTGGCCGGCCGCTACGCGCAGGTCGACAAGGACGGGCGCAACATCCGGCTGCTGCTGGCCAAGAACCCGGCCAGCTGGCTGGAGGCGTTCGACATGGCCGACGACGCGCCGACCCTGCTCTCCATCAACGCGCGCGACCCCGACGGTCTGGACACCTCCTGGCTCTACGACGTCGACTTCGCCCCGCTCCGTGGCCGGCAGGTGTTGATCACCGGCGACCGGGCATACGACCTGGCGGTTCGGCTGGACGTCAACGACGTGCCGTTCCAGCACGTCCGCACGTTCGACGACGCGCTCCGGTCGGTCCCGCCCGGCCGGCTGGAGGTCATCGCGAACTACACCGCGTTCCAGGACATCCGAGCGGAGTTGGACCGTGTCATCTGAGAGTCTGCGCATCGTCTGGATCTACCCCGACCTGCTCTCCACCTACGGAGACCGGGGCAACGCCCTGATCCTCGCCCGTCGGGCCCGTCAGCGCGGGATGCCTGTCGAGGTGCTGGAGGTCCGCTCCGATCAGCGGCTGCCCGCGACCGCCGACATCTACCTGGTCGGCGGCGGCGAGGACGGCCCGCAGGCGCTCGGCGCCCAGCGGCTGCTCGCCGACGGCGGCCTGCACCGCGCGGTCGCGCAGGGCTCTGTCGTGTTCGGCGTCTGCGCCGGCTACCAGCTGCTCGGCACCTCGTTCTTCGCCAAGGGCGTGCAGTGCCGCGGGCTGGAGCTTCTCGACCTGCAGTCCGACCGGGGCGAGAGCCGGGCAGTGGGCGAGCTGGCCGGTGACATCGACCCCCGGCTGGGCCTGCCCCCGTTGACCGGCTTCGAGAACCACGGTGGCCGCACCCACCTCGGTCCGGAGGTCTCCCCGCTGGCCCGGGTCACCGCCGGGGTGGGCAACGACGGCGCCACCGAGGGCGCGTGGCGCGGCAAGCTGCTCGGCACCTACTCGCACGGCCCGGCGCTGGCCCGCAACCCGGCCCTGGCCGACCTGCTGCTGCGCTGGGCCACCGGGGCCCACCAACTCCCGCCGTTGGACGACACCTGGTCGGACCGGCTCCGCAACGAGCGCCGCTCCGCGGTGGTCGCCGCCCGGGCATGATCCGTGCCGTCCGGCGGCTGCTCCGGCAGCCGTCGGCCGCCCGGTTCGCACTGCTCGTGCTGCTGATCGGCGGCTGTGGGCTACTGCTGCTCCTGGTGCCCCGGCCGGATCCGGCGCAGCTGCCGCTCCTCGCCGACCGGCTGGGCGACCTCGCCCCGGTGGCGGCGATCCTCGGGGGCGCGCTGCTGCTCGTCGCGCTGGTGCCCCGGACGTTCATCACCCTCGCAGCGGGCGCGATCTTCGGCCCCCTGGAGGGCGCCTCGTACGCCCTGGGCGCCGCGCTGGTGGCCGCGGCGATCGGGTTCACCGTCGGCAGGGTGCTCGGTCGGGAGTTCGTCGCCGAACGGGTCCGCGGTCGCCTGGCCCGCCTCGACGGCTGGTTCGCCCGGCAGAGCGTGCTCGGTGTGGTCACCGTCCGACTGCTGCCGATCGCCGGCTTCGGGCTGGTCAGCTACGGCTACGGCACGACCGGCGCACGAGTGTTGCCGTTCCTGGCCGGCAGCGTGATCGCGTCCGCGCCGACCGCCTTCGGCTACGCGGCGATCGGCGCGGCGGTCAGCTCCCCCGGCCACGTCAACTGGTACGCCGCCGCCCCGGCCAGCCTGGGCCTGATCGCCAGCCTGGTGCTCATCCACAAGTGGTGGCGTGCCGAACGCCGCCGCCGCCAAACCATGCCCGTCTAACCCACGCCCGCGCCCCCGCGATCTTGCACTTTCTGTCCCGGCATTACGGCGCAGAAAGGGCAAAAACCAAACCGGAACTGCAAGATCGCGAGGGCGGGGGCGCAAGGGTCGGGGTTAGACGACCACTGAGACCATTCGGCCCTTGACCACGATGACCTTGCGGGGCTCCTTGCCATTCAGGGTCGCGGCGACCGCGTCCAGGGCCGCCGCGCGGACGGTCTCCTCCGGGGCGTCGGCGGAGACCTCGATGCGGCCACGGACCTTGCCGTTGACCTGCACCGGGTAGGTCACCGTGTCGGCCACCAGCAGCGCCGGGTCGGCGGTCGGGAAGTCCGCGTACGTCAGCGAGGTGTCGTGGCCCAGCTTGCGCCACAGCTCCTCGGCCATGTGCGGGGCGAACGGCGCCACCATCAGCACCAGCGGCTCGGCCACCTCGCGGGGCGTGGCCGACAGTTGGGTCAGCCCGTTGGTCAGCTCGATCAGCTTGGCGATCGCGGTGTTGAACCGGATGCCGTCCATGTCGCCACGGACCCCGTCGATCACCTTGTGCAGCAGCCGGCGGGTCGCCTCGTCGGCCGGGTCCTCGGTGACGCGCAGGGCGCCGGTCTGCTCGTCGACGACGGCCCGCCACACCCGCTGCAGGAACCGGTACGAGCCGACCACCGCCCGGGTCTCCCAGGGGCGGGACACCTCCAGCGGGCCCATCGACATCTCGTACACCCGGAAGGTGTCCGCGCCGTAGGCGGCGCACATGTCGTCGGGGGTCACCACGTTCTTCAGCGACTTGCCCATCTTGCCGTACTCGCGGTTGACCGCCAGATCGCCCAGGTAGTAGGCGCCGTCGCGCTCGAAGACCTCCTCGGCCTGCACGTAGCTGCCACGCGAGTCGGTGTACGCGTACGCCTGGATCATGCCCTGGTTGAACAGCTTGCGGAACGGCTCGAACGACGACACGTGCCCCAGGTCGAACAGCACCTTGTGCCAGAACCGCGCGTACAGCAGGTGCAGCACGGCGTGCTCGGCGCCACCGACGTACAGGTCGGTGCCCCCGCAGTCACCGTCGGCGCGCGGGCCCATCCAGTACCGCTCGTTCTCCGCGTCGACGAACCGCCCACTGTTCGTCGGGTCCAGGTAGCGCAGCTCGTACCAGCAGGAGCCGGCCCACTGCGGCATCACGTTGGTTTCCCGGGTGTAGCGCTTCGGCCCGTCGCCCAGGTCCAGTTCGACCTCGACCCAGTCGCGCCGCCGCGACAGCGGGGTCTCCGGGTTGCTGTTGGCGTCGTCGGCGTCGAACGTCTTCGGGGAGAAGTCGTCCACCTCCGGCAGCTCGACCGGCAGCATCTCCTCCGGCAGGGCGATGGCCGCGCCGGTCTCGTCGTAGACGATCGGGAACGGCTCGCCCCAGTAGCGCTGCCGGGAGAACAGCCAGTCGCGCAGCCGGTAGGTCACCGCGCCGGTGCCGTGCCCGTTCGCCTCCAGCCAGGCGATGGTCGCCGCCTTGGCGTCGGCGACCCGCAGGCCGTTCAGGTCCAGGCCGCGCTCGGGCGCGGCGCTGTTGATCGCCGGGCCGTCCCCGGTGTACGCCTTGCCGTCGAAGCCCTCCGCCGGCTGCACGGTACGCACGATGGGCAGCTCGAAGACCTCGGCGAACGCCCAGTCCCGTTCGTCCTGCGCCGGCACCGCCATGATCGCGCCGGTGCCGTAGCCGGCCAGCACGTAGTCGGCGATGAAGATCGGGATCTGCCCACCGGTGACCGGGTTGGTGGCGTACGCGCCGATGAAGACGCCGGTCTTCTCCTTGGTGTCGGACTGCCGCTCGACGTCGGTCTTGGCGGCCGCCGCCTTGCGGTACGCCTCGACGGCCTCGCGGGGGCCGGCGTGCCCGCCGGTCCAGGCGTCCCTCGTGCCGTCCGGCCAGTTGGCCGGTGCCAGCGTGTCGACCAGCTCGTGCTCGGGCGCCAGCACCATGTAGGTGGCGCCGAAGACGGTGTCCGGCCGGGTCGTGAACACCCGCACCGGCGCCGCGCTGGTCGGGAAGTCGATGTGGGCGCCGGTGGAGCGGCCGATCCAGTTGCGCTGCATCAGCTTGATCGCCTCGGGCCAGTCCAGGCTGTCCAGGTCGTCCAGCAGCCGGTCACCGTACGCGGTGATCCGCATCATCCACTGCTTCAGGTTGCGCTTGAAGACCGGGAAGTTGCCCCGCTCGGAACGGCCGTCGGCGGTGACCTCCTCGTTGGCCAGCACGGTGCCCAGCCCCGGGCACCAGTTCACCGGCGCCTGCGAGACGTACGCCAGGCGGTGGTCGTCGACGACCTGGCGGCGCTCGGCGACGCTCAGCTCGGCCCAGGCCCGGCCGTCCGGGGTCTGCCGGTTGCCGCCCTCGAACTCGGCGATCAGCTCGGCGATCGGGCGGGCCCGGCCGGCGTCGCGGTCGTACCAGGAGTTGAAGATCTGCAGGAAGATCCACTGGGTCCAGCGGTAGAAGTCGGTGTCGATGGTGGCCACCGAGCGGCGCTCGTCGTGCGCCAGCCCCAGCCGGCGCAGCTGCGCCTTGTACCGCTCGATGTTCGCGACGGTGGTGGTCCGGGGGTGGGTGCCGGTCTGCACCGCGTACTGCTCGGCGGGCAGGCCGAACGCGTCGAAGCCCATCGCGTGCAGCACGTTGCGGCCGGCCATCCGCTGGTAGCGGGCGTAGCAGTCGGTGCCGATGTAGCCCAGCGGGTGGCCGACGTGCAGGCCCGCTCCGGAGGGGTACGGGAACATGTCCAGCACGTACAGCTTCTCCGCGCCGGCGCGCGGGTGGGTCGGGTCGGCCAGCGGGCCGGTCGGGTTCGGTGCGTGGAAGGTGCCCTCGCGCGCCCAGATGTCCTGCCAACGAATCTCGATCTCGTCGGCCAGGGCCGCGGTGTACCGGAACGGGGGAATGTCGCCCGCCGGTGCGGCTGCCTCACTCATCGTCTCTCCTCGCTTCGCTTCGCTTCGTCTCGGCACCACCGGGCCGGGCCGGCGGCGGGCACAAAAAAGCCCCTCGCGCAGGAGGGGCCGCCGTGCTGTCGCTGCGTTCAGCGCATCAGCACGGCCCGGTAAGAAGCAGGAAGACTCCGGCCATGCCCCGCAGTGTACCTTGCCCACGGTTCGTCCTGCCGGCCCCCGCGCCTGCCGGACAGCGGTCCCCCGAGCTGGCGAATATCGGTGCGTAACCGACGGACTACCTGCGGGGGTCGGCGATAACGACAAACATGGTTAGCCTGAGAGACCAGTGAGATTCCTGCGGCAAACGAGGCTCGACGTCGCGAACCCAACGGCGGGTCCAGGTGCTCTATACAGAGCTGCCGTGACGGCGACGAGGAGGAGGCCCGTGACACAACAGACCTGGGACGAGGTGGGCGGCCTGTTGCCGCACGACGAGTTCCGCGCCGCCAGCGAGGCCATCGTGGCCAACATCGAGCAGGTCATCGAGGGTAAGACCGCCACCGTGCGGCTCGCCCTGGCCGTTCTGCTCGCCGAGGGTCACCTCCTGATCGAAGACGTCCCGGGTGTCGGCAAGACCAAGCTGGCCAAGGCCCTCGCGCGGTCCATCGACTGCACCGTGCGGCGCATCCAGTTCACCCCCGACCTGCTGCCCAGCGACGTCACCGGGGTCAGCGTCTACAACCAGGAGACGCACGACTTCGAGTTCCGTCCCGGTGCCGTGTTCGCCAACCTGGTGGTCGGCGACGAGATCAACCGAGCCTCGCCGAAGACCCAGTCGGCGTTGCTGGAGTGCATGGAGGAACGGCAGGTCACCGTCGACGGGGTGACGTACCAGCTCCAGACCCCGTTCATGGTGATCGCGACCCAGAACCCGATCGAGATGGAGGGGACCTATCCGCTGCCGGAGGCGCAGCGCGACCGGTTCACCGCCCGCATCGCGATGGGTTACCCGGACTCCAACGCCGAGCTGGCGATGCTCGACGGGCACGGCGCCACCGACCCGCTGCACGAGCTGCGCGCGGTCTCCGACGCGGCCATCGTCCGGCAGCTCATCGCCACCGTCCGGCAGGTGCACGTCGCGGACGCGGTCAAGCAGTACGCGATCGACCTGGTCACCGCCACCCGCGAGGCCCCCGACCTGCGGCTCGGCGCGTCCCCACGGGCGACCCTGCAACTGCTGCGCACCGCCCGGGCGGTCGCCGCCCTGGAGGGCCGCGACTACGTCCTCCCCGACGACCTGCAGGCCCTGGCGGTGCCGGTGCTCGCCCACCGGATCATCCCGACCGCCGACGCGCAGCTCGCCCGACGCACCACCGACGCGATCGTCTCCGAGCTGGTGCACCGCCTGCCGCTGCCCCACGACCGGCAGCGCAACCCGTACGACACCCGGCCCGCCACCGGCAACGGCCGCGCGCCCTACGAGCCGCGGAGGCCATGACGTGCGTGCCGGGCTACGCGGGCTGACCACCCGCGGGCGCTCCTTCCTCGCCGCTGCGGTCGCGGCGGCGATCTCGGCAGGCATCCTCGGCGAGAAGGACCTGCTCCGGGTGGCCGTGCTGTTGGCCATCCTGCCGTTGCTGGCCGCCGCCTACGTCGGGCGGAGCCGCTACAAGCTGGCCTGCAACCGTTCGCTGGACCCGCACCGGGTTCCGGTGGGGGCCAACTCCCGGGTGGTCCTGCGCCTGCAGAACCTCTCCCGGCTGCCGACCGGCACCCTGCTCCTGGAGGACCGGCTGCCCTACGCGCTGGGCAGCCGGCCCCGGGTGGTGTTGGAGCGGCTCGGCGCGCACCAGGCCAGCTCGGTGGCGTACACCGTGCGGGCCGACGTGCGGGGCCGCTACGACGTGGGCCCGCTGGTCGTCCGGATGACCGACCCGTTCGGCCTGTGCGAGCTCACCCGCTCCTTCCCGAGCACCGACCACCTGACGGTCATCCCGCAGGTCACCCCGCTGCCGTCGGTCCGGCTCCCCGGGGAGTACGCGGGCAGCGGCGACAGCCGGGCCCGCTCGGTGGCGGTGCACGGCGAGGACGACGCGGCGACCCGGGAGTACCGGCGCGGCGACGACCTGCGCCGGGTGCACTGGAAGTCCACCGCCCGCACCGGCGAGTTGATGGTGCGCCGCGAGGAGCAACCGTGGGAGAGCCGGGCCACGGTCGTCCTGGACACCCGGGCGTACGGCCACCGCGGCGAGGGGCCGACTGCCAGTTTCGAGTGGTCGGTCTCGGCCGCCGCGAGCATCGCCGTCCACCTGCGGCAGGCCGGTTACAAGTTGCGCCTGGTCACCGGTTCGGGGGCAGATGTGGACGCCTCGGAGGCCGGCGGGGACGGGGCGCTGCTCGACCACCTCGCGGAAGTCCGGCTGGATCAGCGGGCCGAGGTCACCGGCCTCGTGCAGCGGGTCCGCCAACGCGCCGACGGCGGTCTGATCATCGGCCTGTTCGGCACGGTCAGCGTGGCCGAGGCGGAGCTGCTGGCCGGGCTGCGGGGCAACGGCGCCACCTGCGTCGGCTTCCTGCTGAACAGCTCCACCTGGCTCAGCCTGCCGGAGAAGGCCCGGGCCGAGGCGGAGCACGCCCACGCCGCCGCCGTCCTCGCCATGCTGCAGAGTGGCTGGCGGGTGGTCGGCGTCGACCACGGCGGCCGACTACCGGCGCTGTGGCCGCAGGTCGGCCGGGGCGCCCAGGGGTTCGCCCTGCGGGCCGCGCTGGCCGAGACGGTCGCCGGCGGTGTGCGATGAACGGAAGGCTCCCCTCATGATCAGCAGTCGGAACATCGGCGTGGTGGCGGCCACGGCCACGCTGCTGGCCGCCGCGCCGCTGTCGGCCATCTTCCAGGGCTGGACGTGGTTGATCGAGTCCATCATCGCGGTCGCCGTGGTGGCCGGGGTGGCCGCGTTGACCCGACTCGCGCGGGCACCGCTCTGGGGTCAGGTGCTGGGCATGCTGGCCGGCCTGATGCTCGCCCTGACCTGGCTGTTCCCCAGCGGCGAGGAACTGCTCGCGATCCTGCCCACCCCTGGCACGTTCGCGTACTTCGGCGATCTGCTCGCCGGCTCCATGCAGGACATGCGCTCGTACGGGGTCGAGGTCCCGGACACCGACCCGCTGCTGTTCATCGCCGTACTCGGCGTCGGCGGGGTCGCCGTGCTGGTGGACGTCCTGGCCGTGGGGCTGCGCCGGCCCGCGCTGGCGGGGCTGCCGATGCTCGCCATCTACTCGGTGCCGGTCGCCGTCTACGTGGACAGCGTCCCCGCGGTGCCGTTCGTGGTCGGCGCCGCCGGCTACCTCTGGCTGCTGGTCACCGACAACGTCGACCGGGTACGCCGCTTCGGACGCCGGTTCACCGGTGACGGCCGCGACGTCGACGTCTGGGAGGCGTCTCCGCTCGCGTCCGCCGGCCGCCGGCTCGCGGCGGTCGGGGTGGCCCTGGCGGTGGTGCTGCCGCTGGCGGTGCCCGGCATGACCGGCGGGCTACTCGACTCGCTCAGCCGAGGGCCGGGCAACGGCACCGGCAACGGGTCCGGCTCGGGCGGCACGTCCGGTCGAATCGACCTGTTCGCCTCGCTCGCCGGCCAGCTCAACCAATCCCAGGTAGCCGACCTGGTCAAGGTGAAGACGTCCGAGCCCAACCCGTTCTACCTGCGCTACGCGGTCGCCGACGAGCTGCGTCCGAATGGTTTCCAGGCGCGCAGCCCCAGCGGCCGGTCGGTCAACCGGGACCTGCCGAACCCGGCCGACCGCGCCGGCCGAGGCGTGCAGCAGACCACCTACCAGGCGACAGTCGAGGTCACCAAGAGCCTGAGCATGTCGCTGATGCCGGTGTACGCCGAGCCGACCCGCGCCGACGACCTCAGCGACAACTGGCTCTACGACACCAACCAGCAGGTCGTCTTCTCCAACCGGGAGAACTCCCGGGGTCGGAAGTACTCCTTCGACTACGTCCGCTCGACCTTCACGCCCGCGGCGTTGCGGGCCGCACAACCACTGCCGACCGACCACCCCGTACGCCGACAGATGACCGCCACCCCCGCGCCGGTGCCCGAGGTGGAAGAGCTGGTCAAGGGGCTGATCCAGGGCAAGCGCACGGACTACGACCGCGTCTTGTCGATCTACCAGCACTTCTCGGCGGACAACGGGTTCAGCTACCGGTTGAGCACCGAGAGCGGCAGCAGTGGTCAGGACATCGTCAACTTTCTGACCAACAAGGTCGGCTACTGCCAGCAGTACGCCGCCGCGATGGCCTGGCTGGTCCGCTCGGCCGGCATCCCGGCCCGGGTGGCGTTCGGGTTCACCAACGGCAGCAAGCGCGACGGTGACACCTTCACGCTCACCAACCTCAACCTGCACGCCTGGACCGAGGTCTACTTCGACGGGGCCGGTTGGGTGCCGTTCGACGCCACCCCGGCGTACGGGGTGCCCGGCTCCACCCGGTCGGCCTGGGCACCGGACACTGACGCGCCGGAGCCGACAAGCCCGGACACCGGCGCCACGGACACCCCGACGGACCCGGAAGCCTCGGCCGGGCCGGCCGGCCCGGACAACGCCGACCGGGAGATCGACGAGGGGCTCGCCCTCGGCGGGACGACGCCGGACGAGCAACCACCGGTCTGGCCCTGGTGGGCAGCGGGCCTGGTGGCGCTGCTGGCACTGCTCGCGGTGCCCGCTCTGCGCCGGCTGGCGCTGCGGCGTCGACGGGGTGGCCGCGCGGTGAGCGGGGCGATGGCCTCCGCCCGGGTCGACGGCGACAGCGAGCCGGGGATGCGCCAGGTGGTGGTGAGCGTGGACGCCAACCGGGCCCGCGCGGACGCGCACGCCGCCTGGGCGGAGTTGCTCGACACGCTCGTGGACTTCCGGGTCCCGGTCGATCCGACCGAGACGCCCAGGGCGACCGCGGACCGGCTTGTCCGGGACGCCCTCGACGACGGCGACGCGATCGGGTCGGCGCGGCTGCTCGGCCGGGCGGAGGAGCGGGCCCGCTACGCGCGGGATCCGCTGACCGGTGAGCCGTTGCTGCCGGCGCTGCGCGCGGTCCGTGGGGCGCTCGCCGCACGGGCGGACCGGCGGACCCGCCTGCTCGCCGCCGTGCTGCCACCCTCGGTGCTGCTGCGGTGGCGCACCGCCCTGGCGGACAGCTCCGGCCGCATGGCGGCGCTCACCGGGCAGGCCCGGTACCGACTGCTGCGGTGGAACCCCCGACGGCTGCTGGCCGGCCGGGCAGCTCGCTGACGGAGCAGTTCCAGGTTCGGGGCGGCGGCCACCACGGCCGCCGCCCCACCCGCCCAAGCCACCGCCGCTGCTACGGCCGCCCCCGCCGCCCCCGCCGCCGCCACCGCCGCCACCGCCGCCACCGCCCAAGATCGTGCTCGATCCAGGAAAGAGGCCCTTCCCGGACGCACGATGCCACTGCATCCAGGATCGAGCACGATCATGCGGAGGGTGGTCCTCCGGAGGGTGGCCCCGCGGAGAGTGGTCTTGCGGAGAGTGGTCCTGCGGAGAGTGGCCCCGCGGAGGATGGTCCTGCGGGGACAACGCGCAGCGGCCAGGGCGCGCGGATACGACGGAGGTCGCCGGGGGCTGTGCCCGGCGACCGCTCGTCGCGGCGTACGGCCCGCCTCAGCGGCGGGACCGGCTCAGCGGTGCCCCTCCGGGCGCTGCCGCCACCTGTCCTCCATGCGGTCCAGGATTGACGACCGGCGACCGGATCGGCCACCGCGGGGACGACGACGACTCGTCGTGCCGCCCACCACGTGCAGGTCGGGTGACTGCGCCCGTCGGTGCGACTGCACCGCGAACGCGGCCGACGCCAGCATGACGACGAAGCCCGCCACCGCCAGTGGTGGAGTCTTGATCACCGCGCCATAGACCAGTAGAGCCAAGCCAGCGATGATGACGCCGGCGGCGACGAGCAGGCGACGCCGCGCATGGAAGCGCGGATCGCTGGCGCGCACGGCCGAGGCGAATTTGGGGTCCTCGGCAAGCGACCGCTCGATCTGCTCGAACAGCCGCTGCTCGTGCTCCGAGAGCGGCACGGCACTCCTCCCCGGTCACGTTGGTCGGGCCCACTCGGGCCGACAGACCGTGGCAGCCAACCGGCTGCTTACCCGCAAGTCTACGAGGGGGGTCGCGCGTCGGAAAGCGGGACGACCTATGGGCGGGGTGGATTTTCGTTTCGACGGGCGTCACGGTCGCCCATCAGACTGGCCGGACCTATGACGGACCGCCCGAAACGGGCAGCGGCGGCGTCCGCGGCAGCTTCCGCCTCACGCCAGCCGCGCTCGGGCGCGCCGAGGGTCAGTTGCCGGGCGGCGCCCTGCGCCGAGGCGAGCCCTTCCACCCGGACACCGACGAGTCGGATCCGCTCGCCCGGGTCCAACGCGGTGTAGAGCGCCCAGACCGTGTCGAACATCTCGCGTGCCGTGTCGGTGGGGACGTCGAGGGTGCGAGATCGGCTGACGGTGCGGAAGTCGGCCAGCCGGACCTTGAGTGAGACGGTGCGCCCGACCTGCTCGGAGCCGCGCAGCCGGACGCCGACCTTCGCGCTGAGCGCGAGCAACGCACGACGGATCTCCAGCGGGTCGGCCACGTCGACGTCGAAGGTCACCTCGGCGCCGATCGACTTGTCGACGTGCTCGGGGCTGACCCCGCGCGGGTCGCGCCCCCAGGCCAACTCGTGCAGGTGCGACGCCGAGGCGGCGCCGACGGCTCGGCGGAGCATGCCCACGGGCGCCTCGGCGAGATCGCCGACGGTGGTCAGGCCGAGGCGGCGCAGCGCCTCGGCGGCGCGCTCCCCCACCCCCCACAGGGCGTCCACCGGCAGCGGGTGCAGGAAGTCGAGCACCTGCCCCGGGGGCACGACCAGCAGGCCGTCCGGCTTGGCCCGGGTGGAGCCCAGCTTGGCCACGAACTTGGTCGGCGCCACCCCGACCGAGCAGGTCAGCGCCTGCTCGTCGGCGACCCGGCGACGGATCAGCCGGGCGATGGTGGCCGGGGAGCCGAAGAGCCGACGGGCGCCTGTCACGTCGAGGAACGCCTCGTCGAGGGAGAGCGGCTCGACCAGCGGCGTGACGTCCCGGAAGATCTGCATGACGGCCCGGGAGGCGGCCGTGTAGGCGGGGAAATCCGGTGGCAGGTAGACCGCGTGGGGGCAGCGGGCCCGGGCCTGACTTGTCGGCATCGCGCTGCGGACGCCGTACCGGCGGGCCTCGTAGCTGGCCGAGCTGACCACCCCGCGCGGGCCGACGCCACCGACGACGACCGGTCGGCCGCGCAGCTCGGGGCGACGACGCACCTCGACGGCGGCGAAGAAGGCGTCCATGTCGACGTGCAGGATCGGGCTGGCGGAGTCGTCGGCGTCCGGCCCGAAGCGCGGATCGCCGCCCCGGGGCAACGACTGACTGCGGCCCATCCCGGCAGGTTAACCCGGGGGTACGACACCACCATCGGCCAGCGGGCCGAACCGCCCCCGGTCAGCCCCGGACGACCAGCAGCGGCACGGTCAGCTCGGCGGCGGTGTCCGACCCGTGGTAGGCCACCAACTTCGACGCCATCGGCCGCTCGGTGCGACTGGCCATGACCGCGTACGTGTCGTTGCAGGTCACCACCACGTCGCCGATCCGGCCCAGGTGTTGCTCGGGCACCGGCCCGAACCAGCCGGTGGCCACCACCTCGTCGCGGGTGCGTACCCGGGCCGTGCCGCCGAGCACCTCGGACCAGGCGGCCAGCACGTCGTCGACCGCGCCCGGCTCGACGTGCAGGTAACGCACCCGGGCCTCACCGGCCACCAGCCGCACACCGGCCCGCAGTCGCGGGTCGGTGTCCAGGTCGAAACGGTGTGCGGCGGGGATGTCGAGCTGCCCGTGGTCGGCGGTCACCAGCAGCGCCGCGTCCGGGGGCAGCCCGTCGACCAGCCGGGCGACCAGGGCGTCCACCTCGGTTGCGGCGACCCGCCAGGGCGCCGAGTCGACGCCGCTGACGTGGCCGTGCCGGTCCAGGTCGGGGTGGTAGCCGGAGACCAGTGTGGGCCCGGCGCCGGCGGCCAGCGCGGCCAGCATGGCGGTGGCCACCGCGTCCCCGTCGGCGGCGCCCCGGAAGTCGCCACCCCGGTTGGCGGCCACTGTCAACCCGCTGCCGCCGAACTCCGGACGACTCACCACTGTCGTCGTCACGCCGGCGGCGCGGGCCCGCTCCAACTGGGTGGGCACCGGCTGCCAGCGCAGCGGCGGCGGATCGGCGGCCCAGTCGGTGTGGGTGAGCACCCGATCGGTGCCGGGTACCCGCACGGTGAAACCGAGCACCCCGTGCGCGCCCGGCGCGACACCGGTGCCCAGCGACACGAGGCTGGTCGGGGTGGTGGACGGGAAACCGGCGATGAGCGGCCGGGCCACAGTCGCGGCGAGCCCGGCGAGGGTCGGCGCGTACGGTGCCGCGGTCGGCAGCTGGTACCACCCGAGCCCGTCGACCAGCAGCACGGCGATCCGGCGTACCCCGGCCAGCGCGGGCACGAGCCCGAGCGGGTCGGTCGAGCCGGGCACGCCCAGCACGGCCAGCGCGCTGGGCAGCACATCGGCGAGGCGGCCGCCGCCGTGGTCCGGCCCGAGGATCTCCAGCGGCGCCGGCACGCCACCGGCCTCGGCGATCATGCGGGTCGGCGGGCGAACAGGTGCAGTTGGGCGGCCAGGTCCCGGTACGGCGGTTGGGCGGCCAGCGCACGTTCCAGCTCGATCAGGCCGGCGGACTGCCCGTCGGCGACCGCTGCCGGCAGCAGGTCGGCCAGCACGCGTACCCCGTGGATCTCCTCGACCACCAGCCCGGCGGCACCGAGCAGCGCGGCGGCGCCGGCGGCGTCGTAACGTCGGCGCAGCGTGTCGCGCGGCCCCGCGGTGCCGGCCGGATCGGCGGCCAGGGTGGTCGCGACGTCCAGGTGCCCGTTCATCGCGCGGCCCAGCACGGCGGCGGCCCGGCCGGCCACCAGCACACTGGCCGCGCCGCCCGGGCGCAGCGCGGTGGCCAGCGCCGCCACCACCGGCGTCGGGTCGTCGACCACCTCCAGCACGGCGTGGCAGAGCACCAGGTCGACGCCGGCCGGCTCGACCAGCCCGGCGAGGGCGTCACCGTCGCCCTGCACGGCGGCGATCCGGTCGGCCACCCCGGCCTCGGCGGCGCGGCGGGTGAGCGCGGCGAGCGCGTCGGGGCTGGCGTCGACGACGGTGACCCGATGCCCGGCGCGGGCCAGCGGAACGGCGAAACCGCCGGTGCCGCCACCCACGTCCAGCACTGTGAGCTCGGCGTCGCCGCGCCGGTCCAGTTCGGCGCGGAGCACCGACCAGATCACTGCGGTACGGGGTGTCAGCGGCGGCTCGGCGAACCGGCCTCGGGTCTGCTCCACCCGGCCGAGCCTAGTCACCCGGCCCGGTGGTGGTGCGGGCGTGTGGCGGGCGCGCCCACCACACGCCCGATCGGTGCGTGGTGCGGCGGTCGGTCAGGCCTCGGTGCCCTCGGCCTCGTCCTCCGCCCGGGACCGGCGCTCGTTGGCCACCGGACCGTTGGTCACCTCGTACTCGCGGGGGTCGGCCAGGTGCGAGGGCACCCAGCCGGTGCCCAGTCGGGTCCGCCGGGCGTTGGCGATTCCACCGGTGTACGCGTGATTACCCGTCACTGTCGTTCCCCCTCACGGATCACGGGCCGCTCTGCCCGCTCGGGACGAGTCTCCCGTTCGGCGGCTCGGGAAACCGTAATGTGGATCACTGAATCAGCGGAAGTCACGGGAGGCCGGGCTCACCGGTGGCTCGATGGCGTCCAGCCGGTCGGCGACCAGGTTGGTCACCCCCTCGTGCCGCTGCAACCGCCCCCGGACCACAAGCGCGGCACTGGTCCGTGCCACCCGCCGGTAGCGCTGCCACAGCCCCGGCGAACAGGTGACGTTGAGCATCCCCGTCTCGTCCTCCAGATTGAGGAAGGTGACCCCACCAGCGGTCGCCGGGCGTTGCCGGTGGGTGACGATGCCACCGACCCGGATCCGTTGCCCCGGCTCCACCCGGCCGAGCCGGGCGATCGGCACCGCGCCGAGCACGTCGAGCTGACCCCGGATGAACCGGGCGGGATGACTCTCCGGCGACAACCCGGTGGCCCACACGTCGGCGACCAGCCGATCCACCGCCTCCATTCCGGGCAGCGTGGGCGCCGCCGCGCCGGTCACCGTGCCGGGCAGCCGATCCGGCCGGTCCTGGGCCGCCGCACCGGCGGCCCACAGCGCCTGCCGCCGGGTCAGCCCGAAACAGGCGAAGGCGTCCGCGGTGGCCAACGCCTCCAACTGCGCGGCGGTGAGACCGAGCCGCCGGGCCAGGTCAGGCATGTCCCGGTACGGCCCACCGGCGACCCGTTCGGCCTCGATCCGTTCGGCCACGTCGGCACCGAGGGTCCGCACGCTGGACAGGCCGAGCCGGACGGCCGGGCCGCCCAGCCCCCAGGCGTGCGGCGGCTCCCCCGGCCCGCTGCCCCACCGGGTCTCCGGGGTGGACTCCAGCACCGCCAGCGCCCCACTGGCGTTGATATCCGGACGACGGACCTCCACCCCGTGCCGACGGGCGTCGTCGACAAGGGTCTGCGGCGAGTAGAAACCCATCGGCTGGGCGTTGAGCAGCGCGGCCAGGAACGGCGCCGGGTGGTAGCGCTTGAGCCAGGAGCTGGCGTAGACCAGGTAGGCGAAGCTCATCGCGTGGCTCTCCGGGAAGCCGTAGCTGGCGAACGCGGTGAGTTTGCGGTAGACGTCGTCGGCCAGCTCACCGGTGATGCCCCGCTCGGCCATCCCGGCGTAGAGCCGGTCGGCGATCCGGGTCATCCGCTCGACCGACCGTTTGGCGCCCATCGCCCGGCGCAACTGGTCGGCCTCGGCCGCGTCGAAGCCGGCCAGGTCGATGGCGAGCTGCATCAACTGCTCCTGGAACAACGGCACACCCAGGGTCTTCTCCAGGGCGTTGCGCATCAGCGGGTGCGCAAAGGTCACCGGCTCCTGGCCGTTCTTGCGCCTGATGAACGGGTGCACCGAACCGCCCTGGATCGGGCCGGGACGGATCAACGCCACCTCGACCACCAGGTCGTAGAACTCGCGGGGCTTGAGCCGGGGCAGGGTGGCCATCTGCGCGCGGCTCTCCACCTGGAACACCCCGACCGAGTCGGCCCGGCAGAGCATGTCGTAGACCTCCGGGTCGTCCAGGGTCATGTCACCCAGGTCGAGCCGGGACCCGATCATGTCGTAGCCGTAGTGCAGGGCGGAGAGCATGCCCAGGCCGAGCAGGTCGAACTTGACCAGGCCCACTGCGGCGCAGTCGTCCTTGTCCCACTGCAGGACGCTGCGCCCGGGCATCCGCCCCCACTCCACCGGGCAGACCTCGATCACCGGCCGGTCGCAGATCACCATGCCACCGGAGTGGATGCCCAGGTGCCGAGGGAACGTCTGCAACTCGTTGGCGTACTCCACCACCTGCTCGGGGATGTTCTCGACATCGACAGTGGCGACCGAGCCCCACCTGTCGATCTGCTTGCTCCAGGCGTCCTGCTGCCCCGGCGAGTAGCCGAAGGCCTTGGCCACGTCCCGCACGGCCGACCGGGGCCGGTAGGAGATGACGTTGGCGACCTGGGCGGCGTGCTCCCGGCCGTAGCGGGTGTAGACGTGCTGGATCACCTCCTCCCGGCGGTCGGACTCGATGTCCACGTCGATGTCCGGTGGGCCGTCGCGTTCCGGGGCGAGGAACCGCTCGAAGAGCAGTTGGTGCCGGACCGCGTCCACGTTGGTGATCCGCAACGCGTAGCAGACCGCCGAGTTGGCCGCCGAACCCCGACCCTGGCAGTAGATGTCCTGGTCCCGGCAGAACGTGACGATGTCGTAGACCACCAGGAAGTAGCCGGGGAAACCCAGCTCCTCGATCATGTTCAACTCGTGGTCGAGTTGCGCGTACGCCGTCGGGTGCGCCTGCGGCGGCCCGTAGCGCTCGTGCGCCCCGTCGGCGGTCAGCTTCCGCAGCCAGCTCATCTCGGTGTGCCCCGGCGGCACCGGGTACGCCGGTAACTGCGGCGCGACGAGTTGGAGGTCGAAGGCCAACTCGGCGCCGAACTCGGCGGCCCGCGCCACCGTACCCGGGTACGCCGCGAACCGGGCCGCCATCTCCGCGCCGCTGCGCAGGTGGGCGGTGGCCGCCGCGGGCAACCAGCCGTCGATCTCGTCCAGGCTGCGTCGGGCCCGGACCGCGGCGACGGTGGTGGCCAGCCGACGCCGGCCGGGGCTGGCGTAGTGCACGTTGTTGCTGGCCACCGTCGGCAGCCCGGCCGCGGCGGCCAGATCGGCGAGCGCGTCGTTGCGGTCGGCGTCGACGGGATGGCCGTGGTCGGTCAGCTCCACGGCCACCGTCTCCGCGCCGAACAGCGCGGTCAGCCGGTCCAGCTCGCGGGCCGCCGCGTCCACCCCCTCGGTGAGCAGCGCCCCCGGCACGTGCCCCTTGCGGCAGCCGGTCAGCACCAGCACGTGGTCACGCAGCTCGGCGGCGACCTCCTCCAGGTCGCCGTAGACCGGGCGGCCCTTCTCCCCGCCGCGCAGCTGGGCGCGGGCGATGGTGGTGGCCAGCCGGGCGTACCCCTCGTGGCCGTGCGCGAGCACCAGCAGGTGCGCGCCGTGCGGGTCGGGCTCGCCGTTCTGCGGGCCGGGCAGGCCGAGGGACAGCTCCGCGCCGAAGATGGTCGGCAGGCCCAGCGTACGAGCCGCCTCGGCGAAGCGGACCACCCCGTAGAAGCCGTCGTGGTCGGTGACGGCGAGCGCGGTGAGCCCCAGCCGGGCCGCCTCCTCGGCCATCTCCTCCGGGTGACTGGCGCCGTCGAGGAAGCTGAAGTTGGTGTGCGCGTGCAGCTCCGCGTAGGGCACCACGCCGTCGGGACGGGTCAGCTCCGGCGGCTGGTACTGCTCGCGTCGGCGGCTCCAGGCCGGGGAGTCGCCGCCGTCGGCGTCCACGGCGAGCGGGTCCACCACGTGCAGGTGCCGCTCCTCGCGCGACCGCCCGCCGCCCGACCGGCCGGAGCCGCCGCCGGCCCGCCCGGAGAGCACCCGCTCCAGCTCCGACCAGGGCATCTTCGGGTTGTGGAAACTCATCGAGCCGCCCTCACGGGTGGCCGGACCCCGACGGCCGGATCCGCCGGCGGGAGGGTCGGTGAGCCCGCCTCCGGCCGCGGGAGCACCGGCTCAGTCATAGATCGCCTCCACCAGCCACTGCCCGGCCTCGACGGCCAGCAGCAGGGCGGCACCGTCGGCCAGGCTGACCTGGAACCGGGCCCGGCGGCGGGCCTCGACCGGCGCCCACCAGCGCTCGTCCACCGGCCACGGGCCGGCCCAGCCCACGATCTCGGCCGGCTGGCCGGTGCCGACCACCAGCCGGGCCGGTGGGGCGCTCACCACCAACCGCGCGCTGATCACCACCGGCTCGCCGGCGGCGTCGTGCACGGTCGCCGCGAGCGGGCTGGGCAGCACCACCGCCGGCGCGGGCGCCGGCAGCCGGCCCGGCCACGGCGGAACGCCCCCACTGCGCTCCGCAGGCCGACCGGCACTGTCGGCCCGGTCGCCGCCGCTGGTCATCGGCTCGCCGGGCAGTGGTGCCGGGCCGGGACGGGCGGGGACGCGTTCGTCGCCCCACGGCACCAGTCGCACCTGGTCGGCCGGGGAGCGGCCACCACCGAGCACCGCGGTGACCACCGCCTCCGGGCCGAGGATGCCCTGCACCCGGCTCAACGCCCGGTGCGCGCGTTCCCGCTCCTCGCCGGTCTCTCCCCAGAGGCCGGCCTGCAGACCGGCCTGGGCGATCACCCCGTCCGGGATCAGTCGCAGCCGGATGATGCCGGCCGTCGGTCGGGCCGGCCGGGCACCGGCGCGGCCGTTGCTGCCGGAGAGCCACCCGTCGAGCTGCCAACGCACCCGGTCGGCGATGGCCGAGGCGGTGAGCAGGCCGTCGTGCCGCCACACCCGGTGCAGCTCCTGCCCGTGCTCGGTGACCGCCTCGATGCCGAGCCGGGTGCAGGCCAGCCCGTGCCCGGCCAGCCGCTCGTGCAGCTGCTCGGCCAGCGCCCGGGCCACGAACGCCGCCGCGTCGACCCGGTCGATCGGCTCGTCGTGCTCGGCGGTCACCGTCAGGTCGGCCGGCGGCTGCCGGACGGCGAGCGGGCGGTGGTCCCGCCCGGCGGCCAGTCGATGGGCCAGCGCACCGTCGAACCCGAACCGGGCCAGCACGTCGCCGGCCGGCAGAGCGGCGAAGTCGCCGAGGGTGCGTACCCCAGCCGGCGCAGCAGGTCGGCCAGCGCCGAGCGGCCGAGCGCCTCGACCGGCAACCCGGCCAGGAACTCCGGTGTCCCGCCCGGTGCCACCACCCGGCCGGCGCGAGCGGCCAACCCGGCCGCGAACACCCCGTCGGCGATGCCGACCTGGCTCTCCACCAGGCACGACTGGGCCACGTGCTCGATGATCCGCTCGGCTGCCGCCTCCTCACCGCCGAGGTAACGGGCCGGCCCCCGGGCGGCCACCGCACAGGCGCCCGGACGGACCACCTCGACGCCGGCGACCAACTCCTCCACCGCGGCGACCACCGGCTCGAACGCCCGGGCGTCCCGGCCCGGGTCGTACTCCACGACGGTGAGCTGCGGGCAGCGACCCTGCGCCTCCCGCTTGCGCAGCCCTCGACGCACCCCCTCGGCGCGGGCCTGCTCGGAGCAGGCGACCACCCGGTTGGCGTGCAGCACGGCGACCGGGCCGGTCGCCGGCACCCCGTCGACGATCTCGGCGGCGAGCACCGGCCAGTCCGGGCACCACAGCAGCAGAGTGCGTGCCGGCGCGCCGGTCACCCCCGACCGACCAGGGCGAGTGGCGCGGCCGATCGGCCCGCCGGCGACGGCGGCGTACGAGGGATCACCCGGGTCAGCTCGTCACCCGGGAGCCAGACCTTGATCTCCTTGGGTCGGGCGGCCGCCCCACGCCCGCGCGCCGAGATGGTGATCTCCCGGCGGCGCAACCGCCCCCGGCCCAGCCCGAGCCCCTCCCAGACACCACGGACCACCTGCAACGTCACGTCCGCGCCGTCCCACCGGCCGTACGGGACCAGCACGCTGCCGCGCTGCCGGGCCCGGGCGGCCAACCGGGTGGCGACCGAGGCGGAGACCGAGGCCGGCACGGTGGTGACCACGACGTCCACCCCGTCGATCAGCGCGGCGACCACGGTGGCCCACTCGGGGCCAGGGTTCGGCACCAGGGCCAGCCGGTCCAGGGCGATGCCCAGCTCAGCGGCCGCGCCCGCGCCGAACGTCGGCACCCCGACCACGGCGCACCACGAACCGGCCCGGGACGCCTCGGCGAGCAGGGCCAGCATCAGTGAGGTGCCGCCACTGCGGCGGGGCTGACCGGCGGCGACCGCGATGGTGCTGCCCCGGCGCAGGCCCCGGTTGGGCAGCAGACCGGTCAGCTCGGGCGCCACCGGCAGCACCCGGTGGCCCCCGACCGGGTCGGGTGCGCTCGCCGGGCGCACCAGATCGGCCAGCGCGGCGGAACCGACCACCATGCGGCCCGCCATTGGACCAACTCCCCGTCGTTGCTGCGGATCAGATCAGGACCGGCACGCCGTGCCACCGGCCGCCCGGCTCCCCCGCGGGGCGGCCGGTGGCACGGCGGGATCAGGCGGCGAGGCCGTCCAGGGCCGGTTGGTGGGCCACGCCGAGCGCGGTTTCCACCACCGTGACGAACTGTTCGGCAGCGCGGAGCAGATCGTCGGCCTCCCGGGCGCTGACCACCCGGGGGATGCCGGCCTCGGCGGCGGCGCGCTTGCTGGCCCCCGCGGCGAAGAACCGGGACCACTCGTCGAGCTCCGGAGCGACAGCGCAGAGGAGGACCCAGACGCTGGTGATCCGGTTGCGCCGACTCGGTGCGGGTCGGGCCCGGGCGGCGAGCAGCGCCGCCGCCGCGCGCAGGGCCGCCAGGTGGGCAGCCGCGTAGCGCAGGCCGTCAGGTCGGGTCTGGCCGGCCTCGACCAGCCCACGGCGGGCCAACGTGAGGAGTTGGGCGGGGGTGCGATGCGGCAGCACGTGCGCCGGCACCGTCGGTGCCTGAGCCGGGTTGGTCGGCATGGATGTCTCTCCTCCACGTGGCCGAGACGTCACTCCGGCGGCTGATGCCGCCGACGGGACGCCGAGGTCGGGGTGGTGCGGAGGAAGACGCACCGGGTGTGGCCGGCCGGGTGTGGATGCTTCCCCACACCACACCCGGCCGGCGGACCGGCGGGTGCGTCGCCCGCTGCCCGGGGGTCGTGGGCGGCGGACGACGCTCCTGCCTGTTGGGACCAGGCTCGCGACTGCCCGGAAACCCAGGTGCGGCCCGCGGAGCCGCACCGCCCGGAGGTGGCGCCGCGAAACGCCGCGCTCCGGCTGGTTGGAACGGGCGTTCGAGGCAATCGAACACTCGTTCTAACTGCTGCTGACAGTACACCTCCCCTCCGACGAAAATGCAACGTGTGACGCGCCGAGCGTGCCGGCCGGCTGAACCGGCCATCAGCGGACCGGGAAGAATGGCGGGATGCAGCCACACCCGAACGTACGGGCGGTGCAGGACGCGCTCACCGCCGCCGACACGCTCGACGGCGCCGGTGAACCCAGCATGGTCCGTCTGCTGCCCGACGCGGTGCACACCGCCGCAGCGGCCGCCGAGGCGCTCGACGTCGAGGTCGGTCAGATCGCCAACTCACTGATCTTCGACGCGGACGACACGCCGCGGCTCGTCCTCACCTCCGGCGCGCACCGGGTCGACACCGCCGGCCTGGCGGCATCGATCGGCGTCACCCGGCTGCGCCGGGCCACCCCGGAGTTCGTCCGAGCCCACACCGGACAGCCGATCGGTGGGGTCTCCCCACTCGGGCACCCGCACCCGCTGCGCACCCTGGTGGACACGGCGCTGGCGGCGTACCCGGAGATCTGGGCCGCGGGTGGCGTACCCCAGGCGGTCTTCCCGACCACCTACGCCGAGCTGCTGCGGGTCACCGCCGGCACCGCGGCCGAGGTGGCGTGAGCGAGCGCAGCGAGCGAACCAGCAGGCACAGCAGCGATGCGCTCGCGCCGCCGCGAAGCGGAGGCGTGAGCGAGCGTAGCGAGCGAACCAGCAGGCACAACAGCGCGACTCCGGAGCTGGTCACGCTGCACGTGTGGCGGACCTCCCGCGGCGCGCTGCCCCGGGCGCTGACCCGGATGGCGCTGGATCCACGCCGGTTGCGCGCCCTCCCGGGCGTTCGGTTCGGCAAGCTGCTGGGCACCGGGACCGGCACCGACTTCGGGCCGAGGGACGCCGACCTGACCCGGTGGGCGGCGCTGACCGTCTGGGACTCCCCCGCCGCGGCCGCCGGCTTCGACGACTCGTCGGTCGGGCGGGCCTGGGCGCGCATCGCCCAGGCCCAGGTCCGGATCGACCTGCGCCCGCTGACCAGCCGGGGCGAGTGGTCCGGCCAGCGGCCGTTCGGCGACCCGTCGGGCGGCCGGGTCACCGGCCCGGTGCTGGCACTGACCCGGGCCCGGCTGCGGGCCCGCCGGGCTGCCACCTTCTGGCGGGCGATCCCGCCGGTGGCCGCCGCCCTGCGCGACGCGCCCGGGCTGCTGGCCCGGTTCGGGGTCGGCGAGGCACCGTTGGGCTGGCAGGGCACGGTGAGCGTGTGGCGCGACCCGACGGACCTGGTGGCGTTCGCGTACCGTCACCCGGAGCATCGGGCGGCGATCATGCGAACCCCCACCGCGGGCTGGTACGCCGAGGAGCTGTTCGCCCGGTTCGAGGTACGCGACGTGGTCGGCGACCGGTCGGTGCTCGGGTGGGTCGCCGACGGCGGTCCGGAAACGGTGAAGGGTGGACGGGCATGAGGTTGGTGCGCTGGACGCCGGACGATCTCGTCCGGCGGCTGGACGACGTGGTGGCCGTCTACGGCGAGGCGATGGGATACCGCACCGACCTGCTGGAGGCCCGGCGCGGTTACATCGCCACCCACGTTCGCCGGCCGGGTTTCCGGGCGGTCGCCAGCCTGACCAGCGAGGGTCACCTCGCCGGCTTCGGCTACGGCTACCTGGGCGCCTCCGGTCAGTGGTGGCACGACCAGGTGCACCGCGCGCTGGACGCCCCGACCCGCACGCGCTGGCTCACCCACTGCTTCGAGGTGGTCGAGCTGCACGTCCGGCCCCCGGCGCAGGGGCACGGCCTGGGCACCGGTCAGCTGCGCGCGCTGCTCGGCATGGCGGAGGGCGACACCACGCTGCTGTCCACCCCGGAGGCCGACGAGCAGACCTCGCGGGCCTGGCGGTTGTACCGGCGGTTCGGCTTCGTCGACGTGCTGCGCGACTTCCACTTCCCCGGCGACGAGCGGCCGTTCGGCGTACTCGGTCGGGATCTGCCGCTCGAGCCACCGGCGTCATGACCCGGCGGATCTCCTGGACGCTGCTCGCCGTCCTGGTGTTCGCCCAGATCTGCTACCCGCTCACCACCGGCGCCACCCGGGCCGGGCTCACAGTGGCCACCGTCGTCCTCGGGTGGCTGCTCTCGGTCGGCCACGCGCTGCTCAGCCGGGGCCTGCGGGTGGCTGCGGCGCTGGTCGCGGTGGCCACCGGCGGCGGGTTCGCGATCGAGGCGATCGGGGTGGCCACCGGTGTGCCGTTCGGCAGCTACGACTACTCCGGCGAGTTGGGCCCCAAACTGGCCGGTGTGCCGCTGATCATTCCGCTGGCCTGGACCTGGATGGCCTGGCCGGCCTGGCTGGCAGCGGTCCGACTGACCGGCGGCGGCGCCGCAACGGCCGGCGGGAGCGGGTCGACAGCCGGCGGCAGCGGGTCGACGGTGGGCCGATGGGTGGGGCGGATCGCGCTGGCCACTGTGGGGCTGGCCGCCTGGGACCTCTTCCTCGACCCGCAGATGGTGGCCGAGGGCTACTGGGTCTGGCGCGACGCCACCCCGGCCCTGCCCGGCCTGGCCGGCATCCCGGTCAGCAACTACCTGGGCTGGCTGCTCTTCGCGGTGCTGATGATGAGCGCGCTGCGCCCGCTGGCCGGGCCGGCCGTCGAGCACACCGACCGGCGGGACCACCCGATGGTCGCGCTCTACCTGTGGACGTACTTCTCCAGCATCCTGGCCCACGCCGTCTTCCTCGACCTGCCCGCCTCGGCGCTCTGGGGCGCCGCCGGCATGTCGGTGACCGCCGTACCCCTGGCGGTGACAGTGCTCCGTGCCCAGCGCGACCGTCGCCTCCGGCCGGAAGACCACCAGCCACACCGCCCCGGCGTCGACGCGACCCGATGACCGTCCTGCTCGCCCTGCTGATCGCCGTCGCCGCGTTGACCGGCCACACCTGGCTGAACACCGCCAGGTGGCTACGCCGGCCCACCGACCGGCCCGACGACGTCGACGAGCCGGTCACCGTGCTGCTGCCGCTGCGCGACGAGGCCGCCCGGGTCACGCCCTGCCTGCGCGCCCTGCTCGCCCAGCGTGGCGTACCCGAGCTGCGCGTCGTGGTCCTCGACGACGGGTCCACCGACGGCACCGCCGACGTGGTGCGCGCGGTGGCCGGCGACGACCCCGGGTCACGCTGCTCACCGGGGTCGCCCCGCCGCCGGGCTGGCTGGGCAAGCCGCACGCCTGCTGGCAGCTGGCCACCCGGGCCGACCCGGGCGCCACCGCGCTGGTCTTCGTCGACGCCGACGTGGTGCTCGCCCCGCACGCCGTGGCCGCGGCCGTCACCGAGTTGCGCGCCGCCCGGGTGACGCTGCTGTCGCCGTACCCCCGGATCGTGGTGACGACGGCGGCCGACCGGCTGGTGCAGCCGCTGTTGCAGTGGCTCTGGCTGACCTTCCTGCCGCTGCGCGCGATGGAGCGCTCGCGGCGGCCGTCGCTGGCCGCGGCGGGCGGGCAGTTCCTGGTGGTGGACCGGGCCGGCTACACCGCCGCCGGCGGGCACGCCGCAGTCGCCGACAAGATCCTGGAGGACGTCGAGCTGGCCCGGGCGGTCAAGCGGGCCGGCGGGCGGATCGCACTGGCCGACGGCTCCCGGCTGGCCACCTGCCGGATGTACGACGACTGGCCGCAACTGCGCGACGGGTACTCGAAGTCGCTCTGGGCGTCGTTCGGGCACCCGGGCGCGGCGGCGGCCGTGGTGGCGACGCTGCTGCTGCTCTACACCGCCCCACCGCTGGTCGCGCTGACGGGTGCGGCGGCCGGCGCACCCGGGGTGGCCGCCGTGGGCCTGGCCGGCTACCTGCTGGGGGTGGCCGGACGGGTGCTCACCGCCCGCGCGACAGGCGGCCGGTGGTGGCCCGACGCGCTCGCACACCCCGTGTCGGTCGTGGTCCTCGGTTGGCTGACCCTGCGGTCGTACCATCTGCGAAAGCGACGCCGCCTGACCTGGCGGGGCCGCCCGGTCAGCTAGGAGGACGCGGCATGGCGCGGATCGTGGTCGTCGGCGCCGGGGTGGGTGGCCTCGCCACTGCCGCCCGGCTGGCCGCCACCGGGCACCAGGTGACCGTCTTCGAGCGGGCCGACACGGTCGGCGGCAAGCTCGGCCGGTACGCGCACGACACCCCGGCCGGGTCGTTCCACTTCGACACCGGGCCGAGCCTGCTCACCCTGCCCGAGGTCTTCCACGACCTGTTCGAGGCGACCGGGGCGAAGCTCGACGAATACCTGGACCTGGTCGGACTGGACCCGATCGTCCGGCACGTCTTTGCCGACGGTGGCCCGACCCTTGACTCGTGCGCCGACCCGGTGGAGTTCACCGCCCGGATCGGGGCCGCCTTCGGTGACCGGGCGGCTGCCGACTGGCAGCGGCTGTGGCGCCGGGCGGCGCGCGTGTGGGAGGCCTCCTCGCGGGACATCCTGCACCGTACCGTCGACTCTCCCCGCGACCTCGCGTCGTTGGCGTGGCGCGTCGGCGACCTGGCCGCCATCGCCCCGGGCCGCAGTCTGCGCGGCCTGGGCCGCCGCCACCTGTCCGACCCGCGGCTGCGGATGCTGCTGGACCGCTACGCCACCTACACCGGCGCCGACCCACGTCGGGCACCGGCGGCGCTGGTCGCGGTCCCCTACGCCGAGCTGGCCTTCGGCGGCTGGTACCTGCGCGGTGGGCTGGGCACGCTCGCCGACGCGCTGCTGACCCGCTGCCTGGACCTCGGCGTGGTCGTGCAGACCGACGCCACTGTCACCCGGATCGACGCCACCGGCGGCCGGGTGCACGGGGTACGCCTCGCCGGCGTCACCGCCCCGGTGCCCGCCGACGTGGTGGTGGCCAACGTGGACGCGCTCACCGTCTACCGTGACCTGCTGCCGCACCCGCGTCGGCTGGCCGGGCTGACCGACCGCAGCCTCGCCGGCTTCGTGCTGCTGCTCGGCGTCTCCGGCAGCACCGGGCTGGCCCACCACAACGTCTTCTTCCCGGACGACTACGACGCCGAGTTCGACGCGGTCTTCGGTGACCCCGGGCGCGGCGTACGGGCCCGGCCGGCGGCCGACCCGGCGGTGTTCGTGACCGTGGCTGACGACCCGATGGTCCGCCCGGCCGGACACGAGGCGTGGTTCGTGCTGGTCAACGCCCCCCGGCAGGGCACCGCTGCGGGCGCTGTCGACTGGCGACGCCCAGGGCTGGCCGACGCGTACGCCGACCGGATCCTGGACGTGCTGGCGCGACGTGGCGTGGACGTGCGCGACCGGCTGCTGTTCCGCGAGGTGCGGACCCCCGCCGACCTGGACGTGGCGACCGGCGCGCCAGGTGGCTCGATCTACGGCACCGCGGGTGGGTTGCTCCGCCCGGCCAACCGGGGCCCGGCGAACGGGCTGTGGCTGGTGGGTGGCTCCACCCACCCGGGTGGCGGATTGCCGATGGTGACCCTCTCCGCGCAGATCGTCGCCGACGAGATCGGCCCGGCCTGGTAGAGCGCCTCTCCAGCAAGCCCCGATCAGGCCTGGCCCGGCGGCTCAGTCGGCGTCGAGCAGGGCGCGGCGGCTCAGTCGGCCTCGATCAGGCCTGGCCCGGCGGCTCAGTCGGCGTCGAGCAGGGCGCGGCGGATGCTGGAGAGCAGTTGCCCCAGGCCGAACCCGGCAAGCAGCACCCAGACCGCAGTCGCCATGGTGATGGTGCCGGCGGCCAGGTCCGGCTCGATCAGCCCGGCCAGCCCGGCGACCAGCAAGCCGGCCAGCGCCACCGAGACCCGGGTGGGGCGTTCGCCCACTGTCACCGCGCCGATCTCCCGCATGCCGGCGGCGACCGCCCGCGCCCGGACGTACTCGTGCAACCAGGACAGCGCCCCGCCCGCGACGACCAGCCCACCCGGCGCGCCCACCAGCCAGAACGCCAGCAGCCACGCCACCTCACCGAGCCGGTCGGCGACCGAGTCGTAGACGTAGCCGAGCCGGGTGGTGCGGCCGGTGGCCACCGCCACCGCGCCGTCCACGCTGTCCGCCACGGCGGCCAGCAGCACGAACAGCGCGCCGAGGAACGGCCCGTCTCCCGGGCGGCCCACCAGCAACGGTACGCAGAAGCAGAGCAGCACCCCGGCCACGGTGACCGCGGTGGGGCTGACCCGCAGCCGACCCAGCACATATCCGACGTGGTACGCGAATCGCAGCCAGGCGCGCACCACCGGCGCCGCGACCCGAGGGTCGAAGCCGCCGTGCAACCGCGCCCACGCCGTGGCGTACTGATCCCAGTTCAGCTGTGTGCCCACCACGGATCAACCGTCGTGCCGGGCAACAGGTGTCGCAGGCGCAGCGTTCACACGCGCGCGCCGGCCTTCAGGTTCTGCCAGACCTCGCGGGTCGCCGTGGACCGGTTGAGGGTGATGAAGTGGATTCCCGGCACGCCCTCGTCGAGCAGTCGGCGGCACATCTCACTGGCCTGCTCGATGCCGAGCCGGCGGACGGCGTCCGGATCGTCGGCGACGCGTTCGAAGCGGGCCGCCAACGCCGGTGGGAACGGCGCACCGGACAGCTGCACGGACCGCTCGATGGTGCCGATCTGGGTCACCGGCATCACCCCGGCCAGGATCGGGGTGTCACAGCCGGCAGCCGCCACCCGGTCACGTAGCCGCAGGTAGTCGTCGGCGTCGAAGAACATCTGCGTGACCGCGAACGCCGCGCCGGCCCGACATTTGCGAACGAACTGGGCGGTGTCGCTCGCCACGTCGGGCGAGCGGGGGTGCTTGTACGGGAAGGCGGCCACGCCGACACTGAAGTCACCGGCGTCGCGCACCAGACGCACCAGGTCCTCGGCGTAGTCCACGCCCTCGGGGTGGCGGACCCACTCACCGCCCGGGTTGCCCGGGGGGTCGCCACGGACGGCCAGCACGTTGCGCACGCCCACCCCGGCGAGCCGGCCGACCACGTGCCGCAGCTCGGCGACGGAGTGGTTGACCGCGGTCAGGTGGGCCATCGGCAGCAGGGTGGTCTCGGTGGCGATCCGCTCGGTCACCGCCACTGTGGTGTCCCGGGTCGAGCCACCGGCGCCGTACGTGATCGACACGAACGACGGGCGCAGCGACTCCAACTCGCGGATGGCCTGCCAGAGCAGCTGCTCCCCCGCCTCGGTCTTGGGCGGGAAGAACTCGAACGAGAAGGTCGGCTGGTGCTCACGGATGAGCTCCCCGATCGCCGGCTGCGGATTGGGGAGTGTCGAGGGAAGACCGAGCGCCACGACCCGACTCTAGCGGTCGATGCCACCAGGACCCAGGCCCTTCCCACCCAGCGGCAGACGCCAACCGGTCGGCCCGACCCGGTGTGCGGTGCCGCACCGGGTGCCCTGAAGCGGGGGGCGGTGCCGCACCGCGTGCCCTGAAGCGGGGGGGCGGTGCCGCACCGGGTGTCCTGAGGCGCGGGGGGCGGTGTCGCACCGGGTGTCCGACCCGGCGGGCGGGAAGGCGTCGTACCTCCGAGGTAGAAAGGGACGGTGCGGGAGGGGCGGCGGGGGTGGCCCCAGGTTCCGTGCGGGGGTCAGCAACCGAGCGGTGACGCCGGTCCCGTCCGGTCGGGCGGGTGGGTCGCCACCGCGCCGACGCCCGCCAGGAGGACCCATGATCCCGCCCGCATCGCCGCGCCCCGCGCAGCTCGGGCCGCTGCTGGCCCGGCGCCGACTGGCCCGGGGCTGGAGCCAGCAGCGAGCAGCCGCCGAGTTGTGTGCCGCAGCCGGGGCGCCGACGCTGAGTCGGCACGAGATTTCCCGGTGGGAGCGGCAGCGTCGCGTGCCGGGCGGGTTCTGGCTCGGCTGGCTCGCCGTCGTCCTGGACGTGCCGCTGGTGGTGCTCGCCGAGGCCGCCGCGGCCACCCGTCGGGCCGGCTCGACGCGGGCCACCGGGCCGGGCCGCGCCACGGTGGCCGGCGCGCGACCGGGTGGGCGAACGGGCCCCGGCCGCACCGGCGGGACTACGCGTGGCGGTGGAGCACGAGCCATCACGACCGGCTAGCGTCGGGGCGTGACCCACGCTGCTCCCGTGTCCCCCGTCGACCGCGCCGGCCTGCGTCAGCGGGTCGACAAGGCTCTCACCGAGTTCCTGGCCGGCCAACGGGTCCGACTCGCAGCGGTGGACGACGCGCTGGGCCCGGTGGCCGAGGCGATCGAGGCGTTCGTGCTCGGTGGCGGCAAGCGGCTGCGTCCGGCATTCGCGTACTGGGGGTTCCGGGGGGCCGGCGGGGTGGACGGCGACCAGGTGCTCACCGCCCTGGCCGCGCTGGAGTTCGTCCAGGCCAGCGCCCTGATCCACGACGACCTGATGGACCGTTCCGACACGCGTCGGGGCGAGCCCGCGGTACACCGGCGGTTCGCCACCCGGCACCGGGAGGCCGGCTGGGGCGGCGACCCGGACGGCTTCGGCGACGCCGCGGCCATCCTGCTCGGTGACCTCTGCCTGGTCTGGTCCGACGAGCTGCTGCACTCCGCCGGCCTGGACCTGTGGTCGTTGGCGCGGGCCCGGCCGGTCTTCGACGAGATGCGCACCGAGGTCACCGTCGGGCAGTACCTCGACGTGCTGACGCAGGTCACCGGGGACACCTCGGTGGAACGGGCCAGCAAGGTCGCCCGGTACAAGTCCGCGAAGTACACCGTCGAGCGTCCGATGCTGCTCGGCGCGGCGCTGGCCGACGCGCCGGAGGACGTGCGGATCGCCTACTCGGCGTACGGGCTGCCGCTGGGCGAGGCGTTCCAGCTCCGCGACGACGTGCTGGGGGTCTTCGGTGACCCGGCGCTGACCGGCAAACCGGCCGGGGACGACCTGCGCGAGGGCAAGCGCACCTACCTGGTGGCGGCGGCCGTGGAGGCCACCGACGACGCGGGCCGCGAGCTGCTGCTCGGCCGGCTCGGCGACCCGGAGCTGGAAGAGCGGGGGGTGGCCCAACTCCGCGAGGTGATCTCGGGGAGCGGGGCGCTGGCCCGTACCGAACAGCGGATCGTCACACTCACCGACACCGCTCTGGCCGCGCTGACCGCCGTCGACCTCGACACCGAGGCCCGCCAAGCCCTGGTCGACCTGGCCATAGCCGCAACCCGCCGAGCCGACTAACCGCGCCCCGCCCACCCCCTGGCCTCCCCCCACCCCCACCCACCCCGCCCTCCAACGTTGATCATGAAGTTATTGCCATGACACGCCGAGCGGGCTGGCAATAACTTCATGATCGACGGGGACGGGGGGTCCGGGAAGGGGTGCGGGGACGCCCGGGGCGGGGTCGGGGGGGTTAGAAGGCTTGGGCTTGGGCTCGGCGTTTCACCTCGCGGGCCTGGTCGCCGGAGAGGGCGGCGGCTGGGGTGGCGCCGGGGAGGGTGTCGTCCGGCTCGTAGAGCCAGCGCAGGGCGGCCTCGTCGTCGTAGCCGTTGTCGGAGAGCAGATTGAGCACGCCGGGCAGGTGCTTGAGCACGGTCTGGTTGGCAACCAGGTCCGCTGGGATCCGGCGGACGCCGTCGCGGCGGACCGCCAGCAGCTCCCGGTCACGGATCATCTGGTGCACCTTGCTGATCGACACGTCGAGGCGTTCGGCGACGTCGGGCAGGGTCAACCAGCCGGCCGGGTCGGTGGGGCCGGCGAGTTCCAGGCCGGGCGCGGCCTGGTCGGGTACGGGTTCGGTCACCCGACCACCCTGCCACGCCACCGCCGCGACGAGCCACCGGCACCCCGGGCGACCCGTCGACGCCCACTCTCTTGATCGTCGCTGACCAGCGAATAAGGGACGCCGAGCGCGGCGGGACGGACCAGTTCGGCGGACGGCTGTAGCATCCTGTTCATCCTTCCCTCCCTGGACACATAGACTGCCTGCCGATGGACACTCAGGTCGCCGACACGTTGCTGGGCTCGCTGATCGACGGGCGCTACCGCATTCGCGGTCGCGTGGCCCGTGGTGGCATGGCGACCGTGTACACCGCCACCGACGAGCGCCTTGAGCGCACCGTCGCTGTCAAGATCATTCACCCGACCCAGGCGAGCGAGGCACGGGCCCGGATCGCCAACTTCGTGGCCCGGTTCACCGACGAGGCGAAGACCATCGCCCGGCTCACCCACCCGAACGTGGTGGCGGTCTACGACCAGGGCACGCACGCCGGTCTGCCGTACCTGGTGATGGAGTATGTCCGTGGCCGCACGCTGCGTGACGTGCTGGCCGAGCGACGCCGACTCAACCCGGACGAGACGCTGGCCATCGCCGAGCAGATGCTCGCCGCGATCGCCGCGGCGCACCGGGCCGGCCTCGTGCACCGCGACGTCAAACCGGAGAACGTGCTGGTCGCGGAGGCGCCCACAGGCGGCGTCGCCAACCTGGTCGACAGCGTCGTGAAGGTCGCCGACTTCGGGCTGGCCCGGGCGGTCGAGGCGAGCGCCGACGAGGAGCAGGGCAACCAGTTGATGGCCACCGTGGCGTACGTCGCTCCGGAGCTTGTCACCGAGGGCCGCGCCGATCCGCGCACCGACGTCTACTCGGCAGGCATCGTGCTGTTCGAGATGCTCACCGGCCGCGTGCCGTACGACGGGGACCGCCCGGTGGACGTCGCCTGGCAGCACGTCGACCGGGACGTGCCGGCGCCCTCGACGCTGGTGCCGGGCCTGCCGTCGATCCTCGACGACCTGGTGCAGCGGGCCACCCGGCGTGATCCCGGCGCGCGGCCCGCGGACGCCGGCGCGTTGTTGGCCGAGGTGCAGGTTGCCCGGGATCGTCTGGGCGACGCCAACAGCCACACCGCCGTACTCCGCCCGATCAGCGACGCGCCGTCGCTCGCCCAGCCGACCATGATGGTCGCGACGGTCCAGCCGCCCAACCGCCCGTCGTGGGCACGGCTGCCCGAGGGTGCCAGCACCCAGGGGCCGGGACGACGTCGGGCCGCCCCGGAGCCCGCGGAGGGCCTGGGCGCCCGGCTCGCCGCACTGCGCAGCACGGTGCTGGGCAACCCCCGTGGCCGGCTGGCCGTGGCGGCCGTGGTGGTGACGCTGGGCCTGGTGGCCGCGATCGGGGGTTGGTGGTTCGGCGTCGGCCGCTACACGGACGCCCCGCAGTTGGTGAGCCTGAGCAAGGCGCAGGCGCAGGCGCAGGCCGACAACGCCGGGCTCGTCCTCAAGTACGCGGAGCCGCGCTTCGACGAGAAAGCCCCGAAGGACAGCGTGCTGGAGCAGAGCCCGGCGTCCGCTGCCAAGATCGTCAAGGGTGGCACGATCACCCTGACCCTCTCCCTCGGCCCGGAGCGTTTCCCCGTCCCGGACGTGATCGGCAAGGAGTTCGAGCTCGCCGAGGCGGACCTGGTCAACGCGAAACTGGTGGTGGCCAAGGGCACCGCCCGCTACGACGACAGCCTGCCGGCCGGGGTCGTGGTGGACAGCTCCCCCAAGGTGGGCGCCGAGGTGAAACCAGGTGCGAAGGTCACTCTCATTCTGAGCCGGGGCAGGGCGCCGGTGACGGTGCCGAACCTGGTCGGCAAGAGCCTGACCGACGCCCGGACGGCCCTGGCCCAGCTCAACCTGGTGCTGGTGGAGACCTACAAGGACTCCGACAAGCCGAAGGACGAGATCCTTGGTCAGAGCCCGGCCGATGGCACCGGCGTGGAGAAGGGCGCCCAGGTCAAGCTGGACGTCAGCAAGGGGCCACCGCTGGTCGTCATGCCGCGGGTGATCGATCTGCCGTGCCAGCAGGCCAAGCAGGCGTTGGAGGGCCAGGGCTTCCCGGTGACGATGGCGATCAACCCGAACGCCGTGGTCCGGATCCAGCTCCCTGGCGAGAATTCGCAGGTGGCGCCGGGCACCCCGGTCACCCTGACGTGCTTCTGATGCCGGCGATCTCCGCGCGGCCGGTGGGCGCGCACACTCCGACCTCGGGTGGGCTGGCGAAGGCTGCCCTGCCGTACGCCGACGCGACAGAGGCGCAGGTGGTGCAGGTCTACGTCTCCAACTCGCGAGGCTGGGCCCTGCCCAACGGCGACCCCGTGCAGGACGCCCTGTTCCGCGACGGTTGCGCCGAGCGGGGCATTCCCGCGTTCATCCACGCCGCGCTGCTGGTCAACCTCGGCTCGCCCACCCCGGCCACCGTTGAGAAGTCGGGCCAGACGCTGGCGCACGCGTTGCGTCGGGGCGTGGCGATCGGCGCGCGGGGGGTGGTGTTCCACGCGGGCAGTTCGGTGGACGAGGGGCACGCCGAGGCGGCGATGCGACAGGTCCGCGAGGTGTTGCTGCCGCTGCTCGACTGGGCCGCCGAGTCCGGCGGGCCGATGTTGCTGGTCGAGCCGAGCGCGGGTGGAGGCCGGTCACTGGCCTCCCGGGTGGAGCAGCTCGGGCCGTACCTGGACGCGGTGGACGGGCACCCCATGCTCGGGGTCTGCTTCGACACCTGCCACGCCTGGGCGGCCGGCCACGACCTGGCGGCCGAGGGCGGCATGACGGCGACCCTGGACACCCTGGTGGCCACCGTGGGTGCGGACCGGCTGCGGCTGGTCCACGCCAACGACTCGAAGGATCTGTGCGGCTCCACCCGGGATCGGCACGAGAACATCGGCAAGGGCACCATCGGTGAGCCCGCCTTCGCCGAGCTGATGGCCCACCCGGCAACCGCTGGCGTCCCGATCGTCGTGGAGACCCCCAGCGAGAAGCACGTAGGCCACGCCGCCGACATCAGCACCCTCACCCGCCTGTCCCACCCCTGACCCCACCTCACCCTGGTGATCATGAAGTTATTGCCCTGACACGCCGACGCGAGTGGCAATAACTTCATGATCACCAGGGTGGTCCGGGGGTGGGTGGGGTTAGGGGGTGGCGAGGATGCGGGGTAGGGCGGCGACGGCGCGGTCGATGTCCGCGTCGCTGAGGCCCAGGTGGGTGACCAGGCGGGCGGTACGCGGGCCGAGCACCGAGATCAGGACGCCCTCGGCCCGCGCCGCGGCGGCCAGGGCCCGCGCGTCCAGGGTGTGCTTGGTGAGGTCCAGCGCGACCAGGTTGGTACGGACCGTGGTGGCCAGCACACCGAACGGCGCGACCGCCTCGGCGAGCCGGGCCGCCTTCGCGTGATCGTCGGCCAGCCGGTCGATGTGCTGCGCGAGCGCGTACCGACCGGCAGCGGCGAGAATGCCGGCCTGGCGCATGCCACCGCCCATCCGCTTGCGGATCAGCCGGGCACGCTCGATCTTCTCCGCACTGCCCACCACCAGCGAACCGACCGGAGCACCGAGCCCCTTGGAGAGGCACACCGACAGCGTGTCGAAGAGCCGGCCGTACTCGATCAGCGGCACCCGGTCGGCGACGTGCGCGTGCCAGATCCGGGCGCCGTCACAGTGCAGCGCGACGCCCGCCTGGTCGGCGACCCCGCGCAGGTCCCGCAGGGTCGCCAGCGGAATCACCCCGCCACCGCCGCGATTGTGCGTCTGCTCGACGGCGATCGCACGGGTGGGGACGGCGAAGTAACCGTCCGGCCGGATCATCCCGGCCACCACCTCCGGGTCGATGTCGGCACCGACCGAAGGCCAGGTCCGCGAGGAGATCCCGCCGTACGCGGCGGCGGCACCGATCTCGTACGTGACCACGTGCGCGTCGGCGTCGCAGAGCAACTCGTCGCCGGGCGACACCAACAGTTGCAGGGCGATCTGGTTCGCCATCGACCCACTCGGGGCGAACAGCGCCGCCTCGTGCCCGAACAACGCGGCGACCTCGGCCTCCAGCGCGTTGACGCTCGGGTCCTCGCCGTAGACGTCGTCACCGACCTCGGCGGTGGCCATCGCCTCCCGCATCCCGGCGGTGGGTCGGGTCACCGTGTCGGACCGCAGGTCCACGAACAGATCAGGCACTGTCATCCATCCTTCCGGCTGCCGGCTGCGGGGCGCGCAGGCTCAGCCACGGAGCATCTCCGCTACGAGGAACGCCAACTCCAACGACTGCTGGGTGTTCAGTCGCGGGTCGCAGGCGGTCTCGTACCGGTCGGGCAGGTCGAGATCCTCGATGCCCTGGGCACCGCCGAGGCACTCGGTGACGTCCTCGCCGGTCAACTCGACGTGCAGGCCACCGGGGTGGGTGTCCAGCCCCCGGTGCACCTCGAAGTAGCCGAGCACCTCGTCGACGATGCGGTCGAAGTGCCGGGTCTTGTAGCCGTTTGACGACTCGTGCGTGTTGCCGTGCATCGGGTCGCACTGCCAGACCACCTTGGCCCCGGCGGCGGTGACCTTGGCGACGATCGGCGGCAGCGCGTCGCGGACCCGGTGGTTGCCCATCCGGCTGATCAGGGTGAGCCGGCCGGGGACATTGTCCGGGTTGAGCTTCTCGCACAGCTCGATCGCCTCGTCCGGGGAGGTGGTCGGGCCGAGCTTGACCCCGATCGGGTTGGCGATCCGGGAGATGAAGTCGATGTGGGCGCCGCTGATCTGCCGGGTGCGCTCGCCGATCCAGAGGAAGTGCCCGGAGAGCCCGTACGCCCGACTGTCGGAGACCCGGGTGAGCGCCCGGTCGTACTCCAGGGCGAGGGCCTCGTGGGAGCAGTAGAGCGTGACGGTGCGCAACGCCTCGTCGTCGGTCATGCCGCAGGCCCTGATGAAGGCCAGCGCCCTGTCGATCTCCCGGGCGATCGCCTCGTAACGCTCCCCAGCCGGGGAGTTCTTCACGAAGCCCTTGTTCCAGTCGTGCACCGCGTGCAGGTCGGCGAGCCCACCGGCGAGGTACGCCCGGAGCATGTTCATCGCCGCCGCCGAGTTGGCGTACGCGCGGATCATGCGCTGCGGGTCGGCGACCCGGGCGGCCGGGTCGGCCTCCAGCGAGTTGATCATGTCGCCGCGGTACGCGGGCAGGCCGCGCGCGTCGGTCGGCAGCGAGCGGGGCTTCGTGTACTGCCCGGCGACACGGGCGACCTTGACCACCGGCAGCGACGCGCCGTAGGTCAGCACGATCGCCATCTGGAGCAGGGTGCGGGCATTGGCCAGCAAGTGGCTCTCGGTGTTGTCCACGAACGTCTCGGCGCAGTCGCCACCCTGCAGCAGGAACGCCTTGCCCTCGCAGACCAGGGCGAGCTTCTGCCGGAGCTGGTCCACCTCGTAGGGCGCGACGACCGACGGCACGGTGTCGAGGACCTTGCAGACCGCGGCCACGGCAGCCGGGTCGGACCACGGCGGGATCTGCTCGCGGGGCAGCTCCCGCCATCGGTCCAGGCCGAGCGCGGCGTCCTCGGCGGAGTCGACTGTCGGTCGGCTGGTCTGCAGGCCCGGGCTGCCCACCGCGGGATGGCTCAGCTGATGCCACTCATGGCGCATGACAGAAAGCGTACGGCGACGGTCGGAGTGCCCGGGCGGCGAGGGGGACGGTTCCGGCAGATGGGAGATCAATCTGCCGGGCGCTGGTCAGGACGCGGGGGTGGGGGCGACGCCGCTCGGCGTCGGAGCGGCCGGTCCACCCGGCGCTTCCCCGGCGATGCACCAGTCGCTGCCGTCCCGGGTGACGGTGAAGAGCAGCGGCCGGGTGACGGTGCGCTTGCCGACCGTGACCGAGACCGAGACGCTGACCTCCTGCCCGAGCGGACCGGACCGGATGCCGGTGATGGCCGCCTCCGGCACCTGGAAGTGGTCGGCGAAGTCACCGTTGGGGCCGGTGGCGCCCAGGTCGAAGCCGTCGTGCAGCAGAGCGCAGAGCTGGCTGCGGCCGGCTGCGACGTCCTTGGCCGCCATGGCGTCGAGGTACGCCTGCACGCGCTCACGGGAGCGGGTGGCGGCTTCCTCGGCGGGGGCTCGGGCCGGCTTGGCGGCGGACTCGTCCTTGTCCTTGCCGCCGATCCCGCAGCCGACCAGGGCGACCGGCAGCAGCACCAGCCCGGCGGCGGTCGCCGCCAGCCTGCGGTGGATCCGGCGCATGATCACCTCCGTCGACGGTGAGATCGAGACGTGCCGAGCCGCGAGTCTGCCACATCGGGCTGAGCGAACCCAACGGCGGCGGCCCGGTCGACGCTGGGCGTCGACCGGGCCGCTGTGTCACGGGCGGGAAGGGACGGTGCGGGCCCCTTCCCGCCGTGTGGGTGGTGCGTCGGCCTTCGGCTCAGCCGAGACCGCCCTTGATGGCGCCGATGAGCTCGCCGTTGCTCGTGTCACCGGAGAGCTCCCAGAAGAACGCGCCACCGAGGCCCTGGTTGTTCGCGTACGTCATCTTGCCGTTGATGGTCGACGGGGTGTCGTAGCTCCACCAGTTGCTGCCGCACTTGGCGTACGCGGTACCCGCGATCGTGCCGGTGGTCGGGCAGGTGTTCTTGAGGACCTTGTAGTCCTCGTTGCCGGCCTCGTAGGTGCCCTGCGCCGCCCCGGTGGCGCTGCCACCCGGTGCCGCCTGGGTGACACCGGTCCAGCCCCGACCGTAGAAGCCGATACCCAGTAGCAGCTTGCTGGCCGGGATGCCCTTGCTCTTGAGCTTCTGGATCGCCGCGTCGGAGTAGAAGCCCTGGGTCGGGATGCCGCTGTACGAGGTGAGCGGGGAGTGCGGTGCCGTCGGACCCTGAGCGGCGAACGCGCCGAAGTAGTCGTAGGTCATCGGCATCAGCCAGTTGAGGTTGCCGATGGCACCGGCGTAGTCCGCAGCGTCGATCTTGCCGCCGTTGGTGCCGTCCGCGGTGATGGCGGCGGTGACCAGGGCGTTGGACCCGAACCTCGACCGCAGCGCGCTGATCACGTTCTTGAACGCGTTCGGGCCGCTGCTGTCACAGGTCAGACCACAGGCGTTGGGGTACTCCCAGTCGACGTCGATGCCGTCGAAGACGTCCGCCCAGCGCGGGTCCTCGACCAGGTTGTAGCAGCTCTCGGCGAACGCGGCCGGGTTCTGCGCGGCCTGGGTGAAGCCGCCGGACCAGGTCCAGCCACCGAACGACCAGATCACCTTGAGGTGCGGGTTGAGCTGCTTGAGCTTGCGCAGCTGGTTGAAGCTGCCGCGCAGGGGCTGGTCCCAGGTGTCGGCGACGCCGTCCACGCTGTCCGCCGCGGTGTACGCCTTCTCGTAGTCGGCGTAGCTGTCACCGATGGCGCAACGACCGCCTGTGGTGTTGCCGAAGGCGTACAGGATGTGGGTCAGCTTGGCGGCCGAGCCGCTGGTCTGGATGTTCTTGACGTGGTAGTTGCGCCCGTAGACGCCCCACTCGGCGAAGTAGCCGACGATCTTCTTGCCACCCGGGTTCGGCGGGTTGGTGGTCGGCGGAGGCGTGGTGGGCGGAGGGGTGGTGGGCGGCGTCGTCGTCGGTGGGGTGGTGGTCGGCGGCGTCGTGGTCGGCGGGGTCGTCCCGCCGCCGCAGGCAGCACCGTTGATGGTGCAGTTCAACGGTGCCTTGTAGGCGCCGCTGCCGTTGTAGCCCCAGCTGAACGAGGCACCGGGAGCGATGCCACCGGCCCAGCTCTTCTTGACCGCGACGTAGTGGTTGCCGCTGCTGGTGACGTCGGCGTCCCACGCGCTGCTGATGGTGGTGCCCGACGGCAGGTCGAACTCGATGCGCCAGGTGGTGACCGTGGCACTGGAGCCGTTGGTGACGGTCACCCTCGTCTCGTGACCGGTCCCCCAGTCCTGCGCCTTGGTGAAGGTGGTGGTGACCGTGCCGGCGCCGAACGCGGTGGTCACCGGCACCGCTGCGACGGTCACGGCGACCACGGCACCGGCCCAGAGGGCCCGGCGGAGCGATCTTTTCATGAGGCGTCTCCCGAACTGTTAGGAAACTTTCCAAAAGAGATGGTGAGACGGTACTCACGGCGTCATCAGTTCGTCAAGATGTGCATGTTTCGATTTCTCCTGGTGCACGGAGTGCGTACGCTGCGCCCACCCCCGGCCGATGCCCGGCCGGCGCGTAGCCTCGGCCCATGACCGTCTTCGACATCCCGATCGACGCCCTCAACGGCGGCCCCGCCGACCTGGCCCGCTACCGCGGCAAGGCGTTGCTGGTCGTCAACGTGGCCTCCCGCTGCGGCCTCACCCCGCAGTACGCGGGCCTCCAGACGCTCGCCGACTCCTACGCCGACCAGGGTCTGGTGGTGCTCGGCGTGCCGTGCAACCAGTTCGCCGGGCAGGAGCCGGGCAGCGCCGCCGAGATCAGCGACTTCTGCCAGGTCAACTACGGGGTCACCTTCCCTCTGACCGAGAAGGTCGACGTCAACGGCCCCGACCGGCACCCGCTCTACGCCGCGCTGGTGGACACCCCGGACGCCGACGGGCACACCGGTGACGTGCGCTGGAACTTCGAGAAGTTCCTGGTAGCCCCGGACGGCTCGGTCGCCGCCCGCTTCGCCCCCACGGTCGAGCCCAGCTCCACCGACCTACGCGCCGCCATCGAGAAGACCCTCCCGATCCCGGCCTGACGACCTCCGGGCTCCACCAGAGCCGCCTTGATCACGCTCGACCATGGATGTGGTGGCCTCCCGCCTTCCCGACACCACGACATCCCGGATCGAGCGTGATCAAGGCGGGTCGACGACGCCGGGCGGCGGCCCCCGGACCACCCGCTCGTCACCGGAGAGTGGCACGTCCCCGGAGCGCCGGTCGGCGACCAGCGCGAGCAGTACGTTGTGCGGGACGGGCTCACGACGCAGCGGGCAGCCGAATAACCCACCAGGATGGTCGGGAATGCGTCGCGGGTGGACGGAGTTGGGGACGAGCATGACAACTGTGGGACTGATCGGCAGTGGCAACATCGGCGGCACCCTGGCCCGGCTGGCCGTCGACGCCGGATACGACGTGGTGTTGAGCAACTCGCGAGGCCCGGAAACCCTCGCCGACCTGGTGGGGACCCTGGGCGCGCACGCCAGCGCCGGCACCACGCAGGACGCGGCGCAGGTCGGCGACCTGGTGGTGGTCAGCGTGCCGCTGAAGGCGTACCGCGCGGTGCCCGTCGAGCCGCTGACCGGCAAGGTCGTCATCGACACCAACAACTACTACCCGCAACGCGACGGGACCTTCCCGGAACTGGACGCGGGCGAGATCACCAGCAGTGAGCTGCTGCAGCGGCACCTGCCGGAGTCGCGGGTGGTCAAGGTCTTCAACAACATCTACTTCAAGGGCCTGGCCGCGCTCCCCCGGCCTTCCGGCGCGGCCGACCGCAGCGCCCTCGCGATCGCCGGTGACGACCCCGCCGCGAAGGCCGAGGTGACTGCCTTCCTGGACCGGATCGGCTACGACACGGTCGACGCCGGCCCGCTGGCCGAGGGGTGGCGCTTCCAGCCGGACACCCCGGCGTACGGCACGCTCTACTCCGCCAGCCCGACCGACTGGGAGCACCCCGCCCCGGGCGACGCCACGAAGCTGCGTACCGCCCTGGCCGCCGCCACCCGCTGAGCAACGCCAGCCGCCCTCCCGCGACCACCTACCGGGTGGTCGTGCGGAGGGCGGCGGCGAGCCGCCTAACGGTCGGATTCCCGCCCACTGTCCACGTACGCCACCACCTCGGACACCGTGACCGACGCGGCCAACGCCGATACGACCATCGACGCGGAGCGGACCTCGAGGCTCACCCCGCTTGCGGGTCGAATCTCCAGATCGGCGATCACGTCGGTGGAGATGCCGACCAGTCGTAGCTCACTGACGCCGCCGAAGAGAAGTTCGATCTGAACCGTGTTGAATCCGGCGCGGTGCCATCTGGCCGGCGGGTCAGCCGGGTAGGCGGGCAGGTCCAGTCTGAGCCGAAGAGTTGGTCCCTCACGCTCGACGACCAGCCCGTGCAGGCTGACCCCGCTCAATGGCGGAGGCCCCTCCGGAAAGATCTCCCGGAGGCCCTGCGGATTCGTGACCAGGTCGATCCAGCTCATGTCGCCCCGAGACTCAGGCGCATGGACCCGTACACCGCCATCCGCTCCATTCGATGGTCCACTCGGAGAGACGGAAAAGAGCTGCCAACTCCTCCTGGTCCCGCACCCAGTGGTCTCCGCCGTCTGACGGATCCTCAAGCTGGTCGACCAGAAAGACGTAGTACCCGCCGGTGATCTCCTTGTCCCGGTGGACGTGGATGACATAGCCCTCGTTCTCCCCGGTCACCACCCGGCCGTAGCGCTTGAGCGGAATGTCCGACACCTCGCCCAACCTCCTAACGGGTGGTCGTGCGGAGGGCGGCGGCGAGTTCGTCGTCGTAGCTGGCGATCGGCTGCCCGTCCGAGGCGTACGCGACGAGCCGACCGTGGGCCATCGTCGCGGACCGGAACGAGAAGGTACGCGAACCCGGGTACGCGGCGAGCAGCGGGATGGCCCGAGGTGCGCCACCCGGTGCGGAGTAGTACTCCAGGCGGGTCACCTGCGGGGAGACCACGCCGTTGACCCGGACCTTGGTCTTCTCGGCCCGCGTGCCGAAGGTGACCGGCGCGTCGGTGGCGTACTCGGTGCATTCGGCCGGCCCCCGGCAGACGAAGAAGTATCGCGGGTTGACCACGTCGTCGAGGCTGTACGCCTTGAAGGTGGGGTCGGCACCGGCCGGCAGCGGTTGCACGGCGAAGAACGCGACAGCCACCGTGGCCGTGACGCCCACCCGCAGCCAGGCACGGCCGGCGGCCGTCCGTCTGCTCGTGCGCTGGGCGGCGACGGCGACACCGCCGAAGCCGACGAGGCACAGGAGGCACACCCCGACGGCACGGGCGTTCTCGAAGAGGAACTGCACCCCCGGCCGCGTCGAGACCGGGCTGAGCACCGCGCCCAACGAGACGACCATGGCGACGAGCAGCGCCGCACCGGCGGCCCGCTGGGTGACGCCGGACGCGCCGATCAGCAGCATCGCGGCGAGCACCGGCCACACCTGGTGGTGGGTCCAGGACACCGGGGACGCGGCCACTGTGGCGCAGCCGACGAGGACGGCGGCGTGCCCGGGGCGACAGTGCCTCGTCAACTGGCGGGCCCGCAGCAGCGCCGCCACGCAGATCAGTGCCACCAGGCCGGCCCAGAGCAGGGGCAGCGCGGTCTCGTCGACGCCGACGCGCAGCAACATTCCGTGCAGGGACTGGTTGCCCAACGAGGCCAGATTGCCGATGCGCGACGTCTGCCGCACGGTCTCGGTCCAGTAGGCCCAGCTCTCCCCGGGCAGCACGATCGCGGCGAGCCCCGCGCAGGCCACGAACGTGGCCGCCGACCGGCCGGCGTCGCGGTAGCGCCCGACGGCGAGGAAGTAGACCACGAACAGCAGTGGGGTGAGCTTGATCGCCGCGGCCACCCCGACAAGCGTCCCGCGTAGCCGGGGCGGGACGACGCCAAGCCCGTCGAGCAGGGCCATCAGCACGATGAAGATGCTTACCTGCCCGAAGCGTAGGTTGCTCTGCACCGGCGCGGAGAGCATCAGCACGGTGGCCGCCAGCGCCACGACGAGCTGGCGCCGGGACTGTCGGGTGGTCAACGCGACACCGACGGACCCGGCGATGGCGACGACAGCCGCGCACGTCGCCACCAGCCAGATCCCCTGGAGTACGCCCTCGCCGACGGCGGTGATCGGCAACAGCACGAGAGCGGCGAACGGCGGATAGGTGAACGGGCCGCCGTTGGCCGCCACATATCCGTACAGCGGCCTGCCGGCGCGCAGGTCGGACAGCGCGCCGTAGTAGATGTGCAGGTCGGAGAGGCGATCCGGACGGCGCAGGACGAGCACACAGGACACCAGCGCGACGACGACGAAGGCCGCCCACGCCAGCGCCACCCGGCGATCCCGCATCGCCCGAGAATAGGCGACCGCGATGGCCCTCGTGGGACCCGCAGAGGCGGACGTGGGGCTCCGGCCGGTCAGGTCGTGGAGTCGAGCAACGGCTGGTCGGCAACGCGGGCCACCCGATGTGCCAGTTCGGCGCGCAGTCGGTGGACGTCTGCCCTCGGAAGAACGGGTGTCGCGGGACGGGTGTCGATTCGTAGCCTCAGTGCATGGCAACGGCGGGCAGGCCGGCGTACGACGCCCACGCGGACTGGTACGAGGGGTTCATCTCCGGCGGCGGCGACTATCTGCGGCGGGTGCACGCGACGGTGGCGGACCTGCTCGGCACGGGCGAGGGGCCATGCCTCGACATCTGCTGCGGTACCGGCGCGCACGCCTCGGTGCCGACGGGTCTGGGTTGGACGCCGGTGGGCGTGGACCTGTCCGGCGGGCAGTTGCGGCACGCGCGGAGGCGGTTGCCTGTGGTCAGGGGTGATGCGGTCGCCCTACCGGTCGCCGACGCGTCGGTGCCGGCCGCGACGTGTGTGCTGGCCAGCACGGACCTGCCCGACTACCCGGCCGTGCTCCGCGAGGTCGCCCGGGTGCTGCGCCCCGGCGGACGTTTCGTGCACGTGGGTGTGCACCCGTGTTTCGTGGGCGCGTTCGCCGACTGGGGACGGCATCCGAGTGTCGTCGTCGACGCGCGGTACGCCGACCGGTCCCGCAGCTTCGACAGTTGGAACACCAGCGGCGTGCGGGTACGGATGGGTGCCTGGCACCTCCCCCTCGCCGACCTGGTCAACGCGACGGTGGCGGTCGGTCTTCGGCTGGTCCGGGTCGTCGAGGCGGGCCCGGGCGGAGTCCCCGACCTGTTCGGCCTCCTCGCCCTCCGCGATCGGTAGCGGCAGCCGGCAAAAACATCGCTGTGGCAACTTGCGCCACAGTCCTGTTCACGGGACCCTGTTCTCTGGGTTGCCGCCCGCTCACCGAACGTGCCCCCGGAGGCGACATGCACACGCTCCGTACCGTGCCCCGCCGGCTGCTGGCCGGCTCCGGCGCGCTCCTGCTCACCGCCGCCCTCGCCGCCGCCGCCATCCCGGTTCCGGCCAGCGCCGCGACCGGCGCGGACACCGTCGGATACGTCCGGCTCGCGCACCTCTCCCCGGACACCCCGGCGGTGGACGTCTACCTGGCCGCGCCGGGCGCGGCGAAACCGCGGGTCTTCAACGGGGTCGCCTACGGCGTGGTCTCCGACTACCTCGAACTCGCCCCAGGCCGGTACGCGGTGGCGATGCGCGAGGCCGGCGCGCCCGCCAGCGATCCCCCGGTGCTCACCACCGAGGTCGCGGTGACCAGCGGCGACGCCTTCACGGTGGCCGGTGTCGGCCGGTACGCCGACCTCGGCCTGCGGGTGCTCAACGACGATCTCAGCGCCCCCACCGACGGCCGCGCCAAGGTGCGGGTCGTGCAGGCGTCGGTGCGGACCCCGGTGCTCGACGTGGCCGCCGCCGACGGCCCGATGATCGCCGACGCGGTGCAGTTCGCCACCACGACGGACTACCAGCAGGTCGAGCCGGGCAGCTGGCGGCTGAAGCTGACGGGCGCCGGCGGGCCGAGCACCGACGCCGAGGTGCGGCTCACCGGCGGCGCGGTCTACTCGTTGCTGGTGCTCGACGCGAAGCAGGGCGGGCTCACCGCCGAGCTGCGCCGCGACGCCGAGGGCGGCACCGTCGTCCCGGCCGGCGGGGTGGACACCGGCGCCGGAGGCACCGCCGGGGCCGGGCTCGACGCGTACCCGGTGGTGGCCGGCGTGCTGGCCGCGGCGGCCGGCGCGGTGGCCCTGCTGCTCTGGCGTCGGCGGCGGCGCACCACCTGGTGAGCGCCGGGCCCGACCCGTCGATCCGGCGCCACCGTGACCGCCGGATACCGCTGGCCGCGCTGGTCGCGGCCGGCGCGGCGGTCTGCCTGGCCGCCGGCACCGGGGTCGGGCTGGCCACCACCGGCCCGCCACCGCCGGTGGCGAGCTGGCACCCCGGCTGCGGCGACGACTGCCCGTCGATGGCCGCCGCGCCCGCGCCACACGGTCCACCCACGCGGGTACGCGTACCGCGCATCGGCGTCGACTCACCGCTCACCGTGCTGGGCCTGGACCGCGCCGGAGCACTGATTCCGCCGACCGACTTCCACACCGCCGGCTGGTACGGCGGCGGCCCGGCCCCGGGCGACACCGGCCCGGCCGTACTCGCCGGGCATCTGGACTCACGACGCGGCCCGGCTGTCTTCGCCCGGCTCGGCGAGCTACGGCCCGGTGACCACGTGGAGGTGTGGCGCGGCGGGCATCTGTTGTCGTTCCGGGTGACCGGGTCGCTGCGTACCCGCAAGGACCAGTTCCCGACGGCAGTGGTGTACGGGCCGACGCCCGGCGCGGAGCTGCGCCTGGTCACGTGCGGGGGCGACTTCGACAGGCGGCGGGGCCACTACGTCGACAACGTGGTGGTGTTCGCGGTGACCGAGGCCCCCGACCCGGTCCTGCCGGAATCCGCGGCGGGCTGAGTCAGAGGGGACGGCGGCCGGCGAAACCGCACTCGGCCCGGTGGTACCAGCGCACGTCGGAGTCGCCCTCCAGCCAGCACCAGAGCACGGCGCGGCCGGCCCGCTCACCGGGGAAGTCGAGCAGCACCGGGGCGATGCCCTTGACCTGGATGTCGTGCTGGTGCAGCTCGTCGACGACGGCGTGCAGCCGAGCCTCCAGCGCCTTCACCTCGGCCAGCCCGCCGAGCGCGCTGACGCCGTGGTCGGCCAGGTCGGCGCGTAACTCGGCCAGGTCAGCCCGGACCCGGATCAACTCGTCGACGCGCGGCTGCAGAGTGGCCACCAGGTGCCGGGCCTGGGCAAGTGTGAACACCGGGCCAGTATGCGGCACGCACGGCCCCGCGACGTGCCCGGAACGCTTCAGCGCGATGCGCCCGAACGCTTAGCGCGAGGCGCCCCGAACGCTCCAGCGCGATGCGCCCCCGAACGCTTCGGCGCGATGCGCCCCGAACGCTCAGTCGGCCTGCGCCGCCAGCTCGCGGGCGCGATCCCGGGCGGCCTCCAGCGCGGCGAGCAGCGCCGCGCGTACGCCGTGCTTCTCCAGCTCGCGGATCGCGGAGATGGTGGTGCCGGCCGGCGAGGTGACCGCCTCGCGCAGCTTGACCGGGTGCTCGCCGGAGTCGCGCAGCATCACCGCCGACCCGATCGCGGTCTGCACGATCAACTCGTGCGCCACCTGGCGGGGCAGCCCGAGCAGGATCCCTGCGTCGATCATGGCTTCGACCAGCAGGTAGAAGTAGGCCGGGCCGGAGCCGGAGAGCGCGGTGACCGCGTCCTGCTGCGACTCGGGCACCCGGATCGTCTGGCCGAGCGGCTTGAACATCTCCTCGGCCAACGTCAGGTGCGCCCCGGTGGCGTACGCGCCGGCGGAGATCGCGGTCATCGCCTGGTCGACGAGCGCCGGGGTGTTGGTCATCACCCGCACCACGGGGGTGCCGTCGGGCAACCGGCTGTTGAAGAAGCTGGTGGGCAGGCCGGCGCAGAGCGAGATGACGAGCTTGTCGGCCGGCACCTTGGGGCCGATCTCGTCGAGGAGCGCGGCGGCGTCCTGTGGCTTCACCGAGACCGCGAGCACCGCCGCCTCGTCCACCGCGGTCAGGTTGTCGACCACCCGTACGCCGTAGCGGGCGGTCAGCTCCTCTGCGCGAGCGGGCCGGCGGGCGGTGGCCAGCAGCCGGTCGACCGGCCATCCCGAGCGCAGCAGCCCGGAGAGCATCAGCTCACCGATCTTGCCCGCGCCGATCACCGCGACCGTGTGCACCTCGGTTGCCACGTCGGCAGGTACCCCCCTCGCCTTGGGTCGTGGCGCGGCGGACCCGCAGGCCCGCCGCGCCGCCGACCATCGATCAGCTGCCGAAGAAGACCTCGGCCTCGGCGTACCGCTCCAGCGGCACGGTCTTCAGCTCGCGGGTGGCCTCCGCGAGGGGCACCCGGACGATGTCGGTGCTCTGCATTGCGACCATCTTGCCCCAGTCACCGTCGTTGACGGCGTCGATGGCCTGCAGGCCCAGGCGGGTGGCGAGCACCCGGTCGAAGGCGGTCGGGGTGCCACCGCGCTGGATGTGGCCCAGCACCACGGTGCGGGCCTCCTTGCCGGTCTTGGCCTCCAGCTGCTCGGCGAGCCACTGGCCGATGCCGCCGAGGCGGACGTGGCCGAACGAGTCGAGCTCCTGGTTGGCGAGGACCATCTGGCCGTCGAGCGGCTGGGCGCCCTCGGCGACCACGACGATCGGGGCGTACTGGTGCTGGAAGCGCTTCTCGACGTAGCCGGCCACCTGGTCGACGTCGAACTGGCGCTCGGGCAGCAGGATCACGTTGGCGCCGCCGGCCAGGCCGGCGTGCAGGGCGATCCAGCCGGCGTGCCGGCCCATCACCTCGACGACCAGGGTGCGGTGGTGGCTCTCCGCGGTGGTGTGCAGGCGGTCGATGGCCTCCATCGCGATGTTGACAGCGGTGTCGAAGCCGAAGGTGTAGTCGGTGGCGCCGAGGTCGTTGTCGATCGTCTTCGGCACGCCGACGACGTGCACGCCCAGCTCGTAGAGCTTGGTGGCCACGCCGAGGGTGTCCTCGCCGCCGATCGCGATCAGCGCGTCCACGCCCTGGGCGGCAAGGTTGTCCTTGATCCGCTCGACGCCGTTCTCGATCTTGAACGGGTTGGTCCGGGACGAGCCGAGGATGGTGCCGCCGCGGGGCAGGATGCCGCGGACGTCGGCGATATCCAGGGGCCGGGACAGACCCTCCAGCGGGCCCTTCCAGCCGTCCCGGAAGCCCACGAACTCGTGACCGTAAGTGGCGACGCCCTTGCGGACCACCGCCCGGATGACCGCGTTGAGACCGGGGCAGTCGCCGCCGCCGGTGAGCACGCCGATACGCATGATCCGCTCATCCTCCTGGAGCATCAGGTAAAGCCCGATTTGCCCCAGGATATGTGTCAGGTCAGACCATCGGCGCCGTTGCCGGCCCGGGGCGGGCCGTCACTGCGCACTGTAGTCGGCCCGCTGGTACGACGACAGCGCGCCCCGGCCACCCGCCCCCGGTCAGTAGGTCACCTCATGGTTCTCGCCGACGTTCGGTGGCCGGCCGGTGACCGCGGCCTTCGCGTAACCGAGCAGGTTCACCACGCTGCTGCTGGGCGAGTCCCAGTACTCGGCGGAGCTGGTGTGCACCTTGATCAGCGTGAGACCGGGGGTGTCCAGCCCGTCGGGGAACCACGCCTTGAGCAGCGGGCTCCACAGCCGCTCGGCGCGGGCCCTGTCGAAAGCCTCGGTGGCGGTGCCGGAGATCGACACCCAGGCGTTGTGCTTCTGGTCGGAGAAGGCGACGTTGACCTCCGGGTTCACCCGGATCTGGCGGACCTTGGCCGAGTCGGCGTAGGCGAAGAACCACAGCTCGCCGTCGAACTCGGCCTCCTGGAGCCCCATCGGTCGACTCACCTGCCGCCCGTCCAGGGCAGTCGTGGTCAGCATGCAGATCCGCGCGGCCCGGGCCAGGCCGGTGACCCGGGCGCGTGCCTCCGCGGCGCTGGTCGGCTGGTCGCTCATGGCAATCTCCCTCGGCTCGGCTGGTCGAACCGATGCCCGGGACAGAACCGGTCAAACCTACAGCGGCGCGGCCACCACTCAGCGGGCGGTCATCGCCCGCCAGCGGGCCAGATTGTGCCGGGCATCGACCAGAGCATCGTGCCGCGCCGCGTCCGCGTCCGGCAGGGGTGGCCTACCACGATCGTCCCAGAGCTGCCGCAGCTCCTTGGTGTAGCGGGGAATCTCCCGGGGCAGCGCCGGCATCGCACCCCAGAGCTGGGCGAGCACCACGTGGTCGTACGCGGCGAACCAGGCCCACAGCTCCAACTGCTCCCCCGGCCGGTCCCGGATCGGCTCGACCAGGAAGTCGTACAGGTCGTCGCGGATGCGCTCACGCGAGCGCCAGGCCCGGTCCGCCGGGGAGGGCAGCTTGTCCAGCACGTTGCGTCGGACCCAGGGCACGGCGCGGGAGTCGTCGAACTCCGTGGAGACCGCGTAGAACTCGCGGCCGTACTCGTCGACGACACCTATCGAGACGAGGTCGACGGTCGTGCCGTCCTCGATGAACTCGCAGTCGTAGAAGTAGCGGTAGACCATTCCGGGCATCCTCGCCCACCGCCGCACGGCAGTGCCCGGCGGGGCCCACCCGGAGGTGGACCGAGCCGCGGCGACACCTCGTGAACGGCACATCACAGCTCGTGACGGTCACGGAAGTGCTTCGAGGGGTGTACAGCAAGCGACCGGACCGTCATGATCTGATGTGTACCGCTACCGGACGCCGAATCGGTGTCAGTTCACCTTGTCGGGGCCCATCAGGTTCGCCCGGTGAGCGAGTTGTGGTCCATGACCGGGGGAGGGGTTGGGCCGTGGAGGTTCGCCTGCCAGAGCCGGGTGACGCGCTCACGGGTGTTGAGATGTTCGCCGGGCTGGAGCCCGAGGTGCGGCAGCGCGTCATCGCTGCCGCTGTTCCGCGTACCTACCGGAAGGGCCAACTGCTCTTCGTGGAGAACGACCCCGGCGAGTCGCTGATCGTTCTGCGTCGCGGCGCGGTGGCAGTGTTCCGCACCGCCCCCACCGGCGAGCGGGCCGTGCTGTCGGTTATCCGTCCGCCGGACGTGCTCGGCGAGGTCTCCCTGCTCGACGCGTCCACCCGGTCCGCCTCTGCGGAGGCCATCGAGGACTGCGCGGCGCTCGCGCTCTCACGGGGCGCGTTCATGGAGCTGGTGCACTCCAACCCACGCATCCTGGACGCGGTGATGCGCTCACTGGGCGGGTTGATCCGCCGGCTCACCGAGCAGAACGCCGACCACGTCTTCCTCGACCTGCCCGGTCGGGTGGCGAAGACGCTCGTCCGGTTGGCCGGCGAGAGCCAGGCACCGATGATCACGATCGAGCTCAATCAGAGCCAGCTGGCCGAGATGGCGGGTGGTTCCCGGCAGAGCGTCAACCAGGCGATCGGTTCGTTCGCAAGCCGTGGCTGGCTGCGTACCGAGGGCCGCCGGATCGTGGTGACCGACGTGGCCGCGCTGCGCCGCCGTGCCGGCATGGCCGACCGCTGACCTACCGGCCCGTCCTGACGTCGTCGCCAACCAGATCTTCGATGTGGACGCCGCCACCGACCAACGTTGGCCCGGACGCACGAGTGACGCCGGCTACCCGTGGCAGCCGGCGTCACCTATCACGCGAAGCAGAACGGGTGCGGTCGGCGGACCCACCGGCCCGCCAGCCGCACCCGGACGATCAGTTCTCCGTGCTGTCGGCCGGCGGCGCACCCGGCCCCGGACCGATCTTCTTAGGGTCGGTCGGCTTACCAGCCGTGGACGTGCTCGACGAGGTGGTCGTGGTCTCCCCCGACCCGCCCGACTGGCCCTCAGGCTCTTCCACCATGCCCTGCTCCTCCAGTTCGGCGAGAGTCACCGCATCGACGTCGATCGTGTCGCCCGGAGCCCACAGCGTGCCACCCGGATCGGTCCACGAGGCGGACAGTCGTACCTGCACGGCACTCTCCCTGACATGAAACTTCCTGGTACGGAACACTAACCCCGACCGATCGATGACGTCGCCCGTCCGCACGTCGGGTACCCGACTTGGCGCATCGGACGCGATACTGACCTCTTTCGCCCACGGAGCTGAACATCGACCTCAAGTGTGGACACTGCGCCCGCGCGGCCGGGCCGGACGACCGCTTCTGCGGCGGGTGTGGCCAGCCGCTCGGGGTCAACTGTGCGCACTGCGGGCACGCCAACAGCACCGAGGTCAACTTCTGCACCAGCTGCGGTCAACCGCTGCGGGACCACGTCGTCGCGGTGCAGGAGGACCGGCGTCAGGTCAGCGTGCTCTTCGTCGACATCGTGGACTTCACCAGGTACGCGGAGCGGGCCGACCCGGAGCAGGCCCGCGGTCTGCAGCAGACCTACTTCGCCACGGTGCGCCGGATCGTGCACCAGTACGGCGGGGTGGTCGAGAAGTACATCGGCGATGCGGCGATGGCGCTGTTCGGCGCGCCGGTGGCCACCGACAACGACGCGTTGCGGTGTGTACGCGCCGGCCTGGAGCTGCAACGGAGCCTGGCCCGCCAACCCGCCGGTCCGCAACCGCCGCTGGGCTTCCGGGTCGGCATCGCGACCGGCGAGGCACTTGTCGACCTCTCCGCCACCCGTGACGGTGGGCAGGCCTTCGTGACCGGAGACGTGGTCAACACGGCCTCCCGCCTGCAGGCGTTCGCCCCATCGGGCGGCGTCGTCGTCGACGAGAGCACCTGGTCGGCCACCCGACACGAGATGGAGTACGCCGACCAACCACCTGTCACCCTGCGCGGCCGGTCCGCGGAGAGCCGGATCTGGCTGGCCGTCCAGGTGCGACCACACCGGGACCCGCGCGCCGCCGAGCTGACGCCGATGGTGGACCGCGAGCACGAACGCGGCCTGCTGGTCAACGCGCTGCACCGGATGGTGACCGAGCGGACCTCCCAGTTGGTGACGGTGTTCGGCCCGGCCGGCGTGGGCAAGAGCCGGCTGCTGCGCGAGCTGGCCCGGCACGCCGGGAGCCTGCCCGGCCCGCCGATCACCTGGCTCGTCGGGCAGTGCCCGCCGTTCGGCGAGAACGTCACCTGGGCCGCGTTGTCGGACATCGTGAAGACCTGGGTGGGTGTGCCGGAGGTCGACGACCCGGCCGCGCTGCGCGAGCGGCTGCGGGCCCGTCTGGGGCAGCTCGCCGACCCGCACGCGACCCGGCTGGCCGAGGCGCTCGGGCCGCTGATCGGCGTCCCCGGCGAACGACTCACCCCCGGTGAGACCGAGGCCGCCTGGCGGCGGTTCCTGCTCGCCCTGGCCACCACCGGCCCGACCGTGCTGGTCTTCGAGGACATGCACTGGGCGGACCAGGCGATGCTCGCCTTCGTCGAGCAGTTGGGCGCGACGGCGCGCGGCGTACCGCTGCTGGTCGTCGCGACCGCCCGGCCGGAGCTGCGGGAACGCAACCCGGCCTGGACCGGCACGATCAGTGGCGCGATGTCCATCTCGGTGCCGCCGATGCACGACACCGACATCGACACGCTCTACTCGCTGCTCCTCGGGCAGGCGACGCTGCCGTCCAGCTCGCGTACCCCGCTGATCGAGTTCGCCGACGGCAACCCGCTCTACGCCCAGGAGTACGCCCGGATGCTGCTGGACGGCGGCCTGCTCGACGCGGTCGGCCCGACCCCCCGCCTCGACCTCGACGGTGGCGCGGAGATGCCCCGCACCGTGCAGGCGGTCATCGCCAACCGGCTCGACCTGCTGGACCCGGCCGACCGGGCGGTGCTCCAGGCCGCCGCCGTGGTCGGCGTGGTGTTCTGGGCCGCGCCGGTGGCGATGGCGCTGGGGCGGCCGGTGGAGTGGGTGGAGCGTGCGCTGGACCGCCTGCAACGTCGCGACCTGGTGTACGAGCAGAGCACGTCGACGATGCCCGGCCAGTCCGAGTACCGGTTCCGGCACATCCTGGTGCGCGACGTCTGCTACCAGCGGCTGCCCAGGGCCGAGCGGGTGCTGCGCCACCACCGCACCGCCGACTGGATGGCGCAGCTGACCGACGGCCGGCAGTACGACCTGGCCGAGGTGCTGGCCAACCATCGCTGGGCGGCGCACGAGATCGCCCGGACCGTCGGGCTGGACACCGCCCCCTATGCCCCGTCGGCGCGGGCCGCGCTGCACCGGGCGGCCCGCCGGGCGTACGAGCTGCACGCGCTGGACACCGCCGCCTCGCTGGTCGGCCGGGCGCTGGCCCTGGATGTCGGGCCGGACCCGGCGTTGGACCTGTTCGACGCCGAGCTGGCGTTCTATCGCGACGGTGACGCCTTCCTGGTGGCGGGGGGCACGGACACCCTGACCCGGTTGGCCGAGCGGCTCACCGCGAGCGGCGACCGGACGGGGGCGGCGCGCGCCTGGACGCTGCTCGCCACCGCCGCGTGGAGTCGGGCCGACCGTTCGACGACGCTGCACTGCCTGGACCAGGCGATCGGGATCTACGGCGACCTGCCGGACAGTCAGGAGAAGGCTGGCGCCCTGCTGGAGCTGGCCCGGGTGCACATGCTGAACGCGGAGACCGACCCGGCGTGCACCGCGGCGCGGGCGGCGGAGTCCCTCGCCGAGCGGCTCCAACTGCGCGAGGTCCAGGCCAACGCGCGGATCACCCTGGCGGTGGCGCGCTACCTGGCCGGTTCGGCCTCGGCGTTCCCGGAGCTGGCGGAGGTGACCGAGCACTGCCGGGTGGAGCGGCTGACCAGTCGACGCCGCGCGGTGCAGAACCTGGCCTGGGCGTTGCAGGAGGAGGGCGACCTGGCCGGCTCGGCCCGGCTGGTCGACGAACAGCTCACCCTCGACCTGGGTGGCGAGCACAGCCTGGCGACCAGCTTCGCCGACAAGTGGGCACGGTCGTACTACGCGGGTGACTGGACGGCGGCGCTGGCGATGGCTGCGGAGTCGACCCGGCGGCCGACCGCGGAGTGGGATCTGCACATCGTGGCGGTCTCGGGTTGGATGCGCGGGCTGGCCGGAGCCGAACTGGTCGGAACCGCTGGACCCGACGAGACCGCTGAGCCCGACGGGGCGGGTGGGGATCTGGTCGAGCAGGCGCTGGTCGCGGCGCGGCGCACCGGATTCCACCGGGTGCTGCGCTCCACCCTGGCGCACGCCGCCCTGTGCCGGGCGGTGCAGGGCCGCCGCGACGAGGCGATGGCGCTCCTCACCGAACTGGACGAGGACTGGCAACGGACCAGGATGATTCCGTTCGCGGAGTGGGTGCCGGCCGTCGGGCACGTCGCCGGGGTGCTCGGCGCGGACGCGGCCCGGCTGGTCCGACGGATGCTCGACCGGGCGCCCCGGATGACCCCGTGGGCCCACGCCGCCGGTCAGGTCGCCGACGCCACCCTGGCCCGGCACGCCGGGGACGCCCCGACGGCGGCGAACCTGCTGCGCTCGGCGTCGGCGAGCTACGCCCGGATGGCCGACGTGACCGACGAGGTCATCACGCTGGCGCTGGCCATCGGCCCACTGGCCGGGACCGACCCACCCGCCGCCGCGGCGACCCGCGCCCGCCTGCACGACTTCGCCACCCGTCACCACGCCCCCGCCCTGCTCCACCTGCCCTGACCGCAGACCGGGCCGGCACGGCGGCGCTCAGGCGGCCAGCGGCGCGGGGACGGGGTCCTTGAGCTTCTGGGCGTAGATGTCGACGTACTCCCGACCGGAGAGCTCCATCAACTCGTACATGATCTCGTCGGTGACCGCGCGCTCGACGAACCGGTCGCCGGCCAGGCCGGCGTAGCGCGAGAAGTCCAGCGGCGCGCCGAACCGGATCCTCACCCGGTCGATCTTGGGGATGAGCTTGCCCGGCGGCTGGATCTCGTCGGCGTTGAGCATCGCCACCGGCACCACCACCGCGCCGCTCTCCAGGGCGAGCCGGGCCACCCCGGTCTTGCCCCGGTAGAGCCGCCCGTCCGGGGAGCGGGTGCCCTCGGGGTAGATGCCTGCCACTCCCCCGGCACGCAGCACCTGCAACTGGGTGTCCAGGGCTGCGCGCGCGGCCCGGCCGCCGGAACGGTCCACCGGAATGGTGCCGGTGCCGACGAAGAACATCTTGGTCAGCCAGCCCTTGAGCCCCTTGCCGGTGAAGTATTCGGCCTTGGCGACGAAGGTGACCTTCCGGGCGGTGATCAGCGGCGTGAAGATCGAGTCGGAGAAGGAGAGGTGGTTGCTCGCCAGGATCACCGGACCTGTCGCCGGCACGTTGCGCAGGCCCTCCACCTGCGGGCGGAAGATCAGCTTGAGCAGCGGACCGAGGATGACGTACTTCAGCAGCCAGTAGAGCACCGGCGTCCTTTCCCGTGGTGTGCCCGCGACAGCGCCAGCCGTCGTCGCCGACGAGCCTACGAAGCGAGCGCTCTCGCCACAACGGACGAAACCCCGGGGCCGACGCATCGACCCCGGCCCACTGAGATCGCACTTGTCGCGCAAGAACGGACAAAGGAGCCCCGCCGCGACCTGCGGGAGTAGCCGTGACTTTGGAAGACGCGACACAACGCACTCCCGGAACCATGCCCTGACGTGTCACGATTCACGGGGCGTCTGCCGTCCGGCCCGGTCCGGCTCCGTCCGGCTTAGGCCGTCTGACTTCGGCCCCGTCGCTCGGCGATCCGGCTCCGTACGGCTCCGTCGCCGCCCGTCCGGCTCCGTTCCCTAGCTCTGGCCCTAACGGCTAGGTGCGTCCTTCGATCAGCTCAGGCCCTGGTTGTAGATGTCGAGCACGACCTTCGTCACCTGAGCCAGGTTGTGCAGGTTCTCCGGAGCACCCTCCAACAGATCCTTCGCGCGGCCGATCAGCCCTTGGACCCAGCTCTTGTTCGGCTCAGTCTTCGCCGCCTCCCGCTCCAGGGCGGTGGCGACCTCCTCATACTCGGGCTGCTGCTCGGGCGGGAGGAGCTGACCGAACTCGCGAAGGGCCTTCGCGAAGATCGCGAGCGCCTCGACCTCGTTGGTGTTGGTCTGGCTCTGGGCAACGTCCCGGTTCGCCACTGCGAGCTGGCCGCTGTTGTTGCCCATGATCGTGATGTTCACGCCAGCCCCGTCCCCCCGGTTCAAGTAGTCCACGACACCTCCATACTGTTCGATGCACTCGGTCCCGGCCGGCTCGATCGTCGGGGTCTCGTCGGTCTCGGCCAACAGCCGCCGCTCCCGGAGGAACTGGACCGCACCCACCAGGTCCGCCGCGCCGAACAGTTCCCCGTTGAACCAGCCGTACGGGCTGGCCGCGATCTCGGCGATCTCGGTCGATTCACCGTTGGCGTCCCGCTCGTACACCCATCGCAGGACCGCGTCCCGGCAGGCCATACGGCGAGCACGGCTGTCCTTGCGACGCTCCAACCGGGCCACCGCCTCGGTACGGCCGATCTCGGTGAGCTTGATCATCCGGTCAAGGCCGCTGCCACCCATCAGCCTCATCTCATCGACGCATCCCCTGCCCTTGAGGAAGTCGATTGCCACGTCGATCTGCGGTTCGGCCCGAGGACGGAAGTCGCCCAAGCCGAGCTTGTCGATCAACGAGCCGATGGCCGACGGATAGCCATTCCCGTTCTTCGAACCCTCGTAGACCCAGTCAACGATCCAACCTGCGACGAGTTCCAACTCCGACCCGGTGACCGACCCCCCGCCGGCACCGTTGCCGCCGCCGCTGGCGATGCCCCCGCCCCCGGCGATCTCCCCCTGGACCGGTATCCGGACCGGGTACTTGTCGAGTTGCTTCTGCAGATCGCGCTGCAAGTCCCGAAACCCCTTCCGGTTGGGCTTGAAGCTATTGCCCACCTTTGCCCCCTCGGCGTTGGCCACATCGACCGACCACGCTACCTGCACGGTGCGACAAAAAAACTCGCCGTCCACATCAGTCGGGGCAGGACAGCCCGCCCTACATCGACCGCCGCCGCGACAGATGCCGGCGCACCTGGCGCACGGTCGACGGCTCCGAGTACAACGCCGCGTTGATCGCACCGAACGCCACCCCGGGAGCCCGCTTCGCCCGTTCAAGGTCTTCGGCCACCCGGGCGATCAACGCCAACCGACACCGCACATCGATCAACTCCCGCCGCGAGCACTGCAATGCGGTCTCCAAACCCTTGACCCGCTCGCGCAACCACTCCAGTTCGGTGCCCTGGTCCACGTGCCGCTCCCTCCAGTCGGTGGTGAGGTGGGCGACCACCCGCCGGGTCTCGGGCCTCCGGACGGTCACCACGGGATTACTTTGGCCACCCGAACGGGTCTGCGCAAGTAGGTAGACCCATTCCGGCAGAAGCGTCGCCAATACGGTCCACCTGTGGGTGAGGTCCCGGGGCCGCTGGTCGGTCCACACGAGCTGCAAGAGCTGCTCGGCGTGAGCCGCACCCGGATGCGCCAGCTCGTGCGCTACCCGACCTTCCCCGAGCCGTTCCAGCGCCTGCATGGCATGACCGTCTGGCTGCGTGCCGACGTTGAAGCGTGGATCACCGAGCATCGGCCACCCCGAGTCACTGACGGCGACGAAGCCGAGTAACAGCCAAATCCGCCTCGGAAGCCCTCCCCCGCGCCGCGCCGCCCGACCCCGCCCTGACACCCCGCCGGGCGGTGGGAGGCCGCCGGGAGCCACGGGAGACCCCCACGACGACCCGGCCGGAAGCGCAGGGGTTCGTCGGCAAGGGCGAAACTGGAGAGATGGAAGCAACCACTCCCTTGTGGGTGCCGATCGTCGTGGCTGCGGCTGGCGTCGGTGGCACCGTGACCGCAGCTTGGCTCACCCAGCGTGCAAGCAAGAAGCGGGAAGACGAGCGGTGGCGAAGGGAACGAGAGATAGACGATATCCGCTGGCAGCGCGAGAGGGCCGATCGGCTTCGCGAGCTGCGGATCAAGCTCTACGTAGATCTGGCCGAGTACTCGCAGAACTTCGAGGAAGCCTTGAGTGCGGTCACCGACGAACTTGGCATCACCAAAGCCAGAGGAGCAGACGGCCTAATCCACCACGAAAAGCTCACCGCACAGGTCAAGCTTCTAGCCCCGAGATCCGTACGGGATGCGTGGTACCGGCTGCGCCAGTCGGAGGAGAGCGTGTACTGGGAGCTGTACGAAGGCAGTCCGAACCACACTCCCCAGGGCCAGCCCTACTTGGATGCTGACAGCCGATTCATTATCGGCATACATCGAGACCTGTCCGAGTTGCAGTCTTGCCTCCGTGCCGCGATGGCTGACCCGGATCTGTCGGACTGATCCCAGGAGATCTCCCCGGCGGGCAGACGCAGATCGTCCAACCCATGCGGGACGGGACAGGTAGACCGCCCTCCGGCGACACAGACCGGCCCCCGCCCTGCTGGAAGAAGCAACAGGGACGGGGGCCGGAGTCTGCGCCGGTCAGGAGGTCGTGTGCTGCGTACCCTCGACCGTCTTGGTGTGCGCCGCCCGGCCACGGGCATCCGCCGCGTCCTTGGCCGACCGGTCCCGCTCCAGCGCCCGACCCGACGCCGCGACGTCCTCCGTCGGCTGGACCTTGCCCAGCGGGGTCGCCCTCGCCGAACGCTGCCCGCCCCGAACAACCTTGCCCATCGTCACCACTCCTCGTCGTCTTGCACCCGGTCCAACGGGCGGCTGCGCTCGGCCGCCTTGACCACCCACGCGGGGTGTTCGTCCCCCGGACCATGGCTGGCTCGCGGCTGCTTCGCCGCCACCTCCTGCGCCCACGCCCGGCCGTCCTCGCTGCTGCCGAGCATTCGACGCATCCCGTCTTCCTGCTCGGCTTGGTGCCGCTGCGCCAGATCAGCCGCCGACGGGTACAGCCGCTCCAGCTCCTGCTGCCGCTCGACCGCCCGCTGTCGGGTCAGCTCCTCCTGCTGCCGCTGGCTCAACGGCGGCGGGGTGTACCTGCTTCTGGTCTTCGGCATCGCTCAGACCTCCTGCGGGGCGAGCGCCCACTCGGCCAGGGACCGCACCCGGCGGACCTCGGTCAGCTCCGTGTTCAGGTTGGCGATCCGCAGCGCCACAAACTGGTCGGGAACCTCGCGCTCCTGGGCGCGGCGGTTCTCGCACTTCGGCTGCTGCAACTCGGCCATCTTCGCTTCGACCAGCCGCCGCATCTGCTGCGCGGTCGCCAGCTCGGCCACCAACTCCTGCTCCCGGGCGGTCGCCCAGTCGAGGGCGGCGGTCGCGTCGTCTTGCACGCTCACCTGTGCCTCAATTCGCATGTAGTTCGATTGGGTGTTGGGTGGTTGCCCCTGGGCGACGTGGCGAGGGTGCGAGTCGGGCGGGCTCTGTTGAGCCGGGCCGATCGGCGTTCTGGGCACGGTCTGCGGTTCGGGCGGGGGCCGGTTGTCGTCGTCGCTGCGGGACCCCCGCCGGGCCTGGGCGGTGGTGCGGCAGCGCTCCGGGTCGACTTAACCGGGTTCGTACGTCTGTGCCAATTCTACCGTAGCGTCGGGTTGGTACGCACGGGCCGAACTGGTCATCGACCCTGGGGTGGTACACCGGTCACCGTCGCCGACTGCCCGGGACGGTGTCGATCGAGTCGATGAACCCTGCAGGGCGGCGGGGTCGCTTCTTCGGTGGGGTCGGTGTGGGGTCTTCCGTGGTCTCCGGAGCCACAGGAACCGGCTCCCGGGGGTCAGGGCGGGTTCCGCCCGCCGAGCGCTCCGGAACGGCCTCCCGAGGCTTCGGCCTTAACGGTTCCGGCGCGGGCTGCGGCGGCTCGGCCGGAGTGCCCGGCAACGGCGACCACGCCAACCCGGCCCGCAGCTCCGCTTCTCGCTGCCCATGCACCTGCTTCGCGTCGGCCACCAACCCGGCCAACTCCCGCGCCGCCCGCTTCCGAGACGCCTCCGTGCACGGCTTCCTAGGCTCCACGAACCGCCCCGGATCCGGACGGCCCTCTCGCACCGCCACCTTCCGCTGCGCCTCGTACAACATCGTCACCAGCTCCCGCTCGACCTCCTTGCGGGTCGCCCACCAATCCGGGCAGGTCAACCCGCAGACGTCATGCGTCGTGCGCCGGTTACTTGGCAGAACGAGCGGCATCGAGCAACTCCTTAGCGTTGTCGATCTCCAACGTCGCGATCAGATGCGACGGCCACCTCGCCCCGAACAGATCCGTCCGCTGCCGGTCGCACTGCAACACCAACCCGAGCACCCGCACCCGCTCATTCACCGACAGGTTCGGCAGCTCCAGCAGCCGGTAGGCGTGCCGCAAGACCGCGTCAATCTGGTCTTCCGACCGCCGCCGGACCTGCTCGGTCGTCTCCGACCCAATCCGCTCCAGAGCGCTCTTCAACCGCCGGTCAACCGACCGCCGACTGATGCCCATCTCCGCCGCGATCTCGTCCAACGCGATGCCCTTGCGGCGCAACTCCAACGCCCGAAGCTCCTCCGTGGCGCGCTCCAACGCGGTCCTCGCAGCCACTTTGCCCCCTCTCAAGATCAACTTCCGCGTCAAGAAAAACACACCCGGCCGCCACCGATGGGCACCCCGAACCCTGCCGTGCAGGGGCTCCTGACACGTCCGACCCGTCCTGACCTGCGGCGGGAACCCCGCCGCTAGGGCGAGCGCTAGGCCAGATCCTGCTCGGACCCGCCACAGAGGGGCACCGACCAGGCCCCGGCGGGCGGCCTGCGGAAGGCCGGCAGCAGCTTCCTACGGCGAGGGTTGGATCGAGTCCAGCCAGTCGAAGAGCTGGGTCGCGGCGAGTATGAGTTGGTCGCACTCCTCGCGATCGACCGGCTCGCCCCTATGCGCGATGTTGTTCCGCAGGGCGCTGAGCCGCTTGATTTTCCTGAACAGCGCTTGGTTCGACAGCCTGAGGGATACGCCGAAGGCTTGTTGGTAGAACTGGTCGACGATCTTGTCGAGGTCGGACATCCCGCCGAGCCCTTGGCGACGCTCGGGTTTGGCTCGCTCGATGGCGACTCGCTTGGCTTTGACCTCACAGGCGATGGCGGCAATCAGCACGGCTCGCTGGGCATCGACGGTGTCAGCTCCGCTGGCCAGGAACCGCGCGTCAGCGAGCAAGGCTTCCGCTGCGGGTGGGTCGCCGGTGAGCACCTGATCACGTGCATGGTTGAGCTGGTCGGCGGAGAGCGCGAGCCCTCCGTGGCGCACTATTAGCGACTGCCGGGTGCCGAAAGCCAGGAAGCCGACCCCTGTGGCTTCGTCAACCAAACGGCTGCGGCCGTACTGCTGCGGAATCTCGGCCGTGATGCCCAGCCAGGGCTGTCCTGCGATGGTGCGGACGTGTGCCAGCCACGCATGGGTCAGCCGTTCGGCTACATCGCGGCCACGAGTCCAGAGCTGCTCGACTTTGCTCTCGTACTCCTGGCGTGAGCTGGCAGTGTCTGCGCTGGCTTGCTCCCGCGCTTTGATCCACTGATCCCTGTCTTTCAGCCAGAGATCACCGTCGAAGGCGACGCGAACTTCGACAAGGTGCACGACGGCGGCGGCGTGGCTGCCGCTGCCCGAAAAGACGGGCGCTGCGGTGATGGCCGGATGTGGTTCGACTTCCGGTTCGTCGTCTCTGGCGAAGTCGTCGGGGTGACGGGGCAGGGTGAGGGTGGCGTGATACCCCTCGAAGTCCCACGTGTACTGGCTGCCCAGGGTGCTCGGCTCTACCCACACGCCTCGTAGTGCGAATCGAATGATGGTCGCGAGCCGGTTGTCGGTAGTGCCGGCCTGTTCCGCGTCCCGGTCCGGTTCCGTAGTAGTCACGGTTCTAGTTTTTCAGGTTGGCGTTGGCGCCGGGATCGTGCGGGGCTGCGCCTGGTCAGTGTTGGGTGATTTCGGCGATGCGGTTGGTTGGGATGGCCAGTCGGGTGGTGGTGGGTTGCACGGGTCGTCGGTACCAGTCGTGTTGTTGGGCGTTGTGGAGGATGACCCAGCCGGGGGTGAGTTCGTAGGTGGTGCAGGTGTACCAATCGGTGGTGCGGTGGGTGTCTCGTCGGGGTCGGTAGTGGAGGGTGAGTCGGAGTCGGGGTTGGGTTCGGGTTTTGGCCATGGCTCACGGTCCTTCTTCCTGGTCGTTGGTGTCCACCGCCAACGCCGGGGGTCTTAAAAGAACCCCCCCGGACGTTGGTGGGACGTTGGTGGCGTTGGTTGGTGCGTTGGTGCCTCTGACCGGCGTCTTGTTACCTGCCGTTGGAGGCGTTGGTTCATAGATTGGTGTCTACGTTGGCAGTGACCAACGTGTCACTATGGATGCCGATCTATGGACTCCAGCCGAACCCGAGCCCGTCTTGCTGGTAGCCGGTGGACACCTTCATTTGTGGCGCGGCGACGGGCGAGAGGGTGAAGCGGTCGAGCTTGTCCACCTTGTCCTTGTGCGTCATGGCCGTTCCCTGCTCGACCAACCGCTTGAGCTTGTTACGAGCGTTCTCCATGTCGCGCTTGACCGGCTTGTCTGTGCCCGACCAGAACCGGGCCGCGTCGGCGACCGTGATTCCTTCCCGACCACTGTTCCTGAGCAGGTCCGTGATCCCGAGGACCACCCGCGCGCCGATCTCGCCGGTCGCGTGGTTGATCGTCAGGTCTTGGGGCTGGATGAACCCACCGGGCGACTTCAACTGTGTGAGCCGAACCTGAGTGCTGCCCGCCTCGCCCCAGAGGCACAGGACCGAACCGGCACCGGCCGTCAACCAGCGGCTGCCGTAGACGTCCTCGATCGTGTTGGGGGTCTTGTTGTCGTCGCTGGCCTTGCGGTTGTGGTGGTCCTCCACCCACTCGATCCCCCGGGCGATCGCCTCCTGCCGGGCGCTGTTGTACCCGTTGGCGGCTTCCTCGTTGCTCGGCTTTGGGCAGACGTCCTTGAGCGAGTCGATGAAGATCGTGGTCGCGCCGTGGGACTGGGCGAGGTCGGCCAGGGCGTCCTTGTCGACCGTCACGTCGAACGGCAGCGGCCCCTTGTGCACGATCAACCGCTCCTTGAGGACCTCCCGCTGCTCCGGCTTCCGCAGCCGCCGCATCGCCCGTTTGATCTGCTTTGGCCGGTCCGCCGCGACGTAGAACACCTTGCCGGGGCTAGCCAGCACCGGCAGGTCCATGACTTGGTCGACCAAGCCGATCCGGGCGAACACGAGTTGGTGCGACAGGGTGGATTTGCCGACGCCGTTCGGGCCGAAGATCATCAACGGCTCCCCGACCGCCCACAGCGGGATGTCGGCGGTACCCCAGACCGGAGTGTCGTCGCCCTCGTCTTCCTCCATGAACGCCCAGCCGTCGAGCAGCCGGAGCTTCCGCTGAGAGGCGGCTGCGCTCATCTGCTCGGCGTTGAACTTCTTCCGGGCGACGTCCCGTCCGCAGAGCTTGAGGTACTCCTCGGCCGCGATCTCGTTGATCCGCTGGACGTTGGCCAGTCGCTTTGCCTCGTCCAGTTCGGCCCTCCGCGCCTTGAGGGTCTCCTCGTCGGGTCCATCGACGTCCTCGAACCCGTAGCCCTCTGCCGTGGACGTTTGCGCTGGTAGAATTGATCTTGCCTCGGTCTCACCTTGGTTGTCGTGTGGGGTGTTGGTCCAGCTGGCCCTCAGGTTGTCGTCTCCGGTGGCGGCTTCCTGGGGGCTTTCTGCTGCCTGGGGACGGTCGTTCACCGGGCACCCCCGTCCGGGGCTTCGGTGGCCTCTCCGAGCGCCCGAAGCAGCGCGGCCCGGGTGACGACCAGCCGACGGCCGAGCCGCAGGACAGGGACCGGGAACGCACCTTGCCGGGCGAGGTTGTAGGACAGGTCTCGGCCGATCCCAAAGCACCTGCCGGCTGTGGGCAGGTCGACGGTCACGCGGAAGGCGCGGACGTCGTCAGCGGTGGGGACGTCGACGTTCACTCGGCCACCGCCTCGAACAGGTCGCCGACCTGGCAGTCGAGCACTTCGGCGAGCTGGAGCAGGGTGAGCGCCTTGGGCGACCGGTGCCCGTTCTCCCACTTGCTGATGTTGGTGTATTCGGTGTCGAGCTTCCGCCCGAGGGTTCTGAGCGATAGACCGGCAGCTTTCCGCCTGGCGCGGAGTTTGCTGCCGCTGAATGTGCGTCGTGTTGCCATGGAGGGTCTCCCGAAGTCGGTTCGGGAGCGTGCTTGCCGAGACCCCTACGTCGTCCTTGGGTGACCGTCCTTGTGGCTCGACGGGCAGCTCGACGTGGGGTGTTGCGCTCGGCAGCGGCGTCCGTTGTTCCGCAGGACGCTCTCTCTGGTCCGACGCTGGCGGGAGGCCGCTCGTTTGGGCTCGCCACTCTTTTGGACCGCTGACGCTCAGTTGGCCTTACGACAACCAGTAAAGCAGTCCTCGCCGGTCGCAAACCATGTTCGCTAGGCCACGCACACCGCGTGCCGCGCCGCGTGTTCTGTTCCACGTGAAACGGGCAAATCGCTCCGCATTAAGAGGTGGCGTCGCCCACAGACCGGACGAACTTCTCCCCTTTGTGACAGACCTATCGCGCTGCTATACCGCCCATAGATTGTGCGTTGACGTGCTCTAGTGGTGGGATTTTTCTGCGGGGCTCTTGTCGCCTACCCACCCTGGGCGGCAAGGGCTCCGCAAATAGAACCCAATTCGAGGAGCCCTCAAAATGGACCCAGAACCGCGCAATGACGCCAAGGTGTTGCTGCTGCTGCCCACCCCCATGAAGACCGACCTCGAACAACTCCGCCACCAGGACCGACGGCCGGTCAACTTCCTGATCCGCGAGGCGATCACCGAGTACCTCGCCCGCCGCAACCAGGAGACCGCGCAGTGAAGGCCGATCCGCGCGACTGGCTGGCCGAACGGGTCGCCGCCGCGCTCGCGCTGCGGCCCGAACCGCAGCCCACTTCGGCCAGGCCGGCGACGGCCCAGCCCACCCCCACCGTCGACCTTCGCCCCAGGGGCAACAGTTGACCAAGAACGTCCTCGACATTTGGCGTCAGCCTTTTGTCTCCCCCTACACCGAGGCTGAGTTAGCCAAACAGGCTGCCGAATGCCGACGTCGTTTCATGGCTGGTGAGCGGATTGCCGACATTGCACGGGCAGTGGGGCTCGGCTATTCGACCACCGCCAGCCGGATCGGTCAGGACGTGCGTAGAGCCCGCCTGGCCGCGATGGAGTGGAATGGGGCTCGCCCGGCGGTCACGGCGGAAGAGATCGACGACTGCGTCCGCCGATTCGAGGCGGGCGAGGGCATAGCTAGCCTCGCCATCGCTTTCGAGGTGATCCCGTCCAAAGTGAGGGATTGGGTGGGACCGGACCGCCTCGCGGCGCGCCAAGCCGTGATTGCCGAGCACCGTGCGGCGGTCGCCAATAACGCAACCGGGGGTCGCCTGGTGTTTCGTCTTGCCTCGTCAGAGGCTCGCCGGAACAGATTCGCCCCCTACGGCGCGAGCGAACGAGCCGAACAGGCCGCCAGATGTCTTGCGCTGCACCGACAAGGCGTCGGCATGAAGGCCATCGCACAGCAACTCGGCATCGACATGGGAACCGTCGGCAGGCGGCTCAAGGAAGCCCAACGCAACACCGACCAGGCACCAACCGCGCAGCCCCAATAGAAGACGGCCCCGGGACGGTGCACCACCACCAACCCGGGGCCTTGACCGCCTAACAGGAGGCGACCCGTGGACAACCTACCCACCAGCACGAACTACCCAGTCCCCCGCCACGAACCCGACCACCGGCTGTCGTACGGCCTGCTGCTCGACCTGCGGGTCGTCCTGCTGCGACACGGCTACCCCGAACTGACCAGCGCCGACCTCGCCGACCTGCTCACCGCCATGGACAGCTTCATCTACGGCCCCCGACCGGCAGCCGCCGAGTACGGGCACGACCAGGACACCCCCGCCGGGCAGCCCCTCCCGGCAGGAGTCGAAGGCACCCCGATCAGCACCCGCGAGAAGAGGAGGAACCAGCGGTGAACCGGCCGTTCGTGTACCGCCAGCAGAAGATCGCCGGGGTGTACCAGCGGTGCAACCGCGACTGCCCTGCCAACAGGTGCGCCGAGCACCGTTGGGCGTTCCACATCGAGCTGCCCGCCGGGCCGGACGGCCGCCGCCGGCAGGTCACCAAGGGCGGGTTCCAGACTGGGCGGGAGGCGATGAAAGCCCGCGAGGAGGTTGGGACCGCCGACCGGGACGGGAAGATCAGCGCGAACCCCCGGACGACCTTCGCTGGTTGGTCCGCCGAATGGTTGGCCGGGAAGATCGAACGGGGCGAGCTGAAACCGTCCAGTGCCCGAGCGCACACCGACGCCCTGCGGCTGCACCTGGTCCCCCAGCTCGGCCGGTACAAGCTGACCGAGCTGACCGGGTACCACCTGACCCGGGCGTACGGGGCGATCCTGCGGGACCGGCGGGCGCAGGTCGAGGAGGCGACCAAGAACGGCCGGAAGGTCCCCCCGTCGATCTCCCCCGCCAGCATCGTCCGGATGCACGGGGTGGTGTCGGGTTGCCTGCGGAGCGCGGAGAAAGCCGGGTTGGTCCCCCGGAACGTCGCCCCGCACGCGGAGCTGCCGACGTGGCGACCCACCGAGGTCCGCCCATGGACCCCCGACCAGGCCCGGCTGTTCCTCGACTGGCTCGACCGGCAGTCCGACCGCCTGGCCCCGTTGATCCACCTCGCGGTGCACACAGGGCTGCGCCGGGGGGAGCTGCTCGCCCTCGGCTGGGCGGACGTCGACCTGGACACCGGGACAGCCCGGGTGTGGCGGCAGCGGGTGACCGTCGCCGGGGCGGTCTCGGTGGTCGACCACCCGAAGACCCGGTCGGGTGAGCGGACCGTCCCGCTGTTCCCTGGGACGGTCGCCGTCCTGCGGCAGTGGCGGGCGCAGCAGAACCGGGAACGCCTGCAGTGGGGGCCAGCTTGGAACGACGAGGGCTGGGTGTTCACCCACGAGGACGGGAAGCCGCTGTTCCCGGACACGGTCGGGCGGGTGTTCGCGAAACGGGCTCGGCAGGCCGAGCTGCCGCCGCTGCGGTTCCACGACCTGCGGCACACGTTCGCGTCGATCGCGGCCGACGCGGGGGTGCCGATCGAGATGCTGTCGAAGGTGATGGGTCACGCAAACGTCCGGACGACCTTGCAGCTCTACGCCCACCTGTACCCGGAGACACACCGCCGGGTCGCCCAGTTGGTGGGTGAAAAGCTCGCCAGCAGGGCCGCGACCGGCTAGTTCCCTAACGCTCCCCTAGCAAGAACGGACAAAGAGCCCCTGCCGTGACCAGCGGCAGGGGCTCTGACTTTGGAAGACGCGACACAACGCACTCCCGGAACCATGCCCTGACGTGTCACGATTCAGAGCACGGCGTGCGGACGGGCGTCGAAGGGCAGAGGTGGCCGCGCCGGAAGGCGCGTTAAGGGGGATGTCCGGGTGTCAGCGGGTGGGGCCCGCCGGGGTCGGCGGGACAACGGGCTCGACGCGAACGAGTACGCCGTCGTCGGCGACGTCGATCCGCGCGTCGGTGAGCACCTGCTCGACGTCCTGGCCGCGGGCGGGATCGCCGCCTACCTCCAGCCCTCCGCGGACCTCAACCCGGTCACCCGCACCACCACCGTGCCGGCCCGGCCGGTCGACCGGCTCTACGTCGACCGCTCACACCTGACCACCGCACGGGACTATCTGACCCAGCTCGCCGACGAGACCACTCCGGAGCAGCCGCCGGCTCGCGACGAACCGGACATCGACGCCGAGTGGGCACGGATCGTGGCAGGCTTCCACACCACCTCCACGCCCGGTGACCACCCGTGGCCGGCCTCGGAGGACGTGGACGAACGGGACGCGCGGGACGAGCCGACCGCCGGGCCGCTGACCCGTTCCGGTGCCGACGAGCCCGGTCCGACCGCCACCGACGTTCGCCGGCTACCGTCCGCCACTGACATCTCCGGGATCTCGGTGGGGCGCGGCACCCGACCGGACGAGCCCTCGCTGCTGGACGGGCTGGACACCTTCGGCGCCGACCTTCCCGACGACGAGGACGACGAGGGTTACCACCCGCCGCCACCGCCGCCGCTGCCCCGGGTCAGCAAGTACGCGGTGATCGGCGTGCTCGGGGTGGTCGTCGGGTTCGCGCTGTTCCTGTTCCCGTGGCTGCTCCCGATCGACCGCTCGGCGGTCACGCTGTTCGGGTTCACCGGCATCCTGGCCGGTTTCGTCACGCTGATCTGGCGGCTGCGCCCCGGCGACGAGGACGAGGACGACCCGGACAACGGCGCCGTCGTCTGAGGTCGGCCCGCATCCCGGGACAGCAGCGCCCCGCCGGGGGCGTAACAGTGGTGTAACTTACTGTCAGTAGGAATACCGCTGTACGTCACTTCCCCCGCTGACTGACCGGTTTTTCCTTGCTCGCGGCGGTCAGTCCTCTGCTGATCGGAATGCCCGAGATGCGACAGAGTTCTCTCGTGGTGGTGGCCAACCGCCTCCCCATCGACGACAATCAGGCCCCCGACGGGGCCTGCGAGTGGCGACGCAGCCCTGGTGGGTTGGTCAGCGCACTGCACCCGCTCCTACGGCACACCCCGGCGACCTGGGTCGGCTGGGCCGGTGGCACCGGGCCGGCACCCTCCCTGCCGGACGTGGACGGCGTACGGATGCACACCGTCGCGCTCAGCCCGGAAGACCTGCGCGACCACTACGAGGGGTTCGCCAACGCCACCCTCTGGCCGCTCTACCACGACGCCGTGGAGCAGCCGCAGCACCACCGCCGATGGTGGGAGGCGTACCAGCGGGTCAACCAGCGCTTCGCCGAGGCGACCGCCCAGGTGGCCGAGCCGGGCGGGGTGGTCTGGGTGCAGGATTACCACCTGCAACTGGTCCCCGGTCAGCTCCGCGCGCTCCGCCCGGACCTGCGCATCGGGTTCTTCCTGCACGTGCCGTTCCCGCCGCCGGAGCTCTTCATGCAACTGCCCCGCCGGGCCGAACTGCTGCGCGGCATGCTCGGCGCCGACCTGGTCGGCTTCCAGCGCGCCCAGGCGGCGCACAACTTCGCCCAACTGGTGACCAAGGTGCTGGAGCTGCCGGCCACCGACCGGCGGATCGGCATCGACGACCGGGTCGTCCGCATCGGCGCGTTCCCGGTCTCCATCGACACCGCCGAGATGGCCGCGCTCGCCGACCGCCCGGACGTTGCCGCTCGGGCCCACCGGCTCCGTCAGGACCTCGGCGATCCCCGGCAGGTCATCCTCAGCGTGGACCGGATGGATTACACCAAGGGCATCGAGCAGCGCCTCAAGGCGTACAGCGAGTTGCTCGCCAGCGGCGACGTCAAGGTCCGCGACACGGTGCTGGTGCAGGTAGCCATGCCGAGCCGGGAACGCGTCGGCCAGTACCAGATCCTGCGCGAACGCATCGAGCGCGAGGTCGGCCGGATCAACGGCGAGTTCGGCCGGGTCGGCGAGCCGGCGATCCACTACCTCACCCAGCCCTTCGACCGGGCCGAGCTGGCCGCGCTCTACCGGGTCGCCGACGTGATGGCGGTGACGCCGTTGCGCGACGGGATGAACCTGGTCGCCAAGGAGTACGTGGCCGCGCGGGTCGACGACACCGGCGCGCTGCTGCTCAGCGAGTTCGCCGGCACCGCCGCCGAGCTGTCCCAGGCGTACCTGGTCAACCCGCACGACCTGGAAGGGCTCAAGCAGGGTCTGCGCGCGGCGCTGCGGGCCACCCCGGCGGACACCACCCAGCGGATGCGGGCCATGCGCGCCCATCTGCACCAGCACGACATCCGGGCCTGGGCCCGCTCCTACCTGCGCGCCCTCGACGAGGGCGGCGCCCTGGTCAGTCGCCTGACCAGCACCGACACCGGCTCCGACGGCACCGCTCGGGTGCCCCGGCCGGCCACCCCGACCGGCAGCCCTGCCGTTCACCAGGCCGGCGGCTGACCGCCGGCGGCCTGGTCGCTCAGTGCGCCGCGGGCTCCTTCTCCAACCAGTCCAGGATCGCGTCGATCGGCTCCGCCCACCGCGCGTCAAGCATCAGGTCGTGGCCCATCCCGGGGAAGAGCAGCGGGGCCGACCCGTACCGACGGGCCACCCGGGTCAACGTCGACGCCGGCACCACCCGGTCGTCCGGGCTGCCCAGCACCAGCACCGGGGCGCGCCCACGGCCGGCTCGGCCTCCGGCTCACCCAGCAGCGCCCACTGCGCCCGCCGACCCGCCCGACCGAGGCGTCCGACGTACCGCCGGGCGTCCTCGTCGGGCAACTCGCGGCTGAACAGCTGCCCCGGTTAAGCCGCAACGGCCCGCCGAACACCGCCGGCAGCGTGCCGCGGGGTTGCGGCGCAACGCCGCGCCCAGCACTCCCCAGCCGCCGAAGACCGGCGCCACCAGCACCGCGCCGCGCGCCGGGTAGCGGGCCAACGCGTGCGCCACCACCAGGGCCCCGGCGCCGTGCCCCACAAGCACCGCCTGCCGCGGCAGGCTCGCGGCCACCTGGACCACATCGTGGGCGTACGCCCGCAGCGTCGCCTCCGGCGCCGGCTCGCTGCCACCGTGCCCGCGCAGGCTCACCGCGTACGCCGGGAACCCCCGCGACGCCGCGTGAGCCAACCAGTGTTCGGCGAACGCCCACGCGCCGTGCCCGAACCCGGGAACGAAGAGCAGCGGCGGACGTCCCTCCTCCAGCTCGGGGACCGCGCTGAGCACCTCCCGCCGGGCCGGCCGGACCGGTCGGGACCACTCCCGACCTCGCATGATCCGCAGGTCCGTCACTTGCCCTCCAGTTCGACAAGGGCGCGCTGGATGGCGCGCAGGTAGTCGGCGTGCCCGACCTCGAACCAGTGCCGGCTGCTGTCCTTCACCGGCCCGGAGTACCGCTCACCGGCCCGGTCGCGCACCCGCTGCGCGAACGCCGTGGCCCGTTCCGGCCGGTCCCGACGGGCCCGCAGCAGTCGGGCGAAGAGCACCGTCTGCCAGTGCGACAGGGTGAACAGACCGGAGTCCGGCTGCAGCAGGCCGGCGACGGCCAGGGTCGGATGCCCCGGCGTGAAGGCGTTGAGCCACAACGTGGGCCGGCCGGCGCCGGCGCTGTCACCGAACACCGACGCGTCGAGGAACTCGAAGCGCGGCAGGTACCCGGTGGCGAAGACGACCACCTCGGGGTCGATCTCCCGGCCGTCGGCCAACTCCACGGCGTACGGGTGGAACCGGGCGATGTCCGGCACCGGGCCGATCCCGCCGTGGCCCACGTAGTAGACGAGCTGGCTGTTCGCGATCGGGTGCGTCTCGTACACCCGGTGGTCGGGCTTGGGCAGGCCGAAGCGGGTCAGGTCGCCGACGGTCAGCCGCAACGTCCAGTGGTAGAGCCACTGCCGCAGCCGCAGCGGCACCCGCAGCGCCAGCAGGCTGTCGTTGACCTGGTCGGCGGGGCGACCGAGGACGTACTTCGGGGCGTACCAGTAACCGCGCCGGGTGGAGTGCCAACAGCGCGACGCCTGCTGGGCGGCCTCGACGGCGATGTCGCAGCCGGTGTTGCCGGCGCCGACCACCAGCACCCGCTTGCCGCGCAGCTGCGCCGGGTCCTTGTAGGACGAGGCGTGCATGATCTCGCCGCGGAACTGTTCGAGGCCCTCGTAGCGGGGCAGCTTCGGCGACCAGTTGTGGCCGTTGGCGATCACCACGGCGGCGTACCTGGCAGTGCGCTCGGGGCCGTACCCGCCGGTGGAGCGGGTGGTCACGTCCCACCGGTCCCCCTCGACGGGCTCGACCCGGATCACCTCGGTCCCGAACCAGATGTGCGAGCGCAGGTCGAAGTGGTCGGCGTACCGCTCGAAGTACGACAGCAGCTGACCGTGGTGCGGGTAGTCCGGCCAGGAGTCCGGCATCGGGAAGTCGGGGAACTGGGTGAACGGCTTCGACGAGATCAGGTGGGTGCTGGCGTACACCGGGCTGCGGTCGTGCCGCCAGTTCCAGGCGCCGCCGACGCCCGTCTCCCGCTCGTAGCAGTCCACGCCGAACCCGTGCTCGCGCAGGTTCTTGATGGCCGTCAGGCCGCTGGCCCCGGCCCCGATGACGCAGACCGTGTCGCCCCGGTCGGAGACGGGGCGGCCGTCGCTGTTCGCCGCGGGCGAGGTCGCCTCCGGGTCGGGCCGGCCGTGGTCGGTGGAGGTGGACACCGGGAAGATCTCCTTTGGTACGGCAGGCGTGCCGGTCGCCGCGAAATCCTCTCCACAACCGGGCCGGATGTCCAGTCCTGAGCCGGACGCGTCGACTGTCGAGCAGGCGTCGGGGGTCAGCCGGTGGTGGGCAGGAGCAGGTCGACCAGGACCGGGAAGTGGTCGCTGGCGCGGCGGGTCTGCGGGGTGTCCACCACGTCGTAGTCGACAACTGTGATCCGCGGGTCGACGAAGAGCGCGTCGATGCGTCGGCGCGGGTCGGCGCAGGAGTAGGTGAGCCGCTCGGCCCGGTCGGCCGCGACCGCGGCGTCGGTCAACCCGCGCGACACGGTGGCCCAGGCGGGCCCGTCCGGTCCCTCGTTGAGGTCCGCCCCGGCCAGCACCGGGCTGGTCGCCGCGTCCAGCCCCCGCTTGAACTCGGCGGCCTGGGAGGGCCGCTCGGCCGGGTCGGTGGACAGGTGCGAGCCGGCGAGAGTGAACTCGGCGTCGCCCACCCGGCAGTCGGCGTACGCGGCACCGCGCAGGTGCCGGCCGGGGGTCAGCGGGAAGCGCTGACAGCGGGTGCCCCGCACCTGGACCCGCAGGCTGGTCAGCAGCAGGTTGCCCAGGGCGGGCAGCCCGCCGGCGGCCACCACCAGGCCGAACGACTCGGCCAACGTGGCGGACTTCTGCCGCCACCGGAACCGGCGTGGCCCCTCCTGCACGATCACCACGTCCGGCGTCGCGGCCCGGACCACCGCCGCCAGCGCGGCGGTGTCGTCGCGCTGGCTGTGGATGTTGTACGACACCACGCGCAGCGGCACGCCCATCCCGGACCGCCTCAGATCCGGCGGGCCAGGTCAGCGGCGCCGATCACCCCGGCGCTGTTGCCCAGCTCCGCCGGGAGCACCTCGGCCACCGGCAGGCGACCACGCTGGGCGAGCGCGTCGAGGTACGAGCGGCGCGTGGGGCCGAGCAGCAGGTCACCGGCGTCGATCACACCGCCGCCGACCACGAGGGTCTGCGGGTCCAGGATCTGCGCCATGTCGGCGAGGCTGGTGCCCAACCATCGGCCGATCTGGGCGAACGCCTCGGCGGAGACCGGGTCGCCGCCCTGCGCGGCGGCGGTCACCATCGGGCCGGTGATCGCCTCGGCCTCACCGCCGGCCAGCTTCAGCAGGGCGGTGGCCCGGTTGGGCTCCTGCCGGGCGCCGGCGCGGGCGAACCGGACCAGGGCGCTGCCGCTGGCGTACTGTTCGATGCAGCCCAGCCGGCCGCAGCCGCACTGGTGCCCGTCCGGCACGGCCAGCATGTGGCCCAGCTCCGCGGCGATGCCGTGCGCCCCGCGCATCAGCTCGCCACCGAGGACGATGCCGCCGCCCACACCGGTGCCGATGGTGAACATGATCATCGAGTCGTCGGCGTCGCGGGCCGCGCCGTAGCGGAACTCGGCCCACGCGGCGACGTTTCCGTCGTTCTCCACGATCACCGGCAGACCGACGGCCTCGCTGACGTACTCGCGCAGCGGTTCGTCACGCCAGGCCAGGTTGGGGGCGAAGAGCACAGTGGAACGGCTGGCGTCGATCCAACCGGCCGCGCCGATGCCGACGGCCTCGATGGTCCGCCCGGCAGCCAGCTCGCTGACCAGCTCGATGATGACGTCACGGGTCTTTGCGACGTCATCGGCGGGAGTGTCCCGTCGGGTCTGCACGAGGACCGCGCCGGTGTCGTCCACGACACCGCCGGCCACCTTCGTGCCACCGACGTCGACTCCGATGGTCAGCGTCACCGCTACCGCCCCCCTCTGCTGTGCTGTCCGGCCCCTGCCCCGGCCCAGTGCCGGTCGGGTCGGAATGTCCCGCGCTCAGGCGCCGTCGCCCGATGCTTCCGCGTCGGCGTCATCGGGCACCCGCGAGGCGGGCACCACGGGACGGGTGGTCGGTGCCGGTACGGTCGCCGGCCCGGCCTCGTCGACGGGTGGTACGGCGGCCGGGGCGAGTGGGTCCGCCGTCCGGGTGGCGACCGACCAGACATCCCGCTCCGGCGCCGGCTGAGAATCATGCCCGGTACGGGTGGCATCGCGCCACACGTGGTCGTCGGCGGTCGCTGTGGACGGGGTGCCCGGGGGTGGCTCGGGGGACGCGTCGTCGGTGCTCGCGGTGGGTGCCGGCATCGGCGACGCGGCCGGCTCGGCGGGCCTCGGCGCGGACGGTTCCGCCGGGGAGAACGCGCGGAGCAGGCTGGCGACGCCCGCGGCGAGGTCACCGGCGCCGGTGGCGAGACGCTCGGCGAATTCCGGACTCGGGTCGCGCAACGCGGCGATGCCCCGACAGACCGGGCAGACGCAGCATTCGGCCGAACCGGTGGCGAAAGCACCACCGGCACCGGAGCGGCCGTCCGGGCGCTCACTGTGACCGAGGACACCGGACAGCATCCCGCCCAACGAGCCGAACGCGCCGCCCGCCGAGCCGGCCGAGGCCAGTCGCGCCCCCGCCAGCAGGGTGGCGACCAGCCGCTCTGCCTCTTCCCGGGCCGAACCCGGATCCGTTCCGCCCACCGTCGGCTCCTCTACCGTGCCACCGGACACGTCACTGCGCCGCGCCGGTTGCTTCTACCCGGCGCTTGAGCTGCTTCAACGCGGTGTCCATGATCATCTTCTCGGCTTTCCGCCGAAACATCCCGAGCATGCCGACCGACAGGTCGACCTCAAGCGTGTAGGTCACCGTGGTGCTGCCGTCCGGGTTACCCACCAGGTCGTACGAACCACGCTGGGCCTTCTGCATCTTCGACGGGGCGACCAGGTGCCACTCGATCCGGGACAGGTCCTCGGCGTACTCGTAGGCGAGCACGTACTCGTCGGCCATCACCCCGGCGTCGATGGTGAAATGCACCTGACTGGCGTAGCCGTCCTCGTACTCCTCGATGACCTCGGCGCGACGCACCGCGTCGGTCCACTCCGGGTAGCGCGCGAAGTCGCAGATGACCGCCGTCACCCGATCCGGTGCGGCGCCGATGTTGATCGACTGGGTGGAGGAGTCCGCCATGGGGGGAGGCTACCCGCCTCCTGCCTGACTCACCCCGACCGCCCGCCGGGTAGGTTTCGACACAGGCCGACGCCCACGGCGACGGCCGGACCAGACAGTGCGAGCACGAAGGAGTGCAGGTGCGCGAGTTCTCCGTCCCGCCGATCGTCACAGTTGGCGACGCGGCCAACCTCACCGATCCGGTCTGGGACAACGCCGAAGTCGCGCCCGACACCGTCCAGTTCGCCCGCCCCACCGCGAGCGCCGACGGCGCCGTCACCACGTGGACCGACGTGACCTGCCTCCAGTTCCGCGACGAGGTGGCCGCCGTGGCCCGGGGGCTGATCGCCGCCGGCATCGAGCCCGGTGTCCGGGTCGGGCTGATGAGCCGCACCCGCTACGAGTGGACGCTGCTGGACTACGCCATCTGGGCCGTCGGCGCGGTGACCGTGCCGATCTACGAGACGTCCAGCGCCGAGCAGGCCGCCTGGATCATCGAGGACTCCAACGCGGTCGCCGTCGTGGTGGAGACCGAGGCGCACGCCGCCCTGATCGCCGGTGTCCGGCACCGGCTGCCCGAGCTGGGCCAGGTCTGGCAGATCGACAGCGGCGGGGTCGACGAGCTGGTCAAGGCCGGCGCCACTGTCGAGCTGGCCGAGGTCGAGCGGCGGCGCAAGGCCGTCCGCGCCGGCGACCTGGCCACGATCATCTACACCAGCGGCACCACCGGCCGGCCCAAGGGCTGCGTGCTCACCCACCGCAACATGTACGCCGACATCGCCAACGCGGTGCCGGTGCTGCCGAACCTGTTCAACGCCGGCGCGAGCACCCTGCTCTTCCTGCCGCTGGCGCACGCCTTCGCGCGACTCATCCAGATCGGCGTCGTACAGGCGCGGGCCACCATGGCGCACTGCGCCGACACCAAGAACCTGGTCGCCGAGCTGCAGGCGTTCCGGCCGACCTTCGTGCTCTCCGTACCCCGGGTGTTCGAGAAGGTCTACAACGCCGCCAAGCAGAAGGCCGAGGCGGACGGCAAGGGTGGCATCTTCGCCCGCGCCGAGCAGGTCGCCATCGCGTACAGCGAGGCGCTGGAGACCCCGGGCGGGCCCGGCCTGGCGCTGCGCGCCCAGCACGTCGTCTTCGACCGGCTGGTCTACGGCAAGCTGCGCGCCGCGCTCGGCGGACGGTGCCGGGACGCGATCTCCGGCGGGGCGCCACTCGGCGCCCGGCTCGGCCACTTCTTCCGAGGTATAGGCGTGACCGTCCTGGAGGGCTACGGCCTCACCGAGACCTCGCCCGCCGCCGCGGCGAACCTGCCCACCGGCACCCGGATGGGCAGCGTCGGCCGTCCGCTGCCCGGCGTGACAGTGCGGATCGAGGACGACGGCGAGATCCTGATCTCCGGCGAGCTGGTCTTCCAGGGTTACTGGCGCAACGAGGCCGCGACGGCCGAGACGATCAGCACGGACGGCTGGTTCCGCACCGGCGACCTGGGCCAGCTCGACGCCGACGGCTACCTCAGCATCACCGGCCGCAAGAAGGAGCTGATCGTCACCGCCGGCGGCAAGAACGTCGCCCCGGCGGTGCTGGAGGACCTGGTCCGGGCGCACCCGTTGATCAGCCAGTGTGTCGTCGTCGGTGACGCCAAGCCGTTCATCGCGGCACTGGTCACCGTCGACGAGGAGGCGCTGCCGACCTGGCTGGAGGGTGCCGGGATGCCCCTGGACACCACCATCGAGCAGCTACGCGAGCACGAGGGCCTCCGCAACGAGATCCAGGCCGCGATCGACACCGCGAACCAGGCCGTGTCGAAGGCCGAGGCGATCAAGGTGTTCCGGGTTCTGCCCCACGACTTCACCGAGGCGACCGGCGAGCTGACCCCGTCGCTCAAGGTCAAGCGCCAGGTTGTCCACAAGACGTACGCGGCGGAGATCGCCGATATCTACCGAGGCTGACTACCATCCGTCACGTGCCCGCATCCACAGCCACCGCACCGCACCCGCATCCCCTCGCCGCGGCCGCCCGCCTGGTGATGCTGGCGCTGATCGCCATCCTGACCCTGTTCGCCACCCGCGACGTCGCCCAGCTGTGGTGGATCGCGTTGCTGGCGGTGGCCGGGCTGCCGTCGCTGCTGGCACCGCAGCACCGGCTGATCGGCCCGCTGAGCCGGGTCGCCGAGGTGGTGGTGCTGGGGCTGGCCGCGAGCCACGTCGCTGCCGTCGCGTCCATCGGCGGCACTGTCGACGGCCTGGGCGCCTCGGCGGTGCTGCCCTACCTGGCGGTCCCGGTGACCGTCACCGCGCTGCGCCGCCGCTTCCCCGAGGGCGCCGCGCTGCTCGTGGTCACCGGTGCCACCCTGCTGGTCAGCGGCGCGCTGACCCAGGTCGACGGCGGGCCCCAGCTCGGCCAGCCGGGTTACCTCGCGGTCTGCGCGCAGTGGCTGATCCTGGCGGCGCTGGGGCTCTACGCCGCCGGCACGCTGCACCGGGTGATGGCGGTCCGCGGTGAGGGCAAACCCCAGCCGTACGCCGAGGCCACCCGGCTGCTGACCCAGCTCCGGACGGTGGCCCGGCAGCTGCCCGGCGCGACACTCGATCCGGGCGGCATCTCCGAGCACCTGCTGGAGGAGCTGCGCACGGTGGCCCGCGCCGACCGGGGCGCGGTGCTGTCGGCCAGCGGCGGCGGTCGGCTCGTGGTGCTCGCCCAGGCCGGCGTGGACCGGGTCGACTGGGAGACGACGCTGGACGCGGACTCGGCGATCGCCGACGCCTGGGCCACCCAGCAGGCCACCACCGCCGCCCGGTCACAGTCCCGCTCGCACCGCGGTGGGGACGTGTCCGCGCTCATCGTTCCGCTGGTCGCCGGGGTGCGCACGGTGGGGCTGGTGGTGCTGGAGGCCGACGTCGCGCAGGCGTACCCGCCACCGGTGGTGTCCCGGGTGACAGCACTGACCCGCCCGGCCACGCTGCGGCTGGAGGCGGCGCTGCTCTTCGACGAGGTGCGCTCACTGGCCACCAACGAGGAGCGGCAGCGGCTGGCCCGGGAGATCCACGACGGGGTGGCACAGGAGCTGGTGATGGTCGGCTACGGCATCGACAACGCCCTGGCCACCGTCTTCGACGACGCCGACGAGACCGCCGAGGCCCTGCGTACGCTGCGCGGCGAGGTGACCCGGGTGATCCAGGAGCTGCGGCTCAGCCTCTTCGAGCTGCGCAGCGAGGTGGACCGGCAGGGTGGGCTGGCCGCGGCGATCGCGGAGTACGCGCGCACCGTGGGCGCGTCCGGCGGGCTGCGGGTGCACCTCTCGCTGGACGAGTCCACCGCCCGGCTGCCGGCCGCCACCGAGGCCGAGTTGCTGCGCATCGCGCAGGAGGCGGTTACCAACGCGCGCAAGCACGCCGGGGCGTCGAATTTGTGGGTCACGTGCGAGATCGACCCCCCGTACGCGCAAATAGAAGTGTCGGATGACGGTCAGGGGATGGCTGACCAGCGCCCGGACGGACGGTACGGTCTTGCGATCATGGCCGAGAGGGCGGAACGTATCCGGGGCCGGTTGGAGATCAGGCCGCGGCAACCCAGCGGCACGACCGTGGCGGTGGTTCTCGGCACCTCGGCCCGGCGCGATAACGTGCGCGGCAGCGCAGCACCAGAAGGGGAGTAACCCGAGGATGACCACAAGTCCGATACCGGCCACCCGTACCAAGGTCCTCCTTGTCGACGATCATGACCTGATTCGCAAGGGTTTGCGGCACGCCTTCGAGCGCGACCGCCAGTTCGAGGTCGTCGGTGAGGCGGCCACGGCGGCGGAGGGGGTACGCCAGGCCGGCGCCTTGCAGCCGGACGTGGTGATCATGGATCTGCGGCTGCCCGACGGCAGCGGCCTGGAGGCCACCCGCGCCCTGCGCAAGTCCAGCGCGTCGATGGGCATCGTGGTGCTGACCATGTACGCCGGCGACGACCAGCTCTTCGGCGCCCTGGAGGCCGGTGCGAGCGCCTTCGTGCCGAAAACCGCCCCGGCCGACGAGGTGGTGGCCGCCGCACGGCACGCCGCCTCCTCCCCCAGCGCGTTCACGGCGGCTGACCTGGCCGAGGCGATGAAGCGTCGACTCGCCCCGTCCGGCCCGCAGTTGTCTCCCCGGGAGGGGCAGGTGCTGCGGCTGCTCGCCGATGGCATGAGCGTGGCCGGCATCGCCAAGCAGCTGTTCGTCAGCGAGTCGACGGCGAAGACGCACATCTCCAAGCTCTACGAGAAGCTCGGCGCGGCCAACCGGGCCCAGGCCCTGATGACCGCGCTCCGGCTCGGCCTGCTCGAGGCACCGGACGCGCCGAAGTTCTGACAGGCAACCCGCTCGTCGAGCGGGACGTCGCGACCGACGGTCCGCGCCAGCTCCGGCCGGCGCGGACCGTCGCGCATCGACCGACGTCGGCGGGCAACCTCCGGCGCGCTATGGTCTGGCGTGCGGGGCGGGTGCACAATACCCGCGCGGGCGACGACGCTCGCGTCGCGGACTCGAGGGGTGAACGCATGCAGCGGCCGGACTGGGCACCCGACACCATCGACATCGAGCGCCCGAGCGTCGCGCGGATGTACGACTACTACCTCGGCGGCTCGCACAACTTCGCCGCCGACCGGGCCGCGGCGCAGGCGATGGTCGCCGCGGTGCCCGAGGCGCCGTTGATGGCCCAGGCCAACCGGGCGTTCCTGCGCCGGGCCGTGCACCACCTCGCCGACGCCGGGATCCGGCAGTTCCTGGACATCGGTTCGGGCATCCCGACCGTCGGCAACGTGCACGAGATCGCCCAGCAGCTCGACCCGCGGTCGCGAGTGGTCTATGTGGACGTCGACCCGGTGGCGGTGGCGCACAGCCGCGAGATCCTCGCCGGCAACGAGCAGGCCGCGGTGGTCCAGGAGGACCTGCGCAACCCGGAGGCGATCCTGGCCCATCCGGACGTCCGCAAGCTGCTCGACCTGAGCCAACCGGTGGCCGTGATGGTCGTGGCCGTCCTGCACTTCGTCTCGGACGACGACCGACCGGCCGAGCTGCTGCGGACGCTACGGGACGCGCTGGCGCCCGGCAGCTACCTCGTGCTGTCACAGGCCAGCGACGACGGGCGCAGCGAGGACGAACGCGCCGAGGCCGAGCGGGTCTACCGGCGCACCGACAACCCCCTGTGGGTGCGCGGTCGCGCCGAGCTGACCGCGCTCTTCGACGGGTTCGAGCTGCTCGATCCCGGCGTGGTCTGGGTGCCCCAGTGGCGACCCGACACTCCGGAGAGCGCCGAGAACGCCGAGCAAGCGGTCTTCATGGGCGGCGTCGGGCGCCTCGGTGGCTGAGTCGCCCGGGGTCACCCCCCATCCGGGCACATTCGCCCGGGCCTGGGCGAAGGCGGTCTCCGGCACCAGCTACCTACCGATGACGCAGGCCCAGTTGGAGGCCCTGCTGGACCGGCTCACCGGGCAACTGGCCGGCGCGTTGCTCACCGAACCGTTCGACCTGCGTGCCGGGCACCGGGTCGGCGCCGAGTTGGTCGCCGCGCACATCGCCTCCGCCGAGGGGCTGGGTCGTACCGTCGAGGTCATCCAGCTCCGCCTGGTGCGCGACCTGGGGTTGGTGGCCGAGGACGTCGAGGACCGGATGGCCCGGCTGCTGGCGGCCGTGGCCACCGGCTACGCCCGCGCGCTGCGCGACCGGACGCTCGACGAGCAGGAGTCGATCCGCCGCGCCGCGATGCGGGCCCGCACCCAGGCCGAACGCGCGCTGCGGGCCAGCGAGGCCCGGTTCCGGCATCAGGCCACCCACGACCCGCTCACCGGCCTGCCCAACCGGACGCTGTTCACCGAACGGCTCACCGCCGCGCTCAACGAGCCGGGCCGGGGCGCGCAGCGCGTCGGGGTGTGCTTCCTGGACCTGGACCGCTTCAAGGTCGTCAACGACACCCTGGGCCACCAGATCGGTGACCTGCTGCTGGCCACGGTCGCCGAGCGGCTGCGCAAGGCGATGGGTGAGCACCTGGTGGCCCGGCTCGGCGGCGACGAGTTCGTCATCCTGGTGGAACGCACCGCCGGCACCGACGACATGGTGGCGGTGGCCGAGACCGCGCTCGCCGCGGTTCGCACACCGGCGCTCGTGGACGGGCACGAGCTGCAGATCTCGGCGAGCGTCGGCATCGTCGAGCGCCAGGTGGCCGGGGCGAACCCCACCGACCTGATGCGGGCCGCCGACAGCACCCTGCACTGGGCGAAGTCCGCCGGCGGGGCGCGCTGGGCCCTCTACGACGCCGAGCGCAACCAACGTGAACTGGCCCGCTACGCGCTCTCCGCGGCCATCCCCGCGGCGTTGGAGCGGGGCGAGTTCTACCTCGACTACCAGCCGCTGACCTCACTCCGCGACGGCAGCCTGGTCGGCGTGGAGGCGCTGGTCCGCTGGCGGCATCCGGAGCTGGGAGTGCTGCGCCCGGACAGCTTCATCGGGTTGGCCGAGGAGACCGGCCTGATCGTCCAGTTGGGCGGGTGGGTGCTGGCCGAGGCGTGCCGCGAGGCCGAGGCGTGGTCGGCCGGGGGTGCCGCCGCGCCGTTCGTCAGCGTCAACCTGGCGGTACGGCAGGTGCACCGGCCCGGGTTGGTGCAGGAGGTCCGCGCGCTGCTACGGCAGACCGGCCTGCCGCCGGAGCGGCTCCAACTGGAGATCACCGAGAGCACGATGATGAGCACCGCCGAGGAGCCGGTCCGCGCCCTGCGGGTCCTCGCCGACCTCGGGGTGCGCATCGCCATCGACGACTTCGGCACCGGCTACAGCAACCTGGCGTACCTGCGGGACCTGCCGGTGACCGAGCTGAAGGTGGCCGGTGAGTTCGTGGCCGGCCTGCGGTCACCCTCCGTCGGCCGCACCGACGAGCGGATCCTCGCCTCGCTGGTCTCGCTGGCGCACGCGTTGGACCTGACCGTCACCGCCGAAGGGGTGGAGACCGCCGGGCAGGCCGAGCGGCTGCGCGCGATCGGCTGCGACGCCGCCCAGGGCTGGCACTTCGGCCGCCCGGCCCCCGCCGATCGCATCCTGGCCCGCATCCGCTGACCCTCCCGGCCGCACCACCGCTCGGCTCACCGGCACCCCCGCCGCCCCCGAGGTAGACAGCGTCTACGGCGGCTGGTAGACAGTGTCTATGGGTGCGGACGAGACGGGGCTGCGGGCGCGGCTCGTGGCCGTCGGGGTGGACCTGGTGCTGCGCGAGGGCCAGTCGGCGGTGTCGCTACGGGAAATCGCCCGGCGTGCCGGGGTCTCGCACGGTGCGCCGCGCCGCTACTTCCCCACCCACGTCGACCTGCTCTCCGCCATCGCACGGGAGGGCTTCGCCGACCTCACCACTCGGGTCGAGCAGACGATGCGTGACATCGACCCGGATCCGCGTACCCGGTTGGTAGCACTGGCCCGGACGTACCTGGACTTCGCGGCGGCCCACCGCGGCATGTACGAGCTGATGTTCCGCCACGACCTGCTGGACAGCGGCCGGCTGCGGTTGCGTGAGACGAGCCTGCCGCTGTTCGCCGTCCTGGCCGAGCTGGTGGCGCAGGTGCGCCGGCCCACCGACGCGCCCGCGGCGGTGCTCGCCGGCGCGCTCTGGGCAAACCTGCACGGCATCGCCCAACTCTGGGCCTGGGGCAGCCTGCCGCTGGCCACCGGCGCCACCGACGACGACGCCCTGCTGCGCGCCGCGTTGGAGGCCCACCTCGGCCCCGCGCGGGCCTGAAACTCGACCCCGGAGGACACGTGCCCCTGCTGTACGACGTCACCAAGCTGACCGTCGGCACCGCGCTGCGGTTCGGCTGGCGGCCCCGGGTGGAGGGGCTGGAGCATCTGCCCCGAGACGGCGGCGCGATCCTCGCCGGCAATCATCTGTCCGTCGCCGACGAGCTGTTCCTCGTCACCTCGACGCCCCGACACGTCACCTTCTGGGCGAAGGTCGAGTACTTCAACGGTCGGGGTCCCGGCGGCTGGCTCAACCGGCGGATCGTCGCCGGCATGGGCGCCATCCCGGTCGACCGCACCGACGGCCGCGCCGCGCTGCGCGCCCTCGACGCCGCCGTACCTGTGCTGCGCGCCGGCGGTCTGGTCGCCGTCTACCCGGAGGGCACCCGCTCCCCCGACGGGCGGCTCTACCGGGGCCGCGTCGGGATGACCCGGCTGGCCCGCGACGCCGGGGTGCCGATCATCCCGGTGGGCGTGCTCGGCACCGCCGAGGTGCTGCCGGTCGACGCGCGGTTGCCCCGTCGACACCCGATCACCCTGCGGTTCGGCCCGCCGATCCCGGTCGCCGACCGGATCAACGGGCCGCGCGACATCCGGACGGTCACCGACGAGGTGATGGCGGCGATCCAGAAGCTCACCGGCCAGGAGTACGTGCCGCGCTACGCGCCGGCCCGGGAGAGCTGAACCCGGGCGGTGATCAGCCGGCGAGTAGTGCCGCCATGCGTTCCGCCTGCGCCTCCCAGCGCCACTCCCGCTCCACCCACGCCCGGCCGGCCGAGCCCAGTTGGCGGGCCAGGTCCCGGTCGGCGAGCAGCCGGGCGACCCGGTCGGCGAGCTGGGCGACGTCCCGGCCGCGTACGACGTAGCCGGTCTCCCCCTCGCGGACCGCGTCCGGTGCGCCCCCGGAGTCACCGGCCACCACCGGCAGGCCGGTCGCGGATGCCTCCAGGTAGACGATGCCCAGCCCCTCGACGTCGAGGCCACGGTTGCGGGTGCGGCACGGCATCGCGTAGACGTCACCGGCCGCGTAGTGCGCCGGCAACTCGACCGACGGCACCGTGCCGGTGAACACCACGTCCCGTTCGACGCCGGTCTGGCGGGCCAGCTTCTCCAGGGTCGCCCGGTACGGCCCGCCACCGACGATCAGCAGCGCCGCGTCGGGCACCCGGCGGCGGATCTCCGGTAGGGCCCGGATCAGCGTGTCCTGACCCTTGCGCGGCACCAGCCGGGACACACAGACGACCACCGGACGGTCGGTCAACCCGAGCCGGGCCCGGACCTGTTCGCCGTCCACCGTGGGGTGGTAGGTGTCCACGTCGACCCCGGGCGCGAGGCGGCGCAGGTCGGTCACCCCGTCCAGGACGCGGGCCAACCGGCTGCGGGTGTACTCGCCGAGGTAGGTGGTCACGTCCACGCCTCGACCGATGCGCCGCAGCGCCGGCCGGGCGGCCGGCACCGCCGCCCAACCGACCTCGTGGCCGTGGGTCTGCGCCACCACCCGGCGGATGCCGGCCCGTCGCCGCAGGCCGGCCGCGAGCAGCCCCAACGGGGCCGCCGCGCCGAACCACACAGTGTCGCAGTCGTACGCGCGCGCCAACCGGGCCGCCCTACGGGCGATCAACGGGGTGGGCAACAGCACCCTGGTGCGTTCCCGGATCACCTCGAACGGCTGGTCGGCGTCGAACTTCGCGGCCCCGCGCCAGTTCGACGCGTAGACGACCACCGAGCCGGCCGGTTGACGGACCGCGAGGTTGTGCACGAAGGACTGGATCCCACCCGGACGGGGCGGAAAGTCGTTGGTGATCAGCAGCGTGCGGCTCATCGGCCGGCCTCCCGGGCGTACGCGCGGGCGGCGGCCATCCGCTCCACGGTGGACGGATGCGAGGCCGAGTAGAGGTATTCCCAGCGGGGCGGGTCGGGATCGCCGAGGTTGACCGAGCCGAGCCGGCGCTGCATCGACTCGAAGGACTCCGGGTCGTTGGTGAGCGCGAGCGCGTGCGCGTCGGCTCGCGCCTCCACCCGTCGGGACATCAGCGCCTGCACCGGGGCGGCGACCAGCCCGGCCACCGTGACCAGGGCGACCAGCAGCGGAAACGCGCTCGGTTGGGCCACCGAGTCGACACCGGCCAACCGCAGCAGTGGCCCCCACGAGCCGAGCAGGTAGAGCGCCACCACTGCCGCCGCGGCGCCCAACGCCCCGGTCAGCGTGCCGGCCGCCACGTCGGAGTCCTTCGCGTGCCCCAACTCGTGCGCCACGACGGCTGTCACCTCGGCGGGGGTCGCCTCGCGCAGCAGGGTGTCGTAGACGACCACCCGCCGGGTCGGCCCGAGACCGGAGACGTACGCGTTGACGGCCCTGGTGCGGCGGGAGGCGTCGGCGACCAGCACGTCACGCACCGGCACACCGTCTCTGGCGGCCATGCTCATCAGCTCGGTGCGCAGAGGGCCCTGCTCCATCGGCGTGAACCGGTTGAACACCGGCTCCACCAGCACCGGCAGCACGAACGACAGCAGCGCCACCAGCACCGCGGCGCCGCCCGCGCCGAACGCCCACCACCAGCGCGGGGCGAGTCGGATGACCGCGTAGAAGCCGAACAGCGCCACCGCCCCGATCACCGCGCTGACGGCGTACGACTTGAGCAGGTCGACCGCCCAGCCGCTCCACCCGTTGGTGCTCAGCCCGTAGCGGGTGAGCACGCTCTGCCGCCAGGCGGCGAACGGGAGCGTCACCAGGTCGGCGACGAGCACCACCGCCAGCCCGCCGAGCACCGCCTGCGCGGCCCAGTGCCCGCCGAACGGCCGGCCCACCAGCTCGACCAGGCGACTGCCCAGCGGGGTCAACCCGAGCGCGAGGGCGATCAGCAGCCCAACGGCGAGCGCGGCGTAGCCGCCGGGGCGCAGCGCGGCCCGGAACTCCCGGCCCTTGGCCACCTGCTCGGCCGGCAGGTCACGCAGCGCGGCGAGCTGGTCGGCCCGGGGTGCCGGTGGGCGGTGCCACGGGATCAGCAGCGCGGCCAGCACGACCAGCGCGATGGTCAGCCCGGCCAGGGCCAGCAGCGCCCAACCGCGCGGGGTCACCGCGTCACCGCCTGGCGGGCTCTGCCGCCACCTTCGAGCGCGCCGTCGACGAGCCTGCCGTCGTGCCGTCGTTCCCCGCTCATCGCGCCGCTCCTCCCGCCGTGACCGCTCATCCTATGGCCCGCGAAAAGCCCGCTTCCGGGCGCGGTGTCGCGCTCAGGCGACGCGGCGGGCGCCACGGCGGCGAGCCGCCTCCGGGCGCGCGGGCGCGGCCAGCACCTCCACGTCGAAGCCGGCCCGGGCGAACACCTCGATGGCCTCGACCTCGGCGGCGACCAACCCGGCCGCCGGTGACGTCTCGTCGAACAGGGCGGTCAACGGGCAGCCGGAACAGCCGTCGGCCCGCCTCGCGCACCCGTCGCAGTCGATAAGCATCCCGCCTCCTGATCGGCTCGCGGTGCACGGCCGACGGCTCGTCGTCGCCGACCGAGCACCGTCGGTCACATCGACGCTAACCACCGGGTACGACAGGAACCCCGTCCGACCGCCCGTTTCAGGGCTAGATCCACTCCAGATCAGCGAAATCGGGCCATCCCGATCGCCTGGACACCGCGACTTCACCAAACCCGTGACGATCACGCCGCTGGTCCGTAGGACTGCCCGACCGCCGTCTCAGCCCTGCGCGTCGAGGTCCCGCAGTGCGAAGCGGAGGTGCTGCCACTCCTCGGCGAAGATCACGTGAAGGCAGTGCAGGACGGACACGATGTGCTCGGGCCACCAGGCGCTGGGCCGAGGCTCGGCGAGCAGCTCCGGCGTGACGGTCGCCAGGAAGTCGCGCACCATGGCCTGCCGCTCGGCCCGCACCCGCAGGACCGCCTCGAAGGTCGGCTGCTCGGTGGTGAAGACCGACATGTCGAAGCCGTCGGTCTCGTACTCGACGTGCGGCTGACCGAACGGGTGGAACGGCTGCGGCAGGCCCAGGACCACCTTGCCCAGCCACACGTCGGCGGCGAACGCGAGGTGGCGCAGTGTCTGCGCGAACGACCACTCCCCGTCGATCGAGACGTCGACAGCACCCGGGGGCATGGACCGGACCCGGTCGACCGCCGCCGCCCAGGCTCCCTCGATTACCGCCCACGCCACGCGCAGGTCGTCCGGATCCTTGGTCTGCCGGAGCTCGCGCCCGGGGAACCGTCGGTTGAGCTCGGCCTCGACCAGCGGCACGACATCGACGCCGTTGACCACGAACGTGCTGTCGGCCAGCCACGGCGCGTCGATGTCCAGGCCGTCCACATCGACGCCGCGCATCACGGCGCCGGCCAGCGTCGCCCGGTTGAACCGGGCACCCCGCAGGTCTCTGTCAACGAAGTCCCTGGCGTTGTCCTGGGTCATGGCGACCCCCTCCCGTCGGCGAACGGCGGTGACGCTAACCCCTGTGTACGACAGGAAACCCGTGTACTCCCAGCATTGATTCGTCCTCACATCCAGGCCGCCGAAGCTGACCATGGTGAGTCCGGACGTGTCGACGTGGAACCAGCGTGTCGTGCAGACGTCAGGAGCGGGCGAGCCGCCGTAGCAGCGAGTCCGCGCCCAGCGGGTACGCCCCGTGCCGGCGTACCCCGTCGGCGACCTCGCGGTCCGACGAGACCACGACCACCGGACGGCCCGCCGGCTCGGCGCGGACCAGGCGCCGGATCAGCTCGTCGGCGGTCTCGCCCTTGCGGGAGAAGAGCACCCGTACGCCGCGCGGCGCGGGCGGCAGCCCGTGCATCCGCTCGGCACCGTCGAAGACCACCGTGACCTCGTCACCGGTCTGCGCGGCGATCCCGCCCAGCCCGGTGATCAGGCGTTTGCGCTGCTGCTCCAGGGACATCTCGCCGAAGCCACGCTTGGTGACGTTGTAGCCGTCCACCACGAGGTGCGCCCGGGGCAGGGCGAGCAGTTGGTCGAGCCGGGCCGGGTCGTCGGTGTCGCGGGCGCGGGCGGCGGGGTTGGCCGGGGCGGTGCCGGGCTGCTCGGCGAACGCGTCGGCGACGAAGTCGGCGGGGAGTTTGTCCACCGGGTCGAGCGCCAGCTCCCGCCGCAGCCCGACAGCGGCCTGGCCGATGGTCTCCAGGAGCAGCCAGAGTCGGGCGTCGTCGACCGAACGTGCCTCCTTGGCGCTGGCCCGGGCCACCCCGGCGGCGGCCTCGGCCTCGGCCAGCCGGGCCCGGGCGCGGCGGAGTTCGGCGTCCACGTCGGCGCTGGCACGGGCGGCCCGGCCCCGCTCGGTGGCCAGCAGCTCGGTGGCCTTCCGTTCGCGGGCCTGGGTCTCCCGCAGGGTGCGGGCCACCTGTCGGGACTCCTCGCGGAGCTGACCCAGCTCCTCGCGGACGCGGGCCAGCTCGTCGCGGAGCTTCTCGGCCTCGACCCGGGCCACCGCGCGGTCGTGCTCGGCCCGGGTGGCCCGCTGCTCGGCCTCGCGGACCAACTCGGCGACGACGGCGCTGTCCGCCTCGGCGCGCACGGCCGCGCCGCTGGCGTCGATCAGCTCCCGCCAGCCACGGGGCCGGGCCAGGTAGGCCAGCGCGGCCACCTCGACCGGGTCGGCGGCGGCCGGCGCGGTGCCCTCGACCACTGCCGCGCCGAGGTCACCGGCGTCGGCCAGGACCCGCGCGGTGACCCGCTGCCGGAACAGCGGGTCGGCGGTGAGCTGGGCGGCGATGACCGGCGCGCCGAGCCGGGCGCGGCGGTTGGGGGCGAACTTGGCGACCCGGCGCAACGGCACCGGGACCTCGTCAGTGGGGAGGGTGGGCAGCACCGCCGCGGTCAACGTCACGATCCGCTGCCGGACCGGCTCGGGCAGGGTCGGCTCCGGCTCGGCGCCGGGGCCGTCGCCCGTATTCGGCTCGGCTGCGCCGGATGTGTCGTTGACTACGTTGTCGTCCGGGTTGCCCAGAGCACCGTCGAGCGCGACCGGGTCCTCCTGCGGGAGGTGGTCGTCGTACGGCTCGGTGAGGGGCATGTGGCAAGTCTCCCACCGCGACCGGGCCCACCGCCCGGTGAGTGAGCCGATCTCTCATCCTAGCCCCATGGTGACGGTTGGGACGGCTGTGACGGGAGTGTCGGACCGTGGCGCTAACGTGCCGCCGATGGCACAGGCGGAGTACGTCCAGGAGTCACTTGCCGGTCTCGACCCGGCGGTGGGCGGGGTGGACCCGGCGTTGCCGCTCTACGCGACGACCTTCGTGGTGGTCGACCTGGAGACGACGGGCGGCGCGCCGGACGGCGGCGGCATCACCGAGATCGGCGCGGTCAAGGTGCGCGGTGGCGAACGGTTGGGGGAGCTGGCGACCCTGGTCAACCCAGGTCAGCCGATTCCGCCCTTCATCACCGTGCTGACCGGCATCACCCAGGCCATGCTGGTGCCGGCGCCACCGATCGAGCAGGTGCTGCCGAGCTTCCTGGAGTTCATCGACGACGCGGTGCTGGTGGCCCACAACGCCCCGTACGACGTGGGCTTCCTCAAGGCCGCCTGCGCCAGGCACGGCTACCGCTGGCCCAACCCCCGGGTACTGGACACGGCGGCGCTCGCCCGCCGGGTGCTGACCCGCGACGAGGTGCCCAACCGCAAGCTGGGCACCCTGGCCGCCTACTTCCGCACCGCCACCCAGCCCACGCACCGGGCGCTCGACGACGCGAAGGCCACCGTCGACGTGCTGCACGGGCTGATCGGTCGGCTCGGCGGGCACCGGGTCGACACGGTCGGCGACGCCATCGAGTTCGCCCGCGCGGTCACCCCCACCCAGCGCCGCAAGCGGCACCTGGCCGAGGGGTTGCCCAAGGTCCCCGGGGTCTACATCTTCCGGGCCGCCGACGACAGGCCGCTCTACGTGGGCACCTCCGTCGACATCGCCACCCGGGTGCGCAGCTACTTCACCGCCGGTGAGAAACGCGCCCGGATCTCCGAGATGCTGGGCGCGGCCGAGCGGGTCGAGGCGGTGGAGTGCGCCCACTCGTTGGAGGCGGAGGTCCGTGAGCTGCGGTTGATCGCCGCACACGCGCCGCCGTACAACCGCCGGTCCAAATACCCGGAGCGGATGGTCTGGCTCAAACTGACCGACGGTCCGTACCCTCGGCTGTCGGTCGTCCGCGACCTCTCCCCCACCGACACCGCGTACCTCGGCCCGTTCACCTCCCGGCGGGCCGCCGAGCTGGCCGCCGCCGGTTTCCACGACGCGGTGCCGCTGCGTCAGTGCACGCACCGGCTCTCGCTGCGTACCGTCACGCCGGCCTGCGCGCTGGCCGAGCTGGGTCGCTGCCCGGCGCCCTGCGAGCACAAGATCACCCCCGAGGAGTACGACGACAGCGCCGCCGCGCCCTTCCGCACCGCGACGGCGAGCGACCCCCAGCCGGTGGTGGACGCCCTGCTCGCGCGGATCGACGTGCTCTCCCGCGACCAGCGCTACGAGGAGGCCGCCGTGGTGCGGTCCCGGCTGGCCGCCGTGCTGCGGGCCACAGTGCGGATGCAGCGGCTGGCCGCGCTGACCGGGATCGTCGAGCTGGCCGCGGCCCGGCCGGCCGCCCGGGGCGGCTGGGAGCTGGCGCTGGTCCGGCACGGCCGGCTGGCCGGCGCGGGGGTGTCCCCACCGGGCGCCCACCCGCGGCCCACGTTGACCACGATCCGGGCCACCGCGGAGACGGTGTCGGGCGGGCACGGTCCGGTGCCGGCCGCCACCGCCGAGGAGTCCGAGCGGATCCTGTCCTGGTTGGAGCGACCGGAGACCCGACTCGTCGAGATGTCCTCCGGTTGGTCCTCTCCGGCGAGTGGCGCGGGCCGGTTCCGTGACCTGCTGGCGAAGGCCGAGGGCGGCGCGTCCCACCAACTCTCGACCGAACGCTCATGACCAACTGACCGATCGGACTACGTCGACTCGCTTAGGCTGTTAGAGAAGTGCAGTCCTGCCCGATTCGTGGGCCTGCTCCCCGCCGCCGGGTTCCGGCGATGCGGAGCCGGGGTGAGGAGGTGTCCCTCGTGGACGTCGACGCCGGACACGGCGCCGCCCTGGGGGGCGCCCTGCCGACACAGCCGGGTGAGCTGCCGCTCGCCCGCCGGCTGCGGTCGCTGCTCAGCTGGCCGACCACCGACTCCGACCCGGTCACCCAGCTCGTGCGCACCCACCGTGGCATCCACGCCGGCACCGACCCCGCGGTGCTGCGCCGTGCGTACACCATCGCGGAGAACATGCACCGCGGGCAGTTCCGCAAGAGCGGGGAGCCGTACATCACCCATCCCCTCGCGGTGGCGCAGATCTGCGCCGAGCTGGGGATGGACACCACCACCCTGGTCGCGGCGCTGCTGCACGACACCGTTGAGGACACCCGCTACACCCTCCAGGCGCTCTCCGAGGATTTCGGCGGCGAGGTGGCCCACCTGGTCGACGGGGTGACCAAGTTCGACAAGGCGTTCTACGGCAAGGCCGCCGAGGCGGAGACGGTCCGCAAGATGATCGTCGCGGCCGCCAAGGACGTCCGGGTGCTGATCATCAAGCTGGCCGACCGGCTGCACAACATGCGCACGCTCGGGGTGCGCTCGGCGTCGTCGCGGGAACGGATCGCCCGCAAGACCCAGGAGGTGCTGGTCCCGCTCTGTGACCGGCTGGGCATCCAGACCCTCAAGCGCGAGCTGGACGACGTGGTGCTGCTGCACCTCGAGCCCGACGAGCACGCCCGGCTGGCCCGGCACGTGCACGATCGGCCGGGCTGGGATTCCTACCTCGACTCGGTGGTCACCCGGGCCCGGGTGGCGCTGCGACGCAGCCGGGTCGACGCCGAGGTGACCCCCCGTCCCCGGCACCTCTACTCGATCTGGAAGGACACCATCGCCGGCGGCCACACCGCCCCGTACGACCTGCCCCGCATCGTGGTGGTGGTCGACGGCCCGGCCACCGACTGTTACGCCGCGCTGGGCGCGATCCACGGCACCTGGCGACCGGTGCCCGGCCGTTTCAAGGACTTCATCGCCTCACCGAAGAACAACCTCTACCGTTCGCTGCACACGAGCGTCTGCGGCCCGCAGGACCGCACCGTGGAGGTGCTGATCCGCACGGAGGAGATGCACCGGTCGGCCGAGTACGGCATCGCCGCCGACTTCCGTTTCCCCCGCTCGGGCGGCAGCAGCGCCGCGGCCCGCTCCGAGCAGTTGGACTGGCTGCGCCGGGTGCTCGACTGGGAGCCGGACGCCGCCGATCCGGCACAGTTCTACGAGTCGCTGCGCTGCGACCTCGCCGAGGGGCAGATCCAGGTCTTCGCCGACGGGCGGCAGATCGTGCTGCCGGCCGGTGCCACACCCGTCGACCTCGCGTACGAGCTGGGCAACGACCGGGGCGACCACTGCCTCGCCGCCCGCATCAACGGTCGCCTGGCCCCGCTCAGCTCGGAGCTGGACGAGGGCGACGTGGTCGAGATCTTCACCGAGAACGACGGCGACAACGGCTTCGAGGCCGGTGTGGCGCCGCGCGGCCCCCGCCGGGAGTGGCTGGGCTTCGTCAAGTCGCCGCACGCGCAGATGCAGATCAACAGGTGGTTCGCCGAGCACACCGAGCCGGGCATCACGATCAGCGACAAGGTACGCCTCGGTCGGGCCACCATCGGGCTCGCGCTGCGCCAGCACAATCGGGGCCTCGCCAGTGACCTTCCGCTGCTGCGCCTCTCGGAGGAGTTGGGCTACCCCGACCTGGAGACCCTGCTGGTCGCGGTCTTCGACCGGGTGATCGAACCGGACACCGTGGTCCGCCAGCTCATCGACCTGGTCGACCATCGACAGTGACCCGGCGGGCCCCAGCGCGTCCGAAGGACATTCGTGACCACTAGCCTGGAGTCATGATCCCCCGCTCCCGCGCCACCGGTCGGGCCCTCTTCTACCAGGCCTTCTACCGGCTGCCGTTGCCGGTGCGTCGGCGCCTGGTCCGGCTGGCCGTGCCCAAGTACATCGTCGGCGCGGTGACCCTGGTCCGTGACTCCGAGGCGACGGGCGCGGGTCGGTTGCTCATGCTGCGCCAGCCGCCCGGCAAGGGTTGGTCCCTCCCCGCCGGCCTGCTCAACCGGGGCGAGGCCCCGGTGGTGGGCGCGGCCCGTGAGCTGTTCGAGGAGTCCGGTGTCCGGCTCCCACCGTCCCGGCTGCGCCCGGCGGTGCCGAACGCGATCGTGCACGCCAAGGGCTGGGTGGACATGGTCTTCGAGACCGAGGTGCCGGCGTCCAGCACCGAGCTGACAGTCGACGGCGGGGAGGTCTTCGAGGCTGCCTGGCACCCCCTGGACGACCTGCCCAAGCTGACCTGGCCGACGGCCCGGCTGCTCGCCTACTACGACATCGGGCCGCTGGCCGGGCAGTTCCCGCCACCGGTGCCCGACGACACCCCGTGACCGGCGTGGCAGGTGTGCCGGCCGAGCTGTGCGCGGTGGTGCTGGCCGCCGGCGAGGGCACGCGGTTGCGCCCACTCACCGAACGGGTGCCCAAGGCGCTCTGCCCGGTGGGCAACGTATCCCTGCTGGAGCGGGCGTTGGCGCGGCTGGCCGGCCTGGGCCTGACCGGTCCCGACCGCGTCGCGGTGAACGCCTGCTACCTCGGCGACCAGGTGGTGGCGCACGTCGGCGACCGCGCGCACCTGTCGGTGGAGCCGGGCGACCCGCTGGGCACCGCGGGTGGGGTGGCCAACCTGCTGGACTGGATCGACGGGCGGCCGGTGCTGGTCGGCAACGCCGACGCGTACCTCGCCGACCCGGCTGCTCCCCCGGGCCCGGACGTGGCCGCCCTGCTCGACGGGTGGGACGGCCAGACCGTACGCCTGCTCGGCCAACCCGCCGCGGACCCGGCGGCGCCGGGCACCTTCGCCGGGCACAGCTTCACCGGCTTCTCGCTGCTGCCCTGGCGGCTGGTCCGCGACCTGCCTGTCGTCTTCTCGGACCTGGTCCGCGCCGTGTGGAGGCCGGCCGAGGCGGCGGGCGCCCTGACGGTGGTGCCCTACCCGGGCACCTTCTTCGACACCGGCACCCCTGCCGACTACCTGGCGGCCAACCTGCACGCCGCAGCCGGCGGCACTCTCGTCGAGGAGTCCGCGACGGTGACCGGCCGCTGCGTGGAGTCGGTGGTCGGCGCGGGCGCGCGGGTGGACGGCGACGTGTCCCGCACTGTCGTCTGGCCGGGCGCGACCGTACGCGCCGGCGAGCGGCTGCGGAACGTGATCCGGGCCGGGAGCGACCTGACCGTGCCCTGCGCCGCCCAGGGCTGAGCCCCGACGGCTCCCGCCTCCGGTCTCGCGCCGGAACATCTAGCATGGGCGACGACGCCGACGAACGGAGAATTGCCCCGTGATCACCGCGATCGTGCTGATCGACTGCGCCACCGACGCGATCCCCGAGGTGGCGGAGAACCTGGCCAACCTTCCCGGTGTCAGCGAGGTCTACTCGGTGGCCGGGCACGTCGACCTCATCGCCATCGTCCGGGTCCGCGAGTTCGACCAGATCGCCCAGGTCATCGCGGGCAGCATCTCCAAGGTCCCGGGCGTGCTCAACACCGAGTCGCACATCGCCTTCCGGGCGTACTCCCAGCACGACCTGGAGGAGGCGTTCGCGATCGGCCTGGCCAGCGCCGACTGACCCGCCGCCGTCTCACAGGGCCGGTGCCGGCCCCAGGGCGGCGTGCAGCGGGCACAGGGCGGCCGGTCCACCGCGTGGGTGGACCGGCCGTCTGCTGTGGCTACGTCAGCTCTCGCTGGGAGCCGGTACCTCGGTGGTGCCGCCGCCCGGAGCCGGGGACTCGGTGCCACCACCCGGAGCCGGCGACTCGGTGCCGGTGCCGCCCGGAGCCGGCGACTCAGTGCCGGTGCCGCCCGGGCTGGGCGTACCGCTGGCGCTGGTCTGCGGGACCGGAATGCCCAGCTTGTTGGCGAGCGCCACCAACTCGTCGTAGTGCGTCTGCAGCGTCGGAAGTGCCGTCTGCGCCAACTGGACCACCGACGGCTCGGAGCCCTGCGAGATCTCCGTCTGGGTGGCCTGGATGGCCTGGACGTGACCGGCCAGCTCACTTGTCACCCAGAGCCGGTCGAACTCCGCGCCGCTGGCGTTGTTCAGCTTGTCGATGACCGCCTGCTGATCGGCGCTGGGCTCATTCGGCAGCTCCACCCCGAGCTGGGACGCGGTCTGCTGCACCGTCTGGTCCAACTGGGTGTGGTCGGTCTTCAACATCGCGCCCAGGTCCTTGACCCCCTGATCCTGACCCTTCTGCTGGGCCAGGTCACCAGCGGTGATCTCGAACAGGTTGACCTGGTGTACCGCCTGCAGGTACTGGGTGTCCTGCGTTGACGGCTGTGCCGCGGCCTGCGCGGCCGCAGCCGGCGCGACACCGACCAGTACCAGCGCGGCCAACAGGCCGAGGCGTTTGATACCCAACATGCTTCCCCCCCTTGAGACGTTGGACCGCACGGATACCCGGCTCACCGGGGTTATTCCTGCGATCGCCCGTCGCGCAGGGTCGACCGGTCCTACCGTGGGCGTCCGACTCCTGGTCGGATGGGTCGGGGGGTGCGGATACGACGGGGCGCCCGCCGGAATCCGGCGGGCGCCCCGTAACTGTGCGATTGGGCGGTCAGCGGCGGCTCTCGCCGCTGCCGATCTCCTCGCGCTCGGGCCGGGCCTCGACCGGCGGGTGCCCCGGCGAGACCGGCGCCTCGACCGGCTTCTCGATCGGGTAGAAGAAGCCCCGGATGGCCGGGCCGAGGGCCCCCAGCCGGTTCATCTTCTTCGGCACGACCCAGCCGACGTACTCCAGCTGGCCGTGACCGTCCGCGTGCCCGTTCGACGCGCTGAGCGGCTGGTGCACCTCGACGAACCGGCCGTCCGGCATGCGCCGGATGATGCCGGTCTCCACGCCGTGCGCGAGCACCTCCCGGTCGTGCTGCTGCAGACCCAGGCAGAGCCGGTAGGTGACGTAGTACGCCAGCGGCGGGACCACGAGCAGGCCGATCCGGCCCGCCCAGGTCATCGCGTTCAGGCTGATCTGGAACTTGTCCGCGATCACGTCGTTGGCGCCGGAGAGCGTCAGCACGATGTAGAACGAGACAGCCATGGCGCCGACGGCGGTCCGGGCCGGGGCATCCCGGGGACGCTCGAGCAGGTTGTGGCTCTTGCGGTCCTTGAGTTGCCGGGCTTCCAGGAACGGGTACATCGTCGACAGGCCCACCAGGATGCCGGGCAGCACGACAGTCGGCCAGAACAGCGGCGGGATGACGTACCCGTCGCCGATCGGGATGGGGATCTCCCAGGCCGGCATGAGTCGGGTCGACCCGTCGAGGAACATGACGTACCAGTCGGGCTGGCTGGCGGCCGAGACCACCCACGCCTCGTACGGGCCGAACAGCCAGATCGGGTTGATCTGGAACAGACCGCCCATCAGCGCGATGACGCCGAAGACGACCATGAAGAAGCCGCCCTGCTTCAACGCGTACCGGGGGAACATCCGCTCGCCCACCACGTTGTTGTTGGTCCGGCCGGGGCCGGGCCACTGGGTGTGCTTCTGCTTGAAGACCAGGCCCAGGTGGACGCTGATCAGCGCGACCAGCAGACCCGGGATGAGCAGCACGTGGGCGATGAAGAACCGGCTGATGATGATCGTGCCCGGGAACTCGCCGCCGAAGATCGACGAGGTGACCCAGGAGCCGATCACCGGGATGGACAGCATGATCGCCGAGGCGATCCGCAGGCCGGTGCCGGACAGGCCGTCGTCCGGCAGCGAGTAGCCGGTGAAGCCGGCCAGGAAGCCGACCCAGAACAGCAGCGAACCGATGATCCAGTTGGTCTCACGCGGCTTGCGGAAGGCACCGGTGAAGAAGACCCGCAGCATGTGCACGACGATCGCGGCCATGAACAGCAGCGCCGCCCAGTGGTGCATCTGCCGCATCACCAGACCGCCCCGGACATCAAACGAGATGTCCAGGCTGGAGGCGTACGCGGCGGACATCGGGGTGCCCTGCAACGGCGCGTAGCTGCCGTCGTAGACCACCTCGGTCATCGCCGGCTCGAAGAAGAAGGTGAGGAACACACCGGTCAGCAGCAGGACGATGAACGAGAACAGCGCGATCTCGCCGAGCAGGAAGGACCAGTGGTCCGGGAAGACCTTGTTCAGCAGCTTGCGCAGCGGGGTGGCCACCTGGAAGCGGTCGTCCACTCCCACCGCGGCCTTGCCCGGCGTCGCCGCAAGGTCAAACTTTCGACGCTTCATGGCCGCTCCCAGAAATCAGGCCCGACGGTCTCGGTGTAGTCGGACTTCGCCACGAAGAAGCCCTCGGAGTCCACCTCGATCGGCAGCTGCGGCAGCCGCCGGCTGGCGGGGCCGAAGACTGGCCGGGCGTTGTCGGTGATCAGGAACTGGGACTGGTGGCACGGGCAGAGCAGCCGGTTGGTCTGCTGCTCGTACAGGCTGGCCGGGCATCCCGCGTGCGTGCAGATCTTGGAGAACGCCGCGTAGTTGCCCCACATGTAGTCACCGTGGCCGACCCGCTCGTTGGCCCGGCGCGACTCCTGCGCGTCGGAGTCGCGGAGGTGGATCAGCAGCGTCGGCGAGTCGGCGTGCTTGTTGCTCACGCCGTGATCGATGCCGGGGAAGACGGTGATCTGCCCACCGGTGCTGATGTCAGCCGGGCGGATCGGACGGCCGTCCTCGCGGACCAGGCGGATCCGCTGGCCGCCCTCGGCCATGGCGAACCCGGTGGTGAACATCTGGTTGTTCTTGTGCGGCTGCGAGATCAGACCGCCGACCAGCGGCGCCGCGGCGACCGCGGCGACCGGCGCGAGACCGGCCAGCAGCGAGATGCCGAGCAGCGGGCGACGCTTCACGCCCAGCTCGTCCGCCATGTAGAGCATGGTCTGGCCGGTGATGGTGCGGCCTTCCTCATCCACCTGACCCTCGTGCCGGTCCTGGATCGAGACCTCCTTGGGCAGCAACTTCTTGCCCCAGGTCAGGATGCCGAAGCCGACGGCGAGCAGCGCGATGCCGAGGGTGAAACCGAGCAGCGGGGTGTAGAACTTGTCGCCACCCCGGCCCGCCTCGTACTGCCACGGCCACCAGATGTAGATGGCCAGGAAGGCGGTCGCGGCCAGGCCGGTGATCAGGAAGAAGCCGGCGACCACCCGGGTCAGCCGACGCTCCGCCTTGGTGCCCGGCAGCACCTGCGGCTCGTAGTGGACGATCTCGATGTCGTCCCGGCGTGCGCCCTCACGAACGACGTCGAACCGGGTCAGCTTGGGGTCGTTCACGTCGAGCGGCTCCCGGCCCTGCGGGGCCTGGTGCTCGGTGTGGGTGCTCATGCCGTCACCTCGCTACGGGTGGTGCCGAGCGGCACCACGGCGCTGAAACTGAGTATCCGCTCGGTCACGACTTGCCTGCAATCCACAGGCTGGCGAAGACGAGCGCCACGATGCCAACCAGGAAGATCGCCAGGCCCTCGGTGGAGGGGCCGTACCGCCCGAGGTTGAACCCACCCGGGTCCTGGTCGTGCTTCAGCGTCTCCTGGATGTAGGCGATGATGTCGGCCTTCTGCTCCGGCCGGAGCTGGTTGTCGCCGAACACCGGCATGTTCTGCGGGCCGCTCAACATCGCCGCGTAGATCTGGCGGTCGGTCGCGGGGTGCAGGCTCGGGGCGAACTTGCCCGAGGAGAGCGCACCGCCGCCGCCACCGAAGGCGTGGCACTGCGAGCAGTTGATCCGGAACAGCTCACCGCCGGACGCGATGTTGCCGTCCTCGCGGAGGTCGTCACCCTCGGGGACGACCGGGCCGCCGCCGAGCTCCTGGATGTACTGGGCCAGCTGACGGGTCTGCTCGTCGGTGAAGACCGGGGGCTTGCGGTGCGCCTGGGCCTCCTGGCGGGCCAGCGGCATCCGCCCGGAGCTGACCTGGAACTCGACGGATGCCGCGCCGACGCCGATCAGGCTCGGCCCGCGGCCCTCGACACCCTGGGCGTTGCGGCCGTGGCAGGTCACGCAGCTCACGTCGAACAGCGCCTTGCCCTCGGCAGCGGCGCCGGTCAGCTGCGGGTTGTCCTGCGCCTGGGCGCCCGGGGCGAAGACTGTGTAAGCGCCGCCGGCGAGCATCAGCGCGGCGATCAGCCGGACCGCGGCGCCCAGCCGGCGGCGGCCCCTGCTGCGCGCGGCGGGCCGCTCACGCAACCGCGCGAGCAGACCGCGTCGGCGGTCGTTGTCAGAAGTCATGAGCGGTGTCCTTAACCGGTTGGACCTGTCTCAGGGGACGGAGCAGCAGCGCGGAATGTGACGCGCAAGATCACTGGAGCCAGTAGATCATGGCGTACAGCCCGATCCACACGACGTCGACGAAGTGCCAGTAGTACGACACGACGATCGCCGACGTCGCCTGCGCCGGAGTGAACCGGCCCATGGTCGTACGGACCATGAAGATGATGAAGGCGATCAGACCACCTGTCACGTGCAGGCCGTGGAAGCCGGTGGTCAGGTAGAACACCGACCCGTACCCGTCTTCGTTGATCTTGATGCCGTCGGCGACCAGGTGCCGGTACTCGTTCAGCTGGCCGAGGACGAAGATCAGGCCCATCACGAAGGTGACGGTGAACCAGCGCCGCAGCGCGTGCACGTCACCCTTCTCCGCCGCGAAGACGCCGAGCTGGCACGTCACCGAGGACAGCACCAGGATCACCGTGAAGGTGGTCGCGTACGGGATGTTCAGCGCCTCGGTGTGCTTCTCCCACTGCTCCGGCGCAGCCGCGCGGATCGAGAAGTACATCGCGAACAGCGCCGCGAAGAACATGAGTTCGCTGGAGAGCCACACGATCGTCCCGACGCTGACCATGTTTGGTCGGGTCAGAGAGTGGATCCGGCTCTTGTCAATGGCTGGGGCCGCAGTCACGCCGTCATTATTGCCCCTGACCGGGGCCGGCGATCAGCGGGGTGGCAAACCTGCGCCTTCCGTGGCCCGAGCGTCAGGGTCCGGTTCGCCTGGCCTAGCCTGAAAAGCGTGCTGCACGTCGATCCGATCTTCGCCGCCACCTCGGCCCCGCCGCCGTTCACCGTCGGCGCGGTGCTGAGCGAGACCCGGCTGGACAGCTGGCTGGCCCTGGGCCTGGTGCTCGCCGCCGGGCTGTACCTCTACGGGGTGTACCGGCTGCGCCTGCGCGGCGACCGCTGGCCGGTGGCCCGTACCGTGTTCTTCCTCGGCCCCGGGCTGGGCGGCATCGCGCTCGTCACGGTCAGCGGGCTGCACGCCTACGACACCGCGCTGCTGTCCGTGCACATGATCCAGCACATGGTGCTGTCCATGGTGGCGCCGATCTTCCTGGCGCTGGGCGCGCCGATGACCCTGGCCCTGCGCACCCTGCCGGTCGGGCCGCGCAAGCGCCTGCTCGCGATCGTGCACAGCCGCGTCGCCCGGGTCTACAGCTTCCCGCTTGTGGCGTTCGCCATCTTCGTGGTCAACCCGTTCGTGCTGTACTTCAGTGACCTGTACCGCTACACCCTCGAACACGCCTGGGCGCACGAGCTGGTGCACGCGCACTTCATCATGACCGGCTGCGTGTTCTTCTGGCCTCTACTCGGCCTCGACCCGCTGCCCGGCCGCTGGCCGTACCCGGCCCGTGCGCTGCTGATGCTGCTCTCCGTGCCGTTCCACACCGTGCTCGGCCTCACCATCATGCAGAGCAGCACGCTCTTCGGCGGCGACTGGTACCCGTCGCTCAACCTCGGTTGGGTCGACCCCTGGCAGGACCAGGTGGTCGCCGGCGGCATCCTCTGGGCAGGTGGCGAGTTCGTCAGTGTGACCATGCTCGCGGTGCTCGTGGTGCAGTGGGTCAAGCAGTCCGAACGGGAGGCCCGCCGGGTGGACCGCGAGCTGGACCGCCAGGAGGCCCGCGAACGCGCCGCCGACGCCGCGCCCGCCTGAGCTGCCCGGACGGTACGCCCCGACGCGCGACGCCGGGCGGGATGTCGGCTACGTCACGCCGACCGGTACGATCTGCGAGCAGCTACGAGGTGGGAGTTCCGGCATGAGCGATCGTCTGTGCACCGTGTTGCTCTACAGCGACGACCCGCAGGTCCGTGACCGGATGCGGATGGCCGTCGGCACCCGGCCCGCTCCCGGTCTGCAGATCGAGTTCGTCGACGCGTCGACCTACGCGGAGACCATCCGGCTGGTCGACGACTACGAGATCGACCTGCTGCTGCTCGACGGTGAGGCGAGCCCGGGCGGCGGCATCGGCATCGCCCGGCAGATCAAGGACGACCGGGACGACGCTCCCCCGACCTGCCTGGTGATCGCCCGCGCCGCCGACCGATGGCTCGCCGCGTACGCCGAGGTCGACGCGACGCTGGTGCACCCGCTCGACCCGGTGACCACCGGCGGCACGGTGGCCGAGCTGCTGCGGACGCACGCACCCGCCTGACGTCCCCCGCTCCTCCGGCACCGCCACGGCGCCGGGTCTCCTCGGCACCGGTTCCAGCCAACCCGCACTTCGCATGCTCGGGAGGCCCGCCATGGGCGATCGGACCTGGCCGCACCTGCTCAACGCGCTGCTGCGCGGTGACGAACTCTCCACCGCCGACACCGCCTGGGCGATGGACGAGATCATGACCGGCTCGGCGAGCGCCCCGCAGATCGCCGCCTTCGCCGTGGCGCTGCGGGCCAAGGGGGAAACCCCCGCGGAGCTGGCCGGCCTGGTGGAGGCGATGCTGGGTCGCGCGGTCCCGGTGGCGCTCCCCGAGGAGCTGCGCCGCACCGCGCTCGACGTGGTCGGCACCGGCGGTGACCTCGCCCACACGGTCAACATCTCCACGATGACGGCGCTGGTGGTGGCCGGCGCGGGCGTCCGCGTCGTCAAGCACGGCAACCGGGCCGCCTCCTCCCTGTGCGGCACCGCCGACCTGCTGGAGTTCCTCGGCATCCCACTGGATCTCGGCCCGGAGCAGGTCGCCCGCTGTGTCGAGGAGGCCGGCATCGGGTTCTGTTTCGCGGCCCGGTTCCACCCCGGGATGCGACACGCCGGCCCGGTCCGCCGCGAGGTGGGCGTGCCCACCTTCTTCAACTTCCTCGGCCCGCTGACCAACCCGGCCCGCCCCCGGGCCGGCGCGGTCGGCTGCTTCGACCTGCGGATGGCCCCGGTGATGGCAAGCGTGTTCGCGGGCCGTGGCGACTCGGCGATCGTGATGCGCGGCGAGGACGGGCTGGACGAGTTCACCACCGCCGCGCCGACCCGGATCTGGGCTGCCCAGGGCGGCAACGTACGAGAGGCCGTGCTGGACGCGACGGACCTGGGGGTGCCCCGGTCCACCCTCGCCGACCTGCGCGGCGGTGACGCTGCGTACAACGCGGGTGTGGCCCGTCGCCTGCTGGCCGGCGAGACCGGCCCGGTCCGGGACGCGGTGCTGGTCAACGCGGCGGCGGCGCTGGCCACTCAGGGCCCGCTCGACGGCGACCTGACCGAGGCGCTCCGCGCCGGCCTGGCCCGCGCGGCCGAGTCGATCGACTCCGGCGCTGCCGCCGCGACCCTGGACCGCTGGATCGAGACCGCCACGGCCTGACCCCGTCGGCGCGGACGCCGACGAGTGGGCGACGGCGCGCGAGGGTTTGTCGGACCCGTCTGGGAAACTACAGCCGAGTAGTTCTCCGCTTCCCGTTGCTGCGTCATTGTCGTGTCCGGGAGCGGTCCGCCTGGTTTCGAGAGGAGACGCCCGTGTCGCACCGCGAGCTCCACTGCGACGTCTGCGAGGGCGTGGCGCTGTTCGAGGCACCGCCCTGCGTCGACGGCCACGGCACCGACTGTCCAGAGTTGAGCTGCACCGGCTGCGGCGCCGCCGTGGTGGTCAGCGTGTTCGCCTTCCCGGTCACCCGGCTGGCCGCCCCGCGCCGCCGCCAACCCGCCCGCCGCCGCGCCGCCTGACCGTACGGCGCCGGCCCGCGCTCGGCTCGGCTCGGCTCGGCTCGGCTCGGCTCGGCTCGGAGCATGATCGAAGGCCCGCTCCCCCACTCGGGGAACGGGCCTTCGTCGTGCAGGGGTCGGTCGCCACGGCGACCGGGTGGATCAGTGCTCGGCGGTACGCCGGGTGCCGCTGTAGTACTCGAACAGGAGCCCACAGGCGGCGAAGACAACTGCCACCAGGCCGGCGCCGATCAGCCAGTACTGCCAGAACACCATGCCGAGCGCCGCGATCGCGGCGGCCAGCGCCAGACCGAACGGCCAGTAGCTGCCCGGGCTGAAGAAGCCGACCTCACCAGCGCCGTCGGCGATCTCGGCGTCCGGGCGGTCCTCCGGGCGCAGGTCGATGCGGCGGGAGACGAACCAGAAGAAGCCACCGCACATCGAGCAGAGCAGGAACGACAGCAGCAGGGCGACGGTGCCGACCCACTCGACGCCGCCCGACTCCCCGTGCGTCCAGGCGCCGTAGAGGATGGTGGCACCGAAGAGGAACCCGGCGATGATCAGGAAGATACGCCACTCGGTCTTCATGCCGCTGCCTCAGCTTCCGGTGCGGGCCGGAACTTTGTCCGGGTTGAAGTTGTCCTGCGTCCGCCGCGTGTCGAACGGCTCGGTGGTCTCCGCGTACGGCTCCTCACCGATCGCGGACAGCGCGTCCTGGGTGGACTTGCCGCTCTGCTTGGCCGCGAGGAACTGGTCGTACTTCTCCGGCGAGACCACCCGCAGCTCGAAGTTCATGAACGCGTGGTAGCTGCCGCACAGCTCGGCGCAGCGCCCGACGTAGGCGCCCTCGGCGTCCAGGCTGGAAACCTCGAACACGTTGCGGATCTTGCCCGGCATGACGTCCCGCTTGAAGAGCAGCTCCGGCACCCAGAACGAGTGGATGACGTCGCGGCTGGTCTCCTCGAACCGGATGGACCGGTTGGTCGGCAGCACCAGCACCGGGATGACCTCACTGGTGCCGAGCGTCGACGCGGTGGTGCGGGCGTCGGGGCCCTGACCGTCGCGGTAGTTGAACTGCCAGTTCCACTTGAACGCGACGACCTCGACCGTGACGTCCGGGTTCTTCGACAACTTGTCGACGTCGGTCTGCACGATCGCCGTGTAGTAGAAGAGCACGGAGACGATCAGGATCGGCGCGATGGTGTAGAGGAACTCCATCGGCATGTTGTAGCGGGTCTGCACCGGCAGCGCGTTGCCGCGCTTGCGGTAGCGCACGACGCACCAGAAGATCAGGCCCCAGACGAAGACGCCGACGGCGAGCGCGGCGATGCAGGAGGCGATCCACAGGTCGTACATCCGCTTGGACTCCGGCGAGATGCCGCCCTGCGGCCAGCCGAAGCCGTGGAAGGCCTGACCCACGTCACAGCCCGTGAGCAGAAACAACAGCGCCACGCCACCGAGACCGAGCCCGGCCAGGCGACCAGCACCACGTCCCCGGCGTCCACCAACCCCTGGGGAAGCGCTGTGCCGTACGGCCGACGGCCGTACCTCCGAACTCCTTGCGACCACCTGGTCCTGCCTCCCTAGCGCGCCGCGGTGCGTCTTTCCTCAGCACCGGCGGCAAAGGCGTCACCGACGGTCGCAGATTACTCGACCATGACGGACTCAACCGTGGTGGGGTCACTGTCCGACCCCCATCGGGGGGATCCTGGGCATACCGCCGCGATAGCGTGTTGGTCTGTGAGCGCATCCCCGGTCTACCTGGACGCGGCGACCGCCGCGCCGATGCATCCGGTCGCGCGGCAGGCGCTGCTGGCCGCGCTCGACGACGGCTGGGCCGACCCGGGCAAGCTGTACACGCAGGCCCGGCGGGCCCGGCAACTGCTCGACGCCGCCCGCGAGGCCACCGCGCTGACGCTCGGCGTCCGCGCCGATGAGGTGTCCTTCACCCCCAGCGGTACGACCGCAGCCCACGGCGCGGTTCTCGGGGGCCTGGCCGGGCGGCGCCGGGTCGGGTCGACGCTCGTGCACTCGGCGATCGAGCACTCGGCGGTGCTGCACGCGGCGGAGCGGCACGTCGGCACGGGCGGGACGGCCACCGAGGTGCCGGTCGACCGGTTGGGCCGGTTGGACCTCACCGCCTGGTCGACGGCCGTTCGGGCGCCGGGGGTCGCGCTGGCCGCGTTGATCACCGCCAGTCACGAGGTGGGGACCGTGCAGCCGGTCGCCGAGGCGGCCGCCGTGTGCGCCGACGCGGGTGTGCCGCTGTACGTGGACGCGGCGCAGTCGGTGGGCCGGGTGCCGCTGCCGGCCGGTTGGTCGGTGCTCACGGCGAGCGCCCACAAGTGGGGCGGGCCACCGGGGTGGGGGTGCTGGCGGTCCGCAAGGGCACTCGCTGGGATTCGCCCTGGCCGGCCGACGAGCGGGAGGGTGGGCGTACCCCGGGGTGGTGAACCTGCCCGCGGTCGTGGCGGCGGCGGCGAGCCTGCGGGCGGCGGCGGCCGACGCGGCGGCTGAGGCGACCCGGCTGGCCGCCCTGGTGGACCGGGTCCGGGATCGGGTAGCGGCGGAGGTGCCCGACGTCGAGGTGGTCGGCGACCCGGTGCTCCGGCTGCCGCACCTGGTCACCTTCAGCTGCCTGTACGTCGACGGCGAGGCTCTGCTGCACGCCCTGGACCGGCGGGGTTTCGCCGTGTCGTCCGGCTCGTCCTGCACCTCGTCCACGTTGCGTCCGTCGCACGTGCTGGAGGCGATGGGGGTGCTCTCGCACGGCAACGTGCGGGTCAGCATGCACCGGGAGACGACCGAGGCGGACGTGGAGCGGTTCCTGACCGAGTTGCCCGGGATCGTCGCCGGGCTGCGTGCCGAGGCCGGGGTGGTGGGGCTGTGACGATGCCGGACGAGGTGATCGACTGCCGGGGGCAGCGCTGCCCGCTGCCCGTGATCGCGGCGGCGCGACGGATGCCCGAGGTGCCGGTCGGCACGGTGGTCCGGGTGCTGGCCGACGATCCGGCGGCGGCTGTCGACATCCCCGCCTGGTGCCGGATGCGCGGCCAGGAGTACCTGGGTTCGATAAACGGCCCGGACGGCCCGGCCTACGACGTCCGCCGCACCCACTAACCCACCCCGACACCCTCCGACCCCCGCGATCTTGCAGTTTCTGCGGGGACGTAGGTGTGCAGAAGCCGCGAAACGGCGACAGAAAGTGCAAGATCGCCGGGGTGGGGGTGGGGGTGCGGGCTACGCGGGGAGGAGGTGGGGGCGGACCTCTTCTGCCGCGGTGTCACCGTAGGACTCGGCCAGCCGCTTGACGAACAGGTCGCGGCGGACGTCGTACTCCTGGGTGCCGACGGTCTCCAGGACCAGCGTGGCCAGCAACGAGCCGACCTGGGCGGCCCGCTCCAGGCCGAGGCCCCAGGAGAGCGCGGTGAAGAAGCCGGCCCGGAAGCCGTCGCCGACGCCGGTCGGGTCGACCGCCCGGATCTCCCGCGCGATCGGTACGTGGATCGGGTCGATGCCGCGCCCAGCGATCTCCACACCGTGCTTGCCCAGCGTGGTGACCCGCACCTTGACCAGGTCCAGCAGTTGGTCGTCGCTCAGCTGCGCCTTGCTCTGCAGCAGCGACTTCTCGTAGTCGTTGGTCATCAGGTACTCGGCGCCCTCGATCAGCGCCACCACGTCCTCGCCGCCCATCCGGGCGAGCTGCTGGGACGGGTCGGCGGCGAAGGCGTACCCGCGGGTGCGGCACTCGGCGGAGTGGCGCAGCATCGCCTCGGGGTCGTTGGCGCCGACCAGCACCAGGTCCAGACCGCCGAGCCGATCGGCGACCGGGGCCAGCTCGATGTTGCGGGCCTCGCTCATCGCGCCGGCGTAGAACGACGCGATCTGGCACATGTCGGTGTCGGTGGTGCAGACGAAGCGGGCGGTGTGCGCCACCTCGCTGATGTGCACCGAGTCGCAGTCCACGCCGTGGCGCTCCAGCCAGGAGCGGTAGTCGGCGAAGTCGGCGCCGACCGCGCCGAGCAGCACCGGACGCAGGCCGAGCTGACCCATCCCGAAGGAGATGTTCGCCGCCACGCCGCCGCGGCGGAGCACCAGGTCGTCCACCAGGAAGGAGAGGGACACCTTGTGGAGCTGATCGGCGATGAGCTGGTCGGCGAAACGACCGGGGAAGCTCATCAGGTGATCGGTGGCGATCGAGCCGGTGACGGCGATCTTCATGTCAACCCTCGGGGTCGGGAGCAGGGCGCGGTCAGCCTACCGGCACGGCAACCCGATGGTCACCGCTCGGTCGGACAACGGCAACCAACCCGCCACGGCCCCCTTCGGGACCGCTCCCAGACCGTGCTGACCCCCGACCGGGTACGACGATGGGGCCGTCCCGGAGAACGGCCCCATCGTCGCTGGTGTGTGGTGTGACTCAGTTGAACGAGTCACCGCAGGCGCAGGAGCTGCCCGCGTTGGGGTTGTCGATCGTGAAGCCCTGGGCGTCGATCCGGTCGGCGAAGTCGATCGTCGCGCCGGAAAGGTACGGGGCGCTCATCCGGTCGACGACGACCTCGACACCACCGAAGTCGGTCACGACATCACCGTCGAGCGAACGCTCGTCGAAGAAGAGCTGGTACCGCAGGCCGGAGCAGCCGCCCGGCTGCACGGCGACGCGGAGCCGCAGGTCGTCGCGGCCCTCCTGCTCGATCAGGGCCTTGACCTTCTGCGCCGCGACGTCGGTGAGGACGACGGAAGTAGGGGCCTGGGCCTCGGTCGACTCGGTCTGCGCTGGCGTGGTCACGTGGAAGTCTCCCTGCGCGGTTTGGGTCCGGACGCACTGGCCAACGTCGCGCGCCGTCCAGTGATTCCCGGTTGTGGTCCTCAACCGATCGTACGCCGCCCCGGCCGGCCGCACCCGCGTGGCGTGACCCCCGCCGCAGGTCGCCCCCGGTCGTGGCGGGCGCACGGGCTGTCGAGGCGCTCAGCGGCTCCACTGCCGGGCCAGCCGGGCGCCCAGTTCGCGCAGCCCCTCCGCGGGCCGGCTCAGGGCGGCGTCGAGCCCGCCACCCTCCTCGCCGCCGAAGTGCTCGACCAGGCTGTACGCGTCGGTCACCCCGGCCGAGGCGGCCTCCCGCCGGCCGGTGCTCACCTGCCCGGCCACCACCACGCAGGGGACTCCGCGGTCGCGGGCGGCGCCGGCCACCCCGGCGACGACCTTGCCGCGCAGCGACTGGTGGTCGAACGACCCCTCCCCGGTGATCACCAGGTCGGCGGTGTCCAGCGCGTCGTCGAGTCGGGTGGCCCGGGTGACCAGGCCGATCCCCGACTCGCACTCGCCACCCAGGGCGAGGAGCGCCGCGCCGATGCCCCCGGCGGCCCCACCACCGGGCAGAACGCCGAGCCCCGCCGGGCAGCCGGCCAGGTCCCGTTCCAGCACCGCCGCGAAACGCTCCAGGGCCGCGTCGAGCAGCAGCACGTCAGCGCGGTCGGCGCCCTTCTGCGGGCCGAACACGTTGCTCGCCCCGTGCAGGCCGAGCAGGGGTTGTCCACGTCGGTGGCCGCGACCAGCCGGACGCCGCGCAGCCGGGGCGCGCCGTCCAGGGCGTCGACCGCGGCGAGCGCCGCCCCGCCGTACGCCAGCGCGGCGCCGCCCTGGTCGAGGGGGGTCACGCCCAGCGCGGCGAGCATTCCGGCGCCGGCGTCGTTGGTGCCGGAGCCGCCCAGCCCGATCACCACAGTGCGGGCGCCGCTCTCCACGGCGGCGGCCACCAGCAGACCCAGTCCGTACGAGGTGGTGGTCTTCGGGTCGCGTTCGGCCGCGGAGAGCAGGTGCAGGCCGCACGCCTGCGCGCTCTCTAGATAGGCGGTGGCGCCGTCGGCGGTGAGCAGGATCTCACCGGCCGCCGGCCGGCCCAGCGGGTCGACCGTCGACACCGGCACCCGCCGGCCGCCGAGGGCTTCGGCGAGCACCTCCACGAAGCCCGGCCCACCGTCGGCGAGCGGCCGGATCAGCAGATCGTCTCCGTCGGTGACGGTGCGCCAACCGGCGGCGACCGCGGCGGCCACCTCCGGCGCGGGCAGGGTGCCGGCGAACTTGTCCGGGCAGAGCAGCACACGCATGCCGAGCAGTGTGGCAGCCCACACCGAGCGAAGCTGCGTCGCGCTCCTGCTGTGGGACCATGGGCTACGTGACTTCGACCTGGGTGGAACCCTCCAACACGGCGACGGCTCTGCTGCTGCTCGGCCGGGGCAGCGACCCCGACACCGAGCGCGGCGTCGAGTGTCCGGGCGACCTGCCGGCGCCCAGCGATCCGGATCTGGTGGCCCGTGCCACCGCCGCAAAGGCGAAGCTGGGCAGCAAGGTCTTCGTGCTGGGGCACCACTACCAGCGCGACGAGGTGATCCAGTTCGCGGATGTGACAGGCGACTCGTTCAAGCTGGCCCGGGAGGCCGCGGCCCGTCCGGACGCGGAGTACATCGTCTTCTGCGGCGTGCACTTCATGGCCGAGAGCGCCGACATCCTCACCACCGACGCCCAGCGGGTGATCCTGCCCGACCTCGCGGCGGGTTGCTCGATGGCGGACATGGCGGTCCTGGGCCAGGTCGAGGCCGCGTGGGACACGCTGACCGAGCTGGGCATCGCCGGTGAGACGGTGCCGGTGACGTACATGAACTCCTCGGCCGACATCAAGGGCTTCGTGGGGCGCAACGGCGGCGTGGTCTGCACCTCGTCCAACGCCAAGCGCGCCCTGGACTGGGCCTTCGAGCAGGGGTCGAAGGTGCTCTTCCTGCCGGATCAGCACCTGGGCCGTAACACCGCGGTGCTGGAGATGGGCCTGTCGCTCGACGACTGTGTTCTCTACGACCCGCACAAGCCCGGTGGCGGGCTCACCCCCGAGCAGTTGCGCGACGCCAAGATGATCCTGTGGCGGGGGCACTGCTCGGTGCACGGCCGGTTCACGCTGGACAGCGTCAACGACGTACGGGAGCGGGTGCCCGGGGTCAACGTCCTGGTCCACCCGGAGTGCCGGCACGAGGTCGTCACGGCCTCCGACCACGTCGGCTCCACCGAATACATCATCAAGACGATCGAGGCGGCTCCGGCCGGCTCGGCGTGGGCGCTCGGCACCGAGCTGAACCTGGTCCGCCGGCTCGCGCTGGCGCACCCGGACAAGCAGATCATGTTCCTGGACAAGGCCGTCTGCTACTGCTCGACGATGAACCGGATCGATCTGCCGCACCTGGTCTGGGCCCTTGAGGAGCTGGTCGCGGGCCGGGTCGTCAACCAGATCACGGTGGACACCGACACCGCGCACCACGCCCGGGTGGCGCTGGATCAGATGCTCGCCCTGCCCGGCGCGGACACCCCGCCACCGACGACGTCCTGATCACGATCTGTAGCGCTCTTGGTACGCAAAAGTGCCGGATCACCGATTAATGCCACACACGCCGATGTGACCGAGTCCTTTTTCGTCACCGAGGGCTATGCTGCCCAAGCGACGACACACGCGGGCCGTTTCGACATGGCCGCATCCGGGGTAGCGAAGAGGCTCAGGCGCCCCACCATCAACACGGCAGCACCGACGCGCTGGAGGTTGCGTTGACCGACGACGTCCTGGTTGTGCACGGAGGCACTCCGCTCGAAGGGCGGATCCGCGTGCGCGGCGCGAAGAACCTGGTTTCGAAGGCGATGGTCGCCGCGCTGCTCGGCGACAGCCCGAGCCGACTGTTCGACGTGCCGAAGATCCGCGACGTCGAGGTGGTGCGCGGTCTGCTCGGCCTGCACGGCGTCAAGGTCACCGACGGCACCGAGGACGGCGAGCTCGTCTTCGACCCGGCGAACGTGGAGAGCGCCAGCACCGACCAGATCAACGTGCACGCCGGTTCCAGCCGGATCCCGATCCTGTTCTGCGGCCCGCTGCTGCACCGCCTCGGGCACGCGTTCATCCCGGATCTGGGCGGCTGCCACATCGGCCCGCGCCCGATCGACTTCCACCTCCAGGCGCTGCGGGAGTTCGGTGCCACCGTCGACAAGCGGCCCGAGGGGCTGCACCTGTCCGCGCCGAACGGGCTGCACGGCACCAAGTTCGCCCTGCCGTACCCGAGCGTCGGCGCCACCGAGCAGGTGCTGCTGACCGCAGTGATGGCCGAGGGCGTCACCGAGCTGCGCAACGCCGCGGTGGAGCCGGAGATCATCGACCTGATCTGCATCCTGCAGAAGATGGGCGCGATCATCAAGGTCCACACCGACCGGGTGATCGAGATCCAGGGCGTGCCCAAGCTGCACGGCTACACCCACCGGCCGATCCCGGACCGGATCGAGGCGGCGAGCTGGGCGGCCGCCGCCCTGGCGACCCGTGGTCACGTCGAGGTGCTGGGCGCGCAGCAGGCCGACATGATGACCTTCCTGAACATCTTCCGCTCGGTCGGCGGCGAGTACGAGGTCACCGACGCCCGCGCGCCGAAGCTGGGCGACCCGGGCCAGGAGGGCGGCATCCGCTTCTGGCACCCCGGTGGCGAGCTGAACGCGGTGGCGCTGGAGACCGACGTGCACCCCGGCTTCATGACCGACTGGCAGCAGCCGCTGGTCGTGGCGCTGACCCAGGCCCGCGGCCTGTCGATCGTCCACGAGACGGTCTACGAGCAGCGGCTGGGCTACACCGAGGCCCTCAACTCGATGGGCGCCAACATCCAGGTCTACCGGGACTGCCTCGGCGGCACCCCGTGCCGCTTCGGCCGGCGCAACTTCAAGCACTCCGCGGTGATCGCCGGGCCGAGCAAGCTGCACGCCGCCGACCTGGTCATCCCGGACCTGCGGGCCGGGTTCAGCCACCTGATCGCGGCGCTCGCGGCCGAGGGCACCTCCCGGGTGTACGGCGTGGACCTGATCAACCGGGGCTACGAGGACTTCGAGGCAAAGCTCGCCGATCTGGGCGCGCACGCCGAGCGTCCGTAACCTCGGTCACCCTTCATTGCTACGACGGCTCCAGGTCAGCGCACTGCGACCTGGGGCCGTCGCCCGTTGCACCGCGATGTGCACCGGGCGCGGGCGGTTGGCTACTCTTGCCGCGTGCCGTCGCTCTTTCGCCGCAAGTCCACCGACCTCGTCGACGAGGCCGTCACCTCGGTGACCCCCGAGGAGACCGCTGAGCGTTCCCGGGGTTACACCCCGGCCAAGGGTCGGGAGACGCCCAAGCGACCGACCGTCGGCCGTCGTCCGGCCGGCCCCACTCGCCCCCTCACCAAGGAGGAGGAGCGAGAGCGTCGCCGCCAACTGCGCGCCGAGGCCGCGTCGGAGTTCCGCCGCGAGGGTGGCCCGCGCGACCGTGGCCCGGAGCGGCTGCTGGCCCGCAACGTTGTCGACTCCCGGCGTACCGTCGGCACCTGGTTCTTCGGCGGGGCCCTGATCGTGCTGGTCGGGTCGAACGCGGCCATGCCGCCGCTGGTTCGGTTGATCTCCAACGTGCTCTGGGGCGCGCTGGCGCTGGGCGTGGTCATCGACTCGGTGTTGATCTGCCGCAAGATCAGCAAGCTGGTCCGGGAGCGCTTCCCGAAGACCGACCAGCGGATGGGCTCGCTCTTCCTCTACGCGGTCATGCGGTCGATCACCTTCCGGCGGATGCGCGCTCCGGCGCCCCAGGTCAAGCTGGGCGACAAGGTCTGATCCCGGGCTTCCCCACCTCCACGATCCGCGCGACACCAGCGAAGCTGCTGCCTCCGACATTCGAGGCAGCAGTTTCGCCGTAACTGCGCGGATCTTGTCGTGCGGTCATCATGCTGAACGGGTTGCCGTTGTTCGCCAGACCGAACGTGTGACCCAATGGAGCGAAGGCATGCCTTCGGAACCGGCTGCCCCGCTGGCCACCATCGCCGCCGCCCTGCGCCGGGAGCGGGAACGGGTAGGCATCTCGCTGACCGAGCTGGCCCGCCGGGCGGGGGTGGCCAAGTCCACTCTCTCCCAACTGGAGTCGGGCACCGGCAACCCGAGTGTGGAGACGCTCTGGGCGCTGGGCGTCGCACTCGGTGTGCCGTTCAGCCGGCTGGTGGAGCCCGTCGACGACGGCGTACGGGTCATCCGGGCGGGCGACGGGTCGCACGTCCGCTCCGAGCAGGCCGACTTCAGCGGAACGCTGCTCAGCGCCGGTGCGGCGCACCTGCGTCGGGACGTCTACCTGATCAGGCTCGAACCGGGCGCGGTCCGGGCCGGCCACGGACACACCCCCCGCAGCGTCGAGCACGTGGTGGTCGCCGCCGGCCGGCTGCGGGTGGGACCCGAGGCGGCGCCTGTCGAACTCGACCCCGGTGACTACGCCACGTTCCCCGGCGACGCACCGCACCGTTACGAGGCGCTCGCTCCCGGCACGTTCGCCGTCCTCATCATGGAGCATCCCTGAACGAGGGCGGCCATCCCTCCGCAGCCGGCTGGTCGCCGAGTGCGGTAGGGTCGGAGAGCAGATTCGCTTATAGGACCAAATGTCCGAAACCAATGGGATAACGTTTGCGCCGGTGGGCGGCACCACAGTGGCGGTGAGCGAGCCCACGCCGTTACCCTCCATCCGCAGCCACGGCCTGCCAGAGCGGCGACCTGACCGGCATGTGCGGCCCCAGCGCGACAATTTGCAACGAGGTGACAACGCGTGAGCGAGCGGACGCGAGCCGGCCACCGGGGCGTGGCAGGCGGCGACCGGACGCCCAGCGGTCCCCCGGCGACGGCTGCGGACAGCTCACCCCCGGCGAGAATCGGCCCGGCGGCCGGGTGCGGCGACGGGCTCGACGGATGAACGGCCGCTACGCCGACCGGTGGCCAGACCCGAACGAACCGTCCTGGGTGGTCGAACCGACCACCGAGTGGCACCCCCAGTTCCCCGGCCAGCGCTACCCCGGCGACATCGGCATGCCGCACCAGCCGCCACCGCGCGGCCGGGCGACGGTGTCCGGCCGCGCCGAGGTGCCGCCGCTCGCGCCCACCCGCCCGGACGGCACCTACCTCGGCCGCTCGTGGTCCGACGAACCACCGGCGGAACAAGCGCCCCACGGCCGGTCGTGGGTGGACGACGAGCCGGACGAGACACCTACCTACGGCCGACCCCGCGGCGACGAGCGCTCAACTGACACGTCCACCTACGGCCGACCCGACAGCGCCGACTCCCGCCACTACGACCACGAGCCGTACCGTCGACCGCTGCCCGAGCCACCCCGCCGCGAGGAACGCCGCTCCCCCGAGTCGGACCGACGTACCGCCTGGTCCGACCGACGACCGCCCGACGAGCGGGGGCCCGCGCGGGAAGCCGCCTGGCACCGGGACCAGCCCAGCACCGAGCGGTACGACAGCCGCCGTCCCCGGCAGGAGCCCGCCGAGCGGGATCGGGGTTACCGGGGCACGCCGCCGGTCTCCCCCGGGCCCCGGCCCGAGCCCGGCTGGGTGCCCGAGCCGGACGACGCACCACGTCGACGCGGCACACCGGAGCGAACAGCCGCCGGTTACGAACGGCAGCCCGGCGACGGGTACGGCGTCCGACCCAACCACGACCACGACGGCCGGATCGCCGACGGGGCCGACCCGTGGGCACCCGTGGACGGCCGTACGCGATACCGCTCCGACGGGTACCCGGACCGGGCCGCCGACGACCCGCGCCGCCCAGAGCCGCGCTACCGCGCGGACGAGGGGGTCGGCGCAGCACCCGCACCCAACGGTGGACGACGGCGTCGGCCCGAGCCGGACCTGCCCGACCAGCCCCGCCCCGACGACGACAGGCGTCGGCCCGACACCGACCCGCACCGGCAGCAGCCCCGTGAGGCGGCGGCCCGCGCCGAGGCGTACCCGGACCGGCGACCCCGCGAGCAGGCCCGCCCGGACGCGTACCGCGAGAACGGGTACCGCGAGGACGCGCCTCGGGAGGACTCGTACCGCGAGCCCCGGCCGCAGCCGGCCCAGCGGTCGGACGGCAGTCTGCCCTGGCCAGCGCCGGGTCCGGTGCGTCAGGACCGCACCACGGACCGCACCCGGGAGCCGGGCCACCGCACCGACCCACAGCGCGCCGCAGACCCGCACCGCACCGACCCCCACCGCAGCCCCGACCCGAACCGCAGCCCCGACCCGAACCGCACCGCCGACCCGTACCGCACGACCGACCCGTACCGCAGCGCTGAGCCGGGCACCGCGTCGCGGCCGGCCGCCCGGCAGGAACGGCCGGCGGCCACGCCGTCCCGGCCTGACGAGCGACCCGCGGCCTCCCCGGCGCGGTACGACGAGCGACAGGTACGCCCAGCCGCGGCGGCGCCGTCCACGTCCGGCCGTGCCATGCCTGTTCCCCCGGTCGCCCCGGAGCGACAGGTGTCGCCGGCCCCCGTCTCGCCCGGCTGGGACCGACCTGTGTCGGCTGCCCCGGTCTCCCCTGGTTGGGACCGACCGGTGTCGCCAGCCCCGGTCTCGCCCGGCTGGGACCGACCGGTGTCGGCGGCCCCGGTCTCCCCCGCCGCCGCGGAACGGCCGGTGTCGCCGGCGCCCGTCTCTCCGGCCGCGCGCGCCTGGGACGGACAGGTGTCAGCCGCCCCCGCCGCCGCGGAACGGCCGGTGTCCCCGGCGCCCGTCTCCCCCGCCGCGCCCGGCTGGGACCGACAGGTGTCGGCTGCCCCGGTCTCGCCCGCCTCCGACCGGCCCGTCTCGGGGCCACCCGCCGCACGCCTGCGGCTGGAGTACCTGCCCGCGCCGGTGGACCCGCCCGGTGCCGACGAGCGGTCGGATGCCCCGCCGGCATCGGGACGCCGACCGCTGGCCGAACCGCCACCGGCGTCCGGGGCGCACCCCACGCCGCCGCCGCGTTACCCCGGCCCGGCCACCGGCGACCGACCGGCGGAGCAGCGTCGCGGCGAGGAGCCGGGCCTGGACCGCCGCCGGGTCGGCGACCCGCTGGCCGGCACCCCACCGACCGACCGCCGCCCGGTCTCCCCGGACCGCCCGTACTCGCCGGAGCGGCCGCACTCCGCCGATCGACAGGCAACGCCGGATCGACAGGCGGCGCCGCAACGCTCGTACTCGCCCGAGCGGCCGGCCCCGACGGCGGACGCGCGCCCGTCGGTGGCTCCACCGCCCACGTGGCAGGCACCTGGACCACCGGCAACCCGCCCGGCCCCGGCCGACCCGGCCCCGGCGGCTCCTGCTCCTGCGGCCTCGCAGCCGCTGGCGGAGGACGTCGCGCCGGCGCTCCCACCGGCGCCCGGTACGCCCCGCCGCTACGTACCCCCGCCGCCCTCGGAAGAGCCGCTGGCGCCCGTTCGCGAGCCGGACGACGTCCCGGGCCCCCGCGGGCCGGAAGCGTGGTTCAGCTCCGCTCAGCCCACCGAGTCCGACCAGGACGAGCCGGCGACGGACCAGCAGTCGTTCGACCCGGCCGACGACGAGGCGACGGCAGGTGAGCCCGACCTCTCCACGACACCTGCCACATCGGACGCGGAGACGTCGACACCGACGGCCGACACCCACCTCGACGTGGCCGACGAGCACGCCAGCGGGTGGACACCAGACGACGCCTTCGCCCCGGTCTCCGCGCCACCCGCCCACGAAGCCGAGATCGGAGCCGAGGTCGAGGTCGAGGTCGACCAGCAGCCCCTCAGCGCTCCCCCGAACGACGACACCGATCCGGTCGAGCAGGGCCAGTCAGACGAACTCGCGCCGCACGACGAGCCGGCGGACGCGACTGACGATCCGAGCCCGATCCCGACGGATGGCTGGCTAGCCGACGAGTGGCCGGGCGACCCGGCACTGTCCGCGAGTTCTGCGGACGACTCGGACCCACCGGTCTCGGCACCGCCCGTCTCGGCACCGCCGGTCTCGGCACCGCCCGCCTCGGCCACGCCGGTCTCCGCTCCCCCGGCACCTCCGGTATCGGCCCCGCCTGCCGCACCCGTCTCCGCACCGCCAGCGTTCGCCACGGCACCCGTCTCCGCGCCGCCAGCGTTCGCCACGGCACCCGTCTCCGCACCGCCGACGCCCGTCTCCGCGCCACCGCACTCCGCAGCACCGGTCTCCGCGCCACCAACGCCGTCCGCGGCCCCGGTGTCCGCACCACCCGCGTCAGCGCAGCCGGACTCCCTGGCGCCCGTCTCCGCGCCACCAACGCCCGTCTCCGCGCCACCAGCGCCCGTCTCCGCGCCACCAGCGCCCGTCTCCGCGCCTCCGGCGTCGGTGGAGCCGACGTCCGCGCCACCCGCCTCGGCCGCACCCGACGCGAGGATCGGCTCGGACGGGGAGAACGTGCCGGTGTCCGCGCCGCCCGACGACGCACCCCCGGTGGCGACCCGCCCGTCGCTGGCCGACCCGGGCGATCCGGAGCAGGTGCTGGCCGCGTACCGCTGGCGGTTGGACCCGGTCACCCTGCGCGAGGAGCTGACCGAGCCGGACGACCTGCGGGCCATCCGGCGGCGACTGACCGAGAAGTTGGGCTCGGCGGTCGACAACCGCGCCCGGGCCCGGCTGCTCAGCCTGCGGGCGGTGGCGTCGCGGATTCTCGGCGACCTGGACGACGCGCTGGCCGACGGTCGGCTCGCCCTCACCTACGCCGAGGCAACCGGGGAGCTGCGCCGGACCGCGTTGGCCCAGGCCCGGCTGGCGCACGTGCTGCGCTGGCGCGGCGACTTCGCCGAGGCGGACCAGCTCTTCGCCCAGGCCAATTCGATCGAGTTGCCGGACCGGTTGCGGGCCGCGTTGCACGAGCACGCCGGGCGGTCGTGTTACGACCAGGGACGGCTCATGGAGGCCTGCGTTCACTTCGAGAAGGCGCTCGATCTGCGCGGGGCTGCCGACGCCGAGTTGCTGGACCGGGTCCGGCTGGCCCTCGACGCGGTCACCGTCCGGGCCGAGGCGGATGGCTTCGGGCCGTACCCCCGGGGTCGGGACGAGGTGCTCGACCGCGACCGGCCCCCGTTGCCGGAGCGGGACGGGTCGCTGTGGGGTTACACCAGCCCGGACGGTGACGTGGCGATCCCCGCCCGGTACGCGGAGGCGCAGCCCTTCCACGACGGGTTGGCCTGGGTCCGGCGGCCGGACACCGACCGCTGGTCGCTGATCAACCTGCTCGGTACGACGGTGATCCCGCCGTCCTTCCGGGCCGCGCACCCGTTCAGCGACGGCCTGGCCTGGGTGGTCGGCGAGGGCGGTTGGACCGCGATCGACGCGACCGGCGCGGTGCAGGTCGCGCCCAACTTCGCCGAGGTACGACCGTTCCGGCGTGGGCTGGCCGCGGTGCGGCGCGAGGGGTGGGGGGCTGTCGACCGGACCGGCCGCATCGTCGTGCCCACCCGCTACCACGGCTTCGTCACCGAGTTGGCCGACGGCCAGCAGATCGACGGTTTCACCGACGAGGGGCTCGCCGTGGTCGACGTGGCGGGTCGGCGGGGCGTGGTGGACCGCACCGGCACGGTGCTGGTCCCGCCGGCGCACCCGGTGCTTGTCATCCACCCGGTGGCCTTCCTGGTCGAGAGCGGCAACGGGCGGTGGGGTGCGCTGGACCGGCGCGGCGTGCCGCTCATCGACCCGGTGCACCGCGATCGCGCCGAGGTGCTGGAGGAGATCGACCGACTACTCACCGACGCCAACCCGGTGCTCTGAGTCGCCGGTCAGCATCAGTGATCCACTAGAGCTAGGGTCGGAACATGGAATTCCGACACCTGGGCCGTTCCGGCCTGTTGGTCAGCGAGATCTCGTACGGCAACTGGATCACCCACGGTTCGCAGGTCGAGGAGGACGCCGCGTTCGCCTGCGTCCGGGCCGCCCTCGACGCGGGGATCACGACCTTCGACACCGCCGACGTGTACGCCGGCACCCGGGCCGAGGACGTGCTCGGCCGGGCGCTGCAGAACGAGCGCCGTGAGGGCCTGGAGATCTTCACCAAGGTCTACTGGCCGACCGGCCCCGGCCGCAACGACCGTGGTCTGTCCCGCAAGCACATCATGGAGTCGATCAACGGCTCGCTGCGCCGACTGCGCACCGACTACGTGGACCTCTACCAGGCCCACCGCTACGACGGCAGCACCCCGCTGGAAGAGACGATGGAGGCGTTCGCCGACGTCGTCCACTCCGGCAAGGCGCACTACATCGGCGTCTCCGAGTGGACCGCCGCGCAGCTGCGCGCCGCCCACCCACTCGCCCGGGAGCTGCACATCCCGCTGGTCTCCAACCAGCCGCAGTACTCGCTGCTCTGGCGGGTCATCGAGGCCGAGGTCGTGCCGGCCAGCGAGGAACTGGGCATCGGGCAGATCGTCTGGTCGCCGATGGCGCAGGGCGTGCTCTCCGGCAAGTACCTGCCGGGCCAGCCGCCGCCGGCCGGGTCCCGCGCCACCGACGAGAAGTCCGGTGCGGGCTTCATCTCCCGGTTCATGAACGACGACGTGCTGACCCGGGTCCAGCAGCTCAAGCCCCTCGCCGAGCAGGCCGGGCTCAGCATGGCCCAGCTCGCCGTGGCGTGGGTGCTGCAGAACCCGAACGTCTCGTCGGCGATCATCGGCGCGTCCCGCCCCGAGCAGGTGCACGACAACGTGAAGGCGGCCGGCGTGAAGCTCGACGCCGACCTGCTGAAGGCGATCGACGACATCGTGGCACCGATCGTCGAGCGGGACCCGGCGAAGACCGAGTCCCCCGCGCAGCGTCCCTGACGGGATTCCGGCCCGGCCGGCGCGAACCCTCGCGCCGGCCGGGCCGGGTCAGGTCGGCTCAGCCCTGCCAGAAGCGGATCAGCTCCAGGCCGGTGGCGTAGAGCCACGAGGGCAGACCGAGCAGGTCACCGACCGCGAAGACCGCGTCGAAGAACCAGCCGCCGATGCGCGGGTTCCACAGCAGCGCGAAGAGCAGGATGAAGCCGTACGGGGCGAACAGGTCGTACATCTTGCGCCACTGCGGGTTGAGCCACGGCTGGATCATGTTGCCGCCGTCCAGGCCGGGCACCGGCAGCAGGTTCAGCACACTGGCGGTGAGCTGGAGGAAGGCGAGCAGCGCCACCCCGGCCCAGAACTCCACCGGACCACCCGACTGGGTGCCGAACCGCACCGCCGCCACCAACACCAGCGTGAACAGCACGTTTGTCGCCGGGCCGGCGAGGCTGACCAGGGTGTGCCGCAGTCGACCCGGGATGGCGTGCCGGTCCACCCAGACCGCGCCACCCGGCAGGCCGATGCCGCCGAGCAGGACCACCACCACCGGTAGCACGATCGACAGCAACGGGTGGGTGTACTTCAACGGGTTGAGCGTCAGGTAGCCGCGGTGTGCGATGTCCCGGTCGCCGGCCCGGTAGGCCACCACCGCGTGGGCGTACTCGTGCAGGCAGAGCGACACCAGCCAGCCGGACACCACGAACAGGAACACGTTGAACCGGACGTTGCCGTACCCGTTCCAGGTCAGCACCCCGCTGACCGCGAAGAGGGCGACCAGGCCGAGGAAGACCGGGCTGGGCCGGAACGCCGCCCTGGGTACGCCGAGGACCAGCCCGTCGCCGCCCGGGCGGTCGTAGGCCATCACTCGGCCGTGGGCAGCAGGCTCATCCGGTACTCCACCCGGTCGTCCTCCAGGAGCGCGACCGAGGTGACGCCGGACGCCGCGAGCTCCCGCCAGGTCTGACCGATCCAGGATTCGGCGTCGGCCTGGCTGCCGAACGACTCCGCCGGTCCCTCGACCGTCTGACCGTCCGTGCCCTCGTACCGCCAGCTCCACGCCATGCCGCGTCTCCCCTCGCCGCTGAAGTCCCCGTGGGACGAACCCTCGCCAGCGTAGTCGGCCCGGCGAGCAACGGCCGCTCGCTCGCCCCGGCGGGACCCACGGGGTGGATCGATCCCATCGGCGCCGGCCGGTACGGTGGCCCGGTGTTGACACGGGGAGTGCTGCTCGGCGACCGGTACCGGCTGGGCGAGCGGGTGGCCACAGGTGGGATGGGCGCGGTCTGGCGCGGCACGGACGTGCTGCTGGAACGCGAGGTCGCGGTGAAGGTGCTGCTGCCGTCGCTGGTCGCCGATCCGGAGTTCACCGCCCGGTTCCGGGCCGAGGCCCGGATGCTGGCCGCGCTGCGGCACCCCGGTGTGGTTCCGGTGCACGACGTGGGGCAGGCCGCGCTCGACGACGGCAGCCAGGTCGACTACCTGGTGATGGAGTACGTCGAGGGCGAGCCGTTGTCCGCCCGGGTGCGCACGGTGGGGCGGCTGGATCCGGCCACCACCATGTCGGTGCTGGCCCAGGCCGCGGACGCGCTGCACACCGCCCACCTCGCCGGCATCGTGCACCGCGACGTGAAGCCGGGCAACCTGCTGGTCAAGGCCGACGGCACTGTGGTGCTCGTCGACTTCGGCATCGCCCGGTCCCGCAACATGGCCGGGCTCACCGCCGCGAACATGGTGCTCGGCACCGCCTCGTACATGTCCCCCGAGCAGGCCACCGGGCAGCCGGTCTCGGCCGCCACCGACGTCTACGCGCTCGGCGCGGTGGCGTACTTCTGCCTTGCCGGGCAGCCGCCCTTCCACGGTGACAACCCTCTCGCGGTGGCGCTCCGGCACGCCCAGGAGGACCCGGCGGCGCTGCCGGCGGACACCCCACCGGCGGTCGCCGCCGTGGTGGCGCGCGCGCTGGCCAAGCGTCCGGAGGACCGGTTCGGCAGCGCCGCTGAGTTGGCCGCTGCCGCCGCCGAGGCCCGCGACGCGACCCTGGCGCGCATCCCGGTCTCGGCCCGCCCACCGTGGGCGCTGGCCGGTCCCACCCCGGAGCGCCCGCGGCCCATCCGGTCACCCCGGCCGCTGCGCCTCCCGTCCCGACGCCGCCGGCCACGCCGGCCCCCGCGCCGCCGGCGGCACCGACGCCCTCGGCCGGGCCGACGCCGACCGGGCGGCCCGCGCCGATCGGGGCTGCCGCCGTACGCATGCCGGCAGGCTTCGCGGCCTCGCCGGTGACCGGGCCGGGGTCGACCCGCGAGGACGTGTTGGGGAGGGGGCCGTCCGGCCGACGTCGGCACCTGCTGATCGGGGTCGGCGCGGTCGCTCTCGTGGCGGTGATCGCCGTGGCCGTGGCGGCACTACGGCCCGACGGGGAGCCGGGTGGGGCGGATCGTCCGCCCGCGCTGGCCGGCGAATCGGCGGCAGCCCCGGCGGCGACGTGCTCGACGACGCGGGTGCGAGCACGTCCGGCCCCCGCCCAGCGGCACCCCGGGCGCCAGCCGCACCGCGTCCGCCGGGCCGACCGTCTCCGGCGGAGGAACCGACGCGCCGTCCGCCGCCCCGAACCCGCAGACCACGACGCCGGGCGGCACGCCGACCGGCACGACGAGCAACCGACCGACGCCCGGTCGCACCCCGTCGAGCCGACCCAACCCGTACACGGCCGCGCAGGCGTGCGGCAGCGGCTACCAGATGATCGACTCAGCGACGCTGACCGGCGGTGACGGGCAGCGCAAGGGCCGGGTCTTCCTGCTGTACCACGCGGGCACCGGCACCAACTGCGTGGTCACCCTCAAGGACACCGCGGTCGGCGCGAAGTCGGCGGCCTCGGCGTACCTGGAGGTGCAGGGGCGCAAGCGCAGCACCGACAGCGGGTCCTTCGACTACTACGCCGGCCCGGTGCGGGCCAGCGCCGCCGGGACGTGCGTCAAGTGGGGCGGCTCCACCGGCGGAGTCAGTTACGGCAGCGGGTTCGAACACTGCGACTGAACGACGGCGAGCACCGGGCCGGCAGGCACCGCAACCCTGGGCGGCCTTAAGGTACGGGCATGTCCGTAGACGGGTGGAACACGGTCCTGGTGCTCGGCGGTATCCGGTCCGGCAAGTCCGAGTTCGCCGAGTCCCTGGTCACCGACGCGCCGGTGGTCCGCTACGTCGCCACCGCGCCCGAGGGCGACCCGGAGGACACCGAGTGGGCGACCCGGCTGGCGGCGCACCGCGCCCGACGGCCGGGTAGCTGGACCACCGAGGAGACCACCGAGGACCCGCGCCGGCTGGCCGACGTCCTGGAGTCCGCCGAGCCCAACGAGACGGTGCTCGTCGACGACCTGGGCGGCTGGGTGACGGTGCTGCTCGACCCGGATCACCAGCCCGCCGACGACGTGGCGACGATCGCCGAGCTGGCCGAGGCGATCCGCGGGTGCGCCGCCCGGGTGGTGCTGGTGAGCCCCGAGGTGGGGCTGTCGCTGGTGCCGACCACCCCGCTGGGCCGGGCGTTCACCGACGCGTTGGGCGCGGCCAACCGCGCGGTCGCCGACGCCTGCGACGCGGTCGTGCTGGTCGTCGCCGGTCAGCCGGTCTGGCTCAAGCCGGTCGCCGCCGCGACCGAGCCGGCCGCTCCCGCGACCGCGCCGACCGCCGCCGCCACCGCAGCGGCCGTGGCGAGCCTCGCCGACGACGAGGCGACCCCGAGGTGCAGCTGCCCGACGTGCTGACCCACACGCCGCCGGCCGCCCCGACCCCGGAGCCGGGCAACCCGTGGGCCGCACCGACCATGGCGCTGCCGATGGTGGCCACCGGGCTGGTCATCCAGCCCGGCATGGAGCTGCCGATGCCCGACGAGTACGCGGGCCCGCAGGCGGTGGACCGACTGGCCACGCTTGACGTACCGGGCGCCGGGCTGGGCGTGCTGGACCGGGTGGTGGGCTTCGCCGCCGCCACCCAGGGCACCTCGACCCCCGCCGCCTGGGGCTCGGTGCGGGTACTGCTGCTGCACGGCGACCACGCCGGCGGGGCGGCCGCCGGCACCGTCGCCGGTGAGTCCGCGCGCCGCGCCGCGCAGGCCCGCGCCGGCCGGGGCGCGTTGGCGCGGCTGGCCGCCGAGAGCGGCGCCAGTCTGCAGGTGGTGGACACTCCGGCCTCCGCGCCGATCGAGGACCAGCCGGCGCTCGCGCCGGAGCAGGTGGAGTCCGCCCTGCGCTACGGCTGGCGACTGGCCGAACAGGCCGCCGACGCCGGCGTACAACTGCTGGTGCTCGGGGCGTGCGGCGCCGGCACCGAGGCGGCCGCCGCGGCGGTGCTAGCGGCGACAGCGGGCGCGGAGCCGCCCGCCGTGCTGGGCCGGGTGATCACCGAATCCGGCGAGATCGACGACGCGGCGTGGATGATCCGCTGCGCGGCGGTACGCGATGCGCTGCACCGCACCCGACGCTCGTCGCGTGGCGCCAAGGACATCCTGGCCGAGCTGGGCGGCGGCGACGTGGCAGTGGCCACCGGTGTGCTGCTCGGCGCCACCGCCCGCCGGGTGCCGGTGCTGCTCGACGGGCCGGTCGGGATGGCCGCCGGCATGGTGAGCCGTGACCTGGCCGGGCAGGCCCGGCACTGGTGCCTCCTGGCCGACCACGGCGGGCACCCGGCCGTGCGGCTCGCCGCCGACGTGCTGGGGCTCACCCCGCTGCTCGACCTGCGGCTGGATCTCGGCGAGGGCGCGAACGCCCTTGTCGCGCTGCCGCTGCTGCGCTCGGTGCTGGCGCTGTCCGCCGCGCTGCCGCCGCACCCGTCGCTGGGCGGCGCGGACGACACCGACCCGGCGGCCGACGAGCCCGAGTCCACCGACCCGAGCTACGCCGACCCGGATCTCGCCGAGCCCGACTTCGCCGAGCCGGAACCGGCCGGCCCGGGCCCGGCCAGCACCGGGGCGGACGAGCAGGCGGCGTCGGGCTGGCGTGCCGGCTGAGCCACGGCTCCTCGCGGGAGCCCGGCTGGCGGTCACCACGTTCACCACGCTTCCGGTGCGGGCCGGGCGCATCGATCGCCCGGTCGCCGGCACGGCGATGGCCCTCGCCCCGCTGGTCGGCGCGGTGCTCGGCGCCCTGCTGGCCGGTGTGCTGCTGCTGGCCGGCGCGCTCGCTCCCCGCTGGTGGCGGCCGGTGTGACCGTCGGCGCCGCCGCGCTGCTCACCCGGGGGCTGCACCTGGACGGGCTGGCCGACACCGTGGACGCGCTCGGCTCGTACCGGCGGGGCGCGGCCGCCCTGGAGATCATGAAGAAGCCGGACGTCGGCCCGTTCGGGGTGGTCGCCCTGGTGGTCGTACTGCTGGTGCAGGCGGCGGCGCTCGCCGACCTGGCGGGTCGGTCCTGGCCGGCGTGTCTCGCGGCGGTGGTCGCGGCGACCGCGGCCGGGCGGTTCGGCGTCACGGTGGCCTGCCGGCGGGGAGTGCCGGCGGCCCGGCCCGACGGGCTGGGCGCGCTGGTCGCCGGCACGGTCGGCCCGGTGGCCGTGGCCGTCGGCGCGGTCGCCGTCGTACTGCTGGCGGTGCCCGCGGTTCCGGGCCGTCCGTGGCAGGGGCCACTGGCCGTCGTCGCCGCCGTCGCCGTCGCGCTACCGCTGCTCACCCACGTGGTACGCCGGCTCGGCGGGATCACCGGCGACGTCCTGGGGGCGACCGTCGAGGTGGTCACCACGCTGGTCTACCTGGGTCTGGTGCTGTCCGGCTGAACCGGGCACGGCGGGCCGGGTAGCGTTCGGCTCGACAACACCGGCGCGGCCACCGGGGGATCCCACAATGCTCATCACGGACGACTTCCTGCCCGTACCGGTGCCGGAATCGCTCAGCGCGACCTACCTGGTGCCGATGACGGGGCTACCGAAGGTCAGTGCGAAGACCGCGGTGGCGGCCCTGACCGGCCGACTGGCCGAGCCGGTGCACGGGCTGGCCCGGCAGATGCTCGACAGCCCGCTGATGAGCGTCGACACCCGCCCGATCGCCGAGTTCCCCGAGCTGCCACCGGACCTGCTCACCGCGTTCGGCGCCACCAAGGAGCAGTTGGCCCGGCTGGCGGCGGCGACGCACCTGGTGGTCGTCCAGGCCGAGTACCGGCCCGGCTGGCCACCCGCGCACGAGTGGTCCGCCAGGGCTGTCGCGGCCGCCGTCGCGGAGTCCGTCGACAGCGACGTGGTGGACGTCTTCGGCCTCCAGTTCCTCGACCCGGCGACCGCGCTGCGCTCCCTCCCCGACGAGCAGGGCCACATCCGACTTGTCGACTGGGTGCTGGTGCCGTACTCGTCGGACACCGAGGGCCTGTGGTTCACCACCAAGGGGCTGCGCCGCTTCGGCCTGCTGGAGTTGCAGACCCAGGGGGTGCCCGACCACCTCACCCGTGCCTGGGGTGCGGTGATGACCGGGGCGGCGCGCCGGCTGCTGCGGGACTGGACCGACGGGCTCACCGGCGAGGAGGTGCCGGCGTTCGTGCAGCTGCCGGTGCTGGCCACTGTCACCGGGCACGACATCGCGGTGGCGTACGGCAACCCGGAGCAGCACGGCGCCACCGCCCCGGTGCTGCTCCGCCTCGAACTGGACCCGGCGACCGACCCGGAGGCCGACTCGTTCCTCAGCCTGCGCCCGCCGGCCGGGCACCCTGGGCCGGACGGGCGCTACTACGCCGCCGCCTGCGCGACCCTGTTCTCCGGGATCCAGCCGGACGTGCGCTACGCCCGCTCCGGTGACGCGATGAGCCGTGCGGTCGCCACCGCCCGCGCCGCGCTCGACGGCGCGCGGGCCCGGTTCGTCGCCGGCCAGCTCCCCACCGAGTCGCAGCTCGTGGTCAAGTACGGCCTGCCCGGAGACGACGGCCCGGAGTACGTCTGGGCGGGCGTCACCTCGTGGGAGACCCCGGAGCGCATCGTCGGCGTGAGCGCCAGCGACGCCAACACCGACCAGAGCGTCCGCATCGGCGCCCCCGTCGTGGTGGAGACGTCCGGAGTGGTCGACTGGGCAATCCTGGACGCGACAGGCGTCATCGAAGGCGGCTGGACCCAGGCAGTCCTGGATTCCGGCGAACCCCCCACCCCCGACACCCACCCGCGTTGATCATGAAGTTATTGCCACCGCCAGCGGCGTGTCGTGGCAATAACTTCATGATCAACCAGGCCGGCGGGAAGGCGCGGGGGGGTTACCGCACTGAGGGGGTTACGAAGGGGGGCTTCGTCAGGGTCAGGGGGGCTCGGCGGCCTCGGATGTCGATCTCGACCTCGTCGCCGTCGGTGAGGTTGGCGTCGGTGTCCAGCAGGGCCAGCGCGATGCCCTGCTTGCGGGTCGGGGAGAAGGTGCCGCTGGTCACGATGCCGACCTGGGTGTCACCCACGTGCAGGGTCATGCCGGGCCGCGGGATGGCCCGGTCGACGGCCACCAGGCCGCGCAGCGTACGCCGAGGGCCCGCCGCCTTCTCCGCGAGCAGCGCGTCGCGGCCCCAGAAGGCCGGCTTGTCCCAACCGACCGCCCAGCCGGAGCGGGCCTGCACCGGGCTGATGTCCAGGGAGAGGTCCTGCCCGTGCAGCGGGTAACCCATCTCGGTACGCAGCGTGTCCCGGGCGGCCAGCCCGCAGGCGCGCAGCCCGAACGTCGCGCCGACGGCGAAGAGCTGGTCCCAGACGGCCACCGCGTGCTCCGCCGGCACCACCAACTCGTAACCCAGCTCACCCGTGTAGCCGGTACGGCAGACGGTCAGCTCGACTCCGGCCAGGCTCGCGGCGGAGAAGCTCATGTAGCCGTGCTCGGTGGGCAGGTCCAGGGCGGCCAGCAACTCGGCCGAGCGGGGGCCCTGCACGGCCAGCACCGCGTACGCCTCGTGCTCGTCGGTGACGCTCACCTGCGCGGGCGCGGCGGCGCGCAACCGGCGCACCACCTCCGCGGTGTTCGCCGCGTTCGGGATGAGGAAGACGTGGTCCTCGGCGTAGAGGTAGGCGATGATGTCGTCCACCACGCCACCGGTGGCGTCGTCGCAGCAGAGCGTGTACTGCGCCCGGCCCGGGCCGATCCGGCCCAGGTCGTTGCTGAGGCAGGAGTTGACGAAGTCGGCCGCGCCGGGGCCGCTCACCCGGGCCTTGCCCAGGTGCGACACGTCGAAGACCCCGACCGCCGTACGCACCGCGGTGTGCTCCTTGAGCACCCCGCCGCCGGCGTACTCCAGCGGCATCTCCCAGCCCCCGAAGGGGGCGAACTTGGCTCCGGCGGCGGTGTGCCGCTCGTGCAGCGGGGAACGGCGCAGCCGGGTCGCGGCGGCGTCGGAGGTCACGTCGGTCATGGGTGGCAACTTACCGGGGGCAACGTCGCTGGTTAGCATCGGCGGGAGCCCGCTGGCGCTGTCGGCGGGACAGCCATGACGTCCGGCAGGTAGGTTCCGCCGGAGACCTTCACCGCTGGTACGCGACGCCGCGACCGGCCCGGCCCGCCCGGAGTAGCTTCAGTGACTTCACCCCGCACCACCAACCTGAGCCTGGTCGACACCGACCCGGCCGAGCTCGCCGTCGACGCGATCGTGATCGGCGTGCACAGCCAGACCGGAGAGCAGGGCGCCACCAGCGGCCTCGCCGGCACCCTGCTGCTCGCCAGCGGCGCGGAGAGCATCGCGGCCGCGTTCGACGGCAAGCTGACCGAAACCCTCGCGCTGCTCGGCGCGACGGGCGGGCCGGGTGAGGTCATCAAGCTGGCCACGCTGGGCACCGTGACCGCCCCGCTGGTCACCGCGGTCGGGCTCGGCCCGGAGCCGTCGGGTGCCGCCCCGGCCCCGGAGACGCTGCGCCGGGCCGCCGGTGCCGCGATCCGGGCCCTGGCGGGCGCACCGACCGTCGCGCTGGCGCTGCCGCTGCCGGACGACGCGGACGCGTCTGCCGAGCTGCGCGCGGTCGCCGAGGGCGCGCTGCTGGGTGGGTACCGGTTCGCCGGCTACAAGACCCGGCCCCAGCCGACCCGGCGGGAGCCGGTGGCCGAGGTGCTCATCGCGGTGCCGGATGCCGGCGACGCGGGTGCCCAGGCCGAGATCACCCGGGCGCAGGCGGTGGCCGGCGCGGTCCGGCTCAGCCGGGACTGGGTGAACACCGCGCCGAACGAGCTGCGTCCGCCGTCGTTCGCCGACGCGGTCGCGAGCGCGGCCCGCGAGGCGGGTCTCGGCGTCGAGGTGCTGGACGAGGCGGCGCTGGCCGCTGGCGGGTACGGCGGCATCGTCGCGGTCGGGCAGGGTTCGGAGGCCCCGCCGCGGCTGGTGAAGCTGACCTACACCCCGCAGGGCGGTGGCAACGGCAAGCGGGTCGCGCTTGTCGGCAAGGGCATCACCTTCGACACCGGCGGCATCTCGATCAAGCCGGCGCAGGGCATGTGGGAGATGAAGTCCGACATGGCGGGCGCCGCCGCGGTGGGCGCGGCCATGCTGGCGATCGCCGCGCTGAAGCCGACGGTGGCGGTCAGCGCGTACCTGCCGATGGCGGAGAACATGCCGTCGGGCACCAGCTACCGGCCCGGTGACGTGATCACGATGTTCAACGGCAAGCGGGTCGAGGTGCTCAACACCGACGCCGAGGGCCGGATGATCCTGGGCGACGCCATCGCCCGCGCCTGCGCGGACGGCACCGACTACCTGTTCGAGACCTCCACCCTGACCGGTGGCCAGGTCATCGCGCTGGGCAAGCGGGTGGCCGGCGTGATGGGCACCCCGGAGCTGTGCGACCGGGTGAAGGTGGTCGGCGACTCCGTCGGCGAGCCGGCCTGGCCGATGCCGCTGCCCGACGACGTCCGTAAGGGCATGGAGTCGGATGTGGCGGACATCTCGCAGGTCAACGCCGGAATGGACCGGGCCGGTCACATGCTGCAGGGCGGCGTGTTCCTGCGCGAGTTCGTGACCGACGACGTGGCCTGGGCGCACATCGACATCGCCGGGCCGGGCTACCACTCGGGCGAGCCGACCGGTTACTGGACCAAGGGCGGCACGGGTGTTCCGGTCCGCACGCTGGTGCAGCTCGTCGAGGATGTCGCCACCAACGGCTGACGGACACGCGCGAAGGGGCCCCCTGAGCAGGGGCCCCTTCGCGTGTCTCAGTACCGCTCGGGGCGACGTTTGCGGCGCTCGTTGAAGTCGCGCATCCGCTGCGGGTAGCCCATCAGCCGGACGTCGTACACCGGGATGCCCATCCGGTGCGCGAAACGCCGGGCCCCGTCCGGGCCGTCGATCCGCCGGCGGGTCCACTCCCCGTCGTCGGCGATCAGGATGACGGTGGTCTCCGTCACGGTCGTCCTGGGCTCGATATAAGCCTCGACGCCGCGCCGGCTCCGGATGAAGTTCTCCAGATGGACCAGATCGCCACGATCGGCGGCACGGTCATGGCTCGGCACAGCCGCCTGTTTGCGGCGCCGGAACAACCCCACCGGATCTCTCCCCCACCGTGCGTCATCGACAACGGTGCCAAGGGTACGTGTCGATGACGTGTCGTTGGGCACCTCAGTACGCACCCTGTGCCCAGTGGTGACAAGATGACCGAGGTGGGGTGTGTCCGTGTTACATCCCCGTGACCCCCGATGCAGCGACGCGACCTGGGAGTTGGACGTGAGCGAGCCGAACGAAGCGACCTTCGACATTGTCATTCTCGGAGGTGGCAGCGGCGGCTACGCGACCGCGCTGCGCGCCGTCCAGCTGGGCCTGAAGGTCGCGCTGGTGGAGAAGGGCAAGCTCGGGGGCACCTGCCTGCACAACGGCTGCATCCCGACGAAGGCCCTGCTGCACGCGGCCGAGATCGCCGACCAGGCCCGCGAGTCGGAGCAGTTCGGTGTGAAGGCCGAGCTGATCGGCATCGACATGGCCGGGGTCAACGCGTACAAGGACGGCGTCATCTCCCGCCTGTACAAGGGCCTGCAGGGCATGCTGAAGGGCAACAAGGGGATCACGATCGTCGAGGGCGCCGGCAAGCTCGTCGGCAAGAACGTGGTCGAGGTGGACGGCAAGCGCTACACCGGCCGCAACATCGTCCTGGCCTCCGGCTCGTACGCGAAGAGCCTGCCCGGCCTGGAGGTCGACGGCGAGCGGATCATCACCAGCGACCACGCCCTGACGATGGACCGGGTGCCGTCGTCGGTGATCGTGCTCGGTGGCGGCGTGATCGGCGTCGAGTTCGCCAGCGTGTGGAAGTCCTTCGGCGTGGACGTGACGATCGTCGAGGCGCTGCCCCGGCTGGTCGCCGCCGAGGACGAGGAGTCGTCGAAGGCGCTGGAGCGGGCGTTCCGCAAGCGGAAGATCAACTTCAAGGTCGGCAAGCCGTTCGAGAAGGTCGAGAAGACCGAGAGCGGCGTCAAGCTGACCATCCAGGGCGGCGAGACCGTCGAGGCGGAGCTGCTGCTGGTCGCCGTCGGTCGCGGCCCGAACACCGCCAACCTCGGGTACGAGGAGCAGGGCGTCAAGATGGACCGCGGCTACGTGCTGACCGACGAGCGGCTGCGCACCAGCGTGCCGAACGTCTACGCCGTCGGCGACATCGTGCCCGGCCTCCAGCTCGCGCACCGGGGCTTCCAGCAGGGCATCTTCGTGGCCGAGGAGATCGCCGGGCAGACCCCCGCCGTGATCGACGAGGTGGGCATCCCGCGCGTCACCTACTGCGACCCGGAGCTGGCGTCGGTGGGTCTCACCGAGGCCAAGGCCAAGGAGCAGTACGGCGCCGACAAGGTCAAGACGTACAACTACAACCTGGGTGGCAACGGCAAGAGCCAGATCCTCAAGACCACCGGCTTCGTGAAGCTGGTTCGGGTCGAGGACGGCCCGGTGGTCGGCGTGCACATGATCGGCGCCCGGGTGGGTGAGCTGATCGGTGAGGCACAGCTGATCTACAACTGGGAGGCGTACCCGGCCGAGGTCGCCCAGCTCGTGCACGCTCACCCGACCCAGAACGAGGCCCTGGGCGAGGCGCACCTGGCCCTCGCCGGCAAGCCGCTGCACGCGCACGCCTGATCATCCAAACCGCGGCGTCCGGCGACGGGCGAAGATCCCACCAGGGGAATGAAGGAGTCTCAGAAAATGCCGGTATCGGTCACCATGCCCCGGCTCGGCGAGAGCGTCACCGAGGGCACCGTCACTCGCTGGCTCAAGCAGGAGGGCGACACGGTCGAGGTTGACGAGCCCCTGCTCGAGGTCTCGACCGACAAGGTCGACACCGAGATCCCGTCGCCCGCTGCGGGCGTGCTGAGCCGGATCGTTGTCGGCGAGGACGAGACGGCCGAGGTCGGCAGCGAGCTGGCTGTCATCTCCGGTGAGGGCGAGTCGACCGGCGGTGGCGAGGCCGCCCCGCAGGAGCAGGCTCCGGCCGAGTCGGTCGAGCCGGCCACCGAGCCGACGGCCGCCGCCGAGGGCACCGCCGACGAGGTGGCCCAGGACGAGGCTCCGGCCGAGGCGCCGGCTCCGGCCGCCGCCTCGTCGGGCGAGGGCACCGCGGTGAAGATGCCCGCCCTGGGCGAGAGCGTCACCGAGGGTACGGTCACCCGCTGGCTGAAGCAGGTCGGTGAGACCATCGAGGTCGACGAGCCGCTGCTGGAGGTCTCCACCGACAAGGTGGACACCGAGATCCCGTCGCCGGTCGCCGGCACGGTGCTCGAGATCAAGGTCGCCGAGGACGAGACCGCCGCGGTCGGCGCCGACCTGGCGATCATCGGCGTTGCCGGCGGTGCTCCCGCCCCGGCGCAGCCCGAGCCGAAGCCCGAGCCGAAGGCGGAGGCCAAGCCCGCGCCGAAGGCCGAGCCGACGCCGGCGCCGAAGGTCGAGGAGCCGACGCAGGGCGCCTCCTACAACGAGCCCGCCGCGGAGACCGAGAGCTCGGCGCAGCCGGCGAAGACCGAGCAGGCCGCGCAGCCGGCCGCGTCGACCCCGACGCCGCCGCGCCCGTCCGCGCCGGCACCGGGTGCCGGCGAGGAGGCCGCCGGGTACGTGACCCCGCTGGTGCGCAAGCTGGCCAGCGAGCACGGCGTCGACCTGGCCGCGCTCAACGGCACCGGCGTGGGTGGCCGGATCCGCAAGCAGGACGTGCTGGAGGCTGCCGAGAAGGCGAAGGCCGCCGCTGCCGCTCCGGCCGCCGCACCGGCCGCCGCACCGTCGGCGCCCACCGCCAAGCCGGCCGCCAAGCCGCAGCCGAGTGGCAAGCGGGGCACCACCGAGAAGCTGCCGCGCATCCGCAAGGCCATCGCCACCCGGCTGCACGAGTCGCTGCACGAGATGGCGCAGCTCACCACCGTGATCGAGGTGGACGTCACCCGGGTCGCCAAGCTGCGCGCCCAGGCGAAGGACTCCTTCGTGCAGCGGCACGGCGTGAAGCTGTCCTTCCTGCCGTTCTTCGCGCTCGCGGCCATCGAGGCGCTGCAGACGTACCCGGTGGTCAACGCCCGGATGGACCTGGCCGGGGGCACGATCACCTACCCGGAGGCCGAGCACCTCGGCATCGCCGTGGACACCGAGCGTGGGCTGTTGACGCCTGTCATCCACAACGCCGGTGACCTCAACCTGGGCGGCATCGCCAAGCGGGTCGCGGACCTGGCCGAGCGGACCCGGACCAACAAGATCAGCCCGGACGAGATCGCCGGGGCGACGTTCACGCTGACCAACACGGGCAGCCGGGGCGCGCTCTTCGACACCCCGATCGTGCCGTCGCCGCAGTCGGCGATGCTCGGCACGGGTGCCGTGGTCAAGCGGCCGGTAGTGGTCAACGACCCGGAGCTGGGTGAGGTCGTCGCGATCCGGTCGATGGTCTACCTGGCCCTGTCGTACGACCACCGGCTGATCGACGGCGCCGACGCGGCCCGCTTCCTGGCCGCGGTGAAGGAGCGGCTGGAGGCCGGCAACTTCGAGTCGGAGCTGGGCCTGGCCTGATCTACCCGCAACGCCGAGAGGGCGCCCCGGTCGTCGACCGGGGCGCCCTCTCGTCTGTGCTCGTCAGCCCTTGAGCAGGGCCGTCGAGACCTGCCAGAGCCGCTCGGCGGCCTCCGGGTCCAACGCGTACGCCGCGACGCCCGTCCGCCCACCGGGCTGGTTGGGGGCGGCCTCCTGACAGTCCTCGAAGTAGCGCCCACCCACGCCGTCGAGCAGCGGTGACGCGGCGACCAGCACGGAGGTGGCGGCACCCTGCTCGACTGTCTTCCAGGTCGCCGCGTTACCGGAGCGCAGCCGGTTCAGCTCCTCCTCGCTGACGTAACGCTGGAGGTTGGTCCGGATCGCGCCGGGCATCAGCGAGTTGGTGAGAATGCCGTCGTCGGCCCACCGCCGGGTGGCGTCCACGGCGAACAGCACGTTGGCCGTCTTGGACTGCCCGTACGCCTGCCACGGCTCGTACTCCCGTTTGTCGTACTGGATGTCCTCGAAGACCACGGGTGAGCGCAGGTGGGCGGCGGAGCTGACCGAGACGATCCTGGCCCCGTCGCCGGCCGCGAGTGCCGGGCGCAGCCCGGTGGCGAGCGCGAAGTGCCCCAGGTGGTTCGTGGCGAACTGCATCTCCCAGCCCTGCGGGGTGCGGGACAGGGGTGCGGCCATGATGCCGGCGTTGTTGACCAGGATGTGCAACGGGCCGTCCCAGTTGGCCACGAAGTCGGCAACCGAACCCTGGTCGGCGAGGTCGAGCGGCGCGACCAGGACGCGGTCGTTGCCTGTGGTGTCGGTGATGTCGTTGGCGGCCTGCTGGCCCGCGTCCGGGTTGCGGACGGCCAGGGTGACCTCCGCACCGGCGCTGGCCAGGGCGCGGGCGGTCTCCACGCCGATCCCGGAGGACCCGCCGGTGACGATCGCCCGCCGCCCGACGAGGTCCACGCCCTGAATCACGTCCATGGCGGTGGAGTGATGGGTGAACGAAGTGGTGATCGGGTTGTTCGTCGTCATTGTCCATCCTTGTCCGGGGTAGGGCGGACCGACCGGCCCGCTGCGGGAGGCCGTGGTCAGGATGCTTCCCCGACTCGGGACGGAGGTAACGCCGCACTCCACTGCCATCGCTGTTCGGGCCTCCGACCAGCCCGGACGCTGCCAGAGTGGGGGCGTGGGCGGCTACCGGCGGGGTGGACAGCTGGGACCGGCCGTCCCGATCGCCCCCGGCGCCCGGGTGGACAAGTTCGAGGTCTTCTTCGATCTGGTCTTCGTCTTCTCGTTCTTCATCATCACCCGGGCCACCGCCGCGAACATCTCCGGCCGGCAACTGCTGCACGCCGGCCTGGTGCTCGCCGTGCTCTGGTGGATCTGGGTGGTGCACAGCCTGGTCGCCACCCGGGTCCGGCTCGGCGAGGGCTACGTCCCGGTGCTCATGGTGATCGCGATGGTCGCCCTGTTCGCGTTCGCGCTGGCGCTGCCGCAGGCGTTCAGCGACCCGAAGGGGAGCGCCGCCGGCCCGATGCTGGTGGCCATCAGCTACGTCGTGGTCCGGGCCGTACACATGATCCTCTATCAGCACGTGGTGCGGGACAGCCCGCAGGAGCGGCGGCAACTGCGCCGGTTCGCCCCGGAGCTGGCGGTGAGCATCGTGCTGCTGCTGGCCGCCGCGCTGATCCCGCCGCAGATCGCCGACCCCGACCGGGCCGCCATGGTCCGCGACGCGCTGTGGATCGCCGTGGTGCTGGTCCAGTACGCCACCGGCTTCATCGTCGGGACCTGGGGCTGGGGGGTGACCAGCGCCGAGCACTGGACCGAGCGCTACGACCTCATCCTGATCATCGCGCTGGGTGAGTCGATCATCTCCACGGGGGTGGGCGGCAACCTGCTCGGCAAGCCGGTCACCTGGCCTGCGGTGGCCGCCGCCGCGCTCGGCATCGTGGTCACCGCGGCGCTCTGGTGGACCCACTTCGACTTCATCGGGCCGGCCGCCCGGATCGCCCTGCACGCGGCGGAGGGCGCCCCCCGGGTGGCGATGGCCCGCGACGCGTACGCGTACCTCTACCTGCCGATGATCGCCGGGGTGATCCTCTTCTCGATCGGCAACGAGGAGGTTCTACACAAGATCACTGACCCGGCCGGCGGGATCAGCGAGAAGGCCGAAGGACCTGCGGTGCCGATGCTCTTCGGCGGGTTGATCTGCTATTTCGCCGTCAACCTGCTCTTCCAGTTGCGCACCCTGCACACCGTCAGCTGGACCCGCGTCGGCGTCATCGTGGTGCTCACGGCTGCCCTCCCGGTCGGCCAGCACCTGCCGGCGCTGGGCGCGCTCACCCTCGCGACAGTGATCTGCGTGGCGCTGGTGGCAGTGGAGGTGATGGTGATGTCGCAGTCCCGGCACGCGCTGCGGGCCGCCGTCTTCGAGGAGCGGACCACCCACGAGGCCCACGAGGCCGCCTGGCGTGCACGCTGGCACGACGTTCGGGAAACCGACGAGCCGACCACGCCGTGACTCCGGTGCTTCCGGGGCCGGGGCGTGCACGGCTAGACTTCGGCGCAGCGTCGCAGTGCACCCGGCCCGAAGGCCGCCGTGGGCATGGAGGCGCGGGGACAGCATGGGACGAACGTGCACCCAACCGGTTCACCGGCCGGCCGGCTCGCCGCCGTCGGCAATCAGATGATCGAGATCCACCTCTGGCTCAGCGCGGAACTGGCCCGGCTGCAGAGAAGCCTGGACACCCCCTCCCGCGACCTGCGGGCGCACTGCCTGACCTTCTGTGCCGCGCTCGGCCGACACCACACAGGTGAGGACGCGGGCGCGTTCCGGCTGCTGGCCGAGGAGGTCCCCGAGCTGCGCCCGGTCATCGACAACCTGATCACCGATCACGAGGTGGTGGCCGGGATCCTGGAACGGGTCGAGGCACTGCTGGGCGGCGACGCGGCGGTGCCGGTCGCCCAGGTGCGCGCGGAGTTGGCCGGGTTGGCCGCCCTGCTGGAGTCGCACTTCCGCTACGAGGAGAAGCGGCTGGTCACCGCACTGAACACGCTCACCGGTCGACCCGGAACGACAGAGGAACTGCTCGGCCTGACCGCGCCCGGCCCCCGCTAGCCAGCCTCCGGTCCCGGGGCGGCAGCGGGCAGTCGCTCGTAGAGGCGGATCTTCTCCCGGAGGTGGTCGTACTGGCGCTCGAGCAGGCGCATCTGCGCCTCGACCCGTACCGCGTGGTGGCGCAGCAGCTCGTGCCGCTCGTCGGCGGTGTGCTCGCCGTCGCGGGCCAGTTGCGCGTAGCGGCGCATCTGGGCGATCGGCATCCCGGTGTCGCGCAGGCAGCGGAACAGCTCCAGCCAGCCGAGGTCGTCGTCGGTGAAGACCCGCTGCCCGCCCGCCGTCCGCTCCACGTCCGCGAGGAGGCCGATCTTCTCGTAGTACCGCAGAGTGTCCAGGCTGAAGCCGCTGCGGCGGGCGGCCTCCGAGGGGGCGTAACCGCTCATGTCGCGTGATGGTAGTGCTTGACCTGGAGCGCGCTCCAGGTTGGAGGCTGGTGACCATGACGACGACACGGACGCTGGGACGCAGCGGCATCACGGTGAGCGCGATCGGTATGGGGTGCTGGGCCATCGGCGGCCCGCTCTGGGGTGACGACGGGCAGCCGTTCGGCTGGGGTGAGGTGGACGACGACGAGTCGATCCGCACCATCCACCGGGCGCTCGACCTCGGGGTGACCCTGTTCGACACCGCCAGCAACTACGGCGCCGGGCACAGCGAGCGAATCCTCGGTCAGGCCCTGGCCGGACGACGGGACAGCGTGGTGATCGCCACCAAGTTCGGCAATGTCAGCGAGGAAGCCACCCGGCGGGCGCTCGGCACCGACGCCAGCCCGGCCTTCGCGGTGCGCAGCCTGGAGGACTCGCTCCGCCGGCTCGGCACGGACTACGTCGACCTCTACCAACTGCACATCAACGCGCTGCCGGTGCCCGCCGCGCTCGATCTGGTCGACACCCTGGAGGCCCTGGTCGACCAGGGCAAGATCCGGGCGTACGGCTGGAGCACCGACGACCCGGCCTCGGCGGAGGCGTTCGCGGCTGCCGGCCCGCACTGCGCCGCGATCCAGCACGACGAGTCGGTGCTGCGCGACAACGCGGCGGTGCTGGCGGTCTGCGACAAGCACGACCTGGCCAGCCTCAACCGTGGGCCGTTGGCGATGGGGCTGCTCACCGGGTCGACCCGGGCGGTCGGGGCGGACGACGTGCGCGGACGGGCACCTGAGTGGCTGGAGTGGTTCACCGACGGCCGGCCGACGCCCCGTTGGGCGGCGCGGGTCGACCAGGTCCGTGCGGCGCTCACCGCCGACGGGCGCACCCTGGCCCAGGGCGCGCTCGGCTGGCTGCTGGCACGCAGCCCTCGCACCGTGCCGATCCCCGGCCTGCGCACCGTGGCCCAGGCCGACGAGAACCTGACCACCCTGGAGCAGGGCCCCCTGAGCCCCGAGTCCTACGCCGAGGTGGAGCGCCTCCTCGCCGACCTACGCCCAACCCCCACGGCCTGACCACCGGGCCGGTCCACGCCCCGGGCGTCGTCAGCGGAAGTCATCAGCGTGCTCGACGGCCCACTGTCGGAACGGGCGCCCGGGGCGGCCGGTCACCTGCTCGACGTCCGGGGCGACCCAGGCGTTGCCGTCGAGATACTGGCCCATCTCCAGGAACCACTCGATCACCTCGGCGGGATAGTCGTCCTTCCAGTACTCCCGGGCCTCCTCCGGGGTCAACTCCTCGAAGAGCACCGGGCGGCGAATCGCCGCAGCGATCATCTCGACCGCGTCCCGGCGCCGGACCGGCTCCGGACCTGTCGGCTGGTAGACCCGGCCGGCATGGCCGTCGCCGGTGAGCGCCGCCAGGATGACCGCGGCGATGTCCGCCTCGTGGACCAGGGCGCTGTTCCAGTCGCCGAACGGTGCCCGGACCACCCCCTCGGCCCGGATGGTGTGCGCCCAGTCCCGGGTGTTCGCCATGAACTCGCCGGGAAACACGTGCGTCCACTCCAGACCCGAGTCTTCGATCGCCCGGTGCAGCGGGCGGTGCGGGGCCTCGAGCGGGTCGTCGTCAGCGCGGCTCGGATCATTGTGACCGAGGTGGGTGACCCGACGGACGCCAGCCTTCCGGGCCAGTTCCAAGATCTCCGCTCCGGTGGTCAGCGGCCCGTACCCATCCATCGCGACCAGGTGCATGCGCGTCACGCCGCGCAGCGCCGGTGCCAGCGTGTGGGGTTTGGCGAAGTCGCCCGCCAGCACCTCCACCCCGCTGGGCAGCGCGGCCGCTGCCGGCGACGCGGGATCGCGGGTCAGTGCGCGTACGTCGTGGCCGGCGGCCACCAGTTGCCGGACCAGGCTGCCTCCGACGGTCCCGGTCGCTCCGGTCACCAGGATCGGCATGGTTCCTCCTCACGGGAAGCCCGACGGCGGGCACGGTGCGCCAACCCCGCCATTCGGGGGCGTACTCGGATGGCTCATGGTCAGTCAGATGGACGCCGGAAGCAATCGTGAACAACGCATTCATGTTTGCTCTGACCTGCGGAAACGCGACGGCCACCAAACGTGAGCGGCAGCCTTTTTCGGTGCCCGGAACAGCCGTTGACCTGCGCTTACCGCGCTGCTCGCCGATCTGCGCAAATTCTTCGCCGGAGCGCCCCGGAGTCGGTGATGCCGGCGGCTCCGTGCATCCACCGGCGGCGTTCTGGACGAAGATGGGGGTATGCGGATTCTTCTGGCCGGCGCGTCCGGCTTCCTCGGCACCCGGCTGGCCGACCGGCTCGCCGCCGACGGGCACCAGATCACCCGGCTCGTCCGCAGGGGGCCGCGCGGGTCGCAGGAGCGCCAGTGGGACCCGGCCGCCGGGCAGCTCGACCCGGCAGTGGTCGCCGAAGCCGACGCCGTGGTCAATCTGGCCGGTGCGGGCGTCGGCGACAAGCGCTGGAACGACGACTACCGGCGGTTGATCCGCACCAGCCGGGTGGACAGCACCACCACGTTGGCGACAACCGTCGCGGGGCTCCCTCCCACGGACCGACCCCGGGTGCTGCTCAACTCGTCAGCCGTGGGCTGGTACGGCAACACCGGCGACCGGGCGGTCGAGGAGGACGCGCCGGCCGGCGAGGGCTTCCTGGCCGACGTCTGCCGGGTGTGGGAGGCCGCGACCCGGCCGGCCGAGGACGCCGGCGTACGCGTGGTCCGGCTACGCACCGGCCTGCCGCTGCACCGCGACGGCGGGATGCTCAAGCCGCAGTTGCTGCCGTTCAAGCTGGGCATCGCCGGCCGGCTGGGCAGCGGCCGGCAGTGGCTGCCGTGGATCTCGTTGGCCGACTGGCTGGACGCGACAGTGTTCCTGCTGGCCCGGGACGACATCTCCGGCCCGGTCAACGTGGTGGGGCCGAACCCGGTGACCAATGCCGAGTTCACCCGCGAGCTGGCCCGGCAACTGCACCGCCCGGCGATCATCCCGATCCCCGCGCTGGCTCTCAAGGTGGCTCTCGGCGGCTTCGCCCACGAGGCCCTCACCAGCACCCGCGTCCTCCCCGGCGTCCTGACCCGAGCCACCTACCCCTACCAGCACGAAACCCTCCCGCAAGCCCTACAAGCAGCCCTGCACCCCTAACCCCCACCCCCAACCCCACCGCGTCGATCATGAAGTTATTGCCACTCGCCTCGGCGTGTCGTGGCAATAACTTCATGATCAACAGGGGTCAGCAGGGGGCGGCGCGGGTGGGGGTTAGCAGCCGATTACCCAGTAGTTGGGGGCGGTCTGCTTGAGGGCGCTGGTGTAGAAGGTGTTGTAGAGGCCCATCCGCTGGTTGGAGCCGTTGGCGTAGGCGTAGCCGCCGGACTGGTACGCCCGGCCGGCCGCCACGTGCGCGTAGTTGCTGGCCGTCACGCAGGTCGGCGGCGTGGTGGGGGTCGCCGTCGGAGTGGGGGTGGGGGTGGCGGTGGCCGTCGGGGTCGGGGTCGGGTTGGTCCCGCCGCCGTTCAGACCGAAGAAGAGCGCGTCACGGTACGTCGAGCAGATGGTGTCCAGGAAGTACGCGCCGGCGGTGCCGCACTGCTCAGCAGCCGAGCCCGGGTCGACCGGGGTGCCGTGGCCCATCCCGGAGATCCGGTAGAGCCGTACGTCGTCGTTGCCGTACACCTCGAGACTGGTGTTGCCGGGCAGCGACGAGGTGCTGGTCGGGGTCTGCGACACGCCCCGCACGTTGGTCCACTGGTCACGGGACTCGGTGCCGTTGAGCGGGGTGACAGTGGTGTCCGAGGTGCCGTGCCAGATGGCCACCCGGGGGCGCGGGCCGGTGTAGCCGGAGTACGCGTTACGGACCAGGTCGCCCCAGGCCGCCGGGGTCTTGTCCGCGCCCGGGTTCATGCAGCTGAACGCGTTGACCATGCTGGTGGCGCAGCGGTACGGGATCCCCGCGATGATCGATCCGGCGGCGAAGACGTCCGGGTAGGTGGCCAGCATGACCGCGCTCATCGCCCCGCCGGCGGAGAGCCCGCTGACGTAGACCCGGGAGCCGTTCACCCCGAAGTTCGCCTTGGCGTGGTCGACCATCTGCTTGATCGACAGCGCCTCACCCTGACCCCGGGTGGTGTCCCCCGCCTCGAAGAAGTTGAAGCAGGAGTTGGCGTTGTTGCCGGAGGGCTGCTGGGCGACGATCAGGGCGAACTTCCACTGGTCGGCGTACTTCTGCCAGCCGGAGTTGGCGAAGTAGCCGGAGGCGTTCTGCGTACACCCGTGCAGCAGGACGACGGCCGGGGAGTTGGCCGGCAGGCCGTCCGGCCGGTAGGCGTACATGGCGAGGTTGCCGGGGTTGGAGCCGAAGCCGGTGACCTGGCTGAGGGTGGCGGCCTGGGCGGGTGCGGCGACGGCGACCGCGCCCGCGACGGCGAGGGCGAGCCCGGCGACCGCACCGAGCAGCCGGGTGAGGGTGGACGAGGAGCGGCGCACGGCGGCCTCCTGGGGGGCGGACTGTGAACTGGGTCACGGTCGAGTTGCCGAGACGTTACGACGATGTGTCGCCGCTATGACATGGGGCACAGTCACACATTCACGACGGACGCTGTGTACGCCGGACCGTCGACGTGGAGGGCCGAATCCGTCCCCAACGGTCCCGTCCTTGCAGGTCTGACCGGCCCGTCCAGGTCCGGTTGGTAACGTCCGCTGCGTGCCGTCCTCCCCGTCGCTGGCCACCGGGCCCGCACCCGCGTCACCGCCGCGCATCGTCCGGGACCGCCGGGCCGACCTGATCGTCGTGCTGGTGGCGCTCGCGCTCGCCGTGTGGGTGACCAGCGGGCTGTGGCGGGACCCGAACGTCCGCACCATCACCGTCAACTCCAGCGACCAGGCGCTGTTCGAGTGGCTGCTGGCCTTCGGCGGGCACGCCGTCACGCACGGGGACAACCCGCTCTTCACCTACCTGATCAACGTCCCGGACGGCGTGAACCTCGCTGTCAACACGACGATCACGGTGTACGCGGTGGTCTTCGCCCCGCTCACGTACCTGATCGGGCCACCGGCGACGTTCCTGGTGATCCTCACCCTGAACCTGCTCGCCACCGCGCTGGCCTGGTACTGGCTGCTCTCCCGGCACCTGGTCCGCAGCCGGCTGGCCGCCGGGGTCGGCGCCCTGTTCATCGCGTACTCCCCCGGCATGGTGTCGCACGCCAACGCGCACCTGAACTGGACCGCCGGTTGGCTGGTGCCGCTGCTGATCTGGCGGCTGTTCGCGCTGCGCCGACCGGGGCACTGGCTGCGCGACGGGGTGATCCTCGGCGTGCTGGTCGCGGTGGCCTTCTCGATCGCCGCCGAGGGGCTCTTCTTCACCGCGCTGGCGCTGGGCGTGTTCGTCGCCATCTGGGCGCTGCACCCGGCCAACCGCGTGGAGGCACGCGCCGCGCTGCCCACCTTCCTGCGCGGGCTCGGGGTGACCGCCGTGGTCGCCGGCGCGCTGCTGTCGTACCCCCTGTGGTTGCACTTCGCCGGGCCGCAGCGGTTCCACGGCACCGGCTTCGACCCGGTGATCCACTCCGAGGACATCGTGGCGTTCGGCGCCTTCCCGCGCCGCTCGCTGGCCGGCGAGGCCGGGTTGGGCACGTCGCTGGCCCCGAACCCGACCGAGGAGAACTCGTTCTTCGGCATCCCGCTGCTGGTGCTCACCGTGGTCTGTTTCGTCACGCTCTGGCGGCGGGCCGACGCGCACCGCCGGGCCACCCTCTGGGCGCTGGGCGCCCTCGCGCTGATCTTCACGGTGCTCTCCTTCGGGCCGGTCGCCAAAATCGACGGCCGACGCACCGACCTCCCCATGCCGTTCGACGTGGTCGGACAACTGCCGGTGGTGAACGCCGCGCTGCCGGCCCGGCTGGCGCTGGTGGTCGCGCCGGTGGTCGGGCTGTTGCTGGCGTTCGCCATCGACCAGTTGCGCGCCGCACCGCCCCGGCACCGCTCCACGGAACTGGCCTGGCTGCTCGGTTTCGCGGTGGCCCTGGTCCCGCTGCTGCCCACCCCGCTGTTGACCGACGAGCGGGAGCCGATCCCGCGGTTCATCACCTCCGGCACGTGGCGGGACTACGTCTCACCCGACGGGGTGCTGACCCCGGTGCCCCTGACCGTGGACATCTACCCGGACGGCCAGCGGTGGCAGGCGTACGCGTTGTCGCACCGGCAGGGCGAGTTCGCCATCCCGGGAGGCTTCTTCCTCGGCCCCGGCGGGCCGGACGGGCGAGGCCGGATCGGTCCGGTGCCGCGCACCCTCAGCGCGTTGATGGACCAGGCCGGCCGTACCGGGCTGGTCCCCATCGTCACCGACGGAACGATCCGGGAGGTCCAGTCGGACCTGCGGCACTGGCGCATCGAGACGGTGGTGCTCGCCGACCAGGTGCACGGCGCGAAGTTCGAGGTCGACGAGGAGGCGCTGCGGCGTACCGGCACCGCCCTGTTCGGCGAGCCGCAACGGGTCGACGACGTCTGGCTCTGGCGCATCCCACCCGCCGACCGGTAGGCCACGGCACGACGGCAGCCACGGCACATCGGCAGCCACGGCGCGACCGAGCGGGGCTTCGTGATCGGCCCTGGTGGCTTCTAATGGGGCGATGAGAACGACGGGCAGGCGACTGCGGCGCGGGGCGGCGGTCGGTGCGGCGGTCGCGCTGGTGGTGCTCAGCGCACCAGCCGCCACGGCCGCCACGCGCACGGCCACTGACGGCACTGGTGCGACGAGCACGGCGGCTGACGGCACCGGCGGCGCGGTGCCGACCCGGGTGCACTCACCGTGGCTGTGGCAGGCCACCGTCGAGCAGCGCCCGACCGGCCCGGCCGCGCTTGTCTTCTTCACCAGCCGCACCCGCTTCCTGGAGTCGACGGGCGTGCTGATCGGCCGGGACGGCGGTTACCGGCTGATCCCGCTGCACGTCGCCGAGGACCATGGGCTGCTCTCTCCGGACGGGCGGCACTACCTGCGGCCGTCCGGGGAGTTGCTGGACCTCGTCAGTGGGCGACAGCGCCGCCCGATCCACACCGGGATGCGGCCGCTGGCCTGGTCCCCGGACGGGAAGCGGGTCCTGAGCACCCGCAGCAACAACGACGAGGTGATCAGCTTCGGGCCGGACAACCAACAGCTCAACAACCCGGAGAAGCCCGACGACCTGCTCGTCCTCGACCCGTACCAGGGCACCGAGGAGGTGGTCGCGGTCGGCACCTTCGCCGCGCACGCCGCCGCGGCCTGGTCACCCGGCGGCGACCTGGTGGCGGTCGCCGGCCCTCCGGACGAGGCCGCGCTGATCGCCGAACGACAACTGCTGGTGGTCGTCGACCCGACCAACGGCAGCCCCCGCTGGCAGGTCGAGCTGGGCGATCGGCGGATGCTGGCCGGCCCCGCGGCCTGGCACCCGGACGGCCGGCGGATCGCGCTGCTCGCCTTCGACGGCTGCGCCGGCCTCGGCTGTACGGCCGATCAGACTGCGCAGCGCACCTGGCGGATCGAGTTCCTGGACGCCGCCACCGGCCAGGCCGTGGGCCAACCACTGCCGGTCTCCGCGTCGACCACGAAGATCGTCGGCTGGCGCGCGGGCGACCCGGTGGTGAAGCAGTCGATCGAGGCGGGCCACGACGAGGACCGGCAGGCCATCCTCGCCGCGTTGTCGCCCGACGGCGGCCGGGAGGTGCTGGTGACCGCACCGCCCGGGTCGACCGACCTGGCGGTGCCGGGCGAGTTGCTGGCTCGGGCCGCGTTCGGCGGGCCGGAGCCCCGCCCCTCGCCGTTCGCCGCCCCGCTCTGGCTCTACCTCACGCTGGCGGTGACGACGCTGCTCGCCGTCGCCCTCGTCGTCCGCCGGGTGCGCCTTGCCCGGTGAGGCGGCTCACCAGGGATGATCGCCGGTAGCGGGACTAGGCTGGTTGCCGTGACAACGACGACCCCCGGCCTGACGGCCGTCCGCGCCGGCCTGCTCGACTACCAGGCCGCCTGGGACGAGCAGCGGCGCCTGCACGAGTCGGTGGTGGCTGGCGCGCGCGGCGACACCGTGCTGCTGCTGGAGCACCCGAGCGTCTACACGGCGGGCAAGCGCACCGAACCGTGGGACCGGCCCATGGACGGCACTCCGGTCGTCGACGTGGACCGCGGCGGCAAGATCACCTGGCATGGGCCGGGGCAGCTCGTCGGTTACCCGATCCTGCGCCTGCCCGACCCGGTGGACGTGGTCGCCTACGTACGCCGGACGGAAGAGCTGCTCATCGACGTGTGCGCCGAGTTCGGGCTGACCGCCGGCCGGGTCGAGGGGCGCAGCGGGGTCTGGGTGCCCGAGGACGACAGGGGGCCGGCCCGCAAGGTGGCGGCCATCGGCATCCGGGTGGCCCGGGGCGTCACCCTGCACGGCTTCTCGATCAACTGCGACTGCGACCTGACGTACTTCGACCGGATCGTGCCGTGCGGCATCCGGGACGCGGGTGTCACCTCGCTCACCGCCGAGCTGGGCCGCCAGATCAGCGTCGCCGACGTGCTGCCGGTCGTCGAGCGCCGACTCTCCACCCTGATCGAGGTCTGAGCGACGGCCCCCGGCGGCGACGCCGGGGGCCGCCACGCTCACGGCGTCAACCGGTGCAGGTCACGTGGGAACGCGGTGACCTCCCGGACGTTGGCCGCGCCGACCAGCCGGGCCACGAACCGTTCCAGGCCGATGGCGAAGCCACCGTGCGGTGGCATGCCGTGCCGGAACGCGTCCAGGTAGCCGACGTACGGCTCGACCGGCTCGCCCCGGGCCGCCAACGCCGCCAGGTAGTCGGCGTGCCGGTGCAGCCGCTGCCCGCCGGTGACCAGCTCCAGACCGCGAAAGAGCAGGTCAAACCCGTTCGAGTACGCGGGCCGCGCCGGGTCCGGGTGGGTGTAGAAGGGCCGCTTCGCCATCGGGTAGCCGGTGACGAAGAGGAAGTCCGAACCATGTTCGCGCACTGCCCACTCGCCCAGCGCCCGTTCGTGGGCGGGCGCGAGGTCCGGCTCGTCGGCGGGCGCGCCGGCGATCGACAGCGCCTCGGTGAAGTGCACCGCCGGGATCTCCGCCGGCACCTGCGGCGGTGTGGCGCCCAGCGTCGCCAGTGCGGCGCCGGCCCGCCCGCCCACCGTGTCCACCATCCCGGCCACCGTGTCGCGCAGCACGCGCATCACGTCCCGGTGGTCAGCGATGAAGCCCAGCTCCGCGTCGAGCGACGTGTACTGCGCGAGGTGCCGCACGGTGTCGTGCGGCTCGGCCCGGAAGACCGGCCCCACCTCGTAGACGCGTTCGAAGACGCCGACCATCAGCTGTTTGTAGAACTGCGGCGACTGGGCCAGGTACGCGGGCCGGCCGAACCAGTCAAGCGCGAACACGTTCGCCCCGCTCTCGGTGCTGGAGCCGACCACCTTCGGCGTATGGATCTCCACGAAGTCGTGGACGTCGAGTGCGGCCCGGAACCCGGCCACCGCCGCCGCCGAGATCCGCAGCGCGGCCGACCGGGTGGCGTGCCGCAGCGCGGTGGGCGCGTTGTCGAGCTGGGTGGGCAGGCTCGCGGTGAGCGCCGGCCGGTACAGGTCGAACGGTGGCGGCACGGCGGGCGGCCCGAGTGGACGTACCGTCGGGTCGGTCAGCTCGACCCCGGCGGGCGCCGTGCCGTTGGACGTGGCCGTGCCGACCACCTCGACCACTGTCTCCTCGGTGAGTTTCTCCAGCTCCGCGCGGACCGCCGGGTCGGTGACGACCACCTGGGCCAGGCCGGCGGCGTCCCGCACGATCAGGAAGGCCACCGACTTCAGCAGTCGGCGGCGGTGCACCCAGCCGGCGATCCGCACTGTCGTGCCGATCCTGGTGGGCAGTTGGTGGGACAGGGTTCGTTGCATGGCGGGCTGCTCCTCGGTCGATCGCCACGCCGTCGCCGCCCTGGGGTGGCGAAGCGTCGCATCAGCCCCAGGGAGGTGTGGGCGAGCGGGAACCTCGCGGTGCCACCACACCTTCGCCCCCGCCGGAGCGGGGGCCTCGTTCGTCGCCTGATGACCGGGGCCAGCCGGGCGGGCTCTACTGGGCACGGGAGGACCCGCAACCGTTCTTCCCGCAGCTCGGGAGGGTCTTCGCGCCCCGGCGCCAGACCGCCTCTCAGCCCCGGCGGCTCTCTGCACTGGCGGGTCGGGGGCTACTCGGCTCCGTCGTCGCTGTTGGCGGCGACCGTAGCACCCGATTCCCTCTTCTGTGACGCCCTTTTCCGGCCGGCCGGTGTCCGGCGTCACAACGTTCGGGGCGTGACGCCGGTCGCCCGACGCACATAGACACCCGCCGTCCGGCGTAGGCTCATTTTCGTGACGATCGAGCACTCCGCGCCGACGACCGGCCAGGCAGCGCGCACCGCAACGGCGGCCCCCGAGGGGCGGCGTCTGCTGCGGATCGAGGCGCGCAACGCCGAGACGCCGATCGAGCGCAAACCGCCATGGATCAAGGTCAAGGCCAAGATGGGCCCGGAGTACACCCAGCTGCGCGGGCTCGTCTCGCGCGAGGGGCTGCACACCGTCTGCCAGGAGGCCGGCTGCCCCAACATCTACGAGTGTTGGGAAGACCGGGAGGCCACCTTCCTCATCGGTGGCGACCAGTGCACCCGGCGCTGCGACTTCTGCCAGATCGACACCGGAAAGCCGGCCGAGTTCGACGCCGACGAGCCGCGTCGGGTCGCCGAGTCGGTGGTCTCGATGGGGCTGCGCTACGCCACCATCACCGGTGTCGCCCGTGACGACCTGCCCGACGGCGGCGCCTGGCTGTACGCCGAGACCGTCCGACAGATCCACGCCCTGCAGCCCGGCTGCGGCGTCGAGCTGCTGATCCCGGACTTCAACGCGGTCCCCGAGCAGTTGGCCGAGGTCTTCGGCTCCCGTCCCGAGGTGCTGGCCCACAACGTGGAGACCGTGCCGCGCATCTTCAAGCGCATCCGGCCGGCGTTCCGCTACGACCGCTCGCTCGACGTGATCCGGCAGGCCCGCGCCGACGGCCTGGTCACCAAGAGCAACCTCATCCTGGGCATGGGCGAGGAGCGGGCCGAGGTTTCGCAGGCGCTGCGCGACCTGCACGAGGCCGGCTGCGAGCTGATCACCATCACCCAGTACCTGCGCCCCTCGCCCCGGCACCACCCGGTGACCCGCTGGGTCAAGCCGGAGGAGTTCGTGGAGCTGCGCGAGGAGGCCGAGGAGATCGGCTTCGCCGGGGTGATGAGCGGGCCGCTGGTGCGTTCGTCGTACCGGGCCGGCCGGCTCTACAAGCAGGCGCTCGACGCGCGCGCCGCCACCCCGGTCGCCACTGCGGGCTGATCCCGCCGGCAGCGCCGCGCGGCCGTTCGCCGTCCGGGTGTCATGATCCTGTGATGACCGTCGGCGTACGCGAGCAGCCGCGCGGCGAGGGCTCTCCCCGCCCGCGACCCGGCGCACGTCCCGGCCTGGTCGGTTGGCTCACCGGGTTGGCAGTGCTCGCCGGGGTGGGTTACCGGCTCTGGCTGCTGCTGCGGGCCGCGCCGCCGACGAACAGCGACGAGGCCACCATGGGGCTGGCCGCGCTGCACATCGCCCGGGGCGAGGGCTTCCCGGTCTGGTTCTACGGCCAGCAGTACATGGGCACGCTGGAGGCTTACCTCGCCGCGCCGGTGTTCGCAGTGGCCGGGGGGCCGTCGCTGCTCGGGCTGCGGCTACCCACGCTGGCCCTGTACGCGCTGTTCCTGCTGCTGACCTGGCGGTTGACGCTGCGGCTGACCGGGGACCGGTGGTTCGGGCTGCTGGTGGTCGCGCTACTGGCCCTGGGCTCCGACCGGATCATCAAGAACCAGCTGATCGCCGGCGGCGGCTACCCCGAGATGAACGCGGCCGGGGCGGCACTGGCCCTGCTCGCCCTGGATCTGGCCACCAGCCGCCCGGGGCGGCGGTCGGCCGACACTGGGCAGCCCGACTGGCGGCCTGCCGACACCTGGCGACCCGGCTGGCGGCTGGCGCGCTGGGCGTCCTGGGGATTCCTGGCCGGGCTGATGCTCTGGGTCGACCCGCTCGTGCTGCCGTACGTCGCCGCGACCGGCGCGGTCCTCGTCGCGTTCTGCCGCCGGGAGCTGTGGGGTGCCGCCGGGGCGCTGCTCGGGGCGGCGGCCGTGCTGGGGGCGGCCCCGCTGCTGCTGCACAGCCTGCTGACCGGGCGCAACCCGCTGCACGCGGTGCTCGCGGCCGGCGGTGCGAACGCCAGCGCGGGTTGGCCGGACCGGCTGCACGGCGGCCTGGTGCTCGGCCCCGGACTGGGCATGGGCTTCTGCGCTCCCGGGCAGTGCGCCACCTGGCAGCTGTGGTGGGCGCTCGCCCTGCCGCTGCTGCTGGTCATTGCCGGCGTCACCGCCTGGCGGGCCTTGCGCACCGCCGACTCCGGCCCTGCCGCTGCCGGCCCTGCCCCTGTCGTATCCGGGGCGGTGTCGCCCCGGGTGGCGGGGGCGGTCCGGCTGGCGCTCGTGCTGGCCGCGGTGGCCACCCTCGGCGCGTACACAGTGAGCAGTTCCGCCGGGCTCACCCCGGTGGAGAGTTCCCGCTACCTGTCCTGCCTGCTCATCTCCCTGCCGGCGCTGCTCTGGCCGGTGTGGGCGGCGGCCCGGCACGGGCTGCGTCCGGCGGCGACCGGCCAGCACGGTGTCGGGTCGACGCTGGCCCGGTCGATCGCGGTGGTGTTGCTCGCCGCCACGCTGGGCACGGCCGCCCACGCCACCTGGCGGGCAGCGGAGACCGTCCCGGCCACCCGGGCCGCCGAGGCCCGGCACACCGAGTTGGTGAGCACCCTGCGTCAGCTCGGCGTACGGCACGTGCGCGCCGGCTACTGGACCTGCAACCGGCTCACCTTCGCCAGCGCGGAGCAGGTGGTCTGCGCGGTCGTCGACGACACCCTGCGCCCCGGGTTCGACCGCTACCCCGCGTACCGGCGGGAGGTGGACAACGCGGCGGCACCGGCCTGGGTCGCGCCGGCCGGCTCGCCGCTGGCGGAGGTGCTCGACGAGCGGCAGCGCACCACGCCGGGCAGCCTCGACCTGGTCACGATCGAGGGCTGGCGCATCTACCTGCCGCGCTGATCCACCGCCGGCACGACAAGCGCCAGCGTGGCGGCCTCGCAGCGCGGCCGCCGACCTGGATGAGCGGTCGGCGGCTTCGGTGCGTGTCAGCGTGGGCGGCGGCCTCGTTGCCTGTCAGAGTGGGGCGGCGGCCTCGGTGAGCAGGCCGAGGCGGTGGGCCAGGGCGGCGGCCTCCACCCGGTTGGTCACGCCCAGCTTCGCGATGATCCGGGAGACGTGCACGCTCGCCGTCTTCGGCGAGATGAACAACCGCTCGGCGATCCTGCTGTTGCTGTGCCCCTCGGCGACCAACCGCAGCACCTCCCGCTCCCGGGCGGTCAGCAGGTCCGCGCCGACCCCGCCGCCGGAGGCACCGCGCAGGCCGACCCGCCGCGCCAGGGTGGTGGCCGCCTCGACCAGCGGCGTCGCACCCAGCCGCCGGCCGATCTCGGTGGCCTCGGTGACCGCCGCCGCCGTCTCGTCGCGTTCCCCGGCCGCGGCGGTCGCCTCGGCCAGCGCCAGCAGTGCCCGGCCCAGCGGGTACGGCTGCCCGTCGGCCCGCCACGCGTCGACCGCCGCACGCCACGCCGGCAGCGCCTGGTCACCGACCGCGAGCAGTGCGGTGACCTGGGCGGCGTGCGCACGGGCCGCCGGGTGCCGCGCCGGCAGGTCGGTGGCGAGCGCCGCCACGGCGGCTGCCAGCTCGCTGTCACTCACCCGGGCTGCGGTACGCGCGACGGCGCTGAGCACCGGCCAACCCTCGCGGGGAAGCTGCGGCAGGCTCTCGTCGGCGACCGCGACGCGGGCCGCCCGTACCGCCTCGACCTTGTCGTCAGCGGCCAGCGCCGCCTCGATCGCCAGTTCGTGCAGGGGCAGGCGGTGGTTCGGCCACAGGTACGGCCGGTTGAGGAAGGTGAGCGCCCGGTCGACCAGCTCGTCGGCGCCCGGATGGGCGCGGGCCAGCCGCAGCCCGGCGCCCAGCTGGAGCCAGTGCAGCCCGGTGACACCGGACAGGTCGATCCGGGCGGCCTCCGCACAGACCGCCTCGGCCTCGTCCCACCGACCCAGCGCGATGAGCGCCTCGGCCCGGTTGGAGAGCAGGTACGCCCCGGTGGAACGGCTGATCCCCACCCGTCGCGCCTCGGCCACGCCGGACTCGGCGGCCTGCGCGGACTCGGCGTAGCGGCCCAACTCGCAGAGCATGTCCGACTCGAACACCATGGCGAGCACCAGGGTCGGCGCGTCCCCCGCCGCGCGGGCGGCGGCAGCCGCCTGGCCCAGCTCGGCCAGCCCTCCGATCAGGTCCCGCTCGCCGTGGCAGAGCAACGCGATCCGCGTCGACAGCAGTGCCACGCGCTCGCCGAGCGACTCGGCGTCCGTTGCGGCCTCGGCCGCCACCCGGGCCGCCTTCTGCGGGTCGATCTTGACCAGGTGGGTGGCGATGTCGGCGAGCAGCCGGACCCGCTCCACGCCGGGCGGGCCACCGGCCGCCAGCCGGTACGCCTCATCCAGCTCACGGCTGCCGTCGCTCTTGCCGAGCAGGGACAGCAGTCGACCCCGCTGGTCCAGCAGACGGGCGGCGCGCAGCGGCGCGGCGTCGGCGTCCACCTCGGCCAGCCCGGCCCGGGTCAGGGTGATGGCCCGGCTGAAGTCGCCGGCGGTGACCGCGGCGTCCAGGGTCTGCTCCAGCAGCGCCAGATGGTCCATGTCGAGCAGGTCGGCGGCGTCCGGCACCAGCTCCCACAACTCCAGCGCCCGCTCCAGCAGTCGGCGCTGCTCGGCGTACGCGTACCGGTCGGCGGCGGCGCACGCCGCGGCCCGCGAGGCCACGAGGGCACGCGGGTGGTCGTGGGCGGCGTACCAGTGGTGGGCGATCTCGGCCGGGGCCCGGCCGGCGGCGACCAGGTGCGGCTGGGCCTCGATGGCGGCGGCGAAGCGGGCGTGCAGCCGGGCGTGCTCACCGGGCAGCAACTCGTCGTGCACGGCCTCGCGGACCAGCGCGTGCCGGAACTCGTAGTCCCCGTCCCGGTCGGCCACCACCAACTGGGCGGCGACGGCGGCGCGCAGCGCGTCCTCCAGCTCGGCATCGGGCAGCCCGGCGACCTCGGCGAGCAGGTCGTGGGCGAAACGGGTGCCGCCGGCGGCCGCGATCCGCAAGACTCGCTGAGCCGGCTCGGGGAGCCGGTCCACCCGGGCCAGCAGCAGGTCACGCAGCGTCTCGGGGAGCGCCGCGCAACCGATCGGGTCACCGGCGACGGCCAACTCCTCAATGAAGAAGGGGTTGCCCTGGGTTCGGTTGTGGACGTCGTCGACGGCACGGGCGGGCGGCTCGGCGCCGAGCAGGTCGGCGAGGATCGCGGCGGTGCCGTCGCGGTCCAGGCGACCCAGCTCGATCCGCTCCACACCCCGGGCCCGGTCCAGTTCGGCGAGGAACGGGCGCAGCGGGTGCCCGCGCTGCAACTCGTCAGTGCGGTAGGTGCAGACCAGCAGCAGCCGACCCGGCCTCGCCGCCCGGACGAGGAACCCGATGAGGTCACGGGTGGAGCGGTCGGCCCAGTGCAGGTCCTCGATGATCAGGACCAGCGGGCGAGCATCGGCCAGCCGCTGGAACAGCTCGGCGACCAGGTCGAACAGGTAGCCGCGCGGGGCGTCGCTGAGTGCGGCGGCACGCGGTGCGGCCAGCGTCGCGGAGGCGCGGCCCAGCTCCGGCAGGAGCGGGGCGAACTCCGCCTCGTAGCCGGCGAAGACCTCGGGACCGTCGGCGCGGAGCACCGCGCGCAACGCGGCAGCGAACGGAGCGAACGGCAGACCCGCCTCGCCCAACTCCAGGCACTGGCCCACGAGCACCCGCGCCGCGCCGTCGGTGGCCCAGCCGGCGAACTCCTCCAGCAGCCGGGTCTTACCCACGCCCGCCTCGCCGCCGACGAGCACGGTGGTCGGCTCCCCGGCCCGCGCCCGGCCCAGCGCTTCCCGCAGTGCCGCGATCTCGCGGTGGCGCCCGACGAGGACGGAGCTTGCGGCGCGTACGGTCACGTGTTCGAGCATGCCATGACGGCCCGCTCCGCCGGCCCCGCCGATCGGCCGGCGGCCGGGCGGCGGGGTCGGATCGGATCGAGCGGCCGGCCCGGCGGACGCCGTGGACGCGGCAGCCGCGCTGGGCGCGGTCACCGGCGGGCGTCGCTGGCGCGACCGGCCTGCCTGCGCCGGCCCAACCACCCGCGACTGACGGGACGGGACAGCGACCGGGCGAGCCGGTCCGCCGCCGCGTCGGCGCGCAGCTCGGCGGCGTGGGTACGGTGCAGGGTGAGCAGGAAATCTGCGTCGTTGCCGAACATGTCGGGCTCCTTCGGGGCGTCGTCGTCTTCTGCTGACAACTCTTCGCGCGAAGGCCCCACCCGGGCATGGGCACAGTGCCTCATCTTCCCGGCCCACAGCCTCCTTACCCGGCCGTTCCGGACGCGTACGGCGACGTAAGGTACTCAGCTGCCCCGGCACCCGGACGCGGATCAACGGGGCCGGCGGCGACCACTAGACTCTGCGGCATGGCAAAGCCCCAGGAGAAGGTCTCGTTCGGCCAGCGGCTGAAGCAGATCGGGATGGTGTTCCAGTTCACCGCCAAGCAGGACCGGTGGTTCGCGCCGTTGGTCGCCGCGGCGGTGCTGCTCCCGCTCGCGCTCACCGTGGTCGCGGTGATCTTCTGGGGCTGGATCTGGCTGCCGCTGGGCATCCTGTTCATCCTGCTCGCGGTGCTGATCGTGCTCAACCTGCGGTCCAACAAGGCGATGATGAACGCCGCCGAGGGGCAACCCGGCGCGGCGGCGCAGATCATGGAGAACATGCGCGGCGACTGGCGGGTCACCCCGGCGGTCAGCTCGACCACCCAGATGGACATGGTCCACCTGGTGATCGGCCGCCCGGGCGTGATCCTGCTGGCCGAGGGCAACCCCCAGCGGGTGCGCGGCCTGCTCGGCCAGGAGAAGCGACGGCTGTCCAAGGTGATCGGCTCCGCTCCCCTGCACGACTACGTGATCGGGCAGGAGGAGGGCGAGCTGCCGATCCGCAAGCTCCGCACGACGCTGCTGCGTCTGCCCCGCGCCCTCTCCGGCAAGGACGTCAACTCGCTGGACAAGCGCCTCAAGGCGCTCACCGCCCGGCCGCAGATGCCCAAGGGCGCGATCCCGAAGAACATGCGGCCGCCGGGCGCCTTCCGCCAGTCGCGGGGCCGCTGACCCCCCCAGACGTACGCGTAAGAAGGAGCCGGACCCCCACGGGTCCGGCTCCTTCGCGTACACCCTCCCGGCCCCCGCCAAGATCGTGCTCGATCCTTGATGTAGTGGGCTTGTGCGCGGCGGATGCCACTACATCCTGGATCGAGTGCGATCTTGCGAGGCGCGGGCGCGGGGCGCGCACGGCCTTCTGGGTCGGCCTTAGGGGTCGGGTCAGCCGCGGGGGGCGTTGACGATCACCGAGTCGGCGAGTCGGTCGTGCAGGCCGCGCCGGTGCTCGTCCATGATCAGCGCGGGGATGACGAGGGCCAGCAGGAGGCCACGGATCAGCCCCCGGAGCACGCCGATCCGGCCACCGTCGTGCCAGTTCACACAGCGGATCTTGGTGATGTACATGCCCGGTGTCTGGGCGAACAGGCCGAGGAAGATGCCGTACACCAGCACCAGCACCAGCACCGGCGCCCAGCCGTCGCGGATCGGGTCGGCGAAGAAGTTGGACACCAGCAGACACAGCACCCAGTCGATGATCAACGCACCGAACCGCCGACCGAGGCTCGGCGCGGTGAAGGTGGGGTCGGTGGCCGGCGCTGCCGGAGGGTGCGGATTGGTCACAGCGGTCAAGGGTATCCGCGCCGGGATGAGAGCCTGCCAGGTCCCGCCGCCACTGTGTGCCGATTCAGGCCAAAGGCATCAGATGTCATTACACTGGCACAGTCGGTACGGCGTTCCTGGCGGGCCGCAGGCGTGGCAGGGGTGTCGCTGACGCTCCGCGAGGGACGTAACACGGCAGAAACAACGGAGACACGGCAGGGCAACCGCCCGGCCCTAGCGTCGCCAGAAGCCTAGCCACCCCGTGGACGTGCCAGGAGGATGTGTGTTCGCCAATCCCGAGGAACTGCTGCGATACCTCAAGAACGAGGACGTGAAGTTCGTCGACGTTCGTTTCTGTGACCTGCCCGGCGTGATGCAGCACTTCAACCTGCCGGTCGAGTCCGTCAACGACGACCTCTTCACCGACGGCCTCGCGTTCGACGGTTCGTCGATCCGCGGTTTCCAGGCGATCCACGAGTCGGACATGCTCCTGCTCCCGGATGTCGCCACCGCGTTCATCGACCCGTTCCGCGCGCAGAAGACTCTCGCGCTCAACTTCTTCATCCACGACCCGTTCACCCGCGAGGCCTACAGCCGGGACCCGCGCAACGTGGCGAAGAAGGCCGAGGCGTACCTGGCGGCGAGCGGCATCGCCGACACCGCCTACTTCGGCGCCGAGGCGGAGTTCTACATCTTCGACTCGATCCGCCACGAGACCTCGGCGCACCAGTCGTTCTACTACATCGACTCGATCGAGGGCGCCTGGAACACCGGCCGCGAAGAGCCGGGCGGCAACCGCGGCTACAAGACCGCGTACAAGGGCGGTTACTTCCCCGTCCCGCCGGTGGACCACTACGCCGACCTGCGTGACTCGATCGTGCGCCGCCTCGTCGACACCGGCTTCAACGTGGAGCGCTCGCACCACGAGGTGGGCACCGCCGGCCAGTCCGAGATCAACTACCGGTTCTCGACGCTGCTGCACGCCGGTGACCAGCTCCAGCTCTTCAAGTACATCGTGAAGAACGAGGCCTGGGCCAACGGCAAGACCGCGACCTTCATGCCCAAGCCGCTGTTCGGTGACAACGGCTCCGGCATGCACACCCACCAGAGCCTCTGGCTCAACGGTGAGCCGCTGTTCTACGACGAGACCGGCTACGCCGGCCTGTCCGACATGGCCCGCTGGTACATCGGCGGCCTGCTGCACCACGCGCCGTCGCTGCTGGCCTTCACCAACCCGACGATCAACTCGTACCGTCGCCTGGTGCCGGGCTTCGAGGCGCCGGTCAACCTGGTCTACTCGCAGCGCAACCGCTCCGCCTGCACCCGCATCCCGGTGACCGGCAGCAACCCGAAGGCCAAGCGCGTCGAGTTCCGGGTCCCGGACCCGTCGGCAAACGTCTACCTGGCCTTCTCGGCCATGATGATGGCCGGCCTGGACGGCATCAAGAGCAAGATCGAGCCGCCGACGCCGATCGACAAGGACCTCTACGACCTCCCGCCGGAGGAGTGGGGCGACGTCAAGCAGGTGCCGGGCTCGCTCTCGGCCGTGCTCGACTCGCTCGAGGCCGACCACGACTACCTGCTCGACGGCGGCGTCTTCACCCCCGACCTGATCTCCACCTGGGTCGACTGGAAGCGCGCCAACGAGGTCGACCCGGTGCGCCTGCGCCCGACCCCGCACGAGTTCGCCATGTACTACGACTGCTGAGCCTGATCAAGGCTCTGACCTGCACCAACAGGATCACTACTGATCTTGGGTACAGGTTGGGTACAACCTCACGGACGGCGGTCATGCCCGGCTCACAGCCGGCGTGGCCGCCGTTTCGTGTTGGCCGAGCGCACCGTCGATGAGCAGCCGGGTCCGGTCGAGCACGTCCGGCCACTCGTGCACGTAGGTGTTGAGCGTGATGGTCGGCGTGCTGTGCCCAACGCGAGCTGCACCGTCTTCACCGACGCGCCCGCGTGGATCAGGACCGTCGCGTAGTAGTGCCGTAGTCCGTGAATCCCCCACCGCGCCGGCAGGCCGACCGCTTCCCGGGCGCTCGCCCACGTCCGCGAGAAGGTCGCCGCGTTGACGGGCTCGCCGCCGACACCCTTGAACAGCAGGCGTGCGGCCCGGCGGACCGGCCGGCGACGGTCCGTGTCGTCGTCGACCTCGACCGCGTCGCACCCGTCGGCCAGGTGCTGACGCAGCGCCACCGCCACGACATCAGGCAGCTCGACGGTGCGGGCGCTGGTGCTGGTCTTGACTGGTCCGAGGAACGGCTGACGGCCCTTGAGCACCTTCAGTTGGCGTCGGACGTGCACCTCCCGCACGCCGAAGTCGACGTCTTCCACATCCAAGCCGAGGATTTCACCCAGGCGCAGCCCGCAACCGGCCGCGAGATAGACCGTCGCGGCCAACCGGGCCGGCAGCAGACGCGCCAGGTCGTGCACCTGCTCCGCCGTGGGAAGGACCCGGCTTCCCCGGCCGACCGGCGGAAGCCGAATGCCCTTGTCGCACGGGCTGGCCGAGATCAGCCGGTCACGCACCGCCATCGCGAACATCGAGCTGAGGTAGCTGTAGACCACCCGCAGCGTGGTCGGAGCAAGGACCGTCGACCGATCCCGAACCCATCCCTGGATGTGGCTCGGGCGGACATCCTTGATCTGCTGCGCGCCCAGTCCCGGCAGCACGTGGAGCCGGACAGCGTGCTCTACCCGGACGGTTGTGCTGTCCGTGTGGAGTTGGGCGTCCCGCCACAGCGAGGCGAGGGCCGCGACGGTGATGCGGCCCGCCCGGTCATCGATGTACTGGCCCCGGCTCAGGTCGGCGCGCACGTTGGCGTCGTGGCGGTCGGCATCCACCTTCCGCTCGAACAACTGCGTACGCGCCTCGCCGAGGTTGTCCGTCCAGCGGACCCGCCACCGCTTGCCCCGACCGTGCCGTTTCGACGGCAGCCGCGAACCGTCAGCCGCCCGCCCGTTCAGGTACCACAGGTCATCGACGGGCATGGCCTACGCCGCCTGCTCCGCTACCCAAGACCGCACATCCTGCGGGTCGTACCTCAGATGCCGTCCGACCTTGGCCGCCGGTGGCCCGAAACGGCGGTGCCGCCACTGGTACAGCGTGCCGACCGGCACGCCCAGGAAGGCGGAGACATCCTCCACCGTCCACAGCCGGTCGACAGCGCTTGTCTGCCTCTGCGTGCTCATCGGTCCAGTGCTCCAATCAACGACTGCGATGGCCGACTGTCGGCCGATTTGGTGTCAAGGTGGGCTTGACGCTGAATCGCGCGTCAGGCGACGAGGGCCTGCAGGTACTCACGTGCCGCGTCTTGGTGCTCTCGGGCCATCGCGGCGGAGGCGTTGGCGAGCAGCGCGTCAGCGGTGGTGTGCCAGCCGGCGCCCACGAATTGCAGGAAGTTGACCACCAGCGTCGTCGGCTCGGTGTCGGCCGCGGCTTCCTGCGGCCCGCTGCTCTGGGCGCGGCGGAACACGACGCGTTGGTTGCGCAGCAGGGCGAAGGTGATCGAGTAGCGGCGGGACTTGGTGAGGAAGTGGCCGCCGAAGCCGAGCATGTGCGCCCAGCGGCGCAGCCGCCGCCAGTCCCGGGGAATGCCGAGCATCCAGCACGCGTCAACCAGTCGTTCGGTGTGGGTGCCGGCCGGGTCGGCGAATATGTCGATGGTGTCGCTGGTCAGCCGATTCGAGGCGTGGCCGGTTACCTCGGTCGACTTGGTGGCGTACTTGGCCAGGTACGCGGCGACCTGGGCGTCGGTCACCTCACCCCGCCCGGCCACGGTGATTACCTTGGTGAGCACCTGAGTGCCCCAGGCGATCTGCCAGCCACCGGGGTGGGCGGGATGGTCGGGGGTGGTGAAGCCGACGGTGGCGGCGGCGTGGTCGACGGCGGCCACCAGGTCGTCGGCGTCGAGCTGCGGCGGGGCCGGGACGATGGCGTCCGGGTCGTCGGGGTCGCGGCCGTCGAGGCGGATGATGGCGTGGAAGTGCACGACGCCGCGTCGTTGCATCTCGGCGGCTTTGCCGAACGACAGCCGCACTGGGGACACCCACCGGGTCTTGCCGGCGCATTCGGAGACGACCGGGACATTGGGGATGCCGCGAGCCTTCGCCAGGCGGTGCATGTAGCGGTTGATGGCGATGGTGGTGCGCCGCCACAGCTCCCCGGCCGAGAGGTTCCAGACCGCTTGGGCGTCGTGGTCGTAGCAGTCCAGGCACAGCGGCGTGCCCAACCGGGCGTCCGTCTCCTCGTGGCGAGCGAAGCAGACCAGCCGCACGCCGTGCGGGCAGACCGTCAACTCCCGGCGAGCGTGGCAGGGCTCCGGCCGGCAGTCGCACGAGCTGCGGCGGGTGCAGGTGTGCCGCTTGACGTAGCGGGTGTGCACCTCGCCGAACGACGGGGCGGTGAAGGTCGGGAACACCGCCGGATGGTGCGCCACCTGCTCCGGTACGCCCTTGCCGCCGACGAGGCCGGCGCGCACGACCTGGTAGGCGTCGCGTTGGTAGAGCCTGGAGCAGGTCGGGCACACGGCGGCGCGTCGGTTGCCGCACGGCTTGTAGATGACGCCGTCGGGCATGTCGGCCGTTGACCGCTCGGACAGGAGGCGGCCGGTGGCGACCTCCACGGTGGCCATCGTGCCGACCAGGCGGACCGGGCGGGTGCAGCCGGCGGCCGGGCGGACGTGGCGAAGCCATTCGGCAAGGTCGGGTTGGGTTAGCCGGGCGGCGGCTTGCAGTCTGATGTCGGCGGAGGTGGCGTACCAGGGTGGGGCGGTCGGCTCGGCGCACGGGGCCGTACCCGAAGCAGGTGCTTCGGGTACGACGGTCAGCGTCGAGACGGTCAACGGGTCGCCTTCACGGCGCGTCCGTTGGCGGATCGGACGGGTCGGTTGTCGGTGTTGGGGTCGAGGTCCAGGACCGCGAGGGCTTGCGTGGCCTCATCGGAGGTCACCTTGAGGCGGACGGCCAGTTGGCCCGGGGTGATCGGCGTGCCGTGCTCGGTGCGGTACTGCTTCGCGACGCGGGTCGCTCGGGCGAGCAGGTCCGGGGCCACGATCGGCAGGGGAAGTTGGGCAGCGTCAGACGCGGTGACAGGAGTGTCAGTGGTGGACGGTGCCAACGTCGGTGCCGGGGCGGTCTCGGGCTTGCTCGGTCGGGGACGGGCGAGGCGGGCAGTCACATCGAGTGCGGACGTCGACGGCTCCGGGGTGGGGGCCGGTCGCGGTGCGGTGATCCGGGTGGCTAACTGGGCCGGGGTCGGGATCTCGGGCTGGGCCGGCGTCAGTGCCGGTTCAGCCATGTCGATGGTCGGCATGATGGGCAGCTTGGGCCGGCCGGGCGGCGGTGCCGGGGCGGCGGGAACGGTCATGGTTGGGGTTGGCGTCTCGGCGGGTGCCGGGACGGTGCCGGTGGTGGCGGTCAGGGTTCGGCCGCTTTCCCGGCGGAGCAGAGCGCGCATGTGCACGGCCAGTCCGGCGACGGCCGGGGGCAGTGCGCCGACGATCGCGGCCAGGACCACGCGCCAGGGTTCGACGTTGGTGGACATGGTGTCTAGCAGGTGGTAGGCCGACTGGGCAGCGATGCCGATGCCGGCCGCACCGTAGGTGTTCTTCTTGGCGAATGCGGCGACCCGTGCGGGCACGGGAGCCATCCACAGCACCAGGGCGACGACCACGTAGCCGTCGACCGCGATGGGCATCAGCCAGGCCAGGGCGAGGCTGACCGAGGTGCCGGGGATCGTGATGCGGGCGGTGAAGCCGGCGAGTTCGGCCAGCGCGATCCAGGTGGAGGCGGACAGGCCGAACGACGCGGCCAGGACCGCCCACGAGGCGATCGACGCCAACCGGGGCTCACCGGCCACCAGCCGGGTAGAGGTTGGATTCGGGTTGGTGGTCACGCCGTGGCCCTCCCATCAGCGAGGCCGAACAAAGCCGGCTCGTCGGCGGAAGGCAGCGACGTGGGTTGGGCCGCCCTGCGGGATGCCGTCCGGTTGGACCGGGCGGTCTTGAGGTTGTGCAGGTCGGCGAACTGGTCAGGCGTCAGGATGCTGAGCGCCTGCTTGTCCTCGCCACGTCGCCGGTAGAGCAGCGGGCGGACGGTGGCGTTGGTCGGGCAGTCCGTCACCCCGTCGGGGTAGCGGAAGCCGCAGCCCGGACACAGTGACCGTGCCGGGCTACCGGGGTGGTGATCGGCGAACACCTGCGCGAGGATCGCCACCGTGACGCCGAGGCCGGCGCGGACAAGCCGCTCGTCCAGGGCGATCCGGTCGGCGCGATCGCCGTAGCGCATCTGCACCGCCTGCCGAGACACGCCCAGCCGGTCGGCGATCTCCGCCCAGGAGTACCGGTACGGAGGCTGCCGCAGACCGGTGACAGCGAGCCGGGTCATGGCGTCCACATCGGTGGACAGCGCCGCGAGTGACCGCAGCGCCTCGATGTCGCCGGCAGCGACCCGACGGGCATACGCCCGCAGGATGCGCCGCACGAACGCGTCGAACTCGGTGGTTTCCACCGACCGCTTGGCGCGCTTGGTACGGGTGCGCGTCAAGCCGGGCTTGACGGTGTTCTTGTTCATGCCGCACCAGTGTTGGTGCGGTCCCACGCATCGGCCGCCGCGTTCAGCGCGGCGATGACAGCGTCGGCGGTCTGGCCCCTGGCGTCGTTGAAGTCGTAGGCGTTGTCCAGCCTCTCGTAGTACTGGCTGTCGCCGAATCGGAGGGCCAAGTACCAGTCGAGGTAGGTCAACGCGGCAGCGAAGTCAGCGAACTCCGGGGCGTCGAACATCTGAGCCGGGGCGTCGACAGGTCCGCCGTAGCAGACCATGCCGACCGCGCCGACCAGACAGGCCGGGGGCGTGAACGACCCCGACGTGGCGTCGTAGTAGGCGCCCTGCGTCCAGCCGTGGCGGGACAGGTACAGGGCGGCGTCCCGCAGCGTGCGGGCCGGGGTGGTCACCTGCTCGGTAACCGTGTTTTGGGTAGCGTGCATGACGGCAGCTCCTTCCGGGCTGTTGATGGGGCGGGTCGGCTGTCTCCGGGGTGCTTTCTCAGGGCTGATCCCGGTGCTGCCGGCCCGTTTCTATCGGGTTCGGCGCTGGGGGCGGACCATCCGCCGCAGGGCCGCGTCGAACTCGGTGACGATCCGCATCAGGTGCGCCCGGGCGTTGGTGTCGCCGGCCACGAGGCTGATGCGGGTGCGGATCTCGGCGTGCTGGCTGCCGTCGGCGGCCAGCACCCGGGTCAGGACCACCACACCGCGACCGGGAACCCGCAGGGTCACCGGCTGTGCCCGGTGCTCGCCCAGGCCGCAGGCGTGCCCTCGGGCGCACCACTCCGGATGCGTCAGGTGGTCATCGGCGGCAGGCCAGGTCGGAGACGTGGCCGGCCGGGGTCGAATACGGATACTCATGCGGCACGCTCCCGACGAAGGCCGGCCCGCATCCGGGCGGCATAGGTCGCGATCCGGGCGCAGGCCTCGTCATCCAGGTACGCGGCTTTGATCAGTTGCGGGGTGCCGCCCTCGGCGATGAGCAAGCCCACCCCGGGGTTGGTCGGGCTGATCGTGTTCGACGACCAGCCACGGTCTGCCCACCCGTGCCCCAGAACGATGTCGGAGGACACGTTGGTGGTGCACCGGAAGGCGCACCGCCAGGCGAACAGGTCCCGCAGGCTCGTCGGGATGATGTCCGACGAAGGGCGTTGCGTCGCCGCGACGACGATGATGCCGACCGCCCGGCCCCGAGCCACCAGGTCCCGCAGCAGACCCGCGAAGTCCTCCCGGGTCTTCTTGTCCCCGACGGTGGCCGAGAAGTAGGCGATCTCATCGATGGCGACCAGGATCGGGCTGAACACGTCATCGCGTTGGGTCTTCCGGCGGCCCTCCACTTCCAGGTAGGCGTACCGGTTGTCCATCACGATCTGCATCCGCCGCAGCGTGGCCAGGGCATGCGTGATGTCCGGGCCGACGAACACGTCCGCGCAGCTCTTCCACTGACCCAACTCCACCTGCTTGCCATCCAGCAGGCACAGCCGACAGTCCAGGGATAGGGCCGCGTGAGCCACGATCAGGTTCAGCAGGGTCGACTTGCCGCCGCCCGGTTCCCCACCGATCAACAAGTTGCGGTAGATCAGCGGGACCCGCACCGGGTGGCCGAACTCGTCCACCCCGACATGCACCGGGTCGAAGATCGACACGGCCGGGTCAGCGGGCATGCCACCCGGTACGGCGGGCACGGTCAGCGTCGACATCAGCGCACCGCCGCTCAGGCCGCCGACGCCGTCGCGGCGGTCGACCACGGGTCATCCGCCGGCGTCTCCGGAGTGAACCCGTCCCCGTTGCGGGTGCGGGCCATCTTCTTCACCGTCGCCGTGGCGAACCGCAGCGACGGTCCGACCTCGTCGACGTCCAGGCCGTACGCGGAGCGCTTCTCGCCCTCCTCGTTCTCCCACCGCGACAGCCGCAGCCGCCCGGCCACCACCACGCGGGTGCCCTTGGCAAGGGACTCGGCGATGTGCTCCGCCAGGTCCCGCCACGCGGTGCAGGTCAGGAACAGCGGGTCACCGTCGCGGTACTCGCCCGAGTTGCGGTCGAACACCCGAGGCGTGGACGCCACGGTGAACTTCACCAGCGCCACCCCGGCCGGGGTGAACCGCAGCTCCGGGTCGGCGGTCAGGTTGCCGACCACCGTCACGGTCGTGTCGTTTGCCATTGCGATCTCCTCCGAGATTGATGGAGGTGAACCCCCCTGTTGGCGGTCACCGCACACACCCCGGTCAGGGCGTGTGAGTCTTGATTTCAGCGGCGCGGATTGCGCTGCTCCGGTGCCGGCTCCGGCACGTCGAGCAGGTCCAGGCCCAACGGCGGCATAGCCGGCGATACCGGGGCGTCCTCGTCGCGCATCCACGCCACCCAGGCCGACAGCGGCGACGCCACCAGACCGGTCAGCGGGTCACGACGGGTGATGTCGACCCGCACCAGGGCGGCATGCTTGGCCGACGCGCGGACCATCCGCGCCTCGCCCGCCCAGCAGGCCACCGCGAGCTTGTCCGCCTTGCCGTCCAGGTCCGTCAGGTCCAGGCCCGGTCGCAGCCACACCCACACCCGCTCACCGGCCGGGGTCGGCCGCGCCCACAGGATCAGCGGCAGCCGACCCGGGTGCAGCCGCGACGCGGAGCGGATGAACTCCGCGAAGCACAACCGCAGCCGGTGCCGCACCACCACGCACCACACCCACGCCGACACCCGCCGACGAAGCCGGCCGACACCGAAGACCACGGCCAGTGCCACGGCCAGGAGCACCAGCGGCACCGCCGGATGCGTCGCCCGAGACAGGTACGCCATGCCCACGAAAACCGTGACCGCAGTGACGATCTCGAACGCCCACCACCACAGCGCCCGCAGCGCCGGCCACACCCGGACCACGGACGCGACCACCAGACCGCACACCCCGCCGGACAACAGCCCGACCACCACCGCGAGCACCAGCGGCAGCGCCACCGACGCGGTAGCGGCCACCACCAGGGCGACGGACGCCGCCACGACGAGGAACGCCACCCGAGCCTTCTGCGCGTACGACCGCGACACCGGCGTCTCCACCAGCGTCACCGCGCCCACCGGGCGCTCACCGAACAACCTTCCTGCCATGCCTCGACTCCCCTCGGTGGTCCAAATTACTAACCGAGTTAGTACTCCGGACGTTACGACACCGCGCCGTTGATCGCCAGCCCCAACGGGTCAGTGATCTTCGGACAACGGAACTTGTAGATATGACGATCGCTCAGCTATTCAGCCAACGACAGGTGTCACTGCGGGGTCAGGCCACTGTCCCCTTCCCTGTCACCCCGGTGGCGGGGCCATACTGGGCTTATGGGAGACACGGGCAGCGCGGGCGAGGGCCGGCCTCTGTGGGCTCGGCGCATCCGGAATGAACGGGCCGCCCGAGGGTGGTCGCAAGCCGAGGCGGTTGAAGCCCTTCGGGCGCACGCCTCGTCCGAGCTGCCGTCAAACGGCAGCCTGCTCCGCAACTGGAAGCGCTGGGAGTCGGGCGACGCTGAGCCGGACGACTTCTACAAGACCCTCATCGCGGCGACGTTCGGCACTGTCACCGCTGCGTCCTTCCCCCGACGTGGCCGCGATGACATCGACAAGACCCTGATCGCCGGCACCGGCTTGGACACCCTCGAAATCGTGACCCGGATGCGTGCGTCCGACCTGTCCCAAGCGACCCTAGAAGGGCTACGCATTACCGCCGACAGACTGTGCAGCGAGTATCCCTATGCCGACTCGGCAGACTTGCGCATTGAGGGACACGCGTGGCTGCGGCGCATGACGGCACTTCTCGACGCGCGCCTCACGCTCGCCCAGCACAGGGAGCTGCTTACCTTGGCGGGAACGGTCGCCCTTCTGGTGGGTTGCGTTGAGTACGACATGGGTCGACGCACCGAAGCCGAGGCGACCCGCAGGGCAGCGTTGCAGCTCGGAGAAGAGTCCGGGGACGTGAACGTCATCGGTTGGGCGCAGGAGATGCGAGCGTGGTACGCGCTAACCGCAGGTGACTTTCGCGGCGTAGTCGCCGCCGCCGAAGCAGGCGAGGCAGCCGCGCCGCACCACAGCGTGGCAGTCCAACTAGCCGCCCAGCGGGCGAAAGCGTGGGCGCGAATGGGGGACCGGCGTCAAGTCGAGCTTGCCCTAGACCAAGGCCGCCGCATCCTTGAAGGGCTGCCGTACCCGGAGAACCTGGATCACCACTTCGTGGTCGACCCGGCCAAGTTCGACTTCTACGCGATGGACTGCTACCGGATCGTCGGCGAGAACGGGCTTGCCGAGGTCTACGCGGACGAGGTGATCCGCTCATCCACTGACAGCAGCGGCATCGTACGCAAGCCGATGAGAGTGGCGGAAGCACAGATCACCCTTGGGGTCGTGGCCGCACGAGCCGGCAACTTGGATCGTGCCGTCGACCTCGGCCGCCAGGCGCTCAGCGGGAACCGGCGGTCGCTGCCATCGCTCGCCATGGTGGCCACGGACCTATCGTCAGTGCTGACGAAGCAGTACCCGGACGCGCCAGAGACGCGGGACTTCGCAGACGAGCTGCGGGCAGTCAAGACCGCACCGAGCGCCTAGCGTTCAGCGTCGTCGCCCGAAGGCGATTGAAGCTCCGCCCGCGACCTGCCGCCGACACCGGGTCGCGGTCGCGCCTCATGCCAGCTGACGATGTGCGCCGGCCGCCACACGTGCGTCCGTCCAACGGTGAGGTCGGGCGCGGGCATTTGCCCCCGCTTCCGGTACGTCGCCACCGTGCCGACCCGCACCCCGAGGTATGCGGCGACGTCCGAGGTCGTCCACCACTCCGCGTCGAGGTCAGGGTTCGTCACGTTCGACATTCTGCCCGCGTTGGACGTTCAACGCACGTACGCACCGGTTGAGTGGCGGGGTGCATGCCGCAGCCACGTGGAGGGCATGGACGATCTACGCATAGCGACTAATATGCTGCCCCCGACTTAGGGTTTCTTGGCCACAACCGAAGGCGTGCCTTGAGGGTCAGTAGGTCTCGATCTCAGCGAAGCGGTCAATGTCAACCTCCACACCCGTATCGAAATCGCCACCAATCACCAACTTCCCCTCCTGCTTGTGAATCATGTCAAACCTAAAGCTCTTCCAGCATGGAACCATAGGGTTGATGAGCACTTCCCCGCCCGCCAGGTGAAAGGTATTGAAGCTTACTTCAAGCATGCCGGGGGTGTCTCCTGACGGCCTGATACGCAGATCTCTTCCGGTGAACTTCCCCGGACCAATTCGAATCTCTGTCGGACCGTCCGCTTTAACATCAAGGTTTACGTATGAATCGCCCGATATCTGAGAGGGCACCGAGATTTCTGTGTCTTGAGTCGTAACGTCATTCAGAACAAGGCGGCCCGTTAGCTTATAGGCATGCATGGAGAGTCGTGTGCGGGACAGTCGACTCTCTGAAAGATCCACTTCTCCATCAATCACCGAGTGCCGCTGCTGGAAGAAGAACACTTCGCTATCCGCGTCAAACTTCAGCGCCGAGTCCGAGACCTCGGCCTGTCTCAGCAGGAGGTGACTGCTAGACCCGACTCTCATGCGGTCTAGCTCAAAGGAGGATTCGGTGACTGTCGTCTCGTCGAAGCAAACCACGCTTTCTCCCCCGAGTTCGGTGCCTTGCATCATAATCTTGAAGCTGTGGAAGCTTGATCCAGTGAAGTCCAAGACAGCATCCTGGAGTGTTGCCGCCCTAAGCCTCAATTCACCATTTCGGAAGACGCAATTTCGGAATTGAAGGCGGACTCCTTCGAGCTTGACCTGATCCAAATCCACATTGTCAAAGTGCCCTCCAGAGAAGTCGAGCTCTTGCGAGTGCCAGGCGCCCCTGCTGCCTGGGTCCAGCAAGCGGGCGCGAACCGCTTTCCAGGCGGTTCGACGAACCTCACTCTCGCCGAGATCTGGAGTATCTGATTTCAAATCGAGCGTAGGTAGCCGCAGGTATGAGCAAATGGCCATGACGCAGGGCGTTCGCCCTTCGAACCAGTCATCAGCAAGGACCGCCATGGAGTGCAAGCCGGCGAGGCGGGCGGAGGGCCGCTCATGGGACAACAGCTCGGCGGCTTTTACATATCGGTCCGAATATACCTGCTGGTCAGCGCGGAGTCCTTCGCGTTCCGCTAGAACCTGCTTTCGGAATGCATAGACAGCGCCAAGTGACGCTCCAGTGAGAGCTGTCAGACTAACTGCAGCCGTCAAAACGGCTGGCAGAGTTTTATCATTCGGGGCCTTGAATCCAGAGAGGATGGCGACAGTAGTCCAAAGAAATAAGAAAAACGTAACGAACAAGACGACGGCAGCCATAGCCGCGACAGGAAGGAGGAGGTGCAACCCTCCGTCGAGCCGCGGATTCCCAAGCTCCGAGATCCCCTTTACTACTGCTGACCTAGTCCCCCGCAGGCGCTGCCTTAAGGTTGGTGCCGAGAACATGTCCGCTGTACCGGTCACCGCTTCTCCCGTTCGAATGCTGTGGCGCGCCTGGGTGGCATTGATTCGGCTGAGGGCCCCGGGGGCCCAAGGACGATCAGCCGATCCGAGTTGGCTCCGGCCCCGGCCACTCTCCGGGAGGCGGGGTGCCTCCGTCCTGCACGAATTGCGCCAGGCAGGTTCACGATGGCGGGGACCGCCTACATCACATGCTTCTTAGCCTGTTCCTAGAAACCAGCTCCTGGATTGGGCTACCTGGCTAAGTGGTTCATCGCGGTGCATCCGCGAAATGGCTTTCTCGGCTGCGATGACCCAGCCAAGCGGATACTTGCCGGCGTCATCTAAGATTGTTTTGAGTAGCCGCGGGGGAATGCGGTCGAGCATGTCGTCGCGCAATGCGATGGCAACGTCGGGTCCGTAGGCGCGGATGCCGTCAAGAAGTGCCGCCGAGGGGCGCTCCAGCATGCGGAAGGTCAGCCCGTGAAGTCCGGGCCAGCCAGCGCGACCGAATCGCCCCATGTCTGCGAGTTGCTCGTCAGGTATGCCTGCCAGTTGGCCATCGTCATCGTGCTGGTGATGGGCGATAAGTAGCGCCGTAAGGGTGTCGTAGGGCTCAAACCCGTCCGGGTTGTCACCGGGCAGCGCCCCCCGGGCATCAAGGGTCCGCCCCCCTTGGGCCGTGGACAGGTCCTCCGCGGCAGTCCGCTCGTCCACGTCATCAGGTCCTGTCTGGTACAGGAAGCCAGCAGGAAGCCGCCGGGCGAGCCCTGAGAGACCGATACGACTGGAGCTGCTGCTGAGAGCCCGCTGCAGGGCTGCTGGCAGGGTGCGTACGGCGGCGTCAAGCCGGTCAATGTTAGCAAGGACAACGTTGCTGTTGCCAACGCAGATCAGGGCGAGGCACCAGGTTGCTCGCGACAGTGGATCTGCGTGTGCGTCGAAGTGCCACTCCCACCAACCGGCGTCCGAGCGACCGAATCGGATCGCTTGGAGCAACGTGCCGTAATCAGGGTTGGGGCCGAAGGGTTCTGCCCCTTTGGTAAAGGTGCCGCCGGTTGTCCAACGCTTATCCGAGATGGCTGCGCCGATAACGGCGAGCTCGGCGCCGAGCCAGCAGGGGCCGTACAGAGCGGCGATCTCCCTTGCGGTGTCGCTCCAAATTGACGTTGTGCCGGTCTGACCACGGCCGAGTCGCATCGCTTCGAGGATCCGAGCGAAACGGGGATCGCGCTCCAGAAGGCGCCGCTGCGCCTCCCTGCGCGTACGGTCGCGTTTCTGTCCATCGGGCGCCTGCAGCCTACTCGGGGCCGACGGATCCCAGGTATCCCTAACCGCCTTGGCCAGGAACCGCCTCGGATTAAGCACCTGAATCAAGTCGCCCGCAATGCCGCTAACCGCGCCCAGCCTCGCGTCGGAGCACTGTCCGTCGAGTACAGCTTGGACCATCTGTCGTTCGAGTGCCGACCCCGGAGTCGCCTTCACGCCTGCGCTCAATGCCAGCTCAGCGGCTTCCCCGCAGCCGATCTTGAGCCTTTCGGTCTGATCCATTTCCATCGCGGCCCCGCCCCGAAGCGGCACGCCGAGGCGAAGCCATGCCATCTCATCTCCAGTGCCCGCTGCAGCGGCCATCCTCGGTGCCCACCAATCGGCCGAGACGCCGTCGAGTTGCAGGGCAAGGTTGAGACGCTCCCGGCTCATGCTGTCGCCTGGCGCTGCCTCGACTCTCTGCAGCAGGACTGAGACCAGGTGGTCCGCCCCGCGGTCGTGGGTCAGCGGCCGGGCGGCCCGCGCGTGTAACGGGGTCCCTTGTCCTCGGTCGAGCTCGTCCAGGATGAGGCGCACGCTAAGTGCATCGACGAACAACTGCGTAGCTCGCTTCAGCGCTCGTTTCTGCCGGGTGAAAACACCGTCGGACAACAGCGTCCAAGCGGCGAGCCGGACCTGCATCGGACGCGAATGGCTTTCGAACTCCTCTTCCAGAACGTCTACCAGCCCTGACAACTCGTTCGGATCGGCAAAACCGGCGAAGAATCGGCAGGTATTTAACCAGTAGGATCGCCGAGCAAGTTCCCCCAGGATGGTCGACTTATCGAAGGTCCGCAGGTCGGCGCCGGCGAAGCCCCAAAGATAGGCGGCGGCGAAAAATTCTCGCATTGTTTGGATGTCGAACTCAAATGTGCCTTGCACTTTGCTGGTCAGCGCCCACACACGTTCAGTCACAGCGGTAAAGAGATCGTCGACGAGAGTCGTGTCCTTCTCGACATCGTCGAGATAGTTGAGGATCGCCTTACGGAGAGTCCTTGTCGGCACTCGGCCGGCCGCAGCATCCGTCTCAGCATTCGCCTGCAGATACCAGCCGAGGAAGGCCGTGACCTCTTCGAGGTCGTCACGGTGCTCGTGGACCGAAGGGCTCTTCTCCGACTCCCGGTCGAGGAAGGTCTCCATGTACGCCTTGAAGAGCTGGGTCCGCCCATCCGGGACTGAGTCACCGCGCTTCTGAATTAGATACAGCAGAATCGTCAGCTGCATTGGGTTATCGGCAAGATGCTCAATGTGCGGCTCGATCGATCGCTGGCGGAACGTGCCTTCCAAGGCACGACGAGGCGCACCTCGCAGACCGCGGGCGTCCGCCCACTTCCGGAGATATGCGGTGCGGAGCGCGGGGCTGAGGGGGATCAGCGCGATCGTCTCGAACTTGTCCGCAGACGGCTCCGCCAGTCCCGAGGCGTTCGGACGTGTGGTCACGATCAGCTGCGATGTCGTGGTGCCGGTGCTCATGCGCGCGGCGAGCTCGTTGATCTCCTTTACCACACGTGCTCTGGTTTCCTGATGGGCCACCTCATCCAGACCGTCGAGAACGATGAGCATCGGAAACCGATTGATCACGTCGGTGACGAGGTCGACGGAGACCTCGATGCCCGGGCCTCGAGAGGTCATCAGATGCGCGAGGAACTTCTCGAGCGACGGCCATAGACGTCGCTGGCGGACCGGCGGTGCCTCGTCCTCCGCGAACGGGTCCTCTCCTGCCCGCCATCGGGCGTAGTCGCGCAGGTCGACCCGCAATGGCAGCCTGGGGGTTTCCACAGTCAGCGCCGGTCGTGGTCCGGCGAAATACCGGCCCTCAGGGAGAAAGGCACCGCGATGAAGTTGGCACAGATATTGCGCGAGGGTCGACTTGCCCTGCCCGGGTTCGCCACGTACCAGAGTCAGCGGCTGGGCAGTGCTGAGAAGATACTGGGCCGCCCCGCCGAGCCTCGTCTCCTCCTTCAAAGCTTGCGCTGAGTCCGGGAGACTGGCCGGCGCAGGCCGCGATGGAGCCCGGTGTGGCGCTCCTCGCAGGCTGTAGCGAATCCTTTCGTCGGGCGCGGCGATCCGAGTAGCCTCCACATCGACGAAAAGGTCCAGCAAATTGTAGGTATCCAGCTCGACCTGCCGGAATTTGACTTTCGCGTCCTCTTCCCATTGGGTCGCGATCACCTGAAGCAGTAGTTTACGAAGCCCTTGCTCTTTGGCGGCAACATTGTCAGCTTCGATGACATACCGGACTGCGTCCTGGCCGGCGAGCATCTCGGGGTATGACCAGAGCAGCTGCCGAGGCGCGCTGTCGACACGTGCATCGAGGTCCGCACGCCACCAGCACGTCATCGGAATGCCAAACTGCCTCGAGTACTCGTCCAATTTCACATCGAGCTTGTCCATGCTGCCCGTGGCAGGCGCGCTCGTTCCCGCGATGCACGTTATTAGCACGTAGGACTGGGCGCCATCGGCCACGAGGCGCTTGATGTTGTCCTTCTCCTCGTTGATGGTCGAGGTAAGCCAAGTGATCGGGTTCTTGGCCGACTCCTTCGCCCATTTGACCTGATAGATGACGGCGGGCTTGCCCTCACTCTTCAGCACGGCATCTCGCCCGCCGTCCCTCTGGCCGACCGGGAAGCACGTAACGCCGGGATGCTGCAACGCCAGCAGAGCGCTGACCAACTGCTGGAAGCGCTTCTCGTGGAGCCGTTCGTACAGGTACCGCTCCGAACTTCCGCTTAGACCATTCGGCATGGGTGACGACAACTCCCGCGGGACCAGTGTGAGGCTGCAGTGTGAGGCTACGCCGCCAGCTCGCGCGGGGACACAGCCAAACTCCGCGAGTTCCATCCGAGTTGAGGCGGGCACCAGGGCCTGCAGCTAGGCGAGCGGGGTCGCACGGGCGGCGAGGAGCAGGTACGCGCTTCTGCCGCCTACCGCGCGCCGACTGTGTCGCGAGTCAATTGACGGACGAGCCTCGCGCATCAGTTGACGGAGGACGGTTCGGCCGCCTTCTAGCCGGTGAGAACTTTCCATACGTCTTCAAGGCGGCCCTACGGGCCGCTGCGTGCCACTCGGGGCACGCCGCGCCTTGCCGCTTCGCTACCGGCGCGGCGACCCCGGCGGCACGCGAACTCCGGCGGGCACGACGAAGCCCGCGTCCACCGAGGTACAGCAGACGCGGGCTTCGGCTTGGTGCTATCAGCCCGCCGATGGCACCCTGCCGAGATGGAAGAACACCCAGGAGGCCCGCTCGCCGATTCCGAAGTGGCAACCATGTTCCGCCTGTTGGCGCGGTTTGCTGAGCACGACCTGGACCAGTGGGACAACTGGCGACTGGAGACGTCCTACGGACCGGTGTACATCAACGTCAGCCGAGCGCTGGGACCGGGCTGGCAAGACGATGCGTTCACCCCTGTTTGGCCGCTGCCACGTTTCAAGGACGCCAGCCAGGGCGACGCCTCCGGCGGGTAGGGCCTCCGGCCCTACGACCCGGGGATGGCCTCCGGCGGCCGGGGCTACTCGCCCCGGACCCTCGGCGACTCTGGGATGCCCCGGCCGCGACCGGGGACCCGTCGCACACCGGAGGCCACCAGACCGCGCCGACCTGGTCCAGGTCGTACGTCCAGTGGGGCGCTCCACCTGGACCAGGTCGGCGCGGCCCGGCAGGGCGGAGCCTGCGCGACGGGATGCCGCACCGGTCACCATCGGAATCGCTCGCACACAACCCCACGCCATGATCATTAGGTACACGAGGGGTACAGATGCCGCCTGGAAACAGTGCATAACGATGGAAGTTGATATACGGCGTATGGCCCGCTCAGCGCCTTGATCGACCGCGCTCCCCCAGGTCAGCCACCATGCGCGGTTAGTTCGCCATGTACTACGACTGCTGAGCAGTCCACTGCACGACGACTGCCGAGCAGTCGCTGGAACACCGGCCGGGCCGGCTCCGCTCACCGCGGAGCCGGCCCGGCTCGCTCTGCACCGCCCCCACCTCGCCGCCCCGCCCCGCCCCGCCTCGCCGCCCCGCCCCGCCCCGCGCCGCCCCGCGCGAAGATCTGCGCAACTTCGGGGAAAGTGCTGCCTCCGACGCGCCGGAAGCAGCACTTTCCCCGAAGTTGCGCAGATCTTGGGCCGGGCCCGAAGTGAGATCGCGCTTGATCCTGGTTCTAGTGGTGTCCGGCGCCCAAGAAGCCACTACATCCATGTTCGAGCACGATCTTGACCGCACCGTGACGATGATCATGAGGTTGGCGAGGCGTTCCGTCCGGATTGTCGCCCGCCAACCTCATGATCAACGGGGCTGGCGGCGGGCGATGGTGCGCAGGAGGACGGTCAGCAGCAGGGCTGTCATCGCCAGGGCGCCGGGGGCCTTCGTGAAGCGGGCCAGGTTGGTGCCGTCGGGCAGGGCGAGGAAGGCTGCCCCTGCGGCGGGCAGCACGAACCACGTCGTACGGGCGGCGGTGAGCGCGAGCAGCGCCAGTGGCCAGGTCGCGTACCAGGGGTGGAAGACCGGGGACAGGACGACTGTGGCGACGAGAGCCAGTGCCGCACCGTGCAGCGCCACCCGGGACCGCGCCACCGCATCCTCGGGATCCGCCGTGTCGTCGAACCCGCGCAGCACCTGCCAGGTCCGCCACCAGAGCACCACCAGCACCCCGACGAGCAGCAGCAGCGCGACCGCCCGGACTACCGGCACCGCCTGCGGATCCCGGCCGACAAGCGCGCCGGCGTAGTCCACCACGAAGCCCACGGCGGTGGGTGGTGACGTCCACTGCTCCGAGTCGCCACTGTGGGTCAGCCCGCCCACCCAGCCGAACCCGAGGCCGGACACCGCCGAGGTGACCAGCAGCGCGGCGAGCAACCCACCGGCCAGCCAACCACAGTGGCGCAGCAACGCCCGTACGGTGTACCGGCCAGGCATCGCGGCCAGCACGGCGAAGGGCACCACCACCACGGCACTGGCCTTCACCGTGACCGCCAGTCCGAGCAGCGCTCCGGCCAGCAGCAACGCCGCCGGTCGACCCGGCCGGCGGACCGCGATCAGCAGCCCACACAGCAGCAGGCCCAGCATCACGGCGTCGTTGTGCGCACCGGCCACCAGGTGTACGCCGACCAGCGGACCGGCCAGCGCCAACCAGGCCACCCGCCGGGCCGGCACCGGGGCCGCCCACCCGGCCGGCTCCCCGGCATCCGCCCGGTCGGCATCCCCGGCCCCCGTCCGGTCGACACAACCGGGCCCCGCTCGGCCGGCACCCCGGCTAGCCGCTCGGCCGGAGCCCCCGCCTCCGCCTGGCCGGCTCCCCCGGCCCCCGTCCGGCCGACACAACCGGGCCCCGCTCGGCCGGCACCCCGGTTGCCCGCGCCAGACCGGGCAGGCAGAGGGCGGCCAGCAGCAGCCCCGCCACGGCGATCACGCGCAGCGCCACGATCGTGCCGGTGAGCCCGCCGCCGACGCCGACCGCGAACGCCGCGAGCAGGACGAACACCGGCCCGTACGGTGCCGGGGTGTCCCGCCAGATCGGCGCCACGGTGTCCAGCCAGGGACAGCCCGCCGCCGCGACCCCGACGGTGTACGGGTCGACGCCGTGCGCGTACGTCCAGCCCTGGCAGGCGTACGAGTAGACGTCCCGGCTGCCCAGCGGTGGCGCGACCAGCAGCGGTAGTGCCCACAGCCCAGCGGTGACGTACGCCCAACGGGTCGACGGCGGGCCCTCGCGCAGCGACCACCACGCCCCGACCAGCAGGACGGTCCCGAGCAGCCAGCAGGTGAGCGTGGCCGGGCCGTCCGGGGCTCGCCAGATCGACGCGGGTGTCACGCCCAGCGGGGCGTCGGGCAGCGCCCCGCCGAGGTATCCGGCCACGGCGAGCAGGACCGCCCCGGCCAGGCCGGCATACCGGGCACCCGAGGCCGACAACGATACGGAGAACGGCGGGACGGGCGGGCCGGGAGCGGTCACCGGCGCACCTTCCCTCAGTCGGCGGCGACCGGCTGACGGGCCGCCCGAGCCGACCGTACCAATCGGATGACCAGCACAATCACCAACAGCGTCATCAGTGGCGCCCCGACCGTCTTGGTGTACCGGGGCAGCCCGGTGCCGTCGGGCAGCACCAGGAACGACGCGACCAGGGCGACAACTGTGAACCACCTGGTCCGCTGGGCGGTGGCGGCCAGCACGAACAGCGGCCAGGTCCAGTACCAGGGGTGCACGACGGGGGCGAGCGCGACGGTGAGGGCGAGCGCGAGGCCGGCGTGGTACAGCGGGTCACGGGTGCGGGCGCGCCACCAGAGCCAGACGAGCAGGACGGCCAGGAGGACCACGGCGATCCCGCGGGTGACCGGCAACGCGTCGATGTGAGCGCCGAACAGCGCCGCGACGTACCCGATCGTCTGCCCGACGGCTGTCGGCGGGGAGGTCCAGGCGATGGCGGCACCGCCCTGGGACAGCCCGCTGATCCACCCGAAGTCCAGCCCACCGGCGACTGTCACGCCGACCACTGTGGCGGCCGCGCCGCCGACCACCCAGCCGCCGTCGCTGATCAGCGTGCGGATCCGGTACGGCCCGACGGTGGCCGCCAGCGCGGCGAACGGCACCACCACCACGGCGGTCACCTTGATCGCCACCGCGACTCCGAGGAGCAGTCCGCCGACCAGCAGCATTCCGCGCCGGCCCGGGTGCGCCGCCACCACTGCGAGCCCACCGACCAACGCGGCGAGCATCAGCACGTCGTTGTGGGGACCACCGATCAGGTGCGCGGCGACCAGCGGGGAACCCAACGCCAGCCACACCGCCCGCTTCGCCGGCACGCCGGCCCGACGCGCCAGCGCTGGTAGGGCCCACGCGGTGAGGACCACGCCGACCAGCGACAGCGCCCGGAACACCACGATGCTGGCGGTCAGCGAACCGGTGGCCTTCACGACGGCGCCCGCGATGAGCACGAACAGCGGCCCGTACGGCGCCGGGGTGTCGCGCCAGATGACCGAGACCGTGTCCAGCCAGGGGCAGGGCAGCGCGGAGACGCCCTGCTCGTACGGGCTGATGCCGCCGACGAAGCTGGCGCCCTGGCAGGCGTACGCGTACACGTCCCGGCTGCCGAAGGGCGGTGCGACAAGCAACGGAAGCAGCCAGAGCCCGACGGTGACCACCGCCCATCGGGTCGAGGGTCCCCCGTCGCGCAGTGCCCACCAGGCGTACGCCATCAGGCCGGTGCCGACCGCCCAGGCGGCGAGGATCAGCGGGCCGTTGGGCCCCTGCCAGATGCTGACCGGGGTGCTGCGCAGGGGGCCACTGGGGAACGCGCCGCCGAGGAAAGCGGAGAGCGCGAGCAGCATCGAGCCGGCCAGGCCGGTCCAGCGCGCGAGGTGGGAAGGCACGCCGGACATGCTGCCAGCATCACGGCGGGGTGCCGACGGCAGGCACCCGGACGGTCAGCAGTGGCGGGCCGGCGTCAGCCCACTGGAGATCGTGTAGTCGCCCGCGGCGCGGGCCCGCACCTCGGTCCACCCGTCCGCGCCCGGTCGCAGGCAGCCGTCCGGGCCGCTCAGCGAGAGCCAGCGCGACCAGCGCACCCGGACCGGTACGTCCCCAGGCGTGGTGGTCAGCCGGACCGCGCCGCGCCCGGCGGCGACGAGGTGACCCGGGGCACCGACCAGCGGGGTCGGGTCGACCACGGCGTACATCCGCCAGGTCGGGTCACTCCAGACCTCGCGCAGGTACGGCAGGCCGGCGCGGATCAGCGCTGCCTCGTCGCGGCCCCACTTGTCGGCGGGTGCGTCCGGGGCGAGCACCACGTAGGTCACCGCCTCGTGCCGTAGCCACTGCTCGTACGTCTGCGCGCTGAGGCTGCCGTCGTAGAACAGCGCGTTACGGTCGCTGTCGACCTGGCGTTCCCAGCCCCGGGCCAGTGGCACTGTCGGCGGCAGGTACGCGGACTCCCAGTGGTCGCGCAGCGGCACCACCTCGACCCGCCCGGCCGGCTGCCGCCTGTCGAGTTCGGCGACGAGCGGTTGGTAGAAGCTCGCGGCGCTCTCCGGGGCGCCGGCCCGGGTCACGTCGCTCAGCATCACCGGGGACTGCCACCACACGGTCGCGGCGAGCAGCCCGGCCAGCCACGGCCCCGGCAACGCGGCGTACCCGGCCAGCACGGGCACTGCGAACAGCATCGGGAGTCGTAGCGCGTTGGACCCGATCGGGCTGGGCAGGTAGTACGCCCCGACCAGGAGCAGCACCGTGAGCACCGCGCCGATGCGCAGCACCCGGCGGCGACGCGGCAGCACGACCGCCACCAGCACAGCGAGCGCGACGTTGATGCGCATCGACTCGGCCGAGTACGGCTGGGTGCCGCCGTTGCCGAAGACGAACGCCATCGGGGCGAGTGTGACAGCGGGCGCCACGGCCAGGACGAACCCCTCGGCCAGTGGTCGCTCGGCCCGCCAGCCGCCGGGCAGCGGGCGGCCCGGCCCGTCACCGGTCCGCAGGGCGGCCAGCAGCAGCGCCGCGCCGGCCAGCCCGGTGAACAGGCCGGCGACCGGGCTGGCCGCCGTCGCGAGGGCGGCGCAGGCGGCGGCGAGCGTCAACCGGAGCCAGCGCGGTGGGCGTTCCGCGCTGACCGCGCAGAGCGCCAGCAGCCCGAACGCCAACCCGACCGCGAAGGTGATCCGACCACTCGCCAGGTTGCCAACCAGCACCACAGCGCCGAGGACGCCGGCCAGCAGCGGCCGGCGGGCCCGGTTGCGGGTGAACAGCCAACCCAGCGCGGCCGCGCCGACCACTGCGGCGACCGCTCCCAGCGGACGCACCCCGATCAGCGCGCCCAACCTGGCCGTGAAGAGGCTGTAGCCGTACTGGTTGACGCCGCCGTACCAGCCGAAGTCGACGGGCGCGGCCCCGAACCGTTCGGTGAACCCGGCACGGGCGACCTGAGCGGCGAGGTCGGTGCCCATCGGCGGCGCGAGCAGGAACGCGACGGCGAGCACCACAGCGGCCCCGGTCGCCGCCGCCCAGCCGGTGCCCGCGATGCGCCGCCCGGTGGGGCGCGGCGACGCGTCAGGCATCGAGGACCCGTGCGGCAGCGGCGCGGGAGCGGCGGCCGGTGCGCAGGTACTCGTCGAGAAACTCCCCCGGGTCGTCGCGGCCGAGCAGTCTGGCCACGCCGGCCAACTCGACGCCGTGCCGGGGCAACTGGTCGCCGGCCCGACCCCGGACCAGCATCAACGCGTTGCGGACCTGCGCGGCCAGGGCCCAACCGGCGGCCATCTCCGCGGCGTCCGTCGGGTCGATCAGGCCGGCCCGCTCGGCCGCCGCGAGGGCGTCGAGGGTACGCGTGCCGCGCAGCGCCGGATTCGCGCCGGCGTGCCGGAGCTGAACGAGTTGGACGGCCCACTCCACGTCGGCGAGCCCCCCGCGACCGAGCTTGGTGTGGGTGGCCGGGTCGGCGCCCCGGGGCAGCCGCTCCGTCTCCACCCGGGCCTTGATCCGCCGGATCTCGACGACCTGCTCGCGGGTCAGCCCGTCGGCCGGGTAGCGCACCGGATCGACCATCGCCTCGAACTCGGCGCCCAGGTCGGCGTCACCACAGACGAACCGGGCGCGCAGCAGTGCCTGCGCCTCCCACACCCGCGACCAGCGGGCGTAGTACTGCGCGTACGCGGCGAGGCTGCGTACCAGCGGACCCTGGCGGCCCTCCGGCCGCAGGTCGGCGTCGACGCCCAGCGGCGGGTCGGGGGCGGGTACGCCGAGCAGGCGGCGCAGTTCCTCGGCGACGGCGTGCGCGGCGGCGCTGGCGGCGCTCTCGCTGCTGCCCGGCGGCGGGTCGTAGACGAAGAGGACGTCGGCGTCGGAGAGGTAGTTCGACTCGTACCCGCCGAGCCGGCCCATGCCGATCACCGCGAACCGCAGCCCCTCCGGTGCCGGCTGGCTGGCCTGGGCGGCCCGCAACGCGGCGGCCAGGGTGGCGTCGGTGACGTCGGCGAGGGCCGTACCGACAGCGGTGATGTCGGACAGCCCGACGGCCGGCCGGTTCGCGCCGTCCGGCCGGGTGGGGCTGGGTGCGAGCGCGCCCGCCCGGCAGAGCACGTCGGCGCAGGCCACCCGGACCAGCTCGCGACGCCGCAGCGCGCGCACCGCGCTGGTGGCCTCGACCGGGTCGGTGTGCCGGGCCGCCGCCGCGAGGAACCCCTCCCGCAGCACCTCCGGCGGGCGTGGCGCCAGCTCGTTCTCCTCGGCCAGCAGCCGCAGCGCCTCCGGGTCACGGGCGAGCAGGTCGGCGACGTACCGGGACAGGGCGAGGACCCGGGCCAGTCTCCGGGCGACCGGGCCGCCGTCGCGCAGCAGCCGCAGGTACCAGGGGGTGCTGCCCAGCTTGTCGGAGACCTTCCGGTAGTTGAGCAGCCCCCGGTCCGGCTCCGGCGCGTCGGCGAACTCGCTGAGCAGCACCGGCAGCAACGTGCGCTGGATGGCCGCCGTGCGGCTCACCCCGCCGGTGAGCGCCTGGAGGTGGCGCAACGCCCCGGCCGGGTCGGCGAAGCCGAGGATCTCCAGGCGGTTCCTGGCCGCCTCCGGGGTGAGTCGCAGCCCGTCGGCCGGCACCCGGGCCACCGACTCCAGCAGCGGCCGGTAGAGCAGTTTGGCGTGCAGCCGGCGTACCTCGGTGGCGTGGGTGACCCACTCGGCCCGGAAGCTCTCCACGGCGCTGCGCCCCGGCGCGGCAGTGAAACCCAGCGCGGCGGCCAGCCAGCGCAGCGCGCCCGGCTCGGCGGGCACGGTGTGCGTACGACGCAGGCCCTGGAGTTGCAGCCGGTGCTCGACGCTGCGCAGGAAGCGGTAGCCGCGCAGCAGGGCCTCGCCGTCGGCCCGACCGACGTAGCCGCCGGCGACGAGCGCGCGCAACGCCGGGATGGTGCCGGGCGGGCGCAGCGTCTCGTCGCCGCGACCGTGCACGAGTTGCAGCAACTGGACGGCGAACTCGATGTCGCGCAGCCCGCCGGGACCGCGCTTGATCTCGCGCTCCAGCTCCTTCGGGGGGATGTGGTCGATGATCCGGCGGCGCATGGCGCGGACGTCCTCGACCGCCTCGGGCCGCTCGGCCGCCCGCCAGACCAGCGGCGCGAGCTGGTCGATCCACTCCTGGGCCAGTGGCAGGTCACCCGCGGCCGGACGGGCCTTGAGCAGCGCCTGGAACTCCCAGGTACGCGCCCACCGCCGGTAGTAGGCCAGGTGGCTGGCGAGGGTCCGCACCAGCGGGCCCCGGCTGCCCTCGGGGCGCAGCGCGGCGTCCACCGGCCAGGCGACCAGCCCGCAGATGTAGATCAGCCGGGTCGCCACCAGGGTCGCGGCGGACAGGTCGGCGTCCTCGGCGGCCACGAAGATGACGTCCACGTCGGAGACGTAGTTCAGCTCACCGCCGCCGCACTTGCCCATCGCCACGACCGCCAGCCGGGGCCGCTCGGTGCCCTCCGCCAGCTCCGCGACCGCGATCTCGTACGCCGCGGACAGCGTCGCGTCGGCCAGCGCGGAGAGCGCGGCCATCGTCTGCTCCAGGCCGCGACCGCCGGTCAGGTCGGCCGCCGCGATCCGCAACAACGCCAACCGGTACGCGGTCCGCAGCGCCGCCACCGCGTTGCCGCCGTCGGCCGGCTCCAGCAGCCCCTCGGCGGCCGGGGCGAGCCCGTCCGGGGCGGTCCGCAGCGCCTGGTGGTGCTCGGGGTGGGCCACCAGGTGGTCGCCGAGCGCCGCCGACGCGCCGAGCACCGCGATCAGTCGCCGCCGCAGTCCGGGGTCGTTGTGCACGTCCGCGAGCAGCGGCGATCCGGCGCTGCTTTCAGCGCTGCCCTCGGTAGCGCGGCTTTCGGCCTCCACGATGCGGTGCAACTGGCGCAGCGCCAGGTCCGGGTCGGCGGCCCGGGACAGCGCGGCGAGCAGCTCCGCGGCGGCCTCGTCGACCGGCTCCTGCTCGACCGGCCGCCACAGCCGCAGCCCCTCCGGGCCGAGCAGGTCCGCGGCGCGCGCGCCGCCGTCGCCATCGGCGGTGCCGAAGCCGTACCGGGCGAGCCGGCCCGGTGCCCTGGTCGGCCGGCTCATCAGTGCCCGAGCAACGGCAGACCGCGCCGCGTCGTGCTGTCGTCCAGCTCGCCGAGGGCCAGCGCGGCGAACCGGGCGGCGAACGGTTGCCAGACCTCCTCGACGTCGGCCAGCACCGAGGCGCAGGCCGCGACCACCAGCTCCGGGTCGTAGCCCAGCTCGGCGAGTTGGGCCGAGTCGGTGGCCCAGTCAGCGATCATCGCGGCGTCGCACTCGATGTGGAACTGCAACCCCCACGCCCGGTCACCGAGCCGGAACGCCTGATGCGGATAGCGGGTGGAGGCGGCCAGCAGGGTCGCGCCCCGAGGCAGCTCGGTGATCTCGTCGGAGTGCCACTGGAGCACGTCCGGGATCAATGGCACGTACCGGAACAACGGGTCACCCTCGGCGGCGTCGCGCCGGCCGACCACGCCGGGGCCGATCTCCGGCCCGGAGGGGCTGCGCTCCACCAGGCCGGCGTGCGCGGTGGCGAGCAGTTGCGCGCCCAGGCAGACCGCCAGGGTCGGCACCCGGTACCGGACCGCCTTGCGCAGCAGGCCCTCCACCGCGGGAAACCACTGCGCTCCGGGCGAGCCGTCCGGCAACGGGTACGCCTGTTGGTCGCCGCCGAGCACCACAAGCGCCGCATACCCCTCCAGGTCGGCGGGGAGCTCGTCGCCGGCGTGCGGGCGAACCACCCACAGCTCCAGCCCAGCCTCGGTCAGCCACTCGCCCAGCCGGCGCGCGTCGTCCGTCGGGTCGTTCTCGATCACCAGCGCGGTTGCCACCCGTCGAGGCTAGCCGGTACGCCGCACGACGCCACGCCCCGGCACATGATGGCGCTGAGCGGACCTGTCGCGGCTCAGCTGACCCGCAGCGCGTCGATCAACCGGGACAGCGCCACCTGGGTGGCGGCCAGGTCGGCCGGGTCTGTCGATCCGGCCAGCCAGAGTGCCGCCTCGTTCATCGCGCCGGAGAGCAGGTGGGACAGGGGCGCCACCGGCTGCGGGGCGATCATGCCCGCCGCGATGAGGTCGGCGAGCGCGTCGGCCAGGTGCCGACCCGAGGCGGCCTCGTCCAGGGCCCGCCACTCGTGCCAGCCGAGCACAGCGGGCCCGTCGATCAGCATGATCCGTTGGAACTCAGGGTCGGCGCTGGCCGTGAGGAACGCCTGGCAGCCGGCGGTGAGCCGGGACCAGGGGTCCGGTTGGGCGTCGGCGATGGCGGCGACCCGGTCCCCCACCTCCTGCTGCACCTGGGTCAGCACCGCCTGGAACAGCTCGACCTTGCTCGCGAAGTGGTGGTAGAGAGCGCCCTTGGTCACCCCGGCGGCGCTCACGATCTCGGCCAGGCCGACCCCCTGATAGCCGCGGGTGGCGAAGAGTTGCCGGCTCCGCAGCAACAGGGACCGCCGGGTCTGCTCCCGCTGTTCCTCGCGCACTCCCTGACTCATCACGCCCCCAATTGACATACCAACGGTATGCGAAATACGGTAGTTGACATACCGACGGTACGCGAAGGAGCCCAGATGAATCTCACCAGCTTCTATCCGGTCATCTGCACGACCAGGTTGGCCGAGTGCCGCGACTTCTATCAGCACTTCCTCGGGTTCGAGACGACCTTCGAGGCGGACTGGTACGTGAGCCTGCGCCGCCCCGGCCCTCCGGCGTACGAACTGGCGCTGCTCGACCACCGGCACCCGACGGTCCCGGCGGCCTACCGGAAGCCGGTGCAGGGGCTGCTGCTGAACCTTGAGGTCACCGACGTCGACGCGGAGTGGGAGCGGCTGGTCGTCCACGGCGGGCTCCACCCGGAGCTGACGCTGCGCGACGAGGACTTCGGGCAGCGACACTTCATCCTCGCCGACCCCGCGGGCGTTCTGATCGACGTGATCACACCCATTCCGCCGGCACCGGACTGGGCCGAGCGGTACACCGACCAGTGACTCGCCAGCGAGGCTAAGCTCTGCCGCTGTGCCCGTAAGCTCTGCCGCCGCGCCCGACCACCGCGAGGCAACCGCCGTCGTACGCCCGCCCGTGCTGCGCCCGGGTGACACGGTGCTGCTGGTGTCGCCGTCTGGGCCGACCTCGCCGGAGCGGGTGGCCCGGGGCATGGAGTTGCTCACCGGCTGGGGCCTGCGCCCGGTGCCCGCACCGAACGCGTACGCCCGCCACGGCTACCTCGCCGGCACCGACGACCTGCGCGCCGCCGACCTGAACGCGGCCTTCGCCGACCCGCACGTACGCGGGGTGATCTGCACTCGCGGCGGCTACGGCGCCCAACGGATCGTGGACGCCATCGACATGGCCGCCGTCCGCCGCGATCCGAAGGTGGTGGCCGGCTTCTCGGACATCACCGCCCTGCAGTTCGCGCTGTGGCGGGGCGCCCGGCTGGCCGGGGTGCACGGCCCCGGGGCGGCCTGGCGCGACGAGCGGACGCCGCTGCGCTCCGCCGAGTCCCTGCACGCGGCGCTGATGACCACCGAACCGGTGTCGATCAGCGCGGTCCCCACCGAGGAGACCTTCGGCGTACGCGTCCCGGGTCGCGCCACCGGCACCCTGCTCGGCGGCAACCTGTGCATGATCACCGCGTCGATCGGCACACCTGACCTGCCCGACCTGACCGGCGCGGTGCTGTTGATCGAGGACGTGCAGGAGCCCCCGTACAAGGTCGACCGGATGCTCACCCACCTGCGCCGGGCCGGCGCGCTGGACGGACTGGCCGGGGTGGCGGTCGGGCAGTTCACCGACTGCGGCGACGGCTGGGACACCACGATCGTCGACGTACTCAGCGAACGCCTCGGCGACCTGGGCGTACCTGTCCTCGGCGGCCTCCCCATCGGCCACGGCCCCAACCAACTGACAGTCCCCATCGGCACAACCGCAACCCTCGACACCACCACCGCCACCCTCACCGCAACCCCCGCAGTCCAGTAACGCTCCGGGCACCGTTGATCATGAAGTTGTTGTCACTTGCCACGGCGTGTCGCGGCAATAACTTCATGATCGTCGCGGGTTAGTGGGGTGGGGGGTCAGGGGTGGGTGGGGTGAGGTGGGCTATTGCGCCTTTTTCCAGGGCTGCCCAGATGCCGGTGGGGGTGAGGGTGATGCCGTGGGGTTCGGCGTCGGGGGTGGGTAGGGCGTGGCCGTCGATCCGCCCAGCGGGATCGATGTGACCGATCCGGTTGGCACCCCACTCGGTGAACCACGCCCCGCCGTCCGGGTCGGCCACGATCGCGTGCGGACGGGCCTCCCGGTCCGGCAGCGGAAACTCGACGATCTCGCCATCCCTGTCGATCCGACCGATTTGCCCGGCGGCGATCTCCACGAACCAGATGACGCCGTCGTCGCCGCGGGCGATGCCGACCGGGCCCGCCTGCGCGGTGGGCAACGGGTGGAGCGTCACCCTGCCGTCGAGGTCGATCCGGCCTATCGCGTTCGCCTGGTTGAGGGTGAACCAGAGAGCCTGGTCCGCACCAGCAGTGATCATCGAGGCGAATCCGCCGGTCACCGGCAGCGGGAACGCGCTGTGGGTGCCGTCGGTCTCGACCCGGCCGATCGTGTCGGAGGTCATCCCGGCGTACCAGAGCGCACCATCGGGCCCGGACGCTATGCCGCCCGGCCCGGTGCCGGCCGGCAGGGCGATGGTGCGCTGCTCGCCGTCGACCGTGATCCGACCGATCCGGTCGTCCCCCGAGCGGGTGAACCAGAGCGCCCCGTCCGACCCGGTCGTGATGATCAACGGGCGACCGCCGGCCGGATCCAGCGGGTAGGTGCGGACCTCGCCGTCGGGCGACAGACGGGCGATCCCGCCGGCATGGGCCAGCGTCAGCCACAGCGCGCCGTCCGGGCCAGGCGTGATGCCGTACGGCCCGGCGCCCGGCTCGACGAGTGGAATCTCCCGAATCTCGACGGTCATGCCGCAGTGTCCTTCCGTCGGTGGATCGTCCACCCTGACCGCTCAGCCAGCGACCACACAACCGATTTCGCCTGCCGTCGGCCAGGATTATCAGCTCGCTGACAGGGTCGCCACGGCTTCCGCCCAGACTGCCCGGTCACTGTCGGTGACGACAGCGCACGATGACCGAACCTCTGGAGGACAGCATGTCCCGCACCATCCGTAGGAAGCACCTGCTGGCCGGCCTGGCCACCGCCGGCGTCCTCGGCGTCGGGATCGCGGCCCCGACGATCGCGTTCGCCGCCGACACTCCGACCCCGGCACCCAGCGCCAGCTCGGCTCCCGACGCGGCTCCGGGCACTGCTCCCGGCGCGAAGGCTGACCGGCAGGGCAAGTTCGCCGAGGAGCTCGCCAAGGAGTTGGGCGTGCCCACCGACAAGGTGACCGCCGCACTGGAGAAGATCCGCGAGCAGCACCGCCCGGCCGACCGCCCGCAGCGCCCGTCAACCGAGGACCGGCAGGCCGCGCTGAAGCAGCGCCTGGACCAGGCCGTCAAGGACGGCAAGCTCACCCAGGAGCAGGCCGACGCCATCACCAAGGCCGTCGAGGCCGGCGTCTTCCCCGGCCCGGGCGGCCACCGCGGTCCAGGCGGCCACGCAGGCATGCCCGGCAAGTAGTCCGACAGGCCCGGCCCCGGCAAGCACTGGCAGGGCTGGGGCCGGCCCTGGCAGGCAGTGGCAGGGCTAGGGCCAGCCCCGGCAGGCACTGGCAGGCTGGGGCCGGCCCCGGCAGGCACTGGCAGGCCGGGGCCGGCCCCGCGGCTTGATCGACTCGGCTTCCGTGACGTCGCGGTATCCGACGCGCTCGGACACCCCGACATCATGAAAGTCGAGTCGATCACCGGCCCGGCGCTGGACAGCGTCAGGGCTGCGAGGGCGGGGGCGTGAAGACGCCCAGGTGATTGCCCGCCGGGTCGAGTAGGTGGGCCAACGTGAGACCACTCGGTGCCGTACGCGCCGGCACCAGCACCCGACCTCCGGCCGCTTCGGCCTGACGGCAGGTCTCCCCGACGTCGGCGACTTCGGCATAGAAGATCGCGTAGTTCGGTGACGCCCCGTCGATCGCCCGGATCGCCCCGCCGATCCCGCTGTCGCCGCCGGCCCCGGTCACGCGGTAGGACCCACCGCCGGTCGAGCCCTGCTCCTCGAAGGTCCAGCCGAACAGCTCTCCGTAGAACCGCTCCGCATCCTCGGGCCGGTCGGTGCCGATCTCGAACCAGGTGATGGGCGTCGTGGACCTGGACATCTACTGCCTCCAGAGTTTCCGTGCCGGCCGTTCGGCCGTCGTCTGGAGCAGTCTCGGGGCCGTTCGCGACAACGTCCTGTCGGTGTTTCCGGATCACTCCGGCGGGGTTCTGCACCGACACTGCCACCCGAGGCCGTTGGATCTCAGACCAGGCTCAGCGGGCGGACCCGTTCGTGCGGGATGTCGAGGTCGGTCAGGCGTAGCTCCCGGGCCACCACGTCGGGCAGCGCCCAGACGCTCCGGATCCGGTCGGTACGGAAGCACCGCAGCTCGTCGCGCAGACGGCACCAGGCCACCAGGTACCAGTGTCGGGGGTTGCCGAGGTAGCCGAGTGGCTCGACGTCGCGGGTCGAGTCGGCGCCGGAGCGGTCGGCGTACCGGATGCGCAGCACCCGCCGCGCGGCGACCGCGTTGGCGACGGTGGCCGGGACGGGTGTGGCCGGCCCGTCGCCGATCAGGTGCACCCGGCCGGCGAGCCGGTGTGCCTCGGCGGCGTCGGCGGCCGGCAGCACCGCCACCAGCTTGCGCAGCGCGGTGGCGGCCGGCCCGGCGAACGGTGTGCCGGCGAGCCGGTGCAGCGCCACGGCCATGGCCACCGCCTCGGCGGCGGTCAGGTTGACCGGCGGCAGGGTGTGGGCGCGGTCCAGGACGTAGCCGCCGGTGCGACCGGGCTCGGCCCAGATCGGCACCCCGGCCTGCTGCAACGCGCCGAGGTCCCGTTCGATGGTCCGGCTGCTCACCTCGAAGCGCGCGGCCAGCCAGCGGGCGCTGCGCGGGCGTGGTGACACCGCCCGCAGCTCCTCGACCAGCGCGTAGAGGCGATCCGTGCGGTTCATGCCCGGCACGCTACGACCGGGGTACGACGCCCTCCGGCGACCGCTCGCACTGCGGCGCGGGCAGCAGCCTCAGGCGATGCAGGCGCAGACGATCAGCGCGGCTCCGAAGTGGGTGGCGGCGCTGACCCGGGCGGCCGGGTGCGGCTCGGGCGAGCAGATGACCTCGCCGAGCTTGCCGGGGGTGAGCAGGTCCAGCACCACGAAGGCCAACGCCATGATCGCCAACCCGACCAGCCCGAAGACCACGGTGGAGGCGAGCCCCTTGCCGAAGTCGCTGTAGCTGGTGAGGATCGCGGTGAAGACGATCCCGGCGATGCCGAGCTGGTTGGCGGCGAGCAGCAACCCCGCGTTGGCGTTGCGCTCGACCCAGATCAGGTCTCGTAGCCGGCCCGGGGTGAGCAGGTCGACGAGCCCGAAGCCGGCGGCCATGAGCCCGACGCCGACGAGCCCGAACACGACGCTCTGCCAGGCACCGCTGAGCAGATCCTCCAGCACCGACTTGCCTCCCGACTCTCCGCCCGGAGGGGTACCGGCGCGGTGATCGAGACGATAGCGCCAGCGCGCAATCGCGTCAGCCCCTGCGACTACAGCGCCAGGTAGCGCTGCCGCTCGTACGGGGTGACCTCGCGGCGGTACTGCTCCCACTCGGCCCGCTTGTTGCGCAGGAAGAAGTCGAAGACGTGCTCGCCGAGCACCTCGGCGACCAGCTCGGAGCCGGCCATCACGTCGATCGCCTCGGCGAGGTTCTCCGGCAGCGCTTCGTAGCCCATGGCGCGTCGCTCCGCGCTGGTCAGCGACCAGACGTCGTCCTCGGCGCCCGGCGGCAGCTCGTAGCCCTCCTCGATGCCCTTCAGGCCGGCGCCGAGCAGCACCGCGAAGGCGAGGTACGGGTTGGCCGCCGAGTCCAGGGAGCGGACCTCGACCCGGGCCGAGTTGGGCTTGCCGTACGCGGGAACCCGGACCAGAGCGGACCGGTTGAGGTGACCCCAGCAGACGTACGCGGGGCTCTCGGTGATCCGGTCCGGCAGGTGCTGCGGGAAGAGCCGCTTGTACGAGTTGACCCACTGGTTGGTGACCGCCGTGTACTCCCGGGCGTGCACCAGCAGGCCGGCGATGAACGACTTCGCCACCTTGGACAGCTTCATCGGGTCGCCGCTGTCGTGGAAGGCGTTGCGCTCCCCCTCGAACAGCGACAGGTGGGTGTGCATCCCGCTGCCCGGCTGGTCGGTGAACGGCTTCGGCATGAAGCTGGCCTGCACACCCGTGGAGAGCGCGACCTCCTTGACCACGTGCCGGAAGGTCATGATGTTGTCGGCGGTGGTCAGCGCGTCGGCGTAGCGCAGGTCGATCTCCTGCTGGCCGGGCGCGACCTCGTGGTGGCTGAACTCCACCGAGATGCCGATCCGTTCCAGCGCCAGCACGCCCTGGCGGCGGAAGTCCCGGGCCACGGCGTGGGTGGTGTGCTCGAAGTAGCCGCCGGTGTCGACAGGGGTGGGCACCGAGCCGTCCTGCGGACCGTTCTCCAGCAGGAAGAACTCGATCTCGGGGTGGGTGTAGAAGGTGAAGCCCTTCTCGGCTGCCTTGGACAGCGCGCGGCGCAGCACGTGCCGGGGGTCGGCCCAGGACGGCCCGCCGTCGGGCAGCAGGATGTCGCAGAACATCCGGGCGCTCTCGCCGCTGACCCCGCCTTCGAAGGGGAAGACCTGGAAGGTGGTCGGGTCGGGCATGGCCACCATGTCCGATTCGAAGACCCGGGCGAAGCCCTCGATCGCCGAGCCGTCGAAGCCGATGCCCTCCTCGAAGGCCGCCTCCAGCTCGGCGGGTGCCACCGAAACGCTCTTGAGCGTGCCCAGAACGTCGGTGAACCACAGCCGGACGAACCGGATGTCCCGCTCTTCCAGCGTGCGGAGGACGAACTCCTGCTGACGGTCCACTTCCCCAACCCCTCGCGACACTCTTTTGTCCGCCTTGGTCGGGCTGCACCCGACCTGATCGCCCAGTGTTCCCGGGCCTGGTTACGCAGACGTTACGCGAACTGCCGCCGGCCGTCCCCTCGTGTCCCGCCCGGCGAGCGCCGGCCCTGGCGGGTGGCGGCAATCTCGTCCGAGGCTACGGATGGACGTGCGGGGGCTGGGGCAAGATGAGGACATGCCCACCCTGCGTCTCGCCCTGTCCCAGGTCAACCCGAGCGTCGGCGACCTCGCCGGAAACGCTGACCTGGTCCGCAGCTGGACTCGCCAGGCCTCCGATGCCGGTGCCCAGCTGGTGCTCTTCCCGGAGATGATGCTGACCGGCTATCCGGTCGAGGACCTGGTCTTCCGGCGTTCCTTCGTCGCCGCGTCCCGGGCCGCCGTGGAGCGGCTGGCCGCCGACCTGGCCGCCGACGGTCTCGGCGAGGTGCCGGTCGTGGTCGGCTACCTGGACGCCGACGGGCCGCCGCAGGTCAGCGGGGACGCCGAACCGGGCCGAGGTGCCCGCAACGCCGCCGCGCTGCTGCACCGGGGCGTCGTGGCCGCCCGCTACTTCAAGCACCACCTGCCCAACTACGGGGTCTTCGACGAGGACCGGTACTTCGTCTCCGGTGACGCGCTGACGGTGGTGCGGATCGGCGGCGTGGACGTCGCGCTGACCATCTGCGAGGACCTGTGGCAGGCCGGCGGTCCGTTCGCCGCCGCCCGGCGGGCCGGCGTCGGGCTGGTCGTCAACATCAACGGCTCGCCGTACGAGCTGAACAAGGACGACATCCGGCTGCCGCTGGTGCGCCGCCGGGCCGCCGAGGCGGGCGCCGCCATCGCGTACGTCAACATGACCGGCGGCCAGGACGAGCTGGTCTTCGAGGGCGACTCGATGATCGTGAGCGCCGACGGTGAGTTGCTCACCCGGGCCCCGCAGTTCGTCGAACACCTGCTCGTGCACGACGTCGAGGTGCCGGCCTCGGCCACCCCGCCGACCACCGAGACGGTGGCGGACGGCATGCGGATCGTCTACAGCACGGTGGACGGCATTCCGCCCACGCCGTCCGGCCCGGCCGCCACCGGCGGGCTGATCGAGCCGGTGGCCGACGAGGCGGAGGTGTGGCAGGCGCTGGTGCTGGGTCTGCGCGACTACGTCAACAAGAACCGGTTCCCGTCGGTGGTGCTCGGTCTCTCCGGCGGCATCGACTCGGCGGTGGTGGCCGCGCTCGCCGTCGACGCTCTGGGCCCGGACCGGGTGGTCGGGGTGTCGCTGCCCAGCCAGCACTCCTCGGAGCACTCCCGGGAGGACGCCGCCGACCTGGCCAAGCGCACCGGCCTGGACTACCGCGTCGAGCCGATCCAGCCGATGGTCGACGGCTTCCTGGCCAACCTGTCACTGTCCGGCGTGGCAGTGGAGAACCTGCAGGCCCGGGTCCGTGGCGTGATCCTGATGGCGCTGTCGAACCAGGAGGGCCACCTGGTGCTGACCACCGGCAACAAGAGTGAGCTGGCGGTCGGCTACTCCACCCTGTACGGCGACTCGGTGGGCGGCTTCAACCCGGTCAAGGACGTCTGGAAGACGCTGATCTGGCGGCTCGCGAAGTGGCGCAACAGGGACGCGGCCCGGCGCGGTGAGACCGCCCCGATCCCGGAGAACTCGATCGGCAAGCCGCCGAGCGCCGAGCTGAGCCCGGGCCAGCTCGACAGCGACAGCCTGCCCGACTACGACGTCCTGGACCCGATCCTGATCGGCTACGTCGACGGCGACCTCGGCCGCGACGGGCTCATCGAGTCGGGCCACGACCCGGCGATCGTGGACAAGGTGCTGCGGCTGGTGGATACCGCCGAGTACAAGCGACGGCAGTCGGCGCCGGGCACGAAGATCTCCATGAAGGCGTTCGGTCGGGACCGCCGTCTGCCGATCACCAACAGGTGGCGCGAGCACGGCTGAGCCGTACTCCTGGGGGTGCCGGGTCGGTGGCGCGGCCCGGCGCCGCCGAGCGGTGACCTCGCGGCGCGGTCCCGGGCGGCCGCGCGGCCTCAGCGGGGCGGCCCCGCGCTGGTGGAGTGACATCTTGCACTGGGCCCTGCCGTCATCCCGTCTCGCGGTGCGACGATCGCGACAGAACCCGGGGACCGCGCAGGCGGCCTCGAGGAAGGGAGACAGAGATGGTGGAGTCCACTGGACCCGAGGTGACCGCGTTGTACGGCGGCCCGGCCACCCGACGGGTCCGCACCCGCGACCTGCTCGCCGCCAAGGAGCGCGGCGAGCGGTGGCCGATGCTCACCTCGTACGACCAGTACACGGCGTCGATCTTCGACCAGGCAGGTGTCCCGGTGCTGCTGGTCGGCGACTCGGCCGCCAACAACGTGTTCGGCTACGAGACGACCCTGCCGATCACCGCCGACGAGCTGCTTCCGCTGGTCCGGGCCGTGGTGCGGGCGACCCGGCAGGCACTGGTCGTCGGTGACCTGCCGTTCGGCTCGTACGAGGAGGGTCCGGCCCAGGCGCTGCGGACCGCCGTCCGGTTCATGAAGGAGGGTGGCTGTCACGCGGTGAAGTTGGAGGGTGGCCGTCGCAACGCCGCGCAGATCGCCGCGATCGTCGGCGCGGGCATTCCGGTGATGGCGCACATCGGCTTCACGCCGCAGAGCGAGCACACCCTGGGCGGCTACCGCGTGCAGGGTCGGGGCGACGCCGCCGACGAGGTGCTGGCCGACGCGCGGGCGGTGGCGGAGGCGGGCGCGTTCGCTGTGGTGCTGGAGATGGTGCCCGGCGAGGTGGCCAAGCGGATCACCCACGAACTGCCGATCCCCACGGTGGGCATCGGCGCTGGCCCGGACACCGACGCGCAGGTGCTGGTCTGGCAGGACATGGCCGGGCTGCGGACCGGTAAGGCCCCCCGCTTCGTCAAGCGGTACGCGGACCTGGCCGGGGCTCTCACCGACGCCACCCGCCGTTTCGCCGACGAGGTCCGCGGCGGCGAGTTCCCCGCCGCCGAACACACCTTCTAGCACCGGCGAGGCTCGGGGTGCCCCCACGCCGGGGACACCCCGATGCCGGCGGCCTGGTCAGAGGTCGGTGACGCGGATGCCGGCGTGCGCCTTGTAGCGCTTGTTGATGGCGATCAGGTTGGCGGTGAACGCCTCGATCTGGTGGGCGTTGCGCAACCGGCCGGCGTAGATGCCCCGCATGCCGGGGATCCGGGCGGCGAGCGCGCCGACGATGTCGACCAGCTCACGGTCCTCGGTGCAGATCAGCACGTCCAGATCGATCCGGTCGACCTCGGGGTCGGCGAGCAGTGGTGCGCTGACGTGGTTGAACGCGGCGCAGACCCGGGAGTCGGGCAGCAACGCGGCGGCCTGCTGCACGGCGCTGCCCTCGGCGACGGTCAGCGCGTACGGGCCCTGCTTGTCGAAACCGAGCGGGTTGACGCAGTCGACGACGATCCGCCCGGCGAGCGGCTCGGCGAGGGCGGCGACGGTGGCGGCGTGCCCGTCCCACGGCACCGCGATGATCACCACGTCGCTCTGTCGGGCCACCTCGTCGTTGGCGGCGCCGGTGACGCTTCCGCTGGCCGGCACCCCGGGCAGGGCGGCGATCTCGGCGGCGGACTCGGCGGCCCGCTTGGCCGACCGGGACCCGATCAGCACCGTCTGGCCGGCCCGCGCGAACCGGTAGGCGAGGCCCCGCCCCTGGTCGCCGGTGCCGCCGATGATGCCGACCGTCAGCCCGGACACGTCGGGCAGCGTGCTCGCGTCGTATGCCATGGCCTCATCCTCGCAAACCGCTCGGTAGGTCAGCAGCGTCGAGCGCTGTGAGAATCCCCGCTGCCACTGGCGACCGCGCCGACGGGGACCAGGCCAGGGCCGGCAGCGCGGTCACGCCAGCTCGAACAGGACGGTACGGGCCGCCGGGTCGGCAGTGACCAGACGGACCCGGACCCGTTCGCCGAGTGGCAGTTGGCCGAGGCAGCGGGCGCGTACCGGCGGGGCGTCCAGCGCGACGGTGCCACCAGGGGGTCGGGGCCGGGACTTGCCGTTGGGCGGGGCGTCGACGTCGAGGACTGCCGCGTCGAAGGTCTCGCCGACCCGGTGTTCCAGCACCGCCGCCTCGGCCAGCTCGACGGCGCCACGGGCGGCCGCCGAGGCGACCCGGTCGGTGCTCGCCATCACCTCGGGCAGCCGGGGCAGCGCCGCGCGGGCCCAGTCGGGCACCGGCTTGCCCGTGTGCAGGGCCAGGCAGACCTCGGTGGCGTACCTGTCGGCCAGCCGCCGCAGCGGCGCAGTCACGTGGGCGTACGCGGCCGCCACGCCGCCATGCTCCGGCTGCTCCGGCAGTTCCCCGTCGAAGGCGGTGTACGCGGCACCGCGCATCAGCTCGGCCGCCTGGTCGATGAACGCGGCGGCGCGCGGCTGGGCGGCGTCCAGACCGGCGATGACCTGACCCGGGCCCACGTCGTCCGGCCAGTGCACGCCCAGCGGCGCGGCGGCGGCCCGGAGCCGTTGCACCGCCTCCGGTTTGGGCGCTGGCATCGTCCGCAGCAGGCCGATCCGGCCGGCAAGCATGATGTCGGCGGCCGCCATCCCGGTCAGCAGGGAGATCTGCGCGTTGTACTCCTCCATCGGCGCCGGGGCGCGCAGCACCAGCCGCCAGCCCTCGCCGTCGGGCTCCAGGTCCTGCTCGGGCAGGGGCAGGTTGATGGCGCCGCGCCGCAACCCACGCGCGGTCAGTCGGTCGCCGATCTCCGGCAGCAGCGCGATCGGGTCGGGCAGCCGCCCGGCGTCGGCTGCCGCCTGCACCCCTGTGTAGTCGAGCTTGGCCCGGCTGCGGACCAGGGCGCGTTCCAGCTCGACGGCCACGGTGCCACCGTCGGCGTCCAGGTCGATGGTCCAGACCACAGCGGCCCGGTCGTCGTCGGGCAGCAGGCTGGCGGCACCCTCGCTGAGGGTGCGCGGGTGCAGCGGCACGTTCCCGTCGGGCAGGTAGATGGTCTGCCCCCGCCGCCAGGTCTCCGCCTCCAACGCGCCACCCGGGGTGACGTGCGCGGCGACGTCGGCGATCGCGTACCGCACCCGGTAGCCCCCACCGGGGCGGCGGGCGAGGTGCATTGCCTGGTCCAGGTCCCGCGAGGTGGCGGGGTCGACGGTGACGAACGGTATGTCGGTGCGGTCGACGGGCGGCTGCGGCGGTGCCGCAGCCGCCTCGTCCGCTTCACGCTGGGCGTCTGCCGGAAACTCCTCGGGCAGGCCGAGTTCGCGGCGCAACGCGCCGAAGTCGATGCGGGGCGCGAGTACGCGTCGGATGACCACGGGTCAATCCTGACAGCGCCACGGGTGATCCGCTTCCGGTGACCGGCCGAGAAATCCGCCCGGCGAGGGGTGGCCCGCTCTCAGCCGGTCGCCTTCCGAGCAGCGCTGCGGGCACCCCTCGGGGCGGTGGCCCGTGCGGCGACCGGGCGGGCCGGCGACTTGCGGGCCGTCACCTTGCGGGCCGGCGCCTTGGCCGCGACTGTCTTCTTCGCCGGGGCCTTCTTCGCCGCCGCCTTGCGGGCGGTGGTCGACGACGTGCCCGTCACCTTCGCGGCCGGCGCCTTCTTGGCCGGAGCCTTGCGGGCACCGCCGCTGGGGCGGGTGGACGCCGTCTTCTTCGCCGGCGCCTTCTTGGCGACTGCCTTCTTCGTCGCGCCGGTCTTTTTCGCCGCCGTCTTCTTGACGGCGGACGCCTTGGTCGCGGTCTTCCGCGCCGGTGCCGCAGTCGCGGTCTTCCGCGCCGGGGCTGCGGTCGCGGTCTTCCGCGCCGATGCCGCAGTCGCGGTCTTGCGCGCGGGAGCCGCGGTCGCGGTCTTGCGCGCCGGGGCCTTCGCTGCGGCCGTGGTCTTCTTCGCCGCCGAGGCGGTGGTCTTCTTGGCCGCGCTCACCGTCTTCTTCGCCGTACCCGTGGTCCTCTTCGCGGCGGTGGTGGTCTTCCGCGCCGTGGACGCCGGAGCCCGCTTGGCGGTGGCGGTCGTCTTGCGGGTGGCGGTCGAGGTCTTCGCAGGGGCCTTCTTGGCCGCGGCGGTGGTCTTGGTCGTTGCCTTCTTCGCGGGGGCCTTCTTCGCCGCCGTGGTGGTCTTCTTGGCCGGGGCGCGGCCCGCCCCGCCGGCGGCCTTGCGGGCCGGTGCCTTCGCGGCCCCAGTGGTGGACTTGCGCACGGGGGTGGTCCGGCTCGCCGCCGTGTTCCGCTCCGCCGCGGCGGTCTTCTTCGCCGTGGTGCGTCGGGCGGCCGGGCGCTTGGTGGCCTGCTGTGCTTCGGCCATCGTGGTTCCCTCCTCGGGGGACGTGCTCTCGCGTGCGTCCTCGCGGAGCACGAAATGCTTCGGCGCGAGCCGTCCCGCGCCGCCTATCTGTCTTCCCCGGCCCAACGAGCGTCCTCGGCATCCCACGCCTCGTTCCGCTCCTGCACTCGTTGCAGGGCGTTCTCCGCGTCGGCCGCCGAGTCGTACGGGCCGAGAACGTGCTTCGCCGGACACACGTTCGCGTCCGTCTCGACCCGGTGATGCCGGGTGCACCAGTAGAACTGCCCACCACGTCCGCTGTCGCTCATGGGAATCACTGTGCACCGCGAACCGGCCGGCCGCCACCGGATCGCACAAGTCGCCGACGATCTCCACAGTAGATATGCATGGCGTTCGTCGGGCCGAAACGGCGAAACGCGTGGGACTGGAACTTCAGAAGATGCGCAGGTGAGCCCCACTGCGGTCGCATCTATGATCGCCGGATGGCGATACCGGACTACATAGTGGGGTTGCGCAAGCACGTCGGTCACGACCTGCTCTCGCTGCCGAGCGTCAGCGCGGTGGTCCGCAACGACGTCGGTGAGCTGTTGCTCGGCCAGCGCGCCGACAACGGACGCTGGTCGGTGATCAGCGGTTTCGTCGAGCCGGGCGAGCAGCCGGCCACCGCGCTGGTCCGCGAGGTGCGCGAGGAGACCGGGCTGGACGTCGCACCGGTGCGGATGACAAGCGCCGTCTCGCACCCGCACACCTACCCGAACGGGGACCGCTGCGAATACCTGAACCTGGGGTTTTTGTGTCGGCTGGTGGCCGGCACCGCCCGGGTCAACGACGACGAGTCGCTGGCCGTGCGGTGGTTCCCGTTGGATCGGCTGCCCGAGCTGGACAAGCACGCCCTGCTGGTTCTCGCGTACGCGCTGCGCGAGAACCAGTTGACCGGTTACCTGGAGCCGGGTACGACCTGGGACGACGTACCCGACTGAGGTTCACACCGGGGTCGCGGCGAGGACGACCGGTGCGGCCGGCGCGGACCGGGCCGCCCGGATCGCGTACGCGAGCGCGTACGGCGTGCAGGCCAGGTAGAACAACGGTTCCACCAGCACCTCGTCGGTGATCAGGAAGATCTCCCAACGGGTGGGCCGGGGCAGGCCGAAGTTCCAGTCGGTCCAGCAGGCGAAGAGCCACAGCGGTGCCGAGATCCGGTCGACGCTGTCCCCCGCCGTACCCTCGACCACGACGCCGGAGCCGGGAATGTTCCCGACCACGAAGAGGATCACGGCGACGTCGGCGACGACGAGCGCGCCGAGGACGCCCAGCCACCAGGCCGCCCGGACCCGCCCCCGCACGCTGAGGGTCGCCGCGGCCCAGAGGACCAGTGTCATTCCCGCCAACCAGAGCAGCAGACCGGGCACGGCGCCGACCATTCCGCCGGTGTCGAGGGTGTACCCGGCCAGAGCCATGACCGCACCGATGGGGAGCACCACCCCGAGCGCGATGCGCAGCGGGCCGCCGAGCGCGGTGTGCCGGGCCCAGCGTGCGGCGTACACCGCCAGGAGCACCGCCAGCCCGGCGGTCGACAACGACCAGAGCGGTAGCTGGAACTGCGGCCGCAGCAGTAGCCAGTTCAGGACCACGTTCATCAGCACCGCGCTGGCGAACACGATCGCGGCGCAGGCGAGCGGGGCCAGCAGCAGCGCGGCCACGGTGCGGCGGGCTCGCCGGTGCAGCAGGCTGCGGTCGACGAGCGGGGCACCGGCGCGACTGACGGCGAGGCTCACCGCGAAGCCGACCATCCTCGTCCGCCGGCCGCTCTCGGCGAGTACGTGCAGCTCGGCGGCCCACTCGCGGCGCAGGTCGTCGCGGACGTCGACCGGCCAGCGACGCGCGGCCAGCCCCAACAGCCACTCGGCGACCCGGCGGGTCACCATGCCGGCGCCCCGGCGGGCCCGGTGCCGCCCCACGAGGGACGACCCTCGGGGATCGCGGCCCGCAGGTCGGCGAGCGCCTGACGGGCCTGCGACACCCCGACGGCAGTGAGCCGGTAGTAGCGGCGGGCCGGCCGGCCGACCGCGACGGGATCGATCGCCTCCCAGTCGGCGGCCAGCCAGCCGGCTCCCTGCAACCGGTGCAGCACCGGATAGAGGGTGCCGCTGGGCAGGCCGGTCAATCGCATCAGGTCGAGCCCGTAGCGCTGCTCGTCGGGCTCGGCGAGCAGCGCCGCGAGCACCTTCGCGACCGGAATGGTCATCCGCATCCGGCCACTGTATCGGAACTCTACATAGGGGTGGGTACCCGTTCGACCGGGATCCACAGCTCGGCGTCCGCCTCGGTGCCGTCCGCGGACACCCGCACCCGGGAGATCTCCGGTCCAGGTCGGCTGCGGTACGGGTTGGACGGGAACCACTGGGTGAACACGTCGCGCCACAGGTACTGCACCGCCTGCGGAAACGCACCGGACGTGGTGAACACCGCCCACGACCCGGCCGGCACCGGCAGCGCGTCCAGGTCCTCCGGCGGTACGGCACCGGTCACCACGCCGTGCCAGTAGTCCAACTCGGTGCCCTCCTGCCGGCTGTCGGCGAGGTTGTCACTGACGTTGACGATCCCCTTCGGCTCCTGATCGGAGAGCGCCTCGATCCTCCCGGTCGTCTCCTTGTCGATGCTCCTGATGAACGCGACGATCGCCGGGTTCATCCCCTCGTGCACCAGCGGAACCCGGGCCTTGCGCCCCACCAGCGCGAACGCGTCCTTGTCGACGATTCGGTACTCCATGCTGCCGCTCCCTTCGACGGTGAGTCGGAAGGACATCCGGGGCTGGGCGCGCAGCGCTGCCCCCGTACGCCGAGCTTCTCCGGGCCCCACGCCGTGCACGGCGTGGAACGCCCGGGCGAACGCCTCCGCCGAGCCGTAGCCGTAGTGCACAGCGACGTCGAGCAACGTCCGCTCCCCCGCCAGCACGTCCGCGCCGGCGACGGTGAGCCGACGCCGACGGATGTACTCCGACAGCGGCATTCCGGCCAGTGCGGAGAACAGCCGTCGGAAGTGGTACTCCGACGTCAGCGCGATCCGCGCCAGCTCGGCCACCTCGATCTTCTGGTCGAGGTGCCGCTCGATGTACGCCATGGCCTCGTTGAGCCGATCCAGCACCCGGGCCTCCTTCCCTTTCGAGCACTGACGCTAGGTCGCGGGGATGGTCGACCACCCGACATGTGCTGCCCGCATCGGTCGGGTGCCTCCGGCACCTGTCGTTGCGTCGTAGCCCCTGGTGGCACGGGCACCGGATGCTTCTCAGCCCCGCCGAGATCTACGCCCGCATCTTCGTCGCCTGCTGACCGCACGTCGCCGACGGCCACGCGTAGATCTTGGACAGTTTCCGTTACCAGCTAACGGAAACTGTCCAAGATTCGGCGGTAGCCGGGGATGTGAGCCTGCCAGTGACCATCCGGACTCGTCAGGAACAGTCGAAGCGGTAGTCGAACGGCCTGGTGGGGCAGGCGGTGCAGACGAACAGGTAGATCCCGCCGACGTCGCCCAGCATGAGCCCGCTGGGGTTCTGGATCGTCCGCCACGGGTGATCGTCGTCGGTGTCCCATCCCCAACCGGCCATCGCCGGACGATCCTCTACCGGAATCCACCGTTTTTCGTCACCGCGGCTGAACTCCCAGCTGGCGACCGTCAGCAGATGGTCCATGGACGAGCCGCACTCGCAGACCGGCCAGTCCGGGAACTGGGTCCAGCCGGGGTAACCGCCGACCTTGATCCCCGAGGCGACCGCCAGATCGGTTTCGTACTCCCAACCGGTTTCCTGCGCCACCTGCCTCATCGTGCCCTCGATCTGCGGCCACACGTCATCCGGGAGGTCCCAGCCCGGGTACTCGGTGACCCGCTCCGGGTCGAGCACGCACGGGTTGGGGACGTGCGCTGGATCTGACTCCACGTCCGGTGCGGGCATTTCGTGAAGCAGGGCACCGATGTCGGCGCGACGACGCCACCGCAGCGCAGGGCGAGGTGTCGTCCACGGGTCATGGTCGAATGGGCACCACAGGACCTGCAGCATGTCCGTACCCGCCGGGAACGGCACCTCTGGCACGTCCTCGGCCAGCAACTGCACGACCGGCACCAGCGGTGCCGCCGGCTCGCCCGGACCGTCGCGGTAATGGTCGCCGGGCTCCGGTCCGTCACACATCGGCCAGGCTTCGTCGACCGGCCACAGCAGCGGTCCGCCTACCGAACTCTGCTCCGCTGTCGGCGAACCCGGCCGGGGATGCAACCGGACGGTCGTCCGCGCCAACGGGGCAACCGGGGGAAAGACCTGCGCCACGTCGATGGGGCTGGAGGGGGTGGTGTGCACGCCGCCGATCGTAGGAGGTGCGGAATCGCGGTGCTCAGCTCGGTGGCTGCTGCATGATCCAGGTGGGCACGGGCTCCGACAGGGAGCCCACCACCTCCCAGCCGGCCCGGCGGTACAGCTCGACGTTGCCCGGGTTGCTGGTCTCCAGGATCGCCGGCAGGCCGTCGGCGGCGGCGCGATCCAGCCCGGCCCGCATGACGGCGCGGCCCCAACCGCGTCCGGCGCTGTCCGGGTGGGTGCCCAGAACACCGAGGTACCAGAACGGGAACGTCGGCAGGGCGGCGTGCACTGTCTTGTCGTAGCCCTGCACCCGGGCCAGCACGTCGGCGGGGTACCGCGCTTCCTCCGGCGGCGCGTGCCCGGCGGCCCGCGCGTGCCCGGCGGCCGACGCGTGCCCGGCGGCCGACGCGTGCCCGGCGGCCGACGCGTCAGCCGGCGGTTCCCAGATCGCCACGGAGGCACCGCCCCCGATCGTCCAGATCGACGACCGGTGCACCCGTTTGTCGAAGAGGTGCCCGAAGAAGGCAGCGGCGTACCGCGGGTAGGTGTCCTCGTCGGGGAACAGGTACCGCAGGACGGGATCCTTGACGAACGCGGCAACCAGGGAGCCGACCACCGCGTCACGGTCCGCTGGGGTGGCGATGGTGATCTCGGGGGTCGTCATGGAAGCCAACAATATTGCAGGCCGACGCCACCCCACGGGCCCGACGCCAAGAGGCAGACTCGTCTCATGAACGTCGATGACTACCGGCAGCACTCCCCGTACAGCGATCCCGGTCGGCACGCCACGCTGCTGGACGCGGTACCGGCTGACCTCGCCTCGGTGGCGGCGACCGTCCGCAACGTGATCGTTCATTACCGCGCCGGCGGCGTCGAGTTGCCCCCCGACCGGCTGGAGGAGGTCAACTGCCGCTGGGTGGACCGCATCCTCGACACCGACCAGTCCCGATTCCCGCTGCCCCTGGCCGCCGAGCGTCCGGCCGTCGACCGGGTGGCCGGCTGCTGTCGGGACCACACGCTGCTCGCGGTGGCGGCGCTCCGTCAGCACGGCGTTCCCAGCCGCAGCCGGGTCGGGTTCGCCTCGTACTTCGTGCCCGGCTGGCACCACGACCACGTGCTGGTGGAGTACTGGAACGGCGACCGCTGGGTCTGGGCCGACCCGGAGGTCGACCCGGCCGGCGACTGGGGGTTCGACGGCTACGACATCGACCCGAAGGCCGGCCTCTTCGACTCGGCGGCGCGGGTGTGGTCGGCGTACCGGGCCGGGACGATCGACCCCGAGGTGTACGGCGTGAGCCCGGAGCTGCCGATCCGAGGCGACTGGTTCATCCACGACTATGTCCTGCTGGAGCTGGCCCACCGGCAGAAGGACGAGTTGCTGCTCTGGGACAGCCTCGACGCGATGACCGACGACGTCGCCACCGCCGACCTCACTCTCGTGGACGAGATCGCCGCGTTGCTGCTCGCCGCCGACGACGGCGACGAGGCCGCGGAGAAGGTTCTCGCCGACCGGTACGCCAGCGACGCCCGACTCCGTCCCGGATCCCGGGTGGAGAGCGTCTCGCCGGTCTCCGGCACCGTCAGCATGGTCGACCTGCGCCGCTGAGCGGCCCCGGCGTGTGTCGGAGCCCCGGCCAGGGATTCGACACACGCCCTACCCGAAGGTGAAGGCGTAGGCCTCGGCGCCGGGCTCGCCGAACGTGATTTCCAGGGTCCGCTCACGGACCGCGCCGTCCTGGCGGACGAGCTGGTAGAGGCGGCCGTCCTGGAGTACACCGTTGCCGTCTTCGTCGACGTCGACACCGTGGGACGGGCCGGGAGCCGCGCCGTCGAGCAGCACGCGGAACGGGATCGGCGGTCCCGCCCCGGGGGCCAGCACGAGATGCGCGTCGCGGGCGTGGAACCGGAAGGCGATGCCGCCGCCGGCGCGGTCGAGCGCGACCTTCTCCGACCCGATCGTCCACTCCCCCGCCAGGGCCCACTGGTTGAGGCCGAGGCTCTCCGGCACCTGGTAGGCGCGGCGTTCGTCGAGCGCGGGGCCGTTCGGCGACGCGAAGTGTTCTCCGCGACTGAAACCGAGGTACGTCTCGGGCGTCCGCAGGTTGTCCCAGTCGGCTTCCGCCTCCGGGCCGACCCCCGTGACGGGTACGGGGGCGCGCTCGATGCCGAGCAGTTGCTGGAGCACCCGCTCGGACTGCTCGTAGCGTCCCTCGCCGAAGTGGTCGTCGCGGATGACGCCGTCGGCGTCGACGAAGTAGAGCGCCGGCCAGTAGTGGTTGTCGAAGGCTTGCCAGATCGCGTAGTCGTTGTCGACCGCCACCGGGTAGTCGATCGACCGGGCCGCCACCGCCCGCCGCACCCAGTCGACGTCGTGCTCGAATCCGAACTCCGGGGTGTGCACCCCGATGACGACAAGCCCGTCGTCGCGGTAGGCCTGCGACCAGGCACGCACGTACGGCTCCTGACGCAGCCAGTTGATGCAGGTCAGCGTCCAGAAGTTGACCAGGACGACGCGCCCGCCCAGGTCGGCGGGGCCGAGTGGCTCGGAGTTGAGCCACTCGGCCGCCCCGTTCAGCGGGGGCAGGTGCACGGCCATCTAGCGCAGCGACCGGAAGGCGGTGCGAAGCTCCTCAGAGAAGATCTTCGGCTGTTCCCAGGCCGCGAAGTGCCCGCCCACGTCGAGCTTGTTGTAGTAGATGAGGTTGGAGTACGCCTGCTCGGCCCAGCTCTGCGGCGCCTCGTACAACTCGTCGGGGAAGACGCTCACTGCGACCGGGATTTTGACGCCCTTGGCGGCGAAGAACGAGAGCTTGTTCTCCGCGTACAGACGGGACGCGGAGACCGCGGTGTTCGTCAACCAGTAGAGCGAGATGTTGTCCAGGATGTCGTCGCGGGTGAGGCCCGCTTTTGCCCCGTCGAAGACCTGCGCGATCAGGGCCAGACTCTTCGCGTCGTGGTCGAGCAGGAACGACGCCAGGCCGACCGGCGAATCCGCCAACCCGGTCAGCGTCTGCGGACGAGTCGCCATCATGAGGGCGTACGCGACGTGCTTCCAGACGAAGTTGGCTTCCTCGGCGGCACGCATTTCGTCGTCGGAGAGACCGGACGGCAGCGAGCCCATGGCGTTGTTCGCGCCGGTGGTGTCGCCCTGGAACAACAGGTCGATCTCGGGTGGGATCGCGCCGGGCATGTTGGTGTGGATGCCGAGCAGTTCCGGAGGTGCCTGGAGGCCCATCTGGTCGACGATGACCGCGCCCCAGTCGCCGCCCTGCGCGACGAAGCGGTTGTAGCCCAGCCGCTTCATCAGCTCGGTCCAGGCGGTCGCGATCTTCTGCGGGTTCCATCCCGGCTCGGTCGGCTTGCCGGAGAAGCCGTGGCCGGGCAGCGACGGGATCACCAGGTGGAAGGCGTCCGCCGCGCTCCCGCCGTGCGCCGTGGGATCGGTGAGCGGCTCGATGATCTTCATCTGCTCGATGATCGACCCCGGCCACCCGTGGGTGACGATGAGCGGCATCGCGTCCTCGTGCTCCGAGCGCACGTGGATGAAGTGGATGTCCACCCCGTCGATGGTGGTCATGAACTGCGGTACGGAATTCAGCCGCGCCTCGACCTTGCGCCAGTCGTATTCCTTCTCCCAATAGCGGGCGACGGCCTGAATCGTGGCGAGTGGCACGCCCTGCGACTGGTCGTTCACCGTTTCCTTGTCCGGCCAGCGGGTGGCCTTGATGCGCCTCTTCAGGTCATCGAGGTCGGCCTGCGGAATGTCGACCGAGAACGGCCGAATCTCCGTGGTGCCCGGACGAGTCTTGGTTTTGACAGCCATGCGTGTTTCCTCTCCGTCTAGGTTTGCGCCTCGCGAGGAGAAATCATGGGGTGAGGGCTCTGCCCGGACTTATGTGCCAAAGAGTTGGGCACGCCGCCGCCATATCTCGGAGCCTAGAACGCCGCACCCCGGGCCCGTGGCGATACGGCTCGTCAGTGCGTCGGCCCAGGCGCCGCGACTGCTTTCTCGGCGGCTCGGCTGACCTGCTCCCAGCCCGCCCAGGTGTCCATCCGTCGGCGGGCGATGTCGAACGCCAGGTCGTACACCATGCTGCCGAGCAGGAGCCGCAGCGGCGGGTCGTCGCTGTCGACCAGTTGCAGCAGTGCGTCGGCGGCCAGCCGGGGTTCGCTGTCGATCGAGCCTTCGGCCCACTGACGCTCCAGTTCGCCGCGCAGTGGCGCGTACGCCTCCATCGGGGTGGTGGCGCTCAGACTGGTGTAGAGGTCGGTCCAGTAGCCGCCCGGCTGCACGATGCTGACAGTGATGCCGAAGGCCGCCGCCTCCATCGCCAGCGCCTCACTCATGCCCTCCAGGGCGAACTTGCTCGCGCTGTACATGCCGGTGCTCGGAAAGCCACCGAGTGCGGCGATGCTGGACACCTGCACGATGTGGCCGGACCGTTGAGCGCGCAGGTGTGGCAGCACGGCCTGACTGACCCAGAGCGCGCCGAAGAGATTGACCTCGAACTGGGCGCGCGCCTCGGCCTCGGTGAACTCTTCGATCATGCCCATGGACAGGGTGCCGGCGTTGTTGACGACGATGTCGAGCCTGCCGAAGTGCTCGACAGCGGTGTTGACGGCGGCGATGACGGCCGCGCGGTCGGTCACGTCGAGGGTCACTGTCAGCAGCCGGTCCGCGTGCTTCTCGTCGAAGTCCTCAGCGGTGATGGTCCGGGCGGCGGCGACCACCCGGTCACCGCGGTCGAGGGCAGCGTCGGCGAAGGCACGGCCCAGGCCACGGCTGGCGCCGGTGATGAACCAGGTACGCATGTTGGATCTCCACTTCAGGTAACGCGAGACGAGACGGTCCGTCTCGTTGTGAAGAGGAGATTAGACCTGCGGCGATGCCGTCGTCAAGACGAGACGGTTCGTCTCGTCCGCTGGTATCGTGCTACCCCATGACGCCCAACACGGCCCGCCGGAAAGAGACCTCGCGACGCGCCATCCTCACCGCGGCCTTCGACCTGATCCAGGAGGTGGGGTACGCGAAGCTCAGCATCGAGGGCATCGCCGCGCGGGCCGGCGTCGGCAAACAGACCATCTACCGCTGGTGGCCGTCGAAGGGCGCTGTCATCTTCGACGCCTTCCTCATGCTCAGCGAGGCCACCGAGGGTGGGCCGCCGACGCTGCCGGACACCGGCGACCTCGCGGCGGACCTGACCCTGGTGCTGCGCGCGACGGTCGAGGAGATGAACGACCCCCGCTACGAGCAACCGATGCGCGCGCTGGCCACCGAGATCGCGCTCGACCCCGAGCTGGCCGCCGCGTACGCCGAACGGTTGGACGGGCCGTTGAAGGAGGCCAAGCGGCAGCGCCTGCGCAGCGCCCAGCGGGCGGGTCAGATCGCCGAGGACGTCGACCTGGATGTGGCGGTGGACATGATCTGGGGGCCGGTACTCAACCGCTGGCTGCACCGCAGCGGGCCGCTCACCGCCGAGTACGCCGACCTCGTCATCGCCACCGCCCTCAACGGCCTGCGCCCCCGCCGATCCGGCGAGTGACTAGCTCTGCCGGCCCTGACGCGCCGTGCAGATCACGTAGCCCTTGGGATCGCGCCACGGCCCCACCTCGGAGGCGAACCAGGCGCGTACCTTGGCGCCGATGGCTCGCGTCAACTCCGGGCGGAGGGCCGAGTCCGGCTCGACGCCGTAGAACGACAGTTGGGCCGCCGCGAACGCGATGACCGGCTCCGGACTGTCGAAGACGAGAGCGTTGTCGTATCGGTGTACCGCGACCGCGCCGAAGGTCGACTCGATCATCTCGGGCAGATTGTCGCTGTGGACCCGCGAGTTGGGCACGATCGGAACGTCGATCCCCGCCGCCGAAACCAGCTCGGCGACGAGCGCCGACACACGAGGCGTCGCGCCGGGGGTGTTGACCACGGCTGCGAAGACTCCCTCCGACCTGAGCACCCGCCGACACTCGGCCAACGCCCGCCGCACGTCCGGAACGTGGTAGAGCATGTGGCGCGCCGTGACGACATCGAAAACCTCCGCGTCGTACGGCAGGTCCATCGCGTTGCCGAGTTGCGCCGACACGCCTGCGACGTCCCGGAGCGCGCGTCCAGCCGCAGGTGAGGTGTCCAGCCCCACGAGCCGGCCGCGATGGCCCCGCTCCGCGAGATTGCGGAGAAAGGCTCCGGTGCCGCAGCCGACATCGAGCAGGTTCGCGTCCCTGGACAGCGACACCGCCTGCCGGACCGTGCCCTCGACGTCGTCCGGGACTTCGCTGTAGCGCTGATGCGTCTGGATCCGCGTGGTCAGCGGCTCCAGTGAGAGGTACTCCTGCACGTCGGAGATCGAGGGCTTCACCTCGTGCCCCTTTCCGCCGACCTGGTCGTCACCACCGTACTCAACGGATTGCGCCCCCGCCGATCCGGCGAGTGACGATCGCTGGGACGGCTTTGCGCTGCCACAGCATGGTGCGGCAACATCAGGTGCCGTGACGGCACCAGGCACGGCCCCCGACAACGACATCCCGGCCAGCACGCCCCGGTTGAGTCGACGGGGCCGGCACTGGTTGGCCGGTGCCGGGGTCACCGCCCTGGCCGCCGTACTCGGCATCACCCTCGCCGTCCGCGGCGGCGCCACCCCCGCCTGCGCCGCACCACCGACGGGCAACGCCGTACACAAGGGAAAGGCCAGCTTCTACGACGCGGGCCGCTCGGGCGGCAACTGCTCCTTCCCGGGCCCTCCGGCGGACCGGCTCTACGTCGCCCTCGGATCCTCCCAGTACGCCGGGTCGGCGGCCTGCGGCAGCTTTCTGGAGGTGACCGGCCCGAAGGGCAAGGTCCGGGTCATGGTGATGGACCAGTGCGGCGGCTGCGGACCCAGCAAGATCGACCTGTCCACCGAGGCGTTCACCAGGATCGCCGACCGGTCGCAGGGCATCGCCTCCGTCACGTACCGGGCGGTGGTGAACCCGCCGCTCGACGGAGGGCTCACCTTCCGGATGAAGGGCGGCGCCTCGAAATATTGGTTCGCCGTGCAGGTCGGCAACCACGGCAACCCGATCCGCTCGGTCGAGGCGAAGGGGCCGGGCGGCGGCTTCCGCAAGGCCGCCCGGCAGAGCGACAACCACTGGACCATCGAGGGTGGGATCGGCCCCGGGCCCTACAGCATCAGGGTCACCGACGTGTACGGACGCCAGGCGACAGCCACCAGCATCCGCATGGTCACGAAGCAGGTGCAACGCAGCACGGCCACCCTCGCCAGCGCCTCCCCCACGCCCAGCAGCTCACCCGCGGCCCCGCCGAGCCCCACCATCGCGCCCTCGCCGACCCCGACAGAGTCGGTCGCGCCGACGGCGACGGTCGAAGCGCTCGCCGGTGCCGCCGCTCCACTCGACCGCCCCCGCTGCTGACTCATCGATTCGGCTCCGCAGAGCAGCACGTGGCTATCGGCGGGTGTCCTGAATGCGACGCTGGGTCGCCAGCGCAGCGGCCAACGTGGCATCCACCACGGTGAGTGATGCCATGGCAATCGCTCCGGCACGAGCCCGCCGGTCCCCGTGCGGGCGGCTGGCCTCCGCTGCGTAGCAGCCGGTCAGCACGAGATTCACGGTCGCCCGCGCCGCCATCCACGGCCAACGGGGGCGCCCGTACAGGACGCCGGAACCGACGACGAGATCAGTCAGACCGACCGCTCGGGCCAGGGCAGGGCGATCACCCAACCCGAGGGCCGCCGCGCTGCGTCGCGGAACGGCCGTCAACACCACACCGAAACCAAGCGTTACGAGGCCGACCACGTTCGCCAGCCTGTCCGCGCGCCGTCGAGTCATGCACGAGATCATCGCAGGGGGATCCACAGACGAGGATCGCGTGAATTCGTTGGACTTGGAACTCTTCGCGAACGACCACCAGATCCGCTGAATGAGTGAATCCGGGTTGCGTCAGGGCAGGTAGCGACCGAGTATCGCCGGGTGGATGCTGTGGTGCAGTGGGTTCACACGTCCTGGACCAGGCGTTCACGCGGCGGAGCTGAGGCGACTCGGCGCAACGCCGTACCGGTGTCGTTCATCCTGCCGGCACGAGCAGTGCCGTTCGCTCAGGAGATCGAGATGACGGAGGCCGATGGGTTCGAGCCTCGCGAGGGTCTGACACGACCGCCGTACCGAAGCGAGGTGCGTCTCAAGCCGGTGGACGGCAGCCTTCAAGTCGAACTGATAGCGGCAGCCTGGGGTGTGCCGCGCCGTCACCGCCGGCCTCCCACGGTGCGACTCGCCCGTGGCGAATGGCTGCGCTGGCACATCAACTACCGTTTTGCCGGGATGAATGGCGGCGCCACGACATACCGTTTAGACACGCTCAACCTGGCACACGGCGCTGTTCCGGCCGACACTTTCCTCGGCGAGCCGCCTCGATTCATCGACGAGCGCGCGCACATCTGGTAGCTCCCACCGCCGCGCCTCGACCCCTCGCGATCGCCGTACCATCCGACGATGATCTCGGAGACCTTCGATGCGCGGGGCGGACTCACCTACGTTCACCGCCTCGACTTCACCCGCGGCAGCTCCCTCCGCGCTGTCCGACGTATGGCTTGGCCGACGGTGAAGCTGCACGCCGACGACAGCACGCTGACCTTCACGTCGCGTACCGGATCGGACACCCTGGAACACTTCTACGTCGCCGCGGTGGCGCACCATCCGTTCTCCCGACGGTTCCCGCTGCCGGCGACCGCCGTCGCCTTCGAGGTCGAGGAGCGCGACCAGGTCCTGCTCTTCTGGACCCCCCCGCGCACGGGCGGTACTGCGTGCACTCGAGGAGCTGGGCTGGGACGCCGAACAGCCCGAGCCCTGGACCCCGTACGTCTGAACCGGTAGTCGTGCGGGGCTGGTAGTCGTGCGCGGCTGTTGACGAAAGAGAGAAGGGACACCCTCCAAGATCCGTTGACAGGCGTTTCGGGTGAGTGACAGCGTTGTCATCGACTCATTTCCTCCATATGAGACGAGGAGCGCATCTTGCTCTATCGGAACTCACAGCGTCGCCGCGCGACAGCAGCCGCCGCAGCCGGCATTCTCATCACGGGGCTGGCACTCGCTCCGTCCGCGCCGGCTCAGGCCAGCCACCACCGGGCGCAGGACGAAGCCGTACGGTCGGGTGGCGCACGTTTCGAGGTGCTGTCCCCGACCCTGATCCGCACCGAGTACCAGAAGGACGGCAGGTTCACCGACGCCGCCACGTTCAACGCCATCGGGCGCGACGACTTCGCCCGTACGCGTTTCACGAAGCGCGTCGACCACGGCTGGCTCACCATCGACACCGGCGCGATGACGTTGCGGTACCGGGTCGGCTCGGGCGCGTTCACCGCCGACAACCTCACCGTGCAGCTCAAGGCCGGCAAGCAGGTCGTGCAGGGCCAGCCCTGGGCCGGCCACACCGCCCCGGCCTGCGCGTTCGGCGCGCTCTGCGAGGCCGAGTCGTTGCAGCTGAGCGGTCCCGGCGTGGCCACCGACCACCAGGGATTCACCGGGCGCGGCTTCGCGGCCGGCTTCGCCTCGTCCGGCGACTCGGTCACGTTCGCGCTCGACGCGCCAGCAGGCGGCACGAAGCAGCTCACGGTCCGCTACGCCAACAGCACCGGCGGCGACGGCCAGAACGTGGATCGCACCCTGACGGTGCAGGTCGACGGCGACGCCGGCCGCACGCTGACGCTGCCGCCCACCGCGAACTGGGACACCTGGGGCCTGGCCAGCGTGCCCGTTGATCTCACCGCGGGCCGGCACGAGGTCAGGGTCGTGCGGGGTCCCACCGACTCCGGCAATGTGAACGTCGACAGCCTCGCGATGGTCAACCCTGGCGATTCGTTCCCGGCGCCTGCCGCACCGGAGCCGCAGCCAGTGCGGTTCGGCGCGCTGGCAGAGGCCGAGACCGGCGCGCTGGCCGGCGGCGCACGGCCCGCGAACGACCACAACGGCGCTTCCGGTACGGGATTCCTGGCCGGCCTGGAGAGCACCTCGTCCGCCGTCGCGCTCACCGTGACGGATGTTCCGTCCGCGGGTGACTACCAGGTGCAGATCCGCTACGCCAACGGCCAGGCCGGCGCCCAGCCGAGCCAGACGCGCACCATGTCGGTCACGGCCGGAACGGCGGCGCCGGTCACGGCGACCCTTCCGCCGACGAGCGGATGGGACTACTGGAACACCGTCTCCGTCCCGGTCCACCTCGACAGTGGCACCAACACCGTGACGCTGGCCTGCCCCACGGACGCCAGTTGCAACGTCAACGTCGACACGGTCGCCGTCACGAGCAAGGTATCTCCGCTGCTCGCCCCGCACGCGCCGCTCGGCGGCTACCGCCGGGGCCTGGACGGCGTGTCCGGTTCCGCGCTCACCGCTCCGGGTCTTCTCTACCAGGACGGCTGGTACCTGCTCGACGACTCGGCCTCGGCCCTGAGCACCACCAAGCCTCGGCCCGCCGCCGAGCAGGACGGCTACGTCTTCGCGTACGGGCAGGACTTCACCAGTGCCCTGAAGGACCTGTCGACACTGACCGGGCCCACGAAGCTGCTGCCCAAGTGGGCGTACGGCGTGTGGTACTCCGAGTACTACGACCGCACCGCCACCGAATTCCAGAACCTGGTGACCCGGGCCAAGGCCGAGGGTGTGCCGTTGGACGTGCTCGTCCTCGACACCGACGTCAAGGCGCCGGACAAGTGGAACGGCTGGAGCATCGACCCCACCCGGATCCCCGACCCGAAGGCGTTCTTCGACTGGGCCAGGAAGCAGGGCCTGCACACCGGCATCAACATCCACCCGAGCATCCTCGGCTCGGACCCGAAGTTCGCGCAGGCGCAGGCCACTGCGAAGGGCAAGCTCCAGCGCGTCGGCTGCAACGGCGGTCCCGACTGCTACGCGTTCGACTTCGGCGACCCGGACCAGCTCAAGGCGTACATGCAGCTCCACGACGGGATGCTGCCCAAGGGCAGCAAGGGCCCGGACCTCTGGTGGCTGGACTGGTGCTGCGACAACACCAAGTCCTCGCTCGCCGGGGTGACCGCCGACGCGTGGATCAACCAGCAGTACGCCGACAAGACCGGCTTCGCCTTCTCCCGGGCGTACGGCTCGTTGCAGGCCGGCGGCTACAGCAGCCCGACGCCGGTGTCGACCGGACCATGGGCCGACAAGCGCACCACGCTGCACTTCACCGGCGACACCACCTCCAACTGGCAGACACTCCAGATGGAGGTCGGCTACACGCCTGGCGAGTCGGCCGCGACCGGGCTGGCCGCGGTCAGCCACGACATCGGCGGGCACACCGGCGGCCTTCAGGAGCCGGGCACCGAACCGGGCAGCACGAAGCTGCCCGACGACCTCTACGCCCGGTGGGTCCAGTTCGGCACGTTCCAGCCGATCGACCGGCTGCACTCCAACCACAGCGACCGGCTGCCCTGGCAGTACGGCCCGGAGGCGAACGCGTCGGCCAAGAAGTTCCTGAACCTGCGCAAGGAACTGCAGCCGTACACCTACGCCGCCGCCAAGGAGGCCACCCGCACGGGTACGCCCATCGTCCGGTCGATGTACCTGGCGTACCCGAATGAGCAGGCCGCCTACGCCACCGCCGGTTCCCAGTACCTCTACGGCCCGGACTACCTGGTGGCACCCGTGACATCGCCGGGCAACACCGCCACGACGTCGGTGTGGTTCCCGCCCGGCAACAGCTGGACGGACATCTTCACCGGGAAGACGTACCGGGGCGGCACCACACAGAACATCACCACCACGCTGGACACCATGCCGGTGTTCAAGAAGCACTGAAGTTTAGGGATCCGGACGCCGGCCGGGTGGGGGCGACCCACCCGGCCGGTGTGTTTTCAGTTTCGGCGAGGTCGGCGGGCCACTGACAACCAGCCGAGGAACCTGGCGTGCATCGCGGCCGGGTCCGGGCGCAGCCCCAGGCCGTACACGTCGTCGATCGCCTCCTGCATCGACGCGGCCAGGTAGAACGCCAGCGCGATCGAATGACCGTAGAACTCGGTCACGAGCGCGAGCTGAGCCGGGCCACACGGCCAGGGCGCGGCGCAGTTGCGGCACAGCCACGCCGGGCGCATCGGCAGGTGCGGGGTCATCCGACTCGCGCCGGGCTTCGGCGGCGTTTGGCCGGCCTGGTCGGTATGACGGGCAGGGCTTGCAACCGCACGCCCGCCCGCATCACGTACAGCTCGCGGTGCGCCACCGCGTCGCCCGCCGCGTTCAGCTGGTAACCCTCAATCCAGACCCAGCCGTCGTACGTGTGCCGCTCGGGCAGCTCACGGATGACGCGCACGAAGATCGGGCGCAGGAACTGCACGCTCGCCGCGGTGGCCAGATAGACCACGTCGCCGGCCTTCATCTTCCCGATCTTCTCGGGCTTGTCGTCGGGCACGGTCTCCCCTTGGTGCCGTTGGGAAGGGGCCGCTCCCGTGAGTGCTCGCCCGTCGGGAGCGGCCCCGCTACGAACGCGACCGCCGGATCTCGTGGGCCTGCCAGCCGCGCCGCCTGGTGACACTCTGCTGTGGAGGCCATTACGCTCGGAAGGTGCTTCCGGCGACCGGGGTGACCTGGCCTAACAGGGCCTCGACGTGTGGCACCTCGGGTAGTGGATCTTTGAGTTGAGGGGCGTTGTATGGCTGACGTACCAGGCCCGTTGTCGGCGTTCATCGTTGGCGAGATCCGCCGCGCCCGAGGGGCCTCCGGCATGACACAAGAGTCATTCGGTCGGGCAGCGGGCTTCAGCGCCTCACACGTCAGCGCCGTGGAGAGCGGCACGCGAGCACTGACGATCGACTTCATCAAGGGCGCCGATCGGGCGCTGAACAGCGGCGGACTCTTCGAACGCCTGGCAACGAAGTTCGGCGCACCGTCGTGGTTCCTACCCTGGCTGGACGCTGAGCGCGGAGCGACACAGCTTCGCTACTTCGAGCCCAACCTGATCCCCGGACCACTACAGGTGGAGCACTACGCCCGCACCGTCCTGCGAACAGTCGAAAGCCTCACCGATGACGAGGTCGAGCAGCGTGTGCAGGGGCGCATGAGCAGGCAAGCGATCCTGACCGGGGAGCGCCGGCCACAGGTCGTCGCCGTGCTGGACGAAGCCGCGATCCGGCGTACGGGTGATGGTCTGGGCGGGATCATGGCCCAGCAGGTCGCCCACCTGGTCGCGATCGCCGAGCTTCCGCACGTTCACGTCCACGTCATTCCGATCGCCAGCGGCCTGCACATCGGGCTGTCCGGACCGTTCGCCCTGGCGCGGTCCAGCGAGGGCGTGTGGGTTGGCCACCTCGAAAACCAGCTTGGCGGGGACGTCATCGACAAGGACGATGATGTAGCTACGCTTCAGGCAAGGTGGGAGAGCGTCCGGAACGAGGCTCTACCGCGCCGGCAGTCCATCGACCTGCTGAAGGAAGTTGAGAGCCATCATGGACCTCAGTAACGCCCGGTGGCGCAAGTCCACCCGCAGCGGCGCAAGTGGCGGGAACTGCGTCGAGGTCGCTGACAACCTGCCCGGCGTCATCGGCGTCCGGGACAGCAAGGACCCCGCCGGCCCGGCCCTGACCTTCGGTCCGGCGGCCTGGCGGGCGTTCGTCGCCCAGCTCGCCGAACGCTCGTAACCCGCGCCAGACACACGAAAGCCTCCGCGCCCCGGAGTGCCGGCAACCGCCAACGTCGGGAACACCTGGCGAACGCGTGTCAAACATCAGTCGACGGGAGCCAATGGCATGCCGGCGATGCCGGGCGTTGCGGTGTTCGGGCATGCCTTGCCGGCCGCTGTAGGGCGTCACCGGAGGACGCCTGCCTGCGATGGGCCCCGTCCACCGCAGGCAGGCGAAGCCCTCAGGAGTCGATGTACAGGAAATTCTTGAGTACACCGTCGCTACCGCGTTGAAGCACGCAGTCGAAGTCATACCACCAACCGCGGTTGTAGCCGTTCACCCCGGCCGCCGTGCAGGCGCTGGTCCAGGCCGGGTAGGCGGCGTAGAAGTGCCAGGTGGCCTGTGCGGACGCGCCGCTGTCGGCACCATTGCCAACCGTGCTCTTGGCGACCGGAGCGTTCGACTCGGCACTCGCCGGAGTGGCGACGCCACCGACAGCCAGCGCGACGGCTAGGCCGAGCACCGCTCCACCTTGTTTGACAACCCGCATCATCAATGCCCTTCTGTCGAACCAACTGGTCTGCCGATGCTTTACGGCCCCCCGTGAGGACGCTTCTTCCCTTGCCCCGCTGTGGGCCTGCGAAAGGGAGATCGCCCTGCGCGGCTACATCGATCTGATGATGAGCCTGACCTGCGGTTGGTGAGGCGGGGAAGGGTTTGAGCTGTTCCGAACAGTTCCGAACACGTCGCGTCCGACGGCGGGACAGCGCTCCGCGGTCGGAGCTCAGCCCAGAGCGACCTCGTCCGGAAAGCGCTCACGAAGCGCAGTGACCGCATGGCGTAGGCAGTAGTCAAGGCTGTTGCCGTCGAGCCTGATATAAGCACCATCGAGTCGCTGTCCCGAGATCACCACGGTCCAGGCTTTGTGCTCCCGTTCCCCGTTCAAAGTTTCTGTACGTCTTCAAGGCGGCCCGAGACGGGCCGCACGCGCCGCCGCCTGGGCGCGCGTCTGACCCCTCCCTCACCGCCGGCGACGAGGACGGCTTCGGGGACATCGACCCGGACGCGCCCGACCACCCGGTGGTCACGGCCGCGAGCTGGCACAGCGGGCACTACCTGGACCTCGGTTATCTGCGGAATCCTCCGAGCCTCCGATTCTGGCGCACCGTCCACGGCGATCGCGACGAGATCGCCGTGGACTGGCGGCACGTGGACAACGGCAAGATCGGCTTCACTGCCGGTCCTGCCTTTCAATTGAGCGTCCCGACCGCCGCGTACATCGAGGCCGTACACGCCCTCGACAAAGGGTTGATGACGGCAATGCTGCAGCGGGTCGAGGAGTTGGAATGCCGTGGCGGCCTGCCGGCGTGGACCTTGACCTCGCCGGACTACGGCGGGACCACGAGGACCGCCCGCATTGGCTCGCCGAGAACCTCAAGCGCACACCCGAGACTGACTGGGACGGTATCCGCCAGGGCGCCCGCCTGCTGCTCGGTGATACACGTGCCAGCGCCTCGACGACCTGACGAACAGTGAGCCGACCTACGCAGCCAGGACGCAATGCGTTTCAGTCCATCTCGCAGAACGGCGGGTTGCCGGAGGTGATCCCGAGGTCTTCGCAGTGGAAGGCGCTGCCCTGGCTGTGGTACCGCCAGCCCGTGCCGGCCTTGTATTGGAACAGGTAGACGCCGTCACCGGTGATCGGGCCATCCGGTTCGGCCGTCGCCCAGGCCCGCCAGCAACTGACACTCGACGGTACGAAATACCAATCCTTCGGCAGCTTCACCAGTTTTTCGAGGGTCTTCGCCGAGGGACAGTCGGGATACTGGGGTCGGTTACTGGTCCGCTGGGATGAGGGCGTCGACGACGGCGGCGTCGTGCTCGGCGTCGACGACGGCGTCGTGCTGGGCGTCGCGGAGGTCGGTGCGACGCTGGGTGTTGGCGGCTGGGTCGCGACCGGAGTCGACGGTCCCGGCCGGTTGACGGTGGCGAAGGCGACTGGGGCGCCGATGGCGAGCACCACCGCTGCGGCCGCGGTGGTGAACGCGGTACGCCGTTGCGACTGCCGCGACTTGCGCAGTGCGCGCTCGTACATGTCGGTGCTGCCGCCGTGCTCGGCCAGATCGGACATGGCCTGACGCAGCGGCCCGAGGTTGTCGGTCATCAGGCTTCCTCCATCACGGCCGAGAGGAGGTTGGGTGCCATCTCTCGCATGCGGGCCAGCGCCTTGCTGGTCTGGCTCTTGATCGTGCCAACCGAGCAGTTCAGCAGATCCGCGGCCTCGGCCTCGCTGCGGTCCTCGAAGAACCGCAACACCAGCACGGCGCGTTGCCTCCGGGTGAGTTGGGCAAGGGCCTCGTGCAGCGCGAGCTTGAGATCGGTACGCCGGGCGTGGTCACTGCCGGGCTGCACCACGTCGGCGAGATCGCCCGGCATGGACTCGGCTACCTTGCGGCGTCGCCACCAGCTCACATGCTGGTGGTACATCGCCGTGCGGGTGTAGGCCTCGAAGTGCCCGAGATCGTCCAGCCGGTTTCGGCCCCGATGGGTGCGGGCCAGCGCATCCTGCACCAGATCCTCGGCGAGGTGCCGGTCACCGGTGAGCAGAAACGCCGTCCGCAGCAACGCGGGCGACCGGGTCCGAACGAACTCGCAGAAAAGTTCGTCTATGGAGTTCGACATACTCCGCTCGTGCCCCCCGTGTGCCGAAATTCGTTCGGCCGGCGCTGTCCGTCGATGCGGCCCGGGCTGACTATGCCGTATACCGTCGTCGGTACGAACCAGCGCGCTACCCTCGGTCACCACGGCTAGGGGTACTGGCAGAACGGCGCAGGCTCGTTGATGCCGAGATTCTTACAGTCGTAGGCGCTGCCCTGGCTGTGGTACCGCCAGCCCGTGCCGGTCTTGTACTGGAACAGGTAGACGCCGTCACCGGTGGCCGGACCGTCCGGCTCGGCCGTCGCCCACCCCTTCCAGCACTCCACGCTCGACGGAACGAAATACCAGCCCTTCGGCAGTGCTACCAGTTTCTCGAGGTCCTTCGCCGAGGGACACGTGACGCTCCCGGCCGTACGGTCCGACGCGGGGGCAGCCACAGCGGGCGAAGTGGCTGGGGCACCATCAGCGGGAGCAGCCGAAGTGGGAGTCGACGCAGCGGAAGCCGGAGCAGCGGCGGGCGGAGCAGGAGACGGCGTGGAACTACAGGCAGCAAGTCCAAACAGGATGGTGGTGGCGGGCAACAGCGAACGTAGACGCGCAGACATCTCAGGTCCTCCGGATCGTGGCTGTCTTGGCTTACATCCGGGTACATGCGATCCACGGTCCGCAGGTTGCCGTCGATCCGAAGAAATCTCGGCGGCTCCGGACCAACTGGCGACAGCCGGTCGTCCGGGGTCGATCAGGTGGCACTTCTTCGGCGACAGTCCAACCGGACGTCGACGCCGTCGCGCTCTGGTCGACACGACCAGGGCTGCCGCTCAGGGCTGCGTAACGTCAATCGACGACTCGAGTATCTGCTTGGCCGCCTGCCGTTGATTCCACGACAGGAGGCCCAGAACGAGAGCTACGAAACCCCCTACCCCGCACCACCATGCAAGGAAGAAGCTCCCGGAGACGAATCCGCCGGCCATGAGCACCACGCTCAACAGCGGTAACACGAAGGGTGGGATCCGGTTCCACCAGGCGGGCCGCAGAACCGCCCGCGCCCACCGTTCGGCGGCTGCGGCGACCTGAGGATCTGGGTGGGAGCGTCTCTCGTTGGAGTACCGGATGACGTCGCGACGCACAGTCGCTGGCACCTGCCGATAGGCGCGGGCCGCTGCCCGCACCTCCGCTTGGCCCTGTCCTGTTTGATCAAGCACGCCAGATGATCCACCGACTCCCCAGGCATGTGTCAACTATTTGAAATCGGCAACGCGCGGCCGTCCATGGGACGTCTGGGCCGTCACCGGGTCGTCTCGCGCCGACCGATGACGACCAGCAGCGTCTGGAGGAACAGTAGGTCGGCCCGCGTCATGGCGGCCGACCTATTGGGACGGACGAGTCGACCTCTATGCCGGATTATGAAGGTGAAACATTCCCTGAGCAGGCGGTTCGTTCGCCTGACACCTGCTCAGGGCGTCGCCAGGGCGTCTGGAGAAATCAGGGGGCCTCGACGATGGCAAACCGCTCGGACACAAGCCGGCGGGATCGCACCGCCACTACCTGGCCGCCGTCGGGCCTAAGAGGTCCGGGGACACGAGGAAGACGGCCGTTCCGTCCTCGGCCGCTACGCTGTCAGGCTCGGTCGAGACCAGGACCAGCGGCACCGACCACGCATCGGACTCATCCCGGAACTCCTTGACGACGCACCGCACCGCAGCCGGCCTCGGCAACGCGGACTCGGGATCGAGGTCGGTACCGAAGATTTCCGGGCTCTACGATGCCGCGAACAGTTCATCAATCGCGCGCCGGGTACGTCCCTCGCTGGCCGTCAAACGCCGCCCAACGATGACCAAGGTCAACCAACGGCGCCCAATAGACGGCCAGCTCAGATCCTTGATCAGGTCTCTGAGCTGGTGGGCGACGGACGAGTCGACCTGTACGCCGGATTCTGTGCGCGGCGCGTACCCCGAGGGGTTTGCGCCGGCGGCGGCCATCCATCTCGGCCTGCCGTTGCCGGCAGGCTCCAGCGGCCTACCCGCAGACATCGGGCGGGCAGCCCTCGAGCGTCTGCGCCGGGTCGTCATCTTGCGGTGACGGCCCTTGCTTGGCCTTGCTCCGGGTGGGGTTTACCGAGCCACCCCGGTCACCCGGGGTGCTGGTGGGCTCTTACCCCACCGTTTCACCCTTACCGTCCCCGTTGGGGTCGGCGGTCTGTTTTCTGTGGCACTGTCCCGCGGGTCGCCCCGGGTTGCCGTTAACAACCACCCTGCCCTGTGGAGTCCGGACGTTCCTCGGCGGCGGGCCGAAGCCCGCCGACGCGGCCGCCCGGTCGACTCGTCCGTCGCGCTCTCATCCTAACGACGAGCGTGCTGCCGGTATTGCCGCCCCGCCTGGCCATGATCGCGCAGCTCACGGTCGGTCCGGCGAATCTGCCCCGCGAGGCGACGGCTAGCCTCGTGGGTCTATGGATCTCTCCCACGCCGCGCTGCTGCTCGCCGCCGGTCTCGCTGCTGGCACGGTCAACGCGGTGGCCGGTGGTGGTTCGCTGATCACCTTTCCGGCGATGATCGCGATCGGGTTGCCCCCGGTGCCGGCGAACGTCAGCAACTCGGTCGCCGTCTTCCCCGGGTATCTGGCCAGCGTGGCGGGCAGTCGGCAGGACCTGCCGCGCCCTCGCGCGCTGGCCACGCTGGTGCCTACCACCATCGCCGGCACGATTGTCGGGGCGTTGCTGTTGCTGGCCACTCCGGCCCGCGCGTTCGAGCTGGTCGTACCCTTTCTGGTCCTCGGCGCGACAGCGGTCCTGGCCTTCCAGGACCCGCTGCGCCGGCTGGTCGGTCACCCCCGGGACCTGTCGCCACGCCAGCGGACGGTCGCGGTGCAGACGATGGTCGCGCTCGGTGCGGTGTACGGCGGGTACTTCGGCGCGGCCCTCGGCGTGATGCTGGTGGCGGGGCTGGCCCTGGTGCTGGACGCGACCCTGGCGCGGGTGAGCGCGATCAAGAATCTGCTGTCGGCGGTGGTGGGGTTCACGACGCTCGTGGTGTTCGCCCTGTTCGGCCCCTTGAACTGGGCGGCGGTCGCGGTGGTCGCGCCGGCCACCCTGATTGGGGGGTACGCGGGCGCCCGGCTCGTCCGCCGGCTGCCGCCGGTGGTGCTCAAGACGGTGATCGTGGTGTTCGGTACGACGATCGGCCTCTACCTGCTCTGGCGCGCCCTGACCTGAGTGGCGCCAAAGCCAAGATCCGCGCAACTTCAGGGATAGTGCTGCCTCCGTCAGCGTTGAGGCAGCAGTTTCCCCGAAGGTGCGCGGATCTTGAAGACGGGCCGACGGGTCAGTACGTCTCGCCGACGGGCTCGTGTTCGGTGTCGGCGGCGGCGCGGTTCCAGCGGGACCAGAGGACCCGTTCGCCGTAGCCGGCGGCCATCAGGTGCGCGAAGGCCAGGTAGACGAGCACCCCGACGGCGAGCACCCCGAAGCCGACCCAGAACGGCAGCGACAGCGACTGCTCGGCGAGCTTGCCGGAGATGATCGGGGCCGGCGCGGCGGCACCCCAGCGGACCAGGTTGAACGCGCCCGTGGCGACGCGCCTGTCGCTGGAGCCGAGGCCGAGCGCCAGGTCGGTGAGGTTGGCGTTGGCCAGGCCCATGCAGAGACCGGCGAGCACCAGCACCACGAGCGCCTCGGCGGTGCTGGTGGAGGTGGCGAAGAGGACCATGCAGACCAGCAGCCCGGCGATGGCCACGCCGACGGTCTGTACCGCGCCGATGCGGTGGGCCAGCCGGTGACCGATCACCAGGATGCCGGTGGCCAGGCCGAGACCCCAGCCGGTGAAGGCGAGCCCCAGCGGGATGATGTCCAGGCCGAGGAAGAGCGGCGTGTAGCCGAGCACCACGAAGAACACGAAGTTGTACGCGGCGGTGACCACGCAGAGGGCGATGAACGCCGGCCGGCGGTAGGTGGCGAAGATCTGGCCGACGCGTACCGGGGCCTGCCGGTTGGTGGGTTCGCGGAGTTTGCGGGAGGCCACGCCGAGGGCGAGAACCATGAAGACACCGCAGACGAAGAACGGCAGCCGCCAGCTGATCTCGCCGAGCAGGCCGCCGATGAGCGGTCCGACGGCGAAGCCGAGACCGAGGGCCGTCTCGAAGAGGCCCACCACCCATTCGCGGTCGACGGCCAGGTTGACGAGCACCACCATGGCGGTGGCGAAGAACATCGCGTTGCCGAGCCCCCAGACGCCGCGCAGCACGGACAACTGCACGATGTTGTCGCTGAACGAGGCGAGGATCGCGGCGAGGCCGACCACGGAGACGCCGGTGATGAGCACCGGCTTGAAGCCGAACCGGCCGCTGGCCAACGTCGCGGGGATCATGCCAAGGGCCATGACCGCGATGTACGCGGTGAACAGCAACTCGACCTGCCAGGCGGTGACGCCGATCGCCTCGCCGATGGCCGGCAGGATCGGGTCGACGACGGCGATGCCGGCGATGGCGAGGAAGGCCACCAGCGTGGTGGCGTAGATGGCACTGCGGTTCGGTTCGGAACGCCGATCCACTCCGACTCCTCAAATAGCTGTATCGTACAGGTACTTATTCTGTATCCTACAGCTATGAGCGACGACCATGACGAGAGCACCCTCGGCCGGATCGAGACCGAGGTGGCCCTGCTGATGCGCTTCGGCGAGGCCACCCGGCGGGCCACCGGCACCGCCGAGCACCGGGTGCTGGACCGCGCGGCGTACGTCATCCTGCGCCACCTGGCCGACGCCGGCCCGCAGAACGTCTCGGCACTCGCCGCCCGGCTCAACCTGGACGGCTCGACAGTCACCCGGCAGGTGTCAGCGCTTCAGCGGGACGGCCTGATCACCCGCACCCCGGACCCGTCCGACGGCCGCGGCACTGTCATCTCCCCCACCCCCGCCGGCCTCCAGCGGATGGCCGCCGTGCAGGCCGCGCGCACCCGGCTCTACGGCGACATGCTCGCCGACTGGAGCGCCGAGGACCGCTCCGCCCTGGCAGCCCTGCTGGGCCGCCTCAACCAGGCCCTGATAAACCGCAACCGCCCCCGCTAACCCACCCCGCCCCACCCCGCCTTCGTCGATCTTGCAGTTTCGGCGGCGACAAACCACCGCTAAACACCACCAACCGGGCACCATAACTGCAAGATCGACGCGGGGGGCGCGGGGATCGCGGGAGACGGGAACGCCCGAGCGCCGACCTTCGTCGGTGCCCGGGCGTACCTCAGGTCAGGCGACTGGTTCGCGGGCCGAGTCGGCGTCGCGGTCGGTGCCCGGGGTGACGCGGGGGTCGCCCTCGTCGGCGAAGTAGTCGTCCGGCTCGGTGCCGTCGGCTCCTTCCTCGACCTTTGCGGCCCGCAGAGCGAGCGTCACCAGCGCCGCCACGGCCAGGTTGACCGCCACCGCCACGATGCCGACGTAGATCGTCCGGGTGGTGTCGAACCCGAACTCCGACAGCGGGAACGCCGAGCCGCCGAAGTGCTTCCGGGTCGGGCTGGCGACCTGGTAGAGCATCCACATGCCCAGGCCCATGCCGGCCGCCCAGCCGACGATCAGGCCGGTGCGGTGGAACCAGCGGGTGTAGAGGCCCAGCGCCACAGCCGGCAGCGTCTGCAGGATGATCACGCCACCGATCAGCTGAAGGTCGATGGAGAACTGCGGGTCGAGGAACACGATGCAGGCCACCGCGCCGACCTTGACCACCAGTGAGGTGATCTTCGAGACGTTCGCCTCCTGGGCCGGGGAGGCGTCCCGCTTCAGGTACTCCTTGTAGATGTTGCGGGTGAACAGGTTCGCCGCCGCGATCGACATGATCGCCGCGGGCACCAGCGCGCCGATGCCGATCGCCGCGTACGCGACTCCGGCGAACCAGTCCGGGAACTGCTGGTCGAACAGCAACGGCACGACGGTGTTGCTGTCGACAGTGCCCTCCTTGGCACCGGGCAGCGGCTTCACACCTGCCGCGATGGCCATGTAGCCGAGCAACGCGATCAACCCGAGCAGCAGGCTGTACGCGGGCAGCGCCGACATGTTCCGCTTGATCACGTCGCGGTTCTTGCTGGCCAGCACACCGGTGATGCTGTGCGGGTAGAGGAAGAGCGCCAACGCCGAGCCGAGCGCCAGCGTCACGTACTGGAGCTGGTTGTTGCCGTTGAGCAGGATGCCGTCGTTCGGATTGGGCGAGGCGTCGAACTTCGCGTCGGCGGCGGCGAAGATGTCGCCCCAGCCGCCCAGCTTGTACGGCAGGTAGATGACCGCCACCAGGATCACGATGTAGATCAGGCTGTCCTTGACGAACGCGATCAACGCTGGCGCGCGCAGCCCCGACTGGTACGTGTAGGCGGCCAGGATGGCGAACGCGATGATGATCGGCAGGTGCCGGGCCAGCGCGTTGTCGCCGGTGACGCCCATCGTCTTGAGCACCGCCTCGATGCCGACCAGCTGCAACGCGATGTACGGCATGGTGGCGACGATGCCGGTGATGGCGATCAGCAGCGCCAGCACCGGCGAGTCGAACCGGGTGCGGACGAAGTCGGCGGGCGTGACGAACCCGTGCCGGTGCGACACCGACCAGAGCCGCACCAGCACCAGGAAGACCAGCGGGTAGATGACGATGGTGTACGGCACGGCGAAGAACCCGGCCGCGCCGGCACCGAACATCAACGCCGGCACCGCCACGAAGGTGTACGCGGTGTAGAGGTCGCCGCCGATCAGGAACCAGGTGATCCAGCCGCCGAAGCTGCGCCCGCCCAGCCCCCACTCGTCCAGGTGGGCCATGTCCTTCGGTGCCCGCCAGCGGGCGGCCACGAAGCCCATCGCGCTGACCAGGAGGAACAGCAGGGTAAAGACGATGATCTCGGTGAGATGGTCACGCCACATCACTGGACCTCCTTCGTTCGCGACTGCGGGGCTCGCAAACCCGGCTCACTCCTCGCGCTCATCGGTCTCCCCGCTTCTTGGTCATCTGGTAGACCAACGTGGTGGTGCCGACGCCGAGCAGGATGAAGGCCAGTTGCAGCCAGTAGAAGCGCGGGAAGCCGAAGATCCGGGGCGAGTCGCCATTGAAGAGGACCGGGATCAGCGGCACCACGATGGGGATGAAGAGCAACCAGTTCCAGGGGCTGTGGTCCTTCGCCCTGGCCGGCGCCGTGGTGGGCGCCTCCGGTTCGGGTGCAGCCATCTGACACACCTCCGGGGAGTCGAGGCATTCGATGTAACGGCCGGAGGCTACGACCCTGTGATGGCGGTCACCTTGCCCGTCCAGAGAGTGCTGCGCTGAACGGCTGGCCGGCTGCGCCGAACGGCGCGCCCGGCTCGCCTGACGGATGAGCAGGTGCGGCTGGCCGTCGACGGAGTGGGGCCCGGGTGCGGTTCGCACCCGGGCCCCACATCGGCTGATCGCTGGCTCACCCAGCAGGGGTCAGCGCTGCGCCGCCCAGAGCAGGGCCCGGCCGAGCTGCGACTGCTGGCCCTTCGGGTGCAGTCGGAACGTCGGGTCGGTGCCGAACAGCACCACGCCGTTGTCGGCGGCGGAGACACCCCGCACGATGCTTGCCTGGTTGGCCGCCGCGGCCTGCCCGTTGGCCCCGTCGGTGGCCCACCATCCGGCGAGCAGCGGGTCGGCGGCGTACGACTGCTCGACCTCGACGCCCGCGCCCAGGCCGGTGAACCAGACGGGCTGGCTGATGAACGCGTGCGGGATGGCGGATGTGGTGACCGGTCCCCCGTTGTTGACGATGTTGGCGACCCCGCTGGCCAGGCTCGGCGCGGCGGTGGCGGTCACGGTCAGCAGCGCGGCGGCGTTGCTGAAGGACGCCCCGGCGGTGCCCAGGCCGACCACGCCGCCGCCCCGGGCGAGGAAGCGGTCCAGTGCCGCCCGGTTCTCGGCGGTCAGGTTCGCCAGGTTGACGTTGTCGGCGACCAGCAGGACGTCCACGTCCTCGGTCAACGTGCCGGTCAACGTCGCGGCGGTCAGCGCCCGCGCCTCGAAGCCGAGGTCGGCGAGGGTGTCGCGCTCCTCCACCGAACCGAGGTAGCCGACGACGACCCGATCCAGTCGGGTGCCCCGCCAGCCAGCCGGCGCGCGCTCGAAGCTGACCGCGTGGGCGCGGACCTCGGCGGCGGCCAGCCTACGGTTGGCCGGGGTGCCGGGAACGACCACCGACCCGTCCGCGAGCCGGTGGACCTCGACGCCCTTGGCGAGCAGTGAGTTCACCGCGAGCAGATCGGCGGCGTCCCGCAGATCCAGGCGTAGGTCGGACCGACCGGCGGGCAGCGTGCCTTCGGCGCGACCGTCGTAGGTCCGCTCCAGCCGCACCCGGGGCAGGGTGTCCCACACGGTGTCCACTGTGGCGCCCCAGGTGAGCCCCTGGCTCCAGGCGGCCGGGCCGGCGTAGAGGTCGTTCACCCGGTCGGTGATGTCAGCGCCCGGTTCGAGCAGCGAGTTGACCAGGCCGCGCTTGGGTTGGTGCAGGTCGACGACGTACGAGCCGGCCTGGTAGCGGTTTCCGCCGGCGGTGAACGCCTGCTTCGCCTTCCAGACCCGGCCACCGCTGCTGATCAGCAGGTCGACCAGGCGGGCCGCGGCCGGCTCGGAGCGCTGCCCGGTGCCGCTGGGGATGACGTACGCCCGGGGGAAGGTGGTGTGGTAGTTGTCCTCCGGCCCCCAGCCCGGCACGTAGCCGTCGGGGAGGTCGCGCAACGGCTCACCGGCCAGGCCCCGGCGGTAGACCTCGGCCTGGTCGTGCAGCACCTCGGCCCGGTGCTCCTGAATGTAGCGCAGCGAGGTACGGATCGCCACCTCGTGCACGTCGGTGTTGATGCCGGAGCGGCGTACCCGCTCTTCCGGGGTGAGCGAGCTGCCGCGCGGGTTGAGCGGCGCCTCGATGGTGTACGGGATGCTGCTCTGCAACATGGCGAAGGACGGCACGTAGATCGGCGGGAAGTCGTCCCACACGCCCGGTTCGTCGTCGCGGAACGGGATCCGGGCCCGTTGGGTCTCGGCGTACCCGAGGCCGCGCAGGTCCTCCTCGATCGCCAACGCGTTGGGCAGGCCGTGCTTGATGTACAGGTCGTACTCGTTGTTGACGTTGTGCGGCGGGGTGCTGGGGTGCAGCAGGGTCGGGTTGACGTACCCGTGCAGGTCCAGCGTGATGATCGGCTTGGTGTCGATGATCAGGTTGCGGATGAGGTTGGTCTCCGGCTGCGCGACGATGGTCAGGTCGCGGTTGAGGTCGTAGCCGGCCGAGTTGGCCCGGGTGCCGGCGACTCGGCCGTCCGGGTTCGAGGTGATGTTGAAGACCAGCCGGTTGCGTCGCAGCAGTTCGGCGACCTCAGGGCTGCGGTCGGTGGCGAACTCCTCGATGACCCGCAGCGCCGCGTCGGTGCCCTCCCACTCGTTGCCGTGGATGTTGGCGTTGACGAACAGCGGGGTCTTGTAGCCGCTGAGCAGCTTACGGTCCCGCTGCGCCCGGGCGGGCTCGTCCTCGATCAGCCGCTTCCAGGTCTCCTGCTGCCGTGCCTCGGTACGACTCTCCGGCGCGGTAACGGTGACCGCGTACAGGTCGTAGCCGCCGGCGGACTTCCCGGCGACCCGGGCGGAGACCCGGTCGCTGGCCCGCTGGAGCGCGTTCAGCTTCGGCGCGATCTCGTCGTACGGAATGACACCGATCGGGATGGACGCGTCGGCCGGGTTGTCCGGCCAGACCGGGAGGGTGCTCTGCCGGGGGTAGCCCCGCACGTCGGAGAGGTCGACGGGGGTCGGCGGCACGGTGGGCAGCGAGGTGGCGGACGCCGGTCCGGTCAGGACCACTGTCGCGAGCAGGGTGGTGCTCACCGCGGTCGCGGCGAGCCGGCGTAAACGTCGTGCGGACAGCATGAACGGATCTCCTGTCGGAGGGGTACGCGCAGGCGGACGCGCCGCGGGGCCGGAGACCAGCGGGGATGGGAGACGCCTGCAGCGTGCGAGAGGGAGGGAGGAACCCGGCGTCAGATGGAGCGTCGACAGGCAGCGCTGGCGACGCGCAGGAGGTCGATGTGACCCCGCTTCGTCAGGTGAACGCTTCGCACGAACCGATCTTGGTTCGGGGTACGTCCACTGTCAACAGCTCCCCCACAGGTTCGGGCCCGTACGCCAAAACCCTCCCGACAGATGGGAATTAGTCGATCTTGGCGAGGTGTGCGGTGTCGTTGACCGTACGCACGGCCACGCCGCCGTCGGGCCACATGTCGAGCACCGAGATGCCGGCCGCGTCCAGGAAGAGCCGGTGCAGGAAACCGTCGCCGGCCGCGAGGGCGTCGCGCAGCACCAGCTTGATCGGCGAGACGTGCGAGACGACCACCACCGTCTCACCGGGGTACGCGGTGAGAAGCCCGGTGATGACGCGGTGCGCGCGTTCGGCGACGTGGGTGAACGACTCCCCGCCGGGCGGCGCGATCCGGGGTGAGGCGAGCCAGGCGTCCATCTCCCCCGGCCACTGCTGGCGCACCTCGGCGAAGGTGCGTCCCTCCCACTGGCCGAAGTCGCACTCGATCAGGTCGTCCTCGGTGCGCACCGGCACGTCACCGAGCGCCCCGGCGATCGACGCCGCGGTGGCCGTACACCGGGACAACGGTGAGCTGAGCACGGCCGCGACGGACGGGGCCAGCTCGGCCACCCGGGCGCCGGTGGCCCGGGCCTGGGCCCGGCCACGCTCGGAGAGCGGCACGTCGCCGCGCCCGGAGTAGCGCCGCTGCTCGGTGTACGCGGTCTCGCCGTGCCGGACCAGGATCAGCCGGGTTGCGGTGAAGCTCGGCCGCGGCTCCCAGGAGGCCGGCGCGGTCGCCGGGTCACTGCCGATGATCGGGGCGGCGGGCGTCGTCGAGGGCTTGCCGGCAGTCGGCGTCGCCGGGGGGCGGCCCGCGGCGGCGTCCATGGCGGCGTTGGCGAGGGCGTCGGCGTGCCGGTTCTGTTCGCGCGGAATCCAGCTGAACCGGACCGCGGTGAACCGGCCCACCAGCGCGGCGGCCTGGGCGGCGAGGGGACGCAGGCCGGGGTGCTTGATCTGCCACCGGCCGCACATCTGCTCGACCACCAGCTTGGAGTCCATCCGGACGTCCACCTCGGCGGCGCCCAGCTCGGCGGCGGCGGTCAACCCGGCGATCAGGCCCTGGTACTCGGCGACGTTGTTGGTGGCCGTGCCGAGCGACTCGGAGCGCTCGGCGAGCACCTCGCCGGTCTCCGGGTCGCGTACCACCGCGCCGTAGCCGGCGGGGCCGGGGTTGCCCCGGGACCCACCGTCGGCCTCGATGGAGACCACGCGCGGCGCCACGACCTACAGGCCCGACTCGTTGGTGCGGACCATGATCCGTCGGCAGTCCTCGCAGCGGACCACGTCGTCGGGGGCGGCCTTGCGGATCCGGGCCAGGTCGGCACCGGACAGGTCCAGGCGGCACCCGCCGCAGCGGCCCGCGGTGAGCAGCGCGGCGCCCAGCCCGGTGTCCTCGCGGATCTTGTCGTAGAGGTTGACCAGATCGCTCGGGAGGTCGCCGGCGAGCGGCTGACGGGCGCCCCGCTTGAACTCCTCCTCCTTGGCGATCTCGGCCAGCGCCTCGTCGCGGCGCTGCTCGGTAGCGGCCCGCTTGTCCCGGGTCTCGGCCAGCCGCTGCTCCACGCCGTCCAGCACGCCCTGCGCGGTCTCCCGCTGCTCCATCAGCTCCAGCTCGGCGTCCTCCAGGTCGCCCTGGCGGCGCTTCAGCGAGACCAGCTCGTGCTGGAGCGCCTCCAGCTCACGGGCGGGACCGGTGCCGGCGGCCAGTCGGTTCTCGTCCTTCTCCTTACGGGCCCGGACCTGCTCGACGTCCTTCTCCAACCGGGCGATGTCCCGGTCCAGGTCGTCGACCGCCACCTGGGCGCGCACCCGCTCGTCCTCCATCGACGACAGCTCGCGGGCCAGCGACTCCAGCTCGGCCCGCTCGGCAAGCGTTCGCCGACGGTGGGCGAGCTGGGCGAGGTTGGTGTCGATCGCCTGGAGGTCGAGCAGGCGGCGCTGCACCTGAGGGTCAGCCTTCACGGTCGGGCTCCTTGTCGTCCACAACGGGTGCGGCGGCGTGCACGGTCCACGGGTCGGTGTCCAGGTCGGACACCAGCGTCTCGACGTCCAGCGCCTCCCGGAGGAAGGCGGCCAGGTCGTCCAGCCACGGTCGTTCGGTCGCCCAGTGGGCGGCGTCGATCAGGGCGGGACCATCGGCGGCGAGGTGCTCGCCGGCCGGGTGGTGCCGCAGGTCGGCGGTGAGGAACGCGTCCACCCCGGCGGCGGTCGCGGCGCCGAGGAAGCTGTCCCCCGACCCGCCGCTGACGGCGAGGGTACGAACCATACGCCCGGGATCCCCCGCCGCGCGAACTCCCCAGGACGTGACGGGGAGCACCGCGGCGGCGTGCCGGGTCAGTTCGGCGAGGGTCATCGGCCGGGGCAGCTCGCCGATCCGACCGAAACCCCTGTCGTCGCCGTGGGCGGGCGAGCCGGGCGCGGGCCGCTGAAGTGGGCGCAGACCGGTGAGCCCGAAACGGGCGGCGAGGGCGTCGGAGACGCCCGGGGAGGCCACGTCGGCGTTGGTGTGCGCCGCGTAGAGCGCCACCCCGGCCCGGATCAACCGGTGGATGATCCGCCCCTTGAAGGTCGTCGCCGCGACCGACGACACCCCGCGCAGCAGCAGCGGGTGATGCGAGACGATCAGGTCCGCGTCGGCGGCGAGGGCTTCGTCGACCGTCTCGGGCACCACGTCGACAACGCAGAGCACCCGGCGGACCGGGGCGGCCGGCTCGCCGAGCACCAGGCCCACCCGGTCCCACTCCTCCGCCCAGACCGGCGGAAAGCGCCGTTCCAGCTCGGCCACCACGTCGCCGACTGTGGGGGCGGATCCGCTTGTGCTCACGGCGGGCCAGCTTACCGGCGTGGAGGCCACCGGGCGGTGACACCCGGCCCGCCGCCCAGCGCGTCGGGCGGAAGATCTGCCGGACGCGCTAGGCGGCGGTCCAGGAGACGGTCTGCAGGGCTGCCAGCGGCATCGCCCAGGGGAAGGCGTGCAGGTGCTGTTCCCCCGTTCCGGGCGGATGCAGAGCGATCACGTCGTCGCCGAAGAGCACAGTGACGCCCCACTCGGCCAACCGGGCCACCCCGGCACGAAACGCCGGGTGGCAGGCCATCGCCGCGTTGGTGTACGGCACCGCCACGATGGGGACGCCCTTGCCCTGGGCCTCGACCAGCAGCCCGAGCGCCAGGGTGTCGGTGATCCCGGCCGCCCACTTGTTGACCGTGTTGACGGTGGCCGGGCAGACGATCATGGCGTCGGCGGGCGGTAACACGTCCGGGTCACCGGGATTCTTGTAGTGCGTCCGCACCGGGTGGCCGGTCTGCCGAATCAGGGCCGACTGGTCGACGAACTTCGCGCCGTCCGGCGTGGTGACCACGCAGACGTCCCAACTGTCCCGTTGGGCGAGGTCGACCAGACGACCGACATGTCGGGCCAGCGGCGAACCGCAGGCGATGACGTAGAGCACCTCACGGTGCCCGCTGCTGCGCGCTGCACCGGCCATCACACCGGCTCCGCGCTCATACCCCTACTCCCATGTGCTCAGCCAACTCCGCTACCGGAGAAGGCGGCGCACCACGTGTGCGACGGAGGATGTCGGACATCACCTCGTGCGCGATCGGCCGGCAGCGGATCTCCGACGGGGCGAGCCGATCACCGAGCAGCAGCATCTCGCCGGCGTTCGCCACGTCACCGATCTGGGCGTAGCCGCGGGCGATGTCGAGCAGGTGGTGGGCGCGGCGCTCGGGCAGCAGCGCGTTGAAGGAGGGCTCCGTGATGCGGAGCTGGTGCACCTCCACGGCCCGCCCGCCGTCGCCCAGCTCCACGGCGGCGGCGGCCCGGTGCAGTTCGACGTTTGTCGGGCCGAACGACGTCCAGTAGTGGTTGTGGTCGCCGCCGAGCAGGGTGGCGGCCTCCTGGGCGCAGTTGATCAGGTCGTCGACGCTTGCCGAGTCGCCGATGCGGGACGCGGCCATCGCGCCCTGGAGCAGCAGCATCCCGTAGACGGAGAGGCGGGCCGGGGAGACCTCGTTGCTCCCGCCCGGTGCCAGCCGGTTGGCGATCTGGACGTTCAGCTCCAGCGCGGGACGGGCCCGCCCCATCGCGACCAGGGCGTTGCACACCCGGGTGGTGGCGATCCCGGCGAGCAGCGGGTCGTCGGCCCGCTGGGCCACCGCCATCGACCTGTCGGCGGCCAGCCAGGCCAGCTCGCACTCGCCGAGCTTGCGCAGCACCGAGGAGGCGATCTGGTAGACCTGCCCGAGCAGGTGGGCCGCCTCGGCGGCCTGGTCACCGTTGTAGGCGGCGTCGGCAGCCTGGGCGTCGCGCAGCAGCTTGGGCAGGGCCCGGGTGAGCATCCCGTAGCGGCCGTACTGGTAGGTGAGCCAGGCGTGGTTGACGGCCTTGCGCATGTCGTCCATCGGCGGCGGGTACGGCGCCGCGTCGAAGTACGCGCTCATCGAGTCGTAGCGCTCCAGCGCCGCCCGGATCTCCTGCACCTCGACCTGGTCGATGCAGTTGAGGGCGTCGGCGCGCCGCTCCGGGTCCTTGCCCATCAGCAGCTGCACGTCCATCTGGAGGATGTCGGCGATCTCGTAGAGGACGGAGAACTTGTCCAACCGGCGGACGCCGCGTTCGACCTTGTCCACCCAACTCTTGGACTTGCCCAGCCGGTCCGCGAAGACCTGCTGCGACATCTTGCGCCGCCCCCGCCAGTAGGCCACTCGCCGTCCTATGGGTAGCTCGTCCATCTCCCCATCCTCCCCTGCCACCGACGACCAATCGAGTCGGGGCGATGTCCGCGAGTGCGGCGACTGCCGTTCACTTTCAGGTTTTAGCTGGTCGCACAGGATGTGCGTCAGCCGTACAGCTAGTCCTCGTACTTTTCGTGCAAGTTGCACGAGCCGTTCGTCAACCTCAACGATCGTGGGTTACGGCAGTGACGGTGCTCGACATGCGACCTGGCGAACGCCGGGCCCGACGAGAGGAGCTGACGCACATGTGGGGGAATGTCGGACCACGCGTTGCCGAACTGTCGCCGCTGGAACGGGTCCGGCTGCGCCGGGTCGCCATCCGGTACGCCGTACACGGCTGGGAGGTCACCCCGGGCGCCTGCCTGGCCCGCAGCCGCTTCGTCTGCGGCCGTGCCGGCTGTCCCACTGTGGGCTGCCATCCCGCGCTGGAGAACTGGGAACTGGCCGCCAGCGCCGACCCGGCCCGGGTGGCGACCTGGTGGCGGAGCCGACCGCACGGGGTACTGCTGCCCACCGGCCGGGCCTTCGACGTGCTGGAGGTGCCCGCCCACCTCGGCCGGCACGTGCTCGACGCGGTCCAGATCCACCCGGCCGGCACCGGCGTACGCGGGCCGGTGCTGGTCACGCCCACCGGGCGGTGGATGTTCCTGGTCCGCCCCGGCGATCCGCTCCGACCGGAGTTGGAGCACTGCTTCCACGTGGTGCGGCACGGGCCCGGCTCGTGGATTCCCGCACCGCCCACCCGGCTGCCGGAGGGCACGGTCCGGTGGGCGGTCGCACCGGAGCAGGCCCGCTGGCAACTACCGGATTCGTACCTCGTACAGAACACGTTGATCGGGGCGCTGCGCGCCGCCGGGGTCACACTCGCCCCCGACCTGCTCCCCGGTCACCTGCCGCTGCCCCGACGAGGCATGTGAGGCCTGCCCGCCCGCCGATTCGATCCGGTGCCCGACAGCGTCGCCGGGACGCCGGTCCTCGTTGACAGGGGAAGAGCGCGAACGCGCGCCACGAACGGGGGAACGATGTCCACCAACGACAGAGCGCCTCACCCCGGCGGCACCGAGCCGCCCCGGCGCAGCCACCCACGACACCGCTGGGCCGGCACCCGACCGTCCGGCTCCCGCCCCGGTCGCCCCCGCCCCACCGGCTCCCGCCCAGCCGGAACCCACCGCCCCGTCCGCTAAGCCCCAACCCTCGCGCCCGAACCCCCGCGCCCCAACCCCCGCCCGCGCCGATCTTGCACTTCCTGTCCCGACAATCTCCACTAACGGGAACAGATCAACAACCGAAAGTGCAAGATCGCGGGGGTACGACGGCGGGGCGGGTTAGTCGGTCAGCGGGAGGTCGACGGAGCAGTACTGGCGGGCGTTGTCGGTTATCGCCGCGTGGGTGTGGTCGTTGAGGCGGGCCAGCCAGCCGAGGCCGGGGGTGCCCATGGCGAGGGCGGCGGTGGCGTACGCGTCGGCCACCCCGAGGTCGGTGCCGACCACTGTCACCGAGCGCAGCCCGCTGGCCGGCGCGCCCCGGCGTGGGTCCAGCACGTGCCGGCCCCGCTCGTACACACCGGACGTGGCCACGGCCAGGTCGGTCCCGCTGAGCACCAGGCAGGCGGCCATCGCGTCCCACGGGTGCCGAATGCCGATGCGCCACGGCTCCCCCGACGGCGAGAGGCCCCGCACCCGTACGTCGCCGCCAGCGTTCACGCAGTGGTTGACGGCACCGGCGGCGACGAGACGGTCCGAGGCGACCTGGGCCGCCCAGCCCTTGACGAAGCCGGACGGGTCGAGCCGACCGGTGGCGTACGCGTCGAAGAACCCGTCGGTGGCGCCCCACAGGTCGGCGCAGGTCTCCAGCACGAACCGCAGGTCCGCGGACGCCTCGGAGAGCAGCACCTCACCCCTGTCGAAGCGGCACACCTCGCTGTCCGACTTGTAGGTGCTGAACCGCGCGTCCACCTCGTGCATCCAGGCGAAGATCTCGTCCGCCAGCTCGCGCAGGGCCGCCGGTGGCAGATCGTCGGCGAGGTCCAGGGTGATGGCCGTACCCATGATCTGTTCGACCCGGCACAGCCCGGGTCGGGTCAGCGTGGCCCGCACGTCAGAACGCCTGCTCGATGGCGGACCGCAGCGACTGCTTGTAGGAGTTGCTGGTCTCGGTGGCATTGCTCGTGGTGTTGAGGTTGGCGCTCTGCTTTGCCACCACCTCCCCGCCGGGGCCGTCGTACTTGGTCCGGACGTCGCCGCTGTGGATGTCGGACTCACCCCCGCTGGGCAGCGACAGCGCGACGGCGTCGACGATCTTGTTGCCCGAGACGACGATCTGCACCTGCACGAACCCGTACTCGTTCTGGAAGCCGGTGCCGTTGACCCGGCGGGTGCTCGACTGGGGTGCCTTGGTGGTGGTCCGGGGTGCGGCCTTCGTGGTGGTGCGGGTGCCGGACGGGCGGGCGGTGCTCTTGGTCGGCTTGGGCGACGTGGGCGCGTCGGCGGTCGCCGACGGCTTCGGCGCCACGCCCGACGGGTCGGCGCTCGGCTCGACATCCTGCGGGGTGGGGTTGACCGGTTGGGCGGTTGGCAGGTTCTGGGCGACCTGGTTGGTGGCCGGGGAGCCCTTGAACACCACCAGCGCGGTGGTGCTGGCGGCCAGGCCGGTGATCGCGAGGAGCGCGCGACGCATGGGGATGCCCTTCCTACAGCTCGAACGTGGCCAGGTGGATCTGCCGCCGGGGTACGCCGGCCCGCCGCAGCGCACGCACCGACTGTTCCACCAACCCGGGCGGCCCGCACAGGTAGACGTCGCGTCGGGCGACGTCGGGCACCAGTTGACGCAGCCCGTCCGGGCTCATGAGCTGGCGCGGGCCGGGGTCGTCGCGGGAGCCGATGACGTACCAGACGGAGGTGTCGCGTTCCTGGGCCAGCCAGTCCAGCTCGCGGCTGAGCAGCACGTCGGCCGGGGTGCGGGCCCGGTAGATCAGCGCGGCGCCCGGTGGCAACTCCTCCAGCATCGCCCGGATCGGGGTGATGCCACTGCCGCCGGCGATCAGCAGCGCCCGTTCGCGCAGTCGGTGCGCGGCGGTGAAGGTGCCCGACGGGCCCTCGGCCCAGACCCGGGTGCCCGGCTCCAGGTCGCGCAGGTCGGCGGTGTGGGTGCCGACCACCTTGACGGTGACCCGCAGCCAGCGGCCGTTGGCGGCGGCGGAGACGGAGAACGGGTGCGACTGCCACCAGCAGCCCCGGGTGAGGAACCGCCAGCGGAAGTGCTGGCCGCCGAGCATCGCCAGCCGGCCGAGCCGCTCCCCGGTGAGGTAGATGGAGATGGTGTCGGTGCTCTCGGCGACCACGTCGGCGACCCGCAGCTTGTAGCGCAGGTTGAACGCCAGCGGCGTGATCACGCGGCCCCAGAGCAGGGCGGCGACCACCAGCAGGTAGAGCGCGATCCAGCCGGTGCGCACCGGACCGGGCTTGTACAACTGCGCGCCGTGGGCGAACTGGTGACCGAAGCCGAGCAGCAGGATCAGGTAGCTGGACAGGTGCAGCAGGTGCCACATCTCGTAGGGCAACGCCCGCCGGATCGCCCGGATGCTGCTGAAGCCGACAAGCATCATGATGCCGGTGGCGACGAACGCCGAGACCATGTCCTCGTAGTCGCCGAGCAGCGTGCCGACCTCGGCGAGGATCGACTCGTTCCGCAGGTCGGCGTAGCCGACCAGGATCAGCGACATGTGCGCCAGCACGGTGACCAGCAGGGTGGCACCGATGTCCCGGTGCCAGCGGGCCATGTGCTCGCCGCCGATCCACCGTTCCAGCACCGGAAGTCGGCTCATCATCAGCACCTGCACCAGCAGCAGGTAGCCGGCGACCAGGCCGGTGATCCGGCCGGCCGCGGTGACTGTGGTCGCGGTGCTGGGCAGCGAACCGGCGGGGGTGCCCAACCACCAGGGCAGCACGCTGGCGAGCAGGCCGACCAGGAGCAGCACGCCCAGCAGCCGTCGGCCGCCGGGTCCGCGCCGGGCCGGGATCTGCGGGGGTACGGGCGCAGCCGACCGGCCGCCGTGCCGGGACGAGGTCCCGGTACGACGGCCGGCGGCGTGGGTGTGCGAATGCGTCACGCGTACAGCTTCATCGGGGCGTACTTCTGGCGGGGGAAGACCTTGTCGACCTCCGCGTTGGTGAGCCCGAACCGGCCCTGCGCCACCGCGCCGTAGACGTTGAACATGTTGTTGTACTCCGGCACGTCGCCGGAGTCCAGCTTGTCCAGGCCGTTCCAGGTGCCGAGCAGCGAACCGGCGAGCTTCTTGCCGGAGAGCAGGGTGACCACGCCGCCGTGCCCGTGGTCGGTGCCGCCGCTGTTGGAGCCGACCCGACGGCCGAACTCGCTGGACACCATGATCGTCACGTCGGCGGCCTTCGGGCCGAGGTCGGTGAAGAAGGCGGCCATCGCGCTGGCCAGCTCGTTCAGCCGGCGGTGCAGCTGGCCGCCCTCACGGGTGCCCTGGTTCTCGTGGGTGTCGTAGCCACCCATGCCGACAGTGGCGACCCGGACGTTGGCGCCGCCCTTGATCAGCTGGGCGAGTTGCTGGAACGCGTTGCCGACGCCCTCGTACTTGACGCCCTCGGCGGGCTGGTACGGCTTGGCGGCGAGCTTCTGCGCGGTGGCCAGCGCGCCCATGCCCTCCTGCACGGCCTCCTCGACCGGGTGGTTGATCCCGGTGAAGAGCCCCTTGATGGCCTTCTCGGTGGCGGCGCGGAACCGGTCGTCACCGTTGAGCCGCAGCGACCCGACGTTGTTCAGCGACAGCGCGCCGTTGTTGCCGACAAGCGAGCGGGGCAGCGTGCTGCCGATGCCGACGCTGCGGAACGCGGTGCCCTTGCCCAGGTTGTCGACCAGACCGTCGAGCCAACCCCGGCCGCCGGTCTCGTTCGGCAGCCCGCCCAGGTTGCAGGCGTCGGCGGCCTGGAAGTGGCTGCGGGACAGCCGCTCGTCGGAGACCGCTGGGATGAAGCCCAGCTGACCGGCCGTGAGCCACTTCTCCAAGGGCTTGAACGCGCTTGTCAGCTTGAAGCCGCGGCCCAGGGCCAGCGAGTCGTTGCCGAGCAGCAGGTCGGGCCGGGCCTTGTTGAGCACCGCGTCGTTGTCCGGCGCGATCAGGCTCAGGCCGTCCAGCCCGCCGTAGAGGAAGACGTGGATCAGGGTGCCGGTCTTGGTCGCCGCGAACGACGCCGAGGTGGTGACGAACTGGGCGGTGGCCAGCGCGGTGGCGGTGGCCGCGGCACCGGCGACGAAGGTCCGCCGGGTCACGCCGCGACCGTCCTGCTGGGCCTCCTCCAGGTCCTCCAGGGTGCGGTACCTGTCGAACTCGGCGGCGTTCTCGGCGGCGACGATGTCCGCCTCGGCGCGCAGCAACGCCTCGGCCGGGTTGTCGGCCAGCCGTCGCACGTCGGGGCATTCGGGGTGCAGGGGGAAAGAGTTGTACACAGTCTTCTCCATCGGGTGCCTCACCGGAGGTGGTGCTGGGGGGAAGCGAGGATCGCCCGCGCGACGGCGGTGATGGCCCCGTTGAACGTGGCGTCGACCTTGGCGGTCGCCGTCACACCGGCCACGCCGAGGATGAGGTTCTTCTCCCGCGTGCTCAACTTCTGGCCCACCAGCCGCAGGGAGAGAGCATCCACGTACGCCCCGGCCGTCGCCGGCGCCTTGGCGACCAGCTTCTCCGGCGCCGTGTACGTGAAGGTGGTGCGGTAGCCGGCGAGGATCTCGCCCGCCTCGTTCCAGCCGTTGACCATGGTGCCGGCCGAGGTCCAGGCGACGTAAACGTCCGGGTAGCCGTCCGGGGTCGGATGACCCATCGGGGACTGGCCCAGTTCGCGCATCTTGTCGTGGATCTGGCGCAGCCCCCGGGCGTACGCGGTGCGCTTGCTGTCGCCGTTGTTGTGCTTCGGCGACGCCTCCGGCGAGACGCCCAGGGTGCGGTACGTGGCGACCAGGTACTCCATCGGCCGGCGTACCTTCTGGCCCACACCGGCCCAGAACTCCGAGGAGCAGAACAGGGTCATCAGGACCGGCTTGATCATGCCCTTGTTGGTGGTGTACGACTTGGCCAGCCGGTCCACGAGGGATTTCGGCGGGGTGTCCGAGACGAACCGGGTGGCCAGGCTCTGCGCCACGTACTTCGCGGTCGACGGGTGCGTCGCGATGTAGGCGATGTACGCGTCGATCGCCGCTTCGGCCTTCTTCGGGTCGGCCGAGTTGTTCGCGTGGGTGAAGCCGAGGATCTTCACCTTGCCGACGTAGTGCTGCTCGGGGCGGAAGACGTACTTGCCCTTGTCGTCGACGCCGCGGCCGGTCTGCAACATGGCGGCCTGCCGGACGTCCGGCTCCTTGTAGCCGCCGTCGACGCCGACCGAGTAAAGCTCGAGGTTCTCCCGGGCGAGGTTCTCGTTGATCGCGTCCTTGCGGGAGTCCTTCTGGTTCAGGTAGATCAGCAGCGCCGGGTGCTTGTTCGCGGCGACGAGCATCTCCGGGTAGCTGCCCAGCGCGTGCTTGCGCACGACGTCCTGGTCGAACGAGCTGCGGTACACCTCGCCGCCGTCGAAGTCCGCGGCGACGTGCAGGAAGTCGTTCCAGAAGTCGACCATCACCTCGAAGAGCTGGCGCTTGGACCAGATCTGCCGGGCGATGGTGGCGTCGACCATCTCCCGCTCCGGCTGGGCGTCCTGCTCGTTGAGCTTGTCGCGCTGGTCGCGTAGCTGCTGCACGGAGAGCTTCTGGGTCGGCAGCTCGGCGAGCTTCAGCTCACCCTTGCTCGGCTCCAACTTCTCCGGGTCAAGCTGGGCGCGGATCCAGGCGTCGATCCCCTCGCGCTTGATGTCGGCGACCACAGCGGGCGTCGCGCCGAAGGTGGCGCGCCGGGCCAGGTGCAGGATCGGGTCCTTGGCCAGCACCGTCTTCACTGTCACCTTGGTCGCCGCCGCGGCGGCGGCCGGGCCGGAGAAGGTCCGCCCGCCGGCCGGCGCGTTCTTCTTCAGCGCCTCACCGGCCCGGGAGCCCATGTAGCTCTCGTTCTGCTCGGTGTAGGTACGCACCGTGCTGGGCTGCTGGCCGCTGGGCCGCGCCGCGGTGCCGTCGGTCACCGTGCTGCCGGTCGCGTCGCCGGCCGCCGCCTCGTCGCCGAAGAGGCCACGGATCTGCGGGGTCATGGCGAGCGCCGCGCCACCGGCGACGACGGCGGCGGTGCCACCGAGGGCCACCATCGCCTTACGTCGGCCGACCTTGCGACCCGGCTCGTCGTCATCGTCGATGGTGGGCAGTCCGGTGCCGGCCGGGCGCGCCGGGGCCGGGCGGCCAAGGCCCTCCGGGCCGACCCACTGTGGACCGCGTGGCGCGGGCGCGGGCTGCCCGGCGTGCGCGTACCCGTCTGCGTACTGCTCGCGCGGGTCGGCCTGCGCGGCGTAGCCGCCCTGGTAGGGGTGGGGCGAGTCGTAGCCGTAGGGCGCGGGCGTGTTGGGGTCGCCGTAGCCGTCAGCGCTGTGGTGCTGGCGTCCGTCCCAACCGCGGTCGTCCCGCGGTCGACGTGGTGGCACATTCTGGTCGGCCATGTACCAATCCCGATTTCTGATGAGCGCCGAAAACTGCTACCGGGCAGGTGCGGCAGGTGCGGCGACTGTTGCCTGAGGGGGTTGCTACGGCAAGGTAACCAAGGCCTCAGGGCCCTTCAAGGTGGCCGGAACACACCCGTGAGGGCACTTAAGACAGCGTTCAGTGCGACAGCGGCGGCGGGCGGCGGGGTGGTCCCACCCGCAGACCTTCCCAGCAGGGCGTACGCGCGGCAGCCGTGCACGGACCGGACCACGCCGCCGCACGCGTCACTTTCGGCCTCGTTCACCACCAAAGGCAAACTTAAGGTTCAGGTAAGCCGGACATGAAGCGCGCTCGCGTGGAGGAAAAGTAGCAGCAGCGGGTGAGCGTGAGCCGCCACCGCAGCGGGTATGCCGCCGAACCGCTGAACGCGTGAGGGGAAGGCAGCGCCATGCTCAGCAAAGAGGATCAGCGCAGATTCGACCAGATCACCCGTCAGCTCCGGGAAAGTGACCCGGCATTCTTCAAGAAACTGGACCATCGGGTCCGGGCCCGCAGGGGCCGCTACCTGATGTTGTTGACCATCGTGCTGTGGGCGTCGCTGCCGGCGATAGCCGTGTTCGCCGGTCGAATGACCGGTGCGATCTGCGCGGTGGTGCTGGTGGTCAACGCCGCGATCATGTGGCGGTTCCGCCGCCGCTGGACGTGACCGCTCAACCGACGGCTCACCTGTCGGCCGGGCCGAACGCCCGGTACGCGCGGCGCAACCGTTCGAGCAGTCCCGGCCCACCGATGGCCGGGGCCGGCGCTCCGAGCTGGCGCAGCAGCAGGTCGGTGCCGGTCACCAGTCGGGGCGGCCGGTCCGGCAGCGGCACGGGCGCCGACCAGAACCGGTCCGCCGCCTCCGCCAGCGGCGTCGCCGACATCCCGGCCAGCGCACGGGCGGCGCCAACCGGCGCAACGACGTCCACTGTCGACACCGCATCGTCCGGTTCGGACGGTGGCTCGACAGGCGGGAGCGGAAGGGCTGCGCCGGTGGCCGCGGCGCGCCGGGCGCGGAGTTCGTCGAGCAACTCCGCGCGGGACCGACCGCGCCAGTGCAGCAGCTCGAACGGGTCCGCGTCGAACGCCTCAGCCAGCAGGTAGAACGTCGCCGCGAGGTGCTTGCACGGCACCGCGAAGTCGGGGCAGTTGCAGCGCTGGGTCAACTCGTCGACGGCTGTCGGAAAGAGCGGCGCGCCGGCGGCGGCGAACAGCTCCTCCAACTCGTCGGGGAGGTCCCCGGCGAGCAGCCGGGCGCTGAAGAACGCCTGCCCGGCCAGCTCGTCCTCGATTCGGGACCAGAGCGCGGCCGGGAACGGCTCCAGCGCGATCGACACCTGGTACGGCTGCGGCCGGGAGCCCTGCACCACCGCGCTGACGCGTCCGGGTGTGATGTCGAGCGTGAGCACCTGACCGGCCCGCGCGTACGACCGGCCCCGGGTCAGCCGGGTGCCGAGCGCGAACGACTCCAGCACCTCCAGGAAGCGCCGCGACCACCAGGACCGGCCGATCGCGCCCCGGGCGCTGCGTGCCCGCAGACCCCCGTCGACCCGGCGGGGACGCCCGTAGTCGGCGAACCTGTCGGTGCTCACGCCGGCGCTCCGCTGCTGCGCCTGATGGTTTGCTCGCTCACTCGACCACCGCCCCGGCCTCCAGGGCGAACAGGTCCCGCAACTGGCCGGTGGACAGCTCGGTGATCCACTGCTCACCGGTGCCGACCACCCGCTCGGCGAGGCTGCGTTTGTCGGCGATCATCGCGGCCACCTTCTCCTCGACGGTGCCGGCGCAGACGAACTTGCGTACCTGCACCCGTCGGCGCTGCCCGATCCGGAACGCCCGGTCGGTGGCCTGATCCTCGACCGCCGGGTTCCACCACCTGTCCACATGCACCACGTGGTTCGCGGCGGTCAGGGTCAGCCCGGTGCCGCCGGCCTTGAGGGACAGGACGAACAGCGGCGGGCCCTCCGCCGACTGGAAGCGCTGAACCAGGGCGTCCCGCTCGGCCTTGCCGAGGCCGCCGTGCAGGAACAGCACCTCCCGGCCGAACCGCGCCGACAGGTGACCGCGCAACATCGCACCGAACTCGGCGTACTGGGTGAAGAGCAGCGCCTTCTCCCCCGCCGCCAGCACCTCCTCCAGGATCTCGGTGAGCCGGGCCAGCTTGCCGGAGCGGCCCTCCAACGGTGAGCCGTCGCGCAGCAACTGGGCGGGGTGGTTGCAGACCTGCTTGAGCCGGGTCATGGTGGCGAGCACCAGGCCGCGTCGCTCGATGCCGTCGCTGGTCTCGATCCGGGCGAGCATGTCGTCGACCACCACCCGGTACAACGCGGCCTGCTCGGCGGTGAGGTTGCAGAGCACCTCCATTTCCAGCTTCTCCGGCAGGTCCGAGATGATCGACGAATCGGTCTTGAGCCTCCGCAACACGAACGGGCCGGTGATCCGGCGTAGCCGCTCGGCGGCCTCGGCGTCGCCGTGCCGCTCGATCGGCTCGGCGAACCGCTTGCGGAACGTCGCGGCCGGCCCGAGCAGACCCGGGTTGGCGAACTGCATGATCGACCAGAGGTCAGCGAGGCGGTTCTCCACAGGCGTACCGGTCACCGCCACCCGCTGCCGGGCGGGCAGCGCGCGAACCGCCTCGGCCTGCCGGGTCGACGCGTTCTTGATCGCCTGCGCCTCGTCCACCACCACCCGGTGCCAGTCGATGCCGGCCAGGTCGGTGGCGTCGCGGGCGGCCACCGAGTAGGTGGTGAGGACCAGGTCCGCGCCGTGCGCGGCCGCTGTGAACTCCGCCCCCCGCGCCCGCTCGGCACCATGGTGTACGTGCACCCGCAGCTCCGGGGTGAACCGCGCCGCCTCCCGCTGCCAGTTGCCGACCAGCGACATCGGACAGACCAGCAGGGTCGGCCCGGCCTCCGGTGGGTCCCCGGCGAGCAGCGCGAGCAGTTGCACCGTCTTGCCCAGCCCCATGTCGTCGGCGAGCACACCGCCCAGGCCGAGCGAGCGCAGGAACGCCAGCCAGGCCAGTCCACGCTGCTGGTACGGCCGCAGCGTCCCCTGGAAGCTCGGTGGCGGGTCCAGCGGAGTGAGCCGCCGCTCGACAGCGCCGGCGAGCAGGTCGCCCAACGCCCCGTCGGCGGTCACCTCCAGCACCGGCAGCGCGCCGGTGGCCTCTCCGTCGGCTAGCCCGAGCCGGAGCAGGTCGGCGACGCTCAACTCGCCCGCGGACCGGAGCAGGCGCAGACCGGCGGCGAGCCGCGCCGGGTCCAGCTCCACCCACCGGCCGCGGAGCCGTACCAGCGGGGTCTTCATCTCGGCCAGCGCCGCCAACTCCTCGGCGGACAGCGGCTGGTCACCCAGCGCGATCTCCCAGCGGTAGTCGACCAGGGCGTCCAGACCGACACCGGCATCGGCGCCACCCACCGTGCCCGGCGCGGTACGGCTGCGAGCCTTCAAGCGGGCGCCCAGTCGCGCCGACGGACGCTGCCACCAGGACGGCAGCAGCACCCCGAAACCGGCCGCGTGCAGCACCGGGGCGCCCGCACTGAGGAACCGGTGGGCGCCCTCGACGTCGAGTTCCATCGCCTCCGGGGCGGCGGTACGCAGCGCGGCTTCCAGGTCCGGCCAGAGCCGGCTGGCCCGGCCCAACTCGGCGAGCAGCGTCTCCTGCGGGCTTGTCGTACGGCCAACCAGGCCACCGAGCGTCTGCGGCGCCCGCCAGACCTCCCCGGCGTCGACGTGCAGGCCGGGCTCGTCCGCGGCCTGCAACCCGAACTCCAGCCGCCAGCGCCCGCCACCTGTCGACTCGACAGGCACCGGCGCGCTGTCGGAGGGCACCGGCCCCGGCGCGCTGTCGGCGGGCACCGGCCGGGTGGCCAGGATCGGTTCCGTGACCTCGTCGGGGGCCGGTTCCACCAGGCGGAAACTGGCCCGCACCGGGCCACCGGCGGCGTCGCGCTGCCAGGCGTCCAGTTCGGAGGAGAGGGTGGCCAGCCCGGTTGGGTCGATGGTGAAGTCCCGCTGCGGGCCGGCGAGCGCGGCCAACCAGGCCGGTGCCGGACCACCCGGTCGCAGCCCCCGGGCCAGCGTGGTGGTCGCCAGGGCGGCCCGCGCGGCGGCGTCGGTCAACGCGTCGAGCGCATCCGCGACAAGCACGGCCGCGGTCAGTTCATGCCCGCCCGAACTGACGGTCACGGCAGCGGCACCGCCGGAAGGCCGCTCGACGGCGGCGGTGGGCGCCGGCAGCGCGGCGGTAGGTGCCGGCAGCGCGGCGGTAGGTGCCGGCAGCGCGGCGGTAGGTGCCGGCAGCGCGGCGGCAACGGCCGGCAGGACGGCGGCCCGGGCGGCGGGGGGCAGGGCCAGCGCCAGCGACCGCGCCCAGGCGGCGTCGGTGCCGGTGAGCAGCGGACGCCAGACCGCCTGCGCGGCAGCATTTGACGCCCCCGCCACGCCAGCACCGGGCGTCTGATCACCCGGCGTCGTGCCAACGCCGGGCATCTGATCACCCGGTGTCGTGCGCACGCCGGGGAGGACGCGGCCACGGGTCACCAGGTCGGCGGCGAAGTCGGCCAGTTCGGCGAGGTGCCGCAGGGTGGCCCCGGGTACCACCGGAATGTCGTCCAGGGCGTGCAGCAGGGACAGGGCGTCGTCCGGGGCGTACACCAGGATGGGGACCCGCCAACCGGCCAGGGTGAGCCGGCCGCGGGCCGTGGGTGCGACGGTGGTCCGGATCAGCTCGGGTGAGTCGGTCGGCGCGCCCGCCAGGGTGGGGAGGGTGAGCAACGCGGTGTCCAGCCGGGTCGGCTCGGCGGCGTCGGCGAGGACGGCGGCCAGGTCGGTGTGCCCGGCCGCGAACGGGTGCGGGCGTTCCCGGGCCGGCCGGCCCGAGCGCGCGGCGGGTACCGGTGCCGCGCTGTCCTCGGCCCAGACGGCGAGGCCGCCCGTCGAGCTGTCGCCGGGCAACCACAGCCCGTGGATGACCAGCACCTGCTCCCCCTAGTCGCCGCCCGCGCCCAGGATAGGCGGCCCCGCGGCCCGGACCGACGGCCCCCACCTGCCCGATCTTGCACGTGGTGTCGGTGATCCGCGACAAGTGCCCACTTTTGTCGCCGCCGAAAGTGCAAGATCGCGTGGCTCTGGAGATCGGAGCGGCGCCAGGCTAGCGTCGGCGGCGTGGTTGATCTGCTGGTTCTTGGCGGCCTCGGGGTGGATGTGCGGGTTCGGGTCCCCGCGCTGCCACTACCGGCTGCCGACTCCCACACCGTCGAGCCGATCGAGTTGCGGATCGGCAACACCGGTGCCGGGGTGGCGCTTGCCGCCCGGGCGCTCGGGCTGCGGGTACTGGTGGTCGACACCCTCGGCGCGGACCCGGCCGGTGATCTGGTCCGGGCGGCGCTGACCCGGGCCGACGTGCCGACACTGCTGGCCGAGAACCCGGGCGGCACCCGTCGTTCGGTGAACCTGGTGGACCCGGGCGGGCGGCGCACGTCGCTGTACGACCCGCGCCCATGGCGGGGTGATCCACCCTTCCGCGCCACGGAGGTGGCCGCACTGGTCCGCGACGCCCGGCACGTACACCTTTCGATCATGGATTGGGCGGTGCCGCTGCTGCCCGCCGTGCGGGCCGCCATTCCTGCGGGTGCGGCGCTCTCCACCGACCTGCACGACTGGGACGGCGAGAACACCTACCATCAGCCGTTCGCCGAGGTCGCCGACCTGGTCCTGGTGAGCGGGGTGCGGCTGGGCGACAGGGCCGCGTCGCTCGCCAGCGCACTGACGCCCCGGACGGTGGTGGTGACGCGCGGCGCGGACGGCGCCGAGCTGTACCCGGGCGACGGCACTGCGGTGCCCGTGCCGCCCGCCACCCCGGGGAGGCCGGTGGTGGACAGCAACGGGGCCGGCGACGCCTTCGCGGCCGGCCTGATCGCCGGCCGGTTGCGCGGCGAGCCACTGGCGCATGCCGCCCGGTACGCGGCGCGGGTTGCCGCCGCGGCCTGCACGCAGGACGGGATGGAGTATCCGCCTGGCCTGTTGCCCACCGGGTGAGGCACACCCGCGAGGCGGGGCTCAGAACGCGCCGGACTCGCCGTCGGTCAGTTCGCGCAGGATGTCGGCATGGCCCACGTGCCGGGCCGTCTCCTCGATCAGGTGCACCAGAATCCAGCGCAGCGACACCTCGCCGAGCTGCGGGTGCGGCACCACGTGGTCGAGGTCGACGCTCGCGGCGACCTCCCGGGAACGGGCACAGGCCCGCTCGTACGCCTCGACGAGCCCAGCGATGGTCTCCTGGTCGCCGAGGATGAAGCTGGCGAGCGCGTCCTCCTCGGAGGTCAGGTAGACGTCGCCGGGCTCGGGGGCCAGCAGGGTCGGAAACCAGTTCCGCTCGACAAGGGTCAGGTGCTTGACCAGCCCGACGAGCGTGGTCGCCGAGGGCACCAGCCGGCGGCGGGCGTCAGCGTCGGAGAGACCGCGCAGTTTGCGCAGCAGCACGGCCCGGTGGAAGTCGAGGAACGAGGTCAGGACGGCGCGCTCGTCGCCGGTGCGGGCGAGCACCGGACCGAGCGAGGGATCGATCGTCTGCTCCATCCGCCGACCCTAGCCACGGTCCGGGTCCCCCGCTGCCCCGCTATCCGCTGCGGGCCGGCGCTACGACGGGCAGGATGGGCGCATGGCTTCATCCGTGCAGATCCTCCTCGTCGGCGGCACGGCGGACGGGCAGACCATCACCGTCGAACTGGACAGCAACGGCCGCCCGCCGCTGACCCACCATCACCTCGGCTCCGGTGGGCTGGCCGACGCGCAGATCTACGAGTTGGAGACGGCCCGCGAGGAGGCCCGCGAGTGGCGCTACCGGTGGACCGGCCCGGCGGTGTGACAGCCCGCTCAGACCCGGGTGAGGGTCTGGCTGCGCAGGCTCTCCAACACGCCACGGGTGACCTCCGAGGTGCCCCGCGCCTGATCGCACACCTCCGCCACCCGTCGTGCGGTGGCCTCGGCGCGTTGCTCCCGCTCGTCCCACAGCCGGTCGACCTCGGCCAGCAGCGGGCCCTCGACCTCCCGCTCCACGCCGCGTAGCGCCGGCACACCGAGCCGTTGGGCCAGGTCGAAGACCTTGCCGGCGTACGGCAGGGGCAGGAACGGCGTACCGACCATCGCCGCGAAGATCAGGAAGTGCAGGCGCATGCCGACCGCCAGGTCGAAGTGGCGCATCAACCCGAGCACCTGCTGCGGGGAGTAGGTGCCGTGCAGGATTCGACCCCGATCGGCGGCGACCATGTGCGACAGCACCCCGTGGGCGTGCCTGATGTCGTCGCGCTCCATCGGCACGAACAGCACGTACGCGTCGATCCGGTGCACCAGGAAGTCACCGATCTGGGCCAGCAGCCGGTGGTAGCCGTCCACGTCGAGTCGCTCGGCGGCGCGGCCCGGCTCCCGCACGCTTATCCCTACCAACCGCTTACCGACCGGAACCCCCTCCTCGGCCAGCAGGTGGGCCGGGAACTCCTCCGGTTGCAGGAGGAACGCCGGGTCCGCGGTGACCGTGATCGGGTTCAGCAGGCCAGCCTCCTCCAACACCATCCGGGACTCCTGGTCCCGGACCGTCACCTGGGTCGCGCTGGAGAGCGTTTCCCGGACCATGCCGGTGTCCACACCGTCGCTGAGCGGCCCGACCCCCACCGCGTACGTGATCAGCGGCAGGCCCCGCTCCTGGGCGACCCGGACCACCCGCAGGTAACGGCGGGCCTCCCGGTCGTAGAGGATGCCGCCGCCGCCCAGGATGAGCAGGTCGAGCTGGGCCAGCACCAGGGCCGAGTCGGTACGACTCACGCCCTCCCACGGCACCGCCTCGACGTCCGGGTGCGCTGCCCGGGTGTGCTCCGGGTTCCGAGAGAAGACGATGATCCGGGCGTTCGGTTCCTGCGTGCGAAGATCGGTGAGCAGGCCGGTGAGGATCGCCTCGTCGCCGAGGTTTCGCCCGCCGTACGAGCCGAGCACACCGATGGTCAGTCCGGCGCCGTGCGTCATCCGTCGCTCCTCCCCAGGTGCGGTCCGCGCCGGTTTCCCGCTGGGCAGGTGAACAGTCCTGCCGAGGGGACCCGTCGCCAGCCCGCCGACGCCCGCTCAGCCCGCCGGGCTGATCCGCTTCGCCATCTGCTGTGCGGTGACCTCGAAGCCCAGGCTGCGGTAGAGGCCGATCGCCACGGCGTTCGTCCCGAAGACGTTCAGACCCAGCTCCGGTACGTCGCGGTGGGCGAGTTCGACCTCGATGAGCTGGATCATCCGGCGTGCGTACCCGCGTCCCCGGTGCTCCTCGTGCACCTCGATGTTGTGGATCCACGCCTGGTCCGGCGCGGCGGCCGTCGGCAGTGTCACCCAGATCCAGCCGACCTCGGTGTCATCGACCCGGCCCACCCGTAGCAGCGCCCCCTCGGTGGCCGTGCCGGCCGGCAGCGACTCCCGGATCTGGCTGACCGACCGCTCGATGGCCGCCTCCGGGGTCATTCCCCGGTGCGCCACCAGGTCCTCGGCGAACCCCTGCTCCAGTGACCGCAGCAAGCGGGCCAACTCCTGAGCCGTCATCGGCGTCAACGTCAACTCCACGGCGTCCTCCCCTTCGTCGTCGCCAGCGGGTAGTGCAACAGAACCGGCCCGGCCACGCCAACGGGTTCCCCGCCCAGCGCCGGACGGGACGGCGCGGGGGTGCGCGGCCCAGCGACGATGGAACCGTGCGGATCGCCCATGTCAGCGACAGCCACCTCACCAACCCGGAGGGGGTGGCCACCTCGGTCGGCATCACGGTGGCGCTCCTGCGCGCCGCCGGGCACCGGGTCGTGCTGTACTGCCCCGGCCCACCGTTGCGGCGTCACCGCCGACCGGGCGAGGTGCCCTCGCTGTCGGTGCCGACCCGGCCGTACCGGCTGGCGCTGCCCCGGCCGCCCAGCGCACCCGCCGACGTGGTGCACGTGCACACCACCGGCCCGCTCGGCGTCGCCGGCCTGCGCTGGGCCGCCACCCGGCGCGTACCGACCGTGCTGACCTGGCACACCGACCTCGTCGCGTACGCCGCGCACTACCCGGAGATCCCGATCGGGGCCGCGTACGCCGGGCTGCGGCTGGGCCTGCGGTGGCGAGCCCGGGACCTGTGGGCGCTCGCCCGCCCCGGGCCCGGTCGACAAACCCGGCTGGCGGCGCTCGCGCGCACCCTGCTGGCCCACAGCACGGTCCTGATCGCCCCGTCGCCGAAGACCGCGACGATGATGGCGACGATGGCGGGGCGTACCCCGATCGTGGTTCTGCCGACCCCGGCCGCCGCGCCGCTCGCCGACGCCGACGACCGGCGGCGGCTGCGGGCCCGGCTGGGCATCCCGGCGGACGCGCCGGTGCTGCTCGCGGTGGGCCGGGCCACGCCGGAGAAGAACCCGGAGCTGCTGCTGGCCGCGTTCGCCCAGGTCCGCCGCGAGTTGCCCGCCGCCCGGCTGGTGCTGCTCGGCGCCCGGCGGCACCGGCTCGCGATCCGCCGGATGGCCCGCCGGTACGGGGTCACCGGCGCGCTGCACCTGCTCCGGCCGGTGCCACGCCAGCGGGTCGGCGCCTTCTACCGGGCGGCGGACGTGCTCGCGTTCACCTCCACCACCGACACGCAGGGCCTGGTGCTCGCCGAGGCCGAAACATACGAACTGCCGGTGGCCATGGTGGACACTCTGCTCGCCGAGCGGCCCGGCACCGGCACCACCCGGCCGGTCGCCGAGCCCACGCCGGCGGCGTTCGGGGCGCTGCTCACCCGGCTGCTGACCGAGCGGGAGCTGCGCGCCGCAGTGATCCGGGACGGGCTGGCGGCAGCGGCGAACTGGTCCGCCGAGCGTTACCTGACCGAGCTGGTCAAGCTGTACGCGACGCTGCCGCCGGTCAGCCCAGCGGACGCGACGACAGCCGGCCCACCTGGGCCAGGACCAACGGGAGCTGCCATCCCCGGGGCGCGGCGAGGTGACGCGGAGACCAGGTCGGAGCGAACTTCGCCTTGAACCGGCGCAGCCCACGGAAGCGGTAGAAGCGTTCGCCGTGCGTGTACACCCCCCGACCCAGGCGGCAGAGCGGGTCCGCGCCGGTCAGCCCGGACAGCGGGGCCAACCCCAGCTCCACACTGGCCAGGCCCCGCTCCCGGGCCGCGTGCAGCACCTCGACGAGGAGATGGTCCATCACCGTCGGCGGTGCGTCCGGGTGGTACCGCAGCAGGTCCACACCCCACCGGCGGGGCGTCGGCAGCAGCGCTGCGAAGGCCACCACCCGGTCGCGCTGGCGCAGCACCGCGACCGGCAACCCGGCCAGGTAGGCGGGGACGAACCCGCCGAGGGAGAACGACATGTCGGGTCGACCGGCCAACCAGGCGTCGGAGACCGGGCGCAGCTCGTCGAGCAGGCCCACGCCGGGCAGTACCGCGAACGACAGGTCGGCGCGGCGGGCCAACCGCCGCCAGTTGCGGCGCAACGCCCCGCGTTCCGGCCCGCTCAGGGCGAAGTCGGCCAGCGGCACGCTCGCCGACTCCCCCACCGGGTGCACCGCGAGACCCAACCGGCGCAGTTCGGGCAGGAGCGAATCGCCGACGTGGTACACCGCAGGGCGTCGGCCCGCCCGCCGCGCCGACGCACAGAAGTCGGCGAGCAGCTCGTACCGCTCGGCGGTCGGCCCCACCGGCGGACCGAACGCGATCCACGACCGGCCGCAGACCCCGTACATCAGGAAGCTGGCCCCCGACGGCGAGAAGTGGAACCGCTTGTCGCCGAGCAGCGCGAGCGCCGCATCCGGCTCCCGGTCGGCGTCGGCGGTCAGGATCCGGCGTACGCGGCGCAGCTCGTCGTGGCGTTCATCGATGCGACGATGGTAGCGTCCGCCGGTGGCCGACCGGGTCCTGCGGATGAGCACCGCGATGGTGGTCGCCGTCGGGCTGGTCCTCGCCGGAGTCGCCGCCCGTGAGGACCTCGTCGAGCTGCTGTTCTACTTCACCGTGCAGGTCAACCTGGCCTATCTGGTGGTGCTGCTGGTCGGTTGCGGTGACCGGTTGCGCACCGCCTTCACCGTCTACCTCGTCGGCACCGGCCTGGTCTTCGCCCTCGTGCTGGCCAATCCGTGGAGCGGCTACGCCATGGTGGCGACGCCCGAGGCTCGGGGGCTGGTCTCCGACGCCGGCAACCTGCTGCTGCACGCCGTGGCGCCGCCGCTGGCCGCCGCCCAGTGGCTCAGGAGCCGGCCCCGGGTCGCGCTCCGTCCGGCGTACGCGGTCAGCCTGCTCGGCTACCCGTTGCTGTGGCTGACGGTGATCCTGGTCCGGGGAGCCATGGGCGGCGCCGAGGACCGCTATCTCTACCCGTTCCTCGACGTGCCCCGACTCGGCTATCCCACAGTGGTTCTCAACGCCGTGCTCTTCGCCGTCACCCTGCTGCTGATCGCCCTGACCGCCGTCCGCCTGACCAGACGGAGCACCGGTTGACAGTGCGGGCGGTTCAGGGGGTCGGCTCCAACTGGCGTGCCAGTTGCGCCAGGTCGTGCAGACGCAGGTCGCCGTCGAGCCCCTTCAACGCGGCGGTCATCGCCCCGGCCGCCCGCCCGGCCCGCAGGCCGACCTCGGCGTCCTCGACGACCAGGCACCGCGCCACGGGTACGCCCAGCAGTTCCGCGCCCCGCAGATAGCCCTCCGGGTCCGGCTTGCCGACGCTGACGTCCTCCACAGTGACGAGCACCGGCGGCTTGATGCCGGCGGCACCGAGCCGGGCCTCGGCGAGCCGCGCGTCGGCGCTTGTCACCACCGCCCAGGGCAACCCCAGCCGGGCCAGCACGTCCAGCAGGTCGTACGCCCCAGGGGTGGCCGTCACGTCGGACAGGTCGTCGTACTGCAACGCGAGTTGTCGGGCCGCGGCGGTGGCGACCATGCTGTCGTCGAGCGCGGGCAGCAGCCGGCGGATGGTCCGGTCGGCAGGGCTGCCGTGCGCGATCGCCAGCGCCGCCGCCGGGTCGACGGCGTACTCGGCGGCCCACCGCTCCCAGGCCCGCTCCACGGCGGCGTCGGAGTCGACAAGGGTGCCATCCATGTCGAACAGCACCGCGCCAATACCCGCCAGTTCCACGACCACGCTCCCCGCATCGACGGTACGGCCGCCACCCTCCCCCACCTCGCAAGATCCGCGCAACTTCGGTGATCCTGCTGCCTGCCCAGCCGTTGAGGCAGCAGGATCCGTGATGTTGCGCGGATCTTGGGTGCCCGCCGGGTCGGCAGGCCGTCGATGCCGTACTGCTCAACCGGCCGCGTCGGGTGGGGACCGACTCGTCAGCCGTCGTGACCCAACACGGCGCGCACCGCGTCGACGAACGCGATCCGGCGCTTCGTCCGTACCTCGATCGCCGCGAGCCAGCCCTCCCGGTGCCGGTCGCGCAGCGGAGCGCTCCCGTCGCCCGGCTCGTCACCGAGTCGGCGCTGGTCGGCGTACTCCGTGGTGAGGCTTGTCAACACGGCCCGGCCGGCCACCGCGATCTCCGCCGGGCCCTCCAGCAACACCAGGTTGTACGCCTCGTCCACGGCGCGCATGGTCGCGTACGCCTCGTCGTAGCCGGGCACCGGCCCACCCCCGCCGGCGTCCAGCCACCGCCGGTCCAACTGTCGGTACGCCTGGTCGCAGGCGCTCAGGAACCCGACGTACGCGTCCCGCCGCAACTCGTCCCGACGCGTGGCCCGGCGCTCGACACTCTCCTGTCTGGCGACGGTGAGCTGGTGGGCCAGTTGCCGACGGGTGCTGAGCGCGCCGACCAACCCGGTCAGGGCCGCGGCGGCCAGGGTGGACAATGAGGTGATCAACGCTACGGCGACGGTGTCCTGCACCCGCACATCATGGCGGTGCTGCCGCCGTGGCCCGTACAGCGGTGTCCGGCTGTGCGGCGTTTCGGGCTCCCCGTGCACACACGGCGCGTGATCAGCGCGGCGGGTCCTCGCCGGTGAGCCCGTCCACCGACTCCCGGATGAGGTCGGCGTGACCGACGTGCCGGGCGTACTCCTCGATCAGGTCGATGAGGATGCGCCGCAGGCTCGGCACCTCGCCGTCCGGCCAATCGCCCCGGGCAAGTTGCTCCGGCCCGCCGTCGGCCAGCAGTTCCGCCACCGTCGCACGGGAGCGGGCAACCGCCTCCCGCCAGAGCGTGTAGAGCTGCTCCGGGGTGTCCTCGGCGGCCGACTGCCAGTCCCAGCCGGGATTCGCGTCCCAGTCGACCGTCTCCCACGGCTGACCCGGCGAGCGCCCGGACAGCTTCAGCGAGAAGTAGAAGTCCTCGACGAAGGCGAGGTGCTTGAGCAGCCCGCCCAGGGTGATTGACGACGGCCCGAGCGTCGCCCGCAGGCCGGCGGCGTCGAGCCCACCGGTCTTCCAGGCCAGGGTGGCGCGCTGGCGGTCCAGGGAGCCCAGCAGGGTGGAGGTCTCGTCGCCCGCAATCGGCGGTTCGGGGTGACCGTTGTCGTCCGGGTGCGTCATGGGGTTCGAGGTTACGGAAGCCTGCCGGGGCAGGCCAGGCTGAGTTGGTGCTGGTGGGCGCGGCAGGTTTCGAACCTGCGACCCCCCGCTTGTAAGGCGGGTGCTCTCCCACTGAGCTACGCGCCCGGATCGCCCGTGTGGCGGGCCGGTGGCTGGCAAGCTTACCTGCCCGCCACCGACCCGGGCGCACGGCGTACCCCGGTCAGCTGGCCGCTTCGGCGATGGCCTTGCGCCAGCCCTGCTGGTCGCGGGCCTCGCCCGGGCCGTTCATCTCGGCGAAGCGGACCACGCCGGTCTTGTCGATGACGAAGGTGCCCCGGTTGGCGAAGCCGGCCACGTCGTTGAAGACCCCGTACGCCTGGGCGACGGCGCCGTGCGGCCAGAAGTCGGCGAGCATCGGGAACTGGTAGCCCTCGCGGTCGGCCCAGATCTTGTGGCTGTAGGCCGAGTCGACGCTGACGGTCAGCACCTGGACGTCGTCGTTCACGTACTCGCCGAGGTTGTCTCGCACCTCGCCCAGCTCGCCCTGGCAGGTGCCGGTGAAGGCGAGCGGGTAGAAGACCAGCAGCACGGTGCGCCTGCCCCGGAAGTCCGAGAGTCGGACCTCCTGGTTGTTCTGGTCCTTGAGCACGAAGTCCGGCGCTTCGGCACCAACCTCGATGGGCATGCGAACTCTCCTCGCTGCTCGGCCACGCCGGCGACGGCGTCGAGTCGGGTGGACGGCACCAGCCTGCTACCCGGCGGTGGGCGGACCGTCGGGCGAGCTGAGCGGCGCCGGCTACTTCTTGGCCTTGGCCCCTCGACGCAGCACCAGGCGTGCGCCGCTCCAGTCCCGGCCGGCGTTGACGGTCGAGGTCTGTTGAAGGCCGGCGGTGGGCGCGGACTCCGCGACCTCGCTCGGCTCGACGTGCCCCTCACGCCCCGCCTTCGGGGTGAGCAGCCACACGACGCCGTTGTCGGCCAGCGGGCCGAGGGCATCGACGAGCAGCTCGAAAAGGTCACCGTCGCCGTCGCGGTACCACACCAGCACGGCGTCGACCACCTCGTCGGTGTCCTCGTCGACCAGATCTCCACAGCGGTCGGTCAGGGCGTCTCGGAGATCCTGGTCGACGTCGTCGTCGTACCCCATCTCCATGACGACCATCCCCGGTTCGATCCCGAACCGGTCCGCCAGGCTGCGTACCCCGTCGGCGGCCTGACCAGCGGTCGCGCTCACTGTCGCGTGCCTCCTCATCTCGTCCCTGCTCGCGGCGTCGGTGCGACGCCGTCAGGCAAAGTCCACACAGTTGTTGGTCTGCGCGCAAGTGGCGCACCGGGTGGAACGGAATTTACCGTGCCAGCAGCGTACGGGCACCGTCGGTAATGGCTTCCGCGGAGACCAGTACGTGACGTGCTGCCGGACCTAATGGTACAAACGAGTCAACTCCCGCCACTCGACGCGCGGCACCGACATATCCGGCGTCGACCAGCGCGGCGATCACGCCCTCGCCGACCCCGCCGGAGCGGCGCGTCTCGTCCACGACCAGCACCCGGCCGGTCGCCGAGGACTCGCGGATGATGTCAGCCACCGGCAGCGGGGCCAGCCAGCGCAGATCGACCACGCGGGTGCCCACCCCCTCCTCAGCGAGGACGGCCGCGGCCCGCAGCGACATCCGCACCCCGTTACCGAACGTGATGATGGTGAGGTCGTCCGCCGAGCCGACCCGGTAGACCCGGGCCCGCCCGATCGGCACGTGCCCGGCCACCCACCCGCCCGGCTCCGGATAGCCGGCCAACCACTCCCCGTCACCAGCCGCGTACAAATCTCGGGTGTGGTAGAGCGCGATCGGTTCCAGGAACACGCAGACACTGCCGTCCACCGCCGCGCTCGCCAGACAGGTCCGCAGCATGGGCGCGGCATCGTCCGGCCGCGCCGGCACCGCGACCACAAGACCTGGCACATCCCGGAGTACGGCTACCGAGTTGTCGTTGTGGAAGTGCCCGCCGAACCCCTCCTGGTACGCGAGGCCCGCCACCCGCACCACCATCGGGTTGCGGAACGCCCCCTGCGAGAAGAACCGCATGGTGGCCGCCTCACCGCGCAGCTGGTCCTCGGCGTTGTGCAGGTACGCCAGATACTGGATCTCCGGCACCGGCAGCATCCCGGCCAGCCCGGCACCCAGACCCAACCCGAGCACCGACGTCTCGTCGAGCAGGGTGTCGAAGACCCGGGCCGCCCCGAACCTGTCGCGCAGCCCCTTCGTCACCCCGTACACGCCGCCCTTCGCGGCCACGTCCTCACCGAAGATCGCCATCTGCGGGTGGTCGAGCATCCCGTCAGCCAGCGCGGCGTTGATGCTCTGTGCCAGCGTCATCGGCCCGACCAGCTCCGGGGGCTTGCCGCCGAACGCCTCCGCCCGAGCGCCCGCGCCCGGCCCGCTGGCCCGCGCCGCGGCGTCGGCCACCGCCCGCGCCACCCGCACCGGACGGCGAGGCGCCAGCGCCGACACCACGTCGGCCGCGGACGCCAGCTTCGGCTCGCCCAGCACCTCCTCGGCCAGCCGGCGTACCTGCCAACCGGTCTCGTCGTACCGGGCCAGCAACTCCTCGCCGGTCGCCACGCCGGCGTCGACGAGCAGCCGCGCGGTGGCGGCCACCGGGTCCCGCTCCAGGTCCTCGGCCAGTTCGGCCGGGCTCCGGTACGCCGACTCCGCGTCCGCCCCGGCGTGCCCCATCAGCCGGATGGTGCGCAGGTGCAGCACGGCCGGCCGCCGGTTGCGCCGTACCCAGGCCGCGGCCTCCGCCGCCACCGCGTACGTCTGCACCGGGTCGGCCCCGTCCGCGCTGAAGTAGCGGATGCCCGGCTTGGCCCGCAGGGTCGCCTCGACCCAGCCCTCCGGCGAACGGACGCTGATGCCCAACCCGTTGTCCTCGCAGACGAACAGCACCGGGATCCGCAGCCCGGCGTGGTCGTACCACCCGGCGGTGTTGAAGGCGGCGGTGGCGCTGGCGTGGTTGACGGAGGCGTCGCCGAAGGAGCAGACCACTATCGCGTCCGGCGGCCAGGGGGCGTGTGCGGCGCCCGCGCCACTGCCGACCCGCACCCCGGCCCCGGTACGCCGTCCGGCGCTGTCCAGCCGGCGCAACCGCTCGACGGCCAGCCCCATCCCGACCGCGCGGGGCAGGTGCGAGGCGATGGTGGAGGTGGTCGGCACGATCGCCAGGTCAGCCCGGCCGAACACCTTGTGCCGGCCCCCGGCGATCGGCTCAAGGCTGGACGCGACCATCCCGCGCAGCACGTCCCGGGCCGCGTCGACGTACGGCGCGAACCAGTTGGCGGCCACGGTTGCCGAGGTCGGTTCGTGCCCGGACGGCTCCGATTCGGACATCTGCGGATCGGCGGTCGGCTCGGGGCGGGTCGACGCGCCGTCGACAGTCGATCCAGCGTCGGCGGACGGCTCAGAGCCGGTCAGCGCCGGGTCGGCGGCCGGCGCTCGGTCGGCGGTCAGTGCTGAATCGCCGGTCTGCGCTCGGTCAGCGGACCGCGCTCGGTCGGCGGTCAGCGCCGGGTCAGCAGACCGCGCTCGGTCGGCGGTCAGCGCGGGATCGACGGCGGCTTGGGCGGCACGGAGACAGTAGAAGGCGCCGGAGCGGTAGTGCAGCAGCGCCGGGTCGGTGGGGCGCAGCGCTGCGGCGACCGCGGCGTTGCCCTCGTGCCCGGCCGAGCCGATCGTGTAGAAACCCTCCCCGAAGCTGCGCAACCAACGGCCGGCCAGGTCGAGCTGCCGGCTGGTCACCTGCGCGTCGAACAGGTCCAGCACCTGTGCGCCGGTCAGTGGGGCGTCGTCGGTGACCGGGTCGGCGGGGTCACGCCGCCGCTCGGCGGCAGGCAGCGCCGCCAGCGTCTCCCGGAACCGGTCGTCGAGATCTTGCGGGGTGGTCACGTCGGACAGCATTACCGACGGAAGCCCTGCTCGCCCAGTGGGACACGGCCGGCGGGGGTGCGCTCACTCCGGCCCGAAGGACTCCGGACAGCCACCATCGGACACCTTCCACACCAGGTCACGAAGGATGTCCAGCTCCTCGTCGCTCAACCCGGACAGGAGTCGGGAGTCGGACATCACCTCGATCACCCGGGCCCGCACGACACGACCCTCCTCGGTCACCAGCAGCGTCTTCTGCCGCCGATCCGTCGGGTCGGTGCGGCGCTCGACCAGCCCGGCCTGCTCCAGCTTGTCGACAAGCACCGTCACGTTCGACCGGTCGCAACCCAGCTGACCGGCGAGATCCCGCGCCGGCAGCGGGCGGTCCGGGTCCAACTCGTGCAGCGCCCGGGCCGCCGCCGGGGTGAGCCCCAGCTCGGCGAACGCGGAGCCCTGCCGGTGTCGCACAGCGTCGGTGACGTGCGCCATCCGCCGCACCACGTCGACGGCGAGACCGGCCCGATCCACCGGCCCGCCCACTGCGGAACCCACCTGCCGCGTCACGACCACATCGTACGCAGCACGCCGTTCGGGCAGCTCAGCGATCAGGTCCGGGCAAATCCTCCAGACGGGCCACACCGGTCCCCAGCCCAACATCAGGCAAACTGCTGCCTCAGCACGAGTTCAGGCAGCAGTTTCGGGGAAGTTGCGCGGATCTTGACATGGGGACGGCTGCGCCAGGTGGCGATCAGCCGGCAGACGGGCTACGGCCCTCCGCCTCGCACAGAATCCTGGATGTAGTGGCCTCCCGCGCCCCCGATCCCACTACATCCAGGATCGAGCACGATCTAGGCGCGCGCGCGAGGCGCGAGGCGCGGGCGCGGGGTGGGGGGTTAGCCGGGGAGGAAGGAGAAGCGGACCTGGCGGGTCGGGTTGTCGCCGTTGGTGTCGACGAGGCAGATCGACTGCCAGGTGCCCAGCGCCAGCCGGCCGCCGAGCACCGGCAGGGTGGCGTACGGCGGGATGAAGGCCGGCACCACGTGGTCGCGACCGTGGCCGGGTGAGCCGTGTCGGTGTCGCCAGCGGTCCTCGGTGGGGAGCAGGTCGTTCAGCGCGCTGAGCAGGTCGTCGTCGGAGCCCGACCCGGTTTCGATGATCGCCAGGCCGGCGGTGGCGTGCGGCACGAAGACGTGCAGCAGGCCGTCGCCCTCGCCTGAGACGAACTGCTGGGCCTCCGCGGTGATGTCGCGGACGGTCGGCCGGGACCCGGTCTGGACGGTGATCACGTCGCTGCGCATACGTCGCATTCTGCCGCAGCGGGAGGTCAGGAACTGCCGCCACCGCCACCGGAGTCGCCGCCACCGGACCAGCCCCCACCGGAGTCACCGCCGGACCAGCCTCCGCCGGAGTCGCCACTGGACCAGCCCCAGCCGGACCAACCTCCCCCGGAGTCGCCACTGCCGCCGACCGGTTCCGTACCGTCGGGGTTGTCGTGGTCGCCGTCCCGCTGGCGGCCGACGTGCCCGCTGCCGGCGTCCCCGGCGGGCATCGCGTAGAGGCCGTACCCGCCGCCCGTGTCCGGACGGCGACGACGGCCGGCCTGGCCGCCGAGACGGGCCGCGCGGATCGCGTCTCGCAGCAGGCCCGCGCCGAGCACTGCCAACAGGGCGCCGAGGGCCACCAGTCCCACCATCGGCAGGCTGCCGGAGGCGAGGCCGACCGCGCCGATGACCAGGCCGACCAGCCCGACAACGATCATGCTCGCGGCGACCGCGACATGGCGTCTGTTCATGGTGCTGACGGTAGGAGTGGCGGTCAAACCGCTCAGGTTCCACGCGGCCGTCGCGCTAAGTTACCGACGAGTACCTGTGTTCAGCATCGCGTCGGGGGGACCTAGACGTGACGAGGGGTGCCACCAGGGGGCAGGATGGCGCTAGAGACCTATCCCACACACAACCGAGGGAACGCCTGTGGCTACGGAACGCAAGCGCCCGGTGATCAGCGACGGCCTACCGAGCCAGCTTCCGGACATCGACCCTGAAGAGACAAGCGAATGGGTCGAGTCGCTTGACGGTGTCATCGACGAACGCGGCGCCAAACGCGCCCGCTACGTCATGCTGCGCCTGCTGGAGCGGGCCCGTGAGCGCCAGGTCGGGGTTCCGCCCCTGACCACCACCGATTACATCAACACCATCCCGTCCGAACGCGAGCCCTGGTTCCCGGGTGACGAGCACGTCGAGCGGCGGATCCGGGCGTACGTCCGGTGGAACGCCGCCATGCTGGTGCACCGGGCGCAGCGCCCGGAGATCGGCGTCGGCGGGCACATCTCCACCTTCGCCAGCTCGGCGTCGCTCTACGAGGTGGGCTTCAACCACTTCTTCCGGGGCAAGAACCACCCGGGCGGTGGCGACCAGATCTTCTACCAGGGCCATGCCTCCCCCGGCATGTACGCGCGGGCGTTCCTGGAGGGACGGCTCAGCGAGCACCAGCTCGACGGGTTCCGCCAGGAGCTGTCGCACCCCGGTGGTGGGCTGCCCTCGTACCCGCACCCTCGGCTGATGCCGGACTTCTGGGAGTTCCCCACCGTCTCGATGGGCCTCGGCGGTCTGAACGCGATCTACCAGGCCCGGTTCAACAGGTACCTGCAGCACCGCGGCATCAAGGACACCTCCCAGCAGCACGTCTGGGCGTTCCTCGGCGACGGCGAGATGGACGAGCCGGAGACGCTCGGCGCCATCGGCGTCGCCGCCCGTGAGGAACTGGACAACCTCACCTTCGTGATCAACTGCAACCTGCAGCGGCTGGACGGCCCGGTCCGGGGCAACGGCAAGGTCATGCAGGAGCTGGAGGCGTTCTTCCGGGGTGCCGGCTGGAACGTGATCAAGGTTGTCTGGGGCCGCGAGTGGGACCCGCTGCTCGCCGCGGACACCGACGGCGCGTTGGTCAACCTGATGAACACCACGACCGACGGCGACTACCAGACCTACAAGGCGGAGTCGGGCGCGTACGTACGGGAGCACTTTTTCGGCCGTGACGCTCGGACCCGCAAGATGGTCGAGCCGCTCAGCGACGACGAGATCTGGAACCTCAAGCGGGGTGGGCACGACTACCGCAAGCTCTACGCGGCCTACAAGGCGGCCACCGAGCACACCGGTCAGCCCACCGTCATCCTGGCGAAGACGATCAAGGGCTGGACGCTCGGCTCGCACTTCGAGGGTCGCAACGCGACCCACCAGATGAAGAAGCTGACGCTGGAGGACCTGAAGACCTTCCGCGACCGGCTCTACCTGGACATCCCGGACTCGGCGCTGGAGGACAACCCCTACCTGCCGCCGTACTTCCACCCGGGCGAGAAGTCCGAGGAGCTGGCGTACCTGAAGGACCGGCGCGAGCAGCTCGGCGGGTACCTGCCGTCCCGGCGGACCAGCACGAAGCGGCTGGCCATCCCCGGTCCGGAGCGGTTCGCCGACATCAAGCGCGGCTCGGGCAAGCAGAAGGTGGCCACCACGCAGGCCTTCGTCCGTCTGCTCAAGGACGTGATGAAGGACAAGGAGTTCGGCAAGCGCTGGGTGCCGATCATCCCGGACGAGGCCCGCACCTTCGGTCTCGACTCGATCTTCCCGACCGCGAAGATCTACTCGCCGCACGGCCAGCGCTACACCTCGGTCGACCGCGAGCTGTTCCTGTCGTACAAGGAGTCGACCTCCGGGCAGATCCTGCACGAGGGGATCAACGAGGCCGGTTCGGTGGCCTCGTTCACCGCGGCCGGCTCGGCGTACGCCACGCACGACGAGCCGATGATCCCGATGTACATCTTCTACTCGATGTTCGGGTTCCAGCGGACCGCCGACGGGCTGTGGGCCGCGGCCGACCAGATGGCCCGGGGCTTCCTGCTCGGCGCCACCGCGGGTCGGACCACGCTCAACGGTGAGGGCCTGCAGCACGAGGACGGGCACTCGCTGCTGATCGCCGCCACCAACCCGGCGGTGGTCGCGTACGACCCGGCGTTCGCGTACGAGATCGCGCACATCCTGGAGCAGGGTCTGCACCGGATGTACGGGGACGCGCAGGAGAACGTCTTCTACTACCTGACGGTCTACAACGAGCCGACGCTGCAGCCGGCCGAGCCGGCCGACGTGGACGTGGAGGGCCTGCTCAAGGGCATCTACCGCTACTCGCCGGCACCGCAGGTCGACGGCCCGAAGGCCAACCTGCTCGCCTCGGGTACCGGGATGCAGTGGGCGCTCAAGGCTCAGCAGCTGCTCGCCCAGGACTGGGGGGTCGGCGCCAACGTGTGGTCGGTGACCTCCTGGACCGAGCTGCGCCGCGACGCGGTGGAGACCGAGGAGTACAACCTGCTGAACCCGGGCGCCGAGGCGAAGGTTCCGTACATCCAGCAGAAGCTGGCCGACGCGGACGGGCCGAAGGTCGCGGTCAGCGACTTCATGCGCGCGGTACCGGATCTGATCGCCCGCTGGGTACCCGGCGACTACACGTCGCTCGGCACCGACGGTTTCGGCATGTCGGACACCCGGCACGCGCTGCGCCGGCACTTCCACGTCGACGCTGAGTCGATCGTGGTGGCAACGCTGCGGCAGCTCGCCCGCAGCGGCGCGGTGGCGACCACGGTGCCGGCCGAGGCCGCCAAGAAGTACGCGATCGACGACGTCAACGCCGCCCCGGTCGGCGAGACCGGCGGCGACAGCTGATCACGCACCACTGAGGAGGGCCCGGCGCACTCGCGCCGGGCCCTTTCGGTGTACGGAGTGGCGGTGGTCCGGGGGCCCTGGCGGGGATCCGGACCACCGCCGTCGCGGGTGACGCCGGGAGGATGGGCGCTCGTCAGCCGACGGCGGCCAGGTCGGTGAGCCGGGCCAGCGAGTCCTCCAGGTCGGCGCCGACCCGACGCAGTCCGAGGCGCAGCATTGCCGCCTTGACCGGGCCGGCCGGCCAGCGGACCACGATGAGGCGCACGATGGTCCCGCCCTCCTCCTCGTCTCCGGTGAGCTGGACGTAGATCTCGGTGCGCGCCTCCGCCCGAGATCCGGCGCCCTTGGCCCGCTCCCGCCAGCCGATGAGCGTCGGCTCCTGGTAGGCGATCACCTCGGCCTCATGCGCCGAGCCGCGCCCCGCCTGGACCAGTTGTCGCCGCCCGAAGCCCTCTCCCGAGAGCACTTCGGCCGCGCGGACCCCGGCCAGCCAGGCCGGCAACTGCTCGGCCCGCTGCACGACATCCCAGACCACTTCAATTGGCGCCGCCACGTGCGCACTACGTTCCACGAGGATCATTTCCGTCTTTCCTCCGGTGAGGACATCACACGATATCGGCACTCTATGCGCTAAATCGGACTTACCCGGACGGGTTCGGAAAAAGACACGCCGATCAACCATTGCGTATTGCGCCAGACCGGCCTATGGCGCATTCATCGAGAGCGCTTTAAAGTCCCGAACACGTTTCACGTTGACCGGGAGGGCGCATGTCGACCGCACCGATGCCCCAGTTCCCCACCGGCTTCCGCTGGGGCGTCTCCACATCTGCCCACCAGATCGAGGGCGCCACCGCTGCCGACGGCCGAGGTCCGTCCATCTGGGACACCTTCGCGCACTCCCTCGGGCGGATCAGCGACGGCACCAGCGGCGAGACGGCCTGCGACCACTACCACCGGCACACCGAGGACGTGGCGCTGCTGGCCGGGCTGGGCGTCTCCGCGTACCGGTTCTCCATCGCCTGGCCCCGGATCCAGCCCACCGGCGCCGGTCCGGCGAACGCGGCCGGCCTGGACTTCTACGACCGCCTGGTGGACGAGTTGCTGGCCGCCGGTGTCGACCCGGTCGCCACCCTCTACCACTGGGACCTGCCGCAACCCCTCGAGGACGCCGGCGGCTGGCTGCACCGCGACACCGCCGCCCGGTTCGCCGAGTACGCCGAGAAGACCGCCGCCCGGCTCGGCGACCGGGTCCGGCTCTGGATCACCCTGAACGAGCCGTTCATCCACATGAGCCTCGGCTACGGCATGGGCGTGCACGCCCCCGGCCGGATGCTGCTGTTCGACGCCTTCCCGGTCGCCCACCACCAACTGCTCGGGCACGGGCTCGCGGTCGCCGCCCTGCGAGCCCACACCGCCAGCCCGGTGGCGATCGCCAACAACTACTCGCCCGTGCGGGTGCTCGGCGACAGTGCCGCCGACCGGGCCGCCGGGGCGGCGTACGAGGCACTGCACAACAGACTCTTCACCGACCCGCTGCTCGGCCGCGGCTACCCGGAGCTGCCCGGCTTCGACCCGAGCGTCATCCACCCCGGCGACCTCGACACGATCGCCGCCCCGATCGACGTGCTCGGGGTCAACTACTACAACCCCACAGGTGTACGGGCTGCGGAGGAGGGTTCACCCCTGCCGTTCGACCTCGTCGCGCTGGACGGCTACCCGCGTACCGCCTTCGACTGGCCGGTGGCCCCCGACGGGCTGCGCGAACTGCTCGGCTGGCTGCGCGACACGTACGGCGACGCGCTGCCGCCCATCGAGATCACCGAGAGCGGCTGCGCGTACGACGACGCACCCGACTCCGACGGCCAGGTGGCGGATCCGGAGCGGATCACGTACCTCGACGGTCACCTGCGCGCGGTCCGGGCGGCCCTCGACGACGGGGTGGACGTCCGCGGGTACTTCGTCTGGTCGCTGCTGGACAACTGGGAGTGGGCCGAGGGGTTCACCAAGCGCTTCGGTCTGGTGCACGTCGACTACCCCACCCAGACCCGTACGCCGAAGTCGTCGTACACCTGGTTGCGAGACGTGATCGCGGCCAGCCGGCCGGGGTCGGCGCGGTGACCACCCTCGACCCGACGCCGGCGTCGCTGCCGGCGGCGCTCGCCGAGCCGACGGCGCCGGTGCGGCGCGGCTGGATCGGTCTGATCTTCGCGGCCAACCTCGGCGTCTGGATGGCGTTCTTCACGCCCATCCAGGTGCTGCTGCCGCAGCAGATCGAGCAGATCGCCCCCGGCGACAAGGAGAACATGCTGGCCGTGGTCACCGGCCTCGGTGCGCTGGCCGCGGTGCTGGCCAATCCCCTGGCGGGCGCGCTCTCCGACCGGACCTGCCTGCGCATCGCCGGCCGCGAACTCGGTCGCCGGCACGTCTGGACGGCGGGCGGGGCCGTGCTCGGCGCGGCGGCCCTGGTGCTGCTGGCCCAGCAGCGGACCATCCTCGGGGTCGCCCTCGGCTGGGTCGCCGCGCAGGTCTGCTTCAACGCGATGCTGGCCAGCCTCACCGCCGCCATCCCGGACCGGGTTCCGGTACGGCAGCGCGGAGGTGTCTCGGGGTGGGTGGGCATCCCGCAGGCGCTCGGGTTGGTGCTCGGCGCGGTGCTGGTCACCGCAGTGGTCACCGGCAACGCCGCGGGCTACCTGGCCATCGCGGTGGCGATCCTGCTGCTGTCGCTGCCGTTCGCGCTGCTCACCCCCGACGAACCCCTGCCGCGTACGCATCGGCCGGCGATCCGGGCCCGGGCGCTGCTGGCCTCGATGTGGATCAGCCCCCGCCGGCACCCGGATTTCGCCTGGGCCTGGATCACCCGGTTCCTGGTCCAGCTCGGCAACGCGCTGGGCACCCTCTACCTGCTGTACTTCCTCAGCGACGGGGTGCGCCACCCCGACCCCGAGGGCGGTCTGCTGGTGCTGATCCTGCTCTACACGCTCGGGATGATGCTGACCGCGGTGGTCGCCGGCCGGATGTCCGACCGGTCCGGCCGGCGCAAGATCTACGTGATCGTCTCCGGGCTGATCATGGCGGTGGCGGCACTGCTGCTCGCGGTCGCGCCGGTCTGGCCGATGGCCATCGTCGCGGCGCTGCTGCTCGGCGCCGGCTACGGCGTCTACCTCTCGGTGGACGCCGCGTTGATCACGGAGGTGCTGCCCCGGGCCACCGACCGGGCCAAGGACCTGGGCGTCATCAACATCGCCAACTCGGCGCCGCAGGTGCTCGGCCCGGCGCTCTCCGCCCCGCTCGTGGTGTACCTGGGCGGTTATCCCACGCTCTACGCGGTCACCGCCGTGGTCACCCTGCTCGGCAGCGCCCTGGTGGTCAAGATCCGTTCGGTCCGGTGAGCCAGGGGGCGGTGGCGGAAAGCAGTCGCCTACCGCCGTAGGCTGGGGGACGTGACAGTACGTGTGCGCTTCGCCCCCTCCCCGACCGGTATGTTCCACGTCGGCGGCGCCCGCTCGGCGCTGCAGAACTGGATCTACGCCAAGCAGCAGGGCGGCGTGTTCGTGCTGCGCATCGAGGACACCGACGCGGCGCGCAACAAGCCCGAGTGGACCGAGGGCATCCTCTCCGCGCTGGACTGGATCGGGATCTCCCGGGGCAGCTACGAGGGCCCGTACTTCCAGTCGGCGAACGCGGGCGAGCACCGCGCCGCCGCCGCGCGCCTGTACGAGTCGGGCCGCGCCTACTACTGCGACTGCACCCGTGAGGACGTGCAGGCCCGCACCGGCTCGCAGTACCAGGGCTACGACGGCTACCACCGCGACCGTGGCCTCGGCCCCGGCCCGGGGCACGCGCTGCGCTTCCGTACGCCGGACGAGGGCGCGACGGTGGTGGTCGACCTGATCCGTGGTGAGCCCACGTTCGAGAACAAGCTCATCGAGGACTTCGTCATCGCCCGGGGCGACGGCTCGCCGGTCTTCCTGCTGGCCAACGTCGTGGACGACATGACGATGGGGATCACCCACGTGATCCGGGCCGAGGAGCACCTGCCCAACACCCCCAAGCAGCAGCTGCTCTGGGAAGCCCTCGGGGTCAAGCCGCCGATCTGGGCGCACGTGCCGGTGGTGGTCAACGAGAAGCGGCAGAAGCTCTCCAAGCGCCGGGACAAGGTCGCCCTGGAGGCGTACCGCGACGAGGGTTACCTCGCCGGCGCGATGCGCAACTACCTCATGCTGCTCGGCTGGGCGCCCTCCGGCGACCGGGAGATCGTTCCCTGGTCGGTCATCGAGGACGAGTTCCGGCTGGACGAGGTCAACCTCTCCTCGGCGTTCTTCGACGAGAAGAAGCTGCGCGCGTTCAACGGTGAGTACATTCGCGCGCTGCCGGTGGCCGAGTTCATCGACGCCTGCCAGCCGTGGCTGACCGGCACCGGGACCATCGCGCCGCCACCGTGGCAGCCGGAGGAGTTCGACGCGGACGCGTTCGCGGCCGTGGCGGAGCTGGCCCAGACGCGGATCGCGGTGCTCAGCGAGATCGTGCCGAACGTCGACTTCCTCTTCCTGGCCTCGCCGCTGATCGACGAGGCCGCCTGGACCAAGACCATGAAGGACGGCTCCGCCGAGCTGCTGGACGACGCCGTCGCGGCGTTCGAGGCGCTGGAGTCCTGGGATGCCGAGTCGCTGAAGTCGACGCTGGAGGCGGTCGGTGCCGAGCGGGGCCTCAAGCTCGGCAAGACGCAGGCGCCGGTGCGGGTGGCGGTCACCGGCCGCACCGTGGGTCTGCCGCTGTTCGAGTCGCTGGAGGTGCTCGGTCGCGAGCGCACCCTGACCCGAATCCGCGCCGCCCGCCTACGCCTGGTCTGACCGCACCCCCCTCGCCGCGCCGATCTTGCAGTTTCGGTTGTCGCTGTGAGCAGGATGCCCCTTGTGTCGGGACAGTAAGTGCAAGATCGCGGGGCAGGGCGTTGCCCGGTGGTTCAGGGGTGTGCCCTGAACTACCGGGGATCAGGTGATCATCGAGCGCTGCGCCGGCTCCGGAACACGAGGCCGGCCCCGAGTACGGCGAGCAGCAGCAGGCCGCCGAGCGCCCAGATCCACCAGCGACCGCCGGAGTCGGACTGCTCCGACGCGGCCGGCACCGTGGAGGCCGTCGAGCTGCCAGGTGTCGCCGACGCGGGCCCGGTGGAGGGTGCGGTGACGGCCGAGGGCGACCCGGTCGGGCTGGCGCCGGCAGCGGCCGACGGCGAGGCGGACGGGTCGGCGGCGGTGCCCGTCGTGAGGGTGAACCGCACCTCGCCCTTCACCGGATGCCCGTCGGACGACGCGAGCTGGTAGCCGACGATGTAGAGCCCCGCGGCGGCCGGCTTGAACGGCACCCGCACCCGACTGCCGTCGAAGGCGGGAGTCCCGCCAGCGACCACATTGTCCGGTCCGGTTATTGTGATCTTCGTCGTAGCCGGCGACGGCTTGGCGAGGAACCGCAGCTCGACCCGGGCGGGTGCCGTCGCCATGCGGGCGCCGTCGCGCGGGTTGCTGCCGGTCAGCTCGTTGTGAGCAAGAGCCGGTGTCGCCGGCACCAGAAACGACACACCGAACGCCACGCCGAGCACCACTGGCATGACCCGCACCGTACGTGTAACCCTGCCCCCCATGAACCCCTCCGTAAGGGTACGATCCGCCCGCTGATCAAACGGCTCCTCATTAGTCGAGCAGAGATCGCAGATAGTTCCAATTACTGTTCCGAAAGCTGCAACTCATCGACGTTCTGCGGAGTCTGTAGGAGTGGACGCGACCATCTGGTCGATGTCGCACCGGCAGGCTGGTCCGAATGTCACGACGAAGCCATCCATCGAACGGGGCGAGGAGGCGGGATGGTCCGACACATGAGGCGGTTGGCCGTCGTGTTGGCGGGCACGCTGTCGGCGGCGTTGCTGTCGTTCGGCACCGCCGGCTCGGCCTCGGCGGCGCCGAAGCCGGCACCCGCCGGAGTGGACATCACCGGCACGGGGCTGTCCGCGCCGCTGCGGATGCACGCGGACAAGGAGCCCGCCCTCGTCGGCGCGGTCATCGACCAGGTCAACTTCCTCGCCCGCACCGGCATGCCCACCGGTCCGAAGGCGGCCAACCTCGGTCCGAAATACACAGTCGTGGTGCTCGCCGGCGAGACGCCGAAGCAGACGTACGACCTCTATCCCAAGGCGATCGGTGGCCCCCGCGTCTATCGGCCGGCGAAGCAGCCGGACGGCCGCAAGACCAGCGCCGGCTGGTTCCTGGGTCGGCTCAGCATGTCCGAGACCCTGCGCACCGCAGGTGTGCCGCTGGAGCGGCAGTTCGACACGGTCAGCGGTGGCGCGGGCGGTGGCGAGCGAGTGCTCCCGGAGGACACGCTCGACCCGGCGAAGGACCTCGACGAGGCGCTCAGCGACCTGCAACGCCTGCTGCTGCTCAACGTCGGCGTGATGCTGACCATCACTGTCGGCCTCGCCGGGATCGCCCTGCTGATCCGCCGTCGTACGCGCTGAGCCGTCGTACGCGTTGAGCCGTCGTACGCGCTGATCAGCGCCGCGTTGGCGGTGGTCAGCACCAGCGGCGCGGTGGGCGCTCCCGGCGGGTGGCCCGTGGGCGCGGCCGGACCGGGCCGTGCCGATGTGCCCCGGCCCAGCCGGGAAGTTCGCTGAGGCAACCAGCGGGAAAGTCCGAGTCGGTCTCAGCGAGGCCGGCGGGCTCCGCGGAGCGCTGACGCGGCAGCACGGGCTCGTCATCGGCACGCCCGACGAGTGGTTCCACCGGGTGCGCCGGCCCGCCGCCGACCGCCCGGCGGTGCTTGCCAGCCGCCTGCGGGTCGTGGTGCCCCGGCCGGCAGGGCTCGCCCTGGGCGCAGCCGTGCTCGGCCTCCCCGTGCGCCATCCCCGGTCTCCTCACGCTCGCCTCACCCTCGGGTGCTCTCCCCGAGGTGCCCTGTCACCGTACTGGCCGGGACCGACGGGCCGCGCGCAGCGTACCTGGGGTCCGGACCGGCCGGTCCGCGAAGACGCCGCTCAGCGCGGGAGCCGGTCGCGCAGTTCACAGCTTCTTCCCGCACCGTTCACCCGGCGCGTCACGGCTGGACGCACCGGCGGTCGGAGAGCATCCGCGTACCCCTTTCGGCGCATGGCGGTGGCGTCGGGGTCCTCCCCCGGTCGGAGTCCGACGGGCGACGGCTGTGGTGGGATCGGGGCATGCGTCCGCCACCGTGGCTCGACTCCGGCACCCTCGGCCGTGACCTGGTGCTGGCCGGCGCGTCGCTGGCCGGCGGCCTGGTGCTGTACGCCCTGGGTTGGCAACCGCAGGTCCGTCCGAACGTGGAGGTGCCGTCGGCGCTGTTCCTGCCGCCGCTGGTGGCGGTGTGCGTCGCCGTCGGCCTACGGCGGGTCGCGCCGCGCGCCAGCCTGGCCGTGGGCACCGGCGCGCTGGTGGTGGACACGGTGCTGGGCGGCTCGCTGGGCACGGTCCTGGTCTACACGCAGGTGCTCTACGACGCCTGCGTGTACGGCCCGCCCCGGCTGTGGCGGTGGTTGCTGCGGATCACCGTGGCGCTGAGCGTGGTCGGGGTGGTCGTCGGGGTGCTCGGGTACGGCCAGTGGCGTGGGGCGGCGCTCGGGGTGCTGGTGGTGCTCGTCGGTGTGCTGCCGGTCCTGACCGGCATCAGCGTGCGGCAGTACCGCGACCAGGCCGCCGCCGAGCGGGCGCGGGCCGAGCAGACCGCCCGGCTGGTGGAGCTGGACCGCCGGCAGGCGGTCAGCGCCGAGCGGGCCCGGATGGCCCGGGAGCTGCACGACGTGGTCGCGAACCACCTGAGCGCGGTGGCCATCCACGCCACCGCCGTGCTCTCCGTGCCCGGGTTGGATCGCGGTCAGGTGGAGTCGGCGTTGCGGGTGATCCGGGAGAGCAGCGTGCAGGGGCTGGCGGAGATGCGTCAGATGATCGAGGTGCTGCGCGAGCCCAGGACGGGTGGCGGCCCGGCCACGCCGGAGGTGGTCACCGCACGGCTGGCCGAGGCGGACGGACTGGTCGAGCGCATTCGCGCGGCGGGCCTCGCGGTGCGGGTCCGGACCGATGGCACACCGGGCGCGCTGCCGGTGGGGGTGGACCTCGCCGCGTACCGGATCGTGCAGGAGTCGCTGACCAACGCGCTCAAGCACGGTACGGGCGAGGCGGAGCTGACGATCGCGTACCGGCCGGCCGAGGTGGTGCTGACTGTGGAGAACCCGGTGCGCCGGGGCGGGGCCGGGCTGCCGGGCGCCGGGGCCGGGCTGATCGGCATGCGGGAGCGGGCCACGCTGCTGGCCGGCCGGTTCACCGCCGGGCCGCGCGACGGTCGCTGGCAGGTGCGGGCCGCCCTGCCTACCGGGGAGAGCGGGTGACCGGGCCGGCGCGGCCGCCGGGCGACGCGGGCACGGCGACGGTACGGGTGGTGCTCGCCGACGACCAGCCGGCGGTACGGGCCGGACTGGCCCTGATCCTGAACGGCTCGCCGGGCGTCGAGGTGGTCGGCGAGGCGGGCGACGGCGACGCCGCGGTGCGGCTGTGCCGGGAGCTGCGCCCCGACGTGGCGGTGCTGGACGTGCGGATGCCGCACCGGGACGGGATCTGGGCGACCCGGGCGATCGTCACCGACGGGCTCGCCGACGTGCTGGTGCTCACCACCTTCGACCTGGACGAGTACGTCTTCGGGGCGTTGCGGGCCGGCGCGGCCGGATTCCTGCTCAAGGACACCGACGCCGACGGTCTGGTCAGCGCGGTGCGGACGGTGGCGCGGGGCGACGGGTTCATCGCGCCCACTGTGACCCGCCGGCTGATCACGGCGTTCGCGGCCACCGCACCGGGCGCGTCGGCGGACGCCCGGGCCGCGCTGGGCACCCTCACCCCGCGCGAGCGTGACGTGCTGGCCTGCCTCGGGTTGGGCCTGTCCAACCAGCAGATCGCCGATCGGCTGCTGCTGGCGGAGAGCACCACCAAGACCCATGTGAGCCGGATCCTCGCGAAGCTGGACCTGCGCAGCCGGGTGCAGGCCGCGATCCTGGCCCAGGAGGTGGGCCTGTCCCCTCCCCCAGTGTCGTAGAACAGGCCCGGCGGACCGGTGCCGACGTGGTTGGCCTGCTCACGACGTGTCAGGCTAGGGCGGTGAGCACGCCGGGCGGTGGGGAGCTGTCGGCCACGCTGCGCCGGATCGAACGATCGGCGGGGGCGTTGGCCACCTCCAGCGTGGCCCGGATGGACGAGACGCTGCCCTGGTTCCGGGCGCTGCCGGCCGACCAGCGTTCCTGGGTGATGCTCGTCGCCCAGGCCGGCGCGAGGTCGCTCGTGCAGTGGCTGCGCGACGGCGGTGGCACCGCGGACAGCACCCAGGAGGTCTCGGACGAGGTCTTCGCCGCCGCCCCGCAGGCACTGGCCCGGTCGATCACCCTTCAGCAGACCGTGGCGTTGATCAAGGTGACGATCGACGTGGTCGAGGAGCAGGTGTCGCACCTGGCCGCCGAGGGCGAGGAGCAGCAGCTACGCGAGGCGGTGCTGCGCTTCTCCCGGGAGATCGCGTTCTCCGCCGCCCGGGTGTACGCGCGGGCCGCCGAGTCGCGCGGCGCCTGGGACGCCCGGTTGCAGGCACTGCTGGTGGACGCGCTGCTGCGCGGCGACTCGCCGGATGTCCTGGCCAGCCGGGCCGCCGCGCTCGGCTGGGCGGACGCGCCGCCGGTGGCGGTGGCGGTCGGCCGGTCGCCCGGCGGCGAGGTCTCCGCGGTGTTGCACGTGGTCTACCGGCAGGCCCGCCGGATCGGCGTGGAGGTGATCGGCGGCGTCCACGGTGACCGGCTGGTGATCGTGCTGGGCGGCGCACCGGACCCGCTGACCGCCACGGCGAAGCTGCTGAGCGCGTTCGGGGACGGCCCGGTGGTGGTGGGTCCCGCCGTACCGAGCCTGGACGAGGCGACCGAGTCGGCGCGGGCCGCGCTGTCCGGTTTCCGGGCCGCGCCGGCCTGGCCCGGCGCGCCCCGGCCGGTGCCGGCCGCGGACCTGCTGCCGGAGCGGGCCCTCGCCGGCGACGCGGAGGCCCGTCGGCGGCTCCGTCACGATGTGTACGCGACGCTTGTACGCGCCGGTGGGGAGTTACTGGCGACCCTGGACGCCTTCCTGGCCGCCGGTGGCACGCTGGAGAGCGCGGCCCGCGCACTGTTCGTACACCCGAACACGGTGCGTTACCGGTTGCGGAGGATCGCCGAGGTGACCGGGTTCTCGCCCCTGTCTCCGCGCGACGCGTTCGCCCTCCAGGTCGCGCTGACCGTGGGTAGGTTGGATCCGGTTGTCCCGCTCGTCTCGCCGGTCCCGACTCAGACAATGACCCCGACCAACCGGAAATCCCCTCAAAACGAGGATGATCCCCGCCGATCTTTGTAGGAAACCTCCAAAGGTCCTAGTACGGTTTGGTCGAAGGCGGCACAGCGTTACCCGCATTTATCCGGGAGAGTCATAGGCGTGCTCGCCGTACTTAGTCCCGGCCAGGGTTCTCAGAAACCCGGCTTCCTGACCCCCTGGCTCGACCTGACCGGCACCGAGGCGCGACTGCGCGAGTGGTCGGCACTGGCCGGGGTCGACCTGCTGCACCTGGGCACCGACGCCGACGCCGACGAAATCAAGGACACCGCCCGCACCCAGCCGTTGCTGGTCGCCGCGGCGTTGCTCGCGGCCGAGCACCTGCCGCTGGACGGCGTCGCGCTCACCGCCGGCCACAGCGTCGGCGAGTTGGGTGCTGCCGCCCTGGCCGGTGTGCTGTCGGCCGACGCCGCGATCACCCTGGCCGGCGTACGCGGCCGGGAGATGGCCGCCGCGTGCGCGCTGGAGCCGACCGGCATGGCCGCGGTGCTCGGCGGTGACCCCGACGAGGTGATCGCCGCCATCGAGGCGAACGGGCTGTACCCGGCCAACCGCAACGGCGCCGGGCAGATCGTCGCCGCGGGCGCCCTGGACGGGCTCGACAAGCTCGCCGCCGCGCCGCCCGCCCGGGCCCGGATCATCCGACTCCAGGTGGCCGGCGCGTTCCACACCCCGTACATGGCTCCGGCCGAGACCGCGCTCGCCGCGGAGGCCGCCGGAATCACCCCCGCCGACCCGACCCGGACCCTGCTGTCGAACCTCGACGGCACCGCAGTCGACAGCGGCCCGGCCATGGTGCAGCGCCTCGTCCGTCAGGTCACCGCGCCCGTGCGGTGGGACCTGTGCATGCGCACGCTGGCCGACCTCGGGGTCACCGGCGTGATCGAGCTGCCCCCGGCCGGCACCCTCGCCGGGCTGGTCAAGCGGGAACTCAAGGGCGACGGCGCCCCGGAGATCGTCACCCTCAACACCCCGGACGACCTGCCGGCCGCACGGGACCTGATCGCCCGTATCGGAGGTCGTTCATGACTGGCAGTCGCATCGTCTCGATGGGGCACTACCAGCCCTCCCGGGTGGTGACCAACGACGACATCGCCCAACTCGTCGACACCAACGACGAGTGGATTCGTGACCGGGTCGGCATCGTCAGCCGGCGGATCGCCGACAGTGAGACGGTCGCCGACATGGCCGCCGCGGCCGCCGGCAAGGCGCTCGCCAACTCGGGCCTGACCGCCGCCGACATCGACCTGGTCGTGGTCGCCACCTGCTCCTCCATCGACCGCAGCCCCAACGTGGCCTGCCGGGTCGCCGCCAAGCTGGGCATCACCGCCCCGGGCGCGTTCGACCTCAACACCGCCTGCTCGGGCTTCGCGTACGCGCTGGGCACCGTCGACCACGCCATCCGGGCCGGGGCGTCGCGCAACGCGATAGTCATCGGCGCGGAGAAGCTGTCCGACTTCACCGACTGGACCGACCGCTCCACCTGCATCATCTTCGCGGACGGGGCCGGTGCCGCGGTGGTCTCCGCCACGGCCGACGACGAGCCGACCGGTATCGGCCCGGTCGTCTGGGGTTCGGTGCCGGAGAAGAGCGACGCGGTCCGCATCGAGGGCTGGCGCCCGTACATCCAGCAGGAGGGCCAGTCGGTGTTCCGCTGGGCCACCACCGCTATCGCGCCGCTCGCGCTGCAGGCCTGCGAGCGGGCCGGGGTCGACCCGTCCGAGCTGGCCGCGTTCGTGCCGCACCAGGCCAACGCCCGGATCATCGACGGCATCGCCAAGCGGCTCAACATCCCCAACGCGATCATCGCGAAGGACATCGTCGAGTCCGGCAACACCTCCGCGGCGAGCGTGCCGCTGGCCCTGTCCAAGCTGGTCGAGCGCCGGGAGGTGCCCTCGGGCGCGCCGGTGCTGCTGTTCGGCTTCGGCGGTGGCCTGACCTACGCCGGTCAGGTCGTCCGCTGCCCCTGATGACCCCCTCGGGCGCGTACGCGTCCAGGAGTGGCGGTCGGCGACGCCGACCGCCGGAGAACCCCGATGAAAGGAACGAACCGCAATGACCCGTGACGAGATCACCACCGGCCTCGCCGAGATCCTCGAAGAGGTTGCCGGGGTGAACCCGGACGACGTGGCCGAGGGGAAGTCCTTCACCGACGACCTCGATGTCGACTCGCTCTCCATGGTGGAGGTCGTGGTCGCGGCCGAGGAGAAGTTCGGCGTCAAGATCCCGGACAACGAGGTGCAGAACCTCAAGACCGTCGGCGACGCTGTCAGCTACATCGCGGCGCAGTCCTGATCATGAGTCGTCCAGACGTCGTCGTCACCGGGCTCGGCGCGACGACCCCGCTTGGCGGGGACGTCGCGTCGACCTGGGACGCCATGCTCGCCGGCCGCTCCGGGGTGAGTGCCCTCACCCAGGAGTGGGCCGAGCAACTGCCAGTCCGGATCGCCGCCCAGTTGGCAGTGGAGCCGTCCGAGGTGCTGGACCGGGTCCGCCTGCGCCGCCTGGACCGTTCCGAGGCGATCGCGATCATCGCGGCACAGCAGGCCTGGGCGGACGCCGGCCTGGCCGGCTCCGACCTCGACGGGGAGCGGTTGGCCGTCAGCGTCGGCTCCGGCATCGGTGGCGCGACCACCCTGCTCGCCCAGGACGACATCCTGGAGGCCTCCGGGCCACGGCGGGTCTCCCCGCACACCATCCCGATGCTGATGCCGAACGGTCCGGCCGCGTGGGTCGGGCTGGAACTGGGCGCCAAGGCCGGCGTGCACTCGGTGGCCAGCGCCTGCGCCACCGGTGCCGAGGCGATCGCCCTCGGTCTGGACATCATCCGTTCCGGCCGGGCCGACGTGGTGGTGGCCGGCGGCACCGAGGCGGTCATCCACCCGCTGCCGATCGCCGGTTTCAGCTCGATGCGGGCCATGTCGACCCGCAACGACGACCCGGAGCGGGCCTCCCGCCCGTGGGACCGGGGCCGGGACGGCTTCGTCCTCGGCGAGGGCGCCGGCATCGTGGTGCTGGAGCGGGCCGAGCACGCAGCGGCCCGGGGCGCCCGGGTGTACGCGCGCCTCGCCGGCGCGGGCATCACCTCCGACGCGTACGACATCGTGCAGCCGCACGCCGAGGGCGAGGGCGCCATCCGGGCCATCGCCAAGGCGATCGCCGACGCGGACATCGCCAAGCGGGACATCGTGCACGTCAACGCGCACGCCACCTCGACCCCGGTCGGGGACATGCTGGAGATCGGCGGGCTGCACAAGGCGCTCGGCGACCACCCGGTGCTGTCCGCGACGAAGTCGATGACCGGTCACCTGCTCGGTGCGGCCGGCGCCCTGGAGTCGATCGCCACCATTCTGGCGATCCGCGACAGCGTCGTCCCTCCGACGATCAACCTGGACGACCCGGAGCCCGGCCTCACCCTGGACGTCGCCGCGCACAAGGCCCGCCACATGGAGATCCCGGCCGCGTTGAACAACGCGTTCGGCTTCGGCGGCCACAACGTGGCTCTCGTCTTCGCCCGACCCTGAGTTCCGGCGCAAAGGGCCTCTCCTCGTCGAGGAGGGGCCCTTTCGTCGTTCAGCCCCGGTTGCGGGGGTGCTGCTTCGCGGTGCGCTCGTTGCCGTGGCGGTAGTTGCCCGTCCAGCGGGCCATCACCAACTGCGGGTCGTCGTCGACCTCGGCGAGGAACTCCGCGGCCCGAGCGCCGCGCAACGTGCCGGCGACCCGTCCGTGGTGGGTGATCACCACTGTGCCGTCCGCCCGTTGCACGTGCCGGAATCCTTCTGCCGCTCCCATGGGGGCAGGTTGTCAGACCGACCGGGGGTGGGGCGACCCGATTTCGGTGGCGGGTGAGCGGTGCCGATTGACGTCGGAACACCGCACGGCTTAGATGGGCCGACTGAAGATCGACTGACAGGGATCAGCACAATGGACACTCGTACCCGTGTAGCCGTGTCGGCGGCGCTCGCCCTCGGCCTGCTGGCCGGCTGCGGCGACGACGCCGACGCTCCCGCCGGGCCCGCGGCCGGCGGCCCGGCCGCGCCGGCCACGGGCGAACCGTGGTACGACGAGGTGGCCCCGGCGTCGTCGAGCGGCACGACCGGCGGCACGGGTTCCCCTGCCCGGTCCCGGTGTCGTTTCCGCTGGCCGACGGGTGGACGGCGAAGGCGGTCGAGCCGCCCAAGGGTGAGCTGGCCGAGCTGGTCGGCGAGGCGCTCACCAAGCGCGGCGGCAGCACCGTGCGCTGCGAGGTGGACGGCCGGCAGGCCGGCGGCGGATTCCTGCGGATCTGGGCGGCGGACTCGCCGACGGTCACGCCGCGCGCCGCGCTGGAGAGTTTCGCCACCGGGACCGACGAGACGATCGCCGGTCAACAGTTCCGTGATCTCCGCGCCGGCGGCTTCGACGCCACCGAGATGACCTGGCTCGCCACCAGCCCGTTGACCGAGGAGGAGGCACGCAACTGGGCGCTGGCCGTCCAGTCGGCCGGGCAGACGCTGGTCTTCACCGTCAACGAGGGGCTGATCACCGAACGGACCGACGTGCTGCCGGCGTACCGGCTCGCGGTACGCGGGCTCGCGAAGAGCGAGTGAGGTCGCCCCGGCGCGGACGCTGACGCGTCCGCGCCGGCCGGTCAGGTGCGGCAGGTCGTCGCGGGCAGTCCGGGGACGGTCACCGGGGACCGGCCGCCCGGCCGCGCCTTGCCGGCGAGCACGGCGGCCAGGCCGGTCATCGACGCCCGGCTGGAGGAGTACGTGGCCAGCAGCGTCGGTGACTTGGCGTCGGCCAGCACGTACGGGGTGTCCATGGCGACCGTGACCGCCGCGTCGGGGCGCAGGTCGCTGGCGCCGTCGCCGTAGCCCACCAGGTGCACGATCGTGCCGCCGCTGGGCTTGACCTGCACCCCGGCGGCGGTCAGCGCGGCGGTGAGCGTGGCCCGGGTGCCGTCCCGACCGCCGGACGAGGTGACGGTGATCGGCCCGCGTGCCGCTTTCTCGCAGGCGCCCCGCAGCACTGTGACGGCGGCGGCGGCCAGCGCGTCGGCCGCCGCCCGGTGCGCCGGGGTGTTGAGCGTGGACATCTGCGCCGCCGGCAGCTCCGCGAGCTGGAACTTCATGGTCAGCACCCGGGTGACCGCCTCGACCAGCCGGGTCCGGGGCAGCGATCCGCCGCGCAGCGCGGCGAGCAGCCCGTCGTACGCCTGACCGACGTTCGGGGTCATCAGGATGAGGTCGTTACCGGCGTTGAGCGCCCGGACCGCCGCCTCGCCGGGAGCCCAGCGCTTCGCGGGCGGCATGTTCATGCCATCGGTGACCACCACGCCCTTGAAGCCGAGTTGGCCGCGCAGCACGTCGGTGAGCAGCTTGTGCGAGAACGTCGCAGGGGTCCCCGGGTCGATCGCGCGCGCGTCCAGGTGACCGGACATCACGGCCATCGCGCCCGCGTCCATCCCGGCGGTGAACGGCGGCCACGCGCCGCTCTGCAACGCCGCGGCGGACTGGGTGAGCACCGGAAGATCCTGGTGCGAGTCGTCGGCGCTGTGGCCGTGCCCGGGGAAGTGCTTCAGGGTGGCCGCGACCCCGACCGCCTGGAGGCCGCGGACCGCGCCGCCCACCTGCGCGGCGGCCTGCTTCGGGTCGGTGCCGTAGGACCGGGAGCCGATCACGGTGCTGCGGGTGGCCAGCACGTCCGCCACCGGAGCGAAGTCGATGTTGATGCCCATCGCGGCCAACTCGGTGCCGGCGGCCCGCCAGGCGGCCTCGGTGAGCTTCGGGTCGCCTGCCGCACCGGCCGCGAGGGCGCTGGGCAGCACGGTGACCCCGTCGGTCACGCGGGTGACGACGCCGTACTCCTGGTCGGTGCCGATCAGCAGCGGCGCGGAACCGGCGGCGAGTCGACCGGCGGCGGTACGCAGCCCGGTGGTGAGCTCGTGCACCTGCTTCGGATTGTCGACGTTGGTGGTCTCCTGGTTGCCCTTGGTCGGGTCGTCGGCGCTGAAGCCGACGAGGATCAGGCCACCCAGCCGGTACTTGGCGATCATGTCGGCGGGGGTGTCGACCCCGGCGAGCGCCTGGTTACCGGCCGCCGAGCCGGCGGAGACCTTCGTCGCCGAGTCGCCGTAGGCGTACGGCATCAGCACCTGGCCGACCAGGTCTTCGTCGGACAGCGTCGTGACCAGCGCGGCGGCGCGGCTGGCGGGGTCGCCGGCCGGCGGCGCGGCCGGGACGCTCGAGGCGGCGGGGCTGGGCGTCGGGGCGGGTCGGGGCGACCCGCCCGAGCAGCCGGAGACGAGCAGGGCGGTCAGGGCGGCGACAGCGACACGGGCGCGCCACGGGCGATTCGACACGCCGCCTATCCCACCAGTTCCCCCTTATCGGGGCAACTTGACCTTACCGCCCGCACGCCGCATCGCGGCGGACGTGCACGTCGCCGCCTCGCGGAGTGTCGGATCAGCCGACCCGAGTGAGCAAGGTCACCGGGGCGCCGTCGCCGGCGTACCGGTAGGGCTCCAGGTCAGCGTCCCACGCCGTGCCGAGCGCCTTGTCGACGGCGTGCGCCAGCGCCTCCGGGGCCCGGGAGGCCGCCATCAGCGCCCGAAGGCGGTCCTCGCCGAGCTGGATGTCGCCGGCCACACCGACGGTCGCCCGGAACAGGCCACGGGCCGGCACGTACATGAAGCGCTCACCATCGGCACCGGGACTCGGCTCCTCGGTGACCTCGAAACGGATCATGGGCCACTGCCGTAGGGCAGCAGCCAGCTCGGCGCCCGTCCCCGGACGACCGGTCCACCCGCACTCGGCCCGGCGTGCGCCGGGGTCGACGGGCTGAGCCGTCCACTGCAGGTTGACCGGCGCGGCTAGGACGCGCGCGATCGCCCACTCGACGTGTGAGCACACGGCGAGCGGGGTTGAGTGGACGTATACGACGCCACGCGTTGGCACGGTGACCTCCCGGAGAGCGAGGTGCGTCTTCCCCTACGACCTCGTCCACCCAGGTGGCTGCTGCAACACATGATGACTCCTGTGACAGGTGGTGCGCCAGGGAATCGGAAAAAACGCCGGGCGGAATAGCCGGACGGGTGGTCGCCGTTGCCTCTCAGGACACCGCGACGACCAGCATGATGTCGTGGTCCTGTACAGTTCCACCGGCGGCTTATGCCGCGTTACACCTTCGCGGGTCGAGTCACGTACGACCCGCACACAGCCCCCGGACGTCCAGTCCTCCCGTACGTCTTGCAAGGAGTACCTCCGTGGCGAGCAACACCTCTAAGACCGCGCGCGCGTCCGTCCGGGCCGGCCAGGCTGGCCAGGGTGGCGCCCTCAGCGTGCTGGGCGAGTTCAAGTACCTCATCCCGCTCAACGGCGGCAAGCACGCCTACGTGCGGAACCTGACCAACGGCAAGACCGCGCACCTGCGCACGGACTCCGACGCCTTCGTCGAGGAGATCCGCGTGCTGGCCGCCGCCGGCCACGCCGCCAAGATCCGGGCGGAGATCAACAACCTGGCCACCACCCACCCGGGTGACGGCTGGGAGGCCACCGAGAAGCGCCTGGTCGCGGCCGGCGTCTTCGAGGGCTGAGCCCTCCCCCACCGCACCAACCGAAACCGCCCGCCGGGAGTTCCCGGCGGGCGGTTTCGCGCGTCCACGGTCGGTCAGCCCGGATCGAGCAGGGCGACCTCGCCGGTGGCCAGGTCGTAGAGGCCGCCGACCACCGCCACCCGGCCGGCGGCCACCGGCCCGGCCAGCAGATCGTCCTGGCGCAGGGTGCGCACCGTGCGCCGCACGTGCCGGCGGATCGCCAACGGCTGCACGGCCGGATCGTCGATCCCCGCCTCAATCACCGCCGGGGCGATCTCGTCCACCAGGTGCGCCAGCGACCCCCCGGGACGCTGCCCGGTTCGCAGCGCCTGCACACTGGCCTCCACCGCGCCGCACCGCTCGTGGCCGAGGACCATCACCAGCGGTACGCCGAGCTGGCCCACCACGTACTCGATCGAGCCGCAGACCGCGCGATCGAGCACGTGCCCCCCGGTACGGATCACGCAGATCGCGCCGAAGGTCTGGTCGAAGATCGCCTCCAGCGGCACCCGGGAGTCGATGCAGCCGAGCACCACTGCGTACGGCTGCTGGTCGCCGGAGGCCGCAGCGGCGGCGGCCGTGACGTCGTGTCCGTGCACCGGCTGGCCGCTGACGAACCGCCGATTTCCGGCGAGCAGATCGGCCAGCGCGGCGCGGGGCGTGCCGCCGGCCTGCCGCTCCTGCCCCGACGCCGCGCCCATGGGCGCTCCGGACGACCCCATGCCGTTCAGCTTGGCCCGCCGCCGCGCGGCACGGGCGAGGTCGGGAATGTTCGCCACGGCGCGATTGGCGTGGTGTCATGGCGGGTAGCCGGTGTTACCGCCGGGTATCGGAGGTGCTGGTGGTACCTGGGCGGCCCTGGGGAGGTGGCGATGCCGGAGCGGTTCGAGGTCGGCCTGCCGGACGGCGTACGGCTCAACGTCGAGGCGACGGGTCCGACGGACGCCCAGGTCACGGTCATCCTGCTACACGGCTGGACGCTGGACGGGCGCGCCTGGCATCGGCAGGTCGACGCGCTCTCCGCTGCGCCGTTCGGGGATGCGGTGCGGGTGATCGCCTACGACGCACGGGGGCACGGCCGGTCCAGCTGCATGGCGCTGCGCACGGCCACCCTGGCCCAGTTGGGTGACGACCTGGCGGCCGTGATCGACGCCGTGGCGCCGACCGGCCCGGTGGTGCTGGTCGGGCACTCGATGGGCGGCATGACGATCATGGAGTACGCCCACCGCCACCCCGCGCACTTCGCCGCCCGTACCGCCGGGCTGGTCTTCGTCTCGACCACCGCCGAAGGGCACACGCACACCGTCTACGGGCTCTCGCCGCGGATCGCCAGGTTGATCCGGCTGGCCGAGACGACAGGCGCCGGCGTGTTGGCCCGGTGTGGCTCGTGGCGGGCGCCCCGGGCGCTGCTGAACGCGCTGCAACCGAGCATCCGGTGGATGCTCTTCGGTGACCGCTGCGAGCCGGCCGACATCCGCCTGGTGACGTCGGCGGTGGCTCGGGCCTCGCTGCGCTCGATCGGCGGGTTCCGCGCCTCCATCGGCACCCAGCACCGGCTGGACACCCTCACCGCGTTGGCCCACCTGCCGGCCGCCGCCCTGGTCGGCGACCGGGACCGGCTGACCCCACCGCCGTGCGCCGAGTCGATCGCGGCGGCTCTGCCGGCCACCGAGCTGACCGTCTGCCCAGGTGCCGGGCACATGCTGATGATGGAGCGTCCGGACGAGGTCAACGCCGCGCTCACCGGCGTGCTGTGGCGGGTGCTCGCCGAAACGGCACCGAATCGCCGTGACACGACCCCCGCCGAGACGGGTGCCTGAGCACGTTCGCGCACCTCGGGCGCGGCGGGTCGGGCCCGGGGCCGTACCCTTCTGCGGTTGGCCCGCGCGGTTCCCGCCGCCTGCCGGCGACCTTTGAAGGAGCGTGCGTTGACCGACCAGACCGGCCTGGAGCAGGAGATCGCCGTCGAGCAACGACACCTCGACCGGGTGTACGCCCGACTGGCCGAGCTGCGGCAGTCGGCCGTCCGCGCCGAGCGCGACGGCTATCGGATGGCGCGGGTGGGCACGCACGGCGCGCTTGTCGAGCGCGACGCGATGGTCTTCCACGCGGCGCAGCGGCGGCACACCCTGGACGCCGAGCACGAGGGGCTGGTCTTCGGCCGGCTGGACCTGCGCGACCGCCAGGTGCTGCACGTCGGGCGCCTCGGCATCCGCGACGAGGACGCCCGCACGCTCGTCGTCGACTGGCGCGCGCCGGCCGCCGCCGCCTTCTACCAGGCCACCCCGGCGCAGCCGCTGGACGTGGTGCGACGCCGCACGATCCAGTCCCGCGCCGAGCGGGTCACCCGGATCGAGGACGACCTGTTGGACCCGACCGCCGCACCGGAGGGCATGACTGTCGTCGGTGACGGCGCGTTGCTGGCCACCCTGTCCAAGGCCACCGGCCGGGGCATGCGCGACATCGTGGCGACCATCCAGCGGGAGCAGGACGAGGCGATCCGCTCGCCCGGCTCCGGGGTGACGATCGTCGCGGGCGGTCCCGGCACCGGCAAGACCGCCGTCGCCCTGCACCGGGCCGCGTTCCTGCTGTATTCCGACCGCAGTCGCTACGCGGGCGGCGGCATCCTGGTGGTCGGCCCGTCGTCGGTCTTCGTCGAGTACATCGGGTCCGTGCTGCCGTCGCTCGGTGAGGACACCGCGACCCTGCACTCGCTGGGCACGCTCTTTCCGGGGATGACCGCCACCCGCCCCGACCCGCCCGAGGTGGCGGCGGTGAAGGGCTCGCTGCGGATGCGCCGGGTGCTGGAGCGGGCGGCCCGCGACGCGGTGCCGGGCGGCCCGGGTGAGCTGCGGTTGCTCTACCGGGGCACGCTGCTGCGGCTGGACCGGGCGGCGCTGGACCGGATCCGGGACCGCGCGCTGCACCGCGGCGCGCGGCGCAACGAGGTGCGCCGGGCCGGTTTCGACGGGGTGTTCGCCGCGCTCTGGGCGCAGGCCCGGGAGCTGAGCAGCGGTCGGCTGCCGGAGCAACCGGCCTTCGAGGCCGAGATCGCCGAGCGGCCGGAGTTCCGGGAGTTCCTCAAGGCGTGGTGGCCCCGGCTGCACCCCCGGCACGTGCTCGGCTGGCTGGCGCAGCCGGACCGGCTGCGCCGGTACGCCGGGGGAATCCTCTCCTCGGCGGAGATCCGGCTGCTCGACGCCGCGTACCGGAACCTGGACTCGGCCGGGCTGACCATCGCCGACATCGCGCTGCTGGACGAGCTGGACGCACTGCTCGGCAAGCCCGCGCAGCCGGCAAAGGCCCGGCGCGACCCGTTCCAGCTCGCGGGCGGCGTCCGTGAGCTGAGCACCCTCGGCGAGCGGCAGCGGGCCGCCCGCGCGGCGGCCCGCGAGCGGCCGGAGGACTACCGCGACTACGCCCACGTGGTGGTGGACGAGGCGCAGGACGTCTCGCCGATGCAGTGGCGGATGGTCGGTCGACGTGGCCGACTGGCCTCCTGGACAGTGGTGGGTGACCCGGCGCAGACCGCGTGGACCGGCGACCCCGACGAGCTGGACCGGGCCCGCGACCAGGCGCTGGGTCGGCGGAAGCGGCACGATTTCACGCTCACCACCAACTACCGCAACTCCTCGGAGATCTTCGCGGTGGCGGCTGCGGAGATCCGCCGCCTCTACCCCGACCTGCCGCTGCCGACCGCGGTCCGCTCCACCGGGGTCGAGCCGGTCGAGCTGGTGGTGCCCGCGACGGGGCTGGAGACCGCGACCGTGGAGGCCGCCGCCGGCCTGCTGGCCGAGGTGGAGGGCACGGTCGGAGTGATCACGCCGGTCCCCCGCCGCGACGAGGTCGCCGGTTGGCTCGGCGCGCTCGGCGCGCCGAGGTTGCAGGTGGTGACCAGCCTGGAGGCCAAGGGCATGGAGTACGACGGGGTGGTGCTTGTCGCCCCGAGCGAGATCCGCGCGGATCCGGGCGCCGGGGTACGCACCCTGTACGTGGCGCTCTCCCGGGCCACCCAGCGGCTCACCACCATCGACCCGACCGGCTGACATGTGCGGACTGCCGCAAGTGGGAAGCGCTGCCCGTACACTTGCACACATAGCGATGTGAGCATACATTTGACCGGGTCCCGACCAGCGGCGGAAGGTGGTTCTCGTGGGCGCAGGTCATGATCACCACCATGGGTCCGTCGCCAATGCCGCACACCAGCACCGGGGTCGACTCTGGGCGGCGTTCGGGCTGCTCGCCACCCTGATGGTGGTCGAGGCGGTGGTCGCCCTGCACACCGGCTCGCTCGCCCTGCTCTCCGACGCCGGCCACATGTTCACCGACGTGCTCGGCATCGGGATGGCGCTCGCCGCGATCACGGCGACCCGGCGGGCCACCGGCGACCCGCAGCGCACCTTCGGGCTCTACCGACTCGAGGTGCTCGCCGCGCTGGCCAACGCCGTCCTGCTCTCCGGCGTCGCGATCTACGTGGTGATCGAGGCGATCCGTCGCTTCGGCGACCCCCACCAGGTCATCGCCGGCCCGATGCTCGCGGTGGCCGTGCTCGGTCTGCTCGCGAACATCGCCGCCTTCGCCCTGCTGCGCGCCGGGGCCCGGGAGAGCATCAACCTCCAGGGCGCCTACCTGGAGGTGCTCGGCGACCTGCTCGGCTCACTCGGCGTCATCGGCGCGGCGCTGCTCATCACCGTCACCGACTGGTGGTGGGCCGACCCCCTCGTCGCGGTCGCCATCGGCGTGTTCATCCTGCCGCGCACCTGGCGGCTGGCCCGCGCCGCCGTCCGTATCCTCGTGCAGGCCGCCCCGGAGCACCTTCAGGTGACAGCCGTGCACGACCGGCTGGCCGCGGTCCCCGGTGTCGTCGAGGTGCACGACCTGCACGTCTGGACGCTCACCTCGGGCATGGAGGTGGCCTCCGCACACCTGACCATGGCACCCGGCGCGGAGGTCGGCGCGGTGCTCACCGCGGCGCGTACGGCCCTGCACGACGACTTCCGCATCGAGCACGCCACGTTGCAGATCGAGCCCGGCGCCGCCTCCGGAGCGTGCGGCTCCATCGAATGGTGACGCGGCCGTAATTTTCCGTGGTGACGCACGCACCGTCCGTCACATTGGCTGCAGCAGCCCCATCGGCACCGGTAGGCTCGGTCCCGGCCTCCACCAGGCGGCGCCTTCCCGGCGCCGGTGGTGGTCGCCGCCTAATCGCCCAGCTGGGCGAACCGGGGAACCACGTTCCTGGGGTGCATCCGCGTCAGCGGTAGGGATCTTCCGTCCCGAACCCGTCAGCTAACCCGGTCGGCGGCTGACGGAAGGACATGCGCAGTGGCACCAGCACGACCACCCGCCGCCAGACTGGCGGCCCTGATCGTCGCGATGTTCGCCCTCGGCGTCGCGCTTCCGGCCGGCACCGCCTCGGCCGCTCCCCCGACCGGCCTGCGGGCCGCCGCACCCGACTCCGACGAGGAGGGCGGCACCCCGGCGTTGCGCGCCCAACTCGAGGCGGCCAGCAAGGGCTACCTGGACGCGAAGCGCGCCCTGGACACCTCCCTGCAACGGCAGCAGCAACTCGCCACCCAGCTCAAGACCATCGAGGTCGAGATCGACCAGCGCAACGGCAAGGTCGGCGAGATCGCCGAGGTGGCGTACCGCACCGGCCGGCTCGGCGCGATGTCGGCGCTGCTCAACAGCAACACCCCGGAAGGCTTCATGGACCGGGCGGCCGCACTGGACGCGGTGGCCGCCAACGAGGACCGGGTGCTGCGCGACCTGCTGGACAGCAAGGACAAGGCCAACCGCACCCGGGTCGCCCTGGACGGCGAGATCAACGAACAGCGCAAGCAGGTCGCGGTGATGGCCAAGCGCAAGGAACAGGCCGAACGGGCCCTGACCGTCGCCACCGCACCCAAGCCGCAGACCACCGCCGACAGCGGCTCCAACCGGGGCACCTCCAGCGCCAACGCGAAGGCCGCGCCGCGCAACTCCGACGGCTCCTGGCCCTCCGAGTCGTGCAGTGTCAACGACCCCACGCCGGCCAACGGCTGCATCACCCCGCGCACCCTGCACGCGCTCAACCAGGCCAAGGCCGCGGGCTTCACCAGGTACGTCTCGTGCCACCGCCCCAGCGGCTCCGGTGAACACCCGAAGGGCCGGGCCTGCGACTTCGCGGCACAGAAGAACGGCTTCGGCGGGAACGCCACCGGCGGCGACAAGACGTACGGCAACAACCTGGCCGCCTACTTCATCCGCAACGCGGACCGGCTCGCCGTGCTCTACGTGATCTGGTACAGGCAGATCTGGCTGCCCAGCAGCGGGTGGAAGTCCTACAGCGGGGCGAACGGCACCCCGTCCACCGACCACACCAACCACGTACACCTGTCGGTCTACTGACCCACGCTCGGTGATGCCGGTGAGTCATCGTGATGGCTCACCGGCATCACGTGCGTCCGGGGTCGGGCTACGTCACCGGGCGTACCCCTGATGTCGTCGCTCGTCGGACGACCCGGCCGGGGTCGGCGGGCAGCATCGCGGTATGCCTCGGATCCGACCCACCACCCGCAAGGCGCTGCTCACCCTGCACCTCGTCACCTCGCTCGGCTGGCTGGGCGCCGACCTGGTGCTGCTCACCCTCGGCATCGCCGTGCAGCGAGGCGCCGACCCGGCGGTTGTCTATCCGGTCACGGCTCTGGTCGGCACGGTGCTGTTCGCGCCGCTGAGCGTCCTGGTCTGGCTGATCGGAGTCGCCAGTTCGCTGCTCACCCCGTGGGGCCTGCTGCGCCACCGCTGGGTGCTGGTCAAGCTCGTGCTCACCACTGTGATGGTCGGGCTGGTGCTGTTCCTGCTCACCCCGAACCTGCGTCACGCCGGAGCGGTCGGCGCCGCCCTGCCCGCACGCGATCGCGCCGACCTGGTCATCGCGCCGGCGGTGTCGACCAGTCTGATGATCATTGCGACGGTGCTGTCCACCTACAAGCCGTGGGGCCGACGCCCCGCCACCCGCCCCGCCCGCGCCGGCGCTGCCACCACAACCTAGGCACGCGCCGCGATCCTGCTTCCTGTGCCGGGTCAGGTCGGGGGTGGGGGGTTGCTGGTGCGGTCCAGGGCTGCGCCCAGCCGCGTGGCGAGGGCGAGGTGTGCGGCTCGGGCCTGGCGGAACGCGTAGCGGAACAGCGGCCTCGGCGCGGTCAGGGTGATCTCGACGTCGATGCGGACCAGGCCGTCCGGCTCGGCGCGTAGGCGGGTGTGGTTGCGCACCGTGGTGGCTGGCCACTGGCGGGCCACCATGACGATCTCGTCGGCCTCGCTGATCAGCACGTCCGCGTGGTAGGTGGTCTGGAAGCGCAGCGGGCCGGCCACCAGCCGGTCGTTGATCGTGTAGCTGGCCTGGGCGCCGGGCCGGGGCGGCACCCGACGGACCCGGACGATCAACGGGTGCAGCTCACCGTGCCGGGTCAGGTCGCTGAGCAGCGCCGCCGCCTCGGCGGGTGAGCACCGGGCCTGGACGGTGTAGCTGAAGGTATCGCTGCTGAGCACACCGTCTCCCGCCGTCGTTGTCGCCCGATCGTCCCGTACCGATGTCTGGCTGGCAACGCCCGACGGCCCGCAGCGCCGCGCCGGACCGGGCCGATGCGACGACCTGGCCCCACCTGCCCCATTAAGGTCGGTAAGTGCGAAATCTCCAAGGTGCCGGAGGGCGGCCAGCATGAACGGCGACGACCGATGAGCGGGCACGTGATGGTCTTCGCGCCCACTCCACAGCTGACGGTGACAGTGGACCAGCCCAACGACCACCCCGAGCTGCACCTGCACCCCGGCGGGCAGGGCGTCTGGCAGGCCCGGATGGTGATCTCCCTCGGTGTCGACGTGGTGCTCTGCGCCGCCCTCGGTGGTGAGATCGGCCAGGTGCTGGAGCCGCTGCTGGTCAGCGAGGGCGTGGACCTCAAGGTGGTGGTCCGTGACTCCGGCAGCGGCGGGTACGTGCACGATCGCCGCGACGGCTCCCGGCAGGAGATCGCCGACGTGCCCGGGCAGCCGCTGAGCCGGCACGAGATCGACGAGCTGTACAACCTGGCCCTCGGCGAGGGCCTGCGGGCCTCGGTGAGCATCCTCAGTGGGCCGAACGAACCCTGGCTCGTACCCGCCGACCTGTACCGACGCTTCGCCGCCGACCTCGGCGCGAACGGCGGCCGGGTGGTGGTCGACCTCTCCGGCGATCACCTCGGTTCGGTGCTGGAGAGCGGGGTGTTCTTCCTCAAGGTGAGTCACGAGGAGTTGATCCGCGACGGCCGTGCCCGCAGCGACGACACCGGGGAGCTGACCCGGGCCATGTACGAGCTGCACGCGGGCGGCGCCGAGACGGTGGTGGTGAGCCGCGCCGACCAGCCGGCGTTGGCGCTCATCGACGGAGAGTTGTTCCAGGTCGAGATGCCCCGGCTGGAGGCCGCCGACCCGCGCGGCGCGGGCGACTCGATGACCGCCGGGGTGGCGGCCGTCGTGGCCAGGGGCGGGGACATCCGGACCGCCATCCGCACCGGCGCCGCCGCCGGCGCGCTGAACGTGACCCGGCACGGCCTGGGCACCGGACGGCTGGATTCGATCACCGGCCTGGTCGACCGGGTCCGGCTGGTGCCGGCGGACAGCCGGCAACAGGAGCGGACCACCCCTGACGAGTTGGCCGACCGGGTGGTCGAGCGATGACCCTGCGGGTGCTGATCACCAACGACGACGGGATCGCGGCGCCCGGCATCCAGGCGCTGGCGTGGGCGGCCAGGCAGCGGGGCTTGGACGTGGTGGTCGCCGCGCCGATGGAGGAGGCGAGCGGCACCAGCGCCGCGATGAGCGCCATGGAGCGCGACGGGCGGGTCGTCGTGAACGACCACCCGCTACCGGACCTGGCGGGTGTGCCGGCGTACGGGGTGGCCGGGTCCCCCGGCTTCATCACGCTCATCGCCCTGCACGGGGCGTTCGGCCCACCGCCGTCGGTGGTGCTCTCCGGTGTCAACCGGGGCGCCAACGCCGGCCGGGCGGTGCTGCACTCCGGGACCGTTGGCGCCGCGTTCACCGCCGCCACGAACGGCTGCCGGGCGATCGCGGTCTCCCTCGACGTGCTCTCGGCCGGCGAGGCGACGGCCGCGAGCGGTGGCGCCGCGGTGGACGCCGCTGCCCGGGTACGCGACGCCGAGCGGCACTGGAGCACCGCGGCGCGGGTCGCCCTGGACCTGCTCCCCCGGTTGATCTCCGCGCCGATGGAGAGCGTGCTCAACGTGAACGCTCCGGACCTGCCGCATGGGCAACTGCGCGGGGTACGACGGGGCACCCTGGCCAGCTTCGGTCAGGTGCAGATGACGGTGGCCGAATCGGGCCACGGGTTCGTCCGCACCTCGCTGGAGGAGCCGGGGCAGGCCGCACAGCCCGGCACGGACGTGGCGTTGCTGGCCGCCGGGTACGCGTCCGTGACGGCCATCCGAGCGGTCACCGAGGCGACCGACATCGACCTGACCGGCCTGGACGAGCAGCCCTGACGGGGGTGCCCGACGCGCTCAGGCGCCGGGCAGCACCTCGGGGGTGGCCGCGCCGGCGAAGTAGGGCTCCGGGGCACCGAAAAGGCCGAGCAGGCCGGTGACCCAGAGCTGCCGGTGCACGAACCGGCTCGGCTCGGTGACCACCAGCTTGACGTCGCTGACCTCGGCTGTCTGGAAGCCGGCAACCATGGCGCTGATGCCGACCGAGTCGATGAAGGTGACCAACCTCATGTTGAGCTCGATGCGCAGCGGGCGGCCCTTGGCCAGCACCTCCGCGATCGCTTCGCGCACCTCGTACGCTGTGTCGACGTCGATCTCGCCCCGTGGGGCGATCTCCACGACACCACCGGACAGAACCGACTTCACGATCGACAGGCTCACGCGAGCACCTCCACCCGCCCGTCCCCCGGGCGCCTCATCAGTACGCGGGCCGCGACCGAGAGTATTCCTCCGACGGCCTCGGTCGCCACCCCTCGGGATGAGCAATTCGCGGATCCGGGCCCACAAAGCGGCCCATATCCGCACTTTTCAGTATCTGATTACTCAAGACTTTTTGTTATTTGAGCACCGGTGATCGGTCGTGACCGACGCGCCGCCGAACCAGGGTAGCGGTCCGGACGCGGCACACCCGACAACCGGCCCACGGGTACGCCTGCCCCGTGTGCCGTCGGCGTGTCGCCCACAGCCGGCGAGCGCGATCCGCGCCCACGGTTGCCGACGCGCCCTAGCATCGGCCAGGACACCACAGCGACGGAGAGGATCTTCGATGATCAAGCGACTTGCCGGGTTGGCCGGCGTCGGTGTTCTGCTCGCCCTCGTTCTGGCCTGCGGTTTCGGTGGCGGAGGCGACGATGACGACGATGACGACGACTTCGCGCGCGGCGTCGCCGTGTCGGCGGTGCGCTGAGTCGGTGGCGCGCCGTGTCAGGGCGCGCCGAGCGACAGGTGCTCCGCGGCGGCCGGGGTTTGCGGTCGGCTGACGCGGGGCACTGCGGGGTGGACGACACCGTGACGCGCTGGAAAGACGCCGAAGTCCGAAGTGGCCGGCGGCTTCGGCACCTGAGGAGGTAACCACGATGTTCGGAACCAACCTGCTGGACCGCCGCAGCAAGCCGGAGCGGATCGCGGACCAGGCCTGGGAGCACCTGCTCTCGGCAGTCAGCTACGCCGGCGACAGTGTGCGGGACACCGCCCGCTCGGCCCGTCAGAACAGCAGCGACCTCGCCGACGGGGCGGGTGACCTGGTGGGATCCGCCGCCGACGAGGCGCGACGCCGTGCCTCGCTGGCCTTCGACGCGCTTGCCGGCCGCCAGCCGGCACTGCCCTGGACGCTCCTGATCGGCGCCGCGCTCGTCGGCGCGGCTGTCGGCTGGGCTGTCGGCTCCGCCGCTCGGGCCGCGGGCAGCCGGGACGACCGTGCCGTCGACGACGTGGAGTTCGTCGACGTCGACCGCCCCAGCTCCCCCGCCGTCTGAACGACAGCACCACAACGGGCCCCGCTCGACCCAGGTCGAGCGGGGCCCGCCGTGCGGTGGGGTGAAGCCCGGTCCGCCGGGTGCCGGACCCCTCAGGCGGCCCGGCGGACCGGTGTCTGGTGGTGATCCGGGCCCCGGCCCGGATCACGCGTTCAGCGGCTCGTACAGGTGATGGCGGTCGGGGACGTGTTGCTGCCGGTCCACGAGCCGAGGAAACCGGCGGTGGTGCTGGCCCCGGCGGCGAGCGCGCCGTTCCAGCCGGTGTCCCGGACCGACACGGCGGCCCCGGTCTGGGTGTGGGTGCCGCCCCACATCTGGTTGATCCGCTGGCCGTCGGTGAAGGTCCAGCTCAACGTCCAGCCGGCGATGGGTGCACTGCCGGCGTTGCGGACCACCAGCTCGGCCTGGAAACCGCCTGACCAGGAGCCGGTCACCCGGTAGGCCGCCGCACAACCGACCGCCGGCGGTGGGGTCGTGGGCGGTGGGGTCGTGGGCGGTGGGGTCGTCGGGGGCGGCGTGGTCGGTGGCGGGGTCGTCGGGGGCTCGCCGCTGGCGCGGTCGGCGACCAGGATGCCGCGACCGTTGGTGCCGAGGTAGACCCGGCCGTGCACGCGCGGGTCGCCGGTCAGCGCCTCGGTCGGGTTGCCGTACTGGTGGCGGTCGTCGTTGACGCGTACCCAGCTCGCTCCGGCGTCGTCGGAACGGTGCACGCCCGGTTGACCGTCCACCGTGCCGTAGAGGAACACGGCAGGATTGGTACGCCCCGGCGCCGCCTTGCCGAACCCGACGTTGCCGGAGGCGCTGACACCGTTCACCCTGGTGAAACTGGCGCCCGCGTCGGTGGAGCGCCACAGCCCACCGGGCCCGGCCAGCCACACCTCGCCGGCCCGGCCCGGCAGGGCCTTGAACCGCACGTCCGTGCTGGGCAGCCCGGTCGCCGCCGTCGGGGTGAAGCTGGCCCCGCCGTCGGTGCTCAGGTAGAAACGCCCGCCGCTGAAGCCGTAGAACCGGGTGGGGTCGACCCGGTCGGACTCGACAGTCGCGTTCGCCGGGATGCCGGTGGACGCCGCCCAGGAGTTGCCGAAGCCGACCGAGTGGACGACGCGTTGGCCGGCGTCACCGGGTGCCCAGACGAACCGGCTGCCGTCCGCGGCGGCGGCCACAGTGCCGCCCAGGTTGACCCCGGACGGCTCGGCGCCCTGGAACCAGGTGGCGCCGCCGTCGGTGGAGAAGGCGACGTGGCTGTCGTTGGGCCGGTCGGCGTCGGTGAAGTTGCCGGCGCGCACCAGCACCGCGGGCTTGCCCTCCGCGTAGTCCAGGCTGGTGGTGCTCGTGAACACCGGCTGGGTGAACAGCATCGACGGGATCGCGTCCAGGTCGGTGTGTCGGAAGCCGCCGACGTCGCCGAGCGCGCTGATCAGGGGTGCGCCGCTGGGCGGGCTGACCAGGTCGAGGACGGCGGTCTCCTCCAGCCCGCGGACCATCGGCCGGAGGGTGAACTGGCCGCCGGTGTCCCACCTGGTCAGGTCGGTGGTGCCGTAGATGGTGGCGCCGGTGCCGTACATCATGCGGTTGGAGTCGTGCGGGTCGATCTCCACCGACTCGTTCATCCAGCCCAGCTTGGGCGCGTCCTCCGGGGGTGCCGGGTTGAGACCGAAGGTCAACCAGGGCACCGAGCTGATGTCCATCGTGTAGCGGCGGGACCTCTGCGGGTAGTTGCTGAACTCCCAGATCCGCGTCCAGCTCGCCCCGCCGTCGGTGCTGCGGAAGAAGATGGCGTCCGGCCACCAGGAGACCTGGGTGGCCACCAGCAGGGTGTTCGGGCGTTGCCGGTCGATGGTCAGCCCGCTGTAGCCGAAGTAGGCGTCGGCGCTGGTGGAGGGCACCGGGCTGATCCGCGTCCAGGCCCCGGTCGACCGGGTGAACTTCCAGACGTCGCCCTTGCCGCCGTCGTACGGGCCGCCGGTGTCGCTGGTGGCGATGTACAGGTGACCGCCGACCGGGTCGACGACGCCCTTGTGGGCCAGGTAGCCGGTGGGCTGACCGGGGATGCGCGTCCAGGTGACGCCGCCGTCGGTGCTGCGGTAGACCGGGTTCTCCTTGTCCGCCACGCCCACGTAGATGGTCTGCGTGGTGGAGCCGGCGGTGCCTGTGCTCCGGTCGAAACTGACCCAGGTCAGGCCCTGGTTCTGCCCGTTGTAGCCGTTCGGGTCGCTGGGGTCCGCCCGGTAGTTGCCGACGTTGGGGAAGGCGGCGACGCGGGCCCAGGTCGCGCCGTGGTCGGTGCTGCGCCACAGCCCGTTGCCGCCCTCGGCGCCGTAGTACACGATGCTGTTCCGGTTGGGGTCGACGGCGAGCCGCTCACCCATTCCCCGGCCGGGCATGTTGCCGCCGTTCTTGAACGGCAGCTCGGTGGCCTGCCAGGTGGCGCCCCTGTCGGCGGAGCGCAGGATCGCGCCGTTGTTCGGGTCCCAGCCGTTGGTGTACATGCCGACCGCGGCGTACACCCGGTTGGTCTGCACCGGGTCGGTGGCGATGCTGACCACGCCGTTGTAGCCCCACCTGTCGGCGCCGACCCAGTCGAGCAGCGGCGTCCAGGACTGGCTGGCCTGTTCCCAGCGGTACGCCCCGCCGATGTCGGTGCGCGCGTAGATGAGGTTCTTCTCGGTCGGGTTGAAGACGATGCCGGGTACGAAGCCACCGCCGCCCACCGGCACGTTTCGCCAGGTGTACGTCTCCGCTGCGGTCGGGGTGGGGGCCGACCCGGCGGCGGTGAACGGGACCACCACGACGGCTGTGGCGGCGGCCAGCACGGACACGACAGTGCCGGCGAGACTTCTCCGCATCTGCGGTTCCTCTCGGGATGGAACCCCGGGGGACGGGGTCGATCGCCTGGGTGACGCCGTGGCCCGGGGGACGAGCACGACGACGGGGACGGACGGAGCTGCCCTGGCTCCACCACCCGACGCGACGGCTCCCGCGATCGAGGAACGCGATTACCGTAACCGAAAGCCGCTCGCTTTGGAAGCGCTCCCACCATCGATGTTCGTCCGTACTCCCCACCTGTACCGCCCAGGTCCGGCCCACGCCGTCACCCGGTTCGGGCGAGGGCGGCTCACCCGGGGCGGCGGCAGGATCGCAGCACGGCGGACCTCCGGCCGCAGCCACCACCCGGTCCGCCATCGGAACAGCGGAGGAGGGACAGATGGCCATCGCGGAGATCAACCGCACCGACCAGGACATCCAGTCCGCCGTGCTCGACGAGCTGACCTGGGAACCACGGGTGCAGCCGCACGAGATCGGCGTGACCGTCGCCGAGGGCGTCGTCACCCTGACCGGCCGCGTGGACAGCTACGCCAAGAAGTGGGCCGCCGAACGGGCCGCCCACCGGGTCGCCTCGGTCCGGGCGGTCGCCAACGACGTGGCCGTGCAACTCACCAACGACACCGAGCGCGCCGACACCGACCTGGCCGCCGCGGCCAGCAACGGGCTGGAGTGGGACGCGTTCGTGCCCATCGAGAAGCTCCAGGTCACCGTCTCAGCCGGCTGGGTGACGCTGCACGGCGACGTCGAGTGGGAGTACCAGCGCCGGGCCGCCGAACGCGCGGTCGCCCGGCTGACCGGCGTACGCGGGGTGAGCAACGGCATCACCGTCCGACCGGCCACCGCGCCGGACGGCCGCAACCTGGCCGACCGGATCGTCGACGCCCTCGCCCGCGCCGGGGCGACCGAGGCCGAACGGATCAGCGTCCGGGTGCACGGCGACACCGCGATACTCGCCGGATTGGTGCACTCGATGCCCGAACGGGCCGAGGTGGAGCAGGTGGCCTGGTCCGCGCCGGGCATCCGGGAGGTGCAGAACCACATCGCTGTCGCCCCGGTGCTGCGCTGAGCCAGCGCGGGACCACCCAGGGGCGGAACCACCCGGGGTGGGTGAGCCCGCCTCACCCACCCCGGGAGCAGGCTGGTGGCATGAGTGATCCGAACGGGCTGATCCAACCGGGGCGCACCGCGCCCGGTTTCACCCTGCCGGCCACCCCGGACGGGGCTCTGCTGGGGCCCGAGCAGTTCCGTGGCCGGCCGGTCGTGCTCACCTTCTATCCCGCCGACTGGAGCCCGGTCTGCGGTGACCAGATGTCGCTCTACCAGTCGGCGGCACCCGTCTTCGCCCAGTACCAGGCGATGGTGCTCGGCCTGTCGGTGGACAGCATCTGGTCACACCGGGCGTTCGCGGAGAGCCGGGGCATCGAGTTCCCCCTGCTTGCCGACTTCGAGCCCAAGGGCGAGGTGGCCCGCCGCTACGGCGCGTACATGTCGAACGGTGAGGCGGCCCGCGCGCTCGTGGTGCTGGACCCGGCGGGGAAGGTGACCTGGAGCTACCTGTCGCCGCCCGACGTCAACCCCGGCGCCGACGGCATCTTCGACGCGCTGGACCAACTCGCCGCCGATCGGAAGGTGATGGCCGGATGAGCACGCCACTGCAGGTCACCGCCCGACTTCGGGACCCGGTGACCACCGAGGACCACGTCCGGGGGCCGGCCGACGCGGCGGTGACGATCGTCGAGTACGGCGACTTCCAGTGCCAGTTCTGCGGTGCCGCGTACCCGAACCTGCACGAGTTGCTGCGGCAGCGGGCCGACACCGTACGGCTGGTCTACCGCTACTTCCCGATCGCCAACGTGCACCCGTACGCCGAACGCGCCGCCGAGACGGCCGAGGCCGCCGGGGTTCGGGGCCGGTTCTGGGAGATGCACGACTGGCTCTACGAGCATCAGGACCAGCTCGACCCGGTGCACCTCTCGCTCGGTGTCGAGCAGATCGGGTTGCCGCCGGACGAGTTGAACGCCGAGGTGGAGAACCGTGCGCACGCGGACCGGGTGCGCCGGGACTTCGTGGGGGGCATCCGCAGCGGGGTGAACGGCACCCCCACCCTGTTCGTGAACGGCATTCGGCACGACGGCGGGTACGACCTGCCCGACCTGCTGACGGCCGCGGACGCCGCCGCCAACGCCTGATTGCCATCGGCTCAGATCAGCCGCAGCTCGCGCGCCCGCCGGACCGCCTCGCGCCGGCGGGTCGCGTCGAGTTTGCGGTAGATGTTGCGGACGTGGGTCTTCACCGTGTTGACCGAGAGGGACAGCTCGCTGGCGATCTCCACGTTGGACAGGATGCTCTGCAGGTAGCGCAGGATGGTCAGCTCCCGCTCGGTGAGCGGCTCGTCGAGGGCGCCCCTCGGGCCGGCGGTCGGCCCGGCAGCGCTCTGCCCCGCGCCCCGCACCAGGTCACTGACCAGAGCGAAGTGCGCGGTGCCGGCGTCCAGATGGGCGGCCAGCAGGTCCCGCACCGGCGGTTCGGCACGGGTGAAGGCCCGTCGGCAGCCCTCGGGGCCGGCCAGGTCCAGCGCCTGCTCCAGGATCCGACCCGCCCGACGCCCGTTCCCGGCGCGCTCGGCCAGCACCGCGTCCAGCAGACCCGCGTCCAGGCGTACCGGTAGCGGCCAGGCTGTGGCCGTCGGCGCCTGCCAGTCCGGCAGCGTCCGCTCGGCGGCGGCGGCATCGCCGGCCAGCAGCTCCAGCTTCGCCAACGTCACAGCGAGCACCGGGTCGGTGCCCTCGTCGGCAGCGTCGGCCAGCAGATCGCGGGCGGAGTCCAGGTCGCCGCGCGCGGCACGCAGTTCGGCTTCGGCGGCGCGCAGCAGATTTGTCAGCTCGACGGCGGACGGCCGGTCGACAAGCGCCTCCCGGGCCCGGACGAGCAGCCGCTGACCGGCGGCCGGATCGCCGGAATCGCGGCGCAGCTGCGCTCGGCACAGTGCGGCCACCGCCGCCGCCACCGGTTCGCCGGAAGCAGCGGTCAACCAGTCGTCACTCGCCTCCGGGTTGCCGGCCCAGCCGCCCGCCACGTCGAGCGCCGGGAGGGCGAGGGCGAGGTTCGCCGTGGCCTCCTCGGGCTGGTCGCGCAGCAGTGCCACCACGGCGAGGGCCAGGTACGCGTAACCGCAGTCGAGCCGACAGGACCAGCCCCGACAGGGCGGCATGCCGAGCGCGTCCCGGGCCGCCTGCTCGGCCTCCCGCAGGTCGCCGCGCATCGCGAGCAGCAGCGCGGCGCGGCTGGCGCCAACCAGCTCGGTACGCGGTCGGCCGGCCTCCCGGGCCGCCGTCCGGGCCCGGACGAACCGTGCGGTGGGCAGCGCCCCGTCGGCCAACTCGACAAGCCCCAGCGCGGTGCCGGTGAACGCCCGGAGGTCCAGGTCGTCGGCTGCGCCGCCGCCACCTGCCGTCGGGGCGGAACTGGCGGCGCTGGTCGGCTGTGCGCCCGGGCCGGCGGCGGCACCCGGGACAGCGGGCGTGGCCTCCGTCGGGCGGGTGCGCAGCAGGCGAGCGGCGGCGGCCCGCGCCTCCGCGCGGTCGTCGGCGAGCCGGGCCACTGTCAGCTCCAGCGCGGTGACCAACCGCAGGAACCGGTCCCGGCGCGGCACCGGCAGGCCAGCGGCGTGGCCGGCGGCGACGCGCAGGTGACCGGTGGCGGACGGCAGGTCACCCGCGTACGCGCGCTCGGCGGCGCAGGCCAACGCCACCTCCGGGTCGGCGCGGATCACCTGCGCCGGCGGCGGCGCGGGTGCCGGGGCGTGCACCGGGTCAGTGTCGTAGCGGGTCAGCTCCGGCCAGTGCGCGACGAACAGGTCACCGGCCAGGTCCCACCGGCCGGCGGCAAGGGCGTGCCGCAGTCCGTCGGCGGGCCGGCCGTCGCCCGCGTACCAGTCGGCGGCCCGGACGTGCAGCTCGCGCAGCTCGTCGGCGGGCAACCGGGCCAGGTCGGCACGGAGCAGGTCGGCGAGCAGTGACTCGCACCGGTACCAGGGCGGCCGGGTGTCCTCCCGGTGCAGCAGACCACCGGCCCCGGCCAGGTCGGCAAGCGCCTGCCCGGCGTCGGCCCGACCGGTCAGGGCCTCGGCCAGGTCGGCGCAGACGGTGTCGACGAGGGCGGTGCGGCGCAGCAGATCCTCCTGGGCCGGATCGAGCGTCGTCAGCACCTCCTCGTGCAGGTAACCGGCGATCTCCGGCTGGTCCCCGCCGAACTGCCCCACCCAGCGCTCCGGGTCGGGCTGTCCGCGTACCGCCAGGGCCGCGATGCGCAGCGCGGCCGGCCAGCCGCCGGTGCGTTCGCGCAGCCGGTGCACGGCGGTCGCCGGCAGCGCGGCGGCGTGGGCGGTGAGCAGGTCGGCCACCTCGTCGTCGGTGAACGCCAGCTCGTCCCTGCCGATCTCGGTCAGCTCGCCGGCGAGGCGGAGCCGGTGCAGTGGCAGGTGCAGGCCGGCCCTGGCCCCGATGACCAGACGGAGTCGCCGACCGGCATGCCGCAGCAGGAACTCCAGTCCGGTCAACGCCGCCGGGTCGGCGACCCGGTGCAGGTCGTCCAGGATCAACAGCACCGGTCGGTCGGCGGCGGCGAGCGTGGCGGCCAGCGCCTCCAGTTGCTCGGGGCGCGGCGGCCGGTCGGGCACCGGACCGCCGTCCGCCGCTCCGGTCGCTGAGCGCAGCGCCGCCGCGAGGTACGCCCAGAGCCGGTCCCCGTCGTCGCCGGCCTCGACCGACATCCACGCCGAAACGGGTTCGTCGGCGGAGGAAACCGACAGGTCGCCGGAGTCGGGCACGACCGCGCCGGGCTCGACGTCGGGCGGAGCGCCGCCCAGCCGCACCCACGAGGCGAGCAGGGTGGTCTTGCCCCAGCCGGCGGGAGCGGCCACCAGGGTGACAGGACCCGCGCTGCCCTCGTCCAACCGACGCAGCAGGCGGGGCCGGGCCACCACCGGCTCCGGCGGCACGGCCGGCGTCAGCCGGGACGCCAACAGCGGTGGCCCCGGTGCCGGCTCGACCCGTACGCGATTCTGTTCCGGCACCCAGCCCCACCCCCACCACGCGTTCCGCCCCCGGTCGGCGAGCGGTTACCCGACGCGGGCCGGTTCACCCCTTCCGGGCGAGCGCGCTTCACCCGGCCACGACCGACGATCGGGGGACGTGAACCGGGAGGACGGGTGGTACCGATGGGACGGCTGGCGCGGGCGGGACCCGCCCTCGGTGGCGCGGCGCTGGCCGGGGCGGCACGGTTGCTGCGCGTACCCCATCGGGGTGGCCGGCCCGGCGCGGACGGCGACGTTGCCGCGCCGGCCCGGTGGGAGGTGGTGACCGTCGACCGGCCGCCGGAGCAGGTGCTTCCCGAGGGCCGCTGGCCGGAGCCGCTGCGCCGCCTGGACGGGGCGGTCGAGGTGCGGGTGCGGCGGGCGCCCGGCGACCGGGGCACCGAGCTGTCCGCCCGGCCGCTGGCCGGCGTCAGCCCGCCCACCGGGCTGGCCGCGCACCTGGTCGGCGACGACCCGGGTCTGCTGGTCCGCCGGACCCTGCGCCAGATCAAGCAACGGGTGGAGGCCGGTGAGGTGCTCCGCGCGGACCGCTCCGCGCTGGACCGTCCCGAGGTCTGCGGGTGAGGGCGCTGTGCTGGGTGGCCGCCGGCGAGCTGGGGGTACGCGAGGTGCCCGACCCTGAGCTGCGCAACGAACGGGACGTCATCGTCCGGGTCCGGCGCAGCGCCACCAGCGGAGGTGACCTGCCGCTGCTGGCCGGCCGGCACCCGCTGCTGCGGGCCGGCGACGTGTTCGGCGCGGAGTTCCTGGGCGAGGTGGTGGAGGTCGGCCCCGGGGTCCGCGGCCACCGCACCGGCGATCGGGTGGTCGTCGGCGCGAGTGTGGCGTGCGGCGGCTGCTGGTACTGCCGCCAGGGCCTGCACTCCTGCTGCGACAACGCCCAAGCCGACCTGGCCGGCGCCGACCCCGACTGGGCCCGCTCGGACGCCGGCTGCTTCGGCAGGCCACGGGCGGCGGGCGGCTTCCAGGGTGGCCACGCCGAGTACGTGCGGGTGCCGTACGCCGACGTGAGCGCCTTCCGGGTGCCGGACGCCGTCGACGACGACCGCGCGGTGTTCGCCGCGGACGCGGCGCCGACCGGGTGGCTCGCCGCCGAGCTGGGTGCGGTACGCGCCGGCGACGTGGTGGCGATCTGGGGCGCCGGAGCGGTGGGCCAGTTGACCGCCCGGGCCGCGGTGCTGCGCGGTGCCGCCCGGGTGCTGGTCGTGGACCGGCACGAGGAGCGGTTGCGGATGGCCGAGCGACACGTCGACGCCGAGCCGCTCGACTACCGCCGCACCGACATCGCGGCCGAGCTGGGCGACCGTAGCGGTGGGCGCGGGCCGGACGTGTGCGTGGTCGCGGTCGGCACGCCACCGGCCCGCTCGATGGCCGACCGGTTCGGTGGCCAGCACGCCGACCGACCGGACGCGCTGCGGGAGGCCGTGCACGCGTGTCGCAAGGGCGGCGTGGTGGTGGTGCTCGGCGAGGCGGGCGGGTTCGTCGACGCGTTCCCGCTGGGTGCGCTGACCGGTCGGCGACTCACGCTGCGCGGCGCCGGCCGGCCGGACCTGCGGGACGTGCCGATGCTGCTGGACCGGATGGCCCGCGACGAGCTGCGGACCGAACACCTGGCCACCCACCGACTGCCGTTGGCGCAGGGCCCCGAGGGGTACGCGCTGTTCCGGGACCGGACCGACGGCTGCGTACGCGCCGTGTTCACGCCCTGACGCCCCACTCGCGATCACCTCATCGCCTGCGGTAGATGACAGACTCCGGGGATGGCCGTGGAGCGAACGTACGACGTGGTGCTGTTCGGAGCGACCGGGTTCACCGGTGGCCTGACCGCCGAATACCTGGCCCGACACGCGCCGGCCGGGCTGCGCTGGGCGCTGGCCGGGCGCAACCCGCAACGCCTCGCCGCCGTACGGGACCGGCTCGCCGCGATCGACCCGGGACTGGCCGACCTGCCGCTGCTCACCGCCGACGTGACCGACGCCGACTCGCTGCGGGCGGTGGCGGACAGCGCCCGGGTGGTGGCCAGCACCGTCGGCCCGTACGTCCACCACGGGGAACCGCTGGTCGCGGCCTGCGCCCGGGCCGGCACCGACTACCTGGACATCACCGGCGAGTCCGAGTTCGTCGACCTCATGTACGTACGCCACCACACCGAGGCGAGCCGCACCGGCGCGAGGCTGGTGCACGCCTGCGGCTTCGACTCCATCCCCCACGACCTGGGCGCCTGGTTCACCGTCAAGCAACTGCCCGCCGACGTCCCGATCACAGTGGACGGGTACGTGCGCGCCGGCGGCCGGATCTCCGCCGGCACCTACCATTCGGCGCTCACCGCGTTCTCCCGTACCGGACAGGCCGGCCGGGCCGCCCGGGACCGCCGGGCGGTCGAGCCGCGCCCCACCGACCGTCGGGTCCGGGCGGTGCCCGGCCGGCTCACCCGCTCGACGGAGCTGGGCATCTGGACCGTGCCGCTGCCGACCATCGACCCGCAGGTGGTCCGCCGCTCCGCCGCGGCCCGCCCGGAGTACGGCCCGGACTTCCGCTACCGGCACTTCGCCGCTGTGAAGCGGCTGCCCACAGTGCTGGCCGGCGCGGCCGGGCTCGGCGCGCTGATCGGGCTGGTGAAGCTGCCGCCCAGCCGACGTTGGCTGCTCGCCCGGCTCGCGTCCGGGCAGGGGCCCACCGCACAGCAGCGGGCGTCGTCCTGGTTCCGGGTCCGGTTCGTCGGCACCGGGGGTGGGCAGCGGGTGGTCACCGAGGTCGCCGGCGGTGACCCCGGCTACGACGAGACGGCGAAGATGCTCGGCGAGTCGGCGCTGTGCCTGGCGCTCGACGAGCTGCCGCCGACCGCCGGCCAGCTCACCCCGGTCGCCGCGATGGGTGACGCGCTGCTCGAACGGCTGGTCCGGGCCGGCCTCACCTTCCGGGTGCTGGAGCCCTCGGCTTGACCCTCAAGCGGGTCGAGGGGGCAGGATGCCCAGCGTGAGCGACCTGCACAGCATCGGCGAGCTGGCCCGGGCCAGCGGCCTGACCGTCAGCGCCCTGCGCTTCTACGACTCGGCGGGGGTGCTGGAGCCGACACTCGTCGACCCGGTTACCGGCTACCGCTGGTACACCGAGGCGCAGGTCGCTCCGGCCCGGCTGGTGGCCGGGCTGCGCCGGATCGGCATGCCGGTGCCGGAGATCGCCGCCGCGGTACGCGCCGAACCGGCCGTGGTGCACCAACTGCTCGACGCGCACCTGCGCCGGCTCGCCGACGGGCTCAGCGACGCCCGCCGCGAGGTCGACCGGCTCCGGGCCCTGGTGGACCCGGCCCCGCCGACCGCCACCACGCTCCTGGTCTCCCCGCCGCCCTGGCCGCCGCGCTCGACGCGGTGCGGTTCGCCGTCGGCGTCGACCCGGAGCTGCCGATGCTCGCCGGCGTGCTGTTCGACGTGGAGCCCGACGGCGTCCGGCTCGTCGCCACCGACAGGTACCGGCTCGCGCTGGCCCGGGCCGCAGCCGACGTCGACGGACCGCCGGTACGGGTGTTCGTGCCGGTGGCCCTCGTCGACCAGCTCCGGCCCCTGCTCGACACCACCGACGCCTGGCCGGTGCGGCTGACCGTGGCGGGCACGGACCTGCGGGTGCGGGCGGCCGACCGCACGGTGACCGGCACCGCCCTGCCGTACGACTTCCCGGACTACCACCGGCTGCTGCGCAAGTCCGTCGGCGAGCGGCCGACCGCGCGGCGGATCCCTGTCGACGTGGCCACGCTGCGCGCCGCGCTTGCCGACCCGGCAGCCCCCACTGTCGCCCTCGACCACGACGGCACGACCCGGGAGGTGACAGTGCTCGGCGTCGACGACCAGGGCGGGCTGCGGCTGCTCCCCGCCGCCGACCTGGGCACCGACACGCTGCGGGTCGGGGTGGACGGCGGCTACCTGCTGGACGCGCTGAACGCGGCCGGCGCGCCGCAACTGGTGCTGGAGCTGGACGGGCCGATCGCCCCGCTGGCCGTACGCCGAACTGACGACGCGGACACTTACTCGGTGCTCATGCCGATCCGGCTCTGAGTAGGCGGCCAGCACTCCCCGTCCCGGGAGGAAAAGCCCGCGACGGTAGCATCTGGTGGTTCACCTGTGACCCCGGACGGAGGCGTACGGAGCAGCATGCTCGACATGGAGTTGATCCGGAAGGATCGCGAGGCGGTGGCGACCGCGCTGGCGAAGCGTCTGGATCCCGCCGAGGTCACCCGTGCCCTGGACGAGATCCAGCGGCTCGACCAGGAACGCCGCGCCCTGATCACGGAGATCGACGCCGAGCGGCAGCGCCGCAAGGCCGAGGCCCGGGCGTACGCGCAGGCGAAGCGCGCCGGCGAGGAGCCGCAGGCCGCCGCGCCGGAGGCCGAGCGCAAGCAGCTCGCCGAGCTGGAGTCCCAGCTCGACGAGGTGCAGGCCCGGCTGCGCGACGCGATGAGTGAGTTGCCCAACCTGCCCAGCGACGACGTGGTGGCCGGCGGCAAGGAAGCCAACCGGGTCGTGAAGACCTTCGGCGAGCCGCCGGTGATCGAGAAGGTCCGCGACCACGTGGAGCTGAGCCGCGCGCTGGGCCTTGTCGACTACGAGCGCGGCGTCAAGCTCGGCGGGTCCGGTTTCTGGATCTACACCGGGGTCGGTGCCCGGCTGGAGTGGGCGCTGCTCAACTACTTCGTCGACCAGCACATCAGGGCCGGCTACGAGTTCCTGCTCCCGCCGCACCTGCTGCTGGATTCGGCCGGCTTCGCCGCCGGGCAGTTCCCCAAGTTCTACGACGACGTCTACCACCTGGACTCGGCGTCCGCACCGCGCGGCCAGTTCCTGCTGCCCACGTCGGAGACGGCGATCCTCGGCGCGTACCAGGACGAGATCCTGGAAACCCCGAAGCTGCCGCTGAAGGCGTTCGCGTACACCCCGTGCTACCGGCGGGAGTCGGCCGGCTCGCACTCGGACGAGCGCGGCACGGTGCGGGGGCACCAGTTCAACAAGGTCGAGATCTTCCAGTTCACCCTGCCGGAGCAGGCCGACGCGGCGCTGGAGGAGATGCTCGCCCATGCCGAGAGCCTGGTCGAGGGGCTGGGTCTGCACTACCAGCGCACGCTGCTCTCGGCAGGTGACGCCAGCGCCTCGATGAAGAAGACCCTCGACATCGAGGTGTGGATGCCGAGCACCGGCAAGTACAAGGAGGTGTCGTCGGTCTCCTGGGCCGGCGACTACCAGGCCCGTCGGGCAGCCATCCGTTACCGCGAGCCGGGCGGCAAGCAGACGCGCTTCGTGCACACCCTCAACGGGTCGGCGCTGGCCACCAGCCGGCTCTTCCCGGCCATCCTGGAGCAGTACCAGCAGGCCGACGGCAGCGTCCTGATCCCCAAGGTCCTGCAGGACCGCCTAGGCACCGACCGCCTAACCCCCCGCTAACCCGCTAACCCCCACGTTGATCATGAAGTTATTGCCCCGCACCTCGGCGTGTCGGGGCAATAACTTCATGATCAACCGGAGTGGGGGGCGGGGTGAGGGCCGGGCGGGGTGGGCGCAGCAGGGCTGCGGTGAGCACCAGGGCGGCCAGGGCTGCCAGGAGTAACGCCGGGCCGATGGCGTCCAGGGCGTTGGCCACTGTGTGTTGTAGCTGGGAGGCCGCTCGGATCACCGGGTCGTGCAGGGCGTCGCGGCGGTTGGCGGCGAGGCGTAGCTCGTACCAGCCGTACCAGGCGACGTAGCCGCCGGCGAGCAGCAGCACCAGGCCACTGAGGCGGGGCACCAGCGCGCCCGCGACGCGCAGCCGGGCCACCAGGCCGTCGCGCAGCAGCGCCACCCCGAGGGCGGCGACCGCGACCACCAGACCCATCCCGAGGGCGTACGCGCCGAACAGCGCCAACCCCTGACCTGTCGAGCCGGCCTGGAGGCTGGTCACCACGATGGCCAGGAACGGCGCGATGGCGCAGCCGAGCGACGCCAGCGCGTACGCCGCGCCGAACAGCACCATCGACGGCCAGGTCCGGGTCAGTCGAGGTGCCCGGGTGGACCAGCCGGGGGCGGGCAGCCGCCGGCCGGCGAGCAACCAGCAGCCGGCCACGACCAGCAGCACGCCGAGCGCCACGGTCAGCCACGGCAGTCGGGGCCGCAGCCAGCCGGCCAGCGGCGCGAGCGCCAGGCCGAACGCGCCGAACACGAGCACGTACCCCAGGGTCAGCCCAGCCGCCGCGGTGAGCGCGCGGCCGACCGCGCCGCGGGTGTCCGACCCTCCGGCGACCAACAGCGAGAGGTACGCGGGCAGTAACGCGAAGCCGCACGGGTTGACCGCGCCGAGCATGCCGGCGGTCAGCGCGAGCAGCAGTCCGGCGGTCACGCCCCGGCCAGTGCGGCGACCTTGGCGGTGAGCGCCTCACCGTCCAGGAAGCCATCGTGGACGACCCTGCCACCCCGGTCGATGATCACGAAGATGCTCTGCTCGGTCACCTTGAACCGCTTCCAGAGCGCGCCCTTGCCGTCCTCGATCTGCGTCGTGCCGCCGAGGTCGAACTCGGTGACGAACTCCTTCATGGCCTTCCGCTCGCCCAGCCCGGCGACGCCGACGATCGGCACGGTGTCCCGGTAACGGGGTGCGATCTCGGCCACCGTCCAGGCCTGACTGGCGCAGGTGGCGCACCACGGCGCCCAGAACCACAGCACCACCGGCTTGCCGGCGAGCTGTGCCGCGTCGAACGCGGCCCCGCCGAGCGTGGTCCCGGTGAAGCGCAGCACGTCCGGGACCTGCGCCGGGGCGGCGGGTGGCGTGCCGGTCACCGCGCTGGTCGGCGTGGGTGGGTTGGTCGGCGCGGGTGGTGCGCCGGTCGAGGCCGGGGCCGATCCGGCGGCGGCGGGCCCACCCGGTGCGGTGCCGGTACAGGCAGCAACGTTCAGCAGGGCCCCGACGAGCGCCCCGGCGACGGCGGCCCGGCGCAGCCGCCCGGCCCCTGTCCACGCCATCCCGATCCGCATCCGCTTCTCCGTTTCCGGTCCGGAAGGGACCCTTGCTGGATCTGAGGCTTCGCTACTCGGCCTTGGCGAGTCGGAGGGCCAGCTCCGGGCAGACCTTGACCGCCTTCAACGCGCCCTCCCGCAGCCAGGTCGGCACGGGGGTGGCCGGGAAGGCGGGATATCCGTTCGCGTCGAGCCGGATGAAGTCCGGTACGACGTGCGCGCACAGGCCGTGCCCGTCACAGCGCGACCAGTCCAGGGTGAGCTTCTGCGGGTTCGCGTCGGGTGCGCCCGGCAGCCCCATCACGCCCTTGACCCGTCGGCCACAGCCGTCGCCGGTGCTGTGCAGCCGCAGGTCCTCGGCGAAGACCTCGATCGCGGAGAGCGCGAACCGGGCGGTGCCGTCCGGGTGGCTGCACGCACCCCGGCCCTTCACCTCGCCGGCGGCGGCCCGCACCACGTCCGCCGGTTGGCTGCCGGCGACTGCCAGGTCCACCGCGCGGGCCAGGTCCGGCAGGCCCATCTTGCACGGCCCGCACTGGCCGGCGGACTCGCCGGCCAGGTAGCGCACCACCTGGGCGGCCTCACCGAGCGGGCAGGTGTCGACGCCGAGCGGGATGATGATGCCCGCGCCGAGGGTGCCGCCGACAGCGGCCAGGCCCTTGCGGGAGACCTCGGCCTTCTCCGCCGCCTCCGGGGTGATCCACTTGCCGTGGTAGCCGCCCATCAGGATGCCCTGGACGTCCGGCACCTCGCACAGGTCGAGGACGTCGCGGAGCGGCATGCCGGCGGTGCACTCCACCACTGCCGGTCGGCCCGCCGCGCCGGTCACGGTGAGCAGCACGGTGCCCGGCTCGTCGTCGGTGCCGAGCGCCGCGTACTCGTACGGGCCGAGTCGGGCACCGATGGCGAGCTGGGCAAACGTCTCGGCGTTGGACAGCAGGGTCGGCAGGCCGCTCACGCCGGAGTCGCTGGACCGCTTCTTGGTGCCCGGTGGGATGTGCGGCAGCCCGTTGATGCCGTTGACAAGTGCGCCGCCCTCGCCGGAGATGAACCGGTGCGGCACTGTGACGATTGTCGTCTGCACCGGCATCCGGCGTTCGTCGAGGGCCTCCATCAGGGAGTCCCGGCCGACCCCGTCGTCCGCCACGCCGATCACGATCTCGTCGGCGTCCAAGGCGTACGCGGCCAGCGCCGCGCCGTCCAGGATCAGGTGCGGGGCGCGGGTCAGCAGCACCTTGTCCTTCCAGCTGGCCGGCTCCCCCTCGGTGGCGTTGACCACCACCACGGCGGCGAGGTCCTGCCGCTCGCAGGACTCCAGCACGGCGCGCAGTTTGCGGGCGAACGGGAACCCCGCCCCGCCCTTGCCCTTGAGCTGCATGCCCTCGGCGAGTTGGAGTAGCTGCGCCGGCTCCATCGGGCCGATCGGTCCGTGCACATCCTCGTGCGCGAGCAGGTCGAGCCGGCCGTACTCGGCGAAGCCGGCGGTCAGCCGGGGCTCACCCACACAGGCGACAGGTGGCACGGCGGTCCGCATCACTTCGCCTCACCCCGCAGCCCGGCCCAGTACGCCCCGTCCACCGCGTCGGCGCCGGCCTTGCGGCGCTTGGCGGACTTGCTCTCGCCGGCTGCCCGGCGAGCACGGCGGGACGCCAGGTCGACGAGGGTCGGGGTGTCGTCAACGGGCGGGGCCACCTCGTCCGGCACGTACCGGGCCGGCGGGCGCCAGTAGTCCGGCTCCTCGGGCAGGTCGTCCTCGATGCTGTGCCGGCCGCTGCCGCTGCGCGGCGCCGACGAGATCGGGCTGCTGGAGATCGGCTCGGCGGAGACGGGGCCGGCGGAGATCGGCTCGTCGGCCTGCCAGCGGCGCGGGCTGTCCCACGGCTCCTCCGGCTCGGCCGTCGGCAGCGGCGGAGCCGAGTACCGGCTGTCCTCGTCCTCGCGGCGGGACCGGCGGCGGGACCGCTCGGTGGTCGGTTCCTCGGCGCGGCGGCGGCCGGCCGGAGCCTCCTCGTCGCGGGTACGGGAGCCGCGCCGCCGGGTCACCGGCTCCAGCTCCTCCTCGTCGCGCCGGGTGGTGGTCTCCTCCACGCTGCGGCGGGCCGATCGGCTGGTGGTGGTCTCCTCGGCACGCCGGCTGCGCGAGGACCGTTCGGTGTCGCGGCGGGCCGCCGGCTCCTCCTCCCGCCGACGTCGGCTCGGCCGGGTCGGCTCGACGAGGGAACCGGGCTCGGGCACCACCGGGACGGTGAACCGTTCGGGGTCGCGCCGTGCGGCCGGCGCGGCCCAGGTGGCAGTGGTGGTCTCCGCCCAGGCGGGACGCTTGTCGGCGGCCTTCGGGCGCCGACCCAACCCGGCCAGCAGCGATCTGGCGGTCTTCGCCTCCTCGGCCCGACCAGCCATCACCGCATTGCGTACCGCGGCCTGGTGCTGCTCGCGGCTGCGCCGACCGACGGTGACCGAGAACCGGACCAGCAGGGCCAGCACCACCAGCAGGATGCAGCCGAGGTAGCTGAACATCACCCAGGGCGCCGCGGCCCGACCGGCCATAAGGCCGTGCACCACGGCGAACGGCCAGGCCAGGTACGCGACGGAGTGCAGGGCCCGCCACAGCCACTTCGGACCGACGTCGGCGAAGCGGGCGCGGATGATGCCGGTCCAGATCACGCTGACCATCAGCAGTGCCGCCACCGTGCCGAGCCCGACGTAGAGCCCCCGCCCACCGACGAACGGCACCAGCGCGTCGGTCGCCGCTGCCCGCCCGGTGGCGATCTTGGTGAGGACGTGGAAGCCGAGGCCGGCCACGCCCAGCACGCCGGTGGCCCGGTGCGCGGACTGCATCAGCACCCGGTGCGGGATGCGCAGCACCAGCCGGTCGGTGGCGAGCAGACCGAGCATCACGGTGAGGCTCAACGCCACCAGGGAGATCACCCCGGCGAAGAACTCGGTGAAGAAGAAGCCGTAGGCGTACGCCTTTTGACCGGCGCCGGTCAGCATGATCGCCGCCCAGAGCGCGGCGAGCATCGACGCGATCAGCATGCCGACCGCCGGCCGCGAGGGGGTGCGCACCCCCCGACTGCTGGCGCTGGTCCGGACGGTCGCCGCCTTCGTGTCCTGCTGTGCCCGGGCCATCTGCTCCTCGATCGTCTCGCGGCGGCGTACCACCGGCCGACCCCTGCTCCCCCATCCAGTACGGACCGGCGGGGCGCGCGGATCACCGCCGACGAAAATTTCTCTGCCGAAATCGAACCGAGAGGCACGGCCGTGCGTTGCACCCGCCTCCATGCGCCGATCCCCGCAGTGACAGTTGTCCATACATTGACAGTCCCCGCAACAAACTTGTAACCTTTCAGCAAATTTCAGCCAGGGTTGCAAGATTCCGTCAACCCGGCACTCCCCCACCGCACCACCACCCCCGCTCCCGCCCCCGTCAGGAGTCCCCATGCACCGACGTCGACGCGGCTCGGCGCTCCTCGCCCTCGGCCTGATCGCCAGCCTGCTCGTGCCCACCACCGTGCCGGCATCCCCAGCCGTCGCCGCCCCGTCCGGCGGCAAGAAGGTCATCGTCCAGCTCTTCGAGTGGAACTGGCCCTCGGTGGCCAGCGAGTGCCAGAGCACCCTCGGCCCGAAGGGTTACGGCTTCGTGCAGGTCTCGCCCCCGCAGGAGCACGTACGGGGCAACCAGTGGTGGCTGGCGTACCAGCCGGTCAGCTATCGGATCGAGTCCCGCAAGGGCACCCGGGCCCAGTTCCAGTCGATGGTGAACACCTGCCACGCGGCCGGGGTCAAGGTGATCGTCGACGCGGTGATCAACCACATGTCCGGTCAGGACAACGGCGGCACCGGCTGGGCCGGCTCGTCGTTCTCGCACTACGACTACCCGGGCATCTACCAGACCCAGGACTTCCACCACTGCGGACGCAACGGCGGCGACGACATCGCCAACTACAACGACCGGTACGAGGTACAGAACTGCGAGCTGGTAAACCTCTCCGACCTGAAGACCGAGTCGGACTACGTCCGTACGAAGATCGCCTCGTACCTCAACGACCTGCTCTCGCTCGGCGTCGACGGCTTCCGGATGGACGCCAGCAAGCACATGCCGGCCGCCGACATCGCCGCCATCAGGGGCAAGCTGTCCCGCTCCGCGTACATCGTGCAGGAGGTCATCCACGGCGCCGGCGAGCCGGTCCAGCCGACCGAGTACACCGGCAACGGTGACGTGCACGAGTTCCGCTACGGCAAGGACCTGGCCCGGGTGTTCCGCTCCGAGCGGTTGGCGTACCTGCGCAACTTCGGCGAGGGCTGGGGTCACCTGCCCACCGGCCCGGCCTCGGTGTTCGTCGACAACCACGACACCCAGCGCGACTCCGGCGGGGTGCTGACCTACCGCGACCGGGGCATCTACGCGCTGGCGAACGCCTTCATGCTGGCCTGGCCGTACGGGTCGGCGACCGTCATGTCCAGCTACACCTTCAGCAACCGGGACGCCGGCCCACCGTCGGACGGCGCCAACAAGACGCTCAACACCACCTGCTACTCGGGCTGGGAGTGCGAACACCGCTGGCCGGTGATCGCCAACATGGTCGGCTTCCGCAACGCCACCGAGGGTGCCGGCGTGGCCAACTGGTACGACAACGGCAACAACCACATCGCGTTCAGCCGCAGCGGCAAGGGCTTCATCACCGTCAACGACGAGGATGCCGCTGTGAACGGCCGCTCCTACTACGCGGGCCTGCCCGCCGGTCGTTACTGCGACGTCATCCACGGCACGTACGCGGGCGGCACGTGCAGCGGACCGGTGATCACGGTGGACGGTAACGGCTGGTTCGCTGCCAACGTGCCGGCACACGACGCCGTGGCCATCCACATCGGCGCACGAATCTGATTCGACAGGGGCCTCCGGACGGCGGGTCTCGCCGAACCGGGGGCCCCGAAGCATCCGCCACCATAGAGTGGTTTCGTGCCGTTTGACCGAAAGACTCCGTACCGTCGTCGCGGCGTCTGGGTGGCCGCCGCGATCGGCGTACCCGCGCTGCTGGTGACCGCGCTGCTGGTCGGCCAGGCCCTCACCCCGAGCTCGACGGCCCCCGACGACCGCAACGTGGTGGCGGCCGACCCGACCCCGAGCAGCGTGGAGCAGAGCCCGGAGGAGTCGGTCCCACCGGCCGCGCCCGCCCCGGACGGGCTCCCGGTGGTCGACTACGACCCCGCACCCGGAGGGTTCCCCGCCGATCCGGCCACCATGGACGTCACACCGCTGACCGAGGGCGCACACCCGACCAGACGGATCGCCGCGTACGACGCGCCAGGCGGTCGTCCGCGCGCCTTCCTCGAACCGCAGATCCGCGGTGTCGAGCTGACCATGCCGATCGCCCAGCGGCGTGCCGGCTGGACCGCCGTCCTGCTGCCCTCGGCCAACCGACAGCTCGCCTGGCTGCCTCCGGGCGGGTTCGAGACGGTGCCGCTGCGTGACCAGATCGTGGTGGAACGCAAGGCGCACCGGCTCACCTGGTACCGGGCCGGCAGGGCGGTGCGCTCCTGGGAGGTCAGCCTCGGCCAGTCCGGCCAGGAGACTCCACTCGGGCGGACCTTCATCCTGGGTCGCACCCCACCGCCGGAGGAGGTCTACGGCGGCGTGGACATCTACGCCCTCGGTTCGGTGCCCGACGACCCGGAGTCGGTGCCGTCCGGGCTGCGCGGCGCGCACATCGGGGTGCACACCTGGCACCACGACGACGAGTTGGGCGAGAACACCACGAACGGCTGTATCCGACTGACCCGCAGCGGTCAGCGGGAGCTGCTCGCCGAGGTCCGTCCGGGCAGCAGCGTCGTCGTGGTCGACGAACTGGCCGCCCCGCCGCCGACCGCCTGAGCGCCGCCGCGCACTGTCACTCGCCGAGCAGCCAACCGTTCTGCTCGGCGACCCGGATCGCGTCGGCCCGGTTGCGCGCACCGGTCTTGCCGATCGCCGCCGACAGGTGGTTGCGCACCGTCCCCTCGGAGAGGTGCAGCGCCCGGGCCAGGTCGGCGACGGTGCCACCGCCGCGCGCGGTGCGCAGCACATCGGTCTCCCGCTCGGTCAGCGGGCTGACCCCGGCGGCCAGGGTCTCCGCGGCCAGCGTCGGGTCGACCACCCGCAGGCCTGCGTGCACCCGCCGGACCGCGTCGGCGAGCTGCCGGGCCGGGGTGTCCTTGACCACGAAACCGCTCGCACCGGCCTCCATCGCCCGGCGCAGGTAGCCGGGTCGGCCGAAGGTGGTCACCACCAGCACCCGGCAGGTCGGCAGCGCGGCCCGCAACGCCTCGGTGGCGGCGATCCCGTCCAGGCCGGGCATCTCCACGTCCAGCAGGGCGACGTCAGGGGCACTGCGTCGGGCCTCGGGCACCACCTCGTCGCCCCGGCCGACCTCGGCGACAACTGTCAGGTCCTCCTCCAGCGAGAGCAGGGCGGCCAGCGCACCCCGGACCAACGCCTGGTCGTCGGCGAGCAGCAGCCGGATCGGCGTCGGCCCGCTCACCGGGCCTCCGCCGGCACGTGCACCCGCAGCAGAAACCCGCCGCCCTCCGGCCGACGACCGACTGTCACCACCGCGTCCAGCCGCCGCGCCCGCTCCCGCAGGCCGACCAGCCCGTACCCGGTCGCGTCCGGAGTGGACGGGCCACGACCGTCGTCACTGATCTCGACCCGATCCGGGTGCACCCGGATCACGCAGCACCGCGCCCCGCTGTGCCGGACCACGTTCGTCACCCCTTCCCGTACCGCCCAGCCGAACAACCGGTCCCACTCCTCCGGCAGGTCCGGCACCTCGGCCGGCACGTCCGCCGCGATGCCCGCCGCGGCCAGCGCGGAGCGGGCGCCGGCCAGCTCCGCGGCGAGACTGACCTCGCGGTACGCCCCGACCGTCTGCCGTACGTCGGCCAGCGCGGCCCGGGCCAGCGCCTCCACCTCGGCGATCTCGGTGGCGGCCCGCTCCCGGTCGACCTCGATCAGCCGCCCGGCCAACTCTGCCTTGATCGCCACCACGGTCAGCGAGTGCCCGAGGATGTCGTGCAGATCGCGGGCGGCGCGGGCCCGTTCCTCGGCGACAGCGAGCCGACCGATCTCCTGCTGGGCGGCCCGGAGTTCGCTGTTGCGCTGGGCCAGCCGGGACACCCCGAACATGGCGAACGAGGCGAGCAGCACCGCGAAGACGATGCCGTTCTCCGCCTCCCACCCCGGCACCAGCCAGGACGCCAGCGCGGGGGTCACGGCGCAGGCCGCCACGGCGGCCAACGCCTCCCAGGGCGGCAGCAGGAACACCGCAGCCGCGGCCACATAGACCAGGGTGGCCAACCAGTCCCCGTCGGTGCCCGGGAGACTGGCCAGGCCCACCACGAGCAGCAGCGCCAGCCCGGCCCGCGCCCGGCCGACCGGAATCGGCAGCAGCGACTGGCGCAGCTTGCGGGCCCACTGGAACAGCAGCACGTAACCGACGCTGAAGACGACAAGGGCCACCACACCGAGGACCCGCCGCCACGGCTCCGGTTGGTGCAGCGCGGTGGCGAGCGGCACGTTGAGGAAGAACAGCCAGACGGCGGCCAGCAGCCAGCCGGTGACCCGCCAGTGGCGGCTCACCGGCCAGGGCTGCCCGGTCGAGAGGTCCATCGGGTTCACGCTAGCGGCCCGGGTGATCAGACCCGCGCGGTGTCCCGGCGGAACAGCCGGGCCGCGCCGACGCCGAAGACCAGCGCCCAGACGACGAGGTTCACGACCGCCGCCATGCTCACCCCGTCGCCGGTCAGTGGGGCGCGGGCCAGCACACCCATGCCGTAGACCGGGGTGAACTTCGCGACCTGCTGGAGCACGTCCGGCAGCACCTCGACCGGGACGAACAGCCCGCCGAACATGGCCAGCACCGCCAGGACCGGGCCGATGATCTGCATGACGTTCTCGGCCGGCGCCAGGTAGCCGACGAAGAGACCGAACGCGGCGAAGACCAGCGAGCCGAGCCAGGCGGCGAGCCCGGACAGCAGCCAGACGTACGCCGGGACGCGGACGCCGGCCACGGCACCCACCAGGAACTCGACGGCGACCGCGAGCAGACCGAGGCTCATCGCCGTGATCAGCTTGGTGGCCACGTACGCCGCCGGGCGCAGCGGGGTGAGCCGCAGCTGTCGGCTCCAGCCCAGCGCCCGCTCGGTGGCCACCGCACCACCGACGCTCGTGGTCGCCACCATTGCCGCGTACACCGCCAGGCTGATCATGACGTACGCCGTCACCGGCCGACCGTTGTCCAGTGACTGCCCGCCCTGCGGCAGGCCGAAGATGAGGAAGAAGACGCCCGGCATGATCAGCGTGAAGGCGAGGGTGCGGCGGTTGCGCAGCACCCGGCGCAGCTCGATGAGCAGAGCGGCGGGGGCGAACCCGCCCAGTGCGGGCAGCCGGCGGTCCGGCTCGGTGGCGCGGTCCGGCTCGGTCGCACCGGCGCGGACGGGGGTGGAGGTGGTCATCTCAGGCTCCGGTCTGCGCGGTGGTCAGGGCGAGGAAGGCGTCCTCGAGGTTGCGGGAGGTGATCTCGACGTCCCGGGCGGCGGTCCGGGTCAGCAGGTGCCGGGCGATCGAGTCCGAGTCGCCGGTCCGCACCAGCACGCTGTCGCCGCGCACCTCCACCGCGTCCACGCCGGGCAGCGCGGCGAGCGCGGCCTGGTCGGCGCCGGGCAGGGTGGCCCGCACCGTACGGCCGGCGGCCAGGTTCTTGATCTCGGCGGTGGTGCCGTCGGCGACGATGCGCCCCTGCCGGACCAGCACGATCCGGTCGGCGTACGCGTCCGCCTCGTCCAGGTAGTGGGTGGCGAAGATGACGGTCCGTCCGCGTCGGGCGTCGCGGCGCAGGGCCTGCCAGAAGTCCCGCCTACCCTCGACGTCCATGCCGGTGGTCGGCTCGTCGAGCACCATCAGGTCCGGGTCGGGCAGCAGGGCCAGCGCGAAGCGCAGTCGCTGCTGCTGGCCGCCCGAGCAGCGCCCGACCACCCGGTCGGCGATGTCGGTGATGCCGGCCCGCTCCAGCACCTCCGCGGCCGGGCGGGTGTGCCGGTAGAAGTGGGACGTCATTCGCACCGTCTCGCCCACTGTGAGGTCCTTGAGCAGTCCGCCGGTCTGGAGGACGGCGGCGACCCGACCTCGGGCCACCGCGTCGTCCGGGGTGCCGCCGAGGACGCGGACGGTGCCCGCGTCCGGGCGGGACAGCCCGAGCAGCATGTCGATGGTGGTGGTCTTGCCCGCGCCGTTCGGGCCGAGGAACGCCACCACCTCGCCGGGCTGCACCCGTAGGCTCAACCCGTCGACAGCAGTGACCGCGCCGAAGCTCTTGGTGAGGCCGTCCAACTCGACAGCCGGATGCGTACTGGTCATGCCAATCATGCTCCGGCGGCGCGTACCCCGATGCCCGGAGCGGTCGTCACGCCCCGACCGTGACATTTGTCAGGGCCTCGTTCGCGGAGGGTTTCCCGGCCCGGCAGCGGGTAACCGCCGGCCGAAAGCCGCGACACGGGGAGGACGCGATGGGTGCCACACCGCAGGGTCAGGTCGACACGGTCGTGCTGATCCACGGGCTCTGGATGACGCCGCGCAGCTGGGAGGGCTGGGCCCAGCGGTACACCGAGCGGGGCTTGCACGTCATCGCCCCCGCCTGGCCCGGCATGGATCGGTCCGTGGAGCAGTTGCGCGACGATCCGAGCCCGATCGCCGAGCAGAGCATGGCCACGATCGTGGCGCACTACGACCGGATCATCCGGGCGCTGCCCCGACCGCCGATCATCATGGGGCACTCGTTCGGCGGCCTGTTCGCCCAGGTCCTCGCCGATCGGGGTCTCGGCGCGGCGGTGGTGGGGGTGCACCCCGCAGCGGTGAAGGGGGTGCTCAAGGTGCCGCTGAACCAGCTCCGCTCCGGCTTCCCGATCCTGCGCAGCCCTGCCAACCGGAGCAAGGCCGTCCCGTTCACCACTGACGACTTCGCGTTCACCTTCGGCAACACCATGAGCCGCGAGGACTCCGACCGGGCCTGGCAGCGGTACGCCGTACCCGGTGCCGGACGGGTCTTCTTCGAGGGCGCGTTCGCCAACCTCGACCCGCGCTCGCCGGCCCGGGTCGACGTCGGGCGCAACGACCGGGCGCCGCTGCTGCTGATGGCCGGCGAGGTCGACCACGTGGTGCCGGCGTCGGTGGTCCGCGCCAACGCCGGGCTCTACCAGAAGTCCCGGGCCCTCACCGCGTACGAGCAGTTCCCCGGCCGGTCACACTTCACCGTCGGGCAGCCCGGCTGGGAGCCGATCGCCGACTACGCGTTGGACTGGGCGCTGCGCGCGGCGGCCCTGCCCCGGGAGGCGACCATCGCCAGCGAGACCCCCCGCCGCTGACCCGGCTCAGCTCAGGGTCGCGCGGCCGGGTCGGCATGTCCACGGCCCAGCCGGGTATCTCGGCGGGATGAGGGCCAGTTTCCGGCTTGGCCGGGTCGCGGGGGTGCCGGTAGGCGTCAACTGGAGCGTGCTGGTCATCTTCGCGTTGATCGCGTGGGGATTGGCCGCGAACCAGTTCCCCCGCTCGTACCCCGATCACTCGCCCGTGGCGTACGTGACCGCCGGGTTGGCCGCGGCTGTGGTCTTCTTCTTCGGCCTGCTCGCCCACGAGGTGTCACACGCGGTGGTGGCCAAGCGCAACGGGCTGACTGTCGACGGCATCACGCTGTGGCTGTTCGGCGGCGTCGCCGAGTTGCGGGGCGAGCCGCGTGATCCGGGCGCGGAGTTGCGGATCTCGGGCGTCGGCCCGTTGGTCAGCCTGTTGATCGGGGCGTTCTTCGGTGCCATCGCGGCGCTGCTCGCGCTGGCCGGGCAGGGCGGGCTGCTGTTCGGGGCGGTGGCCTGGCTGGCGGGGATCAACGTGCTGCTGGCCATCTTCAACGTGCTGCCGGCCGCGCCGCTGGACGGTGGCCGGTTGCTGCGCGCCGCGGTCTGGAAGGCCACCGGTGACCGGACCCGGGCGTCGGTGGTCGCCGCCCGGGCCGGCTGGGTGCTGGGTGTGCTGCTGATCGGCCTGGGGCTGTGGCAGTTCCTGTCCGGGGTCGGTTTCGGTGGGCTGTGGCTGGCGCTGATCGGCTGGTTCCTGATCGGCGCGGCCGGGATGGAGGAGCGGCAGGCCCGCACCGGCACCGCGCTGCGTGGGATCCGGGTGGGCGATGTGATGACCTCGCAGCCGCAGACCGCCTCGGCGGAGATGACTGTGGCGGACTTCGTCGACCACTACCTGTTCGCGTACCGGCATTCGGCGCTGCCGCTGACCGAGGACGGCCGGCCGACCGGCCTGGTCACCGTCGACCGGGTGCGGGGCGTACCGCCCGAGCGGCGGGCATCGACAACGCTTGCCGAGGTGGCCTGCCGAGCCGACCAGTTGGTGCTGGCGAAGCCCGACGAACAGCTCAACGACCTGCTCCCGCGGCTCACCGAGTGCGCCGACGGCCGCGCCCTGGTGACAGACGAAGACGGCAACCTGACGGGAATCGTCTCCCCCAGCGACATCAGCCGAGCCGTCCAACGCAGCACCCTCCGCACCCCCACCCCCTCCCGTTGATCATGGAGTTAACGGGGCGAGACGCCGACATCGGACCCGCCAACCTCATGATCAACGGAAGAGGCGCGGGGGTCAGGAGTGGGGGCAGGTGTCCCGGTACTCCTGGATGGTTGTGGAGGCTTGGGGGGCGGGGCAGAGGAACTGGTCGTAGCGGGTGTCGTCGTCCACGAAGCGCTTCAGCCAGGAGATGCTGTACTTGGCGACCGTCACGTTCGTCGAGGTGGGGGCGGAGTGGCTGGCGTTGTTGAGTTCCAGGTACGCCTTGTCCAGCGTGGACGGCAGGCTGGTGTAGAAGGGCTCCGAGTGCGACGAGACCGGCGCCACCGAGTCGTTCTCCGCGCCGACCACAAGCGTCGGCACCCGTACGCCGGACCAGTTCTTGACCGTGTGCCAGCCGGTCAGCGGGATCGCGGCCTGCAACTGGGGTCGTGAGTTCGCCGCCGAGAGGCTGCCGCCGCCCCCCATCGAGTGCCCCATCACGGCGAGCCGGTTGCGGTCGATCCGGGTACGCACGCTGCTGGTGTTGGTCAGGTAGTCCAGGGCTGCCAGCAGTTGCGTGCCCCGGCTGGCGGGCTGGTCGTAGCGGGACAACGTGTCGATCGTGATCACCACGAAGCCCTGCGAGGCGAGGCGCGGCCCGAGCCAGGCCACGCTGGACTGGGTGGCGGTGTAGCCGGGTGAGATCGCCACCGCGCCGAAGGTGCCCTCGGCGGTGCTGGTCGGGTAGTAGATCGTTCCGCCCCGGAAGCCGCTGACGCTGGAGGCGGCGACGGTGCTCTGGGCGATGGCGAACGCGCCCCGGCTGGCTTCGATGCTGGCCACGGTGGGGGCCGGGCCACGCTCGTACGGGCTGGCGGCGGCGTGGGCGGCCGGCGCGGTGCCCAGTCCGGCGCCGAGTACGGCCACTGCGAGCGCCCAGCGCAGACCGCGACGGGGGCGTCGGGCGACTGGATCGGGGGTGATGGCGGGTACGGGCTGCATGTCTCGCTCCGAGGGGTGGAGCCGACGGCCCCGGGACGGGGGCCGGTCGATGAGATACATCGACGACAGTCAGTGTCTTCCCGATGTGCCGAGCCCCACCAATCCCACCCGACCCATGCCGTCGCGCTATGACGCGGGATGAGTCAGCGGGGGAAGTAGCGGTCCAGGGCGTCGGTGCGGAACGTGCCCTTCGGGTCCAGCTCGGCCAGGAGCGCGGCGAAGTCGGCGTACCTCGGGTAGCGGGTGGACAGCTCGGCCGGATCGGTGACGAAGACCTTGCCCCAGTGTGGGCGCGGCGCGAAGGGCGCCAGGCGCTCCTCCACGGCGGCCACCACCGGCAGCACCGCCGCGCTGTCGTCGATCCAGGTGAAGTGCAGCACGAAGCTGTCCCGCCGGTAGTTCGGGCTGAGCCACAGCTCGTCGCCCGCCACGGTCCGCAGCTCGGACACCAGCAGCACCGGGGCGATCAGGTCCGCCACGTCGTCCAGGGCGGCGAGCGCGTCGGCCGCCGCCGTACGCGCGACGTGGAACTCGGATTGCAGTTCGTCGCCGCTGCTCGGGGTGAAGCCGAGCTTGAAGTGCGGCAGCCGCTCGTGCCACGGGCCCGGCTCGCCGAGTTGCGGGGTGCAGTTCTCCGCCGGCATCCCGAGCACCGGGTGCCGGGGCTGGTCGGCGGGGGTGGTGCCCAGCCAGTCCGCCGGGGGCGGCGGCTGGTCCGCCAACTGTTTGCGCCACACCTCGCGCAGCCGGGGGGTACGGAAGTCGGTGAAGACACTCACGCTGTACGCCGAGCCGAGCGCCTCGTCCAGGGCCGTCCGGTCGAGGTCGAGGCGGACGTACTGGCGCAGCGCGAAGGTCGGCACGACGTCCAGGGTGACGCGGGTGACCAGGCCGAGCGCGCCGAGCCCGACCACCGTGCCGGCGAACGTGTCGGTGTCGCGGTCGACCCGGAGCAGATCGCCGTCGGCGGTGACCAACTCCAGGGCGGCGACCGCGCTGGCCAGGTTGCCGTGGGTCTGGCCGGAGCCGTGGGTGGCGGTGGCCACCGCGCCGGCCACCGAGATGTGCGGCAGCGAGGCGAGGTTGGCCAGCGCGTACCCCTGGGTGTGCAGCTCTCGGGCGATGTCGCCGTAGCGCAGCGCGCCGCTCACGGTGACCTGCCGCCGCTCGTGGTCCACCTCGACGACCGGGGGCAGCCCGGCGAGGCTGACCAGGTCACCGTCGGTGTCGCCGAGACTGTTGAAGGAGTGCCCGCTGCCCACCGCCCGGATCCGGTTGCTGCCGGCGACGAGCCGGCGCAGCTCGTCGACGGAGGTGGGCCGGTGGAACGCCTTCGCGGCGTACCGCACGTTGCCGGCCCAGTTGCGGCGGGGAACGTCGGTGGTCGACGCGGCGTGCGGTCCCTGCGCGGTCATGTGGCGGTCTCCCGATCGGTGGTCTGCTGGTCGGCCAACGCGGCGACGAGGGCGTCCAGAACCGTATCCGTCTGGACGGTGTGGTAGCCACGCTGGGCGATCGGCAGGCCAGCCATGGTGGCGCGTTCGATCTCTCCCCGGGCCGCCTGCCGGGTCGACGAGTCCCCGGACATCAGGGCGTCCTGGCCGCGCCGGATCAACCTGTCGACCCGGTCCATCTGGTAGCCGCGCAGGCCGACCGGGAGATCCGGGGCGTCGAAGGCGGCGCGACGCAGCGCCAGCAGGTCGACGAAACGGCCTCCGGCGTAGCGGGTGAGCGCGGCGGCCACCTGCTCGGGCTGCTCGCGGACCTGGTCGAGGACGAGCACCTCGATGGCGGGTCGGCCGTCGAGCGGGTGGCGGGCGGTCGCCGGCTCGATCGTCACACCCGGCACGGGCACCAGCAGCAGTCGCGGCGGCTCCGGATGGCCGTCGCGCCGGGGCGGCTCGTCGAGGACCAGCGCGCCGACCTCGGCCCACCGGATGTCCCGGCGCAGGCCGGGCCGCCGGATGCTGAGCCCTTCCGCGTGGATCCCGAATCGGAACGGACGCAACGCGCTGACCAGCGCCAGCGCGCCGAGCGCGATCGCCCCCACCGCGATGATCGTCCGTAGCAGGGCGCCGTCGCTGGGATAGACCAGCAGGAGCACTCCACCGAGTACGCAGACCAGGGCGAGCACACGGGCGCCCCGACTCCGGCGCAGTTCCACGCTCGGACCCCCGTTCATGACCGTGGCGTCGGTCCCCGCATCTTCCGCTAAACCGGGCACCGAGGACACCGGTCGATCGGGCACGGTTGTTCTCGTCATCGTCGGGGAACCCTACGCCCATGAGTAGCTACCGTGATCCGGCCGCACGAGGTGACGTCTTCCCCTCCGAGGAGGAGCTGGACCCCACCGGCACCGGGGTCGAGCAGGCCAGCGCGCCGCCGGCCGGCGGGTTGCCGAGCCACCCGTCACCCACGCCCGGTCCCCGACCCACGCCGGCGCCCGCGCCCGCCCCGACGCCGGTGCCGGCCCCGGGGCCACCGCCGCGCGCCCCCGGCGCACAGTCGATCGTGACCCGCCACCTGGACGGCTCGGTGGAGGTGGTCACCGACCTCGACGGCGACGGCGTCGCCGACATCGTCCAGATCGACCTGGACGGCGACGGGATCCCGGACATCACCTATGTGGACAGTGACCGCGACGGACGGCTGGACACCGTGCTGGGCGACCCGAACGCGGTCGGGACGGGCGCCCACCGGGCCTGACCGGCGGCGTCGTCGCACGGCCGACCGACCGGCTCAGAGCTTCGCCATCACCTCGCTGGCGACCAGCTCCAGGTGCTCCAGATCGCTGAGGTCCAGCACCTGGAGGTAGAGCCGCTCGCTGCCGATGTCCGCGTACCGGCCGATGGTGTCCAGCACCTCGCCGGGCGTCCCGGCCAGACCGTTGGCCCGCAGCTCATCCGGTTCGCGGCCGATGGCGGCGGCCCGACGGGCCACCTCGGAGTCGTCGCGCCCGCAGCAGAGCACCAGGGCGTTGGACCAGACCATCTCGGCCGGGTCCCGGCCGATCTCGGCGCAGGCCGCGCGGACCCTGTCGAACTGCGCTGCGGTGTCCGGCACCGAGGCGAACGGCAGGTTGAACTCGTCGGCGTAGCGGGCGGCCAGCCGAGGGGTGCGCTTCGGGCCCGTCCCGCCGAGCAGGATCGGTGGACGCGGCTGCTGCACGGGCTTGGGCAGGGCGGGCGAGTCACGGACCGGGTAGTACCTGCCGTCGTGGTCGAACCGCTCCCCCGGCGGCGTGGACCAGAGCCCGGTGATGACGGCGAGCTGCTCCTCCAGCCTGTCGAACCGCTCGGCCAGCGGCGGAAACGGGATGCCGTACGCGCTGTGTTCCTCGGCGTACCAGCCGGTGCCGATGCCCAGCTCCACCCGGCCGCCGCTCATTTGGTCGACCTGCGCCACGGTGATCGCCAGCGGGCCGGGCAGGCGGAAGGTGGCGGCGGTCATCAACGTGCCGAGCCGGATGCGGCTGGTGTCCCGGGCCAGGCCGGCGAGCGTGGTCCACGCGTCGGTGGGGCCGGGTTCGCCGCTGACCTCACCCATCATCAGGTAGTGGTCGGACCGGAAGAACGCGCCGTAGCCGGCGTCCTCGGCGCAGCGGGCGACGGCGAGCAACTGGTCGTAGCTGGCGCCCTGCTGGGGCTCGGTGAAGATCCGAAGTTCCATGATCCGAGCATAGGGAGCCGGCCGGCGGTGCCGCGGCGGGACGGCGGTGGTGGTCGGGCTGACCGGTACGGTCCCGGCGGCCCGGGAGCCCCCGGAGCCGCCGGAACCCGGTCAGACGTACGGCCGTTTGGCGTACGCCTCCCGGAGCGCGGCCAACCCGACCGCCTTCGGCGTCAGCGTGCCCCACCCGGAGTTGAAGTAGTTGGTCCGCACGATCCGTGGCCCCCGCTCGGCGTTGAGCTGGGCGATCGCCGCCGGCACGGTGGCGATCCAGGCCGCCTGGTCCGGGATCTCGGCCGACCGGACCCCCCACTCGGCGATGATCACGGGCCGGGACAGCGCCACCGGACCGAGATCCGCCACCGCCCAGTCCTTGGTGCGACGAAACCGGGCCAGCGCGGTGTGGCTGGCGTTGGTGCCGTACACGTTCCACTGGAGATGGTCGAGGCGGGACATCAGCGACTCCGGGTGGGTGCGCTGGAAACAGGCCCGGTCGAAGCCGCCCAGCCCCACCGAGAAGGTCGTCCCGGCGGGCAGCGTCCGCGCCTTGAACCACGTCAGGATGTAGTTCATCGCCTGCACCGCCCGAGCGTCCGACTCGGCCCAGTTGTACGCCTTGCCGTCCTCGGTGGTGCCGAACTCGTGATCGGTGTCCAGCTCGGAGGCGAGCTGGATGTTCACCCCGAAGCCGAGTGTCCGGTACTGCGCCAGGGCACGGGCCAGCAAACCGTCGCACTGCCCCTTGATCACCTGGCCGTACCCGTACGCCCTCGGCCAGGTCGTGTCGGGTCGCTGTTGGATGGTCATCGTCGGTGCCGGCACGTGGTAGCTGGTGCCGTCCACCGCGAAGCTCTGCGTTCCGTAGCCCGGAGCGCCGTAGTGCTTCAGCTCCAGGACCATGTTCATCTGCACACCGGCCTTGCCCAGGCTGACCAGCCAGGGCCGGTTGTAGCCGGGGAAGATGTAGCCGTCGGCGAGGCTCCGGTACTGGGTGAGCGACCGGAAGTTGCCGCCGGCCATGTCGGCGGTCGGGTCGGCGCCACCGGAGAGGTAGTAGCCGCCGAGCACGGGTTGGCCCAGGCTGTAGTCGGCGGAGGCCGTCGCGGTGTTGCCGGCGGCGTCGCGGACCTGGACGGTGACCCGCGCCATCACGCCACCGACCGATACACGGCCACGGAGCCGCTGTCGGAGACCCGGGTCCAGGTACGCCCGGAGTTGTCGGTGACGGTCACGGTGAGCGGGTCGATGACCGCCGTGACCTTGACCGGAGCGCTGCTGTTGCCCTGCGCGTCGGTGACCACGATGGTGACGGTCAGCGGTTTGGTGTCGGCGTCCGAGTAGGTGACGGTCAGCAGCATCTGGTCACCCGGCGTGAAGACGGATGCGTTCAACGCGGCTGTTGCGGTGGGAGCGGCCATGTCGGGCCCTTTCTGGCTCGGTCGCCAGGGCACGGCGCGCGGTCTGGCGACGCCGGACCCCGGCGGGGTCCACAGTGCGAAAGGCCGGCGGGGCACGGGGACGGCAGGCACGGCCGGCGACTGCCGGTGGTGCCGACGTCCTTGTCCCGGTGGGCGGAGGCACCGCTGCGGGCGCCCGCAGGGGTGTCGGTGACAGCCACGGCCTGTCGTACGCGCGACCGGCACGGCAACTGTGCCGTGACCGCCACGGCTTTCGAGGCCGGGCTGGGTGAGGGCGGCACCGGTGCGGACGATGTTGTCCCCGCCGGTCCGGAGGATCGGGATGTGGCCCGCCACCCGTCTACCTCCACCTGCCCCAAGGGTGCTCTACCAGGGGCTTTACCGTCTTGTCCGAATTGCGACAACGTCCGGTGCGGCTCGGCGAGACGGCTACTCGGGCGTCGTGCCCCGCACGGCCCATGCCCGCGCCGTGAGCCGGATCGACAGGTCCGGCTCGACCGGCAGCCGGGCGGCCAGCACCTCCCGCAGCGCGGCCCGGTCGGATTCGGCCAACGTCGTGACGTACCCGGGCGCCGAACCCTGACCGCCGAGGAACGGCGTCCAGTAGTCGGCGAAGTCGGTGAAGGTCGTCGGTACGTCGACCGGCCAGACCGTCACGTCCCGTAACCCGGCCTGCTCCCACAGGCTGCGGAGCGCGTCGGGCTGGCACACCGTGGTGCGTCTGCCCTCGTCCCGCTCCGCCGAGGCCGGGTCGAGCTGGGCGGCCGCGGCCCAGAAGTGCCGCATCATCGCCATCCCCTCGGCGTAGTCCCAGACGTAGGCGGCCACCACCCCCGCCGGTCGGGCCACCCGGGCAAACTCCGCCACCGCCCGGGCGGGCTCCGGCACGAAGTTGAGCGTCAACCCGCTGACCACCACGTCCGCGACGCGATCGGGCAGCGGCAGTGTCCGGGCGTCACCGACCTGGAAGTCCGCCCGGGGGTCGGTGACCCGGGTACGCGCGACCGCGACGAACCCCTCCGACGGGTCGATGCCGGTCACCCGGACCGGATCCGCGCAGGTGAGGATCGTCGAGGTCAGCGCCCCGGTCCCGCTGCCCACATCGACCCAGTGCCGCCCTCGCGGCACGGCCAACCCGCGCAGGAAGTCCACAGCGACCAGGCGGCTCCACCGACCCACGTACGCCTCGTACGCGTCACCGTTCGCCCACACCGGCTGCGCCATCCCGGAACGATACGACAGGGAAGCTGCCGACCGAGGCTGACCGCGCGCCCGAAGGCTCAGCGACGCCGCTGTGCCGGGTCGAGGAGGGCGGGCGGGGTGTCGAACTTCTCGTGTGCGGCAAGGTCGACACCCGGTGCGACGATCGCGTCGATCGCGTCCAGCACGTCGGCCGGGAGCACAGTGTCCGCGGCGGCGAGCTGGGAGTGCAGGTGGTCGATGGTGCGGGGGCCGATGATCGCGCTGGTCACGGCCGGGTGTGCGGTGACGAAGCCGAGCGCGAGTTGGATCAGGGTGAGCCCCGCCTCGTCGGCGACGGTGGCCAGCCGTTCGACGGCGTCGAGCCGGGCCTGGTTGGCCGGGACGCTGAGGTCGAAGCGGTCGGGCAGGAGCGCCGAGCGGCTGGTGGTGATCTCCCGGCCAGCACGGACCGCGCCGGAGAGCCAGCCCGAGGCGAGCGGGCTCCAGGCGAGCACGCCCAGCCCGTACTGCTCGGTCACGGGCAGGACGTGGGCCTCGATCCCTCGTTGCAGGATCGAGTAGCTGGGCTGCTCCGTGACGTAGCGGCTCAGGTGGTGCTCCCGCGCGGCCCACTCGGCCTGCACGAGGCGGTACGCCGGGAAGGTCGAGGCGCCGAAGTAGCGGATCTTTCCCGCCCGTTGCAGGTCGGTGAGGGCCGACAGGGTCTCCTCGTCGCTGGTGGTCGGATCCCACCTGTGGATCTGGTAGAGGTCCACGTGGTCGACGCCCAGACGGCGCAGGCTGTTGTCCAACTCGGTGACCAGCCAGCGGCGCGAGCTGCCCCGCTGGTGGCGCTCGTCGCCCATCGGCATGCCGGCCTTCGTGGCCAGCACGATGTCGTCGCGGCGGCCGGCGATGGCCTTGCCGACCATCTCCTCGGACTCACCCTGGCTGTACATGTCGGCGGTGTCGATCAGGTTGACTCCGGCCTCCAGCGCGGCGTCGACGATCGCGGTCGCCTCGCCCTGGGTGGTGCGCCCCAGCTTGCCGAAGTTCATCGCGCCGAGCACGAGGGTGCTGACCTGGACGCCTGTGCGCCCCAGGGTGCGGTACTGCATGGCTGCTCCTCCACGGAAGGGTGTGGTGGCACTGGCTCACCCGCTCTGGCATCCTGAACAAGTGGAACCATGTTCCGCTACGAACAATACGGAACACGGTTCCGTTTGCCAAGTGATGGAGGTAACGCCGCGGTGGACGACATCGACAGCGGCTCCGGGCGGTCGACCCCACGGAAGCGGGCCGACGCCCGGCGCAACGAGGCGACACTGCTGGACGCCGCCGCCTCGGCCTTCGTCACCTCGGGCGTGGACGCGCCGGTACGCGACATCGCCGCCCGGGCCGGCGTCGGTGTGGGCACCATCTACCGCCACTTCCCGACCCGCGCCGACCTCATCGTCGCCGTCTACCGGCACCAGGTCGAGGCATGCGCGGAGGCCGGCCCGACGCTGCTGGCCGACAGCAGCACGCCGCACGCCGCCCTCGCCCAGTGGATCGACCTCTTCGTCGACTTCCTGGTCACGAAGCACGGCCTCGCCGAGGCACTACAGTCCGACAACGCGGCCTTCGAGACCCTGCACGCCTACTTCCTGGACCGCCTCGTGCCGGTCTGCGCCCAACTGCTCGACGCCGCTGCCGCGGCCGGCGAGATCCGCCCCGACGTGACCGCCTTCGAGTTGCTGCGCGGTGTCGGCAATCTCTGCGTCGGCGCTGGTCAACCCCGCTACGACGCGCGTCGCATGGTCGAACTCCTCGTGGCGGGGCTGCGCCAACGCCAGAGCGCCGGGCCGCGCTAACTTATTGATCATGGCGGACTGGGAGATGCGGCGGGCCTCGGCGGCGGACGTCGAGGCGGTGGCCGAGTTGCGGGCGGTGGTGCTGCGAGCCGACCTGGAGCGGCTCGGGCGGTACGACGACCAGCGGGTGCGGCAGCGCCTGCGGGACGGGTTCGCACCGGCGTACACCTGGGTTGTCGAGGTGGGCGGCGCGTTCGCCGGCTGCGTGGCGCTGCGGCCCGACGCGGACGCCCACTGGCTGGAGCACTTCTACCTGGCCCCGCACCTCCAGGGCAGCGGCATCGGTACGGCCGTGCTGCGCGAACTGCTGGACCGCTGCGACCGCGACGGCACGCTGGTCCGGCTGAACGTGTTGCAGGGCAGCCCGGCCCGGCGACTGTATGAGCGGCACGGCTTCACTGCCGACGCCGAGGATCCGGTGGACGTGTTCATGGTCCGGGCACCCAGGGCGATCACCGCCGAGACCCCGGCGCTGTCAATGTAGCGTTGACAGATGATGTCGGAGCTGGCCCGGTTGGCGGACGTGCGCGCTACCCGCGCCCGCCTGGACGAGCAGGAGCTGGAGATCATCGACCGGGCGCGCCACGGCGGCGCGACGTGGGCGCAGATCGCCACGGCCCTCGGCCTCGGCAGTCGGCAGGCCGCCGAGCAGCGTCGACAGCGGCTGGTGGCGGCGCGGTGGTCGCGGCGGCAGCAGCTCGACCTCCGATTGCCTCCGCAGATCTCGGCGCTGCGGGTCGCTGTGGCCGACCTCGGCCGGTGGATCGGTGCCGATCAGCGGTGGGACGGCCGATTCAGCCGAGCCGCACTCGTGCGGAGCACCGTGGACGCCGCGCTGGATGCCGCCCCGGGCTCGCTGTACGCCTTGGCCCTGCACCTCGCCACCGATCTCGCCGAGGCGGGCGAGCGACTGCCCGCGCCCGCTCGAACCGCCGCCACGAAGATCGACGCCGCCCTGTCAACAGCTCGTTGACAGCCCGTTGAGAGGGCCCAGCCTTATTGCTCGCGCCCCGCTCAAGCTCCACGATATGAGTCATCTCGACTCAACTCGGAGTGCTCATGCGTCGCAACGCGGGCCTGTTCGTGGCGATCTCCCTGCTGTCCGGCTTCGGCAGCAGCGCCATGTCCCTGGTCGCCGGCATCTGGATCCTGGACCTCACCGGCTCCACCAGCCGCGCCGCTCTCGCCGGGCTCTGCGTGTACGCCCCGGTGCTCACCGGCCCGTGGCTGGGCGGTCTGCTCGACCGGGCGCCCCGGCGGCCTCTGGTCATCGCCGTCAACGTCATGCTGGCCGCCGCCCTGCTGGCGCTCCTCGCGGTGCGCGGGCCGGGAGAGACCTGGCTCATCTTCGTCGTCTCGTGCGCCTACGGCGTCAGCTACGTGCTGATCGACGCCGGCGAGACGGCGCTGCTGCCGTCGGCGCTCGCACCGACGGAACTCGGCGACGTCAACGGGTGGCGCTCCAGCGCGCAGGAGGGGATGAAGCTCGTCGCTCCCCTGGCCGGGGCGGGCCTCTACGCGTGGCGGGGCGGCCACGCGGTCGCCGTCCTCAGCGCGGCCATGCCGGTCCTGGTCGCCATCCTGTACGCGGTGCTCCGCCTGAACCGGACGCCCGCCGACCAGCCCACCGAACGCGGCGGCGGCCCGCGTACCGGACTGGTGGTCCTGTTCGGACAGCGAGCGACACGTCTGCCGGTCGCGCTCGCCGGGGTGTCGATCGCCATGTCCGGCTTCACGACGGCGGGGATCTACGCGATCGTCGTCACCGAGCTGCGCCTGCCGACGACGTTCCTGGGTGTGCTGGCCAGCGCGCAGGGCGCCGGTTCCATTCTCGGCGGCCTGATCGTCGGCCGGCTCATCGCGGGTAGAGGTCCCGTCGCCGTCGGCGTCGCCGGGGCGACGCTGTTCGCGATCGGCTGCCTGGCGCGCTGCCTGCCATGGTGGCCGGCCACGGTGCTCGGCGCGGTGGTGGCCGGCGTCGGCCTGCCCTGGACCCTGGTCGCGGCGGTGACCGCCGTGCAGACCCACACGCCGTCGGCGCTGCTGGGACGGGTCTCCGCGACGGCCAACACGGCGATGTTCGGGCCGCTCGTCGTGGCGATCCCCCTCGGCTCCGCGGCCGTCCACCTCGGCGCGCGCCCGCCGGTCATCGCCGCTGCGGCGATCTGCCTGACAGCCGTGGCGGCGGCCACGTTCCACCGCCCGTCGACGCCGTACGGCGAAACGCCCACCGCGCCCACGCCCCGCCGAAAGGCCGGAGCGGACCCGGCGACCCGCTGACCGGGGTCATCCACGCACCGGATGGATTGCCTGGAACGCGAGCCGGCGGTCCGCGTCGGCGGCGATCTGGTCGAGGATGTCGTCCAGGTCGAGGAAGACCGACCACCGCTCGCGGCCGGTGGCGTCGGCCAGGCGGTCCACGAGCAACCCTTCCAGGTCGGTGACCCGCTTCCCCTTCCACACCTTGTCGGCCACGCTGACCAGCAGGTCGTCGACGCCGATGCCGTCCCGGTGCCAGGACGCGTGGTCGCGCGCGAACCGGGCCGACGACTCGGCCACGCCGTGCTGGAGCAGCAGCTCGTAGCCGGCGGGCTCGTGCGCCGACCCGGGCCCGGACAACTCCTCCGGGTGCCGGACCTTGCCGATGTCGTGGGTGGCGGCGCCGAAGAGCACCGCCTCGCGGTCGAACGGGAGCTGCGGGAACCGTTCCGCCATCGCGTCGCTGAGCTGGGCGGCGACGTCGTGCACGGCCCGTAGGTGCGCGGCGAGGCGCGGCGGCGCGTGCAGGGTCTCCAGCAGGGCGACGACCTGCTCGGGCAGGGGCCGCAGCGGCGGGTCCGCGGGTGCGGCGAGGGCGCGGCGCAGCAGATCGGACGTCACCGCGACAAGGGTACGACCGGTTGGCGAGGTCGCCCTCGTGGTTGACTATCGAGTCATGCCGCTCAGTCCGGACGAGGTCGAGCTGTTCGAGCACTCCAGGGCTCGCCTGGAGGCGATCGCCTACCGCCTGCTGGGCTCGGCCAGCGACGCGGAGGACGCTGTCCAGGACACCTTCCTGCGCTGGCAGGGCGCCGACCGGGAGCACGTCGAGACTCCCGAGGCGTGGCTGACGAAGGTCCTCACCAACGTGTGCCTCAACCAGCTGACCTCGGCGCGAGCCAGGCGGGAAACCTACGTGGGCACGTGGCTGCCCGAACCTGTCCTCGCCGGGGACCGGATGCTCGGCCCGCTCGACACCGCCGAGCAGCGCGAATCCGTCTCGGTGGCGGTGCTCACCCTGCTGGAGCGGTTGTCGCCCAACGAGCGCGCGGTGTACGTGCTGCGGGAGGCCTTCGGCTACCAGCACGGTGAGATCGCCGAGATCCTCGGCATCACCGAGTCGAACTGCCAGCAGACCTACCGGCGTGCCAAGCAGCACGTCTCCGCGGAGCGGGCCCGGGCTGAGGTCGACCGGAGCACCGCGCGGAAGATCGTCGCGGAGTTCCTCACGGCCGCCAACAACGGCGAGATCCAGCGGCTCGTGGAGCTGTTGACCGACGACGCGACGAGTCTCGGCGACGGCGGGGGCAAGATCCCGGCCCGGACCACCCCGATCGTCGGCGCACTGGCGGTGGCGAAGTTCCTGCGCGGCCTGTTCCGGCCCGCCGACGTCAAGCGGGACCTGGTCGGCGGCAGCCCCGCCGTGCACATCGCCACCGTCAACGGCGCTCCGGCGCTGCTGGTCGTGATCGACGACCGGGTCATCGGCGTCATGTCCGTGGAGGTGACCGCCGACGGTGTCGCGGCCATCCACAACCAGGTCAACCCCGACAAGCTCGTCCGCGCCACCCGTCAATGGGCCGCGTCCGAGCACGAGGAGCCCACCCTCCACGTCTGGTGATCCAGCTCATAGCCACCTCCTGTCAGGAATCGCGTCGCTGTCCGGTTCAGGAAGCGACCACCACCGAGACAGGAGTGCCACCATGAGACACCGCATCGTCGTCCTCGGAGCCGGCTACGCCGGAGGGATCGCCGCCGGGCGCCTCGCCAAGCGGCTGCACCCCGACGACACCGAGATCACCGTCGTCAACGCCGACGCCGATTTCGTCGAGCGGGTCCGCATGCACCAGCTGGCCACCGGGCAGGACCTCAAGCGCCTTCCGCTGGCCGACGTCTACGCGGGCACCGGCGTCGACGTTCGACTGGCACGGGTCACCGCGGTCGACGTCGAGCGCAGGGCCGTCGCGCTCGCCGACGACAACGGCACCGACGAGATCGCGTACGACACGCTCGTCTACGCCCTCGGCAGCGCAACCGCCGACCACGGCGTCCCCGGCGTCGCCGAGCACGCGAACGACATCGCCGGCAGGCAGTCGGCGCTGCGGTTGCGCGACCGCCTCGCCCACCTCGCGGCCGGCGGGACCGTGCTCGTCGTCGGCGGGGGCCTCACCGGCCTCGAAGCGGTCACCGAGATCGCCGAGGCCCGGCCGGACCTCGACGTCGCGCTCGCCGCCCGCGGCGCTCTCGGCGACTGGCTCAACGGCAAGGCGCAGCAGCACCTGCGCGGCGTCTGCGACCGGCTCGACATCACCGTCCACGAGCACACCGACATCGCGCGGGTCGAGGCGGCCGGCGCGGTCACCCGCGACGGTCGGGAGATCCCGGCCCAGGTGACCGTGTGGACGACCGGCTTCGCCGTCCACCCCATCGCCGCCGCCACGACCCTGGCGGTCGCGGAGACCGGGCAGATCATCGTCGACGCCTCCATGCGGTCGGTCTCACACCCCGAGGTGTACGCGGTGGGCGACGCAGCGATCGCCGAAGGACCGGGCGGCAAGCCGCTGCGGATGTCCTGCGCCTCGGGCATCCCGATGGCCTGGCAGGCGGCCGACGCCATCGCCGCCCGCCTGACCGGTCGGGCGAAGTTCCCCAAGGCTCCGCTGCGCTACTTCAACCAGTGCATCAGCCTCGGCCGGCGCGACGGCATCATCCAGTACGTGACCGCCGACGACCGGGCCAAGCCGTCCCTCCTCACCGGGAAGCTGGCCGCCCGCTACAAGGAGTTCGTCTGCACGGGCGGGACCTGGACCATCTCGCACCCGGTCCTGTACCCGGTGCGCCGCCACCGCATCGTCCAGACCCGCTCGGAGATTCGCCTCAGGGGCTGACCGAGGGCGCGCTCCTGCCGAGATACCGCATCAACGACCGCCTGCCCAACTTCAACGCTGCGCTGGTGACCGCCTGATCACGTTGATGGGAGAGCTCGGCGAACCGGGCTCGCACATCGGTCAGCGGTTGGTGTGGCGCCCAGATGGTCCGGAAGGCCCTGGCCTGGTCGGCCAGGGACTGGTTGGCCGCAGCGGAGGTGAACGCCACTTCGCTGCGGTGGGCGGCCCCGGAACTGCTGGCCACCGAGGCGAGGCCGGCGGCCACCAGGGCGGCGATCGCCGCCGCCGTGCCCAGCTCGGCGGAGGCCAGCCCGGCCGCCCCCGAGGCGCCCGCGAGGACCGCCGACGAAACAGTGGTCAGGGTGTTCCAGCGTTGCCAGAACGCGGCCTGCCTCCGCTGGAGTGAAGCCCACGAGTCGTGCCGCTGTTCGAGTAACTCGGCTTCAGCGATGAAGACGGCGCGCTCCCGCTGCTCCCCATCCACGCGTCACATTCTGTCAGCCTTCGTCGATGCCACGACAGTGCCCCACGCAACGTCGATCTCGGACAGACGTGCCAGGCACTGTCGCGAGGGCTCGCTGGAGGCTCAGGCCGGCCGCGTCTGCTGTCCGAGTCGACCCACGGAATCTGACTGACCGGCCTGCGCGTATGAGCGAGGACTCCGGCGAGGTCGCACATGTCGGTCACGCGGGATCCCGCTCCGCGTCGACCGCTGAGGTCGAGGCGGAGCGGGACCGTGCACGGTCTACCGGTCAGAACCCGTTCCACTGGCGGGCCGAGCATTTCCAGGTCTTACCGCCGTCCTGCGAGACGCAGAACACGAGGATCTTGCCGAGGAAGGGCAGGTTGAGGGTGAAGAGGTGGCCCTTGGTCTTCGCGTACACGACGCCGGAGTTCTCCGCGATGTCGGCCAGCTCCCACCCGGGATCCGGCCGGTCCACTGTCGCCACCCGACGCAGTGACCTGATGTCTCTGCCGTCGAGGAGCGCTTTGATCTCGTCCGCCGAGGGCTCGCCCTCGCCGATCAGCGTGTCCACGCTGTACGGGCCGTCGACGGCGACGCCATTGGCCTTCTCGAAGGCTGCCTTCGTCCCGCCGATCGTGGTGCTGCCGGCGAGGTCGAGGGTGAGGATCGGGGCGCCCGCCCGGCGCGACAGCAGGCACTCCCAGATCGACTTGCCCGAGGCGACGCACATGGTCAGGCACCACTCCCGCCCGTCGGGCGTGGACGAGGCGAAGAGCAGGGAGGTTGCCGTCCCGCTGTCGCCCCTGCCGTCGTACGCCCCGTCGGCGAGGTCGGCCATGGTCGTGCCGAGGACGTCGCGGCTGCCCGGAATCGTGCCGACGACCTTGACTCCGTCGACCTCCTTACCGGCGACGAGCGCTTCGAGCTGGTCGCCGGTCAGGTTCCGGCCGCCGGTGTCGACGGCCAGCACCTTGTCCAGGTCGCCGACGGGCCGACCGGTCAGGTCCTCGAACTGTTGCAGCATCGTCCCCGGAGCACCGGGGTGGTCGGTGACCGTCGTCCGGGCCTCGCCCTCGGCGGCGTGCGACGGGGCGTACGAAGCGGTCAGTCCGACGATCAGGGCTGTGGTGACGATGGTGGCTCGCCTGGTGATGTCCCGCAGGGTTGTCATCCTGTCCTCATTTCGGTAATCGGTGTCGACGGGGTCGGACGGGCTACCAGCGACAGGTGACGATGTCGCCCACGGTGTTCGGGGACCCCCAGTCGCAGTGGTCGTCGATCCACTCACCGATCTCGCCGATCGTGTCCACGATCCAGGCGAACACCGACTTGATCGCGCCCCAGAGGCTGAAGTAGACGACTGTCGTCTCGGGTGTGCCGCCGGCCTCGTCGATGACGTCCTTCGTCGACATGGCGGCATTCGGCTTCTCGATAATGTCCAGCACCTTGACGCCGGTGTCGTCCTTGCCGGCCAGCAGCGCCTCGACCTGCTCCGGGGTCCGCTCCCTGCCGTCGTCGACAGCCACGATCGCGCGGTCGACGAGCACCTCACGGCTGCCGCTGACGGCCTGGGCGATGCCGGCGACCTCCCCCACCGTGAGGTCGTTGCCGAGCGCGGGACCGGTGAACCGCCGGACCGACACGGCACCGGACGGTTCGATCTGGATCTCGTTGGCCGTGATCATGTCGTCCGCTCCGAAGGGCTTCCAGGCGAATGTCCACTTGCCGCCGGCGCAGCGGAACGGGCCGTACTCCCGGCCCTCGGGCGCGGTCTCGGTGCGGAGGATGCCGCCGCGGTCGTCGACGTGCTGGACCACGCAGTCGGCGCCCTTCTGCGGCGGCTTGTCGGTCTGGGCCACGGCGGCGGAGGACATGGCCAGCACCGTCCCGCTGACCACCCCGATCACCGCGAGGCGGTGTGCCAAACGACTCATCGAACGCTCCATTCCTGATGCGGAAGAGACTGGTGTCCGAAGAGTGCCGGGCCGCGCTGAAGCGGCCCGGAAACGGCGCTGAAAGCGGGGTACGTCAGCGCAGCCGCGTGGCGTCGAGGTGTTCGAGGTCGGCGCGGATCGAGTCGGCGTCGGCGTCGCCGAGTTCGTCGAGGATGGTCAGGGCTCGACTCCAGGCGGCACGTGTGGCACCGAGGTCGGCGAGGGCGCGGTGGCTGCCGCCGAGGTTGACGTACGTGCTCGCCTCGGCGTACCTGTCGTTGACCTGCGTGAAGAGTTCGAGGGCGTGCTCGTAGCAGGCGACCGCGCGCCGGTGGTCCCCGAGCTGGTGATGGGCGTGGCCGAGGCTGTCCCAGGTGTCGGCCTGTCCCTGAACGTCGTCGACCTCCTGCAACATCCGCAGCGCCTCGCCGCACGAGGCGAGGGCACTGTGGTAGTTGCCGAGCAACGCCTCCTGCCAGCCGACCGCGTTGAGGGTGTACCCCTGCCCGGCCCGGTTTCCGGTCCCCCGGAACAGGGACAGTGCCCGCCGGGAATGGCGCAGCGCCTGCTGGTGCTGCCCCTGCCGCTCCGCCAGCTGACCGAGGTTCAGACAGGTGTGTGCCCGCCCGGCGTCGTCACCGACGTCGGTGAACAGCTCGAGCGCGCGCCGCAGGTGGTCGTCGGCCTCGTCGTACCGTCGGAGCCGTGAGCAGGCGAGACCGAGGCTGCGGTGCGCGTGGCCCTGCCCCGCCTGGTCCCCGATGCGGGACGCGGCGGCCAGCGCGATCCGCTGCGTGCCGAGCCAGTCCTGCCAGTGCCCCTGCCGGTGCAGGAAGCCGGCCATGGTCCAGGCGAGCCGCCAGGCGTGCCCCTCGAAACCGGAACGCGCCGCGAGCGGTACCGCGGCGAGCAGGACGGGGACCTCGGCGGTGAACCACGCCGTGGCGGCCGACCGGTTCTTGGGGCGTTCCGGCGTCACGTCCGCCCGGGGTGACGGGAGGCTGATCGCGCTGAAGTGCGGGTGCAGTGCGAGGTCGGCGGCGTGGGCGGTGTGCAGGCAGTGGTCGAGCAGCCGGTGCACGGCCGCACGACGCTCGGCCGGCGGCTCGGCCTCGTCGGCGAGGCTGACCGCGTACGCGCGCAGCAGGTCGTGGAACGCGTAGCGCCCGTAGGTGTGCTCGGTGAAGAGATTCGCCCGGGTCAGCTCGGTGAGCAGGGGGCCGATCGCCGGCCCGTCGACGCCGGCCAGGCTGGCCACGGCCGGGGCGGTGACGTCCGGGCCGGGATGCAGGCTCAGCAGCCGGAACAGCCGGGACGCGGGTGGGCTGAGCGTCCGGCACGACCAGGAGAAGACCGCCCGTACGTCGGTGGCGTCGTCGCCGGCCCGGAAGGCGTCCAGGTCGCCCAGTTCACCGGCGACGGCGGCCAGCGTGAAGTGCCGGTTGGTGGCGGCTCTGGCCGCCACGATGGCCAGGGCGATGGGCAGCCGCGCGCAGCGGTCGGCGATGTCGTCGGCCGCGGCGGGTTCGGCGGCGACCTGACGCGCCCCGAGCCGACGGATCAGCATGTCGCGGGCTTCACCGGGGCTCAGCAGGTCGAGGGGCACCGGTTGGGCGCTCTCGGTGACGACCAGCGGGATGAGCTGGTCGCGGCTGGTGACGATCGCGAGGCAGTCCGGTGAGCCGGGCAGCAGCGGCCGGACCTGTTCCGCGTCGCGCGCGTTGTCCAGCACCACCAGCAGTCGCTTGCCCGCCACAGTCGTGCGGTACAGGCTCACCATCGTGTCCGGGTCGCTGGGCATTCGTGCCACCGGAACGCCGAGCGCCTCCAGGAATCCGTGCAGCGCTCGCGCCGGCTCGGTGGGTGTGGCCGCCGGGTCGAAGCCGCGCAGGTTGACGTAGAGCTGCCCGTCGGGGAAACGCGCGGCCGCGTGGTGCGCCCAGTGCACGGCGAGCGCGGTCTTGCCGACCCCGGCGGTCCCGGAGACCACGACGGCGCCGCCCCGGTCGACGAGCGCGTCGAGGGCGGCGAGCTCCGCGTCGCGCCCGGTGAACGTGGGTACGGGGGGAGGCAGTTGCGCCGCCACCCGCACCGGCGCCGACGCAGCCGGTGCGGCGATCGCCGTGTCCTGGCGCAGGATGGCGCACTCCAGGTCCCGTAGCCGGGGACCCGGGTCGATGCCGAGGTTCTCCCGCAGGTTGTCGCGCAGCCGCCGGTACGTGGCGACCGCCTCGCCCTGTCGGCCGTCGCGGTACAGGGCGAGCATCAGCTGCGCGTGCAGGTGCTCGTCGAAGGGGTGCTGTCGGACGAGCCGTTCCAACCCGGGCACGAGCCCCGCGTGCTCGCCGACTGACAACCGGGCCTCGGCGAGCGATCGTTCGGCCTCCAACCGCAGGCGTGCCAGGTGTTCCGCCTGCTCCTCAAGCCAGGCGGACCCGGCCACGTCGGCAAGCGGTGGGCCCCGCCACAGCGCCACCGCGGCCGTCAGGTGCTTCACCTGCTCGTTGCGGTCGGTCGACCGTCGGGCCAGATCGATGAGGCGCTCGGCGGCCTGGACGTCAGTGGAGTCCGGCCCGGTGTCGAGCAGATAACCGGGCTGGCGCGCCACGATCGACCCGGGCTCGCCGAGCACCCCGCGCAGGTAGGAGACGTGCCGCTGCAACGTGTTCGCCGCGGTGGCCGGTAGCTGGTCGCCCCAGACCACGTCGATGAGCCGGTCGACGCTGACCACCCGGCCCGCGTGCAGCGCCAACGTTGCCAGTACCGCCCTGCGGCGCAGGCCGTTCACCGCCTGCGGACTGCCGGCGACGACCACCTCCACCGGCCCGAGCAGCCTGACTCGCACACCCGTGCCAGCCATGGAAATCACCGGATCAAACTAACGTCCCCGGCCCAGCGAACTCGATCTATTCGTCGCGTAATGGACACGATCCACGGCCGGGCCGGGTGACGGTGGACGTACCGGGAAGCCACCGCCACCGACGCCGCTAGCCTGTGTACTTGCCGTTGCGGGTATCCCCCGACGTGCCGTCGTAGAGCACCTTGCGGTAGCGGTGCACCGAACCCTTCTTCACCGCCTGCCAGTGGTACGACGCCACCTCGTAGTCGTGGTGCTTGTAGTAGTCACCGAACGACTTGTAGTAGATCCGGTGCCGGGCGTACCCGCCGCAGTTGGCGAGGTAGCTGTAGGAGTACATCTTCATCCCGCCGAAGTCGGACGAGTAGTACGTCCTCGCCGGGTGCCACACCGAGGCCGGGTTCGGGTACCCGGGCAGCTCGGCCCAGTTGTACGAGTTCCAGTACAGGTCCCAGCAGGTCATCACCGCCGCCGCGGCCATGCCACCCGACGTCGGCACGGCGAGATCGTCGGCGACGACCACTGACGCCACGATGGTCCGGTAGGCCAGCTCCGGCGGGGTCGGCGTGCCGGCCGGCGGTTCCGACAGCAGCTCCCGCGGCACCGGAACGGACCGGGGCGTGATGGTCAGGTACGTCTTCAGGATGCCCTGCTTGTCGTCGTACGCCAGGGGCGCGTTGCGGCCCATCTCCCCGTCCTGACGGATGCCCCAGTCGCCGGACTCCTGGTCGCGGGAGAACACCACCCGCACGCCGTTCTGGTAGCCCAGCCGCGCCAACTCGATCTCGCGGTCCACGGGCTCGTCGTCGTACACCACCGAACTCGACCCCCCGGCGGCGCTGGCCGGCGCGGCGTTCCACGCGGCCATCGTCGGCAGGACGACGAGCACTGCGAGCAGTGCGCGTCTCGACAGCACTCTTGCCATCACAACTCCTCATCCGATCGGTTCCGAGACGCGGACCCGGACGGATCGCGCCTCTGTGTGCCGTCGACATCCTTCGAGGCGAGGTTCAGAGCGTCGTCAAGGTGGCGTCAATTGCACAGCGGATTCGCTGTCGTAACGGCGACGTTCGCGTACGCACGTCCACCGGCGAAGCGCCAAATGAGACATGAACCAGCTTCGACTGGAAGGCGGCCGATGAGCGCGACAGCGGACCACTGGTTGAGCCGGCGGTGCACGCTCGTGGTCGCCGCGGCCGGGTACGGCAAGACGGTCGCCGTACGGGGCTGGCTGGGCGACCGCCCGGCACGTTGGTGCGACGCGGCGGACGTCGCAGCGCTGGCGACAGCCGGGCCGGAACGCCTCGTCTCGTTGAGCGCACGATCGGTGCCGGACCTGCCCGTCGACGAGCCGAGCTGGCTCGTCCTCGACGACGTGCCGCGACTTCCCCGCCGCCGGCTTCAGGCGCTGCTGGACGACCTCGAACGCCTTCCGCCGCAGCTCAGGGTGGTTCTCGTGACCCGCCACCCGCCAACGCTCTCCCGCCGGCAGTCGAGGCTGCTCGCCGAGCACGGCCCGCCGGACCTCCGGCTCTCACTCGATGAGGTGGCGTCCCTCCTCGCCGAGCACGGCCTGACCGACCCGGCACTCGCGGCCCGGATCCACGCCGAGACCAACGGCTGGCCGGCCTTGGTCACCCTGGCCACCCGGACGGCCGCCGCCGGCGGCACGGATTCGGACGACCTGACCGAGCCGGGGACGCCGCTGGAGTCCTGTCTGGTGCGCGACGTGTTCGCGGAGTTGGCGCCCGAGGTTCACCGGTTGCTGCGGGACGCGGCGCACCTCGATCCGTTCCACCCTGATCTGGCCCGCCTGCTCGGGCACCGACACGGGGTTCACTGGCTGGACCAGCTGACCCGGGCCGGCATCCTCGTCCCCGCGACGACGGACGGCCACGGGTACCGGATGGTGCCTGTCGTCGCCAGCATCGCCCGCCGCCGATTCGCGTTGACCCCGGCGGCCGCGCAACGCCTGCACGCGAGAGCGGCACCGTGGTACGCCGAGCACGGGTTCCTCGTCCCGGCTCTCCGGTCGTACCAAGAATCGGGTGTCACCGAGGCCGCCGCGCGGATCCTCGCCGACCACGGCGCGGCGCTGCTCGCCGCCGGCGGCGCCGAGGCCGTCGTCGACGCCTTCCAGTCCCTGCCCGAGCACACCCGGTCCGACGGCCTGCGGCTGCTCTACGGGGAGGCGCAGCAGATGCGCGGCGACTTCGAGACCGCACTCGCCGTGTACGGCGGGTTGGCCGATGGTCAGGGGCCGATGACGGCCGGGCTCGCCTGGCGGTACGGCCTCGTGCACTATCTGCGCGGCGAACCGCACTCCGCGCTGGAGGTCTTCCGGCTCGGCGTGCTCGACCCGCACCCGTCCACCGACAACGCCCGACTGCTCGCCTGGACCGCTGCGGCAGAGTGGACGAGCGGGAACGTCGCGGCGTGCCAGGACAACGCCGAGCGGGCCCTCGCGGCGGCGACAGCGATCGGGGGTGACGCCGCGCTCGCCGCCGCGCACACCGCGCTCGCCCTGGACGCCAAGCTTCGCGGTGATCGACCGGCAGCCGACGAGCATCACGAGAAGGCGCTGCGTGCTGCCGAGGCGGCGGGCGACACCGTCCAGGTCACCCGCATCCGCGCTAACCGCGCGTCCGCCCTGGTGGGCGAGGGCCGATACCTCGAAGCCCTGACGGAGGTGCGGCCCGCTGTGGAGTTGGCCCAGACCAACGGGTACGCCGCGATGCTCGCGCTGGCGCTCTGCAACGAGGGCTCGGCACACTTCCACCTCGGTCAGCTCGCCGAGGCCACCGCGTGTTACGAACGCGCCGTACCGCTCCTGCAGCGGATGGGGTCCCGCAAGGTGGCGTACCCGTTGGTGGGTATCGGCGACATCCACGCCCTGCGCGGCCGCACCAACCTGGCCCGCGCGGCGTACGAGGAGGCGCTGCGCGCCAGCGAACCCGTCAACGATCTCCAGATCCAGGTGCCGGCGCTCGCCGGACTGGCCCGCGTACTGGCCGCCGAGGACGGCGCCACGGCGTTCGCCCTGGCCCAACGCGCCGTCGAACTGGAACGCGGCCCGGACTCGGCGACCGCGCGACTCGCGCTCGGCTGGGTGGCGCTGGAGATCGGCGACCGCAGACGGGCCGTGGAGGTGGCGCTGACGGCGTCCGCCGCCGCCCGACTGCATCGTGACCGTGCGGCGCTCGCCGAGGCGCTGGAGCTGCGCGGGGCCGCCGCCACCGACACCGACGACACCCGGCGCGCCTGGCGGGAAGCGGCGGCGACCCTGCGCGACATCACGTCGGTCGTCGCCGCGGACCGACTCACGGTGCTGCTCAGCAGGCTTCCCGGGGCGGATCCCCAGGAACGCGTCGACGCCCGGCTGGCCGCCGAACGGCTGGCCAGTGCCGGGGTGCCGCCGCCGACGCTCAGCCGGCAGGGCCCGCGCCGCGTCGCGCAGGTCACCGTCCGCACCCTCGGACGATTCGAGGTGTACGTGGACGGCACGCAGGTGGTGGCGGCGGCCTGGCAGTCACGGAAGGCCCGGGATCTGCTCCGGATCCTCGCCGCCCGGCGTGGTCGCGCGGTGCCCCGGGAGCAACTCGGCGAGATGCTGTGGCCCGCCCAGGACCCGGGCCGGGTCAGCCACCGGCTGTCAGTGGCGCTGTCCACCCTCCGTGGCGTGCTCGATCCGCAACGCCGTAGCCCGACGGACCACTTCATCATCGCGGCGCACCCGAGCCTCGCCCTCGACGTCGGTCACCTCGAACTCGATGTTGAGGAGTTCCTCACCGAATCGGCACACGGCCTCCGGCTGGCCGAGCAGGGCGAGACCGAAGACGCGCGCACCGCGCTGCTCCTCGCCGAGCAGCGCTACCGGGGCGACTTCCTGGAGGACGAGCCGTACGACGACTGGTCCCGACCGACACGAGAGGAAACACGTCGGGTCTACCTGCGCGTGGTGCGCAAGCTGGCCTCGCTCGCCCGCGGCGCCGACGACATCGACGAGACCGTCCGCCACCTCGGCCGTGCCCTCGAACTGGAGCCCCACGACGAGGGTGTGCACGGCGATTTCATCGGGACGTTGACCGCTGCGGGCCGGCACGGCGAGGCCGCAGCGGCGTACCGGCACTACGTGGAGGCGATGTCCGCCATCGGCGTGCCGGCTCGGGCGCGCGGCACGCTGTGCGGCGTCGGCCGGGCTTCCGACACCCCCATGGCGTAGCTGGGACGCCTCGCACTGATCATCGCGGCCGTAGGCTGACTGTCTTGCACACACACATGTCAATGGGGAGTGCGCAATGACCACACGCAATGGCAAGGTGATCGCGAATCAGACGATCACCGTCGACGGATACTCGGCCGGTCTCAACCAGACCGAGGATCGCCCGTTCGGCGACGACGGCGGTGACGGCTGGGGCCGTGGGCTGCACGCCTGGATGTTCGACGCCGCTGAGGAGAACCGGGCCGAGGTCGACCAGATCGGCGCACCCGCTGCGGTCATCATGGGGCGCAACATGTTCGGCCCGGTGCGTGGCGAGTGGGATAGGCAGTGGAACGGCTGGTGGGGTGAGGACCCGCCGTTCCACAGGCCGGTGTTCGTGCTCACCCACCACGCGCGCGAGCCGCAGCCGATGAAGGGCGGCACCACCTTCCACTTCGTCACCGACGGCATCGAGTCGGCACTCGCACAGGCACGCGCGGCGGCCGATGGCGGCGACATCTCGATCCACGGAGGTGCCACCACCATCAACCAGTACCTCGCCGCGGGCCTGGTCGACGAGCTGCGCCTGCACATCGTGCCGCTCACCCTCGGCGCAGGCGTGCGGCTGTTCGAGGGTGTCCCGCCGCTGAACCTTGAGCAGGTGACGGCCCGGGCGGCGAGTTCGGTCCTGCACGTGACCTACCGCGTGCTCGTCACCCCCTCTCGGTAGCCTGCCGACGAGCCGGCGGAGAGCCGTAGCGGCAGAGTCATGCGACGGAGGATGCGTTGTCTGCTATCGCGACACTGACCCTGGTCCCCAGGGACAGCATCACCGAGCTGGCCCGCCTGGCCCGCACATCGCCGTCGTCCTTCCACGCGTACCTGGCGGAACACGGGAGCAAGACGCGGCAGGAGTACGACTGGTCCGGCTACTGCATGCTGTACGTCCTGACCTATCTGGAGGAACGCGGCATCGACCTGGAACCGTCGGAGTTCAATGCCGAGTCGGAGGCCATCAACAGCGCGTACGGCCTGACCACGCTCATCGCTCCAGCCCGGCGGTTAGTGGATCAGCTCGATCCCGGCGCGCACCGCGGGGAGGAGTTGGCCGCCCACTTCGAGGAGATGGGGGTGGTCTTCGAGGAGAGCGGCGCGGCCGGTCTGGACACGCTGAGGCTCCTCCGCGACACCATCTCCGAACTCCGCGACGACCAGGTGTTGCTGCTGCACCTCGGCTGAGGGCGACCGAGCGCCTCGGTCGGTGGCTGGATGGCTGGTTTGGTTCTTGCGACGGCGGGAAACCCGCGGCGCTGCCGTGCGGGTGCCGGGGGTGCTGACCGTTGGGGGAGGTTCATGCGCTGGTTTCGCGCGGCCCACGACGCCTCCGTGAGGGACGCGACCAGTTCCAGCGGCCCGATCGGTGCGGAACGAGATCCGAAGCGGGCAGTCACCTTCAGCGACGCGGTCATCGCCATCGCCGTCACCCTGCTCGTCCTGGAGATCCAGCCGCCGGAGGACACCGAGCACCTGCTCCGCGGCCTCATCGACCTGTGGCCCTCGTACGTGGCGTACGCCATCACCTTCCTGCTGATCGGGCAGATGTGGGTGAACCACCACGTCATGTTCGACCACATCCGCTCCGCGGACCGCATGCTGCTCCTGCTCAACACCCTGCTGCTGATGGTGATCGCGTTCCTGCCGTTCGCCTCGTCCCTCCTGGCCCACGCGTTCGAGTCCGGCCACGGCAAGCAGACCGCGCTGATCTTCTACGGCGCCACCTACGAAGTGGCCGCCATCCTCTTCAACGTGATCTGGGAGTACGCCAGACACGGTCGTCGCCTGCTGACCTCCGCCACCGACAACGACACGGCGCGGGCGATCAGCAGACGCTTCCGCCCCGCGCCGATCTGGATCGCCGTCGGGACCGCGTTGGGCGCTCTTCATCCGGTCGTTGGCCTCGTCGTGGTCATCGCGTTCATCCCCTTCTACTGGCTACCGATCAAAGGCGAGGTTGCCAGCATCAAGCGCACGCGCGAGCAGAGTCCCGGAACTCCATAACCCGACCTTCTCCTTCTCGGCCGGTTCAGGCACCGTATAGCCGTGAGCGAGTACAGCGCGGCGAACATCACGGTCCTGGAATTCGACGAGTCGGTCCGCCGCCGGCCAGGCATGTACCTCGGGGCGGATGCGCACCTGGCAACCACCGTCCTGACCGCGGTTGTCTCAGCGTCGCTCCATCCAGGCCGGAGAGTCGCGCCCACCGGCCCACCCGAGGTCGACGCGGAGATCCTTGACGACCTCGCATTCTCGATAACCGACAACTGGCCGACCGGCCCGGACGGCTCGACCGCCGGCTACTTCGGTTCCCTCCTGACCTCGTACCGAATGGTTCACGCCGCGGCCGCCGTCGTGAGCACCCACACCACGGTCGAGACCTGGCATGCAGGCCACGCCCTGCGGCAGAACCTCGCGGGCCTACGCCCCACGGCACCACCCCACGGTTTCGACGCACCACCTGGCAGCGGCACCAGACTGACCTATCACCTCGACCCGTCCTCCTTCACGCCGTCGACCCTCCACGCGCCCACCCTCGACCTCCACGCCGAAGGCTGCTGCGACCTTCCTGGCCAGTTCCGTCTCCGCGACCGCCGCCCCACCGCCTCCTGATTGGGGCGCGCGGTGCATCGACAGCTGTAGGGTGCCTGCCGTGGGATACACGGTGATTCCTTCAGGCCGCCTGAACCTCCCGGAGTCGGAGGACCCCGCTGCGGTCGCCGCCGTCCGAGCCGCCCTGGCCGGGCGAGGTGAGTGGTACGAGCCGGATGGGCTTCCGTCGAACGGCACGCTCGTCGACCTGGCGGAGGTGGCCAGGGCCTCGATCGTCCGCGACGGAGACTGGATCGAGTTCGGGTACGACGACGAGGGCGACCCCAAGTGGTCCGACCGAGCGACCGCCTTCTACGTCGCGATCGCGCCGTTCGTTCGCTCGGGAACCGTCGACATCGAGGGCGAGGACGGCGCCCGCTGGTCATACACGTACGGCGACGGGCAGATCACCCAACAGGGTTGGAACGGTTGGGACGGGTCCATCGAGCCCTTTGGCGAGTACGCGGACCCCCTCCCCTGGACCACCCGTAGGCAGTTCCTTCACCGGCTGCGCACGGCTGCAGTCAGGGCGCGGACTCCAGGTCGTTTAGGAGAGCGTGCACAGGCGCCCAGCACATCCGCACCGTGTCCACGTCGGGCACGAGCCCGCGTTCGATCTGGTGTCGAGGGTGGACAAAGTTGCGGTAGTCCCGCACCTTCTCCATGAAGTCCTTCGCGTCGGTCTGAACCCACTGCTGTTGGTGTGCGTACTCGAGCAGGAGTTGCAGGCCGGCGCGGTCGGCCGGAATCCTCCGACCGTTACGGCCCACGAGTCCATTGCTGCGGACGTTCTCGTCGCGGCCAGTGACCACAACGTGCAACAGCCCTTCGACGAAACTGCCGATCCCGATGATCGCCAATGCGTATGCGCCGTTGTTCTGGCAGATCGATGCTTCGTCGGCGCGGGCCATGAGGATCTCGATGTCCGCGGGCTTGCTGTCCGCCGTTAGTCGTCGGACGCGTTCGTGAAGGTCCGGCGGTGGCCCATACAGGGGTGTGTCGCCGGATTGGCTGAGCTGGCCGAGCACCGGGCGCCCACCGACATACGTAATGGTGAGCTGCTCGGGCGCCAGGACGCGATTCAACTCCTGGGTAATCGGCTCTGCGGCTTCGACGCCGCCATCGTATTCAAGGGGGTCACAGATGCGACAAAGCAAGCGGTCGAGTACAGCGGCGTCGTCAGCGCGGGAGATTAGCACTTCCGTGAGCCAGGGCACTCGCGGCGAGCCGTCGTACTGCGGATTGCCAGGCCACCGGACGCGGTGCAAGAAACGCTCGACCTGTGATCCGGTCCGTTCGTACGGGCCGTCGACGTCGCAGATCAGGCGAGCCACTCGTTCCAAAGTGAGCAGGTCGAGGGTAATCATCAGTACACCTCCCGGTCGACGCGCTGCTGCGCGATATCGAGTGCCTCAGTCAGTCGTTGAAGGATGACCGAGCCCCGTTTGCGGAATCCGAGTTCGGTCATGGCCTCCTGCAGGCGCTCATCCCGGTCGCGCTGAAGTTGGTCGCTGACCAGCCAGGTGCAGAGCCGCACCAATTGGTCCCGGGTGTACTCGGTGATTTTGAGTCCAATGGGCACCTCAGGGCGTGGACCACGGCGCGAGGCCGGGCGCGACGACGGCTCGTTGACTAGTGGCTGAGCCGCTGGCGCGGCTGGGGCCTTCGCGGCGCGGTCTGCACGATCAACCGCCTGCTGCCACCTCGCCACGAGCCGGGCCGTCTGGCCTCCCGGGTCGACGTACCAGTCAGTCGACCAGATCCGGTGAAACTCCCATCCGAGCCGTTCTAGGTGCTGCTGGCGCAGCCGGTCACGGTCCCGGGCACTGTGTGCCTGGTGGTACGAGTGCCCATCGGTCTCGACGGCGAGCACCATGCGGCCGGGTTGATCCGGGTGAGCGAGCGCCAGATCGATCCGGTACCCGGAGACCCCCCACTGCGGTACCGCATTGATGCCCTGCTGCTGGATGGCCTGCAGCACGCTGCGTTCGAGGCCATTGAGCTCGACTCCGGTGTGCTGCCGTCCGCCGATGTCGCCGCCGAGATCGACGAACTCCAGGTAGCGACGGAGCAGCTCAGGCCCGCGGTTCCTCGTCGCCGCGGTTTGGTTTGGGTCCATGTCATGATGGGAGAAGGCGCTCACCACGGTCATCCGACTCCGCGCTCGGGTGACCGCGACGTTGAGGCGCCGCTCGCCACCATCCTGGTTGAGCGGTCCGAAGCGCAGCGGAATCCGACCGTCTCGGGTCTTGGCGTAGCCGACGCTCAAGATGATGGCATCCCGCTCGTCACCCTGGACGTTCTCCAGGCTCTTGATGAAAAACCGCTGGCTGGCGACCTTGTCCTGGGTAAAGAACTCGTCGAGGTGCTCGTGCTCGCGGCGTCGGCTGCGCAGGGTCGCCTCGATCCGCAGGGCGTGCTTTTGCCCCATGGTTATCACGCCGAGGCTCTCGTTCGGTCGCTGATCGGCGTGCTCGAGGATGAGTTCGACGGCTCGGTTGACTTCTTCAATCGAGGAACCGCTCTGCCCGGGAGAGACACGGCCGTCGACCGTCTCGAGGCGCAGCGGGCTGTCGACCTGCACGCCGGGAAACGTCACGAGCGACCGGTCGTAGATCTCTATGTTGGAGAACGCGATCAGCCGCTCGTCACGGCTGCGGTAGTGCCAGGTCAAGCGGTACCGGTTTGAAATCATGCCGCTGAGGACGTCCAAGATAGACTCGTAGTCCTCAAGGCTGTCGTCGCTAGGATCCTCGTCTTCGCCTGCGGCGGTCTGTTGAACGAGGCGGCGGAAGAACGGCGTGGGCGGAAGTTGCTTCGGATCACCGGCCACAACAAGTTGTGCGCCTCTCATGATCGAGGCGACCGCGTCGTGGGGCTCGATCTGGCTCGCCTCGTCGAAGACGACCACGTCGAACGATTGCGTGGCCGGTAGGGTCCGGCTGACCACGAGCGGTGACATGGCCCAGCAGGGAAACGCCGCGAGAAGCACCTCCGGGGCGCTGCCGAGCAGCTTCCGCAGAGGCAAGTGCCCCCGCTTCTTGGCCGCCTCCCGTCGGACGAGGTCGTTCTGGTCGGGATGTGCGTCCCGGGTCTTACGCAGGTTCACCGCCACGTTGCGGCGGACGCGGCGGGCTGCCATCTCGATGTGCCGACTGTCCGCGGTGCGGTAGTCCTCGACCACTGCGGCGTGCTGTTGTCCCACGAACTGGCCGAGGTATGGGACACGCATACGCATCTCATCAAGGACCACCTGCAACCAGGCACGCAGTAGGGTATCGGCCGCTTCGCCGCTTGAGACGTGTCGCTGAGCCAGGTCATCGAGCATGTAGCCCAGTCCGAGCGAGCGGAAGAGCTGCTGCTGCTTGTTGAGGTCGGGCATCAGGAACAGCGTTTCGCGGTCGGCATTCAACTCGGCGAGTGTGTCGGCGGCCAAGGTGCTCGGTCCACGGTCGAGGCCGTCAATCCGGGCACATGCCGCCACCGCTGCGAGGTGGTTGCGCACCCGCGTGAAGGACGACATGCAGAGGTCGGCGTTTGCCAGCGCGCTGGGTGCGCTGTCTTGACGGCTGAGCTTTCGCCACCGCTCACGTTGGTTAATCGCGGCGAGCAGGCCCTCGTAGATCTCGGATCGTTTCCGTGGAGCGGCCGGAGAGATCCGCCGCAGCTCGCGACGCAACTGGAAGCGCCGGTAGAGGCCGAGTGGTTCCGGCCGACGAGGCCGCGAACGCCCTGGCGCTGTCGCATAGAAGTAGTCGTCCAGATCCGGGCCGAACACCTGGTCGCCGTAGCCAACGATGCTGTGCTCGACTTCGCTAAGTAGGTCAAATAGGTCTGTCCACGCGGCGAGGTCGTCGGGCACGTCCAGTCCGGCCCGGTCAACCAACTCACGGATTTGCCGCTGTGCGCCCTCAAGTGCGTCTGACGCGAGCCCGTCGAGATGGACCAGTACTTGCCTGACGTCTTCCGAAGTGTGGATTGCGGCCTGCGCCCAGGGCGACTCCTTGCGCCAGATTCGCAAACCACCACGATCCACGAACATCTGGAGGTCGTCCCGCACGGACTCGATCACCGATCGGTCGAGGTTGCGCAGCTCGGATGCGCGCAGGTTGTACCCGCTGGTGTCGCGTGAGGGCAGGGCGAGCATCTGCTCGATGACCTCGAACGCGCTCATGCCCCAGGGCTGTCGGACTTCGTGCAGCTCGGCCGGATGCCGCTGTGCCGCAGCCCGCCGACCGTGTAGCCGCCGATGAAGCTCCGTCGTCTCCACCGGCGGCTCGGTACCAGCTTGGGCGAGGACGTTGGCGATGCGCTCAGCGATCTGACGCTTGTTGATCTTCCGGTCGTGAAGGTCGAATACCAGGTTGTCGAGTCCGACATCGCCGAGGCGGTTCATCACGGCCTCGATAGCCGCCCGCTTCTCGGAGACGAATAGCACACTGCGACCCATCGCCGCCATGTACGCGATGATGTTCGCGATCGTCTGGCTCTTACCGGTGCCGGGCGGGCCCTCGATAACCACATTCCTACCGGACAAGACGGCATCGATCGCGCACTGCTGCGACGAGTCCGCGTCGTGAACCAGGAACTCCTTGGCCAGATCGATCCGATCGGCGCTGGACCCGAAGCCCTGGGCCAACTCCGTGCGCAACTGCTGCCGAGCGACGCGGTACCCTGCCATTGCACCGATCACCGGGTGCGAAGCCAACAGCTCGGCCGAGCTGCGCAGATCCTTGACCATGGCCAACTTGTCAAAGCTGAAGACACCAGCGAGAACCGCGGGCTCCAGCCGAAGAGACAGGCCGCTCGGGGCCACCGCCTTGGCGATGAGCTCGTAGGCGGCGGTCAACTGTTGACCCGGGTCAGCGATCTCGGTCAGCATGACGCTCAGCTTGTCGCCGAGGGCGCTGATGTCCGCCTCCACGCCGTACTGCCGCTCAAGTGCGTAAAGGAGGACCGGATTTATCTCGGGGGCCTCGGAAAGCTCCAGTGTGAAGTCGTTCTCAGTCGCTGTCCGGCTGTCCAGCGTCAACTGCTGCAGGATCAGTGGTGCCCGCAGCGGCTGCATCGGAACTGATCCCCGGGTGTACGGACCAACCATGCAGAGCAGACCCCGGGTCACCCAGCCTGCCTGGATCCCCTGCTCCTCCTCCAACTCGACAAGCTTCCGGCGAAGACCGCGAGCCGTGTTGCACGCGGCAGTGTGACGCTCCTGGTCCGGAAAGAGCGTTCGCAGGCGGACCTTCTGGCCCCGAAGCAGGCCAGCGACTCCGTCGGCGGCCGCCTCCGCAAGATCGAGCGTGGTGCTCTGCCGCTCCTTGAAATAGAGCAGGGTGTTACGCGGACCGAAGTCGATCAGTTGGTCTGCCCACCGGCCGGCAGCCTGCTGGACGAGGTTGAGCACATCCGGTTGGTTCGACAGCATCTCGTCTCCAAGTCAGTGACGTGCGGCAGTGCTGGTCCGCCGGACCGTCGGCCCGAGGCAAAGCCCTCCAGGATAGGGCGCGTGAGGCGTCGGCGAATGCATCGGATTTCCGACAGCAGCATCAGCGAGGCGACACCCGTCGGAAACACCGCTTATCCACACTGCGGCGCTACCGCTTCAGTCATCAAGCAAGGTCAAAGGCGCAGCCGTGCCGCCAGCGCGCTGCGAGTGCTTGCTCGGGCTGACGCGGCCGCAGAGGCGTTCAGTCTGTCGTTGCCCAAGTTGCTGGATGTGAACCGATGGCGGCTCCTTGTTGTTAAAGCGGCTTGGTCGATGTTGGCTGCTGGAATGCGCCCCGTCAGGAGCGCTGTCGGCTTGGCGACAGGCGTTTTGGCTGCTCGGTTCACGGAATGCCACGGCGGCGGGCCCAGTCGGACCAGATAGTCTGGACGTCACAGCGGCGAGGTCGAGTCGGCCGCCGAATGGCCGTGGTTCGGCACGCCCGGCGGGCTGAAGGAGTCGACGGCGCCTACCCGCGTACGCGGCCGGTCGGCCGGAACGCATCAAGGGTCGATTCAACAGTGGAACTCGAACCGATTCATATGGGAACGATTCGTGCCCACCAATCCGCGGTGATGCAGGCCGGGTATTACGTCGCGGGAGCCGGTGTGGCCGGACGTGGTGTCATTCGAGGCGGCCGAGGTCAGGCGATCTGACGAAGGTCGCTCCCGTAGCCGAAGATAATCCGCATTCGGGCACCTAGCGCTCGTGCGCACCGGCTGAGAGTCGCCACCTCGTTAGCCTCCAGATCGCCGTTCTCAATCTGACTCACCCGGCCGGCTGCCACCCCCATCAGTTCGGCCACCTGCCGCTGGGTGAGACCGAGACGCTTACGCTCCTCAGCGAGTTGAGACGCACTGACCCACACCTGGGTACGGGAACGTTCTACATCGAGCGCGTCCTCGGCCCCGCCGTGCAGCTCCGCACAGGAGTCATCCCAGTCATGTCGTCAGGGTGTGCACCGTTGCGTTAGACGGAGTGGCTGTTCGTCAACCTCAGGCTGTTCCCTCGATCATGGCGTCGTGGCGAGTGACGATGCGCCCGTGTCATCCCAAACCAGGCACAGCTCCATGATCGACGAAGCTGGACCGCTCCTCCTCCGCGATGTTGCGTTTGCTGTCGCGACATAAGTTTGCATTTTGCGCATGCCGGCGACCGAAACTGCAAGATCGGCGCGGGCGGGGCGTCTCCGGAGTGACGAACCTGGGCGTCGGAGTTCACTGTGCCCTTCGCCCAGCAACCGGATGGCTAACGCAGCGGTGTTGACCCTGACGTACACCCTTGATCTTTGCGTGCGTCAGGGTTTTCGCTGGTGGGGCGGGCGGGACTCGAACCCGCGACCGAGGGATTATGAGTCCCCTGCTCTAACCGGCTGAGCTACCGCCCCGAACACCGCGCCGGATCTTATCCCGCTCGGCGATCAGCAGCCAGCACCGAGCCGGCCGGTGCCCACGCCTGCGCCAGCACGATGGGCTACAGGAATATAACAGCGTGCTCGGGTACGCCTGTCAGCCGGCGCGCAGCTCGTCCAGCACGGCGCCGGCGGCGCGCCAGCCGCTGGTGAGGGCGCCCTGGATCGATGGGCTGTCCCGGTGGTCACCGGCCACGAAGAGGCCTTTCCCCAGCGCCACCGGCTTGCGCAGCCGTCCCTGTGGCGGTGGCGCGGCGGGTAGCGCCTCGGGGACGGCCACGGTGGTGAGGTGGGTCCAGTCGGCGGTGTTGCGACCGTACAGCCGGGTCAACTCGGCCCGGACGGTCGGCTCGGGTGGGGCCGTCGGGCCGACCACCGAGGTGGCGATCAGGTGTCGTCCGGTGGGCGCGTACGTCGGGGTGGCGTTGCTGAGCACCACCGTGTTGGCGACGAGTTCGCGTCGGTCGCCGTCGACGAGCAGGATCGGTTCGGTGAGCGGCGGCTCGGCGGCGCTGTGGTAGTAGGTGGTGTAGCTGTGCATGCGTACCGTCGCCAGGGTCGGCAGCAGCGCGGACGCTGCGGGTGGGTCGACGGCGACCACGACGGCCCGGCAGCGGATGTCGCCGGCCTGGGTGCGGACCCGGCCGGGGGTGACCTCCGCGACCGGGGTGTCCAGGTCGAGCAGGTCGGCCGGCAGCGGGGCGGCGATGGCCCGGGGCAGCGCGGCCATTCCGTCGGCGGGCAGGCCGATCCGGCCGCGGGCGAAGGAGCGCAGCACCATCGCCAGGACGTGGCTGGAGGTGGAGAGTTCCCGGTCGATGAACACACCGGACAGGAACGGTCGCAGCAGCTCCTCGATGATCGCGTCGGAGAGGCCGGCGCGGCGTAGCGCGGTCTCGGTGCTGGTCTCCGGCGCGGCGAGCAGCCGGGACGCGGGCAGTGTGGCGCAGCCGGTGGCGAGCGCGGCGAAGCGGAGCCGGTCGAGCAGGGAGCCGACCCCGGCGAGCGCGGTGCCGGGGCCGCCGGTCGGCTCACGCAGTGGGTTGACCAGCCGCAGCAGGTTGTCGCCCTTGCGGACCAGCACGCCGGAGGTGAAGTACCCGAGGTTGAGCTGCCCGGTGTCGAGCAGCGTCCCGAGCCGGGGGTAGGCGGTGTTGAGCACCTGGAAGCCCCGGTCGATGAGGTGACCGTCGACCACGTCGGTGGCGACCCGTCCGCCGAGCCGACCGCCGGCCTCCACCAGCCGCCAGGGCACGCCGGCGCGGTGCAGCCGGCGGGCGGCGGCGAGGCCGGCCAGGCCGCCGCCGACGACGACCACATCGGTTTCAGCCAGCACCGCGCGCCTCCCGCTCACCGTTCGCCCGGGACAACCGGCCCGGCCACCAGATCTTCGGCCCGATGTCGTACGCGAGTGCGGGCACCAGCAGCGACCGGACGATGATGGTGTCGATCAGTACCCCGATCGCTACCGCGCTACCCAACTCGACGAGCACCACGAGTGGCAGGACGGCGAGGGCGGAGAACGTCGCGGCGAGCACGATGCCGGCGGAGGTGATCACCCCGCCGGTGACGGCGAGGCCGGCGAGCACCCCGGCGCGGGTGCCGCGCTTGACCGACTCCTCGCGGACCCGGCTCATCAGGAAGATGTTGTAGTCGATGCCGAGCGCGACCAGGAAGACGAACGCGAACAGCGGGAACGCCGAGTCCACGCCGGGGAAGCCGAAGACGTGGCGGAACAGCAGCGCGCAGAGGCCGAGGGTCGCCGCGAAGCTGAGCAGCACGGTGGCGATCAGCAGCAGCGGGGCGAGCAGCGCGCGCAGCAGCAGGGCCAGGATGACAGCGATGACCACGAGCACCACCGGGATGATGACGTTCTGGTCGCGCTTCGCGGCGTCCGAGGTGTCCACGTTGATCGCGGTGAAGCCGCCGACCACAGCGTCCGCGCCGGGCACCTGGTGTACGGCCACCCGCAGTTCGCGGATGGTCCGCTCGGCGCCGTCGCTGTCCGGCGGGTCGGTGAGGGTCGCCTCCAGTTGCACCCGCCCGTCGACGACCTTCGGGGCGGCGTTGGGGTCGGGTGGGCCGGTCTGCGGGCCGGAGGTGAGGGGGCGGACGTCGGCGACGCCGGGCACGTCCTGCGCCACCTGGGCTACCTGCCGGGCGGTCTGCTCGGTGGTGAAGATGGTGGCCGGGCTGCCGGTGCCGGCCGGGTAGTGCCGGGAGATCACCTCCTGGCCGTCGACCGATTCGGTGCGCTGGGTGAACAGGTCGGACTGGCCGAGGGTGGTGGCGCCGAGCTGGGTGAGGCCGAGCGTCAGCAGGGCCAGCACGACGGCGGTGCTCAGCCAGATCGGCCGGGCGTGCCGGGCCACGAAGCCCGCGATGCGGCTCCAGATGCCGTGTTCGGCCTGCGGGTCGGCCTGGTCCTCCCGTGGCCGTCGGGGCCAGAACGCCCACCGCCCGCCGAGCACCAGCAGCGCGGGGAGAAAGGTGAGCATCACCAGCAGGGTGGCGGCGATGCCGATGGCGGCGACCGGGCCGAGCGCCCGGTTGGAGTTGAGGCTGGACAGCAGCAGACAGAGCAGGCTGACGATGACGGTGGCGCCGGACGCGATGATGGCCGGCGCGGCGCCCTTCCAGGCGGTCTTCATGGCGTCCCAGGGACGGTCGTGCCGGTGCAGCTCCTCCCGGTAGCGGGCGATCAGCAGCAACGCGTAGTCGGTGCCGGCGCCGAAGACCAGCACGGTGAGGATGCCCTGGGCCTGCCCGTTGAGCTTCACCACGTCCGCGTCGGCGAGCAGGTAGACGAAGACCGAGGCGAGGGCGTACGACATTCCGGCGGCGAGCAGCGGGAAGACCCAGAGGACCGGGCTGCGGTAGACGATCAGCAGGATGATCAGCACCACGACCAGGGTGACGAGCAGCAGTGGTCCATCGATGGCGGCGAAGACCTCGATCAGGTCGGCGAGCAGGCCGGCCGGGCCGGAGACGTCCACGGTGAGGCCGTCCCGGTCACCGCCGGTGATGTCGCGAAGTTGCTCGACGACCGTGCCGATCTCCTCGCCTGCGGCGTCGTCCACCGGCACGACGACCTGGAGTGCCTGGCCGTCGTCGCTCGGGATGGGCGGGGGCAGCGGGGTGACCACGCCGGGGATCTGGGCGAAGCGGGCGGCGTCGGCGCTCACCCGTTGCCGGTCGGCGTCGGTGATACCGGAGGGCCGCTCGTAGACGACCAGAGCCGGGATGGTCTGTCTGTCGACGAACTCGCCGGCGAGGTCCTGGGCGCGGGTCGCCTCGGCGTCGGTGGGCAGGAAGGCCGCGTTGTCGTTGGTGGCGACCTCGCTGAGGCGCCCCGCGTACGGGCCGGCCACGCCGCCGATCACCAACCAGGCCAGCACGACCGCCACCGCGATGAGCGTGGCCTTGCCGCCTCGTCCGGACATCCGCACTCACCCCAAGGATCGACGCATCAATCGACGCAGCGGGAGCCTCAGTCGACATCGACCATCCTGCCGGGCAAGCAGGTCGAGGGTGGGTGAAACCGGGTCACACACACGAAAACGCCCGTCGGCCGGTGGCTGACGGGCGTGGGTGAAGCTCCCCCGATTGGACTCGAACCAATAACCTGCCGGTTAACAGCCGGCTGCTCTGCCAATTGAGCTACAGGGGATCGTGCTCCGCGCGACTTCGGATCTCCCCGACGCCGTGCGACGGGACAAGAGTACAGGACATCCCCCGGTGGCGGTCCAGTGGGTTCCCTCCCCGCCGTCGCATTGACAAACGGGGTAAATCGCCATCCTGGCACAAGCATGCTTGAGCGGAGAGCAGGATGGGTAGTTAGCTGCGGACAGAGGACGCAGGCGCGAACAGGTCGCCTTCCGACGGGGCAACTCGCCAGGGGTGACGGCGCGTCAGGTACGGAAGGAGCCGCCATGCGCGGAAAGATCATGTTTCTTGGCGGGCTGGCTGCGGGATTCGTCCTGGGCGCCCGTGCCGGCCGGGAAAAGTACGAAGAGCTAGTGGTCCGGGGCCGCAAGGTGCTCGACCACCCGACCGTCCAGGAGGCGGCCGGGGTCGCGCAGGCCCAGGCCAACAAGCTCTACAGCGAGGGCAAGGACAAGCTCGGCCAGACCAAACTGGGCGAGAAGCTGGGCACCGGCAACGGCAGCACCAGCACACAGCAGTTGACCGCCGCCGACGACGCGTTCGCCGGCACGCCCGCCACAGTGGGCGCGAAGGCGGGCACCAGCACGGTCGGCACGACCTCCGGGTCGCCGTCGTCCACCAACCCCCGCACCAAGCCGTCCGGCTCGGGCACGAACGCCAGCACGCTCTGACCAATCGCACGTTGACGGGCCGGTCGCCGCAGGGCGACCGGCCCGTGGTCTGTCCGGGGTGCGGTCAGTCCTTGCTGCTGAACGCCGCGTCGAAGGCGGCGCTCGGTGCGTCGAAGGCGAGCCGGCGGACGAACTGCAACGCCTCCGGAGCCCCGACCAGCCGGTCCATCCCGGCGTCCTCCCACTCGACCGAGATCGGGCCGTCGTAGCCGATCGCGTTCAACGCGCGGAAGCAGTCCTCCCAGGGCACGTCGCCGTGGCCGGTGGAGACGAAGTCCCATCCACGACGCAGGTCGGCCCAGGGCAGGTGCGAGGCGAGCCGGCCACGCCGGCCGTCCCCGGTACGCACCTTCGCGTCCTTGCAGTCCACGTGGTAGATCCGGTCGGCGAAGTCGAAGATGAAGTTCACCGGGTCCAGCTCCTGCCAGACGAAGTGCGACGGGTCCCAGTTCAGCCCGAACGCGGGCCGGTTGCCGATCGCCTCCAGCGTCCGCTTCGTCGTCCAGTAGTCGTACGCGATCTCACTCGGGTGCACCTCGTGCGCGAACCGCACCCCCACCTCGTCGAACACGTCGAGGATGGGGTTCCACCGGTCGGCGAAGTCCTGGTAGCCGCGCTCGATCATCGACGGCGGCACCGGCGGGAACATCGCGAGGGTGTGCCAGATCGACGAACCGGTGAAGCCGACGACGGTCTTCACCCCGAGCTTCGCCGCCGCCCGCGCGGTGTCCTTGATCTCCTCGGCGGCCCGCTGGCGAACCCCCTCGGGCTCCCCGTCGCCCCAGATCCGGCCGGGCAGGATGTCCTGGTGCCGCTCGTCGATCGGGTGGTCGCAGACCGCCTGACCGACGAGGTGGTTGGAGATCGTGAAGACCTGGAGGTTGTGCTTCGCGAGGGTCTCCTTCTTGCGCTCGACGTACGAGTCGTCGGCGAGCGCCTTGTCGACCTCGAAGTGGTCGCCCCAGCAGGCGATCTCCAGACCGTCGTAGCCCCACTCGGAGGCGAGCCGGCAGACCTCCTCGAACGGAAGGTCGGCCCACTGGCCGGTGAAGAGCGTGATGGGTCGCGCCATTGTCCTTCTCCCCTGTTGTGATGGGGATTCCATGTGCGGACCGGGGCGAGGGTGACCGGACGTGCGCGGCGCTCGGGCGGTCACCGGTGGGTGCGGGGCACCTGAACCCGGCGGGTTGCGCCTCCCACCGGGTCACCGGCCACCAGCACGGTCGCCGACCCCCACCCTATTTCCGCACCACCCCATCGGGGAAGCCCCGCGGTCGGCCGATCATCCGACCATTTCCTCGGGCGCGGGCAGGACAGCCCGTACGGTGAAGCCGCCACCGGCGCGCGGGCCGGCGGAGAACGTGCCGCCCAACCGCTCGGCGCGCCTGCGTACCCCGAGCAGACCCCGCCCGGCGGTGTGGGTGCCGCCGCCCGACGGAGCGGGACCGGCGCCCTCGTCGCGGACCTCGATGGTGATGCCCGCGGCGTCGTAGCGCAGGCGGACCCCGACCGGAGCGCCCGGGGCGTGCCGGCACGCGTTGGTGAGCGCTTCCTCGATGATCCGGTACGCCACCACGTCGACCGGGCCGGGCAGCGGCCGGGGTTGCCCGGCGACGGTCCACCGCACCGGTTGACCGGCGGTGAAGCCCTCCACCAGGGCGTCGAGACGGTTCAGGCTGGGCGTCGGCCCGGACGGGTCGTCGGGCTCCTCGGCCCGGCCCAGCGCACCGAGCAGCTGATGGCCTCGCGCCAGCACCGTCCCACGCCACTGCGCGAACAACCCCATGCAGGTCAAGGTACGGCAGCAAGCTGCGAGAGGATCCGCGCCGCCCCCCGGCCCGCCGATCTTGCACTTTGTGTTGACGAAAGGTCACGATTGTGGCGTTTGTCGCGACAGGAAGTGCAAGATCGACGGGACAGGGGGGTGGGGTGGGGTGCGGCGCGGGGGGTCGCCCCGCCGGCGGGGTGGAGCCGGCGGGGCGACGGGTGAGGGGTTATGGGGTTAGGGCAGGGTCCACTTCTGGTTGGCCGCGTTGAGGCAGGTCCAGAGGTGCACGATGGTGCTGTCGGCGGAGTTGTTGCCGGAGACGTCCAGGCACTTGCCCGACGACGGGTTGCGCAGGGTCCCGTCGGACGCCGCCGCCCAGTTCTGCGCGCCGCTGCCGTTGCAGGTCCAGAGCTGGATCTTGGTGCCGTCGGCGGTGCCGCTGCCGGAGACGTCGAGGCACTTGCCGAGCGCCTTGATCGTCGAGTTCGGCGTCACGGTCCAGGTCTGCGCCGTGCTGCTGTTGCAGGTGTAGATCTGGATCTGGGTGCCGTCGGCGGTGCCGCCGCTGCGCACGTCCAGGCACTTGCCGGCGAGACCCTTGATCGGGCCGACCCCGGTGCCGCCGCTGCTGCCCTTGACCAGGGTGAAGTCATCCAGGTCGAAGAGCCCAGTTCCGCTACCGGTGAAGGTGAGGTAGAGGTTCTGGGTGCTGGACGGGACGTTGGACAGCGCCGTGGTGACGTTGGCGTAGGTCGACCAACTGCCGGTGTTGGGCACCGCGACAGTGCCGAGCACCGGGCCGGTGGCCGAACCGGTGCGCACCTGGATGTTGCCACCCGCGCCGCCGGAGACGACCCGGGCCGTGAACGAGGTGACCCCGGCCAGGTTGACCCCGTTGTACGCGGCCCAGTCGCCCGGCTCGATGTAGCCGAGGGTCTGCCCGCCGTTGGCGCCCGCCTTGGTGAACGCGGAGACGCCGTTGGCCGAGCTGAACGCCTCGGCCTGGATGGTGGTGTTCCCGGTCGGCGGGTTGCCACCCAACTCCTTGATCCGGATGTTGCGGAACGAGGCGTCGTCACCGGTGCCGTGGTTCTGGATGCCGATGTGACCGGCCAGCGAGCGGACCGGGTTGGTGTTGGTGAAGTCGTTGATCTTCACCCCGTTGAGGAAGATCTGCAGCCGCTCGCCCTCGACCAGCAGCTCGTACGTGTTCCACTCCCCCGCCGCGTTCAGGGCCGCGTCGCGGGCGGCGATGTCGGCGGACTTGAAGGTGTAGACCGCGCCGGTGGTCCGGTCGGTCGCGTCGGTGGCGTCGATCTGGATCTCGTAACCGTTGTCCACCGCCGACCACGGGTCACTCGACGGTGGGAACCCGATGAAGATGCCGGAGTTGTCGTCACCGGCCAGCTTCCAGTCCAGCTTCAGCGAGTAGTTGGTGAACTGCTTGGCGTTGTACCAGTACAGCCCCATGCCGCCGACCGAGGTCAGGGTGGCGTCGGAGTTGGTGAAGTTGCCCGGGCCGGCCTGTGACCAACCGGCCGTCGAGCCGTTGAACAGCGGCGTGTAGCCGGTCTCGGGCCGGCAGTCGGCCTTGCTCCGACCGGAGGCGTACCGGATGCCGCCGAGCAGGTGGTTCCGGAACCCCGACTCCGCGTACGACGCCTGGGTGTGCCCCGCGCCGGTGTAGAAGGACCGGCCGCCGCTGTAGCTCTTGCACCAGCTCAGCGGGTGGTCGGCGCCCATCCCGCCGCCGGAGTACGACGACTCGTCCAGGGTGGCCAGCACGTGGGCGCTCGACCGGGCGTTGGTGCGGTAGTTGTACCACTCGTCGGTGCGGGTCCAGGTCTGCGGCAGGTGAGCGGTCGCCGCGTGACCCCGGTCCTCCACCTTCATGTTGGCCTGCTGGATCGCGGGGTGCGAGGCGAACCACGCGCCCACGAGGTTGCCGTAGAACGGCCAGTCGTACTCGGTGTCTGCTGCGGCGTGCACACCCACGTACCCGCGGCCGGAGCCGATGTACGACTCGAAGGCGGTCTGCTGGCTGGCGTTGAGCACGTCGCCGGTGGTGTTGAGGAAGACGACAGCCTCGTACTGGTTGAGGTTGCTCGTGGTGAACGCGGCGGCGTCCTCGGTGGCGGTGACTGTGAAGTTGTTCGCCGCTCCCAGGTCGCGGATGGTCTGGATGCCGACCGGGATCGCGTCGTGCCGGAAACCGGCGGTCTTGGAGAAGACCAGCACGTCGTAGGGGGCGTCGGCGGCGCTGGCCGGGGTGGCCGGGGTGGTGCAGGCGATGACGGCGAGTGCGGCCAAGGCCGCACCGAGGACGGGTCGCAGGCGTCTGCGCATATCGCTCTCCTAATTGCGGTTAGGAGGGGCCCCTCGCCTCACACTAGGCGTTGTCGAAGGGCCCCTCCCGCCAGCTCAGGGCAGGGTCCACTTTTGGTTGGCGGCGGCGGTGCAGGTCCAGAGGTGGACCACCGTGCTGTCAGCGGAGTTGTTGCCGGAGACATCGAGGCACTTGCCCGACGACGTGTTGCGGAGCGTGCCGTCGGCCTGGGCGGCCCAGTTCTGGGCGCCACTGCCGTTGCAGGTCCAGAGCTGGATCTTGGTGCCGTCGGCGGTGGCACCACCGGAGACGTCCAGGCACTTGCCCAACGACTTGATCGTGGAGTTGGGGGTGACCGCCCAGGTCTGCGCGGCGCTGGCGTTACAGGTGTAGATCTGGATCTGCGTGCCGTCGGCGGTGGCGCCGCTGCGCACGTCCAGGCACTTGCCGCCGAGACCCTTGATCGCCCCGGCCCCTCCGGCCGGGGGCGTCCCGGTGACGAAGGTGAAGGCGTCCAGGTCGTAGAGCGCCCCGGTGCCCGACCCGGCGAAGGTCAGGTAGAGCGTGGTCGTGCCGGTCGGCGGGTTGGTGATCGTCCCGGTGACCGTGGTGAAGGTTTCCCAGCCGCCCGTCACCGGGACGGTGGCCGAGCCGAGCACCGTGCCGGTGGCCGAGCCGGCCCGGACCTGGAGGGTGCCGCCGGCGCCCGCCGAGGAGACCCGGGCGTTGAACGAGGTCACGTTGCCCAGCCGGTACGGCTGGAACGCGATCCAGTCGCCGTTGTTGATGTCACCGACGGTCTTGCCGCCCTCGGCCGGGGTCTTGCTGAACACGTTGATCCCGGAGGAGGTGCCGTAGAACTCGGCCTGGCGGTGCCGCGGCGGCAGCGTGTGCTGGGTGTGCGTGGTCAGCCCACCGGCGTCGGTGTACTCGGCGTCGAAGATCGCGAAGATGTTCGCCGCGTCGTCGTGCTCACCGTCGACCGGGATGGTGATCGAGCCCGAGCAGCCGGTCTGCGAGGTGATCTGGTGCCCGTGCTGGTCGTGACCGAGCACGTAGGTCATCTTGACCTTCGTGCAGTCGATCGTGCCGTCCTCCGGGTCGGTCACGGTGATGCTGAAGGGCACCGTGTCGCCGAAGCTGAACAGCTGACCGTTGCCGGGGTTGTTGATCGTCACCGTCGGCGCGGTGTTGCCGACGTTGATCTGCACGCTGCTGCTGCCGGTGGCACCCTGCGGGTCCCGTACGGTCAGCGTGGCGGTGTAGTTGCCGTTGGTGCTGTAGGTCTTCGTCGGGTTGGCCGCCGTCGAGGTGGTCCCGTCACCGAAGGCCCACGAGTAGGTCAACGTGCCACCCTCGGGGTCGGACGAGCCGGCCGAGGAGAAGGTCACCGCGAGCGGGGCCGCACCGGAGGTGCGGTTGGCGCTGGCCTTCGCCGTGGGCGCCCGGTTGCCGCCGCCGACGTAGTCGAAGCGGTAGAGCGCCGAGTTGGCGTCACCGTTGAAGTAGCCGGTGCCGTAATCGAGCACGTAGTACGCGCCGTCCGGGCCGAACGCCGAGTCCATCACCTGCTTGCCGACCCAGGGGAAGGTGTCGATGGTGCCCCGGGAGCCGTCGGAGTTGACGTGGATCGGCTTGATCCAGCCGCGGCCGAACTCGGTGGCGAAGAACTGCCCGTCGAAGGACTGCGGGAACTTGGTGGTGGAGGTCGACGAGGCGTTGTACCGGTAGACCGGGCCACCCATCGGCGACTCGGAGCCGCCGCCGAACTCGGTCGGGGTGCCGGCGTCACCGGCGTACCGGATCCAGGCCGGCTGGGCCGGCGGCAGGGTGGTCAGGCCGGTGTTGCGGAACGAGTTGTTGGTCGGTCCGCCGGTGCAGTTGTACTTCGCGCCGCTGGCGTTCGTCGCGAAGTCCCACTCGTTGTACGTCTCGGTGGTGGTGTTGGTGCCGGTGCAGTACGGCCAGCCGTAGTTGCCCGGTGCGGCGACGCGGTTGAACTCCACCTGGCCGGAGGGCCCGCGGGTGGAGCTGGTGGAGCCGGCGTCCGGCCCGTAGTCACCGACGTAGACCACACCGGTGGCCTTGTCCACGCTGATCCGGAACGGGTTGCGGAACCCCATCGCGTAGATCTCCGGCCGGGTCCTGGCCGTGCCGGGGGCGAACAGGTTGCCCGACGGGATGGAGTACGTGCCGTTGGCGTTCACCTTGATCCGCAGGATCTTGCCGCGCAGGTCGTTGGTGTTGCCGGCGCTGCGCTGCGCGTCGTACGCGGGGTTGCGGTTGGTCCGCTCGTCCAGCGGTGAGTAGCCGGACGACTCGAACGGGTTGGTGTCGTCGCCGGTGGAGAGGTAGAGGTTGCCGGCGGCGTCGAAGTCGATGTCCCCACCGACGTGGCAGCACAGGCCCCGGCTGGCCGGGACGTCGAGCACGTCGACCTTGCTGGACTGGTTGAGCGTGAAGTCCGAGTTGAGGGTGAACCGGGAGAGCCGGTTGACCCCGTTCCAGGCCGAGAAGTCGGTGCCGGTGGCCGGGGCGTCGCCGCCGGGGGTGGAGAGCGGCGGGGCGTAGTAGAGGTAGATGTAGCGGTTGCTGGCGAAGCCCGGGTCGATCCCGACGCCCTGCAACCCCTCCTCGTCGTGCGTGTAGACCGACAGGGTGCCGATCACGGAGGTGGTGCCGTTGGCGTCGGTGCGGCGCAGGGTGCCGTTGCGGGCGGTGTGCAGGACCGAGCGGTCCGGCAGCACCGCCAGTGACATCGGCTCACCCATGTCGGTCACGCCGCGGGCCAGCTCGACCTGCTGGAAGTCACTGGCGACGATCGTGTGCGCCTGGGCGGGGGCCGAGCCGGCGGCGAAGGTGACAGTGCCGGCGGCGACCGCCAGCAGCAGCGCTGATCCGGCGGAGAACCATCGTCGGGACCGTTGTCTGGGTGCGTCCTTCATGGACATCTGTGCTGTCCCTTCCTGACGTGTGACTGCCAGGCCGGGCGCGCGCCGTCGCGCCGGATGCCGTAGCGGTGGTGGGGGGTCGATGGGTTACCGCGCCGCCGGTTCACCTCGACGAAACATATTCGTGTTGGTCACGACACTAAGTCGCGTGTGTCGATGTGTCCATACCTTCCGGCGGTTCAGCATCAACTTTTGTCGATTTGATCGAAAGTCGCCTATCAGGCGCGTCGGTCGATCGCCTGCCCGGCCAGCGCAATGAGGGCCACCCGGGCCTCGTCGGCCACCACGGCGCTCTGCAACGCGGAGAGCGCGGCCTCGGTGCGGACCCGGATCATCTGCTCGATCCGCTCCCGCGCGCCGGTCGCCTCGATGATGTCGCGCAGCTCCGCCGCGCCCTCGGCGTCCAACGCCGGGTTGCCGAACAGCTCCCGCAGCCGGATGGTCTGCGGCCGGTCGGCGGCGCTGCGGGCCAACGCCATCATCACGGTGGGCTTGCCCTCCCGCAGGTCGTCCAGGACGGACTTCCCGGTGACGGCGGGGTCACCGAACACGCCGAGGACGTCGTCGCGGAGCTGGAACGCGTCACCCAGCGGGTCACCGAACTCGCCGAGCGCGGCGATCAGCTCCGGCCCCGCGCCGGCCAGGGCCGCGCCGATCTGCAACGGGCGGGTGACCGTGTACCGGGCAGCCTTCATCCGGATCACGGTGAGCGCGCTGGCCACCGAGCCGTCACCCACACCCGAGACGAGGTCCAGGTACTCCCCCGCGATCACCTCGGTACGCATCAGCGCGAAGACGCCGTACCCCCGGTGCACCTGCTCGGTGCTCAGCCCGCACTCGTGGAACATCTGATCCGACCAGGCCGCGCAGAGGTCCCCGCAGAGCAGCGCGGTGTTGCGGCCGTACGCCTCGGGGTCTCCGCGCCACGACGAGCGGGCGTGCAGGTCGGCGAAGAGCCGGTGCACGGACGGCTCACCCCGGCGGCGGTCGCTGCCGTCCAGGATGTCGTCGTGGATCAGCGCGAACGCGTGGAACAGCTCAAGGGCCGCCGCGGCCACCACGATCGGGGTGCCGTCGGCCGCCCCCGCGCCGCGCCAGCCCCAGTAGCAGAAGAGCGGTCGTAACCGCTTGCCGCCGGCCAGCACGAACCGTTGCAGCGCGGTGAACACGCCGCGCGGCGCGCCATCCGGCCAGTCCGGGCCCTGCCGTTCGAGGAACCCGGCCAGCTCCGCGTCGAAGCGCGCCCGCAGCTCGCTGGCGTCGGTGGGCGCGACGGTGACCGTCATACCCCCTCCCCCGAACCGCCCGTGCCGCCGGGGCTCAGCCCGGCCAGCTCCAGCAGCAGCGCCTTGACCTCGGTCGCCGCGATCCTGTCCCGCGCCGCGGTCGGGTCGGAGCAGAGCAGCACCGGGCCGTCCGCCGGGTCGTCCGGCAGCCGCCCGTGCGAGCCCCGTACCGCCCGCGCCCCGGCGTCCAGGCCGACAGCGCTCATCAGGTACCGCATGCCGAGCTTCTTGCGGGCCAGGGCCACCCCGGCGCGGGCCTTCGCGGCACCGGGGTTGGCCGGGTCGAAGAACAGCTCCGCCGGGTCGTAGCCCGGCTTCCGATGAATCTCCACGAGCCGGGCGAAGTCCGGTGCCTGTGCGTCGTCCAGCCAGTAGTAGTACGTGAACCAGGCGTCCGGCTCGGCCACCAGCACCAGCTCACCGGCGCGCGGATGGTCCAGCCCGTGTGCGGCCTTGCCGTCGGCGTCGAGGACCTCGGCCACCCCGGGCAGGCCGGCGCAGAGCTTCGCCACCGCCGGCACGTCGGCCGGGTCCCGGACGTAGACGTGCGCGATCTGGTGGTCGGCGACCGCGAACGCCTTCGACGTCCACGGGTCGAGGTACTCCATGCCCGCCTGGGTGTGCACCCGCAACAGGCCCTCGGCGCGCAGCAGCCGGTTGACATCCACCGGCCGGGACACGTCGGTGATGCCGTACTCCGACAGCACCACCACAGTGGCGTCGCGGGCGCGGGCGGCGTCCAGGAGCGGGCCGAGCACCGCGTCCAGCTCGGCTGCCGCCGCAGCGGCCTGGGCGGACGAGGGACCGAAGCGTTGCAGGTCGTAGTCCAGGTGCGGCACGTAGACCAGGGTCAGGTCGGGTGACACGTCGGCGAGGATCTGCTCGGCCGCCTGGCAGATCCACCGTGACGACGGCAACCCCGCCGTCGGCCCCCAGTAGGTGAAGAGCGGGAAGGTGCCCAGCCGCCCGGTGAGCGCGTCGTGCAGCTCCGGCGGGTCGGTGTAGCAGTCCGGCTCCTTGCGCCCGTCGGCGTAGTAGACCGGGCGGGGCGTCACCGTCCAGTTGACGTCCGCGCCCATCGCGTACCACCAGCAGACGTTGGCGACCGTGTAGTCGGGCTCGACCCGACGGGCGGCCTGCCAGAGCTTGTCCCCGCCGACCAGCGCGTTGTGCTGCCGCCACAGCAGCACCTCGCCCAGCTCCCGGAAGTACCACCCGTTGCCGACGATGCCGTGCCCACTGGGCTGCTCACCGGTGAGGAAGGTGGACTGCACCGAGCAGGTCACGGCGGGCAGCACGGTGCCCAGCTCGGCCCGGAAGCCGCCGTCGGCGACACCCCGCAGTCGAGGCATGTGCGCCAGTAGCCGGGGCGTCAACCCCACCACGTCGAGGACCACCAGTCGCCGGCTCATCGCGTCACCCCCATGCTCACGGTTCGCTCTGTGGTCAGACCGAGGCCGACCAGTTCGTCTCGGGCGAAGGCCAGCTCCGCGGCGATGCCGGCGGCCAGCTCCGCGTCGGTGCCGGGCCGTCGTGCGGCCGGCAGCACCCCCCAGGTGTACGTCTCGACGTCGAGGTGGTCGCAGCCGGCGGACGGTCCGTCGAAGAGCGCTCTCAGGGCCGCGCGGAGCACCGGCAGGGTCGAGCCGAGCGGTTCCTCGGGTGGGGCGTGCAGGGGCACGTGGTAGTGCACCCGCCACGGGCCGGGCAGCGCCCGCTCCAGCGCCTGGTCCAGGTCGTCGGCCGCGTACGCCGGGTCGGCCGGGTCGGCCAGACCCGCGCAGCCGGCGCCCCGGGTCTGGTGCAGGAAACGGGGCTCCACCCAGCGGCGCAACGCCTCGGCCCCACCCTCCGGGTCGGCGGCCTCGACGGCGGCCGAGACCTGCACCTTCACCACTGGCAGTCCGGCCTCCCGCAGGCGGTGCAGCGCCTCGGCGGGCTCCTCCCAGGCGCAGGCCAGGTGGGCCAGGTCGAGGCAGACACCCAGCCGGTCGGTGTCCATCCCGGACAGCAGCGTGGCCGCCTGGGCGGTGCTCTCCACGACACAGCCGGGTTCCGGCTCGAAGGCGATGCGCACCTCACGGCCGGTGTCCCGCTGCACCGTGGCCAGGCCGGCGGCGAGCTGGTCCAGCCGGCGTCGGGCCGCGTCGGCCCGGTCGGTGTCCCACGGTTGACGCCAGGCCAGCGGCAGGGTGGAGATCGAACCCCGGGCCGCGTCGTCGGGCAGCAGGTCGGCGAGCACCCGGGCCAGATTCAGTGTGTACGTGAGGCGCTGCTCGGTGGTCCAGTCCGGGTGGTACACGTCCTGCTTGACCACCGGCGCCTGGAAGGCCGCGTACGGGAAGCCGTTGAGGGTGACCACCTCCAGCCCCCGCGCGTCCAGTTCGGTGCGCAGCCGGCGGCGGAGCGTCGGGTCGGCGGCCAGTTCGGCGGCGACCGGGGCGGCCAGCCACAGGCCGAGCCCGAGCAGGTCGCTGCCGAGCGCCTCGCGGACCGGCACCGCGTAGGTGTCCAGTTGACCGAGGATGCCGGCGAGGTCCTCGGCGGGGTGCACGTTCGTGCAGTAGCCGAGGTGGACGGTCTCGCCGCCGGAATGTCGCAGCCGCATCAGCTGCCGCCGCGCAGGATCGAGTTGCCGGTCTGCGGGTCCACGGCGGCGGCGACGTCCAGGTCGCTGAGGTCCAGCCGCCCCGACTGCCCGTAGAACTCCACCGGGTTACGCCACAGCACCTTGTCGACGTCGTCGTCGCTGAAGCCGGCCGACAGCATCGCCTCGCCGGTGGCCCGGGTCAGCAGCGGGTCGGAGCGTCCCCAGTCGGCTGCCGAGTTGACGAGCATCCGTTCCGTGCCGTACTCCCGCAGCAGCTCCACCATCCGCTGCGGCGTCATCTTGGTGTCCGGGTAGATGGAGAAGCCCAGCCAGCAACCGCTGTCGCGGACCAGTTTGACGGTCACCTCGTTGAGGTGGTCGACGACCACGCGAGCGGCGTCGATGCCGGACTCGGCGACCACGGCGAGGGTCCGCTCGCACCCGCGCGCCTTGTCCCGGTGCGGGGTGTGCACGAGCGCCGGCAGGTCGTACGCCACAGCGAGGGCGAGCTGCGCCGCGAACGCCTCGTCCTCCTCGGGCGTCATCGAGTCGTACCCGATCTCGCCGACCGCCACCACCGCGTCCTTGTCCAGGTAGCGGGGCAGCAGGTCGAGGACCGGGCGGCAGCGCGGGTCGTTGGCCTCCTTGGGGTTCAGCGCGATGGTGGCGAAGTGGCGCACCCCGAACTGCCCGGCCCGGAACGGCTCCCAACCGATCAGCGAGTCGAAGTAGTCGGTGAACGAGGCGGCGCTGGTGCGCGGTTGACCCAGCCAGAACGCCGGCTCCACCACCGCGCGCACTCCGGCGGCGGCCATCCGTTCGTAGTCGTCGGTGGTGCGTGAGGTCATGTGGATGTGGGGGTCGAAGATGCGCATTCACGCCTCCCGGGGCAGTGCGGCGGTGAGCCGGTGGAGCAGGTCGGTGGCGTCGGCGGGCAGGTCCCGGCCGGCGGCGTGCCGTTCTTCGGCAAGCGCGGCGAGCATCGCGGCCAGCTCGCCGTCGGCCCGGGTGTCCAGGTCGGCCACGGCGGCCAGGGGGACGCCGCTGAACACGCACTTGAGCACCGCCTGCCGCCAGGCGGCCGGGTCGAGGTGCCGCGCGTACGGACCGAGCGCGGCGGCGACCAACCGGGTGTCGTTGGTCCGGATCGCGTCGTGCAGCAGCGGCACCCCCTCGGCGCCGATCGGCAGCAGCGGCAGGGCCCGCAGCACCGCCCGTCGTTCGGCGGCGTCGCCGTGCTGGTAGAGGCTCTCGGCGTACGCCGCGTGGTCGCCGGGCAGGCTGGTGAGCAGCAGCACCCGGGCCGCGTCGTCGGCGGTCCAGCCGGGGGCGTCGGGCAGCTCGGCCCGTCCGCAGCGTCGGCCGACGGCGGGGAAGAGTCGGGTGATCGCGGTGGGCTCGGTGGCGACCCGGCGCAGCGCCGTGTCCAGCCAATCGGGATCGGGTACGCCCCGCAGCGCGGTCCGTAGTGAATCAGGTGTCATCCCGTCTCCTCCCCTTGTTGCTACGCAGGCACCCCAGGAATGTCTGCGGGCAGTTCGTCCTTCGTGCTGCCGGCCGGTGCGGCGGCGGCACGCAGGAACTCGATCGACCGGGCGGCCACGGCGGGCGCGGCGTGCGAGTCGCGGGGCAACTCCACAGCGACCAGCCCCTGGTAGCCGGCCGCCGCCAGGGCGGCCAGCACCGGAGGGAAGTCGATCTCGCCGACGCCGAACTCCAGGTGCTCGTGCACGCCCCGGCGCATGTCGTCGATCTGCACGTTGACCAGGTGGTCTGCCACCTCGGCGACGCACTGCGGCACCGGCCAGGGCTCCAGGCAGCGGCAGTGGCCGATGTCGAGGGTGATGCCGAAGCGGGCCGGGTTGTCGAGAGCCGCGTGCAGCCGACGCCAGTCGGCGATGTCCTGCACCAGCATGCCCGGCTCCGGTTCGAAGCCGAGGGTGACGCCAGCGGTGTCGGCCGCGTCGACCACCGTGGCGCAGCCCGCCACCAGCCGGTCCCACGCGCACTGCGGTGACACCGCCTCGGGTCGGACACCGGCCCAGAACGACACCGCCTCCGCGCCCAGGTCGGCGCCGATCCGCACGGCCCGGCGCAGGAACTCGATCCGTCGGGTCGGGTCGTCGTGCAGCAAGGTCGGGGCGTGCTTGCGCCACGGGTCGAGCAGGTAGCGGGCCCCGGTCTCGATGACCACCGCCAGGCCCAGCGACTCCAACCGTCGGCTCACAGCGGCGACCCGGCGGGTGAGCCCGGGCGCGAACGGGTCCAGGTGGTCGTGGTCCAGGGTGAGCGCCACCCCGTCGTAGCCGAGATCGGCGATGACGGCGAGCGCGTCGTCGAGACGGTGGTTGGCGAAGCCGTTGGTGCCGTACCCGAGGCGCAGCGTCGGGGCGTCGGCGGCCGGCGCGCCCGACCGGGGCTCGGGGACGGTCATGTCGGGGAGACCTTCCGGGCCAGCCGTCGACCCAGCGGCGCAGCCGCCGCGACGGCCACCCCGAGCAGACCTGCGCCACCCCGCGCGGTGAGAGCCCCTGGAGGGCCGGCAGCCCGGTGATCCCGGCACCGACGGCCGCGCGGACCCGTCCGGCCGACGGGTCCCGGACCACCTCGGCCTGTGCGGCACCGTAACGGGCGGCGTACCAGCCGGCCAGCACGGCGGGCAGCACCGCCGCGATCCCGGCCGAGCGGCTGCGACCCCGCGCGTGCCGACCCCGTCGACGGCCCCGGCCCGGTCGGTGGCCCCGGCCCGGTCGGTGGCCCCGGCCCGGTCCGCCGTTCGAGCGGCGGCGCGTCGGGCGCCCGGCACGGCGACGGCGGCACTGGCGGCGACCAGGGCAGTACCGGCGAGGGTACGCATCGGCAGGGTGGCGTCGGCGCCGGTGACCTCCCGGCGGGACAGCGCGGTGACCGTCCAGGTGTGCGCGGCGACGGTCGCCGCCGCCGGCAACGCCCGGCTCATCCGGCCGCCGGACGCGCCGAGCAGCACGTCCAACCCGCGGCAGGCGGCCATCACGGCCGGGCCGGCAGCGGTGTTCTTGGCCAGCAGGTCGTACCCCCAGATGGTGGCGGCCAGCGGCACGGCGAGCGCGGCGGCGCGGCGACCGCCCACGGCGGCGGCCAGGCCCACGCCGGCGGCCGTGAGGCCCGCCGCGAGACCGACCGCGGCGGCCGGGGTGACCCGCCCGCTGGGGATCGGCCGCTCGGGCCGTTCCTCGGCGTCCAGACCTCTGTCGGCCCAGTCGTTGGCGGCCATGCCGGCCCAGTAGAGCAGCACCGAGGCGCCGGCCAGGGCAGGGGTACGCGCGCTCAACGCGCCGGCCGCCGCGGCCCCGGCGATCACGTCACCCGGCACCGAGAGCGCGGCCGGTGCCCGGACCAGCTCGGCGAGATCAGCCAACGTTGTCATGAGCACCGTCCCCGCCGTGGTGCAGGCGCTGGGTGAAGGCGGTCAGCCGGGCCCACTGCTCGCCCAGCGAGTGGGTGGGCGAGCCCAGCGGGTCCTTGAAGAAGAAGCCCAGGTCGGCCAGCGGCCCCACCAGCCCGGCGGCGTGCGCGGCGGCGGTGAGTCGGGCCAGGTCGAGCACCAGCGGCGCGGCCAGCGCGGAGTCGCAGCCGTGCCAGGTGAACTCCATCCGCATGCCGGTGCCGAGGAAACCGCTGAAGGTGATCAGATCCCAGGCGGTCTTGAAGTCGCCGAGCTCCTCGACGTACTCGATGCGGGTGCCGCCCTGCGGGACGTAGCCCAGCGTCTCGCCGAGCACCCGCTGCTTGCTCTGCACCTTCGCCGCGTTCGCGGCCGGGTCGGCGAGGGTGGCGCCGTCGCCACCGCCGAGCAGGTTGACCCCGGACCAGGAGCCCACGGCCAGGTTGCGCATCGCGAACATCGGCGCGAGCACCGACTTGACAAGGGTCTCCCCGGTCTTGCCGTCGTGCCCGGCGTACGGCAGTCGGGCCTCCTCGGCCAGCGCGGCCAGCGCCGGCAGCCGCAGCCCGGTGGACGGGGTGAAGTCGACGTACGGGCAGCCGGCCAGCAGTGCCGCGTACGCGTAGAGGGAGCTGACCGGCAGCACCTCGTCCGGCCCGTCGAGGGCGGCGCGCAGCGCGGCCGGGTCGGCGTGCCCTGGGTGCGGTGCAGGGGCCGGTTCGGTGGCGGAGACGTTGACCACCACCACCCGGTCCAGCTCGTGCCGCTCGCGGAAGCTGGTGAGATCGCGGACCACGGCGGCGGCCCGGTCGGCCTGGGTGACGCCGACCGGTGCGGGGCGCAGCTCCTGCTCGACCACGCCCAGCTCGTCGCGGAGCGCGGCGACCAGCCGCCAGGGGATGACACCGGCGTCGGCCAGCGCCTCGGCGCGCTTGCACAGCGGGGTGGTGGCGAGGTCGTGCCCGCCGAAGACCAGATCGGCGAAGGCCGGCAGCGCCGGGCCACGCAGCTCGGGAAGCTCGGTGACGCAGCCGGTGGGCCCGGCCAGGCCGGCCCGCAGCGCGAGCCCCCCGACGATGCTGGTGGTCGCGACGGATCCGCGCGCTCCTACCAGCCAGACACCTGTTCGCATGGTGCTCCTTCCCCGTCCACGAGGAACCGTCGGTACCGCTAAATATAGGAATATCAGAATATGTTTCGGAAAGATACGGCCCGGTTTCGGAAACATACGGGCCGGTTGGATGGGCCCCGTCCGCCCGCCCCGCACCGGAACAGCACCGGCTTCCGACGTCGGCGTCGGCGGCGACGACGCCGGACCGGATCCCGGCAGGTGCGAGCAGACGGGGCTGGTAGGCAGGGTCGGGTCGGCGTCTCGACCCTGCCTCCCCCGCATCCGGCCGGTCGGGGCGTTGGCACGCCCCGGCCGGGCGTCTCAGGCCGCCGCGCCGACCGGAACACCGGCCGAACCATGACCCGCCGGAAACCGGCGAGCGGGTGCGGTACGGGTGGGGGCAGGCGCGGGCGGTGTCATCAGGTCCTCCGGAACGTCACCGGTGGTGGCGGTCCTCCGGTGCGGCCGGGGAATCCCGGTCCGGTCGCACCGGACGACCGTCCTGCTCGTGCGCCACCGGGCCGAACGGCCCGGCCGCACGCTCTCCGATGCCGGCCTCTGTCCCGGCCACGGGGCGCAATCCGTGGCTGGTCCCTCGCCGGTCGGCTTCGGAAAGCTGGTCGGGCGACCGCGGTGCGAACACCGCCGTCGCGGATGGTCGATGGTCAGACAACCGCCGCGGTCAGCGTCGGTTCCACCTCGGCCCAGGAGGAGCCGAGCTCCGCCGAGCGGGCCACCGCGTCCAGCACGAGCTGGACCTGCAACGCGTCGGCGAAGGAAGGAGTCGGGTCGACACCTGTGGCGACCGCCTCGATGAAGTCGCGCATCTCGTGCGTGAACGAGTGCTCGTAGCCGATGATGTGGCCCGGGGGCCACCACGCCGACATGTACGGGTGCTCGCCCTCGGTCACCAGGATGCGGCTGAAGCCCTGCTCCACGGCCGGGCGGGTCGCGTCGTAGAACTCCAGCTCGTTGAGGCGCTCCAGGTCGAAGACCACACTGCCCAGCGAGCCGTTGATCTCGACACGCAGCGCGTTCTTACGGCCGGTCGCGAACCGGCTCGCCTCGTACGTGGCCAGGGCGCCACCGTCGAGTCGCGCCACGAAGACCGCGGCGTCGTCGACGGTGACCGTCCCGGTGGGCGCGGTGTGGCCGTCCACGGTGGCCGCCAGACCACTCGACTCGGCCGGCAACGGCCGCTCCTTGACGAAGGTCTCGGTGACCGCGCTGACGCCGCTGATCCGCTGACCCGTGACGAACTGGGTCAGGTCGATGATGTGCGCACCGATGTCACCGAGCGCGCCGGAGCCCGCCCTGTCCTTCTGCAACCGCCAGACCAGCGGGAACTGCGGGTCCACGATCCAGTCCTGCAGGTACGTCGCACGGACGTGTCGAATCACCCCGAGCCGTCCGTCGGCGACCAACTGGCGCATCATCGTGACAGCGGGGACCCGGCGGTAGTTGAACCCGCACATCGACCGCACTCCGCCGGCCCGGGCGAGATCCGCCGCAGCGGTCATCGCCCGTGCCTCCTCGACCGTGTTGGCCAACGGCTTCTCGCACAGAACGTGCTTGCCAGCGGCCAACGCGGCGAGAGCGATCTCGGCGTGACTGTCGCCCGGGGTGCAGATGTCGACGACGTCGATATCGTCCCGGTTGATCAGGTCACGCCAGTCGGTGGTGTACGCGTCCCAGCCGAGCGTGTCGGCGGCGTCCGCCACCTTCGCTGTGTCTCGGCCGCAGATCAACGCCATCCGGGCCCGCGCCGGCAGGTCGAACACGCGGTTCACGGTGCGCCACGCCTGTGAGTGCGCGGCGCCCATGAACGCGTAGCCGACCATGCCGACCCGCAGTTCTTTGTCTGTCGTGGACAAGGTGGGTCTCCCCCCGGTATGTCAGAACCCGAGCTTGTCGTAGCTGCTCGCGTTCTCCTTGGTGATCGTCTCCGAGGCCAGGGTCACTTCCTTGGGCACCTGCAGCTCCGTCAGGTCGCCCAGGCCCCGACCCTGCGCGATGAGCCGCGCGAGCGAGATTGCCGAGGAGGCCATCGACGGGTTGTAGGTGACAGTGGCCTTCAGCACGGTGTTGTCGGCCTTGATGGCGTCGATCGCGAGCTTGGAGCCCGCGCCGCCGACCATGAAGAACTCCGACCGGTTGGCCTGCTTGATGGCCGCGAGCACACCGATGCCCTGGTCGTCGTCGTGGTTCCAGATGGCGTCGATCTTCCGCAGCGCCTGGAGCAGCTGGGACGCCTCGCGCTGACCGCTGTCCGAGGTGAACTCGGCCGAACGACGGTTCTCCACCTTGAACCCGTAGGTCGCCAGGGCGGCCTTGAAGCCGGCGCTGCGCTCGACGGTCAGCGGGATCTCCAGACCGGCGATCTCACCGATGATCGGGTTGGCGATGCCCTTGTCCTTGAGCTGCTTGCCGATGAAGTGCCCGGCCGAGACGCCCATGCCGTAGTTGTCGCCCTTGATGACCAGCCGCGAGGCCAGCGCGTCGGGGAACGCCCGGTCGAGGTTCACGATCGGGATGCCCGCCTGCATGGCCTGGAGGGCAACGGCGTTGACCTCCTTGCCGTCGTGCGGCAGCACGACGATGATGTCCGGCTTCTGGGCGATCAGCGTGCCGAGCGTGGAGCGCTGGGCCTCGGAGTTCGACCCACCGTCGACCTCCTTGAACTCCACGTCCGAGTACGCCGCGGCCTGCGCCTTGGCGTTGGCGTGGATGGCGCCCATCCAGCCGTGGTCGGCGGCCGGGGCGGAGAAGCCGATGACGACCTTCTTGCCCGGGGCGTTGTTGCCTTCGCTGTTTCCGGCGGCCTTGGTCTGCGTGCTCGCCGCCGGAGTCTCGTTGCTGGTGCAGGCGGTGAGCAGGGTGGCAGCGCCTACTGCGGCTCCACCGAAGAGCAACCGGCGGCGCGACAGGTCGCGACTGTGCTGGGTCATGAATGACCTCCTGGGAGCGGGATTTGACCTAATGAGGGTGTGCGGGGCCCGGCCACCGTCGAATTTCTCGACGTCGCCAGGACAACGGTGCGGTGCGTCAGGTTGCGGTGGTGACCCTGTTCCGCGCGAGGAGCCGAGTGACGGACTTGAACTGGAACTGCTGGACCAGGACGGCGGCGACGATGATGCCGCCCTTGACCATGTTCTGCGCCTCGATGGAGAGGCCGTTGATGGCGAAGAGGTTCGTGATCGTGGCGAAGATGATGACGCCGAGCAGTGAGCCGACGATCGTGCCCCGACCACCGCTGAGCAACGTCCCGCCGATGATCGCCGCGGCGATCGCGTCCAACTCGTACAGGTTGGCCATCGCCGCCTGCGCCGAGGTCGCCTGCGAGGTGAGCATGATGGCGGCGATACCGCAGCAGAGACCGGAGAGCGCGTAGAGCAGCATGGTGTGCCGCCGGACGTTGATGCCGGCCAACCGGGCTGCCTCCGGGTTACCGCCGACGGCGATGGTCCGCCGGCCGAAGGTCGTGCGGTTGAGCACCACCCAACCGGCGAGCACCACCGCGCCGAGGATGTAGACGAGGATCGGAATCCCGATCACCTTGCGCGCCGCGATGTCGTTGATGAAGGTGCTGCTCGACACCTGGGTCTGCTTGTTGGAGATCGACGCCGCGAGCCCACGCGCGGCCACCAGCATCGCGAGCGTCGCGATGAAGGGAACCAGCCGCCCGTAAGAGATGAGCACGCCGTTGACGAGGCCGACGCAGATGCCGACCGCGAGGGCGGTGAAGATCATGCCGCCGGCGCCGTAGCTCTGGGTGGCCACCGTGGTGCACCAGACCCCGGCCAGCGCGACGATCGCACCCACCGACAGGTCGATGCCACCACCGATGATCACGAAGGTCATCCCGACCGTGACCACACCGACGACCGAGGCCAACTGGAGGATGGCCAGGACGTTGTTCCAGACCCAGTTCGGGTCGCCGTACAGGTCGGGCTTGGTGACCGCGCCGACCACGATGAGCGCGGCCAGCACCCCGATCAGACCGAGGTTGCGCTTGGCGCCGTCGCCACCGTCACCCGACCACCAGGAGAGCTTGCCCGCGGATCGTGCCTTGTCGCTGGCCACCGCCGTCTCCGCCGGATCCACCGGCGGCGACTGCGCCGGAAGCTGCGAGCGCTCCGGTGTCGCGGTGGGAGTGGGAGTCGCGTCGCTCATGCCGGTGCGCCTTCCATCAAGGACCCCGCCATAACGAGGTCAAGCACAGTGTTCTCGTCGAGTTCGCCGGCCGCGGCTTCGCGGACGACCCGCCCTTCCCGCATCACCAGCACCCGGTCGGCCAGACCCAGCACCTCGGGGACCTCGCTGGAGACCAGCAGCACCCCCACGCCCTGAGCGGCCAGCGCACGGATGACCTGGTAGAGCTCAGCCCGGGCGCCCACGTCCACGCCCCGGGTGGGCTCGTCGAGAAGCAGCAACTTGGTGCCGCCGAGCAGCCAGCGCCCGACCACCACCTTCTGCTGGTTGCCGCCGGACAGCGTGCGTACCGGTCGGTCGACGTCCAGGGGCCGCAGCTCCAGGGTCTCGGCGATCCGGTCCGCCTCGGCGCGTTCCTTGGTGGCGTTGGTGAAGCCGAGCCGCGCGTACCGGCCGAAGGTGGCAAGGGTGACGTTGCGGTAGATCGGCTCGCCGAGCAGCAGCGCCTGGCTCTTACGTTCCTCCGGGGCCATCCCCATGCCGGCCCGCACTGCCGCGCCGACGCCGGGACGCAGGACCTTGCCGTCCATCCGCACCGAGCCGGCCTCCGCGAGGCGGGCACCGTAGATCGTCTCCAGCAGTTCGGACCGACCGGAGCCGACCAGCCCCGCGATGCCCACGATCTCCCCGGCACGCACGCTCAGCGAGACATCGGCGAACTCGCCCGCGCGGGTCAACCCCTCCACCTGGAGCAGGTCGGCACCCGCGGCGTCGTCGGTCGGCCGGTCCGGGAAGACGTACTCGATGGTGCGGCCGGTCATCCGGCTCACCAGATCGCGGGTCGGGGTCTCGCGCGCCGGCAGGTTCGCCGCGGTGGTCCGGCCGTCCTTGAGTACGGTGACCCGGTCGCCGATCTCGCGGATCTCCTCCAGCCGGTGGGAGATGTAGATGACGGCGATGCCCTGTGCGGTCAGCTCACGGATGATCCGGAACAGGTTGCCGACCTCGTCGTGGGCCAGCACCGCGCTCGGCTCGTCCATGATGATCAGTCGGGCCTCGTGCGACAGCGCCCGCGCCATGCTGACGATCTGCTTGCCCGCGGCCGGCAGTGACCGGACCATCCGGCCGGGCGGGATCTCACCGTGGCCGAGCCGGCTGAGGATCTGCCGGGTGTGCCGGGCCATCCGGCCGCGCCGGATGAACCCGAAGCTGCGGTACTCGTGCCCGAGGAACGCGTTCTCCGCCACCGACAGATCCTCGACGAGATCGAGTTCCTGGTAGATCGTGGCGATGCCGGCCTTCATGGCGGCCTGCGGGTTGGCGAACGTGGCCGGCTCACCGCGCCACTCCACCTGCCCGGAATCCGGTTGGTGCACCCCGGCGAGCACCTTGATGAGGGTGGACTTGCCCGCACCGTTCTGCCCGAGCAGGCAGTGCACCTCGCCGGCACGCACCTCGAGCTGCACGCCGTCGAGCGCGCGTACGCCGGGGAAGGTCTTCACCAGATCGGTGAGGCGCAGGACCACCTCGCCCTTGACGGTGTCGGCGGGAGCCTCGACCAGCGGCGCCCCGGCGACGGCCTCGGCCGACGCGGTGGCGTGGTCATCCTCGGGCAGAGCCACAGTCTCCTCCTCGCTCACGACGGAATCTCGAACAGCTTCATGCGGCTTCCCCGAAGGCGACGTCGCTCGCGAGCACCGCCGCGCCGGCGACACCGGCACGGCCGCCCAGCTCGGACAGGACGACGGGAAGGTTGCCGGTGGCCAGCGGCAGTGACCGGCGGTAGACCACACTGCGGATCTCGGCGAGCAGGATGTGGCCCAACTGGGCCAGCCCGCCGCCGATCACGATCATCGACGGGTTGGTGAAGCTGACCAGGCCGGCAAGCACCCCGCCGACCCGCCGTCCACCGTCCCGGATCAACTGGATGCAGGTCACGTCACCCTCGACGGCGCCCTCGGCGACGTCCAGCGCGGTCACCACACCCCGCAGGGACAGCCGCTCGGCCAGCGCCGGCGACGTCCCGCTGCGGGCGGCGGCGGCCGCGTCCTTGGCCAGCGCGGCGCCGCTGAACAGCGCCTCCAGGCAGCCCACGTTGCCGCAGGAACACATCGGACCGTGCGAGTCGACCTGGATGTGGCCTATGTCGCCGGCACAGCCGTCGGTGCCCCGGTAGACCTCGCCGGTGAGGTAGATGCCGCACCCGATGCCGGTGCCGATCTTCACGAAGAGGAAGTCGTCCACCGAGTGGGCTACCCCACCGTGCCGCTCGCCGATCGCCATGATGTTGACGTCGTTGTCGACCACCGCCGGGCAGCCGTGCTCCCGGCTGAGCAGCTCACGCACCGGGTACCGGTCCCAGCCCGGCATGATCGGCGGTGAGACCGGAACGCCGTCGCGGAAGCTGACCGGGCCGGGCACACCGATGCCCACCGCGTCCAGTCGCTCGTACGCGCCGTCGACCCGGGCCTTGTGCAGCAGCTCGTTGACCCGTTGCAGGGTTACCTTCGGACCGTTGCGGATGTCGGCTGTCTCGGCGTAGTGGGCCACCGGTTCGAGCCGGCCGTTGACCACCTCGACGTCCATTGAACTGGCGCCGAGGTCGACGGCGGCGAAGCGCAGCTTCGGGTTCAACTCGACAAGCGTCGAGCGACGCCCACCCCGGGAGGCGGCGAGTCCTGCCTCGGCGACGTAGCCCAGCGCGACCAGGCGGTCCAGCTCGGCCAACATGCGCGGACGCGGCATCTGGAGTCGGTCGCCCAACTCGGCCCGGGACACGGCGCCCTCGTCGCGGAGCAACCGCAACAGTCGCACGTGTAGAGGGTCGACGGTCCGCACCGAAAAGCCCCCTCTTCCTTGACAGCGTTCACATCGACGCAATGTCGATGTGTTGTGTCCGACACAGTAAGAGCGGTCGCATCGCCTGTCCAGAGCTTCGGCTGTTTCGACGCTAACTTTTGCTCAAACGGACAGAAGTTTCGGTCGCGCCTGCGACGGGATGGACGGATTTCGCTGTGCACAGTGGCCGCGCCGGCACCCCGCCGTCGGCTGAGGCGGACGGACGCGCCCGCCCCGACCCCCTGGGCGACACCCGCCTCCAGCCGCATCCGACGGGCGAGTCTGGTCAGCACGCGCCACTGCCGGAGTCGATCGGTATCGATGCGCTCAAGCAGCGATTACGCCGCCAAGGCGGCCACGCCAGCACACCCGAATCGCCGCCTCCAGCGTCGCCGCAATTGGTAAGGACGTTGACAGTCATCAACGTGGTCGTTAACGTTCCTGGGCATCGACAGCTACGGGGCGAGTCGCGCACCGCAATTACCCAATCGCGATGACCTCCCGTTCTGGCGTGCCCGAAGACCCCGACGGGAAGGACCCCAATGAATCGACCGACGCGCTTTGTCGCGGCCGTATCCGCAGCAGCGTTCATCGCGCTTCTCGCCCCATCGGCAGCCCAGGCGGCACCGTCGTCGACCGGCTCCGACCTTGCTGCCGCAGCCGCGACGCCCGTTCGACAGGCCGCTTCCACCGCTGCTGAGGGCGACTTCGGCACCCTCGGGAACTGCACCGCCGGGATCTTCTGCGGCGAGGTGAAGAACCGGCTCGGCCGATCCATCAAGCTCTCGGGCAACTGGCCGACCAACAGCAAGACGATGTGGCTGCCGGCCGGTCAGGGCAGCGCATCTGACTCGTCGTACTACTACGAATTCCGGGACACCGACGGTTTCCAGGTGCCCAGCGGATACATTTATTACGACAGCGTGGGCAACAAGTACTACCCCGGTTGGCACAAGGTGAACGACCTCCAAGAGGTCACGCTCAACGGCTGGTGCCTCACCTCAGCCTGCAGTTAGTAATCAGCTCCAAAAATGCGCGCGTCCTTGGCTGCCGACTTGGTGGAGTCCGGCAGCCAAGGACGCGTCGCGTCAATCGGCCGAACCGCGCTGGTGGTGCTTCTTCTTGAGCTTGCGGTCGTCGCGCAGCTCGACGTACGGCTCATCGTCCACCGCGTGGCCGGCCGAGATCGCACGGCCGCGCTCCAACTCCGCGTCGAACTCCGCGCCCAGCAGGATCGCGATGTTGCTCAGCCAGAGCCAGACCAGGAAGATGATCACCCCGGCCAGCGTCCCGTACGTCTTGTCGTACGAGCCGAAGTTGCTCACGTAGAAGGCGAACAGGCCGGAGATCGCCAGCCAGATCACCACGGCCAGCACGCCGCCGGGGCTGACCCAGCGGAAGCCGCCGTGCCGCGCGTTCGGCGAGGCCCAGTAGAGGATCGCGAACATCAGGCTGATCAGGATCAGCAGCACCGGCCACTTCGCGATGTCCCACACCGTCACCGCGGTCGAGCCGAGGCCGACCACGTCCCCCACTGCTTCGGCGAGACGACCGGTGAAGACCACGATCACCGCGCAGGCCAGCAGCAGCACGCCGATCACCGCGGTCACGCCGGCCCGGATCGGCAGCGTCTTCCAGATCGGCCGGCCCTCCGGCACGTCGTAGATGGTGTTCGAGGCACGCATGAACGCGCCGATGTAGCCAGACGCGGACCAGAACGCGGCCAACAGACCGATGATCGCCGCGATGCTGGCGAGGCCACCGTTGCGCTGGGCGGTGTCGATCGCACCCTCGATGATCTTCTGAATGCTGTCGTTCGGCACCGCCTGGTTGACGGTGTCCTTCACGCCCTCGGTGGCGGTCTCGCCGAGCAGGCCGAGGAGGGAGATCAGGACCAGCAGACCCGGGAAGATGGACAGCACCCCGTAGTAGGTGAGCGCCGCCGCCCAGTCGGTGAGGCTGTCGTCCTGGAATTCGGTGATCGTCCGGCGCAACGCCGCCTTCCACCCGCTGCCGGGCAGGTCGGTGGGGCTGTCCGGCCCCGCGTCGGGCCCGACCGGCGCACTGGCGGGATCACGTTCACGCTCCCGCTGGGCGGAAGACTCGTCCGAGGCCATCGCCCCTCCTCCTGGTCGGTGTCACCTCCGGACATGCCCCGTCGACGGGTGCGGGTAACCCCTACTTGTAGAGCAACCTCGCCATTCGGCGAGAAGCCACCAGCAGGCCGACCGCAACCATCGCCAGCAGGTAGAGCACGTCGAGCAGCCACAGCCAGCCACCACTGCCCAGCGCGACCCCACGGATCAGGTGCACCGACCGGTACAGCGGGGTGATCTCGACGAGCCAGTGCAGCACTGTCGGATAGGCCTGCGCCGGCACGAAGGTGCCGGAGAAGAGGAAGAGCGTGAACTGCGCGGAGCCCATCAGGTCGAAGTCCTGCCAGCTACGCATGAAGGTGGAGATCGCCATGCCGAGCGCCCCGAACGCGAACCCGACCAGCACCGCGGCCGGGAGGGCGGTCAGCGCGCGGGTGACGCTTGTCAGCTCCAGCGCGACCATCACCCCGAGGAACGCCGCCGAGTAGGCGCTGCCCCGCAGCATCGCCCAACCCAACTCGCCCACGGCGATCTCGAACGGCCGTACCGGGGTGGCGATCATCCCGTCGTACAGCTTCATGTACTTCATCTTGCCGAAGAAGTTGAATGTGGTCTCCGCGAGCGCCCCGGTCATCGCCGACGAGGCGAGCATCGCCGGGGCCACGAACTCGGCGTACGAGACCAACCGCCCGTCGGGCAGCGGCAGGTCACCGACCAGCGCACCGACGCCAACCCCGATGGACAGCAGGTAGAGCAGCGGTTCCACGAAGCCGGAGAGCAGCAGCAGCCAGTAGACCGACTTCAACGCCGCGACGTTGCGCTCGACCACCGACGCCGACCGCCGGGACGCGGCGGAGACGTCGACCAGCCGGGGCAGGATCAGCGTGAGCACGACAGCCTCTCTGCTTGCTTCTCAGACGACGAGCTTGCGACGGAAGGCGCGCACCGCCAGCAACCAGCCGGCGACCGCCCAGGCCGCCAGGTAGAGCAGGTGCCCGACGATCGACCACTGTGGGGCGACGCCCAGCGTGGCCGCGCGGCACAGGTCCACGGCGTGCCACAACGGCGTCGCGTACGCCAACCAGCGCAGCGCGTCGGGCAACGACTCGACCGGGAAGAACACCCCGGCGAAGAGCGTCATCGGGATGACAGCGAACCGGAACAGCATCGCGAGCCAACTGTCGCTCGACACCGACGCGGCGTACGCGAAGGTCGGCGCGGCGACGGCCAGCCCGAGCAACGCCACCACCGGCAGGGTGGCCACCGCCCACGGCGACCGCAACGCCCCGAACAGACCGGTGACCAGCAGGAACGCCGCGATCGTGGTGAGCACCCGGAACAGCACGAAGGCCAGGTGCCCGGCCACGATGTCATGGACCCGTAGCGGCGACGCGCCCTGCGCGAAGTAGGTCCTGATCCACTGGAAGTTGCTGAACACGGGCCAGGTGGAGTCGCCGACCGTCACCTGGAGCGCGGTCGAGGCGATCAGCCCGGGGACCAGCCAGTCGAGGTACCGCACCCCACCGACGCCCTGGTCGATGTAGCCGCCGACGCCCAGCCCGAAGCCGAGGACCGTCAGCACCGGCAGCAGGAACGAGGAGAACACCCCGGCCCGCCAGGTGCGCCGCAGACCCACCAGGTAGTGCTCGAACACCGCGTACGCCGGCACCCAGGGGAACCGAGCCGATCTCGCCACACTCACCCGACCACCCCGCCCACCGCGCCGGCCACCACGACCTGTCTACCCCCGGGGTACGACAGACCGCCGGTCACCCTACGACGACCGGGTCGACGTGTCGCCCGGGTTTCGCCGCCGTGCCCCGGGCCCAAGACGCTTGATCGACTCGGGTTCTTGAAAGTCGGGGTGGCAGAGCCACCCCGAGGCCCCGACTTCCTGAAAGCCGAGTCGATCTAAATGGCGTGACCGCTACCTACCGGCCAACGGCGTCGGAATCGACGAATGCGCGCCACGCGTCGGGCGGGAAGACGAGCACGGGGCCGGCCGGGTTTTTGGAGTCGCGAACGGCGACCAGCCCGGGCAGGTTGTCGGCAACCTCGACACAGTTGCCGCCATCCGGGCCGCTACGGATGCTCTTGCGCCACCGGGCACCGGTTAGATCCATGTCTCCGCCACTTCCGCCATCAGGTCGAGGGACTGCGTCTGCGATAGTGCCTCACCGCGGATCGACTCCCACACCTCGATCATCTGATGGACGTACTCGACACGATCGATGACCTGCCCATGGCGTTGGCCGGCGAGGTAGACAAGATCATCTCCCTGTGGCGAGCTAGCGATCACGAACGGTCCCCCGAGCCCAGCGTAAGCACCGGCAGGAGCTGGCACTACCTGGATTCGGACCCGGGGAAACGCCGAGCCGAGCTTCACCAGATGCTGAATCTGCTCGCGCATGACTTCCGACCCACCAACGGTACGGCGCAACACGTGCTCGTCGATGACGGCGGTGAGCAGCGGAGGCCGGTCGCGGGTGAACAGTCCCTGACGCTCCAGCCGGGTCGCCACCTGTTGCTCGATCTCGTCCGACGCGAACAGTCCGCCGCCGGTCAGCAGCGCGCGGGCGTACCCCTCGGTCTGCAACAGACCTGGCACACACAGCGGCTCGAACCACCGCAGCGCCGTGGTCTCCTGCTCGATGCCGGCCCAGTCGCGGAACCACGGCACCACGGCCTCCCGGCTGATCCGCCGCTGGATGCGCTCGAACCGACCGTCGGCGCCGAACACGACGTCACACCGACGGGCGAAGTCCAGACTCGGCCGGCGCTCGGAGGTCTCCACCTTGGCGACCAGCGCACCGGAATAGCTCAACGCCTCGGCCAGTGCCGCCTGTGACATCCCACTGGTGGCCCGAGCCAGCCGCAGCTCCTCGGCGAAGTGCTCCAGCATGGACGAACTCTCCACTGACAACCCCCGTACGTTCCCGTACCGCGCCGGGCCGAGCGCCGTACGCCGTGGTCGTCGGCGTCCGGAACCTCCCACCGTAGTCGGGTCCTCACCAGACTGTCACCCAGCGGAACCGCTCACGGGATCAGACGGCGGGCGGAACCAGGCCGGGAGCGTCCCGTGACCCCCCGATCCGGGGCGCTCCCACCCACCCGATGGAGGTTCCCTCGTGCGACTCACCTGGTCGGCTCATGACGGTGGCGGGCACTGATGCCCAGGTACCGCCCACACGTGGCGGCACGCCCGTCCTGGCGCTGCCGGGTCTGTGGGGCGGCGTGGCCCTGCTCGCCGGCCCGCCTGTCGCTGCTCGGCGAGTACCGCGAGAACCGGATCGGCCTGCTCATCTACCTCGCCGCGCTGCTCTACGAGGCGAGCGGGGACCTCGCCGGGCACGACGGGCTGACCGACCGCTTCCTCACCTGGGCCAGAGCCCGCTGAACGGTGATCGGTCAGGCCGGTCGGTACGCGCGGACCAGCGCCTGCACGGCGTAACCGAGCAGCAGCACTCCCGCGCCGACGCCGACCACCAGACCGGCGGCGACCGCCGAGGCGAGGCCGGTGACGAGCCCCGCCACTGCCACCAGGCACAGCGCGACGCCGAGCGGACGAAGCAGCGGGTCCCGCAGGAGCGGGGCGAGCGGGAAGAAGTGCAGACCGACCACCAGGCAGACCAGCACCGGCACGTACTCGGACCAGCCGGCGGCGACCAGCACGGCGGCACCCAGCCCGGCGGCGGCGAACTCGGCGACGACGATGAGCAGGTACGGACGGTCGGCCGCCCGGTCCCGAGGACCACCGGCACCCCGGAGTCGGGCGGACAGCACGCCGCCCAGCGCGGCGGTGAGCAGCGCGATGATGCTGGCCACCACGAGCAGGGCACGCAGCGGTTGCTCCGCCGCCGGCACGCTGAACCAGACCATCGCGAAGATGCCCAGGTAGAGAGCGGTAAGCCCGGCCTGACGTCGGTTGGCGGTCACCAGATCAGACATGAAACCCCCGTGGTCGGAAGCCGACTCGGTGAATTCACTGCATCGGCTGGCCGATGCTACGCCCAAGATCAAACGCAGTCGAGCGGTCAGTCGACCAGGGTGCGGCCGGTCAGGTGCAGGAAGACGTCCTCCAGGCCGCTGCGCCGGACCAGCACGTTCGCCGGCTGGAGCCCCAACGCGGCGACCTCGGCGACCGCCGCGTCGCCGTCGGGCACGTAGAGCAGGACCCGGTCGGGCAGCACCTCGACCCGCTCCCCCAGCCCGTCCAGCTTGCCGGCGAACGGCTCCTGCGACTCGGCGGTGAAGCGCAGCTCGACAACCTCGCGGGTCGAGTGCTGCTCGATCAACGCCCGGGGCGAGCCCTCCGCGACGATCCGCCCGCCGTCCATCACCACCAGCCGGTCACAGAGCTGCTCGGCCTCGTCCATGTAGTGCGTGGTGAGCACCAGCGTGACGCCCTGCTGCTTGAGCCGGAACAGCCGCTCCCACACCAGGTGCCGGGCCTGCGGGTCGAGGCCGGTGGTCGGCTCGTCGAGCAGCACGATCTCCGGGTCGTTGACCAGCGCGCGGGCGATGGTCAGCCGACGCTTCATCCCACCGGACAGCGGCTCGACCTTGCTGTCGGCCCGCTCGGTGAGCTGGACGAAGTCGAGCAACTCGGCAGCGCGCTCCCGGGCCGCCCGGCGGGAGATGCCGAAGTAGCGGGCGTACACGGTGAGGTTTTCCCGGACGGTCAGCTCCGGGTCGAGATTGTCCAGCTGGGGGCACACACCGAGGCGCGCGCGGATCGCCGGCCCGTCAGCCACCGGGTCCATGTCGAGGATGCGCAGCTCACCCCCGCTGGGTGGGGAGATGCAGCCGATCATCCGCATGGTGGACGACTTGCCCGCGCCGTTGGGCCCGAGGAAGCCGAACGCCTCACCCGGGCGCACCTCGACATCGATGCCGTCCACGGCGGTGAAATCGCCGAACCGCTTCACCAGCCCGCGAGCCTGAATCAGTGGTCGCCCCGAAGTCACCGCCCGACCCTAACCGCCGGGTCCGACACCCCTCCACGCAAATAAGCGGCCGGGGCCCGCCAGCCACCCCGAAACCCGTACACCAGCGGCGAAACGCCGATCGATGCCCCACCGGTCTGCCAATCGACGTGTATCGTCCTTCCGTGTCGCCCATCAGCCCGCCAGATGGTTCGTCGTCACCTGCCCGACCAGCCAACATTCCCATTGATGCGCCAGCAGCGAGCCCCAAGGGCGGGCCACCCCGACCACGGTCGGAAGCCGAGCCGGCAGAGCCCGACGAATCGGGCATCGCCGAGCGGGCGACCCGGGACCTGGCGGCCCAGTTCGAGGACGAGAAGCCGGGTCGGGTGCTCTCCGGGCCGGCGGGTCTGCTCCTCACCGCGGCGGCGCTGGCGGTCGGCGCTCTCGCCCTGTGGCAGGTGTTCCGCCCCCTGTCGCAGGGCAGCAAGTACTACTTGATCATCTTCCTGGCCGGCGTACTCCCGCTGGTCTTCCTCGCCTACCCGGCCGACCTGCGGCTGCCGGCCCGCCTCCGCCCCCGGCGGCTGGAACGCCCGCCAACTACGCCAGACCGGCGCGACCACGCCGACACCGCTAGCGACACCGACACCCGGGCACCGGCGTCGACCCGACCCACCGTGACCGACTGGCTCCTGGTCGCCCTGGCGGTCGCGGCCTGTCTCTATCCCATCCTGCCGATCCGGATCGGCAGCGGTGGCGGCGGCTACAACGCGTTCCTCGACCGGCAGGGCCTGCTGACACCGACGGATCTGGTGCTGGGCACCGTCCTGTTGCTCCTGCTGCTCGAAGCATGTCGGCGTACCACCGGTTGGATCCTGCCGGCGGTCTGCCTGCTGTTCCTCGGCTACGGCTACTACGGCGGGTTGCTGCCACAGTCCTGGCCGGTCGCGCACGCAGGGCTCGACTTCAGTCAACTGGTCGACGCGTTCTACAACTCCGACAGCGGTTTCTACGGCACGCCACTCGACGTGGCCGCCTCGTACATCGTGCTGTTCACCATCTACGGCGCGGTGCTGGAGTTGTCCGGGGCCGGGCGGTTCTTCGTCGAGCTGTCGGCCGCGGCGTTCCGGCGCTCGCGTACCGCCGCCGGCCGGACGGCGGTGGCCTCCGGCTTCCTGCTCGGCACCGTCTCCGGCTCCGGCGCGGCGACGACGGTGAGCATCGGCGCTGTCACCTGGCCGCTGCTGCGCCGCGCCGGCTATCCCCCGGAGCGGGCCGGCGGCATGCTGGCCGCGGCCGGTGTGGGCGCCATCCTGTCCCCGCCCACCCTGGGCGCGGCGGCGTTCATCATCGCCGAGTACCTGGGCGTCTCGTACCTACAGGTACTGGGCTGGGCAACGGTGCCGACGGTGCTCTACTACCTCGGCATCCTGCTCGCCGTGGAGATCGACGCCCGCCGCTCCGGCGTACGCCCCGTGGTGATCGACGTCGGCTCGCCCTGGCGTCTGCTGGCCCGGTTCGGCTACCACTTCGCCTCGCTGATCGCCATCATCGTGTTCCTCGCGGTCGGTGTGTCCGCGACGAGGGCTGTCGTCTTCGCCATTTTGCTCGCCGTCGCGTTGTCGTTCCTGGACCGCGCGCACCGGCTCACCCCGGGCCGGCTGGTGACCGCGCTCGTCACAGGCGTACGCGGCGTCCTCGCCGTCACCGCGGTCTGCGCCGCCGCCGGCATCATCACGGCGACCACCACGAAGACCGGCCTCGGGCCGCAGGCGGCGGCGCTGCTGATCGGCGGGGCGCAGGCGGTCACATCGGACCCGACGCTGGTGCTGGTGCTCACCGCACTGCTCGCCGCCGTCGCGCTCACCCTGCTGGGCCTGGCCGTGCCGGTCACCGCGTCGTTCGTGATCGGTTGGGTGATCGTCGGTCCGGCCCTGCTCGACCTGGGCGTCACCGCGCCGGCGGCGGCGATGTTCGTCTTCTACTTCGCGGTGCTGTCCGAGGTGTCCCCACCGACCGCGCTCGCCGCGGTGGCCGCCGCCGCGGTCACCGGCGGCCGGCTGGTGCCGACCATGTGGCAGACCCTGCGATACGCGCTGCCGGCGTACCTGACCCCTGTCGCGTTCGTCATCACGCCGGCCGGGCTCGGTCTGCTCGGCATCGGTGGTGTCGGGCGGATCGCCTTCGCGGCCGTGGTCGTCGCGCTCAGCGTGGCGGTGCTCGCCGTCGCCGCCGGTGGCTGGCTGCCCGGCGTCGGTCCGGCCGGCGTCCCGGAACGCGTACTCGGTGCCCTCGCCGGTGTCACCCTGCTCTGGCTCGAACCCGTGCCGGTCACGGTAGGCGCGGCGCTGGCCGCCGTCGCGGCGGCGGGTGTGTTCGTCCGACGCGGATCCGCCGGCCGTTCATCGTCCGGATCACCAGCCAGTCCTGTGGAGGAAAAACTGTGAGACGAATCGACGTACGGCTCGCGGCGGGTCTGTGCGTGCTCGCCCTCGCCACTGTCGGCACCGCGGGTTGCGGTGGTCAGCAGGGCGGCGCGGCCACTGACAACGCGGCCAGCGAGGTCACCTGCGAGGTGACCCGGGAGACCCGCGTCGGCATCGCCACCGGCAACGCGACAGGCGTCTACTACGTGGTCGGCAACGCCCTGGCCGGGCAGTTGTCCGGGGCGACCGGCGGCAAGCTCACCGGCACCGCCGCCGAGACCGGCGCCTCGGTGCAGAACGTCGAGCAACTCGTCGGTGGCCAGTACGACGTGGCGTTCTCGCTGTTCGACACGGCGGTCAACGCGGTGGAGGGCAAGGGCAGCTTCACCGCGCCGCAGCCGGTGCAGGCGCTGGCCCGCATCTACGACAACTACACCCAGGTGGTGGTCCGCAACGATTCCGGGATCACCTCGGTGGCCGACATGCGGGGCAAGCGGATCTCCACCGGCTCACCGAAATCCGGCACCGAGGTGATCGCCAACCGACTGTTGGAGGCCGCCGGCCTCGACCCGGCCAAGGACATCCGGGCGCAGCGACTGGACCTGACCAAGACGGTCGAGGGAATCCAGGACGGCAGCGTCGACGGCCTCTTCTGGTCCGGTGGTCTGCCCACCGGGGGCCTCACCGACCTGTTCACCACGGCCGGCGACTCGGTGAAGTTCGTCGACATCTCGCCATTGCTGCCGAACGTGACCGCGCTGAGCCCCGGCTACCAGGGGGGCACGATCGGGCGGGACGCGTACCGGACGGCGACCGACACCCCGACCATCGTCGTACCCAACGTCTTGTTGGTCCGCAAGGACCTGGACGCCAACGTGGCCTGCGCGATCACCCGGACGGTGTTCGAGAAGCGGGACGCCCTGGCCCAGGCCAACCCGGCGGCCAAGGGGATCTCGCTGGAGAGGGCCCGCAGGACCCTGCCGGTGCCGCTGCACCGCGGCGCCGAGAAGGCGCTGAAGGACCTCGGCGCGAGCTGACCCGGCCGGTCAGGTGTCGGCCGGCGCGGTGGCGGCGCGGGCCGCACCGACCAGACGGTCGGTCTCGGCGAGCAGGGTTTCGTCGTCCGCCGGAGTGCCGGGGTCGAGTCGGACCGTCCAGGTCAGACCGTCGACCCCGGCCTCACGCCGGGCCGCGACCCGCGCCGCGCCGCCGGGCACCGGCTGGTGCTCGGTGTACGCGACCGATCGGGTCACCCGTGCCCGCACCTGGTGCGGCAGCTCCCCCGGGTCGAGCAGCAGGTACGTCTCGGCCGGACCGTCGGCGACCACCGTGTAGCCGTCCCGCTCGACGACGGGCTCAGCGGGTGTCACGGTCAGCTCCCGGCCGGACCAGACCGCCTTGAGGATGATGTGCCAGCCGAGCCGGTGCCCTCGGCCGGGCAGCCACAACCCGAGGTTGGTGGCGACCACCACCCCGTCGCCCTCGCCGTTGCCGACTGCGGCCCAGGCCAGCACCCGCTCATCGGCGGTCAGCGGCGGCCGGTCGGCCGGTGGCAGCTTCGGCTTACGGCTGAACAGTCCCATCTAGAGGCCTCCCGCAGCCTGCTCGCGCAGCGCCCGGGCGTGCTGCTCCAGCGACAGCAGCTCACCGAAGGCGGCGAAGTACTCGTCCTTGTTGTTGACCGGGTTGATCCGCTGGATGCGGGACTTCAGGTCCCGGACCCGGGCGGTCACCGACCCGAACTGCACCCGGGCCATGGTGATCGACACGTAGCGCGGGTCCGGTTCGCCGTCGATCCGCAGTGGTTCGACGGCCAACTCACCGACCAGCGCCGCGGACGCCAGGTCCTCGCAGGCGTCGCGCACCGACTCGATCCAGACCGCGCCGCCGGTCGCCGACACGGCACCACCGGCCGCCGCGATGGCCGCACGCACCGCGACGTGCACCGGGTGGCGGTATTCGGTGGCCTCGACCGCGTCGAACATCGGCCCGGCCAGGACCGGTTGCTGGAGGGCGAGTTTGAGCGCCTCCCGCTCGACCATCGACTGCGGGCTGTCCAGTTCCGGCTCCGGTCGGGCCGAGGCGGGCCGGGCGGCTGGGGCGGCGTCGCGGGCGCTGGGCGGCGGAGCGTTGCCGGCGGCGAGCACCGCCCGCTGCACCGGCTCGATCTCCATGCCGAGGTCCATGGCGAGCTTGCGGACGTACTCTGGGCGCTTCTCCCGGTCCTTGAGTCGCGCGACAAGCGGCGCGGCGTGACGCATGGCCTCGACCCGGCCGTCGACGGTGTCCAGGTCGAAGCGGCTGATCACGTGTCGCAGCGCGAAGTCGACGAGCGGCTCACGGCGGGCGACCAGGTCACGCACCGCCAGGTCGCCCTTGGCCAGCCGCAGATCGCACGGGTCCATGTTGTCCGGGCTGACCGCGATGAACGTGCGCCCGACGAAGCGCTGATCGTCCTCGAAGGCGCGCAGCGCGGCCTTCTGCCCGGCGGCGTCCCCGTCGAAGGTAAAGATGATCTCGCCGGCCACCTCGTCGCTGTCGAACAGGAGCCGACGCAGGACCGAGATGTGGTCCGCGGCGAAGGCGGTGCCGCAGGTTGCCACCGCCGTGGTCACCCCGGCGAGGTGACACGCCATCACGTCGGTGTAGCCCTCGACGATCACCGCCCGCCCCTGCTTGGCGATCTCCCGTTTGGCCTGGTCGATGCCGTAGAGCACGTGCGACTTCTTGTAGATCGGCGTCTCGGGGGTGTTCAGGTACTTCGGGCCGTCGTCGTCATCGAAGAGCTTGCGCGCGCCGAAGCCGATCACGTCGCCGGCGAGGTCGCGGATCGGCCAGAGCAACCGACGGCGGAACCTGTCGATCAGGGTGCCGGAGCGGGACTCCCGGGACAGCCCGGCGGTAACCAGCTCCTGGTGGTTGAAGCCCTGCTGGCGCAGGTGCTTGGTGAGCAGGTCCCAGCCCTCCGGCGCGAAGCCACAGCCGTAGCGCTCGGCGGCGGCCCGGTCGAAGCCTCGTCGCGCCAGGAACTCCCGTGCCGGCCGGGCGCCCGCGGTGCTCAGTTGCGCGCGGTAGAACTCGACGGCGGCGGCGTGCGCGGCGACCAGGCGCTGCCGCTGACCCTGCTGCGGGCGGGGGCGCGGGGTGCCCTTGTCGTCCTCGATGTAGCGCAACTGGATGCCGGCGCGGCCGGCCAGCCGCTCGACGGACTCCACGAAGCTGAGGTGGTCGGCGTCCATCAGGAACTTGATCGCGTCCCCGCCGGCACCGCAGCCGAAGCAGTACCAGACGTTGCGGGCCGGCGAGACGTTGAACGACGGACTCTTCTCGTCGTGGAACGGGCACAGCCCCTTGAGGTTGCCGCCGCCGGCGGACTTCAGGGTGACCGTCTCGGAGATCACATCCCCGATCGAGGTGCGTTCCCGGACCAGTGCGATGTCCTCGTCCCGGATCCGCCCAGCCATTCGCCACCCCCTCGCCGTACATCCTGCCCTGCCGGACCGACGACACGCCGGCCGGGGGACGCCGGTGTGGCGACGACCGCTGCCGGCTGGACGGTTCCGGCCCGCGAGCCGGGTCCGCGCGGGGACCATGACCAGATGCGCAGGGTACGGACCGACGGCCCCCACGTGCCGCGATGGCTGGCGGGTTGGCTGGGGCTGGACGGACAGACCCCGCAGGCCGACGAGGCCGGGCACCGCCACGCCACCTGGCTGGAACTCTTCCTCGACCTCATCTTCGTGTACGCGCTGGCGGCCGTGGTACGCCGGCTGGGCGACGAGCCGAGCCCGTCGCCGACTGCCCTGCTGGCCGTGATCGGGCTCTTCGTGGTGATCCAGTGGGCCTGGATGGGGCAGGTCTACTACGACACCCGGTTCGATCCGGACGACGCGCTCCACCGACTACTGGTGCTTGTCGCGTTGGTCGGCGCGGGCGCGATGACCCTCGGCGTGGACGAGGTGCCGGAGAGCGTGCTCCTGCCGGTCGGGTACCTGATCGTGCGGGGCGTGCTGCTCCTGCTGTACCTGCGGGCCCGCCCGACCAGCTCGAAGGCCCGGATGGTGACGACCGTCTACCTGATCGGCTTCGGGTCGGGCTGGTTGATCTGGCTGGCGTCGCTGGCCGCGCCCACCAGGCTGCGCCCGGTCCTGTGGGTGGTCGCGATGGTCATCGAACTGGCCACGCCCTGGGTCGGGGTGCGGTGGCTCAACCGCTGGCCGGTGGACAACAGGCATCTGCCGGAACGGATCGGGCAGTTCACCATCATCGTGCTGGGCAGCGCGCTGGCCAGCCTGCTCTTCGCCGTGCCGGACCACCCCCCGCCGCACATGATCCTCACCGCCGCGATGGCCTTCCTGATCCCGGCGGCCGTCTGGTGGGTCTACACCACCTTCGTCACCACCCGCCTGACCCAGAGCCGGCTGCGCGGCGGGCAGGCGTACAGCTACCTGCATATTCCGCTCGGCGGCGCGCTGCTGCTGCTCGGCTGGGCGCTCGGGCAAGTGGTCCGGCTGGTCGACGACGACGCCGCCCGGCTGCCGCTGGAGCTGCGGCTGCTGCTGGGCGCCTCGATGGTGGTGTGGACGCTGTGTGGCCTCGCCCTGTACTGGCTCTGGACCCGGCCGAGCGCCGCCCGGTTGGCGATCGCCGCCTACGGGGTGGTCTCGGTCAGCCTGATCACCGCGACGGTGCACCAGCCGAGGGTGATGCTGTCGCTGCTCGCCCTGGCGGTCGTCGGGTACGCCGTACTGCTCAGCAGGCGCCTCGCCCGCGCCGGCAACGAGGTGGACACCCAGGAAGGATGAGCGGGGCTCAGGCCGCCGCAGCAGGCTCCGGGATGGCAACCTCCTCGGCCGCCACCTGCTGGTTCCAGTCGGCCTTGGTGGAGCGCCAGCCCTCGTCGTCCATTCCGCGCCGCCAGTAGCCGGAGATGGAGAGCCGGTCGAGGGGTACGCCCCGCTCGCGGCGCAGCAGCCGACGCAACTCCCGGACGAAGGCGGCCTCGCCGTGCACGAACGCGTGCACCTGGCCAGCCGGGAACTCCAACGCCCGTACCGCCGCGACAAGCGCCTCGCCCACCGGGCGGTCGCCGCGATGCAGCCAGGTCAGCTCGACCGCTCCGGGGCTGAGCAGCTTCTGCTCCTCCGCCGGGTCGGCGATCTCCACGAAGACGTGGGCCGGAGCACCCAGCGGCAGCCGTTCCAGCGCGGCGGCGATCGCCGGCAGGGCACTCTCGTCGCCGACCAGCAGGTGCCAGTCCGCGTCCGGGCTCGGGGCGTACGCGCCGCCGGGGCCGACGAAGTGCACCGGATCGCCCGGGCGCAGCGCGGCGGCCCACGGACCGGCCAACCCCTCGTCGCCGTGGTACACCACGTCGACGGTCAGCTCCCCGGCCAGCGGATCCCAGCGCCGCACCGTGTACGCGCGCAGCCGGGGCCACTGCTCCCGGGGCAGGTCCCGGCGGATCGCGGCGAGGTCCAACGGCTGCGGGTACGCGACACCCGACTGCGGGAAGACCACCTTGATGTAGTGGTCGGTGAACTCGCCCACCGGCAGGCCGACCAGTTCGTCCCCACCGAGGACGAGCCGGATCAGGTGCGGGGTGGGCCGCTCGGTGCGCAGCAGCCGGGCCGAGGTGACGTTCCTGGGGCGTTCCGTCATGTCAGTTAGGCTAGCCTAAGCTGGCTCGGAGACAGTCGGGGGTGTCCCCTTGCCGACCAGGCGAGTGTGCCAGGTCACCGCCGCCGGGTCGGTGAGCGAGGCGACCTGGTCGATAACCACCCGCAGCCTGGCCGCGTCGTCCGGGGCTGCCCGCCACAGCGGGGCAAAGATCGGGTCGAGCCCCTCCGGGGCGCGACGGACCAGCGCGGCGACCACCTCGGCAAGCATCGTCCGCTGCCGCTCGTAGCGCCCCCGGAAGCCGCTGCGACGCATCACGTACCGGAGCGCGATGCCCTTGAGCAGGGCACACTGCGCCCGGACCAGTCGGGGCACCACCAGGTCGGCGGCGTACCGGCGGTGCGGGCCCGGACCGAAGCGCTCCTCAGTGGCAGCCACCGCCGCGGACACGAACAGCCCGGTCACCCCACTGGTGGTGGCCTTCAGCGCCACCTGCGCGCGATGGCTGCCGTCGTACCCGGCGAACGGGGCGAGCAGCGGACCGGCCAGCAGATCGACAAGCACCTCAGCCAGGTCCGTCGCGGACTCCCCCGAGTAGGCGGAGGCCACGTCGGCGCAGAGCGCGGCCCGCTCGTCGGCATCGGTGAGCAACGGGTGCAACGTGACGTAGCCACCGTGGATCCCGTCCTCCACATCGTGCACCGAGTACGCGACGTCGTCGGCCCAGTCCATCACCTGGGCCTCCAGGCAGCGCCGGTCGCCGGGCGCACCGGCCCGGATCCAGTCGAAGACTGCCGCGTCGTCGGCGTACACCCCGAACTTGCGCTCCCCCGGCCGGCGCGGCCACGGGTACTTGCCGATCGCGTCGAGCGACGCCCGGGTCAGGTTCAGACCGGCGGACGAACCGTCCGGGGCGAGCACCTTCGCCTCCAGGCGGGTCAACACCCGCAGGGTCTGCGCGTTGCCCTCGAAGCCGCCGCACGGCGTGGCGAGCAGGTCCAGGGCCGCCTCGCCGTTGTGCCCGAACGGCGGGTGCCCCAGGTCGTGCGCGAGCCCCGCGACGTCCACCACATCCGGGTCGCAACCCAGCCGGGCACCCATCTCCCGGGCGATCTGGGCCACCTCCAGCGAGTGCGTCAGCCGCGTACGCAGAAAGTCGTCAGTGCCGGCGGTGTGCACCTGGGTCTTGGTGGCCAGCCGGCGGAACGCCGCCGAGTGCAGCACCCGGGCCCGGTCGCGCTCGTACGGCGACCGGCGATGCCCGGTGTCCTTGGGCGGCTCCTCGACCAACCGCGCGTCCGCCGCCCCCGGCTCACTCCTCGCGCTCACAGGGCTGCTGTTGTTCGCGACTGCGGGGCTCGCAAAACCGGCTCACTCCTCGCGCTCACGGAGCCGCCGCTGTTCGCGACTGCGGGGCTCGCAAAACCGGCTCACTCCTCGCGCTCACGGAGAACGCAGAACTCGTTGCCTTCCGGGTCACTCAACACCGTCCAGTCGACGTCACCCTGACCGATGTCGACGTGCCGCGCGCCCATGTCGACAAGGCGCTCGACCTCGGCCTCCTGATTGGCGGGGCGCAGGTCGAGGTGCAGACGGTTCTTCCGCTCCTTGCCCTCGGCCACCGGGCCGAAGAACAGGGCGGGCAGTTGGTCCGGGGACTGGCGGATCTCCACGCCGCTCGGAGTCTCGGTGACGACCTGATAGCCGAGCGCCTCGGCCCACCAACGGGCCAGTCGGGCCGGATCGCGGGCGTCCACAGTCAGGCTCTCCCAGACACTGGTCATGCAGTCACCTCTTCCCGTTCGACGCGGCGCCCAATCGGCCGTGTGCGAGCGAGCCAAGATTACGCCCGCCCCCGTTGCTCGACCCGCTCACGACGCATCGATGAACTGCACACAACCACCGATTGGCCCGCAGTTGCCAACCGATTGCCGAGGGTTACGGGCTCGCAGTCGGAAGTGGCCACAGGTAGCGTTCCCAGCGCGGAACGTGACCAGCCGAGTGACACGCAGAGCCCGACCGGTGAGGGGTAACGCTCGTGGACGCAGACACGGTGATGGGAACGGAGCTACGCGGGCTGCGCCAGCGCCGACCCGACATCGCCGGCACGGTGCTCGCGGGCACCGACGGCCTGCTCATCTCCAGCGACCTGCCCAGCACCGACGCCACCCATCTCGCCGCGCTCGCCGCCGCGAGTTTCGGGCTCGGTCACCGGGTGGCCGACACCGTCCGGCAGGGTGAGTTCCGGGAGTCGGTCGTGTGCACCACCGCCGGCTGCGTGGTGACCTACCCGGCCGGGCGCAGCGCCCTGCTGACCCTCGTCACCGCGTCCGCCGCCGGCGACCTGGAGGCGCTGCACGAGGAGGCGCGTGCGGTGGCCCGTCGGGCGGGCTCCTTCCTGGACGTTCGCGGCGGAGGCATCGGCGCGACCTCCGTGCCGGACGCGCACGCCCCGCTGGCCACGCGTACCCCGATGGCGACCCTGCCGACACAGTTGCGCCGCCCGTCCCGACCCACCTGGCGTCGTCCGCCGATCTGAACGCCGGTGGCGGCCGGGTCACCGGCCGCCACCGACGTGCGTCAGCGGCTGTCCGACCCGCCGCTTTCCACGACCGCCCGACCGGCCTCCAGCCGTGCCACCGGCACCCGGAACGGCGAGCAGGACACGTAGTCCAGGCCGACCTCGTGGAAGAAGTGCACCGAGTCCGGGTCGCCACCGTGCTCACCGCAGATGCCGAGCTTCAGCCCGGGCCGGGCGGCCCGGCCCTCCTCGGCGGCGATCCGCACCAGCCGGCCGACGCCGTCGCGGTCGATCGACTCGAACGGCGAGATGCCGAAGATGCCCAGCTCCAGGTAGCGCCAGAAGAACGCGCCCTCGACGTCGTCGCGGGAGAAACCCCAGCCCATCTGGGTCAGGTCGTTGGTGCCGAAGGAGAAGAACTCGGCGGCCTCGGCGATCTGCCCGGCGGTCAGCGCCGCCCGGGGCACCTCGATCATGGTGCCGATCAGCACCTCGACACCGCTGTCCCCGACCACCTCGGCGATGATCTTCTCGGCCTCGGCGCGGACGGTCTCCAACTCCTGCACGGCACCGACCAGCGGCACCATGATCTCCGGCTTCGCCACACCCCCGTTCCGGGCGCAACTGACAGCCGCCTCGGCGATGGCCCGGACCTGCATCGCGAACAGGCCGGGGATGACCAGGCCGAGGCGTACGCCCCGCAGCCCGAGCATCGGGTTCTCCTCGTGCATCCGCCGGACGGCCGCGAGCAACGCCTCCTCCTTGGCCACGTCCTCGCCACGCTCCTGGGCGACAGCCACGTTGACGGCGAGCTGCTCCAGCGGCGGCAGGAACTCGTGCAACGGCGGGTCGATGAGCCGGACGGTGACCGGCAGGCCGTCCATCTCGCGGAAGATCTCCTCGAAGTCGGCGCGCTGCAACGGCAGCAGCGCCTCCAACGCCGCCTCCCGCTCGCCCGGAGCCCGGGCAAGGATGAGCCGCTCGACCAGCTCACGCCGCTCACCGAGGAACATGTGCTCGGTGCGGCACAGCCCGATGCCCTCGGCGCCGAAGCGCCGGGCGCGGGCCGCGTCCGCACCGGTGTCGGCGTTCGTGCGGACCGCGAGCCGCCGCTTCCCGTCGGCGTGCGTCATGATCCGGTGTACGGCGCGGACCAGCGCGTTGTCGATGTGCTCGGGGTCGAGGCTGCCCTCGAAGTACTGCACGACCTCGGAGGGCATGACCGGCACCTCACCGAGGTAGACCTTGCCGGTGGTGCCGTCGATGGACACCACGTCGCCCTCGTTGACGGTCTGCCCGGCCACGGTGAACCGCTTCGCCGGCACGTTCACCTCGATCTCGTCGGCGCCGGAGACGCAGGTCTTGCCCATGCCCCGGGCCACCACCGCGGCGTGGCTGGTCTTGCCGCCGCGTGAGGTGAGGATGCCCTGCGCGGCGATCATGCCGTTCAGGTCGTCCGGGTTGGTCTCCCGGCGCACCAGGATCACCGACTCACCCTCGGCGGCCAGCTCGACGGCCCGGGCGGAGGTGAAGACCACTTTGCCGGACGCCGCGCCGGGTGAGGCGCCGATGCCCTTGGCGACCGGCTGGAAATCATGGTCGAGCTGGAAGCGCGGGAACATCAGCTGGGCCAGTTGCGCGCCGTTGACCCGGTGCAGAGCCTCGTCCAGGTCGATCAGGCCCTCGTCGACGAGTTGCCCGGCGATGACGAACGCGGCGGCTGCGGTGCGCTTGCCGACCCGGGTCTGCAACATCCACAGCTTGCCGCGCTCGATGGTGAACTCGATGTCGCACAGGTCCTTGTAGTGCTCCTCCAGCCGGGCCATGATGCCGAGCAGCTCGTCGTAGGAGGACTTGTCGAGCTGCTCCAACTCCTGCAACGGCACTGTGTTGCGGATGCCGGCGACCACGTCCTCGCCCTGGGCGTTGGCCAGGTAGTCGCCGTAGATCCCCTGCGCGCCGCTGCCCGGGTCGCGGGTGAACGCGACCCCGGTGCCGGAGTCGGGCCCGAGGTTGCCGAAGACCATGGTCACCACGTTGACCGCGGTGCCGAGGTCGGCCGGGATGCGCTCCTGGCGGCGGTAGAGCACCGCGCGCTCGGCGTTCCACGACTCGAAGACCGCGCGGATGGCCAGGTCGAGCTGTTCGCGTGGCTGCTGCGGGAACTCCCGACCGGTGTGCTTCAAGAAGATCTTCTTGTACGCGTCGACCAGCCCACGCAGGTCGCCGGCGTCCAGATCAAGGTCGTTGTGGGTGCCCTTGGCGTGCTTGGCCTCGTCGAGCGCGTGCTCGAACTCCTCGCCCGGCACCTCGCAGACGGTCTTGCCGAACATCTGGATGAGCCGCCGGTAGGAGTCCCAGGCGAACCTGTCGTTACCGCCTGCCTGTGCGGAGAGCCCGACCACGCTCTGGTCGTTGAGACCGACGTTGAGGACGGTCTCCATCATGCCGGGCATGGAGAACTTGGCACCGGAGCGGACGGACACCAACAGCGGGTCCTGCGGGTCGCCGAGGCGCTTGCCCATCTCGCGCTCCAGCGCTTCCAGGTGCGCCTCGATCTGACCGGCGAGCCCGTCCGGCTCCCGTCCCGTCGCGAGGTACGCCTGGCACGCCTCGGTGGTGATGGTGAAGCCGGGCGGGACGGGCAGGCCCAGGTTGGTCATCTCGGCGAGGTTTGCCCCCTTGCCGCCGAGCAGCTCCTTGAGATCCTTGTTGCCCTCGGAGAAGTCGTAGACGTACTTGTGATCGACGGTCTCTTGCGCTGCCACCAGAGCCTCCACAACACACGCGCCGGATTGACACTTAACGAAGGTTCAGTTTTCTTCTTCCCGGGACGGACCTCCGGTAATCCCGGGGTCGACGTCGATCGGTGGGCGAAGGTTAAGCGAACATCGAGCGACCTGGGACCGTTCGGTGACAATTGGCACAGCCATCACGACTATCCGTGTTCGTACCGGTTTTTGGGAACGCTTCCACGCGCACCATCACGCATTCCGGCCGAGCGTCGTACGCTTGACGGCACGCCAGCCGGTGAACCTCACTTTTGCCATAACAGACGCGAATACACCCCCCCGGAGTCGCCGCCGTGTCGACCACCCCCTCCCCCGGCCCCACCGCCGTCCCCGTGCCGCTGTCGCCAGGGGAGCCGGACGCGGCCACGCTGGCCCACGCGGCCGAGCAGACCGCTGGCACGTTGCTCGCCCCGGCGGCCCCGCACCGGCTGACCGACGTCGTCCCCGCCCCGCAGCAGGTCCAGCCGGACCCGACCGCCGACTGGGTGCTGCCAGCCGAAGCGTTCATCGTGGCCAGCGCGGACCCCGCCGCGCTCGCGGTCGCCGAGCAGCTCGCCCAACTCCTGCGTCCGGCCACCGGCTACCCGCTGCCGGTCACCGACGCCACCACGCCGGAGCCCGCTGGTGGCATCGCGCTGGCGCTCGACGACACCGCCGACCTCGGCCCGGAGGGCTACCGGCTCGACATCGCCACCGACGGGGTACGCGTCACCGCCCCCACCCCCGCCGGCCTCTTCCACGGCGTACAGACGCTGCGCCAACTGCTGCCGGCTGCCATCGAGAGCCCCGTCCCGGTCACCGAACGCTGGGCGCTGCCCGGCGGGACCATCACCGACGCCCCTCGTTTCCCCTACCGGGGCGCGATGCTCGACGTGGCGCGGCACTTCTTCGCCGTCGAGGACGTGCTGCGGGTGGTCGACCACCTGGCCCGCTACAAGCTCAACCACCTGCACCTGCACCTCACCGACGACCAGGGCTGGCGGATCGCCGTCGACTCCTGGCCCAAGCTGACAGCCATCGGCGGGACGACCGAGGTCGGCGGCGGCCCCGGCGGGCACTACACGAAGACCGACTACACGCGGATCGTCTCCTACGCGGCCGCCCGCCACATCACAGTCGTCCCGGAGATCGACCTCCCGGGGCACACCAACTCGGCGCTTGTCGCGTACCCCGAGCTGGCACCGGACAAGACCGCACCACCGCCGTACACCGGCACCGAAGTCGGCTTCAGCTACGTCGACCCGGCCGACGAGCGGACGTACGACTTCGTCGCCGACGTGTTGGGCGAGGTCGCCGCGCTCACCCCCGGCCCCTGGCTGCACATCGGCGGCGACGAGGCGTTCAAGGTGAAGGGCGAGGTCTACACCGGTTTCGTCGAGCGGGTCCAGCGCATCGTGGCCGACCTCGGCAAGACCGTCGTCGGCTGGCACCAGCTCGCCCCCGCCGCCCACCTCGACGGGCGGGTCCTGCAGTGGTGGGGCACGAACGGCGAAGACGCCACCACCGTCGACGCCGTACGCCGTGGCGCCCGGCTGATCGTCTCCCCCGGCAACCACGCCTACCTGGACATGAAGTATGCCCCGGACACCCCGATCGGGCACGACTGGGCCGGCCTCATCGACGTACGCAAGGCCTACGACTGGGATCCGGCTACGCACGTCGCCGACGTACCCGCCGAGGCCATCCTCGGCGTGGAGGCCCCGCTCTGGACCGAATCGGTCACCTCGCTCGTCGACATCGAACTCCTGCTCCTACCCCGCCTCCCGGCCATCGCCGAACTGGGCTGGTCACCCCGGGCCAGCCACGACTGGTCCGGCTTCCGCGACCGCCTGGCCGGCCAGGGCCCCCGCTGGACGACCGCCGGCATCACCTTCCACCGCGCGCCCGAGATCCCCTGGCCGACCGCACCGACCATCCCAACACAGCGCAACGTGCCCCAAACCGACACCGCCAACCCCTGACCTTCAGCCCAGGCCTCGGTGCACCCCCCGGCCCGCTGACCCGGTCTGTCCGCACGGCCCCTACCCCCCGGCCCTTCCCGCGGCGGGCCAGGCCACACGACGCCCACCGGCCTCGCTCACCCCATCCGTGAGCGGCCGGTCCCGCCCCGCATGATCGTGCTCAATCCAGGATGTAGTGGCCTCCTGGCGTGGGATGGGGCCTATTTCTGGATCGAGGACGATCGTGAACGAGCCTCGACCTCGCGCGCTCCTTGGGCCGGGTCCGGTCGTCCGGTCGGTGCGGGCCGGGTCCGGGGGCGCGAATGGCGCAGACCGGCGTGATCCACTCGGCTTTCATGAAATCGGGGTATCCCCGGCACGCGGACACCGCGATGTTCAGGAACCCGAGTAGATCAGACCGCTGTGGCCGTCGTGTCGGGTTCGCCTGGTTGGCCGGGTGGGCGGGTTGTCGGGTTTGACCGTTGGTGTCGGGTGGTCGGGGCCACCCTCAGCCTGGAATCGGGGGCCGGGCCGGGTCGTTATACCTGGCAGACCACCGCAACAGTCCGGGTCATGGTGCGCCGGCCCCGCCGGAAACAGCCGCCAGGCCCTCCGGCCGGAACAGCCGCCTGGCCCTCCGGCCGGAACAGCCGCCGGGAACATCCGGCAGGCCGCCCCGGTTACACCCCCCGCACAACCGAGCACCACCACCACCGGCCGGCCACCACCGGCCGACCCTCCGGGCAGGCCGAAGTGAGCCGCCCCCGGGTAGGCGGAATGATTCGCCACCGGCACCCGTTACACCCTGTCCCGACGCCGACCCCCACTCGCGGGTCGCCGGGCAGAACTCCCCCCTCGAACTTTCCCCCGCACAACCACACCCCCCCGGGTGTGGTGTGGGCACCCCCGATGCAGAGGAGCACGCCATCATGCGTACCGATCTGATCCGTAAGACCGCCCTGACCGCCGCCGGCCTCGCCTTCACCGGCGGCGCCATCGCCGGCCCCATCACCACCGCCTACGCGGCGTCCGACGCCAAGCCGGCCACGCAAACCCAGACCGACCGCAAGGGCGGCCACGGTGAGCGCGAACTCGGCGTGCGCTACGAAGCCCAGCCGAACTTCTACTACTGCGGCCCCGCCGCGACCCGTAACGCCCTGTCCGTGCAGGGCAAGAACATCAACGTCGACGACATGGCCAAGGAGATGGGCACCACCGAGGCCGGCACCAACTCCATCAACGACATCACCCCCGTCCTGAACAAGGAAACCGGCAAGAACGACGCCTACCGGTCGGTGGAAATCAGCACCCCCGACGCTGACGCCAAGCAGACCGACACGCTACGCGCCGACGTCGTCACGACCGTCGACGACGGCCGGGCCGTCGTCGCCAACATCGCCGGCACCAGCACCGACACCGACGGTGCGAGCCACTCCTACGAGGGCGGGCACTACATCAGCGTCGTCGGCTACCGCGACAACGGCAACACCGTCAAGATCGCCGACTCCGCCGACCCCAACACCGCCTCCTACTGGATCACCGTCGAGCACCTCGCCGACTGGATCGCCACCCGCGGCTACGCCACCAGCTAAGCCACACGCACATGACCGAAGGGCCGGACCCCACCACGGGGCCCGGCCCTTCGGCATAACCGAGTCACTGTCCACACGCCTCGTCAGGCCCAAACGAAGTCGAGGGTCAAAACGAAGTCGAGGGGTCATCCAGCCTGATTAGGGCACCTACCTCGGCAAGCCGCCCACCGGTCCAGGCCGTCCCGACCACGCCAGGCCACCGCGCCGACTAGATGCCGGGTCCTTTGGAGCTGATGTCGTAAACGAATCAGGGCAAGGCCGGACGAGCCAAGCGGAGCGGAGCCGAGCAGAGCCGAGCCGAGCCGAGCAGAGCAGAGCAGAGCCGAGCAGAGCAGAGCCGAGCCGAGCCGAGCAGAGCAGAGCCGAACAGAGCCGAGCCGAGCCGATGATTCGTTTACGACATCAGCTCGATAGGACGCCTAACTCAACTGCCAGCCTCCGTGGGGAGTGTCGTGGAGAGACCGAGCGCCGCGACCCGGGGGCTCGGGGGGTGACCGGCACGGCGGCGCGCTGGGAGCCCGCGTTCGGCGGGACCTTCGCGAGGTCTCCGCGCGACCGGCCAGGGACTCGGCCGGCCAGGGACTCGACCCGCCAGGGATTCGGCCGGCCAAAGGCTCAGCCGGCCAAGGGCTCGGCCGGCCAAGGGCTCGGCCGGCCAAGGGCTCGGCCGGCCAAGGGCTCAGCCGCCGGAGTCGTCCATCTCGGCACCCTCGGGGACCGTGTCGTCGTCTCGGCTGGCCAGCCAGCCCTCCGGCAGGAAGACCTTGCCGGGCGAGTTGGTACGCCCGCGCGGCTGGCCCAGGGCGGTCACCGGGAACGGCTCCGCCGGGTCGAGCTTGCCGAGCAGGTCGTCGAGCTGGGCCAGGCTCTCGATCATCGCCAGCGAGCGACGCAGTTCGCCGCCGACCGGGAAGCCCTTGAGGTACCAGGCGACGTGCTTGCGGAAGTCGGTGCAGCCGTCCCGTTCACCTCGGGCCGGGTTGCGGGCGCCGGCCGTGAACTGGTCGACCAGCAGCTCGGCGTGCCGGCGCATGGTCACCGCCACCTCGCCGAGGATGGGCAGCCGCCGCTCCGACCGACCGTTGAAGGCGGCTTCCAGGTCGGCGAAGAGCCACGGTCGGCCCAGGCAGCCGCGCCCGATGACCACACCGTCGACGCCGGTGTGGGCCACCATCCGCAGCGCGTCGTCGGCCTCCCAGATGTCGCCGTTGCCGAGCACCGGCACGTCGAGGGCCTGCTTCAGCGTGGCGATCGCGTCCCAGTCGGCAGTGCCCGAGTAACGCTGCGCCGCCGTCCGCCCGTGCAGGGCCACCGCGGCCACGCCAGCCTCCTGGGCGGCGAGCCCGGCTTCGACGTACGTCAGGTGGTCGTCGTCGATGCCCTTGCGCATCTTGACCGTGACCGGCACCCCGGACGGTGCCGCGGCAGCCACCGCGGCCCGCACGAGTCGCGCGAAGAGCCGGCGTCGCCACGGCAGCGCCGCGCCGCCGCCACGCCGGGTGACCTTGGGTACGGGGCAGCCGAAGTTGAGGTCGATGTGGTCGGCGAGGTTGCGCTCGACGACGATCCGCACGGCGGCGGCGGTGATCTCCGGGTCGGTGCCGTAGAGCTGGAGGCTGCGGGGCTTCTCGTCGTCGCCGAAGGCGATCATGCGCAGCGTCTTCGGGTTGCGCTCGACAAGCGCCCGAGTGGTGATCATCTCGCAGACGTAGATGCCGCCGCCCTGCTCCCGGCAGAGCCGACGGAACCCGACGTTGGTGATCCCGGCCATCGGCGCGAGCACGACCGGCGGCCACACCTGGTGCTGGCCGAGAGTCAGCGGGCGCAGCGCGGGCACGGTCGAGGCAGTCACCGGACAAGTGTACGGGGCCCCGACCGGCGCTTATCGCGTCGGCCGGGGCCCCGTGCGCAGAGTCTCAGCAGCCGGGGAGACGCTCGATCAGGTAGCGCTCGACCTGGTCCAGGGAGACGCGCTCCTGGGCCATGGTGTCCCGGTTGCGCACCGTCACGGCGTTGTCGTCAAGGGTGTCGAAGTCGACGGTCACGCAGAACGGGGTGCCGATCTCGTCCTGCCGGCGGTAACGACGCCCGATCGCCTGCGAGTCGTCGAACTCCACCACCCAGCGCTTGCGCAGCAGCGTCGCGAGGTCCTTGGCCTTGGGCGACAGCGCCTCGTTGCGGGACAGCGGCAGCACCGCCACCTTGACCGGGGCGAGCCGCGGGTCGAACCGCATCACGGTGCGCTTGTCCACGCCGCCCTTGGTGTTCGGCGCCTCGTCCTCGTCGTACGCCTCCAGCAGGAAGGCGAGCACCGCGCGGGTCAGACCCGCGGCCGGCTCGATGACGTACGGCATCCAGCGCTCACTCTTGCTCTGGTCGAAGTACGACAGGTCGACGCCGGAGTGCTTGCTGTGCGTGGAGAGGTCGAAGTCGGTGCGGTTGGCGACACCCTCCAGCTCGGCGAACTCGGTGCCTCCGAACTGGAAGCGGTACTCAATGTCCACCGTCCGCTTCGAGTAGTGCGACAGCTTCTCCTTGGGGTGCTCGTGGAGACGCAGATTGTCCGCCGAGAGGCCGAGGTCGAGGTACCAGTTCCAGCGCTCCTGCAGCCAGTACTCGTGCCACTGCTCGTCGGTGCCCGGCTCGACGAAGAACTCCATCTCCATCTGCTCGAACTCGCGGGTCCGGAAGATGAAGTTGCCCGGGGTGATCTCGTTGCGGAACGACTTGCCGGTCTGCGCGATGCCGAACGGGGGCTTCTTGCGGGCGACCGTCTCGACGTTCTTGTAGTTGACGAAGATGCCCTGGGCGGTCTCCGGGCGCAGGTAGTGCAGCCCCTCGTCGCTCTCCACCGGGCCCAGGTAGGTCTTCATCAGGCCGTTGAACATCTTCGGCTCGGTGAAGGTGCCCTTGTTGCCGCAGTTGGGGCAGTTCAGCTCCGCCAGTGAGGTCAGCGGCTTGCCGTGCTTCTCGGCGTACGCCTCTTCCAGGTGGTCCGCGCGGAACCGCTTGTGACAGAACTGGCACTCGGTGAGCGGGTCGACGAACTCGGCGATGTGGCCGGACGCCTCCCACACCTTGCGGGCCAGGATCACCGCGGAGTCCAGGCCGACGACGTCGTCGCGCTGCTGGACCATGGTCTTCCACCACTGCCGGCGGACGTTCTCCTTGAGCTCCACGCCGAGCGGGCCGTAGTCCCACGCCGATCGGGTGCCCCCGTAGATCTCACTGGAGGGGAAGACGAAGCCTCGGCGCTTGGCGAGGCTGACGACGGCGTCGATACGGTCGGCTGGCATGTTTCCTCCTACGCCGGCTGGCGGTCGGCGGGGGCGAGATGTGGATGGAACGGTCGGTTCGGGACAACGGTACGACCACCGTCCCCCCGAGCCCAGCAGAATACCGGGGGCGGGTCAGCTGACCTCGCAGACCTCCACGCCGCCGGTCTGCCCGTCCTGGCCGAGGCTCACCTGCTGCCGCTCCCGGTCGCCGCCGTCGAGGGTCACGTCGACCGGCACGGTCAGGTAGGTGGTGTCGACCTCGCCCACCCGGAACCCGGTCACCTGCGGTTCGGCGGCAGCCCGCCGCTCGAACTCCGGCCGGGACTCACGCCGCTGCGCGTCGTCGCAGAGCTGGTCGTACGCCCGACCGTAGTTCCGCTCGACCAGCGCCTGGTAGTAGTCGCCGGTCACGGTGCGGGCCTGTTCCCGGATCGCCTGGACTCCGCTGACGGCCAGGCCGACGACGGCGGTGCCACCCCCGCCGCAGCAGAGCACCACGGCGAGCGCGCCGACGCCGAGGCCGATCCAGAGCCGGGTCCGGCGGCCCTCGGTGGGCGGCGCGGCGAACGGCGGAGCCACCCCGGGACCGGGTGGCGGGGCGGGTGCGGTCATAAGGAGCAGCGTAGTGTCCGACGGCTCAGCGGTAAGGACCCGCAGCCCGATCACTCTCGGCAACGACCACGGCCCCGCCGGGGGCGGCGGTGGCCAGCGCCTCGTAGGCGGACGGCTCGTCGACGGACTCGGCGAGCAGCGGCACGGCGCTGACCTTGACCTCGAAGGCGCCCAGCGCCCGCCGGTACGTGCCGACCGACTCCCATTCGGTGACCAGTGACCAGTACCGGGGGTCGTCCAGTGCCCGGACCAGTTGGCCGCGCAGGTAGCCGGGCCGGGCGGCCAGCGCGGTGAGGGCGGCGTGCGCCCGTTCGGCGAAGCCGTCGGCGGTGTCGACGTCGACCACGAACCGGTTGGTCACCAGCACCGGGGGTTCCTCCTCGTAGAGTCTGTGGGATGCAGCGTACGCAGCGCCCTCTGCTCGCCCGGTTGGCCGGGGCGAACCCGACGTCGGTGTTCCTGCTCACCCTGGTGGTGGTGCTGGTGGCGTTCTTCACGCCCGGGGTGATCGGCGGGCTGCTGACGCTCGCGCTCGCCGGGGTCCTTATCGCCCTGTTGGCGACGACCTGGGCGGTTCAGGCACCGCAGACCCGGCTGATCCGACTGGTGATGCTGACCCTGCTGGTGACAGTGGGCCTCGCGAAGCTCCTCTGACATGCAATCATGCGTTTTTGACAATCATTATCGTTGCCACGGACAGTTGACGGTATGACCAACCGCGCCACGTACCGTGTCCTGGCCGCCGCGACCGCCCTCCTCGCCCTGGGCGCCGGGGCCGGCTGCTCCACAGGTGGTGCCGCCGGCGCCGACCCCCAGCGAGTCGACGTGGTGGCCGCGTTCTACCCCCTCCAGTTCCTGGCCGAGCGGATCGGCGGCGACGCGGTCCGGGTCACCAACCTGGCCAAGCCCGGCGCCGAGCCGCACGACCTGGAACTCAACCCGAGCCAGGTCGGTGAGGTCAGCGACGCTGAGCTGATCGTCTACCTCAAGGGGTTCCAGCCGGCGGTGGACGACGCCGTGGCCCAGAACGGCGGCGACCGGGCGTTCGACGTGACGAGCGTGCAGCCGCTGCTGGACGCGTCCGCCGGCGGGCACAACCACGACGGCGACGAGGAGGAGCACGGCGAGGAGGGCAACGGCGGCAAGGACCCGCACGTCTGGCTCGACCCGACCCGGCTGGCCGACATCGGCGACCAGCTCGCCCAGCGGCTCGGCAAGGCCGACCCGGACCACGCCGCCGACTACACCGCCCGCGCCGCAGCCCTGCACACCGACCTGACGACCCTGGACAGCGAGTTCAAGAACGGCCTGGCGACCTGCCAGCGGCGGGAGATCGTGACCAGCCACGCCGCGTTCGGCTACCTCGCCGACCGCTACCAGTTGGAGCAGGTCGGCATCACCGGGCTCAGCCCGGACGTCGAGCCCTCGCCGCAGCGGCTCGCGCACGTGATCGAGGAGGCCAAGGAGCACAAGGCCACCACGATCTTCTTCGAGACGCTGGTGAGCCCCAAGGTCGCCGAGACCATCGCCGGTCAGGTCGGCGCGAAGACCACGGTGCTGGACCCGATCGAAGGACTCGCCGCCGGCAGCAACGGGGACTACCTTTCGGTGATGCGCACCAACCTGCAGACCCTGAAGACGGCCTTGAGCTGCTCGTGACCGCACCTGTCATCACCGTCGAGCACGGGGTGGTCGGCTACGACGGCCGCCCCGTGCTCCGTGACATCTCGCTCACCGTGACCGCCGGCGAGGTGGTCGCGGTTCTCGGCGCCAACGGCTCCGGCAAGTCCACCCTGATCCGCGCCGTGCTCGGGCTGGTGCCGATCAGCGCCGGCTCGGTCACCCTCTTCGACCGGCCGTTGCGCCGTTTCCGGCAGTGGGCGCGCATCGGGTACGTCCCGCAGCGCCTGGGCGCCGGCGGCGGCGTACCGGCCACCGTCCGCGAGGTGGTGGCCTCCGGCCGGCTGGCCCGTCGAGGGGTGCTGCGTCCACCGGGTCGAGCCGACCGTACCGCCGTCGACGCCGCGCTGCGGGCGGTCGGGCTCGCCGACCGGGCCGGTGACCCGGTGTCCACGCTCTCCGGCGGCCAGCAGCAGCGCACCCTGATCGCCCGCGCCCTGGCCGGCCAGCCGGAGCTGCTGGTGCTCGACGAGCCGACCGCCGGGGTGGACGCGGCCAGCCAGGAGGCGTTCGCCGGTGCGCTGCGCGACTTCGTCTCCGACGGCGGAACGGTGCTGCTCGTCGCCCACGAGCTGGGCCCGCTGCGGCCGGTGATCAGCCGGGCTGTGGTCGTACACGAGGGTCGTATCGCCCACGACGGCGCGGTGCCGGACCCGGCCGGCCATCACGCGGAGCCCGACCACGACCACGTGCACCCGCACTGCTACGACGAGCCCGCCGGGCTGTGGAGCAACTGAGCCATGGAACTCTTCCAGTACCCCTACATGCAGCGCGCCCTGATCGGCGCGCTGGTGATCGGCCTGGCCGCGCCGGCGCTCGGCATCTACCTGGTGCAGCGCCGGCTGGCGTTGATCGGCGACGGTGTGGGGCACGTGGCGCTGACCGGCGTGGGGGCGGGGCTGCTGCTCAACCGCTCACCGGTGCTGGTCGCGGTGATCGCCGCCACCATCGGCGCGATCGCCATCGAGATCGTCCGAGCCCGCGGGCGTACCTCGGGTGACCTTGCCCTGGCCCTGCTCTTCTACGGCGGCATCGCGGGCGGCGTACTCCTGGTCGGCCTCTCCGACGCGACGAGCGCGAACCTCAACGCCTACCTGTTCGGGTCGCTGACCACCATCTCGCCCGCCGACCTGACCACCATCGCGGTGCTCGGCGCGGCGATCCTGGTCACGATGATCGCGTTGCGGCCGGCGCTCTTCGCGGTCAGTCACGACGAGGAGTACGCCCGGGTCTCCGGCCTCCCGGTCCGCACCCTCAACCTGCTGATCGCTGTCGCCACCGCGGTCACCGTGACCATCGCCATGCGGGCCGTCGGAGTGCTGCTGATCAGCGCGTTGATGGTGGTGCCGGTCGCCACCGCCCAGCAGGTCACCCGGGGCTTCCGCAGCACGATGGCCGCCGCGATGGCGCTCGGGTTGTTCGCCGCCGGCTCGGGTGTCTGGGTGGCGGCTACGGCGGACACCGCGCCGGGCGCCTCGGTGGTGCTGGTGGCGATCGCCTCGTTCCTGGTGGTGGCCGTGGCCGGTGGGGTCTGGCGGGTCGTGCGCCGCCGGTCCACGCCGACCGCCGCACCGACACCGGAACCCCACGAGGTCGTGCTGAGCTGAGCCTGAGTCGTGCTGAGCTGAGCCTGATCAGCGGGGCGTCGGTGGTATTGGTTACCGTTGCAGGATGACCAGCGCAACGGGCTACGACGGCTTCGACGGGGCCAGCGAGTTGCTCCGCGCCCTGTCCGCGCCCATTCGGCTGGCCATCGTCAGTGAGCTGGCCGACGGCGAGCGGTGCGTGCACGAGTTGGTGGAGAAGCTCGGCGCAGCGCAACCACTGGTCTCCCAGCACCTGCGGGTGCTGCGCGGGGCGGGCGTGGTGCGCGGCTCGCGCCGGGGCCGGGAAATCGCCTACAGCCTGGTCGACGAGCACGTCGCGCACATCGTGGCCGACGCGGTCAGCCACGCCGGGGAGGGATCATGAGCGAGAGCAGCGCCGCGGTGCGCAACACCCGGCAGCGTTCGGCAGTGAGCGCGCTGCTGGGCGAGATGGAGGGCTTCCACAGCGCTCAGGACCTGCACGCGATGCTGCGGCAGCGCGGCGAGCGGGTCGGCCTGACCACCGTCTACCGGACCCTCCAGGGGCTCGCCGACGCGGGTGAGATCGACGTGATGCGCCCGCCGGGCGGGGAGCACCTCTACCGCAGGTGCAGCGAGGGGCACCACCACCACCTGGTCTGCCGGGTGTGCGGGCGTACGGTCGAGGTGGCCGGCCCGGCCGTGGAGAGCTGGGCCGACCGGGTCGCCGCGCAGCACGGCTACGCCGACGTCAGCCACACCCTGGAGATCTTCGGCACCTGCCCGACCTGCGTCCGCTGACGAGCAGCGCCGCGGCCGGCGCAACCCTCGTCGGTCGGTCGCGTGCCGGGCTCATGTCACGGCTGCACGGAGCGGCACCTTCGTGGCACGCTGGCCGGCGTGAAAATCTATGCCGATCGGTTTCCGACCGCCGCCCGTCAGTTGCTCACCGACCTGCTCGTCGTCGCCTGGGTGTACGTGGCGATCCGCGGCGCGCTGTGGCTGCACGACCTGGTGCAGAAGCTCGCCGTACCGGGGCAGAAGTTGGAGGGCGCCGGCAGTGGCCTCGCCGACAACCTCGCCGACGCCGGGAGCAAGGTCCGCCGGGTGCCGCTTGTCGGTGACGAGCTGACCGCGCCGTTCCGGCAGGCCGCCGACGCCGCCCGAGGGCTCGCCGACGCCGGCCGCGACCAGCAGCACCTTGTCGACCAACTGGCCCTCGCCCTCGCCGTCGCGGTGCTGATCTTCCCGCTCGGCATCGTGCTGTTCGGTTGGCTGCCGCTACGGGTCCGCTGGATGCGCCGAGCCGGGTCAGCGGCGAAGCTGGCCGCCGGGCCGGCCGGCCGGGACCTGCTCGCCCTGCGCGCGCTGGCCACCCAGCCACTGGGTCAACTGACCCGGATCGGCCCGGACGTCGCCGAGGCGTGGCGACGCGGCGACGACGCGACAGTCGACGCGCTGGCCGCCCTGGAGCTACGCCAACTCGGCCTGCGCGGCCGGGGCCGCTAAGGTCGTCGGGTGTTCTACTTCCTCGTCGTCATCGCCGTCCTGCTGCTCGGCTACGCCGCCGTCCTGGTCTCCTTCGTACGCCGGGGCAGGAAGATCCCACCCGCGGCGTACCTGGCCCTGGCCGGGCTCAACGGTCTGATCCTGGCGGGGGTGCTGGCCTGGGCGGTCTCCCGCTGACCACCGGTCTACGGCTTCGGCGGGATGCGTCGGCGGACGTCCTCGGCGGTGGACGGGCCGGGCGACCAGCGGGCCACCCAGGGCAGCTCGTCGGACGGGGTGAGCACGCCCTCCTCCAGGCCGGCGTACCGGCCGGCGAGGATGCGCTTCGCGGCGGCGGTGTCGACCGAGTCGGTGTTGTCCCAGAGTGCGGCGAACAGGGCGTCGACCCGTACCCGCGCCTGCCGGCAGAACAGGTCGGCCAGCTCGATGTTCTCCGGGCGGCTGTCCCGTTCGGCGGTGGCCCGGACGCAGACCGCGGACATGGCGAACAACTCGGCGCCGATGTCCACGATCCGGCCGAGGAACGCCTGCTTACGTTCCATTTTTCCCTGCCAGCGGGACATCGCGTAGAACGTCGACCTGGCCAGCTTGCGTGACGACCGCTCGACCTGGCGCAGGTGCGCGGCGAGCGGGCCGAACTCGGCGTACGCCGAGGGGCTCTGCCCCCGGCCCACGGCGAGCGTGGGTAGCCACTTCGCGTAGAAGGCGCCCGCTCGCGCGCCGGCTCGGGCCTTGCGACCCAGCCCCGCGTCCGGGTCGATGATGTCGCCGGCCACCGACAGGTGGGCGTCGACCGCCTCCCGCGCGATCAGCAGGTGCATGATCTCGGTGGAGCCCTCGAAGATCCGGTTGATCCGCAGGTCGCGCAGCATCTGTTCGACGGCGGCCGGGCGTTCGCCGCGGGCGGCCAGTGAGTCGGCCGTCTCGTAGCCCCGCCCGCCCCGGATCTGGATCAGCTCGTCGGCGATCTTCCAGGCCATCTCGCTGGCGTACAGCTTCACCAGCGCCGCTTCGATCCGGATGTCGTTGCGGTCGTCGTCGGCGAGCAGGCAGCAGAGGTCGAGCATCGTCTCCATGCCGTACGTGGTGGCGGCGATGAAGGAGAGCTTCTGCGCGACCGCCTCGTGCTCGCCCACCGGCCGTCCCCACTGGACCCGGTCGGCGGCCCACCCTCGGGCCACGTTCAGCGCCCACTTGCCGGCGCCCACGCACATGGCCGGCAGCGAGAGCCGGCCGGTGTTCAGAGTGGTGAGGGCGATCTTCAGCCCCTTGCCCTCGCCGCCGATGACGTTCTCGGCGGGGACGAACACGTCGTGGAACCGGGTCAGGCTGTTCTCCAGGCCGCGCAGGCCGATGAACTCGTTGCGCCGCTCGACGGTGATGCCCGGGCTGTCGCCGTCCACCACGAACGCGGTGATCCCGCCCCGACGTCCCTCCGCGGCGGGCACCCGGGCCATCACCACCAGCAGGGTGGCCACGATGCCGTTGGTGGCCCAGAGCTTCACCCCGTTGAGCCGGTAGCCCGTGCCGTCCTCGGTCGGCTCGGCGATGGTGCCCAGCCGGGCCGGGTCGGAGCCGACGTCGGGCTCGGTGAGCAGGAACGCGGACACCTCACCGGCGGCGAGCCGGGGCAGGAAGCGGTCCTTCTGCTCGGTGGTGCCGAACATCTTCAGCGGCTGTGGCACACCTATCGACTGGTGCGCCGAGAGCAGCGCGCCGATGGCCGGGCTGACCGAGCCGGCCAGCATGAGCGCCCGGCAGTAGTGCAGGTTGCTCAGCCCGAGCCCGCCGTACTTCCGGTCGATCTTCATGCCGAACGCGCCGAGGTCGGCCAGGCCGTGGAACACCGAGTCGGGAATGGACGCGTCCCGTTCGATGGCAGCGCCGTCCACCTCGGTGGTCAGGAAGGCGCGGAACCGACCGAGGAAGTCCTCCGCCCGGGTCACGTCGTCCGGATCGGATCGGGGCCACGGGTCGATCAGGTCGAGCCGGAACCGGCCGAGGAACAGCTCCTTGCCGAAGCTGGGCCGGTCCCAGGTGGACTCGCGGGCGGCCTCGGCGACCTGCCGGGCCTCCTTCTCGGAGACCTGCCCGGCTTCCGCGGGCAGCGGCGCGGCGGCACCGGCGGTGGTTTCGGAGTCGGGGCCGTCCGGTGCCGGTCGGCCATTCTGCGTCGTGGTCACGGCTGCCCCCTCGAAGCTCGGTGCGGCTGCGTCGACGTGCGCGACTACCGCCACGCTACCCCCGGTTGTTACCCAGGGGTAGCGCTGCGTGAAGATCGGCGCGGTCAGCGACTGTTGATCGTGTCCGGGTCGTCGTCATCGTCGTCGATGTCGTCCTCACCCCAGTTGCGCCTGGCGAACGGCAGCAGCATCCAGAAGGTGAGGAACCAGAGCCCGGTCAGGGCGCTGAGCACGAAGGCGATCGGCCGGTCCAGCACGAAGTCGGTGATCAGCAGCACCGCGCTGACCATCGCGATCAGCATGAAGGCGAGACCACCGGTGGCCATCCGGTGGGCGAAGCGGACCAGCTCCGGCTTGCGCCCCTGCCGGAACAGCGCCCGGTGGAACGCCACCGGCGAGATGATCATCGCGGTGGCCGCGGCCGCCGCGAGCAACGCCACGATGTAGACGTCGCGTTGGAACTCGCTGGTCTGGGTGAACCCGTTACTGAACGGCAGGGTGAGCAGGAAGGCGAAGAGGATCTGCACGCCGGTCTGGGCGACCCGCAACTCCTGCAACAGGTCGGCGAAGTTGCGCTGCCAGCGCTGCTTCTCGGTCTCCTTGGACACGCGCTACCTCCGGTGAGACGCTACTGCCGGCGGTCCCGGCCGCCGGCAGCAACGCCAATGCCCCACCCGGCCGAGCGCGAAACAGGTTCACGACATCTGCCGTTCATCTCGCGGACGCAGATCGGCCGCCGCGGCGGCGAGCGTCAGGACCCGCGGCGGATGCGGCCCGCGTACCGGGCTTCCAACTCGTTGTTGTGCGCGTCGCCGTCGGGGATGTTCGCCGACAGGTAGACCGGGGCCCGCTCCCCCGCCGCCAGCAAGCGCGCCACCACCTCCACTGTCACCTGCTGGGCCAGCAGCGCCGCGGTGATCGAGGAGACCGCGCCGACCGCGCCGCCGCCGGGCAGGGGCAGCGTCGCATCGCCGTACGGTGCGCCGTTGTCGAGCACCACGTCGGCGAGGTCGCTCAGCTTGCGCCCGGACGGGTGCCGGGAGGTCATCCGGCCGGAGTGCTGCGCCGAGGTGATCGCCACCAGCCCGTGCCCGCGCTCCTTCACCAGCGTGGCGAACTCCACCATCGCGCCGTTGACCCCGGAGTTCGAGGCGAGCACGAAGACGTCGGTGGGGCGCACCGGGGCCAACTCGTAGAGGCGGTGCGCGACGGCCGGGTCACGTTCCAGCAGCGGGCCGAGCCGTTCGGCAGGTTCACCGCCGAGCAGCACCAGGTCGCGGAGCGCGATCCGGTTGGTCGGCACCAGACCGCCCGCCCGTCCGGCGATCTCCATCGCGAGGGCCTCCGAGTGCCCGGTGCCGAACGCGTGCACCACGCCGTCGGCTCGGACGGCCTCGGCGATCAGGTCGGCGGCCCGCCCCACCGCCTCCCGCTGACTGGCGGCCACCCGGCCGATCGTCTCGGTCACCACTGCCAGGTAGTCCTCGGCACTCACCGTCATACGTCCTCCGTCGTTCGATTGCGGGCCAGCCAACGAACCGCGAAGTCGACAGCCGCCCGCTGGCGCATCAACCTGCCGGTCCCGGCGCCGACCGGTCCGGTGCGTACCGCCCCGGTGGCCTCCAGGTCCCCGCCCAACACGGCGAAGTCGTCCGCGTCGAGCCGTACGTCCTGCCACCACACCCATTCCCGACCACCGTCGGCGGTACGCACGGCGGCGCCGAGCCGCTCCCGGGGCGAGCCGGGGCGGCGGTATTCGGCCAGGTGCAGCGAGGTGCTCACCGAGTGGTCCACGCCGAGCAGCAGGACGTCGGCGTCCAGGTCGTAGAGGCGGGCCAGCGGGGAGCCCTCGCCGAGCATGTCCGCCACTGTGTGCCCGGCGGTCACCTGCTCGGCGGCCGGCCCGAGTGCGGCGAACGACACCTGCGGGTGGGAGCTGCGCAGCGCGCCGGGCCAGCCGCGGACGGTTTCGGCGAGCGCACCCATGAACCGGCTCGGGGTGACCGCCGGGTCGAAGCCCGGCATCTCCGAGCGGATCAGCGGCCACCAGTCCGCCGGCACCGGCGGGTTGCGCCACTGCTGGGGGTCGCTGTTGTCGGGCGTGTGGGTCGGCACGACGATCGTGCCGTCCGGGCCGAGCGCGTCGCGCAGGGCGAGCACCACCGCGTGCGGGCCGCCGCTGACGAAGCCCAGCGGACGCAGGGCGGCGTGCACCAGCAGCGTCGCGCCGGGGCGTACGCCCAGCACGCGCAGCTGCGCCGCGATCGAGCGCCGCGACCCTGGCCCGTTGGCGTCCACCGCCGCTCAGGCCGTTCCGCCGGCTCGGGCCAGGATCGCCTCGGCGAGCGGGGCCGGCGCCGCGTCCGGGATCCAGTGACTCACCCCGGACAACTGCATGAAGCGGTAGTCCCCTGTGACGTTCGCCGCGCACGCTTCGGCGGCGGTCCGGCCGATGGCGACGTCCTTGTCACTCCAGACGTACGTGGTGGGCACCGCGACCGGGCCGACGCCGGCCAGGTCGGCGCGGGACATCGCGCGGTACCAGTTCAGCGCGGCGGTGAGCGCCCCCGGCTCGCGCATCGGGTCTGCGTACCGGTTGACCCGGGACGTGTCGCCCACCCCGCCGAGCAGCTTGCGCAGCGCTGTGGCGTGCCACGCCAGCAGCACCTTCTCCGCCTTGTCCGGCTTGCGGAACAGGGCGATGTACGACGAGCGGGCCTTCTGTTGGCCGTCGGTGGTCAGGGCGTGCGCCATGGCCGCCGGATGCGGTACGGACACCGCGGTCAGCGTGTGGACCCGCTCGGGGTGCCGGGCGGCGACCGCCCAGGCCACGATCGCGCCCCAGTCGTGGCCGACCAGGTGGACGGCGTCCAGCCCGAGCGCGTCGAGCACCGCCACCACGTCGGTGACCAGCTCGGGGATGCGGTAGTCGGCCACCGCCGTGGGCCGGGCGCCGGGCGAGTAACCGCGCTGGTCCAGCGCGTACGTGCGCAGCCCGCCCGCGTGCAGCGCCGGCACCACGTCGTCCCACTCGCCGCTGTGCTGAGGAAAACCGTGCAGCAGCAGGACGGGTACGCCGTCCGGTGGACCCTCGACGGTCACCTCGAACGTGAAGCCTCGCGCGTCAACCCGCATGATCGGAAGCGTACCCAGACGGCGGTGGGCCGGTCGCTCCCGCAGGTCAGGCGGATGCCCTGCTGGGCCCGCGCCCAGGTCGGTGCTAGCGTCAGCGAGACAACTTCATATCCGACAGGGGAGCGCACAGCGCTGAGAGTGCGGGCACGCCCGCAGACCCTCGAACCTGATCTGGGTAATGCCAGCGCAGGGAGTTCGGTCGACCTCCAGCCGCGCCGCAGTCCGGTGCCACCGGACGCGGCGTGCGTCTTCTCCTGGTTCTCTTCACTTGAACTGGGAGCAAACCATGGACAACACCACCAACCGTTGGCGCACCATCGACATCGTGGTCGCCTCGGTGATCGCGGTCGCCTTCGGCGTCATCTTCTGGGCCTGGGGCCTGGTCTGGAGCGCCACCGAGGGCGCGTTCGCCTTCTTCCCGCCGGCGCAGACGCTGCTCTACGGCGTCTGGCTGATGCCGGCGGTGATCGGTGGGCTGGTGATCCGCAAGCCCGGTGCCGCGCTCTACTGCGAGACCGTGGCCGCCGTCCTGTCCGCGCTGCTGGGCAGCCAGTGGGCCGGCACGGTGATTCCGCAGGGCATCGTGCAGGGCATCGGCGCCGAGCTGGCCTTCGCCGCCTTCCGGTACCGGTCGTTCCGGCTGCCGACCGCGGTGTTCGCCGGTGCGCTGACCGGTCTCAGCGCCGCGCTGTTCGACTTCTTCGTCTGGAACGTCGACTACGAGCTGACCGACTACCGCATCCCGTACGCGCTGCTCACCATCGTCAGCGCCACCGTGATCGCCGGCGCGGGCGGCTGGCTGCTGACGAAGGCCCTGGCCAACACCGGCGTCCTGGACCGCTTCCCGGTAGGCCGAGACCGCGCCCTGATCTGACCCTGTCCCGTTGATCAAGAGGTTTGCGTCAACGGAAGCCGAATTTCTGACGCAAACCTCTTGATCAACAACTGTGGGTGGGGGCGCGCGGGCCGGGAGGGGGTGGGTTTGGTGGCCGGAGTACTGCTGCGGGGGTTCGGGTGGCGGCACGCTGGACGGCGCGCCTGGGCTGTGCGCGGCGTTGACCTGCGGGTCGAGGCCGGGGAGCGGGTTCTGCTCCTCGGGCCGTCGGGGGCTGGCAAGAGCACACTGCTCAGCGCGCTGGCCGGGCTGCTTCCCGAGGACTCCGGCGAGCAGGAGGGCACCGTCGAGATCGACGGGCTCGACCCGCGCAAGGGTCGGGAGCGGGTCGGCATCGTCTTCCAGGACCCGGAAACCCAACTGGTGATGGCGCGCTGCGGCGACGACGTCGCGTTCGGGCTGGAGAACCGGGGAGTGCCGGCCGACGAGATCTGGCCCCGGGTGGACGAGGCGCTGCACCGGGTCGGTTTCCCGTACTCCCGGGACCGCCACACCGCCGCGCTCTCCGGCGGCGAGCAGCAACGCCTCGCCCTGGCCGGCGCGCTGGCCCTGCGCCCCGCCCTGCTGCTGCTCGACGAGCCGACCGCCAACCTCGACCCGGCCGGAGCCGACCTGGTCCGACACGCGGTGGCCGGCGCGCTGGACGCCGACACCACGCTGATCCTGGTGGAGCACCGGGTCGCCGAGGCGCTGCCGCTCGTCGACCGGGTGGTCGTCCTGGAACCGGGTGGCGGCGTCCGCGCGGACGGCACGCCCGAGGCGGTCTTCGCCGCCCACGGCGCCGCCCTGGCCGCCGAGGGGTCTGGGTGCCGGGTCACCCCATCGCGCCCCGGCCGGCCACCGCCGGCCCCGGGGAGCTGTTGCTCACCGCCGACCGGCTCGGCCTGCCGCCCCGGCTGGGCTGCACCGATCTCGCGGTACGCGCCGGCGAGGCACTCGCCGTACGCGGACCCAACGGTGCCGGCAAGTCCACCCTGGCGTTGCTGCTCGGCGGTCTGCTCCGGCCGGGCAGCGGGAGGGTCACCGCGTCCGCCGAACTGGCCGGCACGGACCACCGCACTCCCCCGCACCGGTGGCGGGCCCCCGCGCTGGCCCGACGGATCGGGTCGGTCTTCCAGGACCCGGAGCACCAGTTCGTCACCAGCACGGTCTTCGACGAGCTGGCGCTCGGCCCGCGCCGCACCGGTCAACCCGAGGCGGTCGTCAAGGAGACCGTGGCCGGGCTGCTGGAACGGCTACGGCTGGCCCGGCTCGCCGCCGCCAACCCGTACACCCTCTCGGGTGGCGAGGCGCGGCGGCTGAGCGTGGCGACCGCCCTGGCCACCGCGCCACGCCTGCTGATCTGCGACGAACCCACCTTCGGCCAGGACCGGCGGACCTGGCGGGAACTTGTCGACCTCTTCGCCGACCTGCGCGACGCCGGGCACGGCGTGGTCACTGTCACCCACGACGCGGACTTCGTCGCCGCGCTCGCCGACCGCACCGTCACCCTGCGACGCACCTCGGACGACGACAGATGATCAGCATCGAGCCGGTCGCCGCGCCGGATGCGCCGTTGGCCCGCCGCAACCCGGTGGCGAAGGTCGCCGCCGCACTTGCCTTCTCGTTCATCCTGCTGGCGACCCTGGACCCGGTCGCCCCGGCGATCGCCATCGCCCTCGAACTGGCAGTCCTGCCGCTGTTCGGCATCCGCTACCGGGTGCTGGCCCGCCGGGCCTGGCCACTGCTGCTCAGCGCCGCCGGCATCCTGGTCACCCTCGTGCTGTTCGCCGCCGACCGGTCCGGCCGGGTCCTGCTGGACGCGGGGCCGGTGCTGGTGAGCACCGGCGTGCTGCTCACCGCGCTCGGCCTGGTGCTGCGCGTGTTCGCGGTGGCGCTGCCCGGTGTGATCGTCTTCGCGACCACCGACCCCACCGACCTGGCCGATGCGTTGATCCAGAACGCGAAGGCGCCGGCCCGGTTCGCCATCGGGGCGCTGGCCGCGTTCCGGCTGGTGCCACTGCTCGGCCAGGAGTGGCAGATGATCAGCATGGCTCGGCGCGCGCGGGGCGTCGACGCGGGACGCAATCCGGTGGCGAAGCTGCGACTCTTCACCTCCACCGCGTTCGCGCTACTGGTCGGGGCGATCCGTCGAGGCACCCGACTGGCCGTGGCGATGGACGCGCGCGGCTTCGACGCCGGCACCCCCCGTACCGTCGCCCGCCAGCAGCGCTTCACCCACGCCGACACGCTCCTCATCGCCGGGGCCGTCGTGCTGGCCGCAGCCGCCCTGACCACGAGCGTCCTCCTGGGCACCTTCCGCCCCCTGATCAGCTGAACCCGCCACCCCGCTGCCCGCTGCCCGCCTGCCCGCCGCCCCGCTGCGCACGCCGCCAAGATCCGCACAACATCAGGGATGTAGTGGCCTCGTCGGCGGCGGAGGCCACTACATCCCTGATGTTGCTGTCACCACCCCGCGCCCACGCCCCGCCGCAGCCCTCGCCCCAGCCCCAGCCCACCCCGCCCCGCCCGCCCGGCCCGCTCCGCCCAGCCCGCTCTGCCCGGCCCGCCGAACTTGCGATTTCTGTCGTTGATTCATCCCGATTTGCCGGTAATGCGGGGACAGGAAGTGCAAGATCGGCGGGTCGGGCCGGGCCGGGCCGGGCCGGGCGGAGCGGGGTGGGCTGGGGCGGAGCGGGGGCTGTGCGGGGTGCATTGGGGCAGGGTGGGGTGGGGTGGGTTGATCAGCTGCGGCGGAAGGCGTAGCGGCGGGCCTGGCCGGCTTGCTGACTGCGGCCGCCGCCGGAGCGGTTGCCGCCGCCCTGCGGTGGCCCGGCCGTCGGTGCCGCCGGTCGCCCGGTCGGCTTCGGCAGATCTCCCACCGTCGGCGCGTCGACAACCGTCGGCACGTCGACCGCTGCCAGTACATCGACCGCTGCCGGCACGTCGACCGGCAGCGCCACCTCGTCCGGGACCGCCGCCGGCAGCGCCGGCTCGGCCAGCACCGCCGGCAGCGCCCGCTCGGCCAGCACCGCCGGCAGCGCCCGCTCGGCCAGCACCGCCGGGAACGCCGGCTCGGCCAGCACCGCCGGGAACGCCGGCTCGGCCAGCGCCGCCGGTAGGGCCGGTTCGGCAGTGAGGTCGAGGTCGGTGAGGGTGGGTGGCAGCGGGCCGTGGCCGGCCGCCGGGTCGACGCCGAGTGGCGTCGCTCTCGGGGTACGGGTCTTCTTCGGGTTACGCCTGGCAGGCATCCGGGCCTCCTTCAATGCCGACCGGCACGGCCGGTCCCGCGCTGCGGCGGTCGGTCGGATCGGCTGGTGACCGTCGTCGCGCGACGGTCGAGTGGGGAAGGGACTGCTCACCGGGGTCTGCCAGGGCCATCGCCGCCTGTCGGCGGGGAGGGGATGCGGGACGCCCGGGAGCGCACGGACCGCGACGCGGGACGGCGGGCCGGCTCGGAAGTGGGGCGTCAGTTACGCATGTCCGTACCGTAGCCACCGCCCGACCGGCGCGCACCCGTTTTTACTGGCACGATCGGCACATGCTGATCGCGTTCTCGATCACCCCGCTCGGCGGTGACGACTCCGTGGGTGACCTGGTGGCCGAGGCGGTGCGGGTGGTCCGTGCGTCCGGCCTGCCCAACCGGACCGATGCCATGTTCACCACCGTCGAGGGCGAGTGGGACGAGGTGATGGCGGTGGTGAAGCAGGCGGTCGACGTGGTCGCCGCGCGGGCGCCCCGGGTGAGTGTGGTGCTCAAGGCCGACGTCCGGCCCGGGGTCACCGACGCGCTCACCGGGAAGATCGCCCGAATCGAAGCCCGCCTCGCCGAAGGCTGACGCGTACGGCGCGGGATGACGACACGTTTCCCTGCGCGCGGTCCACCGACCACTGCGAAGGCATCGGCAACGTCCACGTCACGTGCAGTAACGGGACGTCGATCACTGGTCCGTATCGGCTCCTGTCACGGTAAGTTTCCAAACGCTGATAGTGGTGTGACGAGAGGTGGCGGCACGGATGGCTGATCAGGCGAGGGCACAAATCGGTGTGACCGGGCTGGCGGTGATGGGTCGCAATGTGGCCCGCAACCTGGCCCGCAACGGCTTCACGGTGGCAGTGCACAACCGCTCGCCGGAGCGCACCCGCAGCCTGGTCGCCGAGCACGGCGACGAGGGCACGTTCGTGCCGGGCGAGACGATGGCCGATTTCGTGGCGTCACTGGAACGACCCCGCGCGGTCATCGTCATGGTCAAGGCCGGCGCGCCCACCGACGCGGTGATCGACGAGTTGGTGCCGCTGCTCGACGAGGGCGACATCATCGTCGACTGTGGCAACGCCCACTTCGCCGACACCCGCCGTCGCGAGGAGGCGCTGCGGGCGCAGGGGCTGCACTTCAGCGGCACCGGCGTCTCCGGTGGCGAGGAGGGCGCGCTGCGCGGGCCGAGCATCATGCCGGGTGGCTCCACCGAGTCGTACGCGAAGCTCGGGCCGATGTTCGAGAAGATCGCCGCCCAGGTGGACGGCGTGCCGTGCTGCACGCACGTCGGGCCGGACGGCGCCGGGCACTTCGTGAAGATGGTGCACAACGGCATCGAGTACGCCGACATGCAGCTCATCGCCGAGGCGTACGACCTGCTCCGGGCCGGCCTGGACGCGACGCCTGCCGAGATCGCGGAGATCTTCCGGGAGTGGAACAGCGGCGAGTTGGAGTCGTTCCTCATCGAGATCACCGCCGACGTGCTCGCGCACACCGACGCGGCGACGGGCCGGTCCTTCGTGGACATCGTGCAGGACCGGGCCGAGCAGAAGGGCACCGGTCGGTGGACCGTGCAGAGTGCCCTGGACCTGGGCATCCCGATCACCGGGATCGCCGAGGCGACGTTCGCCCGTTCGCTCTCCGGGCACGTCGACCAGCGCGAGGCGGCCCGCCGGGCGTTCCCCGACGCGGGTGAGAAGTGGCAGGTCTCCGACCGGGAGACCTTCGTCGAGGACGTTCGCCGGGCGCTGCTCGCTTCCAAGATCGTCGCGTACGCGCAGGGCTTCGACCACATCCGCGCGGGCAGCCAGGAATACAACTGGGACATCGACCTCGGCGGCACCGCGACGATCTGGCGGGGCGGCTGCATCATCCGGGCCCGCTTCCTGAACCGGATCCGCGAGGCGTACGACGAGCAGCCCGACCTGCCGACGCTGCTGGTGGCGCCGTACTTCGCGGAGGCGGTCAGCGCTGGTGTGCCGAGCTGGCGACGGGTGGTGGCCGACGCGGCCCGGGCCGGTGTGCCGACGCCCGCGTTCTCGTCGTCGCTGGCGTACTTCGACGCGTTGCGCGCGGAGCGGCTCCCGGCCGCGCTGATCCAGGGCCTGCGGGACAACTTCGGCGCGCACACCTACCAGCGGGTGGACCGCGACGGCTCGTTCCACACCACCTGGGCCGCGGACCGCACCGAGTCCCCGGCGTAGCCGGCGCGGCACCGGCCTAACCGACACGGCGCCGGCCTAACCGACGCGGTGCCCTGCGCCGCCGTGATCGTGCTCGATCCTTGATGTAGTGGTCTCCCCCGACGGGGAGGCCACTACATCCATGTTCGGGGCGGGATCAGGGGACGCGGCACCGTCAGGCGACAGTGGCGTGCATCTCCCAGACGAGGATCTCGGCCGGATCGTCGGCGGTGACCCGCCGGCCACCGGTCATGGTGAGCCGGGCCGCGTCGCCGCTGCCGAGCGGGCCGCTGCCCTCCAGGGTCACCGTGCCGTCGGGCACGTAGACGTGCACGTAGGGCGCGTCGGGGATGGTGACCTCGTCGCCGGGGGCGAGACGGGCGGCGTGCAGGGTCGCGTACCTGTTCTGGATCCGGATCGCCGAGGCACCGTCGTAGCGGTCCATCCCGGAGGCGATCGGCACCAGGCCCCCGCGCAGCAGCTCGTCCTCGATCTCCAACTGCTCGTAGCCGGGGTCGACGCCCTGCTCGTCGGGGAGCACCCACATCTGCACGAAGTGCACCGGGTCGCTGTGCGGCTCCTGGTTGTTGAGCCGCCAGGCGTCGTTCTTCTCCGAGTGCAGGATGCCGGTGCCGGCGCTCATCCGCTGCGCCAGACCCGGGTAGATCACCCCGGAGTGCCCGGTGGAGTCCTGGTGCACCAGGGAACCGCGCAGCACCCAGGTCACGATCTCCATGTCCTGGTGCGGGTGGGTCTCGAAGCCTGCCCCCGGTCGGACCACGTCGTCGTTGTTGACAAGCAGCAGGCCGTGGTGGGTGTTGGCCGGGTCGTAGTGCCGGGAGAACGAGAAGGAGTGCTTGGAGTCCAGCCAGGAGATCCGGGTGGCGAAGCGATCATCGGCACGACGGATGTCGACGGAGGGTGCGGGCGCGGTCACCAGGCACGCTGCCCGGCGTCGGGGGTCGACGGCGCCCAGGTCAGGGCCGGCTCGCCGGTGGCCAGTTCGGCGATCTCACCGGTCCGCAGTTGTGGTGTGTGGCCGAACTCGGCGCAGTGCTGCTCGGCGATCTCGGCACAGATCTCGGCCACCTGCTCGCAGATCGGGTCGCCCAGGTCAGCGGCGTTCAGCGCCATGATCATCTTAAATCGGAGATCCCGCATTTCCCCCCCAACCGCCGTCGTCCCACCACCTCCGGACCCTACCCGCCCCCCTTCCGCAGAACCCCGAAACGACCGCACCAGCCCACCTCGGCACCGGGGACGCGACGGCGCCGCCCGCACGGGGGTGCGGGCGGCGCCGGGGACGGGTGGGGTTGGTCAGAAGAAGCGGCGGCGCTTGGCCTTCTGCGGCCGGATCAGGTCCGCCCCCTTGGTCAGCAACCGGGTCGCCCCGGAGGGACCACGCCGGGCCTCCAGGGTGTGGCTGAGCCGGCGGGCACCGGCAGCGGCCAACGGCACCGCGACCGCCATCACCGCCCACTGGGCAATGCGCTTCTGGATCATGTGGGTTCACCTCCGTCAGTGACTTCTGACGACTCTGATACCCAGAGTGACGTGCGGGTAAGCGCGTCGGCTCAGATAACCGGGGCGACCGGGTTGGGCAGCGCGCCGCCGAAGCGGCGGTCCCGCTGTGCGTACAGCTCGCACGCGTACCAGAGGTGGCGGCGGTCGAAGTCGGGCCAGAGCGTGTCCAGGAAGACCAACTCGGCGTACGCGGTCTGCCAGAGCAGGAAGTTGGAGATCCGCTCCTCCCCCGAGGGGCGCAGGAACAGGTCCACCTCCGGGATCTCCGGGTGGTAGAGGTACTTCGCCACGGTCTTCTCGGTGACCTTCGCCGGATCGAGCCGGCCGGCGGCCACGTCCCGCGCGATCGCGGCGGCGGCGTCACCGATCTCGGCCTGCCCGCCGTAGTTGACGCAGAACTGCAGGGTCAGCGTCGAGTTGTCGCGGGACATCTCCTCGGCGGTCTGCAACTCGGAGATGACGCTCTTCCACAGCCGGCCGGACCGGCCCGACCACACCACCCGTACGCCGAGGTCGACCAGCTGGTCACGGCGGCGACGGATCACGTCCCGGTTGAACCCCATCAGGAACCGGACCTCGTCGGGCGAGCGCCGCCAGTTCTCGGTGGAGAACGCGTACGCCGACAGGTACGGGATGCCCATCTCGATGGCGCCCTCGATGGTGTCGAAGAGGCTGTGCTCCCCCGCCTCGTGCCCCTTGGTGCGGGGCAGCCCGCGGTCCTTGGCCCAGCGGCCGTTGCCGTCCATCACCACCGCCACGTGCTTCGGCACCGCCTCGGTGGGCAGCGCCGGGGGTCGGGCCCCGGACGGGTGCGGCACCGGCGGCGTCGGCTCGCGCCGGCCCGCCTTCTTCGATCGGATCACTCGGTCACTCCCTGTTCGCGCCGTCCGCCCCGGCCTCGACGTCGCCGCGTGGCCGGAGCACCACGGCCCCGGCGCCTTCCGGCGGCGAGGCCGCACCGGCCGCCGAGGAACCCCGGTCGACCAGCGGCAGCGAGCGTAGCGCGCGCTCCAGGTGCCACTGCAGGTGAGCCGCGACCAGCCCACTGCACTCCCGACGTACGGCGGCGTCGGTGGCGTCGGCGATCACCCAGTCGCCGGTGGTCAGCGCGGACATCAGATCGATGGTGGCCGGCGCGGGATGGGCCGCCCCGGGTGGTCGACAATCCGGACAGACCGCCCCGCCGGCCGGTACCGAGAACGCCCGGTGCCGCCCGGGCGTGCCGCAGACCGCGCAGGCGACAAGCGCCGGCGCCCAGCCGGCCAGGGACATCCCGCGCAGCAGGTACGCGTCGAGCACCAGGGTGGTGGCGTGCTCGCCCCGGGACAGCGCCTTCAGCGCGCCGAGGGTGAGCTGGAACAGCCGCAGCGACGGCTCCCGTTCCACCGGGGTCAGCCGCTCGGCGGTCTCGGCGATCGCGCTGGCCGCCGTGTAGCGCGGATAGTCGCCCAGGAACCGTTTGCCGTACAGGTCGATGCCCTCGACCTGGCTGACGGTGTGCAGTGAGCTGCCGTGGTTGCCCTTCGGGTCACCGGCGAGCTGGAGGTCGACGTGGCCGAACGGCTCCAGCCGGGCGCCGAACTTGCTCGTGGTGCGGCGGATGCCGCGAGCCACCGCGCGCAGCCGGCCGTGCCGGCGGGTGAGCAGGGTGATGATCCGGTCGGACTCGCCGAGCTTCTGCACACGCAGCACCACCGCGTCGTCGCGGTAGAGCTGTCGGCGATACCCGGCCATCGGGCCATTCTCCCTCGGGGTGTGAAATCAGGGTTGGTTCGGGGTGCAAGCGCGGTTGAACCCCGATGCGGCCGACTCGGGCTCGGCCGTAGCGTGCTGGTCATGGCACTGCTGCTGACCACCACCCCCCGCCGTCGTCGCGTCGCCACTCCCGTCGCGCTGGGGCTCGCCACCACCCTCATCGTGCTGGCCGGGTGCGACAACCTGTCGTTCCGCCGACTCGACTACGACAACACCGAGGCGGTCCGGATCACCACGGTTCGGCTCTCCGGGGGCTCGGGCGACGTGGTGGTCCGCGGCACCGGCCCGGCATCCGAGGTGCGGATCAAGCGGGTGGTGCGCTATCAGGGCGGCGAACCGGACAACGCCCGGTACGAGATCAAGGGCAGCGAGCTGGTGCTGGACACCGACTGCGGCTCGCGGTGCAGCATCTCCTACGAGGTGACGGTGCCGGAGGGCGTGGCGGTGCAGGGCGAAACCAGCTCCGGCAACGTCGAGCTGACCCGGGTCGGCACCGTGGAGCTGCAGGTGAGCTCGGGCGACGTGCGGGTCTCCGGCGCGTCGGGAGCGGTCGGGGTCGAGGCCCGCTCCGGCAACATCGAGGTGAGCGAGGCCGCCGCGGCGGTACGGCTGCGCGCCTCGTCCGGAGACATCACCGCGCGGCGGCTGGGCGGCACTGTCGACGCCGAGGCCAGCTCGGGCAATGTCAACGTGGAGCTGGACAAGCCCGCCTCGGCCCGGGTCCACGCCTCCAGTGGCGACGTCACGCTTGTGGTGCCGGTGGGCAGCTACCGGGTCCGGTCCAACGCCGACTCCGGCGACGAGACCGTCACGGTCGCCGACAACCCGGCGGCGACCCTGGTGCTCGACGGTTCGGCCGACAGCGGCAACCTCACGATCAGCGAGCGTTGATCTCGACGCTGGCCGCCTCTCCAGCCGTCCGCTGCGCCGGCACCACCGCGCGGCCGACTGTCGTCCCGGCACCGTCCGCCGCGTCGCCACCCGGCCGGACCGCCACGTCGGCGGTCCGCGCCGGGCCACCGGGGATCAGCTCTGGTCGTCGGCGGGCGGCGACGTCCTCCACCCAGCCGACGGCCAGCGTGACCAGCCCGACCAGTGCGAAGACCAGTAGCACCCGGATGGCCAGACCCACCGGGTCCTGGTGGGACCAGCCCACCACGTCGACAAGCGGAGTGAGCGCCACCACGAACGGCATGTGCCAGAGGTAGACGGTGAGCGCCCGCCGGTTGAGCAGGGTCACCGCCCGGTCGGCCAGGCGGGCTCGGCTCAGCCAGGCAATGCCGTCCGGTGCCCGACCCAGCACGATCAGGATGAACGCGGCCGACCAGAGGGCGTTGCCCAGGTGGTTGTCGTTGAGGTCGTACCCGCGCGGCCCAGGATGCCCGACGATCCAGGCGCCGCCGCCCACGGCGAGGGCGAGCGCCAACGGGTACAGCAGCCGCCCGGAGAGTCGGCGCAGCATCCCGGCGTGGTGGGCGAAGCCGAGCAACCACGCTCCGAAGTAGAGCCCGAACTCGCGCAGCACCGGCGGCGCCGGGTAGATCCCCACCTCGATCGACACCAGCAGGAGGTACGGGGCGAGCAGGGTCGGCAGCGGGGCACGCCGGAACAGCCAGAACGCGACAGGCGAGGCGAGCACGAACCACAGGTAGTCGCGCAGGTACCAGATGACGCTCAGCGCCAGCGCGCCCCAGTGGTTGGCCGGCGGGTCGGCGATCGGGAACAGCCACAGCAGCACCCGGGGGCTCACCGGCAGCCCGGTGAACAGCATGGCCGGCACGAAGACCACAGCGAGCACCCACAGCGACGGCAGCAGCCGACGCAGCCGACGCCCGACGGCCGCCGGTCCGGAACGGGTCAGCGACGCGGCCATCAGCGAGCCCGCCAGCGCGAACATCACCGACATGGCAGGGAAGACGAGGGTGAGGGTCGCCCATCCGGTGACGTGGTAGACCACCACTCGGACGATGGCCAGGGAACGGAGGAGATCGAGGTACCTGTTGCGCATCAGCCTGCATCTTGGGTCGGGGACGCGGGGCATGAATCCCCTACCCCGCACGCTGCCCGTACAAAACGGCCACGACCCCAACCGGACGTGAACAACCCCGTCCAGGGCGGCGGCGCCGGCCGGCGCCGCCACTCGACGGAGTAGGTCAGAAGCCCAGCTTGCGCAGTTGCCTCGGGTCCCGCTGCCAATCCTTCGCGACCCGTACGTGCAGGTCGAGGTAGACCCGGCCGCCGAGCAGCTCCTCGATCTGCTTGCGGGCGTTGGTGCCGACCTCCTTGAGCCGACTCGCCTTGTGCCCGAGCACGATCGCCTTCTGGCTGGGCCGCTCCACGTACAGGTCGGCGTAGATCTTCATGACCTGGCCCTCGGGGATCATCTCCTCCACCACCACGGCGATGGAGTGCGGCAGCTCGTCACGGACCCCCTCCAGGGCGGCCTCCCGGATCAGCTCGGCGACCAGCACCTGCTCGGGGTCGTCGGTGAGCATGTCGTCCGGGTACAGCTGCGGCGACGGCGGCAGGTACTTGGTCATCACGTCGACGAGCGTGTCCACCTGGTGCCCGGACACCGCGCTCACCGGCACGATCTCGGCGAACTCCCCCATCTTGCTGACCGCGAGCAGCTGCTCCGCCAGGCGACGCTTGTCCACCAGGTCGGTCTTGGTGACCACCGCCAGCACTGTCGCCTTCAACTCGGCCAGCTCGCCGGTGATGAACCGGTCACCGCGCCCGACCGGCTCGTCGGCCGGGATGCACAGGCCGATCACGTCGACCTCGGTCCAGGTGGACCGGACCAGGTCGTTGAGACGCTCGCCGAGCAGCGTACGGGGGCGGTGCAGGCCCGGTGTGTCGACGAGGACCAGCTGCGACTCCGGTCGGTGCAGCACCGCCCGGATGACGTGCCGGGTGGTCTGCGGCTTGTTCGAGGTGATGGCGATCTTGGTGCCGACGATGGCGTTGGTGAGCGTCGACTTGCCGGCGTTGGGACGACCGACGAAACAGCCGAACCCGGCCCGGTACGGTCGCGCCTCCGGATCCTGCACCGGGCTCACTCGGTCACCGTGCCGAGGACCGTGCCGTCCGGAGCAGCCACGTGGACCGGCGCGTCCGCCGCGAGGTCCCGCACCGCCGCGTACCCGGCGCCGTCAAGCGTCGACGCCTCGGTCACCACGACCGCGGCCTCCAGCCGACTCGCCCCGGCCGCCACGGCTGAGGCGACAGCCAACTGCAACGCGGTGAGCGTCAGCGACGGCAGCGCGACACTGGCCGCCGCGTACGTCCGGCCGTCCTGGTCGCGGACCGCGGCGCCCTCCACGGCGCCGACCCGCGCGCGGGCTCCCCGGGCCAGGACGACGAGCTTGCCGTCCTCGGCGCTCAGCGCTCCCGGCGCGGCGGGGGTGGGCCGGGCTACAGGCGCGGCGGGTGTGTCAGGCATCGGCGGGTTGCCTCTCGTCGTCTCGATAGTTGTCCGTGTCGTCCCCGGGGCCGGCGTGCTCGCCGCGCCCCGCAGTGTCCTGCTCATGGCCCGGCTCCACCCGACTGACCAGGACGGTGTCGATCCGGTTGCGCCGGCCGGTGGTGCCCTCGGCGACCAGGCGGAGACCTGCCACCTCGGCCTCGGCACCCGGGATCGGCACCCGCCCCAGCGACTGGGCGAGCAGGCCGCCGACCGTCTCCACCTCGTCGGTGGGCAGGTCGGTGTCGAACATCTCGCCGAGATTCTCCACCGGCAGGCGAGCGGTCACCCGCACCGAGGAGTCCGCCAGACGTTCGACGGGCGGGCGCTCGACATCGTACTCGTCGGTGATCTCACCGACGATCTCCTCGAGGATGTCCTCGATGGTGACCAGGCCGCCGGTGCCGCCGTACTCGTCGACCACGATGACCAGGTGGTTGCGGGCCGCCTGCATCTCGGACAACAGGTCGTCGACCGGCTTGGACTCCGGTACGAAGGTCGCCGGGCGCATCAGCTCGGCCACCGGCAGCTGCTCGGCCCTCGGGTCCCCGCCACGGGAGCGCCGGATCAGGTCCTTGAGGTAGAGCACACCCAGCACGTCGTCGACGCTCTCACCGATCACCGGGATGCGGGAGAAACCGGATCGCAGGAAGAGCGCCAGCGCCTGCTCGAGGGTCTTGCCCTCCTCGATCCACACCATCTCCGTACGCGGCACCATCACCTCACGGGCGATGGTGTCGCCGAGCGCGAAGACCGAGTGGATCATCTGGCGCTCACCGTGTTCGACCACGCCGCGCTGCTCGGCCAGGTCGACCAGCTCCCGTAGCTCCACCTGGGTGGCGAACGGGCCTTCCCGGAAGCCGCGCCCCGGGGTGACCGCGTTGCCGATCAGGATCAGCAACGACGCGAGCGGGTTGAGCGCGCGGCCCAGCCAGCGGACCAGCGGCGCCACCGTACGCCCCACGGCGTAGGCGTGCTGCCGGCCGATGGTGCGCGGAGCGACGCCCACCACCACGAAGCTGACCACTGTCATCGCGCCGGCGGTCACCAGCGCGGCCCGCCAGCCGGCGCCGAAGCTGTCCACTGCCACAAGCGCCACGAGCGTGGTGGCGGTCAGCTCGGCGAGCAGTCGCAACAGCAGGAGCAGGTTGAGGTGCCGGACGACGTCCCCGGCGACGACCTGGAGGGTACGGGCGCCACGCACGCCGTCGCGGGCGAGCTCGGCGGCTCGGGCCGGTGAGACAGCGGCGAGGGCCGCCTCGGTCATCGCGATCAGGCCGGCCAACACCACCAGGCCGGCCGCGAAGACGATCAGCTGGATGTCGGGAAGGCCGGCGGGGGCGCCGGCCGCGAGTAACGGAGGAGTGGACATCACTGGGTGCGGGTCGACCGCCAGCTCGCCAGCAGTCGAGCCTGGAGTGCGAACATCTCCCGCTCCTCCTCCGGCTCGGCGTGGTCGTAGCCGAGCAGGTGCAGCACCCCGTGCACGGTGAGCAGGTGCAGCTCGTCGGCCGGCGCGTGCCCGGCGGTCGCCGCCTGCTTGGCCGCCACCTCCGGGCAGAGCACGATGTCGCCGAGCAGGGCGGGCTCGCCGCCGGCCGGTGCGGACTCACCCGGGCCGTGGTCGACGCTGCCCTCGTCCATGGGGAAGGCGAGCACGTCGGTCGGGCCGTCGCCACCCATCCAGCGGTGGTTCAGCTCGGTCATGTAGTCGATGTCGACGAGCAGCACGGACAGCTCGGCGAGGGGGTTGACCCCCATCTCGTCGAGGGCGTGCCGGGCGACGGCGAGCACTGCGTCGGTGTCGACCTCGACACCGGACTCGTTGGCGATCTCGATGGACAACTGCTTTCCTCTGCTTTAGCGGCGGCGGCCGGCCCGGCCGCCCTGGGCGGGTCGCCCAGGCACGGCGTGAACGCCCTGCGCCTGCTGGTTCTCCCGCTCGGCGTCCCAGCGGGCGTACGCGTCGACGATCTCCCCGACCAGCCGGTGGCGGACCACGTCGGAGCTGGACAACTGGGAGAAGTGCACGTCCTCGACGTTTTCCAGGATCTCCCGAACCACCCGCAGGCCGCTGCTCGTCCCGCCGGGAAGGTCCACCTGGGTGATGTCACCGGTCACGACGATCTTGGAGTTGAAGCCGAGTCGGGTGAGGAACATCTTCATCTGCTCGGGCGTCGTGTTCTGCGCCTCGTCCAGAATGATGAACGCGTCAGAGAGCGTACGGCCCCGCATGTAGGCCAGCGGGGCGACCTCGATCGTCCCCTGGGCCATCAGCTTCGGGATCGTCTCCGGGTCGAGCATCTCGTGCAGCGCGTCGTAGAGCGGGCGCAGGTACGGGTCGATCTTCTCGTTGAGCGTGCCGGGCAGGAAGCCCAGCCGCTCGCCCGCCTCGACCGCCGGCCGGGTGAGGATGATCCGGTTGACCTGCTTGGCCTGCAACGCCTGGACGGCCTTCGCCATCGCCAGGTAGGTCTTTCCGGTGCCGGCCGGGCCGATGCCGAAGACGATGGTGTGGGTGTCGATCGCGTCGACGTACTTCTTCTGCCCGAGCGTCTTGGGGCGGATGGTGCGCCCGCGCCGGGAGAGGATGTTGAGGGTCAGAACCTCGGCGGGCCGCTCGGCGCTGCCCTGCTCGAGCATGCCGACGGTACGCCGGACGGCGTCAGTGGTCAGGGTCTCGCCTTTCTCGATGAGTTCGAGGAGCTCGCTGAAGACCCGCTCGGCGAGAGCATTGTCCGCGGGGTCACCGGTGATGGTGATCTCGTTGCCGCGGACGTGCACGTCACTGTTGACCGAGCGTTCGACGAGTCGGAGGATCTCGTCGCCTGCGCCGAGCAGATTGACCATGATCTTCGGGTCGGGCACGGTGATCCTGGTCTGCACCCGGGGCGGGCCGGGAGGTGGGGTGCCGGTCATAGGTCGGGCCGAAGGGCCCTGCGCCACCTGCTCTCGATCTCGGCGCCGGCCTGCTGGCCTGGCGTGCGGACGTTACACCCATCGTATCGGTTCAACGCGTGCCGCATCGCGCCCATTTCCGCTGGCCGCGATCAACTCCCGGCCCGGAAGTCGTACCTGTCGAAGGTCTCCTGGTGGCGGGTGAACCGGTAGGTCGCCCAGTGCATCCGGACCACCGCTCCGGACCCGTCCCGGGTCAGCCGCAGCAGCTCACCGACCTCCCGACCGGACACCACGCGGAACACGTCCGGCTGGTCCGCCAGCGGGGTGAAGATCGCCGGCGGTCGTCCGGCCGGGTCACCGACCCCGCGCGCCCGCAGGGCGCCGTCGTGCCAGGAGAAGACGTACTCGGAGCCCTCGCCCCACCAGCGGCCGAGCGCACCCCGCAGGGCCGCCGGCGCGGCTGCGCCGGGTCGCCAGGGCTCGATCTCGGCCGGGTCGTGCTCGACCGCCGCGGCGAGCAGCCTGTGCGGCAGGTCGAACAGTTCGGTCGCCGTGCCGGACGAGCCGAGCACCGCGGCGCCCATCGCGCCGGCCGTGCCGTCGCCGCCGCGGCGGCCGTACACCCCGGCGAGGAACCCGGGCATCGCCCCGTCGTGCCCCACGTGCATCACCCGCTCCCCCTGCGGGACCAGGATCAGCCCGAGCCCGAAGCCCGCGCCCCAGAGCGTCTCGTCGGTGGTGGTCAGCGGCCAGCGCATCTCGTCCAGGGTGGCCGGGGCGAGGACCGCGCCGGCCGGGTCCAGCGCTGCCGGGTCGGCCAGGAACGCCGCCCAGCGGGCCATGTCGGTCGCGGTGCTCCAGAGCTGGGCGGCCGGGCCGACCGCGCCGAAGTCGGTCGGCTGCTCCGGGTGCGCCTCGTCGGAGTACGCGTCGACCAGGAAGCCGGTCGCCGCCGTCGGCCGTGGGGTCACCGTGGTGTCGGTCAGCCCCAGCGGCGTCAGGATCCGCTCGGTGAGCGCCTGCGCCCAGCTCCCGCCCCGGAGTCGGGCGACGAGTTGGCCGAGTACGGCCATGCCCAGGTTGGAGTAGTGGAACCGACGGCCGGTCGGCAGCACCCGCTCGGCCCGGTCCAGCTCGGCGACCAGTTGGGCGTCGTCCGGTGCGCGCAGGCTGTCCCAGACATCGCCGAACGGCTCGCGTTGCAGGCCACCGGTGTGCGACAGCAACCGGCGTACGGTCAGCTCACCGTGCGCCGGGAGGTCCAGGTGCCGGCCCACCGGGTCGTCCAGGTCCAGCAGCCCGTCGTCGCGGCACTGCAGGACCAGCACCGCCGTGAACGTCTTGGTGACCGAGCCGATCCGGAACTGGGTGCCCGGCCCCAGCGGGCTGTCGGTGCCGGTCCCGCCGACGGTGCAGCTCCAGAGCGGCCGGTCGGCCCGGTGCAGCGCCACCGACACCGCCGGCACCCGCGCTTCGGCCTGCACCCGCCGCACCAACCGACCCAGGTGCTCATCGCCCCGAGAGCCAGGCACCGAACCTCCGCTCACGCCAGGTTCCGGGCGAGCATCGGGCCGAGCGGCGCACCACCGAGCAGGTGGGCGTGCACGTGGAACACCTCCTGCCCGCCGTACGCGCCGGTGTTGAACATCAGCCGGAAACCGTCGCCGAGCAGGCCCTCGTCCTCGGCCACGGCGGCGGACGTCGCCAGCACGTCGGCGGCCAGCGCCGGGTCACCCTGGGCGAGCGTGGCCACGTCGGCGTAGTGCTCCTTCGGAATGACCAGGACGTGCACCGGCGCCTTCGGATCGATGTCACGGAAGGCGAGCGTGGTGTCGGTCTCCCGGACCACTGTGGCCGGGATCTCCCCGGCGACGATGCGGCAGAACAGGCAGTCGGATCCCATCGGGGCAGTCTAAGGACCCACCGGCCGGGGGCGCTCCGGCGCAGCACGGGCCACCGGCCGTTCGCCGGGACATGTGGCTGAGGCAGGATGGCCGGCATGACGGATCGGGCGGTACTCGTGACCGGGGCCTCGCGTGGGATCGGCCGCGCGGTGGCGAAGGCGTTCGCAGCCGGCGGCGACCGGGTGGCGATCCACCACCGCGACTCCGCCGACGCGGCCGAGGAGTTGCGCGCGCAGCTACCCGGTGCCGGGCACGTGGTGGTCCGCGCCGACCTCACCGATCCGGACGCCGTCCGGGTCATGGTCGACCGGGCCGCCGAGCTGCTCGGCGGGTTGGACGTGCTGGTCAACAACGCCGGGACGTACGGCGACCGCGACGACCCGCACCCGATCTTCGGCGCCTCCTACGAGGAGTGGCAGAAGCGCTGGCGGCAGGTGCTGGAGACCAACCTGACCGGCGCCGGCAACGTCACCTGGTGCGCCGCCCAGCACATGCGCGAACGAGGCGGGCGGATCGTCAACGTCTCGTCCCGTGGCGCGTTCCGCGGTGAGCCGGACCAGCCGGCGTACGGCGCCAGCAAGGCGGGGCTGAACGCGCTCGGCCAGTCCCTCGCCGTGGCGCTCGCGCCGTACGGCATCACTGTCGCCACCGTCGCGCCGGGCTTCGTGGCGACCGACATGGTCACCGACCATCTGCGCGGCGAGCAGGGCGCTGCCATCCGCGCGCAGAGCCCGTTCGACCGGGTGGGCCAGCCGGAGGAGATCGCCGCCGCCGTGCACTGGCTGGCCTCGCCGCAGGCCGAGTGGGCCTCCGGCACGATCGTCGACCTCAACGGCGCCTCCTACCTGCGCAGCTGACCCGATACCGCGCAGCGGGCGACAGCGTGTGCTATCGGTAGATGAGGAAGGCCACGAAGATCGCCACAGCGACAACCAGGGCGCTCATGGCTGCAATACGGAACCTTGATCTGCTTCGATGGGTCATCGCCCGCAGCTCCATCTCCTTTTCGAGCCTCGCTCTCGCCGCCGCACGCTGCCGGTCCCGAGTGGTGCTGGGGTCGATCACCGCCCAACGATCATCGCGTCGCACCCGTGTCGGTGGCTCACGATTGAGTTTGCTCCAGCGCAAACCAGAGGCGTCGGTGAAATAGATTCCGATCGCCAGATCACCGGTCTTGGCCCTCCGTGCGACGTCGACCCCCGGCACCTCCAGATAGGAGAAGCTCCCCGCGACCTCCCCCATCAGGACGTGCAGGGCGGACGGATAGTTGCCGATCAACCGCTCATTCCTCAGGAGCATGACCCGAAGGTCGTAGAACGGCACGCCACTGTAATTGGCGATGGTGAAGCTTCGCACCTCGTCAGGGCCTTGCGGCAGGTCGTCCAACACCGGAACGATCAGGCGAGCCTGAGCTGCCTCATTGTCGCGTTGCTCCTCACGCCGCACCCGGATCTCGTGCCGAAACAGAAGCCAGGTAGCCATTGCGGCGAGACCCGACAGCAGCAGGCCGACGACACTTCCCCACGCCTGCATCCAGTCGGTGATCTTCGGAGCCTCGGCAGCGAGCACCGCGCCAGGGTATGCACGACTGTCCACACCGGCCGATCGGTCGGCGTGACTACCAGCGGCCGAGGCGGGTGGCGAGGACGCTGAGGGCCGCCACCCCGGCGGTGGAGGTGCGCAGCACGGCCGGCCCGAGGCGTACGGGTCGCCCGCCGGCCTCGGCGAAGGCGGTCAGCTCGGCCGGGGCGATGCCACCCTCCGGGCCGACCACCAGGACGATCTCGCCGGTCGACGGCAGGTCGGCGGTGGTGAGCCGTTCCTCGGCCTCCTCGTGCAGCACGAAGCCGGCGGCGGCACCGGCAATCCGGCGGGCCACCGTGGCGGTGGACTCGTCCGGCGCACCGGCCACCACCGGCAGCCACGGCCGGCGGGCCTGCTTGGCCGCCTCCCGGGCGGTGGCCACCCACTTCTCCCGGGCGCGTACGCCCCGGTCGCCGCGCCACTGGACCACCGAGCGCGATGCCGACCAGGGCACGATCTCGTCCACCCCGACCTCGGTCATCGCCTGCACGGCCAGCTCGCCCCGGTCACCCTTGGCGATGCCCTGCACTGTCACCAACCGGGGTACGGGCGCGTCCGCGTACCCCCGGGAGGTGATGGTGACGTCCAGGCTGCCCCGGCCGACGGCAGTGACCACGGCGGCGGCCGTGCCACCCCGCCCGTCGGCGAGCAGCAGCTCCTCGCCGACGCGCAGCCGCTGCACCGTGGCGGCGTGGTGCCCCTCCGGGCCGTCCAGGGTCAGCGCGTCGCCGGTGGGCAGCGCCTCGACCAGGAAGAGCGGCGCGGACACCTCAGGCGTGCCCGTTGAACGCGTCGCGCATCCGGGAGAAGAAGCCGCCCTGCTTGGACAACTCGGCGACCTCCTCACCACGGGTCTTGGCGAAGTCGCGCAGCATCTTCTCCTGGTCCGGGTCGAGCTTGGTCGGAGTCCGCACGTCCAGGTGCACGTAGAGGTCCCCTCGGCCGGTGCCGCGCAGGTGCGGCACGCCCCGGGCGCGCAGTCGCAGCGTGCTGGCCGGCTGGGTGCCGGCCTTGACGTCGACTGTCTCTTCGCTGTCCAGCGTCTTGATGGTCAGCCGGGTGCCCAGCGCCGCCGCCGTCATCGGCACGGTGACCCGGCAGTGCAGGTCGTCGCCCTTGCGGGAGTACACGTCGTGCGGGCGCTCGTGAATCTCCACGTAGAGGTCACCGGCGGTGCCGCCACCGGGGCCCACCTCGCCCTGCTGGGCCAGCCGGATCCGCATGCCGTCCTCGACGCCGGCCGGGATCTTGACGGTCAGCGAGCGGCGGGTACGCACCCGGCCGTCACCGGCGCAGGTGGGGCAGGGGTGCGGGATGGTGGTGCCGTAGCCCTGGCACACGGTGCACGGCCGGGCGGAGACCACCTGGCCGAGGAAGGTGCGCTGCACCGACTGCACCTCGCCCCGACCGCCGCACGCCTCGCAGGTCGCCAGGTGCGTGCCGGCGGCCGTGCCGGCACCGGAGCAGGTGGTGCAGAGCACCGCGGTGTCGACGGTGATCGGGGCCTCGACCCCGAACGCCGTCTCGTGCAGGTCGAGTTCGAGCCGCAGGATCGCGTCGGCTCCCGGGCGGGTACGCGGCCGTGGGCCACGGGCGCCACCGCCGGCACCGCCGAAGAACGCGTCCATGATGTCCTGGAAACCGACGAACGGGCCGGCGCCTCCGGGGCCGCCCGGGCCGCCGGCGCCGCCACCACCCGGGGCGAGCGGGTCGCCACCCAGGTCGACGATCTGCCGCTTCCGGTCGTCCGAGAGGACCTCGTACGCGGCGTTGATGTCCTTGAACTTCTCCTGAGCCTCCGGGTCCGGATTGACGTCCGGGTGGAACTGGCGGGCCAGCTTGCGGTAGGCGCGCTTGATCTCGTCATCGGAGGCTTCCCGGCTCACACCGAGAATGCCGTAGTAGTCCCTGGCCACTGCGTTCCGTGTCCTCATGTTCGTCTCGCGTTGTGCCGGTCGGCGGCCGCAGCCGGCCGCATCGGCCCTGACCAATCAGTTCTGGGCCAGCAACTCGCCCACGTAGCGTGCCACGGCGCGAACCGTGGCGATGTTGCCGGGGTAGTCCATCCGGGTGGGCCCCAGCACCCCCAGGCCGCCCAGGATCGTGGTGCCCGGGCCGTACCCGGTGCTGACCACCGAGGCGGCGCGCAGGTTGTCGAACTCGTTCTCGTCGCCGATCAGCACCCGGGTCGTGCTCGGCTCGGTCTCACCGATGAGCTTGAGCAGCACGACCTCCTCCTCCAGTGCCTCGAGGATCGGCCGCAGGGAGCCCTGGAAGTCGAGCAGGCCGCCCCGGGTGAGGTTCGCGGTGCCGGCGAGCGCGATCCGCTCCTCGTGCCGCTCGACGAGCGTCTCCAGCAGGACGGTGGCGAGCGTGGTCATGGTCGGACGCAGCCCGGTCGGTGCTTCCTCGACGAGCGCCTGCACCAGCGGTGGCGTCTCGGACAGCCGGGCGTTGGCGAGCTTCTCGTTGATCAGTCGGCGCAGGTCGGTGACGTCGTCGGCGGGCACCGGGCCGGGCAGCTCCACGAGTCGCTGCTCCACCCGACCGGTGTCGGCGATCATGACGAGCATCAGCCGGGTGGTGGAGATCGGCACCAGCTCCAGGTGACGCACCGAGGAGCGGGCCAGGCTCGGGTACTGCACGACGGCGACCTGCCGGGTCAGCTGGGCGAGGAGTCGCACCGTGCGGTGCACCACGTCGTCGAGGTCAACCGCACCGACCAGGAAGCGCTCGATGGCCCGGCGCTCGGCCGGGCTGAGCGGCTTGACCCGCGACAACCTGTCGACGAAGAGGCGGTAGCCGCGGTCGGTGGGCACCCGGCCGGCACTGGTGTGCGGCTGCCGGATGTAGCCCTCCTCCTCCAGCACGGCCATGTCGTTGCGGACCGTGGCCGGGGAGACCCCGAGCTGGTGCCGCTCGACGAGCGCCTTGCTGCCGACCGGCTCCTGGGTGGAGACGTAGTCCTCGACGATGGCGCGGAGCACTGCGAGTTTCCGGTCGTCGAGACCCATTCTCCGCACCTCCTGTCGCTCGTCGGCCGCCGGCGCTCTGGGCCGGCCGGGCCGTCCTGGCACTCGACTGTAACGAGTGCCAGTCTACGTCGGCGGGCCCGCCGACGCGATGATCAACGGCCACCCGTCGGTGCGGCCCGCGCCACCCCGCTGGGCCGATCGGTCCGCACTACCCGGCGGTGTCGCTCTGGTGCGGCGTTGCCACGGGCCCCTACCGTGACATCCATGACTGAACCTCCTCGCCCTCCCGGGTCGGGCGACCCCGGCAACTACCCGCCGGAGCCCACCTCACCGGGCCCGTTCCCGTCGGCCGAGCCGCCCACCGCACCACTGTCCGGGGCTCCCGGCCCGGCCGGCTATCCCCCGGCCGGTGGCTATCCGCCGCCCACCGGTGACCAACCGCCGTCAGGCGGCTACCCTCCGGCAGGCGGCTACCCCCCGCCCGGGGGCTATCCCCCACCCGGCGGCTACCCGGCCGGAGGTGCCTACGGCGGCCCCGGCGGTGGCTACGCCAACAACGAGGACAAGACCTGGGCGCTTGTCGCGCACTTCGGCGGCGCCGCCGGCGCGCTTGTCAGCTTCGGTCCGCTGGGCTTCGTCGCCCCGCTGATCGCCTACCTGGCCCGCGGCCAGCAGTCGCCGACCGTTCGGGCGCACGCCCTCGCCGCTCTGAACTTCCAGATCCTCTGGTCGATCATCGCGTTCGTGCTGCTCTTCGTGAGCTGGTGCCTGCTCTTCCTACCCAGCATCGCCGTCGTGGTGATCCAGATCCTGTTCGGGATCATCGCCGGCATCAAGGCCAACGAGGGCAACCCGTACCGCTACCCGATGACTGCCAACTTCATCAAGTGAACCGGCCCGGCCGCTCCCCCGGCCGGTCCGGAACACCGGCGCCCCGGTCCGTTCGACGTGGGTCACTCAGGGCAGCAGGTCGCGGACGACCGCGTCGGCGAGCAGCCGCCCGCGCAGGGTGAGCACCGCCCTGCCGGCGGCGTACTCGTCGGCGGCCAGCAGGCCGCCGGCCAGCGCCCGCTCGGCGCCGGCCCGGCCGGTGGCGTCGAGCACCGCCAGCGGAAGGCCGCTGGCCAGCCGCAGCCGGAGCATCACGTCCTCCATGTGCGCCTCGTCGACGGTGAGCACCTCCCGGGCCAGGCCGGGAGACGCGCCGGCGGCCAACCGCTGGGCGTACGCCGTGGGGTGCTTCACGTTCCACCACCGCACCCCGCCGACGTGGCTGTGCGCTCCCGGCCCCAGCCCCCACCAGTCCGCGCCGGTCCAGTAGAGCAGGTTGTGCCGGCAGCGGGCCTCCTCGGTGCGGGCCCAGTTGGAGACCTCGTACCAGGCGAGCCCGGCCGCGTCGAGCGCGGCCTCCGCAGCCAGGTAGCGGTCCGCGGCCACGTCGTCACTGGGGTACGCCAGTTCGCCGCGCCGCATCCGAGCGGCGAGCCGGGTGCCGTCCTCGACGATCAGGGCGTACGCGCTGACGTGGTCCACCCCGGCGGCGACGACCTGCTCCAGCGAGGCGGCGAAGTCCTCGGCCCGCTCCCCCGGAGTGCCGTAGATCAGGTCCAGGTTGACGTGCTCGAATCCGGCGTCGCGCGCCTCCAGGGCGGCGGCGGTGGCCCGGCCGGCGCTGTGTTTGCGGTCCAGGATCGCCAGCACCCCCGGGGAGGCGGACTGCATGCCCAGCGAGATCCGGGTGTAGCCGGCGGCCCGCAGCAGCTTCAACGATTCCGGGGTGACCGACTCCGGGTTGGCCTCGGTGGTCACCTCGGCGTCGGCGGCCAGCCCCCAGGTGCGGTCGATGCCGTCGAGGATGCGGGCCAGGTCGTCGGCGGGGAGCAGGGTGGGCGTGCCGCCGCCGACGAAGACGGTGTCGACCCGGGGCGGCGGGTTGTCGCCGAGCACCCGGGCGGCGAGCGTCAGCTCGGCCAGGACGGTGTCGGCGTACCCCTCGCGGCTCGCGCCGCCGCCCAGTTCGGAGGCGGTGTAGGTGTTGAAGTCGCAGTATCCGCAGCGGCTGGCGCAGAACGGCACGTGCACGTACACGCCGAAGCCGCGCGCGCCGACCGCCGCGGTGGCGGTGGCGGGCAACGATCCGTCGACGGGGACGGTCTCACCATCTGGAAGGACGCCGGGCATGGCCACTAGTGTGCCCGGCATGACCTCTCCCGACGTCCTCGTGCGGGTCGCCACGGCCCGTGGGGTGACCACCCTCACCCTGGACAGCCCGCACAACCGCAACGCGCTCTCCACCGTCCTCATGACCCAGTTGCTGGCTGGGCTGGCGGAAGCGGTCGCCGACGAGGCGGTCCGAGTGATCGTGCTCGACCACACCGGGCCGGTCTTCTGCTCGGGCGCGGACCTGAAGGAGACCGCCGCGGCGTACGCCAGCGGGACGGTGCCGGCCGGGATGCTCGGCGACGTGCTCGCGGCGCTCTGGGAGTGCCCGAAGCCGGTGCTGGCCCGGGTCGGCGGGCCGGCGCGGGCCGGCGGGCTGGGCCTGATCGCCGCCGCCGACCTGGCGGTCTGCGCCGACGAGGCGACGTTCGCGTTCACCGAGGTGCGCATCGGGGTGATCCCGGCGGTGATCTCGGCGACCGTGCTGCCCCGGCTGCACCCCCGCGCCGCCGCCGAGCTGTACCTGACCGGGAACACCTTCGACGGCCGCCGAGCCGCCGAGATCGGCCTGGTCACGGCCTCGGTCCCGGCGGACGGTCTGGACGAGGCGGTACGGGGCTACTGCGACTCGCTGGTGCGCGGCGCGCCCGGGGCGCTGGCCGGCGCGAAGGAGCTGCTGCGCCGACCGGGTACCGCCGAACTGCGCGCCGACCTGGCCCGGCTGTCCGCCGTCTCGACCGGCTACTTCCTGTCCGACGAGGGCCGCGAGGGGGTCACCGCGTTCCGCGAGCGTCGACCGGCCCGCTGGGTGCCCGCTTTCGACGACTGAGGGTCGGGGCGCCGCCGAGGAGCGGCGGCGCCCCGGTGTCCGGTCGGGTCACCAGGCGGTCGCGCCGCCGTCGACCGGGTAGTTCGCCCCGGTGATGTACGACGCCCGGTCGGACGCGAGGAAGACCACCAGCTCGACGACCTCCTCGGGGCGCGCGAAGCGCTTGAGGAGCGTCTTGGCGGTGATGGCGTCCCGTGCCTCCTGGTTGTCACCGAGGTCGCGTTCGCTGGCCGGGGTGAGGGTGGGCCCGGGGCTGACCGCCACCGCGCGGATCCCGTGCGGCGCGCCTTCGAGCGCGAGCTGTCGCGTCATGCCGATGATGCCGGCGTTCGCGGCGGTGTGACCGACCATCGGCGGGACGTGACCGCCGATCAGCCCGGCCATGGAGGCGGCGCTGATGATGACGCCGCCGCCGCGCCGGACCAGGTGCGGCCAGGCGAACTTCGACACGAAGTACGGAATGTCGAGTTCTCCGGTGATGGTGTAGCGCCAGTCCTCCACGGAGAAGTCGGGCATCGGGCCGAAGCGGAGCGCGGCTGCGTTGTTGTAGACGACGTCGAGGCCACCGTAGGCGGCGGCAGCGTCGTCGACGAGCTTGCGCACCTGCTCGGGGTCGGTGAGGTCGACCGGCGCGATACCTGTCATCTCACCGCCGGCGCTGCGGACGAGCTCGACTGTCTCGTCGTTGCCGGCGACCTGGAGGTCGGCCCCGACGACCTTCGCGCCTTCGCGCGCGAAGGTCAGAGCAGCGACGCGACCCAGACCACCGCCGGTGCCGGTGATCAGCACGACCTTGCCATCGAGCGTTCCCATGGAACTCCTCCTCGTTCAGCGACCGACGCGCCCAGGTATGGGCAGAAGGTCGGATTGACATGTCAACAGGGTTAAGTCCTTGACCGGTCAATCGCTTCCCACTGCCGCTTACCCGGTGACGCTCACGACAGCCCTGCACCGGGGCGGGTGACAGAACGACCCGGCAGGTGAGATCGCGACCGGAGCGGGAACGTCGCCAACCGGTACGCGGCAGCGGAGCCGCCCCCGAACTGGTCGGAGCCGGCCAGATTGGGCCCGAACCGCTCGGACGACCCGGAGAGGGCCGGCGGGGACGTACGCTTGGCGAACTGTCGATCTGGGGGTGTGGGTGCGAACTCGGGCAACCGTGGCGGGTGGAGTGGTGCTCATCCTCGTCGCCGTGATCGCGATCTGGCTCGTCGTACGGCAGGTAGGCGACAACCTCACGTTGCCGCTGGTGGCACGGAAGTGCACAGTGCAGGCCGACGGACGGGTCGCGCTGGACGCCGACCAGATGGCCAACGCGGCGACAATCGCGGCGATCGGCGCGAAGCGTAAAATGCCCGAGCGGGCCGTCGTGGTCGCGCTCGCCACCGCGTACCAGGAGTCCGGGCTGCGCAACCTCGCCGACGGCGACCGCGACTCGGTCGGCCTGTTCCAGCAGCGACCGAGCCAGGGCTGGGGCACTCCGGCGCAGATCCGCGACCCGCGCTACGCGGCCAACCGGTTCTACGCGGCTCTCAAGAAAGTGCGCGGCTGGGAGAAGATGCGGGTCACCGACGCCGCCCAGCGGGTGCAGCGCTCGGCGTTCCCCGAGGCGTACCAGAAGTGGGCCGACGACTCCGAGGTGCTCAGCCGGGCCCTGCTCGGCGACGCCAGCGGCGCGGTCGCCTGCACGGTGGGGCGTACCCCGGCGATGCACGGCGCGGCGGCGGCCGCGCAGCTGACCCGCAACCTGGTGCTGGACTGGGGGTTGAAGGGCACCGACCCGACCGACCCGACCGGGCTGGCGGTGACTCCGGGCGACCAACGCGACGGCTGGCGGTACGCGCACTGGCTGGTGTCGCACGCCCAGGACCACGGGGTGAAGCGGGTCCGCTTCGGCGACCTGGAGTGGACCGCCCGGAACGGCTCGTGGGGCCGGGCGGACGGCCAGCAGAGCCCCGCCGGCCAGGTGGTGGCCGAGGTCTTCAACGAGGGTTGACCGACCCGGATCTCTTAACCGGCAGTCACCGCACAATCGGGCAACGCGTACCAAACCGCGCTATTGATCACTGATATCTCACTCTGTGCGCTCCTCCCGCTGCGTGGGGTCCCACTGCGGCCCGATCCCGCAACACACCCTCCCCGACGCCTGGGCCACCGCGTTACGATCGGCGGCCTGTGCCAGAAAAGGTTTCACCTCATGGGGAGGGGTACGACACGGTGTTCGATTACGGCGACCGGACCGGTTACGAACCGATCAGCGACACTGACCGCAAGGAGTTCCACGAGCAGGGCTTCCTCCTGCTGCGCAACGTCCTGACGGAGGACCACCGGGCGGCGCTGGAGGCGGCTGTCGACCGCGTCTACGCGGAGGAGCAGGCGAAGGGCACCACCAAGAAGGACGGCACCCTGCACCTGCTGGGCTTCCTGGAGCGCGACGAGCTCTTCGGTGAGCTGCTGACCCACCCGATCGCCTTCCCGTACATGTGGGGGCTGGCCGGCTGGAACATCTACACGCACCACAACCACCTGGACGTGACCCCGCCGGCCGCCGAGCCGGAGAAGCCGTACTGGGGTTGGCACCAGGACGGGTACCGGCAGAACTCCGACCCGGAGACGATGGACCCGAACCTGCCTCGGCCGATGTTCTCGCTGAAGGTCGCGTACGTGCTGTCGGACCTCTCCGAGACCGGCCGCGGCGCCACCAAGGTCATCCCGGGCAGCCACCTGAAGAACTCGCTGCCCCGGCCGGCGGACCTCACCGTGCAGAACCCCGACCCGGAGGGCACTGTAGAGATCACCGCCAACCCGGGCGACGCCTTCATCTTCGACCGGCGGCAGTGGCACTCGCGCTCGACGAACCTGTCGACCATCACCCGCAAGATGCTCTTCGTCGGCTACACCTACCGGTGGATCCGCCCGCTGGACGAGCTGCACCCCGACGTGAACGGCGAGTGGTACCGCAACCGCACCCCCGTGCAGCGCCAGCTGATCGGCGAGGGCACCCACACCGCCAACTACTGGGGCATCAACTGGGACGGGTACGTCGACGACGAGATCCCGCTGCGCAAGGAGCTCAAGGAGCGCGGCCAGCTCGACCGCAACATCCCCTGGCTCCGCTGATCCCCTGCTCGTAGAACGGCCCCCTGCCAACGCTCAGCGATGGCAGGGGGCCGTTTCCACCTGTCGACGACGGCAGCCGACGTTGGTCGGCGTTGGCGTTGGCCTTGGCGTCTGCCGGCCGCGTGAGGCGCGTCAGCCGGTCAGCTCCGGGGGGCGAGGCGTCGGCGGGCCTTCTCCCGGATCGGCTCCGGCAGGCCCTCCGCGTCGAGCAGCCGGGGCAGCAACTCCGGCTCCAGGCTGGTCGCCCGGAACACCTCGCCGATGGTCACACCGTGCGCGGGCCGGTCCACCACCTCGATCGGGTCGCCCGGGCCCACCTCCCCCTCGCGCAGCACCCGCAGGTAGGCCCCGGGCAGCGCCCGGACGGTGAACCGCTTGATCAGGTCCGGTACGCCCCAGAAACCGGCGAAGGTGGTGCAGGGCGTTCGGGGCTTGGTCACCTGGAGCAGGGCCGACCCGATCTGCCACTGCTCACCGATCACCGCGCCGGTGACGTCGACCGCGTAGGTGGTGAGGTTCTCGCCGAAGCCGCCGGGCCGCACGTCCCGACCGAGTTCGGTCGCCCACCAGGCGGCGTCCTCCTCCGCGTAGGCGTAGACCGCCTGGTCCTCGCCGCCGTGATGCGCCCGCTCGCCGATGAAGTCGCCCGCCAGGCCGCCGGTGAGCAGCGCCACCGGACCGTCGACCGGCCGTTTGTCGATGCCGCTGCGGCCACTCGCGTCGCCGGCCCACTCGGCCTCGGTCACGATGCCGAGGTTCACCGCTGCCACCCTGCCCGTCATGACCATCAGCCTAGTGGTGGATCAGCGTGGGCCAGCCCGCGCGGCGCGGGGGTCAGCCCTTGACGGCGCCGGCCACCAGGCCGGAGACCATCCGACGTTGCACCAGCAGGAAGAAGATGATGACCGGCAGGGTGAACAGAGTGGACGCGGCCATCACCGGCCCCCAGTTGGTGTCGTCCCGACCGAAGAAGAAGGTCATCGCCACCGGCAGCGTGTAACTGCCCTGGTCGTTGATGAACGTCAACGCGAAGATCAGCTCGTTCCACGCCGTGATGAAGGAGAAGATGCTGGTGGCCACCAGGCCGGGCGCGACCAGCGGGAAGAGCACCCGGCGGAAGGTCTGGGCCCGGCTGGCGCCGTCGATCGCCGCCGCCTCCTCCAACTCCTTCGGCACCGCGGCGACGAAACCGCGCAGCATCCAGACCGCGAACGGCAGCGAGAAACCGAGGTACGTGAGAATCAGGCTGGGCAGGGTGTTGTAGAGCCCCAGCCGCTGGATCATCAGGAACAGCGGAATGACCAGCGCCTCCAGCGGGATCATCTGCACCACCAGCAGCATGATCAGAAAGCTGGTCCGCAGCCGGAACCGGAACCGGGCCACCGCTGTCGCGGCGAGCAGCGCCACCAGCCCGCTGAGCACGACCGTGGCGACGGCGACCAGCGCGCTGTTGAGGAAGAAGTCGAGGAAGCTGACGCCGGGGATCAGGTTGCCGGTCAGGATCTCCCGGTAGTGCGCCAACGTCGGATGGGTCGGCACCGGCTGCGGGGTGGCCGAGAAGATCTCACTGCTCGGCTTCAGCGAGGTGGAGATCATCCAGTAAACCGGGAACGCCGCGAAGAGCGCGACGAGCAGCCCGGCGCCGTTGAGGGCGACCTTCTTCACGACTCGTCCTCCTGCCTGAGCACCATCCGGACGTAGAAGCCGGTGACCACGAGCAGGATCAACGTGAGGATCACCGCGATGGCCGCGCCGAGCCCGTACTTCGGCGGCGGAGAGAAGGCTTCGGCGTACGAGTAGATGGCGAGCATGAATGTCGGCCGGTCCTGGGTGCCGCCGGCCAGCACGAACTGCTGGGTGAAGACCTTGAAGTCCCAGATCGTGGAGAGCACGATCAGGATCCCGAAGACCGGGCGCAGCAACGGGAAGGTGATTTTCCAGAAAACCCGCCACGGGCTGGCGCCGTCCACCCGGGCCGCCTCGTGCAGCTCACTCGGCACGCTCTTGAGGCCAGCCAGCACGCTCACCGCGATGAACGGGAACGAGTGCCAGACCACCACCAGGGTGAGGATGGCGAAGAAGAGCAGTGGCGAGTTGAACCAGCCGTAGCCGGTCCAGTCGCTGCGCCCGAACAGGCTGGTCGAGAGCCCGTCCGGCAACGCGTTGAACAGCCACGTGACCAGACCGCTCGTGTCGTCGAAGATCCACTTCCAGACGATGGTGCCGGTCAGCGCAGGCGTGGCCCAGGCGAGCATCACGCAACTGGCCACGAACGTCGCCATCTTGCGACCGAGCCGGTTGAGCAGCAGCCCCACCAGGGTGCCGAGCACCATCGTGAGCAGCACGTTGGCCGCGGCGAACAGCACCGTGTTGCGCAGCACGGTGAGGAAGAACGGGTCGGAGAGGATCTCGGTGTAGTTGCCGAGCCCCACCCACGGCCACTCCCGATCGCCGCGCAGCTGCCGGACGCTGTTCAGCCGGTAGAAGGACATCACCACCACCTGGCCGAGCGGCCAGAGCAGCAGCACCCCGATGATCAGCAGGGCGGGCAGGAGCAGCAGGTAGGGCAGGCGGTCCACCCGGCGACGCCGCCGCGCGGGGGTCTCCCGCGCGGCGGCCGTATCCAGGTTCTCTGTCTGTACGCTCACTTGCTGTTCAGAATGCTTTCCATCTCACCGGCCGCATCGGCGGTAGCCTTCTCGACCGTCTTCTGACCCTTCATGACCGAGCTGTTCATCGCCTGGGTCACCGTCTTCGTCCGGCTGACCTCCACCCACTTCGGGGTGAGCGGCGTGAGCTTGGTGTTCTGCATGGTGGTGGCGAACGACGCCATCACCTTGTCGTTCGCGTACGCGTCACCGGAGACCAGGTCCTGGTAGACCGGGAAGAAGCCGAGGCTGCTCGCGAAGCTCTGTGCGTTCTTCTTGTTCAGCAGCACGGTCAGGTAGTCCCAGGCCAGGTCCTGCCGCTCGCTGTCCTTCCAGATCGCCACGTCCGAGCCGCCCGCGAAACCAGGCGCCGCCTTGCCGTCCGGGCCGGGGATCGGGAACGTACCCCAGACCTTCTCGATCTCGGGGTTGTCCTTCTTGATGGCGCCCTGCTGCCAGCTACCGGCGAAGGCCATCGCGGCCTTGCCGGTGGCGAACTGGGTACGCGCGTCGATCTCGTTCCAACCCGCCGCCGCCGGCGGGGCGACCTTGTGCACGGTCACCAGGTCGGTCCAGAACTTGACGGCCCGCTGCGCCTCGGGCGTGGTGTAGCCGGACTTCCAGGTGCCGCCCTGGTTGCTGGCGATCTCGCCGCCCGCGCCCCAGAGGAAGGAGTAGAAGGGCAGCTCGGAGTTGCCGGGCAGGGCGATGCCGTAGGTGCCCTTCTTCTTCGCCTGCACGGCCTTGGCCACCGTGACCAGGTCGTCCCAGGTCTTCGGGGGCTGCACGCCGGCCTCGGCGAACCAGTCGGTGCGGTAGTAGATCGCGCGCACACCCGCGTACCAGGGCACGCCGTACTGCTTGCCGTCGAGCTGCGCGTTGCGCACCAGGTCGGGCAGCAGGTCCTTGCCGTCGGCCCAGCCGCCCATCCGACCACTCACGTCGGCGAGCGCCTCCTGGGCGGCCCAGCCCTGAGTCTCGGTATTGCCCAGCTCGGTGATGTCCGGTCCCTCACCGCCGGCGAGCGCCGCCTGGAACTTCTTGGGCGCCTCCAGCCAGGGGATGTACTGCACGACCACGTCCGTGTCAGGGTGCTTCTGGCGGAACTCGGCCTCGACTCCGTCGAGGAAGGAGTTCTGCGCGTCCCCGCCCTCGCCCATCATCCAGACCGTCAGCTTGCTGTCGTCGCCGGCGTCGTCGCCGGAGCCTCCACAGCCGGTCAGCACCATCGCGGCCGAGGCCACCATGGCGGTGACCGGGGCCAGCCGTTTCCACCTCTTCACGCCACTTCTCCCCTCGCGCCGCCTGGAACTAACCTTCTCCGCCGCACCCTAGTACGGAGAATTCCTTTACGACAGTGGGCGGGACTGGCCGAAGCGTGGCGACCGTACCGCAGGGGCCCGACGACAGGCGCTCCGGCATCGGGCCAAAGGTGGGCACTTCAGCACGAAAGAGCGCCCGGCTCTCGGCCGGGCGCTCTTTCGAGTCGTGCTGTCCCACAGGTGGTGCTGTGTCGTCAGATGTTGCCGGGTCGTTATCGGGTGACGCGGCGGCGGCCACCCACACCGGCCACCAGCGCGACCGCGATCGCGGCCACCACGACCTGCACCAGCAGCTCGCCCCAGTCGACACCGTTCGTCTCGGTCGCGATGCCGATGGCCCGCGCCAGGACCGTGCCCAGCAGCGCGGCGCCGACGCCGATCAGCAGGTGCAGCCAGATCGGCATGTTCTGCCGGCCCGGGACGACCAAGCGGCCGAGCGCGCCGACGATGAGACCAACAACGATCGCAGTGATGATGCCCCACACGGTGAGCTCCACGGCCACCCTCCTTCAAAGAATGTCTGACACACGGTGTGTGTGCTTCCTGTCGTGACTGTTAATTGCCCGACCCACCGAAAATCCAAACCGACTTCACTCACCAAACGATCACGACTTGGCCAACACGAGCACGTTCCACCGCCGGCGGCGACGTCACCAGAACCGCGTCGGGCGAAACGCCGATGGGCGCCCGACCTGTCGGTCGGGCGCCCATCGGATGTGTCGCGGTGGTACGGGTTGTGCTGCGGTGTTACCGGGTCACGCGGCGGCGGCCACCCACACCGGCCACCAGCGCGACGGCGATCGCGGCCACCACGACCTGCACCAGCAGCTCGCCCCAGTCGACACCGTTCGTCTCGGTCGCGATGCCGATGGCCCGCGCCAGGACGGTGCCCAGCAGGGCCGCGCCGATACCGATGAGCATGTGCAGCCAGATCGGCATGTTCTGCCGGCCCGGGACGACCAGACGGCCGAGCGCGCCGACGATGAGACCAACAACGATCGCAGTGATGATGCCCCACACGGTGAACTCCACGGTCGCCCTCCTTCAAAAGAATGTCTGACACACGATGTGTGTGCTTCCTGTCGTGGCGGCTAAGTGCCCGACCCACCAAAAGCCCAAACCGACTCACCGCAATCGACAACGCCGGTCGTCGATGTTTTGCAGGTGCGTCGGTTGAGGCGTGAGCACGTCCACACAGGTGGGAGGCCACTTCGTCGACCTGCCGGCCCCACAACAGCGACAGAAAAATTTTCCCGCGCCCGGCGGACACGCTCGCCGCACCACAGCACGCGAGGCGCCCGGAAACGCGACGCGCCCGGGTGCGTGTGGCACCCGGGCGCGTACGGCGTCGTGAACTACTTCTTGCCGGCAGCCTTGCCGTCACCGGAGTCGGAGGAGAGCGCGGCGATGAAGGCCTCCTGCGGCACCTCGACCCGGCCGACCATCTTCATCCGCTTCTTGCCTTCCTTCTGCTTCTCCAGCAGCTTGCGCTTACGGCTGATGTCACCGCCGTAGCACTTGGCGAGAACGTCCTTGCGGATCGCCCGGATGGTTTCCCGGGCGATGACCCGGCTGCCGATGGCCGCCTGGATCGGCACCTCGAACTGCTGGCGCGGGATCAGGGTACGCAGCTTGGCGGCGATGGTGACGCCGTAGTTGTACGCCTTGTCCTTGTGCACGATGGCGCTGAACGCGTCCACCGGCTCGCCGTGCAGCAGGATGTCCACCTTCACCAGGTCGGACGCCTGCTCACCGGAGGGCTCGTAGTCGAGTGAGGCGTAGCCCTTGGTACGGCTCTTCAGCTGGTCGAAGAAGTCGTAGATGATCTCCGCGAGGGGCAGCGTGTAGCGCAGTTCCACCCGGTCGGCGGAGAGGTAGTCCATGCCGAGCAGGGTGCCGCGCCGGCCCTGGCAGAGCTCCATGATCGCGCCCACGTAGTCGTTGGGCGTCAACACGGTGGCCCGGACCACCGGCTCGTACACCTCGGCGATCTTGCCGGTGGGGTACTCGCTCGGGTTGGTGACGACGATCTCCTCGCCGTCGTCGGTGATCGCCCGGTAGACGACGTTGGGCGCGGTGGAGATCAGGTCGAGGTTGTACTCGCGCTCCAGCCGCTCCCGGATGATCTCCAGGTGAAGCAGGCCGAGGAAGCCGCAGCGGAAGCCGAAGCCGAGCGCGCCGGAGGTCTCCGGCTCGTAGTCCAGGGCGGCGTCGTTGAGCTTGAGCTTGTCCAACGCCTCGCGCAGGTTCGGGTAGTCGGACCCGTCGATCGGGTAGAGGCCGGAGTAGACCATCGGCTTCGGGTCTTTGTAGCCACCCAGTGCCTCGGTGGCCGGCCGGCTGTTGATGGTGACCGTGTCACCGACCCGGGACTGCCGGACGTCCTTCACGCCGGTGATCAGGTAGCCGACCTCGCCGACGCCGAGCGCCTCGGCCTTGACCATCTCGGGTGAGATGACGCCGATCTCCAGCAGCTCGTGCACCGCCCCGGTGGACATCATCTTGATCCGGTCGCGGGCGCTGATCCGGCCGTCGATGACCCGGACGTACGTGACGACGCCGCGGTAGACGTCGTACACCGAATCGAAGATCATCGCCCGGGCGGGCGCCTCGGCGTCACCGACCGGTGGAACGAACTGCCGGACGATCTCGTCGAGCAGGTACGGGACGCCCTCGCCGGTCTTGCCGGAGACCCGGATGCAGTCGGCGGGGTCGCCACCGATGAGGTGGGCCAGCTCCTCGGCGTACTTCTCCGGCTGCGCGGCCGGCAGGTCGATCTTGTTGAGCACCGGGATGATGCGCAGGTCGTTCTCGAGAGCCAGGTAGAGGTTGGCCAGGGTCTGCGCCTCGATGCCCTGCGCGGCGTCGACAAGCAGCACGGCACCCTCGCAGGCGGCCAGCGACCGGGACACCTCGTAGGTGAAGTCCACGTGCCCCGGGGTGTCGATCATGTTGAGCACCGCGTGCTCACCGGCCCGCTCACCCTCGCGGATGGTCCACGGCATGCGGACGGCCTGGCTCTTGATGGTGATGCCGCGCTCGCGCTCGATGTCCATCCGGTCCAGGTACTGCGCGCGCATCTGCCGGGGGTCGACCACGCCGGTGAGCTGCAACATCCGGTCGGCCAGGGTCGACTTCCCGTGGTCGATGTGGGCGATGATGCCGAAGTTCCGGATGCGACCGGGGTCGGTGGCACCAGGGGCGTTCGCGCCGGGATCGAGCTTCGGTGGCACAGCGGTCCGTTCTGGTCGGCTGACGTGAACAGGCCGGCGCGCCGCCGACCCCCTCTATGTTCCCACGCCGCCGGGGTGCGCCCGCTGCGCGGGCGATGGATCGGCCCGAGGACCCCTCACTCCATCGGCGGCTCGACGAAGAGCGCGGCCAGCCGGGGCAGCCGCCGACGCGCCTCGTCCTCGTCGTCGAAGTCCCAGAAGTCGTTGAGGTCCGGCGTCCGCACCGGGTCACGGTCCGCCGGCAGTTCGGTCGCGGTGGCCTTGCGGTACGCGTCCCAGGGCACCGAGAGCATCGGCTCGGCGGAGAACTCCTCACCGCTGAGCGAGGCCGCCCGCACCTGGGGCAGTTCGGCCAGCGAGTCCGGTTCGGCGACAGCGCGGGCGAAGACGGCCCGCCCCTGGGTCATCAGCCAGCCCCGGAAGTGTTCGAAGCCGTCCGCCGAGGCACCACCGTTGATCAGGTACGCCGCGCCCCACAGATCCGCCTTGTGCGAAGCGGCCAGCACCCGCGTCTGGTGTCGCGCGTACCCGACGATGTCCTCCGGGTCGCGCGCGGCGAGCAGCGCGACCGCCCGCGCGGCGACCGGGCCGGGCTCACCCCCGCCGCCGGCCCGAGCCTCGTCGATCAGCTGCCAGAAGTCCTCGGTCCTCATGGCTTGGCAGTCTGGCAGTGTCGCCGTGCGTCGCGCACGTACCCCGGGGCAGCATGGTGGGATGTCCCCTCCCCCGCTGCCGCCGGTGCCGTACCACGCGAGCGCCCTGCGCCCGTCGTGGCCGACGCTGCCGGCGGCGCTGCGGGCCGCGGTCGCCGAACGGCTCGGCGCGCCGGTGGTCACCGCCCGGGTCGCGGGCGCGGGCTTCACCCGGGGGTTCGCCGCCGTGCTCGACACCGCCGACGGCGGTCGGGCCTTCGTCAAGGCCGCACCCGCCGCCGAGCAACCGCACCTGGTCCAGTGGTACGCCCGGGAGGCCGCGATCCTCGACCGGCTGCCGGCCGACCTGCCGGCGCCCCGCCACCGGTGGACGCTGCACGAGGCCGGCTGGTTCGTGCTCTGCACGGACGCCGTCGACGGGCACACCCCGCGCCTGCCCTGGGCGCCCGCCGAGTTGGACGCCACCCTCGCGGGGTACGCGCAGGTCGCCGCCGCCCTGGCCGACCCGCCGGCCGAGCTGACCGCGCTCGGCCTGCCGCGTCTGGCCGACCTGGCCCGGTCGGACATCCTCTGGTGGGAGGAGGTCGCCGCCGGTCGCGAGCCGATGCCACCACTGCCCGCGCCGCTCCTGGGTCGGCTTCCCGAGCTTGTGGAGTTGGAGTCCCTCCTCCCCCGGTACGCCGACGGGGCGACCGGCCTGATCCACAGCGATCTGCGGGTCGACAACGTGCTGATCGGCGCGGACGGCCGAGCCTGGTTCTGCGACTGGACCTGGGTCTGCTCCGGGCCGGCCTGGTTCGACCTGGCCGGCCTGCTGCTCACCGCGTACACCAGCGGGCTGGACGCGGACCGGCTCTTCGCCGCGCACCCGGCCACCGCCGGCGCGCCCCCGGACGCGCTGGACGCGACCCTTGCCGCGCTGGCCGGCTACTACCTCACCGGCGCGGCGGCGGCACCGCCGACAGCCTCGCCACACCTGCCCGCCCACCAGCGTTGGAGTGGCGAGCAGTCGCTCGACTGGCTGGCCCGCCGCCGAGGCTGGCGGTGACGCGGGCCGGGCCGGGGTGCCGGCCTGGCGGGGACGCCGGCCTGGCGCGCTGTCGGGCTGGCGGTACGCCGCCGCCGTGGCCGAGGGCGTAACCTGGTCCCCGACGGGCCGGGTCCGTCCGCGCGAAGGCCGAGCCGTTTTGGCTCGTCCCGGGCGACCTGGTAACCTGGCTCTTCGCGCAGCGATGACGCATGTTCGTCATCACGCGCAATAAGCTGACCAACCCGAGCTATCAAGACGAGGCTGTCGCGTGGCGAACATCAAGTCCCAGATCAAGCGCAACCGGCAGAACGAGAAGGCCCGGCTGCGCAACAAGTCGGTCAAGTCGTCGCTGAAGACCGCCGTCCGGAAGTTCCACGAGGCTGCCGAGGCCGGTGACGTCGAGAAGGCGACCGCGCTCATGCTGGACGCCTCTCGCAAGCTGGACAAGGCCGTCAGCAAGGGCGTGATCCACTCCAACCAGGCCGCGAACCGCAAGTCCGCGATCGCAAAGCGCGTGGTGTCGCTCTCCGCCTGACGACTTCACCCGTCAGACTGATTCGGAAAGCCCCGGGCCCAGGTCCGGGGCTTCCGTGTGTCCAGAGGCCGGCCGTGTTTCTCCGGGCCGGCCGTTCTGTGTGTGGCCCCGACGGGGTCGGCGCTCAGTCGGACGGGTTGGCACGCCTGGGTGGTGGCACCGGGTCGGCGGTGATCACCACGCCGGGAACGCTGTGTGAGACCCACTCCACCCGGGCTCGGCCGACCACCGGCTCCATCTGCCGGCGAAACCTGTCCCGTTCCTGCTCGGGCACGAGCGCGGCAGAGCGGACCACGACCGCGGCCACCATGTCGTTGAGCTTGACCATGGCCGCCACCACGACCGGCAGCACCAGCACCGCCCACCAGCTCACCAACTCGGCGAGGGCGAGCAGCACCGCCAGGGCGATGGCGCCCTCGAAGAAGAGGAAGCACAGCACACCGCCGGGGTTGACGAACCGCAGGCCGAGGAGCCGGGCGTAGAGCGGCCGGTAACGCTCCTCGTCCACTGCGATGGTGGCCCACGCTGGGCGGTTCGCCCCCGTCACCTGGTGCTGCCCTGCCGGGCCGCCGCGACGGAGAAGACCGCACGCTCCAGGGCGTACGCCCGGTCGTCGGAGCCGCCCTTGACTGCCGCGTTGCACTCGGCGGCGACCTGCATGGCCCGGACCAGGCCCTCCGGCGTCCAGCCCCGACCCTGCCGCTGCGCCCGCTCGATCTTCCAGGCGGGCATTCCGAGGCTGCTGGCGAGCTGGTACGGGCTACCCCGCCCGGCCGATGCCACCCGGGCCACCGTGCGCACCCCGTCGGCCAGGGCGTCGGCGATGGGCACCGGGTCGACCCCGACGTGCAGGGCCCAGCGCAGGGCCTCGAGCGCCGCCGGCACGTCGCCGACCATTGTGGCGTCCGCCACCGTGAAGCCGGTCACCTCGACCCGGCCCCGGTAGTAACGGGAGACCGTCTCGGCGCTGATCCGCCCATCGGTGTCGGCGATCAGCTGGGAGCAGGCGGCGGCCAGCTCGCGCAGGTCGTTGCCGACCGCGGCGATGAGCGCCTCGGCGGCGTCGTCGGTGCACTTTCCGCCGGCCCGGCGGATCTCGTCGCGGACGAAGGCCACCCGGTCGCGGTGCCCCTTGAGCTTGGCGGCCGGGACCACTGTCGCGCCGGCCGCCCGCAGGCCGTCGGCGAACGCCTTGCCCTTGGCGCCGCCCAGGTGCAGCACCAACAGTTGGACGTCCGGGTCGGGGTTCTTCGCGTACGCCAGCAGCGCGGCGACCAGGTCCTTGCGGGCGTCCTGGCCGGAGCGCAGGATCAGCAGCCGCCGCCCGCCGAACAGCGAGGGGCTCAGCATCTCGGCGATCTCGCCGACGGTGAGCGCACTGGCCTGGTACTCGCGGACGTCCACCTCGGGGTCCACACTGCGAACCTTCGCGACAGCTTCGGTGACCGCGCGCGTGGCGAGCAGTTCCTCGTCACCGAGGACGAGCAGAATGGGGGCGAGGCTGGCGGGGGTCACGCCGCCCATATTCGCACGGCCTGCGGCGGGATCGTGCCTGCTCATTCGCTACTTGATCGGCGCAGCCCGCACACAGTGCAAATCCAGACATCAACCTCAATTCCCCATCTAATCCGCAAGTCGCCTGCTGGTCTTGATCCACACGGGATCACGGCGACCACGGCACCGGACCGCCCACTGTGCGGGTCAGGGCTGTCGGCCTGCGGGCACACCTCGCCGGGCCACCGCCAGACCGTCGCGCGTTCGGACCGCCGCCACATCACCGTCCGTGTCGGTGCGCAGCACCCGCACGCCGCCCCTGCTCAGGTGGGCCAGCAACCCCGGACTCGGGTGCCCGTAGGTGTTGCCAGTGCCCACCGGCACGAGCGCCACTGCCGGCCGCACCGCGTCGAGGAAGCCCGGGTCCTGGTACGCCGAACCGTGATGGGCGACCTTCAACACGTCAGCCCGCAACTGGCCGGGCGCCGCCCGCGCCACCATCGCGTGCTGCTCCTCGGTCTCCGCGTCGCCGGCCAGCACGATCCGTACCCCGGCCACCGTGGCGAGCAGCACCAACGAGTTGTTGTTCGGGTCGGACCTGGTCCCGGCCAGCGGGTACGGCGGGCCGAGCACCAGCAGGTCGACCCCGCCCACCGGATGGCGAGCGCCGGCCACGGTGGTCAACAGGGCGGCCCGTCCGCCGATGGCCGCCGCGAGGACCAGGTCCCGGCCGCTCTCCGGGTCGGTCGACGACGGCGTCAGCACGGCACCGACCCGCCGCCCCCGGAACACCCCGGCCACCCCGCCCACGTGGTCCGCGTGGAAGTGGCTGATCACCAGCAGGGGCACCTCGCGTACGCCGAGCCGACGCAGGCAACCGTCCACCGCACCCGGTTCCGGCCCGGCGTCCACCACCACGGCCCGGCCGCTGTCGACCGGGAGCACCAGGGCGTCGCCCTGCCCCACCGCACAGGCCACCACCACCCAACCGGCGGGTGGCCATCCCGCCGCCAACAGCCGAACCGGCAGGGCACCCAGCACCGCGGCGACCCCGACCACCGCCACCAGCCGGCGTACGAGGGGCCGGCGCACCGCGATCAGCAGCGCAACGGTCAGCCCGGTCAGCAGCAGGGCACCTGGCACTCCGCCGGGCCACGGCAGGGTGCCGCCCGGCAGTCGAGCGCCCTGCCGGGCGATGAGCACCAACCACCAGGCCGGCCAGCTCGCCAGCCACGCCACGAACTCGGCACCGGCCGGCCAGATCGGCGAGACGATGGCCGCCAGCACGCCCAGCACGGTCGCCGGCGCGATGGCCGGCACCGCCAGCAGGTTCGCCGGCACCGCCACCAGGCTCACAGTGCCGGAGATCCCGGCGACGACCGGCCCACACGCAAGCTGGGCGGCCGCCGGCACGGCCAACGCCTCGGCCAGCCCGGGCGGGACGCCTCGCCGACGCAACCCGTCCCGCCAGCGCGGCGCGAGCAGCAGCAGGCCACCGGTGGCCAGCACGGAGAGGGCGAACCCGGGATCGCCTGCCAACTCCGGGTCGACGAGCACCAGCACTGTCACGGCGGCGGCCAACGCGGGCAGCGCCGCCCGAGGACGACCGGCGGCTAGCGCGGCCAGCCCGATCGCTCCCATCGTGGCGGCCCGTACGACGCTCGGCGACGGACGGACCAGGATGACGAACCCCACAAGCGCCGCAGCACACAGCGCAGCGGCGAGCCACGGACCGGCGCGCGACCACCGGGCCAGCAGCAACACCGCACCCACCACTATCGCGACGTTGGAGCCGGAGACCGCGTTGAGGTGGGTCATCCCGGTGGCCTGGAAGTCCTCCTCGACGGCGGGCGGCAGTCGGCTGGTGTCGCCCACCACCAGACCGGGCAGCAACCCACCGGGGTCGTCGGGCAGCGGCGCGCAGGCGCGTTGCAGGCCGGCCCGCAGCGTCCCGGCGGCGCGCTGCGCCCAGGACGGCGCGCCGTGCCGCTCCGGAGGCGCGTTGGTGCTGAGCACCGCAGCGGTGAGGTCGCCACCGCGCGGAACGCCGAGCCGGCCGTCGGCGGTGAGGCGCTGCCCGGGCAGCAGGCCCCGCCACGCCGGGTCGGTCGCCAGGACGAGCAGCCGCACCGACGCGTGGATCCGTCGGCCGTCGGGCCCGGTGAGCCGGACCAACTCGGTCGACACCAGCAGCATGCCCGGCCGACCGGCGCTCCGGATCGGACGCGGGTCGTCCCGGACGATCAGGTCGGCGGTGACCGGAGCGCGTTGCTCGGCCAGGGCACGGATCGCCGGTGCGTCGCGAACCGCGAGCCGGGCGGCGGTGGCCGCGCCACCGCAGACCACACCGAGGCCGACCGCCACGGCCACCCACCCGTAGCGCCGCAGCACGGCGCGGGGACGGCCGAGGCGGCCGAGCAGGTGCACAGCACCCATCGCCGTCAGACCGGCAGCCGTGCCCGCCACCAGCAGGACGGTGCGGCTGCCGAGGTGCAGGCCGGCGAGCGCGGTGAGCCAGGCCGCCACGGCGAGCCCAGCCAGTCGCAGATCCGGCGGCTCGGAAGGAGCCGGACCACCCGGCGGTGTGGGCTGCGCCGGCCCAGCCTGCGGCTCGGACCGGGCCCGACCAACCGGGGGTGGGTCAACGGCTACGGCAGGCCCGCTCACACCGTCACCAGATCCTTGAGCTGCTCGTAACGGGCATCGCCGATCCCGTCGACCTGGCGTAGGTCCCCAACGGACCTGAACCCGCCGTGCTGATCCCGGTGGGTGAGGATCCGTTGGGCGAGCACCGGCCCGACCCCGGGCAGCGCGTCGAGCTGCGCCAGTGTCGCGGTGTTGAGATTCAGCGGCCCGGGGGCGGGTGCCGCGCCGCCCGCCGCGGGCCCGGCCGCACCGCCGGCAGGTGGCGTCACCCCGACCACGATCAGCTCGCCGTCGGTGACTTTGCGGGCGGGGTTGAGCAGCGCCACGTCGACCCCGGGCAGCGCGCCGCCGGCCGCCTGCACCGCGTCGGCGAGACGGGACCCGGCCGGCAGGCGTACCAGACCGGGTTTTCGGACCTTGCCCGCGACGGCCACCACCAGATCGCCGGTCCCGGACACGCTGGGGTCGGCCGCAGGCGCGGCCGACGCGGCCTCGCTGACCAGCGGGGCGACCGGTTCCGAGCGCGGCCGGGCCTGCCAGGCCCAACCTGCCGCACCCACGACCACCACCACGGCGACCACCGCCAACGCCCGCACACCGCGCCGCCCGGGGTCGAACGCCCCCGGCCCGGGCAACCGGGGCTCGGGTGGGACCGTAAGGCCGTCCGATGCCGACTCCACGACCGGCGCGGCGGGCCGGGACAGCACGTCCGCAGGTGGCGCGCCGACCAGGGCCGACGGGGGTACGCCCGCGAGCGGCGCCTCCGGCCGGGACAGCGGTGCGACAGCCGCCTCCGTCAGCCGGCGCAGGCGCTGGCGTACCTCTGTCTCCTCGTCGTGCGACACAGGGCGACGCTATGGCGGCGGCCGGGACGGTGGAGGGGGGACGACGCCGCCCTGTGGACAACCAACGCCACTGTGGACAACGCCCTGATCATGCCTCGATGTGCTATGCGGGAGTCGACTTTCGGCACTTGGCCTGAGCGACCGGTCTGGCCGCCGACGACCCCGCCGAGCGGACTACCCTCACCCGTATGTCCGACTCACGCCTGCTGCGCATCGGCACCCGCAACTCTCCGATGGCGCTCGCCCAGGTCGAGCGGGTCCGCGCGATGCTCGCCGACCGGCACCCGGACGTCACCGTGGAGGTGATGTCGATGTCAACAAGCGGGGACCGCTGGCACGGTGACCTGGCCGCCCTGGGTGGCAAGGGGGCGTTCACCAAGGAGGTCGACGCCGCGCTGATCGCCGGCGAGGTGGACCTGGCGGTGCACTGCGTCAAGGACGTCCCCGGGGACCGGCCGGCACCAGCCGGCACGGTGATGGCCGCCTACCTGACCCGGGACGATGTCCGGGACTGCCTCGTGCACCCGGGCGGGCTGCGGATCGACCAGTTGCCCCCCGGCACCCGCATCGGGACCTCCGCCGTTCGGCGGGTCGCGCAGCTGGCGCTGCACTGGCCGCGCCTGGTGCCGGTGGCCATCCGGGGCAACGCGAACAGCAGGCTCGCCAAACTCGACGCCGGCGACAGGTACGACGCGCTGCTGCTCGCGGTCTCCGGGCTGGAGCGGATCGGGCAGGCTGCCCGGATCACGCACCCGATCGACGTCGACACGATGGTCCCGGCCGTCGGCTCCGGCACCCTGGTCCTGCAATGCCGGGACGACGACACCAGCACCCGTGACCTGGCAGCCAGCCTCGGCGACCCACGGGCCTGGCGGGAGACCGTGGCGGAACGGACCATGCTGCACATCCTGCAGGGCAACTGTCACTCCCCCATCGCGGCGCTTGCCCGCACCGAACCCGACGGACGCCTCGGCCTACGCGCGAGGGTGATCAGCCTCGACGGTAAGACAGTGCTCGACGTACACGAATGGGCGGCGGATCCGATCACCCTCGGGACCTCCGTCGCCGCCGCCCTGCTCCGGCAGGGCGCCCGTGACCTCCTCGACCTGTCCGCGCACGCCTGACCCCTTGCCGGGTACGCCGTCACGGGGCGCAGATCGCGATCCTCGGCGTCACGGGCCCGGTCAGCGGGTTCACCAGGTCGGCCGGGGGTCGGGCGGATCGGGCGGTCGCCACGGCTGCGGGGCTTCAGTCTCATCGGGCGGTCGCCACGGTTGCGGGGCGTCGGTCCCATCGGGCGGTCGCCACGGTTCGGGGGCGTCGTCGTCGGGCAGGGGCCGTGGCCGCCCGGCCAGCATGCAGAGCACGGCCAGAACGACGAGGACGACCGGCAGGAGGAACAGGTTGCCCTGGCCGGTGGCGACCTCCTCGGGCGGGCGCGGGTCGACAAGGCCCTCGGGGTCCCGCACCACGACGACGCGTTGCCCCACCGTGCCTTCCGGGTTGTTCGAGGCGCCGATGCTGCTCCCCGGCCACATCCCCAGCTCACCGGGAATGCGCCGGTCGTACTGGTCGGCAAGGGTGTAGTAGAGATGGCGGCCCTTCTCGCTGCCGTCCCGCACACCGGTCACGGTCGCCACGACCCGTTCACCGCGATGGGTGAGCACTGTCGACCACAGTCCGCCGGAAGCCACGAACATGAGGAAGGCACTGACCAGCCAGGCCGCCGACAGCATGATCGTCCGGGGTGGGGGCGTGACCACCAGCCCGGCCACCAGCAGGGCGGCGCACCACACCACGGTGCCCGGCACGACCACCTTGTCGGCTCGGATCCAGGTTGTCCCCGCCAGGGCACCGATCGCGCCGGTAACTGTGAACACCAGCAAATACCACGCGCCCAGTCGGTCGAAGAACCGACGGCGACCACGAGGCCTCATGGGCAGCAGAGTAGGCCCGGAGGCCAAATTCCTGCCGATCCATCGGGGAGCGCGGCGTAGAGTACGCCCTCATCGATCTTGAAGGATCGGAGGTGGCTCAGATGCGGGCTCGACTACGGCAGATACACGTCGACGGGCACACCTATACGTGGCGCGCGGCGCTGCACCGCGTACAGGTCAACGGTTTCCACCAGCGGGCCGTCTACGTGCGCGCCTGGGAGTCCGGCGGCAAGAACGGCCAGAAACTCGAAGCGGATCTGTTGTCGGCCCCCGGTCCGTACATAGTCGACGACGGCTACCCCACACCCGCCGACGTGCGGGCGGTCATCATCTGCGGCCTGAAGAGTGGTTGGCACCCAGAGCAGCGGGGCGGGACGTTCGTGCTGTCCGATCGCGAGCACGGGGCCACCTTCGAGGCGTCGGGGTTCCGGCTGACCAATCCCGTGCGCCCCGGCGAGAGCGCGGACCCCACGACCCACGAGCCTCAGCCGGCCGGTGGGGCCAACCGCGCCCGACCGGCCGACGGGCCCGCTACAGGTACGGCCGGGTGATGATCTCGATGGCGTGTCCCGCCGGATCGAAGAAGTAGAAGCCCTGCCCGCCGTGCTCGGTGTTGGTCTCCCCCTCCCGCTTCAGCTGCGGGTCGGCCCAGTACGTGATGCCCCGCCCCTCGACGAACGCCAGACAACGCCCGAACAACTCGTCGTCCACGAGGAACGCGTAGTGCTGCATCTGGATGTCCACCGGCGGCTCGGCGAACTGGAGCAGCACACCCTCGTCCAACTGCACGTTGGCGAACGGCCCCCACGACGGCGCCTCCGGCAGCTCGAACAGCTCCCGGTAGAACGCTGCCGAGGCGCTCTTGTCCTTGCTGGCGATGATGGTGTGGTTGAACGTGACTGTCATGCGTACCGTCTTCTTCCCGGTCGATCCGAAGACCCGACCGGAGGCCCACAGCGTTGACCCAACCACGCGGATGACAAAAGCCCCGAGGGCACCGACGCCCCGGATCCCGCACGAGAGACGCGTACATCGCATCGATCTCGGCGTAGTGGCTGAAGTAGCCAGAACCTCCGGGGGGTAGGCCCATCTGGGGCGCGCACGGAGGCTAACACAGCGGCGCGGAGCAAGTCATTCACCGCTTCTGGAACATGACTGAAGCGACCTCTGCCATCAGCGCCAACGCCCAGTCGAGTTGTCGGCACTCGTCGCGTCCTCGGCACTCCAGGCATCCGCCTGCCCGCCACGGCCGGTCAGTCGCCCGGGTCCAGTGAACGTCCACCACGCGCTTAGCCATGAACAGCTCGGTCGCCGTGGACACCGGTTCGTCGATTGGCATGGTTGGCACCTCCCGCGCGATCCGAAGTAGCCCGCCCTGAGAGCCCGATCCATCCGGTGCGGCCCCTCAGGGTGGGCAGGCCGGATACCTCGGGAGTGCTGAAGTCCAGGAGCACCCGACCACTGTCTCACTGTATTCACTGTCTCACCGTAGTCAAGTTCTCACTATCTCCACTTTGCTGCTTTGTCGCCTTGTCTCGATCACATCCGGGCTGGAAACATGATCTCCGCTGAAGTCCAGGAGAATCGATCATGCCGACGAGACCACCGCACTACCGCCGCGTAGCTGACGACATCGAGCAGAAGATTCGCTCGGGCGAATACTCGGCGGGCCAACAACTGCCTTCGGTGTCCGAGATCGGCGAGCTCTACAACGTGGCACGCTCCACGGCCTATCGAGCCGTCAAGGAGCTGCACGAGCGCAATCTGATCTACGGTCAGCAGGGGCAGGGCGTCTTCGTCGCCGACAGCTAGAAGCCCTGCGCCACGAAAACCGGTCAGCGGGCCTCTGGGTCGAGGCCGAGGACGGCCCGTCCCCCGTCCACCGGCAGCGTCACCCCGTTGACGAAGCTCGCCGCGGGCGACAGCAGGTACGCGACGGCCTCGGCAACCTCGTCGGCCCGCCCGATGCGGCCCACCGGGTGTAACCGGGTCAGCTCGGCGTCGATCCACTGGGCCTGGGTGGGCTCCTGCGTGGCCAGGAACTCGGCGTGCCTCTCGGTGGCGATCGAGCCGAGCGCCACCGCGTTGGCGCGGATGCCGTGCCGCCCGTACTCGACGGCCAACGCCCGGGTCAGCCCCTCCACGGCGGCCTTCGCTGTCGCGTACGGCAGGGCACCGGACACCGGTCGACGGGCCTGGTGCGACGAGACGTTGACGATCGCGCCGCCGGTGGCGCGGGCCAGGAAGCGGCGGACGGCGACCGCGGCGCCCACCACGGCCGGGCGCAGGTTCAACCCGATCAGGTCCAGCACCGTGTCGGCCGACGCGGAGTGCAGTGTGGCGTCGCGGAACACCGCCGCGTTGTTCACCCAGCCGGTCAGCGGCGCCACGCGGTCCGCCAGCTCAGCGGCGCGCTCGGCCACCTGCTCGTCGGCGGCGTCGCCGACCACCGCGACGAGCCGTTCGGCGGCCGGATGGTCGGCCAACCAGTCGACCGCGTCGGCGTCGCGTTCCAGGACGACGACTGTGGCACCGGTCGCCACCAGCCGTTCCACCACGGCCCGCCCGACACCACGACCACCTCCGGTCACCACGCACGACGTGGGCACCGCTCAGCGCTCCGGTCGGCGGTGGACGACCACGCAGGCCAGGCCCGGCCCGGCGTGCGCGGCGACGACGGCACCCGCCTCGGAGACGTACGTGTCGTGCAGCCGGTCGCCGAACCGCTCGGTCAGCGCGGCGCGCAACGCCTCGGCCCGTTGCGGCGCGGCCAGGTGGTGCACCCCGAGATCCACATCGTCGTCGCCGGCCGCCTCGACGGCCAGGTCCACGAGTCTGGCCACTCCCCGGCTGGCGGTGCGGACCTTCTCGCGCAGCACGATCGACCCGTCCGGCATGTGCATGATCGGCTTGACGGACAGGGCGGTGCCGACCAGCGCCTCGGCCGCGTTGATCCGGCCGCCCCGGCGGAGGAACTCCAGCGTGTCGACGTAGAACCAGACGGTGGTGCGGGCGATGGCGTCGAGCGCCGTGTCTCGTACACCGGCAAGGTCGGCGCCGGCCTCGGCGGCGATGGCGGCGGCGATGGCGGGAAAGCCCAGCCCCATGCCTGCCGAGCGGCTGTCCACGACCTCCACCCGGCCGTCCAGGTCCGCGGCGGCGAGCCGGGCGGCCTCCACCGTTCCGGACAGCGCGGCGGAGAGGTGCACCGAGACGATCCCGTCGGCGCCGGCGTCGAGCAGCCGACGGTACGTCCGGGCGAACTGCTCGGGTGCGGGGCGGGAGGTGGTCGCGGTGACCCGTCGGGCGCTCAGTGCCAGGGTCGCGTCGGCCGGCTGGGTCTCCACCCCCTCCAGCCCCTCCGCGCCGTTGAGCACGACTGTCAACGGCACGACGGTCAGCCGGTGCGCCTGCACCAGCTCGGGCGGGAGGTAGGCGGTGGAGTCGATGACAACCGCGACGGGCATGCCCGGCACGCTAGCCGATCGAGGGCGCGAACGCCGAGGCGCGAGTGCTCAGACCGCGTCGACAGACACCGGGGCGGTGATCAGGCCGACGTTGTGCGCCCGCAACTGCCACCCGCGCACGTCGTCGTGGCGTAGCTCGGTCCAGTGGCAGTTGGCCAGCGATCCGACGGTGCGCAGCACGGCAGTGTCCCACCCGAGCAGGTGACCGATGCCCTGCCGGGAGCCGCCACCGTGAGTCGCGATCACCACGGTGCCGCCCGGGGCCGCGTCGGCTGCGTCCTGGAGCGCGGCGCCGACCCGCTCGCCGAGGTCGTGCAGGGGCTCCAGATCGGCGCCCGGGTCGGGGTCGCCGGCCCGCCACCGCGCGTACTCCTCACCGAACTGCTCGGCGACCTCGGTCAGGTGCAGACCCTGCCACCTGCCGAAGTGCCGCTCGCGCAGCCTCGGGTCGGTGCGGATCGGCAGCCCGGTCAGCGCGGCGAGCGCGGCGGCGGTCTCCGCGGCGCGGCTCAGGTCGCTGGCCACGATCGCGTCGGGCCGCAGCGCCGCGAGCAGCGGAGCGGCGGCGCGGGCCTGGTCGCGACCGAGCGCGTTGAGGGGTACGTCGAGCTGCCCCTGGACACGGTTGGCGGCGTTCCAGTCGGTGTTGCCGTGCCGCCAGACGATCAGTCGGGTCATTCGGCGGCGGTGGACCCGCTGGCGTCGGCCTCGACGAGGTCGCGATCGACGAACGGGATGGTGGGGCAGTCCTTCCAGAGGCGGTCGAGCCCGTAGAACTCGCGCTCCTCGGTGTGCTGGACGTGCACCACGATGTCGACGTAGTCGAGCAGCACCCAGCGGCCACCCCGCTCGCCCTCGCGCCGCACCGGCTTCGCCTTGTCCGGTAGCTCCAGCAGGCTCTCCTCGATGGCGTCGACGATGGCCAGCACCTGACGCTCGTTGGGGGCAGCGGCGAGCACGAACGCGTCGGTGATGGCGAGCTGGTCGCCGACGTCGATGATCGCGATGTCCTGCGCCTTCTTGTCGGCGGCGGCCTGGGCGGCCGCGATAGCCAGCTCGTGAGCGCGTTCGGAAACTGTCACCGTTCTCCTTCGATCAAGCGTGCGATCCTCCAAGCGTCTCATACCCGGCGGCACCCCGATCGTCCAGTTCTGGTCGGTTAGCGGGACGAACCTGGGCATAACGGGTGCGTTCAGCGCTGATAGAGGCTCCGCTTGGCGATGTACTGCACCACACCGTCGGGCACCAGATACCAGACCGGCTCACCCCTGGCGACCCGCGCGCGACAGTCGGTCGACGAGATGGACATCGCGGGGACCTGGATCAGGCTGACGGTATCCGCCGGGAGGTGCTCGTCGGTCAGCGGGAAACCGGGCCGGGTCACGCCGATGAAGTGCGCCAGCTCGAAGATCTCGTCCAGATCCTTCCAGGACAGGATGCGCTGCAGGGCGTCCGCGCCGGTGATGAAGAACAGCTGCACCTTCGGGCCGTACTCGGCCTGAAGGTCACGCAGCGTGTCGACCGTGTAGGTCGGCCCACTGCGGTCGATGTCGACTCGGCTGACCTGGAAGCGAGGGTTGGAGGCGGTGGCGATCACGGTCATCAGGTACCGGTCCTCGGCCGGGCTGACCGGCTCGTCGGCCTTCTGCCACGGCTGCCCGGTGGGGACGAAGACCACCTCGTCCAGGCCGAACCGGTCCGCCACCTCGCTGGCCGCGACGAGGTGCCCGTGGTGAATCGGATCGAAGGTGCCACCCATGATCCCGATCCGCCGGATATCTTCCTCCACCCAGTGATCGTAGGCCGAGCGTCGTGGCCGACCATCCCGGCCCGGCTCAGCGCTGGCGATCACCCCCGGCGCAACGCGATGATCCACTCGGCAGGGGGTCGCGCCAGCCCTAGCCGTCGGCGTATATTCGTTGACGAGTAACCGTCGACGAGCGAGGAGGTTCATCGTGCCGAAGCGGCGCAAGGTCGGCAACCTGCTGGCGCTGGCTGTGTTGTCCGCCCTGGTCCAGCGGCCGATGCACCCGTACGAGATCGCCACCGCACTGCGTGCCTGGGGCAAGGACCAGGACATGGAGTTCAAGTGGGGGTCGTTCTACACGGTGATTGGCAACCTGGACAAACACCACCTGATCGAGGCGGTGGAGAGCGTCCGCGAGGGCCGACGCCCGGAACGGACCGTCTACCGGATCACCGACGCGGGGCGGGCCGAGCTTGTCGACTGGGCCCGTGAGCTGGTCTCCACCCCGATGCCGGAGCACCCCCGTTTCCGGGCCGGCCTGTCCGTGCTCGCCGCGCTGCATCCCGACGAGGCCACCGGCCTGCTGCGGCAACGGCTCGACCTGCTGGAGGACGCGATCCGCCAGGACCGCGAAGCGCTCGACGCGCACCTGCGGGAAATTCCGCGGCTGTTCCTGGTGGAGTCGGAGTACGACCTCGCCATCCGGGGCGCGGAGGCCACCTGGCTGCGGGCACTGCTCGCGGAGCTGACCTCGGGGAGCTACCCCGGGCTGGACACCTGGCGGGCCTTCCACGAGACCGGTGAGATGCCGGCCGAGCTGACCGAGCTGGCCGAGAGAACCAGCAGCCGGAGCACCGAACCCACCGGCTGAAGAACGGCCCCGGCGAGGTGCGCCAACACCTCACCGGGGCCCTGACCCCGAACCGACGCCTGGGAAGGCACCCGGCCCGAAGCGGCAACCACGAGGATAACCGGGCTCCCTCCCAGGTCCGCGCGCCCGCGCACCGACCACACCAGGTCCGTGTGCCCGCGCACCGCCGACCACACCCAGGGAGAGAGCATGACCACGGTACGAACCGCGATCGTCATCGGCGGCGGCATCGCCGGGCCGGTGACGGCGCTCGCGCTGCGCCGCGCCGGCATCACCGCAACCGTCTACGAGGCGTACCCGACCACTGCCAACGGCATCGGCGGCACCCTCGCCCTCGCGCCCAACGGCGTGGCGGCTCTACGTACCGTCGGCGCGCACGAGGCGGTGACGGCGATCGCCACACCTATCGAACGCAGCGCCCTGGCCGTCGGACGCCGCCGCATCGACATGCCCACCCTGACCGGGGTGCCGCCGCTGCACGTGGTGCATCGCGCCGAGCTGTACCAGGTGCTGCACGACCAGGCAGTCGCTGAGGGTGTGCCGTTCGCGTACGGCAAGCGGCTGGTCGACGCCGAGCAGACCGGCGACGGGGTGACCGCGCGTTTCGCTGACGGCAGCACCGCGACCGCCGACATCCTCGTCGGCGCGGACGGGATCCGCTCCACGGTCCGGGGTCTCATCGACCCGGCCGCGCCCGGCCCCCGGTTCACCGGGCTGCTCGGCTTCGAGGCGGTCGCCCGACACGAGGTGGACGCCGAGCCGGGCACGATGACGTTCGCGTTCGGGCGGCGCGGCTACTACCTGTACTGGCCCGAGCCCGGCGGCGGCACCCGGTGGGGGGCCAACCTGCCCCAGCAGCGGCCGATGAGCCTCGTCGAGGCCCGGGCGGTGCCGGCGGAGCAGTGGCTGGACACGCTGCGCGCCAGCTACGGCGACGACGACCCGGGCCGGGAGCTGATGGCGACAAGCACCGCCGACGACCTCCAGGTGGTCGGGTCGTTGCAGATCATGCCGCCCGTGCCGCACTGGCATCGGGGCCGGATGGTGCTTGTCGGCGACGCGGCGCACGCGCCGTCGAACAGTTCGGGGCAGGGCGCGTCCCTGGCCATCGAGAGCGCGGTGCAGCTCGCCCGATGCCTGCGCGACCTGCCGGACGTCCAGGCGGCGTTCGCCGCGTACGTGCGGCTGCGTCGTACCCGGGTGGAGAAGGTCGCCGCCCGCGCGGCCCGGATCAACCATGCGAAGGCCCCCGGCGCGGTCGCGCGGACGCTGATGCCGTTGCTCATGCCGCTGATGGTGCGCACGGTGCTGGACCCGGAGAAGACCGTCGCCGACGAGCAGCGCTACGTCATCGACTGGGACGCGCCGGTCACGGCGGAGCCCGCCCTGCGCTGAGCTGCGGGCCGCGGGGTGGCCGGCGCGCCACCCCGCGGCGGTCAGCGTTCAGGCGGAGGCGGCGGCCACCGCCGTCCGGGCGACCAGCGCGCGGCGCAGGTCATCGTCGGCGTCGGTCACCACCCGGCGCAGGCCGGGCGTCAGGTCGTCGCGGGCCAGCAGCGCCGCGGCCGCCTCCCGGGTCGGTTGCGCCACGGCGTAGCGGGGGAACGCCAGGGCCGCCACCCGGTCGGCCGTCCAGGGGGTACGCCGTTGCGCGGCGGCCGGCATCTCCGCGAAGTACCTGTCGACGTACACGGCGGTCAGTTCGGCCTGTTCGGGTTGCCAGAACCCCTCGGCGATCGCCTCCAGCAGCCGATTGGACAGCTCGGTGTCCCGCACGATGACCTCCCAGGCCGCCTGCTTCGCTGCCGCGTCGGGCAGGGCCGCCCGGCAGTAGGCGGCCCGCTCCGCGCCCGCGGAGCTGTTGTCGGCAGCGGCCTCGATGGCGATCTCCGCCTCGCCGGCCGCCCCCAGGACCACCAGTCGGCGCAGCACCGACCAGCGCAGCTCCGCGTCGACCTTCAGACCGGCCGGCACGTCCCGGCCGGCGAGCCAACCGACGAGCAGATCCGCATCGGTGGTCGCGGCGACCCAACCCCGAGCAGCGGCGAGTTGCAACGACTCCCCGGCCGGCGCGCCGTCGAGCAGCCGCCGGCACGCCCCCGCGACCCTGGCCAGCGCCGCGGAACGGGTCAGCGGGTCGAGGTAACGGTCGACAAGGGACCGGCTGAGCGTCAGCACGTCCTCCGCGATGATCACCTCGGTCTCGGCGGGCAGCGCGGCGACCATCAGGTCGACCAGACCGCTGACCGGCCGCTCACCGTCGGTCGTCGCGTCCAGTGCCTCCCGCCAGAGCACCGCCCTCGCCAGAGGATCGGTCAGACCGGGCAGCACCAGCGGGACGGCGTCCGCCGACGCCGGATCGAGGCGCACCTTCGCGAAGGTGAGGTCACCGTCGTTGAGCAGCAGCAGCCGGGCCGCCGGCTCGCCGGTCAGCGCACCGAGCACGGTCCGGCCTCCGTCGGCGCTCGGGTCGATGTCGACCTCGTCGCGCCGCGCGGTGCCGTCCGTCGAGTAGCGGCCCACACCGATCCGGTGTGGGCGCAGCACCGGGTACGACTCGGGCGCGGTCTGCACCACCGCCACCTCGGTGTAGCGGCCCTCAGCGTCCACGGCGACCTCGGCGCGCAGAGTGTTGACCTGCGGTCGGCGCAACCACAGCTCGGCCCAGTCGGACAGGTCCCGCCCGCTGCTGGCAGAGAGGCTGGCCAGCAGGTCGGCGAGGGCGGCGTTGCCGAAGCGATGTGCGGCGAAGTGCGCGTTCAGGCCGGCGAGGAATGCCTCGTCGCCGAGCCACGCGACCAGCTGCCGCAGCACGCTGGCCCCCTTGGCGTACGAGATGCCGTCGAAGTTGAGCAGGCCCTCCTCGGCGTCGGCGACCTCCTGCGGGGCGATCGGGTGGGTGGAGGGCCGCTGGTCCGCGGCGTAGCCCCAGGCCTTGCGACGCATGGCGAAGGTGGTCCAGGCCTGACCGAACCGGGTCGCCTCGGCGGTGACCCGGGTGCCCAGGTACTCCGCAAAGGACTCGTTCAACCACAGGTCGTCCCACCAGCGCATGGTGACCAGGTCGCCGAACCACATGTGGGCCATCTCGTGGGCGATGGTGCCGGCCCGCTGCTCGCGCTGGGTGTCGGTGACCACCGAACGGAACACGTAGTCGTCGCGGAAGGTGACCAGGCCCGGGTTCTCCATCGCGCCGGCGTTGAACTCGGGCACGAACGCCTGGTCGTACTTGCCGAACGGGTAGCGTTCGGTGAAGAGCTGGTGGAACCGGTCCAGGCACTGCCGGGTGACTGTGAAGATCTCGTCGGCGTCGGCGTCGAGGTGCTCGGCGAGCGACCGGCGGCAGTAGATGCCCAGCGGAATGCCGTCGTGCTCGGCCCGCCGGACGTGGTACGGCCCGGCGATCAACGAGAAGAAGTAGGTCGCCAGGGGCTCGCTCGGGGCGAACTCCCAGCGCCCGGGGGCCGGGTTGGCGGCCACCTCGGCGTTGCCGGCGACAATCCACTGCGGCGGCGCGGTGACCGACAGGGTGAACGGGGCCTTCAGGTCGGGCTGGTCGAAGGCGGCGAAGATGCGCGGCGCGTTGTCGAGGAAGGACTGGGCGTAGAGGTAGGTCTCGCCGTCGGCCGGGTCGACGAAGCGGTGCATCCCCTCCCCCGTCTTGGAGTACGCCATCTCGGCCTCGACGATCAGCGTGTTGTCCGCGGCGAGGTCGTCGAGCGACAACCGGTTGTCGGCGAGCAGGTCGGGGTCGAGGTCACGGCCGTTGAGGCGTACGCCAAGCAGTTTGGCGGGCTTGACCTCGGCGAAGGTCGAGGCGCCGGCGGTGGCCCGGAAGCGGATCTCGACAAGGGAGTGAAAGACGTCGCCGTCTCCGGTCAGGTCGAGGTCCACCTGATAGGACTCGACAGTAATCGCCGCGCCACGCGCGGTCGCCTCTACACGGGTCAGGCTCGGCATCCGCTTATCCTGCCCGATGGGGATCGGCACCCGGTCACCACACGACCCTCGGCACTGGAGGAAAGAACCATGGCGCAGCACCCCAAGGGCGACTTCGACCTCTCTCGGGCGGTCTGGCAGCGGGCCGAGGGGGACACCTCCGACAGCGCCGTCGAGGTCGCCTTCGTCGACGACCTGATCGGGATGCGCAACTCGGCCGAGCCGAACGGGCCGGTGCTGGTCTTCACCCAGGCCGAGTGGGACGCCTTCGTGGCCGGCGCGCAGGACGGCGAATTCGACCTGGACTGATCGTGCCCGCCGACTCGTCGGAGTCGGATCGCCGTGCCGGTGCCCGTGGTCGGGACACCGGCACGGCCACGCCGGCAGGCCGGCCGACGCACTGCCGGGTCGACCACCCGGGGCCGGAGGTCAACCATCGCCGTCGCCCCAGCCGAGGCCACCGGGGCCCGGGGCGTGGTGAAAGCCCGGATGGTCGGCCACGTCGACGCAGCGCTCCCCGTCCGGGCCGACCGCACCGCAGAACAGCCGCTCGGCGCGCTGCCAGGCGTCCGCCGGTGACAGGGCCGCCGCCCCGATTGCCACCTCCGAGCGGAGCAGGCTCAGCGCCTCCGCGTACGCCACGGCCAGCTCGCGCGCCTCGGCCGGGCCGGGCGCGGTGAAGCCCAGGTGCACGGTGAAGAACCGGTGCGGACGGGTGGGCCGTCGGGGCGGCCCGATCAGTGGGGGCCCGTCGCGGCCTGCGCGCAGTGCCCCGGCCGCTCGCCGCTGTCGCCAGTGCGGCGATCCGTTGTCGCGCATCAGCCCTCCCCGTGGTCGTCCCACCTGCAGCAAACCAGGTTTCGCCGCCCCTGGGAGGGGCCAGCCGGCACGCCGCCGACGTGGGGGATTCAGCGGCTGCCACGGGGGTAGACGCAGCCGGCCGGCGGCGACCGGCCGCCCCGCGCGTGAGGAGACCCGATGGCGACCATGCCGGCCGACCGCAGCCCGGACAGCACCCTCGCGCTGCTCCGCGCCGGTTACCGGTTCATCAGCGAACGCTGCGAACGGTACGGCAGCGACGTCTTCCGAACCCGGATCCTGCTCACCCCGACCATCTGCCTGCGCGGCCGTCCGGCGGCGGAGCTGTTCTACGACAACCACCGCTTCCAACGCGCCACCGCGATGCCGCTGCGCGTGCAGCGGACCCTGACCGGTCGGGGTGGGGTGCAGGGGCTGGACGGGCCGGAGCACTCCGACCGCAAGGCCATGTTCATGTCGATCATGACTCCGGCCGCGATCCGGCAGCTCGGCCAGCTCTTCGACGACGAGTGGCAGACCCGGATCACCGCCTGGGAGGGCGCCGGCCCGGTGTCGCTCTACGACGAGCTGGGTCGGTTGCTGACCCGGGTGGTCTGCGCCTGGGCCGGGGTGCCGCTGCCCACGTCGCAGGTCGAGCGACGCGCCGTCGAGCTGCACGCCATGATCGAGGCCCCGGCGGTGATCGGACCCCGGCACTGGCGGGGACGGCTCGCCCGGTACCGCGTCGAACGCTGGCTCGCCGACCTCATCGAACGGACCCGTGTCGGTTTCGCCCCGGCGCCGGCCGGCAGCGCCCTGGCCGTGATCGCCGAACACCGCGACGGGCGCGGCAACCTCCTCCCCCGGCGGATCGCGGCGGTGGAGCTGCTCAACGTGCTGCGCCCGGTGGTCGCCGTCGACCAGTACATCGCCTTCGCCGCGCTCGCCCTGCACGACCACCCGGGTTGGCGGGAACGGGTCCGCGACGACGACGAGGCCACCGGGAACTTCGTCCAGGAGGTGCGCCGCTACTACCCGTTCTTCCCGATGGCGGCGGCCCGGGTCCGGCGTTCCTTCGACTGGCAGGGCCACCACTTCCCGAGGGGCCGGCGGGTACTGCTCGACCTCTACGGCACCAACCACCACCCGACGCTCTGGCCCCAACCGGAGCTGTTCCGCCCGGAACGGTTCGCCCACCGCCGGGTGGACCCCTTCGAACTGATCTCGCAGGGCGGCGGCGACCACTGGGCCGGGCACCGCTGCGCCGGCGAGTGGATCACCATCGACCTGATGAAGCGGGCGGTCACCAACCTGACCGCCACCATGCGCTACGACGTCCCCGTTCAGAACCTGGCCCTGGACCTGCACCGGATGCCCGCGTTGCCGCCCCTCGGCCTGACCCTCACCAACATCCGGCGCACCGCCTGAGCGGCCGACGATCGTGCCTGGTCGAGGTGACGAAGCCGTGCGGCGAACCGGTGCCCCACCGATCCGCCTGCCGATGACGTACGTGCTGCCGCTGCGCTGGCACACCGACGCCGGCCTGGCCGAGCTGACCGACCACCTGCGCTGGCTGGGTGACCGGGTCGAGGTGCTCGTGGTCGACGGTTCACCTCCGGACCTCTTCGCCCGGCACGCCGAGGCGTGGCGGGGGCTGGTCCGACACCTCGCACCGGACCCGGGCAAGCACGGGCTCAACGGCAAGGTGCTCGGGGTGCACACCGGTGTCCGCGCAGCCGGCCACGAACACGTGGTGATCGCCGACGACGACGTCCGCTACGACGAGGCCGCGCTGACCGCGGTACACCGGCTGCTGGGCCGGGCCGACCTGGTAAGACCGCAGAACTACTTCGACCCGCTGCCCTGGCACGCCTGGTGGGACACCGGCCGTACCCTGCTCAACCGGGCGCTCGGGGCGGACTACCCGGGCACCCTCGCCGTGCGGCGCGGCACCTTCCTCGCCATGGGCGGGTACGACCCGGACGTGCTCTTCGAGAACCTGGAGCTGATCCGAACCGTGCGCGCGTACCACGGCACCGAGGCCGCCCCGGCGTGGCTGTACGTCCGTCGGCTGCCTCCGGACGCGGCGCATTTCCGTGGTCAACGGGTCCGTCAGGCGTACGACGATCTGGCTCAGCCGGCTCGCCTGCTGACCGCGCTCGCGGTGCTGCCGGCGCTGGCGGCGGCGGTCGCGTCGCGCCGGCCCAGGCTGCTGCTCGGCGCGGCGGCCGGGGTTGTCGGCCTGGCCGAGCTGGGCCGCCGCCGGGCCGACGGACGCCACGTGTTCCCACCGGCCACGACCCTGGCAGCCCCGCTCTGGCTGCTGGAACGCGGCATCTGCAGCTGGCTCGCGGTAGCCCAGCGCGTCCTGGGAGGCGGTGTCCGTTACAACAACACCCGAATCCGCCAGGCCGCGACCCCCACCCCCCAGACCCGCGCGATCTTGCACTTCCTGTGCGGACAGAACACCCCAGAGACGACAAAACCCCAACCCTAAGTGCAAGATCGGGTCGGGGTGTGGGGGGAACGCGACAGCTCGCGGGCACCCTGGGGTGCCCGCGAGCTGTCGTGATCGGGGTTAGCGGGTGGCGTGGTCCTTGATGTCGTGGGCGGCGGACTTCGTGTCGTCCTTGACCGCGTGCACGGCGTCCTGAGCGGCGGACTTCACCGACTCGGCGGCGTGCTGGGCCGGCTCGCGCAACTCGCTCGCCACCTCGCCCAGCTTCTCCTTCACCGCCCCGCTGTGCTCGCTGACCTTGGCCTTCACCTGGGTGGCGGCCTGCTGCTCGCGGCGGGAGGCCGGGATCAGCGACGAGGCCAGCCAGCCGACCCCGAACGCGATCAGGCCGGCGGCGAGAGGGTTGCCCTGGGACTTCTGCCGGATCACCCGCGGCGCGCTGTGCGCGGCGTCGCTGACGGTGGAAGCCGCCGAATGCGCGGCGTCGCTGACGCTGGAGGCCGCCGACGAGGCGCGGTCACCCACCGAGTGGGCGGCCTGGCCGGTGCCGTGGCCGAGGTCGGACGCGGTTCCCATGACCTTGTCCCTCACATTCTGCAGAGCGGAACGGGCCCGCTGCTTACGGTCGTCGACGATGCGGCTGGGGCTGACCTTGTACGCCAGCGCATCCACATCGGAGCTGAGGCTGTTACGGGTGGCTTCGATCTCCCGGCGGATCTGATCGGGATCGGTGCTCATCGGGTGACTCCCTCCGGGTGCGGCTTGAGCGCGTCGGGGATCCGCTGCACGCTGTCGTTTGTCTGCTTGAGCCCGCGTACGTGCTGGGCGTTCTTCTTGGCCATCGAGTAGAGGACCGCGGCGACCGCGGCCCAGATGATGGCCACGATCAGCGCGGCCAGGCCGGAGTCCATGACGTTGTCCAGGAACTGCCACACGGCGATGGACACGAAGAGCGCCACCATGTAGCCGCCGAAACCGGCACCGCCGAAGAGGCCCGCGGCCTTGCCCGCCTTCTTGCCCTCCTGGCGGATCTCGGCCTTGGCCAGCTCCACCTCCTGACGCATCAGCGTCGACAGGTCGGTGGTGACCTGACGCATCAGGTCACCCAGCGAGCTGCCCTTCACCTCCGCCGCTGTGTGCGGCGCACCCGGGTCGGGGTGGAAACCGGAGTCCAGTCCAGACCCCTGCGTCGGCATGCTCATGCCGTCGTCTCCCTTCGGATGACTCGGCGGCTCACGGGCGGGGGCTGCCGCTGGACGGCACGCCCGGCAGCGGGTCGGTCTGGGTCACCGGCGGCAACGGCTGACCGGTGCCGGAGTGCTCCGGGTAGTCGCCCCGGGTGGGCTCGTCGTAGCCGCCGGGCGCCGGGTCCGCGTAGGTACCGGGCGCCGGGTCGGCGTAGGTACCGGGCGTCTGGTCCGCGTAGCCACCGGACGTCGGCGGGGTGTGCGTACCGGGGGTCGGGTCGAGGTAGCCGCCCGGCGGGACGGCGTCCGGCACCGCGCGGGGCGCCGGCGGCGGCGTCGGGATCACTGCGGTCTGCTCCGGGTCGTACGCCCCGGCACCCCGATAGGTCGAGGAACCGTTGCCGGAGTCGTCGCCAGCGGCCGTGATACCACGGGTCAGCCGGCCGGCCAGCACACCGAGGACCGCCGCGCCGACCAGGAAGGTGCCCGGGTTACGCCGCGCGTAGTCGCGTACCTCGGTGATCAGGTCGCCGGGCTCGCGCTCCTCAAGCCAACCGGCGACGCCGTGCACCCGGTCGGCGGCCTGGCGGGCCAGCTCGCTCACCGGGCCGGCCTGGCCACCCTGCTCGGCCATCGAGCGCATCTCGTCGGCCAGCGAACGCAGCCCACCAGCGGCCCGGCGCTGCTGCTCACCGGTCTGGCTGGCGAGCTGGCTGCGGGCCTCGCCGTACAGGTTGCGGGCCTGCCGGGCCGCCTCGCGGCCCACCTCGGTGCCCTGCTCCTTGGCGGTCTGGGCGACCGCGCCACCAGCCTGCGCGGCCTCCGACCCGGCCTGGCGCGCCTGGTCGCGGACGCCGCCGCCGTTGGTCGACTGCTGCCCATAGGTGGAAGACGTAGATGAAAGATCGTAAGTCATGATGTCCCTTCCGCTCAGAAAGTCGTAGCGGTTGTGCTGGGGGATGCGGTCGCGTTGCCGCCGCCGCTGACCATTCACCTACCCTGCGTTCAGCCGTCCATACCTCTTCGTGCATTTCTCTGCGCGGCCCACCCGATGGACTTCAAAATGGAGGATCGTCGGGCTGCGTCACGTCGCCGCTGCGGACAGTGAGGTTCGCGAAGGCCGGCAGATCCACGGAGGGGGCAGCGATGGCACGAGACGCGCGGGGCGGCCGAGCGGCCGGCCCCCGGCCCCGGGTCCAGGTGGCCGCGCTGGCCGTGGCCGGGGTCTTCCTGCTGATCGGCGTCCTCGGCTTCATCCCCGGCATCACCACCGACTACGGCGAGCTGCGGTTCGCCGGGCACCACTCGGACGCCCACCTGCTCGGGCTGTTCCAGGTGTCGATCCTGCACAACGCGGTGCACCTGCTCTTCGGGCTGGCCGGCCTGGCGCTGGCCCGCAGCGTCGCCGGCGCCCGCGTGTTCCTGGCCGCCGGTGGCGCGATCTACCTCGCTCTCTGGCTGTACGGCCTCGCGATCGAGGCGGTCAACCCGGAGGGCGGGGCGAACATCCTTCCGGTCAACGACGCCGACAACTGGCTGCACCTCGCGCTCGGCTTCGGCATGCTCGCGCTCGGGCTGCTGCTGTCGAACCAGGCGGGCACCGGCGGACGCCTGGACAACCCCGCCGACCGGCACTGACCTGGGTTTCGTGCTCGCGCCTCGGTTTCGTGCTCGCGCCGGCCGAACGGCGGCCCGGCGGCGGCGACGCGACCGTCAGGCCGCGACCGGCAACCGCTTGGCGAAACAGACGCTGTACGGGTTGCCCACGTACTCGCCGTACACCGGGATCCGCTCGTAGCCACACGAGGTGTACAGGGCGATAGCGGCCGGCAGGTAGGTGCCCGTCTCCAGGCAGACCACCGAGTGCCCCTGCCGGAACGCGCACTCCTCCAGCGCGGCGAGCAACTGACGACCGATCCCCCGCCCCCGGTACGCGGGCCGGACGTACATCCGCTTGACCTCACCGGTTTCGGCATCGAGCGCCTGGAGCCCACCGCAGGCGACCGCCCGACCGTTCAGCACCACCGCCAGGTAGCGGACATCGTCATGGGGAACGAAGACCTGCCCGTCCAACCCACCATCGGCCTCGCGCAGCTCACGCTGCTGCGCGATCACCATGGCGGCGATCTCCGGATCGATGGCAGGCCGGGACTCGATCAGCATCACCCCACGCTAGGACGCGTGGATTTCGGGGAGGTTTCCGGAAATCAACCCCATCACGGAGCGCAACGAACTACTCGGCGTCGTCCTCGTCGGCCATGTCGTCATCGAGGTCGTCGGACGCGTCCGCGCCCAGGTGGTCCGCCGACCGCACCCGGCGAGCCTTCCGGGCGGCGAGCCGATCCGCGGCGGAGGCCCGGTTCGACTTCTCCTCCAGGCGGACGTCGGTGCCCCGGTTGCCGGGTACGAAGTCCACCCCGGCGAAGAGCGTCGGCTGCCAGTCGAACTCGCGCGCGCCGATCCGGACCAGATCACCGGGCTGTGCGCCGGCCTTGCCCAGCTTGTCCTCCACCCCGAGCCGAGCCAGCCGGTCAGCCAGGTAGCCGACCGCCTCGTCGTTGTCGAAGTTGGTCTGCTTGACCCAGCGTTCCGGTCGGACGCCGCGGACGGTGAACGAGCCGTCCGTCTCGGCCGTGATGGTGAAACCGTCGTCGTCCACGGCCATCGGGCGGATCACGATCCGGGTCGGCTCGGCGGGCGGAGCGGCCTTACGCTCCGCATCGACCAGCTCGGCCATCGCGTAGGTCAGCTCCTTGAGCCCTTCCCGGGTGGCTGCGGAGACCTCGAACACCCGGTAACCGCGCTCCTCCAGGTCGGGGCGCACGATCTCGGCGAGGTCGCGGCCGTCCGGCACGTCGACCTTGTTGACGGCCACCAGCCGTGGGCGCTCGGCGAGGCCGCCGTACTGGCTCAGCTCGGACTCGATGGCGTCGATGTCGGCCACCGGGTCACGGCCGGGCTCCAGGGTCGCCGAGTCGATGACGTGCACCAGCACCGCGCAGCGCTCGATGTGCCGCAGGAACTCCAGGCCCAGCCCCTTGCCGGTGGCCGCGCCGGGGATCAGGCCCGGCACGTCCGCGACGGTGAAGGTGTGGTTGTCCATCCGCACCACGCCGAGGTTGGGCACCAGGGTGGTGAACGGGTAGTCGGCGATCTTCGGCTTCGCGGCGGAGATCACCGAGATCAGCGACGACTTACCGGCGGACGGGAAGCCCACCAGGCCCACATCGGCGACGCTCTTCAGCTCCAGCACGATGTCCAGTTGGTCGCCGGGCTCCCCCAGCTCGGCGAAGCCGGGCGCCTTGCGCTTGGCGTTGGCCAGCGACGCGTTGCCCCGCCCGCCGCGCCCGCCGCGGGCGACCTCGAAGGTGGTGCCGGCGCCGACCATGTCAGCCAGCACGGTGCCATCGACGGTCTGCACAACGGTGCCGTTGGGCACCTTGAGCACCAGGTTCTGGCCGTTGGCCCCGTCCCGGTTCGACCCGGCGCCGCCCTTGCCGCTGTCGGCCTTGACGTGCGGGTGGAAGTGGAAGTCGAGCAGCGTGGTCACCTGCGGGTCGACCACCAGCGACACACTGCCGCCGTGCCCGCCGTTGCCGCCGTCCGGCCCGCCGAAGGGCTTGAACTTCTCGCGGTGGATCGAGGCACAACCGTGCCCGCCATCGCCGGACTGCAGGTGCAGCACGACCCGGTCAACGAACGTTGCCACGGCGTCAATCCTTCCAGCGAGGCCGAACCCCGCACTTCGCGAAAAAGGCTAAGCGGGCCGGGACCCGGAGGTCCGCGGCCCGCTTAGCCCGAGAACTACTGCTGCGGAACGATGCTGACGGTCTTACGACCGCGCTTCGTGCCGAACAGGACCGCACCGGCGGACAGCGCGAACAGCGTGTCGTCGCCGCCACGGCCGACCAGGTCACCGGGGTGGAACTTGGTGCCACGCTGCCGGATGATGATCTCACCGGCGCTGACGACCTGACCACCGAAGCGCTTCACGCCGAGTCGCTGGGCCGCGGAATCACGACCGTTACGCGAGCTGGACGCACCCTTTTTGTGAGCCATGAGAGGACGACCTACTTCCCGCTGGAGATGCCGGTCACCTTGACCTGGGTCAACGGCTGACGGTGACCCTGGCGCTTGTGGTAGCCAGTCTTGTTCTTGAACTTGTGGATCCGGATCTTCGGGCCCTTGGTGTGCGCGGCGATTTCGCCGGACACCGCGACCTCGGCAAGCTTCGCCGCGTCGGTCACCAGGTCGTCACCGTCGACGAGGAGCACCGCGGTGAGCTTCACCGCGTCACCGGGGGCACCGGTGAGCTTCTCGACCTCGATCACGTCGCCCTCGGCGACCTTGTACTGCTTGCCGCCGGTCTTGACGATCGCGTACATCGGAGGCGGACTCCCTGTCGTTGAGGCTGCTGGCGGTCGTCCCCGCAGCGGCTCGCCGGGTAGCAGTGCACGGCGGCGCGGGCACACGGGAACTCGGCACACCAAAGGTGGGCCGCAGGCAAGAGTACGCCATTGCTGGCCCGGACCCCAAACCGGCCCGCCCTGGTCAGCGCTCGCAGAGCTGGTCGAGGCGCTGCTGGAGTCGGTCGAGTTCGGTCTCGTCGATCGACTCGACGTCGGCACCGAGCGCGGAAACTTCCGTTCCGATGTCGGTGAGCAGAGTCTTGAGCTGCGGATCGTCGGTCAGCGCCGACTGCTCCCGCAGTACGGTCCGCCAGTCGGCCAGCGCCCCCTCGGCTCGACCCCGAGCGGCCTCGGCCGTGCGGCTGTCTCCGGCGCCCACCGCCGCGAGCATCCGGCCCAGCTCCGCCACGTACGTCCGGACGGCAGTGGTGCCGGCCTCCTGCGCGGCGGTGCACACCTGGGTGGCGTTGCCGCCCGCCACACCACCGCTGGCCGGCATGCCGGTAGGTCCGGGAGAGGTGCCAGCGGCCTCGGCCGTCCCACCGGTGGACCCGTCGGTGGAGCAGCCGGCCACGCCGGCGAGCACGGTGAGCAGCGCGGTGACGGCGAGCAGACGGCGCATCTTCTTCTCCTGACCGGGGACGGCCGATCGAGGGCCGGGTGGCCGCAACGGCGAGGTCCCTCCCCCGTCACTTTGCCGGGAGAGGGACCTCGTCAAACACGTGGCCGGTCAGGCGCTCAGGGGCGGGTCCGCCGACGGGCGCCACCGCGACGCGACCGGCGACGGCCGCCACCGCCCTCGGTGGTTTCCTCGTCGCCCTCACCGTCAGCGAGCGCGTCCGGGTCGTCCGCCGCGGCCAGCCGAGCCGACTCACCCTGCTGAGCGTCGGAGATCGCCGGCGCGGCGGCGGTGTCCGACTCGTAGCGGGACAGGTCGTAGCCCATGGTGTCCTGGTAGTCGGCGTCCGGCTCGGTCCTGGCGTCGGTGTCGGTGTCGACGACCTCGACGGCGGTCCGCTCGGCCGCGGCCGGGGCGTTCTTGCGCGCCCGGCGACGGGACGACGTGGCACCCTGCTCGGCCGCCGGAGCGGGAGCGACCGCCGAGGCGACCGCCTTGACCTTCTCTCCCGCACCAGCGGGGCGCGGCTTCTCCGGCACCGGCTCGGTGTGGATGATGACGCCCCGGCCCTTGCAGCACTCGCAGGTCTCGCTGAACGCCTCCAGCAGGCCCGCGCCGATCCGCTTACGGGTCATCTGCACCAGGCCGAGCGAGGTGATCTCGGTGACCTGGTGCTTGGTGCGGTCCCGGCCCAGGCACTCGGTGAGCCGGCGCAGCACCAGCTCACGGTTCGACTCCAGCACCATGTCGATGAAGTCGATCACCACGATGCCGCCGATGTCACGCAGCCGGAGCTGACGGACGATCTCCTCCGCCGCCTCCAGGTTGTTGCGCGTGACGGTCTCCTCCAGGTTGCCCCCGGAGCCGGTGTACTTGCCGGTGTTGACGTCGACGACAGTCATCGCCTCGGTACGGTCGATCACCAGAGAGCCGCCGGAGGGCAGGAAGACCTTGCGGTCCAGGCCCTTGATGATCTGCTCGTCGATCCGGTACTCGGCGAAGACGTCGCTCGTGCCGACGTGCCGACGCACCCGGTCGACCAGGTCCGGGGAGACGTGCGACAGGTACGACTCGACCATGTCGTACGACTGCTCGCCCTCGATCACCAGCTCGCGGAAGTCCTCGTTGAACAGGTCCCGGACCACCCGGATGACCAGGTCCGGCTCCCCGTAGAGCAGCACCGGAGCGCCACCCTCGGCGGCCTTGGCCTGGATGTCCTCCCACTGCGCCTGGAGCCGCTTGACGTCGCGGGCCAGCTCGTCCTCGGTGGCGCCCTCGGCGGCCGTCCGGACGATCACGCCAGCGCCGTCCGGAACCAGCTTCTTGAGCACGTCGCGCAGCCGCTTGCGCTCGTTGTCCGGCAGCTTGCGGCTGATCCCGGAGGCGTTGCCGTTGGGTACGTAGACCAGGTGCCGGCCCGAGAGCGCGATGTGGCTGGTCAGCCGTGCGCCCTTGTGCCCGATCGGGTCCTTGGTGACCTGGACCAGCACCGAGTCGCCGGAGCGCAGCGCCTGCTCGATCGAGCGGGCCCGCCCCTCCAGCCCGGAGGTGTCCCAGTTGACCTCACCGGCGTACAGCACCGCGTTGCGGCCCCGGCCGACGTCGACGAACGCGGCCTCCATGCTCGGCAGCACGTTCTGCACCTTGCCCAGGTACACGTTGCCGGCCATCGTCCCGGAGGAGTTGCGGGTGACGTAGTGCTCGACGAGCACCCCGTCCTCCAGAACGGCGATCTGGGTGCGGTCACCGCGCTGGCGGACCGCCATCACCCGGTCGACAGCCTCCCGGCGCGCCAGGAACTCCGACTCGCTGAGGATCGGCGGGCGGGTACGACGCTGCTCCCGACCGTCCCGGCGGCGCTGGCGCTTGGCCTCCAGCCGGGTCGAGCCGGACACACCCTGCACCTCGTCGACGGTCCGGCGCGGCTCGCGGATCTTCACCACGGTCGGCACGCCGTCGTCGGCCGCGCCCTCGGTGTCACCGGCGCCACGACGGCGACGACGACGGCGGCGACGGGTCAGGCCGTCCCCGCCCTCGGACTCCTCGTCCTCGTCGCCTTCGGCCTCGGCCTCTGCGGTCTCTTCCTCGTCGGCCTGCGCCGCCTCCTCGGACTCCTCGTCCTCGGCGTCGTCGGCTCCACCCTTGCCCCGGCCCCGGCCGCGGCGACCACGCCGGCGGCGGCGGCGCGCGGCGGCGCTGTCCTCGTCGTCCTCATCCGCCTCGGTGGCCTCGTCGGCCTCCTCGGTCGGCTCCTCCTCGGCCTCGATCGCCTCCACCGGCTCCACCGGCTCGACCTCGCGGCGACCACGCCGACGGCGACGGGAGGGCTCAGCGGCCTCCTCGGCGGCCGGCTCCTCGGTCGTCACGGCGGGCTCCGCCGGTCGGGTCACCGGCACAGCGTCCGGTTGGGGTGCCATGAACAGCACGGTGGGCGCGGAGAGCGCAGCCCGCCGACGACGGGTACGCGGCTGCTCCGGCTCGACCTCAGCGGGCTCGTTCGGCTCATCCGCCACACCGGAGACGGCCACACCCGGCGCCACCTCGCCGGAGCGCTCCTGTGCGCGACCGCTCCAGGCCAGCTCGGCGGCGGACGTGCTCGGGAGGGCCTCGGAGTCGTTCAGCTCGGCCTCGGCCTCGCGCAGGTCGGAGTCCGCCGGTTCCTCGGCGACGGCCGGCTCCTCGACGACCGGCTCCTCGACAGCGGGGACCTCGTCGGCGGCGGCCGGCTGCTCGGTGGCGGGCGGCTGCTCGGTGGCGGGCGGCTCCTCCACGGCAGCCGGTGTGGCCTTCTTGCGCCGGGTACGGGTCACCTTGACCGGGGGGACCACCTCGGCCGAGGCCGCCTCCGCGGAGGCGGCGACCAGCGGCTCATCAGCCGTCGTCTCGACGGCGGTGGCCTTGCGGCGGCGCCGGGGGGTCTTCGGGGCGACGTCCAGGTCCCCGGAGACCGGCGCGAAGACCTCCGCCTGCGGCGATTCGGCGCTGCCGACCCCACCTGTGGACGCCTCGGCCGGGGCATCGGTCTGCTCCGGCTGGTTGAGCGGGGCCGCCCGACGACGGGTCGCCCGGGTGCGCCGGACCGGCGCGGCCGGCTCGGCCTCACCGGAAGCGCTCTCCGGACCGGCCGGTTCCACCGAGGCCGAACCGACCGCGGTGGTGGGAGGCGCGACGGCGGCGCCGTCGGCAGTGCTGCTCTGGTCGGCGGTGTCGCTGGCCGGCTGTGAACCGGTCCGTTCGCCGCCCTCGGGCTCGTTCTCGAGCATGGACGTTCTCCAGTTCTGGCTACCCCGGGCGCGGGTGAGCGCTGCCACGCAGGGTCGCCGCAAAAGTGTTTCCGCCGGGCGCGCGTGGTGCGCGACCGCCGAAGTCTGCCTGCCAGAGCACGGACCGTCGGTCAGTGCCCAACGATGGCTGCCCCGTCGCGGTCCGCATCCAACGGATCCACGATCGCACCCTGCGCGGTCAACGTGCCCTGAGCCAGCCGTGTCACCCTCGGCGAAACCGGCGGCTCCAGGTCGGCCACCACGCGGAGGCCGGAAAGGACGTCATCGGGCCGTACGGACGGGGTGACCTGCCGCACGACCAGTTCGAGTATCGCACACGGTACGGCCGGCGCCCCGGAAGGCGTCGGCGTAGGCGGTTGGACATCGATCGATATCACGGCAGCGCGGGCGTCGAAAGTACGTCGCCCCTGCTTGGTCATCCGCTCGACCAGCACCTCCTCGGCCGCGACGAAGGCGTCCACCGCGGCTCGCAGCACCGCCGTGTCGACTTCGGGCAACTCGATGTACCAGTGCGACGCCTCGATCCGGTCGGGCAGGTTGCCTCCCTCGGCGATCACGGCGTCCAGGACGTCCAGCCCCGGCGAGAGCGCGGCGTCCAACGCGGCGCGCAACGCCTCCGGGTCGACCGTGGCCTGAAGGGCGATTTCCAGGTATTCCGCCTCGCTCGCCACCCCGGTGGGCGCGGCGCTGGCGTAGGAGATCTTCGGATGCGGGTGAAAACCCTGGGAGAAGGCGACCGGCACGGCGGCCCGGCGTAGCGCGCGCTCGAACGCCCGGGCGAAGTCCCGGTGCGAGGTGAATCGCAGCGGCCCGCGCTTGGCGTACCGGATGCGGACGCGCTGGACGACCGGTGCCTGGCCGCCCTCGGGTTGAGGCTTCTTGGCGATCGTGGGCTCCTCGGGTGTACCTGCGTGTCCGCTCATCCTGGCGCAGGGCTCGTGACGGTACGCAGCCGGGGCGGTCGGAGCGCCCCGGCAGACGGGTGCAAACCGGTCGTCGGGGTCGTGACCACACGCCGCGAAAGCCGATGGCCGGCCGGTGACGCGGAGGTCACCAGCCGGCCACCACGATCGGGACCGGTTACCGCTCCCTCGGCGGGGCGGGTGGCGGCCCGCCCGGCGGGGTGTAACCGGACGGCGGGCCGTAACCGGACGGCGGGCCGTAACCGGACGGCGGGCCGTAACCGGAGGGTGGGCCGTAGCCGGGTGGCGGCGGGTAGCCCGGTGGTGGGGCGTAACCCGCGTCCGGCGGTGGGTACGCGCCCTGGGCCGCCGGGTCGAACACCTCGTCCGGGATGTCGGCGGCTCGGGCCGTCTCCTGCCGGTACCGACGGCGGTTCCAGATGAGGAAGGCCGCCAGCCCCAGCAGCAACACCAGCACCACAGCGATGCCGATGCCCACCACCATGACCTGCTGGTCGGTGGGGCCACCGCGATCGCCGTGCTGGGTGACGTCGAACTCCTCGTCCGCGCCGTCGGTGCGGGCCGGGCCCGGGTCGGGTGCCGCTGCGGCCGGGTCGAGCAGAGGGTTCGCGGTGACCGGCGGCACGTTCGCGGTCAGCGCCTTCATCGGGTCGATCACCCCGAAGCCGTACTGCGGATCTCGCCCGGACGGGCCGGCGTCCCGCGCGGTCCGGATGATCCGGTTGATCACGCTCGGAGCGCTGAGATCCGGATACTTCGAGCGGATCAGCGCAGCCAGACCGGCGACGATCGCGCTGGAGTCGGAGGTGCCGTCACCCCAGCCGTAGCCCCCCTCGTTGAGGGCGTTGTAGATGCCGTCGCCGGGTGCGGCAACCACCGCCTCCGGCCCCTGGACCGACCCGGACCAGAACCTGCCGCCCCTGGTCGTCCCGGTCACCGCGATCACACCCGGGGTGTTGGCGGGGTTGCCCACGGCGGTGTCGCCCTTGGCGGTGTTGCCGGCGGAGGCCACCACCACGACGTCATGATCCAACGCGTACTTGATCGCGCTCAGTTCCCCCGCGCTGCCGGAGCCCCGGCCACCAAAGGACATGTTGATCACCTTGGCACCGCCATCGACGGCCATCCGGATGCCGGCGGCCACCGCCGCGTTGCTGTTGAGCCCGGTGCCCTTGCGCAGCTTGATGGGCAGGATCTTCGCGCCGGGGGCGATGCCGTCCACGCCGTCGGGGCTGGCCTTCGCCGCGATGATGCCGGCGATGTGCGTGCCGTGCCCGTCCTCGTCGGCCCGGCCGTCCCCGGAGGCGCCGTAGCTGCGACCACCGGCAAGCACCTGACCGCGCAGGTCGGGATGGCTGGCCTCGACGCCACTGTCGAGCACGGCCACGACCACGCCCCGCCCGGTCGAAATCTTCTGCACCTGGTCGATCCGGAGCTCGTCCAGATACCACTGCTCGGCCCGCCGGGGCGCGGCGGCCGCCGGTTGAGCGGCCCCCACCACCAGGAACCCCGCCAGCAGGCAGGCGGTCACCGGCCGGAGAGCTGCACCGTTCACCCTCATCCGTCCATCCTCATCGAAGGACACCCGGGGACGCACCGTCACCAGGACCCCACGGATCGTCGTCCTCAGTCAACCACGACGAGTGCTCGGAGCCGGTGCCACCGCCGCCGTGCCCGGCGCCACCCGCGCCGCCCATCATGCCGCCGCCCATCATTCCGGCGCCGCCGACGCCCGCACCACGCGCGCCGCCCGCCATCCCGGCGCCACCCGCGCCAGCGGCGGTACGCAACGCGTTCGCCGCGCTCGTCATCGGCGGAACCTTTCCGTTGCCGCCGCCCACCATGCCGGGAATGCCACCCACGCCGATCCCGGCACCCCCGCCCAGGCCACCGCCGGCGCCACCGCCGATCCCGCCGGCCGCGCCGAGGCCTGCGCCACCGCCGCCGAACCCACCGCCGGCACCGCCGAGACCGGCGCTGCCGACGCCGGAGCCGCCGATGCCACCGCCCAGGCCACCGACGCCGCTCGGGCTGGCGCCAGCAAGACCGCTGCTGTAGCCGTCGTCGGGACCCGGGTAACCGGAACCGGTCGGTGGGGGCGTGAGCCCGCTGGTGCCGCCTGCGTTGGGGCCACTGCCGATCCCGCCGGACGTCGTCGGGGAGAACGGGTCGACGGTGGACGTCGGACCGCCTCCGTCGCCGATGCCCGGTGGTTTGCTGCCGATCGAGGGGCCGCCGCCACCGATGTCGGGCTTTCCGCCGAACTCACCACCACCGATGTCGGGCCGCCCCGACGGCGGAACCCGGGGGTCGCGAGTGATGTCGGTCCGATCGTCCTTGCCGTCCGGCGGGACCACGGTCAGCTTGGGTCGCTCGGTGTAGACCGCCTGGGGCAGCGGCGACATCGCCGTGTTCGCCGCCTGCTGGTTGTCCCGGTACCAGTTGTCCAGGTGCGACTTGGTGTCCCACCAGCCGCCCCGCTTGCTGTCACCGGCCTGGCCGTCGACCTTCATCGTCGCTTCGAGGTCGTCGGCCTTGTCCCGGAAGGCGCCGTCGGCGTACGAGCCGGGGTTGCTCTGGTAGTCCTTGCGCAGGGCGGCGAGGAACCCCGATGAACTCTCGCCGTCGCGGGCATCGTCGAGCTCGGTGCCGTTGGGCAGGCTCCACTCGTTGATGCCGAAGTCGTCCATCAGCGGGATCGGGATCGTCGAGACCGACTTGCGGATGTCGCCCTCGATCCGCGTCAACGCGCCACTGACGTTTGTCGCGTCGGTGATCAGATCCTCGATCTGCTTGCCGATCTTGCCCAGGTGCTCGCGGTACGCGTCACCACCGCTGCCCTTCCAACCGGCGAGCATCCCGGGCAGGCCGCCGACGTTCGGGCGTTCCTGGCCGGTCGCGATCGGGCCGACGAACGACCGACCGACGAGCGCGTCCCGCAGTTGTTGCAGCCCGCTGGAGAGATTGCTCCAGCCCGCTCCGACCGATCCGACAGTCTCCGGGTCCGCGGAGAGCGTCACCTCGCGGACGCACCGCTCCCAGGTTCCTCCAGCCATGACGTCCCCCTCAGGCCGTGTACGGGTAGGTGGGTGCGCCGCTGGCGGTGGGCGGCGGCGCCGCCGACTCCAGCAGCCGCTCGATCTCCTTGCCGTTGGCGCCGTTGCGCGCCTCGGTGTCGCGGAACGCCTTCGCGATGTCCTCGGTGCCCTCCTTGAGCGCGGCGAGCTTCTGCGAGAGCGTCGCGAGATGGGCCTCCATGTTGCCAGTGGACGTGGTCAGGGCAGCCCACTGCATGCGGGCGTCCTCGTAGGCGCCGAAGGGGGTGCCGTTCGGAACGGTCTGGGCGTTGTTGCTGTCGCCCTTCATCCGCTCCTTGATGCGTTCCATCTCGTAGCTGATTGTGTCGTCCACGTACTGCTTGAGCCGCTCGACGTACGCTGCGGCGGCGTCCAGGTCCTCGACGCTGACGTGCAGATCGCCGGTGTTCGGCGGCGGGATGCTACCCATGCGCTTCCTCCCCCGTTCCCGACCCGCGGGGTCGGTCCATGTCAGACGCAGCGTATCGAGTCTGACCTAGTCGGGGCAGCCCCAGCCACCACCACGTGGTACAGATGGCGGCCGATCTCGCGGAAGAGCCGGTGCGGGGCGACAACACGGCGAAGCTCGAACAGCGACAACGGGCCCGCGAGACGCGGGCCCGTTGGACGACATGTCGGATGTGGAGGGTGGTGGTCGGCACTGCCCCGAGGCGGCCCGGTCAGGGGTGCGAGTGGCCCGTCTGGACCTTCATGCCGTTGCCGCCCAGCGGGGTGAGCGGCAGCAGCTTCTTGCCGGTGGGGCCGATCTGGATCTCGGTGTCCATCGACGGGCAGACGCCGCAGTCGAAGCAGGGCGTCCACCGGCAGTCGTCCTGCTCGAACCCGCTGACCGAGTCCTGCCAGTCCTGCCAGAGCCAGTCCTTGTCCAGGCCCGAGTCGAGGTGGTCCCAGGGCAGGACCTCCAGCTCGTCGCGCTGACGGGTGGTGAACCATTCGAGGTCCACCCCGAACGCGGGCAGCGTCTCGGCCGCCGCGTCCACCCAGCGCTGGTACGAGAAGTGCTCGCTCCACCCGTCGAACCGGCCGCCGTTCTCCCAGACCTTGCGGATCACCGAGCCGACCCGGCGGTCACCCCTGGAGAGCAGCCCTTCGATGAGCGACGGCTCGCCGTCGTGGTAGCGGTAACCGATGGCCCGGCCCAGCGACCGGTCCGCGTTGATCGCCTGCTTGAGGATCTTGAGTCGGTGGTCGATGACCTCCGGACGGTCCATCCCGGCCCACTGGAACGGGGTGTGCGGCTTCGGCACGAAACCGCCGATGGAGACCGTGCAGCGGATGTCCTTGGAACCGGTCGCGGCCCGGCCGGCCCTGATCACCTCGTGGGCCATCTCCGCGATCTCGAGGACGTCCTCGTCGGTCTCGGTGGGCAGGCCGCACATGAAGTAGAGCTTCACCTGCCGCCAGCCGTTGGTGTACGCGGTGACGACCGTACGGATCAGGTCTTCCTTCGACACCATCTTGTTGATGACCTTGCGGATCCGCTCCGACCCGCCCTCCGGGGCGAAGGTCAGGCCGGTACGCCGCCCGTTGCGGGACAGCTCCTGCGCGAGGTCGATGTTGAACGCGTCCACCCGGGTCGACGGCAGCGACAGCGAGACGTTCGTGCCCTCGTACTGCTGGGCGAGGCCCGAGCACATGTCGCCGATCTCGGAGTGGTCCGCCGAGGAGAGCGACAGCAGGCCGACCTCGTTGAAGCCGGAGAACTCCAGGCCGTCGCGGACCATCTGCCCGACCGTGGTGATCGACCGCTCCCGGACCGGCCGGGTGATCATCCCGGCCTGGCAGAACCGGCAACCCCGGGTGCAGCCCCGGAAGATCTCCACCGCGTACCGCTCGTGCACCGTCTCGGCCAGCGGCACGAGGGGCTTCTTCGGGTACGGCCAGGCGTCCAGGTCCATCGTCGTGCGCTTGTGCACCCGGAACGGCACGTCCGCCCGGTTCGGCACGACCCGCTGGATCCGGCCGTCCGGCAGGTAGTCGACGTCGTAGAAGCGCGGCACGTAGACGCTCTCGGTGCGGGCCAGCCGCAGCAGCAGCTCGTCGCGGCCGCCCGGTGAGCCCTCGGACTTCCACTCCCGGACGATCGCGGTGATCTCCAGGACCGCCTCCTCGCCGTCGCCGAGCACGGCGGCGTCGATGAAGTCGGCGATCGGCTCCGGGTTGAACGCGGCGTGCCCGCCGGCCACGATCACCGGGTCGGCGTCGGTGCGGTCGGCGGCCAGCATCGGGATGCCGGCCAGGTCGATCGCGGTGAGCATGTTGGTGTAGCCCAGCTCGGTGGAGAAGGAGATGCCGAACACGTCGAACCCACGCACCGCCCGGTGCGCGTCGACAGTGAACTGCGGCACGCCGTGCGTGCGCATCAGCGTCTCCAGGTCCGGCCAGACCGCGTACGTCCGCTCGGCGAGGGTGTCGGGCAGCTCGTTGAGCACCTCGTAGAGGATCTGCACGCCCTGATTGGGCAGGCCCACCTCGTAGGCGTCGGGATACATCAGCGCCCAACGCACGGTTGTCGCGTCCCAGTCCTTCGTCACCGCACCCAACTCGCCCCCGACGTACTGGATGGGCTTGGAGACCTGGGGTAGCAGCGGCTCGAGCTGGGACCACACGGAGTTGGTCGCGGCCGCGCGCGGCGTCGTGGACGGGGCACTCATGATGCCCAAGGGTACGCGTTCACCCGGCGGCCATCGCGCGCACGCCCGATCGGCGGTGGTGGCGGCGCGGTACTAACCTCGGATCGGCGCGAGAGGAGATTGCCGCGATGCCGGAGCCCCAGCCGGGAGCACGGCCGGCCGACGGGAGTACCCCGGGCGCGGAGCCGGAGCGGGACCCGGCGGTCGCCGACGAGCCGACCTCCCCACCCGTACCCCCGGACAAGCCGGACCCCTCGGACCAGCCGGACCCCTCGGACCAGCCTGATCCCCCGGACCAGCCGAGCCCGCCGGACGCCCCGGAGCAGCCGGAACCCGCTGCCACCGAGGAGGTCCCGGCACCCAGGTGGAGCGGCTCGGCGCCGGTGCCGCCGCCGCTGCCACGCCGGTCCGCCTGGGGCGAGTCGGCCGAGCCGACCCTCCCCTCCGGTCCCCGTGGGGCCGCCCGAGCACCAGACGCCTGTCGACCCGTGGGCCGGCGTGGACACCGGCGGCTGGGACCTGCCCTCCGCCGAACTGCCCCCGCTGCCGCCGACGATGCCGCCGACGATGTCGTACCCGACGCCGCCGGACACCCGGCAGTGGTCCGGACCACCCGCTTCCCCGGCCGGGTCGCATCCGGTGTCGCCGCCGGCCGCCCCGGCTGCGCCGCGGGCCGTCGGACCCGTGGTGCCGGCCCGACCGGTGTCGCCACCCGCGCCGCCGAAGGTGCCGAAGCAGCGCCGGGGCCGGCGATCGACAGCGCCGCCGACGCCGACACCACCGCCCGGTTGGCAGGCCCCCAAGGGGTACGTCCCGGTCCCGGTCCGTCGGCGACGCCGCTGGCCGTGGCTGCTGCTGCTCACCCTTGCCTGCTGTTGCGGCTGCCCCGCCTACTACGGGTTCCCGATCTCGGCCCAGTACCCGGCGCGCGCGGCACTGCCCGTCCAGGTGGACGACCTCAGCCTGCGGCAGGACGACCGCAGCACGGAGACCGCCCGGAAGTTGGAGGGCGAGGTACGCAAGGAGCACTGGCTGGCCGAGGACACGTTCGCCGGCGTCTACTCGACGACGAGCGGCAAGCGGGTGACGGTCTTCGGTGGCACCGGCTTCCGGATGAGTCCGGAGTCGGACGCGGAGGCCGAGATCAGCCGGCTCACCGAGCGGTACGCACTGGACACCCCGGAGAGCGTGGACACCGGTGTGCGCGGCAGGCACGAACGTTGTGCGGTGGGCAGCGCCGACGGCAGTGCCGTGGTGGTCTGCACGTCGGTCGACCACGGCAGCATCGCCACCGGCGTGTTCACCCGGCTCTCCGTCGCCGACAGCGCCGAGCTGCTGGGCACCCTGCGCGCCCAGATCGTGCAGCCCGAGCGGGGCTGAGCCGCGGTGCCTGATACCGCCGGCAGACCGACTACCGAGGGCGCGCTCCGGGAGGTCGGGCGCGCCCGCCGGGGTCAGGCGTCGCGGGTCGGGTCCGGGTGGGCGCGCGGTGGCGCGTAGCGGGGCACGTACTCCTGGCCGGTGAGCTTCTGGATCTCGCTCATCAGCTCGTCGGTCATCTGCCGCAGTGAGGTGCGGTCATCCGGACGGCCGGTGAAGTCCAGCGGCTTGCCGAAACGCACCGTGATCTTGGCAGTGCCCGGCCGGGGCACCCGGGCACCGATCGGCTGCGCCTTGTCCGTGCCGATCATGCCGACCGGAATGATCGGCACGCCGGCCGAGATCGCCAGCCGGGCCGCGCCGGTCCGCCCCCGGTAGAGCTTGCCGTCCGGCGAACGGGTGCCCTCCGGGTAGACCACGACGAGGTCACCGCCCTTGAGCGCCGGGATCGCCGCGTCGAACGCGGACAGCGCCGCCCGGCCACCGGCACGCTCGACCGGGATCGCGCCCAGGCCGGTGAGGACGAACTTGGAGATCGCACCCTTCACGCCGGCGCCCTTGAAATACTCCGACTTGGCCCAGAACGCCAGGTGCCGGGGCACGACAGTGCCGAGGAACAGCTCGTCGGCCACCGAGAGGTGGTTGCCGGCGAAGACCGCGCCGCCGGTCTCCGGCACGTGTTCCAGCCCCTCCACGGTCGGGCGGAACGCCAACCGCAGCGTGGGCGCCACGGTGAGCTTGCCGATGGTGTAGAGCAGGGGCACTGGTCCTCCGGCAGATCAGGTGCGAACAGGCGGTGTCACGGTAGCGGACGCCTCCACACCTCCCAGACGGAGGTGGTGAGGCGTCCGCACCCTGGCGATGCTCCCTTATACCCGGCGGACGACCACCGTTACCCGCTCACCATCGCCGACCTCGCCGGCGAAGCCCTCCGGGCCCGAACCGGCGGAGCCGCCCTCGGTGAAGTCCACCGAGTCGGCCAGCACCTCCGCGGAGACGAAGTCGACGTACGCGGCCACCGCCGCGCGCACCTCGTCGGACGCCGACACCGACACCACGATCCGGTCCGAGACGTCGAGGTCGGCGTCCCGGCGGGCCTGCTGCACCACCCGCACCACGTCGCGGGCCAGCCCTTCGGCGGCCAGTTCCGGGGTGACGTCGGTGTCCAGCACCACCACGCCCTCGCCGCCGGGCAGCGGCGCGGAGTGCTCGGCGTCGGCGGCGACCAGGCGCAGCTCGTACTCACCCTCGGCGAGGGTGATGCCGGCGGCCACCGGGGCGCCGTCGACCAGCTCCCACTCGCCCGCCTTGACCGCCTTGATCACCTGCTGCACCTGCTTGCCGACCCGCGGGCCGAGCGCGCGCGGCACCACTGTCAACACCTGCTCGCAGTACGCGGACAGCTCCGCGCTGAACTCCACCGCCTTCACGTTGACCTCGTCGGCGACCAGGTCGGCGAAGGGCCGCAACTGCTCCGCGACAGGCGAGGCCACGGTCAACGTCGACAGCGGCAGTCGCACCCGCAGCCCCTTGGCCTTGCGCAGCGACAGCGCCGCCGAGGCGACCGCCCGGACGTTGTCCATCGCGGCGACCAGGTCGTGGTCGGCCGGGAACTCGCTCGCCTCCGGCCAGTCGGTCAGGTGCACCGAACGCTCCCCGGTCAGGCCACGCCAGATCTCCTCCGCGGTCAGCGGCGCGAGCGGCGCCACCACCCGGCAGAGGGTCTCCAGCACCGTCGACAACGTGTCGAAGGCGTCGGCGTCACCGGACCAGAACCGGTCCCGGGACCGGCGCACGTACCAGTTGGTCAGCGCGTCCAGGTAGGACCGGACGGTGACGCAGGCACCGGAGATGTCGTACGCGTCCATCTGCGCGCCGACCGTCGACACCAGCTCGTTCGTCTTCGCCAGCACGTACCTGTCGAGCAGGTGGGTGGAGTCGGTGCGCCGCCGCGCCTGGTACCCGTCGGCATTGGCGTAGAGCGTGAAGAAGTACCACACGTTCCACAGCGGCAGCAGCACCTGCCGAACGGCGTCGCGGATGCCCGACTCGGTGACCGCCATGTCCCCACCGCGCAGCACCGGCGACGACATCAGCATCCACCGCATCGCGTCCGAGCCGTACGAGTCGAAGACGTGGTAGACGTCCGGATAGTTCTTCAGGCTCTTGGACATCTTGCGCCCGTCCGAGCCGAGCAGGATGCCGTGGCTCAGGCAGTTGCGGAACGCCGGCCTGTCGAACAGCGCGGTGGCCAGCACGTGCATCGTGTAGAACCAGCCGCGGGTCTGCCCGATGTACTCGACGATGAAGTCACCCGGGTAGTGGTGCTCGAACCAGTCCGCGTTCTCGAACGGGTAGTGCACCTGGGCGAACGGCATCGACCCGGACTCGAACCAGCAGTCCAGCACCTCCGGCACCCGGCGCATCATCGACTGCCCGGTCGGGTCGTCCGGGTTGGGGCGGACCAGGTCGTCCACCGCCGGCCGGTGCAGGTCGGTCAGGCGTACGCCGAAGTCCCGCTCGATGTCGGCGAGCGAGCCGTAGACGTCCAGGCGCGGGTAGTTCGGGTCGTCGGACTTCCACGCCGGGATCGGCGAGCCCCAGAACCGGTTCCGGCTGATCGACCAGTCCCGGGCGTTGGCCAGCCACTTGCCGAACGAGCCGTCCTTGATGTGGCCGGGCGTCCAGTTGATCTCCTGGTTCAGCTCGACCATCCGGTCCCGGAACTGGGTCACCGCGACGAACCACGACGACACCGCCTTGTAGACCAGCGGGGTGTCGCAGCGCCAGCAGTGCGGGTACGAGTGGGTGTAGGTGTCCTGCTTGAGCACCACCCCCCGGTCCTTCAGCTCCCGGATCACCGGCTTGTTGACGTCGAAGACCTGCTCACCCTGGTACGGCGGGACCAGCGCGGTGAACCGGGTGTGGTCGTCCACCGTGACGATGGTGGGGATGCCTGCGGCGTTGCAGACGTTCTGGTCGTCCTCACCGAAGGCCGGGGCCAGGTGGACGATCCCGGTGCCGTCCTCGGTGGTGACGAACTCCGCGCCGAGCACCTGGTAGGCGTTCTCCCCGGCCTGCTCGACGAGGAAGTCGAACAGCGGCGTGTAGCGGCGCCCGACCAGGTCCCGGCCGTACACCGTCCCGACCTGCTCGTAGCCGTCCAGTTCCTTGGCGTACGCGGCCAGCCGCGCCGCCCCCACCAGGAAGCGGTCGCCGTCGCGTTCGAGCACCGCGTACTCGATGTCGGGCCCGACGGCGAGCGCCAGGTTCGACGGCAGGGTCCACGGCGTGGTGGTCCAGACACCCAGCTTGACCGGCCCGCGCACCAGCTCGGGCGCGGACTCGTCGGCGGTCAGCCCGAACCACACCGACAGGGTGGGGTCGTGCCGGTCCCGGTAGACGTCGTCCATCCGGGTCTCGGTGTTCGACAGCGGCGTCTCACAACGCCAGCAGTACGCCAGGACCCGGAAGCCCTCGTAGATCAGACCCTTGTCGTGCAGGGTCTTGAAGGCCCACATGACGCTTTCCATGTAGTCCAGGTCGAGGGTCTTGTAGTCGTTGGTGAAGTCGACCCACCGGGCCTGCCGGTTGATGTACCGCTCCCAGTCCTGGGTGAACTCCAGCACCGAGGTACGGCAGGCCTCGTTGAACCGGGCCACGCCCAGGTCGATGATCTCCGCCTTGCTGGTGATGCCGAGCTGCTTCTCGGCCACCACCTCGGCGGGCAGGCCGTGGCAGTCCCAGCCGAAGCGCCGCTCGACGTGCCGGCCGCGCATGGTCTGGTAGCGCGGCACCACGTCCTTGACGTAGCCGGTGAAGAGGTGACCGTAGTGCGGCAGGCCGTTGGCGAAGGGCGGGCCGTCGTAGAAGACGTACTCGTTCTTGCCGTCCGTGCCGGCGGGACGGGCCTCGATGCTGGCCTCGAAGGTCTTGTCGGCCGTCCAGTGCTCCAGCACCCGGCGCTCGACCGCGGGCAGGTCCGGGCTCGCCGGCACACCGGCGGCGGTCGGGTCGTGCAACGGATAGGCCATCGGGGGTCGCTCTCCTCGCGCAGCTCACTCAACAGTGGGTCTGCGAGGACGAACCTTCCGGGGTACGCCTGGAACGGCGCTCCCGGTGGCCCGCGGTACCACCCCGCTTGGCGGTCAGGATCGACCGCCCGCTCATTTGCCGGCTGTGACGGGCCGCACCCGTCCGGTTCTACTGGGCCGGTTGCCCGGCTGTTCTTCCGGAGGCTCACCGGTGATGGCCGGGTCATCGCCTTACGGTGCTCAACGATACAAGACCCGCCCCCCACCCCGCCGCCGAGTAAACGCACCCCGCCCCCACCCCGGCGATCATGAAGTTATTGCCCTCCGGCTCGGCGTGTCGTGACAACAACTTCATGATCAACCAGAGTGGTGGGGCGGGGGTCAGGGGGCCGGGAGGGTGGTGCTCCACAGCGAGGCGCCGTCGCGGTCGCGCAGGTGGACCGTCAGGGCCTCGGACTCACCGTCGATGGTGACCTCGCCGAAGTGCTGGAAGCCTCCCGCCGGGCCCGTGTTGGCCACCGGCGGCGCGTGCACGAAGGCCGCCTGCGGCCCGAACGTGCCGTCCAGCGCGTTCGGGCCGAACGCGCCGGCGTGCGCCGGGCCGGAGACGAACTCCCAGAACGGGGTGAAGTCGCCGACCGCCGCGCGGGACGGGTCGTAGTGGTGTGCGGCCGAGTAGTGCACGTCGGCGGTCAGGAAGACCATGCCGGTCACCCCGGCCCGGTGGGTGGCCCGCAACACCTCGGCGAACTCCAGCTCCCGGCCCGCCGGCGCGCCCGGGTCGCCCTGCGCGACACCCTCCTGCGCGCCCGGGCCGTCCGGCACCACCACCCCGATCGGCAGGTCGTTGGCGATCACCTTCCAGGTCGCCGTGGAGCGCTTCAGCTCCCGGATCAGCCACTCCCGCTGCTGCCGACCGAGCAGACCACGCTTCGGGTCGGCGTACGTGTTGCCGTCGTTCGGGTCCTTGTGGGTACGCATGTCGAGCACGAACACGTCGAGCGACGGCCCGTACGACAGCCGCCGGTACATCGGGCCGTCGACCGGCACCGGTAGCCACTCGTTGAACGCCTGGCGGGCCCGCACGGCGAGCACGTCCACCCGCCGCTCGGTGTAGCGCGGGTCGTCCAGGATCTCACCCGGGTACCAGTTGTTCAGGACCTCGTGGTCGTCCCACTGGTTGATCTGCGGCACCGCCGCGGCGAACTCCCGCAGGTGCTCGTCGAGCAGGTTGTACGCGAACTGCCCGCGGTACTCGGCGAGCGTCTCGGCGACCTTGCTCTTCTCCGGGGTGACCAGGTTGCGCCAGATCCTGCCGTCGGGCAGCGTCACCGACTCGACGAGCGGGCCGTCGGCGTACACCGTGTCGCCGCTGCACAGGAAGAAGTCCGGTCGGGTCTGCCGCATCGCCCGGAAGATCGACATCCCACCGAAGTTCGTGTCGATTCCCCAGCCCTGCCCGACCACGTCGCCGGTCCACACGAACTTCACGTCGCGTCGCCGGTGCCGCCCCGGCGCGGTGGTGAGCGTCCCGGTCAGCGGCTCGCTGACCACCCCGTGCCGGTCCAGGCTCTCCACCCGCACCCGGTAGTGCAGCCGCTCGGAGTCCGGCAGGCCCCGCAGCCGGACCTTCCCGGTGAAGTCACCGTTCGGGGTGAGCACCGGGCCGCGCAGCTTGCGCGCGCCCCGGAAGTCCGGCCGACGGCTCACCTCGACAAGCATCCGACCCGGTCGGTCGGCCCGCGTCCAGACCAGTGCCGAGTCCGCGGTCACGTCGCCGCTCTGCACGCCGTGGGTGAGCACCGGGCGCGCCGCCGGGCGCCAGGCCGGGGCGGCGTTCGCGCCGGCACCGCCCAGCAGTGCGCCGCCGGCGGCTCCGGCACCGACCACCAGGCCGGTCCGCAGCAGGGTACGTCGATCAAGCTCGGTCATGCTTCCTCCCGATCATGGGTTGACCCCGTGGGTCTATCGGGTGGAGGTGACGGTGAGCGGCGGCCCGGGTGACGCGAACGCGAACGCCTGTCGTCGCTCGTCGGTCGGGCCCGCCGCCCACCCGGCCACTCCGGCGGCATGAGCGGCGTCACAGCCCCGGTTGTCACGACCCACCCCGGCTGAACCGTCGTCTGGGTGTCGGACCGATCAGGAGGTAGTCGTGCAACGGATGAACCCGGCCGAGGTCGCACCGCAGGCGTACAAGGCCGTCATGGGGTTGGAGAAGTACGTCCAGGCGAACGTCGACCACACCGTGCTGGAGCTGGTAAAGCTGCGCGCGTCGATGATCAACGGGTGCGCGTACTGCGTGGACATGCACAGCCGGGACGCGCTCGCCGACGGCGAGTCGAGCCGGCGGCTGTTCGCGGTCGCCACCTGGCGGGAGGCGCCCTTCTTCGACGAGCGGGAGCGGGCCGCGCTGGCCCTCACCGACGCGGTCACCCGGCTCGGTGAGCACGGGGTGCCGGACGAGGTGTGGGATGACGCCGCGAAGGTCTGGTCGGAGAAGGAACTGGCCGACCTGGTCATGGCGATTGCCACAATCAACGTGTGGAATCGGATCGGGGTGACGTTGCGGCTGGAGCCTCCGGCCCAGGTGTGACCACCGAGGCGGCAGCAGAGGCGGCCGGTGCGCTCGAGGCGCACCGGCCGATGCTGCTTGGGCTCGCGTACCGCCTGCTCGGCAGCCGGCACGACGCGGAGGACGTACTCCAGGAGGCGTACCTGCGCTGGCTCGGTGTGGACCGCGCACGGGTCGACGAGCCCCGCAGGTACCTGTCCCGGGTGGTCACCCGGTTGGCCCTGGACCGGCTGCGCGCCCGGCAGGCGGCCCGCGAGACGTACGTCGGGACGTGGCTGCCCGAGCCGGTGCCCACCGCGCCCTCGCCGTTCGGGCCGCTGGACCGGGTGGAGCTGCGCGACTCGCTCTCCACCGCGCTGCTGCACGTTCTGGAGCGGCTCACCCCGCCGGAGCGGGCCGTGTACGTCCTGCACACGGCCTTCGACCTGCCGTACGCGGAGATCGCCGACATCCTGGAACGCTCCCCCGCGGACTGCCGGCAGCTGTACCACCGGGCGACCGCGCGGGTACGCCAGGAGCAGCGTCGGTTCACCGCCAGCCGCCCGGAGCGGGAGCGGCTGCTGGACGCGTTCCTCGCCGCCGCCCGCGACGGCGACCTGGCGACGCTCACCGACCTGGTGGCCGCCGACGCCACCGCGTGGAACGACGGTGGCGGTCGGGTGCGGGCCGCCCTCAACCCGGTCACCGGCGCGGACCGGATCGCCCGGTTCTACGCCGGGGTCTACGGCCCACGTCACCGGGTGACAATGGATCCGATCGAGCTCAACGGGGAACCGGCGATGCTGATCACCCGCGCCGACGGCAGTCGGTACACGCTGACCATCGCCGCGGCCGACGGCCGGATCACCGGGATCTACGTGGTCGGCAACCCGGCGAAGGTGCCGGCGGTCGACTGAACCCGGGAGTCGTCGGTCGACCCCGGGCCGGTGGGCGTCAGCCCAGCTCGGGGAACCAGAGCGCGATCTCGCGCTTGGCGCTGTCCGTCGAGTCGGAGGCGTGCACCAGGTTCTCCCGGTTGGACAGCGACAGGTCACCCCGGATGGTGCCGGCGGCGGCCTTGCGCCCGTCGGTGGCGCCGACCAGCCCGCGGACCACGTCGATGACCTGGTCGCCGGAGAGCACCAGGGCGACCAACGGGCCGCCGGTCATGAAGTCCTTCAACGGCGGGTAGAACGCCTTGTCGACGTGCTCGGCGTAGTGCTCGTCGGCGAGCGCGGCGTCCATCGTCCGGTGCACCATCGCGTCGATCCGCAGCCCCTTGCGCTCGAAGCGGGAGAGGACCTCGCCGACCAGGCCGCGGCGGACCGCGTCGGGCTTGATCAGAACGAGGCTGCGCTCATCCGGGCTGTTGCTGGACACGCTGGGTTCCTCCTGTACGCGCTGAACGCTCGGGATCGGTACGGTCAGCCTAGCGACCCGGTCCCGGCGCCGGCGCGGCGGCCGGTCTTTCCCCCGGTGGCCGATCCGGCCTAGCCTGGCCCTGACCCCCGGGAGGTCCACTGTGGCGAATGGCGGTAACCGGCCCATCGCGCCGGTACGCAAGCTGATCGGCACGGTGCTGGGCACCGTGGCCACGTTCGTCGTCCTGTTCGGGCTGGGCATGACCAGTTGGGCCATCGTGGCTCTGGGGGTCGCCCTGCTGGTGCTGGCGATCGCGCTGGCGACCGTACGCGGCGGCGGTCGCACGTGGGTCGTCGGTGTCGGGCACGTCCACAGCGCCTCCGAACCACCCACCCAGTACGCGTTCGGCCGCTGCGAACTGCAACTGGTGATCGACGCCCCCGGTCTGCCGCCACGATCCAAGAAGATCATCGAGCCGAGGGTGCCGGTCTCCAAGTGGCCGTCGCTGGGCCAGACCCTGCCGATCCGCGTCGCGTTGGACGACCAGCGGCACGTCAAGGTCCTCTGGGACGAGGTGCCGACCCACGCCGAGACCGCCGCCGCCGTCGCCGATCTCCCGCCGGAGTTCGCCGACGCGGAGGCGATGGACGAGTTGCTGATCCAGCAGGACGCGCCACCGTGGGCCGACCGCGCGCCGGACGACGACTTCCGCGACGACTTCCGCGACCCGGTCGGTGACCCGTTCCGGGACCCGCTCGGTGACCCTCTGCGCACCGACGCTTCGCGTTCCGAGCACCGGCGCGATGACCTCCGCCGCGATGATCCGGGTGTCGTGCCCGAGGAGCGTGAGCCCGTGGTGATGCACCAGAGCCCGGGTGGGCCTGTGGTGTTGGAGGGCGTCGTCGTCGAACAGCAGGCCGGTGGGTTGCCCCGGCGGGCCACCCCGGCACCGCGCCCGCCCGCCGAGGAACGCTTCGACGAGCCCGCCGCCGACCGACTCGACGCTCCGGCGGAGGACGGCGCGACTACCCGGCCCGCCGACGACCCCGTCGACCCGCTCAGCGCGCAGCGCTCCGACCCGCTCAGCGCGCAGCGCCCGACCCGCTCAGCGCGCAGCGCCCGACCCGCTCAGCGCGCAGCGCTCCGACCCGCCGCCCGCGCAGCGGTCCGGTCCCGGCGCCGCCGACCCGCTGGACCCACTCGACCTACCGCTGGACGACCCCTCCCCGGGCGGAGCCGCACGCGCGAGTGTGACCGACGAGGAACTGGACCAGGCGATCTTCGGGTTCGACGCCGGCTCGGCCGCGGACCCGTCCGGGCCGATCAGCGGGGTGGGCCTCACCCTGCTGGTCACCGACCTGCCCCGGTCGCTCGGCTTCTACCGCGACGTGCTCGGCTTCAGCGAGGTCGACCAGGGTGCCCACAACGCCGTCCTCGCCTCCGGGACGACCCGGATCGTCCTGCGCGAGGTGACCGGGGCAGCGCCCATCAGCCGCCGGCTGGTGCACGTCAACCTTGAGGTGAACGACATCGAGGCGGCGTACGAGCGGTTGCGCGAGTCGGGCGTGCGCTTCACGTACGCCCCTCGGGTGGTCAACCGGGGCACCAAGCTGGAGGTGTGGGCGGCGGCCTTCCGCGACCCGGACGGCCACGGCGTCGCGCTCACCCAGTGGCGCGAACGCGCTGACGCCTGACCCGGCCCGCTCCCGCCCTCGGGACGCCGCCGGCCGGGTCCGGCGTCAGCCGAGAATGACGCGGCGAACGTGCAACGCGTACGCCCAGACCAGGGCGAAGATGATGCCCAGCCCGAGCAGCGACCAGTGCAGCAGACCGCCGAGCAGCAGCAGACCCTGCAGCACGGTGCCGGCGTTCCAGGCCCAGGGGCGGCGCATCATGCCGGCCAGCACCACGGCGGCCACCGCCAGAGCCACCACCGCACCGATCGCCGCGCCGCCGAGGTCACCGCCGACCACCCGGATCGGCTGGATCGCCAGCAGGAGCACCAGCGCCTCCAGGCTGAGCGTGCCGGCACCGAGACCGCGTACCGCCCGCTCCGGGTTGCGCAACCCGGAGCGCCGCGGCTGCCCGGCCGTGGGCTCCTCCCCCACCGGCTGCTCGACCGGCAGGCCGGTCTGGTCCCCGGTGGTGTGCGGGTCCTGTTCCGGGCTGGTCATCGCTTCAGCAGCCGGCGAGCGTCGGCGACGGTCACCACGGACCCCGTGACCAGCACACCGACCCCGCTCAGCTCACCCGGGACGTCCTCCTCGGCCATCGCCACCGCCAGTTCGATGGCGTCCGGCATCTCCTCGGCCGAAGCCACCCGCTCCTCGCCGAAGATCTCGCCAGCCAGCGCGGCGAGCTCCTCCGTCGGCATCGCCCGTGGCGAGCTGCTGCGGGTGACCACCACCTGGTCGACCACCGGCTCCAGCAGCTCCAGCAGACCTTCCGCGTCCTTGTCGGCGAGTACGCCGATCACGGCCACCAGTTTGCTGAACGCGAACTCCTCCTGGAGCGCGGTGACGGTGGCCTTCATGCCGTGCGGGTTGTGCGCCCCGTCCAGCAGGATGGTCGGGGCGTTACGGACCCGCTCCAGCCGGCCCGGAGAACTGGTCGAGGCGAAGCCCTCCCGGACCGCCTCGATGTCCAGCTGACGTCGGGCCCCCGCACCCAGGAACGCCTCCACGGCGGCGAGCGCCACCGCCGCGTTCTGCGCCTGATGGGCACCGTGCAGCGGAATGAACACGTCGTCGTACACGCCACCCAGGCCCTGCAGGCTGAGCACCTGACCGCCGACCGCTACCGCCCGACCCAGCACACCGAACTCGCCGCCCTCGCGGGCGATGGTGGCCCCGACCTCGGCGCAGCGATCGAGGAGCGGGCCCGCCGCCTCCTCCTCCTGGGCCGCCGCGATCACTGTGGCGCCCGGGTGGATGATGCCGGCCTTGGCCAGCGCGATGTCCTGAAGCGTGTCGCCGAGCCACTCGGTGTGGTCCAGCCCGATCGGGGTGATCACACAGACGCCGGCCTGGAGAACGTTCGTGGCGTCCTCGGCACCGCCCAGGCCGACCTCGACCACCGCGATGTCGACAGGCGCGTCGGCGAACGTGGCGAAGGCCAGTGCGGTGGTCATGTCGAAGTACGTCAGCGGCTCGTCCGACCGCGCGTCGACCAGCTCGGCCAGCGGCTTGATCTCCCGGTACACCGCAGCGAACCGTTCCTCGCTCACCGGCTCCCCGTCCAGACTGATCCGCTCCCGGACGGTCTCCAGGTGCGGGCTGGTGTACCGGCCGGTGTGCAGCCCGAACGCCCGCAGCAGCGAGTCGATCATCCGCGCGGTGGAGGTCTTGCCGTTGGTGCCGGTGAGGTGAATCGCGGGGTACGCCCGCTGTGGGCTGCCGAGCAGGTCGAGCAGCGACTCGATCCGGTCCAGCTCGAAGACCATGCGGGTGAAACCGCGGGCGTTCAGCTCGGCTTCGACGGCGGCGAAATCGGTACGGTCGGTCACGAGGGCAGTGTCTCCAGAGCAGCGTCGATCCGGACCAGGTCGGCCTCGGCGGTGGCGAGCCGGTCGCGGATCTTCGCGACCACCGGCTCGGGGGCCTTGCCGATGAAGGCAGGGTTGTCGAGCTTCGCCCGGGCCTGCGCGACCTCCTTCTCGGCCGCCGCGCGGTCCTTCGTCAGCCGGGCCCGCTCGGCGGCCACGTCGATCGACCCCCGGGTGTCCAACGCGACACCCACCGCACCGGGCATGGCCAGTGTGGCGCTGGCCTGGAAGTCGTCACCGGCCGGATCCAGCCGAACCAGCGAACGGATCAGCGGCTCATGGGCCGCGATACCCGCGCCGGCCAGCCCGTCCAGGCGGGCGGCCACCCGCTGCGTCGGGCGCAGCCCCTGGTCGGACCGGAACCGGCGGATCTCGGTGACCACCCGCTGCACGCCGACCAGCTCAGCCTCGGCGGCGTCGTCGATCAGCGACCGGTCGGCTACCGGCCAGACGGCGGCCTGCACCGTCTCGCCGCCGGTCAGCGCGAGCCACAGCTCCTCGGTGACGAACGGGATGACCGGGTGCAGCAGCCGCAGCAGCTGGTCGAGCACGTGCCCGAGCACCCGACGGCTGGCCTCCGCGCGCTCACCACCCTCGGCGAGCACCGGCTTGCTCAGCTCGACGTACCAGTCGCAGACGTCGTCCCAGGCGAAGTGGTACAGCAGGTCGCACACCTTGGCGAACTCGTACGCCTCGAACTGCTCGTCGACCTCGGCGGTGACGTGCGCCAACCGGGACAGGATCCACCTGTCGACGGTGGAGAGCTGCTCGGCCGGGGGCAGGTCGCCGGCGGTGTGCGCGCCGTTCATCAGGGCGAACCGGGTGGCGTTCCACAGCTTGTTGCAGAAGTTGCGCGAGCCCTGGCACCACTCCTCGCTGACCGGGACGTCCTGGCCGGGGTTCGCGCCGCGCGCCAGTGTGAACCGGGTGGCGTCGGCACCGTACCTGTCGATCCAGTCCAGCGGGTCGACCACGTTGCCGAACGACTTCGACATCTTCTTGCCGAACTGGTCGCGCACCATGCCGTGCAGCGCGACCACGTCGAAGGGCGGCCGGCCGTCCATCGCGTAGAGGCCGAACATCATCATCCGGGCGACCCAGAAGAACAGGATGTCGTACCCGGTCACCAGCACGCTGGTCGGGTAGAACTTCGCCAGGTCCGGGGTCTGCTCGGGCCAGCCCAGGGTTGAGAACGGCCACAGACCGCTGGAGAACCAGGTGTCCAGGACGTCCTCGTCCTGGTGCCAGCCCTCGCCGGTCGGCGGCGCCTCGTCGGGGCCGACGCAGACGATCTCACCAGCCGGGCCGTACCAGACCGGGATGCGGTGCCCCCACCACAGCTGGCGGGAGATGCACCAGTCGTGCATGTTGTCGACCCAGGCGAAGTAGCGCTTGGCCAACTCGGCCGGCTCGATGCGCACCCGGCCGTCACGCACCGCGTCACCCGCAGCCTGGGCCAGCGGGGCGGTGTTGACGAACCACTGCAGCGACAGCCGTGGCTCGACGGTGGTCTTGCACCGCGAGCAGTGCCCGACCGCGTGCACGTACGGGCGCTTCTCGGCGACGATCCGGCCCTGCTCCCGCAGCGCGGCCACGATCGCGGGCCGCGCCTCGAACCGGTCCAACCCCTCGAACGGGCCGGGCACGGTGATCACACCGCGCTCGTCCATCACGGTCAGCGCGGGCAGGTCGTGCCGCTGGCCGATCTCGAAGTCGTTCGGGTCGTGGGCGGGCGTCACCTTGACCATGCCGGTGCCGAAGGACGGGTCGACGTGCGCGTCGGCGACGATCGGGATCCGGCGGCCGGTCAGCGGCAGCTCGACCTCGGTGCCGATCAGGTGCTGGTAGCGCTCGTCGTCGGGGTGCACCGCCACGGCGGTGTCGCCGAGCATCGTCTCGGCCCGGGTGGTGGCCACCACGACCTCGTCGCTGTAGCGGATCGAGATCAGCTCGCCGTCGTCGTCGGTGTGCTCGACCTCGATGTCGGAGAGCGCCGTGAGACAGCGCGGACACCAGTTGATGATCCGGTTGGCCCGGTAGATCAGGCCGTCGTCGAACAGCTTCTTGAAGATCGTCTGGACGGCGCGGGTCAGCCCCGCGTCCATGGTGAAGCGCTCGCGGTCCCAGTCGACGGAGTCGCCGAGGCGGCGCATCTGGCCGAGGATGGCGCCACCGGACTCGGCCTTCCACTGCCAGACCCGCTCGACGAACTTCTCCCGGCCGAGATCGTGCCGGGACAGGCCCTCGGCGGCGAGCTGACGCTCGACCAGGTTCTGGGTGGCGATGCCGGCGTGGTCCATGCCGGGCAGCCACAGCGCCTCGAAGCCCTGCATCCGCTTACGTCGGGTCAACGCGTCCATCAGCGTGTGCTCGAACGCGTGGCCCATGTGCAGCGAGCCGGTGACGTTCGGCGGCGGGATGACGATGGTGAAGGGGGGCTTGTCGCTGTCGGCGGAGGCCCGGAAGTGCCCGCCGGCTACCCACTGCTCGTACCGTCGCTGCTCTACCTCACCCGGCTGATACTGGCCGGCAAGGGTCGGGGCGTCGGGGCGGTGGGCATCCAGTCTCTCGGTCACCGGACAAGTCTACGGAGGGCTTCCGCAGACCTGACGTGCGCCACCTGCCGTTCGCGTACGGTGTCGGCTATGTCCGACGCACATCTCACCGAGCGGTCGCGCGACGGCGGCCGCGAGCCGGTCGAGCTGACCGAAGAGCCGATCCAGCTGAGCACCAGGGACTCCGGAGGCGACCCCGACGAGCGGTCCGGCGGCTGGTCGCGCCGTCGCAAGATCGGTTGGACGGCCGCACTTGTGGTCGGCCTCGCCGGCGCCGCGGTGCTCGGCGTCGGTGGCTGGCGGGTGGCGCAACAGAAGGACACCCAACTGACCTCACCCGATCAGGTGGCGGGTCTGACCCGCGACGACAGCGAGCGGGCGAAGAGCACTGCCGACTATCTGCGCAGCGGTCTGGCCGCGAACATCGAGCTGGACCGCAGTTTCGGCACGGTCTACCGCGACCCGGCCGACGACAAGCGCTCGGTCCTCATCTTCGGCGGCACCACCCTGCTCTGGCAGCCGGAACGGGACCTGGACAGCCTCTTCCGCCTGATGTCGGACGAGACAGGCGCGGTCAACGGTCTGCGCGAGCTGCCCGCGGGCAGCTTCGGTGGCGTGCTGAAGTGCGGCAACACCAGCGGCGAGGGCGGGGACTTCGCGGTGTGTGGCTGGGCCGACCACGGCAGCGTGGTGATGGCCATGTTCCCGGGTCGGTCCGTCAGCGACGCCGGTGGCCTGCTGCGCAACCTCCGCGACGGCATGCAGACCCGAGACTGACCCACCCACCCACCGGCCGCCCGCTCAGGCGGGCCCTGAGGACCTTTGGTGGAACGCAGAAAAGGCCACCCCGTTAGGGGTGGCCTTTTCTGGAAGATTGTCCGGCGGCGTCCTACTCTCCCACACCCTCACGAGTGCAGTACCATCGGCGCTGGAGGGCTTAGCTTCCGGGTTCGGAATGTGACCGGGCGTTTCCCCTCCGCCATGACCGCCGTAACTCTATGAACATATCAAACAACACCGGCACACACTCACGGGTGTTCGCTTGTTCAGAGTTGCACAGTGGACGCGTAGCAGCTTAGTAGTCAAGTCCTCGGCCTATTAGTACCGGTCAACTGAACCCGTTACCGGGCTTACATTTCCGGCCTATCAACCCAGTCGTCTAGCTGGGGGCCTTACCCCACAAAGTGGGTGGGATACCTCATCTTGAAGCAGGCTTCCCGCTTAGATGCTTTCAGCGGTTATCCCTTCCGAACGTAGCTAACCAGCCGTGCCCTTGGCAGGACAACTGGCACACCAGAGGTTCGTCCGTCCCGGTCCTCTCGTACTAGGGACAGCCCTTCTCAAGTATCCTACGCGCACGGCGGATAGGGACCGAACTGTCTCACGACGTTCTAAACCCAGCTCGCGTACCGCTTTAATGGGCGAACAGCCCAACCCTTGGGACCTGCTACAGCCCCAGGATGCGACGAGCCGACATCGAGGTGCCAAACCATCCCGTCGATATGGACTCTTGGGGAAGATCAGCCTGTTATCCCCGGGGTACCTTTTATCCGTTGAGCGACACCGCTTCCACTCGCAAGTGCCGGATCACTAGTCCCGACTTTCGTCCCTGCTCGACCTGTCAGTCTCACAGTCAAGCTCCCTTGTGTACTTGCACTCAACACCTGATTGCCAACCAGGCTGAGGGAACCTTTGGGCGCCTCCGTTACCTTTTAGGAGGCAACCGCCCCAGTTAAACTACCCACCAGACACTGTCCCTGAACCGGATAACGGTCCGAAGTTAGATACCCAAATCAACCAGAGTGGTATTTCAAGATTGCCTCCACCCATACTGGCGTATGGACTTCACCGGCTCCCACCTATCCTACACAAGCTAATTCGAGTACCAATGTCAAGCTATAGTAAAGGTCCCGGGGTCTTTCCGTCCTGCCGCGCGTAACGAGCATCTTTACTCGTACTGCAATTTCGCCGGGCCTGTGGTTGAGACAGTGGGGAAGTCGTTACGCCATTCGTGCAGGTCGGAACTTACCCGACAAGGAATTTCGCTACCTTAGGATGGTTATAGTTACCACCGCCGTTTACTGGCGCTTAAGTTCTCCGCTTCGCCCCGAAGAGCTAACAGGTCCCCTTAACGTTCCAGCACCGGGCAGGCGTCAGTCCATATACATCGAATTACTTCTTCGCATGGACCTGTGTTTTTAGTAAACAGTCGCTTCCCCCTGCTCTCTGCGGCCATACAACGCTCCACCCGCGCGGGGCTTCACGTCTCCGGCCCCCCTTCTCCCTAAGTTACGGGGGCAATTTGCCGAGTTCCTTAACCACAGTTCGCCCGATCGCCTCGGTATTCTCTACCTGACCACCTGTGTCGGTTTGGGGTACGGGCCGCTAAGAACTCGCTAGAGGCTTTTCTCGGCAGCATAGGATCACTGACTTCACCTGAATCGGCTCGGCATCACGTCTCAGCCTTCATGTGTTGCGGATTTGCCTACAACACGGCCTACACGCTTACCCCGGCACAACCACCGGCCGGGCTCAGCTACCTTCCTGCGTCACCCCATCGCTTGACTACTACCCATCAGGTTCCCACGCTCCCTCAGCTCAGTCCGAAGACCTCACCAAGTTCGGGTGGTTAGCACAACGAGGTTCATCAGGGACGCTCTTTCGCGGGTACGGGAATATCAACCCGTTGTCCATCGACTACGCCTCTCGGCCTCGCCTTAGGTCCCGACTCACCCAGGGCGGATTAGCCTGGCCCTGGAACCCTTGGTCATCCGGCGGAAGGGTTTCTCACCCTTCTTTCGCTACTCATGCCTGCATTCTCACTCGTGCCGCGTCCACAACTGGGTCACCCCGCTGCTTCACTCGCGGCACGACGCTCCCCTACCCATCCACACACCTGCACAAGGAATCAAGTCCAAGCGAGGATAAAATGTGAATGCCACAGCTTCGGCGGTGTGCTTGAGCCCCGCTACATTGTCGGCGCGGAACCACTTGACCAGTGAGCTATTACGCACTCTTTAAAGGGTGGCTGCTTCTAAGCCAACCTCCTGGTTGTCTATGCGACCCCACATCCTTTTCCACTTAGCACACGCTTAGGGGCCTTAGCTGGTGATCTGGGCTGTTTCCCTCTCGACTACGAAGCTTATCCCCCGCAGTCTCACTGCCGCGCTCTCACTTACCGGCATTCGGAGTTTGGCTGATTTCGGTAAGCTTGTGGGCCCCCTAGACCATCCAGTGCTCTACCTCCGGCAAGAAACACGCGACGCTGCACCTAAATGCATTTCGGGGAGAACCAGCTATCACGGAGTTTGATTGGCCTTTCACCCCTAACCACAGGTCATCCCCCAATTTTTCAACATTGGTGGGTTCGGCCCTCCACGCGGTCTTACCCGCGCTTCAGCCTGCCCATGGCTAGATCACTCCGCTTCGGGTCTAGGACACGCGACTGAATCGCCCTATTCAGACTCGCTTTCGCTACGGCTCCCCCACACGGGTTAACCTCGCCACATGCCACTAACTCGCAGGCTCATTCTTCAAAAGGCACGCCGTCACCCCGCAAGGCTCCGACGGATTGTAGGCGAACGGTTTCAGGTACTATTTCACTCCCCTCCCGGGGTACTTTTCACCATTCCCTCACGGTACTTGTCCGCTATCGGTCACCAGGAAGTATTTAGGCTTACCAGGTGGTCCTGGCAGATTCACGGCAGATTTCAGGGGTCCGCCGCTACTCGGGAACACCCACAGAAGGTCAGCAACTTTCACCTACCGGACTCTCACCGTCTACGGTCAGCCATTCCAGACTGTTCGACTAGCCACTGACTTTGTAACTCCTCGAACAAGTGTCAGCTTGTTCAGCGGGGTCCCACAACCCCGACCACGCAACCCCTGACAGGTATCACACGCAGCCGGTTTAGCCTCGATCCGCTTTCGCTCGCCACTACTCACGGAATCACTAAATTGTTTTCTCTTCCTACGGGTACTGAGATGTTTCACTTCCCCGCGTTCCCTCCACACACCCTATGTGTTCAGGTGTGGGTGACACCACATGACTGGTGCCAGGTTTCCCCATTCGGACACCCTGGGATCACAGCTTGGTTGACAGCTCCCCCAGGCCTATCGCGGCCTCCCACGTCCTTCATCGGCTCCTGGTGCCAAGGCATTCACCGTTCGCCCTTGACAACTTGACCACAAAGATGCTCGCGTCCACTGTGCAATTCTCAACAAACGACCAACCCACAACCCGATCCGCCCCACACCAAACCCGATCCTCAGACCAGCGGTATATGGGGCCAGGCCATGCCTGGCAGACTTCCAGCCCCACCAAGGGGGCCGGACAAGTCTCTGAAACAACAACACGAGGTTGTTCCTTCAGGACCCAACAGGGTGCCTACATTCCTTCTCAGCCGCACCACCAGCATCCGTTCCCACCACCCCGAAGAGTGGCTGTACTAAGCGCTGCCGGCCGTTGCCGAGAACAAACTTGCCAGTGTCTCCGCCATCTGAGCACCCCGACCCAACATTCGTGGGCCGCGGGCTCCTTGCACCCTTTCAGGTGAAGGTGCTCCTTAGAAAGGAGGTGATCCAGCCGCACCTTCCGGTACGGCTACCTTGTTACGACTTCGTCCCAATCGCCAGCCCCACCTTCGACGGCTCCCTCCACAAGGGTTGGGCCACCGGCTTCGGGTGTTGCCGACTTTCGTGACGTGACGGGCGGTGTGTACAAGGCCCGGGAACGTATTCACCGCAGCGTTGCTGATCTGCGATTACTAGCGACTCCGACTTCACGGGGTCGAGTTGCAGACCCCGATCCGAACTGAGACCGGCTTTTTGGGATTCGCTCCACCTCGCGGTATCGCAGCCCATTGTACCGGCCATTGTAGCATGCGTGAAGCCCTGGACATAAGGGGCATGATGACTTGACGTCATCCCCACCTTCCTCCGAGTTGACCCCGGCAGTCTTCGATGAGTCCCCGCCATAACGCGCTGGCAACATCGAACGAGGGTTGCGCTCGTTGCGGGACTTAACCCAACATCTCACGACACGAGCTGACGACAGCCATGCACCACCTGTGACCGCCCCCGAAGGACCCCCCATCTCTGGAGGTTTTGCGGCCATGTCAAACCCAGGTAAGGTTCTTCGCGTTGCATCGAATTAATCCGCATGCTCCGCCGCTTGTGCGGGCCCCCGTCAATTCCTTTGAGTTTTAGCCTTGCGGCCGTACTCCCCAGGCGGGGCGCTTAATGCGTTAGCTGCGGCACAGGGAACCGGAGAGGCCCCCCACACCTAGCGCCCAACGTTTACAGCGTGGACTACCAGGGTATCTAATCCTGTTCGCTCCCCACGCTTTCGCTCCTCAGCGTCAGTATCGGCCCAGAGACCCGCCTTCGCCACCGGTGTTCCTCCTGATATCTGCGCATTTCACCGCTACACCAGGAATTCCAGTCTCCCCTACCGAACTCTAGCCTGCCCGTATCGACCGCAGGCTTGGGGTTGAGCCCCAAGTTTTCACGGTCGACGCGACAAGCCGCCTACGAGCTCTTTACGCCCAATAAATCCGGACAACGCTCGCACCCTACGTCTTACCGCGGCTGCTGGCACGTAGTTGGCCGGTGCTTCTTCTGCAGGTACCGTCACTCTCGCTTCGTCCCTGCTGAAAGAGGTTTACAACCCGAAGGCCGTCATCCCTCACGCGGCGTCGCTGCATCAGGCTTCCGCCCATTGTGCAATATTCCCCACTGCTGCCTCCCGTAGGAGTCTGGGCCGTGTCTCAGTCCCAGTGTGGCCGGTCGCCCTCTCAGGCCGGCTACCCGTCGTCGCCTTGGTAGGCCATCACCCCACCAACAAGCTGATAGGCCGCGAGCCCATCCCAAGCCGAAAAACTTTCCACCACCAGCCATGCGGCCAGAAGTCCTATTCGGTATTAGCCCCCGTTTCCGAGGGTTATCCCAAAGCTTGGGGCAGGTTGCTCACGTGTTACTCACCCGTTCGCCGCTCGAGTACCCCGAAGGGCCTTTCCGCTCGACTTGCATGTGTTAAGCACGCCGCCAGCGTTCGTCCTGAGCCAGGATCAAACTCTCCAACAAAAAATTAGTTGAACAGCATCCTGACAACAAACAAATGTTGCCAAAGGAATCCCAACCAGCCAGTTACAAGAACCGACCAGTCCGGGGTATAAATCATAATTGGCACTGGCTTTACAAGCACCCTGTTGAGTTCTCAAAGAACAACCACACACCAGCCAGAAGCCCCACCACAGTGGAACCCCAACCGGGGCTTTTCACTACTCAATGTCCGGCGCTTTCAGCGCCAGGCACTTTTACTACGTTACCCGCTCGTTTCCGCCGTGTCAAACCGATATTTCGCGGTTCGTCGTGCTTCACCCGAGAATTCGGATACTGTTACTCGTTCGAGTCCACGATGACGCACGTCGTTACCGACGTTCGTTTCTGTCGTGGGAAACCGCAGACCGGCCGATCGCCGCTTCGCGGCTCTCCGCCCGGCTCCTGCCGGCTTCAGAACTCTACCCGGTCGGCTTCGCGTTCGCAACCCCGTTTCCGGAGTGTTCCGCACCGCCCGATCCTCAGTCTCGCTCGGCGTTCCCGCCACGAGCCTGGTGCCCGGTCTCGGCCGGTTTGTCCGGCCTCCCCCGTGCAGAGAGAAAGTTACGCGGACGGCCCGGAGAAGGCAAATCAGGGTTCATCACTGGTTCGGACGATCCGCCCGTCACGGTCCTCGGTGCAGCCGAGGACGCGGGCCACCTCGACGTGCCAGAGTGTCAGGCATGGATGAGTCCGGGCGCGGCGCCAGGGTGTTCGCCGAGGAGGCGCTGCTCGGCCTCATCGGGCCGTTCTGGCAGGTGGTGATCGGTGCTGTCGTGCTTGTCGTACTCGTGCTCTCGGTGGGACGACTGGCCCGACGGGGCAGGTCCCGAATGACCACGGCGCTGCTGGTCACCGCGGCGGCCATCGCCGGGTTCGCGGTGATCGGCGTCCTGCTGGAGGGCTGAGGCTCAGAGCCGGCGGTTGGCCAGGCTGGGCAGCTCGGCGCGGATCGCGTCGAGCCGGTCGAGGTCCAGGTCGACGACGGAGACTCCCGGGCCGTCCGGCACCTGGCCGATGACCGTCCCCCACGGGTCGACCACCATGCTGCGGCCGAAGCAGGTGCGACCCGGCTCGTGGTCGCCGGTCTGACCGGCCGCCGCCACGAAACACTGATTCTCGATCGCTCTGGCCCGCAGCAGGACCTCCCAGTGGTCCCGGCCGGTGTGCATCATGAACGCGGCCGGCACCACAAGCAGGTGCGCTCCACCATCGGATGCGAGCAACCGGTACAGCTCCGGGAAGCGCAGGTCGTAGCAGATCGACAGGCCGACCCGCAGCCCTTCGACGTCGACCACCACCGGTTGGACCCCGGGCGCGACGCTCGCCGACTCCCGGTAGGAGACCCGACCGGGGATTTCCACGTCGTACAGGTGGATCTTGCGGTAGCTCGCGGCCAGGCTGCCGGAACGGTCGAAGACCAGCGACGTGTTCCAGGTGTGGTCCGGGTCCGGGCCGGCCTCGTGGAACGAGCCGGCCACCAGCCAGATCCCGAGCCTCCGGGCGACCCCGGCGAAGAAGCTCCCCACCTCCCCGTCGACCGGCTCCGGTTCGGGCAGCCCAGCGGCGGGGCCGAGGTAGTCGACGTACTCCGGGAGGACGGCGAGATCCGCGCCGCCGGCGGCGGCGCGCTCCAGCAGGGCCTCTGCGGCCGCCAGATTGGCCTTACGGTCGTCCCGGGCGTTCAGCTGGCAGACGGCGACACGCATGAGCAAAGGGTACGACTGGAAGGCGCTCACGGACAGCGTCACCGTCCGGCCGGCGCGGGTGGTCCACGGGGCAGTGGCCGCCGAACACGAACACGCCGGCCGTGTCAGGACTGAACGGCCGGCGTGACGCGGGAAGGATCAGGCGGACTTTTCTTCGCGGTCGCGCCGGGCCCGACGCCCGGTGAACTCACGCGGCACGATCGTCGGGTTGACATTCTCCAGGACCACCTCGCGGGTGATCAGCACGCGGGCGGCGTCGGGGTTGCTCGGCACCTCGTACATCGCGGAGAGCAGAACCTCCTCGATGATGGCCCGCAGACCACGGGCACCGGTGCCCCGCAGCATGGCCTGATCGGCGATGGCCTCCAGCGCCGGCTCGTCGAACTCGAGCTCGACACCGTCCAGCTCGAACAGCCGCTGGTACTGCCGGACCAGCGCGTTGCGCGGCTCGGTGAGGATCCGTACGAGGGCGCTGCGGTCCAGACTGCGCACGTTGGTGATCACCGGCAGCCGGCCGACGAACTCGGGGATCAGCCCGAACTTGAGCATGTCTTCCGGCATGACCTGGCTGAAGATGTCGTCGGTCGACCGCTCGGACACCGACCGGAGCCGGGCACCGAAGCCGGTGCCGCCCTGCCCGGTGCGGGACTCGATGATCTGGTCGAGACCGGCGAACGCGCCACCACAGATGAACAGCACGTTAGTGGTGTCGATCTGGATGAACTCCTGGTGTGGGTGCTTGCGGCCACCCTGCGGCGGCACGTTGGCCACCGTGCCCTCAAGCATCTTGAGCAGGGCCTGCTGCACGCCCTCACCGGAGACGTCCCGGGTGATCGACGGATTCTCCGACTTACGGGCGATCTTGTCGACCTCGTCGATGTAGATGATGCCGGTCTCGGCGCGCTTGATGTCGTAGTCAGCGGCCTGGATCAGCTTGAGGAGGATGTTCTCCACGTCCTCGCCCACGTAGCCCGCCTCGGTCAGCGCTGTGGCGTCGGCGATGGCGAACGGGACGTTCAACATGCGGGCGAGGGTCTGCGCCAGGTGGGTCTTGCCGCACCCTGTCGGGCCGAGCAGCAGGATGTTGGACTTGGCCAGCTCGACGGCATCATTGCCGGAGCCTGGCGCGCCAGCCGCCTCGGCCTGGATCCGCTTGTAGTGGTTGTAGACCGCGACGGCGAGCGCCTTCTTGGCCTGATCCTGGCCCACGACGTAGGTGTCGAGGAACTGGCAGATCTCCATCGGCTTGGGAAGCTCTTCCCACTTCACCTCGCCGGACTCGGCCAGCTCCTCTTCGATGATCTCGTTGCAGAGATCGATGCACTCGTCGCAGATGTAGACCCCTGGGCCCGCGATGAGCTTCTTGACCTGCTTCTGCGACTTGCCGCAGAAGGAGCATTTCAGTAGGTCGCCGCCGTCACCGATCCGTGCCACCTACGTTCTCCCTGCACTCATCGGCCGGAGACCCGGCCCTGACCTGCGGACGTTGCGCGCCGCCCGGCTTAGTTCGCGCCGCCGGCTCAACCGGCGAAGCGGTACGGACCCGACGTTACCCGCTGCCGGGGCATTCTCCGACCCCCAAAACGGGTGTGTCAGAGGTCGGCCGGGAACGGAGCCCCGGCCAACCTCTGACCCGATGCTGCTCAGCGGGCGGCGTTGGCCGCCAGCAGACCCTTCTTGCGACTGGTCAGGATCGTGTCGACCAGCCCGTACTCCTTGGACTCCTCGGCCGTCATGATCTTGTCACGGTCGATGTCCTTGCGAACCTGCTCGATCGGGCGGTTGCAGTGGCGGGACAGCATGTCCTCCAGCTGCGTACGCATCCGCAGGATCTCCCGGGCCTGGATCTCGATGTCCGAGCCCTGCCCGTAGCCGCCCTCGGTGGCCGGCTGGTGGATGATGATCCGCGAGTTCGGCAGGGCCATCCGCTTACCCGGAGTGCCCGCCGAGAGCAGCACCGCCGCCGCGCTCGCCGCCTGCCCGAGGCAGACCGTCGAGATGTCCGGACGGACGTACTGCATGGTGTCGTAGATCGCCGTCATGGCGGTGAACGACCCACCCGGCGAGTTGATGTACATGATGATGTCGCGGTCCGGATCGGTGCCCTCGAGCGTCAGCAGCTGGGCCATCACGTCGTTGGCCGACGCGTCGTCCACCTGGACGCCGAGGAAGATGATCCGGTCCTCGAAGAGCTTGTTGTACGGGTTCGACTCCTTGACCCCGTACGACGTGCGCTCGACGAACGACGGCAGCACGTAGCGGTTGTGCACGGCCGCGAACTGGGGCGGCAGGCTCAGATCGGTCATCGTCAGCTCCTCAGCTCAGGGTCCCGGCGCCATCCGGAACCTGTGCGGCTCCGATGATCACCTTGTCGATGAAGCCGTAGTCCATGGCCTCCTGGGCGGTGAACCAACGGTCCCGGTCCGAGTCGGCCTCGATCTGCGACTGGCTCTGGCCGGTGTGGTGCGCGACCCGCTCCTGGAACATCCGCTTCGTGTAGAGCATCTGCTCCGCCTGGATGGCGATGTCGGACGCCGTGCCGCCCAGACCACCGGACGGCTGGTGCATCATGATCCGTGCGTGGGGCAGGGCGTACCGCTTGCCCTTGGTGCCCGCGCAGAGCAGCAGCTGACCCATCGAGGCAGCCATGCCCATCGCCACGGTCGACACGTCGTTGTCGATGAACTGCATGGTGTCGTAGATCGCCATGCCGGAGTAGACCGAGCCACCCGGCGAGTTGATCCACAGGTTGATGTCGCGGTCCGGGTCCTCCGCGGCGAGCAGCAGCAGCTGCGCGCAGATGCGGTTGGCGACCTGGTCGGTCACCTCACTGCCCAGGAAGATGATGCGTTCCTTGAGCAACCGGTTGTAGACCGAGTCGTCGAGGTTGCCAATGGAGTCGCCACCGCGCGCGTCAATCGCCCGGAGCGACTTCTTGGGGATGTGCATGTCGGTCATGGCAGCCCTTCGCTCTCCGTACCGTCTTTCCCGACACTAACCGCTGTGCGGGGCGGCAGAGTCCCGGTCGGGGCACTGTTCGCTCTCAGCGCAGCTGTGTCGGGGTACCCGCGGCGCGGGCTTCCGGGCGTACCCGGCAGTGCTTGCTGCCCGGGCGAACCCGGCAGTGCCTGCTGCCCGGGCGTACCCGGAAAGGGAAGCGGCCGCCGTCTGCCGCTGAGCGGCGGACGGCGGCCGCACCCGACGATCAGTGGTCGTGGTTGTGCTCCGCCTCGTTGGCGGCGCGCAGGGCGTCGAGGGTGATCCCGTTGCCGGCCGAGTCCTTGATCGTGATCCGCTCCATGACGGCCGCGAGCGCCTTGCCCCGCCGCACGTCGCCGAAGACGGCGGCGGCCGCGCCGGAGCGCACCAGCTGGTCGTAGTACTGCTGCGGGGCCATCCCGGCACGCTGCGCCCGGTGCACGATCTCGTGCCCGAACTCGTCGTCGGAGACCTGCACGTCCTCCGCGTCGGCAAGCGTGTCCAGCAGGAGCTGGACCTTGACGCCCTCGGTCGCCGCCTCGGTCAGCTCGGCGTCGATCTGCTCCTCGGTCTTGTCCTCGGCGGCGAGGTACTCCTCCATCGAGGCGCCGATCCGCTCGAGCTGGTCGACCATCGCCTGCTTGCGGCTCTCGACCTCCTCGCGGACGACACCCTCCGGGGCCGGGATGTCGGCGGCCTCGACCAGCTCGGCCAGGGCCTTGTCCCGAGCGGCGTAGATCTGCTCGACCTGCTTGCCCTGGGTGACCCGCGCCCGCAGGTCGCCGCGCAGCTCCTCGATCGTGTCGAACTCGCTCGCCATCTGGGCGAACTCGTCGTTCAGCTCCGGCAGCTCCTTCTCCTTGACCGTGCGCACGGTCACCGCCACATCGGCGTCCCGACCGGCGAAGTCGCCGCCGACCAGCTGGGTGGTGAAGGTGGTGTCGTCGCCGGCGGCGAGGCCGACCACTGCCTCGTCCAGGCCCGGCAGGAGCTGCTTGCTGCCCACCTCGTGGGAGATGTTGCTCGCCTGGCCGCCCGGCACGTCCTCGCCGTCGACGGTGGCGTTGAGGTCGATCTGGACGAAGTCGCCCTCGGCGGCGGCCCGCTCGACGGTCTTGAGGGTCGCGAAACGCTCCCGCAGGTTCTTGACCTGCTCGTCGATCTCACTCTCGTCGATCTGCAGCTCGTCGACGGTCACCTCGATGGTGCTCGCGTCCGGGATGGTGATCTCCGGACGGACGTCGACCTCGGCCGTGAAGTTCAGCGAGTCACCGTCGTTGAACTCGGTGATCTCGACCTCCGGGCGCCCCAGCGTCTTGAGGTCGTGCTCGCGTACCGCGGCGAGGATGTTCTCCGGGATGGCCTCCTGGACCGCCTCGTTGAGGACGGTGCCCCGGCCCACCCGCTGGTCGATCACCGCGGTCGGCACCTTGCCCCGGCGGAAGCCCGGAATCTGGACCTGCGAACCGATCTCCCGGTACGCCTTCTTGAGGCTCGGCTCGAGCTCGACGAACGGCACCTCGATGGCGAGCCGCACGCGCGTCGGGCTCAGAGTCTCGACGGTGCTCTTCACAGGCGTACTCCTTGACGGATCTCAGTTGAGTCTGGGCGTGATTCAGCCCATCGAGTGTAGGCGAGCCGGCCTGACGCTCCGGCATCGCCCGGGGACCGCACTGGGCGGCACCCGGGTCGGCCCGGCCGCGGACGACAGTCGGGGTGGCGGGATTTGAACCCACGGCCCCTCGCTCCCAAAGCGAGTGCGCTACCAAGCTGCGCCACACCCCGTGGCGACGTGCAGTCTATGCCGTCGCCACGCCTCAGTCGGTGCCGGGGCATCCCCCACCCGGACAGAACCCCCGAAAACTCCCATTCCACCCCACGCGCTCGGCGTGCTCGTGCGCCTCGCGCCAAGATCCGCGCAACTTCACGGATGTGGTGGCCTCACGGCGCGCCTAGACCACTACGTCCCGGATGTTGCGGGGATCTTGGGTCCCCGTGCCGCCGCGTCGGGGACGGCGCGGCACCGCGGGGCGGTGGCGCGGTTACGCGTCGGGCAACGGCATTGGGTACGCTAGGGGCGCGTCCTGTTTCGGCGGGATGCACGCGGGCGTAGCTCAATGGTAGAGCTTCAGTCTTCCAAACTGACTACGCGAGTTCGATTCTCGTCGCCCGCTCCAACGCCCTCCGGCCCAGGTCGGGGGGCGCACTGCTGTACAGGACTCGGCGCACGGGATGCCACTGTCGCAAATCCGGTCCTCCTCGTCCTCGTGCCTCGCACGGCCCGCCGTTGAGACACAGCAGGGCCCAGGTGGACCGCCGGTGGCGGCACCTGGACCCACTCGGCGAGGCCGAGTCGCCGTGTCACTTCAGGTGGAACCGTTCGTCGACCGCGAGAGCCGCCAACTGCGGCACGGAGAACGGCAGCCTCGTCAACGCCGGCCGGCTCTCGTCCAGCCGCACGCCCTGCGCCACGAAGACCACCACGCCGTCCGGGTGCCGGTACGCCGACCACTGGTCGAGCCGATCGTCGCTGCCCGGTCGGACCACCACGCCGACCCGCATCGCGCCGACGGTCTCGACCCGGCACTCGCCCCGCATGCCCCAGAATTTCTGGGCCAGGTCGCACGGCTCGGCCGGCAGCGGGTTACCGGCGTCGTGCACCTCGACGATCACGCGCCCGGTGCCCCCGCCCTGGGCCACGGCCGCCGAGGACGAGTAGCTCCACACGTCGGCGCCGTCCACCCTTGCCTCGAACTGCGCCTGGTGGGTCCGCAACGTCCGTTCCTCGGCGGGCTGGCCCGGCGGATCCTCCGGTGTGGTGTAGCCGGCGGGTACCACCGAGACAACCTCACTGAGCAGGTGCACACCCTGGTCGTATTTGGACCCGGCCCGCGCGGTCCGGTCCTCCTGCGGCTGGCCGTTCGGCCCGGTCGGCCACGGCTCCTTGGTGTCCGGAGACGCCAGTGACCCCTGACCCGCCGGTTGGTAGACGCGGCCGTCCGGAGTGGCGACGGCCGCGAAGCCGGTGACCGCCAGCACGACAGCCGCCGATCCGAGGGACGCCCACACCGCGCGTCGGCGGAAGCGCGTCCGCCGTGCCGCGCCGAGCGCGGCCGTCGTACTCAATGGTGGTGGCGGGGTTATCCCCGCCATCTCGCTGCGCAGCCCCTCGCGCAACTCCTGCTCGTTCATCGCTCCCCCATCTCGATCCCGCTGTAGGTGGGTGTCAGGAGGCCGCGCAACGCGTCGAGCCCGCGTGCCGCCTGGCTCTTCACCGTCCCTGGAGAACACTCCAGCAACGCCGCGACGTCCTCGATCGACAGGTCCTCCCAGTAGCGCAGAACCAGCACGGCCCGCTGGCGCGGCGCCACCCGGGCCAGCGCCTGGAGCAGCACCAGTCGGCTCTCCGGTGAGTCGGGCGGGGCCACCTGCTCGGCGTCCTCGCCACCCACCTGTTCACGCCGCCACCAGCCGCGGCGGCGCTCGTCGAGGAAGGTCCGGATCAGGATCTGGCGCACGTAGCTGTCGAGCACCTCGTGCCGGGAGACCCGGTTCCAGACCCGGTAGAGCTTGACGAACGTGGTCTGGACCAGGTCTTCGGCACGGTGCCAGTCGCCGCACAGCAGGTACGCGGTGCCGCGCATGGCACCGGACCGTGCCGCGAAGTACTCGGCGAACGCCTCGTCGCGATCGCTCATTCAGGCCTCCGATCCCCGTTTCGAGATAGTCACGCGGGGTCCGGCTCGGAGGGTTGCGCCGGAACTCCCGCAGATGTCACAGGGATCAACGCACCACCACCTTGACAGGTGTCGATCTGTGCACTGGTGTAAGGACCAAGCACATCGACGTCCGTCACAGGAGGGCACATGATCGTCCGACGACGGTGGACAGCTGCCGCCACCACAGTGATCCTGTTCAGCGCAGTGTTGTCCCATCCCGCTTCCGGAGCGGCGGCCCCCGCCGCACCGGCAGCACCGATCACTCTGAGCGCCACCGAGACCGCAGTGGTCCGGGTCCAACTCCGGGACCAGGCCCAGTTGGACAGGCTCGTCGCCACCGGCGCGGACCTGGCCAACCGGCCCCGCGCACGGGACGGCCGGATCCTCGCCGACCTGGTGCTCAGCGGCACGCAGCTCGCCGAACTGACCGCACAGGGTGCGACGGCCGTGCAGATCGTGCAGCACGCCGGGGACGGGAACCGGCACTACGCCGACAGCGTCCGCGCGGCGCAGGCCCGCACCGCCGCTGGACTGCGCGCACCGGCCGCCGGCCAGCGGTCCACCACCGCCGCCGCTGCCGTGGACACCCTCCAGGTGCAGCAGGCGTACTGGTGGACGACGACCGGACAGACCTTCCTGCAGGCCCAGGTGGCCACCACCGCCACCGACGACCCGGATGTCGAGATCACCGTCAGTTGGCGGACGGCGGACGGCACCACCGGCTCGTTCCCGCTGTACCGGTTCGAGGACTCCGGCGAGTACCAGTACCACTACGCGCTCCCCCAGCCGGTGCCGAGCCGGCCGGTCCAGCTGAGCGCCACCTCAAGCCTCGGCGGGGTCAGCCGGGCGGTCACGCCGACGCTCTGGCCGAACGCCACGCCGCCGCCGCTGCCGGCCGGTTACCAGAAGGACTTCATCGACGCGTACCTGACGCCGGTGGACATTCAGGCGCGGATCAAACGGCTGGCCCGCCAGTACCGGGACCTGGTTGACGTGATCGACCTGCCGAACAAGACCCAGGGATACCGGCGCACCGCCGCCGCGTACCTGGGCGACCCGGCCGTGGCCGCCCTGGTGGTCGAATCGGTCCGCTTCGGCGACCAGAACATGAACGGCGTACAGGTGCGGACGGTCGACCCGGGCCGGGCGAACCGACCGTTGACCGTCGGCTACCGGGATCGTGTGCTGACCGTGTCGCTGGCCACCGACACCGCCGGGAAGACGGTGAGCACCACCGACGAGGTCGCGGCGGCGATCAACTCCCGTCAACCGGACCGGTTCCGGGCCACCGTCGAGGACGGCTCGGCCGGGCTGCCGATGCCCGTCGCCGGCCCCGCCCGGCTCGACGACGGCCTCCAGGGCACCGAGGTGCCGACGCGGCCGTGGACGGTGCAGGCGCTGCGCCTCGGCGTACACCGGGACGGCTCCCGGGTCGGGGTGCTCGCGTACTCCCAGGAACACGCCCGGGAGTGGGCCACGCCGTTGGTGACACTGGAGTTCGCGGAGCGGATGCTGGCCAACGCCCGGACCGACCCGGCCACCCGTGAGCTGCTGGAGCAGGTCGACATCTTCATCATCCCGACGGTCAACCCGGACGGCGCGAACTACTCGTTCAACGACTTCAACTTCCAGCGCAAGAATCTCGTGAACCACTGCACCGGGGCGGCCCGCGACCCGAAGAACCGCACCTCGTGGGGCGTCGACATCAACCGCAACTACACCGTCGGGTCGTACTTCGACGGCTACGTGGGTGCCAGCGCGAACTGCCTGTCCGGCAACTTCGCGGGCACCGCGGAGCTGTCCGAGGCGGAGAGCCGCAACGTGATCGCGCTCGCCGAGGACCACCCGAACATCAAGTTCGCGATGAACGTGCACTCCTACGGCGGGTACTTCATGTGGCCGCCGGGGGCGTACCGGGCCGACGGCAGGGTCACCCTGCCGCGACCGTCGATCGACGAGTCGACGCTGTTCCTCAACAGTGCCCGGCGGATCGTCGGCGCCATCGCCCAGGAGCGCGGCACCGTCACCTGGCCGTCGCAGACCGGACCGGTCGCCGACGTGCTCTACTCGGCCGCCGGCAACTCGGCCGACCAGCTCTACTACGAGCTGGGCATCTTCGCCTGGGACTTCGAGGTCGGCAACGACCTGTGGAACCCGGCGACCAACCAGTGGGAGGGCGTCGGCTTCCAGCCGCCGTTCGACGAGGCGCACGGCGAGTCCCAGGAGTACGCCGGCGGGCTGGTGGAGATGGTCCGGGTGGCCCGCGACTACGCGGCCGCCGAGGCGGCTGCCGGCTGACCAGTGGGTCCCGTACCGCCGCCGGGCACGACCGGCGGCGGTACGGGCGCGGCGGCGGACGGTAAGGCGATGGTGATCACAGACGTTGACGTGTTTTCATGTCAGCACGCCTGCGCCAACCCGGGACATCGATGACTGAGCAACCCGCACCTGATCACCTCGTCGTGGTTGACGTGTTGACGCAGGGCCTGAGCCACCTGCTACGCGACGAGGATCCGGAACTGGCCCGATGGATCGAGGAACTGGTCGCGACACTGAAGAGTCCCCGGCAGACGACGCTGACCGGCTGGAACAGCTTCCTCGATCCCGGCGCCGACTCCACCTGACGCGGTCGGACTTCACCCGACTGGCCGACGGCAGCGCGGGCCCGGCCTCCATCCGCGGTCTGCGGCACGCGCAACGCAACCGCACGATGCTCGTCCTCAAGAACCTCGCCGACACCGACGACACGCTGGCGGCGGCGGCGCGCCTGCTCGGCCACGCCCACCGCCTCGACCCCGCCGCCGCGGACGTGCTGCTCGACCATCCGTGGCTGGCCGTCTGGGCGGTCGATCGGGTCCGGCACGGCACCACCGGCCGACCGGACTACCTGCCGTTCGCGGCGCTCGCGGCGGCCGCCCTCAGCGGTTGGTCGGACGCGGCGGTACCGGTCACGCCGTGCGCGGGGCTGGTGCCCGTGCCGGGCCTCGGGGTGGTGCGCCGACGCGGCGGCAGCACGACTGTGACGCCTGCCGACCTGACCGGGCGACAGTGGGCACCCACCCGCTGGTGGCGCCTCACCGACCAGTCGGTCACCCTCGACCTCCGCGTCGACGACCTGGACCCCTACCGCGACTGCTTCGGGCTACCTGTCGCCGCGCGGCTCACGCCACCGCGCGCCGCGGAGCTGGAGCGGTCCGTCGGGCACGCCTGGCACCTGCTCGTCGCGTACGCCCCGACGCACGCCGCCGAGGTGGCCGCCGGGATCACCACGTTCGTGCCGCTGGCCGGTGGTGCCGAGCGCGGGCACAGCGTCACGCACGCCGACGCCTTCGGGGCGTTCGCCGCCGACGCCGACCTCGACCCGGTGGACCTGGCCGTGACGATGGTGCACGAGCTGCAACACAGCAAACTCAACGCCGTCCTCGGTCTGGTCCAGCTCTACGAACCGGCCGATCCGGTGCGGTACTTCGCGCCCTGGCGTCCCGACCCGCGCCCGATCGGCGGCCTGCTGCACGGCACGTACGCGTTCACAGCCGTCGCCGAGGTGTGGGCCGCGCTGCGCGCCGATCCGGAACTGGCGGCCCAGGCCACCGCTCGATTCGCGGTGGTACGCGCGCAACTGGAGCGCGCGCTCGTCGAACTCGCCCGGGCCGGAAGTCTCACCTCGGCCGGGCGGCTCTGGGCGGACCGCCTGTCCGAACGGATCGGCCGGCTGGCCGCCGTGCCGATCCCGGCGTCGGCCGACGCCGCCGGGCGGCGGGAGGTGGCGGAGGCCGAGCGCGCACATCGACCGACGATCACCACCGGATGAACCCGCGGCTGGCGCACGGCCGTCGCGCGAGGCGTCAGGTCAGCCCGACGGTCTCGATGTCGCACTCGATGCGACGCTGCCCCCGGGCCGCGTCCACCTCCGGATGGTCCGGCCCGAACAACGCCTCCAGCGCTGCGGCAGCCTCGTCGAGCAACTCGCGGCCCCGAGCCTCCTCGCCGACCTCGATCAGATCGACCCCCGCGTTGACCGCGCAGTAGAGCGTGTACGGGTGCCCCGGCCCACGCAGGCGACGCGAGTCCTCGAGGATCGCCTCGGAGAGCACCTGCGCCTGTTCCAACCGGTGCGACCGGACCAGGTTGATCGCCTGCGCCGAGCGCGCGCTCAGCAGGTACGGATGGGTGGGCGGCAGCGCCTCGCCCATCCCCAGCAGGGTGGCCGCGCCCAGCTCCCGCGCCTCACGGTCGAAGTTGCGCGCCCGCAGGATCACCCCGAGGTTGACCGCGGCGCAGAGCGTGACCGGATGCCGCTCCCCGAAGACGGCTCGGAAGGTGGCGTGCCCCTGGGCGGCCAGGGCGTACGCCTGCGTGGCGTCGCCCGCTGCGCGCATGGCGTTGGCGCAGGTCATGCCGGCCTCCGCGGCCAGCACGTGGTCGGTCCCGAAGCGGCGGGTCACCAGGCGGTAGTTGGCAGCGCCCTCCACCACTGCGGCGTCGAGCCGCCCGGTCTTGCGCAGGCAGGCGATGTGGATGCAGGTGGCACGCAGCACGGTGAGGTGCTCCGCGCCCAGCAGCGAACGCTGCACCGGCAGGGAGCTGTCCAGTAGTTCCAGCGCGTCGGCGTACCGGCCCAGGAGGTAGAGGTCACGCGCCTGGGCCTCCTGGGCCAGCACCAGCGCATAGGTGCCGTCCTCCGCGGCCGCGCCGGCGTGCCGTGCCACTTCGAGGTTGAGCTGGTACGCCCCCTCGAAGTCGCCGGTCAGGCGAAGGTTGATCGCCATCGAGTTCATCACCCGCAGCGTGCTCGGATGCCCGTCGCCGAGCACCCGGCGGTGCACGTCGAGGTTGCGCCGGTCCAGATCGGCGGCGGCCGCGAAGTCGCCGATCCGCCGCAGGTCCGCGCCGACGCTGTTCGCCGCGCCCAGTGTGTACTCGTGCTCCTCACCGAGGCTGGTCCGCATCCGCTCCAGCGCCTGAAGGCCGAACTCGGCGGCGCGCGGGTCGGCGAGCAGCCGCAGGGCGTCCGCGTACCGTCGCATCGCCAGCAGGGTCAGCGGATCGCCGCTGCGCTCGCCGTCCGGGCCGGGCTGGTCCCAGGCGGCCAGGATCTCCTCCGCGAAGTCCCGGCAGCCTTCGAAGTCGCCCAGGTTGTAGATGTAGCGCAGCTGGTCCATCGCCGTCCGGCGGGAGTCGAGGTCACCGTGGATCAGGCCGGCGACGCGGACGTGCGGCGCGATGTCGGCGTGGCGCGGCCAGGTGCTCCGGTCGTCGGGGAAGCCCGGGTTCGCGGCGGCCAGCAGTCGGCGGGCGTTCGTCAGCGCGCTGTCGTCGCCCTGCTCGGCGAGCCCTTCCCGGAGGACCGCCTGCACCAACCGGTGCACCTGTACGTGTCGGCCGGCGTTGTCCGCCTTCGCGAGCCCGAGCGACGCCAGTTGCCGGATGGCCCGGGCTATGTCGTTGCGCTCCTGCAGGCTGGTGCGGAGTGGTTCGTCCAACCCGGCGCGACGCCCCTCCCACAGCAGGCGCATCGGGACCGGGTCGGGGCTGAGGAAGGCGAGCAGTTGGATCAGCTGCGCGGCGGCCGGGTTCTGCTCGCGTACCGCGGCGAGCGCCATCGACACCACTGTCAACACGGTGCCCCGGTACTGCCGGGGCTGCCCCTCACCCAGCAACTCGCGGGCGTGTTCCTTGAGGTCGACGAGGTATTCGTCGACCGACGACAGCATGGTGAGCAGCCAACTGGCGGCCTGTTCCAGGGCGAGCGGCAGATCGCCGAGCTCCGCCGCGAGCCGGCGGGCATCCTCAGGGGTGGTCGCCGGGCGTCGCTTGAGCAGCAGTTCCACGCTCTCGGCCCGGGTGAACACGTCGACGTCAAGGGTCAGGGCGCTCGCCGACCAGGCCATGTTGCGGGACGTGACGAGGACGTGGCCGCGTTCGCCGACGAGGTTCGACGAGGGCATGAGCGGGGCCAGCTCGTGCGGGTCGTCGGCGTTGTCGTAGACCAGCAGCCAACTGAGCGAACTCGTCGACAGGGAGTCGAGCACCGTCCGCACTGTCTGCTCCAGGCTGGCGCTCGCCGCCAGGCCGAGCCGCTCGCCGAGAGCCGCGATCGAGGTACGCAGCGCAGTCAGATCCTCGGCGGCCATCCACCAGATCAGCTGGTAACGGTCCGCGTACCGGTAGGCGAACTCGACCGCGAGCTGGGTCTTGCCGACCCCACCGACACCGCGCAGCGCCGCTTCCGGCAGCACCGAGGCCCGGTGCTGTGCGGAGAGCAGTTCGTCGAGCGCGACGAGCTGCTTCTCCCGGCCGGTGAAGTACAGGTTGCGCGGTGGGACGCCGCCCCGGATGAGAGTTCGGGATCGCTGGGGCGTCGTCTCCTCGATGATGATCGTCCTGCGCATGTCGGATTCAGGTTCCTCTCCACCGGCCTCGGCCGGTGCCGCCTGGTGCGGGGATCGTAGCGACGTCCAGTGCGCCTTCGCAGCCACGCGCACATCGTCGAGGTCGGCGGCGCTCAGCCGCAGGGCCGCCGCCGCATCCCGCAACCACTGCTCCACCGGCGTACCGTCCGACTCCAGACCCGCCTGGACCAGGCCCGCCAAGGCCACGGCCGCCGGGACCGGCCAGTCGCCCACCGGCTGCCAGCCGACGGCGTCCACGAGGCCGGGCAGGTCCTCCGGAGACAACGGACCATCCGCGACTGCCGCGACGGCCCCGGTCAACACGTCGGTCGGGACGTCCGTGAGCACCTGCACGAGGAGCCAGGAGAGGTAGACCTGCTGGGCGAGGGTGACCCCGGCGGCGCCCGGGTGGAAGTTGCCGATGACCTGCAACAGCGTCGGCACGCCCCGAGGCTCCTGTGCGCAGGCGCGCACGATGCGATAGACGTCGTACTGGACCTCCGGGTGCCGGGACACCGAGAGTCGTTTGCGCAGCTCCCCCTCGACCTCGTCGAGGTAGAGCGAACGGGTGTTCCCGTCGTTGATCGACGTCATCGACAGCAGCGCGGCGCAGATGGCCTGCACCTGGGCGCTCGGCATCCGGGGCGTCGTCACCGATTGTCCTCCGTACCCGTCAGCAGACCGAGGCTCTCGGCAAGGTCACGGAAGGCCCGCAGTGGTGTGCTTCCCGACCCTTCCGTCAACAGCAGGACGCGATAGAGAGCCGCGATCCCATCCTCGTATTCTAAGCCCGTTCGAATCAGGCCGAACATGTCGAGACCCAGTGGTCCGAATGGTTTCACCATCCGACTGATGTGTGATGGCAACGACTGAATGACCAATTGACGGCTGTCGGGGTGTCGGAGTACGGGGATTTCCTCCAGCAGCCGGGCCAGCGCCATCTTCTGCGCGAATGAGAGCGGTGCGGGAACCGGCCGGGCAACGGCCGGCCGAGGGCCGGACGGCAGCACGGCAGGGGGCAGCAGACCGGGCGGGAGCAGGTCGGGCGGCAGCAGGGCGGGCCACTGCCCGACCGGCAGCATCCAGGCGACCAGTTGCTGGCCGACGCTCGTGCGGGCCAGCACCATGCCCACCACTGCGCCATCCGAGGCGTACACCCCGGAACCACTGAACCCTCTGTCGACTGCCGCCGTGGCCGAGGAGACCCGGTCGAGTTGACGCCACCGGGTGCTCGCGTCGACCGGACCGACGGCCCGTGCCATCACCAGCACCGACGCCGGGGTGTTCGCCGGGTAACCCACTATCCGCACGTCGAACTCGTCGTCGCCGCGATCGGCCAGGGTCGCGGGGGCGGACGGCAGTGGTGTCGCGCAGCGCAGGACCGCCACGTCTCCCTCGCCCGCCGGGCCGACAGCCCGGGACCAGGTCACCTCGGCGGCGATCCGGGTGCCGGGCTGGCTCGGTGTGTCGACGAGCAACCCGGGCTGGTCGGCTCCGGTGCCGTCGTTGACGACGTGCCAGCAGGTCAGCACCAGGTCGGTGGTCAGCTGGATGCCCGCGCCGACGACCGACGGGGAGTGGCCGCCGAGGATCCGAACCCGGCCGGCGAGCGACCGGGTGCCGGTCATCCCTGCTCCACCGACCATTCGACCCGGACGGTCGGCGGCCGGCGGCCGGCGCTGCGGTCAGTCATGCGCGACGGTCTCCTGCGCGACGGGCCCGTCCTCAGTCGGCGACGGCAGGGCGGCGACGCCCGAGCTCCAGATCAGCTTGACCTTGAGGTGGCCCTGCGCGCTGGTACGGGCGACCACGGCGCCGGCCTCCGCGGTGAGGGTGACGCCGATCTCGACCTCCAGCTGATCGGGGCGGACCGACACCCCGTGAATGACGCCCAGCGCCGCGTCGAGCGCCGGTTTGATCTGGGCCAGTGCCATTTCCAGCGTCTGCCGGGCGGGGCGGATCCGGTCGAGGAGGCCGACCCGTTCCAGGTCGGTGCCCGCGTGTTCCTCGACGAGGAGGACGCCCTGATCAGTCTCGAAACGAAGGAGATCCGCCACGTGACAAATTCTCGCCGAAAGATCGTTCGGAATCGGTGTCAGATCACTGACAGGAGTCATTGCATGCACCCTGCGCCGACACGGGCCATTCCTTCTTGCCATCGCCACCACGGCCTGTCAGCCTGGCCTGATGCAGGACACGGCGACCTTCGAGGATCTGCTCCGCGAAGGTGCCGACGCATCCGTGGACGGTTGGGACTTCTCCTGGTTCCACGGCCGCGCGACAGAACAGCGGCCGTCCTGGGGATATCTGAAACTCATGGCAGCCCAGATGAGGGTGGCCCGCGCCGCGCTGGACATCCAGACCGGGGGCGGGGAGGTGCTCTCCGAGGTGCCGGCGTTTCCCGCGGTGATCGTGGCCACCGAACACTGGCCGCCCAACCTTGAACTGGCCCGGCGCGCGCTCGAACCGCGCGGCGTGCGGGTGGTCGACGTTGCCGAGGACGCCCCGTTCCCGTTTCCCGACGAGACGTTCGACCTGGTGGTGAGCCGGCATCCCAACGTCGTGCTCTGGGACGAGATCGCGCGGGTGCTCACACCCGGCGGGCGGTACCTGGCCCAGCAAATCGGCCCCGGCTCCAACCGGGAGCTGGCCCAGTTCCTCACCGGTCCCCGTGAGATCAGCGACGAACGCAGCCCAGCCCGCGCCGCCGCCGGCGCGCAGGCCGCCGGCCTGGTCATCGACGAGCTGCGGCACGAGGCGTTACCGACCACCTTCAACGACGTCGCGGCGGTGGTGCACTTCCTCCGCAAGGTCATCTGGACGGTGCCGGACTTCACCGTGGACCGCTACCGGGCCCGCCTCGCCGATCTGCACCACCACATCCGCCGGCACGGTCCGTTCGTGGCCCACGCCCAACGCATCCTGGTCCGGGCGCACAAACCCGAGCGCTGACGCGAGCGCACCGGGGCAGCAGGCTCCCCGAACGGGTAACCAGTCGGACCGGCCGGCCACGGATGAACGGCGGCCGGCCGGGTAAGCGGCAGCCTTGCCTGGTGGGGAGACGACCGGTGTCGCGGCGTGCCGCGACCGGGCGCGCGGGCGGGCGGCGAAGGCCGGCCCGCCCGGCGTTCCCCGGGTCAGTTCGAGGAGATCCAGTTCCAGGCCGAGACGACCCACTCGGTCTGCTGGAGCCACGCCACACCGAGGCCGGCGAGGAAGACGGCCGTCGCCAGGTGGGCACCTCGGGCGCTACGCCGGACCCGGCCCAGCTGCCGCTCCAGCACCACCCGGCCGACCAGCCTAAACAGGGCGAACAGGCCGACCGCCACCAGCAGGCTGAGCACCAGCACCAGCAGCGGGCCGCTCAGGTCACCCTGGCCGGACAGCGCCCAGATCCCCCAGCACACGAACGCGAAGAGGCCGCCCGCCGCGCTCCACTCACCGCCGCGACGCAGTTGCGCCATCCGCGCGCTCAGTGAGCGGCGCGGCACCGGCCCGCCCGGCCACCCGGTGCCGGTCGGCTCCTGCTCGACCACCGGGAACGGCTCCGTCCGCGGGGTGCGCGGCTGACCCACCGGAGCGACCCCCCGGCGGAACCCGTCGCGCTGCGGCGGCACCCCGACGCCGGCCTGCGGTGGCACCTCCACGGTCCGCTCCGCCCACGGCTGCGTCTGGTCTGCCATCTGTGCTCCCCCTGACCGACGGCAACAGCACCGCCTGCATTCGAGGGTAGCCAGCCGGCAAATCGGTCGCCGACCCCGGCCGGGACGCGCGACCGCACGACGCTGCCGGATCAGGCCGGGCAGGGTACGGTCGGCTGATGGGTGACCCCGACCGGCGACGGCGACGGCTGCGCCACCACGCCGACACCGAGACGGCCAGACCGGGTGCCGACAGCCCGACGACAAGCACGCCGGCCGTGCACGACGGTGACGACCCACCGCCGCGACGCAGGAACGCCGGCGGCGACGAGCGCGACGGCGAGCGGGGGCTGCGCGGGTTGGTCGGTTCCGGCTCGTCCCAGGTGGGGCTCAGCGCCGCCCTACGGGCCCGGGACGCGGCCCGCCCCGACGACGACGACCTGGCCGAGGCGGAGGCCCGGGTGGTGGTCGTCCGACGGAACTGGGTGCCCCGCGAGGAGTTGCCCCGCTCGCCACGCTGAGCGACGCACGGTCAGGGCAGGTCGGGCAGCTTCCGGGTCCGCTCGTACTCGGCCACCTGGGCGATCCGACGAGCGTGCCGCTCGTTGCCGGAGAACGGCGTGTTCAGGAAGGCCTCGACGATGCCTGTCGCCTCGTCCAGCGTGTGCTGACGGGCCCCGATGGCGACCACGTTCGCGTCGTTGTGCTGACGGGCCAGCTGAGCGGTCTCGACGCTCCAGGCCAGCGCGGCGCGGACGCCGGCGACCTTGTTGGCGGCGATCTGCTCACCGTTGCCGGAGCCACCGATGACCACTCCGAGGCCCGCCTCGTCGGCCACCACCTGGTCGCCGGTGTGCAGGCAGAACGTGGGGTAGTCGTCGTCCGGGTCGTAGCCGTGCGGGCCGACGTCGACCACGTCGTAGCCCTGCATGGCCAGGTGGTTGGCCAGGTGCACCTTCAACTCGAAACCGGCGTGATCGGATCCCAGGTAGACGCGCATACCGGGCAGTCTGTCAGGCCGGGCTCGGGGACGTCACAGGGGCGGCGTCCCCGAGCCGGGTTCGTCACACGGTCGTGCGGGTGGCACTCAACGCGGCAGTTCGGCGACGACCAGACCGCCGCGCGCCTTCGGGGTGAACCAGGTGCTCTTGCGGGGCATCTTCTCCCTGGCCAGGTTGACGGCGACGAAATCCGCCACGGTCACCGGCGCGATCAGGATGGCCAACTCGGCCCGCCCGGCGTCGACCTCACCGGTGAGCCAGCTCGCCGGGTAGTCACCACCGACGTAGGTGATCCGCTTGTCGCCCGGGTCCAGACCGAGAGCGTCGCGCAGCACCAGCCGCTCGACCAGGGCGTGGTCCAGGTTCTCCAGGCGGGCCGAGGCGGTGGCGGGCAGGCGCACCGCGTACCCCTGGCCGTCGAGGCGGAGGTGCACGGTGCCGCCGGCCGCCGGGACCTCGACCGGGCCGTCGATCGGCTCGACCTCGGCGCCCGCGGCCCGCAGCCGGTCGAGCAGCTCGGCCGGTGAGGTGGTCAGCTCGCTGACCAGCCGGTTGTATGGCTGGATGGCCACCGACGCGGGGGTGGTGACCACGGCCAGGAAGCGCGGCAGCCCCCCGGTCTGGGCGGCCAGGCTGCGGTGGTTGCCGTCCGCGACGACCAGGTCCCCGCCACCGGCGAGGGCGGTGAGCGTGGCCTGCTCCGGGCCGGGGCCGAGCAGCCAGATGGCGTGCGTGCGCCCCGCCTGGTCGGTGTCGGTCGCGGCGGGCGCGCCGGCCGTGTCGGTCGCCGCCGCGAGCGCGGCGTGCAGCTCGTCGCCACGCCCGGTCTGGAGCAGGAGTACGGGTGACAGCAGGTGGCCCAGCGCGTCGGCAAGCGCCACCCGCTCGCGCACCTTGGCGATGAAGACGTCCTCGTTACGGATGACCAGGCCCGGCTCGTCCGCCCGGGTGGAGATCTGGTCGGTGTCCACCATCGCGAACAGCCCGTACGCCGGCTCCTCGCCGGGTGCGCTGATCCGGTAGAGCACCACGACCTGCTCGGCAGGGGTGTAACTGCCGTCGGCCTTGGCCTCGGCGAGGCGGGCCACCGCGTCCGGCAGCGCGTCGAGGAACGACTTGCCCAGGCTCTGCGGGGCGCGGTGCGGCATCTCGATGCCGAGAGCGCTGTGCGGGTTCGACTCGATGATCGCGGTGATCTCCGCGTCGTCGGCGAACTCGTCGTAGTTTTGCGCGCTGGTGCCGCCAGTGGTGACCCAGGCCCGGGTGATCGGATGCACGACCGTCATGCCCACTGACGCTACCGGCGACGGTGTCGCCGCCGACGGGGACCCGCGCGGCGTCCACCAGATGAAAGTGCCCTGGTGGTCAGCCGGCGCGGTCGGAGGTGCCCCGGCGGTGCCTACCCGCGCTCACCGGCCCACCGTTGCCGCGTCGACCGCCGCCGATCGGCCCGGTGTTCAGGGTGCGGCGGGGCGACGCGGGGGCCCCGGCACCGGACGGTCGGGGGAGGCGCCGGAACGGGCCGCGGGTTCAGCGGCGGCGTCGGCACCGGGCGCGGAGGAGCCGGCGCCGGCGGCGGGGGCGCCGGTTCGGCCGGCGCCGCCCCCGACGGCACCAGCGCCGGCACATCTGTCGGCACCGCGTCGACGGGCGACGGTAGCGGGTCGACCGACGTGGGTGGGGTGAGTCGGGAGGTCACCGGGACCCGCGCCACGCCCACCACGATGGGCGGCGCGAGCAGATCCACCAGGTGGGCGGGTAGGTCCGGGCGGACCGTCGGCCAGCGGGAGTCGTCAACGGACCAGTAGTCCGCGCCGGGAGTCTCGATCACCCCCTGCCGGGTCAACTGATCGTCACCGGACGCACGGTGCTTGGCCATCGGGATTGCCTCCACGAGCTGCGGCGCGCGGCCCTGCGGGTCGCTGCGGCGGACACCGAGGGAAACGACGCCGCCCGCCTCCCGGTGACGCCACGACCGTCCGCCGACCTCGGCGTCCGACCCGGAACGCGCCCCGTCCGCGCCGCTGACGAGGCACGGACGGGGCGCGGCGGGCGTCGCTCAGTCGAAGATCGGGCTCTGCTCGCGGGTGCGCTTGAGCTCGTAGAAGCCCGGGGTGCCGGCGACCAGCAGCACGCCGTCCCAGAGTCGGCCGGCGGCCTCCCCCTTCGGAGCCGGAGTGATCACCGGGCCGAAGAACGCGACAGGAGCGCCGTCCGGGCCGGGCGCGTGCACGACCGGAGTGCCCACGTCCTGACCGACCGGACGCATGCCCGCCTCGTGGCTGGCCCGCAGCGCCTCGTCGTAGTCGGTGCTGTCGGCGGCCGCGGCCAGCGCCGGGTCGAGGCCGGCCTCGGTGAGCGCGGCCACGTACAGCTCCGGACCCCGCTCCTGCTTCTGCAGGTGGATCCGGGTGCCGAGCGCGGTGTACAGCGGACGCAGCACCTCATTGCCGTGGCGCTGCTCGGCGGCGATGCAGACCCGCACCGGGCCCCACGCGGTCTTCAGGAACTCCTTGTAGTCCTCGGGCAGCTCGTCCCGGCCGTCATTGAGCACGGCCAGGCTCATCACGTGGAAGCGGATGTCCACGTCCCGGATCTGTTCGACCTCGAGCAGCCAACGGGAGGTGATCCACGCCCACGGGCAGGCCGGGTCGAACCACATGTCGGCGGTGACACGTTCGGTCACGGTGAGATCCCTTCGCGACGGGTGACGCCGACGGGTCGGCGTCTCAGGAGAATCTTCACCCCGCAGCGCATCGACCGGCACCCGAATGAGAGCGTGACCTCGGCCACCGCGGGCTGCCCGTACATGGAAGACTCGAATCGGGCCGGCCGTCACGAGCGGTAGGCGAACGGGCGCCGCCGGGCGTACGGCGACATGTGGGATGGAGACGAACAGTGCCGGGAGTGCGCAACCTGACGCAGGTCGAGGCGACCGAGCGGGCACGCCTGCTCAACGTGACGGGGTATGACATCAGTCTGGACCTGTCCACCGCCGTGCTGGCGGCCGACGGCCGCACGTTCAGGTCGACGACCGAGGTGCGGTTCCGCTGCTCCGAACCGGGCGCGAGCACGTTCATCGAGTTGGCCGCCGAGTCGGTGCGGTCCGCGACGCTGAACGGCGCGCCCGTCGACCTCTCCGACTGGTCGGCCGAGAGGGGCCTGACCTTGTCCAGGTTGGACAGTGACAACGTCCTGGTCGTCGAGGCCGACTTCGGTTACTCCAACAGCGGCCAGGGTCTGCACCGGACGGTCGACCCGGTGGACGGCGAGACGTACCTCTACAGCCAGTTCGAGACGGCCGACGCGCAGCGGGTCTACGCCTGCTTCGACCAGCCCGACCTGAAGAGCGTCTACACCTGGCACGTCACGGTGCCGGCGCACTGGCGGGCGGTGTCCAACATGCCGGTGCAGCGCGAGGAGCCGGCGGGTGAGGCGCTCAAGACGCTGCACTTCACCGAGTCGCCCCGGATGAGCACCTACATCACGGCGATGTGCGCCGGGCCGTACCACGAGGTGCGCGACGCGCACGACGGCATCGACCTGGGTGTGTTCTGCCGGGCGTCGATGGCGCAGTACCTGGACTCGGACGACCTGTTCCTGATCACCAAGCAGGGCTTCGACTTCTTCCACGAGAAGTTCGGCGTGCGCTACCCGCTGCCGAAGTACGACCAGCTCTGGGTGCCCGACTTCAACGCCGGCGCGATGGAGAACTTCGGCTGTGTGACGCACGCCGAGTCGCACTACCTGTTCCGCTCCCAGGTCACCGACTTCGAGTACGAGCAGCGGGCCAACACGATCCTGCACGAACTGGCCCACATGTGGTTCGGTGACCTGGTCACCATGCGCTGGTGGAACGACCTGTGGCTGAACGAGTCGTTCGCCGAGTGGGCCAGCCACTGGTGCAACACCAACGCCACCCGGTTCTCCGAGGCGTGGACGACCTTCCTGTCCATCCGGAAGAACTGGGGCTACCGGCAGGACCAGCTCTCCTCCACCCACCCGGTGTACACCGAGATGCCGGACATGGAGGCCGTGGAGGTCAACTTCGACGGCATCACCTACGCCAAGGGCGCGAGCGTGCTCAAGCAGCTCGTCGCGTACGTGGGTGAGGAGCCGTTCGTGGCCGGGCTGCGGGCCTACTTCGGCAAGCACGCCTGGGGCAACGCCACCTTCGACGACCTGCTCACCGAGCTGGAGGCCGCATCCGGTCGGGAGTTGCGCAAGTTCGCCGCGCAGTGGTTGGAGACCGCGCAGGTCAACACGCTGCGGCCGGAGGTGACCATCGGGGCGGACGGCACGTACGAGCAGGTGCTGGTGCGGCAGGAGGCGCCGGCGACGTACCCGACGCTGCGGACGCACCGGATCGGCGTGGGCCTGTACGACCTGACCGACGGGCGGCTGGTCCGTCGTGAGCGGTATGAGGTGGACGTCACCGGCGAGCACACCGATCTCGCCCCGCTGCGTGGCGTCCGGGCGGCCGACGTGCTGCTGCTCAACGACGACGACCTCAGCTACACCAAGCTTCGCCTCGACGACCGCTCGATGGCGACAGTGGTGCAGCACATCGGTGGCTTCGACTCGTCGCTGGCCCGCGCGCTCTGCTGGACCGCCGCCTGGGACATGATCCGCGACGCCGAGCTGTCCGCCCGCGACTACGTGGCGCTGACGCTGAGCGGGCTGCCCGCGGAGACCGACATCAACCTGGTCACCGCCACTCTGCGGCAGGCGACCACCGCGCTCACCCTGTACGCCGACCCGGCCTGGGCGCCGACCGGCTGGGCCGACCTGGCCCGTACCGCCCGGGACGCGCTCGCCGCCGCCGAGCCCGGCAGCGGGTTCCAGTTGGCCTGGGCCCGTGCGTTCACCTCGGCGGTCCGCTCCGAGGAGGACCTGGCGACGCTGCGCGGTTGGCTGGACGGCACCGGCGTGCCGGCCGGGCTGACCGTCGACACCGAGCTGCGCTGGTCGGTTCTCGCCGCGCTGGTGGCCAACGGCGCTGCCGGCACCGCCGAGATCGAGGCGGAGCTGAGCGGCGACCGCACGGCCAGCGGTGAGCGGGAGGCCGCGTACGCGCACGCGTTGATGCCGACTGCCGAGAACAAGGCGGCCGTGTGGGCACTGCTCACCGGCCCGGACTCGCTGCCCAACTGGCGGCACCGGGCGCTGTTGCAGGGCTTCGCCCACCCGGCCCAGGTGGAGCTGGTCGCCCCGTACCGGGAGCGATACTTCGCGGCGGTCGGGCAGGTGTGGGCGACCCGGGACAGCGAGCCGGCACAGGAGTTCGCCCAGCTGGCGTACCCGACCTACCTGGTGGACGACGACACGGTGGCGGCCACCGACGCGTGGCTGGCCGGTGACGGGCACCCCGCCCCGCTGCGTCGGCTGGTGGCCGAGGGCCGCGACGGCGTGGTGCGGGCGTTGAAGGCTCGCGCGAAGGACGCCCAGAGCGCCTGAGCAGCGTTGACCGGCCCGGGGCCGGCGTGGGTGTTAGCCCGCGCCGGCCCCGGGCCGTCGGTTGCGAAGATCGTGCTCGAACATGGAAACAGGGGCCTCAGCCGCAGCTGGGACCCCTGTTTTCTGGATCGGGCACGATCTTGCGTGCACGCGCGTCGTGTGTGTCGGTCAGCCCTTGCCGGCGTGGCTGGCGAGCTGGTCGAGGCCGTTGATGATGCCGCCGGCCAGGTCACCGCCGCTGAACGCGCCGACCATGGAGAGCGCGGCCAGCTTGGCGTACGTGTCGGGGATGCGCTTGCGCGCGTAACGCCCGGTGATGATCTCCAGCTGACGCTGGTTGGGCGACACGGCGATCAGCACCGACTTGTCGGGCTCGGCGAGCTGGCGGTGCAGCCGCTGGGCATGCTCGCGGATCGGCTCGTCGAGACCACCGACGAAGACCGAGAAGACCAGGCCGGTGCCCTGGTCGGCCAGGCGCAACGCCTCGTCGATGCGCAGCAGCTGGCGGGTCGAGAACGGCCCGTCCAGCACCTCGGGCGGATTTTCCGACCCGGTCTGCTTCTCACCAACGGTCACTTGCGCCTCCGGTTCCACCGGCCGGCGCCTCGACGCTGGCCTGCTCAAGCTTGTGGCTGGTCAGCGCGGGCGCCTGCGCCCCCGCCGTCAGCGCGGTGCCGGCCGAGTCGGCCAGCTGCTCCGGACGGCCCAGGAACCAGACCGGAGTGAAGTCGAAGGGTCGGCCCGGACGGTAGCGCTTGGCGCCACCGCCACCGCCGGTGGCACCCCCACGGCTACCGGCGTACGACAGGCCGGCGATGACCAGCACCGCGGCCAACGGGATGCCGACGAAGACCAGCAACGTCTCGGTAACAGACAATCCCAACGCCCCCAGGCGGAAGAAGGACGACCTTGAACAACCGGGTCGGATGGACGATCACGCTGCCGACCGCCCGACTCCGTCGCCATTCACGTTAGCGGAGTCGGCGGCCCGCCAGATTGCGGGGTGCCGATCCCATCCGTCACTGGAGTTCTCCAGTTGCGCAGCGGTAGCGATAAGCCGCGCGTCGTCGCCGTACCGGCCGGTGAGCAGCACCCCGACGGGCAGGCCGTCGGTCGTGGTGCCCAGCGGCAGGGAGACTGAAGGATCGCCGGTGACGTTGAAGATGGCGCAGTAGGGCGAGAACCGGCGTTGCCTGTCGAAGTCGGCGGCCGGGTCGGCGTCGGCGGTGAACCAGCCGACGGGCGCCTGCGGGGTGGCCAGGGTGGGACAGAGGAGCAGGTCGCAGCCGGCGGTACGGCGGGCGCCGAGGCGGACCTGCGCCTGCAACTCCCCGAGGGTGGCGGACAGGGTGCCGGCGGACAGCTCGGCGCCCCGGGACCGGAGCAGCCGGGTCAACGGCAGCAGCTCCGCCTCCCGCTGCGGCGGCACCGGGGAGAGCGCCAGCACGTACCAGAGGATCTCGAACAGCGGCCACGCCGCCGGCCCGAGCGGCGGCGGCACCTCGACCACCTCGTGGCCGGCCGCCGTGAGCAGCGCGGCAGCCCGGTCCACGGCGGCCACGCAGTCCGGGTGCACGGGTTCGTCGGCCAGCATCGGCGTGGTGAACCGGCCGACCCGCAGCGGGCCGGGCTCGGCCCGGCGCGCGACGGCCAGGTAGCCGCCGGACGGCGCGGGCGGCGGCAGGTAGGGCTCGCCGGCGACCGGGACGGCCATCACGTCGAGCAGCGCGGCGACGTCGGTGACCGTCCGCCCGAGCGGGCCACTGGTGGGCAGGCCGAACGCGCCGGAGCCGATCGGCCCGCCGGAGACGAGGCCCCGACTGGGCTTGTAGCCGACCAGGCCGCAGAGCGACGCCGGAATGCGCAGCGATCCACCGCCGTCGGACCCCTGGGCGACCGGGACCAGCCCGGCCGCGACCGCCGCCGCCGCGCCACCGCTGGACCCGCCCGCGGTGTACGCCAACTGCCACGGGTTGCGGGCCGGCGGCGCGACCCGGCCCTCCGAGTAGAGCGAACAACCCAGCTCGGAGGTGGTCGTCTTGCCCAGGCTGACCAGGCCGGCGGCCTTCATGAACCGGACCACGTCGGCGTCGACCGGCGGGACGAAGTCGAGGAAGGCGGCCGAGCCGAAGGTGGTGCGGATCCCGGCGGTGAGCGTCAGGTCCTTGATCGCGGTCGGCACGCCGTGCAGCGGGCCGCGCTCCTCGATCGGCACCGCGTCGGCGGCGCGGGCGGCCTGTCGGGCGAGGTCCGGTGTGACGGTCACGAACGCGCCCACTGTGTCGCCGAGCGCCGCCACCCGGCTCAGCGAGTGCTCGACCAGGTCGACGCTGGACAGCTCGCCGCAGGTCATCGCGGCGGCCTGCTCCAACGCGGTCAGGTCGTGCGGCTCGGCCATGCCGTCATCCTGCCGGCCGTCGGCCCTCCGCGCAGCCGACACGCGCTGGCAACCGGACGCCGGACGCCCGCCGGGCCTGTCCAGCCGCAGATCTTGGACAGTTACCGTCCCCGGCGAACGGAAACTGTCCAAGATCTCCTCACGCCGAGGGCGAGGCGGTGTGCTCAGCCGTACAGGAAACGCCTCGCGTTTGTGGACAGGAGCTTGTCGCGTTGGTCGTCGCTGAGGAAGTCGGCCGCGTGCACCACCGCACCGGCCGGCCGTTCGCCCAGCGGGTACGGGTAGTCGCTGCCGACCAGCACCCGGTCCTCCCCCAGCGTGTCGACAAGCAGGCGCAGGGCTGGCGGCGCGAAGACCACCGAGTCGACGCTGAACCGGTCGAGGTAGCTGCTGGGTGGGCCGGCGGACGCGCCCCGGACCAGGTCGCCACGGCGGTGCCAGGCGTTGTCGGCGCGGCCGAGCCAGAACGGGAAGCTGCCGCCACCGTGCGCGAAGCAGATCCGCAGCGTGTCGGGCACCCGGTCGAAGACGCCGCCGAGGATCAGCGCCAGCACCGACAGGTGCGTCTCGGCGGGCATCCCGGTGAGCCAACGAGCCATCCACCGGTCCAGGCGCGGCCCGCCCGGCATGTCCCACGGGTGGACGAAGACGGGTGCTCCCACCTCGGCGCAGTGCTGGAGAAAGGTGACCACTCCGGCGTCGTCCAGGTCGCGGTCGCCGACGTGGTTGCCGATCTCCACGCCCACGTGCCCGGCGGCGAGGCTGCGATCCAACTCGGCGCAGGCGGCGTCCGGGTCCTGGAGCGGCACCTGGCAGAACGGCACCAGTCGGTCACCTCCGGCCGCGGTGACCTCCAGGGTCAGGTCGTTGAAGATCCGGGCGACCTTCACCGCCTGGTCGGCCGGGCGGTCGTAGCTGAAGAAGACAGGGGTGGGCGAGACCACCTGCACGGCCACGCCGTCGGCGTCCATGTCGGCCAGTCGGCGCGACGCGTCCCAGCACTCGGCGCCCACCGGGCGGAACTCCGTCTCCCCCACCATGATCATGGCGGCGCGTTCGGAGTCGACCCGCAACCACGGCCAGCCGGACCCGCCGCAGGCCGCGCCGAGGTCCGGCCAACCCTTCGGTACGACGTGCGTGTGCACGTCGACCACGCCTGCGGGCATCAGCCCTTGCCCGGGTGCAGGGTGCCGCAGTTGGCGCAGGTGCGTGCCTGCTCATCGGCGTAGAACGCCTGGAACACCGGGGGCAGATCGGCGGCGATGTCGCGGACCTGCAACTCCACCTCGTGCACCTTGCTGCCGCACCCGGGGCAGTACCACTGGAACGTCTCCAGCGTGCCCTCCTCGCGGACCCGCTCGACGACCACGCCGATCGAGCCGGCCTCCGGCCGCTGCGGCGAGTGCGGGGTGTTGCGCGGCAACATCCACATCTGACCCTCGCGCACGTGCACCGTACGCGGCCCCTCCGGGGTGACCAGGTTGATGTGCATGTTGCCCTTGACCTGGTAGAAGAACTCCTCGTACGGGTCCACGTGGAAGTCGGTGCGCTGGTTGGGCCCGCCCACCACCATCACGATGAAGTCGTCCCCGCCGGGGAACATCTCCTTGTTGCCCACCGGGGGCTTCAGCAGGTGCTGGTTGTCAGCGATCCAGCCCGGAAAGCTGAACGGCTCGGCGATCTCACTCACGACTGACCTCCCGAGGGAAGAAGGGCCACGGCCTGGATTTCGATGAGCAGGTGCGGGTGCGGCAGCTGGTGCACCGCCACCGTCGTACGGGTCGGGCCGGAGGCGTCGAAGAACTCGGCCCACACCTCGTTGTAACCACCGAAGTCGTTCATGTTGACCAGGTACGTCGTCACCTGGACCAGGTCGGTGAGGTCCGCGCCGACCGAACGCAGCAGATCCCGCACGTTCTCGATGACGGCCCGCGTCTGCACCCGGATGTCGAGGTTGGTGGTGCCGAACCCGTCCACCTCGACACCGGCGAAGGTGTTGTCGGCACGCCGGGAGGACGTACCGGAGACGAAGACGAACCCACCGGCGACCTTGACGTGCGGGAAGGCCCCCCGCGGCACCGCCTTACCGGCCACCACCCGGGCGGTCATGACGACGCCCGCAGCGACGCCGTGCCGAGCTTCTCGACGACGGCACGGACGTGGGCACCGGGACGCAGCGGCACAGCGGCGGTCGCGGCACCGGCCAGGAAGACCCACCCGGACTCCAGCCGCACCCCGTGCCGGCCCGCCAGCCGGATGCCCTCGTCGAGCGCCCGACGCGGATCACCGAGGATCGCCGCCGTCGAGCCGACCTGCGCCACCCGCCCGTCGACCTCCAGCAGCACGCCCAGATTGTCCAGCCCCGCCGGCACCGGCGACCACTGCCCGATCACGAAGGCGGCGGCCGAGGTGTTGTCAGCGATCACGTCCGGCAGCGAGAAGCGGAAGTCCGCGTACCGGGAATCGATCAACTCGATGGCCGGGGCGACAGCGCGGACCGCCGTGGCGAAGTCGCCGACCGGCTCGCCCGGTTCCGGCAGCCGGTCCAGCAGGAACGCCACCTCCGGCTCGACCCGGGGATGGATGTACGCGGCCGGGTCCACGGCACCGCCGTCGGGCACCCGCATCGCGTTGGTGAGCCGCCCCCAGATCACCTCGTCCACGCCGACCTGGGCCATCTTCGCCCTGCTGGTCAGCCCCATCTTCAACCCGACCAACCGCTCACCGGCGTTCAGCCGACGTTGCAGCAGCGCGGCCTGCACGGCGTACGCGGTGTCCACGTCGAGGCCGGTCTCGGCGGCGAGTTGCGGGATCGCGGTGGCCGTGTCGGCCGCCGCGCCCAGCTTGTCGGCGATCCCCACGATGTCCACGCCGATCATGAATGCTCCTCCTGGTCGGCCAGGTCGAGTGCCACGTCCACGATCATGTCCTCCTGGCCGCCCACCATCCGGCGGCGGCCCAGCTCGACCAGGATCGAACGGACGTCCACTCCGTACTTCGTGGAGGCCCGCTCGGCGTGCCGCAGGAAGCTGGAGTAGACCCCCGCGTACCCCAGGGAGAGTGTTTCCCGGTCCACCTGGACCGGCCGGTCCTGTAGCGGGCGGACGATGTCGTCGGCGGCGTCCATCAGCGCGAACACGTCGCAGCCGTGCTTCCAGCCGTGCAACTCGGCGACCGCGACGAACACCTCCAGCGGGGCGTTTCCGGCGCCCGCGCCCATGCCGGCGAGGGACGCGTCGACGCGGACGGTCCGGCCGTGCGCCGCGTCGGGGCCGACCGGCGCGGACCCGGTGACCCGGCCGTGCTCGACGGCGAGGACGCTGTTGGCCACCCCGAGCGACAGGTTGTGGTGGGCGTGGATGCCGATCTGCGTCTCCGGGGCGAGGACCTGCCGGTACGCGTCGACCCGCTGCGCCACGTCCGACATCAGCAGCCGGCCGCCGGAGTCGGTGACGTAGACGCAGTGCGCCCCGTACGACTCCATGAGCTTGGCCTGCCCGGCGAGCCCGGCCGGGTCGTTCATGTGCGACATCATCAGGAACCCGGCCACGTCCATGCCGTTCTCCCGGGCCCAGGAGATGTGCTGGGCGGAGATGTCCGCCTCCGTGCAGTGGGTGGCGATCCGGACGCTTGTCACCCCGAGCGCCTTCGCCGCCTTCAGATCGGCGATCGTGCCGATACCCGGCAGCAGCAGGGTGGTCAGTTTGGCAGTGGTCAGCACCTCGGCAGCCGCGGAGATCCACTCGGCGTCCGTGGCGGCGCCGTGGCCGTAGTTGACGCTGGAGCCGGCGAGGCCGTCACCGTGCGCCACCTCGATGGCGGCCACCCCGGCGGCGTCCAACGCGGCGGCGATGGTGCGGACGTGGTCGACTGTGTACTGGTGGGCGATGGCGTGCATGCCGTCGCGCAGCGTCACGTCCTGGATGTACAGCTCGGTCATGCCGGGACCCCCTTGGCCCGCAGGGCGACCAGCCGCTCCGCGGTACGCAGCGCGGCCGAGGTCATGATGTCCAGGTTCCCGGCGTACGCGGGCAGGTAGTGCCCGGCACCGGAGACCTCCAGGAAGACCGACACCTGCAGGGCGGTGAGCTGCCGCCCGAACGTCGGCAGGTACGCCTCGACCCGGTCGAACTGCACGTCCTGCTTGAGCCGGTAGCCGGGGACGTACTCCTGCACGGCCGCCACCATCTCGGCGACCGAGGCGGCGATGGCGTCCGTGTCGGCGTCGGCGTCCGGGCAGAGGCAGTAGACGGTGTCCCGCATCAGCAGCGGCGGGTCCGCCGGGTTCAACACGATGATCGCCTTGCCCCGCTCGGCACCGCCCACCACCTCGATGGCCCGAGCCGTGGTCTCGGTGAACTCGTCGATGTTGGCCCGGGTGCCCGGCCCGGCGGACTTCGACGCGATCGACGCGACGATCTCCCCGTACGCCACCGGGGTGACCCGGCGGACCGCGGCGACGATCGGCACCGTCGCCTGCCCACCGCAGGTCACCATGTTGACGTTCGACTCGTGCAGGTGCTCGTCGAGGTTGACCGGCGGCACCACGTACGGGCCGAGCGCGGCAGGCGTCAGGTCGACCACAGTGCGGCCGTGGGCGCGCAGCACCTCGTCGTGGCGTCGGTGCGCCCCGGCCGAGGTGGCGTCGAACACCAGCTCGACGTCGGCGAACTCGGGCAGCGCGACGAGCCCGTCCACACCGTCGGCGGTGGTGGCGACGCCGAGCCGGCGAGCACGTGCCAGGCCGTCGGAGGCCGGGTCGATGCCGGCCATCGCCACCATCCGCAGGCTGTCACTCAGCCGCAACACCTTGATCATCAGGTCCGTGCCGATGTTTCCTGATCCCAGCACCGCCACGTCAGTGGTCACTGGTTGCCTCCCTTGCTGAAGCACGTACGCACCGAGCCGAGCCCGGAGATCCGGGCCTCGTACGCGGCCCCCGGGGTGACCGGGACCATCGGGCCGAGCGCACCGGAGAGCACCACGTCCCCGGCGCGCAGCGGGTCACCGGCGCGGGCGAGGGTGCCGGCCAGCCACTGCAGGGCGTGCAGCGGGTTGCCCAGGCAGGCAGCGCCCGCGCCCACCGAGACCGGCTCCCCGGCGTGCTCCAGCACCATTCCGCACAGTCGCAGGTCGAGGTCGGCGAGCCGGCGCGGCGTGGTGCCGAGCACGAAGAGCCCGCTGGAGGCGTTGTCGGCGACAGTGTCCACGATGGAGATGTCCCAGGCGGCGATCCGGGAGTCGACGATCTCGATCGCCGGCAGCACGTGGTCGACAGCGCGGATCAGGTCGACGGTGGTGAGCTGCGGGTTCGAGAGATCCTTGTCGAGCACGAAGGCGATCTCCGCCTCGACGCGGGGCTGGAGCAGCCGCTCGATGGGCACCTCGACGCCGTCGCCGACCGCCATCGCGTCGGTCAGCATGCCGAAGTCCGGCTGGAACACCCCGAAGGACTCCTGCACCGCCCGGGAGGTCAACCCGATCTTCGCGCCGACCCGGCGTTCGCCGCGGCCCTGCCAGGCCCGCGCCTGGAGCTGCTGCACCCGGTACGCGGCCTCGACGTCTCCCTCCGGCAGCAGTCGGCCCCGGAGCGGCGCGCACGGCTTGCCGGTGCTGCGGGCGTCGGCCAACTCCCGGTTGGCGGCCTCGATGTCAGCTTCCATGCCCGCTCCCTCGCTACGGCTCACGACAGGTCCACGCAGACGTTCGTGAGTTCGGAGTAGAAGTTCAGCGAGTGCACGCCGCCCTCGCGACCGATCCCGGACGCCTTCACCCCGCCGAACGGGGTACGCAGGTCACGCAGGAACCACGTGTTGACCCAGACGATGCCGGCGTCGAGCCGGGCGCCGGCCCGGTGCGCGACGCCCACGTCCCGGGTCCACACTGTCGCCGCCAGGCCGTACTCGGTGCCGTTGGCGAGGGCGTACGCCTCGTCCTCGGTGTCGAACGGGGCGACGTGCACCACCGGGCCGAAGATCTCCTCCCGGTTGGTACGGGCGTCCGGGGCGAGCCCGGTGAGCACCGTCGGCTGCACGTACGACCCGCCGTCGCGGGCGTCGCCGAACGTGGGCGCGCCGCCGCCGGTGAGCACCTCGGCGCCCTCGGACCGGGCCAGCTCGTACGCGCCGAGCACCTTCGCGCGGTGCTGGTGGGAGATCAGCGGCATGGTGGCGGTGGCCTCGCCGGTCGGCCAGCCGTACGCCAGCTCGCCGGCCCGCTTCGCCAGCCGGGCGGTGAACTCCTCGAAGACCGGGCGCTGCACGTAGATGCGCTCGGTGCAGAGGCACACCTGCCCACCGTTGGTGAAGCTGGAGCGCACCGAGCCGGCCACCGCGGCGTCCAGGTCGGCGTCGGCGAAGACCAGGCCGGCGTTCTTGCCGCCGAGCTCGAAGCTGACCGCCTTCACCCCGTCGGCGGCGGCCCGCATGATCGCGCCGCCGGTGGCCGACTCGCCGGTGAAGGTGATCGCGTCGACACCCGGGTGGCGGGTGAGGAACTCGCCCGCCGAGTCCGGTCCGAAGCCGTGCACCAGGTTGAACACGCCCGCGGGTACGCCGGCGGCGGCCATCACCTCGGCGAGCACCGTCGCCGAGGCGGGGGTCTCCTCGCTGGGCTTGACCACGACGGCGTTGCCGCAGGCCAGCGCCGGGGCCACCTTCCAGGTGAGCAGCAGCAGCGGCAGGTTCCACGGCACGATCACCGCGACCACGCCGACCGGCTTACGCAGCGCGTAGTTGAGCGCCCGGCCGCCGGTCGGGGTGACCGTCGTGAACGACTCGGTGGGTGCGGTCGCCACGATCTCCGCGAACGCCCGGAAGTTCGCCGCGCCGCGCGGGATGTCCAGCGTGCGGGCCTGGGCGATGGACTTGCCGGTGTCGGCGACCTCGGCGGTGACCAGGTCGTCGAAGCGACGCTCCAGCTCGTCGGCGACGCGGCGCAGCACCTCGGCGCGCTCACGCTCCCCCATCCGGCCCCACGGCCCCCGCAGTGCCGCCCGGGCGGCGGCCACCGCGTCGTTCACTGTGGACCTGGACGCCTCGTCCACCGCGAAGACCTGCTCCCCGGTGACCGGGCTGGCCTTGGCGAACGTCGTTCCGCCGTCGACGAACTCGCCGGCGACGAAGTTGCGCAGCCGCTGCGGGCCGTCCGGCGCGTGGCCGGCCATCAGTCGCGGATCCCAGTTGCCGGTCATGCCCGCCCCCCTCGGCTCAGTGCCGCGCCGATCGCGCCGACCAGCAGCAGCGCGGCCCCGCCGACGACCGCCCCGAGCACCCGGTGCTGTCGGCGCACCCGGCGGCGAACCTCCGCGTACGGGGTGGTGGAGAACGACACCAGCTCGTACTGGGAAACGTACCGGCCGGGCAGTGCCCGTTCCAGTGCGTGCTCCACCCGCCGCCGGGTCTGGAAGACCGGGGAGGCGACCTTGTCCCGCATCTCGACGAAGTTGGTGAGCGCCATCGTCGCGATGGCCTCGGCGTTCTCCTGTCGGCGCCGCTGGAACAGCGGCAGCGCCGCCAACCAGTCGTCGGCGCACTCGTCCAGGCAGCGGTCCAGCTCCACCACGTCCTCGAAGGCGCAGTTGGCGCCCTGGCCGTAGAACGGCACGATGGCGTGGGCCGCGTCGCCGAGCAGGCCGACCTTCCCGTTGACCTGCCAGGGAGTGCAGCGCACGGTGCCGAGCACGCCCACCGGGTTGTGCTGGTAGTCGTCGACCAGGTTCGGGGCCAGCGGCACCACGTCCGGGTAGTGCTCGCTGAAGTGCCGCTCGATCTCCGCCGGGCTGGTCAGCGAGGCGAAGCTGCCGGCACCGTCGTTGGGCCAGAACAGCGTGCAGGTGAAGGAGCGGTCCGGGTTCGGCAAGGCGATCATCATCGAGGTGCCGCGTGGCCAGATGTGCAGCGCGTCCGGGTCCAGGGCGAAGTCCCCGCCCAGCGGCGGAATCGTCAGCTCCTTGTAGCCGTAGTCGAGGAAGTCCACGCTCTCGTCCAGCAGTCCGTACGCCAGCAGTTGCCCGCGCACCGCGGAGCCGGCACCGTCGGCGCCGAGCACTACCGACGCCTTCGCCGCGACCGGGCCCTGCGGGGTCTCGAAGCTCAGGGCGCCGTCGGTCGGGTCGAGCCCGACCAGCCGGTGGTCGAAGACGACCCGCACCCCGGGCAGCGCGGCGGCCTCGTCCAGCAGGGCGTTGTTCAGGGCACCCCGGCTGATCGAGTTGATCGCCCGGTCACCTGCCGCGCTGTACGACTGGAACTGCTGCTCGCCCTCGACCGGGTGGATCATCCGGCCGCGCATCGGCAGCGCGTCGGTCATCACCTGCTCGTCCAGCCCGATCCGGCGCAGCGCGTCCAGGCCGCGCTCGGAGAGCGCCAGGTTGATCGAGCGACCGCGCTCGGCGGTGCCGGCACGCGGGTCGGAGCGGCGCTCGTAGAGGGCCACCGGGTAGCCACGCCGGGCCAGGAAGCAGGCCGCCAGACAGCCGGCCAGCCCGGCACCGATGATCGCGATCTCGTCGCGCCGAGCGGTCATGCGGTCGCCCCCACCGTCGCGGCGAGCGCCGCCGCGGCCCGCCAGCAGTCGAGGTACGTGGAGTACAGCGGCACCGGGGCGAACCGGACGACGTCCGGTTCACGGGCGTCGGCGATGACCCCGTGTTCGTACCGGAGGCGTTTGGTCAGCTCGGCGGCGCTGCCGGACCCGATGCGCACGGAGAGCTGGCAGCCCCGGCGGGCCGGGTCGCGCGGGGTGACCACCCGCAGCGGCCGACCGGCCGTCACCTCGTCGAACAGCGACTCCAGCCAGCCGGTGAGGCGCTGGCTACGCGCGCGCAGTGCGGTCATCCCCACCGCGTCGAACAGCTCCAGCGAGGTACGCACCGGACCCATCGCGAAGATCGGCGGGTTGGAGATCTGCCAGGCCTCCACAGTGGCCGGTGGCCGGGACACCGGCGTCATCTCGAACCGGGTGGCCGCCGCGGTGCTCCACCACCCCTCGAAGCGGGGCAGGTCCGCGTCGCCGAGGTGCCGCTCGTGCACGAAGACTCCGGCCAGGGCACCCGGGCCGGAGTTCAGGTACTTGTAGGAGCACCACGCGGCGAAGTCGACGTCCCAGTCGTGCAGGGCGAGCGGCACGTTGCCGACCGCGTGGGCCAGGTCCCAACCGACCACCGCGCCGGCGGCCCGGCCGGCAGCCGTGATCGCCGGGATGTCCAGCAGTTCGCCGGTGAGGTAGTTGACCCCGCCGAGCAGCAGCAGGGCAACCTTGTCGCCCTCGGCCGCCAGGTAGTCGGTCACATCCTCGGTGCGCAGGGCGTCCTCACCCGCGCGCGGACGCAGCCGGACCACAGTGTCGTCCGGGTCCAGGCCGTGGAACCGGGCCTGGCTGCGCACGGCGTAGCTGTCCGAGGGGAACGCGGCGTCCTCGATGACGATGCGGGTGCGCGCCCCGGCCGGTCGGTAGAAACTCACCATCAGCAGGTGCAGGTTGACAGTGAGCGAGTTCATCACCACGGCCTCCGCGGGCCGGGCGCCGACGAGTCGCGCGGCCGGCCCGGTCAACAACTCGTGGTACGGCAGCCAGGCGCGCTCCGCCTCCAGATGCCCCTCCACGCCGAGCCGCCCCCACGCGTCCAGGTCGGCCAGGAGTTCGTCGCGGGTGGCCCGTGGTTGCAGGCCGAGCGAGTTGCCGGCCAGGTACGCCGACTCGGGGTGGTCGCCGCCGTCGGCCGGCGGCACGTGGAACAGGTGCCGGTGGCCCGGGTCGGCCTCGTCGCGGCGATGCGCTTGCGCTTCGCCAGCAGCGAAGCCCGGCAGCTCAGCTTCTGGGGTCGTCATTGCTTCTTCTCGCTCTCCGGTCACATCGCGGTGCGGGCCGACCACAGCTCCGGGAAGACCACCCGGGCCATGCTGCGCTGCAACCACGCCAGGCCGGCGGAGCCTCCGCTGCCGACTTTGGCACCCATCGTCCGCTGCACCGCCTTGACGTGGTTCCAGCGCCAGTCGCCGAACTCCTCGGCGACAGCGCTCAGCGCCTCGCCGAGCAGCCGCAGGTGGTTGTCCGGGCCGGCGTCATCGTAGATCCGTACCCAGGCCGCCTCGACCGACGGCTGCGGGTCGTGCTCGACCGCCACGTCCCGCTCCAGCAGGTCGGCGGGGAGGTCGAAGCCGCGACGGGCGAGCAGGGCGAGCACGTCGTCCCAGAGACTCGGGGTGGCCAGCCCGGCGGTCAGCGCGGCGTACACCTCGGTCTGCCGGCGGAACGGGCGGATCAGCGTCGGGTCACGCAGCCCGAGCAGGAACTCCAACTGCCGGTACATGGCCGACTGGAAGCCGGACGCCTCGCCGAGCAGATTGCGGAACCTGTTGAAGTCGGCCGGGCTCATCCAGCGCAGGCCCTGCCAGGCGGCGTTGAGCCCCTCCAGGTGCAGCTTGGCTCGGCCCAGCGGGGCCAGCGCCTCCCAGATCTGGTCGGCGCGGATCAGCCGCTGGGTCTCCCGCAGCTCGTGGCAGGTCAGCCCGAAGTACAGCTCCATGATCTGACTGACCATCAGGAAGGACATCTCGCCCGGGTCGCTGCTGAGCGGGTGCTGCATCTTGTGCAGGGCGCTGGCCTGCACGTACGCGTCGTACGGCACCATGTCGGCGAACTCCAACGTCGGCTCGCCACCGGTGCGCGCCGCCTGCGCGGCACGCTGCCCCGGGGTCACCGGTTGCACCGTGGCGTGGCGGTTCGGCGCCCGCCGCTCCGTCTGATCCACCATCTCGTCTCCTCCGCCGGACTAGCCGAGGCCATGATCTCGCGGTCGGATCGGCCTACGGAATGCCGAATCAACGGCTCTCGCCGCCTTCTCCTGGCAAACCAAAGGCAACTAGGCGAAGTCGGTTCACGAAAGTAAGGTCTGAGCGTGGACGACATGGACTGGGCGCTGCTGCGCGAGTTGCAGGCCGACGCGCGGCTCTCCTTCAGCGAGTTGTCCCGGCGGGTGCACCTGTCACCACCGTCCGTCGCGGAGCGGGTCCGCCGACTGGAGGAGACCGGGGTCATCACCGGCTACCACGCCCAGGTCGACCTGACCCGCGCCGGCCGTACCGTGGTCGCGCTCATCCGGATGTCCTGCTACGGCGCGCGCTGCATCCTGCACGACCCGGCGGTGGCCGGCTGGCCGGAGATCCTGGAGATCCACCGGATCACCGGGGACGCGTGCAGCGTCCTGAAGGTGGCGGCCGGCTCGATCGGCGCGTTCGAGGGGGTCATCGACCGCCTCGCCCCGTACGGCCAACCGTCGAGCACGATGGTCCTCTCCTCCCCGCTGAACTGGCAGCCCATCACCCCCCTCCCCGCCCCCAACCCCACCCCCCGCCCGCGTTGACCCCGCTCTCCCCTCCCTCCCGCGATCTTGCGTTTTCTGGGGTGGGGGTGGGGTGGGGGGCGGGTTTGCCTCTGGGGCAGCGGGAAAGCAGCGGGCGTGCCCAGGGGAGGGTTCCGGCGGTCGTCGCCGGTTGGGGGGAAATCATGCAGGGAATCCGCACGATCAACCGCGCGCTCTCGTCCGCACTGACACTGGTGGGGCTGGTCGGGGCGTTCGTCCTGTTGTCTGTCGCACCGGCGCGAGCCGGCGAGAACGTCTTCGTCGAGGTGACTCCGAACAGCGCCCAGGCCGGCAGCCGGGTCAGCATCAAGGCGAGCTGCGACAACGACAACAACAACCGGCAGTCCAGCGTGCACTCCGACGCGTTCGGGCACGTGCAGCTCAAACCGGACAGGGGCTTCCTGACCGCGCAGGCCACCATTCCGCGTGACAAGCCGGCCGGTGACTACCCGGTCGACCTGCGCTGCGACAACGGTCAGACGTCGTCGACCACGGTGACAGTGCTGAACATGGCCTCACCCAGCAAGGGCCCGGCGACCGGTGGCGGCGGGATGGCCGGCGGTCGCGGCACCGGCTCGCTGCTGGTGCTCGGCGGCGTGGCGTTGGTGGCCACCGCGATCGTGCTCGGGATGGCCGGCGGCCGACGTCGACCGGGAGCCGGCTCCTGAGCCGGATCACCAATGACCCGCAGATCCGCGCGTGCGCGGCCAGATCGCCGCGCCCGCCTCCGGGCCGGGCCGGCGCTGCGTGCGTCCGGCCGGCTGGTGGCCCGCGTGTCCGGGCGGCTGCGCCGGGTCGCCGGGCAGGCGGTGTCGGCCAGCGTCACCACCACCGATCCGGCCGCCCGCCCGCTGCCGCCGAGGCGTCCGGCCGGGCCGCCGTTGGCCCGACACCGTTTCGGTACGAGCCCCGGGTTGCCGGTGCTGGCCATCGCCGCGCTGATGGTGCTGATCGTGGCGATGCTCGGCGTCGAGCAGGTGACCGGAATGAGCCTGCTGCCGGACCGGCTCAGCGCCGGCCTGCGACCGCCGCCGAAGAAGTTCCCGGTGCTCCCGGCCAGCCATCCGACCGGCCTCGCCATCGACAAGATCGACGTGCAGGCTCCCGTACACGACGTGGGCATCGCCCCGGACGGCACGATCGCCGTGCCGGACGCGGCCCGCGCCCAGGAGGCCGGCTGGTACGACCAGGGGCCCACCCCGGGCCAGTACGGTCCGGCCGTGATCGTCGGGCACGTCGACACCACCAGTGGGCCGGCGGTCTTCCACAAACTCCGCGAGCTGCGCTCCGGTGACGAGATCGAGGTCACCCGCACCGACCAGCGCGTGGCGGTCTTCGAGGTGAACTCGGTGGAGAAGTTCGACAAGGGCCGACTGCCGGTCGACGAGGTGTACGGCGACTTCAGCCGCCCGAGCCTCCGACTGATCACCTGTGGCGGCCAGTGGGTCGGTGGCGAGACCGGCTACGCGGACAACGTCGTGGTCTTCGCGTCGCTGGTCAAGGCGCGTTCCGGTGGCTGACAGGCGTCGACGTACTCGGCGAGCCGGGCGGCAGCGGTGAGCATGGCCCGGCCTCGCTCGGTGAGCCGTTGCCGCCACTGACGCAGCGAGGCGGCGAGTGGTTCGGCGCCGCCCGCGTCGCGCACTCGACGCAGCACGTCGGCGATGTGGTCGAGGCGGTACCCGCCGCGCCGCAACAGGTGGGCGAGTTCGGCGTCGCGGACGTCGTCGGGACGGTAGAGCCGGTAGTGGGTCACCGGGTCACGGACCGGCTGCAACACCCCGGCCCGCTCCCACTTGCGCAGCGTGGCCGGCTGCACACCGAGCCGGTGCGCCAGCACGCTGACCGGCACAGCTCTCCGGCTCTGCGGTTGCGGTCCCGTTCCGGTGAGCGTCGCCACCGCCGTCTCGACCGCGTCCAGGGTCTCCCGATCGCGCTGGAGCTGGGCATGGCCCTGGTCGATGGTGCGCAACGCGGCGTCGACCCCACCCCGGTTGACGGCGCGCATGATCTCGCCGCTGGCCGCATAGCCGTGACCCGGGATCAACGCGAGGTAGGCACTCAGCGCCTTGACGTGCAGTTCGGTGAAGCGCCGGTAGCCGTTACTGGTGCGCTGCGCCGGCGGCAGGACGCCGTCTCGTTCGTAGTTACGGACGGCCTGTGCGGAGAGACCGTGGGCGCGCGCGAGGTCGACCGGTCGGCGTAACCCTGGGTTTGAAGGTTTTGTGGCCGTCACCGTGCTCCACCGCTCGTGAGTCTCAAACGCTGGTTCAACGATACGGTTCATGGAATGCCACCTTTTCTCGACCTGCTGGCGGTATCCCCCGACCTGCTCGCGCTCGGCGAACCGACGCATGGTGAGTCCGCCTTCCCTCAGCTCCGCAACGAGGCCTTCCTGTCGCTGGCGGAGCACGGCTACCGCTCGATCGCCGTGGAGAGCGACCGGGCGGCCGGGCTGATCGCCAACGAGTTCGTGCAGGGCGTCGCCGCCGTGACGCTCGACCGTGCGCTCGCCGAAGGGTTCAGCCACGACTTCGGCGCGGCCCCGGCCAACCGCGACCTCCTGCTGCGGATGCGGGAGTGGAACGCCGGACGGCCGGCGGCCGAGCGACTGACGTTCCACGGCTTCGACGCGCCGGTGGAGTTGGAGAACGCCCCGAGTCCGCGCCACCACCTCAACCAGGTCTGCCTCTTCCTCGGTCTGGACCGGTCCGCCGAGATCGACGACCTGGTCGGCGACGAGGCGCTGTGGAGCGACACGGCCGCGATCTGGGAACCGGGCCGGTCAGTCGGGCGCTCGACCGACGCCCAGCGACTGCGGGTGCTCGCCGACGACCTGCTGACCGAGTTGTACCTGCGGGCGCCGCAGAGGTCAGTGGGCTGGCCGGCGGCATTCGTGCACGCCACCGCCGCGGTCGCGTTGCTGCGGTACCACGCCGCGGCCGCCGCGCCGCTGGCCCAGGAGGAACGCTTCGCCCACCTGGCTGCCGTCCGGGACGCGCTGATGGCCGAGAACCTGCTCGCGATCCGATCGGCCGAGGCACACCGCGGGCCCACGCTGGTCTTCGCGCACAACACCCACCTCCAGCGCCACCAGAGCACGATGACGCTTGCCGACGTGCAAGTGGCCTGGGCCGGCGCCGGAGCGATCGTCGCGGCGCTGCTGGGCGACCGGTACGCGGTGATCGCCGGCAGCCTCGGCGCGAGCCCGGCGCTCGGCATCGGACCGCCGGACCCCGCCACCTACGAGGGCGGACTTCAGCAGGAGGCCAGCACTCCTCGCTACCTGCCGGCGTCGGACGTCGGAGCGGCCGAGCAGCGGACGCACGACTACCGCTACTTCCCGCTGGACCGGGCCACCATCGAACACGCCGACGTGCTCCTGCACGTCCCGACCGGCGTCGACGCGGCGATGCTCGCCGATCGGATCGTCGCGCTGCCCGGCGTCGAGCAGGTCGTGGCGAGCGAGGAGGACGGATCACCCGAGGCGGCCTGGGGCGACAGGTTCTTCCTCGTCGGCCCGGACCGCCGCCAGCCGTTCGCCACAATCGTCGAGCACGACGTGCCCGGCTTCGACGAGGCCGCACAGCTGGACCGCCCCGGTGTCTTCCGCCTCAACCTGGACCTGGGCCGGGCCGAGTTCGAGCGGCTGTTCGGCTTCCCGCCCAAGGCATTCGAGCAGCACCGGCACGAGTTCGACTTCGCCCGACTGGACACTCTCGTGCCGCACCCGGGCTACGCGCAATACGGCTTCGCGAGCATCGTCATGCCCGGTCCGCAGTTGCTGCCCGAGATCGACCGGCTACTCGCGATCGCGTACCGCCGAGCGGTCGACCGCCACGAACGCGCAGCGCGCCGGGCAGCCCAAGCCTGAGCACGCCCTGCGGAATCAGGCGGCCGCCTCCGGCTCCCGCAGATCCAGCCAGTCGGCCCAGCGGGGGTCGGGGGCGCGGTGCCCGAGCACCCGCCAGGCGGTGCCCTTCGGTGCGGCCGGCAACGCGTGTAACCGCCACCCCATCTCGGCAGGGGTCTTGTCACCCTTGGTGTGGTTGCACCGTGCGCACGCGGCGACCACGTTCTCCCAGGCGTGCCGGCCACCCCGGCTGCGCGGAAAGACGTGGTCGATGGTCTCGGCCGGACCCCGGCAGTAGGCGCACCGCCACCCGTCCCGGGCGAAGATCGCCCGCCGGGACAGCCCGACATGCGTTCGGTACGGCACCCGGACGAAGCGGGTCAGCCGGACCACTGACGGCACCGGGAGCGCGTCCCGGGCGCTGTGCAGGATGCCGTCACCATCAGCGACGCAGACCGCCTTCGCGGAGAGGACGAGGATCGCGGCGCGACGCACCGACACGACACACAGCGGCTCGTAGGTGGCGTTGAGGACCAACGCGCCGGAGCCCACCGTGGGTCGTATGTCAGGCATCGCGCTCACCCTCCCGGTTCAGCGGCTGCTGGGGACCGCCGCCGACCGGGGCCGGGCACAACGGCCCACACGGTCGACGCCGGGCCGATCACCGACGTCCGTTGCGCCAATAGTCCCTGATCGGACCCCGGATTGCACGTACTAATCCCGCATGGGGTATGAGGATCATCCACAACCGGGCGGATCGCTGGCCCGGCCCGGGAGAACCGCCGCCGCCCCCGCCCTCCGGATCGAGAAGCGGGGGCAGCGTTCTGACGTCTAGCAGCAGCTACCGGCGGCCCCGGCGGTGGCCGGCTCCTTCTCGGCGGCGGGTGTGCAACAGGCGCCTTCGGCGGCCTTCTCCAACTGGTCCGAGTCGGCCTTGACGGTGTAGACCTCCCAGGGCTCGTCACCAGGGCCGCGCACCCACACCTTGTCCTGGAGGGCGTAGCAGCACTCGGTGCTGTTCTCCTCCAGGGTGATCAGACCGGAGTCGGTGAGGCGCCGGGTGGCCGCGTTGACGTCGTCGGTGCTGAACACTTCGACGCCCAGGTGGTCCATCACGGTGGGCTGGTCGGGCTCGCCTTCGAGCAGGACGAGCTTCAGCGGCGGGTTCTCGACGGCGAAGTTGGCGTAGCCGGGTCGGCGCTTGGCGGGCTCGACACCGAACAGCTTGGAGTAGAAGGCGACGGAGCCTTCGAGGTCGGACACACGCAGGGCGAGCTGTACGCGGGACATGACTCTCCTTCCAGGTCTGGCGGATGCTTGTCTTGATGCTTTTCGAAACAGGACCCACGTTGCGCCCTGTTTTGAAATCTGTCAACCTAGAGGAATGTCGAAACAAGCCCTGGCGGTGGTGAACCTGGACGCGGTTGCCTGTTGCGCGCCGATCGCGGTTCGTCCGATGGACAACAACCAGGCAGCGGTGGTCGCACCGATGTTCAAGGCCCTGGGCGACCCGGTCCGGCTACGGCTGATGTCGATGATCGCCTCGGTGCCGGAGATGTGCGTCTGCGATCTGACCCCCGCGTTCGAACTGTCCGGGCCGACCATCTCCCATCACCTGAAGGTCTTGCGGGAGGCGGGCCTTGTCGAGTCCGAGCGACGCGGCACCTGGGTCTGGTACCGGGTCCGCCCGGATGCGTTCCGGCAACTCCGCGCGCTTCTGGACCTCCCCGCCACCTCCGCGGAGGCCACCGCGTGAGCCTGCTGGCCCGTCGCGCGTCGGCGGAGTTCGTCGGTACGGCTCTGCTCGTCGCCGCTGTCGTCGGTTCCGGGATCGCCGCCGCCCGGCTCTCACCCACCGACGTCGGGCTCCAACTCCTGGAGAACGCGATCGCCACCGCCTTGGCGCTGGGCGCGTTGATCCTGACCTTCGGGCCGGTGTCGGGCGCGCACTTCAACCCGATCGTCTCCGTCGTCGACTGGTGGCTCGGCCGTCACACCGGCAGCGGCCTGACCGCCGGTGATCTCGCCGCCTACGTCGCCGCCCAGGTCTGCGGCGCGCTGACCGGGACCGTTCTGGCCAACCTGATGTTCGACCTACCAGCCGCCACGTGGTCAAGCACCGACCGCATCGGCGCGAACCTGTGGCTGGCCGAGATCATCGCCACCGCCGGCCTGATCGTCCTGATCTTCGCCCTCGCCCGCACCGGCCGCGGCACTGCCGCTCCGGCCGCCGTGGGTGCCTACATCGGTGCCGCCTACTGGTTCACCTCGTCCACCTCATTCGCGAACCCCGCCGTCACCATCGGCCGCGCACTCACCGACACCTTCGCCGGAATCGCCCCCACGTCCCTGCCCGGCTTCGTCGGCGCCCAGCTCGTCGGCGGCCTGGTCGCCGTCGCCGCCCTCGCCGCCTGGTACCCCGACGCCGAGGACTCCGCCGACGCCGTGGTCGTGCCCCACCTCGCCCAGGAGACAGAAGCCCGATGACCGACAGGCCCAGCGTCCTCTTCGTCTGCGTCCACAACGCCGGGCGCTCCCAGATGGCCGCCGGCTGGCTCCGACACCTCGCCGGCGACACCATCGAGGTTCGCTCCGCCGGCAGCGAACCCGCCGACCAGATCAACCCCGTCGCCGTCGACGCCATGCGCGAAGTCGGCATCGACATCACCGGACAGACCCCGGCCCGGCTCACCTGGGACGCCGCCCAGGGCAGCGACGTCATCATCACCATGGGCTGCGGCGACGCCTGCCCCGTCTTCCCCGGCAAACGCTACGAGGACTGGAAGCTCACCGACCCTGCCGGTCAACCCCTCGACGTCGTCCGCCAGGTGCGCGACGACATCAGGACGAGGATCACCGAACTGCTCGCCAGCATCCAACCGAACCGCTGAGCGCAACGCCCCCGCGCTCGCCCTCGGCTCCTATGGTCACGGGCATGATTGACAAGCTGTCCGCTGCCACCGTGCGCCACCGGCGCGCCGCGCTGCCCGGTCACCCGGCCGGTGGGTCGGCGGCGGGCCCTCGGGCTCCTTACGGTACGAAGACATGGTGAGTGCCGCCAGCGTGACGCCCCTAGCCCTGTCCAACACCGAATCGGTGAACTGCCAGGGCAGCACCTCCTGCGAGTGGATCTACGACATCACCAGGTCGGCCTGGTTCGCCGAGGGAAGTTACTGGATCCTGCTCAAACCGCTCCGGGTGCTGCTGATCGTGGCACTGGCGATGGTGGCCCGCTGGGCGCTGCACCGGACGATCAACCGGCTGGTCCGCACGACCACCGACGGTGCGGTGCCGACGATGCTGCGGCCGCTGCGCGAGCGGGTGCCCACCGCCGCGGTCGACCCGGCCGAGTTCGTACCCGAGCGGCGGCGGCAGCGGGCCGAGGCGATCGGGTCGGTGCTGCGCAGCCTGACCACCGCGTTCGTCTTCGGCATCGCGCTGCTGATGATCCTGCGCGAGTTCAGCTTCGACCTGGCTCCGCTGCTGGCAAGTGCGGGGATCGCCGGTGTCGCGCTGGGCTTCGGTGCGCAGAGCCTGGTGAAGGACCTGATCGCCGGCCTCTTCATGCTGATCGAGGACCAGTACGGCGTGGGCGACAATGTCGACCTGGGCGAGGCGATGGGCGTGGTCGAGGCGGTCGGCCTGCGGGTCACCACAGTGCGCGACGGCCGCGGCGTGCTCTGGTACATCCGCAACGGCGAGATCATCCGGGTGGGCAACAAGAGCCAGGGCTGGGCCCTCGTGGTGGTCGACCTGCCGATCGGCTTCAACAGCACCGAGGAGGCGACGGCGGTTCTACGGACCGCGGCCGCCTCGGTTGCCATGGATCCAGAGCTGTCGCCGGAGATCGTGGAGGCGCCCGAGGTGCTGGGTGTCGAGCAGGTGACTGTGGACGGCGCGGTCATCCGCACCGTGGTGAAGACGACCGCGGACGGGCAGTTCGCGGTGGGCCGGGAGCTGCGTCGGCGTCTGGCGGAGGCGCTGGAGAATTCGGGGATCACCGCGCAGATCGCGGCCGCCCGCATCTATCCCGGTCTGTCGACCCGGCCGTTGCCCGAGGGTGAGACAGGTCAGGGCGGCGCCACCTGACTTCGCGACGCTGTCCTGTAATTCAGGGGTCGCGATCCGGCCGGCCCCTCGGGTATCGTCCGTTCGTTCAGTCGGGGAGGCGACGAACGACCCGTTCGACCTAGCTAGTTGTCAGACGATCGGGCAGAATCCGGAGCACGCGTTCCCACCAAAGCGTGATCACATCCTCGCTGATCCGTAGATCTGACGAGAGCTTCCGGCCGTGCTGCCACGAGCGGCCGAGCCGGGGCCGATGGAGGCGACGGTGCCTGACGAGCGACCTTCCGCGGAAGGCCCCGCCACATTTCGCGAAGTGTTCGCCCAGCACGAGTTCCGGGCTGTGTTCGTGGCCGGCGCGCTCTCCTGGGTCGGCGACTACGTCGCGAAGGCCGCCGTCACCCTGCTCGTCTATCAGCAGACCGAGTCCGTCGCGCTGTCCGCGGCTGCCTTCGCGGTCAGCTTCCTGCCCTGGCTGCTCGGCGGTCCCGTGCTCGCCGCACTCGCGGAGCGGTACGCGTACCGACGGGTGATGGTGGCGTGTGACCTCATCCGCATGGCGCTGATGCTGCTCATCGCCATTCCCGGCCTGCCCTACCAGGCGGTGCTGGTGCTCATCTTCGCCGCCACGTTGGCCAACCCACCGAGCCAGGCGGCGAAGTCCGCGCTGATTCCGCAGTTGCTCACCGGGGACCGGCTGGTGGTGGGGCTGTCGCTGAACAGCAGCGTCGGGCAGGCCGCCCAGGTCGTGGGGTACGTCTTCGGCGCCGCTGTCGCTGCGATCGACCCGGAGGTGGCGCTGCTGTTCAACGCGGCCACGTTCGGTCTCTCGGCCCTGCTGGTCCGCCTCGGTGTGCGCAACCGTCCGGCGGTGATGAACCCGGCGCACCGCAGCCACCTGCTGCGGGAGACTCGCCAGGGGTTCGGCATCGTGTTCCGTACGCCGGTGCTGCGGGCCATCGCGGTGCTGGTGTTCAGCGCGATGCTCTTCTCGATCGTCCCCGAGGGGCTGGCCGCGGCCTGGGCCAACGAGGAGGGCCGCGGGGCCGTGAGCGCGGGCACCGCACAAGCGGCGATCATGGTGGCCAACCCGGTCGGCTTCATTCTCGGCGGGTTGCTGGTGAGTCGCCTGTTCGGGCCGGCTCGCCGGCTGAAGCTGATGCGACCGCTCGCGGTGCTCGCCCCACTGGTGCTCGTGCCGGTGCTGTTCGACCCCCCGCCGCTGGTGGTCGCGCTGCTCGCCGCGCTCTGCGGGTTCGCGGTGGCCGGCATGCTGCCGATGGCGAACGGGTTGTTCGTCCAGGCGCTGCCGAACGGGTTCCGGGCCCGCGCCTTCGGTGTGATGGCTACCGGTGTGCAGGTCATCCAGGGTCTCGCGGTGCTGGTCACCGGGGTGCTCGCCGAGCGGTTCCCCATCCCGATCGTGGTCGGGGTGTGGAGCGCGGCCGGGGTGGTGCTGATGACGGTGGCCGCGCTGAGTTGGCCGGACCGGCAGACGGTGGACGACGCGATCACTGCCGCCTCGGTGGCCAACGCCGATCCGCCGCCCTCCGGACCGGACGGGCCGGCCAGCGACGGCACTGTGGGAGGCACGTCCGACCCGCATGCCGGTAACGGCCACCGCCGGCACGCGGTCACCTGACCCGTCGGCCGGACGCCGACCCGAGCGGGCCGGGTGCCCGGCATTCGGGGACGTCGAACCGGCGTGATCCGACGCACGCCGTGCGGGTCGGGTGGTCACCGGGCGCACCTGGCAGGATGGAACTGTGACTTCCGCAGGCGAATCCGACCGTCCCGGTGCGTCGATGACCCTCTTCGAAGCGGTCGGCGGCGAACCCACCTTCCGCAAGCTGGTCGACGAGTTCTACGCCGGCGTCGCCACCGATCCCCTGCTGCGGCCCATGTACCCGGAGGAGGACCTGGGCCCGGCCGCGGACCGGATGACCCTCTTCCTGATGCAGTACTGGGGCGGGCCGAACACGTACTCCGCCCAGCGTGGGCACCCGCGGCTGCGGATGCGGCACGCGCCGTTCCGGATCGGCGCTGCCGAACGGGACGCCTGGCTGCGGAACATGCGCCGCGCCGTGGACCGGCTCGACCTTGAGCCGGAGATCGCCGTCACCCTCTGGGACTACCTGGAGCGGGCCGCGTACTTCATGGTCAACGCCGAGGACGACCCGGCCAACGCCGGCTGACCCGCCCGACCGGAAACGGCGTCAGAGCAGGGCGCCCTCGTCGTGCAGCCAGTCCACGAAGCTGGTCGCGACCGCCGCGCCGCAGTCGAGCATCTCGACCAGGAGCGCGTCGTGGGTGCCGGCGCCGAGCGGCACCTGAAGCTCGGCGTAGATCGGCAGTTGACCGCGTTCGGTCGGGTCACCGATGTACGCCTTGCAGAACCGGCGGGTGTGGTTCCACTCGTTGACCACCCGGTACGCCCGGTCGGCCCAGTCCGGCGGGACCGTGGCGTGCGGACGTGCCCGCATGACCAGGATCTCGTCTTCCGGGCCTTCGAGGGTGACCAGCACAGCGTGCCGCTCCCACATCGCCAGCAGGTTGCCGTCGCCATCGGCCAGGTAGCGCACGTCGAGCAGATCGAGTGCGTCACAGACCCGGCGCAGACTCACCGGCTCGACGGTGGCGGGCATCTCGGTCAGCACGGGCCGCTCGTTGGACGGGCAGTCATCCCCCGGCTGGCGAGGGCTGGGCGGCCCGATCCGGACCGCGCTATCGACTGTGATCCCGCTTCGGGTTTCCGGATCGCCGCCGTCGGCGGGACCGGGGCGCCATGACCACCACGGCATCGCTCGCGCACCTCACTCCCCAGCGGATCCACTCGCCTACGGTGCGTTGGATCCGAGGATGGACGGTACCCGGACAGCCGGGTTGAAGCACCCCCCCAACGACCGCCCCTGACCAGAAGAATGACCCGGGGTCATCCGTTCGGACGAGCAGTGAGGGGTGTCACGGCAAGATCCGTGGCCTTCTGCAACCACGCCGCTCCGTGCGGTCCCACCAGACCGACCCAACGACCCGCCACCCGCACCTGAACGGTGTTCGCTCCCTCGCCGGCCGCCGAGCCGTCGGCGGTGCCGAGGAAGCCCATCCGGACCACTCCCTGCACCAGCCGCTGCGGCACCTCGACCGGCGCGGCGGGCGTCCCGTCCGGGGTGATCAGCACCGCCACGTGGTCGAGCAACGCGTCACGCAGGGCCCGCTGGCCCACGGCACGGCCGGCGACACCCTCCTCGCTCGCCGTCCGCAGGGTGCCGGCCGCCGCGTCCGCGATCCGTCGCACCTCGGCAGCGGGCAGCGCCTCCACCTGGCGGCTCCGCGTCGGCGGCAGCGGCCACCGCCACTGGGCGTCCCGGCGGGTCGGCCGGGCCGTGCCGCCCCGCTCCAACTCGGCGAGCAGCTCCGCGGCTGCCACCGTGACGTCCTCGGCGACACCGTCGGCCGGCCCACCGGCAACCGTCCGGACCACCAGAACCTGCCACGGCAGCCGGGCCCACAGGGCGACCCGGCCGGGTGCGCCGGCCGGCCGCAGCCGGACCGGCGCGACCGGATCCAACCGGACCAGCCGGGCCAGGAAGGCGCCCGCGTCCGCCACCCCGGCGACACCATGCGTGGACGCCGACCCCGCGACCCGGCCCGGCTCAGCGGTGCCCGGCCGGGTCACCCCACACCGCCCTGCGGCGCGTACGTGAGCAGGAAGTCCCGTTCCTCGGTGGTGATCCGCCGGGGCACCTGCCGGGTCAGGTCGAACGGCACCAGCACCGAGCGGGCACGACTGGCCAGCACCTCGCCGTCGTACAGCTCGTAGGCGACGGTGAACCGGGAGGCCCGGATCTCCTCCACCCACAGCTCGATCCGCACGGTGGGCGCCGCCTCCGCGGTGGCCCGGCCGAGCGCGTAGTCGACCGGGCGCAGGTAGTCGACCTCGTGCCGGCGGATCACCACGCCGTCGGCGAACGACCCGACTCCCCAGGCCCGGCCGCCGGCGAACATCAACGCGACCCGCGCCTCCTCGTACAGGGTGAGGAAGCGCGAGTTGTTGACGTGGCCGTACGCGTCCAGGTCGGACCAGCGCAGGGTGCAGTGGTAGACGAAGCGGTCAGACACCGTCTCGGCCGGTCAGTCGCGGGTCAGCTTGCGGTAGGTCACCCGGTGCGGCCGGGCGGCCTCGGCGCCGAGACGGTCGATCTTGTTCTTCTCGTACGCCTCGAAGTTGCCCTCGAACCAGAACCACTTCGCCGGGTCCTGGTCGTCGCCCTCCCAGGCCAGGATGTGCGTGGCGACGCGGTCCAGGAACATCCGGTCGTGCGAGATGACCACGGCACAGCCGGGGAACTCCAGCAGCGCGTTCTCCAGGCTGGACAGCGTCTCCACGTCCAGGTCGTTCGTCGGCTCGTCGAGCAGGATGACGTTGCCGCCGATCTTCAGGGTCAGCGCCAGGTTGAGCCGGTTACGCTCACCGCCGGAGAGCACCTTCGTCGGCTTCTGCTGGTCCGGGCCCTTGAAGCCGAACGCGGCGATGTACGCCCGCGACGGCATCTCGACCTTGCCCACCATCAGGTAGTCCAGACCGTCGGAGACGACCTCCCAGACGGTCTTGTCGCCGTTGAGGCCCTCCCGGTTCTGGTCGACGTACGACAGCGAGACCGTCTCGCCGACCCGGACCGACCCGCTGGTCGGCTCCTCCAGCCCGACGATGGTCTTGAACAGCGTGGTCTTGCCGACGCCGTTGGGGCCGATGATGCCGACGATGCCGTTGCGCGGAAGCGAGAACGACAGGTTGTCGATCAGCAGCCGGTCGCCGAAGCCCTTGCTGAGCTTCTGCGCCTCGATCACCGTGCTGCCCAGGCGGGGGCCCGGCGGGATCTGGATCTCCTCGAAGTCCAGTTTGCGGGTCTTCTCCGCCTCGCTGGCCATCTCGTCGTACCGGTCCAGGCGGGCCTTGGACTTGGTCTGCCGGGCCTTGGCGTTGGAGCGGACCCAGTCCAACTCCTCGGTGAGGCGCTTCTTCATCTTGGCGTCGCGGCGGCCCTCGACGGCCAGCCGGGCGGCCTTCTTCTCCAGGTAGGTGGAGTAGTTGCCCTCGTACCCGATCGCCCGGCCGCGGTCCAGCTCCAGGATCCAGCCGGCCACGTTGTCGAGGAAGTACCTGTCGTGCGTGATCGCCATGACGGTGCCGGCGTACTTCGCCAGGTGCTGCTCCAGCCAGGAGACGCTCTCCGCGTCCAGGTGGTTGGTGGGCTCGTCGAGCAGCAGCAGGTCGGGCGCCTCCAGCAGCAGCTTGCAGAGCGCGACACGGCGCCGCTCACCACCGGAGAGCTGGGTCACGTCGGCGTCCGGCGGCGGGCAGCGCAGCGCGTCCATGGCCAGTTCGAGCTTGGAGTCGACGTCCCAGGCGTCGAGGTGGTCAAGCTCCTCCTGGAGCTTGCCCATCTCCTCCATCAGCTCGTCGGAGTAGTCGGTCGCCATCTGCTCGGCGATCTTGTTGAACCGCTCCAGCTTGGCCTTGGTCTCGGCGACCGCCTCCTCGACGTTGCCGAGCACGGTCTTGGCCTCGTTGAGCGGGGGCTCCTGGGCGAGCATCCCGACGGTGTAGCCGGGCATGAGTCGGGCCTCGCCGTTGCTCGGCTTGTCCAGCCCTGCCATGATCTTGAGGAGGCTGGACTTGCCGGCGCCGTTCGGACCGAGCACACCGATCTTGGCCCCCGGCAGGAAGCTCAACGTGACGTTGTCGAGCACGACCTTGTCGCCGTGCGCCTTGCGCGCCTTTTCCAGGACGTAGATGTACTGGGCCACGGTGCGGGCTACCTCCGTCGGTTGCTGTCGCTGATCGGCGGCGCGGCGCGGGCTGTCAGATCCGCCCGCCGCCGCCGGCCGGGAGCCGGCCACACGCACGCCATCGTCAATCCTGACAGGTACGGCGCGCTTCGCCCACATCACCCCGCCTCAGGAGTACGCGAGAGTGCCGGGAACCACCGGCTGTCGACAAGATCACCTTTAGGATTCGGCCAGACCGAGGCGGGTAGGAGACTCCGGCACGGGGCACAAGACGCCGCAGCTACGCTCAGTACGCTCATCGCGGTGGACCCGTCAGTACCCGGAGGTGGCCGATCGTGACCGTCCGTAGCTCCTTTGTCGTAGTGGCGAACCGTCTGCCGGTCGACGAGGTGAGCACACCCGAGGGCCGGCAGTGGCGACGCAGCCCTGGGGGGCTGGTCACCGCGCTGCATCCCGTGCTCGCCGAACACAAGGGCACCTGGGTCGGCTGGGCCGGTGGCACCGGCGCGGCCCCCGAGCCGTTCGACCTGGAGGGCATCCGGCTGCACCCGGTCCCGCTCAGCGCCGAGGAGCTGGAGCGCTACTACGAGGGCCAGTCCAACGCGACGATCTGGCCGCTCTACCACGACGCGGTGGAGACACCTGCCTACAAGCGCCGCTGGCGGGAGGCGTACCGCCTGGTCAACGCCCGGTTCGCGGAGGCCGCCGCCGACGTGGCCGCCGAGGGCGCGACGGTCTGGGTGCAGGACTACCAGCTCCAGTTGGTGCCGGCGATGCTCCGTGAGCTGCGCCCGGACCTGCGGATCGGGTTCTTCCTGCACATCCCGTTCCCGCCGATCGAGCTGTTCATGCAGATGCCGTTCCGCACCGAGATCCTGCGCGGTCTGCTCGGCGCCGACCTCGTCGGTTTCCAGCAGCGGCTGGCCGCGCAGAACTTCGTCCGGCTGGCCCGGCACCTGCTCGGGCTGCGCTACGAGGGCCAGATGATCCAGGTCGACGGTCGGCAGGTGAAGGCGGGCGCCTTCCCCATCTCGATCGACACCCAGGAGATGGAGCGGATGGCCGCCGATCCGGCGATCCAGGCTCGGGCCAAGCAGATTCGCGCCGAGTTGGGCGACCCGAAGACGATAATCCTGGGCGTGGACCGGCTGGATTACACCAAGGGCATCGAGTTGCGGCTCAAGGCCTTCCGGGAGCTGCTGGCTGACGGAAAGTTGACAGTTCCCGACGCGGTCATGGTTCAGGTCGCCACCCCCAGCCGCGAGCGCGTGGAGCACTACCAGGCACTACGGGTCAAGGTGGAGCGCGAGGTCGGTCGGATCAACGGCGAGTTCGGCAGGGTCGGCGTGCCGGCGGTCCATTACCTCCATCAGTCGTACAGTCGCAGTGAGCTGGCGGCGATGTACGTTGCTGCCGACGTGATGATGGTGACCCCGCTCCGAGACGGAATGAACCTCGTGGCGAAGGAATACGTAGCATCACGTGCCGACCAGGGTGGAGCGCTCGTACTCAGTGAGTTCGCCGGCGCCGCCACCGAGCTTCGCCAGGCATTTTTGTGTAACCCGCACGACCCGGACGCGGTCAAGGACGCCCTCCTCCGGGCAGTGCACGTGGAGAAAACCGAGGCACGCCGCCGGATGCGGACAATGCAACGTCACCTGCGTACCCACGACGTGGGCCACTGGGCCAAGTCTTTCCTCTCGGAGCTCGGAGTTCCCGAGGCGGAGGCCGAGTGAACACGTCCGTCAACGATGGGGCGGCAGTCGCCACCGGGGTCATGGACCCTGAGTTGCGCGCCGCCATCGGCCGGATCGCCCGGGTCCCCCAGCTCCTGGTCGCCTGCGACTACGACGGCACGCTGGCGCCGATCGTGGAGGACCCGAGCACGGCCGTCCCGCTGCCCGAGTCGGTGGCCGCGGTCCGCGCCCTCGCCGCGCTGCCGCAGACCACCGTGGCGGTGGTCTCCGGCCGGGCGCTGCGCGACCTGGCCGCGCTCTCGCGGCTGCCCAGCGAGGTGCACCTCGTCGGCAGCCACGGCTCCGAGTTCGACATCGGCTTCGTCGAGCGGCTCTCCCCCGAACTGGTAGCCGTGCGCACCCAGGTCCGGGACGCCCTGCGCGAGATCGCCGCACAACACCCGGGCATCCGGCTGGAACGCAAGCCGGCGAGCGTCGCGGTGCACACCCGCGGCGTCGACCCGCAGATCGCCGCCGCCGCCATCGAGGCGGTCCGCAACGGCCCGGCCAGCTTCGACGGCGTCACGGTGACCCAGGGCAAGGAGGTCATCGAGCTGTCCGTCGTGGCCACCCACAAGGGCACGGCGGTCGACCAGCTCCGGACCCAGCTCGCCGCCAGCGCGGTGCTGTTCATCGGTGACGACATCACCGACGAGAACGCGTTCGGCAACCTGCACGGTCCCGACCTCGGCATCAAGATCGGCCCCGGTGACACCCAGGCCAGCTACCGGGTGGCCGACCCGTTGGAGGCCGCACGGGCACTGGCGCTGCTGCTGGAGACCCGGCGGCACTGGCTGTTCGGCGAGCGGGCGGTGCCCATCGAACGGCACTCCATGCTGGCCAACGGTCGTACCGTCGCTCTGCTCACCCCCGAGGCCAAGGTGAGCTGGCTCTGCCACCCCAAGCCGGACTCGGCGGCGATCTTCGCCGACCTGGTCGGCGGCAGCCCGGCCGGCCACTTCAGCATCACCCCGGAACGCGGGGGCATCCCGCTGGGCCAGCGCTACCGCTCCGGCACGATGACAGTGGAGACCCGCTGGTCCGGGCTCACCGTCACCGACTGGCTGGACAAGCCGGCCCGGGAAACCACACCAGACGACAGCCCCGCGGTCATCACCGGCGACTCGACACTGGTTCGGGTGCTGACCGGCGGCGGCAAGGCCAAAGTCGAGTTCGCGCCGAGGCCCGAGTTCGGTCAGGTGGCCGTGCAGTTGCAGCCGATCGGCGACGGTCTGCTGGTGCTCGGCTCCAACGAGCCGGTCGCGCTCTACTCCCCCGGCGTGGAGTGGGAGGTCGGCAACGACGGTGGGTACGAGACCGCCAAGGCGGTCGTCGACCTCTCCGCCGCCGGTGGGCAGGTCGTGTTGGAGCTGCGCTTCGGCACGCACAGCCTGGAGCACCACCGGGTGCCGATCCACGAGCGGCAGGCCGCCGCCGAGCAGCCGTGGAAGGACTGGGTGGCCTCGCTGCGGCTGCCGTCCACCGCCCGTGACCTGGTCGCGCGCAGCGCCCTCACCCTGCGTGGGCTCTGCCACGAAGCCACCGGCTCGATCCTGGCCGCGGCGACCACCTCGCTCCCCGAGGAGCTGGGCGGCGTCCGCAACTGGGACTACCGCTACTGCTGGCTGCGCGACGCCGCGCTGACCGCCCGCGCACTTGTCGACCTGGGCTCCGTCGAGGAGGCCGAGGCGCTGTTGCGCTGGGTGGACGGCTGCATCGAGCGCACCGGCGGGCACCCGGAGCGACTGCACCCGCTCTACACCATCGACGGGTACGAGCTGGGCGCCGAGGCGGTCATCGACACGCTGCCCGGGTACGCCGGCTCCCGGCCGGTCCGGGTCGGTAACCTCGCCAACCACCAGTTGCAGCTGGACGTCTTCGGCCCGATCGCCGACCTGATCGCGGCCGTCGCCGACGCCCGTGGCTCGGTCCGCGACGACGAGTGGCGGGTCCTGGAGAACATGGTCGAGGCGGTCCGCCGCCGCTGGCACGAGCCCGACCACGGCATCTGGGAGGCCCGGCTGCCACCCCGGCACCACGTCTTCTCCAAGGTGATGTGCTGGATGACGGTCGACCGGGCGCTGCACGTCATGCGCGAGCACGGCGGTGAGGACCGGCCCGAGTGGAAGGACCTGCGCGACCGGATCGGCGCCAACGTGCTGGAGCACGGCTGGCACTCCGACGTCGAGGCGTACAGCGTCGCGTACGGGGACGAGGAGATGGACGCCTCGTCGCTCTGGATCGGCCTCTCCGGCCTGCTCCCGGGCGACGACCCGCGCTTCCTCTCCACAGTCCTGCGGATCGAGGCGGACCTGCGCAGCGGCCCGGTCGTCTACCGCTACCACTGGGACGACGGCCTGCCCGGCCGTGAGGGCGGCTTCCACATCTGCACGGCGTGGCTGATCGAGGCGTACCTGCGCACCGGTCGCCGCACCGACGCCGAGGAGCTGTTCGCGCAGATGGTGCTGACCGCCGGCCCGACCGGGCTGCTCCCCGAGCAGTACGACCCGCTCGCCGAGCGCGGCCTGGGCAACCACCCGCAGGCGTACAGCCACCTCGGTCTGATCCGCTGTGCCCTGCTGCTGGACAACATGCTCAAGCAGTAGTTCGACCGCACGCACGACGACGGGGCCGGAGCGCATGCTCCGGCCCCGTCGTCTGTCCGGCCCTCAGACTGTGGCCGCACCGACTCCGCCGGGTCAGTCTGTACGCCGCGGCCTGCGGTCGCCCGCGCGTCGGGCTTTGCCGGGCTGATCCGCGCGGAGTGTTCGGGACAGTCCCGAACAGGCTGAACCCTTCACGGCGGAATTGCCACAGCGCACGATGGTCGGGTGCCGGCCACTCCGGCTCATCCGCTGCGGTAACCACCTCGAACAAATCGGGAGACGCTGTGCTAAAACGCAATGCGATACGGTTGGCCGCCGTTGCTGGAGCTGCCTTACTGGCCTTTGGAATTGCCCCGTCCCAGGCTTCATCTGCCACCTCTGTCGACAAATTGGTTGCGGCGGCAGAAGGGCCTATCGTGCCAGTGGAACCCGACCTTGCGGAATCCTTTGGACCTCCCGGGCAAGATTCGACCTGCACTTCTGCAAGCTTCGCCGCAGGCTGCTTCAGGCGATACGGCGATGTCTTCTATGTGCAGGACTCCCGAGCCAACGGGAGCAGCCCCTACCTGCACTGGCAGAACCAGCTTCGCGGCCCCAACGGATCCTGGTCGCTCTACCGCGCCGGTAAGTGCTGGAACATGCTGGACGCCCCGAACTGGGGGATCTGCAACAAGGATTTCTACGAGCACTCAACGGTGCGGTCGGATGGCGGCCAGGGAAGTCAGCTCAGATGGCAATTGTGCGCTCCCTCCCCGGTGGGTAACGATAGTTGCAGCGCCTGGACGAGCTGGATCAGCAACAGCCAGTGACGGACCGCGCCGGGGATTGCGCTCCTATTGCCTAAAGCAGAGCCGGGATATCCCACATCGGCGCGTTTGGCAACACCCCTCCGCTAGCCTGCCACGCCCGTGGTGCCGGCACCGGCACCACGGGCGTGGCGGCTGCCGCGGCCCGCATCGGGCTGGTAGCTACGCGCATCGCGCGGATCAGGCAGGCAATCGCCACGAGCGGGGCGCACCGCCGCAGTCAGCCGTCGGGCCGCTGGTCAGGTTCGTGTCCGGAACGGGGCAAGGGTGGCACGGATCCGACGATGTGTCAGCCGTTGAGGGCGTCCACCACATCGCCGACCACCACGACTGCGGGCGGGCGCAGGTCGGCCGCGACCAGGTCGGCGGCAATCGCGCCGAGTGTCGACCGCAGCACCCGTTGGGTGCCCGTGGTGGCCTCCTGGACCACTGCGGCCGGTGTCTGCGGTGACCGACCGTGCGCGATGAGGGTGGCGGTGATGGCAGCGAGGTTCTTCAGCCCCATCAGGATGACCAGGGTGCCGTGCAAACCGGCGAGGGCGTCCCAGCGCACCAGCGAGGCCGGTGAGTCGGGTGCCAGGTGCCCGGAGACCACAGTGAACTCGTGCGCCACCCCGCGATGCGTCACCGGAATACCGGCCGCCGCCGGTGCGGCGATCGAGCTGGTCACCCCGGGCACCACCGTCACCGGCACGCCGGCCGCCGCGCAGGCCAGCAGTTCCTCGCCGCCCCGGCCGAAGACGTACGGGTCACCGCCCTTGAGCCGCACCACGAAGGCGCCGGCCAGGGCACGGTCGACCAGGATCTGGTTGATCTCCTCCTGGGCCCGGGACGGGCCGTAGGGGATCTTCGAGGCGTCCACCAGCTCGACGTCCGGGCGCAGCTCGTCGAGGAGCAGCCCGGGCACCAGGCGGTCGGCGACAACGACGTCCGCCTCGGTGAGCAGCCGCCACCCCTTCACGGTGATCAGCTCCGGGTCCCCCGGCCCCGCCCCGACCAGCGCCACCCGCCCGGCTGTTACGCCAACAGCAGCGGTCGCACCGTCGGGCCGGCTCTGCGTCGGCGCCAGGCGAACCGCGAGCAGGTCGCGGATCGCGTCGCGGACTGTCATCGCCCGTCGGGGGTCGCCGCCGCCGAGCACCGCCACTGTGACCGGGCCGTGCCGGGTCACCGCCGGGGTCCAGGCGGTGGCGGCCGTCCGGTCGTCGGCCCGGACGCAGAAGATCCGCCGCTCGGCGGCGACGGCGCTCACCGAAGCCGCAGCTGTCGGGTCGTCGATCGCGACCTGGACCAGCCACGCGCCGTCCAGGTCCTCCGGCACGAACCGGCGCGGCACCCAGTGCAGCCGACCCGCGTCGGCCCGGGCACGCAACGCCGGGGTCAGCTCCGGGGCCACCAGCAGGACGTCCGCACCGGCGTCCAGCAGCGCGGGTACGCGCCGGGTGGCGACCGCGCCGCCACCCACCACGACCACCCGCCGCCCGTGCAGCCGCAGACCAAGGGGGTACGGGTTGGAGGTCACGCCGCACCACCGGGTCGGACGGCTCGTTCGTTGCGCGTGGTCACTTCTCGGCCACCCCGGCGGAGTCGAAGGTGGCAACCTCGTGCAACACCCGGACCGCGCCGGTGACCACAGGCAACGCCAGCAGCGCGCCGGTGCCCTCGCCGAGGCGCAGCCCCAGTTCGATGAGCGGGTCGAGGCCGAGGTGGCGCAGCGCCGCCGTGGCACCGGGCTCGGCCGAGCGGTGGCCGGCGACCATGGCGCAGACCGCCGCCGGGGCGAACGCGGCGGCGGCGAGCGCGGCCGAGACCGCGATGACACCGTCCAGCAGCACCGGCGTGCGGCGCGCCGCGGCGCCCAGGATCAGCCCGGCCAGGGCGGCGTGCTCCAGGCCACCGACGGCGGCCAGCACCCCCAGCGGGTCGGTCGGGTCGGGGGTGTGCCGGGCCAGCGCGGCACGCACCACTGCCACCTTGTGCGCGTACGTCGGGTCGTCGACCCCGGTGCCCCGGCCGGTGGTGTCGAGCGGGTCGGCGCCGGTGAACGCGGCGATCAGCGCGGCGGCCGGGGTGGTGTTGGCGATGCCCATGTCTCCGGTGAGCAGGATGCCCGCTCCGGCGTCGATCAGCTCGTCGGCGATCCGGATGCCGGTCTGCACCGCCGCCAGCGCCTCGTCCCGGGTCAGCGCGGCGGTCACCGTGAGGTCGCGGGTGCCTCGGCGCACTGACGCCACCACCAGCCGGGGCACGGCCGGGTCGAGGACGGCCGGCGCGGCGACCGGTTCGGTGGGCAGTGCGGTGGCCACGCCGACGTCGACCACTGTGACCGAGGCGCCGGCCTGTCGGGCGAACGCGTTGACCACCGCTCCGCCGGCCAGGAAGTTGCCGATCATCTGCGCGGTGACCTCCTGCGGCCACGGGCTCACCCCCTGGGCGTGCACCCCGTGGTCGCCGGCGAAGATGGCCACCGCGGCCGGCTCGGGCAGCGGTGGCGGGCAGGCCCCGGCCAGGCCGGCGAGGCGTACCGACAGCTCCTCCAGCGCGCCCAGCGAGCCCGCCGGCTTGGTCAGTCGGCCGTGCAGCTCCCGGGCGGCGGCCATGGCCGCCTCGTCCGCCGGGCGGATCGCCGCGATCGTGGTCTCCAGCATCATGCCTCCATGATCTCGCGCAGCACGTCGATGAACGCGTCTGTGGTGTTTCGGTCGCGTACCGCTACCCGCAGCCAGTCGGCGCCGAGGCCGGGGAACGTGTCGCCTCGGCGCACCGCCCAGCCGCGCTCACGCAGGGCGGCCCGGAGGACTGTCGCACCCGGCCGGTGCAGCAGGACGAACGCGCTGGCGGGACTGCCGACGACGCGTACGCCGGGCAGGTCGGTGAGGCGCGCGACCAGGTGGTCGCGGTCGGCGGCGAGGTCGGCGGCGATCGCGCGTTCGGCCTGGACCGCGACGTCGCTGGCGCAGGCCGACGCGGCCGCCAGCGCGGGCGTGGAGACGGCCCAGAGCGGTTGGACGGCGGCCAGCCGGGACAGCAGCTCCGCAGCGCCGAGTAGATAGCCGATCCGGAGGCCGGCCAGGCCCCACGTCTTGGTGAGGCTGCGCACCACGAGCAGCCCGGGCAGGTCGCGGCGTTCGGCCAGGGACTCCGGTTCGCCGGGGTGCCCGGGGGCGATGGTGGTGTCGGCGAACGCCTCGTCGACCACCAGCACCCGGCCGGGGCGGGCCAGCGCGGCCACCGTCTGGGCGGGGTGCAGCACCGAGGTCGGGTTGGTCGGGTTGCCGATCATCACGAGGTCGGCGTCGGCGGGCACCCGGGACGGGTCGAGCCGGAAGCCGTCGGCGGCGTCGAGCAGCACCCGCTCGACCGGGTGCCCGGCGGCCCGCAGCGCCGCCTCCGGCTCGGTGAACTGAGGGTGCACCACCACGGGGCGGCGAACGCCGCGTAGCGCCTGAGCGATCAGCACGAAGCCCTCGGCGGCGCCGGCGGTGAGCAGCACCTCGTTCGGGTGACGGCGGTGTCGGGCGGCGACCGCGGCCCGGGCCGGCGCCGGGTCCGGATAGCGGGCCAGGTCGGTCAGGGTCGCGGCGATCGGGTCGGCCAGCCAGGCGGGAGGCCGCGCACGGCGGACGTTGACGGCGAGGTCGATCAGGCCGGCGGTGGCCTCCGCGTCGCCGTGGTGGGCGAGGTCCGGCTCGACCCCGGTGGGTGGGTCGAGCGCGCTCGGCTGATCAGACATGTCCGCGATCCTGCCGGGAAGGTGGCCGGTGGGACAGTCGATCCCGGCGTAAGCCGCGTCACCACTCGCCGGTTTAAGAGTTCTTCTCATGTACGTATCGGAAATGTCATAACTTGACCCTGTGAGCAACCGACCCCTTGCTGCCGCTGGTCGACTCGTCCCTCTACTCCGCGCCGGGCTGATCGCCGGAATCGTGATCGCCGCCGTCGCGTACCCGCTGGTCGCCCTCACCGGGCTCGGCGCGAAGGCCACCGCGCACGCCATGGACCAGAAGACCCGGGTGCTGAAAACCGCACTGCCCGCCGAGACCTCGTACCTCTACGCCCCCGACGGCAAGACCGTCCTGACCATGTTCTACGAGGAGTACCGGCAGTACACCAAGCTGTCGGACATGTCGCCGAACATCCAGCAGGCGATCGTGGCAGCCGAGGACTCCCGGTTCTACAAGCACCACGGCGTCGACCCCAAGGGCGTGGCCCGGGCCTTCGTGTCCAACGCCCGCTCCGGCGGCTCCCAGGGCGCCTCGACGTTGACCATGCAGTACGTCCGGATGGCCCTGCGGGACAGCGCGACCACGCCCAAGCAGGTCCAGGAAGCCACCCAGCAGACCAGCCTGCGCAAGGTCAAGGAGATGCGGATGGCGCTGGACCTGGAGAAGGAGTTGAGCAAGGAACAGATCATGGAGCGCTACCTGAACTCGGCGTACTTCGGGCACCGGGCGTACGGCATCTACGCGGCCAGCGAGATCTTCTTCTCCAAGACCCCGAAGGACCTCACCCCGGTCGAGGCCGCCACCCTCGCCGGACTGGTCAAGTCCCCCTCCGAGTACGACCCGGCCGACTCCGACCAGAAGGAGGCCACCGGGCGGCGCAACTACGTGCTGGACCGGATGAGTCAACTCGGCTACCTCTCCCCCGACTCGGCAGCCGCCGCCAAGTCCGAGCCGATCCGGCTCAAGCTGACCACCCCACCGCACGACTGCGCCGCGGTGCCGGAGAAGTACAACAGCTGGGGCTTCGCCTGCGACTACCTGAAGAACTGGTGGAGCGCACAGCCCGCGTTCGGGGCGAACCGGCTGGAACGGATGGACAACCTGCGCCGGGGCGGCTACCGGATCGTGCTCAGCCTCGACCCGAAGGTCCAGGAGGCGGCGGAGAAGAACGTCGGCGCCAAGGACGCCACCGGAAGCCCGTTCGCCAACGGCATCGTGGTCTCCGAGCCGGGCACCGGTCGGGTGAAGGCCATGGCGGTGAACCGGACGTACTCACTGGACCTGGCCGAGAACCCGCAGAGTTCCAACCCCGAGGCCGGGCCGAAGGTGAAGGCCAACTACCCGAACACTGTGGCACCACTGCTCGGCGGCGGTGACCTGGCGGGCTACCAGGCCGGGTCGACGTTCAAGATGTTCCCGATGCTGGCCGCGCTGGACGCCGGGATGCCCCTCAACACCTCGTTCAACGCCCCGCACCGCTACCGGTCCGAGGTCTACGACGGGTGGGCGCCCTCCAACGCCAGCGGCGCCATGACCGGTCAGCAGACCATGTGGTCCGGCTTCGGCAAGTCGGTCAACACGTACTTCGTGTGGCTGGAGGAGAAGGTCGGCGCGGACCGGGCGGTCCGGTTGGCCGAGCAACTCGGGCTGCGGTGGCGCACCGACGTCGACCGGGACCACGCGTCCCCGGCCAAGGCGAAGAAGTGGGGCGCGTTCACCCTGGGCGTCTCCGACGCCACACCACTGGAGATGGCGAACGCGTACGCCGCCATCGCGGCCGACGGCCGCTACTGCGAGGCCATTCCGGTGCAAGCGATCATGAACCGGGACGGCACACCCGCCACGTACGCCACTCCCGGCGGCCTGCACCGTGAGGTGGCCAAGCCCCGCTGCCGGCAGGTGGTCAACGCGGACGCGGCACGGGCGGCCACCGACGCGGCCCGCTGCCCGACCGGAGACAGCCCGGCGCGCGGCAGCTGCGGGGGCTGGTCCACCGCCGACAGCGTGCGGGGCACCGTCGGACGCCCGGTGGCCGGCAAGACCGGTACGACCGACAGCACGCGGTCCGCCTGGTTCGTGGGCTACACCCCGGAGTTGGCCGCGGCGAGCTTCATCTCCGACCCGGACAACCCGTTCAACGCGGTAGGTGACGGGCAGTCCCAGATCCCGATCAGGGCGGTTTCGGAGACCCTGCGCGACGGCCTGAAGGGCACGCCGACCCGTCAGTTCACCCCACCATCGGACGCCATCGTCGGCTGACGGGTCCCAGATCGGCCCGGCTCAGCGCACGTCGGGTACGGCTCAGCGCAGGTCGGGTACGGCTCAGCGCAGGTCGGGTACGGCTCAGCGCAGGTCGGCGGCCACGAACGACCAGAGTTCCAGGTCCACCCGGCCGCCGCTGACGAACCCGGCGTTACGCAGCAGACCCTCGTAGCTGAATCCGGCCTTCTCGGCGACCCGGCGCGAGGCCAGGTTGCCGGGTGCCACCCGCAGCTCGACCCGTTGGAAGCCGTGCTCCAGGATCAGCGCGATGGCCACCGCGTCGACCGCCTCGGCGGCGAGGCCGAAGCCCCGCGCGTGCGCCGCCATCGCGTAGGAGATCTCGGTGAGGCGGGCGCCCCAGTCGGTGCGCCGCGTCCACAGCGAGCCCACCATCTGGTCGTCCTCCCGCCGGAGCACCGCGTAGTGGTCGCCCTCCCCGCTGTCGCGCCGCTGCCGGGCCAGGTCGGTGCACCAGGCCAGCCCGTCGATCGGGCCGGAGTCGTCGGGCAGCGGCAGCCACCGCCGGGTCAGCTTGTCGGCGAAGATGTCCCCGGCCGCCGCCGCGTCGGTCGCCGTGAGCTGACGCACCTCGGTACGCGGGGTGGACACGGTCAACGCCGGGAACCGGCGCACCGCCACCTGACCGATCACACCGACACCCCGCCCGGCTGCGCGGGCACCACCTCGCTCGTCGGGTCGGCCGCCGCCGCGGCGACCAACCGGGCGGCCGTCGCCGGGTGACCGGCCCAGTGCAGGGTGAGCTGCGACGCGTGCACGTTGCGCCAGACGAAGCCCTCCGGCGCGCCGCCGTCCCAGCTCCAGGCCGGGCGCTGACCAGCGCGGGGGGTGAGCACCGCACGGTGCGCCTTGTGCCCGACCAGCACGGTGCCGGTGGCGGCGACAACGCTGTCGGTCTGGGCGGTCGCCTCCCGGTAACCGGCCACCACCCCGTCCCGGCTCACACCGACCGCGTCCAGGACACCGCACATCGGCAGCCCGTCCAGTTCCCGGGCCAGCCACAGCAGCCCGGCGCCCTCGGCGATCACCGGACGCCCGGTCCGCGCCAACTCGGCCACCGCGATGCAGAGCCGCCGGTTGGCCGACAACTGCTCGGCGTACGCCTCGGGCAGCGCGCCGCCGACGACAAGCGCGCGGGTGCCGACCGGCAGCGCCTCGTCGCGCAGTGGGTCGACGACGACCACCTCGGCGCCGGCGGCCCGGAGCAACTCGCTCGTCTCCGGGTGGCTGAAGCTGCCGCCCGGCCCACCGGCCACCGCCACCAGCGGGCGGTTCGCCGGAGCTGTGAACGTGCCGAGGGCCTCCTCGGGAGACCAGGCCGGCGCCGGCAGCGGCGGGGCGGAGCGGGCCAGCCCGAGCAGCCGTTCCAGGTCGACAGTGGCGGCGACCGCCTCGCCCAGCCGGCGGACCGCACGGGCGGCGTCGGCCGAGTCGTCGACCACCGGGGCCACACCGTGTCGACGCGACGGCAGCACCGCCGGCAGGTCCTGGCGACGCAGCGCGCCGTAGACCGGCACTCCCACGTCGTCCAACGCCTCGCGCAGCATCGCCTCGTGTCGCGACGACGCCACCCGGTTGAGGATCACCCCGCCGAGCCACAACTGCTCGTCGTACGAGCGGAAACCGTGCACCAGGGCGGCCACCGACTGACCCATCGCGGCCACGTCGACAACGAGTACCACCGGGCTGCGCAGCGCTGCGGCGGCAGCAGCGGTGGACTCCTGCTCGGGACGGCCACCTACCGAGTCGTACAGCCCCATGCTGCCCTGCACCACGGCGAGCCCGGCACCGGCGGCACCGTGCGCCACCAGCGGGGCGAGCCGGTCGAGGCCGACCAGCCGGGGGTCGATCACCCGACCCGGCCGACCGGAGGCGAGGCCGAGGTAGGCGGCGTCGACGTGGTCCGGCCCGAGCTTGAACCCGGCGACGTCGATCCCTCGCTCGGCCAGAGCGGCGAGCAGCCCGATCGCCAGCGCGTTCTTACCGTGCCCGGAGGACGGCGCGCTGAGCACCAGGCGCGGCACGACGGTCATCATCGACTCCTCGCGAGCGGCGGCGGGTACGCGACGGGACGACCGAGGCCGATCCGTCGGCGTGACGATACCCGCCCGGCTGGAGGCGCGAGCACCGCCAACCGGGGCGGGCGGCCCGGCCCTGGCCGGGCCCCCGGGCGTCGGTCCCGGCCCGGTCCCGGCGCGGCCCTGGCCCGGTCCCGGCCCGGTCCAGGTCAGTGGCGCCGGTCATACGAGTAGCCTCGGTGCCGTGTACCGGTTCCTGCTGAGCCCACGCTGGCTGGGCGCTCTCGCGCTGACCCTGGTCGCCGCCGCCGTCATGGTGTTCCTCGGCAACTGGCAGCTGGACCGCTACCGCGGGCGCACCGAGGTCAACGAGCGGATCGACGCGGGCCAGCGGATGGCTCCCGTGCCGCTGGCCGACGCGCTGCGCGCTCCCACCGGCGGCGCGGGGACGGCCGGTCCGGCCCCCGCCGAGGACAAGGTCTGGACCCGGGTCACCGTCACCGGCCGGTACGACCCCACGAACACCGTGCTGGTCCGTGGCCGGACGGTGGACAGCCGGGTCGGCTTCGAGGTGCTCACCCCGCTGGTGCTCGCCGACGGCACGGCGCTGCTTGTGGACCGGGGCTGGATCCCGCCGGCACCCGGTGGGGCGATCGCCCAGCCGTCGGTGCCCGCCGCGCCGAGCGGCGACGTGACGGTGGTCGGTCGGGTGCACGAGACCGAGAGCGGCGCCGGCGCGGTGGACCGACGCGACGGGCTGCTGGAAATCCGGCGGATCGGGGTGCCGCGGCTGGCCGACGAGCTTCCCTATCCGGTCTACGGCGCGTACCTGCTGCTCGACGAGCAGACCCCGGCGGCCGATCCGGTGTTCAAGGCGGTGCCGGTCGGGCACACCAACAACTGGCAGAACTTCGGCTACGTCGTGCAGTGGTGGCTCTTCGCGGTGATGGCCCTCTTCGGCTACGGCTGGGTGGCCCGTCGAGAGGCCCGCCGGGCCGCCGGCATCGGCACCACACCGGCTCCCCTGGACCGGGCCGCCGAGCCGACGCCGACCGCGTCCGCCTGACCCGAGCCGCCTCCGGTCGGTCAGCCGGCGTGGATGGCGCGAACCGCGTCGATGGTGTCCGCCTCGGCGGCGGACTTGTCGTCGCGATAACGCACCACACGGGCGAACCGCAGCGCCACCCCACCGGGATAGCGCGAGCTTGTCTGCACCCCGTCGAAGGCGATCTCCACCACCTGCTCGGGCCGGACCCGGACCACCCAGTCGCCGCGTTCGACGGCAAGGTCGAGGAACCGCTCGGTCTGCCACCGCAGCAGCTCGTCGGTGAGCCCCTTGAACGTCTTGCCGAGCATGACGAAGTCGCCGGTGCGCGGGTCACGGGCGCCCAGATGCAGGTTGGACAGCCAGCCCTTGCGTCGGCCACTGCCCCACTCGACGGCGAGCACCACCAGGTCGAGGGTGTGCCGCGGTTTCACCTTGACCCAGGCGGCACCGCGCCGGCCGGCGTCGTAGGGGGCGTCCGGTGCCTTGACCACCACACCCTCCTGCCCGGCGTCGAGCGCGGCGGCGAACGCGGCGGCGGCCTGCTCCGGATCGTCGACCTCCATCCGACCGACGAGCAGCGACGAATCCACCGAACCGGCGAGCGCGGCCCACCGCTCCCGGCCGGGAAGGTCGATCAGGTCCTGGCCGTCGAGGTGCAGCAGATCGAAGAAGTACGGGGTGAGCACCGTCGCGCCCGTGCTGGAGGCCGCCGCGAGCACCGCCGGGGCGACCGGGGTACGCCCGGTGGTGCTGGGGGTGGTGCGTCGGGCGGCCCGGCTCGACGTCTGCTGGAACGGCAGCGGGCGGCCGGTCTGGTCCAGGCCGATCGCCTCGCCGTCGAGGACCATCTCCCGGCCGGGCAGGGCACGGACGGCGGCGACCACCTCGGGCACCCTGGTGGTGATCTCGTCGAGGCTGCGGGTGAACACGGCGATGTCGGCGCCGGAGCGGTGCACCTGGATGCGGATGCCGTCGAGCTTCACGTCGACCACCGCCGGTGTGCCGGTCGCGGCGAGGGCCTCGTCGACCGAGGGGGCGCTCTGCGCGAGCATCGGCGCCAGCGGCCGACCGACCTGCAGACCGAACCCCGCCAGCTCGGCGGCCCCTCCGGCCAGCGCGGCCACCGCCACGGCCCGCAGGTCACCGGCGAGCAGCAGCGCCCGGCGGACCGCCGCCACCGGCACCTCGGCGGCCCGGGCCACCGCGTCCGCGAGGAGCCCGGCCTGGGCGCCCTGACGTAGCTCGCCACTGAACAGGCCGGTGAGCAGGCGCTGCTCGTCGGCTGTCGCCGCCGCGTAGAGGGCACCGAGCAGCGCCCGACGGCGAGCCTGCGAGCCGGCGCCGTGCACCGCGGCGATCTGCGCGATGGCCGCGTCCACCGCGGCCACGGTCAACGTCGGCTCGGCGGCCGGTGGCGGCAGATCACGCAGGCTCGCGTAGCCGACCCCGGTCTGCCGTTGGCGCAGCTCACCGGCGAGATAGCCGGCGCCGGGCTCGACCTCGCCGGGGTCGAGCCGGCGAAGCGCGTCAGCGAGCAGCGCCACCTTGGCCCGTCGGCCGCTGGTGGCGCCGACGGCGGCGGAGGTGGCTGCCAGATCGAGGAACCGCACACAGCTCATCCTGCCAGTCACCTCCGACACCGCCCGGGCATTGCCGTGCCCGGGCGGTGTCGGCAGGGTGCCGCCCGCTCACGCGGACGACGGTTCAGGCGGAGACGGGTTCCTCGATGCGCAACCCTCGGGCGCGGACCTCGCCGGCAACCCGGGAGAGCACCGAGTCGAGGGCGACCAGGGCAGCGGAGAGCTCACCGAGCTGTTCGTTGAGCGTGTCCTCGGACCACGCGGAGACATCGACGTCTCCCAGTGCGCTGACAGCGGCCCCCAACCGGGCCATCACCTCGTTCGTACTCATGTACGAAAGGCTATAACAGCTGACCATCCGACACGCCGTAAACTCCCAGATCAGGCCCAAAGTTGCCGTTCTGACACCTAACTGCTCGCTGCCGCCACGTTGCGCAGGAGCAGCGCCTCGGCGAGGCAGACCCGGGCGAACTCCCCCAGGTGCAGACTCTCGTTCGGGCCGTGCGCGCGGGCGTGCGGATCCTCCACACCCGTCACCAGGATCGCCGCCTTCGGGAACATCTCCTGGAAGGTGGCGATGAACGGAATCGAGCCGCCGACGCCCATGTCCACCGGATCGGTGCCGTCCCAGGCCGTCCGGAAGGCCGAACGGGCGGCGTCGAACATCGGCCCGGACGCGTCGATCACGCACGGGTTGCCGTCGTGTTCGAAGATGACAGTCACCTGCGCACCCCACGGCGCGTGCCGCTCCAGGTGCGCGCGCACCGCCGCGTACGCCCGCTTGGGGTCGTCGCCCGGGGCGAGGCGGATGCTGAGCTTCGCCTTTACGGCCGGGACCAGGGCGTTCGGCGCCTCGCCGGTGGACGGCGCGTCGATACCGAGGATGGCCAGCGCCGGCTTGGTCCAGAGCCGGTCGGTGATCCGGCCGGTGCCGATGAACTGCACACCGTCGACGAGCCCGGCCTCGGCCCGGACCCGGTCCTCCGGGTAGTCGACGGTGGCGCCCTCCCGGCCGACCAGCCCGTCGACTGCCACGTTCCCGGCGTCGTCGTGCAGCGTCGCCAACAACCGGACCAGCGCGGTGAGCGCGTCCGGCACGGCGCCGCCGAACATGCCGCTGTGCACCGCGTGGTCCAGCGTGCGCACCTCGACGAAGCAGTTGACGAGGCCCCGCAGCGAGGTGGTCAACGCCGGTACGCCGATGTCCCAGTTGCCGGAGTCGGCGATCACGATGACGTCCGAGGCGATCTCGTCGCGGTGCTCGACCAGCAGTTGCTCCAGCGAGTCGGAGCCGTACTCCTCCTCGCCCTCGATGAAGAGGACCACACCGACCGGCAGCGCGTCACCGTACGCGCGCAGCGCCGCGACGTGGGCCATGATGCCGGCCTTGTCGTCGGCAGCGCCCCGGGCGTAGAGCCGGCCGTCCCGTTCCACCGGCTCGAACGGGTCGGACTCCCACAGCGACCGGTCGCCGACCGGCTGGACGTCGTGGTGGGCGTAGAGCAGCACGGTGGGTGCGCCGGGCGGGGCGGCCCGACGGCCGATCACCGCCGGCTGGCCGCCGGATCGCACGATGTCGACGTCGAGGCCGCAGCCGCGCAGCAGCTCGGCGACCGCCTCGGCGGAGCGTTCCACGTGCGAGTGGTCGAAGCCCTCGAAGGCGATGCCGGGGATGCGGACGAGCCGCTCCAGGTCGGCCCGGACGCCGGGCATCTCCCGCTCGACGGCGGCCCGCACCTCGGACTCGGACATGATCGGTGAGGTCATGACCGGAATCGTATGCCGGCCTTACCTGGGCGTGTCGGCGGAGCCCGTGCCCTCGCCATTTCCGGACGGGCCGGCACCGGCCCGCGCGCCCGGGGCGGCCCGGCCGGCACGGTGTGCCCGGCCCGCCGCCTCGGTGGCCGCATCCATCCACGAGCGGGCCCGACCGGCGGTGCCGCCCACCCACTCGCCGACGTCGCTCGCGCCGTCGCCGAGGCGGCGCAGCAACCCGACGAGCGGGTCGGTGGACCGGCTGAACTCCTCCCGGTACGACTCGGCGGCGGCCTTGATCTCCTCCGAGACGCTCGTCGAGCTGTCGTCCTCGCGGCGCGGATAGTCCCCGGCCAGCACCTGCCCGTACGCCCCGGAGTCGATCCACTGGCGCAGCTGCGCCGCCCGCGCCACCGGCGTCGGGTGGGTGCTCCACGCTGTCATCCGGATCTTGTGCAGGCTGTCGCGCAGGTCGCCGCCGCCTGCGTACTCGGCGGCCTGCTCCAGGAAAGCTGTGGTGTCGACCTGGGACAGGTCACCACCGCCGGCCAGCTTCATCAGCAGCCGCAGCGCGGCGGCCGGGTCCTGACCGGCGAGCAGGCCGGCCCGGTCGGCGGAGAGCTCCGCCTTGCGCCACCACTCCAGCATCGCCGCGATGATGGCCCGCAGCGCGATCGCGCCGACCGGCAACCAGCTCAGGTTCGCCGCCCAGCGGGTGAGGATCATGAGCATGGTCTTGTAGACCGCGTGCCCGCTGCCCACGTGCCCCAACTCGTGGCCGAGCAGGCAGCGCAGCTCGTCCTCGTCGAGCTGCTGCACGCACGCGGAGTTGAGCACGATGAACGGCCGCTCCAGGCCGACCGCCTCGGCGCCCAACCAGGGCGACTGGGTCACGTACAGCTCGGGCAGCTCGGCCACGTCGAGCGCCGCCGCGGCCTCGGTGTAGCGCTGCCAGACCGCCGGGTACTGCCGGTGGTCGACCCGGATGCCGGAGGCCAGCACGGACAGCCGGAAACCCCGCTCGTTCCACATCCCGAAGAACGCCCGCACCACGTCGTCGAAACCGCGCAGCTCCCGCAGCGCGACCAGGGCACCTCGGTCGGCCGGATGCTCCCAGGCCCGCGAGCTGATGCCGGTGAGGGTGATCCGACGCCGCGCTGGCGCGTCCGCTGCCGTCATGGTGGCTCCCCGTTCGCCGTAGCTCCCCGCATCGTGCCGCAGTCGCTGCCCGACGTCCATGCCCCGCTCAGCGCAGCCGCACGTAGTACCGCTCGGCGTCGTGCGGCAGCGTCGGCGCGCCGTCCACCACCAGGTCGGCGTGGGTCGCGGTCTCGTCGACGGCGAAGTGCGCCCGCTCCCCGTCATGCCAGCGGCGCAGCTCGGGCAGGATCTCCGGCCCGTCCCGGGCGACCGCGCGAGCCAGTCGCAGCGACGCGGGCGCGGTGACGAACACGGCAAGCGTCAGCTCCGGCCGGACAACCGCACGGGCGGCGCTGACCCCCTCGACCACCAGCACCGGAGCCACCGGCACCGGAACCGGCCGGGGCAGGAAGCGTTGCCGGACCCAGCTGTACCGCTGGTAGGCGCCCGGCTCCCCGTCGCGCAGCGGGGCGAGCACCCACTCGTCGAGCCGGGGCCAGAAGGTGACCTGGTCGTCCCACCCGTCGAGCAGGTCGTCGGTGTGCACCACCGGCGGTCGGCCGCCGAGCGGCCCCGCCAGGGCATCCGCGAGCTGCGCGGCGAACCGGCTCTTACCCGCGCCGCTCGGCCCGTCGACGGCGACCAGCCGGGTCCGCCCCAACCGCGCCGGGCCCGCGAGCACCCGACGAGCCAGTTCGGCGTACGCCTCGACGACCGCCACGGTCGGCGCGCCAGTCTCCGGGTTCAGCGCAGCCTCCGGGTTCAGCGCAGCCTCCGGGTCCAGCGCAGCCTCCGGGTCCAGCGCAGCCTCGCGTGGTGCATGACCGAAGTATGCCGTCAGCGCTGCTGGCAGGGTGATCGACTCCGGTTCATCGACGTCCCTGTCGGCGAGACCACAGGTTGCCAGTGACCGTGTCGATCACGCCGATTGGTGGGCCACCGTGGGCCGCGTTGACACGTCCGGCTGACCGTCCTGGTCGGCCACCGTCACGTCCGGGGGAATTGGGGCGGCGACGGGTGACGGGCGGCCCGTTCGCCGCCCGGGGTGCCACCGAATCGGCATGATCGGGTGGTGCTCCGAGACGTGATGAGCCCCGGCATAGACGCCCTCCTCGAACAGGCCCGCGCCGGGCTGCACCGACTGACTCCGCAGCAGACCGTCGAGGCGGTCCGCGGCGGTGCGCTGCTGGTCGACACCCGTACCGAACTGCAGCGCCGCGAACAGGGCGACCTGCCGGGCGCGGTCGTCATCGACCGGACCGTACTGGAATGGCGCCTCGATCCGGCCAGCGCCTGGCGGATCCCGGAAGCCACCGGGTACGACCGGGAGATCGTGCTGGTGTGCCGGCAGGGCTACAGCTCCAGTCTGGCCGCCGCCAGCCTGCAGACCCTCGGCCTGCGCCGGGCCACCGACATGATCGGCGGCGTGGACGCCTGGCTCGCCGCCGGCCTCCCCACAACCGACCGCGCGGCCGACATCCGCCCCTGACTCCCACCACCGCGTTCCCGCCATCGCGCCGTCGAGCCCGCCTCGCCATCTAGCGGCCGCGCAACCACGCCGCCGCGCGGCCGAACCGCCGCGCGGTCGAGCCACCTCGCCGCCTCGCCACCGCGCCGCCTCGCGGTCGATCCCGGCTTAAGATCGCGCTCGATCCAGGAAACAGGCCCCTCGTCGCGGGGACGAGGCCACTACATCAAGGATCGAGCACGATCTTTCGGACGTGGCGACCCGCGGGCCCGCCGTGAAGGGCGGCCGGTTCACTGTCGCGCCGTGGTGCCCCGGGCGGGAGCCGCGCCACCGCGCTCCACTAGGGACGGTCGACCGGTCAGGACGGTGGAGGACCGGGTGGGATGAAGGGAAGGCCCGCCGGTGGGCCGGCTTCGATGAGACGCCAGAGGGCATCGGTGTCCAGGTGTTCCTCGACCAGGTCGCCGAGCAGGTCGAGTGAGCGTTCCCGGGCGGCGGCGAAGCTGGTGGCCGGTGCGACCCGGAACCCGCTGCGGCCGGCCAGGCGAGCCGCCTCGGTGAGGAACCACCTGCGGAACCCGTCGGACTCGAACGCCCCGTGCCAGTGCGTGCCGTGCACCGCGCCGAGCACCGCCCCCTCGCCGGCACCCGCGTCGCTGGTCAGCAACGGGGTCAGGCCGGGGTCGGCGTGCGAGACGTACCCGTGGTGGATTTCGTAGCCACCCACCGGGACGCCACCACGGCCGGTGCCCACCGACTGCCGGACGGTCTTGCGCGGATCGAAGGTGATCTCGATGGGCAGCAGACCGAGCCCCGGCACGCTGCCCTGCCGGCTCTCCACCGGGTCGTGGATGGCGCGGCCGAGCATCTGGAAACCGCCGCAGAGGCCGAGCAGGGGCTTGCCGGCCGCCACATGATTGGCCACCGCGTCGGCGAGGCCGGTTTCGCGAAGCCATCCGAGGTCGGCGACTGTGGACTTGGAGCCGGGTAGGACGACCAGGTCGGCGGCGGCCAGCTCGGCCGGTTCGATGGTGAGGCGTACGCGGACGCCCGGCTCGGTGGCGAGTGCCTCCACGTCGGTGGCGTTGCTGATCCGGGGCAGGCGGACGACGGCCACGTCCAGCCATTCGCTGCCGTGCGGGGCGGCGGGTCGGCCGAGTACCCGGCCGTAGGCGAGTGAGTCCTCCGCGTCGAGCCACAGGTCCAGTGCCCAGGGCAGCACCCCGTACGTGGGGCGGCCGGTGAGCTGACGCAGCATGTCCAGACCCGGCTGGAGCAGCCCGAGGTCACCCCGGAACTTGTTGATCACGAAGCCGGCGATCAGCGCCTGGTCGGCCGGGTCGAGCAGGGCCACTGTGCCGAACATCGAGGCGAAGACGCCACCCCGGTCGATGTCACCGACGACGATGGTGGGCAGGTTGGCGTGCCGGGCCAGCCCCATGTTCACGTAGTCGCCGGCCCGCAGGTTGATCTCCGCGGGGCTGCCGGCGCCCTCGCAGATCACCACGTCGTACGTCTCGCGCAACTCGGCCAGTGCGGCGTACGCGGTCTCGGCGAGCCGGGGACGTAGCTGCCGGAAGGTGCCGGCGGTGATCGTGTCGACCGCCTCGCCCAGCAGCACCACCTGACTGGCCAGGTCACTGCCCGGCTTCAGCAGCACCGGGTTGAACCGCAGGTCGGGTGCGAGCCCGCACGCCGCAGCCTGCATGGCCTGGGCGCGCCCGATCTCGCCGCCGCGCCCGTCCGGCCCGACGACGACAGCCGAGTTGTTCGACATGTTCTGCGCCTTGTACGGGGCAACCTTCACGCCCTGCCGGTGCAGCCAGCGGCAGATGCCAGCGGTGAGCACACTCTTGCCGGCGTCGGACGTCGTGCCGGCCACCAGCAGCCCGCCGCTCACCGCCCGCTCCCCCGCCGCACCTCGGCGGCCCCTCCGCCCGCACCAACCAGCCCGCGCCGGCCCGCAACGCCGGCCAGCCCGTGCCGACCCGCAACGCCGGCCAGCCCTCGCCGACCCACGGCACCGCGCAGCGCACGCCGGCTCACCGCGCCGACCAGCCGGCCGAGGGTCACCGGGTACACGGCAGCCAGCCCGACGGCGGCCAGCCCGACCGCGCCGGAGATCCGGGCGGCCCGTTTCAGGTGCCGGGCTTCAGGGCGGGGACCGTCACCGAGGAACGGCCGCACCTCGGAGCGCCCGAAGTAGATGTTGCGACCTCCGAGGCGGACCCCGAGCGCACCGGCCATCGCCGCCTCGCACTGACCGGCGTTGGGGCTCGGGTGGTCGTTGCGGTCCCGCCGCCACACCTGCCAGGCGCGGTTCCGATCCCCGTGCGCTACCGGTGCGACGGCGATGGTGAGCAGCCCGGTCAGCCGGGACGGCACGAGGTTGAGCGCGTCGTCCAGCCGGGCGGCCGGGGTGCCGAACCGCGCGTAGCGCGTCGACCGGTGCCCGACCATCGCGTCGAGGGTGTTCGCCGCGCGGTAGCCCAGCAGCCCGGGCAGGCCGGCGACCGCACCCCAGAGCAGCGGAGCGACGACCGCGTCGGAGGTGTTCTCCGCGACCGACTCGACTGTGGCACGGGCCAGCTCCGATTCGCCGAGCGTCGACGGGTCCCGACCACAGAGGTGGCCGAGGCGTCGCCGGGCGGCGGGCAGATCACCGTCGCGCAGCGTACGACCCATGACTGTCGCCTCGTGCCGCAGCGTGCGGCCGCCCAGCACGGTCCACGTGCCGGCCGCCACGATCACCGCCCGGGTCACCGGCCGGTGCCGGGTGGCCGCCGCAGCGACCGCCCCGAGCAGGACCGGCCCCCGACGGCCAGCGCGGTGAATGCCGCACCCGCCGTTCGGTCCGGGCGGTAGAGGCGGCGCTCCAGCGCGCCTGCGGCCTGCCCGAAGCCGGCTACCGGGTGCCACCGGCGTGGGTCGCCGAGCAGCCTGTCCAGCGCGTACCCGGCCAGCAGCCCCACCGCGTTCGCCATCGGCGCTGTCCGTCGCACCCGCACCACCTCCGGCCGGCCAGCCTAGACGAGCACCCCGTGAACCGGCCCAACCCACGGTGCCGCACGGACGCCAGAGCCACGGAACCGACCAGACAGGCCAGCCCCGCCGACGGCCGCCACGCGGGGTGACGACGCTTGTCACGCCGCCACCCCGCCCCCGTCGTGCCGCGCCCCGCAGCCCGGAGACCGCAGACAGCTCGACCGCCGCCCAGCCCGCGACTGTCGACGCGACAGGTCAGGCTGGCTGTGGGATCCGGCCCCGCCCGCGCCGCCCTCGCCCGGGCTGCGCCGGCTCCGGCTGCACCTCGCCGGGCACCGGCCCCAACTCGATGTCCAGGTCACCGTCGGCGTTGTCGTCGTCCGCCTCGGGCGGAGGGGCCAACTCGTCGTCGAGACCCGGCGCGACGTCGACCTGCCCGCCGCTCGGGGAGCTGTCGTCGTCCACCGGGATGTTGCCGAACGGGCTGGTTCGCAGGTCGGCGTAGTCGGGCAGCTCGAAGTCGTCGTCCAGCGGACGGTCGTCGGGCAGCACGGGTGCCTGCCCGGCGGGCACCGGCTCGGTGGGCTCGCCGTGCACCCGGCTCTCGGCTTCTGCGTCCTCCACGGCGCTGGTCGTCGTGCTCGGCCGGTTGCGCAGGAACCGGGCCCGGCCCCGGGACAGGTCGTGGCCGACGGCGACCGCCTCCAGCTCGTAGAGCGTGCGGTGGTTGCCGGCGTCGTCGGTCCAGTCGCGGGTGTAGAGCCGCCCGCAGACCACCACCGGATCGCCGACCATGACAGAGGCCGCCACCCCCTCGGCGAGCTTGCGCCAGCAGTTGACGCGGACGCGGAGCGAATTGCCGTCGACCCACCGGCCGCTGTCCCGGTCGAGGCGGCGGGCGGTGGAGGCGACCTTGAAGTTGGCGACCAGGGTGTTGCTCTGCGTCGTACGTCGCCATTCAGGGGTAGTCAGAACATTACCGACAATAGTCACATAGGTGTCGAACATCGTCCCTCCAGGGGGATCGGGGCCTGCTAGCGCGAGTCGACTCGACACCGAGCCTCGACACTGAAGGCGCCCGTCGCCACCGCCCATCCCTGACCTGTGGATGACGAACCCACCTGTGGACAACGCCCTGATCACGCCCGGATGTGGTACGCCCGACCCGCCCGACCCGCCGTCCACGGTTTCCCAGCCCGCCCGAACTGGGTAAGGACTTGATCAACGCACCACCGACAGCACCACGTCGACGAGAGGTCAGCGCCATGACGATCACCACCATCGGCTCCGCGAACGCTTCCGAGGCGCGGCGATGAGCGCCGTGGCGAACCCGGCCACCGTGGCTGAGTGCCTGCGGGTGGGCGCCGGGTTCTCCCAGGGCGACCGCAACTGGATCGCCGAGCAGTTCGCCACCCTCGACGCCCGGCTCGCCGGCTTCCACGCCGACGCCACCGAGCTGGAGGTGTCAGTGAAGGACCGGGAGGCACGCGGGCAGAAGGTCACTCTGGAGTGCTGGATCGCCGGTCGGCAGAAGATCGTCACCACCTCCGGCGAGGAGGATCTGCACGCCGCCCTCAACGACGTCCGTGACGACCTGCGGCGGCGGCTCAACGACGCCAAGACCCGCCAGGAGCCCCGGCACAACAAGCACCTGCGCGACGTTCCCCAGCCGCAGGTCGAGTCCGACGAGTCCGACGACCCGACCCTTCGCGCCGACGCGGAAACGGCCTGACCCACGCCCTCACCCCCGCGATCTTGCACTTTCGGATGCCGAATAGCGGCTATCACCCCGTATGTCGGGACAGAAAGTGCAAGATCGCGGGGCGGGTGAGGCGAGGGCGGGGCGCGGAGGCAGGGCCAGGCAGGGCGTGGGCTACCGCTGGGTAGGGCGGGCGGCGTAGCGTCGCGTTCGTGGAACCGGACGTGTTGGGGCCGCCGTACGAGCGGCAGACGATCGACCTGGGCACCGACGACGAGGGCCCTGTTGTCGCGACCCTGGTCCGGCGGCGGGCCGAGCAGCCCACCGGACGGGCCGTGCTCTATGTGCACGGCTTCGTCGACTACTTCTTCCAGACGCACCTGGCCGACTTCTTCGCCGAGCGGGGCTGGGATTTCTACGCGCTCGACCTGCGCAAATACGGTCGTAGTCTGCTCCCGGGCCAGACCCCGAACTTCTGCCACGACATCAACGACTACTTCCCCGAGCTGGACGCCGCCGCCGAGATCATCCGCAAGGACGACGGGCACGAAACCCTGCTGGCGATGGGCCACTCCACCGGCGGCCTGATCATCTCGCTCTGGGCGGACGCCCGCCGTGACACCGGCACCATCGACGGCCTGGTGCTCAACAGCCCCTTCTTCGACCTGAACGCCCCCTGGGCGGTCCGCCGACCCCTCGCGGCCGCCGCGTCCCGGCTGGGCCGCAGGGCGCCGCACCGCATCCTCCCGTTCGGGCTGGGCACCGTGTACGGCGAGAGCATCCACTCCGACCACCGCGGCGAGTGGACCTACGACCTGGCGTGGAAGCCGCTGGCCGGGTTCCCCGTCCGGGCCGGCTGGCTGAACGCGATCCGCACCGGGCAACGCCGGCTCCGCGCCGGGCTGGACATCCAGGTGCCGGTGCTGCTGGCCTGCTCGACCCGGTCCTTCCGGGGCACCAAGTGGCACGACAACGCGACCCTGGCCGACGCCGTACTGGACGTCGAACACATGGTCCGCTACGCGCCCCGCCTCGGTCGCCATGTCACCCTGGCCCGCTTCGACGGCGGGTTGCACGACCTCACGCTCTCCGGCCCCGCCGTACGGAGGAAGGTCTTCGACGAGGTGGGCCGCTGGGCCGAGGCGTTCCTCGCCGCCGGCCCCACCGCCCCGGCCGACGCCCCACCAACCAGCACGCCGACAGCCGACGCGACGGGGGCGGCGACGCCCGGCAACTGACTAATCGGAGGGCGTCGCGGCTCAGATGTCGCCCGGCGTCGCCGGTAGGACGGCACGGATCCGGTCGAAGGTCGCCACCGGGTGCGCGCCGACACCGGGCAGAACCAGACCCAGGCAGTACGGGGAGACCTCGCCGGTGGCGTCAGCCTGGACGATGAAGACCGGCGCGCCGACGTACCCCGGCGGCAGCTCCGTGGTGATCAGCACGGCGTCCCCGTCGCGGACCACCCGCTCGATCGCGACCTCCAGCGGGCGCGACAGGTCTTCGCGTACCCCATGGGCCAGCACGAAAGCGGAACTGGCGTCGGCGCCGAGCCGGGCGACCACCTCGGGCCCGGCGGCGATCCCCGCGGGCACCGGCTGGACGCGCCACCGCCAGCCGCCGTCGCCGGCATAGCGGTGCAGGCCAGCGGTCGGCAACACCGCGACCCCGTCGCCCGGAAAGCGGGCCCAGCCGGGCACGATCTCGGCCTCGGCGACAACAGCCGGCGCGACCCCCGCCGGCTCGGTGACGCTCGCCCGCAGACTCAGCTCGCCACCCGGCGCCCCCACCAGGTCGGCCGCCGTCAGCAGCGACTCCCCCACCGGGTCGGCACCGCTGCGAAAGAAGAACGCGGTGCCGAAGTCGCCCGAGGACCGGTACGGCAGGATGGCGCGGCCAACGACCTGGCACAGCTCGTAGGCGACGTCGCTCTCGGCGTCGGAATCCAGCAACACCAGCCAAAGGTACGGTCCGAGGCCAGGTCGGTCCGCGGTAACCCGGATGCCCGCCACGAGGCGGACGTGAGACTCTGCTCGGCAACGTGGACGCGGGCACCCTTTTCGCCGTCGGGCAGTGGGACGGCGGTACCCTCTGGGCGCGACATCCACGCCACACGCGCCCGTAGCTCAGCGGATAGAGCAGGGGACTTCTAATCCCAAGGCCGCAGGTTCGAATCCTGCCGGGCGCACAGGTATTTCCTCAATCTGACCAGCTCCCATGGGCTATTCCTGGTGCGAGCGCGCTCCGGTGGCCGTGGCAGCCTCGAACGGACGCACCAAGCGCCAGCGCGGTGAGATCGAAAACCCTGCCCAGCGGGTCACTGCGGGTGCAGGTCTATGCCGGGATCGACCCGATCAGCGGTAAGCGGCGCACTACCTCAGCGAAGTCATCCCCGCCGGCCGCACAGCCGCCAAGGAAGCCGAGAAGGCGCGTACGCGGTTGCTGGCGCAGGTGGACGAGCGACGCAACCCACGCACCCGCGCCACGCTCGACCAACTCCTAGACCGATGGTTTGAGGTTGCCGACATTGAGGCCACCACCCGTATGGGCTACGTGAACAAGCTCAACAAGCACGTCCGCCCGGTGCTGGGCAAGCTGCCGGTTGGCCGACTCGACGCCGAGACGTTGGAGTCGTTTTACGCGAGCCTGCGTCGCTGCCGCGACTGGTGCGGCGGTAAGGCGTACGTGAAGCACCGCATAGAAGGTGAGCACACCTGCACGGCGAAGTGCCGGCCGCACGCCTGCAAGCCGCTCAGCGCTTCGTCCGTGCGACAAATTCACTGGATCCTCAGTGGTGCGCTCAGTCGCGCCGTCCGGTGGCGCTGGATCGCCGTCAATCCCGTCGGGCAGGCCGAGCCACCTGCGCCGCCCCACCCCGACCCTCAGCCACCTAACCCGGCCGACGCGGCCCGCATCATCACCGAGGCGTGGCGCGACCCGGACTGGGGCGCGTTGGTCTGGCTCGCGATGACGACGGGCGCCCGACGCGGTGAACTGTGTGCGCTGCGCTGGCGGCATCTCGACCTGGACGCCGGGGTGTTGACGCTGCGGCGCAGTGCCTACCTGGACGAACACGGCGAGCTGCGGGAGAAGGACACAAAAACGCACCAGCAGCGGCGGGTGGCGCTCGACCCGGAGACCATCGAGGTACTGCGCGAGCTGCACGGTCGGTACCTTGACCGCCTGGCGCAGCTCGACGCCGACGCCGATCCTGCCGATTACGTCTTCTCCCCTGAGCCGGACAACAGTCGTGGCTACCGGCCCGACACCATCACCCAGCGGTACGGCCGGCTCGCCGCCCGGCTCGGCATCGACAGCCACGTCCACGCCCTGCGCCACTACTCGGCGACGGAGCTGATCAATGCGGGCGTTGATGTGCGGACGGTCGCGGGGCGACTCGGCCACGGTGGCGGTGGGACAACGACGCTCAGGGTCTATGCCCGCCTTGGCTGTCGGAGTCCGACCAGCGAGCTGCTGGAACGCTCGCTGCTCGGATGCCTCCCCGCCCGGTCGCACCGACGCAGCAAACCATGGCGAGCAGTCCCTACCAGACGATCGCCGCCGATCTTCGTGATCAGATCACAACGGGCCGGCTAGCACCGGGCGAGCAAGTGCCCGCGGTCGCCGACCTAGCTAGTAGCTATGGGGTCTCGGTCGGCACCGCTCATCGAGCTGCCGCCTTACTGACCGCGGAGGGGTTGGTAAGCGTCGTCCGAGGTCGTCGAGCAACCGTCGCAGGCGCATGAGCAGCAACTGTGCGCTTAGCACATGACGGGTCGCGGCTGCCCTTGCCTCTGGCGGAACGTCAGGAGCCGTGGGGGCGTCCCTCCCCAGCGGGTCGCATTTTGGCAGACAGGGGCGACCAGAGCCGCCTGGCTTCGCCCTTCGGCTGGGGGGGGATCGGGGCGCCCAGATCCGGGGGAGCATCCCCAATCCTGCTTGACCGGGGCATAGACCTTCGCAGCCAGGACACCGCCCTTCGGACACCGACCCAGACGCGGCCTCGGCCCTACCAAGCGCGAGTTCTGTCAGCACAGACCACTCAGCATCGGGGTCAGGTATCACTACCAGCGCGGACTCCCCCGAGCCGGGACAGCCGCTGCCAACGGCGATTCAGCTCGTTCCACCGCGTGATCACAAAATGCTGCTGCCGTACTAAGCTAAGCCGTCTCCGCTCCCTAGGCCGAACCTCCGAAGGAAGGCGGTCAAGCATGGAGCCACTCACTGGGGCGCTAGCAGGCAAGGCTGTGGATTCTCTTTTCCGGGCGCTGGGCAGGCTCGGCGACCGCAACAGAGCAGAGAAGCTGGCCCAGCGCGCGCTTTCGAAAAGGAACACAAACCTTCCGGAACCAAGCGCTGCGGAACGGCGTAGGCTCGAACGCTTTTTCGCGCTGGAAGAGACATGGTCTCTTCTCATCGAAACAAGCGTGGAGGTCAGCCCTGAACTTGTTCGAGGTATAGAGGCTTGCTTTTCCGGAGACCGCGACGCTGCCACCCGGCGCAGCATGGCCGCCGACTTCGCCGAACTTGCGATTTCCGAACTTCCGGCTTCGCTCGACCCAGACGATCGCGTGGTTCTGAGTTCATACCAGAATCGGCATTTGTCGGATCAAGTGCGTGAGATTCGCGAACTGGTCTCCGAATATCGCGAGCCAAAGGCCACCACGTCACTCTCGGCGGACCTCGCCGAGTACCGACGTCAACTCCAGCAAGCAATTACATGGCGCCGACCAACAAGACTTTTTCCATTGACGTTCCACGACAATGAGGCGCCGGAGAAGCCGCTAGACGTCCTGCCGGAAGTGGTCGCCGCGCACCGCCAGGTAGCAATCCACGCAAAGGCGGGTTCCGGCAAAAGTGCCGCATTGACAGATCTCGCTTCACGCCTGAATTCAAGCGAAAACGCTCTTGTTGTTCTCGTGGACCTGAAGCCATGGGCACATGAACGCAACAAGCAGTTCGTCGCTGATGGTGAGAGTCCGACTGTCGACCAGATCCTCGAAGCGTCCGCCGTTCCTGCAACTGCAGCCCTTATTCAAGGTATCCATCGCGACCTCGCGACCGCAGATGCGAGGCAGTACTGGCTAGTCGACGGCATAAATGAGCTTCCAAGCGGACTGAGTAGGCCAGTACTCGAATCCCTGACTACCTATCTACGTGGAATCGTCCGATCGTCGCTCGTAGTCACGGACAGGTCGCCAACCCGATATTCACCGCCGGAATGGTCGCTCCTGGAGATCAACCCGTTAAGAAAAACAGACGTCGATCTCCTCCTTCCCTCCGAGTTGGCCAATACCTCCGAGGCAAACAGTAGGTCCCGGAACAACGCCCTTGAAGATTCAGGCCGACGGCAACTACTAACGACCCCGTTCTTCCTAGATGTCGCCATGACCGATGGCAGGTGGACCTGGGAGACCAGCGTTCAAGCCATCCATGGCATGTTCGGGGAACGGCTAAGCCTGAGTGAAGACGACATCGACAAGCTCGCCGACTTCGCCCTCGCGATGTACACAAAAAGGGAGGGCCTAACCTTCCCCCTCCGTGAGCTGGTTGCAACTGCCGGACCCCTGGTTGCACGTCGACTGATTGAATCTCGCGTTCTGCTGATTCCAGATGACGATAGTGCGGCCTTCTACCACCAACTTCTTCATGACTACCTTGCGAGCCGCAGCCTTGCAAAACGACCCGATGCGTGGACCCCGAAATACTTTGACGCATTAAGCTTTGACGCCAACACGTACGAGTCACTCATAATGGTTTTGGACCAAATCCAGTCAGAAGAAGGGATCTCTGACTACATCACCGCCCTGTACGACTGGAACTGGTTCGGCACTATCCGATGCGTAGAACGCGCACTGCGGGACGACTGGCGTTTACCTCGCCATCTCACCGTGGTTCTATCTGCGATGCTGGGGGAGAAACGCTTCGACCCGGTCAACGGATCACGTGCCAGGGCGGAGCAGTGGACCGAGAAGCTGGATGGGGTAACTAGCTTTCGATTCGGTCAGGCATCGACCATTGCCGCACTGGTAGAAGAGGTCGAAAGGATCTCAGACGGATCCGGCCCGAGCTGGTTCAGAGTTTGGTACGGCCTCTTTCGACAATTGAAGGAGCCCTCTCGCACAATAGATGAGCTTGCGGTTTCGGAAATAAGCAACCCTGACCCATTCATTGGCTGGACGGCCACCCAGGTCGCCAGGCATTGCGATCTGGGCCTCGATGGCGCTCGGCAAATACGGGCAATGTACCGCGGCGCTCGGCATGCGTCAGACGACATATCGCACTCTATTAGATGGAGGGCGGTGCATGCGCTAGGACGCCACCCCTCCAGCGAAAATGCGCAACTACTTTTAGAAGCAATCGACAGTGACGCGTACTCGTGGGTCGTCTATGGCGCAGTTCGCTCGCTTCTAGAAATGGCGGCGCTTTCTGACGTGGATGCCACTGACAGGTTCTTGTCACAGGTAGACGCTAGACTTGCCCAGCTTCCTGCGGAGCCCCTATCCCAGGTGGCGTGGGCAACTCAATACGAAGGCGCCTCGGCGCATTGGGCCGATCGAGTCTGGCCCCTCCTCGAGCATGCTCGGGATCTACAGGAAACTGAGGAAGGGAAAGAACTTTGGAAAGCTCGGTTAGAGGCGTTCAAGACTTGGTGGGAACGGGAGAGTTCGTGAACGGGGAACCCTCTCCCTTGGAGCTTGCCAGCATCGCTTGGAGAGCACGTGAAAACGCTAGGGTGCTAGGGAAGACCAAGGTGGGTGCAGCCGTCCTAGCCGACAACGGCATTGTGTACGGCGGCTGCAACGTAGAGCACAAGTTCCGATCGCATGATGTGCACGCCGAAGTGAATGCTCTCACCTCGATGATTACGAATGGCGGCACTCGCGCAGTCGCCATAGCAATCGTAAGCAAGAGGGAGCATTTTACGCCTTGCGGAAGTTGCATGGACTGGATTTTCGAACTCGGCGGTCCACAATGCATCGTGTATATTACGAATTCCGAAGGTCTTATTACCTCCGAGCATCTCGCCAGCGCCCTGATGCCCTTCTATCCATACTGAATAGCGATGTTGCTGTTGGCAAGCTAGGCGGGCCGCCCGACGTCGCTGCACGGGCTTCGGGTGGGCCCACCACCAGTGCGGACAGCCTCGACCCCGACATGCCCCGCCCCGAGCTACGCGACCAACGCGGATTCGGCATCCCCCACCTCGACCAGTGGATCACCGACCCGGCAAACCAACTCACCGTCCTGTGGCACCTACTCGTGCTGGTACTCAACTGGACGCGGCGGGGAGCACCCCGGGTATCGGGGTTGTCGATGCGGCAGTTCACCCCATGGGCACAAGCCCTCGGCGGGTTCCTCGCCCACCACGGCATCGACGGATTCCTCACCAACGCCGCCGACATCCGTGAAATCGATGAAGACGAAACGCGCTGGCGCGCGTTCCTCACCTGCTGGCACGACCGCCACGGCGGCCGTGCGATGACCGCCGCCGAACTCCGCCAAGACGGCGAACCGATACACCTCGGCAGCGACGCCCACGACCCCTGGGACGGGCAATTCATCACCACCCACAACGGCCGCCTACCCAACCCCCTACAACTCGGCCGACTCCTCACCGGACAGGCCGGACGCTGGCGCGGTGAACACGTCGTCCGCGCCGGCCGCAACGACCGCGGCGACCGCTCCGTGCTCTGGGTCGAGCGGCACGAGGGGTGGAACCCGCTGAACCATCTCCGCATCTCCGCAACGCCGCACCGGCCCCCTACCACCAGGGAAGACACCCTGCGGAGATCAGACCAGAGAGAGTCGTCGATCTCCGCATCTCCGCAACCAACTGCGGAGATCCCACCTCTTTGCGGAGATAAACCCTCACCACCCCGCTCCATCTCCGCAAGCATTTGCCCAGCTCAAGGCCATGTTTGCGGAGATGCGGAGATGCGGAGATGGTTCAGCCCCTCCCCCATCGCTAACTCCTCTTATGGAGAAAGAGCCGGGAGTCTTCCATCCGGGAAAGCCAGTCCAGCAAGTACAGGTAGCCCAACAAGGGCAGATCGTGCGGTATGTCACCATCATGGTGCGCCAACAATGCGCTGGTCTGATCTACCAAGCTGGGGTTATTAGTGCCATGTCCATGAGTAGCATTTCGTAGTAGCTTCACGTAACGGGCTGCAGCAACATCTCTGGCGAGACCTACTATCCGCCCTCCAGGCGTGGCTCATTGAATAAAGAAACCATCTTGAAGTTCCCTTAGAGCAGCCACCGCACGCCGCGCTAGCGGCAGCAGGATGGTGGCAGCCCCAGACGGTATGCTCGACTCCAAATCCTGCAACTTCTTCTCGGCGAACGGCAGGTTGCAAAGCCTGTCGATATCCCTGCCCGTCAACCTTTCAAGCGTATCAAGCACTGTGAACAGAAGCACACGCTGAACATGAGCATCGCGCGGCGAAGTCAAGATGGAACTTACTCTGCGGAATAGTTGCTCAACCGTCAGGAGCACCTGCAAATGCTTGCGCGGGTTGTAGAATCCTTGGCCGTCACCGAAAACGGCTAGGTCGCTAACGACACCGAACAGTGCATCAAGCCGAGCACCCCACCACGACACCGCCTCAGAACAGGCCAATCCCGGCAGGTCGGTGATTGACCACGTTGCCCGGACAGCTCCTTGGCTCGGCAACAGGTGCAAAAGGTCCCCAGGCCCCGACCTCGTCCCGTTGATTGTATGACCCAAGCTAAAGATCAGCTGGCCGGAGGTGCGGTGAGCTGCAAACGCCCAAAAAGTCGGGGTCATGGCACCTAGGAGCGGCCCCAAATATGTGTCAAACAGCAAGATGCCTTGGAGGAGGTTTTCACTGCTAGAGAAGACGCGCCCCCCTACAGCGCTCAACTCCTTTAGGTGCCGCACATCTCCACTCGCAAGCGTCTCGTCATACGCGATTCGCAGCAACACCCCTACTAGCTTGGTTCGGTGAATCAGCACGTCCGACCGGTGGATTAAATGAACACCCGCGTCTTGGAATAGTTTCAGATCGGTCCTACCCTCGGCGGGCATGTCAACAAGGCGAGCGTGTATTTCTTTAACGACCGTCGCGATCTCTTCTGAACCAGCAACCATTGCAAGCAATTGCCAATAGTAAAAGAGATCAGCCAAATTGCCAGAGCTTTCGGCACGTTGACCCAGTTCATTCACTTGGTCAAGCGACACTTTGTCTTTGAGGCTGACGGGCTCCTCCGCACCTCGGGCAAGGCGAGTTAGGACGTCAAACCTCACCCTTCGCTGCGCCGGCCCCGCCAGATGTTCTGCAATCACGAGTCCCGGTCGAACCCGACGATAGCTTTCCTCGGTCTGGACTAGCCAATGCTGAGATTGAGCGGCACTCCGCCGAACTCGAAGATTTGCTCTGGCAAAGAATTCGCCTGGTGCGCCGCCCCACAGCCATGAGGGCACATCGACGGTCACCGACGATGGGACTTGTTGCGGCGAAGGCATGAGTTCAGGGTATTCACAGGGTCAAGCATGTTCTTGCGCTGCCTGTTGCTGCAGGACCAATGACAGCACGCCAAGCCGTGGGGCCATCCGTGGTGCGAGAGAAAAGGCGCTCTTAGAAACTTCCGGCACCCGGGGTGCGGAGGAACAGCAGCTCAAGAAGGCAAAGACAGAGACGGGTGGCAGGTCGACGCCACTTCTAATCCCAAGGCCACAGGTTCGAATCCTGCCGGGCGCACCTTCACCACCGCAGGTCAACTGCTCTGTCGCTCCCGGGCCAGTCGGTCACCACGGCGCGCGTGCAGCCCTTCGTAGGGCCGAGCCAGTCGAGACTGTTTGGCGGCCTCGCCCACGGCGACGACAGCAGGGGCCAGCCCCAGCCGCAAGAGATCGATAGGGCTTTGCGCAGCCAACTACCGTGGGCGCAAACATCGCGAGGGCGACGTACGGGAGGCGCGGTGGTCAAGCGGTACCGACGGCGCTCGCGAGCGACGGCACCACGAACCACAGGGCAGCCTATTGAGTCGGTCGACCCGAGCATCCGCAGCCGATGGCGCCCCGGCTACTGGCTCCGGCACCCGGCCCTCGGCGTCGCCTTCGGGGCCCTGATGGCAGTTGTCCTCGTAACCTGCGGCCTCGGCAACCTGCGCCACCGAAACGACATGGTCGAACGGGGCGAGCGGGCGGTCGGGACGGTGCGCGAGGCACACGGCCGGCAGTGGTGGGTGTCGGTCAGCTTCACCACGCGAAGCGGCGACGAGGTCACCACCTGGATCAGCCACTCGCCCTGGGACGAGCCAAGCTTCGGGGAAAAGGTCGACGTGATCTACGACCGGATGGACCCCACTGGGAGTGCCTACCTGTCGGGCGACGAACCGGGCGTGCTGTTCCCAACCCTCCTCCTCGCTGGTGGCGCGGTGCTGGCACTGGCGTACGCGTGGTGGCTGCGACGAAACTGGAACCGGCTGCGAGGCGGCGCGGAGTCGTGGCGCAGCCGCCAGCCCCTGCCTCGACTCGGCAAGCGGCGTTAGCCGGTGCCGTGCAACCAAGCCCGCCCGGCCGGCCGCCAGCCTAGTCGGCAGGCCAGTTCAGCGAGTCGAGCACAACCGCCACAACCGCCGCCCGGTTCGCGGCGCCGATCCCTTCCAGCGCCCGGTCGATGACCTCTGCGGCGTCAGCGGGTAGTTCCTGCAGGTCCAGCATCGGCAGCATCAGGATGAAGCGCTGCCCCCACGTCAGCCGATCGTCCGGCAGATCTGCGGCGACGAGCAGCTCGGCCCAGGTCATCGTGGAAGAACCAGCATCCTGATCCAGGGTGAAGACCTTTACCGGCTGGCCCGGTCGCACCTCCACGAAGTCGAGCGCCTCGTCCTCCTCGACGTTGCGGTGCACGATCCGCAGCCAGGCGTCCCGATCCAGCCGCACGGACACGACCGGCCAGCGCTCCGGGTCGTTGAGGACCGCGCACATCTCCTGGTAGTCGGCTGCGGTGACCGCGAAGGCAGCGCCCGACTCTCGATCCGCTCCGAGTGGCCCGGCCAGGTAGTACGACCAGAAGGCCGGGTAGCCCATCACGACGTCGGCGGCGTACAGGGTCACCTCGGACTCACTGTCGTCATCGGGTGGCGCCGAAGTGGTGTACCCGGGGATGGTGAACGCCGGTCCGATCGTCAGCGACATGGCCGGCATTCAACACGACCTATCCGCACGAGGCCACCCGATCACCATGACCCCGAAGCAACCGTCCGTCAGGCCACGTAGGCATGTCACGTGGTCGATCCGGGCCTGCTTCGCACAAAGTGCCCGGCAGATGTCTACGGGTTGGCCCGCCTACGGCGTTAATAGGGCGTGACGTTCGAGGAGTACGCGTTCGCTCGCACTTCTGCGCTGGTGCGGCTCGCCCGGCTGCTGACCGGCGACGAGCACCGGGCCGAGGACCTGGTTCAGGATGTCCTGGCCCAGGCGTACGCGAGGTGGGGACGTATCGCGCGGACGGACCGTCCTGACGCCTATGTCCGTCGCATGCTCGTCAACGCCCACAACTCCTGGTGGCGTCGACGCAGCAGCCGGGAGATCTCCGTCGCCGCGGTGCTCGATCAGGCTGGCGACGTGGACGAGGCCGCCGGGGTCGCCGAACGCGACGCACTGTGGCGGCTGGTCTGTGATCTGCCGGCGCGTCAGCGCACCGTGGTCGTCCTGCGCTACTACGAGGATCTCGACGACACGGCGATCGCCGAGATCCTCTCCTGCTCGGCCGGGACGGTTCGCACACATGCGAGCCGCGCCCTGGCGGCGCTGCGTCAACGACAGCTTGCCGAAACCCCCGCACGGGCAGGAGAGTTCTGATGTTCAGCGACCTCGATCAGCAGCTCGCCACCACTCTCAAGCATCGTGCGGGCGGCGACGTCGACCCGACACCGATCGTCGAGCAGGCCCGGCATCGCGGCCGGCGGCTGCGAGTGCGGCGGCGCGGGCTGATCGCCGGAGGCGTGGCGGCGGCGTGCGTCGCTCTCACCTCGATGGTGTTGGCGATCCCGGGCGGTCCGCGCACCGACGAACCGTTCGCGCCGGCCGCGGCGCTCATGCTGCCGGCAGCACAGAGCGATGCCACCACCCGCCCCGAGGATGTCGGCGCCGATCCCGCGACTGTGCACTTCTCGACCGACTCCCTGGTGAACGGTGCCGAGTACGCAGCCTGGCGCGCCGGGCGCGGCACCGAGAGCGTCGAGTTCCGGGGCCCGACCGGCCAGGCCCGCTTCGTGCTGGCCCGCAGCGAGGTGTTGCTGAACGAGCTCCAGCAGACCTTGTCCTCAGAGGGACGGCCGCAGCCACGCACCGACGTACGGATCGGTGACCGCCCCGGGTTCGCCTGGTTCGACCCCTCCGGTGACCGGAAACTGTGGTTCGTTCGCTGGCAACCCGCCGACGGGCTCTGGGCTCAGTTGGACACGTACGCGACCACCAGGGACGAGGCGACGGGCACGGCGAGCCGGGTCCGGTTCGATGGCGCCCGCCGCTGTGTCGTGCCGTTCCGCCTGGAGTCGCTGCCACCCGGCGGACGGCTGCTGGAATGCTCGGTCACGCTCGGCCGGTCGGCGCGGGGCTCGTTCGTCGAGGGCTCACTCGTGGTCGGTGACGACGCCGGTCGTTGGCTGACGGTTCGGGCGCAACTCGCCCCGGACAGCCGTGAGGCCCGGCCGGGGGATCTCGTCGCCGGACCCTACCGGGTACGGCGGCAGGGCAGCGACGTGCTGGAGATGGCAGTCAAGCCGTGCGTCGTCGAGGCGTTCCGCACGGGTTGGGGAAACGGCTACACCGAGGCGGAAGGCTTGGCGATCCTCGGCGGGTACCGGCCGGCCCCCGATCTCGACCGCCCGGGCAGCTGGTGACGGCGTTCTCAGGCCGAGGCCGCCGCCACACAGAACTCGTTGCCCTCCGGGTCGGCCATCACCACGTGTTGCCTGTCGAACTCCTCCAAAACCCGCCCGCCGGCCCGCACCAGCCGCTCGGACTCGGCCCTGATCCGCGCCCACCGCTCGTCGGGGCTGCCGTGGCCGGGCACCCGCACGTCGATGTGCAGCCGATTCTTCGCCGTCTTGGGCTCGGGCACGTTGAGGATGGAGAGGAAGGGGCCGACGCCGTCCGGGTCGCACAGCCACGCGCCGTGCTCGGGGAGGTCGTCCTCCGGCAGGTCGAACTGCGCGTGCCACTCCTCGCGGGTGGCGAAGGGCGGTGGTGGTGGCTCGTCGATGTAGCCCAGGGCCGTCTTCCAGAATGCGGCGAGCACCTGCGCGTCGGTGGAGTCCATTGTCAGGGAGATCCGAGCTGCCATGACCGGGACGGTAGCGCCCACCTCCGACTTTCTAGACCGGCCCCAACAGGGCAGCCAGCGCGTCGTCGCCCTGGCCGAGCTGCGCGCCACCTGTCGCCGGTGCGACCAGGAACCGTCGGCAGCCGTCGAGTTCCACGTACCGATCGGGGCCCGTCCCGTCGATCGGGCGCAGCACCGCGAAGCGGGTCGCCGGGGTGGCACAGTCGACCACCGCCCGACGGTTGGACAGCGCCCGGAGCACGCCCGTCTGGCGCTCGGTGGGCAGCGGCCCGCCGTACACGAAATCGCCCGCCGGCTTCTCGCCGTCCTGGAGTGACGCGGGCACCTCGTAGACGCAGAGGCGCAGCGGCCCGGCGGCCGGCGGAATGGCCGGGCTGACCGGCCCGGGGCGACCGTTTCTGGTCTCCACCCCCACCAGGTCCGTCCACTGCTGCGCGCATCCGGCGGCCTCGGCCGCCGCGGATTCGATCTGCCGGATGGTACGGGTGTCCACGGTGGTCCAGTGCGGCCCGGCCGACGCGGCGATCACCTCGGCACGAGGCTTGCCGCAGGAGTCCGTGGGGATGTGCGGCCGCAGCCAGCGTCCCCGGTCGTCCACCAGGGCCAGCCACGGCGGGATGACCATGTCGAGGGTGCAGGCGATCTCCCCGCCAGCCTGCTCGCTGGGCAGGCGCAGCGCGGTGAGCAGCGGTGTGATCTCCCTGGCGTGTCGCTCGGTGGCGATCTGCTCCTGGCCGCCGTTGGGGCCCGGCCGGATCTCCCGCCCGCAGATCACGGCGGTGACCGGGGTGAACGCGGGGTCGATACGACCGATGGCCGGCTCGTTCACGGCCGGCGGCGACGCCTCCATGATCATCTCACCGGCCCGTGGGGCCTCCTTGGCGCAGGAGGTCCACCCGTCGACGATCTGGGCGAGAGCGGGCTCATCGCTCCCAGGCGTCAGGGCCACCGTGTCGTTGCAGCCACTCAGCACCATGCCGAGCAGTGCCACCGCCAGTACCGTCCGGGACGAGCGCATGCGGCTCACCACCTTTCCACCCGAGGATGAGACGGAGACCAGGCGCGCCCGGTTCCCCGGCCGCACGGTCGTGGCCCGCCGGGACGGAGGCGTGACGCGGATGACCGGTGGGGACGTCGGCGGCGGGGCGCGAAGGACCCGCCGGCAGAATGGCCGAATGGCACATCTGGGACTTGTCGCGCTGCTGGTCAGGGAGTACGACGAGGCGATCGACTTCTACGTCGGCGACCTCGGTTTCGAGCTGGTGGAGGACACCGCCCGACCGGACGGCTCACGGTGGGTGGTGGTCCGCCCGACCGGGGCCCGGGAGACGGCCCTGCTGCTGGCACGGCCGAGCAGCGCCGAGCAGCGGGCTCGGGTCGGCGACCAGACCGGCGGCCGGGTCGGGCTGTTCCTGTACACGGAGGATTTCGCCCGGGACCACGCCCGGATGGTGGCGGCCGGGGTGCGTTTTCTGGAGGAGCCGCGGCACGAGGCGTACGGTTCGGTAGCGGTGTTCGTCGATCTCTACGGCAACCGGTGGGACCTCCTCCAGCCGCGCAGCACAGAGTGACACATTAGCGACACTCCGCACACAATCGGGTGCTCGATCGCGGCCCCCATGCTATTGTCCGATGTCGATCTACGCCGTGTGGACCCGGACCGGGTCGTTGTCGGAAGGACACTTCCCGATGCCGACCGTTGCCACTCCAGCCGTGCCACCGCCCACGTTGGACAATCCGGCCGGCGGGGCCCTGGGTCTCATCTTCACCACGTTGCCCGCGTTGCTGCGGCTGTCCTGCGGGCTGTTCGGCGCGGCGGTGGCAGTGTCGGTGCAGACCCCGCCCGTCGAACAGGCGGTGCTGCTGCCCGCTGTGGGCGCACTGACCGGCTGGTCCCTCTGGTACGCACACCGCGCGCTGCGCCACGGAATCGGCCCCGCCCTCGTCGCCGGTGACGTGGCGGTGACCGCGCTGGCCTGCCTCCTCATCCCCGTGCTGGTGGCGCCCGAGGTGTTGCCCGGCGAAGGCAGCTGGATCGCCGTGCTGGCCAGCACCACGGTGATCAACGCGCAGGCCACCGCGCCGGCGCGCTGGTCGATCCCGGCCGGGCTACTCGTCATCGCCACCTACGTCACCGGGGCGCAGGCGGCCGGCAACCCCACCGAAGCTCGAGCGCACGCGGCCACGCTGCTGGCCCAGACCGCCTGCACGGCGATGATGGCGGCGGTCATGCGCCGCCGCATCGGCCGGGCGGACCGCGCCTTCGTCGAACACCAGCGGCTGACCCGGCAGGCGTTGGTCGCACGCGCCGCCCGCGAGGCGGAACGCCAACAGAATCGCGATCTGCACGACACGGTGCTCGGCACGCTGACCATGGTGGGGCTGGGCGCGGTGGCCGGACCCTCGGATGCCTTCCGGGACCGCTGCGCGGCCGACCTGCGTACCCTCGTCTCGCTCACCGACGGCGGCCCGGTGGCCGGCGACGGCCCGGTGCCGCTCGACGGACGGTTACGGTCCGTGGTCAGCCGGCTGCCCGAGCTTGCGGTGCGGCTGGAGTTGGCGTCCTGCGCCGTCCCCGTCGGTGTGGCCGACGCGATAAGCGAGAGCACCTACGCGGCGCTGTCCAACGTGGTCCGCCACGCACCGGGCGCCGGGGCCACGCTGCGGCTGACCCGCGACGCGATCGGCGTCGTGGTCGAGGTCGTCGACGACGGCCCCGGCTTCGACCTGGCCACCGTCCCACCGCACCGGTACGGCTTGCGCGAGTCGATCCACGGCCGAATGGCGACGGTCGGCGGGCGGGCCGAGGTGCGCTCGGCGGTCGGCGCGGGCACCCGTATTCGACTGGAGTGGCCCGGTGTCGGCTGACCTGAACGCCCCGGCGCATCCCACCGACGCTCCGGAGGCACCGAACCGGACAAGCGTTCCGACGCCCCGGGAGCCGGCCTCCCCCGCGGCGCTCGCCGCGCCGGCCGCCGTCGCGCACGCCTCCGACCGGGGTGCCCGGATCGCCGCCGTCGCCATCGCGTTGGCCTGGCACGTCGCGATCGCGTTGCCGGCGGTGCTGGCCGCCCGCGCGGAGTTCGCCGCGCCGGCGGTGGTGCTCGGCGCCTGGATACTTGTCGCCGTGACCGGCGCGGTGGCCGGGGTCCGGCTGCTGCAAGGGTCCCCGCTGCCGCCGTGGCCGCTGGCCGGGCTGCTGCTGGTCGTCGACGCGGCCGTCTTCGCCGCGGCCGGCGAGCGGCAGTTGTTCACCGCCGCGAACTGGGTGTGGGGCACGCTCGGCTGGTTCTTCGTGCTCGCCGTGTGGGGTCGGCGCGTCGTGGGGCTGATCGCGCTCCTCGGCACGCATGCGTTGATCGCACTGGTCGCCGTGCTCGGGCACGGCCCCGACCCGGCCGACGTGGCCCGCTACGTGATGTACGTCTACGGCACGTTCTCGCTGCCGGTGGCGGTCTTCGTGGGCAGCACTGTCATCGTCGGCCTGGCTCGGGAGCGGGCCGCCGTCTCGGCCGCCGGTCATGCGATGGCCGCGGAGCGGGACGCCGCCGAGCGTGGCCTCCGGGAACGCCGGGACCGGCTCGCCCTGGTCAGCTCGGCGGCCGGGCGGGTCCTCGGTGACCTGGCCGCCGGTCAGGGCGACCCGGACGACCCGGAGGTGCAGCGCCGGTGCATGCTGGCCGCCGCTCGGCTGCGCCGGCTGATCGCCGAGTCCGACGACGTGCCCGACCCGCTGCTGCACGAGTTGCGAGCCGCCGCCGACCTGGCCGAACGCAATGGCCTACCGATCGACCTGGTCACCATCGGCACCCCGCCGCCGCTGCCGGTGGAGGTCCGCCGCCGGCTGGCCGATCCGCTCACCGGCACCCTCGCCGACGCCCGGGGATGGGCGCGACTGACAGTGGTCTCCGGACCGGACGAGGTGGTGGTCAGCCTCGTCACACCGGACCGGGAGGGGCCGGAGGCGACCGGCCCGCCATCCGGGGAGCACGACGACGGGCCGGTGGGGTACCTCTACGAACGGGACGGGAACATCAGATGGGCGCAGACCCGGTGGCGGCGGTGACCGGCGATCGGCCGGTCGGGGTGGCGATCGTCGACGACCACCCGGTGGTGGTCGAGGGCGTCCGCGCCTGGCTCGCCACCGAGCCGCGCCTGACGGTGCTCGCCACCGGCGACGACCCGGACGAGGTGTTGCGGGTGGCGCCGGACGCCGACGTCGTCCTGCTCGACCTGCGGCTGCACGGGCGGATGGCGTTGGACAAGTTGGCCGAGCTGAGCGCCGCCGGGCGGCGGGTGGTTGTCTACTCGGAGCACACCGACCCGCAGACGATGCTTGCCGCGCTGGACGCCGGGGCGGTGGCGTTCCTGGCCAAGCACGAGGGCCGGGAGCACTGCGTGGCGACGGTGCTGGCCGCCGCGAGCGACCGCCCGTACGTGCCGCCGGCGCTGGCCGGCGCGATGGTCGGCGACCCGCGACCGGACCGGCCGATGCTGTCCGACAAGGAGCGTGAGGCGCTGTTGCTCTGGTTCCAGTCGATGTCCAAGGCTTCGGTGGCTCGGCGGATGCAGATCAGCGAGCACACGGTAAAGCAGTACGTCGACCGTGCGCGGATCAAGTACACCCGGGCGGGACGGCCAGCCGCCACAAAGGCAGCGTTACTCGCCCGTGCGATCGAGGACGGTCTCGTCCGCCCGGAGGAGATCGGCATCTACCGGTCACAGGCGACACACGACCGGCCGACCCCCTAACAGGCGTCATGACAGGGGCGCTCCGGTCGGCAAGGCTTCAGTACACAGCCAGCTGACCGGAAGGTCGTGACGATGCACGCCGACACGTCCCCCTTCTTCATCGGTCCCCACCGGTTCGACGCCCCGGACGACGACGTGGGCCCGAGCCTGGACCGCCGCTACAACCTGCGACCGAGGCCCGGTGAACGGCTGCTCGGGCGACACCGGCTGCTGGTCGCGGGCTACCTGCTGGGGCCGAGCGAGGCGCGGTGCCGTTGGCAGTTGCCCGAGCCGGTCGCGGTGACAGTCACCGATCAGCGCATCTGCTGGGTGGGCAGCGGCTCGCACCTGTCACTGGTCGCCGACGGCACGCACCGGGCCCGGCCGCCCGCTCGGGTGAACGGCCTGATGAGCGGTCAGATCCGCTGGCAGTGGCCGTCCCGGTTGGAGCTGCCGGCGACCGAGCAGGACGACCCGGCGCAGCTGCTGATCGTCTGCGACGCGCTGCGCACCATCCAGCAGCCGGCATTGGCCCTCAGCGGAGCGGCCGCCGAGGTCGTGGCGCTGGCCCGGCAGGTCCGCCGGGCGGTGGCCATGTTCCGGCTCACCCGTCCACAACTGGTCGACCTCTCGGCCCAGGAGCGCGACGTGCTGCTGCTGCGGGCCGGCCCCGGTCTGCTCGCCGGCGACACCCGGATCACGCTGCCCGGCTCGTTGCCTGTGGAGTTCCACTCCCGGGACGACTACTACCGCTCAAGACCGGAGCCGACCTCGTGGGACGGGCTCGCAGGCGGCGCAGCATCCGGGCATCGGTGAAGCCGACAGCCCGCGCGGCGGCCTCCACGGTGGTGCCGTGGCCGATCAGGTGCTCGGCCCGCTCCACCCGCAGTAGCTGCTGGTAGCCGAGCGGGGTCAGGCCGGTGCTCGCCCGGAACAGCCGGGTCAGGGTTCGTTCGGCCACGCCGCCGGCGGCGGCCAGCTCGGCCAGTGGCAGGGGCTCCGCGTACCGGCTGTCGATCAGGTCCTGCACGCGGTGCACCGAGTCGGACAGGTGGGAGCGGTGCCGCATCAGCGCGCTGGCCTGCGGCTCGTGCCCGTTGCGGCGGGCGTAGACGACAAGCGTGCGGGCGATCTTCGCGGCGGTCGCCGGGCCGTGCCGGGTCGCCACCAGGTGCAGCGCCACGTCGATGCCACTGGCGATGCCCGCCGAGGTGACCACCCGGTCGTCCACCACGTACAGCACATCGCGGACGACCTGGGCCGCCGGGTGCCGGCGGGCCAGGTCGTCCTGCACCTCGTGGTGGGTGGTGCAGCGTCGGCCGTCGAGGAGCCCGGCGCGCCCGAGCGCGTACGCCCCGGCGCAGACACTGGCCACCGTGCCGCCGGACGTGTGGTGCTCGGCGAGCCGCCGCAGATCGCCAGGCGACACCGGCCCCTGCGGCCCGTGCGCCGCCGGCCGCCAACCGGGCACTATCACCAGGTCGTCCGGGGTCAGGTCGGGCCACCGGGTGTCGGCGACCAGCGGTACGCCCTGCACGGTGGGCACCTGTTCGCGTTCCGCGACGTAGTGCAGCTGATAGTCGTACCCGAGGTCGGCGGCGCTGGAGAAGACCTGGGCCGGCCCGGCGAGGTCCAGCAGGTGCAACTGCGGGACCAGCAGGAAGACGACCCGGGTCACGACGTCAGCCCCGGCTGCCGGCGAGGGTCGCGCCGGTCACCTCGTCCACGGTCCGGATGGTCGCGAAGCGGCCAGCCAGCGCGTACTCGGTGCGGGTCACGATCTCCTCGTTGGTCAGGGTGCGCGGGTCGGCGAGGATCTCCGCGACCGTGGCGGTCTCCGGCAGGTCCCGGTGGGGGATGGGGAAGGTCAGCGTGGCGTCGGTGACGAAGGTCATCCGGTAGCCGAGGTCCGCGCCGACCCGGGCGGTGGTCTCCACGCACTGCTCGGTGCGGATTCCGCAGACGGTGATGTCGGTGCTGCCCGCCTGGGTGAGCAGCTGCTGGAGGTTCGTGGTGGTGAACGCGTTGTGCGCGGTCTTGACGAGCGTCGGCTCACCCTCGGCGGGGACCAGCCCGTCGATCAGCCGCACGTACCCGAGGGCGGGGTCGAACAACCCGCCCGTACCGGGCTCCGAGTGCAGCACCCAGACCACCAGGTCGCCGCGCTGCCGGGCGGCAGCCACCAGCCGGTCGACCTGGCGGATCATGTCGGGGTTGGAGCCGTACGCCCAGATCGGGCGCTGACGGAAGGACTCTTGTACGTCGATCACGACTAGTGCTGCTCTGCTCATACGTCGATCCTGGCCGGACGGCGTTCGCGCCGGCAGACACCATCCTGCCCGAGTGCGGAACGATCCGGCCAACTACGGCGCGGGGGTGCGCTGCTCGGCGGCGGCGTCCAGCGCGGCGGCCTCCTCCGGTGTGGGCGCGCTGCCACCGAGGTGCGCGGGCTGCCACCAGGTGTCCTCCGGGCCGGCCGGAGTGTCCGGGTAGTCCCGCTGCGCCCGGTCGACGAGGGCGCTGAGCCGCGTGGTCAGCTCGGCGGCCAGCACGTTCGGGTCGGGGAAGTCCGCCGGGTCGATCGGCTCGCCGATCAGGATGGTGATCGGTGTGTGCCGGCGGGTCAGGGTGCGCGGGCGACTCTTGGTCCAGAGGCGTTGGGTGCCCCACAACGCGACCGGCAGCACCGGCACCTTCGCCGAACGGGCCATCCGGACCGTGCCGCTCTTGAGCTCCTTGACGGTGAACGACCGACTGATCGTCGCCTCGGGGAAGACGCCGACGACCTCGCCCTGCTTGAGCGCGCCCACGGCGGCGCGGAACGAGGCCGCGCCGGCCTGCCGATCCACCGGAATGTGCCGCATGCCGCGCATCAGCGGGCCGGAGATCTTGTGCGTGAAGACCGAGTCCTTGGCCATGAACCGAACCAGCCGACCTGACGCGTTCGCGCCCAGACCGGCGAAGATGAAGTCGAGGTAGCTGACGTGGTTGCTGGCCAGCACCGCCCCGCCCGTGCGGGGTACGTGGTGGGCGCCCTCGATGGTGATCTTCAGGTCGAGGACCCGGAACAGCGTCTTGGCGGTGGCGATAACGGGCGGGTACACGAGCTCCGGCATTCGCAGAATCTACCCTGACCGGCTGGGGTTCGGCTGAGCGGCGAACCGGCGGCGACGCGGGTGGCGCGTCACCGCCGGTTCGGCTGTCGAAACGGTCAGTCGCCGAGGCTGTCCAGGTCCAGCCGACCCCTGGCGAACGCGTCCACCCGGCCCCAGCGACCCGGGATGTCCAGCACCTCGATGCGACCCATCCCCACCGGCAGCCGCGGCTCGACCGCCAGGTGACCCTCGTGCGGCTCCAGACCGAGCATGGTGCGCAGCAGCAGCAGCGGCGCGCCCGTCGACCAGGCCTGCGGGCTGCACGCCGTCGGGTACTCCACCGGGAACTTGGTCAACTCCCGTGGGTAGCCGCCGAACGCCTCCGGCAACCGGCCACCGAAGTACGTGGCCGCGTCGAGGATGCCGTTGGCGATGGTCGCGGCCTCCTCGGCAAAGCCGTAGCGGCGCAGACCCCAGGCGATGAACGAGTTGTCGAACGGCCAGATCGTGCCGTTGTGGTAGCCGATGGGGTTGTACCGCGCCTCCCCCTCGGCGAGCGTGCGCACCCCCCAGCCGGTGAAGAGCCGCGGCCCGACCAGGTGCGCGGCCAGCTTCTCCGCCCGCTTCGGTTCGACGATCCCACTCCACAGCAGGTGGCCGATGTTGGAGCTCAGGATGTCGCACTGGCGGCCGTCCGGGTCCAGCGCCAGGGCGAAGAACTCGCCGTCGTCCACCCACCAGTCCCGGTTGAACCGCTCCTTCAGCTCCGCCGCCTCCCGCTCCAACTGGACGGCGAACTCCGGGTCACCCCAGAACTCGCGAGCCAACCGGGCCGCGCGGACCTTCGCGTCGTACGCGTACCCCTGCACCTCGCAGGTGGCCCGTGGGAACGGCGGCAGCGTGCCGTCGGAGTAGGAGATCGAGTCCCAGGAGTCCTTCCAGCACTGGTTCTCCAGGCCGGTGTCGGTGTTGCGTCGCTCGTACCAGATGTAGCCGTTGCCGACCAGGTCGGCGTAGTTGTCGATCCACCTCAGTGCCGCCCGGCACTCCTGCTCCAACTCCTTGACCAGAGCGACGTCCCCGCTCCAGCGCTCGTACTCGTCGAGCAGCACGATGAACAGCGGCGTCGCGTCCACCGAGCCGTAGTACGGCGAGTGGGGTTGCTCCTCGAAGGCGGCGGTCTCGCCGTAGCGCATCTCGTGCAGGATGCGCCCCGGGTCCTCGTCCCGGAAGTCGTCGAACCGGCTGCCCTGCAGGGACGCCAGGATGCGCAGCGTCGTCTTCGACAGCTGCGGGGTGAACGGCAGCGTCTGGAGGCAGGTGAGGATGCTGTCCCGACCGAACATGGTCATGAACCAGGGCAGACCGGCGGCCGGCAGGGTGGCGCCACCCAGCGACAGCGGCGAGAAGCGCAGGGCCGCCAGGTCGATCAGGCTTCGCCGGTACGTGCTGGCCACCCGGCCGTGCTGACTGTTGACCTTGGGCGCGTCGGCGATCCACTGCTCCAGGTCGTGCTGGAGAGCCAGCCGCTCGGTGCCGTGCATGCGCAGCCCGAAACGCAGGTCCCGGCCGCCGGGCCCGACCGCGTGGGTCTGCACGTCGATCGATGCTTCCCACTGCTCGTTGGGCTCCAGGTGAACTGTGTACGCGAAGCCCTTGCTGTCGTACCGGGCCGACATCGACGACGAGATCACCGTCTCCCGGCGGAAGTTCCCCCGCCGGTACCCCAGCCGCAGCCGGTCCGACTCCACCTCGGTGTAGATCTCGCCCTTCTTGTTGAGGATCTCGTCCTTGACCTGGAACAGGTCGGCGAAGTCCGACGCCGCGTCCATCCGGACTTCCAGGTCGATCGGCTTCTCGTCGTGGTTGAGGATGGTCAACTGCTCCCGAAAGCTGCCACCCACCGCGCGCTCCCGGATGATCGACAGCTTCGCGTCTATGTAGTGCGTGGCCATCCCCGGGACCAGGAAGAATCGCGACTCGAAGTACTGCAGGTCGTCGAAGGAGAGCGAGTTGAGTCGTTCACCGTTGACGGTCAGCACCCAGGTCGACAGGAACCGGGTGTCGATGGAGAAGAGCCCGGTGGGCTCGCTCGGCGTCGCCTCGATGTCACCGGTGTCCTCGCAGACGACGAACGTGTTGCCGTCCAGGATCCGGATCGTGTTGCTCTGCCCCATCAGTGCACCTCCCCGGCGAAACGCCGACGCGGCCCACGGGCGTCCGGGGAACCCGGGAAGATCCGCTCCACCTGTACGACGAGACGAGCGTCGCCCGACACCGTCATGTCCCCCCGCAACAACGCGGCCAGGCCGTGCTCGCGCCCCGAGGCGATGTCGTCGAAGAGGACCGGGCTGGCGCCGATCACCGTGTCGGCCTCCCGGTCCTCCTGACTGACGTTCAGCCGACCGTGATCGATCCTCAGCAGCCAGTGCCGGGTCTGCGCCCCCTCGTGCAGGTCGATCCGCAGCGTCCCGGAGGTCTTGGCCAGCAGGGGTTCGTACCCCCGCCGGTCCAGGTCCTCGAAGAACCTCGTGGTCGCGTCCACCATCGGGTCCACTCCTCCCACTTGCCGGGCCGGGGTCCACCCACCGCGCTCGCGTCGCGCGGACGGCCGGCGTTGTACGTCCCCGCACGGGTCCCCGCCGCTCCCCCGGTCAACCTCGCCCAGATGGGGTGAGCGGCCGACCAGGGTCGACGGACGCCACAGCGCCGGCCCTCCCCGGAGGGGAGAGCCGGCGCGCGCCGCGGCGGACGGTCAGTTGTTCGGATCGTCGGCGCTGATGTCGGCCAGCACCGACTGCGGTTCGCGCTCGACCGCGAGGTCACCCATCGAGATCAGACCGACCAGACGCCCGTCGTCGATCACCGGGAGTCGGCGTACGGCGTACGTCCGCATCAGGTCCGCGGCGGCCACGGCATCGTCGTACTGACTCACCGTGATCACGTCGCGAGTGGTGATCTGGTTCAACCGGGTCGAACCCGGGTCCATGTTCTCCGCGACACCTCGGACCGTGATGTCCCGGTCCGTGACGATGCCGACCACACTGTCGCCATCGGTCACCACCACATCGCCAATCGCGCTGTCACGCATCTCCTGCGCTGCGGCGATGAGCGTGTCGTTGCCGTCCATCGTCACCAACCGGGTCGTCATGAACTCTCCGACCGTTGTCATGGTGCTCCCCTCTCGGTGTCGGCACGGCTCGTCTACCCGCCGCTCGGGAGGGGGTAACGCCGACGGCCCCGGCCTATCCGCGCGGGTGCCGCAGGCGGCGCAGCTCGTACAGACCGCTGCTGGTCAGGCTGTAGAACGCCGGCAGCAGCAGGAAGATCACCAGCGCGAACAGCGGGCTGGCCACGAATCCGACGAGGATCGCCAACGCGTACCCCAGGAGGCCGATCGCGGCCCGCGCCCGTTCGGCCGGGAAGAACCGACGCGGCACCGTCCGGTCCAGCAGATCGTGATGCCGGGTGAGGTAGTGGTACAGCCCCAGCCAGCTCACCGAGACCAGCACACCGACCAGGCCGTAGACGACCACGCCGGTCCGCTGGTCCGCCTGGTCGCCGTCGCGCATGGCCTGCGAGACGACAGAGGTGGCGAACGGCAGCAGCGCGGTGCTGAACAGCACTCCGAGGTTGTACCACTGGAGGGCCTTTCCGCTGTTCTCCACCCGGTTGAAGGCGGCCCGGTGGTTCAGCCAGTTCACCGCCACATACAGGTACGACGTGACATAGGCGAGGTACGCCGGCCACTGCTCGACCAGCGCGTGCAGCAGCTGACCCCGGCCGACCCGAGGAGGCTGGAGGTTGAGCACCAGCAGCGTGATGATGATGGCGAAGACCCCGTCGCTGAACGACAGCAACCGGGAGGTTTCCCGCCGCAGGGGCGGACCGCCCGGAAGGGTCTCGTCGCTGCTCGTGCCGGCACCCATCGCCCACCCCCTCCCCGACGTTCCGCGACGGCGAAGCAGGGCGGTATACCCGTCGACGGGCGGCACACCCTCCGACGGGCGGCACGCGTCGGCTCGGCTGCCTACCCTGGGCGGATGATGACGGGCGAGGACGAGCTGCGGGACCTGGTCGCCGGCAGCGACTGGCTGACCCGCGCGCTGTCCGTGGTGCGTGATTCCGGGCTGCCGGACGCCTGGATCGGCGCGGGGGCCCTGCGCGACCTCGTCTGGGGCGAGCGGTACGGCGACGGGTTCGACCCGGCAGGGGTCCGCGACGTGGACGTCGTCTTCTTCGACCCGGCGAGGCTGACCGGCGTCGACGACGACCGGGCCACCACCCGGCTGACCGACATGTGGCCGCAGCCGCCGTGGGAGGCACGCAACCAGGCCGCGGTGCACACCTGGTACGCGGCCAGGTTCGGCGGCGACCCGATCGAGCCGTACCGCAGCGTGGCCGAGGCCGTCGCCACCTGGCCGGAGTACGCGACAGCGGTGGCCGTCCGCCTGGACTCGGCCGACCGGCTCAAGGTCTGCGCCCCGTACGGCCTGGCGGATCTGCTGGGCGGGGTGTGGCGGCACAATCCGGCCCGGGTGGACGTGGCCCGATCCCGGCAGCGGTTGGCCCGGCACCAACCGGCGCGGCGTTGGCCCGGCGTGACAGTGATCGAGCCGGGCTGACCGCTGCGGGCGGGTCAGCCTCGGGGCGGCATGCCGTAGAGCCGCTCGACGTGCAGGCGCAGCACGATCCGTCCCTCGTCGACCATGGCCTGGCGGTACTCGTCCCAGTCGGGGTGTTCACCACTCAGCCCCCGGTAGAGCGCCACCAGCTCCTCGACAGTGTCGTCGCCCAGCTCGGCGGACGGTGGTGTCAGTTCGGCGCGACCCTCGACCACCGCGTACGCCCAGCCGTCCTCGCTGCTGACGTGGAAGCTGGCACGCGGATCGCGGCGCAGGTTGGCGGTCTTGGCGCGGCCGTCGGTGACCGAGACCCGGATCAGGCCCTCGTCCCGGTCGAAGGAGTAGAGCACCGTGGACAGCTGCGGACGCCCGTCCCGCTTGATGGTGGCGAGCACGCCCATCGAGTGGTCGGCCACCAGATCGGTCAGCGCCTGCTGGGTGCGGTCATCCGGCATGGTGTCCTCCAGGTTGGACGATCGTCTCCGACCCATCCAAGCACGACCTGCCGGCCGTCGCGGGCGACCACCGCAACGGCGGGGCATCCACCCGAAACGGCACCGGGCCCCCGCCGACGGACGGCGGGGGCCCGGTGTGGGCTCGGTGTTGCGGCGACCGTGCCGGTCAGCGGCGCTCGGCGGCGACCAGCTCGGCGAGCTGCACCGCGTTCAGCGCGGCGCCCTTGCGCAGATTGTCGTTGGAGCAGAACAGGGCCAGCCCGTACTCCACTGTCTCGTCGGCGCGGATCCGGCCCACGTAGGTCGGGTCCTGGCCGGCGGCCTGCAACGGCGTCGGGACATCGGTCAGCGCCACCCCGGGCGCGTCGGCCAGCAGTTCGTGGGCGCGCTGCGGGGTGAGCGGCCGGGCGAACCGGGCGTTGATCTGGAGCGAGTGCCCGGTGAAGACCGGCACCCGGACGCAGGTGCCGGAGACCTTCAGGTCGGGGATCTCCAGGATCTTGCGGCTCTCGTTGCGGAGCTTCTGCTCCTCGTCGGTCTCGAACGAGCCGTCGTCGACAATCGAACCGGCCAGCGGGAGGACGTTGAAGGCGATCGGCTGGGCGAACGAGCGCGGCGCGGGGAACTCCACTGCCGACCCGTCGAAGGCCAGCCCGGCGGCGTGCTCGGCCACCTTGCGGACCTGCTCGTCCAGCTCGGCCACACCGGCCAGCCCGGCGCCGGAGACCGCCTGGTAGGTGGAGACGACCAGGCCGACCAGGCCAGCCTCGGCGTGCAGCGGACGCAGCACCGGCATCGCGGCCATCGTGGTGCAGTTGGGGTTGGCGATGATGCCCCTGGGCCGGGCCAGGGCGGCGTGCGGGTTGACCTCGGCGACCACCAGCGGCACCTGCGGGTCCATCCGGAACGCCGACGAGTTGTCGATCACCACGGCGCCGGTCTCGGCGACCCGGGGCGCCAACTCCAGGGCGGTGCCCTTACCTGCCGAGAAGAGCACGATGTCCAGCTCGGAATAGTCAGCCGTCGCGGCGTCCTCGACGGTCACCTCGCCGTCACGCCACGGCAGCGTACGCCCGGCGGACCGCGCCGACGCGAACAACCGCACCTGCTCCGCCGGGAACTCCCGCTCCGCCAGCACCTGCCGCATCACGCCACCGACCTGGCCGGTGGCCCCCACAATGCCGATCCTCATGTCCGCGAGGCTACCGACCCCACCACCGAAACCGGGAGCCCTTTCCCACCCCCCGGGTCCCACCTCACACCCACCCCCCGGCCCCCTCCCCCACCCCGCTCCCGTCGATCATGAAGTTATTGCCGCGACACGCCGTGTCGAGTGACAACAACTCCATGATCAACGGCGCGGCGGGCCGGGGGCGCGGGGCCGGGTGGGGTGAGGTGGGTGGGTGGGTGGGTTAGGGGAGCAGGTTTCCCAGGGCGGTGGATTGGAGGTCGTCGCGGATCACTGCGGCGTCGCCCTCGATGACCAGGGTGAGGGCTTCCGGGTGCAGGTGGGTGGCCGCCGCCGCGGAGACCTGGTCCACGTCGGCGGAGAGCAGCGACTCGCGCAGACGCGCGTGGTAGTCGTCCGGCAGGTCGTGCACCACAAGGGTGGTCAGCGCGGAGGCGATCGCCCGGGGGCTCTGCAACTCGACCGAGAGCTGCCCGGCCCGCCAGGAGCGGGCCACCTCCAGCTCGTCCTCGGTCACCCCGGTGGCCTGGGTACGGGTGATCTCGCCCACCGCCTCGACCAGGGCCGGCGCGGTGACCGCCGTCTGCACGCCGGAGCTGACCGCGAACCGACCGAACCGCCGCGACGCGGCGAAGTCACCACGGATGCCGTAGGTGTAGCCGTGCACCTCGCGCAGGAGGTGGTTGAGTCGGGACGTGAACGCCCCGCCGAGCACCGTGCCGGCGAGCGTCATCGGCACGTAGTCGGGGTGCGCCCGGTGCGCTGACGGGTGGCCCAGCCGCAGCGTGGACTGCACCGAGCCGGGCCGGTCCACCAGGATGATCCGCCGACCGCTGTGCAGCGGCACCTCGATGGGGCCGCCCCGCTCGGCGGGGCCACCACCGGTGCCGGCGAACGCCGCGGCGGCCAGGGCGTCCAGGTCGATCCGGTCCAGGTCACCGGCGACGATCAGGGTGCCGGGGCGCAGGAACCACTCGGAGTGGAAGACCGTGACGTCCTCCACGTCCAGCCCGGCGACCGACTCCGGGTCGCCGTGCATCGGCCGCCCCCAGCGGTTCTGCGCGCCGAACAGGTCGGCGCGCAGCGCGGCGTCGGCGCGCGGGCCGGGGTTGGCCCAGTCCATCCGGAGCGCTGTGGCCTCGTCGTCGCGGACCCGGCGTACGTCGGCGGGGTCGAGCCTGGGTGTCCGGACCGCTTCGGCGAGCAGCTCCACGGCCGCGCTCAGCCGGTCCACCGGGATCACCACGCTGGCCTGGAACGAGTCCCAGTCCAGACCTGTCGACAACGCGGTGCCGAGCCCCTCGACGGCGAGCGCGTACGCGGCGGCGTCCCGCAGTGCGGTCCCCTCCTCCAACGCCTTGGCCAGCACGCCGGACAGGCCCTCCTTGCCGACCGGCTCCTGGCCCGCGCCCACGTCGAGCAGCAGCAGGGCCACCGCGAGGTTCTGCCCCGGCAGGTGCGCGGCGACGACCTGACCACCGGCCGCGGTGCGGCGGACCACCGGCGGGAACCGGTACGGGCGGGCGGCACCCGGGCCGGGACGGTCGGCGATCAGCGTCATGAGGTCTCCTCGGGCAGGTAGGTCAGGGTCACCCGGTCGGTGGCGAGCACGTCGGCGGCGGCCTCGGCGATCTGCTCGGCGGTGACCGCGAGCAGGGCCGGCAACTGGTCGGCGATGCGGGCCGGGTCACCGAACTGCGTGGTGTACCGGCCGAGCAGGTCCGCGCGGCCGTCGACGGTGGACAGCTGACGCCACCACCCGGTGCTCAGCAACGCCTTGGCCCGATCCAGCTCGGCGGCGGTGACCGGCACGGTGGCCAACTCGTCGACGACCTCGGCCAGCCCTTCGGCCAGCCGCTCGGCGCTCACTCCGGGGCGGGCGGTGGCGGTGGCGATCAGCGGGGCCGGGGCGTGTGCGAGGTCCACCCCGTACGCCCCGACCAGGTCCGGCTGGGCGATCCTCTCGCCGTCGGCGAGGCGCTGGTAGAGCCGGCTGCCCCGGCCGCTGCCGAGGATGGTGGCGAGCACGGTGATCACGTTGTACCCCGGGCTGCCGAACGGGTAGCTGCGGTGGGCGATGTACACCCGCGGCGCCGGCACGTCGGCGCTCACCGACTCGACGGCTGTCTGCCCGGTGGCGGGGACGCTGCGGCCGTCCGGTGCCGGCGGGATGTCGTCGCGGGCGGGCAGCGCGCCGAAGTACTTGTCGGCCAGCGCGAACACGTCCGAGGCGGTGGCGTCGCCGACCACTGTGAGCACGGCGTTGTTCGGCGCGTAGTAGGTCTGGTGGAACGCCTGGAAGGTGGCGAGGCCGGCGGCGTTCAGGTCGGCCATCGAGCCGATCGTCGCGTGGTGGTAGGGGTGCCCCGGCGGGTAGAGCAGCGGCAGCAACCGCAGCCAGGCGTCGCCGTACGGCACGTTCTCGTAGCGCTGCCGGCGCTCGTTCTTCACCACGTCCCGCTGGTTGTCCAGCGTTTCCTGGGTGAGGGCGGGGACCAGGCCGCCCATCCGGTCGGCCTCCAACCAGAGCGCCAGCTCCAGGTGCTCGGCCGGGACCGTCTCGAAGTAGTTGGTCCGGTCCGGGTTGGTGGTGGCGTTGAGCGAGCCGCCGGAGCCCTGGATCAGCTTCATGTGCTCGGTCTTCGCCACGTTCACCGAGCCCTCGAACATCAGGTGCTCGAAGAGGTGAGCGAAACCGGTCTGCCCGGCCGGCTCGTGCCGGGAGCCGACGTCGTACCAGAGGTTGACGGCCACGGCGGGCGCGGTGCGATCCTCACTCACCACCACGCGCAGGCCGTTGTCCAGTCGGGACGTCTGAATGGGCCAGGGGTAACCACTGTCGGGCATCCCCCGACGCTATCCGATCTCGGGGGCGGAAAGGTGACGTGCGGTCGGTCGGCGAGCCGACCCGGGCGCCAGCTCAGCGCCGAGGAGGGCGCGCCGCTCGCGTTCGACCGGGCGCGGCGCGACCTGCCACCCCAGCTGCGGGTGGCAGGTCCGCTGGCCCGGCTGCGCGGCCACAGCTACCGGGGGTCGCGCCGGGCCCGCGGGGCGACCGCTCAGTCCGGCGGTTCGACCGCGGCCACTGTCTGATCCGAGGTACGACGTTCCAGCACCGTGTCCGGTGCGGCGTTCTGGTCCGCCGCGCGGATGTCCGACTCGGCGAGGATGGCCTCCGCCTGCGCCTCCGGGTCGTCGCTGCCCACCGCCTTCTCCTCGGGCAGGAGATGGTGCGCGCGGGATTCCACCCGCGCCTGGTCGCTCTGCTCGTCTGTCATGGCACCCCTGTTACCCCGACCGCACCTCCGGCACGCGATGTTCGCCCCGCATCTTGGGACGACAGGCCGGGTGACCGCGTTCGGTCGGGTACGCTGGCCCGGTGACGCGTTCCTATCGATGGTTTAGGCAGCCGGCTCGCACGCCGGTGACTTCACCATGAACTGACGTCACCACGGACCGAGCCGGCTGGGCAGGAGCTGTCGTTCCTGCCCTTTTGCGTACGAGCAGCCGGCTCGTCCCGGGCACCGGCCCCGGGCACGGTCGGCGGAAGGATGCCCACCGTGACGACCCCGGAGACCGATCGGGTCAGCGATCAGCGGATCGACCGTGTCGTGCCGCTGACCACGCCCGCCCTGCTGCACCACGAGTTGCCCCTGGACGCCCCGCTCGCGTCGGCCGTGTTGACCGGCCGCCGCGCGGTCGGTCGCGTGCTGGACCGCGAAGACGACCGCCTGCTGGTGGTGGTCGGCCCCTGCTCGGTGCATGATCCGGCCGCCGCCCTCGACTACGCGCAGCGTCTGCGGACGGCAGCCGACCGGCTGGCCGACGACCTGCTGATCGTCATGCGGGTCTACTTCGAGAAGCCCCGCTCCACTGTCGGCTGGAAGGGCCTGATCAACGACCCGGGCCTGGATGGCAGCGGGGACGTCAACACCGGCCTGCGGCTGGCGCGGGCGCTGCTGCTCGACGTGGTCCGGCTCGGCCTGCCGGTGGGTTGCGAGTTCCTCGACCCGATCACCCCGCAGTACATCGCGGACACGGTGGCCTGGGGCGCGATCGGCGCCCGCACGGTGGAGAGCCAGGTGCACCGCCAGCTCGCCTCCGGCCTGTCCATGCCGATCGGCATGAAGAACCGCCCGGACGGCAGCATCGGCACGGCCGTGGACGCGATCCGCGCCGCCGGGGTGCCGCACGTCTTCCCCGGCATCGACTTCTCCGGCACCCCGGCGATCATGCACACCCGGGGCAACACCGACGGGCACCTGGTGCTGCGCGGCGGGGGCGGTCGGCCCAACTACGACGCCGAGTCGGTCGCCGGGGCTCTCGACCTGCTCCGCGCCGCCGACCTGCCGGAGCGCCTGGTGATCGACGCCAGCCACGCCAACAGCGGCAAGGATCACCGCAACCAGCCGCTGGTCGCCGCGGACGTGGCCGCCCAACTGGCCGCCGGCCAGCGTGGGATCACCGGCGTGATGCTGGAGTCGTTCCTGCTGCCCGGCCGACAGGAGCTCGACCCGACCCGGGAGTTGGAGTACGGCCGGTCGGTCACCGACGCCTGCCTCGGCTGGGACGACACCGCCGAGGTGCTCGACCACCTCGCGTCGGCCGTGCGGGCCCGCCGGGCCACACTGCCAACGACAGTGTGACCGCCGACACCTCGGCGTCCGGAACACGAGCGGGGGTCGGCTCGTTGACTGGGGTGTCGGTGTGTCCAGTGTCCCCGGGCCTCACCTAAATAGCCTTCGCGGAATACCGTCCGGCTGGAGCCGCGTAGTGCCACTCGCCGAGAGGCGACCTGCACACCGACACCAGCGCCGCCCCCGGCCCACAAGGCCGGGGGCGGCGCTGTCCGTACGTGGGTGGCCGGGCAGCGCGCGTTGCCCCGGTCCCGCTGCAACGGGGGGTGCGACAGGGCCCCCGTCAACAGTCTCTCCCGGTCATACGATTGATTCTGTGAGCGAGATGTCGAACGACCTTGGCGCGTTTCTGAGTGCTCGACGGGCATTGGTGACACCTCAGCAGGCCGGCGTCCCCGACGTGGGCGTGCGACGTGTGCCGGGCCTGCGCCGCGAGGAGGTCGCCATGCTCGCCGGCGTCAGCGCGGACTACTACCTGCGCCTGGAGCGCGGCCGCGACCGCAACCCGTCCGTGCAGGTGCTCGAGTCCATCGCACGCGTACTCCAGCTCGACGACGAGCACCTGGCCTACCTGCTGAAGCTGGTTGCGGACACTCCTCGAAAGCGCAGACGTCGACCGCGTAGGGAAACCGTTCCGGCTGGTGCGCTCAAACTCCTGGGCTCCCTCGTCCAGCCGGCCTTCATCGAGGGACGGTATTTCGACATCCTTGCCTCGAACAGCCTCGCCAGAGCGCTCTCCCCAAGCCTTGCCGAAGGCGGCAATCAGCTCAGGGATCTGTTCCTGAACCCCGCCGAGCAAGCACTGCATCCGGACTGGGAAAACATCACCGAGTGCTTCATCGCGAACCTGCGACAGGCCGTGGGCACCGACATAGACGACCCGCGCTTCATCGAACTCACCGGAGAGCTCTCGTTGGCGAGCGCCCGGTTTCGCCAGCTCTGGGCGCGCCACGAAGTACGCGGACAGCGTGGGACGCCGATTCGGCTCCATCATCCGCAGGTCGGGGAGCTCATCCTCAACCGTGAACGGTTGAGCATCGCCGGAGCGGAGGGCCTGATGCTCGTCGTCTATCACCCCGACGCCGGGTCGAGCAACGCCGAGAAGCTGGCCCTCCTCGCCTCCGCGGGCCTGCACGTCGCCCGCAGGGCAGCACCGGCGGTCTCGCCGGCCGGCACCTGAGGAGACGCGGTCAGCGGGGGTCCTCCCAGACCCCGGGCTCCACAGGGCTCTGGGTACGGCGACGTGCCGCGCATAGCGTTCAGCACGGCCCGTTCGGGTCATGTACCCCGAGAGGACGGACATGACTGTCACCCTGATCACCGGCGCCAACAAGGGCATCGGCTTCGAGACCGCCAAACAGCTTCTGGAGCTGGGGCATGTCGTCTACATCGGCGCGCGTGATGTCGAGCGGGGCGAGAAGGCCGCCGCGGCGCTCGGAGCGCGATTCGTCCAGCTCGACGTCACCGACGATGCATCCGTGCGCACCGCACTAGCCACGATCGACGCGGCCGAGGGCCGACTCGACGTCCTGGTGCACAACGCGGGCATTCTGGAGACCGGGCTCGACGGCCCCGCCGCTCTGCGGTCCTTCGACACCAACGCGGTGGGAATCGTGCGCGTCACCGAGGCGGCACTGCCCCTACTTCGCAAGTCGTCGAACCCCAACGTCGTCACCATCTCCAGCAGCGCCGGATCGTTCTGGGCGGTTAACAATCCTGAGCGCCCGGAGTTCGGCATGTCGCTCGCGTTGTACTCGGCGTCCAAGTCCGCGGCCACCATGCTCACGGTGCAGTACGCCAAGTCGCAGCCGGGCATCAAGTTCAACGCCCTCGAACCGGGCACCACCGCCACCGACATGACCGCCGCCTTCGGGATCGGTCGATCGGTCGAGGAGAGCGCCCGACAGGTCGTACGCCTGGCGACCCTGGAGCCGACCGGGCCGACGGGGACCTTCCAGGACGAAGCAGGGGAGCTGCCCTGGTGAGCACCGTACGTGGGCCGTCGGCGTGACGTTTGACCGATTCCGCCCCGGGTAGCTGATCGACGTGACCGACGACGCACGACTGACCGACGAGCCGGACAGCCGGGCACTCGACGACCTGCTCGACGGCATCTTCCGCGCGCAGGAGCGGGTTGAGCAGGCGGAGATCTACCGCCAGGCGGTGGCCGCCGAACTCCCGCCGGAGCTGCTCGCCCGCATCGACGCGCTCCCCGAGGGTGAGTACTCGGTGGACGAGGTCAGCGACCTGCTGGGCGGCTCGGTCGGCTGAGCGACCGCAGAAGGGACACCGACATGTCGAACCACGAGGATCATGACGAGAAGGTGCCGGCGTTGGGCCAGCCCCCGAAGGGCACTGACACCACGCCCGAGCCGGACTTCGCCAACGAGCACGACCGCACGGCCGTGGATCGGGACATCATCACCGGGGCGGACGAGGACGAACGGGAGCCGGAGTCGCCGCACGGCTGGTCCGGCATGCAGCGCTGAGGCGTACGACAAAAGGGGGGCCGGTGTCTGCCGGCCCCCCTTTCGTGTCCTGCTCGTCAGTCGTCGTCGTGCCCGCCCTCGGCGGCCTGCTGCGCCGTCGCGTACGCCATCTGGAGGAAGTCGGACGCGGCGACCGCCGTCAGCGCGGTGGCCACCAGGCGGGTGAGCCGGGGCGCGAGCACCAGGCCGCCGGTCAGCCCGGTGGCCACCCAGACCGCCAGGCAGAACGGACAGCTCAGCAGCTCACCGATGGCGTGCCGGGTCGGGCTGCCCGAGTCGCGGACCTGCTCCATCACCTCGCCGCTGCCGATCGGGCGGTCGTAGCGGGTGAACGGCGCCCGCAGCGGGCTGGTCACCGCGTCCTTGGACAGCAACCGGCTCAGCTTGTGCGTGGCGATGGAGAGCAGCACCACGTCGGACGGGGCGGGACGCTCCGGCACCGGCCGACCTGTCGCCTTGACCAGGCCGGCGAGAGCCCCGGTCACCCCGGCGTAGGCGCCCATCGCGACCAGGTAGCCGCCGAGCGGCCGGTGTTCGTGCGGCGCGTACGCCCGGCGCAGCCGGGTCGCCTTCTGTCGCAGGCCAGTGTCGCTCACCCGATCTCCTCACGTGTCGTGGTGGTGCGGGAGCGGCGTCCCGCATTGGCCGGCTCAGCCGGCCTGGAGGTTGTCGGCGACCTCGCGTGCCAGGTTGGTGAGCGCCTCGTCGGCCAGCTGGTCCGGGCCGGGCCCGCCCGACCCGTCGGCCAGGTCGAGCTGGATCCGGGCGCCGCCGGAATCCGCCGGCTCGACCCGAATCTCGGCGGACCAGTCGTCGGCGTGGCCGTCGCCCCAGCGGGCGCGCAGCTCCTCACCACTGATCTCCGCGGCGGGGCTGCCGTCGCCGCGCAGCGGCTCGGGCAGCCAGGCCGAGGCACGGTCGGGGTCGGTGGCCGTGCTGAAGACCACCTCGGGTGGCGCGGACATGCCGCGCACGGCGCGCGCCGGCATCACGCGTCCCGCAGGCGGCTGGGATCGACCTCGCGACCCGGGTGGCGGGCCAGGTACTCGGTCTCCAGCTCTGCCGTGCGTCGCAGGTGGTTGGCGAGTGCGGAGTCCGCCGCGTGCCGCAGGGTGTCCAGGCGGGTGCGGTGCAGGCTGTGCATCTCGCGGACCAGGTCCTCGTCGGTCAGCTCCGTCGGGTCGATGCCGGGCAGGTCGTCGTCGAGACCGGTTGCGCCGGCCGGGTCGGCGACCTGGTCGCCACCCCACTCGGGCACTCGCTGCTCCGGGCTCATCTCCGCGCTGCCGCTGGACGCAAAGCCGTCCTCACGTACCGATCCGGTCATGATCGCCCCCCTTGATCTCGTTTGGGCTGGCGTCTAGACGATTGCCCAGGCGTGGAGATGCCAAACCACGCCGCCGAGGCGACACCTACGACACGGTGTCGGAGACCGGCAGCGCCCCCGGTACCCTCGATGCCATGAGGCGGCTCTGGACCCCGGCGTGGATCGCGCGCCACGTGGCCATGGTCGTGCTGGTCGTGGGATTCCTCGGGCTGGGCTGGTGGCAGATCAGCCGGGCCACCGCCGGCAACAGCCTGAGCTGGGGGTACGCGGTCGAGTGGCCGATCTTCGCTGGCTTCGTGGTCTACGTGTGGTGGCGTGAGGTGAAGCTGGCCCGCCGCAGGGCGGTGGAGGCCGACGCGCCGCCCGCGGATCCGGCCGCCGAGCCGATGCCGGTGGTCACCGCCGGGTCCCGACCGGCGGTACGCCGACCGGTGCGGGTGTCCCGGGTGCCGGCCGCAGGCGATGTCGTCGAGGACACCGACCTGGCCGCCTACAACCACTACCTGTCATGGTTGAACGCCAATCCGGGCGCCCGGCCCGGTGACTATCCCGGCTGAGCCGGGCTCGGAAGGACGGACGAAGGTGGGCGCTGCCCTTACCCGGTACCGCGTGATCGCCTGGATCGTGGGCGTGGTGCTGATCCTGCTGGTCGTGATCGGGATGCCGCTGAAGTACGCGTTCGACAACCCGGTCGTCGTGGAGACCATCGGGCCGGCGCACGGCTTCCTCTACATGATCTACCTGGTGGCCGCGTTCGACCTGAGCCGCCGAGCCGACTGGCCGCTGAAGCGGATGCTGCTGGTGATGCTGGCCGGCACCGTGCCGTTCGTGTCGTTCTACGCCGAGCGCCGGGTCAGCGGGTGGCTGACCCGGCCGACGGAGCGCACCCCGGAGCCGGTCGCCAGCTGAGCCGGGCGGCTGGCGGCCTGCTCAGGCCCAACTGTCCTTGTCCCTGAGCACCACGAACAGCAGACCGGCCCCGATGACGGTCAACACCAGACCGACCGAATCAGCGTCCAGGACATCGCGATAGCCCGGCCGGGGCCGCCACGACACGATCTTCAGTCTTCTGTCAGCGGTTGGGCCGCCACGGGTCCGCCGACGCGAGCGGGTCGACCCAACTGCCGTAGCGGTTGACCTCCCGGGCGCGCAGCAGCGACCGGGTGACCTGGCCGAACTGCCGCTCGTCGTCGGCGCTGAAGAGCAGCACCTCGGATCCCCGGTACCAGCCCCACAACTCGTGGGGTGGTGGGCGCCAGCGATCGCCGACCAGGGCGAGAGCGGCCGGGAGCAGGAACACCGCGCCGAGGATCAGGTACGCCTCGGCGGTGAGGCGTTGCAGACCGCCGGTGAAGCCGAGGAGCACTCCCACGCCGCCGAGCATGCTGGCGGTGATGACGACGGCCCGGACGGCGATCCGGTCGTGCGGGCCCCGGGTGGTACGCAGATGGGTCAGGTCGGCGACCTGGTAACTGGTGCGACCGACGGTGAACCTGTCGACGGTCACGATGATGCCGGGCCGCGCGTAGAGCAGGGTCGGCCGGGCGCCCGGCACCGTTCGCGGCGGTCGCGTTTGTGCGCCTTCACGATTCACGGTTCCTCCCGCGGGGACGGTTGGCCGAGTGGACCCGCCGGTGACATTCATCGCTACCTGTCGACGGGATTCCCGGCTCCGGACTTCATTGTGTTGCGGCACCGCCAGTCGACCTGGGCATTTACGGGCTCCCGACAGCTCCCGAGGACCGGGTGACATCGCCGAGAAACAGCATCCATTTCAGGTTTTATCGGTTATGGAGGCCAGGAATCCGGCGGCATACGCCCGGAACGACGAAAGTCGTATATCCGTCAATAGGCGGCAAAGGGGGCGTTCTTCCCTCGTTCGGAGGCGTCATCAGCCACGATGGCGCCACCCAGCCCAGGGGCACGGCCCGCAACTCTCCCAACTTTCGCCCCTGCTTCAACTGCGAGTGACAACCGTCCCGGGTTAGGTTGGGCGAGCCGGTCCGGCCCAGTGCCGTCCGCTCGGATGGCCCCGGCCGGTGTCGTCGAGGGCGTCAGCAGCCCCGGCGGCCGTGGGAGAGGGGCCTTCCGCTCTTGTCATCCCTGAGAAATCTGCTGCGCACAGTGGCGCTGGTCGGCATGTCGGCCGCGCTGATCGCCCCGACGGCGGTGGCCCAGGCCGAGCCGTCCCCCGCCGACCTGACCCGCCGGATCGAGACGTCCTCGGCCGAGTTGGAGCGGGTCGTCGAGTCGTACAACAAACTGCGTGAGGAGATCAAGACAAACGAGGCCGCGGTGGCCCGATTACAGACCCGCATCGGCCCGCTCGAGCAGCAGGTCGAGCAGAGCCGGGCCGACGTGGCGAAGCTCGCCTCGACCGCGTACAAGAGTGGCGGCCTGCGCACCGCGGACGCCCTGCTGCGTCCCGGCGGCTCGGCCGCACTACTGGACCGGCTCGGCACGATCGAGCAGTTGACCCGCCAGCGGCAGGAGAGCATCTCCGGTTTCACCGCCAACCAGCGGCGGCTGCTCGACGAGAAGGCCCGCCTGGACGCCACGCTGACCCGGCAGGCCGCACAGGCTCGCCAACTCACGGCGGGTAAGAAGCAGATCGAGCAGGACCTGGCCAAGCTGTACGAGCTGCGTCGGCAGGCATACGGGGCCGCCACCGAGCGACCCGAGCCCAAGGCGGCGACGACCGAGGCCAAGAACATTCCCGCCGTGTCCGGTGCTGCCGGCACCGCTGTGCGCTACGCGTTCGGCGCGATCGGCAAGCCGTACGTCTGGGCAGCCGACGGGCCGAACGGCTACGACTGTTCCGGGCTGACCTCGGCGGCCTGGCGGGCGGCCGGTAGGTCGCTGCCGCACAACACCCGGATGCAGTGGAGCGCGGTCGCCCACATCGGGCGGGGCGACCTACGCCCCGGCGATCTGGTCTTCTACAGCGGGCTCGGGCACGTCGCCCTCTACGTGGGCGACGGCCAGGTGATCGACGCACCCAGCGCCGGTCGCAACGTGCTCAAGCGTGGGATGAACATGATGTCCATCCAGGGTTACGGCCGGGTCCGCTAACCACGACCGGCAACGGCGAACGGCCGGCGTCCCCCTATCGGACGCCGGCCGTTCGCCGTCATTACTACCAGGTCAGGCTGCCTGCAGCCCCTCTGCCCGGGCCAGCTCACGGAGCCGGCCGAGGGCCTGGATCTCGAGCTGCCGGATCCGCTCGCGGGACAGCGAGAAGCGGGACGCGACCTCGGTGAGCGAGTGCTCCCGGCCGTCCTCCAGCCCGTAGCGGGCTCGCATGATGCCGGCGGACCTGTCGTCCAGGTGGTTGAGCAGCCCCTCGATGCGCTGCCGCTCCAGGCCGCTGAGGACGATGTCCTCCGGCGACGGGGCGTCGCTGTCGGCGACCAGGTCACCGAGGTTCGTGTCGCCGTCGTCGCCCACCGGGGTGTCCAGCGAAACGGTGTCCTGCGACCAGCGGCGCAGCTCGTTCACCCGCTCGACGGTGACGCCGAGGGCGGTGGCGATCTGCTCCGGCTCCGGGTCGCTGCCCAACTCACGGGTCAGCTGCCGAGCCACGTTGCGCATCCGGTTGACGTCCTCCACCAGGTGCACCGGCAGACGGACGGTGCGCTCCTGCTGGGCGATCGCCCGGCTGATCGCCTGCCGGATCCACCAGGTGGCGTAGGTGGAGAATTTGTAGCCGCGCTCGTAGTCGAACTTCTCGACCGCCCGGACGAGGCCGGTGTTGCCCTCCTGGATCAGGTCCAGCATGGGCATCCCCGAGCGCACGTAGCGCCGGGCGATCGACACGACCAGCCGGAGGTTGGCGCGGATGAAGAGGTCCTTCGCCCGCTCCCCCTCGACGACCAGCCACTCCAGGTCGGCCCGGTCGACACCGGCGGGAACGGCTTCCTCACCGAGCAGGTGCTCGGCGTAGAGGCCGGCCTCGATCGCCTTGGAGAGATCGACCTCCTTGGCGGCGTCCAGCAGTGGCGTCCGGGAGATCTCGTGCAGGTAGACGCCGACCAGGTCGCGCTCCTCGGCAACCTCGTCGGTTCGCATGCCGATGTTCTTGTCCACGTTGCCCACGGTCCCCTCGCTCGCGCCGGTTGCCCGGTTCCTTGCCATTCCCCACGCCTGTCAGCCCCTGGTAACTTCTGCTGTGCCCATCGGTGCTGACACCTACACAACAGATGAGACGTGTCGGGGATTCCTCGTCGTGAGTCGAAAGTGTCACGAATGCCTGAGTAGTAGCTGAGAGCACGGTCCATGTTTGCTGTCAGCACCCCATCGGGTGGCTCGCCACTGGGCACCACGTACGGGTTACCGCACCATGGCAACACCGCCCGCCGCGGGGGCACAGCGACCCGGGTCACCACTGCAGTGCGATCCTGGTCACTGCCAAATACGCACCGGTGGACCGGTCGGTTCATCCACGGGGGTGTTATTACCCCCCGGCCAGATGAACAATCCGAGGCCCCGTTCGCTTCCCGGGGCGGCTGGCGCTAGGAGGCGAGCAGGGCGAGGGCGCCGCGCACCTGATCGGCCGAGCGGGCCAGCGCGGCCCGGGCGGCGTCGATCTCGGCGCCCGAGACGAGGGAGACGAGCGCCGTCTTCAGGTCGCCGTCGGCCTCGGTGAGGGCCCGGCGGGAGATCTCCTCGGAGCAGCCGGTCGCCTCGACCAGAATCGAGATCATTCGTCCGCGGAGTTTCGCGTTGGTGGCCACCATATCGATCATGAGGTTCGAGTAGACCCGGCCCAGGCGCACCATGACGGCTGTCGAGAACGTGTTGAGCACCAACTTCTGTGCTGTGCCCGCCTTCATCCGGGTCGACCCGGTGACCACCTCGGGTCCGGTGTCCACCCCGATGAACACGTCGACCGACCGGGCGGCCTCCGCCTCCGGATTGGCGCAGAGCAGCACCGTCGAAGCGCCCTTCGCGCGGGCTGCGGCGAGCGCCCCGAGGACGTACGGCGTGCGTCCGCTGGCCGCCAGACCGACCACCAGGTCCCCGGCACGTACACAACTGGCGGCCTCGACCGCGCCGCCCCGGTCGTCGTCCTCGGCGTCCTCAACGGCCCGCCACATGGCGTCCGGGCCCCCCGCGAGGTGTGCGCAGAACCAGTGTCGGGGCGAGTTGAAGGTGGGGGCCAGCTCGGCCGCGTCGAGCACCCCCAGTCGGCCGGAGGTGCCGGCCCCGAAGTAGTGCACCCGGTGACCCCCGCGCAGCGCCTCGACCGCCAGGTCGACGGTGGTGGCGATCTCGTCGAGCACCGCGGCGACCGCCGCCGGCACCCGCCGGTCCGCCTCGTTGATCACGGTGAGCACGTCCCGGGTCGACATCAGGTCCAGGTCGACGCTGAGCGGGTTACGCCGTTCGGTGGGTGCGCCCACCCGGACCGTCGGGCGAGCGGGCGGTGCGGGCATCTCCGCACCGGCCGTCATGCCCGCCTCCGGTTGGCACCCACCCGGTGCGACTGGACCGCCTCGGCTGTCGCTTCCAGTGCCTTGCGGGCCCGGGCCCGGTTGCGGGCGGCCACCCCGACGAAGAGGCAGTCGACAACTGTGAGCTGGGCCAGTCGGCTGGCCGTCGCGCCGGAGCGGTAGGTGGTCTCCCGGGCCGCCGTGGTCAACACGAAGTCCGCCACGTCGGTGATCGGCGAGCGCGGGAAGTTGGTCAACGCCACTGTCGCGGCACCGCGGGTACGGGCCTGCTCCAGCACCTCGATCACGTCCGAGGTGGTGCCGGTGTGCGAGATGCCGATGGCGACGTCACCCCGGCCGAGCAGGGCGGCCGAGGTCAGCGCGGTGTGCACGTCCGGGAAGTAGAAGGCGATCCGGCCGATGCGGTGCAGCTTCTGCTGGAAGTCCGAGGCGACGAACCCGCTGGCGCCGGCGCCGTAGATGTCGATCCGACCGGCGCCGCTGATCGCCTCGACCACCTGCTCGCAGATGGCAGGGTCGAGTTGCTCGGCAGTCTCCTCGACGGCGCGGGCGTCGTTGAACGCGATGGTGGCGATGATCTGGGCGAGGTCGGCACCGGGCGGGATGTCACCGCCGACCACTCGGGCGTCCGGTGGCTCGATCCGGCGGGCGGCCTCGGCGGCGAGGCGGATGCGCAGCTGGGGGTAGCCGTCCATGCCCACCGAACGGCAGAACCGGATGACTGTCGCCTCCGATGTCTCGGCGGCGGTTGCGAGGTCGGTGATTGTCCGCCGGGCGGCGGCCGCCGGGTCGGAGACGACCAGCCGGGCGACCCGCTGCTCGGCGGGCGACAGCGATGGCAACAGCCCGCTGATGTGGACGATCAGCCCACCGGGCTCGTGACTCGCAGAAATCTTCGGACTCTTCGCCACGGATGAAACTTACTTTCACCAAGCGTGAGCGTCAACTATGACTGTCCGAGGTGGGGGAAACTTCGATCGCCAGGATCACCGGTCCTGCACAGCCTGCCACTTCCCCAGGATCGCCGCCTCATCCGCCGGGTCGAGTCCACCCTGCCGGACGGCCGCCGGGTGCGCGGCCATCCAGGACGCGGTCGCCCGAACGGTGTCGACCAGCGGACGGACCGTCAGTCCGGCGTCCAGGGCCGGCCGGACGTCCCGGTCCATCAGGCCAGCGTTCTCCGGCAGTCGTACCCAGAGCGGCAGCGCCCGCTCCCCCGACCACTCGCGTACGTCCTGGGACACCAGGAACTCCTGATCGACCCAGGTCAGGACCGGATCGGCGACGCCCACCCCGGCAGCCACCCCGGCCAACATCTCGGCCCGGGACATCGCCGGACCGCTGCCGTCGTACGTGCCGCCGAGGCGGGTGCCGGCGGCGTGCAGCAACCAGCGCGCCAGATCGGCGACGTCCACGAACTGCACCCGGTCGGTCGGGCGCCCGGGGGCCAGCACCTCGCCGCCTGCCGACAGCCGCCGCACCCAGTACGGGAAACGGTCGCTCGGGTCCTCAGCGCCGACGATCAGCCCCGCTCGACAGATGAACGAACGGTCCACTCCGACCCGCTCGCGGACCAGCTCCTCGATGCTCACCTTGCACTCGCCGTACCAGCGGTGATCCGGGCCGATCGGACCGTCCACGTCCGGCGGCGCCGGTGCCAGCACCGGCGCGTCCGCCACGGTCCGGCCCGGGGTGGTGTGGTCCGCGTACACCGAGATCGTCGACACGAACGACCAGTGGCCGACATGGTCGGCAAGCGCGGCGAGCGCGTGCCGGGCGTGGCTGATCTGGCGGGTCACGTCGATCACGGCGTCGAAGCCCGCGTCGGCGAGCGGGACGAGCGCCTCCGGATCGTCGCGGTCGGCCGCCACGAACCGCGCGCCGGCCGGCACGACGCCGGACACGCCCCGGGCCGCGCAGGTCACCTCGTGCCCCTGCGCGACGGCGAGCCGGGCCGTCTCCCGGCCAAGGAACCGCGTGCCACCAAGAATCAGGATCCGCATGAACCGATCCTGCGCCCCCGGAGTCCACACAACCCAACCCGTCTGCCCAGGGCAGACGGCGATCATGAAGTTGTTGCCGCGACACGCCGATCCAAGCGGCAACAACTTCATGATCGACGCAGCGGGGCGCGGGGGACGGGGCGGGGGCACTAGCGTGGGGTTCATGGCAGGGCGCAGCGTTTTGGTGACCGGAGGTTCCGGTGGGCTCGGCGGGGCTGTCGTCGCCGCGTTCGTCGAGGCGGGCTGGCGGGTGGTCGTACCGGAGCGGAAAGCCCGGCCCGGGTCGGAGCAGGCGGCGGCCGGACTGGTCCGGGTCGTCGCGGACCTGGGCGATCCGGCGGGCGCGGCGCAGGCGGTCGAGGCCGCCGCCGGAAACCCGGCGGCACCGCTGCGCGCCGTGGTCAACCTCGTCGGGGGTACGCCAGCGGCGGGCTGGTGCACGAGACCCCGGTCGAGGAGTTCGAGCGGATGCTCACCGTCAACCTGCGGCCGACCTACCTGGTCACCCAGGCCGCGCTGCCGCACCTGGTGGCGGCCGGCGGCGGCGCGGTGGTCTGCGTCTCGGCCCGCGCGGCGGTCGCCCCGTTCCGCGGCGCGGCCGGCTACTCGACGGCCAAGGCGGCGGTGCTGGCCTTCGCCAACGCGGTGGCGGTGGAGTACCGGTCGCAGCACGTGCGCTGCAACACGGTACTGCCCAGCGTCATCGACACCCCGGCGAACCGGGCGGCCCAGCCCGACGCCGACCATTCCCGCTGGGTGACTCCGGACGAGATCGCGCCGGTGATCCGGTTCCTCGCGTCGGCCGAGTCCGCCCCGACCAGTGGCGCCACCGTTCCGGTCTACGGGCGGGCCTGAGCCACCATCGGGCCGAGGTCGTCCCCGGCCGACGCGGACGGCGGCAGCCAGGTCTCCAGGTGCGCCTGGATCTGCTCGGTCACCTCCTCGGCCGGGCGGCCCGCGTCCACCAGCACGAAGCTGGGGTATTCGGGCAGTGCCCGGTAGGCGGTGTCGGCGGCGGTCAGCCACCCCATCGTCTCGTGGTCGGTGCCGCGCTCCTCGATGCGCCGGTACGCCTCCGCCGGGTCGACGGCGAGCAGGAAGGTCACCTGCGGCGTCGGGAAGAGCCGGTAACCGGCCCGGGCGAGCCGCTCCCAGCGCTGCCCTCCGTGCGCCCGGATGCTCGCGTACTGGCAGGCCGAGTAGCGGTCCATCACCGCTGTCCGGCCGGTGAGCAGGCAGCTGATCAGGGCGACGGCGATGGCCAGCCAGCGCAGCACCGACTCCACGGCCAGCACGCCGTCACGCCCGACGAGGCGTTGCGCGTCCGGCCGGCCGAGTCGGTGGGCGAGCCGGCCGAGCCAGCGCCGACCACTGGCGTTACGGCGGTAGGTGGCGGGGCGCCCGGCGGCGTTCAACGCGTCGGCCAGCCGGTGTGCCTGAGTGGTCTTGCCCGAACCGTCGATGCCGATCAGGGCGACGGTGCGCAATCGGGCCTTGCGTCGTCGCATCCCCGATGATCTGGCCACTCTCCACAGGTTATCCGACCCACGCACCTGCTCCGCGAGGTTTGTGATGGTTCATCCCTGTTGACGCCCGACCGCGACACCGGCAGGTGTGGCCGACCGGAATGCCGGGTACCGGAGTTTGAAATCCAACCGCCGGTCCACCAACACGACGACGGAGGAACCAGATGGCTGAGCGCGGGGACGAGAGTCTTGTGCACACCCTCAAGAAGGTCGCCGCCGTGCTCAAGCAGTCCGAGATTCCGTTCGCCCTGGGCGGCAGCTTCGCCGTCTACGCCCACGGGGGCCACTCCAGCGATCACGACGTCGACTTCCTGATCCGGGAGGCCGACGTCGAGCAGGCGCTGGAGGCTCTGGTGGCCGCCGGCTTCGTCGCCGAGCGCCCACCGGAGGACTGGCTCGTGAAGGTCTTCGACGACGGCCGGATGGTGGACCTGATCCACCGGCCCATCGAGACGCCGGTGACCGAGGAGACGTTCGCCGACACGGTCGTCCGCCCGGTGGACGCGATCCACATGCCGGTGCTGTCCGCCAGCCAGCTGATGGTGCACAAACTGCTCAGCTTCTCCCAGCACTACTGCGACTTCGCCCGCGGTCTGCCGCTGGCCCGCTCGCTGCGGGAGCAGATCGACTGGGAACGGGTACGCAAGGAGACGCAGCACTCGCCGTACGCCGAGGCGTTCCTGGTGCTGCTGGACCGGCTGGAGGTGGTGCCGGCCGCCGGCACCCAGCCAGGAGAGGGGACATCGTGACCCACGATCGCGACATCGGCGCCGCGCCACCGGACGAGTACGTCGAAGCGGAGATCCAACGGTTGCTCGTCGAGGACCCTGCCGTCGCCGAACAGGGGATCACAGTGGTTCGGCGGGAACGCGCCCTCGTGCTCTACGGCGAGGTGGAGAGCGCGCACCGGCGGGAGGAGATCCTGCGTCGGGTGTCTGAGCGCTTCCCGGACGTGCCGATCACCAGTGACATCGGGGTGATCCGCGCCCAGGCGCCCACGGAGATCGAGCAACTGCCCTGAGGGAGGTTCCATGGTGATCCGGATCGCCGCTGTGGGCGACGTGCATCTGGACGAGGACGTGGTCGGCCGGTTCCGACCGGCGTTGGAGGAGCTGCCGGAGTGCGCCGACGTTCTGCTGCTGGCCGGGGACCTGACCCGGCATGGCACCGAGGCCGAGGCGCGCTGCGTGGCAGAGGAGTTCGGTGGGTTGGCCGTACCGGTGGTGACAGTGCTCGGCAACCACGACCACCAGTGTGACCAGGTGCCACAGGTGGTCAAGGTGCTGGAGGACGCGGGCATCACCGTGCTGGAGGGCAACGGGGTCGTGCTGGACTGCGCGGGCGGTCGGCTCGGCATCGCCGGCGTCAAGGGCTTCGGCGGCGGGTTCGCCGGGCGGTGCGCGAGTGACTTCGGCGAGCCGGAGATGAAGGCCTTCGTCCGCACCACCACCGACAGCGCGGACCGTCTCGGTGCGGCGCTGCGCTCACTGGACTGCGACATGCTCGTCGCGCTCACCCACTATTCACCGGTGCCGGACACGCTGGCCGGAGAGCCGCTGGAGATCTACCCGTTCCTCGGGTCGTACCAGTTGGGGCAGGCGATCGACTCGGCGCCCACGGCGTTGGCCGTGCACGGGCACGCGCACGCCGGCACCGAGCGCGGCACGACCCCCGGAGGGGTACGCGTCCGCAACGTCGCGCACCCCGTGATCAAGCAGGCGTACAGCGTGTTTCACGTTGGCGATCAACTCGACACCGACCAGGTTTCCCCGATCGGCCAGTCGGGTAGTCAGAGGTCATGGAGCTGATTCTCTGGATTCTCGCAGTCGTACTCGTGGTCGCCGGCATCCTCGCGCTGTTCCGCCGGCAGATCCTGTGGGGCATCGTCCTCATCGTCGTCGGGCTGTTGGTCGGCCCGGGTGGTGTCAGCATCTTCAATTAGCGTTCGTCAGCCGTAGTACCGGGACCCGCCGGGGTCGCCGCGACCGGAGCTTCGTCCTCCCGACAGGAGCACCGGCCGCAGCGATCCCGGCGTTTTTGTGGCGTTCGATCCCTTCGTCGGGTGGAAATATCTCGACCATGGAGACATCTCGGGGTGCGCCAGCGGCCTCCGGCCGGCGATCATGGTGGGCCCTTGCCGGCTTCGCGGCGGCGGTCTTCGTCGCGGCCGCGATCGGCGGACTGGGCGTACAGGGCACCACCGACGAGTACGCGAGCCTGCGGCAGCCCGGCTGGGCCCCGCCCTCGTGGCTCTTCGGCCCGGTCTGGTCTCTGCTCTACGCGCTGATCGCGGTGGCCGGCTGGCTGGTGTGGCGGCGGGTCGGCTTCTCCCCCGCCCTCTGGGCGTGGACCGCCCAACTGGTGCTCAACGCGATCTGGACCCCGCTGTTCTTCGGCGCGGGGCAGTACGGGTTGGCGTTCGCCGAGATCGTGCTGATGTGGCTGGCGATCGGCCTGACAGTGGTGCTGTTCGCCCGGGTGTCCCGGGTGGCGGCGGCGCTGCTGCTGCCGTACTGGGCCTGGGTCACCTTCGCGGCCGCCTTGAACCTGTCGATCTGGCAGCTCAACAACTGACCAACCGGTCCCCGGGGGCGGCGCCCGCCGGGGACCGTGGCTGTTGCCGGGTCAGCAGCGGGGTACGCCGGGGATGTATCCGTCGGAGCCGGTGTACACGTACGCGTCGGCAATGTAGCGGCCGGAGCCGATCCGGTCCCAGATCGAACTGGTGCCGTAGGTGCCGGTGACAGTGGTGCCACTGGTCTGGCAGGCGATGGTCACCCGGGTGCCGTCAGCGACGGTGCCCACCGAGGCGTAGCCGGTGCCGGGGCCGGAGCGGACGGTCAGCGGCGTCCCGCTGGTGTCGACGGTGCCGTTGCCGCCGCCCGAGGAGCACCCGTTGTCACTGGTGTAGCTCTTGGTGCCCCAGTACAGCCCGAGGGTGCCGTTGAAGCGGACCTGGATGTCGGCGCCGTTGAGGCGCTGCTCGTAGTGCAGGTGTGGGCCGGTCGAGCCCCCGGTGCTGCCGACCCAGCCCAGTACCTTGCCGTACCCGACCGTCTGCCCGACCGAGACGTTGAAGCCGTTGAGGTGCGCGTAGTAGGTGCTGTAACCGCCCCCGTGGTTGATTCGGACGTACTTGCCGTAGCTCGTGCCGCCGAGGTCGGTCACCCGGTCGACAGTGCCGGGGGCGCTGGCGACCACCGGGTCGCCGGAGTCGTCGGTGCGGTTGAAGTCGACGGCGTACGCCGGGCTGTGGCCCGACCGGGTCTGCCCGGACCAGGACTGGCCGCACGGGAACGGCACCTTGAAGGTCGGCGCGGCGAGTGCGGGAGTCGCCGGCACCAGCGCTCCCCCGACGAAGAGACCCGTCACCAGCAGGCTGATCCACCGCTTACGCATACAGCTCCTCCTATGTCGAAAACCTTCGATACGGTGGGCTCAGCCTGACAGATATCGTCAATCTTCGAAAGAGTCCACAGCATGTCCCGGGAGCGCGCCCACCAGGCAGCCTTCAGGTTTCCGGATTGTTACTCGCTCGTGTCTGACAGGGGGTGGACCGGGCCGGATGCAAGCGCTTACATGTGTGCACGCCCAATCGGACCGGCGACGGGTCCCAGCACGACCGCGCCGGCTAGGAAGGAGGACGGCATGGCGGTCTTTACCAGACCACGCCAGGCCTTCGTGATCGCCGGTGTACTCGGGCTGGCGCTCAGCGCCACCGCCTGCGGTACCGGCGACGACAAGAAGAGCAGCAAAGCGGGCTCCGCGGAGTGCGCCGCATACGACAAGTACCAGGGTAACGACGGCAAGAAGGTCTCCATTTACGCGTCCATCCGTGACGCCGAGGCCGACCTGCTGGAGCGGTCGTGGTCGCAGTTCACCGAGTGCACCGGCATCGAGATCGCCTACGAGGGCAGCGGCGAGTTCGAGGCGCAGCTGCCCGTCCGGGTCGACGGCGGCAACGCCCCCGACATCGCCTTCGTGCCCCAGCCGGGCCTCGTGAAGCGCTTCGCGGACGCCGGCAAGCTCAAGTCCCTCGGCGCCGACACCAAGGCCCTCGCCGAGCAGAACATGCCTGCCGACTGGCTGAAGTACGGCACCGTGAACGGGACGCTCTACGGCGTGCCGCTCGGCGCCAACGTGAAGTCCTTCGTCTGGTACTCGCCGAAGACGTTCAAGGAGAAGGGCTGGGAGGTTCCGACCACCTGGGACCAGCTCATCGCCCTGAGCGACAAGATCGCCGCCAGCGGCACGAAGCCGTGGTGTGTGGGCGTCGAGTCCGGTGACGCCACCGGCTGGCCGGCCACCGACTGGATCGAGGACGTGATCCTGCGTACGCAGGGCCCCGAGGTCTACGACCAGTGGACCACCCACGGCATCCCGTTCAACGACCCGAAGATCGTCGACGCGGTCGACCGCGCCGGCAGCATCCTCAAGAACGAGAAGTACGTCAACGGCGGCTTCGGCGGCGTCAAGAGCATCACCACCACCGCCTTCCAGGAGGCGGGCCTGCCGGTGACCACCGGCAAGTGCGCGATGCACCGACAGGCGTCGTTCTACGCCAACCAGTTCCCCGAGGGCACCAAGGTGGCCGAGGACGGCGACGCGTTCGCCTTCTACTTCCCGGCCATCGACCCGGCCAAGGGCAAGCCGGTGCTGGGCGCTGGCGAGTTCGTCGTCGCCTACGCGGACCGTCCCGAGGTCCAGGCGGTGCAGACCTACCTCGCCTCCGCGGAGTACGTGAACAGCCGCGCGAAGCTCGGCAACTGGGTCACGGCGAACAACAAGCTGGACATCGCCAACGTCGCCAGCCCCATCGACAAGCTGTCCGTCCAGATTCTGCAGGACAAGACGGGCACCTTCCGCTTCGACGGATCCGACCTGATGCCGGCCGGCGTCGGCGCGGGAACGTTCTGGAAGGGCATGGTCGAGTGGCTGAACGGCAAGGCGACCGCCCCGGTGCTCCAGGGCATCGAGAGCAGCTGGCCTAAGTGATCCCGGCGGTGGCCCGGTCCGCTGACGCGGGCCGGGCCACCGGCCGAGGTGGACCCGGAAGGGAGGGTTGATGGAGTTCGACTTCGCCGATCAGCAGCCGAAGTTCCTCATGCTGATGTATGGGCTGCTCGCCTTCGTGTTGGTGGTGGGCGGTCTGCTACTGCTGCTCGACGTGGTGCCGGCCTGGTTCGCCCGGCGACGGGAGGCGCAGCTCGTCGCCGCCTCCGTGAGCGGGGCGCCACTGCCCCGCCGACGCAGGCAGCGGGAGGGGGTCTTCGCGCTCTTCTTCCTGCTGCCGACGCTGCTGCTGCTCACCATCGGTCTGGTCGTGCCGGCCATCCGCACCGTGCTGCTCTCCCTGATGAACGGGGACAGCACCGAATGGGTAGGGCTGCGCAACTACAGCTTCCTGTTCTCCGACGACGCGATGCTCCGGGTCCTGACCAACACCCTGATCTGGGTGCTCCTGGTCCCACTTGTGGCGACCGGGTTCGGCCTGATCTACGCCGTACTCGTGGACAAGGCCCGGTTCGAGGCCATGGCCAAGTCACTGATCTTCCTGCCGATGGCGATCTCGTTCGTCGGCGCCAGCATTATCTGGAAGTTCGTCTACGCCTACCGGGGTGAGGGCGACCAGATCGGTCTGCTCAACCAGATCGTCGTCAGCCTGGGCGGTGAACCCAAGCAGTGGCTGCTCGAATCACCACTGAACACGCTGCTGCTGATCGTCATCATGATCTGGATCCAGGCCGGTTTCGCCATGGTGGTGCTCTCCGCCGCGATCAAGGCGATCCCCGGCGACATCGTCGAAGCCGCCCGGCTCGACGGCGTCAGCCCGTGGCAGATGTTCTGGCAGATCACCATGCCGAGCATCCGACCGGCGCTGATCGTCGTGATGGTCACCCTCACGATCGCCACGCTCAAGGTCTTCGACATCGTCCGGACCTCGACGAACGGCAACTACGACACCAGCGTGATCGCCAACGAGATGTACAACCAGGCGTTCCGGTACGGCCAGAGCGGGCAGGGTTCCGCGCTCGCGGTCTTCCTCTTCATCCTGGTCATCCCGGTCGTGATCTACCAGATCCGCAACCTCCGTCAACAGCGGGAGGGCTGAGATGACTGCCGCAACGCCCACCGTCGCCGCCGGCACCCAGAAGACCGACGGCACCCCGTCCACCACGGCCGGCCGGGTCCGCAGGCGGTTGAACAGCCGCACCGCGACGCTCGTCTCGATCGTCATCGCGGTGGTCTGGACCATCCCGACCTTCGGTCTGCTCGTCTCCTCCCTCCGACCGGAGGACGAGATCAAGACCACCGGCTGGTGGACGGCCTTCACCAACCCGCAGTTCACGTTCGAGAACTACGAGCAGGTCCTGTTCGGGCGATCGGCGTCCTCCGGGCAGCTCGCCGGGTCCTTCATCAACTCGCTGGCGATCACCATCCCGTCGGTGCTCTTCCCGCTCGCCTTCGCGTCCCTCGCCGCGTACGCGCTCGCGTGGATCAACTTCCGCGGCCGGGACTGGCTCTACATCGCGATCTTCGCGTTGCAGATCGTGCCGTTGCAGATGGCCCTGGTGCCGCTGCTGAAGTTCTTCTCCACAGGTGTCACCCTCGGCGGTGTCACCCTGATGCCGGCCTGGGATCTGGTCGACGAGCAGAAGTTCGCCCAGGTGTGGTTCGCGCACACCTGCTTCGCGCTTCCGTTCGCCGTCTTCCTGCTGCACAACTTCATCTCGCAACTGCCGGGTGATCTGATGGAGGCGGCCCGGGTCGACGGGGCCACCCACCCGAAGATTTTCCGCACCATCGTGCTGCCCCTGATCACCCCGGCGCTGGCGGCGTTCGGCATCTTCCAGTTCCTCTGGGTCTGGAACGACCTGCTGGTCGCGCTGATCTTCGCAGGCGGCAGCGACGAGACCGCTCCGCTCACCGTCCGGCTCGCCGAGATGGCCGGCACCCGGGGCAACGAGTGGCAGCGCCTCACCGCCGGTGCGTTCGTCAGCATCGTCGTACCGCTCATCGTGTTCCTGTCCCTGCAGCGCTTCTTCGTGCGAGGTCTGCTCGCCGGCAGCGTCAAGGGCTGACCCGCGCGCCCGCCGCCGCCTGGCCCCTCGGGCGGCGGCGGGCGCTCCGGGCACCGAGCGGGGGTAACCGTGACGAGGATCGATGATGTGGCCCGGCTGGCCGGAGTGTCCACGGCCACCGTCTCGCGGGCGCTGCGCGGGCTGCCGACGGTCTCGGCCGCCACCCGGCGCCGGGTGCTCGCCGCCGCCGAGCAACTGGACTACGAGGTCTCGCCGAGCGCGTCCCGGCTCGCCGGCGGCCGGACCGGCACGGTCGCGGTGGTGGTCCCCCGGATCACCCGCTGGTTCTTCAGCACCGTCGTCGAGGCGGTCGAGGAGTACCTCCACCAGTCCGGCTACGACCTGCTGCTCTACAACCTGGGCGGCCGGGAGCAGGTCCGCCAGCGGGTTTTGCGTACGGCCAACCTGCACAAGCGGGTGGACGCGATGATGCTCGTCGCCACGCCGCTGCGCCCGGCCGACCTGACCGCTCTGGCCACGCTGGAGCTGCCCGGTGTCACCATCAGCTCGGGCAGCAGGGTGCCCAACTGGCCGTGCGTACGGATCGACGACGTGGCTGCCGCGCGGGCCGCCACCAGGCATCTGATCGACCTCGGCCATCACCGGATCGCCCACATCTCCGGCGACCCGGATGACGAGTTGGCCTTCACCACCCACCTCGACCGACGCCGGGGTTACCAGGCGGCGCTGCGCTCCGCCGGCCTGCGACCCGACCCGACCCTGGACATCGAGTCCACCTTCACCATCGACGGCGGCAACCGGGCCACCGCCGAGCTGCTGGCCCGCGGCGAGCCGCCGACCGCGATCGTGGCCGCCTGCGACGAGATGGCGATGGGCGCGTTGACCGCCCTGCGCGACGTCGGACTGCGGGTGCCGCAGGACGTCAGCGTCATCGGCATCGACGACCACGACCTGGCCGGTGTGCTCGGGCTCAGCACCGTCGCCCAGCCCGCCGCCGAGCAGGGCCGGCTGGCCGCCCAGATGCTGCTCGACCCGCTCGGGGCCCGGCCGCCGGGCCCCATCGTCAGTCAACGGGGCGCCGGTTGCGACACTCCGGTTGTCCTGCCCACTCGGTTGGTGGTCCGGGATTCGACCGCACCGCCCCGGGCACACTGAAATCCACACACCGCAACACGGGAGACGACCCTGAACACCGACCCGACGCAGCAGACCCCCTCCGGTCACCCGCCCACCGGCTGGTGGACCGAGGCCGCCATCTACCAGATCTACCCCCGCTCGTTCGCCGACTCGGACGGGGACGGCATCGGTGACCTGCCCGGCATCACCGCCCGCCTCGACCACCTCGTCGAGCTGGGCGTGGACGCGGTGTGGCTCTCTCCCTTCTATCCCTCGCCGCAGGCCGACGCCGGTTACGACGTGGCCGACTACCGCGACATCGACCCGCTCTTCGGCACCCTTGCCGACGCGGACAAGCTGATCGCCGAGGCCCGGTCCCGCAACCTGCGGGTGATCGTCGACCTGGTCCCGAACCACACCTCCTCGGCGCACCGCTGGTTCCAGGCCGCGCTGCCGGCCGCGCCCGGCAGCCCGGAACGCTCGCGGTACATCTTCCGGGACGGCGGCGGTCCGGCCGGCGACCAGCCACCGAACGACTGGCAGAGCGTCTTCGGCGGTCCAGCCTGGACCCGGACGGTCGACGCCGACGGGCAGCCCGGCCAGTGGTACCTGCACCTGTTCGACACCGGGCAGCCGGACCTCAACTGGGACAACCCCGAGGTACACGCCGAGTTCCTGGACGTGCTCCGGTTCTGGCTGGACCGTGGGGTGGACGGCTTCCGCGTCGACGTGGCGCACGGCCTCATCAAGCAGGCCGACCTGGCCGACTGGCAGGAGCCCCAGGAGATCCTCTCCGGCAACGAGGGCGACAAGCCCCGCCCGCCGATGTGGGACCAGGACGGCGTACACGAGATCTACCGGCAGTGGCGGCAGGTTCTGGACAGCTACCCCGGTGAGCGGGTGCTGGTCGCCGAGGCCTGGGTGGAGCCGGCCGAGCGGCTGGCCCGCTACGTCCGCCCGGACGAGATGCACCAGGCGTTCAACTTCGAGTATCTGCTCGCCGCGTGGACCGCACCGGCCCAGTACGCGGTGATCACCCGCTCGTTGGAGGCGACCGACTCGGTAGGCGCGCCGACCACCTGGGTGCTGTCCAACCACGACGTGGTGCGGCACGCCTCCCGGCTCGGCCTGCCGATCGGCACCGTACGCCCCAACGGCATCGGCATCGGCGACCCGCAGCCGGACGCCGCGCTCGGTCTGCGGCGGGCCCGGGCGGCCACTCTGCTGATGCTCGCGCTGCCCGGCTCGGCGTACCTCTACCAGGGTGAGGAGCTGGGGCTGCCCGAGCACACCACCCTGCCCGACGAGGCCCGGCAGGACCCGACCTGGGCGCGCAGCGGGCACACCCAGCGCGGCCGGGACGGCTGCCGGGTGCCGATCCCGTGGGAGGCCGACGCCCCGTCGTACGGCTTCGGGCCGACCGACGCGAGCTGGCTGCCGCAGCCCGCTCTCTGGGCGGAGTACGCGCTGGACCGCCAGCGCGACGTGCCCGGCTCGACGTACGAGCTGTACCGCACGGCGCTGCGGTTGCGTCGTGCCCACGGGCTGGGTCGCGGCACCCTGGAGTGGTTGCCCTCCGGCGACGAGGTGCTGAGCTTCCGCAACGGTGCGCTGACCGTGCTGACCAACTTCGGTGCCACCCCGGTGGCGGTGCCGGCCGGCGCCGAGGTGCTCGCCGCCAGCGCGGCCCTGGACGACGACGGTGCGGTCCCGGCTGACGTGACCGTCTGGCTGCGCGGCTGATCTGACGCAGCGGGGGGCCAAGATCCGCGCAACAGCACGGATGTTGGCCCCTCACGCTCGCCCGAGGCAGCACGTGGCGATGGCGCGTCAGAGGCGGTCCGCCCTGGTGTGGAGCAGGTCGTGCACGTTGTCGATGTCCGCGGGTGAGGTCCGCGAGGCGAGCCAGTACATGACACCTGTCGGGATGAAGAAGAGCTGGAACGCGGCCAGCCCGACGGCGAAGTTCAGCGGTGGCGGGAATGCCGTTCGCAGTGCCTGGAAGGCCACCCCGACCAGCCCGTTGCCGGCCGCGCGACCGACCCCGTTGACCAGGTTGCCCAGGCTGTAGACCGTGCCCCGGTGCTCCGGCGGGTTGACGTCGGCGATCAACGCGAACCAGTTCGGCGAGTTGGCCGAGGTCAGCGCGAGCGCCACGATCGCGGTGAGCAGGCTCAACCCGACCGAGGGTTCGGTGAACACACTGGCCAGCACCGCACCGACCACCGCGCCGCCGCTCGCGCCGTCCGGCACGTCGATGGTCACCGGGACGAAGAACAACACCAGGTAGAACGGCAGCGCGGCGAGGATGCCGACCGCTGCGACAAGTGCCCGCCCGCGCGGCGTACGCCGTTGCACCGCGTCGCCGATCAGCCCACCCACGATGGACAGCACCCCACCGAGCTGGAACAGGGTGGCGAAGACGCTGCCCACCACCACCGCTGTCGACGTCGAGTAGCCCTGGGCCTCGGCCCGTTCGGCGAAGAGCACCGGCAGCCAGACCAGCGAGCCGAACGCTGCCTGCGCGGTCAGACCCTGCAGGATCAGCCACCGGTTGGTCCGCCGGGCCAGGATGCGCGGCAGGTCTGCGCGGCTGATCCGGTAGTCGTACTCGGCGCCCGCGTCGAGCCTGCCGGCCAGCTCCGGCTCGCTCTGGCCACGCCTGACGTCGTACGTGAACAGGTAGGCCAGGGTGGCGACCAGACCGACGCCGGTCAGCAGCAGGAACGGTCGCCGCCAGTCGGTCGCCCCGAGCAGCCCGCCGACGAGGGTTCCGGCGAGGGTTCCGACCCCCTGGGAAAGCCCCCAGAAGCTCATCACCAGCCCGCGCCGGGTCGGTGAGATCAGGTCGGTGACCACGGAGAAGCCCACCGAGCCGACCGCGCCGAGGCCGATCGCCGCGACCAGCTGCGCGGCCAGGAACGTCAGGTAACCGCCGGCGAGCGCGCTACCGCCGGTGCCGGCCGCCCAGAGGAGCGTGCCCACCATGAGCAACGGCTTGCGGTTGGTCCGGTCCCCGACGTACGCCCAGCCGACCGCGGCGACCGCGCTGACCAGGAAGCTGACCGCGGTGACCACGCCGAGCAGCCGCCCGGACACGTCGAACGCGTCGGAGATCGGGCCGTACAGCGGGGGGACCAGCCCGATCGCCACATTGTCCAGCGAGGCGAGCAGCACGAACACCACGACGCTGTACAACCGGTGCGCCCGCCCACCGCCCCGACCGTGCGGGCGCAGCCCGGGCCCGCCACTGGTCACCGTCATGACCGGCAGCCAACCAGACTCCGTGGAGGCGGTCGTCACGCGGGTGGGTGCCGGTCACCGCCGACAGGCACCCACCCGCGTCGATCCCGACGCTCAGCGCCGGTCGAGCACCAACCCGCGAGCCGCGGCGTACTGGTCGCGGACGGCGGGGACGGACTCCGCCGCGTACTCCTCGGTGCCCTCGACCGCCCAGACCGGCGGCGCGGCACCACCCAGGGCGAGCCAGGCGGCCTGCCGGGCGGCCCCGTCCGCGACGTACTCCCCGCCGGCGGGACGACGACCGGGCAGCCGAAGACCTGCGGGGCGATCTGACGCACCGCGGCCGACCGGGCCCCGCCGCCGACCAGGATGACCCGGCGGACGGTGGCACCCTGCGCGGTCAACGCGTCCAGGCCGTCGGCGAGCGCGCAGAGCATGCCCTCCACGGCGGCCCGCGCCAGGTGCGCGGGGGTCGACGTACGCAGGGTCAGGCCGTGCACCGCGCCGGTGGCGAGCGGCCGGTTCGGCGTCCGCTCACCCTCCAGGTAGGGCACCATGACCAGCCCGTCCGCCCCGGCCGGCGCGGAGAGCGCCAACTCGGCCAGCTCGTCCAGGTTGACGCCGAGCATGGCGGCGGCGGCGTCCAGCACCCGGGCCGCGTTGAGCGTGCAGACCAGGGGCAGGAAACGGCCGGACGCGTCGGCGAAGCCGGCGACGGCACCGCTCTCGTCGGCGGCCGGCACGTCGGCGACGCTGAACACGGTGCCGGAGGTGCCGATCGAGACGACCACGTCGCCCGGACCTGCGCCGACGCCCAGCGCGGCGGCGGCGTTGTCCCCGGTGCCCGCGCCGAGCAGCGCTCCGCCCGGCCCGCCCAGCTCGTCGGCGAGCTTCCCGGCCGACTCGGCCGGGCCGAGCACCTCGGGCACCACCAACCGCCGACCGAAGCCCCGCTCCAGCAGGTCCAGTCGGTAGTCGCCGGTCGCCGGCGACCAGTAACCGGTGCCGCTGGCGTCACCGCGGTCGGTACGCAGCGCGCCCAACCCGGGTGCGCCGGCGAGCCGCCAGGTCAACCAGTCGTGTGGCAGGCAGACGGCGGCCACCCGGGCGGCCAGCTCCGGTTCGTGTCGGGCCAGCCACCGCAGCTTGGTGATGGTGAAGCTGGCCACCGGAACGCTGCCGGTGGCCTCGGCCCAGAACCGGCTCCCGGCCGAGCCGCCACCGGCCTCCTCGATGAGGTCGGCGGCGGCGTCGGCGGATCGGGTGTCGTTCCACAGCAGCGCCGGGCGGACCACCCGGCCGTCCTCGTCGAGACACACCATGCCGTGCTGCTGGCCGGCGACGGAGATCGCCGCCACGTCGGCCAAGCCGCCGGCCTGGTCGGCGGCGCTGCGCAGCGCCTGCCACCAGGCTTCCGGGTCGACCTCCGTGCCGTCCGGGTGCGGTGCCCGGCCCTGCCGGAGCAGGGCGCCGGTCTCCGCGTCCCGGATCACCACCTTGCAGGACTGGGTGGACGAGTCAACGCCTGCGACCAACGGCATGGCGGGGCCTCAGCGGGCGCCGAGCAGGTGCTCGACGGCGAGCTGGTTGAGCCGGACGAAGGCGAAGCCCCGGGCGGCCACCGCGTCGACGTCGACATCCTCGAACGCGGACCTGTCGGCCAGGAACTCCTCGTAGCCCTCGCCGTCGCCGAGCGTCGGCGTGCTCAGCTCGCCGACCTTGCTGGTGGCGAGCGCCTCGATCACCTCGGGGTCGGCACGGAACGCCGCAGCGCGCTCCTTGAGCAGCAGGTAGGTGCTCATGTTGGCCGCCGCGGAGGCCCACACGCCGTCCATGTCCTCGGTGCGGGAGGGCTTGTAGTCGAAGTGCCGCGGCCCGTCGTAGGCCGGCCCGCCGTTGGGGCCGCCGTTCTCCAGGAGGTCCACCAGGGCGAACGCGTTCATCAGGTCACCGTGGCCGAAGACCAGGTCCTGGTCGTACTTGATGCCGCGCTGGCCGTTGAGGTCCAGGTGGAACAGCTTGCCCTGCCAGAGCGCCTGGGCGATGCCGTGGGCGTAGTTGAGCCCGGCCATCTGCTCGTGGCCGACCTCCGGGTTGAGGCCGACCAGCTCCGGGTGGGCCAGCTGGGAGATGAAGCCGAGCGCGTGCCCGATGGTCGGCAGCAGGATGTCGCCGCGCGGCTCGTTGGGCTTGGGCTCCAGAGCGAACCGCAGGCCGTAGCCCTTGTCGATGGAGTACTGGGTGAGCAGGTCCACCGCCTCGCGGTAGCGGTCCAGGGCGGCGCGGACGTCCTTGGCGAGGTCGTACTCGGAGCCCTCGCGGCCACCCCACATGACGAAGGTGCTCGCACCCAGCTCGGCGGCGAGGTCGACCTGGCGCAGCACCTTGCGCAGCGCGAAGCGGCGGACGTCGCGGTCGTTGCTGGTGAAGCCACCGTCCTTGAAGATCGGGTGGGTGAAGAGGTTGGTGGTGACCATCGGCACCACGAGGCCGGTCTCGTCGAGGGCCTTGCGGAACCGGGCGATGTGCTGGTCACGGCCGGCGGCGTCGGCGCCGAACGGGATCAGGTCGTCGTCGTGGAAGGTGATGCCGTAGGCGCCCAGCTCGGCGAGCCGGTGCACTGCCTCGACCGCGTCGAGCTCGGGACGGGTAGCGTCACCGAACGGGTCACGGGCCTGCCAGCCCACGGTCCAGAGCCCGAAGGAGAACTTGTCGGCGGGGGTGGGACGGGGTGCCATGAGCGACCTCCGGGGTGGTGTTGTCCGCTATTTGTTCAGCGATTGAATTATTTGCCCACCATATGGCACTGTCAAGGGGTGAGCCTCACCCACGCCCCGGCCGGCGCAGTCCGTCAGGGCAGTCTGCGCGAGCTCAACCTCGCCCTGGTCCTCGGCCGCATCGCAGCGGCCGACCGACCGCCCTCCCGGGCCGACCTGGCGACCGCTACCGGCCTGACCAGAGCCACCGTGTCCGCCGTGGTCGAGGACCTGCTCGCCGGCCAACTGGTCAGTGAGTCCGACCCCGCGCCCCGCTCGGGCGCCGGCCGCCCGGCGCGTGGACTGGTCCTGGCGGATCAGGGGCCGGCCGGGCTGGGCCTGGAGGTCAACGTCGACTACCTGGCGGTCTGCGTGGTGGACCTCGCCGGCCAGGTCCGACACCGTACGGTGCACCGCGCCGACCTGCGCCCGGTGGCCCCCGCCGACGCCCTGGCCCACCTGGTCGAGATGGCCGGGACAGCCCGCGACGATGCCGCCCGGCACGGCCTCACCCTGATCGGGGCCGCGCTCGCGGTGCCCGGCCTGGTGGACGACGCCGGGCTGGTCCGGCTCGCACCGAACCTCGGCTGGCGCGACGTGCCGGTGCCCGCGCTGCTCGCCGAGCACCCTCCGCTGATCGAGCAGGTTCCCGGCGTCCCGGCGCTGGTGGTGGACAACGAGGCCAACCTCGCGGCGCTCGGCGAGCTGCACTCCCAGCCACCCGGCCCGTCCAGCTTCCTGCACATCTCCGGGGAGGTGGGCATCGGCGCCGGTATCGTGCTGGACGGCGCGCTGTTTCGCGGCGTACGCGGGTGGAGCGGCGAGATCGGGCACCTTCCGGTCCACCCCGAGGGCCGTCCGTGCCGCTGCGGCGGGCAGGGCTGCCTGGAGCAGTACGCCGGCCAGGAGGCGATCGTGGCCGCCGCCGGGCTGGCCCGGGCGGAGCTCCCCGCGGACACCGCGACGGCCCGGCTCGCCGAGTTGGCCGAGGCCGGCGACGCCGACGCGCTGCGGGCGCTGCACGACGCCGGTACGGCGCTCGGCGTGGCGGTGGCCGGCGTCGTCAACCTGCTCGACCTGGACACCGTGGTGCTCGGTGGCGGTTACGCGGCGCTCGCGCCCTGGTTGTGTCCCCCGGTCCTCGCCGAGATCGGCGCCCGGGTGCTCACCGCCGCGTGGTCGCCGGTCACGGTTCGGCCGTCGACGCTCGGCGCGGAGGCCGCCGCGGTAGGTGCCGCCGGCTCGGTGGCCCGCCGGATCGTCGCCCAGCCCGCTGGCTGGCTGGCCCGCTGCGGCTGATCGTCACCCTGAGCGCCGTGGGCCTCCGTCGGGGAGGATCGGTATCCTTGCTCCCAGGCAACGATCCCCGGTGAGGAGTCGAGAAGCAGCATGCGCACACGTCGTCAGACGCGAGCCGGCGTCCGGCGTTGACCACGACCCGGCAACCCGGCGGCGCCCCGCTGCCGGCCGATGAGCGGTTGGCCCGCGAGCTGCTCGACGGGCTCGCCGAGGCCGTGCTGACAACCGACGGGACGGGCCGGGTCACCCTGGTCAACGCCATGGCGGCCGAGCTGATCCCGGAGATCGACGCCGGCACCGAGCTGGCCCGCTGCCCGGTGGCTGCTCTGGCCCGGGCGGTCGTCGACGGCGCTGACCGCTTCGACGCCGACCACCACGGCCGGCGACTGCGCGGCGTGCGGCGACAACTCGCCGGCTCCCGCTGGGCGTGGTATGTCCGCGACGTCACCGACGAGCACGCCCGCGCCGACGCGCTGCTCGCCGAACGTTCCCGCACCGCGTTCCTCGCCCAGGCCGGCAGCCGGCTGGCGCTGGCCCTGCACCGGGACCAGGTCCTCCTGGCCACCACCACGCTCGCCGTCCCCTATCTGGCCGACGTCGCCGTGGCACTGCCCCGACCGATCGCACCGGCCGAGCAGCACGCCCGCTGGATCCGGTACGCCGACGGCGAGCCCGCCCCGGTCACCGGGCTGGCCAGTCCCGCGCTGACCGGCACCGTGCCCGGGCTGGCCGAGGCCCTGGCGGGCGACCGCGCCGAGCCGGGCCCCTGGCCTGCCGCCACGCGTACCGACCTCGCCGACCTGCTGCCGCCCGGGTTCGGGCCCGCGGGCACGGTGCTGGTCACCCCGCTGCTCAGCGCCAGCGGGTCGGCCGGCGCGCTGCTGCTCATCCGTCGGCCCGGTCGGGACGCTTTCGACCCGCGCGACGTGGAGCTGGCCCGGGAGTTCGCCGCCCGCGCGGGTGCCGCGCTGGCCACCGCCGACCTGCACGATGAGCAGGCCCACCTGGCGCGGGTGCTGCAGACCAGCCTGCTCCCACCTGAGCTGCCCGTCGTGCCCGGCGTGACCATGGCCGGCGGCTACCGGGCAGCGGGCGACACACTGCGCATCGGCGGTGACTTCTACGAGGTGTTCCCGCACCCGCGCGGTGCCCTGTTCGCGCTCGGGGACGTGTGCGGCAAGGGCGTGGGCGCGGCGGTGCTGACCGGCCGGGTCCGCCAGTCGTTGCAGACGCTGCGGCTCGTCGAGCAACGCCCGCTGGAGCTGATCCAGCTGCTCAACCAGGCGCTGTTCGACGCGCCGGACGCGGCACGGCGCAGCCAGTTCACCACGGTGCTGCTCGGTTCACTCGACCGGCGGCCGTCCGGGCTGGACGTCCGGATCGCCGGCGGGGGGCACCCGGCGCCACTGCTGGTCACCGTCGACGGCACGGTCACCCCGATCCCGGTCGGCGGCATGCCGGTGGGGGCGCTGAGCGCCGCACGGTTCGCCGAGACCCGGGTACACCTCGAACCGGGCGACCTGCTGCTCGCGTACACCGATGGGGTGATCGAGGCGCGCGGCCCGCGCGACGCGGAGATGTTCGGCGAGGCCCGGCTGCGTGCCGCGCTCGTGCCGGCGGCCGGGCAACCGCCGGCGGCGCTGATCGACGGGGTGCTCCGGGCGGTCGACGACTGGCTGGACGGCCAGGCCCACGACGACATCGCGATGCTGGCCGTGGGCGCGCCGGCGCCGGCATGACCGACCGGCGCGGGCTCGACTGCCCTGGTCAGGCGGTACGTGCCACCGGCGGCTCGCCGGCAGGCCATTCTCGGGTGGTGCCTACCGATCGTTCCGGGCCACCCGACGGACCCGTCCACACCGCTCGGGTCTGCCGACCCGCATCGCCCGACCAGTCCCCCGACCGGCCACCGGGCCGGTCCGGGTCGTCCGGCCAGTCACCCTGGCCCGGTGTCGGCGCGTTCTGCGCCTGCTGGCGGCGGGCGGTCTCGTCGAACTCCCGCATCCCGCGCAGCAGCGCGTCGCGGCCCTCCCGGCTCATCCCTGCCAACACCGCGTCGAGCTGGGCCTGGCGATCGGCCCGCAGCTCGGCGACGAGCCGGCGGGCCTCCGGGGTGAGGTGCAGCGAGATCTCCCGCCGGTCGAAGCGGCCCGGCTCGCGCTCCAGCATGCCGGCGGCGACCAGCCGGTCGCAGAGGCGGCTGGCGGAGCTGAGCAGCATGTCGAGTCGGGTGGCGAGCCGGCGCAGGTTGATCCCGTCGGACTGCTCCACCACCATCACCGCCCGTAACTGCGCGCCGGACACGCGGTTGGCGGTCCCCTCCCGGGCAGACTCCCAGATGCCAAGCAGGGCAGCAGCCGCCGCGTCCAGCGCGGCAGCCATACTCGTCTCAGGGTCCGTCGGACGGTTCAGTTCGGCCATGGTGGCCCGAGAGTACTCCGAACCCACTGGTGGTCGAGCTTGCAGCGAGGGAGTGACATGAGCGAACCGGTCAGTCAGGCACGACGTGCCCTGAACGAGACACCAGCTGACCGGCTCGTCGGTGGTATCGGGGATGTGGTCGCCCGGTCGTACGGGATCACCGACGTCGAGCTCTACCAGGTCGACTACCGGCTCGCGGAGCTGTTGCCACTCACCGAGGGTGACTCGATCACCAGCCCGGGGCACCCGGCCTGGCGCGCCTTCGACCACCAGTCGCCGATACTGACCGATGGCACCGCCTGGTTGCCGGTGACCATGCGCGGCGAGCGTCGCGGGGTGCTGCACCTGTCGCCCGTTCCGGACGACCGGGAGGTCGTGGCCGCGCTGGCCGAGATCGCCACCGCGCTCGCCCACGAGGTGGCGGCGGTATCCGCCGGCACCGACGTCTACCGGGCGGCCCGGCGCACCCAACGCCTCACCCTGGCCGCCGAGATGCAGTGGGACCTGCTCCCCGGCCGCAGCCGGATCCGCCCCTCGTTCAGCCTGGCCGGGCAGTTGGAGCCGGCGTACGCGGTGCGCGGCGACAGCTTCGACTGGTCCGACGACGGGGAACGGCTCTGGTTGTCGACAATCAACGGCACCGGTGAGGGCGTGGCCGCGTCCCTGCTCACCTCGCTGGCCACCCACGCGCTGCGCAACGCGCGTCGGGCCGGGCTGAGCCTGGCCGACCAGGCCGCCCTCGCCGATCAGGCGATCTACGACCTGTACCGGGGCGAGCAGCACCTCTCCGCGTTGCTGATGGAGCTGGATCTGCGCTCCGGGATGATGACGGTTGTGGACGCCGGGTCGCCCCGACTGGTCCTGCTCCGCGACGGGGACGTCGCCGAGCAGCCGTTGGAGGCGCAGTTCCCGCTGGGCATGTTCGAGGCGACCGACTACCACGAGCAGAAGTTCCCGCTGGAGCGCGGCGACCGGGTCTTCGTGGTCAGCGACGGGGTGGTCGAGGCCACCGGTCAGAACGTGCGCTACGGCGAGACGGCACTGGACCGGTTCCTGCGGCGGACCGGGCCGATGGCACCCCTGGACGCCGTCCGGTCACTGATCGGTGACCTGCGCGCGTTCGTGGCCGGTGACCTGGTCGACGACGCGGTGGTCGTCTGCCTGGACTGGACCGGTCCGCAGGCCTGACCGGTCCTCAGTACGCTCCGCGGCCGTTCAGCACCGCGCCGAAGGTCTTCCAGAGGATGGTGAGGTCGGCGGCGAGGGACCAGTTCTCCACGTAGTAGAGGTCGAGCCGGATGCCGTCCTCCCAGCTCAGGTCGGAGCGGCCACTGACCTGCCACAGGCCGGTCATACCGGGCTTGACCAGCAGCCGGCGGGCCACGTCGCCGTCGTAGCGGGCCACCTCGGAGGGCAACGGCGGGCGGGGCCCGACCAGGCTCATCTGACCCAGCAGCACGTTGACCAGTTGCGGCAGCTCGTCCAGTGACCATTTGCGCAGCAGCCGGCCGACGCGGGTCACCCGGGGGTCGTGGCGCATCTTGAACATCAGGCCGTCGGTCTCGTTGCGCGCGGTCAACTCGGCGAGCAACGCGTCCGCGTTCACCACCATGGTGCGGAACTTGAACACGCCGAACTCCTGGCCGCCCCGGCCGACGCGGACCTGTCGGAAGAGCACCGGCCCCCGGCTGTCCAGTTTGATGGCCAGGGCGATGAACGCGATCAGCGGCAGCAGCACCGCCAGCGCCAGCGACGAGACGGACCTGTCGACGAGACCCTTCACCAGCTTGCGGACCCCGCGGAACTCGGGCGCCTCGACGTGGATCAGCGGCAGGCCGGCGACCGGGCGGGTGTGGATCCGCGGGCCGGCGACGTCGGTCAGCGCGGGTGCCACGACCAGGTCGACGCCGGTCCCCTCCAACTGCCAGCCGAGGCGGCGCAACCGGGCCGCGGTCAGCTCACCGGAGGCGGTCACCGCGACAGTGTCCGCGCCGATCGCGGTGGCGGCCTCCGGGATGCCCCGGAACGACCCCACCACCGGCACGTCACCCAACCGCTGTGCCACCGGCGCGAGCAGCGCGTCCGGGATGCAGGCGCCCACCACCTGGTAGCCGGCGTACGGCTCGCGGCGCAGCGTGTGGACCAACTCCAACACGTGGGCGGTGTCGCCGACCACCAGCACCTTGCGGGACCAGCCGCTGCCGAGCGAGCGGGCCCGGTGCAGCCGCTTGCGGGCGGCGAACCGCGCCACCTCCAGCCCAACGGTGCCCACCGCGAAGGAGATGCCCAGGAAGCCCCGGGAGACGCCGACGTCGGCGATGTAGCCGATGATGGCGATCGCCCCGGCCAGGCGCAGGCTGGCGGAGCTGACCCGCCGGTACTCGTCCGCCCCGTAGCCGATCACCCGGTCGTCGTAGCAGCCGAGCGCCTTGAGGGAGATCAGCCAGGCCAGCACCAACCCGGGGGCGACCAGCACGTACGGGATCTCCGAGCCGGTGGGTTCACCGTCACCGAAACGGGTGACGTACCCGACCAACAGCGCGATGATGAGGATGGTGGTGTCCAGCACGACCAGGACCCGGACGTAGGACCGTTCGTCGGCGCGCGCCACCAGCCCGCCGCGTCGACCTTCCGGCTCCGCCGATGTGGCGGGGGTCAACAGTGTCGCCACGCTCACCGGCCCTCCCACTCTGTACAGGATGGCCCCGGCCGACGGGTCGGACCGGAGGCGGACCGACTATGCCGGAACAGTCGACATCCTGCCTTGACAACTATGACTGCCGATTGCTTCCGACGTATTGCCGTCACTTTTGTTCAACAACCTGGTGGCCGAAAAGGGGCCTGCCACACCGAATCGCCGGTACGGCAGGCCCCCTGGACGTCTGAGCGTCGGATCAGCGAGGCGCTGGCGGACGCCGCGCGATGGCGCTGAGGAAGATGCTGCCGATCTCGCTCGGGTCCTTGGTGACGAAGACGTCGCCACCGGTCACCTTGGTGATCGACTCCAGCTCCGCCTTGCTGACGCCCTCGCCGATACCGATCATGATGACCTGGACCGGTCGCTCCGGGTCGGCGAGCTGCTTGAGCTTGGCGAGCAGCTGCTGCTGGTTGAGGCCGTTGTCGTCCTCGTTCTTGCCATCGGTGAACAGCACGATCGAGTTGACCCGACCGGGCTGCCAGTTCTCCTGCACCGCCTGGTACGCGGCCGCCATCGTGTCGTAGAGGCCGGTGTCGCCGCTGGAGGGCTTGATGGTGGCGAGCGCGCCCTCCAACTGGGCCCGCTGGCCGGAGAGCGGCCCGATGGGGACCAACTCCCGGTAGTCCCGGTTGCCGACGAGTTTGGTGGAGAAGGTCCACAGACCGATCGACCAGGAGTCGTCGAAGAGGCCGAGGCCGCGGCGGGCCGCGTCGACAGTGACCTCTTCCCGGCTGCGGTTGTTGGCGCTCGGCACCTCGTCCTTCATCGAGCCGGAGACGTCGATGACGGCAAGCATCCGACCGGACTGGGTGGCGATCGACCAGCTGGAGACGACCCGCTGGATGGCGGCCGGGTCCAGGCCACCCGCGGCGGTGCCGCCGTTCGCCGGCGCGGTGGGCGCGCCGCCGGACGGGCTCGGAGCACCCTGCGGCGCCTTGAAGCCGTCGCCCCAGTTGCCGTCCGGCGCGCGCAGCGACTGCGCGGCGAGCCGGTTACGGAAGGTGGGGCTGGTGAGCAGCTCGAACAGCACCCGGGCCGCCGACGCCTTGCTCGGCTCGATGCCGGGCAGCACCGCGAACGGGTAGTCCAGCGGCATCGGCGCCGGCTCCATGTAGAGCGCGGCGAGCGGCACCGGCGGCTTCTTGCTGTTGTACGCGATCACGTCTTCTTCGGACAGGGCGGCCGCGCCGAGACCACTGGCGATGGACGTCGAGTCGTTGGCAGTCGGGAAGCGGGCCAGCAGGTCGTTGCGGAGCGAGGAGCGGCCGGTGGCCAGTGCGCGGAGCGCGCCGACGGTGTTGCGCTGGGCGTCGCCGCCGGCGCTGTTCGCGGCCGCGGTCAGCGAGAGCAGACCGGACAGGCCCGCCGCGTCGCGGGTCGGCTCGACGATCCCCGTCCGCAGCGGCGCGCTGGTGTTGTTGACCTGCTTGAGCAGGTCGGTCCAGTTGAACTTCTTGTCCGGCCAGCCCAGCCGGGTGGCGATCGGCTCGGGCATCGCGACGACGATCGGGCTGCGCGCGATGGACGCGCCGTTGGTCGGAGCGAACGCGGTCGCGTCCTTCTTCAACCGCAGCAGCCAGGTCGAGGAGTCGGGCACCCAGACATCCGGGCTGACGGCGGTGCCGCTGGCCTGCCCCACACCGGCCAGCACAGCGCCGTGCTTCGCAGCCACCACGGCCGCCACGTCGACCGGGTCGGACGCGGAGACGTCGACGCGGATGCAGGTCGGGCCTACCGCGGCACCGTCCTTGACCCACTGGGACGCAGCGGCGTCCACCGCTGGCGCGAGCTCGGAGGCGACCGCCACGGCGAGTCGGATCTCCCCCGAGCAGCTGGGTTGGATCAACTCCCGATAGCCGAACCACGCGCCCGTCGTCACGACGAGCACCCCCACCGTTGCGGCGGCGGCGGCTAGGTGGAGTTTTGAACGCATGCGATGGCGGCCTGCTGACACGGTGACCATCTTGCGTACTAGGTGCCGTCTCTGCCACATCCGTTCGGACTAAAGTTACGGAGGAGAAACAGTTGACCACCTTTTTGCAACACAGAGTGACGTAGCAGTCCCGTGGCGTTGCCGAATCAGTGCGGCACTCACGTCTCTAAACCATCGTTCAGGGCATTATGCACGTCGGGCTCGACACCGGCACCGGCTCGCCGACCGCCTCCGGTACGCCGGTCTCGGCGTCGCGCCGGAACACCCGCACCATGTCCGCCCGTTCGTCGGCGACGTAGAGGTGCTCCCCGATCAGTGCGAAGTGCCGAGGCCACTCGCCGCCGGTGTCCACTTCGGCCACCAGCTCGGGCAAATCCCCGGCCAGGGTGAAGACCGCCACGGTCCCCACACCACGGTTGGCGACGTAGAGGAACCGGCCGTCCGGGGCGACAGCGACCTCCGACGGCTGGACGTGCCCGGCCCGCTCACTCGCCTCGACCCGCCCACGCTGGTGCAACGCGCCGTCGTCGGTCAGCTCGTACGCGGTGACCGAGGCGTCCAGCTCACCGACGAGGTAGCAGCGCCGCCCGTCCGGGTGCCGGGCCAGGTGCCGGGGGCCGGTGCCGGGCGTCGTACGGATCCGAGGCGCACGTGGCACCAGTCGTCCGGTCGCGTCGTCCAGGTCGTACCGGTAGACCGAGTCGGTGCCGAGATCCACGGCGAGGATCGGCCCCCGGCCCGCCCCCGGCGAGACCATGTGCGCGTGGGCGTGGTCCTGGCGCTCGGGGTCGGGACCGTGCCCCTCGTGCACCACCAGGTCGGTGCGCTCGCCGGGCACGCCCTGCGGGTCGAGCGGGAAGACCGCGATGCTGCCGCTGCCGTAGTTGGCCGCCAGCAGGTGCTCGCCGCCGGGCAGCACCGCCAGGTGGCAGGGCTCGGCGCCGCCGGTCGACCGACGGCCGAGCGGGTCCAACGCGCCGTCCGCCCCGACCTGCCAGGCGCTGACCTCCCCGTCCGCCAGCTCGTTGACCGCGTAGAGCACCGGCTGGGTGGGGTGCCGGGCCAGGAAGGAGGGGGACGGGGTGACCGCCACCGTGCCGAGCGGGGTCAGCGCCCCGGTCGTCGGGTCGCGATGTGCCGCGACAATGCCGCTGCCCCGCCCACCGCTCTGCGCGGTGTAACCCCCGATGTGGACGACCTCACCCTGACCGCTCACGTCCAACTCCTCCGCCGGCATCCTTAGTGATCCAACCAGAGGCTGCCCGCGTTGCCCGCCCGTTAACCCGCTTTCCGGCCCGGATCTCAGGCCGCCGACACCGGCTCGCCGCGCTGTCGGGCGACGTGCTCCACCAGAGAGATCAACACCATCTTTCCGGACTGCCGGTCCCGGGCGTCGCAGAGCACCATCGGCACGTCCGGGTCCAGGTCGAGAGCTCGGCGTACGGTCTCCAGGTTGAATCGGCGGGAGTCGTCGAAACAGTTCACGCCCACCACGAACGGGATGCCGCGCTGCTCGAAGTAGTCGATGGAGGGGAAGCAGTCGGCCAGCCGCCGGGTGTCGGCGAGCACCACAGCCCCGAGCGCGCCGAAGGCAAGCTCGTCCCAGAGGAACCAGAACCGGTCCTGACCCGGCGTGCCGAACAGGTAGACCTGAAGGTCGTCGTTGATCGTGATCCGGCCGAAGTCCATCGCCACAGTGGTGGTGGACTTGCCCTCCACGCCGGAGATGTCGTCGGTGCCGATCCCGGCGCCGGTCAACACCTCCTCGGTCTGCAGGGGACGGACCTCGCTCAGGGCGCTCACCAAGGTCGTCTTGCCAGCACCGAAGCCTCCCGCGATGAGGATCTTCAGTGCCAGCGGGACGGTGGTGCTGGTGCCCACCTGGTCATAGCGCACGGAGTCCACTGACCACCGCCTTGAGGATGTCGTCGTCGGGAAGGATGCCGGCGGCCGGCGGCTCGTGCACCGCGACCAGGCCCTCGGCGAGAAGATCACCGAGCAGTACCCGGACCACGCCGACCGCGAGGTCCAGCTCGGCTGCCAATTCGGCCACCGACACCGGCCGGTGGGCCAGCGCGACCAGCCGTCGATGCTCCGGCAGCAGGCGCGGACAGCTCGCCGCGTCGACGTCCGGACCGGCCAACACGAACGCGACCAGGTTGAAATGATCGACGGCGGAGCGTACCCGGCCTCCGGTGAGCGTGTACGGGCGCATTACCGGGCCGGCTTCGCCGTCCAGCCACTCGTGCTGCGGCCCGGGCGGCTCAGTCCGCATCTCCGGCACCCGCTGCCGATCGGGCCGGCGCGGCGAGGCTCTCCCCCACCCGGATCACCAGCATCGCCATCTCGTACGCGACGAGCCCGATGTCCGCGTCGGCGTCGCTCACCACGGCCAGGCAGGCACCCTGCCCGGCGGTGGTGACGAAGAGGTACGCCGCCTCCATCTCCACCACTGTCTGCCGCACCGGGCCGCCGTCCACGTGCCGGCTGGCGCCCCGGGCGAGACTGGAGAAGCCGGCCGCGAGCGCACAGAGGTGCTCGGCGTCGGAGCGCTCCAACTCGGCCGAGCAGCCGAGCAGCAGGCCGTCGGCGGAGAGCACCACCGCCTCCCGGGCGGCCGGTACCCGTTGCACCAGCTCATCGAGCAACCAGTCGAGGCCGGCGCTCTGCTTCGTCGAATGCCGCACTAGGCGTCCCTCTCAGTCGCGGTCGGTGGTTCGGCTGTCGTCGGCGGTTCGGCTGTCGTCGGCGGGTCGGTGGGGGCCACCGGAACCGCCGGACCGGTCGGTGCCGTCGAACCCGCCGGTGCCGTCGAACCCGTCGGTGCCGGCGGGGTGGTGATGGCGGTGGCGCGTCCGCGCGCCGTGCCGGCCTGTAGCGCCGCCATGACCTGGCGGACCTCCTCCGGCGAGCGGGGCGACGGCGTGTCGGTGACCGTCGACCGGGGCTGGGCGGCGGGGGTGCGGCGTCGCACCCGGCGGGGCAGGCCATCCAGCTCGTCGGCCGGCTCGTCGGAGGCCGCCGCCCTCGTCGCGCCCGTGGTCGGGCGGGGTGGTCGAGGTCGGTGCTCCGGTGGGCGGGGCGGGTGGGGCCGTGCTGGCGGACGGGGCCGTCGGTGGGCGGGTACGGGGGCGGGTCACGGTGCCGCGACGCGCCGTCCGGGCCAGCCGCCGGCTCGGGTCGGCCGACGCGGTGCCGAGCGTGGCAGGGTCGGGGCCGGCCGGCGGCTCGGTGGTGACCAGGTCGCCGGGGACCAGCACGACGGCTGTCACACCGCCCTCCCCTGAGGGGCGCAAGCGCACCCGCACGCCGTGGCGGGCTGCCAGCCGGGCCACCACGAACAGGCCGAGTCGGGCGCTCTGCGCCGGGTCGAACTCGGGCGAGCTGGCCAGCCGGGTGTTGGCGGTCTCCAGCGCCGCGACGGACATGCCCAGACCCTGATCGGTGATCTCCAGGGCGTACCCGTTGGCCACCTGCGCCCCGGTGACGGTGACCCGGGTGTCCGGTGGGGAGAAGGCTGTGGCGTTCTCGACCAGCTCGGCGAGGAGGTGGATGACGTCGCCGACCGCCCGCCCCAGCACGCCGACCGGCTGCACGGCGGTGACGTCCACCCGCTCGTACGCCTCGACCTCGGAGATCGCGCCGCGGATCAGGTCGACCATCGCGACCGGGTTGCGCCAACCCCGGCCGGGTGCGGAGCCGGCGAGGATGACCAGGTCCTCGGCGTGCCGACGGAGTCGGGTGGCCAGGTGGTCGACCTGGAACAGCTCGGCCAGCTCGTCCGGGTCCTCGCTGCGCCGCTCCATCCGGTCCAGCAGGTGCAGCTGACGATGCACCAGGCTCTGGCTGCGCCGGGCGATGTTGAGGAAGACCTCGTTGAGCCCGCGACGCAGGGTGACCTCGTCCACCGCGGCCTGGACGGCGGTGCGCTGCACCTCGGTGAAGGCACGCCCGACCTCGCCGATCTCGTCGTGGCCGTACTCCAGCGGTGGTGCCTCCCGGGCCACGTCCACCTGCTCGCCACGACGCAGCCGGGTCACCACGTCGGGCAGCCGGTGCTCGGCCAGCTCCAGCGCCGCGGTGCGGACACCGCTGAGCCGCCGGACCAGGGTGCGGCCGACCCGAAGTGCCACCAGCACCGAGACGACCACCGCAATGAGCCCGAGCACGCCGGCGGCGGCCAGCCGCACCAGGATGCGGACCGCCATCGGCACCGAACGGTCGGTGAGAGCGTCGGCCTCGGACAGCTCGAAGTCCCGCAACTGCTGCTGCACCGCGTCCTGACTGGCCTGCCAGTCCGCCGCGTCGACCGACGGCCGACCGGACCGGTTGGGCACCACAAGCGCGTCCTGCAAGGTGCGCAGCCGGGTGAACGCCTCGCCCTCGGTCAACCGTTGGTACGCGACCCGGCTGGTCTCGGGCAGGTCGGCCACGGCGCTCTCGGTGAGCCACCGTTGATTGCCGATGGCCTGCACGAGCTGGGTGTGCTCGCCTTCGGCGAACCGTCCCGCGGTCAGCGCACCGGCCAGCAGCGCGTCGCTCTGGCCGAGCAGTTCCCGGGAGCGACCCAACGCGGTGAGCGCCAGCGCCTGCCGGTTGAGGTCCGGATCGCTCAGGGTCGCCATGCCGGCGAACGCCTGGAAGGCCGCGGCGACCATGCCGCTGTAGAGGCCGATGGCACCGGAACGGTCCACCTTGCGGTCGTCGATGAACTTCCGCCCGCTGGGTAGCGCCGCCAGGGCGGTGACCAGTTGGTCGACCCGACTCTCCAGCAGGTCGTCCGCGGCGTCGCGCAGGGGCTCCCCGTCCACCCGGCGGCGCAGTTCCGCGACCGCCCGATCGGTGCGCCCGCGCTGCTCGGCGAGCGCGGGCAGCTCCGTGCCGCCGGCGAGCTGCACCACCGAGAGCCGGCGTTCCCGTTGCAGCTCGGTGACCACTGTCTCGCCGGGGCGGCCCAGGTCGTACAGCAGGGTGCGGGCGGAGAGCAGGTTCAGGGCGGGACCGAAGGTCAGTGTGGTCGCGAAGATCCACAGCGCCAGGAGGGCGGTCACCGGCGCGACGACCAACGCGGTCAGCTTCGAGCGGATCGGCCAGTCGCGGGTTTTCATCAGACCTCGCCCGTGCAGGGTGGCAGGAGGGGTGCCGGCACCGCCGGGCAACGCGCCGACCGACTGCGCGCCCGGCTGCGTCGCCGGGCACCGGCGCGGGCGCCCTGGGCAGGATACGTAATCGACGGCCGTTGCACTACCGCCCGTCGCGCCGACATCGACGCTCCGGGATGTGCGCGGGGTGGGAACGGCGAACGCCCCGTCGGCGGACCGGCGGGGCGCTCGCGTGCGGTGGGAAGGCCGTCGTCGCAACTGTCGGCGGAGCCGGCGACGAACGTGCGGGATCAGGCGTGGTCGGCGATGCCGAGGCCCTCGGCGACCCGCCGACCATAGGCATCGTCGCACTGGCTGAAGTGCCAGACCATCTTCTCCTGGATGTGCTTGTCGCACTGACCCAACAGGTTGACCAGGTTCTTCACCAGGTCGTCGCGCTCCCACTGGGGCATGGTGCGGAAGCGCTCACCGGCCTGGGCGTAGTTGTTCTGCCGCTCGATCGGCGCCCGCATGGCCTGCCCGGAGACGAACGGCCGGTACTCCCGGTACGACTCGTCGGCCTGGTCGAGACCGGCCACCGAGGACGGCTCGAAGTTGATGTGCGGGTTGCCGGCCCGGTTGTCCACCCCGTACGACATCTGGCCGCCGTCCTGGTTGGTGTTGACCTGGACGTCCTCACGCGGCGCGTTGATCGGTAGTTGGAGGTAGTTCGGGCCGACCCGGTAGCGCTGGGTGTCCGAGTAGGAGAACGTCCGGCCGACAAGCATCTTGTCGTCGGAGAAGTCCAGGCCGTCGACGAGCACACCGGTGCCGAAGGCGATCTGCTCGTTCTCGTTGTGGACGTTGCTCACGTTGCGGTTGAGCGTCAGCATGCCGACCGGGCGCAGCGGGAACGCGTCCTCCGGCCACGTCTTGGTGTCGTCCAGCGGGTCGAAGTCCAGCTCCGGGTGCTCGTCGTCGCTCATGATCTGGACGTGCAGCTCCCAGCGGGGGTACTCGCCGCGCGCGATGGCCTCGTAGAGGTCCTTGGAGGCGTGGCCCAACTCGCTCGCCTGGATGGCCGCGGCCTGCTCCTCGGTCAGCGACTCGATGCCCTGCTGCGACTTCCAGTGGTACTTGACCAGCACTCCCTCGCCGGCGGCGTTGACCATCCGGTAGGTGTTCACACCGAAGCCGTCCTGCGTCCGGTAGTTGGCCGGGATGCCCCGTGGGCTGAACAGCCAGGTCAGCATGTGCATCGACTCGGGGGTGTTGGACATGAAGTCGAAGATCCGGTTCGGCTCCTGTCGGAAGGTCACCGGGTCCGGCTTCAGCGAGTGGATGACGTCGGGGAACTTGATCGCGTCTCGGATGAAGAAGACCGGCAGGTTGTTGCCGACCAGGTCCCAGTTGCCGTCCTCGGTGCGGAACTTCACGGCGAAGCCACGTGGGTCGCGGGTGGCCTCGGAGGAGTCCCGGCCGCCGATGACCGTGGAGAAGCGCAGGCTCACCGGCGTCCTGCGGCCTTTGACCTGGAACAGCTTGGCCCGGGTGTACGTCGCGGCCGGCTCGTCGCCGATGGTCCCGTACGCCTCGAACTCGCCGTGTGCGACGAACCCACGCGCGTGCACCACCCGCTCCGGGATCCGCTCCCGGTCGAAATGGCTGATCTTCTCCAGAAAGTGGTAGTTCTCCAGAGTGGCGGGGCCGCGCGAGCCGACCGTCCGCTGCTGCTGGTTGTTGTGCACGGGGTGACCCTGCCGGGTGGTGAGGATCGGCTTGCTGGCCTGTGGGTGCATCACACCACCCAAGCGCCTTCTCTGGAATGAGTCAAGTTTTGGTGGGGCAGTCGTGCCCTCGTCAGGAAAGTCTCTCGGATCGGGATTGGCGATCACTGCGGGGAGGGAATACCAGATGACGAAGGAGGAGCCCATGTCGCCCACGCAGATAATCGTCATCGTGCTCGTCGTGCTGGTGATCGTCGCGGTGCTGGCCGTGGCCGCCCGCTCGCTCAACAGCCGTCGCTCGCTGCGCAACCGGTTCGGGCCGGAGTACGACCGGGTGGTGGCGGAACAGGACAGCCGGTCCGCCGCCGAGCGCGAACTGCGCGACCGGGAACGCCGGCATGCCGAGCTCACGCTCACCCCACTCAGCCCGGAGTCCCGGGCCCGTTACGCCGCGGCCTGGGAGGAACTCCAGGTCCGCTTCATCGACTCCCCCGGCGAGACCGTGGGCGACGCCGACGAACTGGTCACCCGGCTCATCGAGGAGCAGGGCTACCCGACCGGGGACTTCTCCGACCAGATCGCCCACCTCTCCGTCGAGCACGCCCGCACGCTCACCAACTACCGGGACGCGCACGAGATCCACCTGCGCAACTCCCGGGGCGAGGCCAACACCGAGGAGCTGCGGCAGGCGGTCGTGCACTACCGCGCACTCTTCGCCGACCTGCTGGGCGAGGAGCCGGTCGGCCACCGCACGCCCGAACAGCGCCACCACCCGGACCACGACGCCACGAGCCGCTGAGGAGGCCACCGATGCGCCAGGAAGAGCAGCAGGTGAGCAACGACCACCCGGAGGCCGTCCGGTCCGCGCCCGTGCCGGTACCCCCGGCCGGCGACCGGGCCGGTCGCTCCGACGTCCCTGAGGACGCCCTCGACGACCGGGGCACCTTCGACGACCAGACCGCCGCCCACGAGCGGACCGACGACACCGACCGGGATGCCGCGTACGACCCGGCCGACGACGAGTTGACCGACGACTCCGACCCGCGCCACCGGCGCGACGAAAGGTCCACCGACGAGGGCGGTTTCCACGAGCCGGGGCCGCTGCCCACGACGTTCGGCGCCACCACGGTGGCCGACGCGGTGGCCGCCTCCGCGCTGGCCAGCCCACGCCCGCAGGATCAGCCGGACCCCCGCGCCGAGCGGACCGCCCAGCCGGGCGACGGCGCCGAGGACGGCGAGCGGGAAGGCCTGCGCGCCGACCCCACCGCCGAGCTGCACCGCCGCCACCCGGACGACGACGACAGCGTGGTCGTCGACGACCGCACCGACGCCGACGACCGTCCCGAGGCTGACGACAGCACCGACTTCGACGACCGCACCGACGCGGACACGTCCGCGCGGACCGTCGTCCCGCCGGGGAGCACGGACGGCGACCCCGAGCGGCGCGCCGATCTGACCGGCGACCGGGACGCCGCCACGGCGGGCGCGGCCGGCTACGGCAGCGCGACACCGGAGATGGTCGACCCGGACGCCGACGGCGAGCCGGCCCCCGGCGACGACACCAGCCCCACGCTGGAGTCCGCCGGAACATCCCTACCCGCCGGGTCGACGGTCGCGGCCGCACCGGCCACGCTCCTCGACGCGGACGCCGCGCAGGGCTTCCGGGACCGCTGGCGGGACGTGCAGCTGCGTTTCGTCGACGACCCGCAGGCGGCGGCCGGTGAGGCGCAGTCGCTGGTGGAGGAGGCCATCCAGGCCCTCTCCTCGGCGCTGGCCGCGCAGAAGACCACGCTGGGCGGGTGGCAGGACGCCGGCTCGGCCGACACCGAGCAACTGCGGATGGCGGTCCGCAACTACCGGGACTTCCTGGACCGCGTACTCGGTCGCTGAATCACCCCGACCACCAACTGGCGCCCCGGCCGCGACGGCCGGGGCGCCAGCTTGTGCGCTGACCGCCGTCGCGCGCGCGATACCGCCCGACCGGGCCTGAACGAGGCGGTCTCCCCCTTCGGGAGTGAAACCGCGCGGACGGGGTAATAGGGCGCGCGCAGCAACCAGCGCGGACGTCGGGACGAGGGGTGACGGGATGGACGGCGGCGGTCTTCGGCTCAACATGAACGGGCTGGACTACCTGATTCTGGCGCTGTACTTCGTCACCGTCCTCGGGGTCGGCTTCGCCGCACGCCGGGCGATCCGGACCAGCGTCGACTTCTTCCTCTCCGGCCGGTCGCTGCCGGCCTGGGTGACCGGTCTCGCCTTCGTCTCGGCGAACCTGGGCGCGCTGGAGATCATCGGGATGGCCGCGAACGGGGCCCAGTACGGCGTGATGACGCTGCACTACTACTGGATCGGCGCGGTCCCGGCGATGGTCTTCCTGGGCATCGTGATGATGCCCTTCTACTACGGCTCCAAGGTCCGCAGCGTGCCCGAGTACCTGCGGCTGCGGTTCAACCGCCCCACCCACCTGCTGAACGCGCTCAGCTTCGCCGTCGCCCAGGTGCTGATCGCCGGGGTGAACCTCTACGCGCTGGCCCTGGTCATGCAGGCGCTGCTCGGCTGGCCGCTCTGGACGGCGGTCGTGGTCGGCGCGGCGATCGTGCTGGCGTACATCACCATCGGCGGCCTGTCCGGGGCGATCTACAACGAGGTGCTCCAGTTCTTCGTCATCCTGGCCGGTCTCATCCCGGTCACCGTGATCGGCCTGGTCAAGGTCGGCGGGTGGAACGGCCTGATGGACTCGGTCCGCGACACCAAACTCGGCGAGGCCGGCCTGCACGCGTGGCAGGACACCGGCAGCACTGCCAACCCGCTCGGCGCGCACTGGATCGGCATCGTCTTCGGCCTCGGCTTCGTGCTGTCGTTCGGCTACTGGACGACGAACTTCGCCGAGGTGCAGCGCGCCCTGTCGGCCAAGAACATGAGCGCCGCGCGGCGTACGCCGATCATCGCCGCGTACCCGAAGCTGTTCATTCCCCTGGTCACGGTCATTCCCGGCCTGGTGGCCCTGGTCACTGTGAAGGGGCTCGGCGCGGAGAGCGGCGACCTGCAGTACAACAACGCGATCCCGCTGCTGATGCGCGACCTGCTGCCCAACGGCGTGCTCGGGGTGGCGGTCACCGGCCTGCTCGCCTCGTTCATGGCCGGCATGGCGGCCAACGTGAGCGGCTTCAACACTGTCTTTACCTACGACATCTGGCAGGCGTACATCCGTCCCGGCCGGTCCGACGACTACTACCTGCGGATCGGCAGGTGGGCGACTGTCGGCGCGGTGGTGATCGGAATCGGCACCGCGTTCATCGCGGCCGGCTTCAGCAACATCATGAACTACATCCAGGCGCTCTTCTCGCTGTTCAACGCGCCGCTGTTCGCCACGTTCATCATCGGCATGTTCTGGAAGCGGATGAGCGCGCTGGCCGGCTTCTGGTCACTGTTGCTGGGCACTCTGGCGTCGCTGGCCACGTATCTGCTGTACAAGGGCGGTGTGATCGGCTTCAACTCCGACCTGGAGGAGAGCTTCTGGGGCGCCGGCATCGCGTTCGTCACGGTGGCGGTCGTCGCCGTGATCCTCACCCCGCTCACCGCGCCCAAGCGCGACGAGGAGTTGCGCGGGCTGGTGTACGGCATGGGCGGCGTCGACCTGAAGGGCGACGTGCTCGCCGGGGATGCCGTCTGGTACCGCTCCCCGGTGCTGCTCGGTCTGATCGCGGTCGCGCTGGCCGCCCTCTTCTACATCCCGGTCTTCTGAGGAAAGGGGTCGGCAGATGAGCAACGACGGCCAGCCGGCACAGGACCCACTGATCGACGAGACGCAGGCGGAGCAGCGGCGCTCCGCCGCGGCCCGACTGTTCGACATCCGCCGGGTGATCGGTGGCCTCTTCGTCGCGTACGGGATCATCGTGACGCTGATCGGCATCTTCGACAGCCGGGCCGAGATCGACAAGGCCGAAGGCGTACGGATCAACCTGTGGGCCGGGCTGACGATGCTCGTGTTCGGCCTGCTCATGCTGCTCTGGCAGTGGTTGCGCCCGGCAGAACCGCCGGCCCCCAACGAGCAGCAGCCCGGCGCCTGACCGCCGGGGCTGCCCGGCCCGACCGTACGCCCTCCGCACGGCCCGGCGCATGATCGCCGGGCCGTGCGGCATGAGCGCGGCACGAGGGGGTACGCGAGGAAACCAGGCACGGTGTCGGACACAGGAGGCAGCGCCATGACCGATCGCGATCGCCAACGGCCGTTGGAGGACAGCCCCGAAGTGGCCTCGGCGGTGGATGACGACGCCACAGTGCCGCAGCTGCGGACCGGAGGTGGCCCCGACCGGGACACGCCAGGCTTCGCCGAACCCCGCAGCCGACCCGCCGACCTCGCACCCGACACCGACGAGTTGATCGGCGACCCGTACGCCGCCGGCACCGGGGCGACCGGGACGGGCACCGGCGCAGGCGGGGACAACATCCGAACCGGCGGCGAACAGCCCTGGGAGCCGGAGGACCTGGTGATGGCCCGCGGCCAGGACCTGACGCCGGAGAACCTGGACAAGGCCCGTCGTGACCTGGCCGAGCAGGGCCGGGCGGCGATCGAGCGCACGGTGCCCTGATCGGGCCCGCAAAGAGGGGTCCCCGGCCCGACCTGTGACGGTCGAGCCGGGGACCCCGGGGGGAACCTGCTGCCAACAGTGCCTCACCAACCACTGGCAGCGGGTTGGTGCGTGAGCTACCCGATCAGAGCGCCGGGTACGCGTTGCGCATGAGCTCCTGGAACTGGGCCGAGAACCACGCACCGGAGATCGGCGCGTTGGGCAGCGCACCCGATGCGTTGTTGCCGTTGCGGGCGTTGCCGCCGTACGTCGGGTCGCACATCCGGTCGAAGCCCTTGCCCTCGTTGTTCGGGATCTCCTTGCTGGAGCCGTCCGACTCACCCGGAGGCTTCACCCAGACGTAGGCGTCGATGCCGGTCTCCGGGTTGGCCCGGGGCCGCTCGCCGAGGCCGGCGCCGGACTGGTTGCACCAGTTGCCGAGGTGGATCCGGCGGTCGACGCGACCCCCGTTGACGTAGGTGTCCACGCTGGTCGTCGCGCCCGGCCCGGTGGGCCGCGCGGAGCCACCCCAACCGTTGCGGGAGGTGTCGATCAACATGCCGATGTTGGAGTTGAAGCCGACCGAGACCAGCTTGGTGCGGAACGCCTGGGCGAAGGACAGCTCGTCGACGTAGAAGTTCCAGTCGACCCACTTGGACTGCCGCACCGACTGGCCGTTCACGTTGTCGGTGACCTTGAAGTACGGCTCGCGCAGCGCCGAGTAGTTCGCCGTGTTGACGATGAACCCGTGCACGTGGTTGACAGTGCTGCCAGAGGCGCCGGCGGCGGTCCGCAGGATGTCGGCGGTCGGGCCGAAGTTGGAGTCCCAGCCGAGCCAGCCGTGGTGACCGGCGTCGATGTAGTTGTAGACGTTGCCGAGCGAGCCCAGCTTGGCCAGGGCGTAGCCGACACCGTTGACGTACGCGCCGTTGGCCTTGACCGTGTCGCACATCGCCGTACCGCCGGCCTGCCCGGACGTGTTGGTGACCAGGTTCGGCAGCGAGTCGATCTCGATGATGTTGATGATCCGCAGGCTGCTGTACTTCGACTCACCCTGGATAGCGGCGATCGGGTCGATGTACTGGGCCTTGTACTTCGGCAGCTCGTCCGGGCCCAGCTCACCGTTGGAGGCGAGCGCGGCGCAGTCCCGGCCGGGCAGGTTGTAGATCACGAACTGGATGTAACCGGCGCCCTGGCGCAGCGCCTCGTCCAGGTGGTCCCGCACCCCGAAGGCGCCGTTGGAGCTGCTGTCCGGCGTGCCGTTGATCGCGGCGATCCGGTCCAGCCAGACGGCGGTGGGGTTGCTGGAGACCCGACTTCCGCCGGCCTCGGCGTCCGCCTTGGCCTTCCACTCCGGGTTCACGTAACCGCGCGCCCCGGCGTACGGGTTGTCGACCTTGGTGCCGGGCGGCGGCGTGGTGGGCGGCGGGGTCGTGGGCGGCGGGGTGGTGGGCGGCGGGGTCGTCGGCGGGGGCGTGGTGGGCGGGGGCGTCGTCGGCGGGGTGGTGCCACCGTTGCAGACCACGCCGTTCAGGGTGAACGAGGTCGGCTTCGGGTTGCTGCCGCTCCACGCGCCGTTGAAGCCGATGCTCGTCGACGCGCCGGTGGCCAGGGTGCCGTTGTAGGACAGGCTCTGGGCGGTGACCTGGCTGCCGGACTGGGTGAACGTGGCCGACCAGCCCTGCTGCACCCGCTGGCTGGAGTTGGGGAAGGTCCAGCCCAGCGTCCAGCCGTTCAGCGGGTCGCCGACGTTCTTGATGGTGACGCTCGCGGTGAACCCGCCGGGCCAGTCGTTGCTCGTGTACGCGATGTCGCACTGCGTCGCGGCCTGCGCCGCGGTAACCGGAATCGTGACGAGCCCACCGGCGACCAGGGCACCCGCGCCGGCGAGCGCGAGGGCCCGGCGTGGGCCGGTTAGCCTTCTCCACACATTCATGCCACTGATCTCCTTGGGCGAGACCGGGCCCACGTACGGCCCGGCGAGACGGCCCGATGGGCGTCCTGCACGGACGGCCGTCGGCGCCAACGGGATTCTTTGGGGGGCGCCCGACCCGGACGGGCGATGGTGGTGGTGGTGCCCGGCCGATGCGTCGGCCGGTTGATCGGCGGCGGGATGTCGCCCGGTGAACCGGGTGCCCTCGACTCCCCTGCCTGCGCGGTGTGGCTCTCAGAACCGCGTTCGCCGATTCTTGCATGGGAGCGCTTCCATGGCAATGGCTCGATGTGTTGCCGGAGCCGTTTCGGACGATACCCCCGACTGCGGTCCGAGCGACGCGTACCAACCCGGAGCCGTCGCCAACGGATGACCGACGCCGGCCGGGCATGGCCAGCACAGAACACCGTGCCGCGCTCAGACGGATGCGCGACGCCTGACACGACGCTCAGTGTGGCGAAAGCCGCGTAGCACCCCTTCACCTCTTACTTGGATCAAAGGTCAAAACGCGAATCTTTCACTTCATAAGTCATGAAACGGTCTAACGTCGGTCTTAGCTCGGTTGTCGCCGGGCTCAGGACAACAGGGATGGAGTGACGCAGGTCATGGCTAAGAAGATGCTCGGGAAGGTCGTTGCGGGCGCCGCGCTCGGCGGCGCGTCGCTCCTGGTGTTCGCACCGGGGATCGCGTTCGCCGACGGCCACGACGACGGCAAGGTCTACGCCAAGCCGCACGTCGTCAAGGCTGGCGACGAGGTCAAGCTCCTCGAGATCTGCCCGGAGCGGCAGGAGCACGCGTACGTGTGGTCCAAGGTCACCGGCAAGGTCAAGCTCAAGCCGGCGGATGAGGACCGAGGCGAGGACCGCGAGTGGAGCAAGGAGGAGAACTCCTCCGACCACGACAAGGGCAAGGACGAGCACGGCAAGGACGAGAACGGCAAGGACCACGAAGGCAAGGACGAGAACGGCAAGGACGAGCACGGCAAGGACGACAAGGGCAAGGACGAGAACGGCAAGGGCGGCCAGGGTGGCGGCGCTGCCGCTGACGCCTACGGCGACGAGGGCAGCAAGGACTGGAAGGGCGAGGAGCACGGCCAGGACGCTGACGACAGCCGTGACAAGAAGGACTGGGACTCCAAGGACGAGGACAAGAAGGACTGGGAGTCCAAGGACGAGCACGGCTCCGAGTACGGCTCGGACAACGGCTCGGACAAGGGCTGGGAGTCCAAGGAGGAGCACGGCTCCGAGTACGGCTCGGACAACGGCTCCGACAAGGGCTGGGAGTCCAAGGACGAGCACGGCTCGGAATACGGCTCGGACAACGGCTCCGACAAGGGCTGGGAGAACAAGGACGAGCACGGCTCGGAATACGGCTCGGACAAGGGCTGGGAGTCCAAGGACGAGCACGGCTCCGAGTACGGCTCCGACAACGGCTCCGACAAGGGCTGGGAGAACAAGGACGAGCACGGCTCGGACGAGCGTGACTGGGACAAGGAGCGCGAGTTCGTCTACTACGGCGAAGCCAAGGTCGACAAGGACGCCAAGCCGGGTCGCTACGAGCTCAAGGGCTCCTGCGGCGAGGGCGAGCTCGTCGTGCTGCCGCACGGCGGTGTCGACGGTGGTGACGGCGGCGTCAGCACCGGCACCGACCGGGGTCTGGCCACCGGCGGGGCGGGCCTGCTCGGCGCTGCCGCGCTGGGCGGGATCGTGCTGATGCGTCGTCGGCGGACCGATGGTTCGCTCGTCTGACGTGACGACGACACCGGCCGGCGGCCGTCGCGGGAGACCGTGGCGTGCCGCCGGCACGGCCGTCGTCGTCACCATGGCCATGATCGGCGCCGGCATGATCGGCGCCTCCCTGAAGACCACGCCCACTCCCCGACCGCCGCAGCCGCTGGCGCAGGCCGGTCCCGAGGTCACCGGGCCGGCGAGCACCGCCGACGACGGGCAGTCGGCCGGTCAGGGGAACAACGCTCCGGCCGGGTTGGCCCGTTCGGCACCGACAAGCATCGAGATCCCCCGGATCGGTGTCGACGCGACGATCATGTCGTTGGGCACCAACCCGGACGGCACCGTTCAGGTCCCCGCACTGGACAAGGCCGACCAGGCCGGGTGGTACGAGCCCGGGGCCAGCCCCGGTGAGACGGGTAACGCGGTCATCGTCGGGCACGTGGACTCGGCGGTGCTCGGCCCTGCCGTCTTCTTCGACCTCGGCGCTCTCACCCCCGGCGACACCATCACCGTGCGCCGCGCCGACGGAGTGCCGGCCACCTTCACTGTCGACTCGGTCAAGTCGTACCCGAAGACGGCCTTCCCCACCGAGTTGGTGTACGGACCGAGCGACCGGCCCAGCCTGCGGGTGGTCACCTGCGGCGGCCAGTTCGACGAGGTAGCGAAGAGCTACCCGGACAACATCGTCGTCTTCGCCACCCTGGCGGCGTGACCGGCGACGAACGAAACGCGGTCCGGCCGGTCGGGTCACCCCGACCGGCCGGACCGCGTCCGGCGTACCTGACTCAGGCGGCTGCGGAGGTCCGCACCAGGGTGCGGATCTGACGCAGCAGCACCGACAGCGCGGCGAGGTCCGCCCGCGACTCGTCGAACTCCCCCATCGCCCGTCGCGCGCGGTGGATGGAGGTGGCGTTCGACTGCTCCCACTGCTGCACCCGCTCGTGCGGCGGCAGGTCGCCAGGGGTGGAGTCGAGGACCTCCGCGGTGAGCGCGGCCAGCGCGGCGTACAGGTCGTACCGCAGCGCCATCCGGGCCAGCGTCTGCCAACGGTCCTCCCGCGGCAGCAGGGAGATCTTCGACAGCAGCGAGTCCACCCGGAACAGGTCGGACAGCACGAAGTAGACCGAGGCCACCTCGCTGACGTCCCGTCCGCTGGCGTTCGCGGTCTCCACCACGTCCATCAGGCCGAAGCTGTACATCAGCCGGGTCGCCCGCTCCGCCAGCTCGCGAGGCAGCCCACGCTCGGTCATCGAGTCCATGTGCGCGGCGATGCCCTGGCGCTCGTTGCCGTAGAACAGCTCCTCGAGCCCCGGCAGCAACCGGGTGACCCCGTCCCGCAGTCGGGCGATCTCGGCCGGCACGTCGATCGGCGAGCGCCGGTTGGAGACCAGCCACCGCACCGCCCGGTCGAGCAGCCGGCGGGTGTCCAGGTACACGCTGGTCTGCAGCTCCGGCGCCACCTTGTTGTCCAGCGCCTCGACCGCGTCCCACAGGTCGCGCAGGCCGAACACCTCGCTGACCACCACGTACGCCCGGATCACGTCTGCCGCGCTGGCCGCCGTCTCCTCGACCACCCGGAAGATGAACGAGATGCCACCCCTGTTGATCGCCTCGTTGACGAGCACTGTGGTGACGATGTCCCGGCGCAGCCGGTGCCGGCCCATCCGGTCGGCGAACCGTTCGCGCATCGGCGTCGGGAAGTAGTTGACCAGGACGTCGGTCGTCCACTCCTCGTCGGCCAACCCCTCGGTGAGGATCTCCCGCTCCAGGACGATCTTCACGTACGCGAGCAGCACCGCGAACTCCGGCGCGGTGAGGCCGGATTCGCTGCGAACCGCCAGCTCCTCGTCCGGCGGCAGCGCCTCCAGGGCCCGGTCCAACCCGCCCGAACGCTCCAGCTCGTTGATCATCCGGCGGTGCACGGGGAGCAGCGAGGCGGCCTGGGCCTGGGCGTTGTTGATCGCCCGAGCCTGGTCGTAGTTGTCCCGCAGCACCAGCTCCGCGACCTCGTCGGTCATCCCGGCCAGCAGCTCGTCCCGGTCCGCCGTGGTCAGCTCCCCGTCGGCCACCGCCGTGTTGAGCAGGATCTTGATGTTCACCTCGTGGTCGGAGGTGTCCACCCCGGCCGCGTTGTCGATGAAGTCCGTGTAGATCCGGCCACCTGTCAACGCGTACTCGATCCGGCCGAGCTGGGTCCAGCCCAGGTTGCCGCCCTCGCCCGCCACCCGGCAGCGCAGGTTGCGCCCGTCCACCCGGATCGCGTCGTTGGACTTGTCGCCCACCTCGCCGTTGGTCTGCGTGGAGGCCTTGACGTAGGTGCCGATGCCGCCGTTCCAGAACAGGTCCACCGGGGCGGTGACGATCGCCTTCATCAGGTCCTGCGGCGACATCTGCGTGACGTCGTCGTCGAGGCCGATCGCCGCCCGCACCTGCGGCGTGATCGGAATCGACTTCGCGGTACGCGGGAAGATGCCGCCACCCGCCGAGATCAGCTCGGTGTTGTAGTCCTCCCACGAGGAACGGGGCAGGTCGAACAGCCGCCGACGCTCCGCGTACGAGGTGGCGGCGTCCGGCTCCGGGTCGAGGAAGATGTGCCGGTGGTCGAAGGCGGCCACCAGCCGGATGTGCTCGGAGAGCAGCATCCCGTTACCGAACACGTCGCCGGACATGTCACCGACGCCGACCACAGTGAAGTCCTGGGTCTGGGTGTCCAGGCCCAGCTCCCGGAAGTGCCGCTTGACCGACTCCCAGGCGCCCCGGGCGGTGATGCCCATCTTCTTGTGGTCGTAGCCGGCGGATCCGCCGGACGCGAACGCGTCGCCCATCCAGAAGTTGTGGGTCTTGGAGATCTCGTTGGCGATGTCGGAGAACGTCGCGGTGCCCTTGTCGGCCGCCACCACCAGGTACGGGTCGTCGCCGTCGTGCCGGACCACGTCCTCGGGCGGCACGATCTGCCCACTGACGATGTTGTCGGTGACGTCGAGCATCGCGCCGACGAACTCCTGGTAGCAGGCGACCGCCTCGTCCCGGTCACCCGGCTTCTGCTTCAACACGAAGCCGCCCTTGGCGCCGACCGGCACGATCACGGTGTTCTTCACCATCTGCGCCTTGACCAGGCCCAGCACCTCGGTACGGAAGTCCTCCCGACGGTCGGACCAGCGCAACCCGCCCCGGGCCACCGGCCCGAACCGCAGGTGCACACCCTCGAACCGGGGCGAGTAGACGAAGATCTCGAACTTCGGTCGCGGCGCCGGCAGGTCCGGAATGGCCTGCGGGTCGAGCTTGAACGCGACGTACGCCTTCGGCCGCCCGTCGGCGCGCTTCTGGTAGAAGCTGGTCCGCAGGGTCGCCTCGATCAACGTCAGGTACGAGCGCAGGATCCGATCCTGGTCGAGGCTGGCCACGTCGTCCAGCGCGCCCCGGATCGTCTCCACCAGCTCACCGCTGCGCTGCTGCCGCTGCTCGGTGCTCAACTCGCCAGGCGCGAACCGGGTCTCGAAGAGTTCCACAAGCAGCGCGGCGAGCTTCGGGTACGCGATGAAGGTCTGCTCCATGTAGTCCTGCGAGAAGACCGTGCCGGCCTGCCGCAGGTACTTCGCGTACGCCCGCAGCACCACCACCTGCCGCCAGGTCAACCCGCCGCGCAGCACCAGCTCGTTGAACCGGTCCACCTCGGCCTCGCCGCGCCAGGCCGCCGCGAACGCGTTCTCCACGTGCGGGCGCACCTCGGCCAGCTCGTGATGCCCCTCGGGCAGCATGAGGCCGAAGTCGTACAGGTAGACCCGACCGTCGATCCGGTCCACCTCGTACGGGTGCTCGTCGACCACCCGTACGCCGAGCGAGTGCAGCACCGGCAGCACGGCGGAGAGCATCATCGGCTCGCCGTACCGGTAGACCTTGAACCGGACGTCCATCGCCTCGGCCAGGTCCGCACCCGGCACGCGGGTGCCGGGCCGGGGCGCCAACTGCTTGCGGAACAGGTGCATCTCGAGCTGGCCGGGCTCCTCCAGAAGCTCCAGCTTCGCCAGGTCCTTCATCGCCTCGTACGGCGTGTGCCCGTCCTTGTAGCCCTCCGGGAACGCGTCGGCGTACCTGGTGAACAGGTGCTTGGCCTGCTCGTCGCCGAGCTTGCGCTCCAGCACCAGGCGGTAGTCGTCGTCCCACAGCCGGGTGGCGTCGGCCAACTCCTCGGCCAGCAGGTCGGCGTCGATGTCGCCGGGCGGCCGCGTCGGGTCGGTACGGACGATGAAGTGCACCCGAGCCAGCATCGACTCGGTGACCCGGGTGGTGTAGTCCACTCCGACGCCGTTCAGCTCACGCAGCAGGATGTCCTGCATGCGCAGCCGGTTCTGCGTGGTGAACCGGTCCCGGGGCAGGTAGATCAGGCAGGAGATGAACCGCCCGTACGCGTCCCGACGCAGGAAGACCCGCAGCTGCCGGCGGCCGGCCATCCGCAGCACGCCGATCACCGCGTGGTACAGGTCGTCGGTCTTGATCTGGAACAGCTCGTCGCGCGGGTAGGTCTCCAGGATCTGGATCAGATCCTTGCCCGAGTGGCTGCGCTGGCTCAGGCCGGAGCGGTCCAGCACCTCGGCCACCTTGCGGCGGACCACCGGCAGCTCGCGGACGCTGGTCCGGTAGGCGGCCGTCGAGAACAGGCCCAGGAAGCGCCGCTCACCGATCACGTCACCGGCGGAGTTGAAGATCTTGAAGCCGATGTAGTCCAGGTACGCCGAGCGGTGCACCGTGGCACGGGAGTTGGCCTTGGTGATGATGAGCAGGCGCTTCTCCAGCACCTTCTCGTGCGCCTCGGGCGTCATCGAGGACAGCGACCGTGCCTCCGGCGAATCCGAGCGCAGGATGCCCAGCCCGGTGCCGAGCACCGCCTCCAACGCCTTGCCGTCGACCTGGTCGGCGGCGTCGCCGCCGTCGGCGTCCACCAACCGGTACTCGCGGTAACCGAGGAAGGTGAAGTGGTCGTGGGCGAGCCACCGCAGCAGCTCCACCGAGTCGGTGATGTCCTTTTCCGGCACCGGAGGGCGGTTGTCGGAGGTACGCGCCGAGGCCAGCTCGTCGGCGAGCGCGAGGGCACGCTGCCGCATCTTCGGCCAGTCCTCCACCGCCTCCCGCACGTCGGTGAGCACCCGCTGCAACTCGCGGCGCAGCCGGTCCCGTTCGGCCGCGTCCCGGACCGGGTCGATCTCGATCCGCATCCAGCTCTCGATGATGTCGCCGGCGATCGCGTCGTCCGGCTCCACGTCCGCGGAGACCTCGGTGAGCCGGCCCAGCGGCTCACGCCGCACCACCACCAGCGGGTGCACCAGCAGGTGCACGTCGAGATGGTACGAGTTGAGCAGCGCCGTCACCGAGTCGACCAGGAACGGCATGTCGTCCGTGACGATCTCGACGACCGTGTGGTGCTGGTCCGCGTGCGGTTCGTGGATCCGCAGCTTCAACTCTCCCGGCACCCGCTGCTGGGCGAGATCCCGGTGTGCCCGGGCCGCGTCGAGCATCTCCTCTGCCGTGAAGCCGACCAGCTCCTCGTCCGGGGCGAACCGCCAGAAACGGCCGACAAGTGTCGCCGCGTCGTGGTCGTCCCCCGCGAGCGCGACGGCCTGGGCCACCAGGCGCTCCGCGTTGGGGACGGGTTCGTCGAGCTCGGCGTCCTCCACGTCGTCGGCCAACGCCTCGGTCGGCAGGCCCAGATCGTAGATGGTGTCGATGCTCGACCCGGTCAGCCCGGTGACTCCCGTGTCGAGTCGGCCGTAGCCGTCCCCGTCGGTCGCCGAATCGAAGCTGTCATCGTCCCGGCCGGAGTCATCCTGCCGGAGGTCGGGTTCCGGTTTGATCGCCGGACGCCGGTCCATCGGTGCCACTCCCCTCGACCCACCGCGTTGTGGGTCACTCTGCCGCCCAGCCTAGGCCCTGCCGTTGTGCGCCTTCGTCGGCGGACCACTGGCCAGACGTCCGGATCGGGACTTTGTCCTTTCACCCGTTGCGGGTCCGAGGTTGGCCGGCTGCGGGATACCCCGCCACGCGATGTTCATCACACGGGCGCGGCCCGTCTTTGAGCGCGGCCGAGCACCTGGGGGACGTTGGGGACGGCGTTCGCGTACTACCGTGCGAGGGCAGTCCGAGATCGGAAGGACCAGCTTCATGCCCTTGTCGTACCCCCGGCCCCACCGGCCGAACCCCGCCCGCCGGCTGGCCGCCGCCGTCAGCACGGCGCTGCTCGCGGCGGGTGTCCTGGTCGGTTGCTCGGGCGAGGACGGGCCGCAGCGCGCCGTCGACGCCTTCCTCGCGGGCTGGCGCAGCGGTGACCTCCAGGCCGTCGGCCTGATCGACCCGCTCGGCACGAAGCTGCCGTCGGCCGACGTGGCGCGCGAGATCAAGGAGCTCTCCGGTGAGCTGGCGGCCACCCCGCCCACGCTGACGCGTCGCGGTGAGCCGAAGATCACGAAGGACATCGCGACCACGACCATCCAGGTGGAGTGGGCCCTGCCCGGTCAGACCCGCTGGGCGTACGACCGGGAGGTGCGGCTCGCCCACGGCGACGACGACCAGTGGCAGGTGATCTGGGAGCCGACCGTGGTGCACGAGCAGCTCACCAAGGGTGACCGGTTGGCGCTGCGCCGCGACGCCGGTGCCCGCGCCGCCGTGCTGGACAACGCCGGCAAGCCGCTCGTGACCCCGCGCCCGGTGGTCCGGGTGGGTGTGCAGCCCGACGGGGTGGCCGACCTCAAGAAGCTCGTCAAGGACCTCGACGCGGCGTTCAAGGCCATCCGCCCGGCGCTGGTCCCCGGCGTCGACCTGGCCGACCTGCCCGAGCGGGTGTCCAAGGCCGAGCCGGGTGCGTTCGTCGAGGTGGTGTCGCTCCGCGAGGAGGCGTACCGGCAGATCAAGCCCCGGATCTACGACCTGCCCGGCACCAAGTTCGTCTCCGCCAAGATCGACCTGGCGCCCACCCGTGAGTTCGCCCGTGCGGTGCTCGGCTCGGTCGACCCGGCGCAGGCCGACGACCTCGCCGCACACCCCGACCGGTACGTCGTCGGCGATCTGGTCGGGCACGGCGGGCTGCAGGGCCGTTACGACGAGCGACTGCGCGGCGGCCCCGGGCTGACCGTGGTGGTGGAACGTCCGGTCGAGGGCGGCAAACTCGAACCCACAGGCACCGAGCTGTTCCGCCGGGAGCCGCAGCCCGGGCAGGCGCTGAAGACCACACTGGACGTCGCCGTCCAGAACGCGGCCGACGGGGCACTGCGCGCCGAGTCGCGCCGGTCCGCCCTGGTGGCGATCCGGGTCAGCGACGGCGCCGTGCTCGCCGCGGCGAACGGCCCCGGCCCGGCCGGGGAAAATCTGGCCTTCAACGCCCAGGTGCCTCCGGGCTCCACGTTCAAGATGGTCAGCACGCTGGGCCTACTGGACCGGGGCGCGGTCACCCTGGACGGGCCGGTGGACTGCAAGAAGACCTTCACCGTGGACGGCCGGTCCTTCAAGAACTCGGACAACTTCGAGCTCGGCTCGGTCCCGTTCCGCACCGACTTCGCCAAGTCCTGCAACACCGCGTTCGCCGCGCTGGCACCGAAGCTCGGCGGTGACGGGCTGGCCGCCGCCGGCCGCTCGCTGGGCCTGGAGGGTCAATGGGACCTCGGCACGGACGCCTTCACCGGCAAGGTGTCGACGGGCGGCAGCCTGGCCGAGCAGGCCGCCGCGTCGTTCGGGCAGGGCACCACGCTGGTCAGCCCGCTCGCCATGGCCGGTGCCACCGCCGCCGTCGCCCGCGGCCGCTTCGAGCAGCCGAAGCTGCTGATCGACCCGGCGCCGGCCAAGCCGGCCCCGGCGGGCGAGCAACTGAAGCCAGAATCCGTCGCGGCGCTGCGCACGATGATGCGCGAGGTGGTCACCGCCGGCACCGGCAGCGCGCTCAAGGATGTCCCCGGCGAGGTGTACGGCAAGACCGGCACCGCCGAGTACGACGACAACCCGGCGCACACCCACGCCTGGTTCGTCGGCTGGCGGGGCGACGTGGCGTTCGCCGTCTTCGTGGAGAAGGGCGGGGCCAGCACCGCCTCGGCCGTCCCGATCGCCGAGCGCTTCCTCCGCGCCCTGCCAGCCTCCTGACCCGACCGCCCGGGCGCTGCCCGGCTGCTGCCCGGCCTTGATCGACTCGACTTCGCTGAAACTGCGGTATCCGAGCCACTCGGACATCCCGGTTTCACTGATACCGAGTCGATCAAGGCCGGGTGGCCGGGGCCGGATCAGGCGGTGTCGGCTTTGTGCCTTTCCGGCGGGTTCTCCGTGGCCGGGGAGGTGCGTCGGAGGAGCCCTGGGCCGGCCGACGCCGGCGGGCCGACCGGTTCGCGCTCGACCAGAGGCGCGATACCGGCCGCGATGCCCGACGGCTCGGGTTGGGCCCGGCCGGCGGGTGACTCGGCCTCGACCGGAACGCCGGAAGACACCCCGCCTGTCGCTGAGCCGACCCCTGCGTTGCCGGTGCCGGGAGTGCCGACCACTGCGTTGCCGAGCCCTGCGTCGCCGAGCCCTGCGTTGCCGAGCCCTGCGTTGCCGACCCCTGCGTTGCCGACCTCGGGGGCGCCGACCGCAGGTGTACCGACGCCAGCAGACCCGAGAGCGGCAGGCCCGCCACCGGCAGGTCCGCGGGCAGCAGGCCCGACACCGGCGGAATCGCCGTCAGCGGGGACATCACGCCCGGCAATCCGCTCAGCGCTGTTGAGCCTGTCAAGCACAGCCACCGCATCGGGCCGCTCGGCACGGTCGGCGCGCTCGGCACGGTCGACGCGCTCGGTGGCGGTCGCGGTGCGGCCGTTGCCACGCCGCGGGGAGGGCGTCGGCCGGGCCGACAGCAGTCGGGGCGGCACGGCTTCCGGGGCGGTCACCGGTGCCAGACCGGCGACCACGGTGTTGACGATCTCGGCCGCGTACGAGCCGTCCGGGTCGTAGTCGGGGTCGAAGACTGTCAACTCCACGCCCAGGCAGTGCGGGGTGTCGACCAGGCCGGCGAGCAGGATCTCCAGCTCGGCGAAGGCGATCCCACCCGGGTCGGGAGCGTCCACGGCAGGCATCACCGCCGGGTCGAGCACGTCCACGTCGATGTGCACCCAGTAGCCCGCGCAGTCAGCGAGTTGCTCGTGCGCCCACTGGGCCGTCCGGGCGGCGCCTTCGGCGCGCAGCGCCGGCACCGGTCGGGTGGTGATCCCGGCGGCCTGGAGGTCGAGCCGGTACTCGTCCTGAGCGCGGATGCCGAGCACCACAACGTCGATGTCACGGAAGTACGGCCGGCGGCCCTCGAGCGCGGCCAGGTCGGCCTGCCCACGCCCGGTGACCAGGGCCAGGTCCTCACCGGCGGCAGCGCCGACGTAGGAGGCGTTGCCGGGGTGCCGGAAGTCGGAGTGCCCGTCGACGAAGACCAGCCCGATCCGCCCGCCGACGGCCTCGCCGAGGCGGTGCATGGCCAGGGCCGAGCCGAGGAGCACTGAGCAGTCGCCGCCCAGCACCACCGGGAACTCGCCCCGGTCGATGATCGAGCCGATGCGTTCGGCGAGGGCCAGCGAGTAGTCGGCGATCTCCCGGGCGTGGCACACCCCGTCGCCGGGCCGCCAGTCGCCGGGGTCGTACCGGGCGGGAGTGACGCAGCCGGCGTCGCGGGCGCGGAGCCGGGCCAGCAGGTCGTGGTCACGCAGCGCGCCGGGCGCCTTGGCGCAACCGGGGACCGACGTGGGCGTCGGTGGCCGTAGACCGAGATTTGTCGGCGCGTCGAGGACGGCGATCCGGCGCATCATGAGCTCCCGTCCTCGGTGGTCGGGCGGGCCGGCCGGAACGCCGGCCCGCGCTAACGTGCTACGAACTCAGAACAGGGCGCTGGCCAGGGCCCGACGCGCCGAGGCGACGGCCGGGTCGTCCGGGCCGGCGATGGAGAAGAGCGAGACCAGGTGCTGGCGTACCGTCTCCCGGTCCTCACCGGCGGTGCGCCGGACCAGACCGACGAGCCGCGCGTACGCCTGCTCGGCCAGGCCACTGAGCACCTCGATGTCGGCGGCCAGCAGTTGGGCGGCGACGTCGTCGGGGGCGCTCTCGGCGGCGGCCAGCGCGGTGGACGGGTCGGCGCCGGCCACGCGACGGGCCACCCCGACCTGGGCCAGCCCCGCCGTGGCCGCGGCGTCCGCCGGGGCGTCGGCGAGGATCTTCCGGTACGCCTGCTCGGCGGCGTCCAGATCGCCGCTCATCAGCGCGTCGTCGGCCTCGTCGAGGCGCGGGTCCTCCGGCTCGGCGACGGTCACGCCGCCGGCCTTGAGGACGGCCTGGATCCACTGCCGCAGCTGCGCCTCGGGCACCACGCCGGAGAAGGCGTCGACCGGCTGGCCGCCGACGACCGCGTAGACCATGGGAATGCCCTGAACCCGGAACATCTGGGCAATTCGGGGATTTTCCTGCACGTCGACCCGTGCCAGCACCCAGGTGCCGCCGCCCTCGGCGTTCAACCGCTCCAGGACCGGGGCGAACTCGTCGCTCTCCGGGAAGCCGGCCGCGCCGAAGAACACGACGACGGGCGTGGCCATCGAGCGTTCGAGCACGTCGGACTGGATGGTCGCCTCAGTGACGTCCACGATGGCGGTGTCACCGCCGGCGGTGGGCGCGCCGGGGGCGCCGTTGGACGGGCCGCCCTGCGGGGGCGTGCCGGGGCGGGTACTTGCTGGTGCGGGGCCACGCAGCGTGCTGAGGTCGACCGCGCCGCGGGTGAAGATCGACGAGGTGATCCGTGGGTCGCTCATGGTTACCTAGTCTCGCACGTGAGCCCCAGATCTCAGCTCACCCGCAACCCCGACGTTGCAACTCTCACCCCCAACCCCCACCCCCGCCCAGCCCCTCCCCAACCCCGCTCCCCGCACCCCGCCCAACCCCGCCGATCTTGCGCTACGTGTTGCCCATATGTGGTCTTCTGCGGCTTATGTCACCGCAGAAACCGCAAGATCGACGGAGGGTGGGGGTGCAGGGTCTGAAGCAGGGGCGGGGCAGGGGTGGGGTTAGAAGCGGGCTGGTTCTCGGTAGGTGCCCCATTCGGCGCGTAGGGCGTCGCAGATCTCGCCCAGGGTCGCCTCGGCGCGGACCGCGTCGAGCATGGCGGGGATCATGTTCTCGTCGGTACGGCTCGCCTCGACCATCCGGGTCACCGCCGCGTGGACAGCTGACTCGTCCCTCGCGCCCTTGCGCTCGGCGAGCACCCGGCGCTGCTCCAGCTCCACCTCGTGCGAGATGCGCAGGATCTCCAGTTCCTTGGCGACCGTGCCGGTGTGGCAGTTGACCCCGACGATCTTCTTGTCGCCCTTTTCGAGGGCCTGCTGGTAGACGAAGGCCGACTCGGCGATGTGCCCGGTGAACCAGCCGTCCTCGATACCGCGCAGGATGCCCGAGGTCATCGGCCCGATCTGGTGCGGCCCGTCCCCGCCGAGCTGGCGGATCCGGGCGAAGATCTCCTCCGCCTCGGCCTCGATCTTGTCGGTCAGCGCCTCGACGTACCAGGAGCCGCCGAGCGGGTCGGCCACGTTGACGACGCCGGTCTCCTCCATCAGCACCTGCTGGGTACGCAGGGCGATCTCGGCCGACTCGTCGGTGGGCAGCGCGAGGGTCTCGTCCAGCGCGTTGGTGTGCAGCGAGTTCGTGCCGCCGAGCACCGCCGCGAGAGCCTCGACTGCCGTGCGTACGACGTTGTTGACCGGCTGCTGCGCGGTCAGCGACACCCCGGCGGTCTGCGTGTGGAACCGCAGCCACAGGGCCTTCTCGCTGGTCGCGCCGTAGACGTCGCGCAGCCAGCGGGCCCAGATCCGGCGGGCGGCACGGAACTTGGCGATCTCCTCGAAGAAGTCGAGGTGCGAGTCGAAGAAGAAGCTCAGCCCCGGCGCGAAGACGTTCACGTCCAGCCCTCGGGAGAGGCCCAGCTCGACGTAGCCGAACCCGTCGGCCAGGGTGTACGCCAACTCCTGCGCGGCGGTCGAGCCGGCCTCGCGGATGTGGTAGCCGGAGACCGACAGCGGCTTGTAGCGCGGGATCTCCCGGGCGCAGTACTCCATCAGGTCGCCGATCAGGCGCAGGTGCGGCTCGGGGTCGAAGAGCCACTCCTTCTGCGCGATGTACTCCTTGAAGATGTCGGTCTGCAGGGTGCCGTCCAGCTTGGACAGGTCGGCGCCCTGCCGCTCGGCGGCGACCAGGTACATGCAGAACACCGGCACCGCCGGGCCGGAGATGGTCATCGAGGTGGTGACGTCGGCCAGGTCGATGCCGTCGAAAAGCGCCTGCATGTCGGTGGCGGTGTCGATGGCCACACCGCAGTGGCCGACCTCGCCGAGCGCCTGCGGGTCGTCGGAGTCGCGGCCCATCAGCGTCGGCATGTCGAACGCCACCGAGAGGCCGCCACCGCCGGCGCCGAGGATCATCTTGTAGCGCTCGTTGGTCTGCTGGGCGTTACCGAAGCCGGCGAACTGCCGGATCGTCCAGGTCCGCCCGCGGTAGCCGGTCGGATACAAACCCCGGGTGTACGGGTACTCGCCCGGCCAGCCGATCCGTTCGAAGCCCGGATAGGTGGCGCCCTCGGGCGGGCCGTACACCGGCTCCACCGGCATTCCGGAGAGCGTGGTGAAGTCCGCGTCCCGCTTGCGCGCGGCGTCGTACCGGGCCTGCCAGCGCGCCCGTCCGGCGTCGATCTCGTCGGCGTCCATGAGCAGGGCTCCTCCTCGGGTCCTCGACTGCACGTCGAGTGTAAGGCCCCTACCTGAACGATCGCTAAGTCGCGTCGTACCCACGGGTAACGTGAGCTGGCAGGCGTCGACGCCTCAGACCGCTGCCGCCCCCGGCTGGTTCAGCTCGATGTCGTCCACCGTGACGTTGACCTGGGTGACGGTCAGGCCGTACTTCTCCACCGCCTCGATCACCGCGGCCCGCACCGCCTCGGTCACGTCGGCCACCACGTGCCCGGCGTCGATCACCAGGACCACGTTGATGACTGCCGAGCCGCCCTTCACGTCGGCCGAGACGCCCCGGCGAGAGTCGCCCACCTCGTCCAGGCCGACCTTGTCCAGCACGCTGTTGAAGAACCGGGCCACGTCACCGCCAAGATCGGCGACACCGGGCACCGCACGGGCGGCCGCGCCGGCGATCTTCTCCACGACCTCGTCGGAAACCGACGTGACACCCCGGGCCGCACCCGTCGCGGGCTGCACTGCACCGGCGTTCTCCACCGCGTCCGTCATGATCACATCTCCCCTGGTCCCGGTGCACTGTGGACCGACCGATTCGTCAGCCCGCTCGCGTGGCCGACCGTGCGGCGGCCACGCGCCGCGAGCCTACTAAAGAATCGAAACGACTTTCGCCTCCAGGCAACCGGAGCACAGCGTCGACGCGACGGCGCCGGCCCGGTCTGCGTGACGGGTCAGCGGGCGAGCTGGGCGAGCAACTCGTCCGCCGCCGTGTACGGGTCGATCGCACCCTCGGCCACCTTGGTGGCGAGCGTGCTCAGCTCCGTACCGTCGCGCAGTGAGCCGATCCGGGCGCGGAGGGTGCCGAGCGCGATCGCCTCGATCTCGGCGGCGGCCCGCGCCTCCTGGCGGCGGCGCAGCTCGCCGTGCTCGACCAGCCAACCCCGGTGCTTGTCGATGGCGGCGGCGATGTCGTCGATGCCCTCGCCGCGCGAAGCTACCGACCGGACCACCTGAGGCCGCCACTGCCCCGGCCCACGCTCACCGAGAGCGATCATGCCCTGGATGTCACGGACGGTGGCGTCGACGCCGTCCCGGTCGGCCTTGTTCACCACGAACACGTCGGCGATCTCCAGGATGCCGGCCTTGACCGCCTGGATCGCGTCACCCATCCCGGGCGCGAGCAGCACCAGCGTCGTGTCGGCGAGCGAGGCGACCTCCACCTCCGCCTGCCCGACGCCGACGGTCTCCACCAGCACCACGTCGCAGCCGGCGCCCTCCAGCACCCGGACCGCCTGCGGCGTCGCCGCCGCCAACCCGCCGAGGTGCCCCCGGCTGGACATCGACCTGATGTAGACGCCCGGGTCGGTGGCGTGGTCCTGCATCCGCACCCGGTCGCCGAGGATCGCCCCGCCGGTGAACGGGCTGGACGGGTCGACCGCCAGCACGCCCACCCGGTGCCCGTGCGCCCGCAGCGCGCGGACCAGCTCGTTCGTGGTGGTCGACTTGCCCACGCCCGGCGAACCGGTCAGCCCGACCACCTGGGCCTGCCCGGCGTACGGCGCCAGCGCCGCGGCGATCGCCGGCAACAGCGCGTCACCGTTCTCCACCAACGTGATCAGGCGGGCCACCGCGCGGGGGTCACCCGCGCGGGCCCGCTCGACCAGCAGCGGTACGTCCCGACTGCGGCGCACCGACGTGGTGCCCGCTGCCGGGACGTGCTCGGCCGCCTCGCTCACAGCACCATCTTTGTTCGCGACTGCGGGGCTCGCAAAACCGGCTCACTCCTCGCGCTCACTGGCTGCCTGCGGCCTTGCCCGGCACGTGGATGATCAGCGCGTCGCCCTGGCCACCGCCGCCACAGAGCGCCGCCGCGCCGGTGCCGCCACCGCGCCGCTTCAGCTCCAGGGCGAGGGTGAGGACGAGACGCGCACCGGACATGCCGATCGGGTGCCCCAGCGCGATCGCGCCGCCGTTCACGTTGACCTTGTCCGGGCTGATCCCGAGGTCACGGGTGGACTGGACACCGACCTGCGCGAACGCCTCGTTGATCTCGATGAGGTCCAGGTCGGCCACGCTCAGGCCGCCCTTCTTCAGGGCGTGGTTGATCGCGTTGGACGGCTGCGAGTGCAGGGAGTTGTCAGGGCCCGCCACGTTGCCGTGCGCACCGATCTCGGCCAGCCAGGTCAGCCCCAGCTCCTTCGCCTTGGCCTTGCTCATCACGAGCACCGCGGCGGCGCCGTCGGAGATCGGCGAGGAGCTGCCGGCGGTGATGGTGCCGTCCTTGGCGAAGGCGGGGCGCAGCTTGGCCAGCGACTCGACAGTGGTGTCCGGGCGAATGCCCTCGTCCTCGGTGATCACCAGCGGGTCGCCCTTGCGCTGCGGGATGACCACCGGGGCGATCTCGTCGGCGAAGTGGCCGTTCTTCTGTGCGGCGGCGGCCCGCTGGTGGCTGGCGGCGGCGAAGGCGTCCTGCTCGGTGCGGGAGATGCCGTGCTTGACGCCGAGCCGCTCGGTCGACTCGCCCATCGAGCAGCAGTCCCAGGCGTCACTGAGCCCGTCGTGTGCCATGTGGTCCTTGACCACCACGTCGCCGTACTTGTAGCCGGTGCGCTGACCCATCAGCAGATGCGGGGCGTTGGTCATCGACTCCATGCCGCCGGCCACCACGATGTCGAACTCGCCGGCGCGGATCAGCTGGTCGGCCAGGGCGATCGCGTCCAGGCCGGAGAGGCAGACCTTGTTGATGGTCAGCGCCGGCACGGACATCGGCACGCCGGCCTCGACCGCCGCCTGCCGAGCCGGGATCTGACCGGTGCCGGCCTGCAACACCTGCCCCATGATCACGTACTGGACCTGGTCGGGGCTGACGCCGGCACGCTCCAGCGCCGCCTTGATGGCGATCCCGCCGAGCTTCGTGGCCGGGAGGTCCTTGAGGTTGCCCAGCAGCCGGCCCATCGGGGTCCGCGCGCCGCTGACGATCACCGAAGCCATGCCTGCCTCCGAAGGGGTGCCGAGCTGTACGCCTTAACGATTGTTCGGCCAGACTAGCGCCATGGCAGAGAACTCCCCCGTCGAGCCCGGTGCGGACTACGTCACAGACATCGGACTTCGCAAGATTGACCACGTCGGGATCGCCGTGGCCGACCTGGACGCCGCGATCGACTTCTACCAGCGGACGTTCGGGATGCGCTGCGTACACGTCGAGACCAACGCCGAGCAGGGTGTCCGGGAAGCGATGCTGGCGGTCGGGCCGACCACCGAGGGCGGCTGCGTGCAGTTGCTCGCCCCGCTCACGCCGAAGTCGACGATCGCGAAGTTCCTGGACCGCAACGGGCCGGGCGTGCAGCAGGTCGCGTACACCGTGGTGGACATCGACGCGGCCTGCGCGGCGCTGCGCGAGCGCGGCATGCGCCTCCTCTACGACGCTCCCCGGCGCGGCACCGCGGACAGCCGGATCAACTTCGTCCACCCCAAGGACGCCGGCGGCGTCCTCATCGAACTGGTCGAACCCGCCCCCACCAACCACTGACCGCCCGCCTCCCTGCCCCACCCCTGTTGATCAAGAGGTTTGCGTCATCCTGCGCCGCGGAGATGACCGAAAGCTCTTGATCAACAGGGGGTGGCGTGCCGGCGAGCCCGGGGTGCGCGCACGTCAGTGCGCGGTTGGCGGGGTCGCTGGACACCTTCACGCATCGGCGGATGCAGTTTTTCACAGAGGACTTCCCGGCCTAGCTACCGTTCAGTAACGTCCGGCCCCACAGGAGCGCGACCGGTGCCGGATGTGTCGAATGCCGACATGGCGGTCGTGCCCACCGGCGCCGACGATGGCAGCACCCGGGCCCGTGCGGGTGCGGACGAACCGGAGGTCACCGTGCAGGACATCCTCGAAGCGATCATGGCGGCGGAGGAATCGAACGATCCGGACCGCGAACTCGCCGGCCTCGCCGGGCTGCCCGTACCGGAGACCTACCGGGGCGTGGTGGTCCGCGCCGAGGAGGCCCGGATGTTCGACGGCATGGCCACCCGGGACAAGGACCCGCGCAAGGCCCTGCACGTGCAGGAGGTGCCGACGCCGGAGCTGGCGCCGGGCGAGGCGCTGGTAGCGGTGATGGCCAGCGCGATCAACTACAACACGGTGTGGACCAGCATCTTCGAGCCGCTGCCCACCTTCAAGTTCCTGGAGCGCTACGGCCGGGTCTCCGAGCTGACCCGCCGGCACGACCTGCCGTACCACGTGGTCGGCTCGGACGCGGCCGGCGTGGTGCTGCGTACCGGCCCCGGGGTGACCCGCTGGGCGCCCGGCGACGAGGTGGTCGCGCACTGCCTCTCCGTCGAGTTGGAGGACGCGGCCGGGCACGACGACACCATGCTCGACCCGCAGCAACGGATCTGGGGCTTCGAGACCAACTTCGGCGGGCTGGCCGAGCTGGCAGTGGTCAAGGCCAACCAGCTGATGCCCAAGCCGCGGCACCTGAGCTGGGAGGAGGCGGCCAGCCCCGGGCTGGTCAACTCCACCGCGTACCGGCAGCTCGTCTCGCACCACGGCGCCAACATGAAGCAGGGCGACGTCGTGCTGATCTGGGGCGCGTCCGGCGGCCTCGGCGGGTACGCCACACAGATGGCGCTCAACGGCGGCGCGATCCCGGTCTGCGTGGTGTCCTCACCGGAGAAGGCCGAGCTGTGCCGCAGGATGGGCGCGGAGCTGGTCATCGACCGGGCGGCCGAGGGCTTCCGCTTCTGGAAGGACGAGGAGACCCAGGACCCGGACGAGTGGCGGCGCTTCGGCGAGCGGATCCGCGAGCTGACCAGCGGCGAGGACCCGGACATCGTGTTCGAGCACCCGGGTCGGGAGACCTTCGGCGCCAGCGTCTACGTGGCCCGGCGCGGCGGGACCATCGTCACCTGCGCCTCCACGAGCGGCTTCCAGCACCAGTACGACAACCGCTACCTGTGGATGCACCTCAAGCGGATCGTCGGCAGCCACTTCGCCAACTACCACGAGGCGTGGCAGGCCAATCGCCTGGTCGCGCTGGGCAAGGTGCACCCGACGGTGTCCCGCACCTACCCGTTGGAGCAGACCGGCCAGGCCGCGTACGAGGTGCACCGCAACGCCCACCAGGGCAAGGTCGGCGTGCGCTGCCTCGCGCCCACCGACGGGCTGGGCGTACGCGACGGGGAGTTGCGGGCCCGGCACGAGGACGCGATCAACAGGTTCCGGGGTCACTGACCGCCACCGCGGCGGTCCCGGGGTCACTGACCGCCACCGCGCCGGTCCCGGGGTCACTGACCGCCAGCGCCGGCACCGGGGTCCCGGCCGGACGGTGGAACGCTGGATGACCATTGCGCTGATCGCTCATTGTTCTTCCGCCCCCATTAGCGGATAAGCCACCCGGATCGAACAAAGGGCCTCGGGGTAACCCCGGGGCCCTTTTCCGCGTCACGCTGCGTGGTGTCCGACCAGCCGGGACCTGCCAAGATCGCCGATTGGTCCAACCTCGCCGATCGCGGGAGTTGACCATGTAAAGAGGGCACGAAAGCTTCGCACCGCTCTTGCGAAGCACCCTGGGGCGTCTGCCAGTATGTCCCAATGCCCCAGCAGCAGTCCTCCCCTCTCGCGTTCTTCGATAACGCGAACTCGCAGCCAGATTTCACCGTTGGCCTGCGCGGATACAACACCCATCAGGTCGACGACTTCCTCGGCCGGATGACCGCCGCGCTGACCCAGTCCGAGCAGGCCCGTGCCGAGGCCGAGCAGCGGATGAACGACGCCCAGCGTCGGCTCCGCCAGGCCGAGCAGCGCATGAGTGCGCTGGAGCAGAAGCTCACCGACACGAACAAGCAGCTCGAAGAGAACAGCCGGCCCACCCTCTCCGGGCTCGGCACCCGCGTTGAGCAGATCCTCCGGCTCGCCGAGGAGCAGGCCAACGACCACCGCAACGAGGCCAAGCGCGAGTCGGAGGGCATCCTCTCCGCCGCCCGCCTCGAGGCCCGTGAGATCACCGACAAGGCCCGCGCCGAGGCCGCGGCCATGAAGGCGAGCGCCGAGCGCGAGGCGGGCAACCTGCGTACGGCCGCCGAGCGCGAGGCCGCCGAGGTCCGGGTGCAGGCCCGCCGCGAGGCTGACACGCTGCGCGCCGACGCCGACCGTGAGACCAAGCAGCTGCGTACGGTCACCGCGCACGAGGTGGCCGAGCTGAAGTCGACTGTCGAGCGGGAGGTCGCCACCCTCCGCGCCACCGCCGAGCGGGAGATCACCCAGCAGCGGGCGAAGGCCGCCCGCGAGGCTGAGGAGAAGCGCGCCGAGGCAACCAAGCTGCTCACCGACGCACGGGACAAGCGCGACAAGGACCTGCAGGCCCTGGAGCTTCAGCTGGCCGAGCGGCGGGAGAAGGCCGAGCGCGAGGAGTCCGAGCGCCACGCCGCCCAGGTCGCGCAGACCCAGAAGCTGGTCAGCGAGGCCGAGCAGCGTGCCCGGGCCGCACAGGAGCGGGCCAAGGAGATCGAGCAGCGCGCCGAGGCGCGGCGGGTCGAGTCGGAGCGCAACGCCGCCGAGACTGTCGACAAGGCCAAGGCGCACTCGGAGAAGACCCTCAACGAGGCCAAGGCCGAGTCGCAGCGCCTGCTCACCGAGGCTCGCACCGAGGCGGAGCTGACCACGCAGGCCGCACGCCGCGAGGTCGAGGACCTCACCCGGCAGAAGGACGCTGTCACCTCGCAGCTGGGTCAGATGCTGTCCGGGCTCGCCGGCATCGTTCCGGGAATGCCGGCGCAGGCCGCCCCGGCTGCCAAGCCGGACGCCAAGAAGACCGACGGTGGTCAGGAGCGGGTGCCCGCGGAGACCGCCGGCTGACGCGAGGCGTCAGGTCGGGGCATCGACGGCGCGAGGTGACACCGGGTAACCGGTGCCACCTCGCGCCGTATGCGTTTCCCAGCCCGTGGTATCTCCCGGCCGCAATGGAGTGAAGTAGCTCCCACAAGGCCCGTCCGTATCGCCCCAGCCGGGCCCGTTGCGTGTGAGGATGGGGGCATGTCGCACGGCGAGGAACTGTTCGCTCTTGGCGGGGACGTGACGACGGAGCCCAGCTTCGAGTCCGCTCTGCGGGGGTACGAGAAGAAACAGGTCGACCGTTATGTCGCGCGTGCTGAGCACGAGATCGCGACCCTCGCTTCGGAACGGGAACAGGCGTACACACAGATCCACAAGCTCGCCGGCCAGGTCGAGGTTCTCCAGCGCGACCTGACCCAGGTGCGCAAGCAGATGAACGTGGTCGACAGGGCGTCGTTCCGGCATCTCGGCCCGCGGGTCGAGTCGATCCTCACCCTGGCCGAGGAGCAGGCCGAGCAGATCCTCACCGACGCGAACGGGGAGATCGAGGCTCGTCGTGCCGCCGCCGAGCACATCATCGAGGAGGCCCGCGAGCAGGCCGCGCGGGCTCTGAAGGACTTCGAGATCGCCCTCGCCGCCCGACGCGCGGAGGAGGAACGGCACAGCTCCGCCCGACGTGCCGAGGCGGACGCGACACTGCGGTCGGCCAAGGACGAGTCGGCGCAGTTGCGCAAGGCGGCGCAGGACGCGCTGGCGAAGGCCCAGCAGGAGGCCACCCAGCTGCGGGACACCGCCAAGGAGATCCACTCCCGGGCCCAGCAGGAGGCCACCAAGCTGCGCGAGACGGCCCGCGAGACGCTGGCCACCGCCCGGCAGGAGGCCAGTGACCTGCGCGATGCCGCCAAGGAGGTGCACGCCAAGGCCCTCCAGGAGGCCAAGCGGCTCACCGACACCGCGACCGAGGCCGGGCGGGCCACCCACGCCAAGGTGCAGCAGGAGGCCAAGCAGATCATCGACGACGCGTCGATGGCCGGCCGGGCCACGCGTGCCAAGGCGCAGCAGGAGGCCGAGCGGCTGACGACGCAGGCCAGCGAGTCGGCGAAGCGCAGCCGCGCCGACACCGAGGCGTACGTGCAGCGGATGCGCACCGAGACCGAGGCGTACGTGCAGCACACCCGGGCGCAGACCCAGCAGGAGCTGGGCGCGTGGCGGGCCGGGGTGGAGCAGGAGGTCAACTCCCGTCGGGAGGCGGCCGACCGGGAGTTGGCGCAGCGACGGTCCACGGCCGAGCAGGAGTTCGCCAAGCGTCGCGATGAGCTGGACAAGCAGCACACGTCGCGCCAGCAGGAGCTGGAGGCCGGGTTCACCAGCCGTCAGCAGGAGCTGGAGACCGGCTTCACGACCCGCAGGGACGAGCTGGAGACCGAATACTCCGGTCGCAAGAACGAGCTGGAGACCGAGTACACCACTCGCAAGAACGAGATCGAGCAGGGCGCGGCCGGCGTCCGGCAGGCGGCCGAGCAGGACGCGGCGGCTCTGCGCCAGCGGTCCGAGGCGGAGGCCGCCGAGCTGTTGAGCCAGGCCGAGACCGAGGCCGCCGACAAGCGCCGCAAGGCCGACGAGCATGTCGCGGCGTCCCGGCGGCAGTTCGAGGAGTACGCCGCCACCACGCAGCAGCACCTGGCCACCACCCAGCAGCACCTGGCGGCGACCCAGCAGGAGTCGGCGGCGGGCCGGCAGCAGCTGGCCCAGGTGATGCTGGAGATCGCCCAGGCCCAGCAGCAGCTCGCGGATCTGCGGCAGGAGACCTGGAAGGCCCGGCAGGAGTCCGACGAGTTCCAGCGTCAGATGTCCGAGCTGCGGTTGCAGAGTGTCGCCGGCCCGATCGACGGCCCGACCGCGCCGGCCGGGGACGCCAGCGCGAGCGGCAGCGTGCCAGGCGGTGGTGACGACGGCGTGAGCGTTGTCGCCGGCGCGGCCTCCGGGTCGGGTACGGGCACCGGGCTGAAGGCGGAGCCCACCGACGACAAGCAGCCGGTGAGCGCGGGCGCGGACGAGTCCGGGCAGTCCACCACGCGTCCGGTGGCCGAGCCGGTGACCACCGTGGATGGTGGGACGGCGAGCGCCGGGGTGGACGGAGAGCCGACAGTGGCCGCCGTTCCGGGCGAGGGCGGCCGGGGCGCCAAGCCCACCAAGATCACTAGCACCGGTGAGAACGGCAAGCGACCCACCAAGCCGACCACCGACGAGCGCAGCGCCAAGCCCAGCAAGGTCACCATCGAGAAGGAGTGACGGGCACCCGCCCGTCCAGGCTTCGAGATCTTGGACACTTTCCGTCAGCCGCTGACGGAAAGTGTCCAAGATTCACTTCTGCACCGGGTGGCGCAGGGTCGGGGTGAGCGTCCAGCCGGCTGCTACGAGCGCGCGACGGACGGTTTCGGCGACCTCGTCGGGGCGGGCCCGGACCAGCCAGGCCGGGAAGCGCAGAATCCGATCGCCGCTGGTCCAGACGTCGTTCTGCCGACGCATGTCCGCCGCCCACTGCCTGGCGTCCATGTGGTGCGCGCCGTCGATCTCCACCTGCACCCGCCACTCCCGCCAGTACGCGTCCAACCAGCGGGTCCGGCCGGCCGCGTCGACACGGTGTTCCTGGAGGTCGGGGGCGGGCAGCCGGCCCCGGCGGCACAGCCGCAGGAAGTCGATCTCGGAGAGCGCCTGCGCCCCGCCGGCGATGTCGCTGATGGTCTGCCTTATCAACCGCCGACGCGGGGCCCGGGGCAGGACGTCGAGCACCGCCTGCAACTCCTCGGGCAGCACCCGGCGTTGCTGGCAACCGGCTGCCAGCACCGCCTGCGCCTCGTCCACGCCGGCCGCCCAGCCGGCCGCGTCCACCAGCGCCCGCACCGTCGTGGTGCGCGGCGGACGGGCACGTTGGAGATGGGCCTCGGGTAGGACCGTCGTGCGATGGACCAGGACGGCGGGCATGTCGATCGGAAGTCGACGCAGTGTGGTCCGCGCGGCACGGCGAGCGGCGGGCACCAGCACGTGCAGTGGCTCGCGCCGCAGCCCCCGTACCCCGGCCTCGGCGGCGGCGGACACCCCAGCCAGCACCGCCTCCGGCCCGGCTGCCAGCACCGCCACCCAGAGTTGTTGGTCGCGGGTGAGTCGACCGTTGCCGGCCAGCAGGATTCCGCGGCAGATCGACCGCCACCGACCGGACCTGATCCGACCCCGCACCGTCCCCTCGCTGAGCAGCCCGGCGACCTGCGCGGTCGTCACAACGCCCGCCTGCTCGAAGGCGAGCCAGTCGAGTGCGTCAGCGTCATCGGCGGGCAGCATCCGAACAGCTTTCGCCGTTGACCGCCGCCGCACCACCAGATCTTGGACAGTTTCCGTTACGGCCTAACGGAAACTGTCCAAGATCTGCGGGGTTTAGCCGACGTCGGGGGGCGGGTCGATGATCGGGCGGCGGAACGGGCCCCACGCCACGAAGCGTTCGAACAACTCCCTGGGCGCCGGGCCGCCGTAGGGATTGAGCTGGTACAGGTCGTGCGCCGCCTCGTGGTAGAGACCGGCGAGGTAGATGGTCAGCGCGGCCGGATCCTCGTCGAACTCCGCCTTGAGCAGCAGCCGGGCGTCCGCGCAGGGCCACGGCAGGCCGTCCGCCCGGCAGCACCACATGGGTCGCAGCGGAGTGTGCGGCGTCCGCGCGCCGCAGGGTCGGGGAAACACGGGGTACGGCCCGAGCCGCGGCTGCGGCAGCCCCGACATCGGGGTACGTGCCCTCCCGCCCGAGCCGGAGCCCGGCGGGGTGCAGCCGGCGGGCGACCGCGACGCCGAGGTGACGGTGACGGTGACGGGCCGGGACCGGCCGGCATGGCGAGACGTCGACATGGGTGACCTCCTCGACTGGGCGCGGACGCGCCGCCGTGCAACGGCAGGCCCGCGCGGTGGGCCCGGACGCGGGCTGGTCACAGGTGACGCGCAGCCATACCGATCCGGTACGTGACAGTCTGCTGAGAACACCGTTACGGTCGGAAGGCGTCACCGTGCTCGGCGGCGGGACTGCGTCGACGGCGTGGCCCGCCGGGACATCTGGTGGAGACGACCCTCGACCTGCGGAGGCACTGTGGAACGCGACGCCGCGCCGACGGCCGACATGATCCGGGCGCAACTGCGCCGGCTGCGGATCGCCGCCGGCATGAGCCAGGAGGACTTCGGCCGGCTGGTGCACTACTCCGGCTCGATGGTGTCGGCGCTGGAGCTGGGCCAGCGTCCGCTGGACCGGCTCTTCCTGGCCCGCGCCGACGAGGTGCTGACCACCGGCGGCCTGCTCGTCCACCTGCTCAAGCTCGCCGAGCGGGACGGCCAGCCGAGCTGGTTCCGGCCCTGGCTGGACGCCGAGCGGACCGCCCGCCAACTGCGCTGCTTCCAACCCACGCTGGTCCCCGGCCTGCTCCAGACCGAGAACTACGCCCGCGCGGTGATCCGCTGCGACGACCTGCTCAGCGACGACGAGGTGGAACGCCGAGTCCACGCCCGCCTGGACCGCCAGTCGCTGCTGGTGCAGCCGGAGCCGCCGCAGTTCGTCGCGGTGGTCGACGAGTTGGTGCTGCGGCGTGCCGGCGAGGAGGTCCGCGGGTTGATGGTCGAGCAGATCACCCACCTCGTCGCCAGTTTGGAGCGACCACACGTCAGCCTGCACATCGTCCCGGCCGAGACCGGGCTGCACGTCGGCCTCTCCGGACCGTTCAATCTGGCCCGAGGCACCGACGGTGGTTGGGTGGGGCACATGGAGCACCAGATTGACGGTCTCGTGGTCGATGGCGACCATGAGGTGGCTACGCTGCTGGCGCGCTGGGAGATGATCAGAAACAGAGCGCTGCCCCGCCGCCAGTCGATCGAACTGATGAAGGAAGTTGTGACCTCATGGACCTGACCGGCGCGCTCTGGCGCACGTCCAGCCGTAGCGGCAACGGAGAGTGTGTCGAGGTGGCGGACAACCTGCCCAGGGTCGTGGGGGTGCGGGACAGTAAGGACCCGACAGGTCCGGTGCTGGTGTTCGCGCCTGCCGCGTGGCGGGCGTTCGTGGCGGTCGCCCGTCGTCCGACGGCCTGAGCCGGGAGGTCCCTGGTGCCACAGCACGACCCGTCCCGCGACGACCCGGACGTGACCACCGGCCCCCCACCGCCGGAGGCGCCACAGCCGCCGGAAACGCCACAGCCGCCGGAGACACCACCGCCGGTGCCGGTCCCCGCCCCGGGGATCGACCCGGACGAGCCACCGGCGGTCCCGTCCGGAAAGTTCGGCACACCGGGGCGGCCACTGCGCCGCAGCAGCTTCCTGATCGGCTTCACCGGTGCGCTGGGCGTGCTGCTGGCGTACACCCTCTATCTGGGGATTCGCAATGCCGGCGGCATCCTCGTGCTGGTGGTGATCGCGCTCTTCCTCGCGGTCGGCCTCAACCCGGCGGTGGTCCGACTGGGCCGCTGGGGTGTGCCGCACGGCCTGGCGGTGGCGGCGGTCGCCCTCACGGTGGTGCTGCTGCTGTGCGGCGGCATCGTGGCGCTGGTCCCGCCGATCGTCACCCAGTCGGGGCAGTTCATCGACCAGATCCCGAGCCTGCTCGACGAGTTGCGCCGCAACCCGACGGTCAATGACCTGGTGGAGCGGTACGACGTGGTGGAGCGGGTGCAGGGCGCGGCCAACGCGGAGACGGTCGGACGGGCGCTCGGCGGGGTGCTGGGCGGCGCGCAACTGATCTTCGGCACGGTGTTCCGGACGCTCACCGTGCTGGTGTTGACGATCTACTTCCTGGCCTACTTCGACCGGCTGCGTTCCCTGGGCTACTCGTTGGTGCCCCGATCCCGACGGCAGCGGGTGCAGCTGATCGGTGACGAGATCCTGGCCAAGGTGGGCGCGTACATGGTCGGCGCGCTGAGCATCGCGGTGCTGGCCGGCGCGACCACGTTCGTGTTCGCGCTGATCGTCGACCTGCCGTACCCGTTCGCGCTGGCCGTGGTGGTCGCGGTGACCGACCTGATCCCGCAGATCGGCGCGACCCTGGGCGCGGTCATCGTGAGTCTGGTCGGCTTCGCCGCTGACCTGCCCACCGGCATCGCCTGTGCGGTCTTCTTCCTGATCTACCAGCAGGTGGAGAACTACCTCATCTACCCGAAGGTGATGCGGCGCTCGGTGGAGGTCAACGAGGTGGCCGCCCTGCTGGCCGCGCTGCTCGGGGTGGCGCTGCTGGGTGTGGTGGGCGCGCTGATCGCCATCCCCACGGTAGCCGCGCTGCAACTGATCCTCCGCGAGGTGGTGCTGCCCCGCCAGGAGCGCCGCTGAGCGTCAGCCGGCCGGACCGGCGGTCGGGTGACTGGCGGCCGGGACGTCAGCCGCCGGCCTGACCGGCGGCTGGGCCGGGGACTGGCGTGTCGGCGAAGGCTGCCACCGTCCGGTCGGCGTACGCGCTGACGTCGCCGGCCTCCATCGGGCCGTCCCAGGTCGTCGGCAGCGGCACCTCGACGGCCGGGTTGACCCGTCGGACGATCTCGTCGAGCACCGTCTCGGCGTCGCCCACCCAGAGGTGCTTGGCGCCCGGAACCCCGACCACCTCGGCCTGCGGTACGGCGGCGAACCGCTCCCGTGCCTCGGCCGGCCGCAGGTAGTCGTCGAACTCCGGCACCAACGCCACCAGCGGACGACCCGAGTTGGCCCAGGTGGCCAGATCGTCGGGGGCGGAGAACCGCAGCGGCGGGGAGAGCAGGATCGCCCCGGCGATAGTCGGGTCGCAGCCGTACTTCAGCGCCAGGTCGGTGCCGAACGACCAACCGACGAGCCAGATGTTGGGCAGCTCGGCGAACTCCGCGTACTCGATGGCGGCGGCCACGTCGTACCGCTCGCCCACCGCGCCGTCGAAGGCTCCCTCGCTGGTGCCGCGCACGCTGCTGGTGCCGCGGGTGTTGAACCGCAGCACCGCCAGGTCGGCCAGCGCGGGCAGCCGCCAGGCCGCCTTGCGGAACACGTGGCTGTCCATCATTCCGCCGTGGGTGGGCAGTGGGTGCAGGCAGACCAGGGTGGCCACCGGCGGCCGGTCGGCCGGCACTGCCAGCTCACCGACCAGCCGCAGACCGTCGGCGGTGTGCAGTTCGATGTCCTCCCGGCGGCCGGGCAGGATCGACGACGCGCGGATCGCTGTGCTCACCGCCCAAGTCTGTCGCGAAGTCGCCGCCGCCGCCCGCCCAGGCACGAACAGGGTGACCCAGGTCGCTCAGCGGGGCGCACCGGGCGAGCCGCTCAGTAGCGCGGGGTGCCCCGGCCGCGCTGCACCGCCGGGCCGCGCCGCTCCCGCGCACGCCAGCAGCCGCTGTGCCAGTGCCGCCGGTCGGTCAGATCACCCAGGCCGTCCGCCGGCCAGGCCACCAGGTGCGCCACCCCGGGTGGAATCTCCTGGTTACAACCGGGGCAACGGTACGTCTTGACCGACGCGCCCGCCCCGATGCCGCGTACCTGCCAGGCGCCGTCGGTCCACTGCTGCACCGAGGCGACGCCCTGCCGGACCCGATCGGAGTCCAGGTTGGCGTTCTCGTCCCGGCGAGGGCGATTGCGACGGGGGCTCACCTGCCCAAGGTTACGGTCACTCCCAGCTGGCCGGGTCGCCAAGGTCGTCGGCGACCCGGAGCCCGCCAATCACCGTGCTGACCTCCGCGTCCGTGGGCGACCGCTCCCAGCGGTTCTCGTGCCCCATGGACAGCAGGGTGTTCGGGATGCCGAGCACGTGCCAGAAGTCACCCATGTCGAACACCGGCCTGCCGGCGATCGTGCGGTTGGCCTTGGCCCTGTCGGTGGAAGATGGGCGGGGCGAGTAGTAGACCCGCACCGGCAAGGTGGCCGCGCCGTTGAGTGCGACAGTCAACGCCGCTTCGGTGTCATCCGACGTCGCGATGGGCATCTGCGTGGGCGTCGTGGTTCCCGTCACATTCACGATCCGGGGCCAGAACAGCTGCCGTACCGCCACCTCGCACGCGCTGATCCGGGCGCCTGGCGGCAAAGCGGTCAACTGAACCGGCGCGACACAGCGGCGGGCCTCGTCGAACCGGAGCGCCGCCGCCGCCCGGCGGACCTCGGCGCTGGTCTCCCCGAGAGCCGCGACCCGGACGTACAGGCCCGGCACGGGCTGCCAGCGCAGCACCCAACCCCTTGTGACCCGGTCGAGCTGACGTATCACCCCGTTGTACCTCGACGCCGGGTCGACGACCCGGTCGGGCGAGGCACGATCCGCGTCGCTGGTGACGGCGCTCGCCTTGTCGCGGCCGATGTCAGAAAGCTGGCTCGGGTCACCGATCTCGGCCGTGTGTGGGTCAGCGGCGACGATCGCCATGGCCTGCACGCCGCCACCCAGGTCCAGTCGCATGCTCTCGACATCACCCGCGGAGCGCCAGGCTACCGGCTTCGCCGCTGACGGATCGACCCCGAAGTGCAGCAACTGTGGGTCCGAGCCGATCAAGGCGGGCTGCGCCGCTGCCCCCGGAATCCCCGGTGCCCGGGGCGGCGTGACCACGACCGGGCTGGGCGTGACGGCCGGCTGTGGCGGCGCGGCCGACGGCGTACGCAGGGCCACACCGGCCCCGAGCAGCACCGCGACGCCGAGCGCTGCCCCGATGACGGCACGCCGTCGCCGCCGCCGGGCCCGTCCCCCGTTCACCGCCGCCGTCAGCAGGCTGTCGGTGTCCACGGGCCCGTCGGCCTGCTCCCGGAGTGCCCGTGCGATCCGCTCGTCGAGGTCGGTCACGGCCGGCTCCCGTTCGTCGTGGGAACGCCGTGGCGCTCCCGCAGCTGGCTGAGCGCCCGCATCGCATGGGTGCGGACGGTGACCGGGGAGCAGCCGAGAATCTGGGCGATGGTCGGGTCGTCGAGGTCCTCGTAGTAGCGCAGCACGAGCACCGCGCGCTGCCGGTCGGGCAGGCCGAGGATCAGCCGCCACATCTCGTCCCGGTCGGCCGCATCGCCGCCCAGGTCCCCGCGCCCCGGCCGGTCGGCGAACTCGGCAGTGGCCAACTCCCTGCTGGATCGGCGGCGCCACCAGGAGGTGTTGGCGTTGACCATCATCCGGCGCACGTACACGTCGGGGTGGTCGGCACGGGCGATCTTCCGCCAGTGCACGTACGCGCGCGCCAACACGTCCTGGGTGAGGTCCTCGGCCCGGTGCTCGTCACCGGTCAGCAGCCGGGCCAGCCGGACGAGCGCCGGCCCGCGACTGCTGACGTACTCCTCGAAGGTCACACCACTCAGACGCCGTCACCGGCACCCGCTGTTGACACCGGTCAGCGGTGCGAGTGGTCGCGGAAGCCGCGGCGGGTCTTGCGGCCCAGGTAGCCGGCGGTGACCAGGTGCTCCAGCAACGGCGCGGGCGCGAAGCCCGGCTCGCGCAGTTCCAGGTACAGCTCGCGCTGGATGGCCAGGGAGACGTCCAACCCGACGACGTCGAGCAACTCGAACGGGCCCATCGGGTAGCCGCAGCCCAGCTTCATGGCGTGGTCGATGTCGTCGGCCGTCGAGTAGCTGGCCTCCAGCATCTTCACCGCATCGTTCAGGTACGGGAAGAGCAGCGCGTTGACGATGAAGCCGGACCGGTCACCGCAGACGACGCCGGTCTTGCCGAGCGCGGCGCAGACGGCGCGGGCGGTGGCGGTGGCCTCCGGGGAGGTGCGGATGGTGCGGACGACCTCGACCAGCGGCATGACCGGCGCCGGGTTGAAGAAGTGCAGCCCCACCACGTCGGCCGGCCGTTGGGTGGCCATCGCCACGTCGATCACCGGCAGCGACGAGGTGGTGGTGGCCAGCACCACGCCCGGCTTGCAGATCTCGTCGAGGCTGGCGAAGAGGGCCTTCTTGACGCTCAGCTCCTCGACGACCGCCTCGACCACGAGGTCGACGTCGGCGAGGTGGTCGAGGGTGGCGGACCAGCTGATCCGGCCCAGGGCGGCGTCCCGGTCGGCCTCGGCGAGCTTGCCCCGCACCACGCCCTTGTTCAGCGAGGTCTTCACCGCCTCGCAGACCTTCGCGGACTTCTCCATGCCGCGGGTCACCGAGACGACCTCGTAGCCGGCCTTCGCGAAGACCTCGATGATCCCGGTGGCCATCGTCCCGGAGCCGACCACGCCGACCTTGGCGATGGCGCGCGCGCCGTCGGCGAGCGCCGACTCCGTGGCCAGCGGCGTCGCCTCGTCCGGTACGACCACCGGCGAGCCGGGCCGCTCGTAGGTGTAGAAGCCCCGGCCGGACTTCCGGCCGAGCAGCCCTGCCGTGACCATCTGCTTGAGCAGCGGCACCGGGGCGTGCCGGCGGTCCCGCCCACCGCGCCGGTACATGGTGTCCAGGATCTCGTACGCGGTGTCCAGGCCGATCAGGTCCATCAACGCCAGCGGGCCCATCGGCAGGCCGCAGCCGAGCTTCATCGCGGCGTCGATGTCCTCCCGGGTCGCGTAGTGCGACTCGAACATGCCGACGGCGTGGTTGAGGTAACCGAAGAGCAGCGCGTTGGCGATGAAGCCGGCCCGGTCGTTGATGGTGACGTCGACCTTGCCGAGCCGGGCGCAGAGCGCCTCCACGTCGGCGACCACCTCGGGTGCGGTGACGACAGTGCGGACAACCTCGACCAGCTTCATCACCGGGGCCGGGTTGAAGAAGTGGATGCCGATCACCTGGTTGGGTCGGCTGGTGGCCACCGAGATCTCGGTGACGCTCAACGACGAGGTGTTGGTGGCGAGGATCGTCTCCGGTGGGCAGACCCGGTCCAGCTCGGCGAAGATCCGCTGCTTGAGGTCCAGGTGCTCGGGCACCGCCTCGATGACCAGGTCGACGGAGTGCAGCGCGTCCAGCCCGACCGCGAAGTGCACCCGCTCGTGCAGGGCGTCGCGGTCCGCCTCGGCGAGCTTGCCCTTGGCGACCGCCCGGTCGGTGGACCCCTTGAGGGTGGCCCGGCCGCGCTCCAGCGCCGGCGCGGAGATCTCCACGGCCACCACGTCGATGCCGTTGCGGGCGAAGACCTCGACGATGCCGGCACCCATGGTGCCCAGCCCCACCACGCCAACGGTGCTGAACTCGCGCGCCACGACCGGCCTCCCCAGAGACTCCGCACGACCGCTGAACGGCCGCTAAGGTTATGCGCGCGAGTCTGCCACGTGACGGTGAGTTGTCGAGACGCCGTGGCCTATTTCACCCACGCCGTAGCGGGGCCGACACCGACCGCTTATCCGGCGGCCGCGCTGGTCAGGGCCAGCAGCTCCGCGACGAACTCCGCCGGGCGCTCCAGGTGCGGGCTGTGACCGCAGGCGGGCAGCACCACCTCGTGGTACGAGCCGCCGGCCGCCGCGTACCGGTCGAGCACCGCCCGGGTCTGGCCGACCATCGGCTGCGGTGGGCAGGCGTCCGCGCCGGGCCAGCCGGGCACGAGATCCAGCGATCCCAGGTACGCCAGGTCGAAGAGCGAGGTGTCCGAGACGATGACGTCGGCGTCCCCGCGTACCCAGGTGACCGGGGGCTTCTCGGCGACGGCCACCAGCTCGTCGGCGAGCCGGAACCAGGTCGGCGCGAGCGCGTTGAGCACCCCGCGCTCCCCCGGCGCGGTGCCCGGCCAGTTCTCCGACGGCACCGCCGTGCCCGGGTAGTTGTCGTCCCCGGTGGCGGTGGAGAGCACGGTGTCCAGCAGCAGATCCTCGTCCGCGCCCAACGAGGCGGGATCGGCCACATAGGTGGCTCGCAGCACGGCCCGCGGGCTGGCCGGCGCGTCAGTGCTCCGGTCGCCGGCCGCCAGTCGGGCGACGAAGTCCGGGTTCGCCGTGCCGGCGCCGGTGCCGGCGAAGTCGGGGGTGGTCGGCGTGCCGGTCAGGTCACGGGTGCCACCGAAGCCGTACGGGGAGACCGGCGCGGCGAGCAGCAACGCCCCCACCCGATGGGGATGGTCGACCAGCAGGCGCATCGCCACCCCGCCGCCGAGGGAGTGCCCGACCACCACCGGGCGCGCGTCGGCGTCGAAGAGCGTCGGGTCGTCCAGCAGGGCGGCCACGTCGTCGGCGAAGTCCCGCAGGCCCCGAGTGGCGTCCACCGGGGCCGTCGCGGAGTCGCCGTACCCCCGCAGGTCGGGGGCGACCACCCGCAGCGTCGGTGGCAGACGCCGGACCAACGGCTCCCAGAACAGCGCGGACGAGCAGTTGCCGTGGATCAGCAGCACCGGTGTGCCGTCCGGCGGGCCGGCCACCCGTACCGCCTGGGTGATGCCGTTCGCCGTCACGGTCCGCTGCTCGGTTTCCATCCGCGGCATGCTGCCACGCGGGTGACCGCCGGTCCAGGTGTCGGACCGCCACCCGGCGGCGGTGCGCGATGTGGCTGACCGCCAGCCGGTCAGCGACGCGTGGCCGGCGGCGCGGCCAGCGGCAGTGGCAGGGTCGGCCGGACGTCCCGTCGGGACGGGCCGAAGCTCAACCCCACCGGGTCGGTGAGAGCCACCCCGGGGTCGAACAGACGCAGCTCGGTGCGGCCCAGCCGGATGACGTCACCGTCGGAGAGTCGTTCCACATCGGTTATCCGTCGGTCGTTGAGCCAGGTGCCGTTGGTGGAGCCCAGGTCGCGCAGGGACGGGCCCTCCGGTGCCAGCCACACCTCGGCGTGGCGGCGGCTCAGGTGTGGGTCGTTGATGACCACCTGACCGGTCGGCGCGCGGCCGATCACCTGTGGTTCGGCGCGCATGCGAAAGCTTGCTCCGCGCATCGGTCCACCCGCGACCGTCAACAGCGGCATCAGTTCCGGATGTTCCTCCATGGACAGTCAGCCCTCCACCCCACACCGTCACTCCGCGCGTCAGCTTGCCATCAGACGGTAGTCGTCAATACCGACCGGCCGGTCAGCCTCTCGTCACCTCCCGGCCACCTGCCGTTCGACGATTCGGGCGGGCCGCATCCGCCCCCAACGCCCTGACCTGCACTGATCAACGATCGGTCGGGTCGGTGCGACGCCGGTCCCGCCGCCCCGAATCGGGGACCCTACCGGCGAGTAATCCTCGGGTCTAGACTTCCGCCATGACGGCAGTGCATATCCCGGGCGTTCCGGTCATCGAGGCGGGTCAGTTGGTCTCCACCAGCCCGGCGACCGGCGCGGAGGCCGGTCGCCTCCCGGTCGCCACCGAGGCAGACGTGCGGCAGGCCGTCGACCGCGCCCGCGCTGCCGGCGAGTGGTGGGCCGGTCTCGGCTTCACCGGCCGCCGCGAGCGGATGCTGCGGTGGCGGGCCCTGCTCGCCAAGCGCATCGAGCAGTTGGCCGAGTTGGTGCACGCCGAGGGCGGGAAGCCGATCGCCGACGCCATCGTCGAGATCGTCACCGCGATCGAGCACATCGACTGGGCCGCCCGCAACGCCGGCCGCGTGCTCGGTCCACGCCGGGTGCGGTCCCGGCTCATCCTCGCCGAGTTCTCCGGGCACCTCGAATACCAGCCGTACGGGGTGGTCGGCGTGATCGGGCCGTGGAACTATCCGGTCTTCACGCCGATCGGCTCCGCCGCGTACGCCCTCGCCGCCGGCAACGGCGTGGTGCTCAAGCCGAGCGAGTACACGCCCGCCGTCGGCCAGTGGCTGGTGGACAGCTTCGCCGAGGTGGTGCCCGAGCAGCAGGTGTTCACCGCAGTGCACGGGCTGGGCGACGTGGGCGCGGCGCTGTGCCGCTCCGGGGTCGACAAGCTGGCCTTCACCGGCTCCACCGCCACCGCCCGGAAGGTGATGGCCGCCTGCGCCGAGACGCTGACCCCGGTGCTCATCGAGGGCGGCGGCAAGGACGCCATGATCGTCGACAGCGACGCCGACCTGGACGCCGCGGCCGAGGCGTGCGTCTGGGGCGGCATGACCAACGCTGGCCAGACCTGCATCGGCATCGAGCGGGTGTACGCCGTCGACGCCGTCTTCGACGCCTTCGTCGACAAGGTGGTGGCCCGCGCCGGTCGGCTGACGGTCGGGCCGGAGGGCACCGACATCGGCCCGATCACCATGCCCCAGCAGATCGAGGTGATCCGACGGCACATCGACGCCGCGATCACCTCCGGAGGCCGTGCCGTGCTCGGCGGCCCGAGCGCCGTGCAGCCGCCGTACGTCCACCCCACAGTGCTGGTGGACGTCCCGGAGGAGTCCGCCGCCGTCCGCGAGGAGACCTTCGGCCCCACGCTGACCATCAGCCGGGTCCGCGACGCCGACGAGGCCGTCACCCGCGCCAACGCCCTGTCGTACGGCCTCGGGGGTTCGGTCTTCGGCCGGCGGCGCGCGGTGGCCATCGCCCGGCGGCTGCGCTCCGGGATGGCCTCGATCAACTCCACGCTGACCTTCGCCGGCATGTCCACCCTGCCGTTCGGCGGTGTCGGCGACTCCGGCTTCGGTCGGATCCACGGGGAGGACGGCCTGCGTGAGTTCGGTCGGGCCAAGTCGATCACCCGACGTCGCGCCCGGTCGCTGCTGCCGTCGATGACGTTCGACCGCACCCCCACCGACGTGGCGCGGCTCGTCAAGGCCATCAAGGTCATGTACGGGAGGTAAGTGTCGGATTACCGATCATCAACAAGGATCGGTGTATCCACATGTTTATACACCGTGGTCGCGGCGGTACATTGCGTTAAATGGGCCCCAATCGATTGCGCTACCGCCTTGTCGACAGTGACCAGTCGTGGAGCGCCCGACGGCGTCGGCACCGATCGGACTGGTTGGCGCGCACCTTCCCCGACATCGGCGACATGCACGTGGTCGATCTCGGTGGCCGGCTCGGCACCTGGCACCGCGCGACCGTCCGACCGGCCCGCGTGACAGTCGTCAACCTGGAGAAGCCGCCCACCGTCGTTCCGGACTGGGCCCACGTCGAGCAGGCAGACGCCTGCGACCTGCCGCCGCACCTGACGAAGGGCACCTTCGACCTGGTCTTCTCGAACTCGGTGCTGGAGCATGTGGGCGGGCACGAACGCCGCCTCCGCTTCGCCGGTGCCGCCCGGTCGATGGCCGACCGACACTGGGTGCAGACGCCCTACCGCTACTTCCCCATCGAGCCACACTGGATCGCACCGGGAATGCAGTTCCTGCCGGTACGACTGCGCACCGCGCTCGCCCGACGCTGGCCGTTGGGGCACAAGCCGACCCGCAGCCACGACGCCGCCATCCACCAGGTGCTCTGGACCGAGCTGTTGGACCGCTCGCAGATGCGCCACTACTTCCCCGACTCGACGATGCTCGTGGAGCGGGTGTTCGGCCTGCCGAAGTCACTGATCGCGGTGCGCACCCGGTAGGGCGTCGGTCAGAAGAGGGTCAGCTCGTCCTTCTCGATGCCGCGCAGCTTGTCGTAGTTCACGACCACACACCGGATGCCCCGGTCGGTGGCGAGCACCCGGGCCTGCGGCTTGATCTCCTGAGCGGCGAAGACCCCGGCGACCGGGCTGAGCAGCGGGTCACGGTTCATCAACTCGAGATAGCGGGTCAACTGCTCCACCCCGTCGATGTCGCCGCGCCGCTTGACCTCGACGGCGACCGAGCCCGAGTTGGCATCCCGGCAGAGCAGGTCGACCGGGCCGATCGCCGTCATGTACTCGCGGCGGACCAGCGTGAACCCCTCACCCAGCGCGCCCGGGTTGGCGGCCAGCAACTCCTGCAGGTGCGCCTCCACCCCGTCCTTGCGCAGGCCCGGATCCACACCCAGCTCGTACGAGGTGTCCTGGAAGATCTCCTCCAGGGTGATCCGCAGCTCCTCGCCAGCCTTGTTGACGACCCGCCACACACCGGGGGCCTCCTCCAGCCGACACGGCGGGCTCATCCAGTTCAACGGCTTGTACGCCCGGTCGTCGGCGTGAATGGACACCGACCCGTCCGCCTTCACCATCAACAACCGGGTGGCCGGCGGCAGGTGAGCCGAGAGCCGTCCGACGTAATCCACCGAGCACTTCGCAATGACCAACCGCACCCGACGAGGGTAGCCGAGCACCCACCCGTCGCCAGCGAGCGGCACTGGCGCGTCGATGGGATGCTGAGACCGTGTTCGAAGTCCTCACCGGCACCGGTCTCGCCGCCTCGGCGGGTCTGAACGCCTACATACCCCTGCTCATCCTCGGTCTGCTCGGCCGTTACACCGACCTGATCGACCTGCCCAGCGGCTGGACCTGGCTCGGCAACGGCTGGGTCATCGCCATCATGGCCCTGCTGCTCGCCGTGGAGATGGTGGCCGACAAGGTGCCAGTCGTCGACCACATCAACGACGTGGTGCAGACAGTGGTCCGGCCCACCGCCGGTGGCCTGGCCTTCGGCGCCGGCTCCTCGGCGGAGACGGTGACGGTCAGCGACCCGGGGAGCTTCTTCTCGTCCCACCAGTGGGTGCCGGTCGTCACCGGCGTACTGCTGGCGTTGGGTGTGCACCTGCTCAAGTCAGCGGCCCGCCCGGTGATCAACGCGACCACCGCCGGTATCGGCGCCCCGGTCGCCAGCACCGCCGAGGACGCCACCAGCGTGGTGGTCTCGCTGGTGGCGATCGTCCTGCCGGTGCTGGTGCTCGTCTTCCTCGTCGGCCTGGTGATCTTCACCTTCTGGTTCGTCCGCCGTCGTTCCGAACGACGCCGCGAACGGGAGGCGGCACGCGCCGCCGGCTTCCGCGTCTGAGGGCTGGCGGAGCCGCCGAACCGGGGTTCTGCGGGCCGACAAATGCCTAGGATCGGGGCAGGAGCCTAGAGGAGGTCGGCATGACCGCAGCGTTGGAGATGCCCCGAGTCCAGGAATGTGTGGTCGCCGCGTGCGCGTACAACCAGTCGGGTGACTGCCACGCCTTCGCGATCACGATCGGCAGCATGGATCACGCCCACTGCCACACCTTCGTCGAGTCGCCCGTCCGGGGCGGCGTGGAGAACCTGATCGCGCAGGTGGGCGCATGCCAGCGCTCCGACTGCCGGCACAACGAGCAGCTGGAGTGCCACGCGGCGTCCATCCGGGTCGGCCCGGACAACGACATGGCCGACTGCATGACCTACACCGGTCGCTGACCAGCCAGGACAGCGTCGGTCAGGGCAGGTCGTTGGCGCGCCGGATGACGGTCACCAGGTCGTCGATGATGCCGGTGAGCGCGAAGTCCTTCGGTGTGAAGACCCGGGCGACCCCGGCCGCCCGGAGGGTGTCCGCGTCACCGGCCGGGATGATGCCGCCCACGACCACCGGCAGGTCCGCCCGGCCGGCGGCGCGCAGCCCGTCGAGCACGGCGGGCACGGCGGCGAGGTGCGACCCGGAGAGCACGGAGAGCCCGACCAGGTCGACGTCCTCCTCCACGGCGGCGGCGACGATCTGCCCCGCGGTCAACCGGATGCCCTGGTAGACGACCTCGAAGCCGGCGTCGCGGGCGCGTACCGCGATCTGCTCCGCGCCGTTGGAGTGCCCGTCCAGGCCGGGTTTGCCGACCAGCAGCCGCAACCGGCCGCTGCCCAGCTCCCGCGCGGTGGCGGTGACCCGCTCGCGGACCGCCGCGAGGCCCGGCTCGCCGCCGCTGCCGGTGGCGCCGGCCAGGCCGGTCGGCGCCCGGTACTCGCCGAACACCTGGCGCAGCGCGCCGGCCCACTCGCCGGTGGTCACCCCGGCCCGCACGCACTCCAGGGTTGCCGGCATCAGGTTGGTGGTGGTCGCGGCGTCCGCGCGGAGCCGGGCCAGCGCCGCGTCGACGGCGGCCGCGTCCCGGTCGGCCCGCCACCGGCGTACGGCGTGCGCAGCAGCCGCCTCGACCGCCGGATCGACCTGCTCGACGGCTCCGGCACCGGCGGCGGTCAGCGGTGAGGATTCGGTCTCGGTGTACCTGTTGACTCCGACCACCACGTCGGCACCGGACTCCATCCGCCGACGGCGTTCGGCAAGCGACCCGACGAGCGCGCTCTTCAGGTAGCCGGTCTCCACCGCGGCGACGACGCCGCCCAGCTCCAAAACCTTGTCCAGCTCGACCCGCGCCCCGGTGACGATCTCGTCGACGAGCGCGGTCATCACGTGCGAGCCGGCGAAGAGATCGGGATATTCGAGCAGATCCGACTCGTACGCCAGGACCTGCTGCATCCGCAGCGACCACTGCTGGTCCCACGGTCGGGGCAGGCCGAGCGCCTCGTTCCAGGCGGGCAGTTGGACGGCGCGGGCCCGGGCGTCGCGGGACATCGTCACGCCGAGCATCTCCAGCACGATGCGCTGGATGTTGTTCTCCGGCTGCGCCTCGGTGAGGCCCAGCGAGTTGACCTGCACGCCGTAGCGGAACCGCCGCTGCCGGGCGTCGGTGACCCCGTACCGGTCCCGGGTGATCTCGTCCCAGAGCACACCGAAGGCGCGCATCTTGGCGATCTCCTCGACGAAGCGCACCCCGGCGTTGACGAAGAACGAGATCCGCTGGACCACGTCGCCCATCCGCTCGGCCGGCACCTGGCCGGAGTCACGGACCTCGTCGAGCACGGCGACGGCGGTGGCCAGCGCGAAGCCGACCTCCTGCACGGGCGTGGCGCCGGCCTCCTGGAGGTGGTACGAGCAGATGTTGACCGGGTTCCACCGGGGCATCTCGCGCAGCGTGTACGCCACGACGTCGGCGGTGAGCCGCAGCGACGCCGCCGGCGGGAAGATGTAGGTGCCCCGGGACAGGTACTCCTTGATGATGTCGTTCTGGGTGGTGCCGGCACAGCGGGTCAGGTCGGCGCCCTGCTCCAGCCCGACGGTGCCGTACAGGGCGAGCAGCCACATCGCCGGGGCGTTGATGGTCATCGAGGTGTTCGTGTCGGCGAGCGGGAGACCGTCGAAGAGCGCCCGCATGTCGCCGAGATGGGCCACCGGCACGCCGACCCGCCCGACCTCACCGGCGGCGAGTTCGTGGTCCGGGTCGTACCCGGTCTGGGTGGGCAGGTCGAAGGCGACCGAGAGCCCGGTCTGCCCCTTCGCCAGGTTGCGGCGGAAGAGGGCGTTGGTCGCCGCGGCCGACGAGTGGCCGGCGTAGGTGCGCATCACCCACGGGCGGTCCCGCTCGGGCAGTCGCCCCGGGAATGCCGTCTCATCCATGGCCGGAGTCTAAGTTACCGTTCAGTAAAAGGGGCTGTGGAAAACCACACAGGTCCATGTCGGGGACGTCCGGGTGCCAAGCGCCCGCAGTAGCGCGGACCGCCACACCCCGGGCACCACCCGGGCGAGGTCAGGACGCACACTTGACGGCATGGATGACGAGCTGGCCATCTCCGTCCGAGGGCTGCGCAAGGCGTACGGCGACAACGTGGCGGTGGCGGGTGTGGATCTCGACGTCCGCCGTGGCGAGGTGTTCGCGTTGCTCGGCCCGAACGGCGCCGGCAAGACCACCACGGTGGAGATCCTGGAGGGTTACCGCCGCCGGGATGCCGGCGAGGTCACAGTGCTCGGCACGGACCCGGCCCAGCCGGACGCGGGCTGGCGGTCGAGGGTCGGCATCGTGCTCCAGGGCACCGGCGAGTTCGACGAGCTGACCGTGGCCGAGGTGATCAGACACTTCTCCGGCTTCTACCCCGACGCGGACGACCCGGACAAGGTGATCGAGCGGGTCGGGCTGGCCGACAAGGCGAAGGCCCGGACGCACACCCTCTCCGGCGGGCAGAAGCGCCGCCTGGACGTGGCCCTGGGCATCATCGGCCGCCCCGAGCTGCTCTTCCTCGACGAGCCGACCACCGGCTTCGACCCGGAGGCCCGCCGCGAGTTCTGGGAGCTGATCCGCGACCTCGCTGCAGCCGGCACCACAATCGTGCTCACCACCCACTACCTGGACGAGGCCGAGGCCCTCGCCGACCGGGTCGGCGTGATCGCCGGCGGCCGGCTGGTCGAGGTCGCAGCTCCCAACCGGCTGGGCAATCGCCAGGAGGCCCTCGCGACGGTCTCCTGGCGTACCCCGGAAGGGACGCTGGAGCTTGCGCAAACCGCGACGCCGACGGCCCTCGTGGCCGACCTCGCCACGCGCTACGGCGGCGAGGTCCCCGGGCTCACGGTGACCCGGCCGAGCCTGGAGGACGTCTACCTCACCATGATCGGACACGCGCGATGACGACCACGACAAACCCGGCCTCCGCGGTCGCCACGCCTCGGGGCCAGCGGCCGAACGCCGGCGCGCTCGCAGTGCGCCAGGGCCGACTGGAGATCACCCAGTTCCTGCGCAGCCGGGAGTCGGTGGTCTTCACGATGGGCTTCCCCATCATCATGATCCTGATCTTCGCGTCGATCTTCGACGGCACGATCGGCGGCGGGGTCAAGTTCACCCAGTACTTCATCACCGGCATGATCGCGACCGGCCTGATGACCGTCAGCTTCCAGAACCTCGGCATCTGGATCCCGATCGAACGGGACCGGGGCGTGCTCAAGCGCTACCGGGGCACGCCGATGCCGAAGTGGGTCTGGTTCGCCGGCAAGGTGATCATGGTGGTGGCGATCGGCATCGCCGAGACGGCGCTGCTGCTGGCCGTCGCGGTGGCGCTGTTCGATCTCGACCTGCCGGGCACCGCCGCGAAGTGGTTCACCTTCGGCTGGGTCGCCGTGCTCGGGGTGACCGCGTGCACGCTGTGCGGCATCGCGATCTCGTCGCTGGCCCGCACCGCCCGCAGCGGCTCGGCGGTGGTCACCCCGGTCGCCCTGGTGCTCCAGTTCATCTCCGGGGTGTTCTTCGTCTTCACCGACCTACCCACCTGGATGCAGCAGGTGGCGGCGCTGTTCCCGCTCAAGTGGATGTGCCAGGGGCTGCGGTCGGTGTTCCTGCCGGAGAGCTTCGGCGCCCAGGAGCCGGGCGGCTCGTTCGAGCTGGGCCGGGTGGCTGTGGTGCTGGCCCTGTGGTGCGTGATCGGTGTGGTGCTCTGCCTGACCACCTTCCGCTGGACCACCAAGCGCGACGGCTGAGCGGTCGACCGGGGCGGCTTCCCGCCCCGGTCGCTCCGACTCAGTACGTGTAGAAGCCCTTGCCGGTCTTGCGGCCCAGGTCGCCGGCCGTGACCATGCGCTGGAGCAACTCCGGCGGGAAGAACTTCTCGTCGGCGGTGTCGGTGTAGATGTTCTTCGAGGCGTGCAGCAGCACGTCCACCCCGGTCAGGTCGGTGGTGGCCAGGGGACCCATCGCGTGCCCGAAGCCCAGACGGCAGGCCGTGTCCAGGTCCTCCGCCGACACCACCCCGGCCTCGACCAGCTTGACCGCCTCCATCACCAGGGCGGAGATCAGCCGGGTCGTGACGAAGCCGGCGATGTCCCGGTTGACCACGACTACCGTCTTGCCGATCTCCTCGGCGAAGACCCGCGCGGTGTCCAGCGTGGCGTCGCTGGTCTTGTAGCCGCGCACCAGCTCGCAGAGCTGCATCATCGGCACCGGGGAGAAGAAGTGGGTGCCGACGACCGCCTCGGGCCGCTCGGTCACCGCGGCGATCTGGGTGACCGGGATGGCCGAGGTGTTGGTGGCGAGCACCGCGTCCGACTTGCAGATCTTGTCCAGGGCGCGGAACACCTCGTGCTTGATCTCCAGCCGCTCGAAGACCGCCTCGACCACGATGTCCGCGTCAGCCGCCGCCTCCAGGTCGGTGGTCGGGGTGATCCGGGCCAGCGTCGCCTCGACCTCGGACGCCTCGATCCGACCCTTCTCGGCGAACTTCTCCAGTGACTTCCGAATGCCGCCGAGACCCCTGCTGGTGGCCGCGTCGTCCAGGTCGCGCAGCGTCACCTGCCAGCCCGCCTGCGCCGCCACCTGGGCGATGCCGGAACCCATCAACCCGGCCCCGACGACCGCGAGTCGACCCGCCATCTACTTCTCCCTCGCTGCGATTGAGTGCCTGCCTGCACCCTAGTCGGCGAGCCTGAACGATGGCTAAGTGGCGGTCGGGCCGGGTTGCCGGGTCCGACCTCAGATCTCCAGTGCCGGCTCCTCAGGCGTGGTGCCCCGCTCGACGGCCACCCCGAGCGCCCGCAGGTCGGCCACGAAGTCCGGGTAGCCCCGGTCGACGTGGTGCACGTGGGAGACCTCGGTGACCCCCTCCGCGCAGAGCCCGGCGATGATCAGCCCCGCTCCGGCACGGATGTCGGTGGCCCGCACCGGGGCACCGGAGAGCCGGTCCCGCCCCCGGACCACCGCGTGATGCCCGTCGGTCTTGATGTCCGCGCCGAGCCGCATCATCTCGTTGGCGAACATGAACCGCCCGTCGAAGATGTTCTCGGTGATCAGCGAGGCGCCGTCGCTGACCGCCGCCAGCCCGATCGCCATCGGCAGCAGGTCGGTGGCGAAGCCGGGATACGGCAACGTCACCACGTCCACCGCCCGGGGCCGCTCGTCCATCCGTACGCGGAAGCCGTCCCCCCGGGTCTCCACCAGCCCGCCGGCGGCCACCACCTTGTCCAGGGCGATCTCCAGGAAGGCCGGGTCCAGCCCGGTCACCGTCACGTCGCCCCGGGTCATCGCCGCCCCGAACGCCCAGGTGCCGGCGACGATCCGGTCCCCCACCGTGGCGTGCCGCACCGGGCGCAGACCGGGCACGCCGGTGATCCGCAACGTGGACGTGCCCGCGCCGGCGATGCGCGCGCCCATCTGGTTGAGCATCGTGCAGATGTCGACGATCTCCGGCTCCCGGGCCGCGTTGTCGATCATCGTGGTGCCCTGGGCCAGCACCGCCGCCATCACCAGGTTCTCGGTCGCGCCGACACTGGGGAAGTCCAGCACGATGTCCGCGCCGCGCAGCCCTTGCGGGGCGGAGGCGATGACGAACCCGTGCTCACCGGAGATCTCCGCGCCCATCCGGGTCAGCCCGGAGATGTGCATGTCCAACCCCCGCGACCCGATCGCGTCGCCGCCGGGATGGGCCACCCGCACGTACCCCCGACGGGCCAGCAGCGGGCCGAGCACGCAGATCGACGCGCGCAACCGTCGGACCAGGTCGTAGTCGGCCTCCGCGCCCGGCTGCTCGGGCACGTCGATCGTCACCGACCGGGACCGGGCCACGCCGCCACGGGCGACCATCGGGTCGACCGGATCATCCGCGTCGAACTGGACGTCACAGCCCAGCCGACGCAGCACCTCCCCCATGATCGCGATGTCGGTGATCCGGGGGACGTTGGTGATCACGCTGCGGCCCGGCGCGAGCAGCGCGGCGGCCATCAGCTTCAACGCCGAGTTCTTGGCACCGACCACGTGCACGGTGCCGGTCAGTCGGGCGTCACCGCGTACCCGGATGACGTCGACATCGTTGACCGCCGGATCGCCGGCGTCGCCGGGGCCCACCACCACCGGCCAGCCGGCGGTGCTGTCCGGCCGCGCCGGGATCGTCAGGTCGGGAATCCGTAGGCTGTGCGTCATGGCCGTCCACCTCACGCGCATCTACACCAAGGCCGGCGACGCCGGCATGACCAGGCTGAGCAACAACGAGCAGGTGCCGAAGACCGATCCACGGATCGCCGCGTACGCGGATGTCGACGAGTGCAACGCGGCGATCGGTGTCGCGCTCGCGCTGGGAAACCTCGACGAGGAGCTTCGCGGCGTGCTGGGGTCGGTGCAGAACGACCTCTTCGACGTCGGCGCCGACCTGTCCACCCCGGTCGAGCCGGAGCCGAAGTACCCGCCGCTGCGGGTGACCGAGGAGTACGTCGAGCGCCTGGAGGGCTGGTGCGACGAGTACAACGCACGCCTGAGCAAGCTCGACTCCTTCATCCTCCCTGGCGGCACCACGGGTGCGGCGCTGCTGCACGTGGCGCGGACCGTCGCCCGGCGTGCCGAACGGGCAGCGTGGGCGCTGGTCAGCCACGATCCGGAACGAACCAGCACGCTCCCGGCAAAGTATCTCAACCGGCTCTCCGATCTGCTCTTTATCCTGTCAAGAACGGCAAATCCGGCAGGAGATGTGCTATGGGTACCGGGCGGCAACCGCTGAACGTCGGCGCTGCGCACCACGTCGAGGTGTGGGTTCCCAATCTGGCCCCCACCACGCGTAGCCGAGGCTTGATCCACTCGGGCTAATGAAAACAGGGGCATCCAGACCAGCGGGACACGCACAGTGCCCGACGAAGGGTTTCCGGGGGAGCTCGGCCGGCGCAGGGATCAAGCCTGACCGCCCGGAGCCGGGCGGGCTCCCCGGAAACCCGGAAGAGCGACCAAGGACGGCTCAGGCAGCCGGCCAGTCCTGGGAGGCCATACGCGGCGAGACCGCCCCCGGAGGGGCGGCCTCGAGCCAGGAGAGAAAACCGGTCACGGTCGATCGCGCCATGGCGATCTCCACCGGTGCGTGGTGACTGGTACAGCGGAGGATCACCCAGTCGGCCGGCATGGAGAACCGTTCCTGACCTTCGGGCAACCGGCGGCGCTCCACGGCCAACCCCTTGCGGGAGAGCACACGCTTGGGGCGGATCGCGAAGCTGAACATCCGGTACCAGCGCAGCTCGTCACCGGCGAACCGGCCGAAGCCGGGCGACCAGCCACGGCCGTCGAGCATGGTGGAGACCCGGACGCTGAGCCGGATGATGCCACCGCTGCGGGTGACCAGAGCTCGCCGGACGAAGAGGGTCAGAAGCGCGCCGAGGATGACGACAACGCCGACCCCGAACCCTTCGACGATCTCCATCCGCGGTGTGGCTCAGCGACTCTGCGCGGAGACCGGGGTTGCGCTCTCGGCCAGCACGGTGACACCGTCGGCGCTCACCGAGAGGAAGCCGCCGGCCACCTCGTAGGCGACCTGCTCACCGCCGGCGAGCTTGATGCGAACCTGGCCGGGCTCGGCGAGCTGGCCGAGAAGCGGCGCGTGCCCCGGCAGGACACCGAGCTCGCCCTCGGTCGTCCGGGCGACGACCATCTCGGCGTCACCGGACCAGACCTTCTCCTCGACGGCGACGAGCTCGACGTGAAGCTGCTGTGCCACGCTGTCTCCTTGCTGCGGCTACGGATTGCCGAAAGTCTAGCCTGACGACGCGGCCCGCCCAACGCGGGTGGGGACAACGGCGCCCTGACTACTTGGCCTTGTTCACGAATTCCGGGTGCTCGAGCAGGAACGGGTCGAGTTGCTCGTTGTGCAGGGCGGTGAAGAAGTCCGGGACCCCATCCTGGAACTGCTCGCCCAGGTACTTCTTACCTTCGAAGAGCCCGCCACCGGGGAGCTTGATCATCTCGATGGTGTTCGGGCGGATGTCCTTCAGCGCGAGCCCGAAGTCGACAACGCTGTTGCCCCGACCGTTGAAGATCAGCGACTGGCCGGCGGCGCGGAGCACCTTGTCCAGCTTGATCGGGTTGGACACCACGTCGGCGCTGAACGCCTGGCCGACCATGGCCTTGACGAACTGCTGCTGGTGGCGCTGCCGGCCGTAGTCGGAATCCGGGACACCGTTCTTCGGGTAGCGCTGCCGGACGTAGTCCAGCGCCTGCCACCCACTCAGGTGCCGGTTGCCCTTCTTGTAGAGCGCCTGCGGGCCGACGTAGCCCTCACCGCGGGTGTTGCCCGGACGCGGCTTGCCGTCCGGCTGCTTGTGCTCGGACTTCACGTCGCGCTCGATGTACATGTCGACACCACCCATGGCGTCGACGATCTTCTGGAAGCCGGTGAAGTTGATGATCGCGCCGGCGTCGAAGCGCTTGATGCCCGTCACCTTCTGCACGGTGGTGGCCAGCAGCTCGAAGCCCCGTGCGGCGTCGGGGTTGGCGCCCGGCACCTTGCTGCCGAACGACATCGCGGCGTTGATCTTCGTGGTCTCGCCCGGGAAGTTCGCCTTCTTGAACTCCGGGATGTGCACGTAGAGGTCACGTGGCAGTGAGAAGAGGTAGGCCCGGTCCATCGACGCCGGCACGTGCAGCACCATGATCGAGTCGGCGAGCGGCGCGGCCGTCGGCGTACGGGGGTCGATACCGACGAGCAGGATGTTGAGCGGGCCCTTGATGTCGCTCTTCTTCGCCTGGGCACCCGCCGCCTGGTCGCCGAAGAGGTCGGCCTTGCCGACGGACCCCTCGTAGCGGGCCATGAGCACCTCGGTGCCGACCAGCACCGCGCCGCTGAGCACGGTCAGCACGGTGCCGAACACCGTGCAGATCCTGGCCCACCGCGGCACACCCCGCCAGATGGACGGCTTGCGGCCACTCTTGCCGGCCTTACCCACGAGCAGCTCCGTTCGTTACGCCCACAACGAGAAGACGGGCGCACGTCGTCGAAAGGTTGCAAAGATCAACGCTCGTTCAGGTGAGCGCGCGGAACGAACCGTAGCTCGGGTGCCTCGGGAGTGACGACCACGAGTAACGGACCGCGACGATGGTAAGGCGCGAACATGAACAAAAGACTGCCCCGGCATTGCCGGGGCAGTCTTTTTGCTACGAATCGGATGGGGGCTGGTCAGCCCTTCATCAGCTCCTCAGCCTTGCGCTCCAGGTCCTCGAGACCGCCGCACATGAAGAACGCCTGCTCGGGGAAGTGATCGTACTCACCCTCGCTGATCTTCCGGAACGCCTCGATGGTCTCCTTGATCGGGACCGTCGAGCCCGGCACGCCGGTGAACTGCTCCGCCGCGTAGGTGTTCTGCGAGAGGAAGCGCTCGATCCGCCGGGCGCGAGCCACGGTGATCTTGTCTTCCTCGGAGAGCTCCTCGATACCGAGGATGGCGATGATGTCCTGCAGGTCGCGGTAGCGCTGCAGGATCCGCTTCACCTCGGTGGCCACCTGGAAGTGCTCGTTGCCGACGAACTCCGGGGCGAGGATCCGGGACGAGGACGCCAGCGGGTCCACGGCCGGGTAGATGCCCTTGTCGGAGATCGACCGCTCCAGGTTGGTGGTCGCGTCCAGGTGGGCGAACGTGGTGGCCGGGGCGGGGTCGGTGTAGTCGTCCGCCGGCACGTAGATCGCCTGCATGGAGGTGATGGCCTGGCCCCGGACGGAGGTGATCCGCTCCTGGAGCTCGCCCATCTCGTCGGCCAGGGTCGGCTGGTAACCCACGGCGCTCGGCATACGCCCGAGCAGGGTGGACACCTCCGAACCGGCCTGCGTGAAGCGGAAGATGTTGTCGATGAAGAGCAGCACCTCCTGCTTCTTCACGTCCCGGAAGTACTCGGCCATGGTCAGCGCGGAGAGCGCCACCCGCAGCCGGGTGCCCGGCGGCTCGTCCATCTGGCCGTAGACCAGCGCGGTCTTGTCGATGACGCCGGACTCGGTCATCTCGGCGATGAGGTCGTTGCCCTCACGGGTGCGCTCACCCACGCCGGCGAACACCGAGGTACCACCGAAGTTACGGGCAACCCGGGTGATCATCTCCTGGATGAGCACCGTCTTGCCCACGCCCGCGCCGCCGAACAGGCCGATCTTGCCGCCCTTGACGTACGGGGCGAGCAGGTCGATGACCTTGATGCCGGTCTCCAGCATCTCGGTCTTCGGCTCCAGGTCCGCGAAGGCCGGGGCCTTGCGGTGGATGCCCCACCGGTCGTCGGCCTCGAACGTCTCGCCCTCTTTGAGGTTGAGCACCTCGCCGATCGCGTTGAACACCTTGCCCTTGACCGCGTCGCCCACCGGCACCGTGATCGGCTCGCCGCGGTCGCGCACCTCGGCGCCACGGACCAGGCCGTCGGTCGGCTGCATCGAGATGGCACGGACCAGGTTGTCACCCAGGTGCTGGGCGACCTCCAGGGTCAGCGTCTTCTCACCGCCGGACAGGTTCACCTTGACGTTCAGGGCGTTGAACAGGGGCGGCATGGCGTCGCGCGGGAACTCGGCGTCGACGACCGGGCCGATGACCCGGACCACGCGACCCGTGGCCGTCTTGGTCTCTACTGGTGCAGTCATCACACTTCACTTCCCGACGCGGCCAGCGCGTTGGCGCCGCCGACGATCTCGCTGATCTCCTGGGTGATCCCGGCCTGGCGAGCCGAGTTCATCTCGCGCGTGTACTTCTCGATCATCTCTTCGGCGTTGTCGGTGGCGCTCTTCATCGCCCGCCGCCGTGCCGCCGACTCACTCGCCGCCGACTCGATCAACGCCGCGTAGATCCGCGTGTTGATGTACCTCGGCAGGAGCGCGTCGAGCAGCGCCTCCGCCTCCGGCTCGAACTCGTACGCCGGCAGCAGCCCCTCGGAGCGCGGCCGGTCCTCCACCTGCATCGGACCGATGACCTTGGTAACCGGGTTCTGCGTCATCAGCGAGTGGAACTCGGTGTAGACGATGTGCAACTCGTCGACGCCGAGCACCCCGTCCGCTCCGGCGCCGCCGTCGACGTCGTCCGCACCGGCCGTGAACGCCTTGATCAGCGTCTCACCGACGGTACGGGCGTCCTCGAACGACGGCTGCTCGCTGAAGCCGGTCCAGTTCGCCTCGATCGGCCGCTCGCGGAACCGGTAGAACCCGACGCCCTTACGCCCGATGACGTAGAGCACCGGCTCCTTGCCGTCCGCCTTGAGCCGCGCGATCAGCGACTCCGCCATCCTGATCGCGTTGGAGCTGTAACCACCGGCCAGGCCACGGTCACTGGTGACCAACAGGACGCCCGCCCGCCGCACCCGCTCGCGCGGGGTGAGCAGCGGGTGGTCGATCCGCGCGTTGGACGCCAGCGCCGTGAGCACACCGGTGATGGCCTGGGCGTACGGCAGGGACGCCTGCACCCGGGCCTGAGCCTTGGCGATCCGGCTCGTCGCCACGAGCTCCATCGCCTTGGTGATCTTCTTCATCGACTTCGCCGAGCGGATCCGTTGACGAAGAACGCGTACCTGGGCCGCCATGGGATCAGCTCTCGGCCGGGCGGTCGGTCGCGCCGTCGCGGAAGCGGGTCACCGTCTCGCGGTTCTCGTCGCCCTCAAGCGGCGCGGCCGGCGCGTCGTTGACCCGACGCTCCTCGTCCTTGTTGAGGAAGACCTGCTTGAACTCGGCGATCGCGCTGTCCAGTGAGCCGATGATGTCATCGTTCCACTGGTTGTCGGCGATGCCGGCCAGCACACCCTGGTGCTTGTGCCGCAGGTACTGGAGGAACTCCGACTCGAAGCGCCGAACCTCACCCACCGGAACGTCGTCCAGCTTGCCCTCGGTGCCGGCCCAGACCGAGACGACCTGCTCCTGCACCGGGAACGGCGAGTAGTTCGGCTGCTTGAGCAGCTCGACCAGACGCGAACCGCGGTCCAGCTGGGCACGGGAGGCCCGGTCCAGGTCGGAGGCGAAGGCGGCGAACGCCTCCAGCTCGCGGTACTGGGCGAGGTTGAGCCGCAGCGAACCGGCGACCTTCTTCATCGGCTTCACCTGCGCGGCGCCACCGACCCGAGAGACCGAGGTACCGACGTTGATCGCCGGACGGACGCCCTGGTTGAACAGGTCGGTCTCCAGGAAGATCTGGCCGTCGGTGATCGAGATGACGTTGGTCGGGATGAAGGCCGAGATGTCGTTGGCCTTCGTCTCGATGATCGGCAGACCGGTCATCGAGCCGCCACCCAGCTCGTCGGAGAGCTTCGCGCAGCGCTCCAGCAGGCGGGAGTGCAGGTAGAAGACGTCACCCGGGTACGCCTCACGGCCCGGCGGGCGACGCAGCAGCAGCGACACGGCGCGGTACGCCTCGGCCTGCTTGCTCAGGTCGTCGAAGACGATGAGGACGTGCTTGCCGCCGTACATCCAGTGCTGCCCGATGGACGAGCCGGTGTACGGGGCGAGGTACTTGAAGCCGGCCGGGTCGGACGCCGGCGAGGCGACGATGGTCGTGTACTCCATCGCGCCCGCCTCCTCGAGCTGCCCCTTGATGGAGGCGATCGTGGAGGCCTTCTGGCCGATGGCGACGTAGATGCAGCGAACCTGCTTCTTCGGGTCGCCGGTGCGCCAGTTGTCCCGCTGGTTGAGGATGGCGTCCAGAGCGACTGTGGTCTTACCGGTCTTCCGGTCACCGATGATCAGCTGCCGCTGGCCCCGACCGATCGGGGTCATCGCGTCGATGGCCTTGATGCCGGTCTGCAGCGGCTCGTCGACGGACTGCCGGGACATCACGTTCGGAGCCTGCAGCTCCAGCTCGCGGAAGCCCTCGTTGGCGATGTCGCCGAGCGCGTCGATCGGCTCACCGAGCGCGTTGACCACGCGGCCGAGGAAGGCGTCGCCGACCGGAACGGAGAGAACCCGCTCGGTGCGCTTAACGCGCTGCCCTTCCTCCAGCTTGGCGGAGTCACCGAGAACGACGACGCCGATCTCCCGGACGTCGAGGTTCAACGCCACGCCGAGCGTGCCGTCCTCGAACTCCAGGAGCTCATTGGTCATGGTCGAAGGCAGGCCCTCGACGTGGGCGATGCCGTCGCCGGTGTCGGCGACGGTGCCGACCTCCTCGCGGGAGACGTCGGACGAGTAGGAAGAGACGTAGCGCTCCAGGGCGCCGCGGATCTCCTCCGTCGAGATGGTCAGCTCGGCCATCCTCTGCTTCCTTAAAATTCAGGGGCCCGGGATACCTAGTACCGACCGGTCCGAATGGCGTCTGTCATTCCGGGCGCTGTGCGGTCCGGCCACCCCGACGCTGGGCGGCAGAGCCGCTCAGCCGCGGGGCGGCGAAGCCGATCAGCGCTTCGCGAGCGCGTTGCGGGTCTCGTTGAGGCGGCGCAGGATGGTGCCGTCGTACAGGTCGGAGCCGACCCGCACGCTCACGCCACCCAGGACGTGGGGCTCCACCATCTGCTTGATGGAGACCTCTCGACCGTATATCGCGCTGAGGCTCGCACCCAGCCGGCGCTCGTCCTCGTCACTCAACGGGGCCGCGACGGTCACGTACGCCACCTGCCGGTCACGTCGCTCGGCGGCGAGTTCCACGAGCCGGGTGAGCGCGCCGGTGAAGGAGCGCCCCCCGTACCCGCCGAGTGCGACCTCGACGAGGCGGACGGTGACCGGACGGGCCTTGTCGGCGAGCAGCTCACGGGCCAGGGTGGCCCGCTGCTCGACCGGGGCGACCGGGTCGGCGAGCGTGTTGCTCAGCGCCGACTGACCGGCCACGACCTGACCGAAGCGGAACAGCTCGTCCTCGACCTCGCCCAGCTCGCCTGCCTTGTCGGCGCTGGCCAGCAGCGCCTCCACGCCGAGCCGCTCGGCGCCGTCGAGCAACTCCGACGGTGCCGACCACCGGCCGGCGACGAGCGCCACGAGCAGGTCGAGCGCGTCTGCGCCGATCCGGCCGCCGAGCATGTCGCCGAGCAGAGCGCCGCGATCCTCACCGGTGCGAGCCGGCTCGGAGAGCGCCCGACGCAGCCGCGGCTCCCGCCGCAGCAGGGTCGCCACGGAGAGGATGGCGTCGGCGGTGGAGGCCACCGCCGACGGCTCCGCGCCGCGGACGTACGCGTCGAGGCGCTCGGCCGCGACCTTGTACGACTCCCGGCTGGCGGCCTGCATCAGCGGGCCCCCGTGCTCTCGAGACCGCTCAGGAACCGGTCGACGGTGCCCTTACGCCGTGCCTCGTCGGCCAGTGACTCGCCAACGATCTTGCTGGCCAGGTCCACCGCGATCGTGCCGACCTCCGCGCGCAGCTCGCGCACGATGGTGGCCCGCTCGGCGGCGAGTGCGTCCTTGCCCGCCTGGATGACCCGGTCGGACTCTTCCCGTGCCTTGGCGAGGATGTCCTGCCGGATGCCCTCGGCGTCGGCCCGCGCGTCGTCACGGATCTTGGCGGCGTCGGTCCGGGCCTCAGCGAGCTGGGCACGGTACTGCTCGAGCAGCTGGTTCGCCTCGGCCTGGGCGGCCTCGGCGCGCTTGATGCCGCCCTCGATCGCGTCGACCCGAGCCTGGAACGTCTGCTCCATGCGGGGGAAGACGAACTTCATCAGCACGAAGCAGAGCACGGCGAAGGCCACCGTACCGACCACGACCTCCTGCCAGAGCGGGATGATCGGGTTGTGGGCGGACTCACCACCCTCAGCGGCGAGGAAGTACATGGAAGACCTCCCGGTCAGAGGGGCTGGATCAGGCGGCGGAGCCGGCCCAGATGAAGCCGAAGGCGATGCCGAGCAGCGCCAGCGCCTCGATGACGGCGAAGCCGATCCAGACGTACGGCAGGGTCATCCGCGACGACTCCGGCTGGCGAGCGGTCGACTGGATGTAGGCAGCGAAGACCAGGCCAACGCCGATGCCCGGGCCGATGGCGGCGAGACCGTAGCCGATGGCAGCGGTGCTACCGGTGACCTCGGCGAGAACGCTAGCGTCCATTGGTGTGGTTCCTCCTGGTTATCACGCGTGACTCTCACGCGGGACGACAACGGATGGTGCGGGTGGATCAGTGCTCGTCGGCGAGCGCGCCCTGTACGTAGCTGGCGGTGAGGACGGTGAAGACGTACGCCTGCAGGCAGATCACCAGGAACTCGAGGAAGGTGAGCGCGATGGTCATCACCCAGGAGAGCACCGAGACCGGGGCCAGCCAGGCGTTGGCGCTCAGCATCGCGAAGCCGCCGAGCGTGAAGACCAGCAGGAGCATGTGACCGGCGAACATGTTCGCGAAGAGACGAACCGCGAGCGAGAACGGCCGGACGATGAAGGTGGAGAAGAGCTCGATCGGGATCAGCAGCGGCAGGATGTACCAGGGTGCCGGCGGGATCAGCGAGTTCTTGAAGTATTTGACGAAGCCGTGCTTCTTGATGCCGATGTAGTTGAACAGCACGTAGCTGATGATCGCGAGGATCGCCGGGAAGGCGATGTGCGAGTTCGGCGAGATCTGGAAGAGCGGAATGATCGCGAACGCGTTCGTCAGCAGCACGAAGCAGAAGAGCGTCGTGAAGTAGGGGGCGAACCGCACGCCCGCGTGCCCGATCATGTCGACAGCGATGTTGTTGCGCACGAAGCCGTAGATCGACTCGGCGAACCACTGCTTCTTGGTCGGCACCAGCTGCGGGTTCCGGTAGGTCGCCAGGAAGAAGATGATCAGAACGCCGACGGCGATCCAGACCATCGCCGTGATCTTGGTGAACCAGTACGAGTTCTCCGCACCCCAGGGCAGGATGCTGGGCAGGTAGAAGTCGTCCACCGTGGGTGGGAATCCCGCCTGGCCCGCTGCCAGAACGTTCGCCTGTCCGAACACCGCGTCCCTTCCTAAGTAGGCGTGCCGAGTCGGCGAATGACCAGGATGATGCCCCCGGCCATACCGAGCACGACGCCGATCCCGGTGGCGACGCCGCCGGTGTCGAGCCACTGGTCAACAAGCCAACCGATGAAACCCCACACGAGCATGCCTCCGATGAGGTAGCTGAGCGCGGTCCAACCCTGACCGGCGCCGGACGGATAATCGTCCGGTTCACCGGCGGGACGGGGGGTTTGGTCACCAGCCATGACGGGGCGAACGATATCAGCCGGGAAGACGAGGCTGTGCCTCACCCCCCGCACAACCGTGGTTGTGTGGGCTTCTCGTGGGCGCCGTCGTCTGTGGGCACGCTACTCCCCTTCCGCCCGTCGGAAAATGACCGGAGGCCGACACATTGCCGCGCGTCCGAAAGGTGGGACGACCGTCGGGTCAGCTGTGCGACCGTCGGGCGTGCACCGTGGTCAGCCACCAGATGTGCACCGCCGTCCACACTGCCACCCCGGCGACGATGCCGAGGCAGAGCGGCACCAACCCGGACCAACCTGTCGACGCCACCGCCACCAGCACCGCACCCAGAAGGCTGAACTTCAGCACGTACAGGCCCAGGCCGAGCGGCAGCAGCAACTGCGGGTTGATCTGGTCGGCCCGGGCCAGCACCACTGTGGTGAGGGTGTAGCTGAGCACCGTGACACCCACGCCGGCCGCCGCGCCGAGCGCGGCGGTAGCGCCGCCGGTCACCGCACCCACCACGGCGGCGACCGCGGCGAGCGCCGCCGACGCGGCCAGCAGCACCGGAAGGTGCCGCAGTCGCCACCGCCGGTCGGTGTCCGGCGCGACCACCCCGGGCTCAGCCACGGGGGTACGCCGGAAACGCCGCGACCAGCTCGGCCACCTCGGCACCGAGTCGGGTCAGCTCGTCGGCCCCGCCCGGAGCGCCGGGATCGGTGCGCACCGCACGGGCGATCACTGTCGCCACCTGACGCAGGTCCCCCTCCCGCATCCCCTGCGTCGTGACGCTCGGTGTGCCCACCCGGATGCCGGAGGCCACCATCGGCGGCTGCGGGTCGTACGGGATGGCGTTCTTGTTCAGGGTGATCGACGCGGCGTCGCAGCGGCGCTCGGCCTCGGTGCCGGTCACCCCCAGCTCCCGCAGGTCGATCAGCGCGAGGTGGGTGTCGGTGCCACCGGAGACCGGGCGCATCCCCTCGTCGGCCAGCCCGGCGGCGAGCGCCTGGGCGTTGCTGACCACCTGGCGGGCGTACGTCTGGAACTCCGGCTGGGCGGCCTCGCGCAGCGCGACAGCCTTGGCCGCGACCGCGTGCATCAGCGGGCCGCCCTGGGTGAACGGGAAGACCGCCTTGTCGATCCGCTGAGCCAGCGACTCGCGGCACAGGATCATGCCGCCGCGCGGCCCGCGCAGCACCTTGTGGGTGGTGGCGCAGACGACGTCGGCGTACGGCACCGGGGACGGGATGGCCCGGCCGGCGACCAGGCCGATGAAGTGCGCCGCGTCCACCATCAGGTACGCGCCGACCTCGTCGGCGATCTCCCGGAAGCGCGCGAAGTCGATCAGGCGCGGGTACGCGGTGGCCCCACAGATGATCAGCTTGGGTCGGTGCGCCCGCGCCAGATCCCGTACCTCGTCGTAGTCGATCTGCTCGGTGTCCGGCCGGACCGGGTAGCCGACCGGGTTGAACCACTTGCCGGAGAAGTTCACCCGGCTGCCGTGGGTGAGGTGCCCGCCGTGCGGCAGGTCCATCGCCAGCACCGTGTCGCCCGGCTGCACCAGCGCGGCGTACGCGGCCAGGTTGGCGCTCGCCCCGGAGTGCGGCTGGAGGTTGGCGTGCTCGGCCCCGAAGAGCTCCTTGGCCCGGGCGATGCCGATCTCCTCGGCCCGGTCCACCTCGGCGCAGCCGCCGTAGTAACGCCGGCCCGGGTAGCCCTCGGCGTACTTGTTGGTGAGCGTCGAACCGAGCGCCGCCAGCACCGCCGGCGAGGTCAGGTTCTCGCTGGCGATGAGCTGCAGGCCGCCCCGCAACCGGTCCAGCTCACCCAGGACCACCCCGGCGATCTCCGGATCGGTGGCCCTGAGCTGCGCGAAATCCGGCCCCCAGAAGGTGCTCGTCTCGGTCTCCACAGCGAACGAGTCTAGGCGGCCGCACACTGGGACCCGTGAGATGCCTCGTCACCGGCGCGACCGGCTACATCGGCGGGCGGCTGACGCCGCTGCTGCTCGCCGACGGACACACAGTGCGCTGCCTCGCCCGCAAGGCGGTGCGGCTGCGTGACGTGCCGTGGGCCTCGGCGGCCGAGATCGTCGAGGGGGACCTGAGTCGACCGGAGACGCTGGCTCCCGCGTTCGCCGACGTGGACGTCGCGTACTTCCTGGTGCACTCGCTGGGCCGGTCCGACTTCGAGGCGGCCGATCGGACGGCGGCGACCAACTTCGCGGCGGCGGCACGCGCCGCCGGCGTACGTCGAATCGTCTACCTGGGCGGCCCGGAGCCGGCGTCCGACGAGGAGGTCCCCTCCCCGCACCTGCGCTCCCGCGCCGAGGTGGGCCGGATCCTGCTGGCCAGCGGGGTGCCCACGGCGGTGCTCCGCGCCGCGGTGATCATCGGGTCCGGCTCGGCGTCGTTCGAGATGCTGCGCTACCTGACCGAGCGGCTGCCCGCCATGGTCACCCCGCGCTGGGTACGCAACCGGATCCAACCGATCGCGGTCCGCGACGTGCTGCGCTACCTGGCCGGCTGCGCCGACCTGCCGCCCGAGGTCAACCGGGGCTTCGACATCGGCGGCCCGGACGTGCTGACCTTCCGCGACATGATGCAGCGCTACGCGCGGGTGGCCGGGCTGCGCCGGCGGATCATCGTGCCGGTCCGTCCGCTCACCCCGTCGCTCTCCTCGCACTGGGTCGGTCTGATCACGCCGGTGCCGAACAAGATCGCCCGCCCGTTGGTGGAGAGCCTGATCCACGAGGCGGTCGCCCACGAACACGACATCGCCAGCTACGTCCCGGACCCGCCCGACGGGCTGACCGGCTTCGACGAGGCGGTGGCGCTGGCGCTGGCCAAGGTGCGCGACGCCCAGGTGGAGACCCGCTGGTCCACAGCGAGCGGCCCGGACGCGCCCGCCGAGCCGCTGCCCACCGACCCGGACTGGTCCGGCGGCACCGCGTACACCGACGTCCGGGAGCGGGCGGTGGAGGCGTCACCCGCGGCGCTCTGGCGGGTCGTCGAGGGCGTCGGCGGCGAACACGGCTGGTACTCGTTCCCCCTGGCCTGGTCGATCCGGGGCTGGCTGGACCGGCTGGTCGGTGGGGTTGGGCTGCGTCGGGGGCGACGCGACCCGCACCGCCTCCAGGTCGGTGAGGCGCTGGATTTCTGGCGGGTCGAGGAGATCGTGCCGGGCGAGTTGCTGCGGCTGCGCGCCGAGATGCGGCTGCCCGGCCGGGCCTGGCTGGAGATGCGGGTACTGCCGGCCGACGGCGGCCACAGCCGCTACCAGCAGCGCGCCGTCTTCCTGCCGCGCGGCCTGGCCGGGCACGCCTACTGGGGTTCGGTGGCCCCGTTCCACGCGGTGGTCTTCGGCGGAATGGCCCGCAACATAGCCCGCAACGCCGAACAATCCCCCTGACCCCGCCCCGCCCCATCCAGTCCCGGGGCGGAGGGGGTTAGTTGCCGGCTTGCGGTTGGGCTTGGAAGGCTGTCCGGCCGCTCGGGGGGACGAAGTCGCGGACCGGTTGGTCGCGCAGGGCGAAGGCGAGCACCTCACCTACCGCGTTCACCATCTGGGCCTGCACCGCCTGACCGACCGCGTCGCGGGGATCGTCCGGGTTCGCGGCCATCGAGGCGACCGCGAGCTGCGGCGTGAACGCCACCACCGTCTCCGTCTCGTACCGCTCGGAGCTGCCGGTCTTGCCCGCCACCGGACGGCCGAGCTTCGCCCGCAACCCGGGTGCGGTGGCGCCGTCGCAGCGCCCGTACATCGACTGGTCGCCGACCGGGCAGCGGGCCGCGTCGGTGGCCGCCCGCGCCACGTCGGCGTCGAGCACCTGCCGGCAGTCCGGCTTGGCGGCGTCGACCGGCCGGCCACCCGAGTCGGTGATCGAGACCACCGGCAGCGGCGCGCACCAGGTCCCCTCGGCCGCCACCGTGGCATACGCGGTGGCCAGGTCCAGCGGGGTGGTCGCGGCCACGCCCAGGGTGAACGGACCCCAGTCCTTCGCGCCGTAGCGGGCCAGCTTGGCGTCGGACTCGGCCCGCAGCACGATGCCGAGCCGCTCGGCCATCTCCACCACCCGGTCGGCGCCGACCCTCTCGGTGAGCCAGGCGAAGTACGTGTTCACCGAGCGGCCGAACGCGCTCCACATGGTGCGCGGGCCGTCCATCGACGACGGGCTGGCGTTCGCCGGGCACCACCGTCCGTCGCAACTCGCCTCCCCGGTCACCGGGAAGCGGGTGAGCAGCTGGGTCGGCGCCACGAATTCGGTCGACAGCGGCAGGCCGGACTCCAGCGCGGCCAGCAGGGTGAAGAGCTTGAACGTCGAGCCGCCCTGGTACCCCTCGATCGCGCCGCCGCCGGCCACCAACTGGTTGACGGTGTTCGGGCGGTTCTTCTGCCCGACCGGGTTGTCCTCCACGCTGTAGGCGCGGTTCACCGACATCGCCAGCACCCGCCCGGTGCCCGGCTGCACCACAGCGGTCGGCACCGCCTCCGCCCGGGTCGTCGGATAGATCTTCAGCACCTGCTCGGTGGTCGCCCGCTGCACCCCCGGGTCCAGCGACGACACGATGGAGAAGCCGCCCCGGCGCAGCGCGCGCTGCCGCTCGTCGGCGGTGGCCCCGAACGCGGACTGGCTGCTCCACCAGCGGGTGAACCAGTCGCAGAAGAAGCCCCAGTCGTTGTGCGCCTCGGGCACGCCGGTGCAGTCGTTCGGGGTCGCGCTGGGCCGCAGTTGCAGCGGTTCGGCGCGCGCCGCCGCCGCCACGTCCGCCGACACCTGCCCCGTCTCCACGAGCCGCTCCAACACGTACGACCGCCGCGCCACCGCGCTGTCGGCGTCGCCGTTGATCGGATCGTCGCTGTCCGGCGAGCGGACCAGACCGGCGAGCAGTGCCGCCTGGGCCAGTGTCAACTCGGCCGGGGCCCGGGAGAAGTACCGCTTGCTGGCCGCCGCGATGCCGTACGCCCCGGCGCCGAAGTAGGCGATGTTGAGGTAGCGGGTCAGGATCTCGTCCTTGTCGAGCTCCCGCTCCAACGCGAGCGCGTACCGCATCTCCTGGAGCTTGCGCACGGTGGTGAGTTCGGTGGCGGCGTCCCGCTGCGCCTCGGTCAGTCGGGGGTCGTTGCTGAGCACGTTGCGGACGTACTGCATGGTCAGCGTCGAGGCGCCCTGCCGGGTCCGGCCGTCGCGCTTGTTGACTGTGAAGGCGCGCACTGCGCCCCGCAGGTCGACCCCGCTGTGCTGGTAGAACCGGACGTCCTCGGCGGCCACGATCGCTCGGCGCATCACCGGAGCCACCTCGTGCAGCGGCACGTCCACTCGATCCTCCTGGTAGAAGGAGGTGATCAGGGTGGTGCCGTCGTTGGCGTAGAGGTTGGAGCGCTGCGCGGTGGGCGGCGTACGGAGTGTGTTCGGCAACTCCGAGTACGGCGTCGACAGGGCGCTGAAGCCGATTCCGAAGACCAGGGCCGCGGGCAGGGCGGCGGCGGCCAGCACCAGACCGGCCAGCACTCCGGCGATCACCACGGTCAGCAGTTTGTCGAGTTGGGCCCGGATCATCAGCTCTCCCCGCAGGAGCCGGTCACGCTAGGACCCGTTCAGAATGACCCGGAACACCCCTTTAGCCCCGGGTTTTCCCCAAACCCGGAGGAAACTCGCACCACGCTCAGGGCAGCAGCGCGCCGGCCAGCGGGTGGACCGTCTCCTCGATCTCGTCGGCGACCCGGCTGAAGCACTGGTCGCCACGACCCCACGGGTCGTCCAGATCATCGGTGGCGAGCGCCGAGGCGCCCAGGCGCGCGTCGTGAGCCGCTGCCACCAGGGCCAACCCCCGGGCGTACACGGCCTCCGGGGTGGCGTCGCCCGGCGGCAGCGCGGCGGCGTCCACCGCGGCCAGCAGCCTGCCGAACTCGCCGAGCACGAACGTACGGGCCGCCGCGTCCGGACGAAGCGCCACCACGTACTCCTGCTGGTCGGCGGTGGCGGTCAGGACCAGGTCGGCGGCGTCGATGTGGTCCGAGCGCAGCTTGCGTGCGGCGAACCCCTCCACGTCCCCACCACGGCCGGTGACCTGCCGGGCCGCCGGCGGGTTCATCTCCTCGCCCGCGTGCCAGCCGCCCGTGCCGGCGCTGTGGCTGTGCACCAGCTCCTCGGCCTGAGCCGGGTCCTGTGCACGCCGGGTCAGCCGCTCCCGCACCGCCAGGGCGAGCAGTCGCTCCGCCATCGGCGAGCGGCAGATGTTGCCCATGCAGACGTGCAGAACCGTGAACGGGGGCACTCAGACCGCCCGACCGTCGACGAGATCCGGAACCACGTCGCGCAGCTTCTCCAGTGGGATCGCCCCGGCCCGCAACAGCTGCGGCACCTCACCGGTCAGATCCACGATCGTGCTGGGCACCGGGTCCGGGCAGGGCCCGGCCTCCAGATAGGCCCGCACCGAGTAGCTGAGCTGGTCACGCGCCTCGTCGGCGGTGACCGCAGCCGGCTGGCCGGTCTTGTTGGCCGACGAGACAGCCATCGGGCCGGTCTCGCGCAGCACCTCCAACGCCACCGGGTGCAGCGGCATCCGCACCGCCACAGTGCCGGTCTTGTCGCCCAGGTCCCATTGCAGGCTCGGCGAGTGCTCGACCACGATCGTCAGGGCACCCGGCCAGAACGCCTCCACGAGGTCCCGTGCGGCGGTGGGCAGCGAGAAGACCAACCCGTCGAGGGTGTGCCGCGAGCCGATCAGCACCGGCGGCGGCATCTGCCGACCCCGGCCCTTGGCATCCAGCAGCGCCTTCACCGCGTACGGGGTGAACGCGTCAGCGCCGATCCCATACACGGTGTCCGTCGGGAGGACGACCAGCTCGCCGTTCTTGACCGCCTCGATCGCCGCAGCGATGCCGCGGTCCCGATCGGCGGGCGACCGGCAGTCGTAGAGCATCACGAGGAGTCAGTCTGCCACGCCGCGCCGATCGGGGCGTGCTGGCCGTCCGCCCGTCGGGACGCGGTGGCGTAGCGGGGGCGCCCGGTGAGGTCCAGATGCTCCGCCACAGCGGTGAAGCCGGCGTTTTCGGCGAGCAGCCCGGGCACCGCCGCGCCGTGGGTGTCGTCATGCTCGACACCGAACACGCCCCCCGGGCGCAACAGCGCCGCCGCCCGGGCGACGACCGGGCGGATCACCACCAGACCGTCCGCGCCGCCGAAGACCGCCTCCGCCGGGTCGTGCCCGGCAACCTCCGGCGGGACCACCACGTCGTCCGGCACGTACGGCGGGTTGCAGAGCAGCACGTCCACCCGGCCCACCAGCTCCGCAAGCAGGTCCGGCGCGGTCACGTCGGCCTCGACCACCTCGATCGGCCGGTCCCCCGCCGCCGCCCGCTCCGCCGCGTTGCGCCGCAGCCAGACCAGCGCCGCCGGGGACCGCTCCACCGCGATCACCCGCGCCCCCGGCAGCTCCTGGGCAACCGCCAGGGCGATCGCCCCCGAGCCGCTGCACAGGTCCACCACCAGCGGGTCGGGTCGGCCCTGGGCCTGCTCGACGCCCCAGCCGGCCAACAGCTCGGTCTCCGGCCGAGGCACGAAGACACCCGGGCCGACCGACAACTCCAGGTGCCGGAACCCGGCCCGACCGGTCAGGTGCTGCAGCGGCTCACGCGCGGCGCGGCGGCGCGTCAGCTCGTCGAGCCGCACCAGCTGGTCGTCGGCGAGGTCGTCGGCGAGAGCCAGCCGACCCCGGGGGACCCCCAGCACATACGCCGTCAGCACCTCGGCCTCCACCCGGGCCGGGCCGACCCCGGCGGCGGCGAGCGCGCGGGCCGCTCGGGCCACCGCGGCGGACGGCCGGATGGGGCCTGTCCCTTCGGGGGGGTGTTGCGGCAAAGTACTCACGACATAATCATGAAGCGTCGCGGGCGACGTGACGAACAGGTGCGCCCAGGCGCGCACGACAGGAGGTTGGCGGGTGGGCTGGCTCGACCGGGTCGCTGACCAGGTTGACGCCCTCACGCACGCCCGGGCGTTGCAGGAGGCCAGCCGCTCCGCAGAGGCGTACGTCCTGCTGGAGCGTGTGATCCGCACCACCACCGACCCGGCGGCGCGGGCGGACGCGATGGTGCAGCGCCTCTCCGCGCTGATCAATCTCGGTCGGACCGCGGAGTTCACCCGGGCCATCGAAGAGGCGTCCGCGGCGGTCCGCGACCTCGCCGAGCCCTATCTGCACGGCCACCTCAACGCCCTGGCCGCGCTCGCGGCGCACCACCAGGGCGCACTGGACCGCTGCGTCATGCACCTCGTCCGAGCGGCCCGGGCGCTGGGCGCCGTCGCCGACCCGGACCGGGACACCGCCTGGGGCTGGCACGACCTGGCCATGGCCTACAGCTACCTCAGCTTCCACGGGTACGCCCTGGGCGCCATCGAGCGGGCCCGGCAGCTCGGGCTGACCGCCGGGATCCCGGAGGAGACGTTCGCCGCGCCGGGCATCCGGCTGCGCAACGCCGTGGCCCTGGACCACAACGGCGACAGCGACGGTTGTCTGCGGGTGCTCCGGGACGTGGCCGCCGACCTGACCCGCTTCGTCCGCGCCGGCCGGGCCAACCAGCTACGCCCGAGCAGCCTCGCCGCGTACGGCTACGCGGCGGCCCGGCAGGCCGCGCTCGGCGACCAGGTGGCGACCGAGGGCCCCGAGCCGGCCCGGTTGATCAGCCACGGTGGGGACAGCGCCCGCGCCCGCGACCTGCGTCAGCTCGGGCAGGTGTGCCTCGCCGTCGCCGACGGTCGACCGATCGAGGCGGTAGCCCGACTCGACACCGTCCAGGTGTCCAACGAGACGCTCGGGGCGGCCGAGCCGGCCCGGCTGCGCAGCATCGCGCTGACCCGCGCCGGGGACCACCTGGCGGCGCACCGGGCCGACCGGCTGGCGTTCCGGCTCGCCGCACAGCGCAACGACCGGCTGCGTGACGTCTACATCGACGGCATCGCCGCGCGCATCGACCACGAGGAGATGCGCCGCGAGGCGGCGCGCTTCGAGGGCGAGGCGTTGACCGACCCGCTCACCGGGCTGCCCAACCGCCGCCGGCTGGAGCGCTACATCACGGCCGTGGTCACCCGCGGCGAACGGGTGGTGATCGGCGTCTGCGACCTGGACGGCTTCAAGGCTGTCAACACCCGGCACGGGCACCACTCCGGCGACCTCGTGCTGCAACGCATCGCCGGTGTGATCAACCGGGTGATGCGCCGGGGCGACTTCGTGGCTCGCTACGGCGGTGACGAGTTCGTGGTGGTGCTGCCGGACACCGGCATGACCGAGGCCGCCGAGGTGGCCCGCCGGATCGAGGCCGCGGTCCGCCTGGAGGACTGGGAGTCGCTGGTGCCGGGCACCCCGGTCGGGGTGAGCATCGGCTTCGCCGAGGTCTCCGGCGGCAGCGGGTTGCGCGACGCGCTCAGCGTCGCCTTCGAACAGGCCGACCGCGAGATGCTCCGCGCCAAGACCCGCCCCCGCGCGAGCTGATCGCCCCAGCCGAAGCCACGGCGCGCTGCGGTCAGTTCGGCGCTGCGGTCAGCGGCGGGTCAGCTCGACGCCGCGCGGTCAGCTCGACGCCGCGCGGTCAGCGGCGGGTCAGCTCGGTGTCGCCGGCCAGCCGGGCGGCACGGTCGGCCTCGGTGAGGGCGTCCAGCACCCCGTCCAGCTCGCCGCCGAGCGCCAGGTCCAGGTTGTACGCGGTGTAGCCGATCCGGTGATCGGTGATCCGGTTCTGCGGGAAGTTGTAGGTGCGGATCCGCTCCGAGCGGTCCACGGTGCGCACCTGGGCCTTGCGCGCGTCCGAGGCGGCGGCGTCGGCCTGCTCCTGGGCGGCGGCGAGCAGCCGGGCCCGCAGGATCCGCATCGCCTGCTCCCGGTTCTGCAACTGGGACTTCTCGTTCTGGCAGGAGACGACGATGCCGGTCGGCAGGTGGGTGATCCGCACCGCCGAGTCGGTGGTGTTCACCGACTGGCCGCCCGGGCCGGATGAGCGGAACACGTCGATGCGCAGGTCGTTCTGGTCGATAGTGACGTCGACGTCCTCGGCCTCCGGCAGCACCAGCACTCCTGCGGCGCTGGTGTGGATGCGGCCCTGCGACTCGGTCACCGGGACGCGCTGCACCCGGTGGACGCCGCCCTCCCACTTGAGCCGCGACCAGACGCCGTTGCCGCCGTCCGGCACACCCTTGGTCTTGATCGCCAGGGAGACGTCCTTGACCCCGCCGAGGTCGGAATCCTGTGCGTCGATCACCTCGGTGACCCAGCCGTGCCGCTCGGCGTACCGGGTGTACATCCGCAGCAGGTCACCGGCGAACAGCGCCGACTCCTCGCCACCCTCACCGGCCTTGATCTCGACGATCACGTCCTTGGCGTCGTGCGGGTCGCGCGGAATGAGCAGCTCGGCGAGGCGCTCCTCGAGCACCGGCAGGGACCCGGCGATGGACTCCGCCTCACCCGCGAAGGAGGGGTCCTCGGCGGCCAGCTCGCGAGCCGCGGCCAGATCGGCGCGGGCCTGCTCCAACTCGTCGGCGGCCTTGTGCAGCGGCACCAGCTCGGCGTACCGGCGGCCGACCCTGCGCGCGGTGGCCTGGTCGGCGTGGATGGCCGGATCAGCCAACCGCTTCTCCAGCTCCGCGTACTCGTCGAGAAGGCCGGCCAGACGCTCGCTGCTCATGCTGCGGATGCTCCTTCGACGGTGCGCGACGACCGGGCCGGGCAGGCCGGGAGGCCAACGGCCGGGCAGAAATGGAGGAAAACGCGGACGGCGCCCGCGTCCGGTGCAAAACCGGACGCGGGCGCCGAACGAGGAGTTACTTGGCCTTCTTGGCCTGAACCTTGGCGTACTTCTGCTGGAACTTCGCGACCCGGCCGGCGGTGTCGAGAACGCGCTGCTTACCGGTGTAGAACGGGTGGCAGGCGCTGCAGGTCTCGGCGTGGATCGCCCCGCCCTTGGCGGTGCTGCGGGTCGTGAACGTGTTGCCACAGGAGCAGCTGACCTCGGTGGTCACGTACTCCGGGTGGATGTTTGCCTTCATCTCGCCTCGGTCCTCTCGTTGGTGGTCGCCGGGTCGCCGTCATCGCTCGTCGCGCCGTACGCGACGGGCTCGGGCGTGAACCGGAACCGGTGGCCGATTGACCAGTGTGCCATGGGCCTGAGCCGACCCGGTAATCGGGCCGCACACCTCGTCCGGCATCGTCAACACGTGCCCACCCGTCCGCATTCCCGCCCGCCGACCGGGCATTCGCGCACCCGACGGACCGCCGCCAGGTACCCCGACCGGGGTACATCCGCCCAGCCGGAGAAACGTCGATGACCCGCCTGATCGCCACCCGGGGACTGCCCGCCTCGGGCAAGACGACGTTCGCCCGCACCCTCCAACCGTCCGTCTCCCGGGTCAACCGGGACGACCTGCGCCGGATGCTGCACGGCGAGCGGCTGTTCACCCAGTGGGCCGAGGCGCAGGTGACCGCCGTCCAGCAGGCTCAGGTCGAGGCGCTGCTGCGGGCCGGCGCGGACGTCTGCGTGGACGACACCAACCTGCGCGCACGGACCCTGCGGGGCTGGGCGGACCTGGCCGCCCGCCACGGCGCGGACTTCGAGGTGCACGACTTCACCGACGTGCCGCTGGCCGAGTGCCTGCGCCGCGACGCCGCCCGCCCGGCCGCCGAGCAGGTCGGCGAGGACGCGATCCGCCGGCTGCACGAGCGGTACCTGCAGGGGCGGACACTGCCGTTGCCGGTGCCATCGGCCCGCACCGGACGCCCCGCCGTGGTGCACCCACCGTCGACCGAGCCAACGGAGATCGTTCTGGTGGACATCGACGGCACCGTCGCGCTGGCCGTCTCCCGCAGCCCGTACGACATGACCCGGGTGGGCCAGGACCAGCCGAACACGGCGGTGATCGCGGCGGTCCGGGCGATGCACGCAGCCGGGTACGGGGTGGTCTTCTGCTCCGGGCGGGACGCCTCCGCCCGCGCGGCCACCGAGGCGTGGCTGGCCCGACACGTACGCGTGCCCTACCTCGGCCTGCACCTGCGGGCCGTCGGCGACGCCCGGAAGGACTCGATCGTCAAACGGGAGATCTACGACCGGGAGATCCGGGACCGTTACCGGGTGGCTGGCGTCTTCGACGACCGCGTCCAGGTGGTCCAGATGTGGCGATCCCTCGGCCTCACCGTCTTCCAGGTGGCCGACGGCGACTTCTGAGTGCGAGGAGGGCCTTTCCCCACACACCCGTGTGCGGAAAGGCCCTCCGTGCGCTCACCGGGTCAGGGCGATGGTGGTTTCGGCGCGGACGGCGTTGACGGTGACGGTGAGGCGCACCGGAGCGCCGGGGCGCAGCGCGGTCAGCGTGCCGGTGGCCGGATCGAAGCGTGCGGTGTGCCATGGGCGTACCCCGACCGCCGGGCCGATGTGCACCCCCGGCGACGCGGACCAGTCGGCGCTCACCGGTGCGGCCACCGGGACCGTACGCCCGCCAGGCTGGGTCAGCGTGGCGGTGACCGACGCCGGGGCGCCCACGGCGACGCTGGCCGGGGCCGTCATCGTGAGCCGGTCGACGTGGGCGTGGAACTCCGCGTCCACCCAGGCTGGGCCCTCGACGAGCGGGTCACGGCGGGCACGGTCGGCCTCGGCCGGGGTGACCGGGTCCACGCCGAACTCCGTCCAGCCGGTGAAGCCGCCCTCGTCGGCGGGGGTGGACGGCGTCTTGCCCGCGTTGCCGTTGATCGTGAAGGGCACCCCGTCCACCCGATCGGCGTGGAAAGTGCCGACGTGCCCGCCCACGAACAGCGCGCCCTTGCCGGTGCGGTGCTGGAAGTCGGCCAGCCACTGCTCCAGCAGCGCCGCTTCCTTGCGGTCGCCGAGCTGGCTGGCCTGCGCCGGACTGGGATCACGCGGCGGGTGGTGGTGCAGGACGACGACAGAGCCGACACGCCGGTCGGTGGCCGCCGTGTCCAGCGCCTCGCGCAGCATCCGTACCTGGTCGAAGCCCCCGCCCCGCAGCGTCCCGGTGGACGAGTTCAGCGTGACGAACCGGGTGCCGGCGTGGTCGAAGACCCGCGAGGTGGCACCGAACGCGGCCTCGAAATTGCTGATCGGCGCGCCCATGATCTCGTGGTTGCCGGGCACGTAGTACCAGGGCAGGGCATCGCCCAACTCCTCGTCGAGGATCCGCTTGGCCAGCGTGAAGTCGGCCGGATAGGCGGTGTCCACGAAGTCGCCGTTGATCAGGAGGAAGTCCGGCTTGGCGGCCTTCACCTCGCGCAGCGTCCGCCGGGCCTGGGCGACCAGGTCACTGTCCGGGTCGGCGGCGACGAACTGGGCGTCGGAGAGCACCGCGAACCGCCAGGGCGCGCCGTCAACAGTGCCGTCGCGCATCACCACCCGATCGGTACGCGGCGCGACCGCCGGCACGTCGACAGTCGGTGGCACCTTCGCCACCAGGTCGTCGATGATCACCTCGCTGGAGTACTGCGCCGCGGCGTTCGTCTCGGCCACGTAGAACCGGCGCACCCGCACCGGGTACTGCACCCCGGCCGGCACCGCGAACTCCACGTACCGCCAGCCGGTCCAGGTGATCAGTGGTCCGCGCAGCACGTGCTGGGTGTCCTGGGCGTCGTGCAGGTGCAGGCTGGGCCACTCCCCGGTGCCGTTGCCGTGGATCCACATGCCGAACGCCTGTGGCTGGCCGGGCACCTCGATCCAGGCGGGCGGGTCGGCGTACGCGGCCCGCGTGCCGGTGGACTGGCTGAAGTCGTACGTCATCCGCAGGCCCGTGCCTGTGTGCCCCGGGGCCGGCGCGACCGATCCACTGGCGCGGGCCTGGCTGAACCGCCAGGAGCCGGCGTCGTCGAAGCCGGCCACCGGCACGTCGGTGAGCCCGACGGTTACCGGCAGGACGGTGCTGGTGCGGCCGACGTGGATGGTGACCAGAGCGGAGCCGGTGTCCCGCAGCGCGGTGACCGCGAGGTTGCCGTCCCCGGTCGGGGCGATCCGCAGCAGGTCACTGTCGTAGTCGAGGGTCAGGTCGGCCGGCTCGATCGGGGCGGTGTTGCCGTTCTCGTCGTACCCGACCACGCCCACCAGGGCCTGGCCGTCCCGGCCGGTCAGCCCTACCCGCGGCAGTGTGGAGCCGATCCGGGTCAGCGGGCCGAGCACTGTGAGACCCAGCGAGCCGGTGGCCCGTCCACGTGTCGCTGTGACAGTGCTGGCACCCGGCGCGCCGGCGTGGAACACCCCGGCACGGTCGACCCGGCCGCGTGCCGCCGGGGTCACCCGCCAGGTGGGCGCGCCGGCCGCCGGGCCGTACGTCTCGTCGTAGCCGGCGGCTTTGAGAATGCGGGTCAGACCGGGAAAGACCCGGTCCGGCCGGCCACCACGCGTCGGCGAGATTCCCGGGGCGGCGGTGGGGTCGCTGGCCGTTTCGACCCAGTAGCCGGTGAGCCGGCCGCTGCCCTTCGGCGCGTAGATGGCCAGACCGTTGGGCACTGCCCGCTCACTGCCGTCCGACGGGCCGTTCTCCACCTGCACGGCCGGTGCGCCCGGTTCCCTGGCCAGCAGCGTGGACGAGCCGCCGCCGTCCAGGTTGAGCGCATGGTGGGCGCCCAGTTCGGCCATCATCCGGCCCATCTCGGTCTGCGTCACGCCACGGCTGTCGACCTGCCGGCCGTCCACCGTCAACATGATCATCTTGCGGCCGTCGGCGGTGAAGCCGACAGCGGTGCGCGGCGCCAGCGTCGGGTCGGCGATGCTCTGGACGACGCCGTCGCGGACCAGGACGTTGCTGCCCCCGATGGCCGCGCGCAGGCTGCTGCCGTCGGACGGCTTCGGACGCCAGGCCACCGTCACCGGGTCTCCGGCGCGAAGTCCCGCCAGCGCGTCCGCGCCGGCGTCACGGCCGAGCAGCACGGTGCTGCCGGCGGCGATCGGGCCGCTGCCGGCCACGCCGGTCACCGCGGCCACCCGACCGCCGGAAACGGTCACCTCGATCACCCGCGCCGCGCCTTCCACAGTTCGCTGCCGGGAGTACGTCCCCCACAGCTCGGTGAACGCGCCGATGCCGTCGGCCTGCACCATGTTGTTGAACTGGGTCAGCGGCACCGGTCCGGTGGGCAGGGTGGCGCTACCGTCGAAGTTCACCTCGATCACCCGGCCGAGCCCGTTCGTGGTGACCGCCACCGCGTTGTGGTGACCCGCGACCGGCGACTGGATCAGCTCACCGCCGCGGATGCCGACGCCCTGGGCGGCACCGGAGTTGTTGATGTCGAAGAAGTCGCCGTTGATCGCGGCGACGGCCCGCGTGGCGTCCGCCGCCTTGCGCAACGGCTCGGCCCTGCTGACCGCCCCGGAGTTGACGTAGTCGACGGTGGACCCGCCGGCGAGGTCGGTGGTGAGCGCGTCGGCGCGCAGCCAGCCATCTGCGTCGTACCTGTCGAAGGAGGTGAGCTGCACGCCCGGCGCGACCGGCCGGGTGGCCTTCGTGGTCTCCAGGCCGCCGGCCGGCTCCAGGCCGTCGGCGGCGGATTTCGAGGCGGTCGCGGCGGCAGGGTCAGCGGCCAGGCTGATCGAGCCGGCTGGCCTGGACGACGCGGACGGCACGTCCTCGGCGACGGTGGACGGGGCGACGACGGTCGGGGCCGGAGGGGCGGCGGTGGCCGGCAGCGGCGCGGCCAGGGAGAGCAGCGGCGTCAGCAGCAGGACGCCGGTGCGGCGGGCGGATCGTCTGCGGGTACGCATGGACGACAGTCAACCCGGTGATGAATAGAAGTTTCAAGACCCCTGGATTGAAGCGAAGGAAAACTTCACATCGGTATCTCCGGGGACGGGTAGCGGGCATGACGAAGGGGCACGGCCACAGCGGCCGTGCCCCTTCGTCGTCGGTCACCCGGAGAGGGTTACTCCCCCGGCGTCGACTTCGCGATCTGCATCAGGAACTCGATGTTGGTACGGGACTGCTTGAGCCGGTCCAGCAGGAGATCCATCGCAGCCTGCGAGTCCAGCGAGTGCAGCACCTTCCGGAGCTTGTGGATGATGGCCAGCTCTTCCGGTGCGAGCAGGACCTCTTCCTTACGCGTACCGGACGGGTTGATGTCGATGGCCGGGAAGGTCCGCTTGTCGGCGATCTTCCGGTCCAGCTTCAACTCGGCGTTGCCGGTGCCCTTGAACTCCTCGAAGATGACCGTGTCCGCCATGGACCCGGTCTCCACCAGCGCCGTGGCGATGATGGTCAGCGACCCGCCGTTCTCGATGTTGCGGGCCGCGCCGAGGAAGCGCTTCGGCGGGTAGAGCGCGGTGGAGTCGATACCACCCGACATGATCCGGCCGCTGGCCGGCGCCGCCAGGTTGTACGACCGACCGAGCCGGGTCACCGAGTCGAGCAGCACGACGACGTCGTGCCCAAGCTCGACGAGGCGCTTGGCCCGCTCGATGGCCAGCTCGGCCACCGTGGTGTGGTCCTGCGGCGGACGGTCGAACGTGGCCGCGATGACCTCGCCCTTGATCGACCGCTGCATGTCGGTGACCTCTTCAGGCCGCTCGTCCACCAGCACCACCATCAGGTGGCACTCCGGGTTGTTGCGGGTGATCGCGTTCGCGATCGCCTGCAGCACCATCGTCTTACCCGCCTTGGGCGGAGACTGGATGAGTGCCCGCTGGCCCTTGCCGATCGGCATGACCAGGTCGATGACCCGGGTGGTCAGGATGTGCGGCTCGGTCTCCAGCCGCAGGCGCTCCTGCGGGTAGAGCGGAGTGAGCTTGTAGAACTCCGGACGACGCCGCGCCTCCTCCGGCTCCATCCCGTTGATCGTGTCCAGCCGCATCAGCGGGTTGTACTTGTCGCGCCGCTGGTCACCGCTGTTGCCGCCCTCGCGGGCCGCCCGCACCGCACCGGTGATCGCGTCACCGCGGCGCAGGCCGTACTTCTTGATCTGGGACATCGAGACGTACACGTCGTTCGGGCCGGCCAGGTAGCCGGTCGTCCGTACGAAGGCGTAGTTGTCGAGCACGTCGATGATGCCGGCCACCGGGACGAGCACGTCGTCCTCGCTGACCTGCGGCTCACGGCCGCCGGTGTCGGCACCGGTCTCGGTGCGCTCGCCGCGCCCGCGGCGACGGTCCCGGAAACGGCTGCGCCGGCCGCGCCGACCGCCACCCTCGCCGTCGTCGTCGTCGGTGTCCCGCTCGGCACGCTGACCACGGTCGTTGCGGTCGTTACGGTCGTTGCGGTCGGGTCGGTCGTTGCGCTCGGCCCGCTCACCCCGGTCGGAACGCTCGCTCCGGTCGTTGCGCTCGCCCCGGTCGGCCCGCTCGCCCCGGTCGTTGCGCTCGGCCCGCTCACCCCGGTCGGCACGCTCGCCCCGGTCGGAACGCTCGGTCCGCTCGGCACGCTCGCCCCGCTCACCCCGGTCGGAACGCTCGGCGCGCTCCGGACGCTCGGCCCGGTCGGCACGCTCGGCCCGGTCGCGGCGGTTCTCGCCACGGTCGGCCCGCTCGCCGGCTTCCGCCTCGTCGGTACGCGTCTCAGTCGCACGCGTCTCGGTCGCACGTGCCTCAGTCGCACGTGCCTCAGTCGCACGTGCCTCAGCGGGGCGCGCTTCGGTGGCACGGGCCTCCGCCGTCGCGGTCCGGCTCCGCCGGGTGCGGCTGCGGCCCTCGGTCTCGGCGGCCGGCTCGGCCGGCGCCTGCTCGGCACCGCGCCCTTCGGCTGCCGGCCGGTCAGCGGTCTCCCGCACCTCGGCGCGCACCCCCTCGCGGGTCGGTGCGGCCGCGGCCGCGACCTCGGCCCGTGGTCGAGGGGTCCCGGCGGCGTTGCCGCCCTGCCGCTCGGAAATCGCGGCGATCAGCTCGCCCTTGCGCATGCGAGCCGTGCCGGAGATGCCGAGCGACGCGGCCAGGCTCTGCAGCTCTGGCAGCAGCATCGCCGACAGACCGGTGCCGCTACGCCGACGACGGGCGGGAGCAGCTGCGGTGGCATCGCCAGCGACGTTGGAAACATCCGACGTCACGTCGGTGGTGTCGCTCAATGGATTCCTTCCCTCGATAAGGCCGGGACTGCCCGGAGTCGGAGCTCAGGTGGCCGGGCGGCCTCGGTGCACCCGCCTCGCAAGGACGCGTCGCGGGAGTCTGTGACACAGCAGCCGGTCGGTATCCCGACTCACCAACGTCGGTGAGCAGGTCTCGCCGTCTGCGGCGACCTGTGGAAACTGCGGCGCGGCGTGGGCCTTTGGCAGGGGTAGACGGGCTGACCGCCGAGAGCTTCGGGGGTGCGCCGCCCCGCAGGAGATCGCGTGCTTCGCGGCTGTGCTAGGTCTAGAGCGTAATCAACTCTTCCGACCTGCGGCAACAGGGTCCCGCTCGGCGTGTCCAAGTCTACCCCGCGCAACCCGCGCGCCGCTGACGTCTATCGGTAACTGCCAGATCTCCCAGTCTGTTCCCTCTGGGAAGCCCGCTGGAGGCTCGCTGAGCGCCAGCACAGTCGGCCCCGCCCCACTGACCACAGCCGCCACACCAGCCGCTCGCAACGCGCTGACCAGGAGAGACGTGCCCGGCATCCCGGCTGCCCGGTAATCCTGGTGGAGCCGGTCGACGGTGGCCGGCAGCAGCAGGGACGGGTCCGCGGTGAGCGCGTGCACCAGCAGTGCCGCCCGCCCAGCGGTCAACGCGGCGTCACCATGCGGCACGCTGGCCGGCAGAGCCGCCCGCGCGATCGCTGTCAATCCGCGTTCCGCCGGGACGAAAACGGTGGGCCGCACCGCGTCGGCGACCGGCAGGGACACCGCCCGGGCACCGCCCGGCTCCGACCAGGCCACCGTGAAACCGCCGAGCAGGCACGGCGCCACATTGTCGGGGTGGCCCTCGATCTCGGCGGCCAGCCGGAGCGCGCCGGCGTCGTCGAGGCGGCGCTCCCCATCGACGACGAGGGCACGGGCCAGCAGCACCCCGGCGACGATCGCGGCGGACGAGGAGCCCAGCCCACGCGCCTGGGGGATCCGGTTGACGCACTCCACGCTCAGCCCTCCCGGGTGGGCCCCGAGCACGTCGAACGCGGCACGCATGGCCCGCACCACCAGGTGGCGGTCGTCGTCGGGCAGCTCACCGGCGCCCTGGCCGGTCACCGTGACCCGGACGCCGCCCGACGCGACCTCGGCGGCCACGTCGTCGTAGAGCCCGAGGGCGAGACCCAACGCGTCGAAGCCCGGGCCCAGGTTGGCGCTGGTCGCGGGAACCCGGACCCGGACCGGCCCGGCGGTGAAGTTCGTCGGCACGCGCTCATGCTAGGGCTCAGCACCGACGAACCGGCGCCGCGCCCGCTGCCTGGGACCGCCGCGTTCAGACGGCCGGGTCGGGAACGGGCTCGACGGCCGGCTCGGTGAGCGAGAGTCGGCGGGTGGCGATCCGCCAGCCGACCGCGTAGACCAGGGTGATCAGGCCGCAGCCGGCGAGCACCACCCGTTCGTCGACCACGTCCACCACCAGGGCCACCGCCAGCTGGCTCACCGAGATCGCCAACGTCGCCAGCATCATGTCGGTGGCGAAGACGCGACCACGCAACCGGTCCGGGACCTCGCCCTGCAGGGCGAAGTTCGACATCACCCAGTTGCTGCCACCCGCGAAGTGCGCCACGAAGACCAGCAGCAGCACCAGCGGAAACCATCGCACCACCGAGGTGCCCAGGTAGGACAGGCCGTAGAGCGACATGGACAACGCGAGCCCGGGCAGCAGCCAGGCCCGGTTGGTCAACACCCGACGCATCAGGATCGGCCCCACCAACGCTCCCGCGCCGCGTACCGCGAAGAGCAGGCCGGCGCCGAGCGGGCCGACACCGTACACACCGGCCAGCAGCGGGAACACGGTCAGCACGCCGTTGCCGAGGCCCACCGCCGACTTGACCGTGACCAGCGCGAGCACCCTGGGCCGGTGACCGATGTAGCCGAGCGCCTCGCGGACGGCCGACCAGGTCCGCTGGGCCGGTTGGTCGGCGTCCCGGGGCACCTGCAACGGCCGGCGGATCCGCGTGGCGACGCCCGCGGCCACCGCCAGGCCCGCCGCCGCCACCCAGAAGCAGGCGTACGGGCCGGCAGCGGTGCTGAGCACGCCGCCGAGCGAGGCACCGACCACTGTCATGGTGCCCCAGGCCGAGCCGGCGACGGCGTTGCCGGCGGCAAGCTCGTGCGGCTCCAGCACGTTGGGCAGCGCGGCCTGGGCGGCCGGCGAGTAGAACGCCTTGGCGACCGCCACCACGCCGATCGCGACAAGCGCCAGCCACGCCGTTCCGGCGTTCCGCACGCCGAGCAGCAGCAGCACACCCGCCAGCGCTGCCACGTTCGCGGCAATCATGATCTTCCGGCGGTCGAAGCGGTCGGCGATAGTGCCGGTGTACGGCAGCAGCAACGCCACGATGCCGGTGTCCACCGCCAGCACCAGCGCGCCCCAGACCCCGCTGCCGGTCAGGTGCGGCAGCAGCACCAGTAACGGCACCATGACGAACCAGTCGGCGCCGAAGACCACCAACTCGGCGAGGAACAGGTTGCGGAAGCTCCGATTGCCGGTCAGAACTGAGAGGGTGGACGCCACGGAGCGCGACCCTACCTGGTCAGTGTCGGAGTCACACCCGCTCCCAGCAGCGCCGAGACCGTGACGAATGTGTAGCCACTTGACCGTAGCCCGTTGATCATGTCGGTCAGACCGCGCAGTGCGACCAGCCGCCGGCGCGCCCCCACATCGTGGCCGAGCACGATCGTTCCCGGTCGCACCGCGGCCACGATCCGCCGGGCGTGGCCGGCCGGATCGTCGGGGAACTCGCGCTCCACCATCTGCAACGACCAGAGCACCAGCCGATAGTCCAGCCGGGCCGCCGCGTGCAGCACCGCCCCGCCCAGGTGGCCGTACGGCGGACGGAGGAGTGCCGGCGGCCTCCCGGTCAGCTCGGCGATCGCGTCGTGGCTGCGGCGCAGGTCGTCGTACGCCTCGGCAGCGTCCAGCTCGGCCAGGTCCCGGTGGTCCCAGCTGTGGTTGCCCACCTCGTGCCCGGCGAGCCGGTCGCGGACGACGTCGGCGTGCCGGCGGACCTGCGCGCCGACCATGAAGAAGGTGGCCGGCACCTGGTGCTGGGCCAGGGTGTCGAGCACCATCGGCGTCCACTGTGGCGCGGGACCGTCGTCGAAGGTGAGGGCCACCAGGCGCTGGTCGGTCCGCCCCGACCAGACGACCTCCAGCGCGCCGGAGCCGACATCCTGCTGGCCGTTACCGAGGGTGGCACTGGCGGGGCCGCCGGCGATCGGCATCCGGCGATGGGTGACCCACCACGCCTCGGACGTCCCCGCGCCGATGGCCACACCACCCACCACCAGCAGGCCACGGCGCAGCAGGTCGCGTCGCCCCCACCCGCGCGCGCCCTCGGCCGTCCGCCCGCCCCGCTTCACCCACACCCCCACCCATCTACGAGGAGTATGCAAGAAGTTACACAAAGTATGGGACGGTCGGGGCGGAGTGTTTCGGCTCAAATGAACCAGGAACGCCCCCGGCAGAATCAAGCCGGGGGCGTTCCGAACTGCGCTGCGACCTACTCGGTCGGCTCCGCCGGAGGCAGTGGCGAGGTACGGCTACGAGGCAGCCGCAGCACCTCGAACTGGTCCGTGCCCTCCACCAGCGCGGCCGACGGCGCGGGTCGCCCAGCCGGACGCGGGCCCTCGCCCGCAGCCGGGGCCGGGGCGCCGCTCGGCACCGCTACCTGGTTGGGAGCCGACACCTCGTCGGTCTCCGTCGTCGTCGCCTCCGACCCTCCGGAGCGCCGCCGTGCGCGCCGCGCCCGCAGCGACTCCTTGGTGTGCTCCACCATCGAGTACAGCGTCGGCACCAGGATCAGCGTGAGCAGCGTCGAGCTGAGCAGACCACCGATCACCACGACCGCCAGCGGCTGAGAGATGAAGCCGCCCTCACCCGTCAGCCCGAACGCCATCGGCAGCAGCGCGAAGATGGTCGCCACCGCCGTCATCAGGATGGGGCGCAGCCGGCGACGGCCACCTTCGACCACCGCCTCCCGGACCCCCATGCCCTGCGCCCGGTACTGGTTGATCAGGTCGAGCAACACGATCGCGTTGGTTACCACGATGCCGACAAGCATCAGCACACCGATCAGCGCCGGCACACCGAGCGGCGTCCCAGTGATCAACAGCAGGCCGATCGCGCCTGTCGACGCGAACGGGATGGAGATCAGCAGGATCAGCGACTGGGTGAGGCTGCGGAACGTGGCCACCATGATCAGGAAGACGATCGCGATCGCGGCCAGCACCGCCAGGCCCAGGTCCGCGAAGGCGTCCGCCTGATCCGCGCTGACACCACCGATGGTGAAGCTCGCGCCCGGCACGTCGATGCCGTCCAGCCGCTTCTGCAACTCCGTGCTGGTCGCGCCCAGGTTCGAGCCGGTCGCCGCGCCGGTGACCGACACGCTGCGCTCACCGTCGATCCTGGTGACCTGCTGCGGCCCCTCGCCCTGGGTGACCTTCGCGATGTCGCCCAGCTTGACCGGACCCACCGGCAGGGCCCGCAGCTCCTCCACGGTCATCGGCGGCTGCGTGCCCAACCGCAGCACCACGTTCTGCTGCTGACCGTCGAGCGCGACCTGACCCAGCGGCGCTCCCCGGAACGCCTGCGACACGAGCTGCCCCACGGCGGCCTCGGTGAGCCCGGCCCGCCCGGCGGCGACCCGGTCGACAGTCACATCGACGCGCGGCACCCGATCGGCCAGGCTGGTGGAGACGTCCTCCACGTCCGGAACGCCTGCCATCGCGGCCCGCGCCTCCTCGGCGGCCCGGGTCAGCGCCTCCGGGTCGCTGGCCTGGACGATCACCTCAAGCTGGCTGGTCGACGCCTCCTGCCCGCCACCGAAGCTGATCTCACCCACACCGGCGCCGAGCTTGTCGAACTCCTTGCGCAGCACCTCACGCATCTGCTTCGCGTCGGTGTCACCGTCGAGCGCCAGCGACCAGCTGGCGACGTTGTTGCCGCCGCCGCCCGCCCACGGGTTGTCCCCACCGCCGGCGGTCACCTGGTACGTCTCGACGCCCTTGGTGCCGGACAGCACCGACTCGACCTGCTTGGCCGCCGCGTCGGTGGCCGCCAGGCCACTGCCGGCCGGCAGCTCCTGGCTGATGTTGAGGGTGTCCTGGCCGGAGTCGTCCAGGAAGTTGGTCTCCAACTTCTGTGCCAGACCGAAGGTGCCGAAGAGCACCAGCAGGCCGAGCCCGACGGTGATCCAGCGGGTCGACCGCTTGCGGGTGGCGAACCCGATCACCGGCAGGTACGCCCGCTGCAACGGGCTGCGCAGCTCCTTCTCCTCCGCGGCGCGTCGCACCGCCTCGTCGTCCGCGGTGCCGCCGCGCGGCTTGAGGAACCAGTACGCGAGGACCGGGATCACGGTCAGCGACACCAGCAGCGAGGCGAGCAGGGCCACCGTCACGGTGATCGCGAACGGCGCGAAGAGCTGACCCACGAACCCGCCGACCAGCGCGATCGGCGCGAACACCGCCACCGTGGTGAGGGTGGACGCGGTGACCGCACCTGCCACCTCACGGACGCCGGTGATGATGGCGTGCCGCTTCTCCTCGCCGTACTCCAGATGTCGTTTGATGTTCTCCAACACCACGATCGAGTCGTCCACCACCCGACCGACCGCGATGGTCAACGCGCCGAGGGTGAGCAGGTTGAGCGAGTAGTCACCGATCCACAGGGCGATCAGCGCCACCAGCACGGAGAGCGGGATGGAGACCGCGGTGACCACCGTCGAGCGCACCGACAGCAGGAAGACCAGGATGACGATGACCGCCATCACCAGGCCCAGCAGGCCCTCGGTGGTCAGCGACTCGATCGACTTCTCGACGAACGGCGCCTGGTCGAAGACCACTGTCAGCTCCGCGCCGGAGGCGTCCTTCAGGTCGTCGAGCCGGTCGCGGATCTCGTGCGAGATCTGCACGGCGTTGCCGTCCGGCGCCGCGGTGATCGCGATACCCAGGCTGTCCTTGCCGTTGGTCCGGGTGATCGCCGTGGCCGGCGCGAGCTGCTGCTCGACCGACGCCACGTCACCGAGGCGAACAGGTGCCGCGCCCGGGGCCACCACGATGCCGCGCAGGTCCTCCAGGGTGGCGATCGGCGTGCCGACCTGCACCGGGAGAGCCAGCGGGCCGTCGGTCACCGCGCCGGCCGGAACCGCGACGCCATTGGTCTTCAGCGCCGCGCCGATGGCCGTCGGCTGGACCTTCGCGGCGGCCAGCTTCGCCGGGTCCGGGGTGACCACCACGACGTCGTCGCGGGTGCCGGTCACCTCGACCGTGCGGACCCCCTCGATGCCCTCCAGCTCCGGCACCACAGTCGCGCGCAGCTTCTCGGCGAGCGCCCGCTCGTCCGCCGCGCCGGCCGCGGCCAGCACCACTGCCGGAAGGTCGTCGGTGCTACCCGCGATGACCTGCGGGTCGACGCTCTCCGGGAGCTGGGCGTCGATCCGGCTCAGCGCGGTCTGCATTTTGTTGACCACGTCGTCGAGATCGGTGCCGAACTCGTACGTCACCTGGACGGTGGCCGCCCCCTCGCGGGACGTCGAGGTGACCTTGTCCAGCCCAGGGATGCCCTGGAGGGCGTTCTCGATCGGCTCGGTCACCTGCGACTCGACGATCTCGGGGCCGGCGCCGGGATAGGGGGCCACGATGAACGCGGCCGGGAACTCGAGCGACGGCAGCAGTTGCTGCTTCAGCGACGGTACGGCGAACGCTCCGAACACCGTGGTCACCACCGCGATGAGGGCGATCAGCCCTCGGTTGGCGAGGCTGAATCTGGCGAGCAGCGACATCGGCCTGGTTCACTCCTGAACGAGAATGCGGGCGGGGATACCCGAAAGTGTGCCGGACTCGCATAGCTCGACCCCCGCCGCCCCCGGGCCGTCCCGCGGTCCGCCTGCCCGCCGCCGGTCACCACCCGGACGGTGGCGCGCTCAGGCCAGGTCGAGCGCGCGGGCCGCGGCCAGCGGGTCGTTCGCGATGGTCACCGGCGCCGGCGCGGTGGAGATCGCCCATTCCGGGTCCTTCAGCCCGTGGCCGGTCACCGTGCAGACCACAGTGGAACCGGGCGGCACGGCGCCCGCCGCGGCCTGCTGAAGCAGCCCGGCCACGCTGGCCGCGCTGCCCAACTCGACGAAGACCCCCACCTCACGGGCGAGCAGGCGGTACGCGGAGAGGATCTCCCGGTCGGTCACCGACGCGATCAGACCACCGGAGGCGTCCCGGGCATCCAGCGCCTTGGTCCAGCTCGCCGGGTTGCCGATCCGGATCGCGGTGGCGATCGTCGACGGCTCCGGAACCACCTGGCCGGTCACGATCGGGGCCGCCCCGGCGGCCTGGAAGCCGTACATCTTCGGCGTCCGGGTGGTGGCGCCGGTGGCCATCTCCTCCGAATATCCCATCCAGTACGCGGAGATGTTGCCGGCGTTGCCGACCGGCAGGCAGTGGATGTCGGGCGCGTCACCGAGCGCCTCGACGATCTCGAAGGCGGCGGTCTTCTGGCCGTGCAGCCTGTCGATGTTGACCGAGTTGACCAAGGCGACCGGGTAGTCCTGGGCGAGCTTGGCGGCCGTCGCCAGGCAGTCGTCGAAGTTGCCGTTCACCTGGAGCAGCTTCGCGCCGTGCACCAACGCCTGGGCCAGCTTGCCCAACGCGATCTTGCCCTGCGGCACCAACACGGCACAGGTCAACCCGGCCCGAGCCGCGTACGCCGCGGCGGAGGCGCTGGTGTTGCCGGTGGAGGCGCAGATGATGGCCTTGTTGCCGGCCTCGACCGCCTTGGACACCGCGAGGGTCATCCCCCGGTCCTTGAAGGAACCCGTCGGGTTGGCGCCCTCCACCTTGAGGTGCACGTCGCAACCGAGCCGGGCGGACAGCACCGGCGCCGGCAACAGCGGGGTGTTCCCCTCGTGCAGCGTGACGACCGGCGTGGCCGCGGTGACCGGCAGCCGGTCCCGGTACGCCTCGATCAGACCCCGCCACATGTCGCTCTCCTCGCCTCTACCGCCGCGCCCACCCGAGCATCAGGGCAACCTTGGACCAGCCTGCCGCAGCGGTCGATGGCACACCCCGGCTTACCCACCTGGCGGGATGCGCGAGCCGTCCCGTCGATGATGCAACGAATCAGGCGTCGCCCTCGACCCGCAGCACACTGGTCACCGACCGGACGATGTCCAGACCGCGCAGCTCGCCGACTGTCGCGGCGAGCGCGGCGTCCGGTGCCACGTGGGTGACGATGACCAGCTCGGCGTCGCCGTCACGGCCCGCCGGCCCGCCGGCCGAGCCCTGCCGCACCGTCGCAATCGACACGTCGTGCCTGGCGAACACGCTCGCCACCGAGGCCAGCACACCCGGGCGGTCGGCCACGTCGAGGCTGACGTGGTAGCGGGTCAGCGCCTCACCCATCGGCCGGACCGCCAGGTCCGCGTACGCGCTCTCGCTGGCCGCGCGCACCCCGGCGAGCCGGTTGCGGGACACCGCGACCACGTCACCGAGAACCGCGCTGGCGGTGGGCGCGCCGCCGGCGCCCCGACCGTAGAACATCAGCTGCCCGGCCGCGTCCGCCTCCACGAAGACCGCGTTGAACGCGTCCCCGACGCTGGCCAGCGGGTGGCTGCGCGGGATCATCGCCGGGTGCACCCGGACGCTCACCGTCTCCCGACCGGTGGAGTCGACGCCCCGGGCCGCGATGCAGAGCAGTTTGATCGTGCAGCCCATCGCCTGGGCGCTGGCCATGTCCGCGGCGGTCACCTCGGTGATGCCCTCGCGGTGCACGTCGGCCGCACCGACGCGGGTGTGGAACGCCAGCGAGGCGAGGATCGCCGCCTTCGCCGCCGCGTCGAAGCCCTCCACGTCGGCGGTCGGGTCGGCCTCCGCGTACCCCAGGGCGGTGGCCTCTTCCAGGGCCTCGGCGAAGCCGGCGCCTGTCGCGTCCATCGCGGAGAGGATGAAGTTGGTGGTGCCGTTGACGATGCCGGTGACCCGGTTGATCCGGTCGCCGTGCAGCGACTCCCGCAACGGGCGCAGCAGCGGGATGGCCCCGGCCACTGACGCCTCGTAGTAGAGGTCGCCGCCGCCCTCGGCCGCCGCCTCGTGCAGGGCCACACCGTCCTCGGCCAGCAGCGCCTTGTTGGCGGTGACCACGCTCTTGCCGGCGCGCAGCGCCTCGACCAGCCAGCCACGGGCCGGCTCGATGCCACCGACCACCTCGATCACCACGTCCACGTCGTCGCGCTTGATCAGGCCGAGCGCGTCGGTGGTGAACAGGTCCTCGTCGACCGGCAGGTCACCCCGGTCGCGGCCGAGCCGACGGACGGCGATGCCGGCGATCTCCAGCGGAGCGCCGATCCGAGCGGCCAGGTCGGCCGACTGCTCGTGCAGCAGCCGCACCACCTCCTGGCCGACCGTGCCACAGCCGAGCAGCGCCAAGCGCACAGGTGACGTCATCCCACATCCAAAGCGAGCAGGTCCTCTTCGGTTTCCCGCCGGACGATCAGGCGCGCCTGGCCATCGCGCACCGCGACCACCGGCGGCCGGGGCACATGGTTGTAGTTGCTGGCCATGCTTCGGCAGTACGCACCGGTGCCGGGCACTGCAACAAGATCTCCGGGCTGCACGTCGGCGGGCAGGAATTCATCCTTCACCACGATGTCCCCGGACTCACAGTGCTTTCCCACCACGCGGGCGAGCATCGGCTGCGCGGTGGAGGCCCGCGAGGCCAGCGTGGCCGAGTAGGACGCGTCGTAGAGGGCGGTACGGATGTTGTCGCTCATCCCGCCGTCGACGCTGACGTACGTCCGGATGCCTTCGAGGTCCTTGACCGTGCCCACCTCGTAGAGGGTGAAGACGGCCGGCCCGACGATGGCCCGGCCCGGCTCGATCGACAGGTGCGGCACGGCCAGGTTCTCCGCCGCGCACTCCGAATCGACGATCTTGCGAAGCCGCTTGGCCAGATCCTGGGGTGTCGCCGGGTCGTCCTGGGTGGTGTACGCGATGCCGAAGCCGCCGCCCAGGTCCAGTTCGGGAAGCTCCACGCCGCGCGCGTCGCGGATCTGCGCCTGCAGGGCGAGCACCCGACGGGCCGAGACCTCGAAGCCGCTGGCGTCGAAGATCTGCGAGCCGATGTGCGAGTGCAGACCGCGCAGCTCCAGCACACCCTCGTCGAGGATCTTGAACGCGGCGTTCGCGGCGGCGCCGCCGGCCAGCGAGAAGCCGAACTTCTGGTCCTCGTGGGCGGTGGCGATGAACTCGTGGGTGTGCGCCTCGACGCCCACCGTGACCCGGACCAGCACCCGGGGCCGGACCCCGCGCTCGAGGGCCAGCGCGGTGAGCCGGTCGATCTCGGTGAACGAGTCGACGATGATCCGCCCCACCCCTGCGTCCAGCGCCCGGCCCAGCTCGGCGACCGACTTGTTGTTGCCGTGGAAGCCGATCCGCTCCGGCGGCATCCCGGCCGAGAGCGCGGTGGCCAGCTCGCCACCGGTGCAGACGTCCAGGTGCAGCCCCTCCTCGGCGATCATCCGGACCACCGCGCGGCAGAGGAACGCCTTGCCCGCGTAGAAGACGTCCTCGGTCGGGAAGGCCGCCCGGAAGTCGCGGCAGCGCGAGCGCAGGTCGGCCTCGTCGAGGACGTACACCGGGGTGCCGAACTCGGCCGCGATGTCGCGGACGCTCAGGCCCGCGACGGCGACCGCGCCGTCCGCGCCGCGCGCCACGCTGCGCGGCCAGAGGCCCGGCAGCAGGGCGTTGACGTCCTCCGGGGTACGCAGCCAGGCCGGCCCCCGACTGCCGATGTCGCCGTGCAGCGCACCAGCCTCATGAGCCCTCATGTCACATCCTCTCGGGTGCGGAGACGCCGAGCAGGAACAGGCCGTTGGCGATCACCGTGCGGGTGGCGTTGTTGAGCCAGAGCCGAGCGCGGTGCAGGTCGGTGATCTCCTCGTCGCCCAGCGGCAGCACCCGGCAGTTGTCGTAGAACCGGTGGTAGGAGGCGGCGACGCTCTCCTCCAGGTAGCGGGCCACCCGGTGCGGCTCCCGCAGCTCGGCGGCCGTCGCCACCACGGCGGGGAACTGGGCGAGCGCCTTGAGCAGCTCGTTCTCCTTCTCGTGGACGAGCAGCTCGGGGCGGAACGCGTCGGCGTCGCCCGGAACCAGCCCCACCTCGGCGGCGTTGCGGGCAACGCCCGCCGTCCGGGCCGCGACGTACTGCACGTAGTAGACCGGGTTGTCGCGGGTCGCCCGGGTCCACAGCTCGATGTCGATGTCGATCGGGGAGTCGCTGGAGTAGCGGGCCAACGCGTACCGGGAGGCGTCCACGCCGATCGCGTCGACCAGGTCCTCCAGGGTGATCACGGTGCCGGCCCGCTTGCTCATCCGCATCGGGGCGCCGTCGCGCAGCAGGTTGACCAGCTGCCCGATGAGGATCTCCAGGTTGCGCTCCGGGTCGTCGCCGAAGCAGGCGGACATCGCCTTCATCCGGCCGATGTAGCCGTGGTGGTCGGCGCCCAGCATGATCACGACCCGATCGAAGCCGCGCTCGCGCTTGTCCAGGTAGTAGGCGCAATCCGCGGCGAAGTACGTCCACTCGCCGTTGGACTTGCGCAACACCCGGTCCTTGTCGTCGCCGAAGTCGGTGGTGCGCAGCCAGGTGGCGCCCTCGGACTCGTAGAGGTGCCCCTGCTCGCGCAGCCGGTTCAACGCCAGGTCCAGCTCACCCCGGTCGTGCAGGTCCTTCTCGTTGAAGTAGGTGTCGAACTCCACCCCGAAGTCCCGCAGCGAGCTGCGGATCTCGTCGAACATCAGCGCGACGCCCTCGACCCGGAAGATCTCCTGGGCCGCGTCGTCGTCGAGCGAGCGCACCTCCGGCCGGCGGGCCTGCACCTCGGTGGCGATCTCGGCGATGTACGCCCCGCCGTAGCCGTCCTCCGGCGCCGCCTCGCCCTTCGCGGCGGCGAGCAGCGACCGGGCGAACCTGTCGATCTGCGAACCGGCGTCGTTGAAGTAGTACTCAGTGCCGACGTAGGCGCCGGTGGCCCGCAGCAGCCGGCTCAGCGCGTCACCGACGGCCGCCCAGCGGACCCCGCCGATGTGCACCGGGCCGGTCGGGTTGGCCGAGACGAACTCCAGGTTGATCTTCTCGCCGACGAGCCGGTCACTGCGGCCGTACTCCGCGCCGGCCTCGACGATCACCCGCGCGAGCTGACCGGCCGCGGCGGCGTCGAGCCGGATGTTCAGGAAGCCCGGCCCGGCGATTTCCACCGATTTGACACCCGGTGCCCGGCCCAGCTCGTCGGCCAGAGCCGTCGCCAACTCCCGGGGCGGAACGCCCACCTTCTTGCTCAACTGCAGCGCGAGCGTCGAGGCGTAGTCGCCGTGCTCGGGGTTGCGCGGTCGCTCCACCACCGTGGTCGCCGGCAGCGCGGCGCGGTCGAGCCCACGCTGCTCGAAGACGGCGTGGGCGGCGGCAAGGACGACCGAGGCTAGTTCTGCAGGAGTCACCCAACCATGTTATCGGGGGTAGACTCGGGCACTCGGCGGCTCCCCTGCGCGTCATCCGGCCCGCCACTCCCCTGACCGACCGACTTGACGAGGCACGATGAGCATCAGCACCCCGGGTGGCCCTGAGCGCCGCCCGACCGTGGTCAGCACCGGCAAGAAGCCGGCCGCTGGCCGGCCGGCGTCCGGCGCCAAGGCCAGTTCCGGCAAGCCGACGGGCTCCCCCCGGGCCGGTGGCAAGGGCCCGCGCAAGCCGGTCACCCCGGTCAAGGTGAGCCAGGGCCGCGCGTGGGGGCCGATCGCGCTCTTCGTCGCGGTGGGCGTGCTCGCGGCCGGCATCATCGGCTACGGCGCCTGGGCGTCGTTCCAGGGCTCCAAGCCGTGGGACAAGCGGGCCAACGCCATCGACGGCATCACGAACATCCGCAAGTCCGACCCGGAGAGCCTGAAGTACGAGTCGCACAAGTCGGGCCCGCTGACCTACAAGTACTCGCCGCCGGTGGGTGGGGTGCACAACGCCGCCTGGCAGAACTGCATGGGCGACGTCTACGACGCCCCGATCGCCAGCGAGCACGCGGTGCACAGCCTGGAGCACGGCGCGGTGTGGATCACCTACCGCCCGGACCTGCCCAAGGACCAGGTCGACAAGCTCGCCGGCAAGGTGCGCGGTGTCGAGAAGATGCTGATGAGCCCGTACGAGGGCCTGGACAAGCCGATCTCGCTGCAGGCCTGGGGCTACCAGCTCAAGGTCGACAACGCCGACGACTCGCGGATCGACGAGTTCATCAAGGACCTGCGGGTGAACGCCTCCGTCGAGGGCCCGACGGCACTCTGCAACACCGGCATCACCGCCACCGGCACCACGCCGCGCGAGCTCCAGCAGCAGCAGCCCACCCAGTAAGGACAGCAATGACCGCTCCGGCGACCACCGACAGCGAGCACGACGAGATCCCGGCCGTCCCGGACGAGGGCGGCCGGGCCCCGGCGTCGCGCTACGGCGTGCTGGCGCTCGCCATCATGCTGGTGGTGGGGCTCCTCCTCGGGTACGCGGGCGGTCTGCTCACCCCGCGGCTCACCCGTCCCGGTGACGCCTCGGTCGAGGCGGGCTTCGCCCGGGACATGACGACCCACCACGCGCAGGCGGTGGAGATGAGCCTGATCGCGTACCGGTCGGCAACCCTCCCCGAGGTGCGGCAGATCGCCGTCGACATCGCCACCGGGCAGCAGGGCGAGATCGGCGCGATGCAGACCTGGCTGCGCGAATGGGGTCTCAGCCCGACCGGGTCGAACCCGCCGATGTCGTGGATGTCCGACGGGGCGACCGTCAAGGACGGTCTGATGCCGGGCATGGCCACGCCGCAACAGATGACCGCCCTGCGCGACGCTCAGGGCATCGAGGTCGACAGGCAGTTCCTGACCCTGATGTACGCCCACCACCTGGGCGGCATCCACATGATCGACGCGGCGCTCGGCGCGACCGACAACGCCGAGGTGGTGCGGGTGGCGAACACCATGAAGGCCACCCAGCAGACCGAGTTGAACAACCTCCGGCAGCTCCAGGCGCAGGCCAAGGGCTGAGCGACCGGACGGGCGCACCCGGCCCGCGTCCCCGCCACATCGGCGATGACGCGGGCCGAGTCGATCAGGGTGGGTGGACTGGCCGGTGCGACCCGAACATCCCCATTAGTACCTTGTGGGCGTTTTGCGCGGCACAGGCGATTACGTTGCTTAGAGAGTTTTCTCCCCACATATCGTGACCAGTTGCGATTCGGGCTCGTTGCCCAAGACGTGGGGGTTGCACTCAGAGACGCACGGCGTTCGGTCACCAGCTGGTGCCGACGCCACACCATCGGTGGTGACGGGGCGGTGGCAGCCGTCCGTCGCGGACAGCGGCAGGGCGAGCCGGGAATGCTCAGCCGCGAACAGGAACTCGAGCTGATCGACACGCTGCGGGGCGTCCACCCCGACGAGTTCGGCCTGGACGAGGAGTTGTGGACGAGGCAGAGCCTCACCACGCTCATCCAGCGGCGCTTCGAGCTGCCGTTGGACGCCGGCGCGGTCGGGGCGTACCTGCGGGCCTGGGGGTTGGGTCCGCGCGAGCCGCGCGAGCGGGCCTGCGGGCTCTGCGTCAGCGCGGTCGAGCGCTGGGTCCGCAGCGAGTACCCGGCGATCACCCGGGCCGCCCAGGAGCACCTCGCGGAGGTCTACTGGATCGGTCGGGTCCGGCTACGTGGCACCATGCCGGCCGCCGACGTCATCTCCGCTGTCTCGTCTCGCGGTCGGGTGCGCTTCATGATCACCACGCCGACCGTCGACCCGCCGCTCCCCCGCGACTTCGTGCTGCGGCTCAGCGGCGAGGAGCAGCGCACCGTCCACCTCATCGTGGACGGCTCCTGGCCGCGCAACGAGTGGCCGCGCCGGCTCCCCCGGCGAATCGTCCTGCACCCGCTGCCCAGCTGCGGGCGGGCGGTAGCCGCCTGAGCACCGGGTGGGCCGGTCCGACACGATCGGCTCACCCGATACCGATTCGGCGTACGCAGGGGAGGTTTGCTAGTCTTCTCCAGTCGCTGAGCCCCCGTAGCTCAGGGGATAGAGCACCGCCCTCCGGAGGCGGGGGCGCAGGTTCGAATCCTGCCGGGGGCACACTTGCTAAGAAAGATTGACCACCACGAGAGGCTCCTGACCAGGAAATCGGTCAGGAGCCTTCATCGTGTCTGCTGAGCAACCGCCGGCAGTGCGGCCGCTGCCACCTGGGTCGGAACGAACGTCGGTGGTTGCCGATGCTGCCCGCGGCCGGGGCGCTGCCACCAGGTGCCGGCGCGACCGTCCGCTCTCACGAGCAGCAGGAGCCCGAGCAGGAGCCACACGACCGTCGCGCAGCGGTTGGCCGTGAGGGCGGGCAACCCGGTCGAGGCGCCGATGAGCAGCAGGATCAGCGCGCCGGTGAACGGCGACTCGGGGCGGTGATTGCGGGTGCGCAACCACCCGATGGCGAGCGCGACCAGGACGGCGGTGTGCAGGATGACGCCTGCGACGCCCGCGACGACGAGCGCCTCCACCCAGCCGTTGTCGTAGGCGACCCGCAGCCCGCCGAAGCCCATCCCGGTCGCCGGGGACAGTGTGGTCAAGACGTCCACGGCATGCTGCACGCTGGACTGGCCACCGACCCGGCCGGCGGTGTAGAGGCCCAGCTGGTCGTCGCCGCCGCTGCCGGGCAACAGCCGCATGGCGAACCGCTGCCCGTCCCACTGATCAAGGTAGGCGTCGGCGGTGAACCAGGCGGCGATGCTCGCGACGGCGGCGGCCGACAGTCGCCGCCACCGGCCGGTGGCCAGGATGATGTAGGCGATCCCGATCGGTGCTCCGACCAGCAGGAAGATCTTCGAGACCGAGAGCACCCCGCCGACGCTGAGGAGCAGCAGCACGACCGCCAGCCTGCCGACCTGCCGCTGGTAGAGGTAGAGGGCGGCGAGGACGGCCATCGAGTACAGCACCCCCGCCTCGGCCGGCTGGTTGAAGATCCCCGAGTAGCGACCCAACTGCTCGGCACGGTCGGCGACGCTCTCGTCCTCCCCGAAGATCCGGAATCCGGCCAGCAGATCGCTCTCGACACCTGCCGCCGAGGACACGGCGATGAGCGCGTTGGCGGCCATCGCCAGGACTGTCACAGTGCACACCGCACGGAGCATCCGGGCCGCGTCCGCGCCGGCCCCCACGAGCATCGCGACGACCGCGACGACCACGAGCGGCAGGACGATGTTGTCGAGGCCCCCGACGACGTCCCCGGTCTCGTACAGCGTGTAGTTCTCCGGCGGGAGGACCACCCCGATGGTGGCCACAGCGGCCAGGCAGAGGTGTGCCCCGAGGGCCCAGGCCGCGGTGGCGGTCAAGCGGGGGCGCACCCACAACCCGGCAAGGCACAGGAGCGCGGCGGCACCGTACACGGCCACCTGCTCGGTACGGAGGCCTGGCGCGAGGTACGGGCCGAACGCGGCCACGGTGAGTCCGATGACGATGCGGCGACCCCAGCGGGTGGCGGTGGGCGAATCGGCGGGGACGGCGGTCACACCCGGTGCAACGACCGTCCGGCACCCCGCGTCGCGCGTTGTCAGCGTCGCGCTCCCCACCCTGAGGAGAGAGTCGCCCTCCCGGCCGACCCGCGAGGAGCAGGCAAGTGCCAGCCGCCGCGCTCACACACCCGACGTGGACCGGCGATGCCACGAGATCAAGAATGACGCCATGCTGTTTCTCGGGTTACTCCTCGCCGCGCTGGGTGGGGCCGCCATCGCGACCGCCCTCACCGTTCGTGGGCTGCGCGCGGTGTTCCGGAAGAGCGAACGGTCGGGTCGCCTGCGGGCGGCGGCGCTCCTCGTCGGTGCGGGCGCCGTCGCCATGTACGCCTGGGGTCTGCTCCACCTCAGCCACGCGGTGCTCCAGGCCGAGGACGGCGGCGCGGGATCCTCCCCGATCGAGCCCTGTCGCCAGGCCGGACCACAGATGGCAAGCCTGGTCGTCGGGTACGACGTCAGCTTCCTACCGCTCCGCTTCGAGTGCCGCCTCAGCCGTGGCGGCACGTACGTCACCTCGTCCGTGCCCGGGTATGTCAACCAGGCCACTGCCGCTCTCGGTCTGATCACCGCCACCTGCGGAGTCCTCGCCGCCACGACGGCACGGAGCGCCCGACCGTCGGTGGCGTGAACGTCGGCCGTCAGCTGCCGACGTACGCCGCCAGGTGCTCGCCGGTGAGGGTGGGGCGCGAGGCGACGAGGGCCGCGGGTGTGCCCTCGAAGACGATCCGGCCACCGTCGTGGCCGGCACCGGGGCCGATGTCGATGATCCAGTCGGCGTGGGCCATGACCGCCTGGTGATGCTCGATGACGATCACCGACTTACCGGCGTCGACGAGGCGGTCGAGCAGGCCGAGCAGTTGCTCGACGTCGGCCAGGTGCAGGCCGGTGGTCGGCTCGTCGAGGACGTAGACGCCGCCCTTCTCGGCCATGTGGGTGGCCAGCTTGAGGCGTTGCCGCTCCCCACCGGAGAGGGTCGTGAGCGGCTGTCCCAGGCTCAGGTAGCCGAGCCCGACGTCGGCGAGCCGGTCGAGGATGGCGTGCGCTGCCGGCGTACGTGCCTCGCCCGCGCCGAAGAACTTCTCGGCCTCCGTCACCGACATCGCGAGCACCTCGCTGATGTCGCGACCGCCGAAACGGTATTCCAGCACCGACGCCTGGAACCGCTTGCCCTCGCAGTCCTCGCAGGGGGCGGCGACGCCCGCCATCATCCCGAGGTCCGTGTAGATGACGCCAGCGCCGTTGCAGCTCGGGCAGGCACCCTCGGAGTTGGCGCTGAACAGCGCCGGCTTCACACCGTTGGCCTTCGCGAACGCCTTGCGGATCGGGTCGAGCAACCCCGTGTACGTGGCCGGGTTGCTGCGCCGCGAACCGCGGATCGCGCCCTGGTCGATCGACACCACGCCCGCGCCGGCCGGGATCGACCCGTGCACGAGCGAACTCTTGCCGGAGCCGGCGACACCTGTCACGACGACGAGCACCCCGAGGGGTACGTCGACGTTCACGTCCTTCAGGTTGTTGGCCGTGGCGCCCCGGATCTCCAGCTTGCCGGTGGGCGTCCGCACCGTCTCCTTGAGTGCCGCCCGGTCGTCGAAGTGGCGGCCGGTGATGGTCCCGCTGGCCCGCAGGCCCTCCACGGTGCCCTCGTAGCAGACCGCGCCGCCCTCCGTACCGGCTCCGGGCCCGAGGTCGACGACGTGGTCGGCGATCACGATCGCCTCCGGCTTGTGCTCCACGACCAGCACGGTGTTGCCCTTGTCGCGCAGTTGGAGCAGCAGCTCGTTCATCCGTTGGATGTCGTGCGGGTGCAGCCCGATCGTCGGCTCGTCGAAGACGTAGGTGACGTCGGTGAGCGAGGAGCCGAGGTGGCGGATCATCTTGGTGCGTTGCGCCTCGCCGCCGGAGAGGGTGCCCGACGGCCGATCGAGCGACAGGTAGCCCAGCCCGATCTCCTCGAACGAGTCGAGGAGGTGTTGCAGGCCCGCCAGCAACGGGGCCACCGACGGCTCGTCGATCCCGCGCACCCAGGCGGCCAGGTCGCTGATCTGCATCGCGCACGCCTCGGCGATGTTCTTTCCCTTGATCTTCGACGACCGGGCCTCCTTGCTGAGCCGGGTGCCGGCGCAGTCGGGACAGGTAGTGAAGGTCACCGCACGCTCCACGAAGGCGCGGATGTGCGGCTGCAACGCGTCGATGTCCTTGGCCAGGAAGGACTTCTGGATCGACGGGATCAGGCCCGCGTACGTCAGGTTGATGCCGTCGATCTTGATCTTGGTCGGCTCCCGGTGGAGCAGGTCGTGCAGCTCCCGCTTGTTGAACTTGGCGATCGGCTTGTCCGGGTCGAAGTAGCCGCAGCCACGGAAGATCCGGCCGTACCAGCCCTCCATGCTGTAACCAGGAATGGTGATCGCGCCCTCGTTGAGCGAGAGGTTGTCGTCGTAGAGCGCCGACAGATCGATGTCGGTCACCGCGCCCATGCCCTCGCACCGCGGGCACATGCCGCCGAGACGGTTGAAGGTCGCCTTCTCGGTCTTCGTCTTGCCGGCGCCCCGCTCGACGGTGATCGCACCTGTCGCCTTCACCGAGGGCACATTGAAGGAGTACGCGTTGGGCGAGCCGATGTGCGGCTGCCCGAGCCGGCTGAACAGGATGCGCAGCATCGCGTTGGCGTCGGTGGCGGTGCCGACCGTGGAGCGGGAGTTGGCGCCCATCCGCTCCTGGTCCACGATGATCGCCGTGGTCAGGCCATCCAGCAGGTCAACCTCGGGCCGCGCCAACGACGGCATGAAGCCCTGCACGAAGGCGCTGTAGGTCTCGTTGATCATCCGCTGCGACTCGGCGGCGATGGTGCCGAACACCAGCGAGCTCTTGCCGGAGCCGGAGACACCTGTGAACACCGTCAGCCGCCGCTTCGGGATCTCGACGCTGACGTCCTTGAGGTTGTTCACCCGCGCGCCCTGCACCCGGATCAGGTCGTGGCTGTCGGCGACGTGCGGCTTGCTGGCCGTGCTCATCGTGTCTCCCTGTGTCGGGCGCGGACGGTTCAGCGCACTTGCTGGATGCGGAGCATATTGCCGGCCGGGTCCCGGAAGGCACAGTCGCGCACGCCGTACGGCTGCTCGGTCGGCTCCTGGACGACCTCGGCGTCGCTGGCCTCCAGCTTGGCAAAGGTGGCGTCGAGGTCAGTGGTGGCCAGGTTGACGCCGAAGTAGCTGCCCTTGGCCATCAGCTCAAGGATGGTCTGCCGCTCGTCGTCGGTGAGGCCGGGATTGGCGGCCGGTGGGTGCAGGACGATCGAGGTGCTGGGCTGGCCGACCGGCCCGACGGTGATCCACCGCATCCCCTCGTACCCGACGTCGAGGCGGACCTCGAAGCCGAGGACGTCGCGGTAGAAGACCAGGGAGGCGTCCGGATCGGTGTGCGGAAGGAAGCTCGAGTGAATGGTGATGTCCATGCTGGTCACGCTAGTTGCGCCTCGGCGACCCGCGCTTCTCGATTCCTGACCGGTCTGGTCACCTGCTTCGCCACGCACGACGGCATGCCCGCCGTCGCCTGCGCCGACTGCCGCCGGTAGACGCTTGGCGGCACGCCCACCAGCTCGGTGAAGCGGGTGCTGAAGGTGCCCAACGACGAACAACCGACAGCGAAACAGACGTCGGTGACGCTGAGGTCGCCACGGCGCAGCAGCGCCATCGCCCGCTCGATCCGTCGGGTCATGAGGTAGCTGTACGGAGATTCGCCATAGGCGAGCCGGAACTCACGGCTGAGGTGCCCCGCCGACATGTGGACGCCACGGGCGAGCGCCTCGACGTCCAGCGGCTGCGCGTACTCCCGGTCGATCCGGTCGCGGACCCGGCGCAACCGCGCCAGGTCGCCCAGCCGTTGGGTCGCGTCGGATTTGCTGCTCACCTGGGAAATCGTGCCACAACCCACCGACAATCGGCCGCTCGCCGGGCGCGGGCGGGGGCCGACTCGCCGGTCAGCCGGCCTCGCGGCGGGCGCGGGCCCGACGCTTCCCCTCGTGCATGGCCTGCACCCGGGCCACCGGGATGGTCCGACCCTCGGCCACCAGGTCGGCGGGGAGCGGCTGCGGGTCCGGCATCAGCGCCGACCACGGATCACCACCGGCGAGCAGCGCGGGCGCGGTCCGGATGGTGAAGTCGGCGGGGGTCACCTCGGTCAGGTCGGCCCAGTCGACCGGGAAGGAGACCGGCATCCCGGGGCGCAGGCGGGGGCTGTACGCGGCGGCCACTGTCGCTCCGCCCGCCCGGGTGGCGTCCACGAAGACCCGGCCGCCCCGGTCCTCCTTGATGTAGGCCGTAGTGGCCAACTCCGGGTCGAGCCGCTCGGCGCGGACGGCAAGCGCCCGGGTGGCGGCGGCCAACTCCTCGGCGGTGGATTCCTCGGTCACCGGGACGAAGACGTGCACGCCCTTGGCGCCGCTGGTCTTGACGGCGCCGGCCAGGCCGGCGTCGGCGAGCGCCTGGCGGACCAGCAGGGCCGCGTCGACCGCCGCACGGAACCCGTCGCCCTCCGGCGGGTCCAGGTCGAGGACGAGGTGGGTCGGCCGGTGCAGATCCGCCACGGTGGCCAGCGTCGGGTGGTACTCCACAGCCCGCTGGTTGGCGAACCAGAGCAGCGTGCGGCGGTCGTCGCAGAGGGCGTACGAGATCTCCCGGTGCGACGCCTCCGCCCAGACCGACGCCCGGCCCACCCAGTCCGGGGTGTAGCGCGGCAAGTTCTTCTGCATGAACGGCGGCTGGCCGGGGCGGACCCTGATCACCGACAGCGGCCGGCCCCGCAGGTGCGGGAGGATCCGGTCCCCCACCGCGTCGAGGTAGTCGACCAGGTCACGCTTCGTCGCGTCGTCACGGTCGGACAGCGGCTGGTCCAGGTTGGTCAGGGCCACGCCGTCCCGGGTCTCGTCAGCCTCACTCACCCGACCACCCTCCCGGCCTGAATGCCGTCGGTCAACCGGACGCGGCGCTTCGGAACGAATCGGTTGCGGTACCCACCGTCGCCGGGCCCGGCGAACCGGCGGCCGAGGACGGCCCGGCCGAGCGTCGGGGCAGAGTGGTCAGCGCCACCAGCCACGCGGCGACCACGAGACCGGCGGCCACGGCGAACGCGGTCCGGTAACCGCCGGCGAGCGCGGCGGTCTCGGCCCAACCCGCGGCCCGCAGCCCGTCACTGCGGGCGGCCGCCAGGGTCGCCAGCGCGGCCAGGCCGACCGCGCCGCCGACCTGTTGGGTGGTGTTGGCCAGGCCGGAGGCGAGCCCGGCGTCCGTGTCGGTCGCGCCGGCCATGGCAAGTGTGGTGACCGCCGGCAGGGTGAGGCCGCCGGCCACCCCGAAGATCAACATCGCCGGGAGTACGTCGACGACGTAGGCGCCGTCGGCGGGCAGCCGGGCGAGCAGGAGGAAGCCGACGGTCGCCAGGACGAGCCCGGCCAGCAGGACGGTCCGGGCACCCCAGCGGGCGATCAGCCGCCCGGCCAGTCCGAGCGAGACCACGGCGATCACGACCGGGGTGGGCAGGAAGGCCCAGCCGGTCGCGGCGGCGTCCAGCCCCAGCACCAGTTGCAACTCCACGGCGAGCAGGAACTGGAACCCGAAGTACGCGCAGACCATGAGGAACTGCACCGCGTTCGCCGCCACCAGGCCCGGGACGCGCAGCACCCGGGACGGCACCAGCGGGGTCGCCGCCACCCGTTGACGCAGCGCGAACCCGCCGAGCAACAGCGCCGCGAGGGCCACCGCCCCGAGCGTCCGAGGGCTGGTCCAGCCGTGCTCGCCCGTTCCCACGATGCCCAGCACGGCGGCCATCAGACCCGTGGTGGCCAGCAGCGCGCCGGGCAGGTCCAGGCCGGCCCGCAGGCCGATCCCCCGCTCGGCCGGGAGGCGGCGGAGGGCCGCGACGAGGATGGCCGCCCCGATCGGCACGTTGACCAGGAAGATCGTCCGCCAACCGGCGGCCTGGGTGAGCACCCCTCCGGCGACGGTGCCGACCGACGCACCGGCCGCGCCGGTGAAGCTGAAGATGGCGATGGCGCGGGCCCGTTCGGCCGCTTCGGGATAGAGCCGGACGATCATGCCGAGGCTGACCGCCATGGCCAGCGCCCCGCCGACGCCCTGCCCGAACCGCGCACCCACCAGCAGGGCCGGACCGGTGGCGACCGCGCAGGCCAGCGAGGCGACTGTGAACAGCGCGACGCCGGCCAGGAAGACCCTCCGCCGGCCCAGCAGGTCGCCGAGCCGGCCGGCGAGCAGCAACAGCCCGCCGAACGCGACCAGGTAGGCGTTGACCACCCAGGCCAGGCCGGCGGCGGTGAAGCCCAGGTCGCGTTGCACGGCGGGCAGCGCCACCGCGACGACGGTCCCGTCCAGGATGATCATCAGGCTGCCGGCGCAGAGCACCAGCAGCGCCGGCCAGCGGGATGCAACGACACGCTCCACGAAACCCCTCCTTGGTGCACGGTTTGTTACCGAGGTCATCGTCTGTGACCATGAACCGGAGCGGAAGGAGGCACTTTGATGTCCCAGAGGAACAGCGATGTGTCCGCGCTGGTCCAGGCCGAGCTGACCTGCGCGGCCGAGAACGTGCCGTTCACCCCGGGTCAGGCTCGGGCCTGCACCGTCCGCGAGGTACTGGACCGGGTCGGCGGCAAGTGGAGCATCGGCATCCTGGTGGCCGCCTCGCACGGGCCGGTGCGCTTCACCGAGCTGGAGCGACACATCGAGGGCATCAGCCGCCGGATGCTCACCCTGACGCTGCGCAACCTGGAACGGGACGGCCTGCTGCACCGCACGGTCTACCCGACCGTTCCGCCCAAGGTCGAATACACCGCCACCCCGATGGCGCTGGAGCTGTACGAGTCACTTGTCGCGCTGACCAGTTGGGCCGAGCGACACCGCCGGGCCATCGCCGAGGCGCGGACCAGGTACGACGCCGAGCACGCCGGCTGAACCCCGCCAGGGGTGTGGTGAACGCCACCGCTTCCGTCTGACCGATCGGTCAGGGTCTGACCGATCGGTCAGGCATGCTGGATCGCGGGAGGTGGACCGGCCATGGTCAGAGCGGTACCCGACACGCACGGCGAGATCCTCGCCGCGGCGGCGCGGCGGTTCACGGTGACCGGCTACCGGGGCACCTCCCTGCAGGACATCGCCCGGGAGGTCGGCTGCTCCAAGGCCACCGTGCTGTACCACTTCGCCAACAAGGAAGCCCTGCTCGCCGAGCTGATGGCCCCCGCGATCGAGGTGCTCCGCAGCCTCGACGACAAGCTCAACGGCCTGACCGGAGCCGCCGCGCAGGAGGTCGCCGCACAGGGCTTCGTCGACCTCGCGGTCCGGTTCCGGCAGGAGATCGCGGTACTGCGCGGCGAGTTCCCGGAGCTGCTGTGCCAGCCAGCGTTCGCGCACATCCAGCAGATCTCCGATCGGCTACGGGGCGCGCTGGCCGGGCACTCCGACCGGCCGGGCGCCCGGATCGCCGCGCTGGTGCTGCTCGCCGGCATCTCCGAGGCGTGCGCCGAGTTCGTCGACATCCCCGACGACGAACTGCGCCCCGCCCTGCTCACCCTCGCCCGGCGGGCCGTCGAGCCCGTCGACGCACCCCTGCCCCATCCACCCACGACCGAGGACAAGGACTCCTGATGGCCACCCTGCTCTACCGGCTCGGCCGGGGCGCGTTGCGCCGGCGACGGCTCGTCGTCGCGCTCTGGCTCGTCGTACTCGTCGCTGCCGGCCTGGCCGCGGCGACCCTGCGCGGCCCGACGGCGAGCAACTTCACCATGCCCGGCACCGAGAGCCAGCGTGCGCTCGACCTGCTGGCCGACCAGTTCCCCGCGGCCAGCGGCGCCACCGGCACCATCGCGATCAAGGCGCCCGCCGACGGCCAACTGGCCACCCCGCAGGGTCAGGCCGTGGTGCAGGAGCTGGTCCAGCAGGCGTCGACGCTGCCCGGCGTGGTCGGAGCGGTCAACCCGCTCCAGGTCGGCGCGGTCTCGCCCAACGGCCGGTACGCGCTGGTCCAGGTCCAGTTCGCCAGCGGCGGGGACGACGTGACCGACGCGCAGCGCACCGCGTACGAGGAGGTCGGCGCGGCGGCCAAGGCGCAGGGCTGGCAGGTCGCCCCGGGCGGTGAGGTGCTCGGCGGCGAACCGGAGATCGGCTCCACCGAGGCGCTCGGCGTACTCGTCGCCGCGATCGTCCTGATCATCACGTTCGGTTCCCTGGTCGCCGCCGGCATGACGATGCTCAACGCGCTGATCGGCGTCGGCGCCGGAATGGCCGGACTGTTCGCGCTGAGCGGCGTCATCCAGCTCACCAGCACCGCACCGATCCTGGCGCTGATGCTCGGTCTCGCGGTCGGCATCGACTACTCACTCTTCATCACCTCCCGGCACCGGCAGAACCTGCTCGACGGCCTCTCCCCGGAGGAGGCGGTCGGCCGGGCCGTGGGCACCGCCGGCTCGGCAGTGGTCTTCGCCGGCGCCACGGTGGTCATCGCCCTGGCCGGGCTTGCCGTGGTGGACATTCCGTTCCTCACCGTGATGGGTCTCGCCGCCGCCGGCACTGTCACCGTCGCCGTCCTCGTCGCCATCACCCTCCAGCCGGCGCTGCTCGGCTTCGCCGGTCGCCGGGTGCTCCCCCGCCGGCTCCGCACCGTTCCCACCGCCGACGGCACCGCCGCTGACGAGGACGACTCGGACGTGACCGACCGGCCGGCCGCGACGACGACCACCACCACCACCACCACCACCGAAGAGCGCAACCGGTTCGGCTTCCGCTGGGCGCGACTGATCACCCGCTTCCGCGTACCCGTCATCCTGGTCGGTCTGCTCGGCCTGGGCCTGCTCGCGCTGCCCACGCCGGACATGCGGCTGGCCCTGCCGGGCGCCGCGACGGCAGCCGTCGGCTCACCCGCCCGGGTGGCGAACGACCTGACCGTCGAGGGCTTCGGAGCGGGCTTCACCGGCCGGCTCGCGGTGGTCGTCGCCGGTGACACCCCACAGGCCACCTCGGCGGCCGTGCCGCAGGTGACCGCCCTGCTCCAGCGCACCGAGAACGTCCTCGCGGTGGCACCGCCCCAGCTCAGCCCGGACGGCCGGACCGCGCTGCTCGGCGTGGTGCCGAAGACCGGCCCGACCGACGAGGCCACCGAGACCCTGGTGCACGACATCCGTGGCGCGGTGGGCGGGATCCGTGACGCGGACGTGCTGCTCACCGGCGTCACCGCTATCGGCATCGACGTCTCCGAGAAGCTCTCCGACGCGCTACCGATCTACCTGCTGCTGGTGGTCGGGCTCTCGGTGCTGCTGCTGATGCTGGTGTTCCGCTCGCTGCTGGTGCCGATCAAGGCGGCGCTGGGCTTCCTGCTCACCGTCGCCGCCACGTTCGGCATCACGGTGGCGGTCTTCCAGCAGGGACACCTCGCCGACCTCGTCGGCCTGGACACGCCCGGCCCGCTGATCAGCTTCCTGCCGATCCTGCTCATCGGCATCCTGTTCGGGCTCGCCATGGACTACGAGGTGTTCCTGGTGTCCCGGATGCGGGAGGACTTCGTCCACGGTGAGACCGCCCGACAGGCCACCATCAGCGGCATGGGGCACGGCGCACGGGTGGTCACGGCCGCCGCGCTGATCATGATCTCGGTCTTCGGGGGCTTCGTCTTCCTGGAGGACCCGGTGATCAAGTCGATGGGCTTCGCGCTCGCCATCGGCGTCGCCATCGACGCGTTCGTGGTCCGGATGACGATCGTCCCGGCGGTGATGTCGCTCCTCGGCGACCGTGCCTGGTGGCTGCCGCGCTGGCTCAACCGCGCCCTGCCCAACGTGGACATCGAAGGCGAGGGCCTGCGCACCCACCTCGAAGACCGCACCCCGACGCGCGTCTGACCCGTCCGACGGTGGAGGTGTGGCGCCCCGCCGGGCACCACACCTCCACTGCGTCAGACGCCCGCCGGGTAGGTCTCCATCTCGCCGGGGACCGCCGGCACCGGCAGCGGATGCAGGGCCGTGGTGTCGTCGCACCAGATGAAGGCGTCGTAGCGGTCACCGAGCCGGGTGGGCACGTAGTTGCCCCAGGACTCGAACGACGGGTCGTAGACGACCCCGATCGCCCGGTGGTCCACGGTGTCGGTCACCCAGCCCGGCTGGTCGTCGCCACCGAAGATCAGCAGCGCCCGCTCCGGCATCAGCTCGTGCAGCCGCCGCTCGATCGACCCCTCCCGGGCCGGGGGCACCACCATCGCCTCGGGCGGCGAACCCCAACGGGGTGCGGCGATCACCGTGCCCCGGTAGCTGCCGAAGCCGACCAGGGCCACCGCGTCCTCGCCGTGCCGCTCCCGGGCCAACTGACCAATGTTGACCATCCCGTCGGCGGCCATGTCGGTGGCCCGCGCGTCTCCGACGTGCGTGTTGTGCGCCCAGACGACGCCCCGGGCGTCGGGGCCGTACCGGTCCAGCAGCCGATCCAGGGTGTCCTGCATGTGGGTGTCGCGGATGTTCCACGAGTCCGGCCCGCCGGCCACCATCGCCCGGTAGTAACGCTCCGCGCCGGCCACCACCTCCGCGTTCTGCCAGGCCGAGAAGCGATCCGGGCCGTCGGAGAGGGCGTGTTCGCGGGTCCGGGCGAGCAACCGGACGACCTCCTCCTCGCAGCGGGCGGAGACGAACCGGCTGGCCGCGCCGTACTCCTCGACCCTCTTGCCGTACGGCTCGAAACACCGGTACGCGTCCTGCGCCGCCTCCAGCGACTTCGGGTCCTCCTCCCCCAGGTAGTCGAAGATCGCCTGCATCGACTCCCAGAGGCTGTACACGTCGAGCCCGTGGAACCCGGCCCGTTGCCCCTCCGGCCGCTCCACGTTCCAGGCCCGCAGCCAGCTGGCGAACCGGGCCACCTCGGCATTCGCCCACATCCAGGTCGGCCATCGCTCAAACTGGTCGAGCGCGAGCTGCGGTTCGAGCGCGCCGCCCGGCGCGGCCGTCACCGAACGGTGCACCCGATCACAGTCGGGCCAGTCACCCTCCACGGCGACGAAGGAGAAGCCGCACTCCGCGATCAGCCGGCGGGTGAGCTGCTCACGCAACCGGTAGTAGTCGTAACTGCCGTGGGTGGACTCACCGATCATCACCACCCGGGCGTCCCGAACGCGCTCCAGCAACGGGTCGAAATCGCTCGGCGCGCCGAGCCGCTGAACCAGCATGCCAGCGGCTACCCGGCCGCCGCTGCGGCAAACCGTGGGCGCGTCGCGAGCCGACACGCCGGCCGCCGGGCCGTCGTGGGTGCCGACCACGCCGGTGTACGACCACAGCGAGCGGGTAGCCGGCCGACATGACCGTCACCGGGGTTCAGTTGCAGGAGTACCTGGCCGGGCTCGACTACCCGGTCTCGCGGGAGGACCTGATCCGCTGGGGTCAGGAGAACGGCGCCAGCACGGCAATGTTGCAGATGTTGCAGGCGCTGCCAGCCGACCAGTTCACCTCCCCCGACGAGTTGAACGCAGCCCTCTCCACCCCCACCTAACCAGCCCAGCCCAGCCCAGCCCAGCCCCGCCCCAGCCCAGCCCAGCCCCGGTGATCATGGAGTTATTGCCGTTCCGCACGGCGTGTCGCGCCGCTAACTTCATGATCAGCGAGGTCTGGGGTCAGGGGAGGGGGACCTGGATGGTGCGGGATTCGGTGCGGGCGGTTTCGGCGGCGGCGATGATGCCGACCACCTCACGGCCGAAGCGGACGTCGCAGCGGTGGTCCCGGGTGCCGGCCCGTACCTGCTCGATGAGCTGGTCGATGGCGACGCCGAACGCGGTGGCGGCGTCGTTCTCACCGAACGGGACGTTCTCGATGCCGTTCTCGCCGTAGAACACGAACTCCCGGGCCATCGACTCGGTCGGGGCATCCAGGGAGAGCGAGGCGCTGCTCGTGGCACCGCCCTCGTGGGTGAGCAGCAGGTGCACCATCCCGCTCGGTCCGTCCATCGCGGCCACCTGCGTCACCCGGCCCAGCACCGGCAGGAGGATCGAGAGCGCGTGCGGGGCGATGTCCCACAGCGCCCCGTGCTCTCGACGCCACAACGAGCCGCCGTACGGGCTGCCGTCCTGGAAGATCGAGGCGAACGCGGTGGTGCGGCCGTGCTGCCAGCCCCCGGCAGCGGCGGTGGCGGCGAGGAACGCCGTCACGTTCGGCTGGAACCGCTGGGTGAAGAAGACGACCGAGGCGACCCCGGACTCCTGCGCGGCGGCCACGACACGGTCGGCGTCGCCCACGCTGAGCGCCAGCGGCTTGTCCAGCAGCAGGTGCCGGCCGGCGCTGGCCGCCCGGACCGCGATGTCGGCCTGGATGTCCGGCGGCAGGGCGACGGCGACCGCCTCACACTGCTCGATCAGCGCGTCGACGTCGGCGTAGGCGGGCACCCCGTACCGCTCGGCCAGTGCGGAGGCCCGCTCCGGGTTGCGACCCCAGACCCCCACCAGCTCCGCGTCGGGATGTGCGTGCAGCGCCTTCCCGTGCGTCTCGATCGCCCAGTGACCGGTGCCGAACAAACCGAACCGCAGCACGTGTACCTCCGCTGTTTCCCCACCCCGCGGCAACGCCACGGACCTGATCCACGCTAGTCGCCCCACCAGGGGCACCGGCGTCGGGTCGACCAACCGGAGCAGCTCACAGCCCGTGCCGCCCGGGCCGAACGCGCTCCGGTCGATGCCTGCGGAGCGAACCAGATCCGTGCGGCCCGCCCGGCACCCGACCCGAGCCATACCCCCTGGTCGCTGATCGCCGCCCGCCATCCGGAGGCGGACGACGGGTTCCGTCGCTGGTGGCCCGCAGATCTTGGACAGTTTCCGTTCCGCGCGAACGGAAACTGTCCAAGATCTCACGACGCAGAGCCGGGAACACGGCCGAGGTGCGGCGGGCGGTGCAGGACGGCCCGGCCCCACAGCGGAGACGCCGGGAGCGGCCAGACCGAGAGCAGCCAGGCGGGGTCACCCCATTACTACGACGGTTAGTAGGCTGTGCCGGTGACCGAGGCAACGACCGGGTGGGCCCGGTGACCAGAATGGGCGCCGAATCGCCGGTGGACGGGATCGTCGCGATCGTGCCGATCGTGCTGTCACTGCTCGTCGCGGCGTGGGCGCTGGTGGCGGCGGTACGCCACCGAACGCCGGATCGGGTGCAGTTCGTCGGTCTGGCCGTACTCGAAGTGGCGTTGCTGGTGTTGACCGTGCTGGCGCTCGTCGCGGTCGGCGGCGGGGATCAGCCCGGCGAGCCCGGCGCCTTCTTCGGCTACCTGGTCACGCTGGTGTGCCTGCCGCCGCTGGCCTGGGTGCTGGCCCGGATGGAGCCGACCCGCTGGGGCTCGGCGATCGTGTGTGCGGTCTGCCTGGTGGCCCCGGTGGTGGTGGTCCGCCTGCAGCAGACCTGGGAGGTGCTCGGTGGTTGAGACAGGGCCGGCTCGGCAGCGTACGAACTCCGGCCCGGGTCGGCTGCTCATCGCGGTCTACCTGCTCTTCGCCATCGCGGCGACGAGCCGGGCGGGCCTGCAGATCGCCACCAAGTTCGACGAGGCGCCGGTGGCGTACCTGCTCTCCGGGGTGGCCGCGCTCATCTACATCGTGGCGGCGGTGGGGTTGGCCCGCGCCGGGCACACCGGCCGACGGGTCGCGCTGGCGTGCTGCTCGGTGGAGCTGGTAGGGGTGGTCGTGGTCGGCGTCCTGAGCCTTGTCGACAAGGAACTCTTCCCGGACGAGACGGTCTGGTCGCAGTTCGGCAGCGGGTACGGCTACATCCCGCTGGTGCTGCCGGTGCTCGGGCTGATCTGGCTCTGGCGCACCCGCCGCGCACCCGCCTGACCCGCCGCACACCCGCCGCACACCCGGCGCGGGCCCGCCGCACACCGGCGAGGACCGGGGGGAAGACCGGGCGAGGGCCCGGCGACGAGGGCGTCCCGCTCAGGGAACGCCCTCGTCCGGAGTACCTGTCAGTCCCGTGGGCCGCCCGCGACGTAGATGACCTGGCCGGAGACGAAGCCGGCGCCCTCGCTTGCCAGGAACGAGATGGTGTGTGCCACGTCCTCGGGCCGGCCCGGGCGACGGACCGGGATCTCGGCGGCGGCGTGCTTCTGGAAGTCGTCAAAGTCGACCTTCATGCGGGCCGCGGTGGCCGCTGTCATGTCGGTGACGATGAAGCCGGGCGCGACCGCGTTCACTGTCACCCCGAACGGGCCCAGCTCGATGGCGAGCGTCTTGGTGAAGCCCTGCAGACCGGCCTTGGCGGCGGCGTAGTTCGCCTGGCCCCGGTTGCCCAGCGCGGAGGTGCTGGAGAGGTTGACGATCCGCCCCCACTTGCGGTCCACCATGTGCTTCTGGGCGGCCTGGCTGAACAGGAACGCGCCGCGCAGGTGCACCCCCATCACCGTGTCCCAGTCGGCGCTGGTCATCTTGAACAGCAGGTTGTCGCGGAGCACACCTGCGTTGTTGACGAGCACGGTGGGCGCGCCCAACTCGGCGGCGACACGGCTCACCGCCGCCTCGACCTGGTCCCGGTCGGACACGTCGGCGCCCACACCGAGCGCCCGGCCGCCGGCGGCGGCGATGGCGTCCACCGTCTCCTTGGTGGCCGCCTCCTCGATGTCGACCACTGCGACGGCCATCCCGTCGGCGGCCAGCCGTCGGGCGGTGGCCGCGCCGATGCCGCGTGCGGCTCCGGTGACGATGGCGACGCGGGACTCCTCCGACATGATTACCTCCCGGTAACGTGGGGTCGATCGGAGGAGCTTAACGTCAACAGGCCGAGCCCCGGCATAGGCGAATCCACCGGTATCCGTGGCCGGAGACCTTCACCGCGCCGAGCTTGCCCAGCTCGCCGTAGCCCCGGTCGGCCAGCACGTCGATCGGCAGGTCGGCCTCCGGCTCAAGACTGCTGAGGTCCACCTCGACGTCCTCGGTGCCCAGGTTGTGCACGAAGACCATCGTCCCGGTCGGCCCGTCGGCCCGGTGCGCGAGCACTCCGGCCGGCATCGCCACGTCGATGTGGGTGGTCGAGCCGGAGCCGATCTCCGGGGCCTCACGCAGCGTACGGATCATGCGCTCGAACCAGGCGAGCAGCGACTTGGCGTCGCCCCGCTGGGCGGTGACGTTGACATTCTGGTAGCCGAACTCACCCTTGTCGATCACCGGGCGGACCAGCTTCTCCGGGTCCGCCGTGGAGAAGCCGGCATTCGGCTGGTACGACCACTGCATCGGGGTACGGATCGCCTCCCGACCGGGCAGCGACAGGTCCTCGCCCATCCCGATCTCCTCGCCGTAGCGCAGCACCGGCGTGCCGCGCATCGAGAACTGCAGGGCGTACGCCAGCTCGATGTGCCGCCGGTCGTTGCCGAGCATCGGGGCGAGCCGGCGACGGATGCCCCGGTCGTAGATGCGCATGGTCTCGTCCGGGCCGAACTTCGCGTACACCTGGTTGCGTTGTTCGGTTGTCAGCCGGGACAGGTCGATCTCGTCGTGGTTGCGCAGGAAGGTGGCCCACTGCCCGCCGACCGGCAGCTTCGGGGTGTCGCGGAGCGCCTCGATGAGCGACTCCGGGTCCTCGCGGGCCAGGGCGAGCATGAGTCGCCCGTTGAGCATGAAGTCGAAGAGCATGTGGATCCGGTTGCCGGAACCGCTGGCGTCACCGAAGAACGTCGGTAGTTGGTCCGGCTCGACGTTCGCCTCGGCCAGCAGGACGGCGTCGCCGCGCCGCCACTGGACGTGCTGGCGCATCTCGGTGAGGAACTCGAAGTCCTTCGGGGAGTTCGGGTTGCCCGGCTCGGTCAGCTCGATGATGAACGGCACCGCGTCCATCCGGAAGCCGGAGACGCCGAGCTGGAGCCAGAACGACATGATCTTCTTGATCTCGGCCCGGACCTGCGGATTGGCGAAGTTGAGGTCCGGCTGGAACTTGTAGAACCGGTGGTAGAACCACGCCTTCGCGGTCCGGTCGTAGCTCCAGGTCTCGTCCTGCTCGCCGGGGAAGACCATGCCCTGGTGCCGGTCGTCCGGTTCGGTGTCGGACCAGACGAACCAGTCCCGGTACGGCGAGTCCGGCGAGGATCGGGCGGACTGGAACCACGGGTGCTCGTCGGAGGTGTGGTTGACCACCAGGTCGATGATCACGCGGATGCCCCGGTTCTGCGCCTGGTGCAGCAGCTCGGCGAAGTCGCCAAGGGTGCCGAAGCGCGGGTCCACGTTGTAGAAGTCGGTGGCGTCGTAGCCGTCGTCGCGGTTGGGCGACGGGTGGATCGGGTGCAGCCACAGGCAGGTCACCCCGAGCCGGGCCAGGTAGTCGAGCCTCCCGATCAACCCACGGATGTCACCGACCCCGTCGCCGTCCGAGTCGGCGTACGTGTCGATGTCGAGGCAGTAGACGACGGCTTCGGAATACCAACGGTCACCCATGCCGGAGGAACATCTCCGATCGATCACCGCGGCAAACCCGTTCGGCGGCCGTGGGGCGACGTTGGTTACCGTGCCGTCATGGAGAACGACCTCGTACCGCCGAGCGAACCGTTGGACTGGTCCCGGGGCGCCTGGCTGCACCCGCCGGTACGCGTCGAGGAGGGCCCGGCCGGCGAGCTGATCGTCGAGCCGGCGGCGGACAGCGACTTCTGGCGGCGGACCAGCTACGGCTTCGTGCACGACAACGGTCCGGCCCTGCTGGCGCCGCTGCCGGTGGGCGCCGCCATGGAGGTGAGCTTCCGGCTCGACTTCTCGGCGCAGTTCGACCAGGCCGGTGTGTTCGTCCGCGTCGACGAACGGACCTGGACCAAGGCTGGCGTCGAGGTGAGTGACGCCGAGGTGCAGCTCGGCGCGGTGGTGACCCGGGAGTTCTCCGACTGGTCGGTGGGGCCGGTGCCGGAGTGGGCGGGTCGGGAGGTGACCGTCCGGGTCAGCCGGGCCGGCGACGCGCTGACGGTCCGCGCCCGGGTCGACGATGAGCCGTGGCGACTGGTCCGGCTCGCCCCACTGGACCCGACGGCCGACGCCGTGGCCGGTCCGTTCTGCTGCGCGCCGTCCCGCGCTGGTCTTAGCGTGGTCTTCACCGGCTGGCGGCAGGGGCCGGCGGACACCGCGCTGCACCCGGAGCACTGAGCGCAGGTGTAGTGCGGGCCCCGGTGGGTATGACCCTCTGATCCCCGCAAGCCGACCGGAAGGACGACCATGGCGTACGCCCAGGCTGGCGACCCGTCCGAGTTCACTGGGTTGACCGGCTGGGTGGCCTCGGTGATCGAGGCGATGGGCCCGGTCGGCGTGGCGCTGCTGGTGGCGCTGGAGAGCATCGTTCCTCCGATCCCCAGCGAGATCGTGCTGGCGCTCGCGGGTTTCCTGGCGCACGAGGGCGAGTTCAACGTCTTCCTCGTGGTGCTGGCCGCGACGGTCGGCTCGCTGGTCGGCGCGCTGGTGCTCTACTGGCTGGGCGCGGCCCTCGGCGAGGAACGACTCAAGCGCTGGTTGGACCACATCCCGCTGGTGGACAGCGACGACCTGGAGAAGGCCGACAAATGGTTTGAGCGGCACGGTCGGTGGGCGGTGCTGATCGGCCGGGTCGTGCCGGTGGTCCGCAGCCTGGTCTCCGTGCCGGCCGGGGCCAACCGGATGCCGCTCGGTGAGTTCATCCTGCTCACCACCATCGGCAGCGGCGTGTGGAACGGCCTCATCGTGGGGGCCGGTTACGCGCTCGGACGCCGTTGGCAGGACGTCGAGCGCTACAGCGACTGGTTCAACTACGCGATCGTCGCGGTCTTCGTCGTCATGGTGGCTAGCTGGGTCGTCCGTAAGATCCGCAAGCGTCGGGCGCGCGACGACCGGCGGTCGGTGACCGCCGGTCGCTGATCCGCGTTACCGCCCACCGCCGGCGCCCTGGACGGACGCCGGCGAGCACGGTCAGGGCAGGGTGTCCAGGTGCGGGCCCACCGTGTTGGCGAAGCCGTTGCCGTTGCTGACGTCCCAGTTCACCGACCAGGTCATCGCGCCACGGATGCCGGGGTAGGTGCGCGGCGGGCGGAAGCTGCCGCAGTTGGTGCCCCGGGCCAGACAGTCCAGGGCGGCGTTGACCACGCTGGGCGCGACGATGCCGCCGCCGGCCGCCCCCGCTCCGGCGGGCAGGCCGAGACCGACCTGGTCGGGGCGGAGCCCGGCCTCCAACTGGATGCAGGCCAGCGCGACGATGAAGTTCACAGTGCCCTGGCCGTACGCGGCGTTCTGGTCGCAGCCGAGCATCGCGCCGGAGTTGTAGTACTGGGTGTTGACGACGGTCAGGATGTCCTTGATGTCGAGCGCCAGCTTGAAGTAACCGCCGGCCGGGTTCTGCATGTCGATGGTCTGCGGTGCCATCGCGATGATCAGGCCCGACCCGACCTTGGCCCGCAGCGCGCGCAGCGCCTGCCCCATGTACGTCGGGTTGAGCCCGTTCTCCAGGTCGATGTCGATCCCGTCGAAGCCGTACCTGGCGATCAGCGCGGCGGCCGTGTCGGCGAACGCGGTGGCCGAGGCGGCGTTGTTCACGGTGACCCGGCCGGTCTCGCCACCGACGGAGAGGATCACCCGCTTGCCCCGGCTGTGCAGGGTGCGTACGTCGGCGGTGAAGTCCGCGTCGGTGTAGCCGCCGAGCGCGGCGGCCAGTCCGGGGTCGACGCCGAAGGTGAGCGCGCCGGGCGTCGCGGTGGCTTCGGTGAACGCGACAGCCACCAGGTCGTACTCGGCGGGAACGTCGCGCAGCCGCAGCTCCACGGCGGGGTTGTCGAAGTTGTGCCAGTAGCCGGTGAGCAGGTGCTTCGGCAGCCCACCGGTGGGCGGGTTCGTCGGCGGTGGGGTCGTCGGCGGCGGTGTGGTCGGTGGGGGCGTGGTGGGCGGGGGCGTGGTCGGCGGCGGCGTGGTGGGAGGGGTGCCGCCGCCGCAGGACACGCCGTTGAGCTGGCAGCCGCTCGGCGAGCCGGAGCCGCTGGCCAGGAAGCCGAAGGAGACCGACGCACCCGGTGCGATGGTGCCGTTCCAGGACCTGTTGGTGAAGGTGTGCCGCTGGCCGGCGGAGCTGAGCAACGCGTCCCAGTAGCTGCCGAGGGTGGTGCCGGCCGGCAGGTCGAAGGCGAGGCTCCAGCCGTTGATCGTCGAGCTGCCGCCGTTGGTGATTGTGTACTTCCCCTCCCAGCCGGAGCCCCACTCGGCGGTCTTGACGAAGCTGGCGGTGGCCCCGGCGGCGTACGCGGGCAGTGCCACCCACGCCGCGCCGAGTGTCGCCACGAGGGCGGCGACGAGGGACAGGACAAGGGATCTGGAGCGTTTCATGCGACCCTCCGCGCCCGGACGGGCATCCATGGACATCGACGTGTACGCCAATTATTAAGACAGTTAACTGTTTCTGTCCAGGGGTCGGCACGGATCGGGCCGCCCGTCGCGTGACGCGGCGACGGACGGCCCGGTAGCGTCCGCTCAGCGGCGGAAGGTGAACCAGTTGACGTTGACGAAATCGTTCGGCTGACCGCTGGTGAAGGTCAGGTACACGGAGTGCCGGCCGGTCACCGCACCCACGTTGCCCGGCACCGAGCGCCAGCTCTGCCAGCCGCCGGTGTTGCCGATCGCGAAGCTGCCGATCGGCGCCGCGGTCGGGCTGTCCAACCGCACCTCGACGAGGCCACTCGCACCGCCACCCGCGCCGGAGGCGACCCGGGCCACGAAGTCCCGGGGCCCGCTGGAGCCGAACTCGACGTTGTCGTAGCGCGCCCAGTCACCGTTGCGCAGCGCGGCGATGTTCTGCCCGCCCTCCGCGCATGCCTCGACGAGCACGCCGCTCTGCCCGCTGAACGACTCGGCCTGGATCTGCGCGTACGCGTCGATCGTGCCGCCGGGGGGCGGCGTGGTGGGCGGCGGGGTGGCGCCACCGCCACGCTGGTACACCGCCACGTAGTCGACGAGCATCGGCCGACCCGGGACGGTGGCCGCGGTCGGCGTGCCGCTGCCGGCGACGCCGTTCGGGAAGGCGCCGCCCATCGCGACGTTGAGCAGCAGGAAGTAGCCCGCGTGCGAGGTCATCTGCGACCAGGCGGACGCGCCGACCTGGCTCTGCGTGACGGTGTGGTAGAGCTGCCCGTCGACGTACCAGCGCAGTTGTTGCGGGCTGATCGAGGCGTCCCACTCGAACCGGTACGTGTGGAACGCGGACTGGCAGCTCGAACCCGGGCAGGCCCGGGACGCGCCGAGGCCGTTGGACTCGTTGCACGGCCCGCCTGGCGCGACGCCGCAGTGCAGCACGCCCCAGACCGAGTTGATGCCGTTGACGTTCTCCATCACGTCGAACTCACCGATGCCCGGCCAGTTCTGGTAGTTGCCCCGGTAGGGCGCGCCGAGCGCCCAGAACGCCGGCCAGTAGCCGGCGGCGGCGGCGCCGGTCACGTTCGGCATCTGGATGCGGCCCTCGATGGCCAGCACACCGCCGGACGGAGCCTTGAAGTTGCTGCGCACGGTCTCGATCCTGGCGGAGGTCCAGCCGCCACCGCTGTCACGCAGCGGCGTGATCCGCAGGTTGCCACCACCGTCGTGGCTGACGTTGGCGGTGCTGGCTGTGTAGTTCTGGATCTCGCCGGTGCCCCAGTTGCCCGGACCACCGGGATAGCTGTGACCGGTGTCGATGATCCAGTTGGCGGCCGACGGCAGGGTGCCGGCGGCACCCGTGAAGTCGTCGCTCCAGACCGTGCTCCAGCCGGCCGGGGGTGGCGGCACGGCCGCCTGCGCGGTGACGGTGACGCCGGCCAGGACGGTGGTGGTGGCGAGCAGGACGGAGGCCAGCCGGAGCCGGCGTCGGACGAGCGGGGCGGCGGCTGCCGCCGAGGGAGATGACATGGACGTGCCTCTCTGCGGGGACGGGATCGAGAGAGCGCTCTCTCAGAGTTGTACGTCCAGCCGAAACAGTTGTCAACGTCGATCTCTTGTGGCGCTCGCCGGAACCGCTTGCGGACGACGCAACACCGCCTGCTCGATGGCCGACCACACGCTCGTGGTCACCAGGTAGATCACCGCGGCGAGCGGCAGCACCAGTGCCACCAGCACCGTCGTGAACGGCAGCAGGGGCAGCAGCCGGCCGAGCGTGGCAGCACCCGGCCCCTCGGTCGGCGTACCGGCCACCGTGCCCACCGCCGCCGACGCCCGGCGGGCCCGCCGCGACGACCACCAGGCCACCGCCAGCAACACCGCCAGCAGTACGCCGAACAGCGGCCCCGCCGCACCGGCCAGCCCGTCGCTGAGATGGTGGCCCAGCGGCACGCCGGCCAGCCGCTCGTCGAGCAGCCCGGTGCCACCCTCGCTGGTGCTGAACAACCGGTACAGCACCAGCAGGAACGGCGCCTGGAGGAGCAACGGCAGGCAGCCGGCGATCGGGTTCGCGCCGGCTGCGCGGTACAGCGCGAACACCTCGCGCTGAAGCGTCGCCGGGTCGTCGGCGTACCGCTGCTGAAGGTCACGCACCTGTGGGGCGAGCGCCGCGCGGCGCCGCTCGCCGCGGACCTGCGCGACGGTCAGCGGCGAGATCAGCAGGCGGACGGCGATGGTGAAGAGCACGATGGCGGCGGCGGTCGCCGCACCGCCGGCCAGTGGTTCGAGCAGCCCGGTGAGCCAGGACAGCGCGCTGCCGGCAGCGCCGACAGTGTCGTGCAGAGGTGCGAAGGCAAGCATGGGAAACCCCTCGGTCCGATTCCGGTGAGGCCCTCCCCCGGGCGGCATCCGCTCAGCAAGGGGGGCCGGTGACGGCGGGATCGGCAGCGCGGCGGCGAGGCGCTACGCGGCCGAGGGGCACCCCGGAGCGCGGGGGCGAGGCCGACCGGCGGCATCCGGGTCGATCTGGCGGGGCATTCGGCGACTTCGGGAGCGGGCCCGCAGGCCGGCCCACCGCGGCCCGGCACCGGCCGCGCCCGCCCGACCGTGCAGCCGGGCCGCCAGCACCACCGCGAGCAGCACCAGGGCGGTCAACGCGGCGCCCGCGAGCAGGTCGACCGGTCGGCCCGCGAGCAGGGTGAGCTGGGCGAACGCGGACATCCACGCGACCCCGACATAGCCCAGCAGCACCGGCACGGGCCCAGCGTAGGCCCCGCTGTCACGTCGCTCAGCCGAATCCGGCGGCCCGCACCGAGTACGGCGCGCCGCCGCCACGTTTCCCGGTATCGCCACGTTGGGTAACCAACGGCGGACCAACGCGGACGGCCCGCGAACGGTAGGAACGGACGGGTGATGTCGATGACCGGTCAGGTGGCAGAGGCGCCCAGCGACATGGCTGCGGCGACCGGGTTGCTCACCGTGGGTGTCGAGGAGGAGTTCCTGCTCGTCGACCCGCACACCGGGGCCGCGGTTCCGGCCGTCGACCTGGTCATGGAGCAGGTGCCGGCCGAACTTCGCGGACAGGTGGAGCGGGAGTTCCAGACCAGTCAGATCGAGATCGGCAGCCCGCCCGGCCTGGAACTCTCGTCGATCCGGCACTCCCTCGGCGTACTGCGTCGGGCGCTCTCCGACGCGGCCGAGCGGGCCGGCGTACGCCTGCTCGCCATCGGCACCGGCCCGGTGGACGGCCCGGTGCCACCGGTGGTGGACAAGCCCCGCTTCGACCGGATGATCGAGCGGTTCCGGCTGCTCGTCCCCGGCCCCGGCAACAACGGCATGCACGTGCACGTGGGGGTGCCCGACCCGGACACCGGGGTGCAGGTGCTCAACCACGTCCGGCCGTGGCTGCCGCTGCTGCACGCGGTGACCACCAACTCGCCGTTCGCCCGTGGCGAGGACACCGGCTACGCCAGTTGGCGCTCGGTGGAGTGGGAGCGCTGGCCGTCGGTGGCGCCGACGCCGTTCCTGGAGTCGCACGAGCACTACCAGCGGCTGATCCGCCAGTTGATCTCCAGTGGGGTGATGCTCGACGAGGGGATGCTCTACTGGTACGCCCGCCTGTCGGCGAAGTACCCGACGGTGGAGCTGCGGATCGGCGACGTCTGCCCGTCGGTGGACGACGCGGTGCTGGTCGCCGCGCTGGTCCGGGCGCTGGTGGCCACCGCCATGACGGATGTGGAGGCCGGCCGGGCGGCGTTGCAGACCGACCACCACCTGCTGGTCGGGGCACACTGGCGGGCAGCCCATGACGGCCTGGAAGGCGAGGCCGTCGACGTCACGAACGGCGAGCTGCGCCCGGCCTGGGAGCTGGTGGACCGGTTCGTCGAGCGGATGCGGCCGGCGCTGGAGCAGCACGGCGACTGGGCCGAGGTGACCGACCTGCTGGGTGGGTTGCGCCGGCACGGCAGCGGCGCGGCACGGCAGCGCGCGGTGTTCGAACGCACCGGCAAGCTCACCGACGTGGTGCAGGACGTCGCGCGGCAGACCCGCGGCTGATCACCGCGTGACAGGATGAACCCGTGGCGCAACGGCTGATCGTCATCGGCGGGGACGCCGCCGGAATGTCGGCGGCGTCCCAGGCCCGACGCCGCCGCGACCGCGGCGACCTGGAGATCGTGGTCTTCGAGCGGGGCCACTTCACCTCCTACTCGGCGTGCGGCATCCCGTACTGGATAAGTGGCCTGGTGCCCGGCCCCGAGGCGTTGATCGCCCGGGAGCCGGAGACGTTCCGCACGAAGTACGCGATGGACGTACGGATGCGCCACGAGGTCACGACCATCGACCTGGAACGCCGCGAGGTGGTGGCCCGGGACCTGGCGGGCGGCGGCGAGGTCCGCGAGCGCTTCGACGACCTCATGTACGCAACGGGCGCGGTGCCGGTGAAGCCACCGTGGGCGGTCACCGACGCGGGCGGCGTGTTCGGCATGCAGACCCTCGACGACGGTTCGGCGCTGCGCGACTGGCTGGACGCCGAGCCGCAGCCGCGTCGGGCCGTGGTGGTCGGCGGCGGGTACATCGGCGTCGAGATCGCCGAGGCCCTGATCCAACGCGGCCTCTCGGTGACCCTGGTGGAGTCGGGTGAGCAGCCCATGTCGACGGTCGACGGCGACATGGGCGAGCTGGTGGCCGAGGCGATGCGCGGCCTCGGCATCACGATCCGCGACAGCCTGTCCGTGACCGGCCTCGAGGAGCGCGACGGCCGGGTGTCCGCCGTGGTCACCGCGGAGGGGCCGATTCCGGCCGACGTCGTGGTCATGGGTCTCGGGGTACGCCCCAACACCGCGCTCGCGGAGGCGGCCGGGCTACCCCTCGGGCCGACCGGCGCGATCCGGGTCGACCGCCGGATGCGGGTGCCCGGGTTCCCCGGGATCTGGGCGGCCGGCGACTGCGTGGAGACCCTGCACCGGGTCAGCGGGTTGCCTGTGCACGTGCCTCTCGGCACGCACGCCAACAAACAGGGCCGGGTCGCCGGGATCAACATCGGCGGCGGGTACGCCACCTTCACCGGCGTGATCGGCACGGCGGTGACCAAGGTCTGCGACCTGGAGGTGGGTCGGACGGGCCTGCGCGAACGCGACGCCACGGCTGCCGGTTTCGAGTTCGTCTCGGTGATCGCCGAGTCGACCAACCGGGCCGGCTACTATCCCGGTGCTCGGCCGATGACCGTCAAGTTGATCGCCGAGCGCCCCAGCGGTCGGTTGCTCGGCGCGCAGATCGTCGGTTGGTCCGAAGCGGCCAAACGGATAGACACGCTGGCCGTGGCGCTGTGGAACGGCATGACGGTGGACGATATGACGCAGCTCGACCTGGGCTACGCTCCGCCGTACGCGCCGGTGTGGGATCCGGTGCTCATCGCCGCCCGAAAAGCGGTCGACGCGCTCGCCGCGCTCAACCGTTGACCCGCGCCCGCCGTGGAGGACCACCCCGTGACCCAGACCCCGACCCGGCCGACCATGCGTCGGCGTCCCACGATGGTCGACGTGGCCCGGCGCGCCGACGTGAGCCTGAAGACGGTCTCCCGCGTCGTCAACGACGAGCCGGTGGGGCAGGAACTGGTCGGCCGGGTGCTGGCCGCCATCGCCGAGCTGGGCTTCCGGCGCAACGACATCGCTCGTAACCTGCGCTCCCGGCAGCTCAACGCCACCGTCGGGTTGCTGATCGAGGAGATCGCCAACCCGTTCTACGCCACCATCGCCAGTGTCGCCGCCGAGATCGCCGCCGCCCACGGCACCATGCTGATCACCGCGTCGTCGGAGGAGGACCCGGAGCGGGAACGCGCTCTGCTCCAGGATTTCACCCAGCGCCGGGTCGACGGTCTGCTGGTGGTGCCGGCGGGCCTCGACCACTCGTTCCTGCGTCGTGAGGTCGAGCTGGGCATGCCTGTGGTGTTCCTGGACCGGCCGCCGCAGGGGCTGCAAGCCGACGCCGTGCTGCTGGACAACAGGGGTGGCAGCCACGCCGGGGTGAGCGCGCTGCTCGACGAGGGGCACCGACGGGTGGGGCTGCTGCTCGGCGCGCCGAGCGTGCCCACGATGCGTGAGCGGCTGGCCGGGGCGCGGGCGGCGCTGGACGCCGCCGGGGTCGAGCCGGACGAGTCGCTGGTCCGCGAGCGGCTCATCGCTCCCGAGGAGGCCGGGCGGGCGGTCGCCGCACTGCTCGACCTCCCGGAGCCGCCCACCGCGTTCTTCTGCGCCAACAACCGGCTCACCGTCGGTGCGCTCCAGGAGCTGCACCGGCGGGGCAGTGACGCCGCGCTCGTCGGCTTCGACGACTTCGAACTCGCCCACCTGATGCCCCGACCGCTGACCGTCGTCGCGTACGACACCAGGGAGTTGGCGAGGGTCGCCACCGAGCGGCTGTTCCAACGGGTAGCCGGCGACGACACCCCGCCCTCCACGACAGTCCTCCCCACCAGGCTGCTCAAGCGCGGCCTGACCTGACCTGACCCGCCCCGGGTTAGCTTGCGGGGTTGAGGAGTTTCTCCAGCTCGGCGCGGGTCGGTGGGTTGGCGCCTCGGCGGGCGCAGGTCAGCGCGGCCACTGTGGCGGCCTGCCGGAGCACCCCGGCCCACTGCTGCGGGGTGACCGCGGCGAGCCGGTCGGCCGGCCGGTCACCGAGCGCGTCGAGGTCGGCCAGCGCGGCCAGCAGGCCACCGGTGAACGAGTCGCCGGCACCGACGGTGTCGACAACAGTGGTGCGGACCGCTGGCTCCTCGTGCAGCGAGCCGTCGGGCGCGAGCAGCCAGGCGCCCTCCCCGCCCCGGGTCACCACGGCGCAGGACACCCCGGCCGTACGCCATTCGGTCATCACGTCGGCCACCGAACGGTCCGGGTAGAGCCAGGCCAGATCCTCGTCGCTGGCCTTGACCAGGTGCGCGAGGGGCGCCTGCCGGCGTACCCGCTCCTGCTCGGCCGCCCGGTCCGTGACGATGCTCGGCCGCAGGTTGAGGTCGATGGAGACGGTGAGCCCGTCCCGCTGGTGTTCCCGGGCGAGCAGGCCCTCCAGCGCCTCCGCGCCGGGCGCCAACGCGAGCGCGAGGGACCCGGTGTGCAGGGCGATCGCCGGTGATCCGGCCAGCTCGGGCAGCTCCTGCGGCGTCCACTGCCAGTCCGCCGCACCGGCCAGCCGGAACTCGTAGCTGGCCTGCCCGGCGGCGTTGAGGGTGGCCACCGCCACCGACGTGGGCTCCTCGGCGCGAACGGCCCACTCCAGGCCCACCCGGTTGACGCTCAGGTGTTCGAGGAGCTGCCGACCGTACTCGTCGTCGGCGAGCCGGGCCAGCAGTCGTACCGGCTGGTCGAGCCGGGCCAGGGTGACCGCGACGTTCGCCGGGGAGCCACCCGGCACGGCCCGCTGACCCTCGGCGGTGACGACCAGGTCGATCAGCGCCTCACCCGCGACGACGATCACGCGGTCACCTCCTCCGGTGCGAGCGGGCCGGGGCCACCGAGCCCGTCGGCCGCGCGGGACAGCAGTACCGCCTGGTACGCGTGGTAGACGTCCGGTCGGCCGTGCCAGACAGAATCGGCGGGCAGGTTCTGCGGGTCCAACTCGTGCCGCCATCCGGTCTGGTCGATGAGACTGCGGCGGGCGTACACCCAGAAGACCCGGTACCAGTCGAGGTAGACCTCGTCCCCGGTGCGGCGGTGCAGGGTGATCGCCGCCCCGATGGCCTCGGCGAGAACCCAGTGCATCCGGGCGCGCACCACCGGCCGGTCGTCCCAGTCGATGGTGTAGACGAAGCCGTCAGCGCCGTCGACCGCCCAGCCGCGACGCACGGAGGCGGCGAACAGGGCGCGGGCGTCGGCGAGCAGCCAGCGGGGTGGCTGCGGCAGCACCGCCTCCAACTCCAGCAGCAGCCGGGCCCACTCCAGCCAGTGCCCGATCGTGGAGCCGTACGGCCGGAACGGGTCGGCGGGCTGGTCCCGGTTGTAGTCGGGCAGCGGCGTCCAGTCGGTGGTGAAGTGCTCGGGCAGCCGCCAGTCGTGCCGGGCCGCCTCACCGTGCACGAGATGGGTGGCGATCCGCAGGGCCCGGTCGGCCCAGCTCGCGTCGCCGGTGGCGGCGGCAGCGCCGAGGAACGCCTCGACCATGTGCATGCTGCTGTTGGCGCCCCGGTAGTCCTCGGTGACCGTCCAGTCCCGATTCCAGGATTCGCGGACCGCGCCTGCGGCGTCGTCCCAGAACCGCTCCCGCACGACGGTCAGCACGTCGGCGAGCAGCCGGTCCGCGCCGGGGCGTCCGGCGCGCGCGGCGCTGGAGGCGGCGAGCAGGACGAACGCGTGGTCGTAGCCGGCCTTGCGATCGTTGACGGGCACTCCCTGCTGGTCCACCGCGGCGAACCAGCCGCCGTACGTGTCGTCGCGCAGCAGGGTGCTGAGCGCGGCGATCCCGTGGTCGACGAGGGCGGCGGCGTCCGGGTCGCCGTTGCGATGGGCGAGGGCGGCCACGTGGGTCATCCGGCAGGTGATCCAGGTGTGGATCGGTTCGCCGCGATCCGGGGTGCGGTCGTCGGTGAGCCACCAGAACCCGCCCTCGGGCCGGACCGAGCGGCGGGTGGTGTCGAACAGCGTCCGGGTCTGGTCGACGAGGAACTCGTCCAGATCGGGCAGGTCTGGCGACCCCGCCGGAGCGGGGGTCGTTTCGGCGTCGGATCGGGGCACGTCGGTCATCTCAGCTGGTCACCGTGGGGTAGGAAAGGGACATACGGCCAGGATCGGCGGACGGACCAGGTCCGCGCCGGGAAACCGTCAACGGGACACCGCGAACCGGGCGCGGCCGGGGAAGAATCATGTGTACGCTCCCTCCCCTTTTGTCCGTTGACATCGTTGTCACGTTCTCAACCCTGCTCCGGCAGCCGGCCGACTGTCAATTCCGGCTGCGTCACACCGCCCCGAAACAACTCCGGTCAGTAGTAGTTGTCGATCGGCTGGCGCGCCTCGTCGAACAGGGCCGGCCCCTCGTAGCGAACCGGGGGCAGCGCCGGGGTAGCCGGCTTGACCTCCTCGAACTGCTCGGTCGACAGGGCGTAGACCACACGTCCGAGGCCGGACCGGTCGATCGCGGTCGCGCACATCGCGCACGGCTGGCAACTGGTGAACATGGTGGTGCCGGCGGCCACCTCGGGCGAGAGCTCCCGAGCCGCCCAGCGGGCCAACTTCAACTCCGGATGGGCGCTGATGTCCGCGTCGGAGACCACCGTGTTGTGGTCCTCGATGAGCACGACGCCGTCCGCGTCGACGAGCAACGAGCCGAACGGCCGTTCGCCGGAAGCCCCGGCCCGGCTGGCGATCGCCACGGCGTGGCGGAGAAACTTCTCGTCGTCGGGGGTCATCGATCCTCCTGGGATTTGCGGTACGCGGCCACGGCCGCAAGGGTCCGCCAGGCGCGTTCGGGCTGACGGATCTCGGCCAGGTCCCCGTTGAACGGGTCCAGCACCACCGTCTCGGCGCCGAGCAGACGAAACTGGTCGAGGTCGGCGATGATCTGATCGATGGTGCCGACACCGGCGAGCCGGTCCGGGTCGGTGATGGGCTCTCGGGCTTCCTGGAGCGCGATCCGCGGCACCAGCGTGGGCATCGGGCGACCGAGTTCGTCGGCGATGGCCCTCAGTCGTCCGACCGCCTCGGCCAGCCATCCCGGCGTGACCCGCAGCGGATGCCAGGCGTCACCGAGCAGTACGGCGCGCCGCATGCCAGCGTCACTGTTGCCGCCGACCCAGATCGGGATGGCAGCCGTGTCGTAGTCCTCGGTGTTCTGCCAGGCGTCGCGCATGGCGCGTAGATATTCGTCGGTCAGCGCACCGCGCCGCCGGAACGGCACGCCGAGCGCCTCGAACTCCTGCCGGGCCCAGCCGACGGCGACGCCGAGGACGAACCGACCGCCACTGAGCCGGTTGAGGTTCGCCGCCATCCGGGCGGTGAGCAGCGGATGCCGGTACGGAACGATGAGCACTGTGGTGCCCAACCGAACCCGGCTCGTCACCCCGGCCAGCCAGGACAGCGTGGTGAACGGCTCGTAGAACGGCGCAGGATACTGCTCGGCCACGTCCGGGGTCACCACGATGTGGTCGGAGACCATCAGCAGGTCGAACCCGAGGCCCTCCACCGTCTGCGCCCACTGCCGCAGCACGTCCGGATCCGTACCCGGGGCGAAGTTCGGTACGTTCACGCCAATCTGCACCCGTACACGCTAGCCATTCTGGACCCGGCGCGGGAACACCAAGATCCCTGCCTGCGCCGTTATCTACCGTTGATTCACCGATAGATTGGCCGAATGGCCGAGAATCTTGACAATCTCGACTGGTCGATCCTTTCCGAGTTGCAGGGCGACGGTCGCCTGCCGATCACCGAACTCAGCCGCCGGGTCAAGCTGAGCGCGTCGGCCACCACCGAACGGGTGAGACGGCTGGAGGCGACCGGCGTGATCAGCGGCTACCGCGCCGAGGTCGACCTGTCCAAGGCGGGCTTCGCGGTGCTGGCGGTGGTCCGGCTGAAATACCCCGGCAGCCGGCACGAACCGCTGCACCAACTACTCGATCGACGGTTGGAGATCCTGGAGTGCCTCCGCACCACCGGGGACGACTGTTACGTGCTGAAGGTGGCCGCCACGTCGATGGCGCACCTCGAACAGATCGTCAACGATCTCGCCGGGTTCGGCAGCACCACCACGAACGTCGTCTACAGCGCCACCCTGCCCTATCGCGGCCCGCGCCTGACGCCGCCCCGGTCGTGACGCCGCGGTGAATGACCGGATGGATCTACCCGAAGGGCTCGACTGGGTACGCGGATCACCCGCCGGTCGTGCCTGGCTGACCACACTCCCGACGTGGCTGACGGAGTGCGCGGAGCGGTGGTCGCTGCGACTCGGCAGACCCTTCCGGTACGCGTACGCCTCACTGGCGCTCCCCGCCGACCTGCCCGACGGCACGGCGGCGGTGCTGAAGCTCCAGTACCCCGACGAGGAGAGCCGGCACGAGGCCGACGCGTTGGCCCACTGGGACGGCGACGGGGCGATCCGCCTGCTCGCCCACGACCCCGGGCGGCGCGCTCTGCTGCTCGAACGGTGTCAGCCCGGCACTCCTCTGCGCGATCTTCCGTCGGACCGGGCGCTGGACGCGGTGACCGGGCTGCTCCCCCGGCTCTGGCGACCGGCCGGCACGCCGTTCACCCCGCTGGCGCAGGAGGCCGCCGGCTGGGCCGACCGGATGCCCAGGGCCTGGGAACGGGCCGGCCGACCGTACGAGCGGCGGCTGCTCGACGCGGCGCTCGACCTGCTCAGCGGCCTGGCATCGAGCCAGGGTGAGCAGGTGCTTGTCAATCAGGACCTGCACGCCGGCAACATCCTCGCCGCCGACGCGCTCGCCGCCGACCGGGGGCCGTGGCTGGCGATCGACCCGAAGCCGCTTCTCGGGGAGCGTGAGTTCTCGGTCGTGCCGATGGTGCGCGGCACCGAGTTGGGCCACTCACCGGCCGCCGTCCGGCACCGGCTGGACCGGCTCAGCACCGAACTGGGACTGGACCGGGAACGGGTCCGAGGTTGGACGATCGGGCACACGCTGGCCTGGGGCGTCGCCGACGACACCGTCTTCCCGGAGAAGATCGACGTGGTCCGCTGGCTGCTCGACGGCGGGTGAGGCCCGGCCCGGCAATCAAGAGGTGGTGGCGCCTGACCCAGCTCCGCGATCTTGCACTTTCTGTCCCGACCCAAGGCGCATATCCACCCATAGCGACAACAGAAACTGCAAGATCGGCGCAAGGAGGGCGGGGACGGGGCGGGGCGGGGGCAGCGGGGTTAGCTGGCTTGGCAGGTATGGCACCAGTAGAGGTTGCGGCCGGCTAGTTCGCCGCGGCTGACCTTGGTGCCGCAGACGTGGCAGGGTGCGCCCGGGCGGCGGTAGACGTACACCTCGCCGCCGTGCCGGTCGACCCGGGCCGGCCGGCCCATCGCCTCCGGCAGGTGCACGTCGCGGACCGTGTCGATCCGGCCGTGCGCCACCGCGAGCCGCATCAACCCGGCCAGGTCGGCCCAGAGCGCGTCCCAGCCGCCTCTGGTCAACTGCCGGCCCGGCATCGTGGGCGGCAGCCCGGCCCGGAACAGCGCCTCGGTCACGAAGATCAACCCGGTGCCGGCCACCACCGACTGGTCCAGCAGCAGCGCGGCGAGGGGTGTGGGGCTGCGGGCGATCCGCGCGTACGCCCGCTCCGGATCGGCGTCGCCACGCAACGGATCCGGCCCGAGGCGGTCCCGCAGTACGGCCACCTCGGGTGGGGTGAGCAGCTCACAGGCCGTCGGCCCGCGCAGGTCCAGCCAGTGCCGGTCGCTGGTCAGTCGCAGCCGAAGCTGACCGATCGGCTCCGGCGGCTCCCCCGGCCCGTCGGCGAACTTGCCGTACAACCCGAGGTGTACGTGCAGCGTCAGCTCGCCGGCGTAGTGGTGCAGCAGGTGCTTGCCGTACGCCTCGGTGCCCTCCAGCACCGTCCCGGAGAGCCGGGCAGCGCCGTCGGCGAAACGCCCCTGCGGGCTCGCGGCGTGCAGCTTGTCCCCGGCGAACAGCTCGGCGTGCCGGGCCGCCAGGCGATGGATCGTGTGTCCCTCTGGCACGGGTGCCAAGGATAGCCAGCCCCGCCCGACCGGGCCGCGCGCAACAGGCCCACGACCAACGGCTGGCATGGCCGGTCTCGGCGTCCGTACCCAGGATTGGTGTCAGGAAACGCCCAGGTGGGTATTCCAGGGGCGACACCGCGTGGGTGCCACCCTTCCGTCGGCCACCACGCATTCAACAGGAGGTGTGTAGTGGTCAGGATTCCTTCGCTGTCCCGCCGGTCCGAGCCGGCGCCGACGCGGGACGAGAACCTCGACGGCCGCGTGGACGGCCGCGACGCCCCGGTCACCGAGACCGGTCAGTCCGACGACAGCGTCGGCCGCCCGGTGGTCACCGACCGGGATGCCGACCAGACGACGTACCGCAGCGGCGCGACCGGCAGCCAGACCAGCGAGGCCGAGCGACGGGCCAACGAGCGGGCGGCGGTGGCCCGAGCCGCCACCGCGCGACCGGTGGAGACCGAGTCCCGAGGCACCGCCCGCCCGGTCGCACCCGAGCCCGTGAACGGCACGACCCGCCCCGTCGCACCCGAGCCCCAGAACGGCACTGTCGCACCTGAGCCTCGCACCGCCCACAAGGTGGAGACCGACTCCCGGCCCGCCGTCGTCGCGGCCACGGCACGCACCGCCGAGCGGGACGCCACGGCGCGCACCGCCGAGCGGGACGCCGACCTCGACAGCACCACCCGTCGGCCCGACACCACCGACCGGGTCACCACCGACCGCCCGGTCGACCCGACCCCGGGCGCGACCGCGCCCGAGCCGCCGGTGACGCGCGGTCCGAAGCCGCGAGCCAGCCTGCTCGCCACCCTCGGCCTGATCGTCTCGGTCGTCGGTGCGATGTTCGTGCTGACCGGGACCCTGGCCGGGTACGGCATCGGGCTCGGCGCGTTCGGTGCGGTGCTCTCGGTGCTCGGCCTGATGGCCACCCGCCGTCGGCACGTGGCCGGCAAGACCGACGCGCTCTTCGGCGTGCTGATCGGGCTGGCCGCGGTCGTGATCGGGGTGCTCGCGATGACAGGTCAGTTCGACTGGCCGACGACCGACGGCGACTGGGTGCAGCGCCTGCGCGAGTGGCTTGACTCACAGTTTGTCGATCGTTTCTAGCGGGCACTGTTCCGCTCGCCGGTGATGCATCGGCGAACGGCCGGCGGTTCGCCGGCAGCCCGACCAGTCCGGTGGTTCACCGGCCGGGCGACACCCTTTCAGGGGCGGCGGTTCGCCGCCCCTGAAGTGTGTCCGGGGTCTGGCAGTCTCCCTGCCGCAAGTGGCTCGACACACGAATCACAACCCACGCGGCCGTGCACGCAACGATTCGCAGCCGCGGACCATTCAGACGCAATGAATGTTCGGTATTTGCAACTCTCAGTGGTGGATCCTGCCGCTGACGCCGCATAACGTTGAGCCACGGCGCCAGCCCGTGGGCCACGGTGGCCGGGCGCGCCCGACCCTGGGAGCAGGACAATGACGATGGACGCCACCAGCCAGCGCCTGTTGATGTGCCGGCCGACGTACTTCGCCGTCGATTACGCGATCAACCCCTGGATGGACCCGAGCGCGCCGGTCGACGCCGCGCTGGCCGTCCGGCAGTGGGAGCAGCTGCGCCAGACGTACCTTGACCTGGGCCACACCGTCGAGGAGATCACTCCGGTGCCCGGCCTGCCCGACATGGTCTTCGCCGCCAACGGTGGCACCGTGATCGACGGCAAGGCGATGGCCGTGCAGTTCCGTGACCCGCAGCGCGCGGACGAGGCGCCGGCGTACCGGGCCTGGTTCGAGGCCGCCGGCTTCGAGATGTACGACCCGAAGCACGTCAACGAGGGCGAGGGCGACGTCCTGCTGGCCGGTGACCACCTGCTGGCCGGCACCGGTTTCCGTACGGCGCACGCCGCACACGCCCAGTTGCAGGAGGTCTTCGGCTACCCGGTGATCACCATGCAACTTGTCGACCCGCGCTTCTACCACCTGGACACCGCGTTGACAGTGCTCGACGAGCGGACCGTGGCGTACCTGCCCGAGGCGTTCTCCCCCGGCAGCCAGGCCGTGCTGCGTCGGCTCTTCCCCGACGCGGTGCAGGCCACCATGGCCGACGCCGAGGTGCTGGGGTTGAACGCGGTCAGCGACGGGCGGCACGTGGTGCTGCCCGCGCAGGCCACCGACCTGGCCGCCAAGCTGCGCGACCGGGGCTACGAAACCATCGGGGTCGACCTGTCCGAGCTACGTAAGGCCGGCGGCGGACCGAAGTGCTGCACGCTGCGACTCCGTCAGGGAAAGGCAAGCAAGTGATCGTGGATGACAAGCTGCGTACGCCGGGAGCGGTCCGGGACGCCGAGCGCTGGACAGCGCACAACTACCACCCGCTGCCGGTGGTGATCTCGTCCGCCGAGGGCGCCTGGCTCACCGACGTGGACGGCCGCCGCTACCTGGACTGCCTCGCCGGCTACTCGGCGCTGAACTTCGGTCACCGGCACCCGCAGCTGATCGCCGCCGCGCACGCCCAACTGGACCGGCTCACGCTGACCAGCCGGGCGTTCATCCACGACCAGTTCGCCGACTTCTGCCGGGAGCTGGCCGAGCTGTGCGGCAAGGACCTCGTGCTGCCGATGAACACCGGCGCCGAGGCGGTGGAGACCGGGATCAAGGTGGCCCGCAAGTGGGGCTACCAGGTCAAGGGGGTGGCCGCCGGGCAGGCCAACATCGTGGTCGCCGAGGGCAACTTCCACGGCCGGACCACCACCATCGTGAGCTTCTCCACCGACGAGGACGCCCGCGCCGACTTCGGGCCGTACACCCCGGGGTTCACTGTCGTGCCGTACGGCGACCTGGACGCGCTGACGGCCGCGATCGACGAGAACACAGTGGCCGTGCTGCTGGAGCCGATCCAGGGTGAGCAGGGTGTGGTGGTGCCGCCGGAGGGCTACCTGCCGGGCGTACGCCAGGTCTGCACCGAGCGCAACGTGCTGTTCATCGCCGACGAGATCCAGTCGGGTCTGGGGCGTACCGGCGCGACCTTCGCCTGTGACCACGAGGGCGTCGTGCCCGACATGTACCTGCTCGGCAAGGCGCTCGGCGGCGGCATCGTGCCGGTGTCCGCGGTGGCCGCGAACGCCGACGTACTCGGCGTTCTCAAGCCCGGCCAGCACGGCTCCACCTTCGGGGGCAACCCGCTGGCCTGCGCGGTGGCGATCGAGGTGGTCCGACTGCTGGCCACCGGCGAGTTCCAGCGCCGCTCGGCCGAGCTGGGTGAGCGGCTGCGGGCCGGCCTGGAAGGGCTGGTCGGCAAGGGTCTCGTCGGGGTACGCGTCCGTGGCCTGTGGGCCGGTCTGGACATCGACCCGGCGCTGATGAGCGGCCGGGAGGCGTGTGAGCGGCTCGCCGCGCGCGGAGTGCTCGCCAAGGACACCCACGGATCCACCATCCGGCTCGCCCCACCGCTGGTGATCACCGAGGAGGAGATCGACCTGGCGGTGGCCCAGTTGGCCGAGGTGCTGGCCGGCTGAACGAGGAACGTGGTGGAAGGCGGGCGTCGGGTTGCCGGCGCCCGCCTTCCGCGTCAGGGACGGGGTAGGCGCATGGCCATCGTCGGGGCTTCGGCCATCACCGAGGTGGGGGTGAACGGAGCACCGGTGGGCAGCTCCTCGGCCCGACCGATCTGCACCCCCGGGTACAGCTCCACCATGTCGTTCTCGCCCAGGACCCGGGACTGCTGGGGGGCCAGGGGGATCCGGTCCGGTTCGGCCATCGAGCCCGCCGGGCGGATGCCGGAGCCGTTGGTGCTGACGTCGGTCACGATGACCTCGCCGACCCGCAGCTCGAAGCGGACGTGACCACGGCTGATCCAACGCCGGGCCTCGTCGTTGAGCCACTGCCCGAGCATGATCCCGCCGTCCTGTTCGGGGGCCCGGCCAGCCACGATCGGCTGCTCCTCGCTGAGCACGAACCGCCGCCGGACCAGGCCGCCGACGCGCACCGCGAGCACCTCGGTACGCGGACGCGGGCCGGCGTCACCGAGCCGTACGCCGTGCCGGGGGCAGGTCGGCACACCGTTGCGCAGCGCGGGCGGCGGCTGCGCGGCGGGGCTGCGGTCGGCACCCCGGCCAGGTCGGCGAATGCGCCGCCCCCACCACCGCCGCCGAACAGGGCGCAGCCCGACTCCGGGCAGCGCCACTGGCGGGCCAGCAGCTTGACGCCGGTCGGCGAACGCTTGCCGGCCACCGGCGCGTGCCCACCACCGACGTGTGCGATGAACACCGGCCCGCCGGCGCCGGGCACCGGGGCGACCACCCGACCTGGCTGCTCGACGAGCCACGGGAACCGACCGCGCAACCCGTCGAAGCGGACCCGGCTGAGCACCGGAAGACCGAGCAGGTCGGCGACCTCCAGCATCCGGTCGCCCGGGTTGTCGAGCACTTCGACGAGCCCGTCGTCGGCCCAGCGGCGGACGACCATCCGCTCATTCGAGGTGAGGTCGGCGTCGGAGAGCAACGCCCGGTGCACCACCGCGTAGACCTGGACGCTGTCTTCCTCCAGCTCGCGGGAGAGCGCGTCGATGACCATGCCGAGGCGTAGCAGGCTGGCCGGCCGACCACCGTCGATGTCCTGGTAGCGGATCACCTCGGCCAGGTCGATCACGGCTCGGGCCAGCGACGGGTCGGTGCAGACCCGCCCCTCGATGGCGTCCAGCACCTTGCTGATCTCGAATCTCATGCCACGCTCCCGACGATGTCGTCGATCGGCCGGGTCGGGGACCAGCCCGTCAGCCCGCCCAGCTCATCTCGCACCGCTTCCGCGGTGAGCAGGTCTGCCATGCGCCGACCCTACCGGGGACGACGGCCGGCATCGACCAGCGGTAGCAGGGTGTCGATCGACCCGGTACGCGCAGGCGGGGGCGGTGCCGTCCGGCACCGCCCCCGCCTTCCCCCCACCCGGTGTTCAGCCGCGCAGCGGCCGCCCCACCTCGTGCAGATGACCGAGTGCCTGCCGGTACGACTCGACCAGCCCGGTCTCCGCGTACGGGATGCCCTGCTCGACGCAGTAGGCACGGACGATCGGCTGGGCCCGGCGCAGGTTGGCGCGGGGCATGTTCGGGAACAGGTGGTGCTCGATCTGGTAGTTGAGACCGCCGAGGGTGGTGTCCACCAAACGGCTGCCGCGCACGTTGCGGGAGGTCAGCACCTGCTTGCGCAGGAAGTCCAACTCGTCCTCGGCGGTCGGCATCGGCATGCCCTTGTGGTTCGGCGCGAACGCGCAGCCCATGTAGAGGCCCCACAGCGCCTGGTGCACGACGGCGAAGAGCAGTGCCTTGACCGGGGACATGACCGCCAACAGCAGTGCCACGTAGGCGGCGGTGTGCACGACGAGCAGCGTCGCCTCGACCGCCCGGTGCCGCATCGGGACGGTGTACCCGCCGCCGTTCGGCTCCCGGCCGATGATCGCCCGGATGCTCGCCACGTGCAGGTTCAGGCCCTCCAGCAGGAGCATCGGGAAGAAGAGGTACGCCTGCCGCTTGGCCATCCAGCGACCGATCCCACGGGTCTCCATCGCCTGCTCGGGCGTCCACACCAGGGCACCCGCGCCGACGTCCGGGTCCTCGTCCTCGTGGTTCGGGTTGGCGTGGTGCCGGTTGTGCTTGTCGACCCACCAGCCGTAGCTGATCCCCACCGCCACGTTGCCGGCGAACAGCCCCACCAACTCGCTGGGGCCACGCCGACGGAACATCTGCCGGTGCCCGGCGTCGTGACCGAGGAACGCGACCTGGGTGGTGGCCACCGCCATCAGGGCCGCGAGCGGAAGCTGCCACCAGGAGTCGCCGAGCAGGAACACGGCCACCCAGCCGGCCACGAAGGCACCGAGGGTGAGCGCGATGCGGGTGACATACCAGCCGGGACGCCGTTCCAGCAGGCCCGCCTGGCTGATCCGTCGGGACAACTGTGCGTAGTCACTACCTCGCCGTCGTACCGGCGGTTCCGCCACCGCTCCGAGCGCCATCGATGCTCCCGTTCCACTTGCGCCCGTCCCAGGGTGGTTCGGGCTTATTGTCAAGTCTCCCGATTGCGGTAGCACTGAGTAACCCCGGCAACCCCCGAATGGGGGGTAGGGCAGGCCCTACCCCTAGTGGTTCGGCTCAGCCCAGCCGGCCCACCGCGGCGCGCAGTCGAGCCAGGTCACGTCGCCGCCGCTCGTAGGTGGCGGCGAGCCCGACCAGCGCCAGCCCGCCGACCCCCAGGTAGATCCACCGGGGCAGCAGATCCCATCCCCGGGCCAGCTCGTGCAGCGCCAACAGCGTCAGCACCCCGCCGCCGAGCAGCACCGGGGCCTGCCAGCGGCGGGTCGCGCCGGCCAGCACCGCGCCGGTCGCCGCCGCGCCGAGGAGCAGTCGCCGCCACGGCTGCGGGTCCGGCCCGACCAGCACCGACACGAGACTGGGCAGCAACGCCGCGACCAGCCCCGGGCCGAGGGCCGGCCAGCTGGTCAGCCCCGGCCGGGTGCGCAGCGCCAGCAGACCCGCGCCGACGGCGAGCGCCGCGGCCGGCAGGGTGTACGCCTCCACCACTGTCACCCCACCGGCGGCCAGCAGCACCCAGGCCCCGACCAACTCGCTGCCGGCGGCGATCCCCGCGAAGGCCCACCGCCGACCGGCCGGTTCACCCCGCCGCAGCAGTCGCAGCGCGACGGCGACACCCCAGAGCACGCAGACGGTGGCGAGGTCCCGCGCCACCTCGACGGCGAGCACCGCCGCCACCAGCGCGACGGCCTGCGCGGCGGCGTCCAGCACCCGTCCCAGCCGGGCCCGCGCCGGGTTGACCGCCGCGGCGGCCAGCACCAACGCGGCCACCGCCAGCAGTGGGTACGCGGCGGCCCGCAGCGGCAGCCCGCTGGCGAGCGGGGCGGTCACCGCCAGCGCGGACGCCGCGCCCACGGCGGTGAGACAACCGGCGACCCGTACCTCGAACCGGCACGCCCCGGCGGCGACCACGACCGCCGCCACCAGCAGCGCCCCTCGGCCGCGAGCGTCCCGGCCCGGGTCGCGAGCAGACCGAGCACACCGGAGGCCATCAGCACCACGCCCACCGGTACGGCGATCGGCGCGAGCGCGGGCGCGCCGCGGCCAACGCGGTGAACAGCAGCGCGGCCAGGCCGGCGAGCAGAACGGCGGCCGGCAGCACCGGCCACGGCGCGCCGATCGCGACGAGCAGCACCGGCAGCGCCGCCGCGACGAACGGCAGCGCGGGCAGCACCGGCAGGCCGACCCGCCGACCGGCCAGCGCCGCGGCCACCGCCAGCACGACAAGCGCGAACCCGACCGGAAGCACCGTCGGGTCGGCGACGACAGCGGGCACCCCTGCCCACACCCGGTCCCGGCCGCCGTGGGGCGACACGAGCGCTGTCAACACCGTCGGCAGGGCCGCCAGCACGGCGACCACCACAAGCGTTCCGCCCGCCGCCAGCACCAGCGCCGACCGGGCCGACTCTCGCTCGGCGGCCATCGGCCGGTCCCCGAGGGCCGCCTGGCCGGAGGCGCTCGCCGACGGCAGCCAGCAGACGACGAACGCGACGCCCAGCGCGGCCAGCGCGGCGTACAGCGCGAGCGGCTCCTCACCCGCCCCGACCAGCGGAGCGAGGGCGGGCACTGTCACCGCGACGACGGCGCCGGTCACCGCGTACCCGATCAGTTCCACCCGGTGGCGACGCGCCGCGAGCGCCGCGACCAGCGACAGCCCGGCGGCGGCCAGCGCGAGCCGGGCCTGCCACCAGGGCGGCGCGCCAGCGGCGAACAGCGCCACCGCCGCGATCCCGGGCAGCGCGAGCTGCCCGACCAGCAGACCCGCACCGGCCACCTCCCGGTACGCCCCGGCCCCCGTCGCACGGCAAGTGCCAGCCCGGCCACGGCGAGCACGCCGAGCGCCACCAGGGCACCGGTCGGGGCGGCCAGGGCGACAAGCAACAGGTGCCCGAGCAGGACGGCAGCGCCGAGCGCACGGGTGAGCAGGGCGACCGACGGGGTCGTCGGGCGGGCCAGCACGACGAGCAGGAGCGCAACCCCGCCGACCAGGTCGACGGCCACCACCTGGGGCCAGGAGGCCGGCCAGCCGGCGGGCACGGCGAACAGCACCACCACCGCACCGGCCGTGGCGAGCGCCGCCCGCGCCTTCCCGGGCAGCAGGAGCACCGTCGCGCCGATCGCCAGCGCCACGGCAGGTGCGAGCTGCCAGCCCCAGCGCAGGTCCGGCCCCGTCCCCGCCCCGCCCCACGGCGGCAGCGACCGGCCGACGGCAGCGACCGCCAACCCGATGGTGATCAGCACGGCAACCTGCGCGGTGCCCGCCGCGACGAACAGCGCACCGGCACGCGGACCGGTCCGCCAACCGCCGCCACCCTCCACAGCCGCCCCGGCCGCCACCGGCAGGAGCCGCACGGCAGCGACCAGCCCGAGCGCCACCGTCGCCGCCGCGAGCAGGAGCAGGTTCGGCGACAGCTCCGCCACCGGACGCAGCAGGGCGGCCGCGAGCACCGGCACCAGCAGCCCGGCCGCCACCGCCCGCAGCGCCCGCCCCCCGACGAGCCAGGCCGCACCGAGCCCGGTCAGCGCGACGAGCAACAGTGGCAACCCGGCCAGCAGTGGCGAGCCCCCGCCCGCCCACTGACCAGCGGCACCACCGCGCAGGCGGCAGCGCCGACAAGCGCGGCGACGTGACCGACACCGGCCAGCACCCGGCCGACGAGCTGCGCCGCCCTTCCCGGCCGCGCAGCGCGGCCAGCACCGCCAGGTTCAGCAACGCCACCCCGAGCAGGACCAACGCCCACCCGGCCGCACCCGGCCCGGCTTCGGCGGCGAGCAGCGGCAACGCCGGCTGGGCAGCCACCAGAGCGGCGAACCAGGGCCCGGTCAGCCCACTCCACCGGCCGTACGCCACGGCGACCGCCGCGCTGGCCCCCGACCAGCGCGGCGTACCGGCTGCCCGGCCAGCCGGCCACACCGGCCAGGTCCACCGACCAGGCCGCGTAACCGTCAAGCACCACCAGCAGCAACCCCACAGCGGCGAACGTCTCCGCCGTGCCGCGCAGCCCCCGGCGGGCCGCCAGCAGCGGTACGCCCAGCGCGAGGGCGGTGAACGCCGCCAGGATCAACGCCCGCCCGCCGACCCCCACGGACGCCCAGGCGACAGCGGTGAACACCACCGCCGCGGTGCCCAGCAGGAGTCCACCGAGGACGAAGAGCAGACCCTGGATCGTCCGGGTCGAGGTCTCCGCCGCACCCGGCCGCGCATCGGCAGCGACCCCGGGACCCGGGCCGATCGACGGCACCGGCCCGACGGGAGACACCGGGCGCGCCGCGACCGGGGCTGCCAACCCGGCACGGACGACCGCCGCCAGTTCGGCCCGCCGCCGCGACACGGCCGACAGGCGTCCGGCCAGTTCGGTGTACGTGTGGCGAGCCCGCTCCACCTCCGGCTCAAGCTCGGCGACCTGCCGGCTCAGCCGAACCACCTCGGCGGCGATCGGATCGGGCGCACGCCGGCAGCCGGAGCAACCGGCGCTCAGATCGGCAGGTGCACCGCAGGCGGGGCAGGGGTAACGGGTGTCATCCACCCGGTCATCATCGACAGCCGACCGGGGTGCGACCCAGAGTGCGCGTACTCAGGAACGGGTGTGCTCGTACACCCAGGTGGCGTAGTCGGGGTTGCCGCTCTCCACCCTGGACACCAGGATCTCCGGCACCTCGTACGGGTGGCTGACCCGGATCTGGTCGAGCAACGCGGTGAGCCGGTCCGGTGCGGTCTTGAACTGCACAGACCACTCGGTGCTCGTCTCCATCCCGGACCGCCACCAGTAGGTGCTGTCCACCTGACCACCCACCTGGGCGCAGGCGGCGAGCCTGCCGGCGACGGCCGCAGCCGCCAGCACGTCGGCGACCGAGCGCGCATCCACCACCGTTGTCACCACGCAGATCTCGTCCACGACCGCACCCTACGCGGCATCAGCCCGATTAGCGGCGATCCAGGCGTCAATCTGCGCCCACCAATCGAAGAGCCAGTCGATGCGTTCCTGCCGTCCGGTCGGTACGTCCTCCGGTGGCACCGACCAGAACCGCATCACGATCCGCTTGTCCATCGGCAGCTCCCGCCACACGTCGGCGACGGTGAGCATCCGGTCCAGCCCGGTGTGGGCGACGAAGATGACCCCGGCGTCCGGTGCGGCGTCCAACGCGGCGAGCATCCCACCGGGCTGCGGGGCGAGCACGTGGCGCATCCGCTCGGCACGCAGGGCCATCCGGTCCAGGCCCAGGGAACGCAGCCGGGCGATAGCGCGCAGCCGCCGCTTGGGGGTGAAGTTGCCACCCTCGGGGAAGATCACGAACGCGTCGTTGTCGTCCAGGCCGGAGGCCAGGTGCCCGACCTGGCGCACCGTCTCCTCGCCGCGTTCCGGGGTCGGCGCGATGAACCGGTTGGGCAGCCGGTTGAGCAGCACGTCGATCGCCGGATCCCACTGGAGGCTGTCCTTCAGGACGATCCGTGGCTCCCGGTGGAACCAGTTGACCAGCCCGTGGATCAGGATGAACGAGTCGCCCGGCCCGGCGTGCCGGCAGAGCACCAGCTCGGGCCGGCCGGGCAGCGCGGTGTCCGGATCGGTGCCCACCACGTCGATGCGCAACCGCAGTGTCCAATGTGCCTGCCAGAACAGCACCCGCAGGAACCAGCCGGCCAGCACGTAGTGCGCACGCTGGAAGGCCGGCGACCGGGTCCGCCAGCCGCAGCCGGAGACGACCCAGAGCACGAAGAGCGCGAGCAGCGCGGCGGCGTCCCAGACCAGGTAGAAGCAGCCGATCCAGAGCAGTCGCAGCGGACGCAACCGGCCCGGGACCAGCGGGGACGCGGCGGCGGCGAGCAGCGCCCAGACCGGCAAGGTGGTGACCACGAAGAAGGCGAGCAGCACGACGGCGGGGGCGAGCAGCAGTCGACGCAGCCACCGGGGAGGCAGCGGCATCACCGCTCCACGTGGGTGGCGAGGTAGCGCCGGGAGGCGGTGTACGCGCGACTGATCCGCCGCCCCACCGCCGCCATGTCCCGGTACGCCCACGGAGTGTCGTCGCGGGGGTTGAGCCCGCCGGTCGGCAGGACGTGCACCTCGACCCCCTCGGGCAGCGCCGCCATCTCCCGGAAGAACCGGTGCCGGCGGGAGATCTCGAACGCGACCTGCGCGATCTCCCACGGCCGGCGGGGCGGGGTCAGCTCCCGTTCGATCCGCCCCACCTGGAGGACGTAGATCCGGCGGGCGCCGACGGCCACCGCCTCGCCGATCGGGATGGAGTTGACGATCCCGCCGTCCACGTAGTGCGCGCCGTCGATCTGCATCGGCGGAAGCAGGCCCGGCACCGAGGCGGACGCCATCACCGCCGGCACCACCGGACCGCTGTCGAACCAGTGCTCGGCGGCCCGCTCGATGTGCGCGGCGCAGCAACGGAACGGCACCCGCAGATCGGCGAACGTGGTGTCCACCCCCAGCTCGGTCTCGAGCAGGCGACGCAGCGGCCGGGGTGAGTGCAGGTGGGTACGGGCGGCGAAGCGGCGCAGCTGCCGGGCGACCGAGTCGCCGTACACCTCGCTCGCCTCCGGTGAGGCCCAGAGCCGGACCAGCCGGTCGGTCACCGCCTCGGACGGGTCGGCGGCGACCAGTGCGCCGTTCACCGCGCCGATCGAGGTGCCGAGCACGATGTCGGGTTGGATGCCGGCGCGGAACAGCGCGCGCAACATGCCGACCTCGACCGCGCCGAGCACTCCCCCGCCGCCGAGCACGAACGCCACAGGTCCCGCCGCCATGTCTCTCATCCTGGCACGGGCCCGCCGCCGACCGGCGGGCCGCTGCCGACGGGCGGTCAGCGCACGGCAGGCACCGTCCGCCGACGGCGGGTGGTGACGGCGTTGACAGGCAGGACACATTCGCGCAACCTGATACGGCTCCCACCCCTGAGGCAGGTGCGATCCGTGAAGGCAGCACTGCATCCGGGCCGATTGCTGGCTCGCAGATACCGACTTCTGGACCAGATCGGCGCCGGCGGCATGTCGGTCATCTGGCGTGCCCGGGACGAGGTGCTGGACCGGGTGGTCGCGCTCAAGGTGCTCGCCCCGTCCCTCGCCGCCGACGCGCGATTTCGGGGCATGGTGCGCGAGGAGGCACGGGCCGCCGCCCAGCTGGTGCACCCGCACCTGACCTCCGTGCACGACTACGGCGAGACTGTCGACCCGGACGGCTCGATCACCTCGTTCGTGGTGATGGAGCTGCTCACCGGCGAGGAGTTGAAGCTACGGCTCACCGAAGGGCCGTTGCCGTGGACCGAGGCGGTCCAGGTGGGCGCGCAGGTCGCGGACGCCCTGGCCGCCGCGCACCGGCTCGGCATCGTGCACCGGGACATCACCCCGGCCAACGTGATGATGACCGGGACGGGCGTCAAGGTACTCGACTTCGGCATCGCCACCCGGATCGGCGCACCCGACGAGGACGAGGACGGCGAGACCTTCGGCACCCCGGCGTACGTCGCCCCGGAACGCCTCGACGGCGCGCCGGCCCAGCCGTCCACAGACGTCTACTCGCTCGGTGTGCTGCTGCACGAGGCGCTCACCGGCCGGGTTCCGTATCCGGCGGACACCTGGGAGCAGCTCAGCGCCGCGCTGGCCAGTGGTCCCCCGCCGACGCTGGCCGACCTACCGGACCTGCCCCCACCGGTGGCCCAGATCTGCCTGCGCAGCCTCGCCCGCAACCCGGCGGACCGGCCGACCGCCCGGCAGGTCGCCACCGCGCTCCGCGACCACTCGCTGCCCGTCGAGCCCCCGACCGCGACCATCCAGGTGCCCACCCAGCCCCTGCCACCGCAGTCGCCCGCCGTCGCGACGGCCAGGGTCCCGACGTCGCCCCCGGCAAGCCCTGACACGGGCACAGCGGACGGTGCGGCCTCCTCCGACGCCGACGAGCCGGCGACCGGGTCGGGCTGGTCCCGGCGCAGGCTGGTGTTGCTGCTGGTGCTGGCCGTCGGGGTGACGCTGGCCGGGGTGGCACTGCTGCCCGAGCAGCAACCGGACCGCCGGGCGCAACCCTCCGCCGGCCCGGTGACGACCCCGTCGACGGACCCGCCGCCCCCCGAGTCGTCGACCCCGACCACGCCGACCGCGCCGAGCGCGCCACCGTCGACGAAGCCGACCACCGGCCCGCCCACCACGAACCCGGGCACCCTGACCGAGGCCGCCAACCGGGTCGACGGGCTGATCGGCGCCGGGCTGAGCGCCGGGGAGATCCGCGAGGACGTGGCCCTCGACCTGCGCAACGAGCTGCGCAACCTGACCGTGGCGGTCAGCTCGGGCCGCGAGAAGCTGGCGCCACCGGTGGCCCGGCTGCGCGAGAAGGTCACCGTCCGCCTCGGTGAGGGCGGCATCAGTCCGGCGTACGCGTCGCGGCTCGACGCCGCCATCGCCGAACTGGGCGCGACCGGGGCCTGACAGGGCGACACCAGTGGGTCAGCGCGCCGGCACCCGGGCCGGTTCACGGACGTCGCGCCGGCCGAGGGCGAAGCGCCGGTAGACCTCCGCGTAGCCGCTCGCCATCCGATCGACGGAGAAGTTCTGCGCGACGTGCTCGACACAGTCCTCCGGGTCGAGGCGCTCCGCCGCGAGCAACGCCGCGGGTAGCTCCTCCGACCGCTCGACGACGAGACCGGTCAGCCCCGGCCGGACCAGTTCCGGCACCGCACCCCGGTTGAGCGCGACCACAGGTGTGCCGGTCGCCATCGCCTCCAGCATCACCATGCCGAACGGCTCGTCCCACTGGATCGGCATGATCAGGCAGCGGGCGTCGACAAGCATCCGCAGCGTCGTCGCGCGGTCCGCGTTGAGCACGACTGTCACATCCTCGTCGACCATCGGCGCGACGACCTGCTCGTAGTAGCGACGCTCGGCTGGCTCGTTGCACTTGCCGGCCAGCAGCAGGGGCAACCCGGCAGCCCGGCAGGCTCGGATGGCGGTGTCCGGGCCCTTGTCCGGGCTGAACCGGGCCAGCCACAGCACCGGCCCCGCGCCAGGCGTGTGCTTGCGCGGAAAACCCTGGATGTCCAGCGCGTTGTGCACGGTGCCGGCCCAGGGCAGATTCGGGTTCAACCGACGCTGCGCGTGCGAGATCGCCACCAGGGCGACGCCCGAGTCGATGTCGCTCAGCACGTCGCCGTACTCCCCCACGGGGTTCCCGTGCACTGTCGCGACCGTCGGCACGGCCCGGCGGCCGGCGACCAGCGGGCCGATCGTGGTGTGGTCGTGGATCACGTCGAAGTCCGCCGCCGTGATCAGCCGATTCACCCGAGCCAGGTGCGCCAGCTCGGGCAGTGACTCGCCGAGCCGCTCGTACTGGACCTCGGCGACGGTGGAGACGAAGCCGTCGGCCGCCGTGCCGTGGCCGCCGCCGGCACCGAACAGGGTCACCGCGTGCCCCTGCCGGCAGAGCGCGTCCACCAGGGCGGCGACGACCTGCTCAAGGCCGCCGTAACCGGGCGGCGGTACGGACAACCACGGCGGAACCACCATCGCGATGCGCAACGACCGCTCCTCGGGGCGGCCCGCAGGCGGGTGGTTCACGGCCACGAGTCCTCCCCGTTGATCCCCGGTGCGGCGGCACCGCCGGTCGGCGGCGGTTTCCCAGTGGCGTCCCGGGTAAACCGGACATCGCGGACGATCACCCGCCCACCAGGAGTTGGTCGTGGACCACCCGCACCCCGGGCGCGGACCACGCCACCCGCTCGACCTGATCGCGTTCCCACCAGGAACGGACCACCCCGGCGAGGACCAGCGTGTCGCCATCCACCTCGACTGTCACCCGCTCGCCGCCGAGCGTGCGCAGCAGCGCCCGCTGGACGTCCCGACGCAGCCGCTCGCCGGCCGGAGGTGCCGCGGGCCGTACCTCGATCAGGTTGGTGATCCCCCGTACGCCGTCGAGTCGGCGCACCTCGCCCTCGGCGGCCCGCCGCTGCCACCCGAACTCGACCTCACCGCGCAGCATCAGCCAGCCGTTGGCCACTGTCACGTCCAGCCGTTCGGCGGGCACGAAGCTGTCCCACTCCAGAGCACGGGTGGCGGCGACGGCGATCTCGGCGTCGGTACGCCCCGGAGTGCCGGGCAGCCGCACCTCCATCTCGTCGGCCACCGCCCGTACGCCGCGAACCCGCTGTGCGCACCGCGTCGCGGCCCAGCCGCGCGCGGCACCGTCCACGAATCCGGTCAGGGTGACGACGCCCTGGTCGACTGTCACACCGATCTCGTTCGGTTGCACCTGGGCGTCCCAGGCCAGCTCGGCCAGGACGTCGCGTTGGATCCGCTGGTCGTCGCGGACACCCACCACCTCGGTCATGGCACCCCCCGGTCCCGGTCGCCGAACACTCGCCCACCGAACCTGCCGGGCAGACGGGTGACGGCGGTTCACCCGATCCGGGTGAACCGCCGTCCGGGCGGAAAAAGCGGCGGGTGACGGAGCCGACCCCCTCGGCCCCGCCACCCGCCGCCGGAGGGAGGAAGCAGGTTCAGATAACTGGTCAGGACGTCTCGGCGAGCGTCACGGTTGCCGACTTGTCGGCGCCGTTGCGCTTGAACTGCACCTCGACGCGGTCGCCGACCTTGCCGGCCTGCACCGCGCCGACCAGGTCGTCGGAGTCGTTGACCGGCTTGTCGCCGAACCGGGTGACGACGTCACCGCGCTGGAGGCCAGCCTTCTCGGCCGGGCTACCCGGGGTGACCGAGGCGACGAGCGCGCCGCCGCCCTCGGCCTGGTTGACGCCGACCCCGAGCGACGGGTGGCTGACCTTCTCGCCGCGCTGGAGCTTGCCGGCGACGTCCTTGGCCTTGTTGCTGGGGATGGCGAACCCGACACCGATGTTGCCGGTGCTCTGGCCGGAGGTCGCGATGGCGGTGTTGACGCCGATCACCTCGCCCCGGGTGTTGACCAGGGCGCCGCCGGAGTTGCCGGGGTTGATCGGCGCGTCCGTCTGGAGCAGGCCGGAGATCGAGCTGACCGACTGGCTCTGCTGCTGGGTCGGGTCCTGCGGCTGGCCCTCGCCGGCCCGGATGGTGCGGTCCCGGGCGCTGAGAATGCCCGAGGTCACCGAACCCTGCAGGCCGAGCGGGCTGCCCAGGGCGAGCACCTGGTCGCCGACCTGCATGGCGTCGCTGTCACCGAACTTGGCGGCCTTGAGGTTGCTGACCCCGTTGGCCTTCACCACGGCCAGGTCGGTCTTCGGGTCGGTACCGATGACCTTCCCGTCGGCCTTCTTGCCGTCAGCGAAGATCACCTGCACGGCGCCGCCGGCCGCGGAGGCGACCACGTGGTTGTTGGTCAGCACGTAGCCGTCGGCGCTGAGCACCACCCCGGAGCCCTCACCGCTGTCGGTGGTGATCGAGACGACGCTGTCCTGCACCGACGCGGCGATCTTCGGCAGGTCAGCCCCGTTGATCACGGGAGCCGCGGAGTAGGTGCGGGTGATACCGCCGCCGTCGCCGTCGAGGGCCAGCGCGAGCGCCCCACCTGCCACGCCGGAGCCGAGCATCAGGGCGAACACCGCGACGCCGGCACCGGCGAACTTGGCGATCCGACCCGGCCGGGGACCACTGCCGGGCGGCGCGACCTGCGGGCCCCACGGCGGAACCGGCTGGCCAGGGTGCTGCGGGTGCTGCCCGGGGTGCTGGGGGTGCTGTCCCAGGTGCTGGGCGTGCTGGGGGTGCTGCTGGTGCTGGGCGTACGCCATACCCGGCTGGCCCCCGCCGGCCCAGCCGGACTGCTGCCCCGCGTACCAGGGGGCACCGGGGTAGTGGCCGGCGGCCGGCTGCGGGTAGCCGGGCTGGCCGGGCGTCGGGTGGCCGGAGACCGGATACGGCGGCGCGGACGCGGTGGCGGCCGGGGGCTCGTAGCCGGTCGGCGGCTCGTACCCGGTCGGCTGAGCGGTGGCCGGCGGCCCGGCGGGCGCGGCGGAGCCGGCGTACCCGGCCGGGGTGACGGCGGTGGTCTCCGCGTCACCGGCGGTCGTGGCGACCGTCGGCTCACCAGCGGTCGAGACGACCGGTACGGGAGTGGTCGGGGAGTCGGACTGCACGCGCTCGTCGCGCGGCAGCTCGGCGGTGGGGTGCGACGGCTCGGCGTCGGTGGGTGCCGGCCGGCGCTGCGGGTCGGACTCGAACTCGGTCATGGCACTACCTTCTCCCCCGGCACTGCAATCAACCTGGAACCGTCCTGGAAGTTGGCTGAAAGTCACTCGCCCGCTCCGTCGACCTGCGGCAGCAGCGGCAGCCGCACCCGGAAGGTGGCCCCACCGCCGGGTGTCTCGGCCACCTCGACCGAGCCGTGGTGGGCCGCTACCAGCGCCGCCACGATGGCCAGGCCGAGGCCGGTGCCGGTGTTGCCGTCGGCCCGTCGGGTACGTGCCGCGTCGGCCCGGTAGAACCGCTCGAAGACCCGTTCCGCCTGCTCCGCCGAGAGGCCGGGGCCGGTGTCGGCCACCTCCACGACGGCGAAGCCACCCGGTTCGGCGCGCAGCCGTACCCGGATCTCGGCCTCCGGTGGGGTGTGGGCGAGCGCGTTGGTGACCAGGTTGCCGATCACCTGGCGCAGCCGCGCGTCGTCGGCGGAGACGACGAGCGGGCCCGACTCGGGCGCGATCTCCAGCTCGATCCGCCGGTCCGGTGCCATCGCCCGGGCGGCCTGCACCGCGTCGGAGGCGAGCACCGGCAGCTCCACCGGGGTCAGCGAGAGCGGTCGTTCCATGTCCAACCGGGCGAGCAGCAGCAGGTCCTCCACCAGCAGCCCCATCCGGGCCGCCTCGTCCTCGATCCGGCGCAGCAGACCGGCGGTCTGCTCCGGCGCACGGGCGGCACCCTGCCGGTACAGCTCGGCGAAGCCACGAATGGTGGTGAGCGGAGTCCGCAACTCGTGCGAGGCGTCGGCGACGAACTGCCGCATCCGCTCCTCGGAGCGGATGGCCCGCGCCTCGGACGCCTGAGCGGCGGCGGCGGCATCCCGGGCGGCGCTCTCCGCCCACCGGGCCGAGGTCTCGGACGCGGCTCGGGCGGTGAACGCCGCCTCGATCTGGGTGAGCATCGCGTTCAGCGCCCGGGAGAGCCGGCCCAGCTCCGAGGTTGGCTCGGCCTGACCCTCCTCCGGGTCGGGCACCCGGCGGGTCAGGTCACCGCCGGCGATCGCGGCGGCGGTCTGTTCGATCTCGACGAGGGGCTTGAGGCTGGTCCGGACGATCGCGGCGCCGACCGAGGCCAGCATGATCAGCACTGCGCCACCGACCAGGAGGTCTATCCAGACGAGCTGCTTCACCGCCCGGTCCACGTCGGTCAACGGCTGACCCACGGCCAGCACGGAGCCGTCCGGCTGGGGGGCGTAGTACACCCGCCAGCGGGTGTAGCCGTTGCGGGACAGGACGGTCTGCGGCTCGCCCTCCTCCGCCTCGAAACCCGCGCGGCTGGTGGGGACCGCGGGCAGTTGGTCGGGGTCGTAGCTGAGGTCGTCGTACTTGGGCGGGTACACCTGGCGCTCGTCGGCCACGATGACGACGTAGTCGCTGGGCAGCATCGCGCCGACCTCACCGCTGCGCAGCTTCGGAAGCAGCTGGCCGAGGCCCTGGGCGGTCGACCGGACCTGCCCGTCGACCTGGCCCTCCAGGTAGTTGCGGAGGAAGTACGCGGTCAGCGAGCTGATCACCAGAAGCGCGACGGCGACCAGCGCCAGCACCGAGGTGACCAGCTTCACCCGCAGAGGAACGCTGCGCACCCGTCCCTTCGCCTGCTGGACCGCGTTCACGCCGCCGGCTTGCGCAGCACGTACCCGACGCCGCGGAGAGTGTGGATCAGCCGGGGTTGGGTGGTGTCGACCTTGCGCCGCAGGTACGAGATGTAGGACTCGACGATGTTGTCGTCGCCCCGGAAGTCGTAGTTCCAGACGTGATCGAGGATCTGCGCCTTGGACAGCACCCGGTTGGCGTTGAGCATCAGGTACCGCAGCAGCTTGAACTCGGTGGGCGAGAGCTGCACGCGCTGGCCGGCCCGGTGCACCTCGTGGGTCTCCTCGTCCAACTCCAGGTCGGCGAAGGTGAGCCGGGACGGGGCCTGCTCGCCGGTCGTGGTGCGGCGCAGCACGGCGCGGATCCGGGCGGTCAGCTCCTCCAGGCTGAACGGCTTCGTGACGTAGTCGTCGCCGCCCAGGGTCAGCCCGCGGATCTTGTCGTCGGTGGCGTCCCGGGCGGTCAGGAACACCACAGGGGTACGCGTGCCGCCCTCGCGGAGCATCCGGATGACCTCGAAGCCGTCCAGGTCGGGGAGCATCACGTCGAGCACCACCAGGTCGGGCCGGTGGTCCTTGGCGGCGTTGAGCGCCGCGCTACCACTTGTCGCGGTGGCCACGTCGAAGCCCGCGAACCGCAGGCTCGCGGAGAGCAGTTCGAGGATGTTGGGGTCGTCCTCGACGACAAGCAGTCGCGCCTCGGTCTGGGTAGCGGGCATGCGCCCATCATCGGTGACATCACTGCGCCAGCGCTGGACGGTTCCTGCAAAAAGGCTGTGAGTCGCCGACCGGTCCGTGGCGTCGGTCAGCGCAGCAGGCGACGTAGCCCGTCGAGGGCGCCGTCGAGCAGGCGGATCGCGGTGCGCAGTTGGGTGTCGCTGAACTGTCGGGCGCGCATCAGCCGGCCCACCTCGACGGTGAACGCGGCCAGCCGCTGGTCCAGTTCGTCGAGCAACTCCGCCTGCGGTCCGGCGGTCGACGTCGGCCGGGGCGGCGGTGCGGGCGGCTCCCACCGGGCCCGCCGGGTCTGCCGGGTGGCCTCGCTCAGCTCCCGCTTGAGGTCGCGTACCGAGCCGCGTACCTCGCTGCGGATCTCGCCGGCCAGGCTGGAGAGGTCCGCCACGGAGGCCGCGATGTCCGTCTCCAGCGCGGTCAGCTCGCCGGCCCGTTGGCGCAGCTCGGCACGGCCGGCGTCGGTGATGTCGTACGTCTTGCGGCCACCGGCAGCGGTGTGGCTGACCAGACCCTCGACCTCCAGCCGTTGCAGGCGGGGGTAGATGGTGCCGGCGCTGGGCGCGTACAGCCCGAGGAACCGGTCCTCCAGCAGGCGGATCAGCTCGTAGCCGTGCTTCGGGCCGTCGTCGAGGAGCTTGAGCAGGTAGAGCCGGAGCCGCCCGTGGCTGAACACGGCGGTCACGGCAGCTCCTCCACGTCGTTGTCGACAGCTCGGGCGAGCAGGGCGATGCTCCCCGAGGTCGCGGAAGCCCAGAGCTTACCTTCGCCGGCACCGAGCACCCCCTCGCTGCTGGGCAGTGGGAACGTCGAGGGGCGCAGCTGCGAGAAGCCGCTGGTGATGCGGCCGGACGCCGTGTTCAGCCGGACGGCGAGGTCGCTGTCCTCGCGGACCCGGACGGTGATGCTGCCCGAGATGGTGGTCAGCCGGATCTCGCTGCGCCGGGGGTTGTCCAGGTCGCAGGTGATCGCGCCGGAGACGGTCTGCGCCCGGACCCGGTCGGCGGCGCTGTCGGCGAGGATCACCTCCCCGGAGACCGTCTCCAGGGTGAGGTCGCCGCGGACGCCGAGGGCCTCCACCGGCCCTGAGGTGATCTTCGCGGAGGTGCTGCCGCGCAGCCCCATGAGGGTGATCTGGCCGGCGACGACGTCGACGGTGGTCTGCCGGCGCAGGCCGGAGGCGACCACCGAGCCCGCCACCAGGCTCAGATCGGCAAGGACGTCGGCGGGCACGGCGACGGACACGTCCACCCGGGGATAGCGATGGATCATCCGGAACCAGCGAAGGACGTCCGACCAGCCCCGACCGCGCTCCTGGCGGATGCTGAGCCGGCCGTCGGTGTGGTCGATCAGGACCGGCCGACGGCCGACCTGGGTCACGTCGATCCGGGTCGGCCCGTCGGCGGCGACCACGTTGAGCCGCCCACTGATCAGCCGGACGTCCAGCCGGATGACCGGAGCGTCCAGTGTGAGCCGCTGCGGGCTCTCGACCGTCCAGCCGGCCATGGCGTCCCCCTCTCGACGACGCGCGGACGCACGCCGAACAGAAGGAGAATGTAACGCGATACATCGCGACACCACAAGACTGTCGCGAGTCTCGCGCCTCAGGCCGCCAGGTCCAGCTCCCGATTGGCGGCGGGCGTCGGCATGGGGACGGCCGGCGTCACCGTGGGCACCGGCCGCAGCCGGGCCCGCGCCGCGGCACCCGCCGTCGGCACCAGGTGTACGGCAGACTCGGCGGCCCGGGCCAGCAACCGCCGATCGGCATCACGGGCCGGGTGCAGCGCACCGGCGATCGTCACCGAGACCACCAGCTCCCGCGCCGTGACCACCCGTGCCACCGAGCGCAGCAGGGTGTCCGCACCGAGGAAGGCGGCTGCCGTGGTGGTCGACCCGGTGGCCTCGCAGCGATAGGTCAACCGCAGCGGCACCACCGGGCTGCCCGTGTCGATGGCCGCCTGGAACGTCGCGGGCCGGAAACCACCGCCGGGGCGGCAGTCGGTGGCGTCGGTCCCGGCGCACCACGTCGTACCCTCCGGAAAGACCGCCACCGACCGCCCGGCGCGCAGCGCGTCGGCGACCCGGTCGACGGTGGTCGGCAGCGCCAGCGGCCGGGAGCGGTCCACGAAGACCGTGCCCGCCGCCGCGGCCAGCAGACCGACCACCGGCCAGGAACGGATCTCCCGTTTCGCGACCATCCGGGTGGGCGCGACCGCCAGCACCGCGAGGATGTCCAGCCAGGAGACGTGGTTGGCGACCAGCAGTGCCCGCCGCCGGGGCAGCCGGCCCCGGACCACGAGGCGGACGCCGAAGGCGCGCGCGGTCGCCCGTGCCCACCCGCTGACCAGCGCCTGTCGTTCCCGGATGGGGAGCACGGGCAGGAGCAGCACCACGGCGATCCCGGCCAGCAGCATGCCGAGCGCGGCGACCAGCCGGAGCACCCGGCGGGCCACCGGCACCGTCGGCACCTCGCCGGCCGCCGGCAGGCAGTCGTCGTCGCAGCCCGAGGAGGGCCGCCACAGGTCGCGCGGCACGGCGGTCACCGCTGCTCCCCGCCCAGGAAGTGCCGCAGGTAGCGCGGGTTCATCCGGTCCAGGGAGAAGAGGACGTAGAAGTCCGCGCACCCGAAGTCGCTGTCGTACGACGGCTCGCCACAGATCCACGCGCCGAGCCGGAGGTAGCCACGCAGCAGCGGCGGAACCGCTACCCGTCCGGCCGGGGCAACGGCGACCGGGCCGGCGGAGGCCGCCTCGGTGAACCACGGCCGCAAGGGGCGGACCCGCAGCGGCGGCGGTGACAGGTGCCGTGCGCGGGCCTGGGTCCACACCTCGGCGACCGTCCGCCCGCCGTCGGCCACCGGCACCGACGCGCAGCCGCCGAGCCAGCGGGAGCCGCGCAGGTGCAGGTACCTGATGATGCCGGCCCACATCAGGTTGATCACCGCGCCGGAGCGGTGGTCCGGGTGCACGCAGGACCGACCCGCCTCGACCAGGTCGCCGCTGAGGGGGTCGAGCGGGCTCAGGTCGAACTCGTCCTCGGCGTAGCGCCGAGTGGTGCGCCCCGGCGGCAGCAGCCGGTACGTGCCGACCACCTCGCCGGTGCTGTCCTCGCGGACGATCAGGTGGTCGCAGTACGCGTCGAAGGGGTCCACGTCCAACCCGGCCTCGCCGGGAAGGAGGGTGGCGCCGAGCTCGGTGGCGAACACCTCGTGGCGCAGGCGTTGCGCGGCCGCGACCTGGGTGGGGTCGTCGGCGATCAGCAGGGTGTATCCGCTGGTCTTCAGGGGTGCGCCAGCGGCATGCAGAACGGCCATGGGATCTGTGTAGGTGCCCGGGTTGCCATTCACGGGGACCACCGGTGTCGATCGGATGAACGCCGGCAGGCGAGACCGCGAGCGAGGCCCGGCGCAGAGCGTGCGAGGCTGCCCGGGCAGGCCGGCGAAGGCGCCGACACGCACCACCGGAGGTCGACGATGCGCATCGAGAGCCGCTACAACGGGCCCGCCGGTTCCGGCAACGGTGGCTGGAGCGCGGGGATCTTCGCCGCCGAGGCGGGCGACGCCGGGCCGGTCGAGGTGACGCTGCGCCGGCCACCACCGCTGGAGACCGAGCTGACCCTGGTCGACGGCGAGGTCCGGGACCCGTCCGGCGAGCTGGTGGCCGAGGTGCGCCCGGCCGGGGCGATCGATGTCGTCGTACCCCCTGTCGACCTGGAGACGGCGGTGGCCGCCGCGACCCGCTACCCCGGCCTGGTCGAGCACCCGTTCCCCGGCTGTTACGTCTGCGGGCCGCAGCGGGCCGACGGGCTGCGGATCTTCCCCGGCCGGCTGCCGGATGGGGGGACCGCCGCGCCGTTCCGCGCGCCCGAGCAGGTCAGCGGCGCTACGGTCTGGGCGGCGCTGGACTGTCCCGGCGGTTGGGCGGTGCTCGCGCCGGGCCGCCCGTACCTGCTGGGCCGGATGGCTGCCGTGGTCGCGGCGTTGCCGGGGCCGGGCGACGAGTGCGTGGTGACCGGGGCGTTGCTCCGCGTCGATGGGCGCAAGGCGCTCGTGCACACCAGCCTGTACGGCCCGGACGGCGCGTTGCTCGGCGCGGCCCGGGCAACCTGGATCGCCCGCTGAACCCCCGCCGTAGTCCGCAGGGAGGAGCCGCCTCCGCCCCGCGACGGAGGCGAACGTACGGACCGCGCCTGATTGACCTTGTTGCCACGGGCCGTCACGCTGTGCCACGGCGTACCTCGACGCCACACACGGGAGGAGAACGATGACTGACGGGCAGCGAAGCCCCACCAGCGACGGTCAGATCGTGGTGTCCGGTCTGACGAAGCAGTACAAGAGCGTCCGGGCGGTGAACAACCTGTCCTTCACCGTGGCACCGGGGCGGGTGACCGGCTTCCTCGGCCCGAACGGCGCCGGTAAGACCACCACGCTGCGCATGCTGCTGAACCTGGTCACGCCGACCGCCGGCACGGCCACCATCAGCGGCCAGCGGTACGCCGACCTCACCGACCCGCTGCGGCAGGTCGGCGCGGTGCTGGAGGCGTCGAGCGCGCACAAGGGCCGCACCGGCATCAACCACCTCCGGGTCATCTGCGCGGCGGCCGGGCTGCCCAAGCAGCGGGCCGACGAGGCGCTGGCCCTGGTCGGGTTGACGCCGGCGGCGAAGCGCAAGTTCAAGGGTTACTCGCTGGGCATGAAGCAGCGGCTCGGCATCGCCGCCGCGATGCTCGGTGACCCCCGCGTGCTGATCCTCGACGAGCCGGCCAACGGGCTGGACCCGGAGGGCATCCGGTGGATGCGTGGGTTCCTCAAGAACCTCGCCCACGAGGGCCGTACGGTGCTGGTCTCCAGCCACCTGCTGTCGGAGATGCAGTTGCTCGCCGACGACGTGGTGATCATCGCGGCCGGGCAGTTGGTCCGGCAGGGTCCGGTCGAGCAGGTGCTCGGCTCGATGGCGCAGGGCGCCCGGGTCCGGGTCCGCACCCCGCAGGCCGAGGCGCTGACCGCCGCCCTGAAGGCGCAGTCGGCAACAATCGAGACCGACGACCAGGGCGTGCTGCTGGTCGGCGGGGTGGACGCCCCGGCGATCGGTCGCGCCGCCCTCGCGGCCGGCGTGGAGCTGCACGAACTGACCACCGAACGGCCCGATCTGGAACGGGTCTTCCTGGAGCTGACGGCCGGAAAGGCGGGCATCCGATGAACCTGGTCCGATCCGAGCTACTCAAGATCCGTACCACCAACACCTGGTGGATCTTCGCGTTGATCAGCCTGCCGCTCTGGGCGCTCACGCTGCTCATCAACTGGTTGCAGGCCGACGCCCTGACCAGCAACAACCTCGGCGACGTGTCGGCCGAGCAGGCCGCCCAGTTCGAGGCTGCGGCCAGTACGGACGCCCTCTCGTCCAACCTGTTCACCACCGGGCAGTTCTTCGGCCTCCTGATCGTGATGCTGCTCGGCATCATCGTGGTGACGAGCGAGTTCTTCCACCAGACGGTGACCACCACGTTCCTCACCAACCCGCACCGCACCGCCGTGATGAGCGCCAAGCTGGTCGCGGCGGGTGTGCTGGCGCTGCTGTTCTGGCTGGTGACCACAGCGCTCAACCTGGTCTTCGGTTCGGCGGTGCTGAGCGCGGTCGGGCTGGACTCCCAACTGGGCAACGACGCGGCCTGGCGGGCGATCGGCCTGAACCTGCTCGCGTACCTGCTCTGGGCGGTGTTCGGCGTCGGCATCGGCGTGCTGATCCGCAGCCAGATCGGCGCCACGGTGACCGGCATCCTGCTCTACCTGGGCGGCTCGATCGGCGCCATCTTCGTGATCGCCATCCTGGCAGAGCGCTGGGGCGACTGGATCAACAACCTGCAGCTGCTGGTGCCGTCGCTGGCCTCGTCGCTGATGGTGACCGGGGCGGACATCCCCGGCAACCCGCCGCGCTGGGCCGGCGCCGCCGTGCTCATCGGGTACGCGGTGGTGACCGGCGTGGTCGGCACCCTGCTGATGCGTCGACGCGACATCTCCTGACGGTCCCGGGGTGGCGGCTGCGCAGCCGCCACCCCGGATCCCTTAGCAGCCGTCGAGAGAGCACGCAGGCGTTGCTGAACTTCTGGCATCTTCTGTGAAACCGGCCACGGGACCGAGGCGGAAATGCCTGCGGGATCGGTACGGCGTAGCCTGGGAGCCGTCCAGTCCGTGCTCCTAATCGGGCGCGACGGACACACCGCGTGCCACACAAACCCGCGTGAAAGAGGCGATTACCGGCCGTGTCGACCCAGCAGACTTCGCAGGAGAACCCACTGGCGGGTTTCGGCCCGAATGAGTGGATCGTCGAGGAGATGTACCAGCGCTACCTCGCCGACCCATCGAGCGTCGATTCGGCCTGGCACGACTTCTTCGCCGACTACCACCCGGCACCGGGCGCGGGCACCCCGCGCGGCGCCGAATCGTCGGACAAGCCGGCCGCCGCCCCCGAGCCGGACGGCCAGCCGGAGGCAGCCGCCAGCGTCGCCCAGGCAAGCGCCCCGGCCAAGCCGGCGACCGCGAGCAAGCCGGCCGCCGCCCAGTCGGCGCCGGCCAAGACCGCCGCCGCTCCGGCCACGCCCAAGGCCACGCCGGAGAAGGCCGCCCCGGCCAAGCCGGCTGCCAAGGCCGCCGCGCCGAGCGCCGACGGCCCACAGACCACCCCGCTGCGCGGCGTCGCGGCGAAGATCGTCCAGAACATGGACGCCTCACTCAGCGTGCCCACCGCGACAAGCGTGCGCGCGGTCCCGGCCAAGCTGCTGGTGGACAACCGCATCGTGATCAACAACCACCTCGCCCGCGGGCGGGGTGGCAAGGTCAGCTTCACCCACCTGGTCGGCTACGCGATGGTGCGGGCGCTGGTCCAGCACCCCGAGATGAACAACTCCTTCGCCGAGGCCAACGGCAAGCCGGCGGTGGTCCGCCCGGCACACGTCAACCTCGGCATCGCGATCGACCTGGCCAAGCCGGACGGCAGCCGCAACCTGGTGGTCCCCTCCATCAAGGGCTGCGAGCAGATGGACTTCCGGCAGTTCTGGCAGGCGTACGAGGACGTGGTCCGGCGGGCGCGGCGCAATGAGCTGACCATGGAGGACTACTCCGGCACCACGATCTCGCTGACCAACCCGGGCGGCATCGGCACCGTGCACTCGATGCCGCGGCTGATGCAGGGGCAGAGCGCGATCATCGGCGTCGGCGCGATGGAGTACCCGGCCCCCTACCAGGGGATGTCCGAGGCCACCCTCGCCGAGCTGGCGGTCAGCAAGATCATCACGCTGACCAGCACGTACGACCACCGGATCATCCAGGGCGCGCAGTCCGGCGAGTTCCTCAAGGTGATGCACGAGCTGATCCTGGGCGAGCACGGCTTCTACGACCAGATCTTCACCGCGCTGCGCATCCCGTACGAGCCGGTGCGCTGGATGCGCGACGTCGCGGTCAACTCCGAGGGTCAGATCAACAAGACCGCGCGGGTGCACGAGCTGATCCACGCGTACCGGGTGCGCGGTCACCTGATGGCCGACACCGACCCGCTGGAATTCAAGATCCGCAAGCACCCCGACCTGGACGTCCTCCAGCACGGGCTCACCCTGTGGGACCTGGACCGCGAGTTCCCGGTCAACGGCTTCGCCGGCCGGCAGCGGATGAAGCTGCGCGAGATCCTCGGCGTGCTGCGCGACTCGTACTGCCGCCGGGTCGGCATCGAGTACATGCACATCCAGGACCCGGAGGAGCGGCGCTGGGTCCAGGAACGGATCGAGCGCAAGTACGAGAAGCCGTCCGCCGACGAGCAGAAGCACGTGCTCAACCGGCTCAACGCCGCCGAGGCGTTCGAGACCTTCCTCCAGACGAAGTACGTCGGCCAGAAGCGCTTCTCGCTGGAGGGCGGCGAGTCGCTGATCCCGCTGCTCGGTGAGGTGCTGGAGTCCTCCGCCGAGAACGGGCTGGACGAGGTCGTCATCGGCATGGCCCACCGGGGTCGGCTCAACGTGCTCGCCAACATCGTCGGCAAGCCGTACGAGAAGATCTTCTCGGAGTTCGAGGGCCACCTGGACCCGCGCTCGACGCAGGGTTCCGGCGACGTGAAGTACCACCTGGGCCAGAACGGCAAGTTCACCACTCCGGACGGCGAGCACGCGGTCAAGGTGTCGGTGGTGGCCAACCCGTCGCACCTGGAGGCCGTCGACCCGGTGCTGGAGGGCATCGTCCGGGCCAAGCAGGACCGGATCGACCTCAAGCTGGAGGGCTACACCGTGCTGCCGCTGGCGGTGCACGGTGACGCCGCCTTCGCCGGGCAGGGCGTGGTCGCCGAGACGCTCAACCTGTCGCAGCTGCGCGGCTACCGCACCGGCGGCACCGTGCACGTGGTGGTGAACAACCAGGTCGGCTTCACCACCGCCCCGGAGTACAGCCGGTCCAGCCTCTACAGCACCGACGTGGCCCGGATGATCCAGGCGCCGATCTTCCACGTGAACGGCGACGACCCGGAGGCCGTGGTCCGGGTGGCCCGGCTGGCGTTCGAGTACCGGCAGACGTTCAACAAGGACGTCGTGATCGACATGGTCTGCTACCGCCGGCGCGGGCACAACGAGGGCGACGACCCGTCGATGTCCAACCCTCAGATGTACAAGATCATTGACTCGAAGCGCTCGGTCCGCAAGCTCTACACCGAGGAGCTGATCGGTCGCGGCGACATCACCGTGGAGGACGCGGAGGAGCTGCTCCGCGACTACCAGGCGCAGCTGGAAAAGGTCTTCAAGGCCACCCGGGACGCCGCCTCGGCACCGCGCCAGCTCAACCGGCCGCGCCGCGAGGAGGAGCCGGAGCCGCAGGTCGACACCGCCACCGACGCGTCAGTGGTCAAGGCCGTCGGCGAGGCGCACATCAACCTGCCGGAGGGCTTCACCCCGCACAAGCGGATCCAGCAACTGCTGGACCGGCGGGCCAAGATGTCCGTCGAGGGCAACATCGACTGGGGCTTCGGCGAGATCATCGCGCTCGGGGCGCTGCTGCACGACGGTGTCACCGTCCGGCTCGCCGGGCAGGACTCGCGTCGCGGCACGTTCGTCCAGCGGCACGCCTCGGTGGTCGACTCCCGCACCGGCGACGACTACCTGCCGCTGAAGTCGCTCACCGGCGACGGCGACCGCTCCCGGTTCTTCGTGCACGACTCGCTGCTCAGCGAGTACGCGGCGATGGGCTTCGAGTACGGCTACTCGGTGGAGAACATCAACGCCCTCGTCGCCTGGGAGGCCCAGTTCGGCGACTTCGTCAACGGCGCCCAGTCGGTGATCGACGAGTTCATCTCGTCCGGCGAGGTGAAGTGGGGCCAGCGCTCCGCCATCACCCTGCTGCTGCCGCACGGCCACGAGGGTCAGGGCCCGGACCACACCTCCGGCCGGCCGGAGCGGTTCCTGCAGATGTGCGCCGAGGACAACATGCGGGTGTCCATCCCGACGACCCCGGCGAACTACTTCCACCTGCTGCGCCGCCAGGCCCTGTCGCCCAAGCGCAAGCCGCTCGTGGTGTTCACGCCGAAGTCGCTGCTGCGGCACAAGCTCTGCGTCTCGTCGGTGGAGGACTTCACCACCGGCACCTTCCAGCCGGTGCTGCGCGACACGGCCGCCCCGGCACCGGAGGCGGTGAAGCGGGTGCTGCTCTGCTCCGGCAAGGTCTACTACGACCTGTTCCAGGCCCGGCAGGAGCGCGGCGTCACCGACACCGCCATCCTGCGGCTCGAGCAGCTGTACCCGCTGCCGGTGGAGGAGATCCGGGCGGCCCTGGCGCAGTTCCCGAACGCCGAGGACTTCGCCTGGGTGCAGGAGGAGCCGGCCAACCAGGGCGGCTGGTCGTTCGTCGCGCTCAACCTGCTGGAGCACCTCACCGACGTTCGGCTGCGGCGGATCTCCCGCCCGGCCGCGGCCGCCCCGGCGGTCGGCTCGGCCAAGACCCACGAGGTCGAGCAGAACGCGCTGATCGAGGCGGCTCTCCCCCGCCCGTGACCTGATCTGAGCACGGAAGCCGGGGCAGGACCGTTTCACCACGGTCCTGCCCCGGCTCTCGTGGGTCACGCCCGGTTTCACCACCCACCCCGCCCGGTCCGAGCCGGGCCGGGCCGAGCACAAGGACGTACCCATGTACTTCACCGACCGTGGCATCGAGGAGCTGGTCGAGCGCCGGGGCGAAGAGCAGGTGACCCTGGAGTGGCTCGGCGAGCGCCTGCGCGACTTCGTCGACCTCAACCCCGACTTCGAAACCCCCATCGAACGCCTGGCCACCTACCTGGCCCGCCTCGACGACCCCGACGACAACGACGCCTAACCCCGTTCCCCACCCGGTGATCAAGAAGTTTCGGTCACGATGGGGGCCGGAGCTGACGCAAACTTCTTGATCAACGAGCAGCACAGGGCAGGGCAGGGGGTGGGAACGTGGCTCGGAGTGTTTACCTCACCAGCGTGGGGTCCGGCGGGGGCAAGTCGACGATTGCCCTCGGGTTGGCGGAGTTGCTGTCCCGCCAGGTCGGGCGGATCGGCGTGTTCCGGCCGTTGGTCGCCGACACCGGCCAGGACCCGATCCTCGCCCTGCTCAGCGAGCGGTACCGGGTAGAGGTCCCGCTGTCCGAGCTGGCCGGGGCGAGCTACTCCGAGGCTGCGGCGCTGGTCGCCGACGGCCGACGGGAGCAGTTGATCTCCGCCATCGTCGAGCGCTACCGGGCGGTGGAGCGGCAGTGCCCGGCGGTGGTAGTGGTGGGCAGCGACTTCGACGACCCCGGCGATCCGGCCCGCCCCCGCGAACTGGCCTTCAACGCCCGGCTGGCCACCGAGTTCGGCAGCGTGGTGGTGCCGGTGGTGGACGGCTTCGGGCAGGAGCCGGCAGCGGTCGCGGCGGCCGTGCGGGGGGCGTACCACGATCTGGCCGACCTGGGCGCGACGGTGCTCGCGGTGATCGCCAACCGGGTGCCGGGGCCGATGACGCTGCCCGACCTGCCGGTCCCCGCGTACGCCATCCCGGAGGTGCCGAGCGTGTCGGCGCCGACGGTGGCCGAGGTCGCGGCGGCGCTCGGCGCGACCCTGCTGGCCGGGGACGACGCCGCGCTCGGTCGTGACGTGCTGGATTTCGTGGTCGGCGCGGCGCATGTGCCGACCCTGCTGGGCCACCTCACCGAGGGCGCCCTGGTGATCACCCCCGGGGACCGGGCCGACCTGCTCGTCGCCGCGAGCGCCGCGCACGTGGCCGGGCAGGTGTCGGTGGCCGGGTTGGTGCTCACCCTCGGCGAGCAGCCCGACCCCCGGGTCATGCGGCTGGTGGAGGGGCTCAACACCGGGCTGGCGGTGCTCTCCGTGCGTCTCGACAGCTACGACACGGTGGCCGCGTCCAGTCGCATCGAGGGCCGGCCCAGCGCGGCCAACCCCCGCAAGGTGGAGGCCGCGCTCGGCGCGTTCGAGCGCTGTGTGGACACCGACGACCTGGCCCGTCGGCTGCGGGTCAGCCGGTCGGCGCGGGTCACCCCACTGATGTTCGAGAACGAACTGATCGACCGGGCCCGCTCGAAGCCCCGGCACCTCGTGTTGCCGGAGGGCAACGACGAGCGGATCCTGCGCGCGGCGGAGATCCTGCTGCGTCGTGGAGTGGCCGAGCTGACGCTGCTCGGGCGGCCGGACGACATCGCGCGGCGCACCCGCGAGCTGGGCATCGACCTCGGCGACGCGCACCTGGTCGACCCGGGCAGCAGCGGGTGGCGCGACGACTTCGCCGCCGAGTACGCCCGACTGCGCGCCCACCGGGGCGTCACCGCCGAGTTGGCGCACGACATCGTGGCGCAGCCCAACTACTTCGGCACCCTGATGGTGGCCACCGGTCGAGCCGACGGCATGGTCTCCGGCGCGACGCACACCACCGCCGCGACCATCCGGCCGGCGTTCGAGATCATCCGTACGCTGCCGGACGTCTCGGTGGCGTCCAGCGTCTTCTTCATGCTGCTCGCCGACCGGGTGCTGGTCTACGGCGACTGCGCGGTCAACCGCGACCCGGACGCGGCCCAGCTCGCCGACATCGCGATCTCGTCGGCCGACACCGCCGCCCGGTTCGGTATCGAACCCCGGGTGGCGATGCTGTCGTACTCCACCGGCAGCTCCGGCGCCGGCGCGGACGTGGAGAAGGTCGCCGCGGCCACCGCGCTGGTCCGGGAGCGCCGACCCGACCTGCTGGTCGAGGGGCCCATCCAGTACGACGCGGCTATCGACCCGGCGGTGGCGGCGACGAAACTGCCGGACAGCCCGGTCGCCGGCCACGCCACGGTGTTCATCTTTCCGGACCTGAACACCGGCAACAACACGTACAAGGCGGTGCAGCGCTCCGCCGGGGCGGTCGCCGTCGGCCCGGTCATGCAGGGCCTGCGCCGACCGGTGAACGACCTGTCCCGGGGCGCGGGCGTGCCGGACATCGTCAACACGGTGGCGATCACCGCCATCCAGGCGGCCACCGAGGAGGCGTCGTGAGCCGGGTGCTGGTGCTCAACTGCGGGTCGTCGTCGGTGAAGTGGCGCCGCTACGACGGTGACCGGGCACTCGACCACGGCACCGTCGAGCGGATCGGTGAGCCCGGCGGTGGCCCGAAGGACCACACCGAAGCGGTCCGACAGATCCTCGGCGGGCTGGACCTGACCGGGCTGGCGGCGGTCGGGCACCGGGTGGTGCACGGTGGCCGGACGTTCAGCGCGCCGGTGCTCGTCGACGACGCGGTGTTGGCCGCGATCAGGGATCTGGTGCCGCTCGCCCCGCTGCACAACCCGGCCAACCTGGCCGGCATCGAGGTGGCCCGCGCGGCGCTGCCGGACGTCCCGCAGGTCGCCGTCTTCGACACCGCCTTCCACCACACCCTGCCGGAGGCCGCCGCGACGTACGCGATCGACACTGAGACCGCCGAGCGGTACGACATCCGCCGGTACGGCTTCCACGGCACCTCACACGCGTACGTGTCCCGGCGCACCGCCGAACTGCTGGGCCGCCCGTACGAGCAGGTCAACACGATCACCCTGCACCTGGGCAATGGAGCCAGCGCCTGCGCGGTGGCGAACGGTCGCAGCGTCGCCACCTCGATGGGCATGTCCCCCCTGGAGGGGCTGGTGATGGGGACCCGCAGCGGCGACGTGGACCCGACCGTGATCTTCCACCTGCGCCGGGAGGGCGGGCTGTCGGTGGACGACATCGACGACCTGCTCAACAACCGCAGCGGTCTGCTCGGGCTGACCGGCGTCAACGACATGCGCGAGGTGCTGGAACGCCGCGCCGCCGGTGACCGGGCCGCGACGCTGGCCTTCGACGTGTACTGCCGGCGCATCACCGGCTACGTCGGGGCGTACTACGCGCTGCTCGGCCGGGTCGACGCGATCGCCTTCACCGCCGGGGTCGGCGAGCACGCCGCGCCGGTGCGGGCCGCCGCGCTGGCCGGCCTGGGCCGGCTCGGCATCACAGTTGACGACGCCCGCAACGACGGCGACGGCGACCGGGTGATCTCGCCCGACGGCGCCGAGGTGAGCGTCTACGTCATCCGCACCGACGAGGAGCGGGAGATCGCCCGGCAGACCCGGGACGTGATCGGAGCGGCCTGACGCCGATAGGGCGCGCACCCCCGGGAGGCCCGAGGGTGCGCACGAGTCGGGGCGGCTCGATCAGCCGGCCGCCAGCCAGGCGACGAGTGCCACCAGCACCACGACGACCACCGCCGCACCGATGATGAGCGGCAGGCGGGACGGGGCCTCCGTCGGCGCCGCAGCCTCCGGCGTCTGGTTGAAGGCGCGGAACGCCTCGGTGTTGCCGCTGGGGTCCGTGTAGTTCTCAGGCATGCCGGTGACCCTAGCGAAGCTGGTCACGCGGCACCGTCCCCGGCCCACGGCGTCCCGGGGGTGGACCCGGCCGGTGGAGGTGACCCGACCGGGTGGCGGGTGCACCCGGACCGGACGGCGGGGCCGTAACGCCCACCCGGGCACCTACCGTGGAACGATGGGGGCGGGACGGCTGATGGCCGTACTGGTGACAGCGCTGCTGGCCGGCTGCGCGCCGGCCACGGCCGTGGCCGGCGGGTCCACCGGACAGGTGGCGGCGCGTCGGGCGCCCGAGGGGTCGTACGCCGTCGGCGTGCGTACGCTCACCCTCGATCCGCGCTCGGCGCGCCCCCTGCCGGTGACGATCTGGTACCCGGCGTCGACCGATCGGGTGGCGGCCGGACGGTTCCCGGTGGTGATCTACAGCCACGGGCTTGGCAGCCTGCCCGAGCTGCACGCCGGCCTGACCACCCGCTGGGCGGCGGCCGGTTTCGTGGTGGCCGCACCCGCGTACCCGCACACCCGACAGGGCGCCGCGCACTTCACCCGCGCCGACGTACGCCACCAGCCGGCCGACGCCTGGCGGCTGATCCGGCACCTGGGCGGCCTCGACCGGAGCCGGGTCGATCCCCTCGCCGGGCATCTCGACCTGACCTCGGTGGCCGCCGCCGGGCACTCGGCGGGCGGCTTCACCACCTCCGGCATGTTCAGCGAGGGCCACCCGGCCCGGCTGCGCGCCGGGATCGTGATCGCCGGTGGCGGGTTGCCGGGCAGCTTCGCCGGGCCGGCCGCGCCGGTGCTCTTCGTGCACGGCACGGCCGACCCGGTGGTGCCGGTGACTGTCGGCCGGGCCGCGTACGCGCGCACCCCGGGCCGGCCGCGTTCCTCAGCCTGCTCGGCCAGGACCACGGCGCGTACCTCACGCCGGGCCACCAGGGGTTCGGCCCGGTCGTCGCCACCACCACCGACTTCCTGCGCTGGACCCTCTACGGCGACCGGGCCGCCGGTGCGCGCCTCCCCGCCGACGCCCACTCCCCCACCCTGACCCGTTACGAGTCCCGCCCGGCCCACGACGGCGGGTGAGCGGATGGGCACGCCGCGCCGAACCCGACCGAGCCCGCCCGCCGGACAGGGCACAATCGGATTCATGTCGCGTCGCGTCACTCAGGCACTGATGGCCAGCACCGTTCTCATCGCCGGTCTGGTCGGCTGCTCAACGGACACCCGTCCGGGCCGGAGCGGGCAGGCACCGCCGGCCGAGCCGAAGGCCGCCGCCACGCCGACACCGCAGGTCCCGGCCGGCAAGGCACCGGAGCGCACCTTCGCGGTCGGCGTACGCCAGCTCAAGCTGAACCGGGACGGCCGCGCGCTGCCGACGACGCTCTGGTACCCGGCGGCCGGGCAGTCCGGCGGCGCGGCCAAGCGGTCGGCGACGGCGGCCGAGGGCCGGTTCCCGGTGGTGATGTTCAGTCACGGCCTGGGTGGGCGGCCGGACGACTACGCCACGCTACTGACCCGCTGGGCGGCGGCGGGTTTCGTGGTGGCCGCTCCGACGTTCCCGCACACCTCCCGGGGCGCCGACAACAACGTCCTCGACGTGCTCAACCAGCCCGCCGACGTGTCGTACGCGTTGGATCAGGTGTTGGCGTTGGACGGCAAGGCCGGTGACGCGTTGCGTGGCCGGTTGGACGGCGAGCGGGTGGCCGCGGCCGGGCACTCGGCGGGCGGGGTGACCACCATCGGCCTCTTCACGGCGAGCCGGGACGAGCGACTGGACTCGGGTGTCGTGTTCGCGGGCACGGCGCTCGGCGTGGGCACCGCGTTCGCCGGCGCGGCCGCGCCGCAACTGTTCGTGCACGGCGAGTTGGACGAGGTGGTCGAGTACGCGGCGGGCAAGGCCGCGTACGACAAGGTGCCCTGGCCGAAGGCGATGCTGAGCCTGCCCAAGGGCGATCACGGGCGGGCGCTGCTCGGCGACGGCGCGACGCTGCGGGTCGTCTCGGACACGTCTGTCGAGTTCCTGCGCTGGTCGCTCTACGGCGACGCGGACGCCAAGAAGCGCATCTCCACCGACGCGACGCGCGGTGACATCGCCACCTTCGACGACCACCTCTGACGCCCGGCCCGACGGCCCCACCTCAAGATCGCAGCGAGGCGGGGCCGGGGCGGCGCGGCGTCAGGCGGTGTGGTCGATGACGACCTTGCCGAAGGCGTCGCCGGAGTGCAGCCGGGCGAAGGCGTCCTCGACCCGGCTGAACGGGACGACGCTGTCCACCACCGGGCGCACCTCGTTCTCGGAGCAGAACGCCAGCAGCTCGTACAGCTCGCCGGGCGTGCCCATCGAGGTACCCAGGATCTCCAGCTGCATCGCGAAGACCCGGCGCAGGTTGACCGAGGGCTCGTGCCCGGCGGTCGCGCCGGAGACCACGATCCGGGCCATCGGCGCGGCCGACTTCAGCGAATGGTCGAAGGTGGCCGCGCCCACCGTCTCGATCACCACGTCCACCCGTTCCGGCAGCCGGGCGCCGGGCTCCACGGCGGTGGCGCCGAGGGCCGAGATCCGGTCGCGCTTGGCGGCGTCGCGGCTGGTCGCGTACACCCGCTTGCCCATCGCGACGGCGAGGGCGACGGCCGCTGTGGCCACGCCACCGCCCGCGCCCTGGACCAGCACGCTGTCGGCGTCCGCGACGCGGCCCTTGGTGGTCAGCATCCGCCACGCGGTCAGCCAGGCCGTGGGCAGGCACGCCGCGTCGGTCTCCGCCATGCCGTCGGGCAGCGGGATCAGGTTCGATCGGGGTACGGCCACCCGCTCGGCGAGCGTCCCGGCGAAGTGCTCGGAGAGGATGGAGACCCCACGCGGGTCACCCGGGGTGACGACCACCGGGTACACGACCACCGGGCGCCCCTCCGGGTCCAGCCCGACCGCGTCGCAGCCGAGGATCATCGGCAGCTGGGCCTCGGTGAGACCCACCCCGCGCAGCGACCAGAGGTCGTGGTGGTTGAGCGAGGTGGCCCGCAACTGCACGGTCACCCAGTCGTCGGCCGGAGGGGTCGGCTCGGGCCGCTCGCCGACGGTGAGCGCGGCGAGCGGATCGGCGTCGTCGAAACGGGAGGCAAAGGCAGCACGCATGATCGGCACGGTAACAAGCTGAGCGCTCGTTAAGAAGGTGGCCGGCGGCGCGTGCCGCGCCGGAGCGCCCCCGGCCGTGCGTGTTACCGGCGGGCGACGCCGTCGCGGCGGGCGGCTTCGGCGACCGCCTCGGCCACGGCCGGCGCGACGCGCGGGTCGAGCGGGGACGGGACGATCGCGTCGGCGGTCAGGGACTCCGCCACCACACCGGCGATGGCGTCCGCGGCGGCGACCTTCATCGCCTCGGTGATCCGGGTGGCACCGGCATCCAGCGCACCGCGGAACACCCCGGGGAAGGCCAGCACGTTGTTGATCTGGTTGGGGTAGTCGCTACGCCCGGTGGCGACGACCGCGACGTGCCGGGCGGCCACCTCGGGGTGCACCTCGGGGGTCGGGTTCGCCAGCGCGAACACGATCCCGCCGGGTGCCATCCCGGCCACCGCCGCCTCGGGGATCTGCCCGCCGGAGACCCCGACCAGCACGTCCGCGTCGCGCAGCGCCTCGGTGATGTCGCCCTGGCGGCCGTCGGCGTTGGTGCTCGCCGCCAGCTCGGCCTTGGTGCCGGTCAGCTCGGTGCGGTGTCGGCCGATGATCCCCTTGGAGTCGCAGACCACCACCTGGTCGGGGTTGACGCCCCCGGCGATCAGCATCTTCGTCACCGCCACGCCGGCCGCGCCCGCGCCGCTGACCGCCACCCGCAGGTCACCGAGCTTGCGGTCGAGCAACGTCGCGGCGTTGCGCAGCGCGGCGAGCACCACGATCGCCGTGCCGTGCTGGTCGTCGTGGAAGACCGGGATGTCCAGCGCCTCGTCGAGCCGACGCTCGATCTCGAAGCACCGCGGCGCGCTGATGTCCTCCAGGTTGATCCCACCGAACGAGGGGGCCAGCGCCCGCACCACAGCGACGATCTCGTCCACGTCCTGGGTGTCCAGGCACACCGGCACCGCGTCCACCCCGGCGAACTGCTTGAACAGCACCGCCTTGCCCTCCATCACCGGCAGCGCCGCCCGGGGGCCGATGTTGCCCAGCCCGAGCACCGCCGAGCCGTCGGTGACCACAGCGACCGTGTGCGACACCCAGGTGTACTCGTCCACCAGGGCGGGGTCGGCGGCGATCGCCTCACACACCCGGGCCACCCCCGGGGTGTACGCCAGGGAGAGGTCCTCCCGGCTGGTGAGCGGCACGGTCGAGGTGACGGCCATCTTGCCGCCCCGGTGCAGCAGGAAGACGGGATCAGCGGGGTCCACGGTGGACGAAGACATGGTGGTGACTCCAGGATCTGTCGAGCAGATGTGAGGCGGCCGGCCCCGCCGCGAGGTGGGCGGCGAGCGGTGGCACGCGGTGCGGGGGGTCACCCGGGCACTTTCCGAGCATAGTGTCGACACCACCCCTCGGATGTGAGCAGGGTCATAACTGACGACGAGGTACCCGTCCGGGGCGCGGCCAGTAACGGGCCACCACCCGTCCGCGTACGTCGGCCACCCCGTAGGCCCGGGAGTCATCGGTGATCAGGTCGTTGTCGCCGCGCAGCCACCAGCCGCCGTCCTGCGGCCGGACCGCACGCTTCACCACCAGCAGATCGGGTCGGGTCCGGAAGACCGCGACCACCACGTCGCCGGCTCGGATCGGACGGCCACCGGGGCGAACCAGCACCGCGTCGCCGTGGCGCAGCGTCGGCGCCATGGACGGGCCGGTCACCAGGACGGCGGTCAGCGGCCTGCGCATCCGGGGGGCCTCAGCCGGGTGATCGGCGGCCACTGGTTTCACCTCCACCCGGTTCGGGGAGCATTCCCAGGAGTAATGTCGCCTTTGATCATCGCAAACTTCCCATGGAGGATCCCGATGCGACTTCCGCGCATCCTTGCGCCCCGCGTCACCGCGAGCGCTCACTGCGACCTACCGTGCGGTGTCTACGACCCGGCTCAGGCCCGGATCGAGGCCGAGTCGGTCAAAATGATCTGCGAGAAGTACCAGTCGAACACCGACCCGGAGTTCCGCACCCGCGCCGTCATCATCAAGGAACAGCGCGCCGAGCTGGTCAAGCACCACCTCTGGGTGCTGTGGACCGACTACTTCAAGCCGCCGCACTTCGAGAAGTACCCGAACCTGCACAGCCTGTTCAACGAGGCCACCAAGCTCGCCGGCGCCGGTGGCGTCAAGGGCAGCCTCGACCCGGCCACCGCCGACAAGCTGCTCGCGAAGATCGACGAAATCTCGAAGATCTTCTGGGAGACCAAGAAGGCGTGACCTCTCCGGTCATTCCGACGATCCGGCCGGCACGTCCCGAGGACGTGCCGGCCGTCGTCGCCATGGTGCACGAGCTGGCCGAGTACGAACGCGCCCCGGAGCAGTGCCATCTCACCACCGAGCAGCTGACCTCGGCCCTGTTCGCCGCTGCTCCGGCGCTCTTCGGTCACGTCGCGGTGGACGAACACGACGAGCCGTTCGGTTTCGCGCTGTGGTTCCTCAACTTCTCCACCTGGGCCGGCGTGCACGGCATCCACCTGGAGGACCTCTACGTCCGGCCGGCCGCCCGGGGCACCGGAGCCGGTCGACTGCTGCTCGCCGCCCTGGCCGACATCTGCGTACGACGCGGCTACCAGCGGCTGGAGTGGTGGATGATCGACTGGAATCCGGCAGCCGGCTTCTACGCCTCGATCGGCGCCGAGCAGATGAGCGAATGGCTTCCCTACCGGCTCAGCGGCGACGCGCTCCGCGAGCTGGCCGACCACGCCACCACCGCCGGCACGCGTACGGGCGACTGACCGGGTAGAGTCCCCGACCGGGGGGATGAGGCGTGACTCAACTGACTGGCCAGCCAGCGACCGACGACGACGTGGTGCACCTCACGGTGCCTGCCGACGGCGGTTACCTCGGCGTGCTTCGCACCGCCACCGCCGGTCTCGCGGCCCGGTTGCAGTTCGCGCTCGACGAGATCGAGGATCTGCGGATCGCTGTCGACGAGGCGTGCGCCATGCTGCTCGCCATCGCCACCCGCGACGCCGAGTTGGAGTGCCGCTTCGCGGTCACCGAGGACGCGCTGACCGTCGAGGTGACCGTGCCGACCGTGCGCGGCGCCACCCTGCCCGGCGAGTCGTCCTTCGCCTGGAAGGTGCTCACCGCGCTGACCACCTCGGCGTCCGCCACGTCCACCGATGGTCGGGCCACGATCGCGCTGCTCACCCGCCGTTCCGGCGGCTACTGACCGGCCCGACCCGCCGTCGCTGTCACTCGAAGCCGAGGGCGCGGGTCGTCGGAGGGCAGACCAGCAGCCAGCCCACGCCGAGGCCGAGCGCCATCAGCGGCACGCCCAGCCAGCCCAGACCAGCCTGGATCATGAACCACCCGATCGGCAGCAGCATCAGCTGAAGCACGATCGCGGGGGCGCGTGCGCCCGCCTGACGGCGCAGCAGCGCGCGGCCCAGTGCCCAGAGCACGACCGCCGCCCCGATGGCGAACACTGTCACCAGCAGCGCCGCCAGCAGGTCGGTGCGGGTGGCGGTGAGGTCGGCCCAGATCAGCCAGACGGCGATCAGCCCGACGACTGCCGCCTCTGCCCACAGCAGCCGGACCGCCCAGCGGAGCGTGACGGGGATCGGGTCCGAGTCGATGGTCACGCGCGCCACGATACCCGGGCTGCCGAGAGGTACAGTGCCGCCCATGCGGGCCGTCCTGGTGGTCAATCCGAAGGCCACCACCACCAGCGAACGCAGCCGGGACGTGCTCGTCCGGGCGCTGCGCAGCGAAGTCGATCTCAGCGTGCGCTACACCCGTCGGCGTGGGCACGCCGTGGCGTTGGCCCGGGAGGCAGCCGCCGAGGGGGTCGACCTGGTCGTCACCCTGGGTGGCGACGGCACGGTGAACGAGGTGGTGAACGGCCTGATGACCGCCGAACCGCCCGCTCGCGCCGGCGATGCCCCGATGGCCGAGCGACTGCCCGCGCTGGCGACCGTCCCCGGTGGCTCGACGAACGTGTTCGCCCGCGCGGTGGGTCTGCCCCGGGAGTGGCCGGAGGCGACCAGCATGATCCTGGAGGGGCTGCGGCTGGGCCGGAGCCGGACGGTGGGGCTGGGCCGCGCCGACGACCGCTACTTCACCTTCTGCGCCGGGTTCGGTCTGGACGCCGCGGTGATCCACCGGGTGGAGCAGGCCCGGCGGAAGGGGCGGGTGTCCACGCCGTCGCTCTATCTGCGTTCGATCATGAACCAGTACTTCTTCGCCTCGGACCGGCGGCACCCGGCGATCGTTCTGGAGCGTCCGGGCGAGCCGGCGGAGGCCGAGCTGGCCACAGTCATCATCCAGAACACGGCGCCCTGGACGTACCTGGGCGACCGGGAGGTCAACCCGAACCCGGCGGCGTCGTTCGATCTCGGGCTGGATGTGCTGGCGTTGCGTCAGCTCCGGGTGGCTAGCACAACACGGACAGTGACGCAGTTCCTGTCCCGGCAAGCGAATCCTCGCGGCCGGCAGGTGTTACGACTCCATGACACAGCGGAGTTCACGCTGGTCTCCAGCCGCCCGCAGGCGTTCCAGCTCGACGGGGACTATCTTGGCGAGCGGGAAAAAGTCAGATTCACCTCCGTTCCCGCCGCACTGAGAGTAATCTGCTAGGTCTCGGGTACTGCCCTTGGTCGACACGGTGGCCACAACCGACCGACCTGGCCGCCGCCACACCGAGGGGCAGGTGCCGGAAATGTCAGCAATGTCACGCGGACTGTACTATATTGATCCTCGACTGTGGCACGGCGGGTAACCAGGAAAGCACTGGAACCCGGACAAATGGGTTGTGGGCTTGCTCACCGCCCGGAGTTTTTCCGAGCGTCACCCTTGACATCGCGTTTGTTCGTGAAAGTATTCACAAGCGAACTTGAGTTACCGGGACATTGCCTGGATATGCTCGTCAGGTTGAGCTGTTCCAGCAGGTCCCCGGCGATAACCGCCTGCTCACGCACTGCCGAATGGTCGGACGCTAACTGTCACCACCGGCACGCGGATGCATATAGGAAAAGCACGACAAGCAATTGTTGCCACCCATCCAGAATGAGGAGTGTTGCCGCCATGGACTGGCGTCACCATAGTGTCTGCCGCGACGAGGACCCAGAGCTGTTCTTCCCGATCGGGACGTCTGGACCGGCTCTGCTGCAGGTCGAGCAGGCCAAGGCCGTCTGCAGGCGCTGCTCCGTGACCGACCAGTGCCTGCAGTGGGCACTCGAGTCCGGTCAGGACGCCGGCGTCTGGGGCGGAATGAGCGAGGAGGAGCGGCGCGCTGTCAAGCGGCGCGGTGGTCTCCGGGTCCTGCGCGCTCACTCCGCCTGATCCCCCAACGACACGCTGTACGCCCCGGTGGGTTCGCCCGCCGGGGCGTTCCGCTGTCCGGCGCCGGATCACCGTGCCGGCACGGGTCACCCCGTCGACGCCAGCACCGGCCGGTCGTCGACCCGACGCAACACCAACTCGACCAACTCCGGTGCGTCGGTCAACGGCGCGGCGACCGCCACCGCGCCAGCCGCCCAGGCCGCCTCGGCCACCGCATCGTGGAACAGCCCCGGTGCCAGGAAGTACGCGGACACCGCGACCCGGCGCGCGCCGGCCGCCCGCAGCCGAGACACCGCCAGGCCGGCCGCCGGTGGAGCCGCCGACGCGTACGCCACCCGGCAGGGCACCCCGAACTCCGCGCCGAGCGCATCGGCCACCCGACCCACCGAGCGGCGTGCCCGCGCGTCCCGGGTGCCCGCCGCGGCCAGCACCAACGCGTCGAAGCGGCCCGGACCCGTCTCACCCAGCCGACGGCACAGCCCCGCCAGCAGCCCAGCATCGGGCGTGTCGTCCGCCGGGCCGAGCACATCTGTCACCCGTACCGCCAGCGGTGGACCGGACTGCGCCGCCGCGGCGACCGCCGCCGGAATGTCCACCCGGTGGTGGTACGCGGCGGTCAGCAGCAGCGGCACCAGCACCGCCCGGCGGTGACCGGCCACGGCCAGGTCGCGAAGCACCTCGGTCGGCCCCGGCTCGGTGTGGTCCAGCCAGCTCGCCCACACCTGTGTGCCAGGCCGGGCCGCCGACACCGCCCGAGCCAGCGCCCGGGTGGCATCGGCCGCCCGCGGATCACGGCTGCCGTGCGCGACGAGCACCACCGGGTCCGCCCCGCCGGCCGCACCGGGGCCGGTCAGGGTTGTCGCCGGGGAGGTCAGACGTGCAGCCCGCACTCGGTCTTCTCGAACATGGCCCACCGGCCGGCCCGCGCGTCCTCGCCGGCCTTGGTACGGCGGGTGCACGGCCAGCAGCCGATCGACCCGTACCCCTGCTTGAACAGCTCGTTCACCGGCACGTTGAAGCGGGCGATGTAGGCGTCCACGTCCTTCTGCGACCAGGCCGCGATCGGGTTGACCTTGACCTTGCCTCGGCGCGCGTCGAAGGTCACCACAGGGGTGTTGGCCCGGCTCGGCGACTCGTCCCGGCGCAGCCCGGCGGCCCAGGCGTCGTACCCGGTCAGCGCCCGCTCCAGCGGCTCCACCTTGCGCAGCTGGCAGCAGTCGTCCGGCGACTTGTTGAACAGCCGGGGGCCGTACTGGCCGTCCTGCTGCCCGACGGTGAGCCGGGGCCGGATCGACCGGACGTTCACCGGCAGCGTCCGGGCTACCTCGTCGCGCACCCGAAGCGTCTCGGGAAAGTGCAGGCCGGTGTCGAGGAAGACCACGTCCACCCCCGGAGCCACCCGGGACACCAGGTGCGCCAGCACGGCGTCGGCCATCGAGCTGGTGACGCAGAACCGGTCCCCGAAGGTCTGCGCCGCCCAACGGGCGATCTCCAGCGCCGGGGCGCCCTCCAGGTCCCGAGCCGCCTGCTCGGCCAGCGCCCGCAGCTCGTCCGGGCCGCGCCGGGCCGGGTCGGTAGGCGTCGCGCCGCCCGGGCCGACCAGGCGCAGGCTCGCGGCCGAGACGAGACTCACGAGGTCACCGTCCGACTGAGCAGCCCGGTGAACTTCACCGAGAAGACCCGGGTGCAGGCGCGGCACTCCCAGGCGCCGTGCCCCGCCTCGTGCGGCCGCAGGTCCTCCTCGCCGCAGTACGGGCAGTACAGAGGTGCCGCTCGGTTCTCGCTGCTCACCGCAGTTCCTCCTCGTCGACTCTGATCACCCAGTTGGCGAACGTCTCGCCCTCGCTCCGGCCGGCCAGGTAGCGACGAGCCAGTCGTTCCACGTACTCGGGAAGCTCCTCGGCGGTGGTCTTCAGGCCGCGTAGCTTGCGGCCGAAGCCGGCGGTCTGCCCCTGGGCCATGCCCAGCCCGCCACCCAGGTGCACCTGGAAACCCTCGACCTGCCGGCCGTCCGGGCCGACCACCAGTTGACCCTTGAGGCCGATGTCGGCCACCTGGGTGCGCGCGCAGGCATTCGGGCAGCCGTTGATGTGGATCGAGATGTCCGCGTCGAAGTCGCGCAGCCGCTGCTCCAGCCGGGCCACCAACTCCTCGCCGCGCGCCTTCGTCTCGACGATGGCGAGCTTGCAGTACTCGATGCCGGTGCACGCCATCGTGCCGCGCCGCCAGGCCGACGGCCGGGCCTCCAGGCCGATCCCGCGCAGCGCGTCGACGAGCGACTCCGTCCGCTCCGACGGCACGTCGAGCACCAGCAGCTTCTGGTACGGGGTGAGCCGCACCCTGTCGCTTCCGTGCGCCTCGACCACGTCTGCCAGCTGGCTGAGCTGCGTGCCGGAGACCCGCCCGACCACCGGGGCCGCGCCCACGTAGTGCCGCCCGTCGGCCTGCTCGTGCACGCCCACGTGGTCGACCGGCTTCGACGGCAGGGTCGGCGCCGGGCCGTCGAGCAGAGTACGACCGAGGTAGTCCTTCTCCAGGACCTCGCGGAAGCGTTCCACGCCCCAGTCGGCCACCAGGAACTTCAACCGGGCCCGGCTGCGCAGTCGGCGGTAGCCGTAGTCGCGGAAGATCCCGACCACCCCGGCCCACACGTCCGGCACCTCGGCCAGCGGCACCCAGACACCGAGCCGCTTGGCGAGCATCGGGTTGGTGGAGAGACCCCCGCCGACCCAGACGTCGAAGCCGGGCCCGTGCTCGGGGTGGTCGACACCGAGGAAGGCGATGTCGTTCGACTCGTACGGGGTGTCCACCAGCCAGGAGATCGACGTCTTGAACTTGCGGGGCAGGTTGGAGAACTGCTTGTCGCCCACGTACCGGGAGACGATCTCGTCGACCGCCGGGGTCGGGTCGAGCAGTTCGTCGCGGGCCACCCCGGCGACCGGGCTGCCCAGCACGATCCGCGGGCAGTCGCCGCACGCCTCGGTGGTCTGCAGGCCCACCGACTCCAGTCGGCGCCAGATCTCCGGCATGTCCTCGACCCGGATCCAGTGGTACTGGATGTTCTGCCGGTCGGTGATGTCGGCGGTGTCCCGCGCGAACTCCCGGGAGATGTCCGCGATCACCCGCAGCTGGGCCAGGCTGAGCTGGCCGCCGTCGATGCGGACCCGGAGCATGAAGAACTCGTCCTCCAGCTCGTGCGGCTCCAGCACGGCGGTGCGGCCGCCGTCGATGCCCGCCTTGCGCTGGGTGTAGAGCCCCCACCAGCGGAACCGGCCCCGCAGGTCCTGCGGGTCGATGGAGGCGAAGCCCCGGTGCGCGTAGATGGTCTCGATGCGGGCCCGGACGTTGAGCGGGTCGTCGTCCTTCTTGATCCGCTCGTTGGGGTTGAGCGGCTCGCGGTGGCCGAGCGCCCACTGGCCCTCGCCCCGTGGCCGGCGCGGCGCTCGGGTCGGGCGAGCCGTCGGGTCCTCGGAACGGGCCGGGATGCTGCTGACCGCCATCGCGGCGTCCTCCGTTGTCTGCTGTGCCTCGGGGTACGCGGGGCGCGGCGGCCGGCCCGGCGAAGCGGGCGGGACAACGGTGTCTTCAGACAGCCGGCGCGGAGCGCGCCCGAGACAGATTGGTCGGGCGTCGTCAGTAGGCCGGACAGATCGCGCTGCGCACGCGGCCGTAATCAACGTGGCGACGTGCCACGAAGCGGCGGACGACTGCGGCGGTCATGGGCCCATGCTGCCACACCCCAACGGGGCCGGCCAATGTCCGCGTGCTGGATCCCACATCACGGGCCGAGGGTCAGCCGACCAACTGGTCACCGAGGACAGTTCGGGCGTAACGCACCACCCGACCCTGCCGTACGCCGGCGATCAGGCCGTTGTCCCGCAGCGTGGTGAGGTGGTGCGACGCGGTCGCCGGCGCGAGACCCAGCATCGCGGCCAACTCGCCGGTGCTCAGCGGCGAGTCGAGCAGGGCGAGCGCCGCCGCCCGCGTACCGCCGAGCAGGGCACCCAGCGCGGCGCTGGGCGGCGGCGCATCCCACAGCCCGCCCAGCCCGGTGGGCGGATAGCAGAGGGCGGGTCCGGCGTCGCCCTCGAAGATCGCGTGCACCGTCGGCCCGGAGAACGAGGTGGGCAGCAGCGTCCACGGGCGTCCGTCCAGGCCGGCCGGGCGGGTCGTGCCGACGGCCACCCGCAGCGCCGCGCCGTCCCAGCGGATCAACGGGTGCAGCCCGCGGAGCAGGGTGCGCCCGCCCTGCTCGCCGGCGAGCAGCGTCCGCCGCCGGATGTCGGCGAGCGCGAGCGCCCGCAGCCGGGGCCAGTCCGGTGCGATCAGCAGTGTGAAGTACCTGTGGAGCTGCGCGGCCAGCTCGTCCGGGGCCAGCCGGGGCGCGCCGGCCCGCTCCAGTTGCCGCCGGACCCGGGACCTGTCGGTGCCGGCGACCGCCCGCAACTCGGCGGCCAGGTTCGGCGCCACCCCGATCGGGGTGAGGAAGTCCGGCACGTAGCCGTTCGACGATCTGAGCACCGCCAACAGCGGTTCCAGACCGGCATCCGGCAGCAGCCGCTCCGCGCGCTCGCGCCACGGGCGGTGCATCCAGTACTTCGCGGGCTTGCGCAACGCCCAGGAGCTGGCCACCAGCTCGGCCAGGGGCGAGTGCACGAACCGGACCCGGCTCAGGTCGTCGGGCGAGAACCGAACCTCGATCACCTGAGGATTCGACCACGTTCGAACGGTTCGGCGACAGCGCGGGGCGGCCCGAGGATCCCGGTATGGAGTACAGGCAACTGGGCCGGTCGGGCCTGCGCGTCAGCGCGGTCGCGTACGGCAACTGGGTCACCCACGGCAACCAGCTCGACGACGACGCGGCGGCAGCGTGCGTGGCCGCCGCCCTGGACGCGGGCATCACCACGTTCGACACCGCCGACCGGTACGCCCAGGGGCGGGCCGAGGAGGCGCTGGGCAAGGCGCTGAGCGGCGTCCGGCGCAGCTCGATCGAGCTGTGCACGAAGGTGTGCCTGCCGGTCGGGCCGGGGGCCAACGACGCCGGGCTGTCCCGCAAGCACGTCATCGAGGGCTGCCACGCCTCGCTGCGCCGGCTGGGCACCGACTACGTCGACCTCTATCAGGCGCACCGGTACGACGACAGCGTGCCGCTGGAGGAGACGATGCTCGCCTTCGCCGACCTGGTCCGCCAGGGCAAGGTGCTCTACGTCGGCGCCTCCGAGTGGACCGCCCCGCAGCTGCGCGCGGGCCTGCGGCTCGCCGCCGAGCTGCACATCCCGTTCGTCGCCAACCAGCCGCAGTACTCGATGCTGTGGCGGGTGGTGGAGGCCGAGGTCTCGCCGGCCTGTGCCGACCTCGGCATCGGCCAGCTCGCCTGGTCGCCACTGGCGATGGGCGTGCTGACCGGCCGGTATCAACCTGGCCGACGTCCGCCCGCCGGGTCCCGGGCCACCGACGGGTTCGGTGGCTCGTTCATCGCCCGCTACTCGTCGGACCTGCTGCTCTCCCGGGTACGCCAGCTCCGCCCGATCGCCGAGGAAGCCGGCTGCACGATGGCCCAGTTGGCGGTGGCGTGGGTGCTGAGCCGCCCGACCGTCGCGGGCGCGATCGTCGGCGCGTCACGGCCCGAACAGCTCGCCGAGACGGCCAGGGCCGCCACGGTACGACTCGACGACGAGCTGCTGTCCCGGATCGACGCCGTGCTGGACGAGCTCGTGGAGCGTGATCCGGCGAAGACCGCCCGGCCGAACGACGTGATGCCCGCCTGGCGTCCACCGCCTGCCGCTGGCTGACGCCCACGGAGGGGGTGGCCGTGGCAGGCTCGGAGCGTGGGGCAATTGTCCGAGAGGTCGGCCGGGGCGGCATGGGAGCACCTGCGCCGCCTGCCGGTCTGGCTTCCCCCGGCGGTGGTGACAGTGGCGGTGACGCTGACCGGGCTGGGCTCGGCCCAGCTCTGGCGCGACGAGCTGGCGACCTGGAGCGCGGCCACCCGGTCGCCCGGCGACCTGGCCCGGCTGGCCAACACCATCGACGCCGCCACCGGGCCGTACTACCTGCTGATGCACTGCTGGACCAGGATCTTCGGCGACTCCACGATCGCCCTGCGCGTACCGGCCGTGGTGGCGATGACCGTGGCCGCCGGGCTGCTCGCCGTGCTCGGCGCGCAGCTCGTCGACCGGCGCGGCGGCCTCTTCGCCGGGCTGCTGTTCGCGGTGCTCCCCGGCACCTCCCGGTACGGGCAGGAGGCACGCCCGTACGCGCTGGCCACCATGCTCGCCGTGCTCGCCACGGTGCTGCTGGTGACCGCGCTGCGTCGACCGAGCTGGCCCCGGTGGGCCGGTTACGCCGCAGCCGTCGCCGCGCTCGGGCTCATCCACCTGATCGCGCTCACAGTGCTCGCCGCCCACGCGCTCGTCGTCCTCATCGCGTGGTGGCGCGGCCCGACCGCGGCTGGCATCGCCTCCCCGGCGCAGGTCGACGCCGAGCGGGACCGGCGGGTGTGGCGGTGGCTGGTCGCCGTGCTGCCGGTCGCGCTGCTGGCCGGCCCGCTGCTGGTCAAGGCCCGGACCCAGCAGTCCCGGCAGTTGAACTGGGTCCACCTGGCCCGGCTCGACGACCTGACCGCGCTGCCCGGCGGCGTCGCCCAGAGCAGCGTGGTCGGTGGTCTGCTGGTCGGGGTCGCCGCCCTCGGCGCGGCCCGGCTCGGGCGGCGCGCCCTGCTGCCGGTCAGCGCGGTGCTGCTGCCCGTGCTGCTGCTCTTCGCCGCCGGCACTGTCGTACCCCTGTGGGTGCCCCGGTACCTGGTCTTCGTAGTGCCCTTCGCGTGCCTGCTGGCGGGCGCGGCGCTGGCCGCCGTGGCCGCTCCGGCCGCGCTCGTCGTGGTGGTCCTAGCCGGGCTGCTCGGCCTGCCCGACCAGGCCGCGCTGCGCCGGACCCACGAGTGGCCACGCAGCGCGCCAGTGGACTACGCCGGGGCGGCACGGGTGATCGCCGACGGCCAACGACCGGGGGACGCGGTGGTCTACTCCCCCCGGCACAGCTGGCTCTTCCTCGACCTCGGCATCGAGTACCACCTCGGCGACCCGCCACGCGACGTGCTGGTCACCGAGGACGAGGTACGCCGCGGCGACCTGTGGGCCGCCGAGTGCCCCCAGCCGGCACAGTGCCTGGCCGGTACGACACGTGTGTGGCTCGTCGTCTCCGGTCGACACGCCCAGCCGCTGGCCGCCGTGCCCGACGCCAAGGGCGACGCGCTACGCGCGGACTTCACAGTCACCCAGGTCTGGCAGCGCCCCGGCCTGACCGTGGCCCTGCTGACCAGCCGCCCCGACAACTGACCCGCCGACGCGGCCCGGTCGCTGCCTCGGGCCGGTCAGGTCTGCGAGCGACCGTCGTGGGCGTTGCGGCCCAGCGGGACGACGAGCACTGCCTCGGTGCCGCCGTTGGCGCCGGCGCGCAGTTCGATGGTGCCGCGCAGCTCCCCGGTGATCAGGGCCCGGACGATCTGGAGGCCGAGCCGGCTGCCGCGTTCGGCGTCGAAGTCCGGGGGTAGCCCACGCCCGTTGTCGGTCACCGAGACGTGCAGCATCTTGCGGAACCGGTGTGCCGAGACCACCACCTCGGGTCGCAGCGACGGGTCGACCTCGGGAGCGGCGACCGGCACCATGCCCGAGGCGGCGGGTACGAGCGCCTCCTCCCCCTCCTCGGCTGGCGGGAAGCCGTGCTCGACGGCGTTGAGCAGCAACTCGTTGAGGACCATCACCAGCGAGGTGGCGATCTCCGCCGGCAGTACGCCGAAGCTGCCCCGCCGCCGCATGCCGACGCTCACCTCGGTCGCCGCGACCTCGGTCGCCGCGCTGGCCACCCGGTCGACGATGCCGTCGAACTCCACCGCCTCGTCGCTGGACATCGAGAGGGTCTCGTGCACCAGGGCGATCGAGGCGACCCGACGGACCGATTCCTCCAGCGCGACACGCGCCTCCGGCATCGCCACCCGGCGGGCCTGCAACCGCAGCAGCGCGGCCACCGTCTGGAGGTTGTTCTTCACCCGATGGTGGATCTCCCGGATGGTGGCGTCCTTGGTGATCAGGGCCCGGTCCCGGCGGCGGACCTCGGTGATGTCCCGGACCAGCACCAGCGCTCCGATCGGCACCCCGGCCGGCATCAGCGGCAGCGCCCGGGTGAGCATCGTGGCACCTCGCGCGTCGATCTCCCGGCGGGGCGGCGCCTCACCGCGCAGGGCGGCCAGAATGCCGTTCGCCGCCTCGGTGCCGTCCAGCGGATCGCCGGCCAGCCTGCGGTGCAGCGCGGCCAGGTCCTCCCCCACCAGGTGGGAGGCGTAGCCCAGTCGGCGGTACGCGGACTGCGCGTTCGGGCTGGCGTAGGTGACCTTGCCGCCGGCGTCGAGCCGGACCAGGCCGTCGCCGACCCGGGGCGCCGAGGTGGTCTCGCCCGGATGCCTCGGCGGCGGGAAGGTGCCGTCCGCGATCATCTGTGCCAGGTCGTCGGCAGTGGTGAGGTAGTTGAGCTCCAGCTGGCTGGGCGTACGCGCGGTGGAGAGGTTGGTGTCCCGCCCCACCACGGCGATCACCTCGCCGGCCTCCCCCTCGGCGGTACGCAGCCGGACCGGGATCGCCTCGTGCCGGGCCGGCACGTCGCCGTACCAGACCGGGTCGCCCTCGCGCCAGATCCGACCCTGGGAGTACGCCACCCCCAGGTGGGCCACCTCCGGCCCGCCGACGATCCGACCCACCTGGTCGTCCTGGTAGGCGGTCGGCGCGGTGGTCGGACGGACCTGGGCGACGCAGAGGAACGTGCCGTCGGCGTCGACAGGCACCCAGAGCAGCAGGTCGGCGAAGGACAGATCGGAGAGCAGTTGCCAGTCGCCGGCGATCCGGTGCAGGTGGTCGATGTCGGCCGGACGGAGATGGGTGTGCTCCTCGGCGAGGTCGCGCAGCGTGGACACGGTGACCAGGGTGCCACGCCACGCCTCACATCGTCGCGGTGACCTTCTTCAACCCGCGCGGCGCGTCCGGGTCCTCGCCCCGGGTGAGCGCCAGGGCCAGCGCCAACCGCTGCATCGGCAGGATGTCCAGCAGCGGGGCGTACCGCTCGTCGACCTCGGGAACGGCCAGCCGGGTGGCGCCCGGCACGTCGGCGGAGCCGACCACCACGACGTCGGCGCGGCGCTCGCCGAGGCGGGGCAGCACCTCACCCATCGACCGGCCACCCGGGCCGGAGCCGACCACGGCGAGCACCGGGACCTCCGGGTCGGTCATCGCGAGCGGGCCGTGCAGCAGGTCGGCGCCGGAGAAGGCGAGCGCCGGCAGGTACGAGGTCTCCATCAGCTTCAGCGCGGCCTCCCGGGCGGTCGGGTAGGCGTACCCCCGGCCGGTGGTGACCAGTTGGCGGGCGAACCGGTAGCGCGGCGCGAGCTGGGCCGGGGTGGCGTCGGCCAGGGTGCGGGTGGCCAGCTCGGGCAGCGCGTCGAGCGCCTCCCGTTCGGCGGTCGGGAGCACGCCGTCGCCGGCCCGGATCCCCTCCACCAGCATCAGCAGGGCGAGCAGCTCCGCGGTGTACGTCTTGGTGGCGGCCACCGCCCGCTCGTGCCCGGCGGCGATGTCGATGCTCAACTCGGCCACGTCGACAAGCGGCGAGTCGGGGGCGTTGGTCACCGCGAGGGTCAGCGCCCCGGAGGCTCGGGCGGCGCGCAGCACCTCGGCCAGGTCGGGCGAGCCGCCGCTCTGGCTGACCCCGACGACCAGCGCGTCGGACAGGTCGGGGCGGGCCCCGAACAGGGTGACGACGCTGGGCGAGGCGAGCCCGGCGGGCAGGCCGAGCCGGATCTCGGTCAGGTAGGCCCCGTAGAGCGCCGCGTGATCGGAGGTGCCCCGCGCGGTGAAGACCACGTGCCGTGGCCGACGTTCGGCGATGACCGCCGCCACCCGGGCGATCTCGGCGGCGTTGGCGGCGGAGAGCAGGCGCGCGTAGCCGGCCGGCTGCTCGTCGATGTCGGCGGCCATTCCAGCCCCTGCACGTGTCACGGAAACCCCTCCCCTTGCGCGGTTGCCGCGCGATTCTTGCTCAGTCTTGCACTTTTAACCGTACTTCAGCAATCTAACGAGCAGGACTGCGCAGGTGATCACCAGTTGATCTCAATATCAACTAGACTTCCCCGATGTACCCGGTCTAGCCCGCGACGAGAGGACGACGTGCCCGAGGGAACGGACGACCCCGCGCTCTCCGCGACGGAGGAGCTGGCGCTGGCCCGGCTGGCACTCGACGAGGGCGACCTGCACCACGCCGCCGGCCACCTCGCCGGCGCGCTGGCACGGGCCCCCACCCTCCCTGAGGTGCACGAGACGCTGGCCCGTCTCGCCGCGACGAGCGGCGGTGGCCTCGACCTCTTCCCGCTCAACCACCACACCTTCGTCGGCGCGGTAGTCGCCCGCGCCCACCTCCTGGCCACCGCCGGCCGCCCCGCCGAAGGGCTGGAGCTGCTGGCCGCCGCCACGGGGTACGCGCCCAGCACCGAGTGGGCCGGAGTGCCCTGGGTCACCGCACCCGAGCTGGCCGAACGACTGGACCCGGAGCACATCGCCCGCGTCCTCATGCAGGTCTGCGCCGCACTGCCCGACCCGGTGCCACGGATCGGCCGGGCCCCGCTGACCCCGTACCTCACGCTTGCCCGCAACGCGGCCACCGTGCACCCCGAACACGGCCTGCTGCTGGGCGCGGCGTCCGCGCTGGCCCGGCGCCTCGGCGAGGTCGAGCTGGCGGTCCGCTGGGCCACCCGGGGGGTACGCGCACAGCCCTCGAAGATGGGCGAGGTGTGGCTCGGGTACGCGTACCGCAGCTCGGGCCGGACCCGCGACGGCCTCGCGGCCCTCGGTCGGGCCGTCGAGCTGGACCCCGACGACCTGGCGATCTACGCGGACATCGCCGGCACCCTGGCCGAGATCGGCCGGTTGGACGAGGCGTTGGAGTGGACCGAGCGGGCACTGGCGCGCGATCCGTCGTTCGACTGCGCGGTGCACACCGCCCACCGCCTGCGGCACCTGCGCGACGGTGACCTCGCCCACCTGGTCGCGCTCGCCGACTTCGTGCGGGACCACCCGGACGACAGCCACGAGCACGGCGACCTGGCCCAGTGCTGCCGAGGTCGGCCCTGGCTCGGCCAACTCACCCCGGCCGGCGGGCCCCTTGTCGACGCCATGCGCCAGGCGGTGGCCGATGACGACAACGGTCTTGGCGGTGCCGTACGCCTACCCGCCGCCGCCCCGCCGAGCGCGGTCGGGACGGCGATCTCCACAGCCCCCGGGCTGCGGATCGAGGTCGTCGGCGCACCGGAACCCGACCCGCGCGAGCCCCGACGGGCGACAGCTCAGCGGTTGTGGCACTACGCGGACGCCGTCCCCACGCCCGCCCTGGCGGCGCCCTCGGCGACGGCCGTCGAACGGATCGGGCAGATCGCCCACCCGGCCTGGGCGCACCCACCGGCGGCGTACGACGCGGCGGTCGGCCTGGCCGGCCTCGACCTGGCCGACCTGCTCGGCCTGCTGGTGCACCCACCGGCGGCGCCGGCCAACGCGGTGGGTCGGCTGCTGGCGGCCCACGACCCGTCGGTCTGGGTCCGGGGCGTGCAGGTGTGGGCCTGCCTGGGGCTGCTGCACCACCGCACCGACGAGCCGTGGGAGGGCTCGACCCGACGCCGGGTGCTGCTCGACCTGATCTGGGGCGTCGAGGACTGGGTCACCGAGGCAGCGCTGTTCGCCCTGGTCACCGCCGCCTGGGTAGACCCTTCGGTGCGCCCGGACGTGGCCCGGGTGGTGGCGGAGCGGCTGGCCGACGCGGCTGCGGTGGCACGGAGCCGACCGGTCCCGATCGCCGCTTCGCTGGCTCACCTGGCACTCGCCGCCCCGCAGTTGGACCCGGCGACGGCGGCCCTGGCCACCGAACTGCTGGGCAGCCAGGCTCCCCGACTCCCTCGCCCCCGCAATCCCCTGCGCCGCCTCTGGCAACGCCTAACCCGCCACGCCTGACCCGCCCCGCCCTTCCCCCGCGATCTTGCACTTGCTGTTGGCGGTTCGGTGGGAAAAGGGGGGCTTATGTCGGTGCAGAAAATGCAAGATCGCGGGGGAATGAGGAACGCCGCGCCAGCCTCGTGGGCTGGCGCGGCGCGTAGTAGGGGCGACTGGGTCAGGCGACCGGGGCCTTGCCGAGGGCGACCTCGGCCTCCTCCTCCGGGGTGGCCTGCGGTGCCTCGTTCGCGGTGCGCAGCGGGATCTCCTTGATGAACCAGGCGAGCACCGGGATCACGATGGTGAACAGCACCGCCCAGAGGAAGACGTGCGAGATGGCGTCGGAGAGACCGCCGAGCACCGCCTCCCGCGCCTGGGCCGGCAGCTCCTTGAGCTTCGCCAGGTCCATCCCGCCACCGGCCTCGCCGCCGCCACCGAAGGCCCGACCGCCCTCGGAGTTGGCCAGCCGGTTGGCGAAGATGGCACCGAACAGCGAGATGCCGAACGAGCCACCGATCGACCGGAAGAAGGTCGCCGCGCCGCTGGCCGCGCCGAGGTCCTTCTGCTCGACGCTGTTCTGCGCGATCAGCATCGACGTCTGCATGAGGAAGCCCATGCCGACACCGAGCACGACCATGTACAGCGAGGACATCAGCTTGCTGGTGTCGGTGTCGAGCATGGACAGCAGCGCCATGCCCCCCGTCATCACCACACCACCGATGATCGGGTACGCCCGGTACCTGCCGTTCCTGGTGATGGCCCGGCCGATGACCAGCGAGACGACGAGCATGCCGAACATCAGGGGCAGCAGCAGCAGACCACTGTTTGTCGCCGACGCCCCCTGCACGGTCTGCTGGTAAAGCGGCAGGAAGTTCATCGCGCCGAACATCGCGAAACCGAGCAGGAAGCCGATCACCGAGATCAGCGCGAAGTTGCGGTTGGCGAAGAGCGCCAGCGGCAGGATCGGCTCCTGGACGCGGCGTTCCACCAGGCCGAACACCACCAGGGCGACGACGGCCAGCACGGCCAGGCCGAGGATCTGCGGCGAGGTCCAGTCGTACTCGTTGCCACCCCAGGTGGTGATGAGCACGATCGCTGTGATGCCGACCGACAGCAGCCCGGCGCCGAGCCAGTCGATCCGGTGCTCGGTGCGGTACTTCGGGAGCTGCATGGTGGTGATCAGCACGAGCAGCGCGACACCGCCCAGCGGCAGGTTCACGTAGAACGCCCAGCGCCAGGAGAGGTGGTCGGTGATGAAGCCGCCGACCAGCGGGCCGGCGACCATGGCGATGGCCATGATGCCGGCGATCATGCCCTGGTAGCGCCCGCGCTCGCGGGGCGGGACCAGGTCACCGATGATCGCCATCACGCCGACCATCAGGCCACCGGCGCCGAGGCCCTGCACGGCCCGGAAGGCGATGAGCTGGACCATGCCGTCCTGCGGGCCGCCGAACATCCCGGAGCCGGCCATGCCGCAGAGGGCGGAGCCGACCAGGAAGACGACGACCGAGGTCAGGAAGACCGACTTGCGGCCGTAGAGGTCACCGAGCTTGCCCCAGATCGGGGTGGAGACGGTGGTGCCCAGCACGTACGCGGTAACCACCCAGGTGAAGTGGTTGAGCCCGCCGAACTCGCCCACGATCCGCGGTAACGCGGTGCTGACGATCATATTGTCGAGCATCGCGAGCATCATCGCGATCATCAGCCCGAACAGCACGACCCTGATGTTGTTGGGTCGCGTGCCGGCCTGGGTTGCCTGAGTCATGGGTAAGCTCCCCCCGAGGATTGCCTTACTTACTTGCCGCCCGGCTAGTCACCTTACTAGCCGCACGGTAAGTTGGGTACGAGCAACGGTCAAGCCATTTGGAGGGCATGGGTGAGCGAGAGCACAGGCGGGACGCGGGAACGGATCAAGACCGTCGCGCTCGAGCTCTTCACCGAGCAGGGGTACGAGAAGACCTCGCTCCGGGAAATCGCCGAGCGCCTCAACGTCACCAAGGCCGCGCTCTACTACCACTTCAAGAGCAAGGACGACATCGTCGCCAGCTTCGTCGAGGACCGGCTGGAGCGGATGGACGCGCTGACCGCCTGGGCCGCCACCCAGCCCGCGACCCTGGCGATGCGACGCGAGCTGATCTCCCGGTACGCCGACACGATGTTCGACGGCACCCAGCCGTCGGTGATGCGCTTCTTCGAGCAGAACCAGACCGCGCTCAAGAGCCTCTCCTCCGGCCAGAAGATGCGCGGCCGGATGATGGAGCTGGCCGAGGCGCTCTGCCGGGGCGACGACTCCCCCGCCGCCCAACTGCGGGCCGCGCTGTCCCTGTTCGCGGTGCACACCAGTTGGTTCGCGGTACGCGCGCCGCACATCACCGACGATGAACGCCGCAAACTCGCACTGGAGGTGGCCGACGAGCTGCTGGCCGCCATCGGCACGGAGCCCGACGCCTGACCGGGCGGGCGATCGTCACGCCCAGGGCTCGTCGGTCGGCGGCTCAGCCGCGCGTGAGGTCCAGACGCAGGCCGAGCAGGTCCACACCAGGCGCGGGTGACCAGTCCTTCTCCGGCGAGCGGACGAACCCGCGCCGCGAGTAGAGCCGGTGCGCCGGATCGGCCATCCCGGCCCGGACGCAGATCACCACAGCCGTGCAACCCAACGCTGTCGCACTGTCGACGCACGCCTCGACCAACGCGGCACCGACACCCCGCCCCTGCGCGCCCGGGTCGACGGCGAGCATCCGGAACTCCGCCTCGCCCGGCCCGGACAGCTCGGCGTACGGAGTGCCCGGCAACACGAACGTGACCGAGCCGAGCACCGCCTCGGTCACCTCGTCGACCGCGACCAGCACCGCGCCGCTGGCGGCTCGGGTCGACACGTCGGCCAGCACCTCGCCGTACCCGTGCTCGCCCTTGAGCTGGCCATCCGCCTCGTACGCGGCCACTGTCAGCCGGGCCACCGCCGGGAAGTCGGCCGGTTCGGCCGAACGGACCCGCAACCCGGTCAAGCGATCACCGCGATCAGGTCACCGTCCTGCACGACGTCGCCCTCGTGCACGGCGAGCTGCTGGAGCACACCGTCGGACTCGGCGATGACCGGGATCTCCATCTTCATCGACTCGAGAATCACCAGGGTGTCGCCCTCGGCCACCGTGTCACCGGCCGTGGCGACGACCTTCCAGACGTTGGCCACCATCTCGGCGCGGATCTCCTCGGCCATGTCCAGGCCCTCCCTCTTCGCGACGTGCCTGCCGATGTATCCAATCATGCGTCGACCGGCGGTGGGCGCGCAGCGGCACAGCCGGGATGGCAGGCCCGCCCTGGGGAAGGCGGCGGGTGTAGACCGCACTACCATCAGCGGGTCGGACCCGACGCCGGACCGCCGGTGGCCGCATCGGCGCCGAGGTCGTGCGCAGGACGGATCCGACCCATCACGAGGAGGTCAGCATGGCGAAGAAGTCCCGGAAGAAGAAGGCTCGTAAGAAGAGCGCCGCGAACCACGGCAAGCGTCCCAACTCCTGAACGGGTCGACGGGCCGGCTGCCCGTCGCCGCTCAGCCCGACCCGGCCGAGGCCGGGCACACCGGTGGCCCGGGTCGACGTCGACCCGGGCCACCGGTCTCGCAGCTTGTGCCGACGCTCGGTCGGCCAGCTCAGTCGCTCAGTCGGCCAGCTCACGGGAGTCGCTGGTCTCGAAGACCACCAGCTCGGTGAGCTTGACCCGCAGCCGCTCGCGCAGCTCGTCCGGTGCGGTCTCGTTGCCACAGCAACGAGCCACCAGCGCCCGCACCTCCTGCTCCAGCCCGTACTCGCGCAGGCAGGGCCCGCACTCGTCCAGGTGGTGCCGGATCAGCGAGCGGCGCTCGTCGGCGCACTCCAGATCCAGGTAGAGATACACCTCCGCGAGCACTTCGCGGCAGTCCGTCTCGTGCGGCTCCCCACAGCTCACGTCACACCTCCCGGCCGGCAGCGGCGGTCGAGCCCTTCGCTGAGCGGGCCGCACTGAAGCCCCGCTCCCCCGCGTAGCGCTCGAGCAGCTTGCGCAGATTACGACGGCCCCGGTGCAGGCGCGACATCACGGTGCCGATCGGCGTGCCCATGATGTCCGCGACCTCCTTGTAGGAGAAGCCCTCGACATCGGTGAGGTAGACGGCCAGGCGGAACTCCTCCGGCAACTGCTGGAGGGCCTCCTTGACGTCACTGTCCGGCAGCCGGTCCAGTGCCTCCGTCTCGGCGGAGCGCAACCCGCTGGAGGTGTGCGACTCGGCCTCGGCGAGCTGCCAGTCGGTGATCTCCTCGGTGGGCGCCTGGATCGGCTGGCGCTGCCGCTTGCGGTAGGAGTTGATGTAGGTGTTGGTCAGGATCCGGTAGAGCCAGGCCTTCAGGTTCGTGCCCTGCTCAAACTGGTGGAAGGCCGCGTACGCCTTCAGGTAGGTCTCCTGGACCAGGTCCTCGGCATCCGCCGGGTTGCGTGTCATCCGCAGCCCAGCAGCGTAGAGCTGATCGACGAATGGCATCGCGTCCCGCTCGAATCGGGCCCTGCGCTCGTCCGTCTTCTCGGTGGTCAACCGCACATCCCCTCGCGTCGGATGCTTTCCCGCCGAGGATACGCGCACGGACCTGCCCGCAGATTCACTTCCGGCTGGTGTGCCCGTGCTCACCGCACCCACCCCGCCCGGGCCCGCCGTCGCCGGCCACTCCGGGCCATCCAGCAGCCGCTTCAGCTGCCGGGCGTCCCGTTCGTCCTGTTCCAGGCTTCGTGTCTCGGTTGGCACCGGTCACCCCCCTCGCAGAAAAGTCGTCCGGGGGTAGTAACGCGAGATGACCCTTGGGGCATTCCGGCCGGCCCTCCCGTTCCTGGTCCCGGCCCCGACGGCGGCCGGCGCTGGGACCAGGAAGGGCCTGGGAGGACTTGTGTCACCGGCCCTGCTCGGGACGACGGCACCATCGGATGCAACGACCCGTGCCCGGCCCCGGAAACGGTCGCCCCGGCGAGCCGGGCGACGGGTCAGTTGGCCGCCCAGCCCTGGGCGTACAGCCAGTCGCGGACGGCGGCGGCGGTGCCGGCCGGATCCCGGCGCAGATCGTGCGTCTCACGCGGACGGCTCACCACCTGCACGGCCGGCCCCGGCTCCGGCGTCCCGAACGGGTCCCGGTCGCCGTTGACGACAAGCGTCGGCAGGCCGGTGTCCAGTTCGGCGGCCCGCGAGCGTTCCGGCCGTCCCGGCGGGTGCAGCGGGAAGGCCAACGCGAGCACGCCCACCGCGCCCACCGCACGGGCCGTCCGGCAGGCCACCCGTGCGCCACTGGAACGCCCGCCGACCACCACCGTCGGCACATCGGCATGCCGGTCACGCAGCACGGCGAGCACCGCTGCCCAGGCTTCGTCGAGGTGACCCGCCGGGGCTGGCGCACGTCGACCGGCGACCCGGTAGGGCTGGGTCACCCGGACCACCGCCAGGCCGGCCGCGACCGACGCGTCCCGGACCGCGAGCAGGTCGGGCGCGTCGACGCTGCCGCCCGCGCCGTGCCCGAGCACGAGCAGGGCGGTGGCCGGGCGGACCGGCAGGTCGGTGTCGATCCGCGCCGGACCGCGCGGGGTGTCGATCTCGTTGCTGGGTGGCACCGGCCTATTCTGCGCCGTTGGACGGGCGACGGGTGCGAACCCGGCCGCCGATCAGCTCAGCGGAACCAGGGCGAGCAGGCGGTCACGCACCGGCGGGCCGGCGTCGTCGATGGCGTCCGGGTCGGGGTCGACCTCGCCACGCCAGGCGACGAGCATCGCCCGCCGTTCCCGCGGCGTGGTGCCGCCCCACACGCCATGGCAGTCACCGACGTCGAGGGCCCAGGCCAGGCAGGACCCCTGCACGTCACAACTGCGGCACAGCGCGACGGCGGCGTCCGCCGGCTCGTTCGGTGCCGGAAAGAATGTCTCCGGATCGACGCTCTGGCAGGTTCCTCTGGTACGCCACGCGTCGTCCTGTTGCCGTTCCCGCACGGCCCGCAGCAGTCGCGGATCTCGCCGCGCCGCCGCCACCTCGTGCGGGCGCGGCATACGTGCCCGTGTCATCCGCCCACCTCCCCCGTGGGACCGGCAAGATCTGTGGACGTCGTCCGCCCCGTGCGGATCGACAGCCACTACCGGCGCTGTGTTCTATCGCACTTCGCAACACCGGGACAAGGGTCTGCCGGGAACATGACTGAACAGCCAGGAGACGAATCGCGCGGAACCCTGGCAAATCGGCGGCCGACAATGCACGTCGGCGTCAGAAAAGAGTCAACTCCTGCGGCGTCACCGTCGGGGCCACCGCCACCCGGGCGGTCAGTTGCGGACCGTCGTTGCGAACGTCTCCCACCGCCGCACCCACTGGGCGGATCTCCAACCCCGCCAACTGCTCCTCCGACGCCGCAGTGAGCAGCCGTGCCGGCTCGTCGGTCGGCGCGAGCCACGACGACCAACGATCGGGTGGCAGCAGCACCGGCATCCGGTCGTGCACCTCGGCCAGGTCGCCGAGCGCCGCGGTCGTCAGCACGCTGAAGGTGAGCCGGGTGTCGGCGTCGGACTCCCAGACCGACCAGATGCCGGCCAGAGCGAGCACCGAGCCGTCCCGGGGGGTCATGAAGTACGCCTGTCGTCCGCCGTCGGGCAGACGGACCCACTCGTACCAACCGTCGGCCGGGACCAGGCACCGGCGACGGGAGAAGGAGCCCGCGTACGCCCGACTGGTGGCCACCGTCTCCGCCCGCGCGTTGATCATGCGGGCGGCACCCGAGGCGGACCGGGACCAGTGCGGCAACAACCCCCAGCGACCGACGCAGAGGCTGCGGTGCCCCTCCGGGCTGACCCGGACCAGCGGCACCGGATCGGTCGGCGCGACGTTGTGATCGGCCCGGACCAGGCCGTCGGAGTCGTCCGACGACTCGAACAGCGCGCTCAGCTCGCCGGAGCTCCGGGTCGTCGCGTACCTGCCGCACATGGGCACACGCTAACGCGTCGGAGGCCGGGTCGGCTGTCCCGCCAACCGGGAGTACGAATGCCGGGCTCCGCCGCCCACCCGCCGACACGGCAGAATGTAACCGTGGGGAACCTGACAGCGACCCGGCCGCCGCAGCCGTGGACCGCACCGACCGCATCCGACCCGGTGGCGGCGACGCTGCGCCTGCCCGGTTCCAAATCGATGACCGCCCGTGCCCTGGTGCTCAGCGCGCTGGCCGCCGGCCCGTCGACGCTGGCCCGGCCGCTGCGCGCCCGCGACACCGAGTTGATGGCCGCCGGCCTGCGGGCGATGGGCGCACACGTGTCGATAAGCGACGACGAGCGCTGGCTGATCCGGCCGCACCCGCTGGTCGGTCCCGCGCACGTCGACGTGGGGCTGGCCGGCACCGTGATGCGGTTCGCGCCCCCGGTGGCGGGCCTGGCCGACGGGCAGGTCACCTTCGACGGCGACCCGTACGTCCGCACCCGGCCGCTCGGCCCGCTCGTCGACGCGCTGCGCTCGCTGGGCGTCCGGATCGACGTCACCGGCACCGGCAGCCTTCCGCTGACAGTGCTCGGCACCGGCCGGGTCACCGGGGGCGAGGTGGTGATCGACGCGTCCGCCTCCAGCCAGCTCGTCTCCGGGCTGTTGCTGGCCGCCCCGCGCTTCGACCGGGGCGTCGTGGTCCGCCACGTCGGGCCGCCGGTGCCCTCCGCGCCGCACCTTCGGATGACCGTGCAGATGCTGCGGGCAGCCGGCGCGGCGGTCGACGACAGCACCCCCGACGTCTGGGCCGTCGAGCCCGGCCCGCTCACCGGGCGCGGCTGGGACATCGAACCGGACCTCTCCGGCGCCGTGCCGTTCTTCGCCGCGGCCCTGGTCACCGGCGGCGAGGTGACCCTGCAGGGTTGGCCGCACAGCAGCGCGCAGCCGGTCGAGCAACTCCGCTCACTGCTCCAACGGATGGGCGGCGAGGTCACCCTCACCACCAACGGGCTGACCGTCCGTGGCACCGGCGTGGTGCACGGCCTGACCGCCGACCTCTCCGACGTGGGCGAGCTGACCCTCGTGCTGACCGCGCTGGCCATGCTCGCCGACTCGCCGTCGGTCTTCACAGGCGTCGGGCACATCCGCGGCCACGAGACCGACCGGCTCGCCGCGCTCGCGCGGGAGTTCGGCGGGCTCGGGGCGGACATCACCGAGACACCGGACGGGTTGGAGATCCGGCCCCGCCCGCTGCGCGGCGGGGTCTTCCGCACCTACCACGACCACCGGATGGCGCACGCCGCAGCGGTGGCCGGGCTCGCCGTTCCGGGCATCGAGGTCGACGACGTGGGGTGTACCTCCAAGACCATGCCGGAGTTCCCGGCACTATGGTCAGCGATGGTGACCGGCAAGAGCTGACGCGAGAAGAGGACAGGTCCTGGCGACCAGACGGCGGGAGTACGACGAGGACGACGTACGGGTCCGGCCCGGAAAGTCGTCGCGCCCGCGTACGCGCACCCGCCCGCAGCACGCCGACGCGGTCGACGGGTTCGTCATCGCCGTCGACAGGGGGCGCTACACCTGCGTGCTGTCCGGGGCCGAGCGGGGCGTGGTCGGCGCGGAGCTGCCCACCGTCACCGCCATGCGGGCCCGCGAGCTGGGCCGCAAGTCGGTGGTGGTCGGTGACCGGGTCAGCCTGGTCGGCGACACGTCCGGCGCGGAGGGCGCTCTCGCCCGCATCGTCCGGATCGCCGAGCGCCGCTCGGTGCTGCGGCGCACCGCCGACGACGACGAGACCACCGCCGAGGGTCGGCTGGAACGGGTGGTGGTGGCGAACGCCGACCAGTTGGTGATCGTCAGCGCGTTGGCCGATCCGCCGCCGCGCACCGGGTTCATCGACCGCTGCCTGGTGGCCGCGTACGACGCGGACGTCGAGCCGCTGCTCTGTCTCACGAAGGCCGACCTGGCAGGGCCGGAGGAGGTGCTCGGTTACTACACCGAGCTGGAGCTGCCGTACGTGCTCAACCGCCCCGACTCCGACCTCGACGCGCTCCGTGCGCTGCTGAGCGGCAAGGTGTCGGTGCTGGTCGGGCACTCCGGGGTGGGCAAGTCGACGCTCGTCAACCGCCTCGTTCCGGACGCGCTGCGCGCGGTGGGCGTGGTCAGCGCGATCGGCCGGGGCCGGCACACCTCGACCAGCGCGGTGGCGCTGCGACTGCCGCCGGTGCCGGGGATCGACACCGACCCGGGCTGGATCATCGACACCCCCGGGATCCGCAGCTTCGGGTTGGCGCACGTCTCGGCCGACAGCCTGCTGCACGGCTTTCCGGACCTGGTGGAGGGCACCGTCGACTGCCCACCGAACTGCCCGCACACGGCCGACGAGTCCGACTGTGGGCTGGACGCCTGGGTGGCAGCCGGTAAGGCAGACCCGCGTCGGCTGGCCTCGTACCGTCGCTTGCTGGCCTCCCGCGCCGGCGAGGGTGACTCGCGCGGCGACAGCGACCAGCGCGGCCCCGGCGAGGGCGACCGGCGCGGGCCCGACGAGTGACCCGACGGGCGTGGGCTAGGTTGCCGGCATGACCGGGTACGCCGACGACCTCGCCCTCGCACACCTGCTCGCCGACCGGGCCGACGCCATCGCCACGGCCCGGTTCCGCGCGCTCGACCTGCGCGTCGAGGCGAAGCCCGACCTGACACCGGTCTCCGACGCGGACACCGCCGTGGAGCGGGAGATCCGCGCCCTGCTGGCCGAGCACCGGCCGGCCGACGGGCTGCTCGGTGAGGAGTACGGCGCACAGCCGTCCGCCGACCCGGACGGCCGCCGGTGGATCATCGACCCGATCGACGGCACCAAGAACTTCGTCCGTGGCGTGCCGATCTGGGCCACCCTGATCGCGCTCTACGACGGCGACCGGCCGGCGGTCGGCGTGGTGTCCGCACCGGCGCTCGGACGACGCTGGTGGGCCAGCGCGGGCGCGGGCGCGTACGCCGGGCCGGGCCCCGCCGCCGGCGAGCGGATCGGCGTGTCCGCGGTGCGCGGGATCGCGGACGCCAGCTTCTGCTACTCGTCGCTGAACGGGTGGGAGAGCGCCGGGCGGCTCGACGCGGTGCTCGACCTGATGCGGGACAGCTGGCGCAACCGGGCGTACGGCGACTTCTACGGCTACATGCTGTTGGCCGAGGGGGCACTCGACGTGATGGCCGAGCCGGAGTTGTCCCTGTGGGACGTGGCGGCGCTGGTGCCGATCGTCACGGAGGCGGGTGGCACGGTCACGGATCTGGCCGGTCTACCGGCGCCCGCCGGCGCTCCGGGCACCGACAGCAGCGTGGTGGCCACCAACGGTGTGCTGCACGCCGACATCCTCGCCCGCCTCAATCGACCAGCCGAGCGCTGACCCCCGGCAACCTCTATCCTCGCCAGGTGGTCTCCTCCGGCTGGTGCTTTCTCGCGGCGATGATCGTCGCGTACGGCTTCGCCAACCTGCTCCAGTCGGTGGCTGCGGCCCGCACAACGGTGCACCACACCTTCGATCCGGGCCTGCTGCTGCGCCTCGCCGGGCACCGGACGTACCTGGTCGGCCTCGGCTGCCAGATCGGCGGTTTCGTACTCGCCTTCCTGGCCCGGCGGGACCTGCCGCTGTTCCTCGTGCAGGCCAGCGTGGCCGCCGGGCTCGGGGTGACCGCCATCCTCGGGGTGCTGGTGCTGAAGTGGCGACTACCGGCGGCGGAGGTGGTGCTGCTGGCACTGCTCTTCGCGGGGATCACCGCGCTGGTGCTGTCCGCCCGGCCGGCGCCGTCGAAGCAACTCGGCGCCGCCGGCTCGATCGCCCTGCTGGTGGCGCTCGGCGTGATCGCGGTGCTCGGTGTCTTCGCCGTCCGGCTGCACGGGGCACCCGGTTCGGTGGCCCTCGGCTCACTGGCCGGGCTGGCGTTCAGCTCGGCCGCGGTCGCCGCCCGACCACTGGCATCCGCGCCGTCCGCCGAGGCGTTCCTCGCCGACCCGCTCTTCTACCTGCTGATCGCCCACTCGATCGTCGGTCAGCTACTGCTCGGTCTGGCCATGCAGCGCGGCTCGACGACCGCAGCGGTCGCCGCGATGGACGCGGCGGGCGCCGTGCCGGCCGCGATCGTCGGCCTGCTGCTGCTCAACGACAAGATCTGGCCGGGGCGGGAGTGGCTGGCCGCGGCCGGCTTCCTGGTCACCCTGGCCGCGGTGATCGGTCTGACCCGGTACGCCGAACCGCAGCAGCACCGCTCGGTGGCACGCCGTCGGGACCGCGCCATGGTCGGCGTCGGCCGGCCGGGCTGACCGTCCGGCACCGCACCACGGCCGACGTGTCGAGGAAAACCGTCAGCTCAGGCCTCGACCGGCTTGCGGCGACTCACCACCCGCTCGTAGAGACGCTCCAACGCACCCGCGGTCCGCTCCCACGTGTAGCTGCTGCGCACCCGGTCCACCGCGGCGTGCCCGTACGCGAACCGCCCGGCGTTGTCGGCGAGCAGCCGGCGCATCGACACGCCGAGCGCCCGTACGTCTCCGGGGGGCACCAGACGGCCGGTGACCTCGTCGACGACGGCGTCCGCCAGGCCACCCATCGCGTAGCCGATCACTGGCACCCCGCAGGCCATCGCCTCCAGTGAGACCCGCCCGGCCGAGGAGTAGTGCGGCGTGCAGGCGACCACGTCCGCCGACCGGTACCAGGTGGCCATCTGGTCGTGCGGCACCGCCCCGACGAGCCGTACCTGGTCGACGACGCCGAGCTGTTCGGCAAGCTCGCGCAGCCGTCGCGCCTCGGCGTGGTTGGCCATCTGGTCGGCCGGCGGCCCACCGGCGATCACCAGCTCGGCGTCACCGACCAGCCGCATCGCCCGGACCAGGTCCTCCTGGCCGTGCCCGGCGGCGAGCGAGCCGACCGAGAGGATGCGGGGTCGCTGTTCGCGCGGTGCGGCCTCGCCGTCGGGATGGAACAGGTCGATGTCGACGCCGGCCGGCACCAACGCGACGGAGCTGCGTTGCAGACCCATCCGGGTCAACTCGTCGACCTCGTCGTTGGACTGGGCCACGGCGATGTCGACCGCCCGGGTCAACGCGCGTTCCAGCGTGATCCGCTGCCCCGGCCCGTCGTAGTGGCCGCCCAGGTGACGCAGCTGCTCTATGCCGAGCGAGTGGAACGTCTGCACCACCGGGATGTCGGTCTCCCGAACGGCGTGCGCGGCGGCCAGGCCACCGACCCAGTAGTGCCCGTGCACCACCTCGGGCCGCCAGGCACCCGACCACTCGTCGGCCAGCCAGCGGCCGACCTCCGTCACGTACGGGATCAGCTCGGCGGTGGGTAGTGGGGTGGGCGGACCGGCGGGCACCTGGTGCACCTGGTAGCCGTCGACGTTCATCGTCGCCGGCAGCGCCGGGTCGTCCCGGCGGTCGTAGAGCCGGACGTCATGGCCTCGCTCGGCCAGCTCGGCGGCGACCCGCGCGATGTGCTGTCGGGTACCGACCGGCGGCCCGTCGGCGTGGCGGTAGGAACTGGCGTGCGCGCAGACGAGGCCGACGCGCATGGGTCACCTCCCTGCGATCTTTCCTCGGCGGTGGTCCTCCCGGTCAGAGCGTCCCATTAACCCCGCGACGCTGAGCCGAAACCTGGCAGATCAGGAAGAGTCCGCGCGAGTGCCACCGACACTTGCGCCACGGCAAGCACATGCGGCACGCGACGGCACGGTTCGACGATGATCGACAAGCCGTGTCCGGTGTGACCAGGCCCGGCCGGGGGTACCGCTGAGGAATGCCGCTGACCCGCAGCCTCGACGAATCGACCGTGGTGATCACCGGCGCGTCCAGCGGGATCGGCACGGCAACCGCGTACGCGTTGGCCCGCCGGGGCGCCGCCGTCGTACTGGCCGCCCGCAGCGAGCCCGCCCTGCGGCAGGTCGCGCAGCGCTGCCGGGAGTTGGGCGGTCGGGCGCTCGTCGTACCGACAGATGTGACCGAGCTGGAGTCGGTACGGCGGCTCGCCGATCAGGCGGCGGCCGAGTTCGGCCGGATCGACGCCTGGGTGAACAACGCAGCGGTGGGCGCAGTGGGTCTGTTCGACGAGATCCCGGTCGCCGAGTTCCGCCGGGTGCTGGAGGTCAACCTGCTCGGGACGGTGCACGGCATCAAGGCGGCCCTGCCCTACCTGGGTGCCGCCGGTGGCGGTGTGCTCGTCAACAACGCCTCGGTGCTGGCCGAGGTCGCCATGCCGTACCAGTCGCCGTACAACGCCACCAAGCACGGCATCCGGGGGCTGGCCGACACCGTCCGACAGGAGTTGCGGGTCACCGGCCGGGGTCAGATCTCGGTCTGCACAGTGCTGCCGGCCACGATCGACACCCCGTTCTTTCGGCACACCGGCAACCACAGCGGCCGGGAGCTGGTGCCGCCTCCTCCGATCTACCCACCGGAGGTGGTCGCCGAGACCATCGTCCGGCTGCTGCGCCGGCCCCGCCGCGAGGCGTACGCCGGTGGGGCGGCCCGGCTGCTCGGCCTGCAGTGGCGGCTGGCCCCCGCGCTGGTCGAACGCACCCTCGGCTGGTACGCCCACCGCACCCAGTTCGGCCCGGGCGCCCGGGTGGACAGCAGCGGCAACGTGTTCCACGCCGACGCGCAGGCACGCCCGGACGGGGGCTGGAACGGTCGACGGCGACAGTTGGTGCGGATGACCGCCGCGTTCGGTCTGGCTGCCGCCGGCACCGCTGTCGGCACCCTGGCCGCCATCAACCGCCGCTCCCGGTCGGACCGCTGATGGCCGATGTCGAGCGCCAGAATGCGCTGGCCGTCACCGACGCGCACAATGGGCCGATCATGTCGAGCTGTCTCGTGGAAGTCGACGAATCGTCGGCGGTGGTCCGTCTGACAGGTGTGCTCGACGCCGCCGGAGCCGAGGCGGTACGCGGCGCGCTGCTCGCCCGCCTCGTGGCCCGGCCCGGTCCGGTGGTGGCCGACGTGACAGGTCTGCGGGTCGTCGACCCGGCCGGGCGGAGCGTCTTCGCCGACGTTCGCCGGGAGGTCGCCGACTGGCCCGCCGCGGATCTGCTGCTGTGCGACCCGGCGGTGGACGGGCCCGCCCACCCGGACGCCGCGTTCGCTGGCGTGCCGGCCTGGCCGACGCTCGACGGCGCGCTGGCCGCGGTCGCGGCGTCACCACTGGCGGCGGTGCTCACCGCCGAGCTGACCCCGGCGGTGGGAGCCGCCCGGCAGGCGCGCGAGCTGGTCGCCACCGGTTGTGAGCGCTGGGGCATGGCGACGCTCGCCGATCCGGCGTGCATCGCGATCACCGAGATGGTCAACAACGTGGTGGCGCACGCCCGGACCCCGATGACGGTTCGGCTGGCACCCCAGGAGAGCACCCTGCACCTGGCGGTTCGCGACCACTCCCCGCGTAGGCCGACGTTCGCCGGGATCTCCCCACCGACCCGGGCCGGCGGCCGGGGCCTGCTGCTGATCGACACGGTGACCCGTCGCTGGGGCAGCAGTGCCGTACCGGACGGCAAGGTGGTCTGGTGTGTGCTGCACCCGGACGACGAGGCCGCCTGACGGGGTCTTTCGCCGTCGACGCCCGGTTCGGCGCCGTACCGCCGAAGCTCGCCCGGTTATGGCGGGAGGGCAGCGGGTAGTGATCAGACATGCGCGACAACGAGTACCCGACCCCCGTGTCCGACACCGAGGCGCAGGGGCTGCCCGACACCGCCGATGACGACTCGACGGCCAACGACGACGTCCTCACCGGGCGCGAGGCGGACGGCCCGGACCCGGCCCAACTGCCCGGCGACCGGACGCCGGTGGCGGTGGACCGGTTCGGAACGACAGCCGAGGAGCAGCTCGACGGTGAGTCGTTGGACTACAAACTCGACCGCGAGGTCTACGAGCGCCCGGCGGACGACCCGCTGGCCGGCACGATCGATCCGAAGATCGCCTTCGAGGCGGACAACCTGGAGGCCGCGGCGGAGGCTCAGCTGGACGCCGACGTGATGGATCCCGGGCCGACCTCGGACCCGAACTCACCTGTCTCGCTCTACGACCACGGTCAGCTCGGCACGGTGGCCGACGCCACGGTGGGTCGGCTGGTGGAGCCGGACGAGGGGTCGCACACCGACCAGGAGACCGACTCGGTGGCGTACGACGCCGGATCGGCCGGGGGCGGGGCGACGGCCGAGGAGTTGGCGATCCACGAGACGGAGCCGCCGCGCTCGGTCTGACGCCCGGTCAGTCGTCCAGGCCGCGTTCGATGGCGTACCGGGTCAGCTCGACCCGGTTGTGCAGTTGCAGCTTGCCCAGGGTGTTCTGCACGTGGTTCTGCACCGTGCGGTGCGACAGGCCGAGCCGCTGGGCGATCTGCTTGTACGACATCCCCTTCGCCACCAGCCGCAGCACCTCCGTCTCCCGTTCTGTGAGCTGGGGCGTCGCCGGTTCGGCAGCGCCGGCGGGGCCGGTCCCCCGCCCCGGTCCGGCGGCCAGCCGGCGGTACTCGCCGAGGACCAGCCCGGCCAGCCCGGGGGTGAAGACGGCGTCGCCGGCCGCGGTGCGGTGCACCGCCTCCAGGAACTCGGCGGGCGCTGTCGACTTCACCAGGTAACCGGTGGCCCCGGCCTTGACCGCGTCCAGCACGCTCTGCTGTTCGCCGCTGGCGCTGAGCATCAGCACCCGCACGGCGGGCAGTGCGGCGCGCAACCCCAGGATGACCTCGACGCCGGAGATGTCCGGTAGTTGCAGGTCGAGGACCACGACGTCGGGCCGGGCGGCGGCGGCCACCCGGATGGCCTGTCGCCCCTCGCCGCTGGTCGCCACCACCAGGAAACCGGCCTCGGTGAGGTCGCGGGCCACCCCCTCCCGCCACATCGGATGGTCATCCACCACCATCACCCGGATCGGGTTCACCGCGATGACCTCGGCACGCTCAGCTCGATCTCGGTCCCCGCCTCGGGGCCGGACACGATCCGAACCGTCCCACCCACGTCGGCCACCCGGCCCCGGATCGACTGGGTCACACCGAGCCGCCCCTGGGCGGCCGCCTCGGCCAGCCGACCGTCCGGGATGCCCGGCCCCTCGTCGCGGATCGACACGGTCACCGTCGCCCCCTCGTCCTCGATCAGCACCCAGGCCCGCCCACCGGCGTGCCGCCCCACGTTGTCCAGGGCCGCACCCGTCGCGGCGGCCAACTCGCCGGCCACCCGTCGGGGCAGCGGCACCGGTGTGGCCGGGGCGGAGAGCGCCACCGCCGCCGAGGCGTACCGGCCGAGCAGGGTCCGCAGGTCCACCGCCTCACCGCCGTCCGGGAGGCTGCCGGTGGCCGGGCCGGCACCGGCGATCAGCGCCCGCAGCGCAACCTCCTGCTCGCCGGCCAGCCGGGCCAGATCGCCGGCCTCCCCGGGCAGGTCGGCGCCGCGCCGCTGCACGAGCGCCAGCACCTGGAGCACCGAGTCGTGGATGCCCCGGGCCAACCGCTCCCGCTCCCGGGTGGCGGCCTCCAGCTCCACGGCGCGCTGCAGACGCTCCTCGGCGCTCGCCGCCAGCCGGGCCACGTGCCCGACCACCACTCCGGCGAGCAGCATCAGGATCACCCCGGTGAACGAGGACTGACCGATCCGCTCCCGGGTGGCCAGGTCCGCGCCGGCGACCAGCAGCGCGGCGACAGTGCCCCGCCGCCGGCCGCCGGAGACGGCCCAGGCCAGCACCGGGCCGGCCATCCAGGCCACCCCCAGTGTGGGTACGCCGTGGGTGAGCGCCGTCCGGCCGACCACCCACGGGGTGGCCAGCACGATGGCCACCACCACCCCGAGGTCGGCCAGCAGCAGCGGCCAGCGCCGCCAGGCGGGTCGGGAGTACCCGATCGCGGTCACCGCGGTCCAGGCGATCATCAGCAGGATCAGGGCGCCGACGGCGTACGGGTGGGCGTACCGGTCGGCGTCGCGCACCGCGAGCGCGCAGACGTACACCAGGGAGGCCAGCCTGAACACGGTGAGCGCACGCCACAGCGGCACCTCGAATCCACCCGGCGGCGACGGCATGGCGGTCAGAATGCCACAACCGGTCCGGCCACACGGCGAGCAGCGAGTGCGGTTCGGGAAACCCTGACGTACGGTGGAAAAGCCGCGAAATACTCCGAGATGCGCCGCCGGGACGGGCCCATGACGAACGCAGATCCGCACGCACCGCGTACGGTTGTGCCCATCGACCCTGCCCTCCTGATCGCCGAAGCCTTTGACCAGGCCCAGGTGACCGAGATTCGACACTCGGTCACCTCCTGCGCGCACGCCTCGGGTCTCAGCGGCCAACGTCTTGACGACTTCGTGCTCGCGATCAACGAATTGATCACCAACGCGGTGCGCCACGGCGGCGGGCGCGGCTGGCTGCGGCTCTGGCACGAGTCGGGTGTGCTGGTCTGCGAGGTCGCCGACCACGGGCAGGGGATCAGCCCGCAGCGGCTGGGCGACCGCAGTCGACCGACCCCGGACACCGCAGGCGGCTGGGGCCTCTGGCTGGCCCGCGAGCTGACCGACGCGATGGAGGTCGTCACCGGCACCGCCGGCACCACCGTCCGCATAACCACCGGCCTGACCAGCCGCTCCCACACCACCCCGCGCTAACCCCGCGCTCTCCACCCCCGCGCGATCTTGCACTTTCTGTCCCGACAAATCACCCGAACCCCCTCAGCCCGGCGACACAAACTGCAAGATCGCGGGGGTCAGGGGCGGGGGCGGGGGTCAGGCGAAGAGGGCGGAGACGGATTCGCCGTTGTGGATTCGGCGCGTCGCCTCGGCCAGGGCCGGTGCCACCGACAGGACCTGCAACTTGGGGACCCGCTTTTCGGCAGGGATGGGCACCGTGTTGGTGCAGACGATCTCCAGGACGCCCTCCTGGTCGCTGAGCCGCTGCAACGCGTCGCCGGAGAAGAGGCCGTGCGTGCAGGCGAGCCGGATCGACCGGACCTTCAGGCCCCGAAGATGCTCCATCAGCTCGACCACGGTGCTGCCCTTGGCGATCTCGTCGTCCAGCACGATGACGTCCCGGTCGGCCACCTCGCCGATCACCGCGCTGATCTTGACCAGGTCGTCGCTGAACCGCTGCTTCGCCCCGGCCGCGACAGGCGTGCCGAGCAACCGGGCGAAGGCCGCGGCCTCCTTGGCGTTGCCCAGGTCGGGCGAGACCACCACGGTGTTGCTGAGGTCGTAGCGCCGGAAGTGGGTGGCCAGCTCCCGCAGCGCGTGCAGGTGATCCACCGGGACGCTGAAGAAGCCGTGCACCTGCGGCGAGTGCAGGGTCATCGCGAGCACCCGGTCCGCACCGGCCGAGGTGAGCAGGTCGGCGACGAGCCGCGCGCCGATCGAGATCCGCGGCGCGTCCTTCTTGTCCGAACGGGCGTACGCGTAGTGCGGCAGCACCACTGTGATCCGGCCGGCGGAGGCACCCCGGGCGGCGTCGATCATCAGCAGCAGCTCGACCAGGTGCTCCTGCACCGGCGGCACCAGCGGCTGGATCAGGAAGACGTCCCGCTCCCGGCAGTTGGCCTGCAACTGCACTTCCAGGCAGTCGTTCGCGAACCGGGAGACCCGCACCGGGTGCAGCGGCACTCCCAGGTGCGCGCAGATCTCGGCGGCCAGGTCGGGGTGGGCGGTTCCACTGAAAACTGCGATGTCGCGCACGTTCGCACATCGTAGGCGAAGCGGATGGCCACCGACGGCGGCGGGCCGGAACCCGCAGTGACGCCTGTCGCGCCGCGCCGCCGTCCGGGTACGGTGCTGCGGTGACCCCCGAGTACGTCGCCGCCATCGACCAGGGCACCACCTCCTCGCGGTGCATCGTCTTCGACCGGGCCGGGGACATCGTCGCCGTGGCCCAGCGCGAGCACCGGCAGATCTTCCCCCGACCGGGTTGGGTGGAGCACGACGCCGAGGAGATCTGGGACAACGTCCAGCAGGTGGTCGGGGAGGCGCTGCGGGCCGCCGGCACCGACGTGTCCGGGTTGGCCGCCGTCGGCATCACCAACCAGCGGGAGACCACTGTCGTCTGGGACCGGGCCACCGGCCGCCCGGTGGCCAACGCCATCGTCTGGCAGGACACCCGGACCGGGCCGCTGCTGCGCGAGCTTGCTTCGGCGTACGGCGAGGAGCGGTTCCGGGCCCGCACGGGCCTGCCGCTGGCCACCTACTTCGCCGGGCCGAAGCTGCGCTGGCTGCTCGACGAGGTCGACGGCCTCCGCGAGCGCGCCGAGCGCGGCGAGGTGCTCTTCGGCACCATGGACAGCTGGCTGATCTGGAAGCTGACCGGTGAGCACGTCACCGACGTGACAAACGCCAGCCGGACCATGCTGATGGACCTCGAAACCCTGGACTGGGCACCGGATCTGCTGGACGCGATGGGCGTCCCGGCGGCGATGCTGCCGGAGATCCGCTGCTCCGCCGAGGTGTACGGCACGGCGACCGGGGTCCTCGCCGGGGTGCCGGTGGCCAGTGCGCTCGGCGACCAGCAGGCCGCCCTCTTCGGGCAGACCTGCTTCCAGCCGGGCGAGGCGAAGTGCACCTACGGCACCGGCAGCTTCCTGCTGCTCAACACCGGCGCCAGCCCGGTCCCGTCGACGCACGGCCTGCTCACCACCGTCGCCTACCAGATCAAGGACCACCCGCCGGCGTACGCCCTCGAGGGTGCCATCGCGGTCACCGGCTCGCTGGTGCAGTGGCTGCGGGACAATCTCGGGCTGATCTCCACGGCGGCCGAGGTGGAGGCGTTGGCCCGCACCGTTGACGACAACGGCGGCTGCTACGTGGTGCCGGCGTTCTCGGGGCTGTTCGCGCCGCACTGGCGCAGCGACGCCCGCGGGGTGATCGCCGGCCTGACCGGCTACATCACCAAGGGGCACCTGGCGCGTGCGGTGCTGGAGGCGTCGGCGTGGCAGACCCGCGAGGTGGTCGACGCGATGAACGCCGACTCGGATGTGGCGCTGCGCCGACTCCGGGTGGACGGCGGGATGACCGCGAACGGCCTGCTCATGCAGTTCCTCGCCGATGTGCTCGACGTGCCTGTGGTCCGGTCCCGGATCACCGAGACCACCTGCCTGGGCGCCGCGTACGCGGCGGGTCTGGCGGTCGGTTTCTGGCCGGACCTGGCCACCCTGCGATCGCAGTGGCGCTCCGACGCGCAGTGGGAGCCGGCCATGGCCCCGGACCTGCGCGACCGGGAGCTGCACAACTGGCGCAAGGCCGTGCAGCGCACCCTCGACTGGGTGGAGTGACCGCCGCTGCGGCGGTCACTCCCAGCGGTTGCCGGTGAGCTTCTCGTAGACGTCGACGTAGCGAGCCCGGGTCGCCTCGACCACCTCGGCCGGCATGTCCGGTGCCGGGGCCTGCTTGTTCCAGCCGCTGCCGGTGGCCCAGTCCCGCACGTACTGCTTGTCGTAGGAGAACTGCACCCGGCCCGGCTGGTACGACTCGGCCGGCCAGAACCGCGACGAGTCGGAGGTGAGCAGCTCGTCGGCGAGGACCAGGGTGCCGTCCGGCGCCCAGCCCAGCTCGATCTTGGTGTCGGCGACCAGGATGCCCCGGTCGGCGGCCAGCTCGGCGCCACGCCGGTAGATGTCGATGGTGATCTGCCGTAGCCGCTCGGCGGTGGCCTGGCCCACCTTGTCCACCACGTCGTCGTACGTGATGGGCTCGTCGTGCTCGCCAGCCGGAGCCTTGCTCGATGGCGTGAAGATCGGCTCGGGCAGGATCGACGCCTCGCCGAGCCCGCGCGGCAGTGGCACGCCGGAGACCGCGCCGGTCTGCTCGTACTCCCGCAGGCCACCGCCGGTCAGGTAACCGCGGGCGACGCACTCGACCGGGACCATGTCCAGCCGCTGGCAGCGGATGGCCCGCCCGGCGAACTCGGCGGGCACGTCGGTGGCCGAGATGACGTGGTTCGGCACCAGGTCGGCGAGCTGCTCGAACCACCAGAGCGAGAGCGCGGTGAGCAGGCGACCCTTGTCCGGGATCGGCGTCGGCAGCGCCACGTCGTAGATCGAGATGCGATCTGAGGCCACCAGGATCAGGTCGTCGCCGTCGGCGTAGACGTCCCGAACCTTGCCCGAGTGCAGAAGTTCCACGCGCCCTAGTACACCACGCGACATCGCCGGGCCTGATTCGACCACCCGGCCGAGGGTGACCGGACGGACGTTGACACCTTCGTGCGCTGCCTGCGTGAATGGTCCGACCGCCACCCCCGTAGGTCCAGGAGAGCCCCGTGCCCGTTGTTCGACCTCCGCTCGACCGACTCGGCGCCGACCCGGGCCGACGCCGACTGCTCGGCGCGCTGGTCGGCGCACCTCTGCTCGCGTCCGGCGGGTTGGCGGGGTGCAGTGACGACGCCGCCACCTCGACCCAGGACGGGCCCGTCGAGCTGTCGGTCTTCTGGTGGGGTGGCACCAAGCGGGCCGAGCTCACCGAGAAGGCGCTGCGGCTCTACTCGAACCGCAACCCCCGGGTCAGCTTCCGGGTCACCTGGCAGGGTGCCGACGGCTACTACGACCGGCTGGCCACCCAGGCCGGCGGCGGGAACGTACCGGACCTGATCCAGATCGACGACGCCATGCTCACCGAGTACACCCAACGTCAGGTCATCCTCGACCTCACCGACCGCCAGTTGGATCTTCGGGGCCTGCCGGAGGGTCTGATCCGCTACGGCACTGTGGAGGGGCGGACGATGGCGGTGGCCGCCGGGCAGACCCACGCCGTCGTGGTGTTCAACCGGGACCTGCTGCGGGAGCTCCAGATGCCGGAGCCACGCGCCGGGATGACCTGGGCCGACTACATCTCCTGGGCCACGCAGGTCACCGATGCCAGCGACGGCCGGGTCGCCGGCACCATGGACGGGTCGGGCGACTACCGGGCGCTCTGGCTCTGGCTGCGGTCGCAGGGCGGCGAGTTCTACCGGGGCAACCAGCTCGGCTTCGGCGCGGACGAGCTGATCGCGTGGTTCGAGCTGTGGCAGCGGGCCCGCCGGGGGCGGGCCACGCCGAGCGCGGCGCTCGTCGAGCAGGCCGACAGCGGCGAGCCGGCCCGGCAACTGGTGGTGAACGGGGTGACCGCCGCGTCCTTCGCCTGGTCGCACCAGCTACCGGAGCTGCAACGACTCACCAAGTCCGAGTTGGGCATCGTCGGCTTCCCCGGCCCACCGGGGGCGCAGTGGGCGCGGGCGTCGATGTACTGGGCGGCGTTCCGGGGCACCCGCCACCCGGACGCGGTCATCGACGTAATCAACTTTCTGACCAACAATGGTGAGGCTGGCACCGTCCTCGGCCACGAGCGCGGGCTGAACGCCAGCGCCGCGGTCCGCCGCTACGCCGAGGGCAGCATCACCGACCCGGCCCAGCGACGGGCCGCCGCGTTCGGCGCCAGCATCGCCGACCTGCTCGGGCCGGCGCCGGCCCCGCCGCCGCTGGGGCACGCCAAGGTGCGGACGCTGCTGGTCACCGCCGCCGAGCGGATCCGCGTCAAGCGTGACGGCACCCGCGAGGCCACCGCGCGCTTCCTGTCCCAGGCCATCGCGGCCCTGGCGGCCGTGAGCACCGGCGGCCAGCCCGGAGCCGGCCGCTGGTGACCCGCCCGGCGCCGCCGGCCCGGTCAGCGCGGCGGGCCACCCCGACGGTTGCGCATCAGACGCAGCACCAGGAACACGACGATCGCGACCACCACCAGGCAGCACAGCAGCGGGAGCACCCCGAAGCCGCTGCGGCCCCGCCGCCGGGCGGCCTCCACCACGAGTTCGCCGGTGCCCGTGGACGCCCAGGCCGCGACAGGCACGAAGACCGCCAGTACGACCGCACCGAAGACCGCGCTCAGGCGGCCCCACCACTTACCGAATGAAGACATGTGCCCATCCTCGCTGAAGGGTGCAACCTCGGCACGTCGGTCCACGCCGAATCACGGGACCGGATGGTGCGGAAACTCTCCGGCCGGCGCGCAACGTGCTGGCAACGTCCCGGCAAAGATGATGATCTTTACATGAATGTCTTGAGGTGATCGGATTCGCCTCATGGTCAACTCTGTAGACAGTGCGCGGATCTCTCGCACCCGAAGATCTGCGGCGGCAGCGGTCGGCGTCACCCTGGTCGCCGCTCTCCTCACCCCCACTGCGGCGCACGGTGCCCCACCGCCCACACCACCGCCGACGAGACCCGCCCAGAGCGGCAACGCGGACCGCACGCCCGTCACTGTCACGCTGATCACCGGCGACCGGGTGACGGTGACCCCGGGCGTCCACGGCGCAACCCCCTCGGTGGACGTCAAGCGCGCGCCCGGCGCCACCGGCTCCGTGCGTATCTCCACCGAGGGCCGGGACACCTATGTGTACCCGGACGAGGCGGTGCCCTACCTCGCCACCGGCCGACTCGACAAGCAACTGTTCGACGTCACCCAGCTCATCGCCCAGGGCTACGACGACGCGCGGACCACCGAACTCCCCCTGATCGTCACCCGCACCACGGGTTCGGCGAAGCTCAAGACCGGCACCACGCTGCCGGGCGCGCAGACCACGCTGGAGCTTCCCTCCGTCAGTGGTGAGGCGATCCGTACCCGCAGGTCGCAGGCCGCGGACTTCTGGTCGGCCCTCACCGGTGGCGCACAGCGCGGCGGTCAGTCGCCGTCGGCCCGCAGCGGCGCGGCGCCGGTGCCCTCCTTCGCTGCCGGCATCGACAAGGTGTGGCTCGACGGCAGGGCGGAGGCCACCCTGGCCGACACCACCGCGCAGATCGGAGCGCCCGCGGCGTGGGCCGCGGGCGGCACCGGCAACGGTGTCCGGGTCGCCGTCCTGGACAGCGGGGTGGACACCACCCACCCGGATCTCGCCGACCGGGTGGTCGCCTCCCGCAGTTTCATCCCCGGCCAGGACGTGATCGACCGGAACGGGCACGGCACCCACACCGCCTCCACCGTCGCCGGGACGGGCGCCGCCTCCGGCGGTACGGAACGGGGCGTGGCCCCCGACGCCGACCTGGTGATCGGAAAGGTCCTCGACCAGAACGGCAGCGGGTCGATCTCCGGGATCATCGCGGGCATGGAGTGGGCGGCGCGCGCCGAGCACGCCAAAGTGATCAACATGAGCCTCGGCGTGAGCGCGTGGCACACCCAGGACGACCCGCTGAGCCAGGCCGTCAACCAACTGACCGCCGAGACGGGTGCGCTCTTCGTCGTCGCCGCCGGCAACAGCGGGCCAGATCCGTACACCCTTGGTGCGCCGGGCACCGCGGACGCCGCGCTGACCATCGGCGCGGTGGACACCTCCGACCACCTGGCGGACTTCTCCAGCGTCGGGCCCCGGTTGAACGACGAGGCCCTCAAGCCCGACATGACCGCTCCCGGCGTGAACGTGCTGGCGGCACGCTCGCAGCACATCCCCTGGGGTGAGGGCTACTACTACGTCGACAGTGGCACCTCGATGGCAGCGCCGCACGTCGCCGGGGCGGCCGCCCTGCTGGTGCAGAAACACCCGACCTGGAGTGCGCGCCAGATCAAGGACGCGCTGATGAGCACCAGCGTCCGCACGCCCGACTACACCGCCTACCAGGCGGGCAGCGGTCGGTTGAACGTCGCCGCCGCCTACCACCAGGACCAGGTCATCGCGACCGGCTCGGTGGATGCCGGGCTCGTCGGCTGGGGCACCGCCCCACAGCCGATCAAGCGGACGATCACCTACACCAACACCACTGACAGCCCGATCGAGTTGCAGCTCTCGGTCGACAGCGGCACCTCCCCCGCGCGGACGTTCACGGCGACCGCCGACCGGGTCACGGTGCCCGGTCGCGGGAGCGCGACTGTCGACGTCGTGGTGGCCCCGGCCGGCCTCACCGCCGGCAGGTACTCCGCCCAGGTCACGGCCCGCTTCGCAGCCGGTGCGGTGCACACGGCCGTCGGAGTCGCCGTCGAGTCCAGGAAGTACGACCTCACCATCCACCTGAAGGACCGCTCCGGCCGGCCCATGAGCGGCGAGGTCGAGGTCGTCAACGCCGAGACCGGCTCCGCCTTCATGTGGGTGCCGGACGGAAAGCTCACCGCCCGCCTGGCGCCCGGCTCCTACACGGTCGTCACGGCGGCGGACGTGGAAGGCCTGCACGGGCCGCGCTCCCTCGGGCTCGCGATGCTGACCGCCCCCGAGGTCGACCTGACGACCAACCGGGTAGTGGAACTCGACGCCTCGCGGGCCCGCCAGGTGAAGGTGGCGACACCCCAACCGACCGCCGTCGTCAACAGCAGAATCGACGTCTACCGCTCCTTCACCTCGAGCGAGCCGACACCCACCGACTGGAGCGCCCTCCGCGAGACCTTCTGGCCGGGCGCCGCCTACGACAGCCTGTGGGCCCTCCCGACCACTGACAAGGTGAAGAAGGGCAGCTTCGTCTTCACCACCCGGATCCGCGCCGAGCAGACGCCGCTGGCGATCAGCTACCACGGCCGGCGCCTCAGCGACCCGCTCGCCCAGCCCGGTTCCCCGCCGTTGCCCGACGGCACCTCGGGCCTGGACGCGGTCTTCGCGGGCGTCGGCGGCACCGCCGACTACGCCGGCCTCTCCGCCCGAGGCAGGGCCGTGGTCGTCCGTGGCAACGACTCGGTGACCCCCACGGATCAGGCAGCGGCGGCGCACACCGCCGGTGCGGCGATGCTCGTCGTGGTCAACGACCGCGCGGGCCGCAAAAGTGACTGGTACGGCAACCCCGACGCCGTGACGACCGGGCCGATCCCGGTCGCCTCGGTGACAATGGACGAGGGCGAGGCGCTGATCAAGAAGATCACCGCCGCGGGCCGCAACGCGGTACGACTTGTCGTCGTCGCCCACCCCCGGGCGAAGTACCTGTACGACCTGGTGGACTACCACATTGGCGGGGTGCCGAAGGATCCGTCCGCCAAGACCGACCCGCGCAACCTCGCCCGGATCGATCTCACCTTCTCCCCGCCCCCGGGGAAGCAGTCCAGCGAGACGCGGATGGACTTCCCGCCGTACGAGTACGCGGCGGCACGCCCGTTCCCGTTCGAGCCGGTCGCGCCGGGGCCGCGTACCGACTGGGTCTCGGCGGGCGGCGGCATCAGGTGGATGCAGTACGCCGACGTCGTCGACTGGGCACGGTCCAACACGGAGGCCATCGCCTACCGGCCGGGCAGCGTCCAGAAGGACCGCTGGTTCGGGCCCATCACCCGGCCACGGCTGCTGAGCACCGAGATCCCGTTCCGTGGTGAGACAGCCATGAGCGCCTACATCCAGGGGTTCGGCGACGCGGGCGCCGCGCACAGCGGCGGGGCCAGCATGTCGCAGATCGCCACGTTCTATCAGGGCGACAAGCAGCTGACCCAGTTCGACGGCTGGCCGGAGGTCGGTGCGGGTGACCTGTCGCCGGAGAAACTGCCGTACCGGCTGGTCGTCGACACCGTGGGCAAGCCCGAGTTCAGCCCCTACTCGACAGCCACGCACACCGAGTGGAGCTTCGTCTCCGGGGGCAGCACTGAGGTGCAGGCCATCCCGCTGGTCCAGTTGGACTACGGAACGGACGTGGACTTCGCGGGTCGGACGAAGCGTCGCACCGAGTTCGCGATCACGCCGGTGGTGGTGGGCAGCACCGCGGCTCGGGACGCCGTGTCGTCGCTCCGACTGGAGATCTCCTACGACGACGGGGCGACCTGGCAGCGGCAGGACCTGAAGGAGAAGAAGGGCACCTGGCAGGCGTCCCTGAACGCGCCGCACCGGGCCGACTTCGTGTCGATCCGGGTAACCGCCAAGCAGCGCAACGGTGGCGGCGTCACCCAGACCGTCACCCGGGCCTTCGGCCTGCGGTAGGAACCGCGGGGGTCGGCGCCTGCGAGGTGCCGGCCCCCTTCGGGGCACTCATGCCGCAGAGGCAGCAAACAAGTCCGGCCCCCACACTGTGGGGGCCGGACTCATATCATTTCCAGTTGTAGCGGGGACAGGATTTGAACCTGCGACCTCTGGGTTATGAGCCCAGCGAGCTACCGAGCTGCTCCACCCCGCGTCGACTGGTTAAGACTAACCCATCCCGCCCCGGCGATGATCAGCGGGGGTCACCAACCGCTGTGGCCCGGTGTCCCAGAATGTCGAAAGCCCGCCTCCGGTGACCCGGAGACGGGCTTCGAACTGGTGTTTCTCTCGTAGCGGGGACAGGATTTGAACCTGCGACCTCTGGGTTATGAGCCCAGCGAGCTACCGAGCTGCTCCACCCCGCGTCGGCTCGCTAACCGTAGCGCACCGACCCGGGGCACCGCAAAACGACTCCGATACCGCCGACACCCACACCGCTGACCTGGGTCGTTGTCAGTCGAGCCAGTTCTCGATCGCCGCGACCGCCCGCCGGCTGTCGGCATCGACCTGGGACCGAACGACTGCCGTGTGCTCCCAACCCTGCTCCCAGAGCACCGTCACCACGTCGCCGATCCGGACCGCCCGGACCAGCCGAACCTCCTCCGTGCCCGGCTCACCCATCCCGTCCGGCATCGGGGCCCGCATCTCGAACAGCACCGACTCGTCGCCGTACACCCCCGAGGCCAGCAGCCGCTGTCGCCACGTCCTGCTGTCGTCGGGCAGCTTCTGGTCGGGGCAGCCGCGCACGGCCTGGCGCAACTCCCGCAACGCGTCGTCGGCGCGGCCCGTCCGGTAGATGGTGATGGTGTGCCGGTAGCTGCCGTCCGGCACGTTCCCCGTCGGCGTCTCCGGCAACTTGTAGGCCAGATACCGGCCCCGGCGCTGGACCAGTGCCGACTCGCTGGAGAGGCGCGTCCCGCACAGCGCCGGCAGCGCCGGGCCCTCCCCCGACGATTCCAAGCCGGTCCGGTTCGGGGCCGCCAGCACGAAGAAGGCACGGTCCGGGATCGAGGTGGGCGGCCGGGGCGTCGCCGTGCCGGAGGGCGGCTGCGACGGCGTACCACTCGGGGCGGTCCGCGACGGCCGCGGGGGCGACGGTGTCGACGCCGGGGTCGGCGTGGGTGACGGCCGGGAAGTCGCCCCGGTCGGCACCGGACCCGCCGTGTCGGCGGGCGGCGGCAGCGGTGCGGAGCCGTCCGCGGGGTACGCCAGTCGGCCACCGACGGCCACCCCGCCCACGAGCAGCGCCACCGCGAGCGTCGAGCCGGCGATCCGGGCTCGGGCACGCCGGTCGGCGAACCGCCGCAGTGACTCGGGATGCGTCAACTCGTGGCCGTCCGCGACAGTGCCGAGCGACCGGTACAGGTCAGACAGTTCAACTGACATCGTTCGCCTCCAACTCCACGGCGCAGAGGTCGGGCAGCAGCGCGGCCAGCCGGGACCGGCCTCGGGACAGCCAGGACTTCACGGTGCCGACCGGGACATCGGTCTCCCGGGCGATCTCCTCGACGGACATGTCGAAGAGGTAGTGCAGGGCCAGCGCCTGCCGGTGCGTGGCGGGCAACTGCCGGAGCGCTCCGACCAGGAGCACCCCGTCCTCGCTCGGCGGGGGTGCGACCGCCGGTGGTCCGCTGCGGCTCAGCAGCACCCGCCAACTGTGCAGACGTCGCCAACGGTCGGTCGCCAACCTGGCCACCACGAGCCGCAGCCACGCCTCCGGCGCCGGATGCGACGACAGTCGCCCCCACTGCCGCCAGGCCCGGGTGTACGCCTCCTGCACCAGGTCCTGCGCCTCGCTGTGGTCGCCAGCGACCGCGTAGCCGTACCGCACCATCCGCCGTGCGGTGCTGCGGTAGAAGTCATCGAAGCTCTGCGCGTCCCGCACGGCTGACCCCCCTCGTTCCCACCCCGTCGCAATGAGGACGGAGGAGCGGCGTCGCAGGTTGCGGTGCTGGACGGCACTGTCGGTGACGTGACAGCTACGCACCGACGGGCACGGCAGAGCCCCCGCCGTTCGGACCTGAAGTGGTCCGGACGACGGGGGCTCGGCGAGGAACTACCTGCGGTGTCGGGTCAGCCGCCGGCGCTCGGGCTGCCGCTCGGCGCACCGGCGGCCTGCTGCGCCTGCTGGAACGCGGTGAGCGCCTCGTCCAACGCCTTCAGCGCACGCCCGTACCGCTCGAAGTCACCGGACGCCTGCGCGGCCCGGACCTCGGTGATCGCGGTCTGCACCCGGTCCGCGGCGGCGGCCAGGTCACCTGCCGGCGGCGGGGTGCCGGCGCTCGGGGTAGGCGTCGGCGTCGGCGCCGCGGACCCCGAAGGCGTCGGCGTCGGGGTCGTCGGGTTGCCCCCGGTCGTCGGGGGCGGCGACGTGCCCTGCCCGGCCTTCTTACCCTGCTCGACCAACTGCTTGATGCCGTCGTTGATGTTGTCGGCGAGCGCCACGAAGGAGCCGCCGTCACCGTACGAGAGCAGCACCTTCTGCAACAGCGGGTACGCGTCCTGCTGGTTGCTCTTCACGTAGACCGGCTCGACGTAGAGCATCCCGTCGGCGAAGGGCAACGAGAGCAGGTTGCCGTACTGCACCTGCGCCTGGTTGCTGGAGAGCAGGTTGAGCTGCTGGCGGATGTTGGCGTTGTTGGTCATCTGCTGGTGCACCTGCACCGGGCCGGAGATCCGGGTCTGATCCGGCAACTCCAGCACCTCCAGCCGGGGCTTCCCGTCGACGTACGACCCGGAGATCAGCGCGGCGAGGTTCTGCCGACCGTTCGGGGTGACCGCCGAGGTGAGCTGGAACCGGGGGCTCTCCTGCCCCGGGAACTGGGTGAACAGGTAGTACGGAGGCTGCTTCTGACCGCTGTCCGGGGCGTCCGGCACGTTCGGCACCTGCCAGAAGTCCTGCGCGGAGTAGAAGTCACCCGGGTTGGTCACGTGGAACTTGGTGAGCAGGTTGCGCTGCACCTTGAACATGTCCGCCGGGTAGCGCAGGTGCTCGCTCAGCTCGACCGGGATCTCCGCCTTCGGCAGCACCAGGTCACCGCCGAACGCCTTGTTCCACGCCTTGAGCACCGGGTCGGTGTCGTCGTACTCGTAGAGCTTCACAGTGCCGTCGTACGCGTCGACGGTGGCCTTCACCGAGTTGCGCATGTAGTTGACGTCCTCGCGGGCCAGCTGGAAGGTGCCCCGGTTGGTCAACTCGTCGGTGGTCTCGGTCTGCAGGTTGACCTTCTCGGCGTACGGGTAGGAGGCCGCCGTGGTGTAGCCGTCCACGATCCACTGCACCCGACCGTCGACCACCGCCGGGTACGGGTCGCCGTCCAGCGTGAGGAACGGCGCGACCTTCTCCACCCGGTCGCGCGGGTTACGCACGTAGAGCAGCTTGGAGTCCTTGTTGACCGCCTCGGAGAGCAGGAAGTTCGACTCCTGCTCCTTGATGGCGTACAGCAGCCGCCGGGTGAAGGAGCCGATCTCCACGCCGCCCTCACCGGTGTAGGTGTAGGACTCGCCGCCGCCCTCACCGACCGGCCTGTCGAACTCTGCCTTCTTGTTCGGGTCGGCCTGACCGACGATGGCGTAGTCGTCGGCCGCCATCCGCTCGCCGTAGTAGATGCGCGGCTGCTTGGCCGGGATCTGCTCGGTCTGCGAGGAGCACGCCTCCTGGGTCTTCTCGCCGAGGAAGCCGGAGACGAAGAACGGCTGCCCACCGCAGACCACCTGGTTGGCCGGGGCGGCCACCAGCCCGTACCCGTGGGTGTAGACGGTGTGCCGGTTGATCCAGGTGTTCTGCTGGTCGGTCAACTCGCCGTAGTTGATCTCCCGGACGCCGACCACGTAGTCGGAGACCTTGCCGTTCACCCCGTACCTGTCGATGTCCAGCTTCGGGCCGAAGTCGTAGAAGCCACGCACCTGCTGGAGCTGGGTGTACGTCTCGCTCACCAGTTGCGGGTCGAGCAGCCGCACGTTCGACACCACAGACGTGTCGGTGGCCAGGTTGCCCGGTGGGGTGAGGTTGCTCGCCGCGTACGGGGTCGTCTCGGTGGCCCCCAACCCGAACGCCGCCCGCGTCGCGTCGATGCTGCGCTGGATGTACGGCGCTTCCTTGTCCTTGGCGCTCGGCTTGACCTCGAAGGTCTGCACCGCCCAGGGGTAGATGCCGCCGATGGCCACCGCGGACACGCCGAGCAGCGCCAGCGAGATCCCCGGCCAGACCAGGTTGCGCATCCAGGCGTTGGAGAACACGAGGATCGCGATCGCCACCACGATCGAGATGTAGGCGAGGATCTCCTTCGCCGGCAGCAACGCGTTGACGTCGGCGTAGCCGGCGCCGTACAACTTGGCGCCCTCGTTGTACTCCAGCAGCATCGCCCGCCGGTCCAACACGTACGCGATGGCCTTCAACAGCACGAAGACCGCGACGAGGGTGCTCAGGTGTGCGCGGGCGGCGTTGCTCATCCGGTCGCCGACGCCCTGCAGGCGGACCCCACCGAAGAGGTAGTGCACCGCCAGCGCGCCGATCACGGCCAGCACCACAGCGGTGAAGGCGACCCCGAGCAGGTAACGCCAGAACGGCAGTTGGAAGACGTAGAAGCCGATGTCGACGCCGAACTCCGGGTCCTTGATGCCGAAGTCACCGCCGTTGCGGAAGAGCAGCCACTGGTTCCACCGGTTCTGCGCCGACAGGCCGGCGAAGAGCCCGACCACCGCGGCGGTCAGCGAGATCCAGGTGCCGAGACGCGGGGTGAGCACCATCCGGTAGCGCTCAAGGGTCGCCTGCTCCACCGAGTGCGGACGCAGACGCGGGCGCAACCGGTAGGCCAGCCACAGGTTGCCACCGACGATCACCGCCATGCCGAGACCGATGGCGAGGAAGAGCACCAGCCGGGTGAGCAGGACGCCGGTGAAGACCTCGGTGTAGCGCACCTCGTCGAACCAGAGCCAGTCGGTCCACGCCTGGACACCCCAGCCGAGCAGGGTGAAGAGCACGAACACCCCGACCAGGACAGCGATGGTGACGCGCCCGCGCCGGCTCATCCTCGGGAGGGGGCTGCTGCTACGCATGACCACTGTTGGCTCCGCACGCTCGATATGATCGGCACCGACCAGGCACCCAGAGTACGGGGTGTTCCTGAGCGTGGCGGGGCACGGTCACACCGGTCAGCAACGCGTCGGCTGACCGCCCGCGCGCAACGTCTCCAGAGCGGTCATCGCCTCGTCCAACGAGCCCACCCGCAACAGCGGCAGATCGGGCTGCGGATTGCGGACCGCCTCGGCGCAGTTGTCCGCCGGCACCAGGAAGACCTTGGCCCCGGCGCGCTTGGCGCCGACCAGCTTTTGGGCGATCCCGCCGATCGGGCCGACGGCGCCCTCGTCGTCGATCGTGCCGGTGCCGGCGATGATCTGACCGCCGGTGAGGTCGGCCGGGGTCAACTTGTCCACGATCCCCAGGGCGAACATCAGACCGGCACTCGGCCCACCGATGTCCCCCAGGTCGATGCCGAGGGTGAACGGGTGCGGCTGCTGCTGATCGATCTCGACACCGATCCGCGGTCGACCGTCCTGCTCCCGACTGGTCACCGTCGCGGTGGCCGGCACGCCGTCACGGGTGTAGCCGATGGTCAACGCCGTGCCCGCCGGCTTGGCCCGGACCAGCTCGGTGACCTTCGCGGCCACCGGCACCGGCTGGCCGTCGACCGAGGTGACCAGATCGCCGGCCTTCAGCGCCCCGGCCGCCGGGCCGTCCGCGGCCACCGTCTTGATCACCACCTGCACCGGAAAGCCCAGCTCCCGCAGCGCGGCGGTCTCCGCGCTGGTCTGCGACGCCTTGAAGTCCTCGGCATTGCGCTGCTCGACCTGCTCCGTCGACTCCCCCGGCGGGTAGACCAGCTCGCGCGGCACCACCGCCTCGTCGTCGGAGAACCAGCCCGCGATCGCCCCACGCAACCGCACCGTGGGCTGCACTCCCACCGTGGTCAGCCGCAACTGACCGGCCGAGGTCGAGGTCTCCCGGCCGGAGACCTGGATGACCTCCTTACCGTCGGCCGTACCGAGGGTGTTGACCGTCGGCCCCGGGCCCAGCACCACGTACGGAATCGGCACCCGGAGCACACCGATGCTCAGCAGGGCGGTGAACAGGGCACCGAGCAGGACCGTCAGGCCACGACGTCTCATGCCGCAGAGCGTACCGACCAGGCGCGGGCCACCCGCCGGATGCGCCACGCGACTTCGCCCTCAGCGCAACGCCAGCAGCGGCGACCTGGGGCGCGGTCCGCGTACCGTAGATGTCGTGCCTGATATTCCGTTCGGTTTCGCGCTCCCGGGTGGGCAGCCACCAGACCCCAACGATCCCGCGCAGATGCAGCAGTTCATGTCGCAGTTGCAGCACCTGCTCTCCGCGCCGGGCAGCGGGCCGGTCAACTGGGACCTGGCCCGACAGGTAGCAGCCAGCCAACTCGCGGCCGCCGGCGACCCAGCCGTGTCGATGTACGAGCGCAACGCGGTCGAAGAGGCCCTGCGCCTGGCCGACCTGTGGCTGGAGCCCGCCTCGGCGTGGCCCTCCGGCATCCAGAACCCCGTTGCGTGGAACCGCAACGAGTGGATCTTCAAGACGCTGGACGTGTGGCGCAAGCTCTGCGACCCGGTCGCCAGCCGGATGGTCGGCGCGATGGGCGACCTGGTGCCACCGGAGGCGCGCGCCCAGCTCGGCCCGATGCAGTCGATGGTCGCCTCCCTCGGTGGCGCCCTCTTCGGCGGTCAGCTCGGCCAGGCCCTCGGTTCGCTCGCCGCGGAGGTGCTCTCCGCCGGCGACATCGGGCTGCCGCTCGGCCCGGCCGGCACGGCCGCGCTGATCCCGGCCAACATCCGGGCGTACGGCGAGGGCCTGGAACTGCCCGAGGACGAGGTCCGCCTCTACGTGGCGCTGCGCGAGGCCGCCCACCAGCGGCTGTTCCAGCACGTCCCGTGGCTGCGTGGGCACGTGCTCAGCGCGGTCGAGATGTATGCCTCCGGCATCCGGGTCAACCGGGAGGCGATCGAGGAGGCGATGGGCCGGGTCGACCCGACCGACCCGGAGTCGATGCAGGCGATCGCCCTGGAGGGCATCTTCACCCCGGAGGACACCCCGGCGCAGAAGGCCTCACTGGCCCGCCTCGAGACCGCACTCGCCCTGGTCGAGGGCTGGGTGTGCCACGTCGTGGACAGCGCCGCCAGCGACCGGCTGCCCAACGTCGTCCGGCTGGGCGAGGCGTTCCGCCGTCGCCGGGCCGCCGGCGGCCCCGCCGAGCAGACCTTCGCCGCGCTTGTCGGCCTGGAGCTGCGCCCCCGCCGACTGCGCGAGGCCGCGGCGCTCTGGGCCGCGCTCACCCAGCACCGTGGCATCGAAGGCCGCGACGCCGTCTGGGGCCACCCGGACCTGCTCCCGTCGGACGACGACTTCGCCGACCCGGTCGCCTTCGCCATGAACGACATGGACCTCAGCGAGCTGGACAGCTTCGACTTCAGCGCCCCCGGCGGGGTGGAGGAGAAGGCCCCGGGTCAGCCGGACCAGCCCGGTAAGCCCGACGAGACCGACGGCGAGGGCGACGCCAAGTCCTGACGTCCGCGCAACGACGACCCGCGCCCGGGTGCCCGCATGATCGACAGCGGGCACCCGGGCGCGCGTTCGGCAGGTCTGGTGGGCAGTGGCTCGGGTCTTGTCGGCAGGCCGGCTGACGGTTCAGGCGGGTCGGCCCGACCCGGAGAGAAGGGCGCGTGTCGCTTCCCAACCCTCGAAGGCTGGGTCCAGTGTGGCCAGGTCAGCCGGGCCGCGCAGTCGTCGCCAGCCGGCGGTGACCGCCACGTCACCCGGGCGCGGGGCGTTGGCGCGCGCCTGCGCCGGCGTAGCGGTGTCCAGTTCCAGCGTCGGTAGCCAGCCCGGTGCGGGCAGACGTACCGCGACCCCGAGCAGACCCGGGCCGCCGCCCTCGACCGGCGCCACCGCGACCGGTCGGGTGGTGAGTGGGCGGAGCAGCTTGCCGACGGTCAGTGCGGGCAGGTCAGGAACGTCACTGACCAGCACGGCCGCCTGGTCGTACCCCTCCAGCGCGGCGAACACGGCGTTCGGCGTTGGCTCGGCCACCTCGTACACCGCCGTGCCGGGCCAGACCAGCGCATCGGCCAGCGCCCGGTCGGCCGGGGTCACCGCGACGGCGACCTCCACCTCGTTGAGCGTGGCGAGCAGGTCGATGACGTCTTCCGCGAGGGCAGCTCGCCATTCCGCCAGGTCGACGCCGGGCGGCGACCAGTGCGCCGGCCCGAGCAACGCCACCACCACCCGTCGCGCCATCCCCCGACCCTAGCGCCCCACCCCCAACGCACTGCGCTCAGCGGCTCGGGAGAGGGGTGTGGATCAGGTGGGGAGCGGTGCGCAGGAGGCGGCGGCGACCCCTTCGAGGTAGCCGCGGGCGCGTTCCGCCTTGGGATAGCGACCGACCAACGCCCAGAACCGGGCGTTGTGGCTGGGCACGATGAGGTGCGCCAGCTCGTGGAGCAACACGTAGTCGATCACCCATTCGGGCATCTCCTGGACGCGGTGCGAGATTCGGATGCTGCGGTCGGCCGGCGTGCAGGAGCCCCACCTGCCGTTCTGGTTGGTGACCCATCGGACGCTGGCCGGCACCGCCTTCGTGGCGTACCCGGCGAGGTAGAGGTCGATGAGCCGGTTCGCGCGGGCCAGCAACTCGGCGTCGGAGCGGGCGAGGCGCCCTTCCCGGGCGGCGAGTCGGGCGAGCATCCGGTCGACCCACTCGCTCTCCTCGGCGCGGGAGAACTGGTCGGGGATGAGGACGACAACTCGCTCACCGTCACGGTACGCGGACACCGTGCGTCGTCGGCGCTGACTGCGCCGCACCTCGACGACCGGCTTGCGCGTCCCCGCCATCAGTGGCCCGCGCAGCCTCGACTACGTGTCACGAAGGAAAGCTAATGCCCACTGACCAGGGGTCCGCAAGAGTCAACCGCACGACACGCGCCCAGAAAATGGTGATTGGTCGCCAGGCGTCCCGAAAATTTCTTGACCAAAGCGCCATCGCGCCATCTCGTCACCCTTCGTGAACGCCGATGGCGCCGGTACGCGGCACGTCCCCACCGTAGGTGATCACCGTCCCGGATGCCGCCGCGGGGGCACTCGCACGGGTGGCTGTCAGGGTTTGGTCGGCGTGTCCCCGCCAAACTGACTTATCCGACCTATTTCGCCATGCACACTCTCGACGTCGACTTGCTCACAGTGTCGATGCACAGCTGACATGGAACTGCCCAGACCTGGGTAGGGTCCGCGGACCAGCGGTCACGAGGGTGGCCGCGGAGTGAGACCCAGCGCCGGCGCCCCGTGTGGCCCGCCGCCGGGCACCCCGCCGGGACGGCATTGACCGGCGGACGAGACGAGGAGGGCACCGTGGCCGACCAGGCCCAGACGACCTACAACGGTTACTGCGTGAAGTGCAAGGAGAAGCGGGACTTCGAGGGGCACGTCGAGGTCTCGAAGACCGGAATGAACATGGCCAAGGGCAAGTGTCCGGTATGCGGTACAACAGTGAACCGCATCCTGGGTAAGGCCAAGGTCTGACCCGAACGGGTGAACGGGGGCGGGGTGGCCGGTGGCCACCCCGCCCCCGTTGCCGATCGGAAGTACGGCGCGGCCGGGCGTCGGCGACCTGTCGGGTGACCGACAACACGGACGACGGGCTGTGGATAACCCGTCAAAACCTGTGGATAGCGCTGGACAGCAGCCTGACCACCTGTGGACAACGATCGACCGAACGCGAAGATGCGGTCACGATTCGTGACCATGAGCCGCACCGTACTGCCCCGCCCCACCCTGCTGCCCGGTCTCAACCGGCTCTGGCGGGACCGGCACACCCTCCAGCTCGGCGTCGGCCCCGGGCCGGCCGTCCTGCTGGAGTTGGCCAACCCCCGGGCCGCCCACCTGCTCGACCTGCTCGACGGCACCCGTAGCGAGCGCACCGTGCTGGCCCAGGCGGCGAGCGCCCAGGTCAGCGCCGACGACGCGCGTACCCTGCTCGACGCCCTGCGGGCCGCCGGGCTGCTGGTGCCCGCGCACAGCCTGCTCCCCCGCGACCTGACCGGTCCGGTCCGTGCCCGGCTGGTGGCGGAGGCCGGCGCGCTGGCCCTGGCCGCCGCCCGACTGCCCGGCACACCGGCGCAGGTCCTGCGTCGGCGGCGGGCCGCCCGCGTCCTGCTCACCGGCGCCGGGGCGCTCGGCGGGCCGCTGACTGTGGCGTTGGCCCAGTCCGGCATCGGGCAGGTGATCCCCCAGCTCACCGGCCCGGTACGCCCCGTCGACCTGATCGGCACGGGCATCCCCGCCACCGAACTGGGTCGCCCGCTGGCGTCGGCGGTGCGGGCTGCGGTCAACCGCGTCGCACCGGGCACCGGCACCCACCCGAGCCGCGCCGGGCGGATCGACCTGGTGATCCAGCTCGGCACGGACCGGCCTGCCGCGCTGCTCGCCGCCGGTCTCGCCCAGCGCCGGCAACCGCACCTGCTGGTCACGCTGCGCGAGGGCGTACCGGTGATCGGGCCGTTGGTCCGCCCGCCCGCCGGACCCTGCCTGCACTGCGTCGAGCTGCACCGGGCCGACCGCGACCCGGACTGGCCTCGGCTCGCCGCCCAACTCGCCGCCGCCGACCCGGTGGCCGCCGGAACGACAGGCACGGTGCTCGCCGCCTGCGGGTACGCCCTGACCGAGGCGCTGACGCAGCTGGACGGGGGTCAGCCGGAGACGCTGGGTGGCGCCATCGAGATCACCGGTGCCGGCCGTTTCCGTCGTCGGGGTTGGCCACCGCATCCGGCGTGTGGGTGCTCACAGGGCCGAGTGTCCGCACCAGCCCGGCCGCAGAGCAGCAACGGGGCCCTCCGGTCGGTAACAATGACCGGGTGACCGACATCCCGCGCCGCGCCGTGTCCCGCACCGCCAAGCTCGCCGCCCTGCCGCTCGGCTTCGCCGGCCGGACTGTTCTCGGGATGGGGAAGCGCGTCACCGGGCTCGCCTCCGACGTGATCTCCGCGGAGATCCAGCAGCGCACCGCCGAGCAGCTCTTCAGCGTGCTGGGCCAGCTCAAGGGCGGGGCGATGAAGTTCGGCCAGGCGTTGTCGGTCTTCGAGGCGGCGTTGCCGGAGGAGATCGCCGCGCCCTACCGGCAGGCGCTGACGAAGTTGCAGGAGGCGGCGCCTCCGCTGCCGGTCGCGAGCGTGCACAAGGTGCTGGCCGAGCAGCTCGGCCCCGACTGGCGGGACCTGTTCGTCGAGTTCAACGACGTCCCGGCCGCCGCCGCGAGCATCGGCCAGGTGCACCGGGCGCGCTGGCGCGAGCCGGGGTTCGACGAGTCGGGCGCTCCGAACAGCCGCGACGTGGCAGTCAAGATCCAGTACCCGGGCGCTGGCGACGCCCTGCTCGCCGACCTCAAGCAGCTCTCCCGACTCGGCGGGATGTTCCGGGCCATCCAGCCCGGCCTGGACGTCAAGCCGCTCCTGGCCGAGCTGCGCGAACGGATCACCGAAGAGTTGGACTACGAGTTGGAGGCCGAGTCGCAGCGCGCCTTCGCCACCGCGTACGCCGGCGACCCGGAGATCTACATCCCGGAGGTGGTCAACGCCGCGCCCCGGGTGCTGGTCACCGAGTGGGTGACGGGCACCCCGCTTGCCGACATCATCCGCGAGGGCACCGAGGAGGATCGGGACGAGGCGGGCCGGCTGATGGCCACCCTGCACCTCTCCGCCCCGCAGCGGGCCGGGCTGCTGCACGCCGACCCGCACCCGGGAAACTTCCGGCTGCTGCCCGACGGTCGGCTCGGAGTGATCGACTTCGGTGCGGTGGCCCGGATGCCGGAGGGCACCCCGGAGCCGATCGGTCGTATCGCGGCGATGGCCCTGCGCGGCGACGCCGACGAGGTCGTGGCGGGGCTGCGCTCGGAGGGGTTCATCGGCTCGGCCGAGGAGATCGACGCCGAGGGGGTGCTCGACTTCATCCGCCCCATGCTGGAGCCCATCGCGGCGGACGGCTTCCGGTTCACCCGGGCCTGGCTGCGGGGCGAGGCGGGTCGACTGGCCAGCCCACGCTCCCCCACGTACCAGCTGAGCAGGCAGCTCAACCTGCCACCGTCGTACCTGCTGATCCACCGGGTGACGCTCGGGTCGATCGGGGTGCTCTGCCAGTTGGAGGCGAAAGCCCCGTACCGGAGCATCCTGGAACGCTGGCTGCCCGGCTTCGCCCCGGTCGCCTGAGGGCGTCAAGAGACGACATGGGGAAGGGCGGGTGCCTGTCGGCACCCGCCCTTCTGCGTGGGGTGGTACTAGAGAACGCCCAGGTCGCGAGCCGCCTTGCTGCGGCTGGTCATGGCGACGGTACGGGCGGATCGGGTTGCCTCAGTGCTCGTGGTGGTACGACCGGCCTGAGGCCGGCGCATTCGAGCCCGGGTCAACGCTTCGTGGAGTAGTTGCATCTCGAAGGCTCCACTCGGAACGTTCAACATCGTTTTCTCACTCACTGCCGGTGTGCCACCGGCGTAGTTGGAACGGGTCGGGAACATGTCAGGCTGCCAGCCGGACCGCGCCACGCACCTCGGACAGCCCACTGGCCGCCAGGCGCGCCTCGGCCTCGACCCGAAGCGCGGCGTCACGGGCGACGTCCTCCTTACGCGGACGGCCACGGGGCCGCTTACGCGGGACAACCGCGCCACGCTCGAAGATCTCGCCGCCCCAGACGCCCCAGGGCTCCGCTCGCTCAACGGCTCCGGCCAGGCATTCGACGCGCAGCGGGCAGTCCCCGCAGAGCGACTTGGCCAGCTCGAGCTCGGTGGGCGAGTCGGAGAACCACAGGTCGGGGTCGAACTTCCGGCAGGGCAGGTTCGCCTCCATCTCGACGCTCATGTCGAGGGGGGCCAACGCCAGACTCATCTCCCGGTCACCTCTCTCTCACTTCGATCTCGTGGATCGCATTCCGACGTACTTACGGCGGGCAAAAAACTGAGGCCGCGGATCCCGGTAAGCGGGTTCCGCGGCCTCGAGGTGAGCCGGAGTCTGATGGTCAGACCGGTTTACCTCGAGGTGGAACGCCGCGGACATCCATGCGCTTCTTGGCGACCCGGATGCCATTGCCCGTGAAGCCACTGGTCCCCTCGACTCCAGCGGGCGCGACGGTCAGGATCAGCTCGGCCTGAACCTGGTGCACCTGCGGAACCGACGGTCGTGCAGCCGCGAGGGCCACCCGGACAGCCGACAGCGGAGCGTGGACAGACGGCATCGCCGTCAGACGCTCATAGGTGAAGATCTTCACGGGTGCCACCTCCCTCAACGTTCCTCGTATCGACTGGACCGACCCCGTGAGCAGCCGGAATGGCGCCGCTCGCGTGGTGTGTCCTGAGGCTATTCCTCGCGCCGGGGCGAGGGCAAACGAATTTACGACTGGATTTCGAAAGTTTTCTCCGGGCAGACATCGTCCACCCCGGCACCAGCCACGAGGGCCAGCACCGACTCCCCGTAGAGGCCCAACTTCCGGGGCCCGATACCGGCGATGGCGATCAACTCCTCGGACCGGCCGGGTCGCCGCTCGGCCAACGCGACAAGCGTCGCGTCGGTGAAGACCACGTACGCCGGGACCTTCTGCGCACCGGCCACCCGCTGCCGCCACTCGCGCAGCCGTTCGTGCAGCTCATCGTCGATGTCGGACGGGCAGGTGGGGCAGCGGCCGAGCTTGCGGTCCGGGCCGGCCAGCAGGGTGGCGCCGCAGATCCGGCAGGAGACGATCTGGGTTCGCCGCCGCTCGGGACGGCGGGCCGGGCCGACGCCGGCGGTCGCCCGTTCGGTGCCGCCGGAGCGGTCCAGTTGGGGCAGGAACCGCGACGGCCGCCGGGCTCGTCCGCCCGGCGAGCGCGCGGCGGCGTACGACAGCCAGAGCCACTCCCGGGCGCGGGTGATCCCGACGTAGAGCAGCCGGCGCTCCTCCTCGACCTGCTCGACGGTCTTGGCGTACGTGGTGGGCAGGGTGCCCTCGGCGAGGCCGATCAGGAAGACGGCGTCCCACTCCAACCCCTTGGCCGAGTGCAGGGACGCGAGCGTCACGCCGTCCACCGTCGGTACGTGCTGCTGGGCGGCCCGGCGCGCCAACTCCTCGGTGAAGTCGGTGAGGGTGACCGGGCGCTCCACCGAGGCGGCCTCGCCGATCGGCACGACCTCGGGGGTGGCCGCGTACTCCTCGGAGAGCTGGACCAGCGCGGACAGCGCCTCCCACCGTTCGCGGGCGGCGCCACCGGCCGGGGGCGCGTCCGGGGCCCAGCCGACGGCGGTGAGCGCCTCGACGACGGCGGCCGGCAACGGCGTCTCCCCCGGGATCGAGCGGGTGGCGGCCCGCAGCGCGACCATCGCCTGGCGCACCTCGGTTCGTTCGAAGAACCGCTCCGCGCCCTGCACGACGTACGGCACCGCGGCCTCGGTGAGCGCCTTCTCGTACGCCTCGGACTGCGCGTTGACGCGGAACAGCACAGCGATCTCCTTCGCCGGCGTACCCGCGTCGATGAGCGACCGGCAGCGCGCGGCCACCGCGTTCGCCTCGGCCGGCTCGTCGGTGAAGATCCGCAGGTCCGGCTCGGGGCCGGGCGGACGCTGCCCGCTCAACTCCAACCGCAGGCGCGCCTCGGTGCCCCGGGCCTGGGAGATCACCGCGTTGGCGAGCCCGACCACCTGCGGGGTGGAGCGGTAGTCACGGACCAGCCGGACCACCGTGGCGCGGCGGTGCCGGCGGGGGAAGTCGACCAGGTACGCGGAGGTCGCCCCGGTGAACGAGTAGATCGTCTGGCTGGCGTCCCCGACCACGGTCAGGTCGTTCCGCCCGCCCAGCCAGGCGTCCAGCAACCGCTGCTGGAGGGGGTTGACGTCCTGGTACTCGTCGACCACGAAGTGCCGGTACTGGCCACGGACCTGCTCGCCGACGTCCGGATGCTCCTCGATGCCCCACACTGCGGCGCGCAGCATGTCCTCGAAGTCGATCACGCCGTTCGAGCGCTTGAGCTGCTCGTACGCGGTGAACACGTCGGCGACCTTCGCCGGCTCGTGCGGTGTGTCGCGCAGCGCCCGGGCCGCGGCCACCACGTAGTCCGTCGGCTCGACGAGCGACGACTTCGCCCACTCGATCTCGCCGGCCAGGTCGCGGGCGGCGGCCCGGTCGGTACGCAGACCGACCCGGGCGGCGGCGAGGGTGACCAGTCGAACTTTGCTGTCCAGCAGTTCGGGCATGGCGCGGCCGGCCAGCAGCCGGGGGGCGAAGTACCGCACCTGTCGCAGCGCGGCGGCGTGGAAGGTCCGTGCCTGGACACCTTGCGCCCCGAGCAGAGTGAGACGGTGCCGCATCTCGGCGGCGGCGCGGGCGGTGAAGGTGACAGCGAGCACGTGCCGGGGGGAGATCTCCCCGGAGAGCGTCCGGTGGGCGATTCGGGAGGTGATCGCGCGGGTCTTGCCGGTGCCGGCGCCGGCCAGGATGCAGACCGGGCCGGCAGGTGCGGTCACCGCGGCGCGTTGCTCCGGGTCCAGCCCGGCGAGCACCTGTTCCGACGCTGAGTGAACCACCACAACCAGGAATCATCTCAGCTCCTCCTAGCGTTGCAGCGAACAGCCTCGGCTTGATCCGCAAGCCGCGGCCGGAGGAGTTGGAGGATCCGACCATGCTGACGATGTATTCCACCCCCTGGTGCGGCTACTGCCACCGGCTGAAGTCGCAGCTCGACCGGGAGGGCATCGGGTACGAGGTGGTCGACATCGAGCAGGACCCGAAGGCTGCGGAGTTCGTGATGAGCGTCAACGGTGGCAACCAGACGGTGCCGACGCTGCGCTTCGCCGACGGCAGTGCCCTGACGAATCCCTCGATCACCCAGGTCAAGCAGCACCTGGAGACGCTCAACGCCTGATCTGCCGGTTCATTCTCGGTGCGCGGCCGCCCCACCCGGGGCGGCCGCTCGTCGTGTTCGGGACCGGGTCACGGGGGCGACGGTCGGTGGGTGCGGCAGGCCCGGGTCGGTCGGTGTCCTCGACCGGTCGGCGGGGCGCCGGGAGTGTCGGGCAGGTGGGCGGCGTCGGCGGGTGGGCCCCGGTGGGCTCGCTCAGGTGCCGGCCCCGCCACAGGTAGCTACCAGCGGCCAGCGTGGCCAGCCCGACCAGCGCGAACAGCAGCCGGTAGTCCAGGAACCCGACAAGCAGGGCACCCGCCCCGATCGAGACCGCCTGCGGCCCGCGGACCATCGCCTGGGTGGCTGCGGCCACCCGGCCGACGAGCGCGGGCGGGGTCCGACGCTGGATCAGCGTGTGCAGCCCCACCATCGTCAGCGGGAGCGAGACCCCGGCCAGCAGCACCGCCGCGAACCCGAGCCGCAGATCGGGGTACGCCAGCGCGAACGCGGCCGGAGAGAAGAAGGCGACCCCGGCGGCCAGCGTGCCGACCTCCCCGAGCCGGCGAACCAACGTCGGTGAGCAGAGCCCCCCGAGCAACCCGCCCACGCCCTGCACGGTGAGCAGCACGCCCACGAAGGCGGCGTCCCGGTTCAGCCCCTGGTCGACGTAGGCGAAGATGAGCGACTCGCTGAAGCCCATCACCAGTGACCCGAGCCCGTAGCCGAGCAGGGCCCGCCGCAGGGCCGGCTCGCCGGCCAGGTGCCGCAGGCCGGCGACCAGTTCGGCCGGCCATCGCAGTCGTACGGCCGGCGGCAGCTGTTGCGGGGTGGGCAGCGCGGTCACCACCGCCGCCGCGGTCAGAAATCCGACCATGCCGATCCCGGCCAGCGCCCATCCGCCGAGCGCCGCGTAGAGCGCCGCGCCCACCAGTGGGCCGACCAGCCGGATCCCCTGACGTACGGTCTGCAGGACGCCGTTCGCATCGGCCAGCAACTCGACAGGCACCATCTCGCGGATGAGCCCACTGAGCGCCGCGCCGAGCGTGATGGACGAGAGTCCGTACAGGGCGGCCACCAGATAGACGACCCAGACGTCGCCCGCGTCGCGCACCGTGAACAACGGGACGAGCAGGGCCGCGGTCACCACGTTCGCGACCACGAAGAACGGCCGGCGCGGGTACCTGTCGACGACCCAGCCGACAAGCGGCGCCAGCGTCATCGGCGCGATGACCGCGAAGATCGTGGCACCCGCCAACCCGTTCGAGCCAGTCAGATCCTTGACCCAGATGGCGAGTGCCAGCACCAGGATCGACTCGGCGGTCATGCTGGCCAGCAGGCCGCCGAAGAGCAGGCGGAAGTCGGGTCGGCGCAGGATCGTGCGCATGGGGTCCCTCCGGCGGGATGGCGTGCCCAGGTGGGCGAGGTCGACGGCCGCGACCGCGGGTCCGTCGTCATCCGGCATTCCCGTGGTCCGATTTTCGCAAGACACGCCCTCGCCGGACCCTCCGACACTGGTCGCGCCGTCCATACTGACCGTGGGGGGCGAATTTCATACAGTTACCGTCGCGTCTGCGGCGGTCGACGGGAAAGAGGACACTGTGCCTCCTGCCGCACCCAGCCCGATCCTGCGTCGTCGCCGGTTGGGCGTCGAGCTGCGCCGCCTGCGTGAGGCCGCGGGCCTCACGGGCGATCAGGTCATCGAGCGTATTGGTTGGGCCTCCGCGTCCAAACTGTCCCGCTTGGAGAACGGCCGCAGCCGACCGGACCCGCAGGACGTCGGCGACCTGCTCGACCTCTACGGCGCCGACCAGGCGCTGCACGACGAACTGCTGGGCATCACCAACGAGGCCGGCGACATGCGCGGCTGGTTGAAGAACTTCCCGGTGATGACGCAGCAACAGCGCGGCTGGGCCGAGCTGGAGGCGGGCTGCGCGGAGATCTCCGAGTACAACCCTGTGCTGGTGCCGGGCCTGTTGCAGACTCCCGGGTACGCCCAGCTCCGGATCGTGTCGGCCCGACAGGTGAACGCCGGCGCGGGCGAGCCGGAGCCCGGCGACGAGCCGGAGACCGAGGTGCAGGCGCGGCTGGCTCGCCAGTCGCTGCTGACCCGGGAGCCGCACGCTCCCCGCTACACCGCCGTGTTGGAGGAGGCGGCTCTCGGCCGCCGAGCCGGGCCGCCGGAGGTGCTGCACGAGCAACTGCTGCAACTCTGCGAGTTGGCCCTGTTGCCCAACGTGGCCCTGCACGTGCTGCTCCGCGACACGCAGATCGGAAATTGGTACCTTCCGCCGACCGCTTTCTCCGTCTATCGGTTCGCCGATCCCCTCGATCCGGAGACATTGGCCATCGAAGGTGGCTTCACCGACGTCATGTCGACCGAGTCAATCACGCTAAATCGCTATAAAGTGGTGTTCGAGTGGCTATGCACGGCGGCACTTAACGCCTCGGACACCCTCTCCTGGCTGATCGAGGCGACGGGACGGCTGACCGAGGCGACGCCCCCATCCACAGTGGCGTTCGGGCCGGCAACGGCGCCGACCCAACGCCGCCGCGACTCGGGGCGACTGACGGACCGGTGATCCACGGGGGACCCTCCGTCGGGACGTGCGGCACCACTCGTCCCATCGGATCGCTGCACATCAGGAGCAGAACCATGAACGACATCCGCAACACGCCGTCCGTCTCCGCCCACTCGTTGGCGGACGCCCCGTGGCGTACCAGCACGCGCAGCCAGACCTCCAACTGCGTGGAGGTCGCCCCGCTCGCCACCGGCCCGTCGGCGATCGCCCTGCGCGACAGCAAGGACCGGGGCGGCCCGGTGCTGCTCTTCAACCGTGCCGGATGGCTCGGTTTCATCACCGGAGCGAAGAAGGGCCAGTTCGATCTGAACTGATTCGATGATCGGGTACGGGGCCGTCGGCACACTGCCGGCGGCCCCGTCGCGTCGCACCCGCCAACCCGACACCCGCCGACCCGCCGAATCCTGGCTCTCGACGACCCGCCGACCATGCTGAGCAGCCATCCGCCGATCGGACGAGGCTCGAAAACGATAGGCGCGTTTCAGTTGCTGGGACGAACACGGGGCGTAACATGACCCTCGAGTACGTGGAACTTCCACACTGGCTATCCGTCGCGGTTCATCCGGAGACCCTCATGCGGTTCCTGATCGTTCGCACCGACATCCGCGCCGTCGCTGACGGGGACATCGCCGCCGCCTGGGCTGACGGCCACCGACTTCGCGACGAGACGACCACGCCCGAGCCGCGACGGCAGATCGTGCACGCCGAGGACCGCGACGCCGCACTGCTGCTGGCCCGCGCCCTGGCCACGGTCGGCGCGGTCCGCGCCGGCAGGCAACGGGTCAAGGTCCTGCCGCTGATCGAGCCGCGGCCCGCCTTCCGACACAGACCGGGCCGCGCCGGCACCTGATTCCACAGGTCGTCCGTCGTGGTCGGACCGGCTCCCCCGCCGCGTTTCTCGCACCCACCGACCACGACGGCCCGTGTTCCCGGCCCGTGACCGCCGCGGCAACGGCGGCCACGGGTCGGGACCGTGCTCAGCGGTCCCCGTCCACCCAGCCGTCCAGCCAGCGATGAATGAGGAACAGCGCGATGGACGACGGAGGCGGCAGGATCAGCCGGGCCCCATCCCCCACGTCCACCGTCTGCCCGGCCAACGCCGCCCCGATCTCCCGGCGGGAGAACCACCTGGCGTACGCGATCTCGGACGGGTCGACCCGCACCGGCTCGGTCGGGTTCGCGGTGGCCAGGAAGCCCAGCATCAGCGAGCCGGGGAACGGCCAGGCCTGGCTGCCCACGTACCCGATGCGCTCGACCCCGATCCCCACCTCCTCGCGGACCTCGCGCAGCACGGCCGCCTCCGCCGACTCGCCCGGCTCCACATAACCGGCCAGGCAGGAGTAGCGCCGACCACCCGGGGTCCCCTGCCAACTGACGTTGTTGCCGAGCAGGCAGCGGCCGTCCGGGCCGTCCACGCCATCGTGGACGAGCACGATCATCGCCGGGTCGGTACGCGGCCAGATCCGCCCACCATTGCGGTCCACCCGGGACCAACCGGCCTCGTCCATCGCTGTCGGCGCCCCGGTGCTCGTCGAGTAACCGTGGCGGGTGTGCCAGTTGACAAGCGCCAATGCCGTGGTGAAGATGCCGGCCTCCCGGTCGGCGAGCAGGTGGCCAACCTCGCGGAGGTGGACCGCCCGGGTCCCCGGGATCGTCGGCAGCGGCGCGTCCACAGCGAAGACCGGCACCCCGTCCGGCTCGACACCCAGGAACATCGCCGTCGACTCCGACCCGACGGGCACGTCACCCGCACCGAACAGCACCAACGTCGGAGGCGACGTCTCGGTGCGGGCCAGCGTCCGACCCTCGTCGGTCGAGTCGAGCAGAAGCACCCGGGCGCGCAACCACGCCTCGGTCAACCACTGCGAGTCACCCCGCCGGTGCGCCGCCCGATCCAGCGTGGACCGCGCCAACGGCGGCGCCGCCTCCCCGCTCACGCCTTCTGCTCGGTGTGCACCGTGGTCAACGCGGCCAGCCCGGGGGTGACCCGCTCCGCGTCGCCGAGCACCACGATCGCCGCCCGAGCCGGTGCCAGGTACCGGGCCGCCGCCTGCGCGACGTCGTCGATGCTCGCCCCCGCCAACCTCGCGGCGTACTCGGCGAGGAAGTCCAGGCGCAGACCGTTGCCCGCGTACGCGCTCGTCAACGCCGCCAACCCCGCCTGGGTGGACATGCCGAGCTGGAGGGTGCCGAGGGCGTACTGCCGGGCCTGCTCCAACTCCTCGGGCTTCGGTGGCAGCGACGCCAACCGACCCAGCTCGTACGTCGTCTCCAACAGCGCCGGACCGGTGACCTCGGTGGCCACGTCGGCGGCGGCGACCAGCACCGACCCGGCGACGGAGTGCTCGATCACCGAGTGCGGGCCGTACGTGTAGCCCTTGTCCTCGCGGATGTTCTCCACCCACCGGGAGGAGAAGTAGCCGCCGAAGATCAGGTTGGCCAGTTGCAGCGGGGCGTGGTCAGGGTCGGTGCGCGACACCGCCGGAAGCGCGATCCGCAGCGAGGACTGCACCGAGCCCGGCCTGTCGACGAGCAGCAGCGGCCCCGGCTCCAGCGGCGGGGTCGCCGGCAGGTCGGCCGTACGCCCGGCACCCGACCAGCCGCCGAGCGCCCGCTCGGCCGCGTCCAGTGCCTTCTCCGGCTGCACGTCGCCGACCAGCACCAACTGCGCGCCGGTCGGGTGGACCCGCTCGGCGTGCAGGGTGCGCAGCGCCGCCGGTCGGACGGCACGGATCTGGCCGGGCTCCGGCGTCTGCGTCGCGTACGGGTGCCGGCCGTAGACCCGCTTGAGCAGCGCCTCCCGGGCCAGGTGCGCCGGTTGGCTCTGCGCCACCTGGATCCGGTCGACCAGCCGGTCCCGTTCGGTGGCCACCTCGTCGCTGGGGTAGCTGGCGGCGGTCAGCACCTCGGCCAGCAACTCCAGCATCCGGTCCAGACCGGTGACCAGGCCCGCGCCGGAGAGCATCAGCCGGTCCGGGTCGACGCCCGCGGAGAGCCCGCCGCCCACCTTCTGCAACTCGGCGGCGATCTGCACGCTCGTCATCGACTCGGTGCCGGAGAGCATGGTCTGCGAGAGCATCGCGCCGCGGGCCAGGTGGACCCGGCCGAACGGCACCCAGAGCCGCAGTTCGACGAGCGGCACGGCGGGCCGGCGTACGGCGATCACGGTGAGACCGTTGCGCAGCGTGCGCTCGGCCTGCTTGGGCACCTTGAGCTTGCGGGTCGGACCGAGCGGCGGCAGCGTACGCGGCCCGACCGGAGCAGTGGTGGCGGTCGTCGTCATCGGGCACCTCCGGCAATGACCTCGATGGCGGCCCGACGCTCCGGGCGCAGGGTGGCCGCAGCGGCCCGGACCTGCTCCTCGGTGACCTCGCCGACCAGCCGGGGCAGCTCGTTGAGCAGGCCCGGTTCGCCGCGTTGCTGCTCCAGCACTGCCATCCGCAGCGCCCGACCGAGCACCGCGTCGGTGTCCCGTAGCAGGTGCGTCGCCATCCGGGCCTGGGTACGGGCCAGCTCACCGTCGGTGAGCCCGTCGGTGGCCAGCCGGTCCAACTCCTCGTCGATGGTGCGCAGCACCTTGTCCACATCGCCCCCGGGCGGCAGGTGCGCCTGCAACAGCAGCGCGGTGGGATCACGGACGTCGAACGGATCGCCCATGAAGCCGAGGTATCCGCCGAGGCTCGTCACCGTGCGGTCCCGCTGCACCAGCCGCTCGACCAGCCGCGACGCGTCGCCGTCGGTGAGCACCTCGGCCAGCACCACGTACGGCAGGTAGCCGGCGAAGTCGGTGACCGGGTCGGGCACGCGCCACGCGCCGGCCACCGCCGGCAGCGGCGCCAGCGCATCGGTGTACGAGGTGCGCCGCTCGGCGGTCAGGTCGGGCTCGGTGAAGTCGGGCCGTTGCGGCGCGGGCCGGGCCGGCACGTCGCCGAAGTGCCGGGTGACCAGCTCGGTCGCCTCGGCCACGTCGATGTCCCCGCTGACGGCCAGCACGGCGTTACCACTGGCGTAGTAGCGGCGGAAGAAGTCCGCGGCGTCGGCGACGGTCGCCGACTCCAGGTCGTCGAAGGAGCCGTAGCCGTCGTGGGCGTTCGGGAAGGTGTCGAACATGACCGGCGGCAGGGTCAGCCAGGGGAAGCCGCCGTACGGCCGGTTGAGGACGTTGACCCGGATCTCCTCCTTGACCACGTCGACCTGGTTGCGCAGGTTCTCCTCGGTCAGCCGGGGGCCACGCATCCGGTCCGCCTCAAGGAACAGCGCGCGTTCCAACGCGTTGCTCGGCAGCGTCTCGAAGTAGTCGGTGTAGTCCAGGTGGGTGGAGCCGTTGAAGGTGCCACCCGCGCCCTGCACATGCCGGAAGTGGGCCAGCTTCTCCAGATTCTCCGAGCCCTGGAACATCAGGTGCTCGAAGAGGTGGGCGAAGCCGGTACGCCCCTCCGGCTCCGAACGGATGCCGACGTCGTAGACCACCGCCACCCCGATCACCGGGGCACTGCGATCGGGGGTGAGCACCACCCGCAGGCCGTTGTCGAGGGTGAACCGCTCGACCGGATACTTCGTCGCTGGAATTCTGGATCTCCGCGCCGCCACGGAGTCGACCCTAGCGCGTCGACACCTCCGCCACCCGCGACCTTCCCGGAGCAGCCGCGACCGGGGCCGTCACCAGCGGCAGCACCTCGGCGCCGACCCGCTCGGCCTCCTCGCGGTGCGGCCAGCCGGAGAGGATGAACTCGTCGACGCCGAGCGCCGCGTACTCGTCGATTCGGGCCGCGACCTCGGCGTAGCTGCCGACCAGCGCGGTGCCGGCGCCCTCGCGGACCAGGCCGACGCCGGCCCAGAGGTTCGGTGCGACGGTGAGCCCGTCGGTGCGGCCGGCGTTCAGCGCGGCCATCCGGGCCTGGCCCACCGAGTCCATCCGGCGGAACCGGGCCTGGGCGGCGGTGATCCGCTCCGGGCTCATCCCGGCCAGCAGCCGGTCGGCCTCCGCCCACGCCTGCGCGCTTGTCGGCCGGGCGATGACGTGCAGCCGGAGGCCCGTGCGCAGGGTGCGGCCCTGCTCGGCGGCGAGCGCCCGGACCCGGGCGACCCGGGCGGCGATCGACGTCGGCGGTTCACCCCACATCAGGTACACGTCGGCCTGTCGGGCGGCCACCGTCTCGGCAGCCGGGGACGCGCCGCCGAAGTAGACGGGGGGCGGCGCGGCGAGTGGGGTGGCCAGGCCCCCGCCCTCGACCCGGTAGTGCTCTCCGGCGTAGTCGAACGGCCCGCCGGCCCAGGCGCGGCGCAGCACCTCGACGAACTCGCCGGTACGCGCGTAGCGGTCGTCGTGCCCGAGGAAATCGCCGTACGCCCGCTGCTCGGCCGGGTCGCCCCCGGTCACGATGTTGAGCGACAGCCGGCCGCCCGAGATGGCCTGGAACGCCTCGGCCTGCTGGGCGATGAGGGTGGGCAGCGCGAAACCGGCCCGAACCGCGACAAGCATGCCGAGCCGCTCGGTGTGCTGGGCGACCGCCGCGCAGACGATCCACGGGTCGGGGCAGCCGGCACCCACCGGCGTGAGAACGGCGGTGAACCCGTTGGTCTCGGCAGCCCGGCCGACCTCGGCCAGGTAGGCCACCGTCGCTGCCCGGTCGTGCCTCGCGGCCCCCGCGGCGACGGTGGCGGCACCGACCTGGTCGCCGTCGCCGGAGGTGGGCAGGAACCAGTGGAAGGTCATCGCGAAGTCGCCTCTCTGCCGGTGACCGAATGCCGATTACCCTAGCAAGCTGGTAGGAAATACCGACATAACTGAGACGGGCCATCCCGCCATGTGGATGGGTCTTGACGCTGACCGCGCCCTGGCCCACTCTTCCTACCAACTAAGTAGGAATACTGCGGATTGGATGGACGATGAGACGGCTCCCCCTGCGCCGGTTGGTCACCCTGGCCACCCTCGCCGTGGTCGGCGCGGCGACCCTGGGCAGCACCGCCGCGTGCGGCGACGACAGCGATGGCGCCGGCGGCAGCTCCGGCCCGGTGACGCTGCGCCTCGGCTACTTCCCCAACATCACCCACGCGCCGGCGGTCGTCGGCGTGGAGAAGGGCATCTTCGCGGAGAAGCTCGGCACCAACGTCAAGCTGGACCCGAAGACCTTCAACGCCGGCCCGGCCGCCATCGAGGCGGTCTTCTCCGGCGCGCTGGACGCCACCTACATCGGTCCGAACCCGACGGTGAACGCCTTCTCCAAGTCCAAGGGTGAGGCCGTCCGGGTCATCTCCGGCGCGGCCTCCGGCGGCGTGGCGCTGGTGGTCAAGCCCGGCATCGCCGGGGCGCAGGACCTGAAGGCCAAGAAGATCGCCACCCCGCAGCTGGGCAACACCCAGGACGTGGCGATCCGTTACTGGCTCAAGCAGCAGGGCCTCACCACCACCAAGGAGGGTGGTGGCGACGTCAAGATCGTGCCGCAGGAGAACGCCCAGACCGTCGAGACGTTCAACAGCGGCGCGATCGACGGCGCCTGGGTGCCCGAGCCGTTCGTCTCCCGCCTGGTCAACGCCGGCGGCAAGGTGCTTGTCGACGAGCGCGACCTGTGGCCGGACAAGAAGTTCGTCATCACCAACCTGCTGGTGAGCACCAAGTTCCTCAAGGCACACCCGGACGTGGTGCAGAAGCTGGTCGACGGCCAGGTGGCCGCCAACGAGTTCGTCAACACCAAGCCGGACGAGGCGCAGCAGGCCATCTCCGACGCGATCGGCAAGATCACCGGCAAGCCGCTGGACCTGAAGCTGATCAAGCAGGCGTGGCCGACGTTGGAGTTCACCAACGACCCGATCTCGTCCTCGCTCAAGGCCGGGCTCGACCACGCCGTCGACGTGGACCTGACCGAGCCGGTCGACCTCAAGGGCCTGTACGACCTGAAGTACCTCAACAACGCGCTGAAGGCGCAGGGGAAGCCCGAGGTCGTCCAGCCATGACGTCGACCACGACGACGCCGGAGAGCGCGACCACCGCGGTCGCGCTCTCCGGCGTGACCAAGGTGTACGGGCGCGGGGCGAACGCCGTCCTGGCCCTGGACGGTGTGTCGCTGGACGTCGCGCCCGGCGAGTTCGTCTGTCTGGTCGGCGCGTCCGGCTGCGGCAAGAGCACCCTGCTCAACCTGGTGGCCGGGCTGGACCGGGTCAGCGGTGGGCAGATCACCCTGGCCGGCGACGCCAACCCGGGCCTGATGTTCCAGGAGCCGGCGCTCTTCCCGTGGCTGACCGTCGACGCCAACGTGGAGGTACCCCTCAAGCTGCGCCGGCTGCCCCGGGCCCAGCGCCGCGAGCGGGTGGCCGAGCTGTTGCGCACGGTGCACCTGGCCGACTTCGGCCGCAAACGCCCGCACGAACTCTCCGGCGGCATGCGGCAGCGCGTCGCACTGGCCCGCACGCTGGCCCTGGACACTCCGGTGCTGCTGATGGACGAGCCGTTCGGCGCGCTTGACGCGATGACCCGGGACATCCTGCACGACGAGCTGGAGCGGATCTGGTCCGAGCGCAACCTCTCGGTGCTGTTCGTGACGCACAACGTCCGCGAGGCGGCCCGGCTGGCCGACCGGATCATCCTGCTCTCCAGCCGACCCGGCCGGATCATCTATTCCACCGAGGTGAACATCCCGCGCCCTCGTCGGATCGACTCCCCCGAGGTCGCCGCCATCGCCGCGGAGGTCACCGAGCGGCTCCGTACGGAGGTGGGCCGCCATGGCCAGTGACACCCTCACCAGCTCGGCGCGTACCGACGCGGAGATCACCGGACTCGACGCGCTGGAGATCGCCGGCCGGGACAAGGAGGTCTCCCGGGGCGCCCGCATCTGGGCCGCCACCTGGCCCAAGCTCGCCGCCCTCGCCATCGCCATCGGGATCTGGCAGGCCGTGGTCTGGACCGGGTGGAAGGACCCGTGGGCCCTGCCTGGCCCGGGGCCGGTCTTCGCCGACCTCGCCGACTACTTCCTGAGTCAAGCGCTCTGGGACGGGCTGGCCACCACCGCACGGCGTGCGGTGATCGGCTTTGCCGCCGCGGTAGCCGTCGGGCTGCTGCTCGGCCTCGGCGTCTCTCGATCGAAGGTGCTCCGGGCCGCCATCGGGTCCATGATCACGGCACTGCAGACGATGCCGTCGATCGCCTGGTTCCCCCTGGCGATCCTGTTGTTCGAACTCAGCGAACAGGCGATCTTCTTCGTGGTGGTGCTCGGCGCCGCGCCGTCCATCGCCAACGGTGTCATCCATGGCGTGGACTACGTCCCGCCACTGCTGCAGCGCGCCGGCCGCAACCTGGGTGCCCGAGGTCTCAACCTGTACCGATACGTCATCGCGCCGGCCGCACTGCCCGCGATCGTCGCCGGCCTCAAGCAGGGTTGGGCCTTCGCGTGGCGCAGTCTGATGGCCGGTGAATTGCTCGTGGTCATCGCCGCGCGAACGTCGATCGGCGCTCAGCTCACCTACGCCAGGGATTTCTCGGACGCGGAACGGCTGATGGCCATCATGATCGTCATCCTGGTCGTCGGGCTCCTCGTGGACACCGCGTTCGGCGCTGCGGACAAGGCCATCCGGCGTCGCTGGGGCGTGCTCGACCAGGCGGGCAACTGACCCGTGTACGTCTCCGCGCGCAGCGACTACGCGCTCCGGGCGATGCTCGCCGTCGCCGCCGCTGCCGGTGGTGGCGGCGACGGCGACAGGTCGGGCGAGTTGGTGAAGGCGGCCAGCCTGGCCGAGGTGCAGGACATCCCGCTCAGCTTCCTGCAGGGCATCCTGCTCGACCTGCGCCGGGCCGGTCTGCTGCACAGCCATCGCGGTGCCGACGGTGGGTACGCGCTGACCCGCCCACCCGACGAGATCACCGTTGGAGACGTGCTGCGCGCGGTCGGCGGCTCGCTCACGACGGTGCGCGGCCTGCCGGCCGAGCGGGCCGGCTATCACGGAGTGGCCGCGGGCCTCACCGACGTCTGGCTGGCGGTGCACGGGGCGATCGCCACCGTGGTCGACAGCACCACCCTGGCCAACCTGCTCACCCACGCCCCCACAAAAACCTGACCCCACCCCCACGCCCCGCCGATCTTGCACTTTCTGCACTCACATCACGGGTGTTACCGGGCATACCGGCAACCGAAAGTGCAAGATCGACGCATGAGAACGGGGGCGCCGGGGGGGCGACGGTGATGTGGTCGGGTCGGTGCCCCGCCGACCCGACCACATCTCGTACCGATCCTGACCGGGCCTGCCCCTCCGCCGGCACCGGTAGGCCGGTCGCTGCTCAGCCCACGTGTGCGTTCGCCGGGCCGGGGCCCGGGCCGCCAGGACTGTGCAGCTCCACCAGACCGGCGGGAGCGTTACCCGCCGAGGTGGCGTGCCAGGGTGCGAAGGCCGCAACCATGGCGAGCAACAACCCGGCGAGCGCGACCGCGACCACCAGGATCAGTTCACGCAGCGCTCCCGAGCCGGCTTCGCCCGCCATGGTCACCCCTCCCGCGCCGGGCCCCCCGCCCGACTTCCCCCGTCGGTCAGCCTCGACCACGACCGCCCGGTGCGCAGTCGGCCAGCCGACCCAGCGGAGGCTGATTACCGACTCAGAAGTGTGGGCCACCCGGCGCGGTCGGCTGGCCGGTCGGGCGGCACGGACCACCGACCGGCCCGGGGCACCGCGCAGACAAAACCGACCCGCCCCGCCGAAGCGGGACGGGTCGGTCGACGCGCAGAGGATCAGACGGTACGCGGGCGACGCGGGCGACGGGACCGACCCGACGCGCGGTGTGCCGGCCGGGCGCCACCCTCGGCGGACGCGCCACCGGAGGTACGTGCCCGAGTGGCGGGCGCCGGCGGAGCGACGATGGTCACCGGCACACCTGACGGCTCGCGGGCACCGGTCACCCGGGCCAGCGCCCCGTCACCCGGGCGCACCTGGACCGACTCGGGCCGGATGCCGGCGGTGGCCATCAGCCGGGACACGTCCCGGCGCTGCTCCGGCAGGACCAGGGTGACCACGGAACCGGACTCGCCGGCCCGGGCGGTACGGCCGCCCCGGTGCAGGTAGTCCTTCGCCTCGGTCGGCGGGTCCACGTTGACCACCATGTCCAGGCCGTCCACGTGGATGCCACGGGCCGCCACGTCGGTGGCGACCAGGGCGGTCACCTGGCCGTTGCGGAACTGCTCCAGGATCCGGGTGCGCTGCGGCTGGGACTTGCCGCCGTGCAGCGCTGCCGCGCGTACGCCCTTGGAGAGCAGCTGACGGGCCAGCCGGTCGGCGCGGTGCTTGGTGCCCATGAACAGGATGGTGCGGCCCTCACGGGCGGCGATCCGGGTCAGCGCGTCGGGCTTGTCCGCAGCGTCGACGTGCAGCACGTGGTGGGTCATCGCGGTGACCGTCGCGGTGCCCGGGTCCACCGAGTGGGTGACCGGGTTGCTCAGGAAGCGGCGGACCAGCCGGTCCACGCCGCCGTCCAGGGTCGCGGAGAAGAGCATCCGCTGCCCCTGCGGCGCGACCTGCTCCAGCAGCTTGGTGACCTGCGGCAGGAAGCCCATGTCGGCCATCTGGTCGGCCTCGTCGAGCACGGTGATCTCGACCTGGTCGAGCCGGGCGTCGCCACGGTTGATCAGGTCGTGCAGCCGGCCGGGGGTGGCGACGACCACCTCGGTGCCGGCGCGCAGGGCGTCCGCCTGCCGCTGCAGTGACAGCCCGCCGACGACTGTGGCGCAGCGCAGCCCGACGGCGCGGGCGTACGGGGCCAGGGCGGTGGTGACCTGCTGGGCCAGCTCGCGGGTCGGCACCAGCACCAGGGCCAGCGGGCGACCCGGCCGCGCCTTACGGCCAGCGGTGCGGGACAGCAGCGGAAGCCCGAAGGCGAGGGTCTTGCCGGAGCCGGTACGACCCCGGCCCAGCACGTCCCGGCCGGCGAGCGAGTCGGGCAGCGTCGCCGACTGGATCGGGAACGGCTCCGTGATGCCCTGCGCGGTCAGCGCGGTGAGCAGCGCCGGCGCCAGACCGGTATGAGCGAAAGAAGGAATAACTGTGGTCATGCGGAAGCCTTCCTCGACGCGGCACGTGTCGAGGGAGGGCGCCGAAGTCGGCGCTGTCACCAGCGGAAAAAGGCCGCCAGGACTCACAAGCACGAACCGAAGGGAGTACAGGCCGGCCCGCCGCCGGGCCGCCGCCTGCGTAGGCAGGCGACAGCGGGGCGGGCCGGTCCCGTCACCGTCACACCCGGAGGGCGCGACAGGTAATGCTGACCGATCCGAAGATCAGAGCGGGCGGATGTTCTCCGCCTGCGGGCCCTTCTGGCCCTGGGTCACCTCGAACTCGACCCGCTGGTTCTCGTCCAGGCTCCGGTAGCCGGAGGACTGGATCGCCGAGAAGTGGGCGAAAACGTCGGCGCCGCCGCCGTCCGGGGTGATGAAGCCGAAGCCCTTGTCAGCGTTGAACCACTTCACGGTGCCAATAGCCATGTGTTTCGTCTCCTTGACGGAACGTCGGACACGCACTTGTTGCGTGCCCGAAGAGGAGCGCTCCGCGCGGGGATGCGCGAATCGCCTGTCGCTTCTGGTCGCCCCGCCCGGAGAACTCCGGACACAACAAAGAGCGCCTGGGGCCACAATCCCGCCAGGCGCACACAGAGTCTCTGGTAACCAAAACTGCAACCCGGTCAACCTACCACGGTTTTCCCCGCAGTGGTCAATGTTGGGCAGAATCCTCAGGCAACTGGGCGATCATGGCCGTGAGGCCCGTCACATCCAGCAGATCGGCAGGCCGGACGGTCACCCCGTGCCGGACGTAGTGGAACGCCGCACCCACCCGGTCGACAGGCACGCCGGCCAGCTCCGCCCAGGCCAGCCGGTACACGGCCAGCTGCACGGCGGCCACGTCAGCCGCCGGCCCGCCGGGCTGTGCACCGGTCTTCCAGTCGACCACGTCGAACCGGCCACCCGGCCGGGCGAAGACCGCGTCCATCCGGCCCCGCACCACCACTCCGGCGATCACCGTGGCGAACGGCACCTCCACCTCCACCGGTGACCGGTCGGCCCACTCGCTGGCCAGGAACCGCTCCTGAAGCTCGACCAGAGCCTCGTCGGGTGCGGCATCGGCGTCGGCCGCACCGGGCAGCTCGTCCAGGTCCAGCAGGCGGTCGGCGCCGAAGCGCTGCTCCAACCAGGCGTGGAAGGCGGTGCCTCGACGGGCGTACGGATTGGGCTCGGCCGGCACCGGGCGACGCAGCGTACGGGCCAGCGCCGCCGGATCGCGCCGCAGCGCGACCAGCTGGGTGACGCTCAGCGCTCCGGGCAGAGCCACCTCGACCGCTCCGGAGAGCCGGGTCAGCTCGGCGCGCTCCGCCAACAGCAGGTCCGCCTCGCGCTGCCAGCGCGCCACCTCCGGATCCACCTCCGGCCCGGTCGGCTCGACCGGCTCGGCCTCCGACCCGATCGGCGTCACCGGCCCGGCAGGCACCGACCCGACCGGCCCGGGAGGCACCGACCCGACCGGCCCGGGGAGCGCCGCCGTCGGACCGTCGGCCATCAGGCGACGCACCAGCCCGGCCGCCTCGGCCAACGCCGGCCGGCGACCGCCCAGCGGGTCGGCCGGCCACTCCGCGCGGAGCACCACCTCGGCCGTGGGGTTGGTCGCGTCGGGGGTCGGCTCCGGCGCCCACGCGTCGATCAGGTGCCCCGGCCCGCCGTCGAGGCAGGCGTCGTACACCTCACGCAGGAAGACCGACGGACCTCGCGGCCGCTTCGTGCCCTCTCCCCACCAGTAACCGGAGCAGAGCAGCAGCCGGCGCGGCCGGGTCACCGCCACGTACGTCAGCCGGCGTTCCTCCCGCTCGTCGTGGGCCCGCCACGCGTCGGTGAAGTCGGTCACCGCCCGCGCCACGGCCCGCTGGTCCCCCGCCTCGTCGAGCGCCAGCTCGGGCAGGCCGTCGGCGTCACCGCGCAGCGGGAACGGCAGCACTCCCAGCCCACCCAGCCAGTGGTCGGAGTTGCGGACCGGCCCCGGCCACAGCCCACGACTGAGCCCGGCCACCGCCACCACGTCCCACTCCAGGCCCTTGGCCGCGTGAGCGGTCACCACCTGCACCGCGCCCTCCACCACCTCGACCTCGCCCGGCGCGAGACCACGCTCCTCGTCCTCGGCGGCGGCCAGGTAGGACAGGAAGCCGGACAGGGTGGCGCCCGGCGTCTCCCCGCTGAATCGGGCGGCCACGTCGCCGAGCGCGTCCAGGTGCCCCCGGGCCAGGCCCGCGTCGCCAGCGCCGTCCCGGCCGGCCCGCACCGCGACCTCCACGTCCAGGCCGATGGTCCGCTCGATGTCCGCGATCAGGTCCGGCAGCGCCTGGTCCAGTCGGTAGCGCAGCAGCGCCAGCTCCCGGCCGTACGCGCGCAGCCGCGCAAACCCCTCCGCCGAGTACGCCTGCGCCGGCCCGAGGTCGGCCAACGCCTCCACCAGAGTCGCCTCGTCCAACAGGTCAGGGCTGATCTCCGAGGCCTCGTCGGCGGCGACCTGTCGCCGGGCGTTCGCGATGGCCCGAGCCCGCCGGTGCAACGCCACCAGGTCACGCGGCCCGATCCGCCAACGGGCGCCGGTGAGCAACCGCAGCAGCGCGGCGCCATCGGTCGGGTCGGCCAGTACGCGCAGCGTGCAGACCACGTCGCGTACCTCGGGAGTGTCCAGCAGGCCACCCAGCCCGACCACCTCGACCGGAAGGCCACGCTCACGCAGCGCCGACTCGATCGCCGGGATCTGGCTGCGGACCCGGACCAGCACGGCGGTCGTCGGGCGCCGCGCCACCGGGATGTGCTCCGGGGCCGCGCCGGGCGTCCCGGCCGCCCCGCGCCAGGCGGCGAGCACGCTGTCGGCGATCCAGTCGGCCTCGTCGGCGTACGTGGGCAGCATCGCGCAGTGCACAGTGCCGCCGGCCGCGCCACCCGGGCTGCGGTGCGGGATCGGGTCCCGGACGGTCAGCGCGGAGCGCAGCTCCGGCACCCGGGCGCCCGCCGCCCGCAGCGGAGTGGACAGCGCGTTCGCCACCCGGAGGATCTCCGGTCGGTTGCGCCAACTCGTGGTGAGCCCCAGCGCCGGGGCCGGCTCACCGTCGGCGCGGGCGAACTCGGTGGGGAACCGGTCCAGTGTGCCCGCGCTGGCCCCCCGCCAGCCGTAGATCGACTGGCACGGGTCGCCCACCGCTGTCACCGGGTGCCCACCACCGAACAGCGCGTTGAGCAACACCACCTGGGCGTGGCTGGTGTCCTGGTACTCGTCGAGCAGCACCACCCGGAAGCGGTCCCGCTCGATCACGCCGACCCCCGGGTGGTCCCGGGCCACCCGGGCCGCCCGGGCGAGCTGGTCGGCGAAGTCCATCGCCTCGAAGTCCTCCTTGCGCCGGGCGTACGCGCGCACCAGCGGCAGCAGACGCAACCGGGTCTGCTGGAGGGTGAGCGCCTTGCGCACGTCGGCGTACACCCGACCCGGCCGGGACTGCACCTCGGCGAAGAACCGACCGGTCCAGGCCGCCAGCTGGTCCGGCGCGACGAGATGCTCGTCCAGCTCCCCGGCGAGCGCCAGCACCGCGTCGGTGATGGTGCTCGGCATCCGGTCCACCTCGGACATGTCGCCGTCGTAGTTGCGCACCAGCAGGTCGACCAACTGCCAGCGGGACGCCTCGGTGAGCAGCCGGGTGGACGGCTCGTAGCCGGCCCGCAGCCCGTGCTCGGTGACGATCCGCCCCGCGTACGAGTGGTAGGTGGAGACGGTGGGCTCACCCGCGAGTGGATCGTCGAGCGGGTCCCGTCCCTGCCGGCCGAGGCGGCGGATCAGCTGGTCGAGCCGGGTCCGTACGCGATGGGCCAGCTCGCCTGCCGCCTTGCGGGTGAAGGTCAGCCCGAGGATCTGCTCCGGCCGCACGTACGAGTTGGCCACCAACCAGACCACCCGAGCGGCCATCGTCTCGGTCTTGCCCGACCCGGCGCCGGCGACCACCAGCAGCGGCTCCACCGGGGCGGCGATGATCGCGGCCTGCTCCCGGGTGGGCGCCGGCAACCGCAGCAGCTTGGCCAGCTCCACAGGCGTGTACCGGGGGCCGGAGTCCGCGAGCCGCGGCGTCGGCGCGGGACCCGCGCCGAACAGGGTGGGCTGACTCACGGTGCTGTCACACCTCGCAAGCTCACTCCTCGCCCTCACGGGTGCGTCGGACGGTGGGCGGCTCGACGACCTGGCGCCCCTGCCCGGAGACCGGGCAGCTGGTGCGCACCGGGCAGACCCGGCACTTCGAGTTGGCCACCGCGGCGAACGTGGCGGCTGCCATCGTATCGGCGGTGCGCCGGACCAGCGCGGTCGCCCAACCGGCCGCCGGCCCCTCGCTCGCGGCCGGTTGATTCTGCTCCCTGGCGTCCTTGGCGGACGTCCCGAGCTGCACCAGCGCGGCGCCCCCGGACTCGTCACCGAACTCGGCGAAGGCCCCCGCCTCCACCGCCGCCTGGTAGGCGCCGAGCTGTGGGTGTTCCGCCAGGTCGGTGCCGGTGACAGCCGTGGACTTGCCGGTCTTCAGGTCGATCACCACGAGCCGCCCGGCCTCGTCGACCTCCAACCGGTCGACCCGTCCGGTCAGGTCGACGGGCCGGTTCGGGTCGTCCAGGCGGACAGCGAACTCGTGCTCGATGGCGAGCAACCGACGCGGGTTGGTGGCCAGCCAGCGCAGCAACTTGTCGACCATCGCCTCGGCGCGTTCCCGCTCCGGCCCGGCCATCCACCGGGCCGCCAGCTCGATCGCGTCGAACCGGGCGGCCACGTAGTCGAGCAGCGCGCCCCGGTCGGCGCTGGCGTCCTCGGCGAGCATCGCGGCGGCGTGCACCAGGTTGCCCACGCCCTGCGCGGTGCTGGTCGGGCCGCTGCCGCCGTGCCGCTCCAGCAGCCACCGCAGGCTGCACCGCAACGCGCTCTCCATGGCCGACGGGGTGACCCGCACCGGATCTCCGTCGTCGACGAGCGGGCGATCGTCGGAGAGCACGCGCAACCCCCACCAGTCGTCGGGGTGCGCACCGGGCACTCCGGCGGCGGCGAGCCGGGCCAGTTCGGCCGCCGCTGCGCGCCGCCGGGCCGCCGGGGCTGCCGGGTCGGTGATGGCGGTACGCAGTTCCGCGACCAACGCCGGCAGGGTGAGCGCCCGAGGTGGACGGGTCACCGGCAGCGCCCCGGAACGGTCCGGCTCCTCGTCCCCGGTCTCGCCTGCCGCAGCACCGCCGGTGCCGCCGCCGGAGGACGGCTCGGTGCGTGGACCGGGCGGCGGGCCGGGCGTGCTCGGCGGCGTGCTCGGCGGCGGCGTGCTCGGCGGCGGCGTGCTCGGGCCCAACTCGTGCAGGAACCGGCTGGGCTGCTCCTCGTGATCGTCACCGCCGACGGCGGCCGATGCCACGGCGCTGACCAGCAGCCGGTGCCGGGCCCGGCTGACGGCGACGTGGAAGAGCCGGCGCTCCTCGTCCAGCAACGCCGAGGTCTGACCCACCACGTTCGCCACGGTCGCGCCGTCGACCGACCGGCCGGCCAGCACGTCGACAAGGCGCTCGGAGCCGAGCAGGCTGCCGCGCAGCCGCAGGTCCGGCCAGATGCCCTCCTGCACGCCGGCCACCGCGACCAGGTCCCATTCCAGGCCCTTCGCCGCGTGCGCGGTGAGCAGGCGTACCGCCGCGCCCCGGTCGGCGGTCGGGGCGATGGTGTCGGCCGGCAGGTCCTGGGCGAGCACGTGGTCGAGGAACACCTCGGCGCGGGCACCGGGCAGCCGGTCGGTGAACCGGGCCGCCGCGTCGAAGAGGACCAGCACGGCATCCAGGTCGCGGTCGGCCGCCTCCGCTCGCCGTCGCCGGGCCAGGTCGCCCTCGCCGGCCTCCGGACGCCCCTGGTTGATCGCGCCGGCCCAACGCTCGGCGAGACCACTGGCGTGCCAGACGGCCCAGAGCACGTCCTCGGCTGTCGAACCCGGCCGGGCGGCGGCTTCGCGTGCGATGGCCAGCAGCCCGGCCACCGCCTGCGCCGGCTCCGCCCAGCGGCGGTCGATGCTGGCCAGCTCCTCCGGATCGCGCAACGCCTCGACGATCAGCTCCCCGGAGGGCGTCGGTCACCGCCGGCCAGCGCGAGCGCACGCAGGCCCTGCCGCAGCCGCCGCTCGGCCAGCGGATCGGCCCCGCCCAGCGGCGAGTGCAGCAGCGCGACGGCCGTCTCCTCGTCGAGTCGTTCCGGCTCCAGCGCGCAGCGCAGCAGGAGCAGCAGCGGCGCGACCGCCGGTTGCAGATGCAGGGGCAGATCCTCACCGTGCACCACTGTGGGTACGCCGGCAGCGTGCAGCGCCCGTCGTAGGGTGGGCAGCTGCAACGCGGTGGACCGCACCAGCACCGCCATCCGTGACCAGGGCACGCCGTCGAGCAGGTGCGCCGAGCGCAGCGCGTGGGCCAGCCAGGCGGCCTCGCTCGTCGCCGAGCGGAACGTGTGCACCTCGACCACGCCGGGCGGCGCGTCCGGCAGGGGGTGCAGCCGACGGTGCGCGGCTGGACCCCGGAGCCGACGACCCAGCCGGGCGATCGCGGCGAGCAGAGCCGGCCCGGCCCGGTACGACGTGCTCAGCAGCACCTGTGCGGCCGGCGCACCGGAAGCCGTCCGGAAACGGTGCGGGAACGTCGCCACCCCGGCCGGATCGGCGCCCCGGAAGGCGTACGTGGAGGAGTCCGGGTCGGCGAACGCGACAAGCGACTTGCCACCGCCCGCGATGACCGAGAGCAGTTCGAACTGGGCGGGGTCGGTGTCGGCCAGCTCGTCGAGGTAGACGTGGGAGAGCCGGCGGCGCTCGGCGGCCAGCAACTCCTCGTCGTCGCGCAGCAGCCCGGTGGCCGCCCGGACCAGCTCCGCCGGGTCGTACGCGATGGAGCCCCGGTTGCTGACGTCGCGCAACGCCAGCACGGCGACGTACTCCCGGAGGAAGCGGGCGGCGGCCGGCCAGTCGGCGCGGCCGAGCTTGTCACCCAGCCGGGCCAGGTCGATCGGGCCCACGCCGCGTTCGGCGGCGCGCATGAGCAGGTCGCGTAGCTGGCCGGCGAACGCCCGGGTCCGCAGGGCGGGGCGCAGGTCGGTCGGCCAGCCGACCGGGTCGTCCTCGGGCTCCTCGCCCACCACGTCCAGCAGCTCACGGATGATCAGATCCTGCTCGGGGCCGGTGAGCAGCCGGGGCGACGGTTCGCCCCGCTCGGCGGCGGCGCGGCGGAGCAGCCCGAAGGCGTACGCCGGGAAGGTGCGCACCAGCGGCTCCCGCAGCACCCGGTGGCCGTCCTGCGCGATCCGGGCCTCGATGCGCTGCCGTAGCGCGGTGGCGCCTCGGCGGCCGAAGGTCAGCACGAGGATCCGTTCGGGGTCGACCCCCTCGGTCACCCGGGCGGCGACCGCCTCGACAAGGGTGCTGGTCTTGCCGGTGCCCGGGCCACCGAGCACGAGCATCGGCCCGTCGGTGTGCCCGACCACCTCGGCCTGCACCGGATCGGCCCGCCAGCCGCTGTCGCCAACCGTCAGCGCGGGCCCGGCCAAGCGATCGGGCCCGGCCGACGCACCGACACCGCCCCCTGACGTGCCGCCGCCGGCGGGCACGGAAGCGCTGTCAGGCGTCGCCCCGTCCCCCCGCGCCGGCCCTCCGGACCGCCGCACCAACCGGTACGCCTGCATCAGCTCATCCCATCAGACCCATACGACACCCACCCAATCCCCCACCCACCCCCGTCCCATCCCGACCCCACCCCACCATCCACCCCTGTCGATCACGAAGTTAGCGGCGCGACACGCCGAGAGCGACGTCGCCAACTCCATGATCACCGGCAGTGGGGCGGGGGTGGGCAGGGCGGAGGGGCGGGGCGGGGCGGGGCGGGGGTCAGGTTAGGTGGGATTCCAGGACGTTGAGGGCCTCGGGGACTGTGGTGGTCACCGTCAGGAGGTCGCGGCCGGCGGGCTTGAGGAAGGTCTGGTCGGCGAGCGCGTCCAGCCAGTCCAGCAGGGGGCGGTAGAACCCGTCGGTGTCGATCAGCACCATCGGCTTGGTGTGCAGGGCGAGGGTGGCGGTGGTCCAGACCTCGAACAACTCGTCCAGGGTGCCCAGCCCGCCGGGCAGGGTGAGGAAGGCGTCCGACTTGTCGATCATCAGGGTCTTGCGGCTGGCCATCGAGTCGGTCACCAGCAGCTCGTCCGAGGCCAGGTCGGCGACCTCCAGATCGACGAGCGACTGCGGGATCACGCCGATGGTGCGCCCACCGGCGGATCGGGCGCCGTCCGCCAGCGCGCCCATCATGCCGACGCAGCCACCACCGCTGACCAGGGTGTGCCCGCGCCGGGCCAGCTCCGCGCCGGTCTCGGCGGCCAGGTCCAACCAGCGCTGATCGAGGGTACGAGAGGAGGCGCAGAAGACGCAGATCGCCGCCATCAGTCGTGGTCCCGGGCCTGCTCGGCGGCGGCCTGCTGGTCCGCGCCGGTGCGGGCGACGGCCTCCTCGCGGACCGCCTCCTGCTCGGCGGAGAGCGCGGCCTCGGCCGCGACGATGTACCGGACCGCCTCGTTGACGTCGTCGGTGAGACAGATCAGGTCCAGATCGACCGGTCCGATCTTGCCGGTGGCGGCCATCGTGTCGCGCAGCCAGTCCAGCAGACCCTGCCAGTAGGCGACACCCATCAGCACGACCGGGAACCGGGTGACCTTGCCGGTCTGCACCAGGGTGAGCGCCTCGAACAACTCGTCCATGGTGCCGAACCCACCGGGCAGCACGACGAACGCCTGGGCGTACTTGACGAACATCGTCTTGCGGGCGAAGAAGTAGCGGAAGTCGATGGCCAGTTCGACCCAGTCGTTGATGCCCTGCTCGAACGGGAGCTCGATGCCGAGCCCCACGGAGAGCCCACCGGCCTCGCTGGCGCCCCGGTTGGCGGCCTCCATCACCCCGGGCCCACCTCCGGTGATCACCGCGTAGCCGGCTCGGGCCAGCGCGCCGCCCAACCGTTCGGCCAACTGACACTCGACGCTGTCCGGTGCGCTGCGCGCGGAGCCGAAGACGCTGACCGCCGACGGCACGTCGGCGAGCGTGTCGAAGCCCTCGACGAACTCGGCGAGGATGCGCAGCGCGCGCCAGGCGTCCTTGGTCTTCCAGTCGCCACGCCCCCGTGAATCCAGCAACCGTTGGTCTGCGGTACTGCTCGAGATCGCCCCCCTGCGCAGAGTGACCGCACCGCGATGCCGTTCCTGTCCCGGACCGCGACCGGCCTCCCGCCCGTTGCTCTGGTTCATGGGGCAACCGTAGTGGAGCAGCACCGGTCGGGTGCGCGGGGCGGGAACGCCGAGAAATATCTCGGGATCATGGGCAACTATTCGGCGCTCCCGTACGTCTTACTATTCACATACCGGGTATGCCCGGGCGCGCGCCTTCGGGGGAGGAGACAGCGTGATCAGCAACAGCGAGATGATCCGGATCCGTCGCCAGATGCAGAGACGGATCCGAGACGTGGTGGCCGAACGCCGCCGCACCCGCCAGCAGAACCCGATCCCCAGCTCCCCCATCCCGTCCGGAGCCGATCAAGAGGTTTGCGTCGCCGATAACGGGCCCGGCTGACGCAAACCTCTTGATCACCGGCGGGCCGCGGCGCGGGACCGGAGCTGGGGTCGGGGTCGGGGTCGGGGTCAGGCCGGGGCCAGCCAGCGGTGCAGGGTTGCCGCGCCGTCGCGGATCTTGCTGATCTCGACGTGCTCGTCGGGGTGGTGGGCGAGGTTCGGGTCGCCGGGGCCGAAGTTCAGCGCGGGGATGCCCATCGCCGCGAACCGAGCCACATCAGTCCAGCCCAGCTTGCCGATCGGCGCGGCGCCGACCGCCGCCAGGAACTCCTTCGCGGGGGCCGCGTCGAGCCCGGGCGCGGCACCGGCAGCCGCGTCGGTGACTGTCACCTCGAAGCCGGCGAACACCTCACGCAGGTGCGCCTCCGCCTCGGCCGGGGAGCGATCCGGGGCGTACCGGTAGTTGACCTCGATCTCACAGTGATCGGGGATCACGTTGCCGGCCACGCCGCCGTTGATGCGCACCGCGTTCATGCCCTCGCGGTAGTCGCAGCCGTCGATGGTGACCCGGCGCGCCTCGTACGTCTGGAGGCGTCGCAGCACCTCACCGGCGGCGTGGATGGCGTTCACCCCGTGCCAGGAGCGCGCCGAGTGGGCGCGTACGCCGGTAGTGGTGACCACCGAGCGCATCGTGCCCTGGCAGCCCGCCTCGACGATGCCGTACGTCGGCTCCAGCAGCACCGCGAAGTCCGCCTCCAGCCACTCCGGGAACGCCTGTGCGACGAGGTTGAGCCCGTTGTACTGGGACTCGATTTCCTCGGCCTCGTAGAAGAAGTACGTCACGTCGTAGCGCGGTTCGGGCAGCGTCACCGCCAGGTGCAGCGCGTACGCGGTGCCGGACTTCATGTCGGAGGTGCCGCAGCCGTACATCAGGTCGCCGCGCATGGTCGACGGGAAGTTGTTGTTCAACGGCACCGTGTCGAGGTGCCCGGCCAGCACGACACGCTGCGATCGGCCGAGGTCGGTACGCGCCATCACCGTGTTGCCGTACCGGTGGGTGGTCAGGTGCGGTACGCCCCGCAGCACTTCCTCGACACAGTCGGCGATCGCCTTCTCGTTCAAGGACACGGACTCTATGTCGACCAGAGCGCGGGTCAGCTGCACCGGATCGGCGAGGACCTCGGGGGTCAGCGGGTTCTCCATGGTTCGCACGGTACCTTCAGGTCTGTCAGCGCGAGGAGCGAGCCGAGGTCAGCCCGGCAGCGACCGAGAGGTGTAACAGTGACGTCCGCAGATTCCGCCTGGGGCATCGGCCTGGCTACGGTCACCGCAGACGAGCAGGTGCTCGATACCTGGTACCCGACCGGCAAGCTGGGCCTGGGCGAGCTGCCACTGGTCGCCGGCGAGGACAAGGCGGACGTGCTCGACCTGCCGCCGGCAGCGCTCGGTGACCGGCCGCTGCCCGGTCTGCGTACCGTGCAGGTGGTCACCGTGATCGGCTCGCTCGACGACCCGATCAAGGACGCGTCCGACGCGTACCTCAGGTTGCACCTGCTCTCGCACCGCCTGGTCCGACCCAACCAGCTCAACCTGGACGGCATCTTCGGCAAGCTGGCCAACGTGGCCTGGACGTCCGCCGGGCCGTGCCCCCCGGAGCGGGTGGACGAGCTGCGGGTGATCGAGCGGGCCGCCGGCCGGCACCTGGCGGTGTACGGGGTCGACAAGTTCCCCCGGATGACCGACTACGTGGTGCCCTCCGGTGTGCGGATCGCGGACGCCGACCGGGTACGCCTCGGCGCTCACCTGGCCGCCGGCACCACGGTGATGCACGAGGGCTTCGTGAACTTCAACGCCGGCACCGTCGGCACCTCGATGGTCGAGGGGCGGATCGTGCAGGGTGTGCTGGTCGGCGACGGCTCCGACATCGGCGGCGGGGCCTCCATCATGGGCACCCTCTCCGGTGGCGGCACCGACAAGATCAGCATCGGCGAGCGGAGCCTGGTCGGCGCGAACGCCGGCGTCGGGATCTCGCTCGGCGACGACTGTGTGGTCGAGGCGGGCTGCTACATCACCGCCGCGTCGAAGATCACGCTCCCCGACGGCCGGGTGGTGAAGGCCCGGGAGCTGTCCGGTGTCGACGGCCTGCTGTTCTGGCGCAACTCGGTCACCGGCGGGCTGGAGGCCCGACCGCGCACCGGCCGGGGCATCGAGCTGAACGCCGCCCTGCACGCCAACGACTGACGGACCCGCCGGGTCCGCGGCATTCGGCCGCGGACCCGGCGGGGTACGCCTCAGCGCAACCGGTACGCCTGGATGATCCGTTGGGTCGCCGTGTTGCCGTCGGCGTCCCGGGCGGTGGCCCGCAGCGACACGTGGCCGGCACCGGCCGGATGCCGCAACAGGGCCGACCAGCCGTCAGCGGAGGTGCGGACCAGCCGCGCCTTGCCCCAGGTCTTCCCGCCGTCGTACGAGACGTCGACAGCGAGCTTCTCCACCCGGGCCGCCGGAGCGCCGGGCTGCCGCTGCACCCGCACCGGGACGACGAAGCCCTGACCGGCCGGAGCACTGTTGTCGACCCGCAACGGCGGCGCGAAGCGCACCACCGACAGGGGCAGTCGGGCCGGCGTCTCGCCGGCGACGTGCCGCGACCGGAAGGTCCAGCTGGATTCCACCTCGGTGCTCAGGTCGGTGAGGCTCCGCTTCGACGACGTGACGAGCCGGTAGTCCGCCCTACCCGGTGGCACTGTGAACTGTCCGTAGCCGGCGTACTCGCTCTCGCCGACCAGCTTGCCGTCCCGCCAGAGCTTGGTGCCCTCGCTGTCGCTCAGCGAGCCGCCCGGATGCCCGGCCGCGTCGCTGAAGATCGGCACGTCGACCAGGATGGTGTCGCCGAGCCGGGTGACGCTCTGTTCCGGCCAGCGCGGGTTCGGGAAGGACGGCGCGTACGGGGCCTGGTTCCAGATCTCCTGCACCGTCCGCCCGGCCCGGTACGCGGTGGGGGTGGAGAAGAGCACCGCCTGCGGGATCAACCAGCCCTCCTCGTCCCGCGTTCCGAAGTAGATGTCGGATTCCCACTTCACACCCTTGGTGTTGTAGTGCTCGACCCGCTCGCCGGGCACGGCGGTGGGCAGGACCAGGGCGGAGCCGCCGACGTTGTACTCCAGCACGGGGTACACGATCCGCTCGGCCTCGATGCCCGGGTTGCCACCACGGAACCGGTGCACGACGGTGGCCAGGTCGCGTCGGGTGTAGTTGCGGACGAACCCGGTGGGCATCCGGCCCGGGATCGCCTCGGCCAGCGCGTACAGGAACGGGCTGTTGTCCGGGTCCGCCCTGGTCCACTGGCTGCTGACGGTGGCGACGAACTTGTCGGCGGAGATCGGCTTGCCGATCTGACCGCTGGTCAGGCCGGTGAACGTCTCCGCCCAGAGCCCGACGCCGTACCCACTGCCGTCGTCGGCCGTGAAGTTGCCGCTGACGTCGATCAGTTGCGGGACGGCGGTTCGGTCCGGCACTGTCGTCCGTACCGGCTTGGCCCGGCGGGCGTCGACGACGATCCGGGTGTCCCGCTCGACTGTCACTTCGGGCTGCATCAACAGCGACATCCCGCGCTGCTCATCCTCGGGACCGGGCTCGAAGACGAGGCCGCTCAGGCCGTACTGCCCCTTGGGCACCCGCACGGTGGCCACCCCGTCCGAACTGACGAGGTCCCAGGCGCCGTAGGTGTCCAACCCGAGCAGGAGGGTCCAGTGATCCGCGGTGCGCGCACCGGCGCGGTTCAGGTGCTCAACGGTCAGCGTGTAGCTCTCCACCTCCCGGTTCACGGCCAGCGGGGTGACCGCGACCGCCGCACCGGATCGGGCCACGATCCGCCCGGTCCAGTAACCGTCGGCGTCGCCGAGCCGCGTGTCCGTGGTGACGGTGGTGGCGGCCGTGCCGCCCGCCGGCACGGTGAGTTGGTCGGCGCCCAGCTCGAACAGGCCGGCCGGCAACGCTCGACCGCCGGGGCCGGCGCCCTCGATGCTCAGGTCCAGCGTGACCGGTGCCGGGCCGTCGTTGCGCCAGGTCACCGTGCGGGTGATCGGGGCGTCGTCAGCGTGCGGCCAGAGCGTACGCCCGAAGGAGACGCTCACCGGGTCGGTGGTGACCTGCTGGGTGATCGCGTGCGCGACGTCGACCCGACCGGCGCCCTGCTGGTAGGCGGTCTGCTCCGGGTGCGGCTTGGCGGCGGCCATCAGGGTGGCCTTGAGCCGGTCGGCCCGCCATCCCGGGTGCTGCTGGGCGAGCAGCGCCGCCGACCCGGCCACGTGCGGGGTGGCCATCGAGGTGCCGGAGAGCGTGACGTAGCGGTCCCCCACCGGATCGCCGATGACGCCGTTGGCGGACCGTGCGGCGACGATGTCGACGCCGGGCGCCGTGATGTCCGGCTTCAGCGCGTCGTCGCCGACCCGGGGACCCCGACTGGAGAAGTCGGCCAACTCGTCGTCGCGGTCCACGGCGCCCACGGCGAGCCCGGCGTCGGCGCTGGCCGGGGAGCCGACCGAGCCGTCCACGCCGTCGTTGCCGGCGGCGAGGACGAAGAGCGTGCCGGTCTGCGCGGTCAGGGTCTGCACAGCCTCCTCCACCGGGTCGACCTCCGGGGTGTCCCAGCCGCTGAGGCTCATGTTGACGACGGCGGCCTTCTTCTCCACCGCGGCCCACTGCATGCCGGCCAGGATCGCCGAGTCGGTGCAGCCGGCATCCTCACAGACCTTGCCGTCCAGCAGCGTCGCGTCCGGCGCCACACCCCGGTACTTGCCGCCGGAGGCGGCGCCGCTGCCCGCGATGGTCGAGGCCACGTGGGTGCCGTGGCCGACCGTGTCCCGAGCGTCGGCGACCTCGGTGAAGTTGCGCGCCTCGGCCACCTTGCCGGCCAGGTCCGGGTGGGTCGCGTCGACGCCGGTGTCCAGCACCGCGACCGACACTCCCGAGCCGGTGAACCCGGCCGCCCAGGCGGCGGGCGCGCCGATCTGCGGCACGCTGTGGTCGAGGGTCACCCGTCGACGGCCGTCCAGCCAGATCCGTTCGACGCCCCCCGCCGCGTCGAGCCGGGCCGCAGCGGGACCGGTGGTGACCGTCGACCAGACCGCGCCGAGGGAAGCCTTGTCGCTGTTCAGGGCGGCACCGCGGATCACCGGCAGGTCGCGGATCACCCGCGTGCCGGGAAGTGCGGCCGGGGTGCGCCGCGCGTTGCCCGTCGAGCCGTACGCCACCAGCAGCGGCAGGGTGTTGCGGTGGGCGTCGTCGTAACCCGCCTCGACCAGCCCGGTGATGTCGAAGAGTCGCCGGTCCACCCGGCCCGAGCGCAGCAACGGAAGAGCGTCCGTCGGCGTCACCGAGAGGCGTCCGCGCTCGCGCTGGACCAGGAACTGCACGTCCTCGCGGCCGACACCGGGCCGGACCGAGGCACCGGAGGCGGTGACGGTGACGCGGTCACCGGTGATCAGCGTGACGGTGGTCGAGCGGTTGGCGGTGGGTCCACTGGGGGCGGTCTGTTGGCCGGCGCCGCCGGATGGGGCGGGCGCGGCGGCCGTGGCCGAGGCGGGAGTCGGCGCGGAGAGCGCCAGCACGAACACGAGGCCGAGAGCGGCCAATCTTCTTCCCTGGTGCAACGGATCCTCCTCGTCAAGCGTCTTGATGTATGGGAGTCACATTGACAACCCAGAATTGCATACTGCGTATGTAAAATGAAGGCCGAAAAATGACGGACCCGCCACAAGCCGACGAACCGGGCCGGCATGATCGGGCGGTGACCTCCATGAAGGACAAGATGCTCGCCGGCGAGCCATACATCGCCGACGATCCCGAGATCATCGCGGACCTGGATCGGGCCGCCCGGTTGATGGAACGCTTCAACACCAGTCCCGCGGCCGACCCACCGGCAAGGATCGCGGCACTTCGCGAACTCCTCGGCGAACTGGGCGAGGACGCCTGGATCCGCCCACCGTTCTACTGCGACTACGGCTGGCAGATCCGGATCGGCCCGCGCAGCTTCGTCAACTACAACGCCGTCTTCCTCGACGTCGCTCGGATCACCCTCGGCGCGGACGTCCAGGTCGGCCCGAACGTCCAACTGCTCACGCCGACGCACCCGGTCGAGCCCGGCCCGCGACGCGACAAGTGGGAGGCGGCCAAGCCGATCACCATCGGTGACAACGTGTGGCTCGGCGGTGGCGCGATCGTGCTGGCCGGCGTGACGATCGGCGCGAACACAGTCGTCGGCGCGGGCGCGGTGGTCACCCGTGACCTGCCGGCCAACGTGGTGGCGGTCGGCAACCCGGCCCGGCCGATCCGCGAACTCGGCTAGGCCGCCGGAGGCTCCGACAGGCGGACCACCAGGTCAGCCCGGCCGGCGGTGGGGGTGATCAGGGCGGCGTTCGACTCGTCGCTGCCCAGCGCCCACGCCCGCGCCTGCTCCGGGGACCGACCGAACGCCTCGTGCCGGGCGGTCAGCCGACGATGCCGCACCTCGGCGTTCAGGTCGAGAAACCACGCCTCGTGCAGCAACGGTCGGATCTCCTGCCAGGGGAAATCCTCCAACAGCAGGTAGTTGCCCTCGGTCACCACCAACCGGACCGACGGCGGCACCTCGATCGCGCCGGCCACCGGCTCCTCCAGCTCCCGGCGGAACTCCGGCGCGTAGACCGATGTCGGCTCCAACCGGTGCAACCGGCGCAGCAGCGAGACGTACCCGTTGGCGTCGAAAGTGTCCACCGCGCCCTTACGGTCGGCGCGGCCCAACCGGACCAGCTGCGACTGCGCCAGGTGGAACCCGTCCATCGGCACCAGGCGGGCAGCCGACCCGACCTCGGCGACGATCTGCTCCGCCAGGGTGGACTTCCCGGCACCCGGCGCACCGGCGATGCCGAGCAGTTGTCGCGGGCCGGCCTCGGCAAGCGACAACGCCCGCGCCACCAACTCGTCGGCGGACAGCACCTGGGCCGGCGGCATCAGCCCAGAACCGGGTCGCTGATGGTGAACCGCGCCTGCACCGCGGCCTGCACGGTCTGCGGTTGCGGGTCCAGCTCGAGCTCCGGCGGACCACCGCCCGCGCCGCCGCCCCCGGCGAAGGCCGCACGGGCGAACATCGGCCGGTCGGCGGGGCCCGCGTCGGCCAGCTCGATCAACGAGGTGACCCGGGCGCCCAGCGCCTCCGCGTACTCCCGGGCCCGCAGCAGCGCGTCGCTGATCGCGTCGTGCCGGGCCGCACGATGGGCGGGGCTGTCCGGACGAAGCTCCCACCACGGGCCGGCCACCTCGACCTGATCCTGGTCGGCGAGCCGGAGCATCAGCTCACCCAGCGCGGTGAAGTCGGTGACCGTGACGGTGGTGGTGACGCTCCCGTGCCAGGCGACCACCCGCTCACCCGAGCGTCGGGTCTCCGGTCGCACCCGCAGGTCGCCGGTCTCCCGCCGCGCCACCGCCGGCCCGGAGCCGTCCAGCAGCACCCGGACCGCCGCGGCCCGCTCGGCCAACCGGGTCAGCGTCGCCTCCCGGTCCCGGTCGCGGGCCGTCGCGGTGACCGCGAACCGGGCCAGCTCGGGCGGCACCTCCCGGTACGCCTCGCCGCGCACCTGCACCACCGGACCGTCCACCGCCATGCCCCTCAGCCTAGTCAGCCACGGGAAGCCACGCGGCGTAGGAAACGGCGTCCGGGTCGACCTGACACCCCGTCAGATGCCCACCGGCGCCGCCCAACTCGCGAAGCCAGGTCACCTCGGCGTCCTGGTCGCCGTCGAACGAAAACCGCCGGGACTGACCGGTGAACCGTCGGTCCCGCAGCGCCGACCGGGCCGCCCTGGCCTCCGTGTAGCGGGCGATGAGCGCCTGGGCGTCGTCGGCCCGCAGGGCGGCGGCCAGCCCGTCCAGGAACGCGCTGACCTCGGCCAACTCGTGCAGTACCCGGTCCCGGTTGCCGAGCAGCATGTTCGCGGTCCGTTCCGCCGGAGTGCCGGCGACCCGCGTACCGTCGGAGAAACTCCCCGCGGCCAGCGCCAGCACCGCGTCCCGCAGTGGCGCCCGCTGCGTCGCCCCGGCCAGCGCACCCGCCAGCAGGTGCGGCACGTGCGAGGCGAGCGCGGCCACCGAGTCGTGTGCCGGCGCGGACATCGGCACGACCCGGGCGTCGAACAGCTCCGCGAGCAGCCCGGTCAACCAACGGAAAGCGGCCAACGCGGCACCGGGAGCAGGGCAGAGCACCCAGGCCGCACCGGCCAGCAGGGTCGGCGAGGCGGCGGTCAGGCCGGCGGACTCCGCGCCGGCCATCGGATGCCCCGGGACGAACCGTTGGGTGAGCCCGAGCCGATCGGCCGTCTCGGTCACCTCCACCTTGGTGCTGCCGACATCGGTGAGCACGCAGCCGGGCCCGGTCAGCTCGGCGACCCGGGCCAGGGTGTGCGGCAGCGTGGGCAGCGGGCCGCAGAGGAAGACCACGTCCCGGTCGGCCACGGCCTGCTCGATCGTGGCCGGGGCGACCACACCACGGCGTTGGGCGCGCTCCCGGGTGGCCGGGTCCGGATCCCATCCGACCACGTCCAGGCCGGCGTCGGCCAGACGCAGCAGCACCGAGCCACCGATCAGCCCGGTGCCGATCACGGCGGCGCGCACCCTGGCGTACCGCCCGGTCATGCCGTCGGTCATCGCCGGGCCGCCCGGGGTCAGGCCCGGAGCCGGCCGGCGACCGCGGCGATGTGCTCGTCGGACTCGGTCAACGCAACCCGGACGTACTGCCCGGCGGTCGGGCCGTAGAAGACGCCGGCGGCGGCCAGGATGCCGCGACGGGCGAGCCAGTCGACCGTCTGCCAGCAGTCCTCACCCCTGGTCAGCCAGAGGTAGAGGCCCGCCTCGGAGTGCTCGACGGTGAACCCGGCACCGGTGAACGCCGCGCTGAGCACCTCCCGCCGGGCGCGGTAACGCTCCCGCTGCTCCTCGGCGTGCCGCTCGTCCTCCAGCGCGGCGACCATGGCCGCCTGCACCGGCGCGGGCACGATCATGCCCGCGTGCTTGCGGACCTTGAGCAGCTCGGCGACGAGCGCCGGGTCGCCGGCGACGAAACCGGCCCGGTAGCCGGCGAGGTTGGACCGCTTGGAGAGCGAGTGCACGGCGAGCACCCCGGCATAGCTGCCCCCGCTGACCTGCGGAGACAGCACCGAGACCGGCTCGGCCGACCAGCCCAGTGGCAGGTAGCACTCGTCACTCGCGACCACCGCGCCACGTTCGCGGGCCCAGTCGACCACCTTGCGCAGGTGCGCCGCGGGCAGCACCCGGCCGGTCGGGTTGCCGGGCGAGTTGACCCAGACCAACCGGACCCGCGGGGTCGGCCCGACCGACGTGAGCGAGTCGGTACGGATGACCGTGGCGCCGGCCAGCCGGGCGCCATCCTCGTAGGTGGGGTACGCGATCGACGGCACCACCACCACGTCACCCGGGCCGATGCCGAGCAGCGTGGGCAGCCAGGCCACCAGCTCCTTCGAGCCGATCGTCGGCAGCACACCGAGACCGTCGACGCCGGCCCCGCAGGCTCGGGACACCCACGCCGCGATCGCGGCCCGCAACGCCGGGGTGCCGGCGGTCAGCGGGTAACCGGGAGCATCGGACGCGTCAGCCAACGCCCGCCGGATCACCTCGGGCACCGGGTCGACCGGCGTACCCATGGAGAGGTTGATCAGGCCCTCCGGATGCGCCGCGGCCAGGGTGGCCGCGGCGTCCAGGGTGTCCCAGGTGAACTCGGGCAGCCGCGACGAGACCGGCGCGGGCCGGTTCAGTGGCCCTCGCCGCGCGGCGGCTGCGCGGCGACGAAGGTGGCGTCCTTCTCCACCTTGCCGACCTTCGAGGCGCCACCGGGCGAGCCCAGGTCCTCGAAGAACTCGTAGTTCGCGCCGGTGTAGTCCTTCCACTGCTCCGGAACGTCGTCCTCGTAGAAGATCGCCTCCACGGGGCAGACGGGCTCACAGGCACCACAGTCGACGCACTCGTCGGGGTGGATGTAGAGCATCCGATTGCCCTCGTAAATGCAGTCGACCGGGCACTCCTCGATGCATGCCTTGTCGAGCACATCTACGCACGGCTCGGCGATGATGTAGGTCACCGGTCTTCTCCTCCGCAAGACTCGCCGCGATCTCCCGCGACGGTAAGAGCCTAGTATCTCGCCGGGGAGGGGGTCGATCGTGCTCCGACAGCAGGATGTGGGACACCGAATCGTGGTCCGCCGGATTGTGGGGATTCGCGAGGGCCGCCCGCAATTTTCCGATGCCCTCGGCGAGCTGGTCGAGCTGAGCGAGACTCATCTCACCCTGGCCACCGCGCAGGGACAGCTACGGGTCCCGGTGGCGCAGGTCCACCGCGCCAAGCGCGTACCCCCGACCCGTCGGCCGACCGCCGCCTCGGTCGTGGCGCTGGAACGGGCCGCCGACGAGGCCTGGCCCGCACCGACCCGGGGCCGGCTCGGCGACTGGCTGCTCCGGTCGGCCGAGGGCTGGACCGGGCGGGCCAACTCGGCGCTGCCGATCGGCGACCCGGACCGACCGCTGGCGGCCGCGGTCGACGCGGTGGAGCGCTGGTACGCCGACCTGGGCCAACCCGCGTTGATCAACACGCCGCTGCCCCTCGCCGCACCTGTCGGCGCCGAGTTGGACGCCCGCGGCTGGAGCGCCCGTCCACCGACGCTGGTGCAGACCGCACCGCTCGCAGTGCTGACGTCGACGCCCGCCAACGGCCAGGCCGGCGGATGGGGCGATGCGAACGTCGAGCTGGACACCGCGCCCAGCGACGAGTGGCTCGCCATCGCCGCCGGCCGCAAGGGCGGCCTGCCGGACGCCGCCCGGCACGTACTCACCGCCGTGGACCGGGTCCGCTTCGCCCACGTGTACGCCGACAGCGCCCTGGTGGCCGTCGGCCGCGGCACGGTGACCGGCCAGGGGCGCTGGCTGGGCCTCAGCCTGATCGAGGTACTGCCGGCGGCCCGCCGACAGGGGTTGGCCCGCCGCGTGATCCACGAACTGGCCACCTGGGGCGCCTCCGGCGGCGCGACGCACGCGTTCCTTCAGGTCGAGCAGCGCAACACGGCGGCGGTCACGCTCTACCAGCGGCTCGGCCTGGTCACCCACCACACCTACCTGACCCGGGTCGCCCCAGACTGACCCGGACCGCCCCAGACGAGGCGGGCCCGGACGAGGGTGAGTCGGGCTGGGCGGTGGTCAGCGGCGGACGACCCGGCGGGGCTTGGCGGCCTTGACCTGCGCGTACCGCTTGAGCTGCTGGGAGCGGTAGTCACGGCCGAGCGCGGTGAGCACGAGGTAGCCGATCAGCAACCCGGCGCCGGTGGCGAGCAGGTAGAGCCAGATCTGGGCGAAGAAGGTCCCCGCGCCACCGGCGAACGGGTTGTGACCGACCAGCAGGGGCCCCACCAGCACGGTCAGCAGCATCGCCACCGGCACCACGAGGGCCATGTCGGCGGACCATCCCGCCAGTGGCCGGCGGCTACCCCAGCGGAAGGCGACCACGGCGAGGATCAGCCCGATCACCGTGAACATCGCCAGCGAGACCCGGTCGGCGGCGACGTCGTCACCGTCGAAGCCGAACCTGATGATCAGTCGGGCGACCACGTTGACCGCGAACAGCGCCGCTACGAGCACCCCGATGTCACGCCACCGCTTGTCCATCGCCGGACCCTCCTGCCGTGCGCCCCGTCGCGGGGTTCGCATCCCTGGCAGGAATATTTACCACCCTTACCTGGGAGACGTCATCAGCCGGCAGCACCCCGGCGTCAGCCGCCGAGCATGGGCGGCTGCGGCGCGAGGATCTGCCGGAAGCCCATCACCGCGAACGTCATCGCGCCGGCCACGATCATGGCCAGCCCGACCCAGTTGTCGCCGGCCAGCAGCAGGTCACCCTCGTTGGTCCGGATGGCGGCGACCACCATCAGCGCGAACCACGGCACCGCCGGCAGCGCCACCGCCCAGCGACGCCCGACCGCCTCGTACGCGAACCAGCTCAGCACGATGTTGGCGCCGATGGCGAGGACTACCGACACGCCGATGAGTTGCCCGCCGACGCGGAGCGTGGCGAGCAGCAGCTCCAGTACGCCGGTCAGCACTCCGGCGACGGCCACGACGATCGCACCGATCACCCGCAAACCCAGGTCCACCAGTCGCGGCGGTGGCCCCGCCGGGGGCGGGGCTTCCTGGTCGTCCACGACCGTCATCGGTGCGGCCGGCAGGGTCACCGGAGACCCGCCGCCGCGACCGGGGACCGGTCCGGGGCGGTCTCCGCGGGCAGGCCGGCGAAGAGGTCGTTCTCCCAGCCGTACGGCCCGGCGCCTGGGCCCTTCTCGCCCACCGCGAGGGTGAAGTACTCCACGCCCATGAACTCGCCGCCGAAGTTGCCGGCGATCGAGTAGAGCCAGGAGTTGGCCGGGATCTGGGTGGCGTGTGCCCGCATCGCGGCCTCCTTGGCCGCGTGCTGGTCGGTGCCGTCGATCCGGGCGGCGATCTGGGCGTCCGGGGTGCCGAAGGGCAGGTCGGCGATGTCCTCGATGCCGCCGAACGGGTTGTCGGAGGACTCGGCGAAGTGCGTCATGCCGGCCTCCAGGACGCTGAGCGGCATGGCCGTCCAGTAGACCTTGACCGGGGCACAGCCCTCGGCAGCGGCCAGCTCGACGGCACGCATGGCCACCCGGTGCGCCTGGATGTGGTCGGGGTGGCCGTAGAAGCCGTTCGGGTCGTACGTGATGAGCACCTGCGGGCGTACCTCTCGCATGATCTCCACGAGATGCCCGGCGGCCTCGTCGAGGTCGGCCTGCCAGAAGGCTCGGGGGTGCTCGTTGGTCGCGAGGCCCATCATCCCGGAGTCGCGGTAGCGGCCGGCACCACCGAGGAAGCGGTGGTCGCCGACGCCGAGCGCGGCACACGCGGCAGCCAGCTCGGCGACGCGGTACCCGCCGAGCTGGTCGGCCTCGGCGGCGGCGAGCTGGGCCAGCGCGGGCACGTGGATCTCGCCCTCCTCGCCGAGCGTGCAGGTCACCAGCGTGACGTGCGCCCCGTCGGCGGCGTAGTGGGCCATCGTCGAGCCGGTGCCGATCGACTCGTCGTCGGGGTGCGCGTGGACCAGCAGCAGGCGGCGGTCGGGCAGCATCGTCACGACGGTCACTCTAACTGGCAGTTCGGCCCGGCCAACGCTGACGCGTCCACCCAGGTCGGCCACATCACCTCCGCTCCCGCTCTACGATTTGGGCTGTGGACTTTCCGGAGCTGGCCGCCCGCACCCGCCGGTTCAGCCACGGCGCGCCACGCGCTGTCTCGGTGGCTGAGGACGGCTCCCGGGTGATCTTCCTGCGCTCGGCCGGTCCCGAGGATCCGGCCGACGCGCTCTGGCTGTTGGACGTGGGCACCGGTGCGGAGCGGCTGGTCGCCGATCCGGCGACCCTGCTGGGCGAGGACGGGGACGTCCGGTCCCTCTCCCCCGGCGAACGCGCGCTGCGCGAGCGGCTGCGCCTCAGCGCCGCCGGCATCGGCTCGTACGCGTTGGACGCCGCCGGTCGGGTTGCGGTGTTCGCGCTGGCCGGGCGCTTGTTCCGGGCCGACCTTGTGCACGGCGACGTGGTGGAGGTGGCCGCCGTCGGCCCGGTGCTGGACCCACGCCCCGATCCGAGCGGGCAGCGGCTGGCGTACGTGACGGACGCGGCCGACGGTGTGCGCCGGGGTGAGCTGCGGGTGATCGACCCGGACGGCACCGACACCCTGCTGGCCGGCGAGGACGCCGGGGTGAGCTGGGGGTTGGCCGAGCACATCGCGGCGGAGGAGTTCGGCCGGTTCCGGGGGTACTGGTGGGCGCCGGACGGCCGCATGGTGCTCGCCGCCCGGGTCGACGAGTCCCGGCTGGAGCGGTGGCACCTGCACGACCCGGCGGAGCCGGCCAGCGCGCCGACGGCCGTCGCGTACCCCCGGGCTGGTGGGCCGAACGCGGAGGTCAGCCTGCACCTGCTGGACCTGGACGACGGCTGGGTCGACGTGCACTGGGACCGGGAGACGTACCCGTACCTGACCGGGGTCAGCTGGGGCGAGGGCAGCCCGTTGATCACCGTGTTGCGCCGTTCGCAGCAGCACGGGCTGGTGCTGGCGGTGGACCCACGGACGGGTGAGACGCAGGTGCACGCCGAGCTGGCCGATCCGCGCTGGGTCGAGCCGATCGCCGGCACACCGGCACACCTGCCGGACGGCCGGGTGCTGGTCGGTGGGGAGTTGGCCCACGACGGGTACGACGCCCGCTGTTTGTTCGCCGACGGCACCCTGCTCACCCCGCCGTCGCTGTACGTGCGGCGGGTGGTGGGTCGGCTGCCGGCCGCCGCCGGCCCGGCCGACCTGCTGGTGGAGGCGAGTGACGGCGAGCCGAGCGAGCGGCACCTGTTCCGGGTCCGCACCACCATCGGCGGTGGGGTGGACGCACGCCGGCTCACCACCGACTCCGGCTGGTACACCGCCGCCGTGGGCGGGGACGTGCTGGCCGTCGGCGTCGCGTCGCTTGATCATGCCGGGGTGCGCTGGACGGTGCGCCGCGGCGATCAGGAGATCGCCGAGCTGCGGTCGTTCGCCGCCGCCCCGCCGTACTCTCCGCTGCCGCTGCTGGAACGGGTGACCGACCGGCGGCTACCGGCGGCGGTGCTCTACCCGGACAACCACGTGACGGGCCGGCGGCTGCCGGTGCTGCTGGACATCTACGGCGGCCCGGGGCACCAGGAGGTAGTGGCGGCGCGGGCCGCGTGGTTGGAGCGGCAGTGGTGGGCCGACGCCGGGTTCGCGGTGGTCACCATCGACAACCGGGGTACGCCGGGCGTGGCGCCGTCGTTCGAGAAGGCGATCCACCGTCGGGTCGCCGACGTGATCCTGACCGACCAGATCGACGCGCTGACCGCGCTCGCCGGAAAGCACCCCGATCTGGACCTGGGTCGGGTGGGAGTACGCGGGTGGTCGTTCGGCGGGTGGTTGGCCGGGTTGGCGGTGCTGCGCCACCCGGAGCTGTTCCGGTGCGGGATCGCGGGTGCCCCGGTGACCGACTGGGCGCTGTACGACACCGCGTACACCGAGCGTTATCTGGGGTTGCCGGAAGACGGCCTGGACATTTACGCACACCACTCGCTCGTCGAGTTGGCCGCCGAACCGGTCACCGGGCCGGACCAGGCCCGCCCGTTGCTGCTGGTGCACGGCATGGCCGACGACAACGTGGTGGCCGCGCACACGCTCCGGCTCTCCGCGGCCCTGCTGAGCGCCGGTCGACCGCACGCCGTGCTGCCGTTGACCGGGGCCACCCACCTGGCCGCGAACGGCACCGCCGAAAGGCTGCTCCCGCTGGAGCTGGATTTCCTCCGTACCCACCTGCTGTGAGCGGCAGCCGGGTGGCCCGCACTCGCACGATCGCGCTCAATCCAGGATCGAGTGGTGTCCCCGGCGTCAGATGGCCACTCGATCCAGGATCGAGCGTGACCTTGGGCAAGCTGGCCGGGACTGGGCTTGGGCATCCGAGCAGGCACAATGCAGCGGTGTCGGATCTCACGAAGCCACTCGGCTACCGCCTCATCACCGGGCCCGATGATGCTGAATTCTGCGCCCGCGTCAGCGCGCTTCTCGATCAGGGCTATCAGCTGCATGGATCGCCGGCGCTGACCTTCGACGGCGAACGCGTCATCGCCGCTCAAGCGTTGGTGCTGCCGCGCCCCGTCGGCTCCGAGGCGCCCGTGGGAAGCGCCAGGTAGCGACGCACACTCAAGCCCAACGCGCGTTACCCAGCGGCAGGCTGACGATCACCAACGTTCGATGAGGTGTTCCCGACCCTGCGGCGGATCGTACGGTTCGGGCCAGTGGTCGACGATCTTGCTGATCAGCCCATGCTCGGACATCTCCACCAGACGCACGCGTCCTGCTGCTCGTCACCGACGCGAACGTCGAGCAGCAGGGCCGCGAAGCGGGCGTCGGCGATCACCAGTCGCGCCCACGCCGGGACGTGAATCTTGGACAGTTTCCGTCAGCGTGAAACGGAAACTGTCCAAGATCTCCTGTGCGCGCAGCGGCAAGCGGCGGTGATCTTGGCAGTCCACGTCAGCGAGGCCGATGAACGGATACGGTGCGGCGGAGTCTGACGTAATCGACGCCGCAGGTGCTCAGGGGCGTGCGTCGTACTGGGTCCGGGCTTCGAAGACGCGGTCCATGTGCGTCTCCGCCCAGCTTTTGATCGCGATCATGACCGGGAACAGTTCATGGCCGAGCGGGGTGAGCTCGTAGTCGACGCGGACCGGCACCGAGGCAGTGACCGTGCGGGTGACCAGGCCGTCGCGTTCCAGGGTGCGCAGGGTCTGGGTGAGCATCTTCTGGCTGACGCCGACGATGCGCTGGGCGAGCTCGCCGTGCCGCTGCGGGCCGTTGACGAGCGCGGGGATCACCAGGGCGACCCACTTGTCGGTGAGCCTGCTCAGCAGCTCACGGGTCGGGCACTGTTCCAGGAACGCATCGTAGTCGCGTTTGGCCTGCTCGCGGCGTTGCGCTGCGGTCGACGTCGCCATTGTTGCCCCCTTTGGTGCCCTAGGCACTTCAAGGTACCTACTTTCTCACAGTGTCTATGGTTCGTACGGTCGTGGTGATCACGAAATCCCACGAAGGAGACGGCGATGCGCGCAGTCAGCTATGCACAGTTCGGAGGGCCGGAGGTCCTGCACGTGGCCGAGGTGCCGGTGCCCGAGCCGGGGCCGGGGCAGGTGCGGGTACGGGTCGCGGCGTCAGTCGTACACCCGGTCGATCTGATGGTCCGCTCCGGTCGGTTCCCGGCCCCGTTGCCGACCGGTCTGCCGTACACCCCGGGTTGGGACGTTGCCGGCAGCGTCGACGCGGTCGGCCCGTCGGTCGAGGAGTTCTCGATCGGCGACGAGGTCATCGGCTTCTCGCCATGGCTACAGACCACGGCCGGCGCCCACGCCGAGTACGTGGTTCTCGACGCGGCCTGGCTGACCTCCGCGCCCGCCGACGTCCCCGCCACCGAGGCGGCGACCCTGCCGACCAACGGCCTCGCCGCCGCCCAGGCACTCGACCTGCTCGCGCTCCCGGCGGGTTCCACAGTGCTCGTCACCGGAGCCGCCGGGCAGGTCGGCGGGTTCGTTCTGGCGCTGGCCCGGGCGACAGGTCTGCACGCCACAGGACTCGCCGGGGCCGGCGACCGCGAGTTCGTCGAGTCGCTGGGTGCGGCGTTCCTGTCGCGTACCGACGATCCGACGGGACCGTTCGACGCGGTCATCGACCTGGCCGTGATCGGCTCCTCGCTGCTGGACCTCATCCGGGACGGCGGCGGCTACGTGGCCGCGTCGCCCCCGCTGCGCCCGGAGCCGGTGCGGGGAATCCGGACCCTCGCGCTGGAGGTGCTACCGGACGGATCCCGGCTGGGCGAACTGGTCAAACTCGTCACCAGCGGCGACATCCCGCTCCGGGTCGCTGACGTGTACCCCTTCGCCGACGCGGCGACGGCCCACGAGCGGCTGGCCCAAGGCGGCGTACGCGGCGGCGTGGTGATCGTCCCCTGATCCGCGACGAACGCCTGGCCGTCGCACCTGCCGCTCGCCAGGGCTTGTATCTCAAGCCGCTGGAGATCGCACAGTGGGCGTCGATACGCGGCCAACTCCCCAAGATCGCGCTCGATCCAGGATGGAGTGGCATCCCGGCGGCAGATAGCCACTCGATCCAGGATCGAGCGTGACCTTGGACGCCATCTGGGCCGGCGCGAAGGGCAGCCCGGCGTACTACGAGGGCACGTTCAGCGCCGACGACACAACGGTCACCGGCGAGTGGACCTACCCCGGCGGAGGTGGCTACGCCTCCACGATGACGCGGACCTGAGATCGGAAGGCCGATGCGGCGTCAGCCGCGCCTGCGACGATCGCTCGCGCCCTGCAGGACGGCCGCGACGACGGCAGCCACCGCTGACAGGAGTGTGAGCAGCAGCGCCGGCGCCACGACACCTGTGATGTCTTCGCCGGTTCCCCGCGCCAGCACCATGACCGTGGCGATCCCCGCCACCATCAGGCCACCGATGGCCAGCGCGAGGCACTTGACGATCCTGAAGACGGTGGTTGCATTCCTGGCCATGGTCAACCTCGCAAGGTCTGTCGCGCGTTCCCGGATGATGCCTGCGAACGTGTCGGTGAAGATCCAGAGGATGAAGGCGAGATCTCCACGACCCCCGCCGGCCCGCTCACGGCAGAGGTCGGCGAACGTCTGCTCCATGCTGTCGGCGAAGCGTTCGCGGTACGGCCTCGGATAGAGACCGAGCACCCTCCGGTACCAACGCCGGTATCGCGCCTGTCCGTCCATGGTCAGATACCCATTGCCCTGGGTACGAGGGATCGCTCGTGGGCGATCGCGACGACCTGACGGTATCGCTGCAACTCTGCCGCGAGGGTCTGTCGACCGAGAGCGGTGATGCCGTAGTAGACGCGGCGCTCATCGTCCAGGTTCGGGTCGATCTTCTTGTCGCTCTCGCGGATCAGGCCCGCATCGGTCATCCGGCGGACCGAGCCGTACAGCGTCCCTGGCCCCATCGTGACTCTCCCCTGGGAGTCGGCCTCGACCTGCTTCATGATCCCGTAGCCATGGCGTTCCTGGGTCGAGAGCACGAGCAGGATGTGCAGCACCGCAGGGGTGAGGGGCCCGCCGGTTCTGGTGCTCGCCATGAGGCGAAACTATATCCGTGACGGATATAGGTCAAGCGGTTCGCCGGTTTTCGCCAGGGATCTCGTCGGGACGCCGCACTCGAACAGAAGGGCCCCTCCCGACGGCGCTGTCGGGAGGGGACCCTTCTGGTCTGCGGTGTGACTTACGGCTTGACGTGCGCGTTCACGAACGACGGGTAGCCGAAGACGCTGGAGATGAAGATCCCGCCCGCCTTGGACCCGTGCACGTTGTAGGCCACGTCGACGAAGAGCGGCACCACCGGCGCGTGCTCCTTCATGATCCGCTCGTCGAGCTTGGCCCACTCCGGGCCCTGCTCGCCCGCGGGCAGCGCCGAGATGCGGTCCATCTCGGTGTTGATCGCCGGGTCGTTGAAGTAGGCCTGGTTGCTGTTGCCCTCGGCCTTGATGGTGCGGCCGTCGTAGAGCACCGGCAGGATCGAGGCCCCGCTCGGCCAGTCCGCCGCCCAGTTACCGATGTACAGGTCCCAGGGGTTGTTCTTCTTCTTGATCTCGTCGAGCTTGGCGTCGTCGGAGATGTTCCGCAGCGTGATCTTGAAGCCGGCGCGCTCCAGGTTGGCCTTGAGCTGGGCGCCCTGCTGCTGCTCGGTGGAGTTGTCGGCGACACCGAGGACCAGCTCGGGCGTCTTCCCGCCGAGCAGTTCCTTGGCCTTGTCGACGTTGCCGTTGGCGCCCGCCGGGTACGCGTCGTACGCCTTGAAGCCGATGGTGGCCGGCGGCATCAGCGTGGTCAGCGGCGCGGCGACGGTCTGCCCGCCCATCGCCTTGATGAAGCCCTCGCGGTCGATCGCGTAGTTGAGCGCCTGACGGACCTTCAGGTCGGTGACCCGCTGGTTGTTGATGACCAGCTGGTTGGCGCTCGGCGTCGGCGAGAGGATGCTGCGTGACTTGAGCGTGGCGTCACCGGCCACCTTGGCGACCAGCGAGGCGGGCACGGTGTTGAAGGCGAGCGCGCTCTGGTCGGCGCCGTTGTCGGCGATCACCCGGTTGTTGGCGGCGTCCGCGGTCGGGCCGAAGCTCCAGACGAACTGGTCCGGGTACTGGTGCCGGACCGGGTCGGTCTTCGGGTCCCAGTTGGGGTTGCGGTCCAGGGTGATCTGCACGCCGACCTGGTTCTTGGCGACCTTGTACGGGCCGGACGAGAACGGCTGCTTGTCCAGGTCGACGCCGGTGTCCTTGTCGGCGGGCAGCGGCGCGGTGGTCGGCAGCGAGACCGCGAACGGCAGGTCACAGCGGGGCTTGGCGAACTCGAAGCGCAGCGTCTTGGCGTCCGGCGTGCTCAGGCCCGGCGGCAGCGACGTCTTGTTCTTCTTGAAGTCCCACTTGGTGTCGAACTGCGGGGTGTCGGCCAGCCACTCCTGGATGTAGGTCGGGCCGCCGGACAGGTCCGGGTCGAAGGACCTGGCGATGCCGTACGCGATCTCCTTGGAGGTGATCGGCCGGCCGTCCTCGAACTTCACGCCGTCCTTGACAGTGAATTCCCAGACCTTGCAGTCGTTGTTGACGTTCTTGCCCGGCGTCTCGGCCAGGTCGCCCACCAGGACCAGGCCACCCTTGCCGTCGTCCTTCCAGGTGGTCAGGTAGCGGGCGAAGAGCGGGTTGGCCATCAGACCGGCGAACGAGTACGTCCGCTGCGGGTCGAGGTGGGAGATCGGCGACTCCCGGATGATGCTGAAGGTGCCGCCCTTCGCAGCGCCGCTCACCTCGGCCGCCGGCCCCTGCGAGTCCTTGGGGTCGGTCGCGATGACCCCGGTCTGCGTCCGGTCGGTGTCCACCGTGGTGCCCTCGCCCGTGTTCTTCGAGCACGCACCCAATGCCACAACCAGAGCGATCGCGCCGCCTGCGGCAACCGCCACGCGTGGTCTCATGAAGTACCCCCTTCACCCATGTGCCGTGCGGTTTCGTCGGGGCGAGAACCGCCGACGTCCCGAGGATCGTAAGGAAGAAAACCTACGAGTTGTGTAACAGTTGTCGATAAATTTCGCCACCGGCCGGGCGCTGGCCACCGGTCGGCTCAGCGCAGCCGCACCCGGGGGTCGATGGCCGCGTAGAGCAGGTCCACCAGCACGTTCGCCAACACCACGAAGACCGCGGCGATCAGCACGGTGGCCATGATGGTGGGCAGATCGCCCGAGCGCACCGCGTCCACCGCCGTACGCCCCAGCCCCTGAATGCCGAACGTCGTCTCGGTGATCACCGTCCCGCCCAGCGCCCCGCCCACGTCCAGCCCCGCGATCGTCACCACCGGCGTGATCGCCGCGCGCAGCGCGTGTCGCCCGTACACCTTGGGTTTGGCCAGGCCCTTGGCCCGCGCGGTCCGGACGAAGTCCTCCGACAGCGTCTCCAACATCTGCGCCCGCGACAACCGCGCGTAGATGGCCGAGAAGAGGAAGGCCAGCGCCACCCAGGCGAGCACCAGCCCGCTGGCCCACTTCGCCGGGTTGTCGAATATCGAGGTGTAGCTCGGCACCGGCAGCAGTCGCAGGTTGTAGACGAAGACCAGCAGCAGCACCGCGCCCACGAAGTAGAGCTGCAACGAGGCGCCGGTCAGCGAGAAGCCGATCGCCAGCCGGTCCAGCCAGGTGCCCCGCCGCAGCGCGGACACCATGCCGAGCCCCACGCCGAGCAGCAACCAGAGGATGGCCGCCGGGATCACGATGCTCAGCGTCACCGGCAGTACCCGGGCGATGGTGTCCGAGACGGCCTCGTTGGTGACGTACGACCAGCCCAGGCAGGGCGCGTCGCACCGGCCGCCCTGGGCGCTGCCCAGGTCCCGACCGGTGACGATGCCCTTCATGTAACCGGCGTACTGGCTGATCAGCGGGTCGTTGAGGCCCAGGTCGTCGCGGACCCGCTCCAGCCGCTCCGGGTTGCAGTTCTTCGAGCAGATGCTGCTGACCGGGTCGCGTGGCAGGGCGAAGAACATCAGGAAGGTCAGCACGCTCACCGCGAACAGGGTCAGCGTGGCGGAGAAGAGTCGCTTGAGCAGAAATCGCGCCATGATTTTGACCCCTACCGGGACGACTTCGGGTCGAGCGCGTCCCGCAACGCGTCGCCGAAGAGGTTGAAGGCGAACACCAGCGCGAAGATCGTGATGCCCGGGAAGAACACGTACGCCGGGTCGGTCTGGAGGAAGTCCAGACTGCGGTAGATCATTCGGCCGAAGCTCGGCGTCTCGTCGCTGAGGCCGACGCCGATGAACGACAGCGCCGCCTCGCTGGTGATGAACTGCGGCACGGCCAGGGAGAACGACACCAGGATCGGCGCCCAGATGTTCGGCAGCAGTTGCCGGAAGAGCATGTGCCCCAGCCCGGCCCCGCTCGCGCGGGCAGCCTCCACGAACTCCCGCTCGCGCAGCGCGATCACCTGCCCGCGTACCAGCCGGGCCGTGCTGGTCCAGCCGAAGATGGCGAACACGGCGATCAGCACACCCACCCCGAAGGCGGACGACACCTGCCCCCGCTCACCGTAGAAGCGCAGCGTGATGGTGGGGGTGAGCGCCAGCGCGATGATCAGGAAGGGCATGGCCAGGGTCAGGTCGGTGATCCAGTTGATCACGGCGTCGAGCCAGCCGCCCAGGTAGCCGGCGAGCGCGCCCAGCACGACCCCGATCGTCGCGGTGATCAGGGCCGCCGCGAACGCGATGAACAGCGAGGTCCGCAGCCCGTAGATCAGCCGGATGAAGATGTCCCGGCCCAGCCCCGGCTCCAGACCGAACCAGTGCTCGCCGCTGACGCCGCCGGCGTAGCCCAGAGGCATGCCGAAACCGTCCAGCAGACTCTGGAACTGCTCCCGAGGGCCGATCCCGTAGACCATCTCGATCAGCGGGGCGGCCAACCCCAACAGCAGGAAGAAGACCAGGAGTACGCCGCTGACCATCGCCGTACGATCGCGGCGCAGCCGCAGCCAGGCCAGCTGACCTGGCGAGCGGCCGACGACGCCCTTGGTCGCGGGCCCGCCCTCGGCCCCACCGGACTCGATCTCGGCCAGCGCCACACCCTCCACCGGGGACAGGCTCACGACGACACCTCCTCGGCGACATGGGCAGCCGACCCGGCTGGTTCCCCTTCGGGGAAGTGACACGCGGTGGCCTGCCGGCCACCGTCGCGGGGGACCAGCGCCGGCTCCTCGGTGGCGCAGATGTCCTGCGCCTTCCAGCACCGGGTACGGAACCGGCAGCCGGACGGCGGGTCCAGCGGGGTGGGCACGTCACCGGTCAGCCGGATCCGGCCCGCCGGGCCGAGCTGGGTGACGTCCGGGATCGCCGAGAGCAACGCCCGGGTGTACGGGTGCTGCGGGCGCTCGTAGATGTCCGCCCGGTCGCCGATCTCCACGATCCGACCCAGGTACATGACGGCGACCCGCTGGCAGAAGTGCCGAACCACGGCCAGGTCGTGCGCGATGAACACGAAGGCCAGGCCGAGCTCCCGTTGCAGGTCGCGCAGCAGGTTGACGACCTGCGCCTGGATCGAGACGTCGAGCGCGCTCACCGGCTCGTCCGCGACGATCAGCTTCGGGCGCAGGGCCAGCGCGCGGGCGATCCCGATGCGCTGACGCTGACCACCGGAGAACTCGTGCGGATACCTGTTGTAGTGCTCCGGGTTCAGCCCGACCAACTCCAGCAACTCCTGCACCCGGGCCTTGATCCCACCCGGCGGCTTGATGCCGTTGACCTGCAGGGGCATCGCCACGATCCGGCCCACCGTGTGCCGAGGGTTCAGTGAGGCGTACGGGTCCTGGAAGATGATCTGGAGTTCCTGGCGCAGCGGGCGCAACTCGCGGCGGCCGGCGTGCGTGATGTCCCGCCCGTCGAACTCGATGCTGCCGCTCGTCGGCTCCAGCAGCCGCACCAGCATCCGGCCGGTGGTGGTCTTGCCGCAGCCCGACTCCCCCACCAGGCCAAGCGTCTCGCCTGGTCGCACGTCGAAGTCGAGCCCGTCCACCGCCCGCACCAGACCGGTGGCGCGCAGCCCCTGGCGTACCGGGAAGTGCTTGCTCAGGCCGCGTACCCGCAGCAGTGGCTCATCGGTCATCTCCACAGTCCTCCATTCGGGACTGCGGTACTCCGCTGCGCTGCGTTCCTCGCCCTCACACAGCCACCCCCACTCGTGCGATGTCCTCGGCGTAGAACGTGGCGCGCTCCTCGGCGCCGAGGTGACAGGCGACCAGGTGACCGTCCCCGCCGGCCTCGCGCAGCTCGGGCACCTCGGTCCGGGACCGGTCGCCGTTGCGGTCCGCGTACCGGCAACGGGGGTGGAACGCGCAGCCCGACGGCAGGTTGATCAGGCTGGGCGGGTTGCCGGGGATGGGCACCAGGTCCGCGTCCGCGTCGCCGTGCAGCGACGGCACGCTGGAGAGCAACCCCCAGGTGTACGGATGCTGCGGCGCACGGAGCACCTGCTCGACGCTGCCCCGCTCGACGGCACGCCCGCCGTACATGACAAGCACGTCGTCGGCGACCTGGCCGACCACGCCGAGGTCGTGGGTGATCAGGATGATCGCGGAGTGGAACTCGGCCTGGAGGTCGGCGAGCAGGTCCAGGATCTGCGCCTGCACGGTGACGTCCAACGCGGTGGTCGGCTCGTCGGCGATCAGCAGCGCCGGGTCGTTGACCAGGGACATCGCGATCATCGCCCGCTGCCGCATGCCGCCGGAGAACTCGTGCGGGTACTGGTCGAAGCGGCGCGCCGGCTGCGGGATGCCGACCCGGTCCAACATGTCGACAGCCCGCTGGCGGGCCTCGCGCCGGTTGGCCTTCGGGTGGTGCACCCGGTACGCCTCGGCGATCTGCCGGCCCACCGTGTAGTACGGGTGCAGCGCTGACAGTGGATCCTGGAAGATCATCGCCATGTCCCGGCCGCGCAGCCGGCGTACCTCCTCGTCTCCGAGGCCGACCACCTGCCGGCCACCCACGGAGATCTCCCCGGTGATGGTGGTCCGCTTGGGGTCGTGCAGGCCGAGGATGGCCAGCGAGGTGACGCTCTTGCCGGAGCCGGACTCACCGACGATGCCGAGAGTGCGGCCCCGCTCGACGGCGAACGACACCCCGTCGACCGCGCGCACCACACCGTCCTCGGTGTCGAACCGCACCCGGAGATCGCGAACCCGCAGGTAGGCGTCCTGGTCGGAGCGCTGTGCCGGCACGGCGGGTCGGTCGTCCGGTTCGCCGGACGGCAACGGTTCCGAGCTGTCCACGGCCACCTCCCTCAGTGACGAAGAGAACTTACAGGAAAGTCCCGAGGGTGAAAATAAGCTACAAAGCCGGCACGTGTCAGCGGGCCCGAGCGTAACGAGTCGGCATCGGCGCCGCACCCCCGTCACCTCGCCATCCACACCCGTTCATGGCCGTGCTCCGCGCCCCGCGCCCCGCGCCAAGATCCGAGCAACTTCCCCGATGTTGCTGCCTCCGACCAGCAGGAGACAGCAACATCCCCGATACTGCGCGGATCTTGAGAACGAGCACCTGCCCGAAAGACCGGAAGCGGGGTTGGGGCGCCCACCGCCACCAAGGTCACGCTCGAAACAGGATGTAGTGGCATCGCCGACGCGCCGATACCACTACAACCAGGATGTTGCGCGATCAAGCGGGGCGTGAGCGGCGCAGGCAGCGGGACCGGCGAGAACGGGCTACCGCGCCAGCGGCGTCAGATGCGGGGCCACCATTCGGCCGGAGGAGTTGCTCGCCTGACGGGTGTCGGTCGGCTGGCCTAGGGTCGGTCCATGACCGAGTTCGACGCGGCCACCGCCGCCGTCCAGGCCGCCCTCGACGCGGGTGCCCGGTACGCCGACGCCCGGGTGATGCACCGCCGCTACGAGTCGATGACCGCGCGCAACGGTGACGTGGAGGAACTGACCCAGGACGAGAGCATCGGGCTGGGAGTCCGGGCGTTGGTCGGGGCGAGTTGGGGCTTCCACGCCGTACCCGATCTGTCGGACGCCGCCGCCCGCGACGCCGGCCGGCGCGCGACGCGGACCGCCATGGCGAGCGCGCGGGTGCCGGGCCCTCCGGTCGACCTGGTGCCGGTCGAGGCGGTCACCGCGAGCTGGGCCTCCGGCTGCCAGATCGACCCGCTCGGGGTCCCCCTCTCGGACAAGGGCGATCTGCTGGTCGACGCGACCCGCACGATGGCCCAGCACGGCGCGGACCTGGCCGAGGGCCTGTACCAGATCTGGGACACCACGAAGTGGTTCGTCTCCAGCGAGGGCCACCGGATCGACCAGCGGATCCGCGAGTGCGGTGGCGGCATCTCGGCCACCTCGATCGGTGACGGCGAGACGCAGCGCCGGTCCTGGCCGAGCTACCGCGGGCAGTACGGCACCACGGGGTGGGAGCTGGTCGAGTCACTGGACCTGGCCGCGCACGCAGCGCAGATCGCCGAGGAGTCCCGGGCGCTGCTCACCGCGCCGCCCTGCCCGGCTGGCGAGACGGATCTGATCCTCGGCGGCGAGCAGTTGGCCCTGCAGATCCACGAGTCGGTCGGGCACGCCATCGAACTGGACCGGATCCTCGGCTGGGAGGCGGCGTTCGCCGGCACGTCCTGGCTGGACCTGGCCCAGCTCGGCTCGTTGCGCTACGGCTCGGAGCTGATGAACATCACTATCGACCCGACGATTCCGGGCGCGCTGGGCAGCTTCGGTTTCGACGACGAGGGCTCCCCGGCGGTCAAGCGGGACGCGGTCCGGGATGGCCGCTGGGTGGGTGTGCTCGCCGGCCGGGATTCCGCCGCGATGGCAAGCCTCGACTACGGCGGCAGCGTACGGGCCGACGGGTGGGCCCGGCTGCCGATGGTGCGGATGACCAACGTCGGCCTGGAACCCGGCCCGCACACGCTGGAGGAGATCATCGCGGCCACCGACGACGGCGTGCTGATGGACCTCAACCGGTCCTGGTCCATCGACGACAAGCGGCTCAACTTCCAGTTCGGCTGCGAGGTCGGCTGGGAGATCAAGAAGGGGCGGCGGGGGCGGATGTTGCGCAACCCCACGTACACCGGGATCGGCCCGCTGTTCTGGCGCTCGATGGACATGCTCTCCAGCGAGACGGTCTCCTGGGGGACGCCCAACTGCGGCAAGGGCCAGCCGGGCCAGATCGGGCACACCGGCCACCCGGCCGCGCCGGCCCGGTTCCGCAACGTCCGCGTGGGGGTTTCAGCGTGAGCGCGAGGAGTGAGCCGGGTTTGCGAGCCCCGCAGTCGCGAACGAAAGGTGGCTCAGTGAGCGCGAGGAGTGAGCCGGGTTTGCGAGCCCCGCAGTCGCGAACGAAAGGTGGCTCAGCGTGAGCGCGAGGAGTGAGCCGGAGCTGGCAGGGCAGGTTGTTGAGCTGGTTCGGCGTCTCGGTGGGCCGGGCGCGCAGGCCGAGGCGGTGGTGACGCGGGCGGATCTGGCGCTGACCCGGTTCGCCAACTCCGGTATCCACCAGAACGTCTCCGAGTCGACAGTCGGGGTCCGACTGCGGGTGCACGTCGACGGTCGGACGGCCGCCGGCGGCGGCAGCGTGGTCACCGCCGACGGGTTGAGCGCCCTGGTGGAGCGCACCCTGACCGCGGCGCGGCTCTGCCCGCCCGACCCGGGCTGGCCGGGGCTCGCACCGCCCATGCCCACGCCGGACGCGCCGCCCGTCGACGAGGCCACCGCGCACGCCGAGCCGGATCAGCGGGCCGACCGGGTCGGGGCGTTCGTGGCCGCGGCCGGGGGCCTGAGCACCGCCGGTTACTGCCGTACCGCGCACCGGTCGTCGGCGTTCGCCAACTCGGCCGGGCACTCGGCGTACGGCCGCTCGGTGGAGGCGGCGATGGACGGCATCGCCCGCAGTGACGGCGCGGACGGGGTGGCCCGGCGCAGCGCCGACCGGTTGTCCGACCTCGACGGCGCCGAGTTGGGCGCGCAGGCGGCGGCGAAGGCGCAGGCGGCGGCCGACCCGGTCGAGCTGCCGCCGGGGCACTACGAGGTGGTGTTCGAGCCGGCCGCTGTGGCGGACCTCCTGCAGAACCTGTCCTTCTACGGCTTCAACGGCAAGCGGTACGCCGAACGGCAGTCGTTCGCGGAGCCGGGCGCAGTCCAGTTCGACCGGGCGGTGACGCTGGTGGACGACCCGCTGGCCGGGTCCGGGTTGCCGTTCGACGCGGAGGGCACCGGTCGACGGGCGTTGACGCTTGTGGAGGCGGGCACCACCCGGGCGGTGGCGCACGATCGCCGGACCGCCGCCGAGGCGGGCGCGGAGTCCACCGGGCACGCGGTCGCGGGGGGTTCGACCTGGGGGCCGATGCCCCGCAATCTACGGCTGGCCGGCGTGGCGGCGGGGCCGGCCAGCGCGGCGGGCCGGAGCACCAGCGGCGCGGCGGCCGGCGCGGTCGTCGACGCGGACACCGCGGCGCTGGTGGCTGGCGTACGCCGGGGGCTGCTGGTCACCGACCTCTGGTACACGCGGGTGCTGGACCCGAAGAGCCTCGTCGTCACCGGGCTGACCCGCAATGGCGTCTGGCTGATCGAGGACGGCACTGTCGTCCGGGCGGTCCGTGACCTGCGGTTCACCGAGTCGTACCCGAGGGCGCTCGGGCCGGGGGCGGTGCTCGGGCTGGGTGCGCGGGCGGTGCGCCAACCGGAGCGGGTGGACGGTGCCTGGTGGGCGGCGCCCTCGCTGCGGCTGGCGTCCTGGCACTTCACCGGAGGCGCCTCCGGCTGACGTTCTCGCCGGAGCGCGAAAAACCGGCGCGTCGGGGGCTTTTCCGCAGGCCAGACACACGGGACGGTCCCTTGCGCGGACGGCTCGCAGAGATCGGCGTAACGTGTGTCACTTAGCTGCGTCGGTCGATCCGGCGTGGTCGTTGGTGTGCGCATGACGTGGCAGCGGGTGCGGGTTCGCCGGTCCGCGTGCCGACCGGAGAGAGACCAGCCCGCCCGTACGGGCCCGTCGAGGAGACGACTCGAATGACTTCAACGGCAACGAGGCCGAGGGGGGCGCGGGCGCGCGCCGCCATCGCGGCGAAGACGTTGCGTACCGACCGATGGTGGCTCGCCCCGCTGATCACCGTGATCGGGCTCAGCGCCTGGGTCGCGTACGCGACGGTCCGGGTCTTTCAGCATGACAACTACTGGGTCGACGCGTACCACTACCTGACCCCGTTCTACTCCCCGTGCGTGACCGACAGGTGTGTCGAGGCAGCCTCGCACTTCGGCCGGTTCCTGCCCGGCTGGTGGATCATCCCGGACGCCGCGCTGACCCTGCCGTTCCTGCTGCTGTTCCGGCTGACCTGCTACTACTACCGCAAGGCGTACTACCGGTCGTTCTGGCTGTCGCCGCCGGCCTGCGCCGTCCCGGACGGTCACAAGGAGTACGGCGGTGAGACCCGTTTCCCGCTGCTGGGCCAGAACCTGCACCGCTACTTCTTCTACGCCGCCGCGATCATCTCGCTGATCAACACCTGGGACGCGATCCTCGCCTTCCACTCGCCGAAGGGCTTCGGCTTCGGGCTGGGCAACATCATCCTGCTGGTCAACGTGGTGGCGCTCTGGGCGTACACGATCTCCTGCCACTCCTGCCGGCACATCATCGGCGGCCGGCTGAAGCACTTCTCCAAGCACCCGGTGCGGTACAAGGCCTGGACCTTCGTCTCGGCGTTGAACGTCCGGCACATGCAGCTCGCCTGGATCACCCTCGGCACCCTGGCGCTGGCCGACTTCTACATCATGGCGCTCGCGGCCGAGTGGTTCTCCGACCTGCGGTTCATCAACTAAAGGGCCCCTGACATGACCACTACCACTCGCATCGAACGACACCACTACGACGTCGTCGTCATCGGGGCCGGCGGCGCCGGTCTGCGCGCGGCGATCGAGGCCCGGCTGGCCGGCAAGAAGACCGCGATCATCTCCAAGTCGCTGTTCGGCAAGGCGCACACGGTGATGGCCGAGGGCGGCGCGGCCGCCGCGATGGGCAACGTGAACAGCCGGGACAACTGGCAGGTGCACTTCCGCGACACCATGCGCGGCGGCAAGTTCCTCAACAACTTCCGGATGGCCGAGCTGCACGCGAAGGAGTCGCCGCAGCGGATCTGGGAGCTGGAGACGTACGGTGCGCTCTTCGACCGCACCAAGGACGGCAAGATCTCGCAGCGCAACTTCGGCGGCCACGAGTACCCGCGCCTGGCGCACGTGGGCGACCGGACCGGCCTGGAGCTGATCCGCACCCTCCAGCAGAAGATCGTCTCGCTGCAGCAGGAGGACCAGCGGGAGTTCGGTTCGTACGACGCCCGGATCAGGGTGTTCTCCGAGACGACGATCACCGAGCTGTTGCTCGACGGTGACCGGGTGGCCGGCGCGTTCGGCTACTACCGCGAGTCTGGCGAGTTCATCCTCTTCGAGGCGCCGGCGGTCGTGCTGGCCACCGGTGGCGTCGGACGCTCCTACAAGGTCACCTCGAACTCCTGGGAGTACACCGGGGACGGGCACGCGCTGGCGCTGCGTGCCGGGGCGACGCTGATCAACATGGAGTTCCTCCAGTTCCACCCGACCGGCATGGTCTGGCCGCCCTCGGTGAAGGGCATCCTGGTCACCGAGTCGGTGCGCGGCGACGGCGGTGTCCTGAAGAACTCCGACGGCAAGCGGTTCATGTTCGACTACGTCCCCGACGTCTTCCGCAAGCAGTACGCGGAGACCGAGGAGGAGGCGGACCGCTGGTACACCGACCCGGACAACAACCGCCGCCCACCGGAGCTGCTGCCCCGCGACGAGGTGGCCCGCGCCATCAACAGCGAGGTCAAGGCCGGCCGGGGCTCCCCCGCCGGTGGTGTCTTCCTAGACATCGCGAGCCGACGCTCGGCCGACGAGATCCGTCGCCGGCTGCCGTCGATGTACCACCAGTTCAAGGAGCTGGCCGACGTCGACATCACGGCCGAGCCGATGGAGGTCGGGCCGACCTGCCACTACGTGATGGGCGGTGTCGAGGTGGACCCGGATTCGGGTGCCGCCTTCGGCCACGTACGCGGGCTGTTCGCCGCCGGTGAGGTTTCCGGCGGCATGCACGGCTCCAACCGACTCGGTGGCAACTCCCTGTCCGACCTGCTGGTCTTCGGCAAGCGGGCGGGCGGGCACGCCGCCAGCTACGCCGACGGGCTGGCCGCCCGGCCGAAGGTCGCCGTGGACGAGGTCGAGGCTGCCGTGGAGACCGCCCTCGCCCCGCTGCAGCGGGACACCGGCGAGAACCCGTACACCCTTCAGCAGGACCTCCAGGCGGTCATGGGGGATCTGGTGGGCATCATCCGCCGGGAGGGTGAGCTGGCCGACGCGCTGGTCCGGCTCGCCGAACTGCGTGAGCGGGTGGCCAAGGTGAGCGCGGCCGGCGGCCGGCGCTACAACCCGGGCTGGCACCTGGCCCTGGATCTGCGCAACATGCTGGTGGTCTCGGAGTGCACCGCGAAGGCGGCGCTGGAGCGGCAGGAGTCGCGCGGCGGGCACACCCGGGAGGACTACCCGGCAATGGAGCCGAAGTGGCGGCAGGTCAACCTGGTCTGCGCGCTGGACGGCGACACCGTGCAGCTGATCCGCAAGCCGCTGCCGAAAATGCGGCCGGAGCTGATCGGCCTCTTCGACCGGGCCGAGCTGGCCAAGTACCTCACCGACGAGGAGCTCGCCGACTTCGACGCCCTCGTTGCCGACGCTGGAGAGGCGGACAACCGATGAGCGCGAAGCGTCAGTTCCGGATCTGGCGGGGCGACGAGACCGGCGGTGACCTCCAGGACTACATGGTGGAGGTAAACGAGGGCGAGGTCGTCCTCGACGTCATCCACCGCCTGCAGGCCACCGACGCGCCCGACCTGGCCTGCCGGTGGAACTGCAAGGCCGGGAAGTGCGGCTCCTGCTCCATGGAGATCAACGGCAAGCCGCGGCTGGGTTGCATGACGCGGATGTCGACCTTCGGCGACGACGAGACCGTCACGGTCACCCCGCTGCGCACCTTCCCGGTCATCCGGGACCTGGTCACCGACGTCTCGTTCAACTACGAGAAGGCACGGGAAACCCCGGCGTTCGCCCCTCCGGCGGACGTGGCCCCGGGTGACTACCGGATGCAGCAGGTCGACGTCGAGCGCTCGCAGGAGTTCCGCAAGTGCATCGAGTGCTTCCTGTGCCAGACGGTCTGCCACGTGATCCGTGACCACGACGAGAACAAGCAGGCGTTCTCCGGCCCGCGGTACTTCATCCGGGCCGCCGAGCTGGACATGCACCCGCTGGACGCCCGGACCGACCGCAAGGAGTACGCGCAGGCCGAACAGGGCCTCGGCTTCTGCAACATCACCAAGTGCTGCACCGAGGTCTGCCCCGAGCACATCAAGATCACTGACAACGGGATCATCCCCATGAAGGAACGGGTCGTCGACCGCAGGTACGATCCCCTTGTGTGGCTTGGTAGCAAGATCTTCCGTCGGGGCGAGACGCCCCAGACCAGCGTGACCACCGCCCGTCAGGGCTCGGCGACGCCGGGCTCCGCCCGGGATGGGGTGCACTCGCACGCGGGTGGTTCCCACGATTCGCGGGCTGAGGCGCAGGCGCAGAGCGGCGTCAACTGGCACCGGGAGGTGCCCCACCCGACCGCTCCGGCGGTCGACGACCGGGGCAAGCTGCCGCTGACCGAGCTCACCTTCGACCGGGCCGCCGCGCCGTCGCCGTTCGGCGACGACGTGACCTTCCCGCTGCCTCCGGAGCACCTCAACTTCGCCCACCCGGAGCAGGACAACAAGCACTGATCACCTGAACAACAACGGGGGCCGTGGCAATAGCGACGGCCCCCGTCCCACTTCCACCCCACCCCGCCCCCGGCCCCGCCCCTCCCGGCCCCCCGGCCTCAGCCCCCGGTGATCATGAAGTTATTGCCATCGCTCGCGGCGTGTCGTGGCAATAACTTCATGATCGACGAGAGTTGAGGAGGAGGGGGCGGAGCGCTGCCACGATGGGGGCGTCGGCGGGGAGCCAGGTGACCGAGTCCAACTCGTCCACGGTGAGCCAGCGGAGCGCCTCGTGCTCCAGCGCCTGCGGCTGGTCACCGCCGAGCAGCCGGGCCGCGTACACCTTGAGCACCGAGCGGCCGTGCGCCATCCGTACGTTGCGGCCGACCCGGTCGCCGATCTCGACGCGTACAGCCAACTCCTCGGCGCACTCCCGGATCAACGCGTCGGTCTCGGCCTCACCCGGCTCGACCTTTCCGCCCGGAAACTCCCACATGCCCGCTACCTCGGGTGGGGCGGAACGCGCACAGGCGAGCACCTTCCCATCCCGGATGATCGCCGCACCGACGATCACCTTCAGGTCCCGTCGTTCGGCCTGCCCGCCACCATTAGCCCGTTCGGTCCGCACGGGCGTCCAGGGTGCCAGATCAATCGGCGGTTTGGGTACCGTAGCCGTCCGCTAGGCCAATAAGACACGGAAGTGTGGGCGTGGACACCCCCTCCGGGCAGCGAGAGACTAGGGGACACCGACAAGACACGGGATGGCGACGATTTGGCCACAAGCCGGCAACGGCGCTTGGGGGGTGCGGTGATGCGCGTGCTGTTCAACAGCAGGGCCAAGCACGACTACCTTTCCGACGCGTTGACCTTGCTATCTGGTTGGACACGCGAGGGCGAGCAGATCCGAAGGACGCTCGTGATCGACGATACCCAACACGCCGCACTAACTGAACGGGTCAAGGTCGTCGCGGATGCGCTGCATCTGCGACCCGAGATCAGCCGCCGGGCCGACAGCACCCAGATCCGGGTCGGGCACGGCAGCGGTGAGCCCCTGACCGAGGGCGAGGTGCTGTTGGCCGCCCGCATTGAGGACGCGTACCGGGCGGTCACCGAGGCCTGACCGTTCCCAAGCCTCCGTCCTGCGGGTACCAGCGCAGCTCCACCGAGTTGCCGTCCGGGTCCCGCACGTAGATCGAGGTTGCCGAACCGCGGGCACCGAACCGGCTGACCGGCCCGGTCAGCACCGTGAAGACACCCGATTCGATCACCTGCGCCCAGTCCAGTGGTGCCACCACCAGGCAGAAGTGGTCCACGTTCGCGCCCTGCGGCTCCCCTCGGACGAGGTCGATGATGCTGCCGGGGCTGATCCGCACCGACGGGAACGGGACGCTGCCCGCACGCCACTCGTCGACCCGTACCGGTGCCAGCCCGAGCCGGCCGCAGTAGAAGTCCAGGGACCGTTCCACGTCGGCGACGGTCAGCACCAGGTGGTCGAAACCGGTAACCCGCACCGCGCTCACGCCTCCTCCAGGGTGGCCGCCGCGCGCAGCCAGCCGCTGAACAGCGCCGGGTCGACGTCGGCGACGCCGCGCAACTTCACCGCCGCCATCTCCCGCGCACCGGGCACCAGCCGCCCAGACGGGTCGGCGATCTCCTGCCCCCGCCACAGCCCGAAGGTGAGGTACGACCCGTACGCCTTGACCAGGCACACCGGACGTTGGCCGGGCCGGTCGCCCAGGCCCCAGACCGGGTGCCCGTGCCACATCGCCCCGGTCGCCCCGGGCAGCGCCGCCGTGATGATCGGCGTCAGCTTCTCGCCGATCTCGCGAAGTGGGCCGGCCAGGCCGGTCAGGTAGTCGTCAATGCTCACGTCAGAGCCCTTCGCTCGGTGTTTCCTGCCGCGTTCACGATTCCCGGACGAGGGCCGCCGACCAAGACCTGATGCCGCTACGATCGTTGCCCACAGGTCAACGATGGGAATGCTGTGCTGGAGCGGTACGAGGTCGAGACGTTCCTGACGCTCGCGGAGGAACTGCACTTCGGTCGCACCGCCGAGCGGTTGACCGTCAGCACCGGTCGGGTCAGCCACATAGTGAAGAAGCTGGAACGCCAGATCGGCGCGCCGCTGTTCGCCCGCACCAGCCGCGTCGTCCGGCTGACCCCGATCGGCCGGCAGCTCGCCGACGAGCTGGCCCCGCTGGTCGCCGGGATGGACGATGCCGTCCGCCGCGCGACCGACGCCGCCCGGGGCGTCACCGGGACGCTGCGGGTGGCGTTCCTCGGCGAGTGGACCGCGCCGGTGCTGCTCCGGGCGGTGGCCCTGTTCGGTGAACGGCACCCCGACTGCCGGGTGGAGGTGCACGAGGCGCAGTTGTCCACCACCCGATCCGGCCTGCTCGACGGCTCGACGGACGTGTTGATCGCCTCGTACCCGTTCGACAGGATGGCCACCGGCCCGGCACTGCTCTCCGAGGATCGGGTGCTGGCGGTGGCGGCGGGTCACCCGCTCACCCGGGAGCGTTCGGTGTCGTTGGAGGTGCTCGCCGACCACCCGGTGGTGCAGTACCCGACAGTGACCTCGGTGGAGTTCAAGCGGGACCGCACCCCGGAGCACACCCCGGCCGGCCGGCCGGTGCCGAGAGGGCCCGCCGGGAACACCTTCTCCGAGATGCTGTCCCTTGTCGCGCTGGGCCGGGGTGTCCTGCCGGTGGGCGCGCACACGCGGCGCTACTACCCGCGCCCCGACGTGGCGTACGTGCCCATCCACGACGCGCCACCGATCGAACGCGGGCCGGTCTGGCTGCCCAGCAACACCACCACCCGGGTACGCGAGTTCGTCCGCGCCGCGACCGACGCGAACCCCCGATGAGACACGCCGAGTTCCGCCACCACCGGCTGGTCCAGGTGTACGACGCCGAGTGCCGGTGGGGGCCGGACGACGACTTCTTCCAGGCGGCGGTCGACGAGACTCCGGCCGCCCGGGTGCTCGACCTCGGCTGCGGTACCGGCCGGCTGACAGTCGCCCTCGCCGCCGCCGGCCACTCCGTCACCGGTGTGGACCCGGCCGGTGCGTCCCTGGCTGCCGCCCGTGCCAGGCCGGGCGGCAAGCGGGTGACCTGGATCGAGGGCACCTCGGCACTGCTGCCGGAGAGGGCGTTCGACGTGGCGGTGCTGACCAGCCACGTCGCGCAGTTCTTCGTCGACGACGCCGAGTGGGCGCGTACCCTCGCCGACCTGGCCGGGGCGCTCGTGCCCGGCGGCCGGCTGGTGTTCGACGCCCGTGACCCGGCGGACCGTCGCTGGGAGCGGTGGAACCCGGTGGATTCGCACCGGCTGGTCACGCTGCCGGACGGCGGCGAGGTCCGCGCGTGGACCAAGGTCACCGGGGTACGCGACGGAGTGGTCGACTTCACCCACCACTACCACTTCGACGACGGCGAAGAGATCTTCAGCTCGGCGACCCTGCGTTTCCGCTCCGAGGCCGAGCTGCGCGACTCGCTGACCAGGGCGGGCTTCATCGTGGACCGCGTGCACGGGGGCTGGCACGGCGAGCCCGTCGGCCACGGCGACGGGGAGTTCGTGGTCCTCGCCCGGGTGGGCACGGTGGCGTCGGTTTTCTAGCCTGGATCGTATGGCGAACATCGCGTATGACCGCAAAGAGCAGGTCCAGCAGATCGAGAGTGGCCTCCTCGAAGGCGAGCAGATCATCGCCGTCTACGACGCCGTCGGCACCGGGACCGGGTTCATCGGGTTGACCGACCGCCGCGTGATCATCCAGGACCGCTCCTTCGTCGGGAAGCGGTTCGCGATCACCAGCATCCCGTACTCGAAGATCACCAGCGTGAGCGTGGTCAGCAACAAGTCGTGGGGTGGGTCGTTCTTCTCCACCGGCGCCATCGCCATCCATGTCGGCACGCACACCTACGAGGTGGAGTTCCGTGGCGCGCAGAAGAGCCACCACGTGCACAACGTGATCCTGCACCACATCTCCTGACGGTACGTCCCGTCGTGGGCCCGGCTGGCGTAATCGCCTTGCCGGGCCCGCGGCGTCTCTGGTGTCCTGAGTCGACAGCCGCGCGAAGGGAGCAGCCACCATGGCCAACACGACGAGGTCCCCCGAACCCACCGTCATCCGACCTGAGGAATCGAGACTTCGTGAGCAGGATTGTTCCCCTGGCGCTGTTGGGCGCCACTGACCCATACACCGGAGGCCGCTGATGTCGGTCTTCGATGATCCTGGCCTCTTCGGCCGACTGTGGGCCGCCGGATACGACGACGGCGGCACCAACCCCGACCCGGCCCCGGCCGTGGATTTCCTTGCCGACCTGGCCGACGGCGGCCCGGTTCTCGAGCTGGCGATCGGCACCGGCCGGGTCGCGCTTCCGCTCGCTGAGCGCGGCCTCGCCGTGCACGGCGTCGAGGCGTCCGAGGAGATGCTCGCGCAGTTGCGGGCGAAACCCGGCGGCGAGCGAATCCCGGTGGTCGTCGCCGACATGGCGGACGTACCGGTGCAGGGCGAGTTCCGGCTCGCGTACCTGGTCTTCAACACCCTGTTCAACCTGGTGGAGGCCGAGCGGCAGGCGGACTGCTTCCGCAACGTCGCCCGGGTGCTGTCGCCCGGCGGCGCGTTCGTCATCGAGACGTTCGTGCCCGACCCGCGCAGCTTCGACTCGGACGAGCAGGTGCAGGTGCGTGCCGTCACCGAGGACGCCGCGACGATCCGACTGCACAGGTACGACCGGCCGGCGCAGCGGTTCATCCGGCAGACGATCACGTTCGACGTGGACGGTGTGCACCTGAAGCCGTTCGCCATGCGGTACGCCTGGCCGCACCAGATCGACGAGATGGCACAGCAGGCAGGGCTCCGGCTCACCGAGCGGTACGCCGACTGGCACCGACGACCGTTCGAGGCCGACAGCCCGTCGCACATCTCCGTCTACCGCGCGGAGTAGCAGCGGTTGATCGACTCCGGCTCCCGGGGGCATGGGCGTGGCTGTGTCACTGTGGGTACGACGACCTGTCACCGAAGGGCTGGGGTCGATCTCCGTCGCGGAAGCGGGTGCCCACGATGACCAAACGAGTCGAACGGGCTCTGTTGGCGCTTGCGCTCGGCCTACTCGCTGTCGGCTGGATCCTCGAGGGGGAGGGGCACGGCGGGGCCCATACGATCGGCCGGGTGTTGGTGCCCCTGGGCTGGATCTGTTGGTTCGTGGCCGCTATCAGCCAGGCACGTCGGGCCAAGCGCGAGAACGACCGACTACGCGCGGCGCTCCTCGGCAACCACCCCGAATCGGGAGCAGACGAGCGCCCTGACCGTCCTCGCAGCGAAGACGACCGCCCGAGCCGATAAATCGAGCCTTTCGGACGCCGCCCGATTCCCGCGCTCATCGCCGTACCGGCCGCTGGCGATAGCCGCTCTCTGCCTGGCCGCCGGGGGGATCGCGATCTCGCGGCGAAGCGCGCGACCCCCCGGCAGTCCAACCGGCACCGAGGTCAGTGCCCGTCGCCGATCTGGACGTCGTTCGGCGCGGGCCGACCGCGCCCCGTCTCCACCAGTTCCTTGAGACTCATCAGGAAGATCGCCCACTTGGTGCTGCACTCGTGCATCAGCTCGGTCGGCTCGCGCCAACCCGCGTGCGTGAAATCGACGATCGTGTACCGACCTCGCTGGCCGAGACGCCAACCGATCTCGGTGCCGATCCATTCGTCGGGGCCACCGACGACCCGCCACCGCACGCGGCCGGCGGGGTCCAGCTCAAGGATCTCCAGGTCGAACCCGCCCTCGTCACCGAAGTGCACGGCCAACTGCCCGCCGACCTCGCTCTTGCCGGTCGTGTCGATCGACCACCAACCGGCGACGCCCTCAGGAGTTGCCACCGCTCGGTAGACGTCGGCGAGCGGAGCGACGACGCCGACCTGGTGCAGTATGTCGACCACTTTCAGCCTCCCTGGTTGGTGATGCGGTGGCGTTCGATCGTTTCGGCGATGCGCTTGATCCGGCGGAGTCGGGCATCCCAGGTGGAGCCGACCGCCGACAACTGGGCGACAGCGCGGGCGAGTTGCGCCTCGTCCACCTGGTAGTGACGCTCGCGGCCGGCCGGCTCGGCGTGGATCAACCCAACCCGGTCCAGGACCGCCAGGTGCTTCGAGACGGCCTGACGGGTGACGGGTAACCGCCTGCTCAACGAGGTGGCCGTGCCCGGCCCGTCAGAGAGAAGAAGATCGATCATCGTACGCCGAATGGGGTCACCGATCGCCGACCACAGCTCGTCGTCGACCGCCGCGCTCACGGGGTCGCGACCAGCCGCGCGACGTACGCGCCCAGCCGGGGCATGTAGTGGTCCCAACCGTTCTCGTGGTCGCGGTACTGCTCTTCCAGGACAGCGACCTCCCAGCCCAGCTCGCGGAACCCGGTCTCGGTCATCCGGATCTGCGTCCCCGTGCCGTCAGGGATCAGGTCGAAGGTGACGAGCAGCGCCGGCCCGCTCCGGTCCGGCTCGGTGAAGCACCACCGGAAGGAGAACCGCTTCGGCGGGTCGACCTCGACGACGGCGAACGCGACGGTCTTCGTCTCGCCGGTGTCATCGTCGCGCCAGACCAGCTCGCCGGGCGCGCCCGCGACCGACTCGAACCGCGCGTCGTCGGGCCACCACTCCCGCATGTGCTCGGGCTGGCTGACCACCTCGAAGACGACCTCGGGGGACGCGTTGACGTGGATGTCGCGTTCGATCGTTCCCTGTTCCATGCTCGCCACCTTTCGCAACCTTTTGTTGCGCTTAACCTACGACGACCCGCGCCCATCGCGCAACCTTTCGTTGCATGTCGCGGTTCCGTCGTACCCCTCATGCACGATCGACGCATGTCTGAGCCATCTCCACACCGGCACCACGCCATCGACTACATCGAGCTCACGGTGACCGACCTCGCCGTGGCCAAGAGCTTCTACGCCGACGCGTTCGGTTGGCAGTTCAACGACTACGGGCCGGAGTACGCAGGCATCCGCAGCCCGCAAGGCGACCCCGCACCCGAGGTCGGCGGTCTCCGTCTGGACGAGGCGGTGCGGCCGGGCGGCCCACTGGTGCTGCTCTACTCAAGCGACCTGGATCGGTCCGTGCAGGCCGTGCAGGAAGCCGGCGGCCAGGTGGTGAACGGGCCGTACGAGTTCCCCGGTGGCCGGCGCTTCCACTTCACGGACCCCAGCGGCAACGAGTTGGGCGCCTGGGCCGAGCAGTAGGACAGTTGCACCCATGCACACCTTGTTGGTAGCCGTGAACCCCGAGCCCGAGTCCCTGACGCACCACGTGGTTCGGCGACTTGAGGCCGCGCTGCTCCCGGGGCCGGTCGAGATCGCCGACCTGGCGAGGGAGGGCTTCGACCCGAGGTACACCCCGGCCGATCGCCTGGCGTACCAGCAGCGCGGCGGGCCCCCGCCCGACGTGCTGCACGAGCAGCGGCGCATCGGCCGAGCCGATCATCTGGTGCTGGTCTTCCCGGTCTACTGGTGGTCGATGCCGGCGCTGCTCAAGGGGTGGATCGACCGGGTGTTCATCAAGGGCTGGGCCTTCGACTACGCCCCGTCCACAGGCATCCGACCGCGGCTGCACCGCCTCACCACTCACCTGCTCCCCATCGCCGGTGACGACGCCGGCCTCTACGAGCGACACGGGTACGGGCACGCGCTGCGGACACAGATCGAGCACGGGATCGTTGACTACTGCGGCAGCCGCCGGGGCGTGACAGCGTTCGTGCACGAGTCCGAGCAGGACGACGCCCAGTCCACGACACGGAACGTCGACCAGGCCGTAGACCTGATCCGCGACGCCATCTCCGTACCGCTCGACGCGCGCTAGCGAGATCGCTCCCGAGGGGGTGAGCGTCGTCGCCAGCTCCGGCAGAGTGTCCCCATGGCCGGAAGAGGACTGGACGTCGAGGGAACGATTGCGCGTGAGGGTGCACTGAGTCGGGTCCCGGCCGCGTTCGCCGGTGTCGTCGACGCGGCACGCGCGCGGATCGCCGATTCGTTCGACGATGGACGGCTGCACAGCGCCTACATCTACGGCAGCATCCCGCGTGGCACCGCCACCCCCGGGCTCTCCGATCTCGACCTGCTGCTCGCCCTGCACACCGCACCAACCGAGGCCGACCGGGCGGCTGCCACCGCGGTCGAGCAAGCTCTCGACAGGTCCTTTACGCAGATCGACGGCGTGGGCATTCTGCTGTTCAGCGCACGTACGCTGCTCAGCGAGCTTGAGCGGCACGACCTCGGCTTCTTCGTCGCCTGCCTGTGCACACCACTGCTGGGCGACGACCTCGCCGACCAACTTCCCCGGTACCGACCCACTCCCCTGCTCGCCCGCGAGACGAACGGTGACCTGTCACGTGCGCTTGCGGGTTGGCGCCGCCAGGCAGCCGAAGCGCACACCGACCACCAACGTGCGGCCCTCAGCCGCCTCGTCGCTCGGCGCATCGTCAGGACCGGATTCACGCTGATCATGCCTCGGTGGGGAGGCTGGACCAGCGATCTCACCGAGTCGGCCGAGGTGTTCGGGCTCTACTACCCGCAACGTGCCGGGCAGATGCGGAGAGCTGCCACTATCGGCCGCACGCCCTCGCCATCCCCGGATGTGCTCCGCGAGCTCATCGACGACCTCGGGCCCTGGCTCGCCGCAGAGTACGCAGCCGTCCATGGCGAGAAGGCTGCCCGTCCCTGACGCTGCGATGTGCCTGCTGGCCATTCAGGACGGATCACCCGGTAGGACGTGTCGCGCTCCGGAGTCGGGCGCGCAGCACGCCGGTCAGCATCGGCAGGGTGAACTCGCCGTGGGCGGTCTCAGGTCTGCTCTCCAGGAAGGCGCCGATCCGGCCGAGCATGGCTTCTCGCTCCTCTGCCGGCATGACCAGCATCCCGGCCCGCGTGGCAAGCGTCGCAACGAGCGAGTCGGCGGTACGGCGCTGCCCGTGCGGGAACTCGGCCTGCTCCGCCGACCCGAACCGGGCGACCAGGCCGGCGCCCGGAACGAGCATGTCTGCGGTCGCCGTGCGCCAACTGCTCACCGTGTCGCGCGGGCCGATGGCCGCACTCCCGCTGACCCGTTCGAGCCCGGCAACCCAGTCGATCCGGTCGTCCATGATGTTCCACAGACCGGCCAGTACGCCGCCGGGTGCAAGGACGCGGGCGATCTCCGGCCCTGCGACGGCCATGTCGAACCAGTGCAGCGCGTTGCCGGCCAGCACGGCGTCGACGGATGCGTCCGGCAGCGGGATCGCCTCCGCGCTGCCCGCCAGGGCACGGACGGCTGGCAGCGTACGGCGTAGTTCGGTGAGCATCGCCGGGTCGGGTTCGACCGCCACGACATCAGCGCCCACCGCGACCAGCGTCGCGGACAGCTTGCCGGTGCCAGCGCCCAGGTCGAGCACCCGCAGGCCGGGCGCAACCTCAAGCACCCACCGCACGGCGGCCTGCGCGTAGTCCGGGCGGTGCTCGGCGTACGCGGCAGCGGCCGCACCGAACGACGATCGCAGCAACTGATCCGTCATGCGGTCAACGTACCGCCGCTCGCGGCCGCTGCCCGCACCGAGACCGCTTCAGCAGACAGAGGCGGTAATCACTGAGCCCATTTACGAGGACCTAACAACCTAACCCCTGGTCAAACCACGTTTATCGATCCGTTACCAGAGGCGGACTTCGCGGAGACAGCGCTAGCTATACCGTCCAACTCAGAACACCTACAGATATGGAGAAATTTGTGAAAGCAATCTCGAGGAGAATCGCAGCGGCGGGTGGGGCACTCACGCTCGCGTTTGCCGGCATTCTTCCGATCGCGGCACCGGCGGCTGCCGCGGTCGAGCCCGTTCCGAGCGCAATGGTGAGCGAGATGGGTGCCGTACCGGCGGAGGTCGGCACGTTGGCCTCCTGCTCGAACTGGACGCCGCACATGAGGCGGGTCATCGTCGGCAGCGCCGCAGTGCACACCAGCTATTCGGGGTCGTCCTCGGTGATCGCCCACTGGAAGTCCAAGACGCTATTCCGCATCGACAAGCGTTGCGTGAATGACGCCGGAAATCTGTGGTGGCACTCGGACTGCTGCACCGGCGTCAAGGGCTGGATCTGGAACGACTACACCGAGTTCGCCCACTACAACTGACCACGCCCACAATGGTGAGTCAGCCCAACAAGCAGCGTACTCAGCTCAGAAAAGAACGAACCTTAACCTAGCGACTCGCCTCACCCATCGTTAGTGATGGAGTCAGGGCGGCAGGGTGCACCGTCCTGCCGGACATCCAACCTTGCCCCCTGACCCCAGAGCGCTTCAATGCTCTCCGGATCGAGAGTCTCAACGAGCTCCACCTCGACGTCCACCGGCCGTTGGCTCACATATTCATAATCGGGAGCTGCGCGTCGCCCGGCTCCAGCCGGGCGAGCAACTGCTCGGGCTGCCCGGTCACCTTCGACAGCGTGTCCAGTGCCGCCGTCCGGTCGCCCTTGTCGCACCACACGACGGCCAGGGCGATCCCCAGTCCGTTGGCCACGTGCGGGCTGCGCGCCTTCGCCAACTGGGCGGCGTCGACGATGTCCCGCAACGCGTCGTCGTGGCGGCCGGCGCGGCTGCGCGCCATCGCCCGGTTGGCGAGCAGCATGACGCGCACGATCGGGGTGCACTCGCCGGTGAGCTGGCGGCCCATCAGCTCGGCGGCGCGCTCGTAGTCCCGGGTGCGGAACGCGGCCGCCCAGCCGGTCAGGTCGGTGAGCTGGATCAGGTCGATCACCCGACCCTCCGCTGGCCAGGTCTTGCGGTAGCTGAGCCGGAAACTCATCCAACCGTTCGGGTTCAGGGAGGGCAGCAGCGGGCGGATGTCGGTCGCGCACTGCTCGGGGCTCGGCGGGCAGTGGAGGAAGACCGGTCTCAGGTCGGCCACCATCGCCCGGCCCTCGCGGTCGAACAGCCAGTTGCCGCGATGCGCGTCGCCGTGCAGGATCTTGAGGGAGTGCAGGCGCGCCAGCGTGTGGCCGATGGCGTAGCTGTCGGCGTCCGGTGTGAACCGGCCCGGCTCGGCCACCCACAGATCCCGGAACTCGCGGTAGTCGGTCACCACCGGCCGGGCCTCGTACGGATAGGGCGGCGATGGCACCCGGTCGGCATAGGAGCACAGGTAACGGATGCTCTCGCGTTGCCCGATGACCAGCGGATAGCGTGGCCCACCCTCGCCGGTGAGACCGGACAGCGGCACCGCAGCACATTCGCCGACCGACTCGACGACGTCCAACGGCCACTGATCCGGTCTGCGGTCGGCGGGCACGTCGTCGCGGAGCAGGACGATCTGACCGCCCGCCACCAGTTCGCGCACGGCCAGGAGATCCGTTCCGGCGAACTCGATCGCCTCGACGCCCGTCGATCCCAGCATCATGGGCCGATCCTAGAATGGATTTCGTGGCCGGGATCGAACAGAACGTGGCGCTGGTGACGCAGACGCTGATGGCCAACGCCAGCGGTGTCCTGTCCCGGCCGGAGGCGCTGTCCCTGCCCCGGTTCCTCGATCTCTGCTCACTCTGCGAGGCCGCGGTACTCCTCGACCGCATGGAGGCACTGGGCGCCTCGGGCGAGTACGTCAGTGGCCTCAGCAGCCGGCTCGCTCGCGAAGGGCTGTACCGGACGTTCGCTCCGACCCTGTCGCGCGACGAACTCCGCCGGGTCGCGCTGCGACTGCCCGACGAGTTCGCCAAGCGGGTCACCGACGGCAACGGCACCGACCCGTCCGAGGCTGGCGAGAACGGCGCGGTGGCCGGCCTGGACTACACGACCGGTCTGAACAATCTCCTCGCCCAGGTCGACGGCCTCGGCGGCTACGCCAGCGCGGGTGACTCCTCGGTCCGGGACCGGATGTACCGGGGCAACGGCTACCTGGTCGTGGCCGCCGCGCACGGCCTCGACTACTTCCCCGACTTCGACCGCGTGCCGTTCGTCGCCGGCACGCTCCAGAAGACCTATCGGTCGCTGCCGCGCCAGCTGTACGACAGGATCGCCGAATCACTTGAGGAGCCGCTCACCGGAGGCGACGTCGTTGCCGAGTGGACGGCCATGTCGACGATCCCGATCCCGCCGATCGCGGCGCTCGTACTGTCCCGCGCGTCCAGTCTGAAGGACATTCCCGAGCAGTTGCTCCGAGTCCGGGACGAGTTCAGCGGATACCGCCGCTACTTCGCTGATTTCAAGGCCGAGTTGCAGGCCGCTGACACGATCCGCGAGCGCCGCAGACTACTGGCCCGCTACCGCACCCTGCTGGAGGAGGCGAGCGGCCCGCGACGCGAGGCGGTCTCCGTGACCGAGATGCTCAACCTGACGGAGAAGGCGGTCAAGGTGGCCGCCGCCCCGACCCTGCCGACGAGCTACGGCGCGCTGCTGGTGACGCAATCTGTCGACTGGATCAGCCGCTGGTGGCGCCGCCGCCCGCTGGCCATCCTGTTCCGCCTGGACAGCAAGATGCCCAAGCTTCCCGAGTACCAGCAGTTGGCCGCCCGCCTGTGGGGCCCTGGGCCCGCCGCCCGCCTGCACGACCAGGCCGCCGCCCACGGCGCCAACACACAGAAGCTCCTGGCGGAGGCCGAGGCTACCTGACAGGCCCGGTTCAGACGTTGAAGCGGAACTCCACCACGTCGCCGTCCTGCATGACGTACTCCTTGCCCTCGATGCGGACCTTGCCCGCCGCCTTGGCTGCCGCCATCGAACCGTGCTCGACCAGGTCGTGGTACGAGACCACCTCGGCCTTGATGAAGCCGCGCTGGAAATCGCTGTGGATGACGCCCGCGGCCTCCGGCGCGGTGGCGCCGACCGGGACGGTCCAGGCGCGCGCTTCCTTGGGGCCGGCCGTGAGGTACGTCTGGAGGCCGAGGGTGCGGAAACCGACCCGGACGAGCTGGTTGAGGCCCGGCTCGTTCTGCCCGATCGACTCCAGCAGCTCGCGGGCCTCCTCCTCGGGCAGGTCCACCAGCTCGGATTCGATCTTGGCGTCCATGAAGATCGCCTCGGCGGGGGCGACCAGGGCGCGCAGCTCGTCGAGGAACGTCTCGTTGGCCAGCTCGGCCTCGTCGACGTTGAAGACGTACAGGAAGGGCTTGGTGGTGAGCAGGTGCAGCTCGCGCAGGTGCTCCAGCTCGATCTTGGCGGCGGCGGCCCCGGAGTAGAGGGTGGTGCCACCGTCGAGCACCTCGATCGCGGCCTTCGCGGCGGCGACCGCGGCGAGCCGGTCCTTGCGGAGCTTGGCCTCCTTCTCCAACCGGGGCAGCGCCTTGTCCAGGGTCTGCAGGTCGGCGAGGATCAGCTCGGTGTTGATCGTCTCGATGTCGTCGGCCGGGGAGACCTTGCCGTCGACGTGCACCACGTTCGGGTCGGAGAAGGCCCGGACGACCTGGCAGATCGCCGACGCGTCCCGGATGTTGGCCAGGAAGGCGTTGCCCCGGCCCTGCCCCTTCGACGCGCCACGGACCAGACCGGCGATGTCGACGAACGACACCGGCGCCGGCAGCACCTTCTGCGAGGAGAAGATCTCGGCCAGCTTGCCCAGCCGCTCGTCGGGCAGACCGACCACGCCGACGTTGGGCTCGATGGTGGCGAACGGGTAGTTCGCCGCCAGCACGTCGTTCTTGGTCAACGCGTTGAAAAGCGTGCTCTTGCCGACGTTGGGCAGGCCGACGATGCCGATGGTGAGACTCACGACGGGCCAGCTTACGCCGGTCCCGGCCGGGCCGGTCCAGGCGGCTCCGATTCGGCGCGCGGCAGATGGTCGATCGTCGCTCCCTCCGGGCCCCGCTGGGCGTTGCTACCCTCCCGGTTCGATGGGTCCGCTGCTGGAGGTGGGATGACCTCGACGTTGCCCGAGCTGTACGTCGCCGTCGATGTGGAGGCGGACGGGCCGATCCCCGGGCCGTACAGCATGATCTCGCTGGGCATGGCCGTCGCCGGCCGCCCGGACCTGACCTTCTACACCGAGCTGCGTCCCATCTCCGACGAGTTCGTCCCGGCGGCGCTGGCCGTCTCCGGCCTGGACCGGGACCGTCTGCTGCGGGAGGCGCCCACCGCGCAGGAGGCGATGTCCGCCGCTGCGGCCTGGGTCGACGGGCTGCGCCGGGTCGGCCGTCCGGTCTTCCTCGCCGCCCCGGCCGTCTGGGACGGCATGTTCGTGCACTGGTACTTCGTCCGCTTCGTCGGGCACAGCCCGTTCGGTGCGACCGGCTCCGGCGTCGATCTCCGCAGCTACTGGATGGGGTTGACCGGCAGCGAGTGGGCCCAGACCCGGCAGGGCACGATCAAGCACGAGCTGGGCCTGCACGACATGCCGCACACGCACCACGCCGGGGAGGACGCCGCCGAGCTGGCCCAGGTCTTCGACGCGGTGCTCCGCCGCCGACAGGCGGTCGAGGAGGCGTGACGCTCAGCCGAGCAGGCGGGGGGCGATGACCGCCTCGCGCACGCTGCCGTCCGCACCCCGGCTGACCTCGTACGCCGAGACGCCCTCGCGGTCCGCGATTGCCTCGACCAGCCGGGTGCCCCGGTAGACCAGGCCGACGCCGTCGTCGGTGCAGTGGCTGGTGGGGAGCGTGCCGTCACCGACCAGCTCGTGCATCAGCGGGCGGCGCTGGCCCTCGCTGTCGTAGTGCACCCCGTTGCCGTAGGGCAGCCAGGCCAGGCCCTCGGTGAAGCCGCGCAGCCGGGGGCCGAAGCTGTCGGTGGCACCGCCGACATGCCAGCAGATCGAGCCGGCGGAGACGCCGGCCAGCACCACACCGGCCTGCCAGCACTCGTGCAGGATCTCGTCGAGCCCGTGCACCCGCCACACCGCGACCAGGTTGGCCACGCTGCCGCCGCCGACCCAGATCACATCCTGGGCGAGCAGGTGAGCGCGGACGTCCTCGACGTTCGGCATGGGGAACAGGGCGAGATGTGACAGCCGGAACCGGGTGTCGGCGAACGCGCCGTAGACGGCGGTCAGCGACGTGGGCTGATCGCCGACGGCCTGCCCGAGGTAGCAGACCCGCGGCTGCGGACCGGCCTCGGCCAGCTCGGCCGCCAGCTCGAAGACCGGGCTGGGCCGCAGGTCGTAGGGCCCGCGGTCGCCCCGGAAGAAGCCCATGCTGGTGGCGATGATCGTCGGTTCGCTGGCGGGCATCGGAGCGTCCTTCCGTCGGGGCGGTGCGACGTCCATCCTGCCGCAGCCAACCTCATGATCAACGAGACTGGTCGGGCCGCCGTTGGCGGGGCACCTCGATCTCGGGCCAATGGCCCAGCTCCGGGCGGTCGGCCGCCGGCAGTTGCGCGGCGGCGGCGCGAGGCAGTGTGAACCGGTCGGCCGCGGCCGGCCCGGCTGAGAACGACTCACGCAGCATCCACCGCACCTCGTCGGCCGTCCAGCCCAGCCCCGGCCGCGCCGCGATCTCGCGGATCAACCGGCGACCCACCGTCGTGTCGTCGTCGTAGAAGCGCATGCACCTGTGGTGCGTCCACATTCCGAGCGCCCGCAGACCCGCGTCGTCGAGCGAGCCGACCAACCTGCCGCAGGCAGTCTGGGGGAAGCTCTGCTCGGGGTCGCCCGCCCGGTCCCGTTCGATGGCGCCCACCGCGGCCGGCGCGACGGCCCGCATCCGGCGGTAGAAGGACTGCGCCACCGCGCGGGGCAACGGCGGGAACGCACCAGGTGTCGACGCCGCCGCCCAACCCGCCACGCTCGTCATCCGCCGCACCCCTTCTTCAGTTGGTGGCCGGACGCTACCCGGCACGACCGACACTTTCGGGCCGAAAAACCCCACAGATCATGGATAGCGACGATGACCTGGGGCGTCTGTATCTGTGACATCGAAACGGGGGTGGTGGGTGGACGAGGACGAGCGCGCGCGACTGGCCGAGTTCGTCAGCAGCCGGACTCCGGCGCTGATGCGGGTCGCGTACCTGCTGACCGGGGACCGCAACGCCGCCGAGGACCTGTTCCAGTCGGCGTTGGCGCGGACCATCCCGAAGTGGGGAACCATTCGGCACGCCGACCCTGAGGGCTATCTGCGGGTGGTGATGTACCGCGAGCAGATCAGCTGGTGGCGGCGACTTCGCCGGTGGCGGGAGACACCGCTCAACCCGGCGGACGAACCGGTCGGCGGCGACCCCAGCGGCGGCTCCGACGTGCGGTTGGCGATGCGTGCCGCGCTGCGTCACCTGCCACCGACGCAGCGGGCGGTGGTGGTCCTCCGCTACTACGAGGACCTGCCCGAAGCCCGGGTGGCCGAGTTGCTGGGCTGCTCGGTGGGCACCGTACGCAGCCGTACCCATCGCGCTGTGCAACGGCTGCGCGACCTGCTGCCGGACGTCGACATGCTGGAGGTACGGCGATGACCGAACCCTTCGAGCACCTCATCCGCTCCACCCTCACCGACCTCGCCGAGGAGGCACCGATCGTGCATGACCAGTTGAGCCGAGCGGAACGGCGGGTGCGTAACCGACGCCGCGCCACGGTGACGGTGGGGGCGGTGAGCACACTGGCGGCGATCCTGATCGCCACTCCGCTCGCGCTGGCCGCAACCAGCACGGACGAGCTTCCGCCGGCCGTGCCCAGCCCGGCCGGCCCGCCGGCCGTGCCCAGCCCGCCGGTACCCACCCCGTCCGGACCTACAGTGGTGCCGACGATCGAACCGAGCCCCGGGGGCGCGAAGGCGGACCCGTCCAAGAGGCCGGGCCAGCCGACGGTCAAGCCGAGCCCGTCGACTCCGCCGGGCCGGCCCGGCAGGCCAGACGCACCGGGAAACCCGATCGCCTCACCAAGCCCGTCGACTCCGCTGGGCCCGCCCGGTGTGCCGGGACGGCCGACGGCCTCGCCGCGCCCGTCGCGCTGAGCGGAACCGGTCAGGTCGGTGGCGCTTCCGCCCCGGCCTGACCGGTCGACCCGGGAGATCCCGGTCACCTTCGCGTGGCGCTCCCCGTACAGGCGAGCGCCGGGCGTCCCTCCGACAGGAGGCAGATTTGTCGAGGCCGGTGGGCCCGCTCATTCTTGGGTCATGACCGATCAGGGACACCCGAGGTGCGCGCTGCGGGGGCAACGATGAGCACCGCCATGACCCGGGTGCCCGACTCCCTGCGGGGGCAGATCGTCACACCGGGCGACCGCCGGTACGCGCACCTGCGCTCGACGTACACCAGGTCGGCGTCGCGGCCGCCGTACTGCTGCCGAAGACCACAGCTCAGGTGGTCGACGCGCTCCGCTACGCGCGCGAGCAGCGGCTGCCGATAGCGGTCCGCAGCGGCGGCCACGGCCTCTCCGGCGCCTCGTCCAACAACGGTGGGGTGGTCATCGACCTCTCCATGCTCAACCGGGTTCAGGTGATCGACGAGCGGGCCGGGCTGGTCCGGGTCGAGGCCGGTGCCCGCTGGGCGAACGTCGCGAAGGCGCTGGCCCCGTACGGCCTGGTGATCAGCTCTGGTGACTACGGCGGCGTCGGCGTCGGCGGGCTGGCCACCGGCGGTGGTGTCGGCTGGCTGGTCCGCGCCCACGGCCTCACCATCGACCGCGTCCGCGCCGTCGAGGTGGTGCTGGCGGACGGGACTCTGGTACGCGCCGACGCCGACCACGAGCCGGAGCTGTTCTGGCTGGTCCGGGGGGCGGGGGCCGGCGCGGGAATCGTGGTGGCCTTCGAGATCGAGGCGGCCGAGCAGCGCAACGTCGGTGTCGCGCAACTGGTCGTCGAGGCGCATCCGGACGGTCGCACCGTCCGGGAGTGGACGAGCTACCTCGCGCAGGCCCCACGGGAGTTGTCAGCGGCCGCCGTGGTGTTCGCGGAGGGCCGATCGGTCCTCATGTCCATCACCGCCGTGGTCGCCGCCGAGAGCCTGCGCCGGGCCCGACCGGCGGTGGAACCCCTGCTCGCCATCGGCAAGGTGCTCGAACACCGGACCGACCTGCTGCCCTACCCGACGTTGGTGCCGACCGCACACCTCAACCCCAACGTCGGGCAGCAGCGTGGCACGACCACCAACGGTCTGTTCACGGCGCTCGACGACGGCGGGGCGCGGGCAGTGACGCGAGCGGTGACCGGGCCGGGGCGGGCGGTGGTTCAACTCCGCTCGTTGGGTGGGGCGGTCAACGACGTCGCCGCCGACGCGACCGCGTACCCGCATCGTCACCAGGACACGCTGATCGTGGCCTCGGTGTTTCCGCCGCAGGCCGACACCGCGTTGCACACCGCCTGGCGGGCCGCCGGGGCGCGCGCCGACGGCGCGTACGTCAACTTCGAGAGCCGGCCGGATCCGGCCGCGTTCGCCCGGATCTACCCGGGCGAGACCGGGGCCCGGGTCCGGCGGCTGTGGAAGCGGTACGACCCGGACGGCGTGTTCCGATCGGCCCTGCTGACCGGCCAGCCGAGCCGCTCCGCCCAGCCGAGCCGCGCCGCCCAGCCAAGCCGCGCCGCCCAACCGAACCGCGCCGCCCAACCGAACCGCGCCGGCCTGCCCACCGGGGCCGGGCAGTCGAACCGGTCCGCCCAGCCCACTGGATCTGGTCAGCCGCACCGACGCCGCCGACGCCCCCGCTGACCCGGCCGCACCGCACCTGCACACCCAGGTCCGATTCCCGCCAGCCGATGGCCTGTCGAGCGGGGCATCATCGGTGACATGGAGATGGACTTCGAGCGGTGTTACCGGGCCGTGGACAGCCGTGACCAGCGGTTCGACGGCTGGTTCTACACCGGTGTGACGTCCACCGGCATCTACTGCCGGCCGTCCTGCCCGGCGATCACGCCCAAGCGGCAGAACGTCCGGTTCTTCCCGTCCGCCGCTGCGGCGCAGGGTGCCGGACTGCGCGCGTGCCGTCGCTGCCGGCCGGACGCCGCGCCCGGCTCGCCGCTCTGGGACGTCCGTGCGGATGTGGTCGGTCGGGCGATGCGGCTGATCGCCGACGGGGTTGTCGACCGGGACGGCGTACCGGGGCTGGCCTCCCGGCTGGGCTACACCGAGCGGCACCTGCACCGGATGTTGAGCGCCGAGATGGGGGCCGGGCCGCTGGCACTGGCCCGGGCCCAGCGCGCCCAGACCGCCCGGATCCTGATCGAGACGACCGACCTCGCGATGGCCGAGATCGCGTTCGCCGCCGGCTTCGGCAGCGTGCGGCAGTTCAACGACACGCTTCGCGAGGTGTACGCGAGCGCCCCGTCGGACCTGCGCACGGCCCGTGGCCGCCAGCAGGCGCCGGCCGGGGCGGGGACCATCGCGCTCCGGCTGGCGTACCGCCCGCCGCTGCACGCCCAAGCGCTGCTGGACTTCCTCGCGGTGCGGGCGTTGCCCGGAGTGGAGGAGGTCCGCGACGGGACGTACCACCGGGGGTTGCGGTTGCCGCACGGCACCGGCCAGGTGGCGCTGACCCCGGCGGACGGGCACGTGGCGGCGACCCTGCGGCTCGCCGACCTGCGTGACCTGGCGCCGGCGGTGGCCCGCTGCCGCCGGTTGCTCGACCTGGACGCGGACCCGGCGGCCATCGACGCCACCCTGGCCGCCGACCCGGCGCTGGCCACGGCAGTGGCGGCCGAACCCGGCATCCGCGTCCCCCGGTCGGTCGACGCCTTCGAGCTGGCAGTCCGCGCCGTCATCGGCCAACAGATCTCGGTCACCTCGGCAAGAACAACCCTGACCCGCCTCCTCACCCACCATGTTGATCATGAGGTTGACGAGGTCGATGGAGATCGAACTCCAGGTCAACCTCATGATCAACACGGTGACCTGCGGGGGTTCTTGAGCGCCGAGGACCTTCTGGCCCTGCCGGACTCGGGGTTCGGGATGCCTGTGGGGCGGCGGGAGGCCTTGCGGGGGTTGGCTCGGGCAGTGGTGGACGGGTCCGTCGACCTCGCCCCTGGGGTGGATCGGGAGGAGGCCGTCCGGCGGCTGCTCGCGCTGCCCGGCATCGGCCCGTGGACCGCCAACTACCTGGCCATGCGCGCCTTCGGCGACCCGGACATCCTGCTCAGCTCCGACCTCGCGGTCCGGCGCGGCGCCGCCGCGCTCGGCCTGCCCGACACCCAAAAAGCCCTCGACGGGTACGCCGAGCGTTGGCGTCCCTGGCGGTCCTACGCCACGATCAGACTCTGGAGAGCGGCATGAACATCGACAGCACCGTCCTGAGCACACCGACCGGCCCACTGAGCATCCTCGCCGGCCCCGACGGTGACGTACGGGCAGCCGGCTTCACCCCGGACCCGGCGGCGCTGCTGCCCCTGGTCCACCCGGCCCTGCGGGCACCGCTGCGGGAGCGGGCCGACCTCGGCCCGGTCAGCGCGGCGGTCCACTCCTACCTGGACGGTGACCTCGCCGCCATCGACGCGGTGCCGGTTCGGCAACGCACCGGCGGAGAGTTCATGGCGCACGCCTGGGACGTGCTGCGCGAGGTGCCACCGGGCACCCCTGTCACCTACACCGGGTACGCCGCGCTGGCCGGTCGACCGCCGGCGGTGCGGGCCGCCGCGGCCGCCTGCGCCCGGAACGCGGCAGCTCTCTTCGTGCCCTGTCACCGGGTTCTTCGTACCGACGGCACGCTCGGCGGCTACCGCTGGGGACTGGACGTGAAGAAGTGGCTTCTCGGTCATGAGCGGCGCTTGACAACAAGCTGACAGGGGCATCGACACCTATTGACGCTACCGTCTGGTAGTGCCTGTGGAGAGCGACGGCGACCCGGCCGCCCGGGCCGCCGCGGGCACCCGCCCCGTGCACAACCTCTGGCGGCTACGCCCCTACCTGCGCCCGTACGCCGCCGAGTTCGCCTGGCTGCTCGTCGCGGGGCTCGCCGGCACCGCGGCCGGGATCGCCGTACCGCTTGTCGTGCAACGGGTCGTGGACGGGCCGGTGGCCCGGCACGAACCGGCCGGGCTGCTCCAACTCGGCGGCCTGGCGCTGCTGCTCGGCGTCGTCGAGGCGGTGCTCATCTTCATCCGCCGGTGGGTGCAGTCGTCCTCGGCGGTGGGCATGGAGGCGGCGCTGCGCGCCGACGTGTACGCCCACCTGCAACGGCTGCCGACGAGCTTCCACGATCGCTGGCAGTCCGGCCAGTTGCTCTCCCGGATCACCAGCGACCTGTCGGTGATCCGCCGGTTCCTCTCCTTCGGCGTGTTCTTCCTGGTGCTCAACCTGACCACGTACGTGGTCGTGGTGGTGCTCCTGATCAATCTGCACCCGGCGCTCGGGGTGCTGGTCGCCGCGAGCGCGGTGCCGCTGCTGCTGATCAGTCGCCGGTTCGGGAGGCACTACCACGCGGCGTCCCGCCGGATGCAGGACCAGCAGGGCGACGTGGCGACGCTCGTCGAGGAGACCGCGCAGGGCCTGCGCACCATGAAGGCGTACGGGCGGGGGCCCGAGCTGGCCGCCCGCTTCGCCGGCGCTGCCCGGCGGCTGCACGACACGGGAGTCGGCAAGGGACGGCTGCTGGCGAACACCTCGGCACTGCTCGACCTGGTGCCCAACGTGACCCTGGGCGTGGTGCTGGCGGCGGGGGCGGCCGCCGCCGCGCACGGCGCGCTCACCATCGGCGAGCTTGTCGCGTTCGTCAGCCTGCAACTGATGCTCATCTGGCCGGTGCAGTCGCTGGGTTGGATCATCGCCAACGGCCAGGAGGCGGCCACCGCCGCCGACCGGATCCAGGAGGTGCTGGACACCCCGCCGGAGATCGTGGATTCTCCCGGCGCGGTCGCGCTGCCCCGCGACGCGGTGCACGGTCGACTGCGCTTCGAGCGGGTCGCGTTCAGCTACCCCGGTGCCACCACTGCGGTGCTGAGCGAGATCGACCTGAGCATCGAGCCGGGCGAGACGCTGGCCCTGGTCGGTGCCACCGGCTGCGGCAAGAGCACGCTGCTCTCCCTGGTGCCCCGGCTGCACGAGGTGTCCGCCGGCCGGATCACCCTGGACGGGCACGACCTGCGCGAGTTGCGGCTGGCCTCGCTGCGCCGGCTGGTCGGGGTGGCGTTCGAGGAGCCCACGCTCTTCTCCATGTCGGTGCGGGAGAACCTCACCCTGGGTCGCCCCGACGCCGGTGACGACGAGGTCCGCGCGGCCCTCGCGCTGGCCCAGGCCGACTTCGCGTACGACCTGCCCTGGGGGTTGGCCACCCGGGTGGGCGAGCAGGGGTTGTCCCTCTCCGGCGGGCAACGGCAACGGCTGGCGTTGGCGCGGGCCGTGCTCGGCCGACCGGCGGTGCTGGTGCTCGACGACCCGCTCTCCGCCCTCGACGTGCACACCGAGGCCCTGGTCGAAACGGCGCTGCGCCGGGTCCTGCGGGACAGCACCGCGCTGCTGGTGGTGCACCGGCCGTCGACGATCGCGCTCGCCGACCGGGTCGCCCTGCTGGAGGACGGGCGGATCACCGCGACCGGCAGGCACTCGGACCTGCTGGCCACCGTCCCCGCGTACCGGGCGCTGCTCGCCGCCGAGCCGCCCGCCGGGCATCCACCGCAGCCCGGAGCCAGCGGGCCGAGCCCGTCCCCTTCGGACGGGTGGGGGCTGGTGCGCTCGTGAGCGTGCCGAAGCAGGCCGACCCGCCGCCGGAGGAGGAGGAGCCCGAGCTCACCCGCTGGCGCGGAACCGCCACCGACCCGGAGGCCGACCGCAGTCGAGCCGAGGACACCAGCCCCGAGGCGGTGGCCCGGCTGCGCCGGCTCAGCCGCACCCTGTTGGGCAACCTGCTCCGCCCGCACCGAAGGCGACTCGCCACGGCGGTCACCCTGCTGCTGGCCCAGAACGCCGCCGCGATGTCCGGCCCGTACCTGGTCATGATCGGCATCGACCGGGCCATCCCGCCGTTGCGCGCCGGCGACCCCGGCCCGCTGGTCACCGTCGCCGGGGCGTTCGCGGTGGCCTCGGTGACCGAGTACGCGGCCCGCCGCGGCTTCCTCACCCTCTCCGCCCGGATCGGCCAGGCCGTCCTGCTCGACCTGCGGCAGCGGGTGTTCGGGCACTTCCTGCGGCTGTCGGTCGGCTTCCACGAGCGGTACACGTCCGGCCGGATGGTCTCCCGGCTCACCAGCGACCTGGACTCGATAGCCGAACTCGTCGACGGTGGGATCGACAGCCTGGTGCTGGCCGGGCTCTCGATCCTGTCGGTGGCCGCAATCCTGCTCTGGCTGGACCTGCCGCTGGCGGCCGTGACGCTGTTCGCCTTCCCGTTCCTGTTCTGGTTGTCCCGCTGGTTCGCCCGGTCGTCGGCGAGCGCGTACCGACGGACCCGGGACGCGGTCGCGCTTGTCATCGTGCACTTCGTCGAGTCGATGCGGGGCATCCGGGCGGTGCAGGCGTTCCGCCGGGAGCCCCGCAACCAACGGATCTTCGTGGCGCTCGGCGACGACTACCGACGGAGCAGCCTGCACGCTTTCCGGCTGATCGCCACGTACTCGCCCGCGATCAAGTTGATCGGCAACGTCACGGTGGCTGTGGTGCTCTGCTACGGCGGTTGGCGGGTGCTCGGCGGGCAGACCGAGATCGGCGTGCTCGCCGCGTTCCTGCTCTACCTGCGCCGCTTCTTCGAGCCGATGCAGGAGCTGAGCCAGTTCTACAACTCGTTGCAGTCGGCCACCGCCGCACTGGAGAAGCTGGCCGGGGTGCTCGACGAACGACCAACAGTCGCCGAACCGGCCCGGCCCACACCGCTGCCGACCGGGCCCGGCCGAGGCGAGCTGGTCTTCCGGGCGGTCAGCTTCGGCTACCGGGCCGACACCCCGATTCTCTGCGGGCTGGACCTGACAGTGCCGGCCGGGCAGACCGTGGCGCTGATCGGGCCGACCGGGGCGGGCAAGTCGACGATCGCCAAGCTGGTCGCCCGGTTCCACGACCCGGACACCGGCACGGTCTGGTTGGACGGGGTCGACCTGCGCGAGGTGCGCGACGCCGACCTGCGCCGCGCCGTGGTGCTGGTGACACAGGAGAACCACCTGTTCAGCGGGACCGTCGCGGAGAACATCCGGTTCGGTCGCCCGGGGGCCGACGACGCCGCCGTCCAGGCCGCCGCGCGGGCGATCGGCGCGCACGACTTCATCGCCCAACTGCCCGAGGGGTACGCCACCCAGGTGCACCGACGTGGTGGCCGGCTCTCCGCCGGGCAGCGGCAGCTCGTCGCGTTCGCCCGCGCGTTCCTGGCCGACCCGACGGTGCTCATCCTGGACGAGGCGACGTCGTCGCTCGACGTGCCGACCGAACGTCTGGTGCAGCGGGCACTCGGCACCATCCTGCGCGACCGCACCGCACTGGTGATCGCCCATCGTCTCTCCACAGTGGAGACGGCTGACCGGTTGCTCGTCCTCGACGGCGGAGAGGTCGTCGAGGACGGCCCACCCGCAGTGCTGGCCGAGGCCGACGGCCGGTACGCCGCCCTGCACCGCCAGTGGCGCGACTCGCTGATCTAGCGGGGCCGCCCCGGTCGTTGCCGTTCGCCGCCGGCCGGTGTGTTCGGCCGCAACTACGTCGCCCCGCACCCGGGAGGTGCCTACGATCGCCGTATGACCGATACGGCGAGGACGGCCCGCGCCGGCAGTCCCGAGCGTCCGACCCTGGACGGGCTCGAGGAGAGCTGGGCACGCCGCTGGCAGGAGGAAGGCACGTACGCGTTCGACCGCTCGAAGCAGCGCGGCGACGTGTTCTCGATCGACACCCCGCCGCCGACCGTATCGGGCGAGTTGCACATGGGGCACGTGTTCTCGTACACGCACACCGACACCACCGCGCGGTACCAGCGGATGCGCGGCAAGGCCGTCTTCTACCCGATGGGCTGGGACGACAACGGCCTGCCCACCGAGCGTCGGGCGCAGAACGTGTACGGGGTGCGCTGCGACCCGGCGCTGGCGTACGACCCGGTGTGGCGGCCACCTGCGGCTCCGGTCGACGACGCGGCCCGCCGCGACCCCACCCCGATCTCCCGGCGCAACTTCATCGAGCTGTGCGAACGGCTGACGGTCACCGACGAGCAGGCCTTCGAGGCGCTGTGGCGGCGGCTCGGGCTCTCGGTGGACTGGTCCCTGACGTACACGACGATCGGCCGGATCGCCCGGACCACCAGCCAACGGGCGTTCGTCCGCAACCTGCGCCGGGGCGAGGCGTACCAGGCGGAGGCCCCGACCCTCTGGGACGTCGGCTTCGCCACCGCTGTCGCCCAGGCGGAGTTGGAGGACCGGGAGCGCCCCGGCGCGTACCACCGGCTGCGGTTCACCACGGCCGACGGCCGTGAGGTGCTCATCGACACCACCCGGCCCGAGCTGCTGCCGGCCTGTGTGGCGCTGGTCTGTCACCCCGACGACGAGCGGTACGCCGACCTGGTGGGCGGCACGGTCCGCAGCCCGCTGTTCGACGTCGAGGTGCCGGTGTACGCCCATCCACTCGCCGAACCGGGTAAGGGCACCGGCGTCGCGATGGTCTGCACGTTCGGTGACCTGACCGACGTGACCTGGTGGCGTGAGCTGGGACTGGACACCCGTGTGGTGATCGGCCGGGACGGTCGGCTGCTCCCCGATCCCCCGCACGGGGTGCCGGCGCAGCCGTACGCGGCGCTGGCCGGGCAGACCGTCAACGGCGCCCGCCGGGAGATCGTCGGGATGCTCGCCGACGCCGGTGACCTGATCGGCGAGCCGCGCCCGATCACCCACCCGGTCAAGTTCTACGAACGCGGCGACCGGCCACTGGAGATCGTCTCGACTCGACAGTGGTATCTGCGCAACGGCGGCCGGGACGAGACGCTGCGAGCCACGCTGCTGGCCCGGGGCGAGCAGTTGCACTGGGTGCCGGCGCACATGAAACACCGCTACGACAACTGGGTGGGCGGCCTGAACGGGGACTGGCTGGTCAGCCGCCAACGCTTCTTCGGGGTGCCGGTTCCGGTGTGGTACCGGCTCGACGACATTGGCGAGCCGGACTGGTCCCACCCTCTCATGCCTGACGAGTCCGCGCTGCCGGTCGATCCATCGAGCGATCCGGCGCCCGGTTACGACGAGTCGCAACGCGGCCGGCCGGGCGGCTTCATCGGCGACCCGGACGTGCTGGACACCTGGGCCACGTCCTCGGTGACCCCGCAGATCGTCGGCGGCTGGGAGACCGACCCGGACCTGTTCGCCCGGGTCTTCCCGATGGACCTCCGCCCGCAGGGGCAGGAGATCATCCGGACCTGGCTCTTCGACAGCGTGGTCCGTTCGCACTTCGAGCACGGGGTGCTGCCCTGGCGGGACACCGTGCTCTCGGGCTGGATCCTCGACCCCGACCACAAGAAGATGGCCAAGTCGAAGGGGAACGTGGTCACCCCGCTGGCCCTGTTGGAGCAGCACGGCTCGGACGCGGTGCGCTACTGGGCGGCCAGCGGCAAGCCCGGCATGGACCTGGCATTCGACCCGGCGCAGATCAAGGTCGGCCGGCGGCTGGCCACCAAACTGCTCAACGCGTCCAAGTTCGCGCTCGGGCTGGGCGCGGCGGACGCGTTACGCGCGTCGGCGACCGCCCCGCTGGACCGGGCCATGCTCGCCGAGCTGGCCACCGTGGTCACCGCCGCGAGCGCCGCCTTCGACTCGTACGACCACACGGCGGCGTTGCAGGTGACCGAGGCGTTCTTCTGGCGGTTCTGCGACGACTACATCGAGCTGGTCAAGGAGCGCGCCTACGGCACCGGCGCGGCGGCCGACTCCGCACGGGCGGCGCTGGCCTCGGCCCTGTCGGTGCTGCTGCGGTTGTTCGCCCCGGTGCTGCCGTACGTGACCGAGGAAATCTGGTCGTGGTGGCGGTACGGCTCGGTGCACCGGGCGACGTGGCCCACCACCTACGAGGTGGCCAGGACGATCGAGGGGTCGGGTGAGCCGGCGCTGCTGCGGCTCGCCAGTGACGCGTTGAGCCAGGTGCGACGGGCCAAGTCGGAGCGGAAGCTGTCGATGAAGGCGGAGGTGCCGTTGGCGGAGGCGCTCGGCCCGGCGGCGCTGCTGGAGCAGCTCACCCTGGTCGCCGACGACCTACGGGCGGCGGGGCGGATCGGCAAACTCGACCTGCTCCCGGACCGTACCCCGGAGTTGGTCATCGCCTGCGCCTTCTGACAGGTGTCCGCCGCCGCCCGAGCGGGCGGCGGCGGACCGGCGGGTCACCAACCGCGCAGAAAACGCAGCCCGAGCAGGAACGCGACCACGGCGGGCCCCACCAGCAGGGTGATCGCCTGGAGGCGGTACGGCATCCGGTGCCGGGTCAGCTCCCCCGCGTTGCCCAGCACGATGGCCCCGGCCAGCATCAGGAACGCGCCCCACCAGCCGGTCTCCAGGTGGATCAGCTCGACCCGGATCAGTTGCAGGGTCAGGCCGAGCAGGGCTCCGGTCAGCGCGAGCAGGGCCACCGCCCGGTGCAGACCACGGGCCAGCGGGTGGGCCGCCCGCCAGCCGTAGGTGCCGGCGACCGCCAGGCAGGGCAGCACCACCATGAGCGGCCACCCTCGCCCCATCACGCCGAACATCAGCAGCGCACCGACCGCGAAGACAATAGTGCCGACGCAGGCGAGCATGTACCCGGCGAAGGCCCGGCCACCGCCACGGGCCAGCAACGGCCCGCCGCTCGCCGCGATCAACGCGGCCGGGATCAGGATGAACACCGCCCACCAGTGGAACTGGCCGCTGCCCTGAGCTGCCGTGGCGACAGTGGCACAGGCCAGCCCGGCGACGGCCAGGCTGGTCAGCCACGGCCGGCTGCTCCGGGAGTATGGCTCAGCCAACGACGTCTGCTCCGCTTCGACGCTCACGCCCATCAGCCTGGCCCGATGGGGCCCGACCGGTCCATCCGGCCAGCCCTACCGCCGCGCGGGGGCTGGCCGGAACTGCGGCCCGCACCGGTGTCAGCTCGTCTCGCCAGCCACGCTGAACGAGCGCAGGCGGTCGATGGCGAGCACTGTGAAGCCGACGCTCACCAGCGCGGTCATCACCGACGCCACCGGCACCGACACGCTGGTCTCCAGTAGCCCGGTGGGGGCGATCCGGTCGGCGAGGGCGATCACGTACTGCTGGATGGAGAGCACCTTGGTGCCGCTGACGAAGTTGCCCAGCAGCCCCTCCCAGATCAGCACGTAGACCAGGCCGAGCAGGACCGGCCGCCTGGTGACCAGGCTGAGCGCGAGGAACAACGCCGAGTACGCCAGCGCGCCGAGCGCCCCCGCGACAGCCAGGGCCAGACCGAGGCGTACCGAGTCGGCGAGCACGCCCGCGACGTAGAGCGGCACCGCGACGGTGACCGCGGTGACCCCGGCGGCCACCGCGAGCTTCGGCAGCACGATCTGCCACCGTGGCAGCGGCTTGGTCAGGATGTGCACCACGGTGCCGTCGTCGATCTCGGCACCCAGCACGCCCGTGCCGATGATCAGCGCGACGACCGGCAGCACCACGGCAAGCCCGAGGCCGACAAGCACCGGCGGCCCCCACTCGCCCGGGTCCACCCCCAGCGACCGGCAGAGCACAGCCAGCCCGAGCAGCACCAACGGCAACGGAAGCAGCAGCAGGAACCGACGCCGGCCGAACAGCCCGCGCGCGGTGATCCAGGTAACTGTCGACATGTCAGGCCTCCACCAGGTAGGAGAAGACGCTCTCCAGAGACTCGTCGGACGGCACCAGCTGGCGCACCCGGATGCCTTGCTTGAGCGCGATCCGGGGTAGCGCCCGGGTGAAGGCGCCGTAGTCACCGGCCCGCACGGTCAGGCCCGTGGGGTCCAACTCGACCCCGGTGACCGACGGCTCGGCGATCAGCGCGACGGCCAGCGCCCTGTCGTTCGTCGACCGCACCGCGAACACGTGCGGGCGATTGGTCATCAACCGGCGGATGGTCCGGAAGTCGCCGGAGGCCGCCAAGCGCCCGGCCACCATCACCTGCACCGTGCCGGAGACCTGCTCGACCTCCTCCAGGATGTGCGAGCTGAACAGGATCGTCCGGCCAGCGTCACCCAGGGTGTGCAGCAGCTGCATCATGTGCAGCCTCTGGCGCGGGTCCATGCCGTTGAACGGCTCGTCGAGCAGCAGCACCTGCGGGTCGTGCACCAACGCGGCGGCCACCCGGGCGCGCTGGCGCATGCCCTTGGAGTACGTGCCGATCCGGCGGTCCTGCGCCGACTCCAGCTCCACCAGGTCGATCGCCCGTCGGGCCGCGGCCGCGGGGTCGGGCAGCCGGTGCAGCTTCGCGCTGGCCAGCACGAACTCGTACGCGGTGAGGAAGCCCTGCACCGCCTCCCGTTCGCTGACCAGGCCCAACCGCCGGTAGACGTCGGGGTTGCGCCAGGTCGGCTCGTCGTCGAGGGTGACAGTGCCGCGCGACGGGGCGAGGAACCCGGCCATCATGTGCAGCAGCGTGGTCTTGCCAGCGCCGTTCGGGCCGAGCAGCCCGGTCACGCCCGGCCCCAGGGCCATGCTGATGTCGTTGACCGCGACCACGTTGCCGTACCACCGGGACACCCCGGTCAGGCTCAGCGTGCTCATCAGGAGGCGACCTTCCGGTAGCGGGCCAGCAGGAGGGTGGTCGCGCCGGCGACCAGCAGCACCGCCGCCAGGGCGTAGACCGGGCCGAACCCGCCGATCATCATCTCGCCCGGATCGCCCTCGACCAGCAGGTCACCGAGTGACCAGATGCCCACCCCCTGCACCAGCGTCGAGGGCGAGGCGAGCCCGGCCAGCTCGTTGGCGGCACGCGACGGCAGGATGCTCAGCACCCCGACGATCGGGGTGGTCATCAGGAAGACCGCCACCACTCCACCGGCGGCGAAGGCGCGCTTGCCGGTCAGCGAGGCGACCAGCAGCCCGATCGAGGCGAAGACCACCGCCCACAGCCCGGCGTAGAGCAGCCCGGGCAGCAGGTCGAGCAGCTCGTTCCACACCCCGCGCATGCCCTGCTTGGTGGTGAAGGCGGCACCCAGGAACATCAGCAACTGCGGGCCGCCGAGCAGCAGCCAGAGGGCGGTGACCAGCGCCAGCAGCTTGGCCAGCGCGTAGTCGGCGCGGGGCAGCGGCCGGGAGAAGTACAGCGGCAGCACGCCGCTGCGCAGGTCCCGGGAGACCAGCTCCGGGGCGACGACCGCGACGAAGAAGATGACAAGCCAGCTCATCGCGTCGGCGAACTGGGCGTACGTGGCGGCCGGCTCACCGGTCTGGCTGCGAATCGCGGCCAGGGCGATCGCGACCAGAGAGACGATGCCGACCACCAGCCACGGGAAGATCTTGGCCTTGGCGCTGCGCCCGAACCCGAACGCGGTGCGTAGACCGTGCAGGTAGAGCGCGCCGAAGACCTGCCGGCGGCCCAGCCTCGGACCCTCGTAGCGCTGGTAGCCGATGTCGTGGATGACGCCGGTCGGCGTGGGGCGCACGGCGGCGGTGGACGGCTCAGGCATGAGTGAGCTCCCTCGTGGCGAAGAGTTCGGCCACCCGGTGCCGGCGCTGGTCCAGTCGGTGCAGTGGCAGGTCCAGTTCGGCGACCGCACCGAGGATCAGGTCGTAGGTGCCGTCGTCGGCGAGCGGCACGAGGAGCAGTCGTCCGTCCCGCGCCACCGGCAGTTTCAGCTCGGCGAGTCGGGCGGCCAGCTCGTCGATGCCCTCGCTGACCTCCACGGCGAGCACGTCGGTCGCCGTGGTCATCGCGGAGATGTTGTCGGCGCGCAGCAACCGGCCGCCGTCGATGGCGATCAGCGTGTCGCAGATCCGCTCGACCTCGCCAAGCAGGTGCGAGCAGACCAGCACCGAGATGCCGAACTCGGTGCCGATCCGGTGCACGAGGGCCAGCATGGCGTCGCGGCCGGCCGGGTCCAGGCCGTTCGTCGGCTCGTCCAGCAACAGCAGGTCGGGATCGTGCACCAGCGCCTGGGCCAGCTTGACGCGCTGCTTCATGCCTGTCGAGTAGCCACCGACCGGGCGGTAGCGCTCCTCGTAGAGCCCCACGTGCCGCAGCGCCTCCGAGGCCCGCTCGCGAGCCGCCGTGCGGGGCAGGCCGCTCATCCGGCCGAGGTGGGTGACCAGCTCGGCGGCGGACAGGTCCGGGGGGAGGCAGTCGTGCTCCGGCATGTAGCCGACCCGGTTGCGGACAGCCGCCGGGTCCGCGGTCGGGTCGATGCCGAGCACCGAGACCTGACCACTCGTTGGTGCGATCAGGCCGAGCAGGATCTTGATCAACGTGGATTTGCCGGCGCCGTTCGCGCCCACCAAGCCGATGATCCCGGGCTCGACGGCGACGGTGAGGTCGGCCAGCGCGGTGACCCGACCTCCGTACGTCTTGGTGAGCGACTGGGTCGCGATCAGTGTCACGCGCCCAGCGTAGGGAGTCGATGCCCAGCATGGACACCGGCACGCCCCCGGCGCTCCCCTGATCCTTTCGCCGGCGGACCCCTAAGGTCCCACCGGGGACGCTCGCGACGTTTCCGCCGGTCCCGCGTTCGGCGGGACCCCGCCTTGGGAAAGAGGCATCCGAGGTGACACCATTCACCTCCCGTTCACCAGGCAGCGACCCGCCCGGTGATCGACCGACGACGTGGGAGGGATCCTGATAGCCAAGGTGGGCGTCCCCAAGGTGAGCGTCGTGGTGCCGGCGTACAACTGCGGCCCGCACATCGAGAAGCTCGTCGCCTCGCTGCTGCGCCAGTCACTGCCTGCGGACGAGTTCGAGGCGATCTTCGTCGACGACGGCTCGACCGACGAAACGGCCGAGCGACTGGATCGGTTGGCCGCCGAGCACCCACACATCAGGGTGCTGCACATCGAGAACTCCGGCTGGCCGTCGCGTCCGCGCAACCTCGGCATCGAGCAGGCCAACGGTGAGTACGTCTTCTTCGCCGACGACGACGACTGGTTCGCCGACGAGGCGCTGGAGCGGCTGTACGCCTGCGCGAAGGCGAACGACGCGGACATCGTGGTCGGGAAGATGGCCGGCTACGGGCGCCCCGTGCCGCGGGAGCTGTTCCGGAAGAACCGCTTCGACGCCACCCTCGGCAACTCCCCGCTGATCGACAGCCTGACCTGCCACAAGCTGTTCCGGCGGTCGTTCCTCAACGAGCACGGTCTGCGGTTCCCGGAGGGCGGCAAGCGTCGGCTGGAGGACCACTCACTTGTCGTCCGGGCCTACTTCCTGTCCCGGCACACCTCAGTGCTGTCCGACTACACCTGCTACCACCACGTCCACCGGGGCGACGCGCGTAACGTCACAGCGGCCCAACTGGACCCGTCGAGCTACTTCGCCAGCGTGCGGGAGGCGCTGGACGTCGTGGACGCCAACACCGAGCCGGGTCCGCTGCGGGACCGGTTGCACCGGCGCTGGCTGCGCAACGAGATGCTCAGCCGCCTGCGCGGCAAGCGGCTGCTGGACGCCCCCGAGGCGTGGCTGGAGGAGGTCGCGCTGGAGACCCAGAAGGTCATCCAGGACCGCTTCGCCCCTGGTGTCGCCGCCGGGCTGCCGCCCCTGCTCCGCGCCGTGGCGTACCTGGCCGAGCGGGGTCGCGTCGCGGACCTGCGCAGGCTGGCCCGCTGGGAGGCGGGCATCGCCGCACACGGCACGATCGACGAACTCCGGCACGCCGACCACGCCGTCACGCTGACCGTCGCCGCCGAGCTGCGCTCCGCGAACCAGCCGGTCGGCTTCCGTGCCGACGACGGCCGCGACGTGCTGATGCTGCCGATGGAGGAGATCGCCCCCGAGGTGCTCGACGCCACCGCGCAGGTGCGCAAGGCCCGCCTGGACCTGGTGGCCCGCCACCGGGAGACCGGCGACGAGATCTTCCTTCCGCTCACCTTCCAGACCGAGCGGATCACCGGTACGACCGGAGCGGACACCGTCCACCTGGTGCACCGGGCCACCGCCACGATCGACTTCGCCGCCCTCAACGGCGGACGGACCAGGGGCAGCTGGTTGCTCAAGGCCCGGATCACCAACGTGGGCTGGACCGAGGACGCGCGACTGCCGCTGGTGTTCATCTGCCGGGCCGACGGCTCGCGCCCCCGGATCCGCGACGAGCGGAAGGTGTGGAACCGGGTGCGGTCGGCGGTGGGCCGGCGGATCAAGCGCTGATCCGCCCGCGCGGGTCGTGGAGTGGCGCCCTCGACCGATCGGCGGTCGGCTGCGAAACTGTGTGCCGGTCAGCGAGTGGGGGGTGTGGATGAGCAACGGCTGGGTGCTGCCCGACGAGGTGCTGCGGGACGCACCGGCGTACACGCCACGTCCCGGTGAGCTCGCGGATCTGGAGCTGCTGCTGACCGGCGCGTACGCCCCTCTGACCGGCTTCATGACCCGCGCCGACCTGGTCTCGGTGAGCCGACGCGCCCGGCTGGCCGACGGCACACCGTGGCAGGTCGCGGTCGTCCTCCAGGTGCCTGCCGCACTGGCGCAGAGCTTCGATCCGCGCGACCCGGCCCGCCGGGCGCTCGTGCTGACCGACGGGGAGGGCGCCCCGGCGGCCGCCCTCGACGTGGCCGACGTCTGGCCGGTGCGCGAGGGCGTGGCCGGGGTGGGCGGCCAGGTCCGACGACTGGGCGACGGCGGGCACGGTCCGTTCCAGCGACTGCGCCGTAACCCGGAGGAGGTCCGCGCGCTGCTGCCCCCGGGCCGGGTGCTCGGCGTGATCGCCGATCGGCCGCTGCACCGTCCGCAGCTCGCCCAGATCGCGCATGCCGCCCGTACCCTGGCGGCTCATCTGCTCGTGATGATCCCGGTCGGTGAGGGTGGCGCCGACGGGCTCCCGCCGGAGGCGCTGGTCCGTACGATCTTCGCCGCGCGGGACCGGATGCCGCCGGCCACCCTGGTCGCGGTGCCGCTGTCGCACCGACGCGAGGAGATCAGCGACGCGTTGCTGCGTGCCCGGGTCTCCGCCGCGTACGGGGTCACCCACCTGCTCTCCACCGGGGAGATGCTCTCCGGCGCCGGGCTGCGGGTGCTGGTGCCACGCGAACTCGCGTACGACAACCGGGACGGGCAGTGGCGGTGGCGGGAGGACATCCCACCGCGCAACCGCCGGCTCGCGCTGACCCAGCCGGAGATCGACGACCTGCTCGACCGGGGCTTCCCGCTGCCGGAGTGGCACACCCCGCCCGCCGTGGCGCGGGAGCTGGCCCGGGCCCGTCCGCCGCGTCGCGAGCGAGGGCTCGTGGTCTTCCTGACCGGTCTCTCCGGCTCCGGCAAGTCGACGATCGCCCGAGGGCTGGCGGACGCGTTGCGGGAGAGCGGCGACCGCACGATCACCCTGCTCGACGGGGACGTGGTGCGCCGGGAGCTCTCCGCCGGGCTGGGCTTCAGCAAGGCCGACCGGGATCTCAACGTCCGACGGATCGGCTGGGTGGCCGCCGAGATCGCCAGGCACCGTGGGGTGGGCATCTGCTGCCCGATCGCCCCGTACGCGGCGGCCCGCGCCACCGCCCGGGAGATGGCCCTCGCCGCCGGGGCGGGTTTCGTGCTGGTGCACGTGGCCACCCCGCTGGAGGTGTGCGAGCAACGGGACCGCAAGGGCCTGTACGCGCGGGCGCGGGCCGGCCTGCTCACCGGGATGACAGGCATCGACGACCCGTACGAGGAGCCGACCGACGCCGATCTGGTGCTGGACACCACCGATCTGAGCGTGGCGGACGCGGTGCAGGCCGTGCTGCACCATCTGACCGAAACCGGCTGGGTGGAGCTGAAGATCGCCACCGCCTGAGGCGTCGCCGTACCCGTTCCTTCCACAGCTGTCCGCTACGCGATAGTGTTCATCTTTGTTGGAACACGTTTGACCGCGTGAGGGTGCGTGGACCCCCGGGAGGCACGGCGGATGCTCGCTCAGCAGCGGCAGGCGGCCATCCTGGAGCGGGTCCGCTCGACCGGCGGCGTCCGGGTCAGCGAGCTGGCCACCGAGTTCGGCGTGTCCGACATGACCATCCGACGTGACCTGGATGCGCTGGACGAGCGCGGCCTGCTGGCCAAGGTGCACGGCGGCGCCACCACAACCGGGCCGAGTTCGACCGACGAGCCGGGCTTCCACGCCAAGTCGGTCCGCCAACTGCCGGAGAAGGCCGCCATCGCCGACCGGGCGGCCCGGCTGGTCCGACCGGGAGCGGCGGTCGCGCTCTCCGCCGGCACCACCACCGCCGAGCTGGCCCGCCGACTGGTGGACGTGCCCGAGCTGACCGTCGTGACCAACTCGCTTCCGGTCGCCGAGATCCTGCACGCCGGCGGCCGTCCGGACCAGACGGTGGTGCTCACCGGCGGCGTACGCACACCGTCGGACGCGCTTGTCGGTCCACTCGCGGTCGGGGCCGTCCGGTCACTGCACCTGGACCTGCTCTTCCTGGGCGTCCACGGCATCACCGAGCGGGCCGGCTTCACCACCCCGAACCTCATGGAGGCGGAGACCGATCGGGCGCTCGTGGCCGCGGCGGACCAGCTGGTGGTGCTCGCCGACCACACCAAGTGGGGCACCGTCGGCATCTCCTCGATCGTCGAGTTGACGGCGGCCCACGTACTGGTCAGTGACGACCGGTTGCCTCCACCCGCACGACGGGTACTCGGCGAACAGGTGGGCGAACTGATCATGGTGAAGGCGACAAGGGGCGGGCCGCGTGACGCGCACGCCGACAACTGAGGGGACGGCGCCGTGAAGCGCACCGCGATCGACCTGGCCGACGGCCGGGAGCTGATCTACTTCGACGAGCGCGACGACGCGGTCCGCGACCAGCCGGACCGCCGGGACCTGCCGCCGCCTCCCCCCGCGTCCCAGCTGCGCTACGACCCGCTGACCGACGAGTGGGTGGCGGTCGCCGTGCACCGACAGACCCGCACCTTCCTCCCGCCGGCGAACGAGTGCCCCCTCGACCCGTCGGTGGGCGACCGGCTGACCGAGATCCCCGCACCCGACTACGACGTGGTGGTCTTCGAGAACCGGTTCCCGTCACTGAGCGGACGGGTGGCCGAGGAGCCCGGGGAGATCACCCCGTTCACACCGGTCCGGCCGGGCCTCGGCCGGTGCGAGGTGGTCTGCTTCACGTCCGACCACAACGCCTCCTTCGCCAGCCTGCCGCCGCGCCGGGTCCGCACCGTCCTGGACGCGCTCGCCGACCGCACCGAGGTGCTCGGCGACCTGCCCGGCGTCGAGCAGATCTTCTGCTTCGAGAACCGGGGCGTCGAGATCGGTGTCACGCTGCACCACCCGCACGGGCAGATCTACGCGTACCCCTTCGTGACGCCGCGCACCCGCGCGCTGCTGGCCGCGGCGCGCCGGCACGCCGAGCGGACCGGCGGGGGCAACCTGTACGCGGACGTGCTGGCCGCCGAGCGTGCCACCGGTGATCGGGTGGTCACCGAGAACGAACACTGGACGGCGTTCGTCCCGGCGGCCGCGCGCTGGCCGTTCGAGGTGCACGTCGCCCCGCACCGCGTGGTGCCGGACATCCCGGCTCTCAGCGACAGCGAGCGGGACGCCTTCGGGCCGCTCTACCTGGACCTGCTGCGCCGCTTCGACGGCCTGTTCGACATGCCGATGCCGTACATCTCGGCCTGGCACCAGGCGCCCGTGCGGATCGACCGCGAGCTGGGCCACCTGCATCTGCAGCTGTTCAGCATCCGGCGGGCCACGGACAAGCTGAAGTACCTGGCGGGCTCCGAGTCCGGGATGGGCGTCTTCATCAACGACATCTCGCCGGAACGCGCCGCCGATCTGCTGCGCGCCGCCTGAGCAAGTCTGCTGGGCGTGGGCCCCGAAGCCGGCGAGGCGGGCGCGGGGAACAGGGCGCGGGGGGCCCGGGACAGGGCCCCCCGCAGGGAAGGGACGGCTGGCTGTGCACGGCACAGCCGGGAAGGCTGGCTGATCGGCGCACGGGTGCCGCGGGTCGACCGTGGTCAACCTTCCGTGGACGCGACTGGCATCTCGTCCATCCTGGTCAACGAGGCGCGCCGGGCGCAGTGACGCCGACCGGCGCGGCGGCCCCGGACACGCCGAAGCCCGCCGGCAGGGTGCCGGCGGGCTCCGATGACGCAGTACGCCCTGGTCAGGCGGCGATCTTGCGGGCCAGGTTCTCGTCGAGCGCGTTCATGAACTCGTCGGTGGTCAGCCACGGGGCGTCGCGCGAGATGAGCAGCGCGAGGTCCTTGGTCATCTGGCCGCCTTCGACGGTGTCGACGATGACCTGCTCCAGGGTGTTGGCGAACTCGGTGACCGCCGGGGTGCCGTCCAGCTTGCCCCGGTGGGCCAGGCCCCGGGTCCAGGCGTAGATCGACGCGATCGGGTTCGTCGAGGTCTTCTCGCCCTTCTGGTACTGCCGGTAGTGCCGGGTGACAGTGCCGTGCGCGGCCTCGGCCTCGACGGTCCGGCCGTCCGGGGAGAGCAGGACGGAGGTCATCAGGCCCAGCGAGCCGAAGCCCTGCGCGACGGTGTCGGACTGCACGTCACCGTCGTAGTTCTTGCAGGCCCAGACGTAGCCGCCCTCCCACTTGAGCGCGGCGGCGACCATGTCGTCGATGAGCCGGTGCTCGTAGGTGATGCCGGCGGCGGCGAACTCGGCCTTGAACTCGGTCTCGAACACCTCGGCGAAGATGTCCTTGAACCGGCCGTCGTACGCCTTGAGGATGGTGTTCTTGGTGGACAGGTAGACCGGGTAGTTGCGGTCCAGGCCGTACCGGAACGACGCCCGGGCGAAGTCCCGGATCGACTCGTCGTAGTTGTACATGCCCATGGCGATGCCGCCGCCGGGGAAGTTGGCGACCTCCATCTCCATCGGCGCGCCGCCGTCGGCCGGGGTGTAGGTGATGGTCACCGTGCCCGGGCCGGGGACGACGAAGTCGGTGGCCTTGTACTGGTCACCGTGGGCGTGCCGGCCGATGATGATCGGCTTGGTCCAGCCGGGGACGAGCCGCGGCACGTTGGACATGATGATCGGCTCACGGAAGACGACGCCGCCGAGAATGTTGCGGATGGTGCCGTTGGGCGACCGCCACATCTTCTTCAGGCCGAACTCCTCGACCCGGGCCTCGTCCGGGGTGATGGTCGCGCACTTGACGCCGACGCCGTGCTCCTTGATGGCGTTGGCGGCGTCGATCGTGACCTGGTCGTCGGTCTCGTCGCGGTGCTGGATCGACAGGTCGTAGTAGTGCAGGTCGACGTCGAGGTAGGGCAGGATCAGCTGCTCCCGGATCTGCTTCCAGATGATCCGGGTCATCTCGTCGCCGTCGAGTTCTACGACCGGGTTGTTTACCTTGATCTTCGCCATCGGCCGGCGCTCCTCTCGGGGGACACGTGCTCAAGCAGTACGAGCGTACTGCAATTGGGCCGGCAGCCCCCAGCCGGCCTCGACCGGCCGGCAGAACTGGGCTGCGCGGAACAGGAATGCCCTGGAATCATCGTCCGATGCCACTGAACCGCACCCTCGGGTCTATCACGGTCACCGCGCTCGCCGATGGCGAGGGTGCCTTCTTCCAGCCTCGCGCGGAGGCGTTTCCGCAGGCCACGGCGGCGCAGTGGGCCGAGGCCGACAGGCGCGACCCCGGTTCGGTGACCGCCGACGGGCAGTGGTGGCTGCCGTTCCGCAGCTTCGCGATCCGTGCCGGCGACGGGCCGGTCACCCTTGTCGACGCCGGCATCGGCCCGGCCGACGCACCCGCCGCGAGCTGGGCACCGGTCCCCGGCCGGATGCCCGCCGAGTTGGCCGCCGCCGGCATCGACCCGGCCGACGTCGACACAGTCGTCCTGACCCACCTGCACAGCGACCACATCGGCTGGGCGGTCACCGGCACGCCCGGGCGGCCGTACTTCCCGAACGCGAGCTACCTGGTGCAGCGCGCCGAGGTCGACGCGGCGGAGACGCTCAACCCCGGGCTACCGGCCGGCCTCATCGCGCCGTTGCGCGCCGCCGGCCAGCTCCGGGTGGTCGACGGCGAGACAGCTCTCACCCAGGCGGTACGTCTGCTGCCCACCCCCGGCCACACCCCCGGTCACCAGTCGGTGCTCCTGACCTCGGCCGACGAACGGATGCTGCTCACCGGGGACCTGCTGGTGCACACGGTGCAGCTCGTCGACCCCGACCTGGCGTACGCCCACGAGGAGGACCCGGCACTGGCCCGCACCTCCCGGCTGACCACCCTCCGCACCCACTCCCCCACCATCCTGGCGACCCCGCACCTGGGCACCCCCTTCCTCCCCCACGAAGCGCCGCCTGAAGCAGGGCGGGGCGGGTGGGGACGGTGAAGGGCGCGCCGGCTCTGCCGACGCGCCCTTCACTGGTGCGGGTGGTTCGGGGGGACTACATGCTGGAGATGTCGCCCTGCTTGGCGCGGACGGCCTCGGCAGCCTCCAGGAGGCTGGCGCGCTCGTCGGCGTCCAGGTCGGTCTCGACGACCCGCTTGACGCCCTCGGCGCCGATCTCGGCCTCGACACCCAGGTAGACACCGGAGATGCCGTACTCGCCGTCGACCCAGGCGCAGACCGGCATGACGTCGCCGGAGTCCTCCGCGACGGCCTTCGCCATCCGGGCCGCGGCGGCGGACGGGGCGTAGTAGGCCGAACCGGTCTTGAGCAGCGCGACCACCTCGGCGCCGCCGTTGCGGGTCTTGACGACCAGCTCCTCGATCTGCTCGGCCGGCATCGCGTCACGCAGCGGCTTGCCGTTGACGGTGCTCTTCGACGGCACCGGGACCATGGTGTCGCCGTGCGAGCCCAGGGTCAGCGTGCGTACCGAGGCCACCGGCACGTTGAGCGCCTCGGCGACGAAGTTGCTGAACCGGGCGGTGTCGAGCATGCCGGCCTGGCCGAGCACCCGGTTCTTCGGGAACTGAGTGGCGAGCTGGGCCAGCGCGGTCATCTCGTCCAGCGGGTTGGAGACCACGATGACGACGGCGTTCGGGGCGTACTTGGCGACGTTCTCGGCGACCTGACGGACGATCTTGGCGTTGGTCTCCAGCAGGTCCATCCGGCTCATGCCGGGCTTCCGCGGCAGACCAGCGGTGATCACGACGACGTCGGAGCCCTCGATGCTCTCGTAGCCCTCACCGTTGGGGCCGGTGGTCACGCCGACCACCTTGGTCTCGAAGCCCTCGATGGCCCGGGACTGGTTGAGGTCGAGCGCGAGGCCCGCGGGCTTGCCCTCCACGATGTCGGTGATCACTACGGTGTCGAAGACGTCGTACTCGGCCAGGCGCTGTGCGGTGGTGGAGCCGTAGAAGCCAGCCCCGACGACAGTGACCTTCTTACCCATGGTCGTCCCACTCCCTGATACCAGTCGGTTTTCCGGACCGTATCAGTCATCCTGGCACCGATCAGGCCAGGGGCGGCGGCCATCGCCGGGATGGGGCGAACGTCACCGCCGTCCGTGTTCGGCGCTGCCGACGGGGCGGTTCAGCCGCGCTCGGCGCGCTCCACCACGTTGGTGAGCAGCATGGCCCGGGTCATCGGGCCCACGCCGCCGGGCATGGGGACCAGCGCGCCGGCCGTCTCGGCCACCTCCGGGGCCACGTCGCCGGTGTAACGGCCCTTGCCGTCGGCGCCGATCACGCGGGTGATGCCGACGTCCACCACCACCGCGCCCGGGTTGATCATGTCGGCGGTGAGCAGGCCCGGTACGCCGGCCGCGACGATGACGATGTCGGCGGCACGGGTGTGCGAGGCGAGGTCGAGGGTGCCGGTGTGGCACAGGGTGACAGTGGCGTTCTCGCTGCGCCTGGTGAGCAGCAGGCCGAGCGGTCGACCGACGGTGTTGCCGCGACCGACCACCGCGACGGTGGCGCCGCGCAGCGCCACGTCGTGCCGGCGGAGCAGCTCGACGATGCCGCGCGGGGTGCACGGCAGCGGACCGTCGTAGCCGAGCACGAGCCGACCCAGGTTGACCGGGTGCAGGCCGTCGGCGTCCTTGTCCGGGTCGATCAACTCGAGCACGCGCTGGGTGTCGAGGTGGGCCGGCAGCGGCAGTTGGACGATGTAGCCGTGGCAGGCCGGGTCGGCGTTCAGCTCGGCCAGCACGTCGTCGACCTGCTGCTGGGTGGCGTCGGCCGGCAGTTCGCGGCGAATCGAGGCGATGCCCACCTCGGCGCAGTCGCGGTGCTTGCCGTTGACGTACGCCTGGCTGCCCGGGTCCGCGCCGACCAGGACCGTGCCGAGCCCCGGGGTGATGCCGCGTTCCGCGAGCGCCTTCACCCGTATGCGCAGCTCGTCCTTGATCTGCGCTGCGGTTGCCTTGCCGTCCAGAAGCGTCGCCGTCACGACCAGATCGTCTCACGGCCGGTACCCGCGATTCAGACGACCTCAGCTCGGGGCCGTCCGGGCCGAGTTGAGCGGACCATCGTCGGAGTGACCGTACGTGACGTGTCGCTAGTCACTCTCGGTCACAATCTGTGGATTCGATCACGGTCGAACCAGACAGGCGAGACCGATGTCTCGGAAACCGGACCCCCACCCCAGGCGGCGTCACCTGCACCCAGGAGGGCCCAAGCAACTCGTCAACCATCCGGATACCCGCAGGCCACCGCCGATAAATCCGGTTTCGTGTAGCAGATTCGCTCGCCTCCAACAAGAGAGGCACCCCCGGACCGTTACCCACCCGCAACCGCGTCGTTGCCGAAGGCCCGCCGCCGACCTACCGTTACCGCTTGTTGCGCAGCGTAACCCAGCGTCGGGCCTGACTGCGCAGCGTGAGGAGATGAGGAGGCTCAATGCGAGTTCGTAGACTCGCCGCCTGGACCGCCCTCCCGCTCGCGGTGACGCTGGGCCTCGCGGCCTGCGGCAGCGGCGGAGACGGTGGATCCGGCGGCAGCGACAGTTCGGCGGTCAGCATTCAGATCGCCGAGCCGAAGCACCTGGTTCCCACCAACACCACCGAGACGTCCGGGTCGCAGGTGCTCGCCGGCCTGTTCAGCCCGCTCGTCGACTACGACGCCCAGAACAAGCCGTACGAGGTCGCCGCGCAGTCGATCACCTCGACCGACAACAAGGTCTGGACGATCAAGCTCAAGGACGGCTTCACCTTCCACAACGGTGAGAAGGTCACGTCCGAGGACTACATCAACGCGTGGAACTACGGCGCGTACGCCCCGAACGGCCAGGACAGCAACTACTTCTTCGAGAAGATCGCTGGCTACGCCGACCTGCAGGGCAAGGCGCCGAAGGCCAAGGAGATGTCCGGCCTGAAGAAGGTCGACGACCTCACCTTCACCGCGACGCTGTCCGAGCCGTACATCGACTTCAAGACGACGCTGGGCTACAACGCGTTCTTCCCGCTGCCGGACGCCGCGTTCTCGGCTCCGGGCGTGCTCAAGGACTCCTACGAGCAGGCGCCGATCGGGCAGGGCCCCTTCAAGATGAAGGGCTCCTGGCAGCACGACAGCAAGATCGATGTCGAGCGCTACGACGCCTACCCGGGCGAGAAGCCCAAGGTCAAGAACGTCGAGTTCCGGATCTACCAGCAGCTCACCGCGGCCTACGCAGACGTCCAGGCGGACAACCTGGACGTGCTGCCCACGATCCCGACCGAGAGCCTGAGCACCGCGCCGAGCGACCTGGGCGACCGGTACAAGACCAGCCCGATGTCGTCGTTCCAGTTCCTCGCGTTCCCGACGTTCGACAAGGACTACAGCAACCCGGACGTGCGCAAGGCCATCTCGATGGCGATCGACCGTGACGAGATCACCAAGTCGGTCTTCAAGGGTTCGCAGCAGTCGGCGCGCTCCTTCGTCTCGCCGGTCCTGCCGGGCTACCGGGACAACACCGCGGGCAAGGCCGGCGAGTTCAACCCGACCGAGGCCAAGAAGCTCTACCAGGCCGCCGGCGGCCCGTCGAAGATCGTCATCTCGTACAACGGCGACGGCGGGCACAAGGACTGGGTCGACGCCACCGTCAACCAGCTCAAGGCCAACCTGGGCGTCGACGCGGTCGGCTCGGCCGAGCCGAAGTTCGCCGACCTGCTGACCAAGGTCGAGAAGAAGACGCCGGTGGGTGCGTTCCGGATGGGTTGGGTCATGGACTACCCGACCATGGAGGACTACCTCGGCCCGCTGTACAGCACCAACGGCTCGTCGAACTACTACGGCTACAGCAACCCGGAGTTCGACAAGCTGGTCAAGGAGGGTTCCGCCGCCAAGACGCAGGACGAGGCGATCGCCAAGTACCAGCAGGCGGAGGACATCCTGGCCAAGGACATGCCGGTGATCCCGCTCCGCTTCGGCGAGAACGTGTTCGGCCACTCGTCCAAGGTCAAGAACGTGGAGATGGACCTGTTCCAGCGGGTCAACCTCGTCAAGATCGAAGCAGCCAGCTGAGCTGAGCATGGTGCGGGCCACCCGGGCGATCAAGCCCGGGTGGCCCGGTCCGCACCACGGGGGCCGGGCCGCAGCAGCGGACCCGGCGTCGGTGGTGCCGGCTCCCCCGGGCCGGACGGCGCGTATCAGATATTTCGGGTACGACCAGAGATGCCGTCCTGCGACCCTTTCGCATATTTCCGGAGAGACTGCTAAGCATGTTCCGCTACATCCTGCGGCGCCTACTGCAGATGGTCCTGGCGTTCTTCGGGACCACCCTGATCGTCTACGCGCTGACATTCGCCGGCCAGGGCGACCCGATCCAGGCGCTCGCCGGCGAACGGCCGGTGACGCCAGCGCAACGGGCCTACCTGACCGAGAAGTACCACCTGGACGCCACGGGCGTCGGCGGCTTCTTCTACCGCTACTTCGACTACGTGAAGAACCTGCTCCAGGGCGACCTGGGCGAGTCGCTCACCGGTCGGAACATCGGTGACATCCTCCAGCAGGCCTGGCCGGTCACCGTGCGGCTCGCGCTCATCGCGCTCGCTGTGGCGATCATCTTCGGCGTCACCGCCGGGGTCCTCGCCGGCATCCGCCGGGCCAGCATCTTCGACAACTCGACGCTGGTGCTGACCCTGCTGGTGCTGGGCATCCCGACCATCGTGCTGGCGCCGCTGGCGCAGTACTTCCTGGGCGTCAAGTGGCAGCTCTTCCCACCCACCGCCGGCTCCGACCCGACGTTCTACGCGCTCCTGCTGCCGGGCATCGTGCTCGGGTCGCTCTCGCTGGCCACCGCCCTACGACTCACCCGGGCGTCGGTGGCGGAGAACCTGCGCGCCGACTACGTCCGGACCGCCCGCTCCAAGGGCCTGGTCAAGCGGCGCATCGTCATCGTCCACGTGCTGCGCAACTCACTGATCCCGGTGGTCACGTTCCTCGGTGTGGAACTGGGCAACCTGATGAGCGGCGCGATCATCACCGAGGGCGTCTTCAACATTCCCGGCGTGGGCTTCAACCTCTTCCGCGGCATCCGCACCGAGGACGGCCCCCTGGTGGTGGGCATCGTCAGCGTGCTCGTCGTGGTCTACCTGGTCTCGAACCTGGTGGTGGACGTCCTGTACGCCGTACTCGACCCGAGGATCCGCTATGAGTGAGCGCAGCGGACGAATCATCAGCGCAGCGTTCCGGGCTCCTGCCGGCGCCGAGCGCAGCGAGGTGCAGGCAGGAGTGAGCGCAGCGAGGTGGCGTCATGAGTGATTTCGAAACTGTGGCGGCCACCGAGAACCAGGCCGCCCGGCGTGGTCCCTCGGGCGAGCCGGGCACACCCAACCAGGTCGGCGCACCGCAGAAGCCTCGCAGCCTGGCCGGGGACGCCTGGCGCGACCTGCGCCGTAACCCGATCTTCTGGATCTCGCTGGCGCTTGTCGTCATCTTCACCCTGATGGCGCTGCTCCCCGGTGTGTTCACCGCCAACAGCCCGAACGACTGCCTGCTCTCCCGGCAGCACGCCGGGCCGTCCGGCGGGGCTATCTTCGGGTACGACTTCCAGGGCTGCGACACGTACGCCCGCGCGGTCTACGGCACCCGGGCGTCGCTGCTCGTCGGCGCGCTCGCCGCGCTCGGCACCGGGATCATCGCGCTGGTGATCGGCATGCTGGCCGGTTACTTCGGCCGCTGGGTCGACGCGGTGCTCTCCCGGGTGATCGACGTGGTGCTCGGCATCCCGCTGCTGCTGGCCGCGATCGTGCTGCTCAAGCGGGTGTCCAGTGACAGCCAGTGGGCGCGGATCGGCGCGGTCGTCTTCGTGTTGGCGCTTCTCGGCTGGACCACCGCCGCCCGCGTGGTGCGGTCCTCGGTGATCACCGCCAAGGAGCAGGACTACGTCGCAGCGGCGCGGATGCTCGGCGCCGGCAACAGCCGGATCATGTGGCGGCACATCCTGCCGAACTCGCTGGCCCCGGCGATCGTCGTACTGACCATCGCGCTGGGCTCGTTCATCGCGGCCGAGGCGACGCTCTCCTTCCTGGGCATCGGCCTGAAGGCGCCCACCATCTCGTGGGGCCAGGACATCGACACCGGCCGGATCCACATGCGGGAGGCGGCCACCCCGTTGATCGTCCCGTCGGCCTTCCTGGCGCTGACCGTGCTGGCGTTCATCATGCTCGGCGACGCGATCCGTGACGCCTTCGACCCGAAGCTGCGGTGATACCTCATGACCGTTCAACCCACGCCCGCCTCTGCCACACCTGAAAGCGGTCACCTGCTGGAGTTGCGGGACCTGCACGTCGAGTTCCGCACCAACGAGGGTGTCGCCCGGGTGATCAACGGGGTGTCGTACCACCTGGACGCCGGCGAGACCCTCGCGGTGCTCGGCGAATCCGGCTCGGGTAAGTCGGTCACCGCCCAGGCGATCATGGGCATCCTGGACACGCCGCCCGCGTTCGTCCGCTCCGGCCAGATCCTCTACCGGGGTGAGGACCTGCTCACCCGCTCCGAGGAGCAGCGGCGGCAGGTACGCGGCAAGGAGATCGCGATGATCTTCCAGGACGCGCTCTCCGCCCTCAACCCGGTCTTCCCGGTCGGTTGGCAGATCGGTGAGACGCTGCGCCAGCGCGCCGGCATGTCCCGAGCCGATGCTCGACGTCGTGCCATCGAGTTGATGGATCTGGTCAAGATCCCGGGTGCCGCCAAGCGGATCGGGGACTACCCGCACCAGTTCTCCGGCGGTATGCGGCAGCGCGTCATGATCGCCATGGCGTTGGCGCTGGACCCGAAGGTGCTGATCGCCGACGAGCCCACCACGGCACTCGACGTGACAGTGCAGGCCCAGATCATGGACCTGCTGGCCGACCTGCGCCGGGAATTCAACATGGCGATGATCCTGATCACCCACGACCTGGGCGTGGTCGCCGGTGTCGCGGACCGGATCGCGGTCATGTACGCCGGCCGGATCGTCGAGCACGCCGATGTCCGCTCGCTCTACAAGGCGCCCGCCCACCCGTACACCAAGGGGTTGTTGGAGTCGATCCCGCGCCTGGACGTCCGCGGCCAGGAACTGTCGACGATCAAGGGGTTGCCGCCGAACCTGATGCGCATCCCGTCCGGCTGCCCGTTCCACCCCCGGTGCCCGTACGTCCAGCAGGTCTGCGTGGACGAGGTGCCGCACGACCTGGTCCTCGGCGACGGCCGGACCAGCGCTTGCCACTTCGCGCAGGAGGTCCGTGATGACAGCGTCGCCCGCTAACTCCACCAAGGTCCGCGGCGAGACCATCCTCTCCGTCGACAACGTGGTGAAGCACTTCCCGATCACCCAGGGCGTGCTGTTCCAGCGGCAGATCGGGGCGGTGAAGGCCGTCGACGGGGTGAGCTTCGAGCTGCGTCGGGGCGAGACGCTCGGCGTGGTCGGCGAGTCCGGCTGCGGCAAGTCCACCCTCGCCCGACTGCTGATGCGGTTGGAGACGCCCACCTCCGGACGCGCCACCCTGGAGGGAAGGGATCTGTTCAAGGCTTCCGGGGGTGAGCTGCGCCGGCTGCGCCGCAACATGCAGATGGTGATGCAGGACCCGTACACCTCGCTGAACCCGCGGATGACAGTCGGCGACATCATCGGCGAGCCGTTCGAGATCCACCCGGATGCCGCCCCGAAGGGCAGCAAGGCCAAGCGGGTCCAGGAACTGTTGGACCTGGTCGGGCTCAACCCCGAGCACATCAACAGGTACCCGCACCAGTTCTCCGGCGGTCAGCGTCAGCGCATCGGCATCGCCCGCGCGCTCGCGCTGAAGCCCGAGGTGATCGTCTGCGACGAGCCGGTGTCGGCGCTCGACGTCTCCATCCAGGCCCAGGTGATCAACCTGCTCAAGCAGCTACAGGGCGAGCTGGGGCTCTCGTACATCTTCATCGCGCACGACCTGTCCGTGGTGCGGCACATCGCCGACCGAGTCGCGGTGATGTACCTCGGCCGGATCGTCGAGATCGGCACCGAGGACGAGATCTACGAGCGGGCCACCCACCCGTACACCCAGGCTCTGCTCTCTGCCGTGCCGGTGCCGGACCCGGAGGCCCGCGACCAGCGCAACATGATCCGGCTGGTCGGCGACGTGCCCAGCCCGGCCGACCCGCCGAGCGGGTGCCACTTCCGGACCCGCTGCTGGAAGGCCCAGGACATCTGCGCCACCCAGGACCCGCAAACGGTCCCGAGAGCAGCGGACCCCCACCCGTCCGCCTGCCACTTCGCCGAACTCCGCCCGGTCACCCCGGCCTGACCCACCCGCCCCTCAGCCGTTGATCATGAAGTTATTGCCCCGACACGCCGGTCCGACGGGCAATAACTTCATGATCAACGAGGTCGGCCGGGACCGTTAGTGGAAGAAGTGGCGGGTGCCGGTCAGGTACATCGTCACGTTGGCCTTCCTGGCTGCCTCGATGACCTCTTCGTCGCGGATCGAGCCGCCCGGCTGCACGATGGCGCGGACGCCGGCGTCGATGAGGATCTGCGGGCCGTCGGCGAACGGGAAGAACGCGTCCGAGGCGGCGACCGCGCCGCGGGCCCGGTCGGCGCCCGCGCGGGTGACCGCGAGCTGCGCCGAGTCGACCCGGTTGACCTGACCCATGCCGACCCCGACGGTAGCGCCGTCCTTGGCGAGCAGGATCGCGTTGCTCTTCACCGCGCGCACCGCGCGCCACGCGAACGCGAGGTCCCGCAGCAGCTCCTCGTCGGCGGCCTCGCCGGTCGCCAACTGCCAACTCACCGGGTCGTCGCCGGGGGCGTTCACCCGATCGGCGACCTGGGCCAGCACACCACCGGTCACCGGCCGCAGCTCCACGAGCGCCGGCGTCCAGGCCGGTGCCCGCAGCAGCCGGACGTTCTTCTTACCCTGCAGCACCTCGACCGCGCCCTCGTCGAAGCCGGGGGCGACCACCACCTCGGTGAAGATCTCGGCGACCTGCCGGGCCAGCTCCACCGAGACCGGCCGGTTGACCGCGATGACGCCGCCGTACGCCGAAACCGGGTCACAGGCGTGCGCCTTGCGGTGCGCCTCGGCGACGTCAGCGCCGACCGCGATGCCGCACGGGTTGGCGTGCTTGATGATCGCCACGGCCGGCTGGTCGGCGAAGTCGTTCGCGGCCCGCCAGGCGGCGTCCGCGTCGACGTAGTTGTTGTACGACATCTCCTTGCCGTGCAGCTGCTCGGCCTGGGCCAGCCCCGCCGGGGCGTCCGGGTCGGTGTAGAGCGCGGCGGGCTGGTGCGGGTTCTCGCCGTAGCGCAGCGCTGTCGACTTGCGCAGCGCCAGCCCCGCGAACTGCGGCCACGAGTCGTCAGCGGGTGCCAGTTCCCGGGCGCACCACTGGGCCACCGCGACGTCGTACTCGGCGATGTCGGCGAACGCCCGGGCGGCCAGCGCGCGACGCTGGGCCACCGTGAAGCCGCCCTCGCTGAGCGCTCCGATCAGCGCCGGGTAACCGGTCGGGTCGGTGAGCACGGCGACCGAGGCGTGGTTCTTGGCGGCGGCCCGCACCATGGCCGGACCGCCGATGTCGATCTGCTCCACGCACTCATCGACGTCGGCGCCGGAGGCGACGGTCGCCTGGAAGGGGTAGAGGTTGGAGACCAGCAGGTCGAACGCCGCCACACCCAGCTCGTCGAGCTGGGCCACGTGCGTGTCCTTCCGCAGGTCCGCGAGGAGACCTGCGTGCACCTTCGGGTGCAGGGTCTTCACCCGGCCGTCGAGCACCTCGGGGAACCCGGTCACCGTCTCCACCGGCGTCACCGGCACCCCGGCGGCGGCGATGGTGCCCGCCGTGCTGCCGGTGGAAACGATCTCCACGCCGGCCGCGTGCAGGGCCTGGGCCAGCTCGACCAGCCCGGTCTTGTCGTAGACGCTGACCAGCGCCCGCCTGATCGGGCGGCGCCCGTCCTGAGTGGGACTCACGGAACCGTGACCTTCCTTCCGGTGATGGTCCAGCCTTCGCGGACCAGGCGACCGACCTGCTCGACGAGCTGGCGCCGCTCGGCTTCCTTGATGCGCTCGGTGAGCGTGTCCACGTCGTCGCCGTCGAGCACCGGCACCGCCACCTGCGCGACGATCGGCCCGGTGTCCATGCCGGCGTCGACGAAGAAGAGGGTGGCTCCGGTGAGCTTCACGCCGTAGGCGAGGGCGTCACGCGGGCCGTGGATGCCGGGGAACGCCGGCAGCAGCGTGTTGTGGGTGTTCAGGTAGCGGTCGCCGAAGGCGGCGAGGAAGTGCGGACCGACCAGCTTGAGGAAACCGGCGGAGATGACCAGGTCGGGTTGGTGCTTCGCGACGTGCGCGGTGAGCGCCCGGTCCCAGGCCTCCCGGGTGTCGTGGTCGCGGACCCGCTCGACGAAGGTCGGCACCCCCGCCGCGTCGGCCCGGTCCAGGCCCGCGATGCCGTCGCGGTCCGCGCCGACCGCGACGACCTGTGCGCCGTACGCGGGGTCGGCGGCGGCATCCAGCAGCGACTGAAGGTTGCTCCCGGAGCCGGAGATGAGGACGACGATGCGGGCGACAGGCGCGGGCTCGGTCACCGGGCCACCCTATCCGGCAGGTCAGGTACGCCCTTCGGCTGGGCGGCACGCCGATCTTCGACAGTGCCGACGTGCGTCGACCCGGTACGCTGCCGCTCGCTCGGGCCGAACGCCGCGCCGGCCCACACACCGCCCCTGATCCGGCACACGAAGCGGTCGACAAGGGCAAGTTTGCCTGCTTTGGGAGACATGTCGTCCTGCTGCTGTACTGGGCATCGGGAGGACTGACCGCGATCATGGATGGAAACAAAGAGCACCAACTGACGGAACCAGTCCAAGGAGCTTCTCGAATGCAGCCCGGTAACCCCGGTCAGGACCCGTACGGCCAGCAGCCCAACCAGGACCCGACCGCTCCCCAGCCGCCGGCCGCTCCGTACGGCCAGCAGCCCACCTCCGGCCAGCCGTACGGCCAGCAGCCGCACGACCCGTACGCCGCGCCGCAGGCCCCGTACGGTCAGCAGCCCACCTCGGGGCAGCCGTACGGCCAGCAGCCGCCGTACCAGGACCCGTACGCCCAGCAGCAGCCCCCGTACGGCGCCCCGACCTACCCGAACGCCGGGTACCCGCAGGCGCAGGGGCAGAACAACACCCTCGGCCTGGTGTCGATGATCCTCGGTATCGCGTCGATCCCGCTGGTCTGCTGCCTGTACCTGGGCATCCCGGTCGGCATCGCGGGCATCGTGACCGGTTACCTCGCCAAGCAGAAGGTGGCCCAGGGCCAGGCCAACAACGCGGGCCAGGCCAAGGCCGGTCTGATCTGCGGCGCGGTCGGCGTCGGGCTGGGCATCCTGCTGCTCATCCTGAGCGTCGTGGCGCAGGTCAACCTGCCCACCCAGCCCTGACAGGCTCGGATTCGACGGGGCGCTCCGGGTTCACCTGGGGCGCCCCGCGCTCGTCTACTGCGCGGGCCCGCGGGCCAGTGCCCGGGTGGCGGCGGCGCCGAGGAGCGCGCCGGCCGCGATGACACCGGCCGCCACCGCCCCGACCTGCCAACCCACCGGCCCGACCTGGACCAGCCGACCGGCGCCGAGCGGCCCGCCGGAGACCACGGCAGCCGCACCGAGCAGCACCCCGGCCACCGGCCCGGCCAGCACCGCCGGCGCCAGCAACTCGGCCCAGCGCTGCGGAGCCCGCTCCGACCCGGCGAGTCGAGCCACCCGACGGGCGAGCAACCAGCCGGCGACCATCCCGGCCAGCACCGGCACCGCGAGCAGCAGGGCGCCGAAGCCGTCCACCGGCCCGCGCGGCAGGCCAGCGAGCAGAGGCACGGCCGGCAGCGCGCCGACCGACACCTCGCTGGTGCGGACCGCGGTGTCGGTCCCGACCGCGAAGCCCGGCCCGAGCAGGTAACTCGTCGACCAGACCGCCGCGTTGGGCGCGTACGCGACGCTGACCAGGGTGATGCCGGCCTGCCCGGCGACCCCGGTCCGGTACGCCCCGATCATGTCGGCCGCGTCGCCACCGCCGGTGGCCACCGCCAGGCCGGCCGCGCCCGCGCCCGCGCCGAGCAGCAGCAGCCCGGCCACCAGACCGGTGCGGACGCCGTCGCGTACCGGGCCCGGCATCCGGGCGACGAGCAGCCGGGTCACGGCGGTGATCCGAACCGCGCCGACCAACGCGGCGAGTGCGCCGACCACCGCGAACGTGATGCCCGCCCGGATCACTGACACGTCCGGACCGCCGGTGCCGACAAGCACCGCCGCGAGCGCGCCGAGCAGCGCGTACGCGATGCCGACAGCGCCCGCGGCGAGCAGCGCCCGGCGCGGCGAACGGGTGTCGCGAGCGCCGATCGCGCGGCTGACGTGCACCCCGGCGCGGGTCAACCGCCAGAACGCGAGCACGGTCAGCGCGAGCGGGGCGAGCCCGAGCGGACCGGACTCGGTGTGCAGTGGCACCCCGTGCCCGAGCAGCCAGCCGGCCAGCGCGGTGCGCATCGTGCCGGTGAGGGTGGTGGAGTCCGCGCTGAGCTGCACCAGGCCGAGCACGATGGCAACCGGCAGGTACGAGGTGAGGGCGGCCCAGCACGCCGCCACCCCGGCGGCGACGGGCAACGGCGCACGCCCGCGCGGCGACCCGCCCGCGCGGGGCGCGGGCACCCGCCGGGCCGGTGCGGCACGGTCGACCGGCCGGTCGTCGGCGCTCACACCGCCGGGACGGCTGGGACGGTCAGGGGTGACGGGGGACATCCGCTCTACTCTGGCACGTCGCGCGGGCGTGGGCAGTCCGTTAACCCCTCCTAAGGACGGCGAGTTCACCGAACCGGCGTCCCGCCCACCCGGGCCGGTCTAGCCTCGGCCCAGAGGGGGCGCGAGTCGCCGCCATCCGGGACGGGCCCGCCGGTCGCGGTCCGGGCCGGCACGTCGCCCACGAGCGCTCGGAGGAAGCTGTGACGACGCCATACCCGCCTCCCCCACCGCCACCGGCCCAGGGACGCGACCGAACCACCCTCTGGGGCGTGCTGGGCATCGTGCTGGGGCTGATCTGCTGCGGCATCTTCGGCATCGTCTTCGGCTACCTGTCCATCCGCGACGCGCGGCGGTACGGGCAGTCGCCGCTGCTCGGTTACCTCGCCATCGCGTTCGGCGTGATCAACATCATCGGCGGGGCGATCCTGCGCGCGAGCGGCAACTACCCGTTCTGGAACAACGACTGACAAGCGGAGAGCCCGCGTACGCCGAAGGGGGTCGACCGTTGCGGTCGACCCCCTTCGTGTTGCCTGACACGCCCTAGCTGCCGGACATGATCTCCCGCATCAGCTTCGCGGTCTCGGTCGGCGTCTTGCCGACCTTGACGCCGACTGCCTCAAGCGCCGCCTGCTTCGCCTCGGCGGTGCCGGCCGAGCCGGAGATGATCGCCCCGGCGTGACCCATGGTCTTGCCGGGAGGAGCGGTGAAGCCGGCGATGTAGCCGACCACCGGCTTGGTGACGTTGGCCTTGATGAACTCGGCGGCCCGCTCCTCGGCGTCGCCACCGATCTCACCGATCATGACGATGGCGTCGGTCTCCGGGTCGGCCTCGAACGCCGCGAGGGCGTCGATGTGGGTGGTCCCGATGATCGGGTCACCGCCGATGCCGACGCAGGTGGAGAAGCCGATGTCGCGCAGCTCGTACATCATCTGGTAGGTCAGCGTGCCGCTCTTGCTGACCAGGCCGATCCGGCCGGAGCCGGTGATGTCGGCAGGGATGATGCCGGCGTTGGAAGCGCCCGGCGAGGCGATGCCCGGGCAGTTCGGCCCGATGATCCGGGTCCGCTCGCCCTGCGCCACGTTGTACGCCCAGAACGACGCGGTGTCGTGCACCGGAACGCCCTCGGTGATCACCACGGCCAGCGGGATCGCGGCGTCGATCGCCTCGACCACGGCGGCCTTGGTGAACTGCGGCGGCACGAAGATGACAGTGGCGTCGGCCCCGGTCTCGGCCATCGCGTCCGCGACGGACGCGAAGACCGGCAGCTCGGTGCCGTCGAAGTCGACGGTCTGGCCCGCCTTGCGCGGGTTGACGCCACCCACCACGTTGGTGCCGGCGGCCAGCATCCGCCGGGTGTGCTTGGAACCCTCAGAACCGGTCATCCCCTGGACGATGACCTTCGAGTCCTTGGTCAGCCAGATAGCCATGATCAGACCCCCGCAGCTGCCAGCTCGGCGGCCCGCTCGGCCGCACCGTCCATGGTGTCCACCCGCTGCACGAGCGGGTTGTTCGCGCTGTCCAGGATCGCCCGGCCAGCCTCGGCGTTGTTGCCGTCGAGACGGACGACGAGCGGCTTGGTGACCTGCTCGCCGCGCTGCTCCAGCAGGGCCAGCGCCTGGATGATGCCGTTGGCGACCTCGTCGCAGGCGGTGATGCCGCCGAAGACGTTGACGAAGACGCTCTTCACGGCCGGGTCGGAGAGCACGATCTCCAGCCCGTTCGCCATCACCGCGGCGCTCGCGCCGCCGCCGATGTCGAGGAAGTTGGCCGGCTTGACGTTGCCGTGCCGCTCACCGGCGTACGCGACCACGTCGAGGGTCGACATGACCAGACCCGCGCCGTTGCCGATGATGCCGACCGACCCGTCGAGCTTGACGTAGTTGAGGTCCTTGGCCTTGGCGGCCTGCTCCAGCGGGTCCACCGCGGCCTGGTCGACCAGGGCCTCGTGGTCCGGGTGCCGGAACGCCGCGTTCTCGTCCAGGCTGATCTTGGCGTCGAGCAGCAGCATCCGGCCGTCGCCGTTCTTGGCGAGCGGGTTGACCTCGACCAGGGTGGCGTCCTCGGCGACGAATGCCTGCCACAGACCCACGGCGATCTCGACCACCTGGTCGGCGACCTCGGCCGGGAAGCCGGCAGCGGTCACGATCTCGCGGGCCTTGGCCTCGTCCACGCCCTTCACGGCGTCGATCGGGGCCTTCACGACCTTGTCGGGGGTCTCGGCGGCGACCTGCTCGATGTCCATGCCGCCGGCGACGCTGGCGATGCAGAGGAAGGTGCGGTTCGCCCGGTCGAGCAGGTACGAGAAGTAGTACTCCTCGGCCACGTCCGCGGTCACGGTGATCATGACCTTGTGGACGGTGTGGCCCTTGATGTCCATGCCGAGGATGTCCGTGGCCCGGGCCACCGCCTCATCCGGGCCCTCGGCCAGCTTGACGCCGCCGGCCTTACCTCGGCCGCCGACCTTTACCTGCGCCTTGACGACCACACGGCCGCCGAGGCGTTCGGCGATCGCGCGGGCCTCTTCCGGGGTAGTGGCGACGCCGCCGGCCAGCACGGGCAAGCCGTGCCGCTCGAACAGGTCCCGCCCCTGGTACTCGTACAGGTCCACGATTGCGCGTCCCGTCCCGTCTCCGCGGCGCGCCGTCGCGCCGCCACCAGCGTTCAGAAAACAGTTTGACGCCTGTCATCAGTTGAAACAGGCCATTGGCCGCAGCCTAGCGAGGTCGGCACCACCGGCAACCGAGCGGGTGCGCGGTGTGCGGTAATGCACAACCGGACATCAGGTGTGGCCGGTTTCCGGCCATGACTCGGGTGGCATCCACCGTCCGGGCGATGTTGTCCGGCTTGCGTAACCCTGCCGTGGGGGCGTCGTTGAGTCAGGTGTCGGAGCGCTGAACAGCGCAATGACGGGAGACGGCCGATGCCCTGTCGGTCGAGGGGTGGCGGCGGGGCATCGTGCATAGAGGGGCCGGACGTGTGAGGGGTGCGTCCGGCCCCTCCCCCGTGCCCAAATCCGGTCGCCGCAGCAGACCTGCGTGTTTCAGGAAACCGGCTGGGCCACGTTCTCTCGGACCCACTCGACGATCGCCTGGGTCGTTGCGCCCGGCGTGAAGATCTTCGCGACGCCCAGTTTCTCCAACTCGGGAATGTCGCCGTTCGGAATGATGCCGCCGCCGAACACGACGATGTCGCGGGCGTCCCGCTCACCGAGCAGTTCCAGCACCCGACGGAAGAGCGTCATGTGCGCGCCGGAGAGAACGGACAGGCCGACCGCGTCGGCGTCCTCCTGGATGGCGGTCTCCACGATCTGCTCGGGCGTCTGGTGCAGGCCGGTGTAGACGACCTCCATGCCGGCATCCCGCAGGGCACGCGCGACGACCTTCGCGCCCCGGTCGTGGCCGTCCAGGCCAGGCTTGGCGACGACGACCCGAATACGAGAGCTCATCAGCGCACACCCTTCACCGGCTTGACGACCTTCACCCTTAACGAACGGTAACCCGGCGGACCCGGCTCGGGAAATCCGGGCTCTGTCACCGGCCGTCACCCGGCGCCCCCGCCGAGCAACCCGGAGACGGTCCGGCCCGGAACCATCCCCACCACGTTCCTGGCAGGCCGTCGACACCCTCCCGGCGCCGTCCGGAGTCAAGCCGGACGACTCCGCCGGAACGGTCACGCTCGGCGACGAACGGGCAGCGACGGGGGCACCGTTCGGCGTCGCGATGCATGACAATAATGGACGCAAACGGACAGATCGACACGCCAATTTTCCGCTCTAGCTTGTGACTCGCCTGCCGGTTGGCTAACGTGTCCACGGTTGTCATCAGGTCCATGGACGGGTGACGACGCGGTCAGCGGACGTTCACTGGAGCTTCAGGGGACGCCCACCGGCCGCTTCGGAACCCCGACAACGGAGGGTGTGCGTGCGCCAGCGCCTGTCGTCTGAGCCCGATCGATATCGCGGTCGCCGCCGCGTACCCACCCCACCCCGCAGCCGTTACGCCGCTGTCGTCACCACCGCGTTCGTCGGGGCCGGCATCGTGGCCCTCGGCGCGAGCGCCCTGCCGGATGCCAAGGACGTCAGCCCGACGGTCCTCGACGAGCTCAAGCAGGCGTCGGTCACCAGTCAGGACGCCGCGGCCCGTGCGGACAACGCCGACCGCGCCTCCCGGGACAGCCGCAGCAAGGACAGCGCCGAGCCCGAGGTCTGGCTGCTGCCGCTGCAGGGTTACGACTTCAACTCCCCGTACGGGATGCGCTGGGGCAAGCTGCACACCGGCGTGGACCTGGTCGCCGGCGAGGGCACGCCCTACGTGGCGATCCACGACGGGCTGGTCACCAAGGCCGGCTGGTTCGGCGGGTACGGCAACGCGGTGATCGTTCAGCACGCCGACGGCAGCGAGGCCATCTACGGCCACTCCTCCGCGGTGAGCGTCAAGGAAGGCCAGCAGATCAAGGCGGGCGACCAGCTCGGCCTCGTGGGTCAGACCGGCCACGCGTACGGCACCCACCTGCACCTGGAGATCCATGTCAAGGGGCAGCCGATCGACCCGGTGCCGTTCCTCCAGGAGCGCGGAGTGGACATCAAGCTGCAAGTCGAGGCAATCTACAGCGAGGTAGCCGCCTCCTGACGGTGCGTAACGACCGTTGACCGCCCGGATCTGTCGATCCGGGCGGTTCTGCGTTACGGGACCCTGGCTGATGTGTCCCGGGTCACAGAGTCGATTGTGACCGACGGCACCCGCCAACATGATCACTTTTCCGGATGTAGCGCCGCACAGTGGGTCATATCCGGGCACCCGACCGTCCACCCTCGGTCCGTGGGTTCGATCCCCGCGCCTGCCCCAACTCGGCCCGACACCAGTATTTCGAGGTCAAGTGCCCCTCGACTGTGAAGGTCCGCCGTGCAGGAAGACAGCCCCGTCCAGAACGAGAACACCCCCGACACCAGCCAGACCGCGCAGCCGCAGCGCACCGGCCGGCGGAACCGCCTCATCGTGCTCGGAGCCGCCGCCCTGGTAGCCCTCGGCCTCGGTGGTGTCGCCGTCGCCACCAGCGGCACCGACCGCCCGGCACCCGCCGCCGTCTCCCTCGACGCGCAGTCCCGGGCCGAGGCCGCGAGCCGGGCCGACCGCTCGGTCCGTGAGTCGAGCACCCCTGTCACCCCCTCGCTCAGCCCGACGCCGAGCCCGGCGGTGGTCAGCGCCAGCCCGGCCCCCACGAAGACGGCCGTCGCGAAGGCCAAGCCGAAGCCGAAGAAGACCACCAAGCCCACACCCGCCTGGGTAGACCCGATGCCGGGCGCAGCCGTCACATCCTGCTACGGGCAGCGCTGGGGCACCCTGCACGCCGGTATCGACCTGGCGCTGCCCTCCGGTACGCCGATCCACGCCGCGGCCGCCGGCACCGTGACCCAGGCCGGCGACGCCTCCGACGGGTACGGCAACTCCGTCTTCATCGACCACGGGAACGGGTACCTGACCCACTACGCCCACCAGAGCCGCATCGCGGTCACCGTCGGGCAGAAGGTCAAGGCCGGTCAGGTCATCGGCTACGAGGGCGCCACCGGCGACGCCACCGGCCCGCACCTGCACTTCGAGGTGCACCAGGGCATGTGGAACCAGATCGATCCGGCCCCGTTCATGCGGGCGCGCGGCGTCGACCTGGGCTGCTGAGGCGACTGTAGGTTCTCGTCGCAGGTGGCGTCTTCTCATGGACATGGCACCCGAGTTGTGCCGTGTCCATGAGAAACCCCCCGGCGTGGCAGCGACCGATCCCGACTATGCGGGGTCTCCGGTCCGCAGCCGCGGCCACCGCTGCTCGGTCCAGGCCCGCAACAGCCACTCCGCCGGCCCGTACCGGAACCGGGCCATCCACGCCGCGCTGGCGGCGAGCTGCACACCGTAGATCGCGATCGCGATGAGGACGACGACCGGCGGCGCGACGGCACCGGCGAGGCCCAACCCGACGCCGGTGAAGACCAGCACGCAGAGCAGCGACTGGCCCAGGTAGTTCGACAGGGACATCCGGCCGGCCGGCGCGAGCACTGTGACGACCCGCCGCCCCCGGTCGGTCTGGAAGAACTGGAGCAGGGTGGCGGCGTACGCGGCCGCGAGCAGCGGCGCGGTGAGCACGCCCGCCGTCAGCCCGGTCAGGTTGGCGGTGCCCCCGCCCGATGCGAAGATCACCGCACCGGCCAGGCCGATCGGATAGCCCAGCTGCTGCACCCGGCGCAGGAGCTGCCGATTCCCGGCGACGTCGGTGAGCAGCCGGCGCCGCCCGGCCGCGTAACCGAAGAGGAAGGCCGAGAGGGCGAGCGGCCCCTGCACGAGGAGCGTGCCGAACATCGCCGGCAGCTGCCGTACGTGCTCGCTGATCACCGAGCCGATCCCACCTTGCAGGGCCTCGGTGGACCGCTGCCCCGCCGCCAGTGCGGTCGCCGGATCGGTGACCAACTGGGTCCCGCCCGTGGCGGCGAGCGCGAGGACGAAGCCGATCCCGCCGGTCAGCAGTACGGCGACGCGCAGCGCGGTCCCGATGCCGACTCTCCGCATGGCGAGCAGGACCAGACCGAGCAACGCGTACGCGGTCAGGATGTCGCCCTGGAACAGCAGCACCGCGTGCAGGATGCCGAGCACGAAGAGCCCGGCCAGCCGTCGCCGGAACCGTGGGACGACGTCGACGCCGCGCCGCGCGGCGGAATCGAGCTGGAGCGTGAAGCTGTAGCCGAACAGGAAGGAGAAGAGCAGGTACGCCTTCATCGTGAAGAGCAGCTCGACCAGCCACAGAACCGCCTTGTCGCCCCACGAGTCGTGCGCGGGATCCGCAACCAGGTGAAACGGATAGCCGGAGGCGAAGAAGGCGATGTTGACGACCAGGATGAGGAGCAGCGCCACGGCGCGCAACGCGTCGACATCGACGATCCGGGAGAGCGTCCCGGGCGACATTCGATTCTCGACGGGCGGGCCCTTGATGGATTGGCTCACGTGACAACCTCCGGAACGGACAGGAATCGCGTTCGATGACTGTCCTGTGACCGTACGAAGCGGCGTGTCCGGGTGACAGCCGGTGAGCGGGAAGGTCACCGGTGGGGTTGGCCCTACCCGGGACCGACAGCGACGCGCGCCCGACGATCCGCTGGATACGCACCACAACGAGGAGAGAGTGGCCTCAGCGGTGCCCGAGGCCACTCTCTCCTCGATTTGGTGCGATCGTGAGGTGGCGGGTCAGAGCTTGTCGACCGGGGCGTGCCGGAGCACCAGCCACATGGTCTGGTCGCCGAAGTCGATCTGCGCGCGGGCACCCGGGCCGTGCCCCTCGACGGCGAGCACCCGCCCCAGCCCGTACCGCTGATGATTGACCCGGTCGCCCGCGGACACCTTCGGCCCCTGCGGCAGCTCGCTGGCCGTGGTGAGCCGGCTGGCGTCCACGCCGAGCCGCTGGGCCAGCTGGGCCGCCTTCGGTGTGCCACCGGTGAAATTGCCGCGACCACCGGGCGCGCGGTCCGCACGGCCGCCGACGCCGCCGCCCCCGCCGGCCCACGAGGTGTACGACCCCTCGGTGCGCTCCCAGTGCACCAACTCGGTCGGTAGCTCCTCCAGGAAGCGCGACGGCGGGTTGTAGGACGGCTGCCCCCAGGCCGAGCGGGTCACCGCCCGGGAGAGGTAGAGCCGCTGTCGGGCACGGGTGATGCCGACGTACGCCAGTCGGCGCTCCTCCTCCAACTCGCGGGTGTCGCCGAGCGAGCGCAGGTGCGGGAAGACGCCGTCCTCCAGCCCGGTCAGGAAGACCACAGGGAATTCCAGCCCCTTGGCGGTGTGCAGCGTCATCAGGGTGACCACGCCCTGGTGGTCGGGGTCGTCGGAGGGGATCTGGTCGGCGTCGGCGACCAGCGCCACCTGCTCCAGGAAGCCGGCAAGCGTGGCCCGCTCCCCCTCCTCGCCCAGCGCCTCGATCCGCTCGGTGTACTCCCGGGCGACGCTGACCAGCTCTTGGAGGTTGTCCACCCGGCCGGCGTCCTGCGGGTCCAGGCTCTCCTCCAGCTCGGTGAGGTAACCGGAACGGGTCAGCAGCGCCTCCAGCACCTCCTCCGGGGTGCCGGTCTCGGCCAGTTCGCGGGCGCCGTCGAGCAGCGCCACGAAGTCGCCGATGCCGTTGGCCGCCCGGCTGGAGATGCCGGGGGCCTCCCGGGCCCGGCGCAGCGCCGCGCCGAACGAGATCCGGTCGCGGCTGGAGAGCGCCTCGACACACGCCTCCGCGCGGTCGCCGATCCCCCGGCGCGGGGTGTTCAGCACTCGCCGCAGGCTCACCGTGTCGTCGTCATTGACGACCGACCGCAGGTACGCCAGGGCGTCGCGAACCTCCTTGCGCTCGTAGAAGCGCACCCCGCCGACCACCTTGTAGGGCAGGCCGACGCGGATGAACACCTCTTCGAAGACGCGGGACTGGGCGTTGGTGCGGTAGAAGACCGCCACGTCGCCGGGGCGGGTCTCGTCGGCGTCGACCAGCCGGTCGATCTCCCGGGCCACCCAGTCGGCCTCGGCGTGCTCGGTGTCGGCCACGTAGCCGACGATCTGCTCCCCGGCGCCTGCCTCGCTCCACAGCCGCTTGGGTTTGCGGGAGGTGTTGCGGTCGATCACCGCGTTGGCCGCGTTCAGGATGGTCTGGGTGGAGCGGTAGTTCTGCTCCAGCAGGATCGTCCGCGCGTCGGTGAAGTCCCGTTCGAACTCCAGGATGTTGCGGATCGTCGCACCCCGGAACGCGTAGATCGACTGGTCGGCGTCGCCGACGACGCACAGCTCGGCGGGCTCCAACCCGTCGGTGCCGGAGACCAGTTCCTTGATCAGGACGTACTGGGCGTGGTTGGTGTCCTGGTATTCGTCCACCAGCACGTGCCGGAACCGCCGGCGGTAGCTCTCCGCGACGTGCGGGTGGGACTGGAGCAGGTGCACGGTGGTCATGATCAGGTCGTCGAAGTCGAGGGCGTGCGCCTCACGCAGCCGGCGCTGGTAGAGCGTGTACGCCTCGGCCAGCGCCCGCTCGTTGGGCCCGGTGGCCCGCGCCGCGAACTGCTCCGGGTCGACCAGCTCGTTCTTGAGGTTGGAGACCTGGGCCGCCAGCCCACGCGCCGGGTAGCGCTTCGGGTCGAGATCCAGCTCGCGGGTCACCAACTGCATGAGCCGACGGGAGTCGTCCGCGTCGTAGATCGAGAACGTCGACTTCAGGCCGGCGTGCTCGTGCTCGGCCCGCAGGATCCGCACGCAGGCCGAGTGGAACGTCGACACCCACATCAGGCGGGCCCGGGGGCCCACCAGCGCGGCGACGCGCTCCTTCATCTCACCGGCGGCCTTGTTGGTGAAGGTGATCGCGATGATCTCACCGGGGTGCACGTCCCGAGCGGCGAGCAGGTAGGCGATCCGGTGCGTGAGCACCCGGGTCTTGCCGGACCCGGCGCCGGCAACGATCAGCAGCGGCGAGCCGGCATGGCTGACGGCGTCGCGCTGCGGCCCGTTCAGCCCGGCGAGCAGCTGCTGCGGATCGAGGCGCGCGGCTGCCGCCCCGGGTCGGTGCGGGCGGGCCGGCGCGGACTCCGGCGCAGGCGGGGACGCGGGGATGTCGAAGAGAGGATGCATCGCCCGACAAGTCTATGCCGCCGGTCGGACACTGCGCCTTCGGCGCTCAGCAGCTCGTGCGCCTTCGGCGCTCAGCAGCTCGTGCGCCTCCGGCGCGCACCACCACCGGGTCCGCCCACCGGTGAGAAAGGCGCCCTTCACGACGCGGAATGCTTGCGCACCCGGCGACGACGTGGGCATACTCGACGGCGTGATCGCTGAGCGCTACTACTTTTACTATGGCACCGGGAGTCCGGCTGCCGTAGGTCGCGCCTGATCGATTCAGACCTGCTAAAGCCCCGGGCTCCTGGAGTCCGGGGCTTTTTCCGTCCCAGGTTCCGGGCACCGGGCACCACAGTGCGAGAGGTACCCGATGATGGCAGACGTGATGGAGCAGAGCGGCGGCCCGATCCGACCGGGGCAGCCCGCGGCGCAGGGCGCCGAGTCCGCGGTGGCGACACCGCCGACGGGTGCGGACGCCGAGCCGGCCGAGCAGCAGACCGGCACCGAGGAGCCGTCCGCCGCCGCGCGGATCGTGCAGATCAGGGAACGGATCGACGAGATCGACCACGCGTTGATCACGCTCTGGCAGGAGCGCGCCGCGTTGTCCCAGGAGGTCGGGGTGACCCGGATGGCGTCCGGCGGGACCCGCCTGGTGCTCTCCCGTGAACGGGAGATCCTGGAGCGGTTCCGGGTCGCGCTCGGTGCCGACGGCACCCAGTTGGCCCTGCTGCTGCTCCGCGCGGGCCGCGGCCCGCTGTGAGCCGCACCGGCCCGCGGTTGGGCCAACCGGCCCACTGAGACGGCGGGGGCCGCTGGACAACACGCGGCCGACCCGGGTCTCCGGACAGACGAAACCGCCTGCCGTCGTCGTGGTGACGGCGGCAGGCGGCCTCGGTGACTCACACCTCGTGGGTGGCGACGATCTCGCGCTTCTCCGCGAAGTGGCAGGCGCTCGGGTGGTCCGAGTCCCGCCGGATCTCCAGCAACGGGACCTGCTCGGCGCAGACGTCCTGTGCCTTCCAGCAGCGGGTCCGGAACCGGCAGCCCGAGGGCGGGCTGATCGGCGACGGCACGTCACCCGTGAGCCGGATGATCGTCTTGTTGTTCCGCTGCGTCGGGTCCGGCACCGGCACCGCGGAGAGCAGAGCCTGGGTGTACGGGTGGGTCGGTCGCTCGTAGATCTCGTCCTCGGTGCCGATCTCGACGATCTTGCCGAGGTACATCACCGCGACCCGGTCCGAGAGGTGGCGGACCACCGACAGGTCGTGCGCGATGAAGACGTACGAGAGCCCGAACTCGCCCTGCAACTGCTCCAGCAGGTTCATGACCTGGGCCTGGATGGAGACGTCGAGCGCCGACACCGGCTCGTCACAGACGATGATCTCGGGCCGCAGCGCGAGCGCGCGGGCGATGCCGATGCGCTGACGCTGACCGCCGGAGAACTGGTGCGGGTACCTGTTGATGTGCTCGGGGTTGAGCCCGACCAGGTCGAGCAGCTCCCTGACCTTGGCCCGGCGGCTGCCCTTCGGCGCCACCTCCGGGTGGATCTCGAACGGCTCACCGAGCAGGTCACCGACTGTCATCCGCGGGTTCAGCGAGGTGTACGGGTCCTGCATGACCAGCTGGATCTGCCGACGCAGGCGTCGCAGCGCCCCACCCGACAGGGTGGAGATGTCCTGGCCCTTGTAGACCACGCTGCCTTCGGTCGGCTTCTCCAGGTTCATCAGCACCCGGGCGAGGGTCGACTTGCCGCAGCCGGACTCGCCGACCACGCCGAGCGTCTCGCCGGCGCGCAGACCGAACGAGACCCCGTCGACCGCCTTGACCTGACCGACGGTCTTCTTGAACACCACACCCTGCGTGACGGGGTAGTGCTTGACCAGGTCACGGACCTCGAGGATGTTCTCAGACACGGTTCACCAGCTCCTCGGCGAAGTGGCAGGCGCTGGCCCGGGCGTTGCCCACCTGCAGCAGCGGCGGGACCTTCTCCCGGCACACCGGCTGAGCCATGGGGCAGCGCGGGTTGAACGGGCAGCCCGGCGGGATGTTCATCAGGTTCGGCGGGAGGCCCTTGATCGTCCGGAGCTGCTGCCCCTTCTCGTCCAGGCGCGGGATCGAGTCGATCAGACCCATCGTGTACGGGTGCGCCGGCTTGGCGTACAGGTCGTACACGTCCGCTTCCTCGACGATCCGGCCCGCGTACATGACCGCGATCCGGTCCGCGACGTCGGCGACCACACCGAGGTCGTGGGTGATCAGGATCATGCCCATCTGCCGCTCGCGCTGAAGCTCGGCCAGCAGGTCCATGATCTGGGCCTGCACGGTCACGTCGAGGGCGGTGGTCGGCTCGTCCGCGATCAGCACCTCCGGGTCGAGCGCCAGCGACATCGCGATCATCGCGCGCTGCCGCATACCGCCGGAGAACTGGTGCGGGTAGTTGTTGAATCGACCCTTGGCGTTCGGGATCTTGACCTGGTCGAGCATGTCGATCGCGCGCTTCTTGGCCTCCGCGCGGCCCATGCCCCGCCGGACCCGGAACTGCTCGGCGATCTGGAACCCGACGGTGAAGACGGGGTTCAGCGCGGAGAGCGCGTCCTGGAAGATCATCGCGATGCCCTCGCCGCGGATGCGGCGGCGCTCCTCGTCGGACATGCGGAGCATGTCCTTGCCGTGGAAGCGGACCTGCCCACCGGTCACGAAGCCGGGCGGCGTGTCGAGGATGCCCATGATGGTCTGCGCCGTGACGCTCTTGCCGGAGCCGGACTCGCCGAGCACGGCGAGGGTCTCCCCCGCGTCGACGTGGTACGTGACCCCGTTGATGACCTTTGCGACGCCGTCCCGGGTACGGAACTCCACACGCAGGTCGTCGACCTCGAGCAGCCGGCCGGAGGGACGCCCGGACCCGCCGGATCCCGGCGCGGACTGCTCGGACACGAGAATGTCGGACACTGGATCTCCCCTAGCGGAGTTTCGGATCGAGGGCCTCGCGGACCGCTTCACCGAGCATCACGAAGCTCAGCACTGCGGTGACGAGGAACGCGGCGGGGAAGAAGACCAGCCCCGGCGCGACCCGGAGGAAGTCCTTACCGTCGCTGATCATGATGCCCCAGGAGACCACCGGCGACTTCAGACCGACGCCCAGGAACGACAGGGTGGCCTCGGCACCGATGAACGAGCCGACCATGATCGTGCCGTAGACCAGCAGCGGGGCCAGGCAGTTCGGCAGCAGGTGCTTCAGGATGATCCGACCGGTGCCGGCGCCCAGGGCGCGGGCCGCGACGATGTAGTCGGCCTCCTTGGTGGCGAGCACCGAGGACCGCATGAGGCGCATCACGACCGGCCAGCTCAGCACGATCAGCGAGATGGTCACCAGGCTCATGATCTTGATCTTGCTGTTGCCCGAGCCCGAGCCGTTGAACGTGGTCAGGATGACGATCGCGCCGAGCACGAACGGCAGGCCGAAGAAGACGTCGGCGATCCGGCTCAGCAGCCCGTCCACCCAGCCACCGCGGTAGCCAGCGATGATGCCCATGGTGCCGCCGACCAGCAGAGTGCCGAGCACGGCGAGCACGGCGACCTGGATGGAGGCGCTGGCGCCGTAGATGACGCGAGCGTAGACGTCCCGGCCCTGCAGGTCGTACCCGAACCAGGCGTGCCCGGACGGCTTGTCCAGGCTGCGGGACAGCGATCCGTTGACCGCGTCGCCCGGGGCGAACAGGGCCGGGAAGAGCGCCATCAACACGAAGATCACGATCAGCGTGCTCGCGATCCAGAACAGCGGCTTGCGGCGGAGGTCCTGCCAGGCGTCACCGAGCAGGCCACGGGGCTTCTCGTTGCTCTGCGGCTGGCCCGCGGTGGCGGGGGTGCCGGAGTCGGTGGGGTGCGCGCCAGGGGTACTGACGATCGATGCGGTGCTTGGGTCACTCATAACGGATCCTCGGGTCCAGGGCGGCGTAGAGCAGGTCAACCAGCAGGTTCATCACGAGATAGACCAGCACCAGGACGACCACGATGCCCACCACGGTGGCGCTTTCCTTGGTCACGATCGCGCGGTACACCGCGCGGCCGATCCCGTTGATGCCGAAGATTCCCTCGGTGACGATCGCGCCGCCCATCAGCGCACCGAGGTCGGTGCCGAGCAGGGTGACCACCGGGATGAGCGAGTTGCGCAGCAGGTGCACGCCCACCACCCGGCGCATCGGCAGACCCTTGGCGATCGCGGTGCGCACGTAGTCGGCGCGGCGGTTCTCCGCGATGCTGGTTCGTGCCACGCGGGCGATGTAGGCCACTGACGCACTGCCGAGCACGAAGCCCGGCACGATCAGCTCGGACCACCGCATCTCCGAGGAGACGGTCGGCTTGACGATGCCCCACTGCACGCCCAGCAGCCACTGCAACACGAAGCCGACGACGAAGACCGGCAGCGCGATCAGGAAAAGCGTGGAGACCAGGACCAGGTTGTCCAGGAAGCCGTTGCGGCGCAGACCGGTCAGCACGCCGGCGCCCAGGCCGATCACGGCCTCGATGGCGAGCGCCACCAGGGCCAGCTTCAGCGTGTTCGGGTACGCCGTCGCGATGATGTCGCCGATATCGCGTTGCGAGAACGTCTGACCGAAGTCACCCTGGAGCAGGTTCTTCATGTAGTTGCCGTACTGCACGAAGACGTTCTGGTCGAGGTGGTACTTATCGGTCATGAAGGCGATGTACTGGTCCGGGCAGCGGCGCTCGCCGCACTTGCCGGCGAACGGATCGCCCGGGACGGCCCAGACGAGCCAGTAGATCAGGAACGTCGTACCGATGAAGACAGGCACGAGTTGGAGCAGCCGTCTCAACAGATAACGGCCCATGGGGTGGTCCTCCAGACAGGGGGCGCGTCGGACGGCCGACACGGTGGTGACAACGTGCGAGTGGAGTGTTGTAACACCCAATCGCGGAACGGCCCCGGGTCGGGCTCACCGGATGTGGCGAGCCCGACCCGGGGTCAGACCGTTCGGATCAGAGCTCGACCGAGGTGATGTCGAGTTCGCCGACGTTGTTCAGCTCGAGCTTCTTGATCTTCTCCGAGTGGCCGGACTGCTGGCCGTAGAAGTAGATCGGGATGCTCGGGACGTCCTGGTCGACCTTCTCGACGGCCTTGGAGAACGCCTCGTGCGAGGCCTCCAGGCTCGGCGCGCCGCTGGCCTGCTTGGCAAGAGCGTCGACCTCAGGGTTGCTGTAGAGGCCGTCGTTCGAGGAGCCACCCGTGACGTAAAGCGGGTTGACCCAGTTCTCGACGTCCGGGTAGTCCTGCTGCCAGGCAGCGCGGTACGGGCCCTTCATCTGGTGTGCGTTGATGCCCTGCCGGAAGACCGCGAAGGTCGGCACGCCCTCGGCCCGAGCGTTGATGCCGAGGTTGGTCTTGACCTGCTGCGCAACGGCGTCCATCCACTCCTTGTGGCTGGAGTCCGAGTTGTAGTAGAAGACCATCTCACCGGTGAAGCCGCCGGCCTCGGTCAGCAGCTGCTTGGCCGTGGTCGGGTCGAACTTGCAGGCGGTGCAGTTGCCCGGCTTGGCGCCCGGGGTCAGCGGGTTCGCCCAGCTGTCGGCCGGCTTGCGGGTGCCGAAGAAGATCTTGTCCGAGATTTCCTGCCGGTTGATCGACAGCGACACGGCACGACGCAGCTTCGGGTTCTGGAAGCGCTTGTCGTAGGTCGGGAACGCGATCAGTGCGGTCGACGGCGTGACGGTCGAGCGGCCCCGGTCACCGAGGTCGGTCTTCCACTTGTCGCCGGCGAGCGCCGAGGTGGGGACAACCTCCATGAAGTCGAGGTTGTTCGACAGCAGGTCGGCGTAGGCGGCCGTCTCATCCTGGTACAGCTTGACGTCGACGTCCTTGACCTTCATCTTGTCGCGAAGGTTGTAGTCGTCGAAGCGCGTCAGCTTGATGAGGACGTTGTCCTCCCACGACACGAACTTCACCGGGCCGTTGCCGATCGGCTTCTTGCCGAACTCCTCGGGCTTCTGGGTGAAGAAGGCGTCCGGCAGCGGCATGAAGGCGCTGTAGCCGAGCTTGGTCGGGAAGACCGCGGTCGGCGCCGCCAGGGTGACCTCGAAGGTCTGGTCGTCGACGACCTTCAGGCCGGACAGCTCCTTGGCCGACGGCTCCGGAGCCTTCTGCGGGCCGTCCGGGCCGTCCGGGTCCGAGGTGTAGGTCTTGTCGAAGCCCGCGATGTCCGAGAAGAAGGTGCCGTTCTGCGCGCCGTTCGGCGAGTAGGCGGCCCAGTTCCAGGCGTCGACGAAGTTCTTCGACTTCACCTCGGTGCCGTCGTGGAACTTGGTTCCCGACTTGATCTTGATGGTGAAGACCTTCGAGTCCGTGGTGTTGATGGACTCGGCCAGCGCGTTACGCGGGGCCCCACCGTCGTTCGGGTACTCGACCAGGCCGGTGAACAGCCAGTCGATCACCTTACCGCCGCCGGTCTCCGTGGTGTTCGACGGGACCAGCGGGTTCTCCGGCTGGACGCCGTGGACGGAGATCGAGCCGTCCTTGCTGGCGGCGGTATCGCCGTCGCCGTCACCGCTCGAGCAACCGGTCGCGACAAGCGCGACAGCCGCGCTGAGCGCGATCGCGCCCGTCGCCCGCTTCGAGACTCTCATTCCGAGGGGCCTCCTCTTTCTAACCAGGTTCCGTCGTGGGTTTCACGCACGTTTGGGGGTGACACCGCCCGACCACCCCGGGGCGCGGGTCGCCGGGACCACAGGGAAGTTGGGGACACCCCTGATGTTCCGATCCGCCGGGCTCCCCCGCCAACGAGGCGCGACACGACGCAATCGACACAGCCACGGGCCGCCGTGATCGGCGGAATCGTGGTCGTGGGGCGTACGGAGTGCCACACACCGATGGTGAGGTGCTGCCACTGTGACACCCACTGGCCGCTTCCGTGAAGGTGCCGTTATCAAGCCGTTAGTTGCCCGCCACGTTGCCGATACTTGAAAAATGATCATAAAGCGGTCGTCGCGGGCGGCACTGACCAGGAAATACGTTGCACCACCCCAAGATCCAGCCTCGGGCCGTGCGCACACCCAGGGGTCACCCCGGCCCGATGGGAGGTCCGTCACCGCTCATGTTTCGACCCATCCGGATGAGGGCGCCTAGGGCTACCCGGGCACGATCACCGGCTGGGTGTACGAGGGCGCGCAGGAGGTTTCTCTGATCCTCACCGGTGTCGACGCACCATCACACGAGCCGGCGGTCCGCCGCCCAACGGGAGAGTTCGTAGCGGTTGGACATCTGAAGCTTGCGCAACACGTTCGACACGTGCGTCTCCACGGTCTTGATGGAGATGAACAGCTCCTTGGCGATCTCCTTGTACGCGTACCCCCGGGCCAGCAGCCGCAGCACCTCCCGCTCACGGTTGGTGAGCTGGTCCAGCTCCGGATCGGCCACGGGCGCGTCCGGCCGGGCCGCGAAGGCGTCCAGCACGAACCCGGCAAGCCGTGGGCTGAACACCGCGTCCCCGTCGGCCACGCGACGGATCGCGGCGGCCAACTCGTCCGGAGAGATGGTCTTGGTGACGTACCCCCGGGCACCGGCACGGATCAGCCCGATCACGTCCTCCGCCGCGTCGGAGACGCTCAACGCGAGGAACTTGACCTGCGGATGCGTACGCCGCATCGCCTCCAGCACGGCACGACCGCCGCCGTCGGGCATGTGCACGTCGAGCAGCACCACGTCCGGGCCGACGGCGGCGATCCGGGTGACCGCCTCGGCCACCGTGCTCGCCTCGCCCACCACCTCGACGTGGGCGCCCAACTCCGCGCGCACCCCGGCCCGGAACATGGCGTGGTCGTCCACCAGGAACACCCGCAGCCGCTCGGGGCGGGCATCCGCCGGGTCGAGGTGCTCGGTCGGCTGCTCGGCCATGGTCATCTGTTCCTCTCCGCTGCGGACGAGTCCCGGGCGATCGGCAGGATCAACCGGACCTCGGTCCCCTCCCCCGGGCCGGACCGGATTTCGGCCCGTCCGCCGTGCCGCTTCATCCGCCCGATGATCGAGCCGCGTACGCCGTGCCGGTGGTCCTCCACGGTATCCGGATCGAAGCCCTTTCCCCGGTCCCGGACGAAGACGCTGACCTGATCCGGTTCCACCTCGGCGTAGAGCGACACGGTCTGCACGCCTGCGTGCCGAGCTGCGTTCACCAACGCCTCCCGCGCGGCCGCGACCAGCGCCCCGACCTTCTCGTCGGTCTCCCGGTCCCCCACCACCACCGTCTCCACGCTGATCGCGAAGGTGTCCTCGACCTCGGCAGCGGCCTGCTCCAACGCGGCGGCGAAGCGCTCGCTCGGCGAGGCGGTCGGCTTGTACAGCCAGTTGCGCAGGGAACGCTCCTGCCCCCGGGCCAGCCGCTGCACCGTCTTGACGTCGCTGGCGTTGCGCTGGATCAGGGCCAACGTGTGCAGCACCTGGTCGTGCACCATCGCAGCCAGTTCGGCCCGCTCCTGCTCGCGGATGCGCCCCTCGCGCTCCGAACGGAGCTGGTTGTACGTCCGCCAGAGCACCGGCGCGGCGACCACACCGACGCCCGCCAGCCCGACCAGCGCGAAGATCACGCCATTGATCACCGCGTCGAAGTTCTGTGCCGGCGAGTAGACGGCCGCGACGCCGATGATGCCGACCGCGACCAGCACTCCCCCGCCGATGAACCGGAGCACGAAGGCGCGCCTGTCGCTCTCCTCGACGACCGCGCCGAGCCACGGTACCGGCATCGCGTCGCCCCACTGACGCCGCCGCTCGGGCGCGGACTGGTGCCAGATGACCCCGGCGCCGACCGCGATGATCGCCACCAACCAACCGGCGGTGCCCGCCGCGCCGACCGAGTCGAAGACCATCACCTGGATCAGCAGGACACCCAGCCCGATCCCCACGAACGGCAGGAGTTGGGCGACGTCCCGCCGCGGCGGCACCGCGGTGTCACCGGGGCGCAGCGGCACCACCGCCCAGAAGGCCGCGTAGAGCAGCAGGCCGAGCCCGCTCAGCCCGAGCAGGACCATGAACGCGACGCGCACCCGCAGCACCGAGATGCCGAGATGGTCGGCGATACCGGCGGCGACGCCTGCGGCCATCCGGTGCTCCGGGGCGCGGTAGAGGCGCGGGGGCGGGGTCACGGTGCTGATCGGAGGCTCCCTGGTCACAGTGGCGGACAGGTCGAGGTGGGTGATTCGATCGTCACACGCTGCGGCGTCCGCGACCACGGGGACGCCCCCGACATTCCGGCCGCCGGATCTCAGGGTGGGGTCAGGGTCGGGTCCTGAGGTCGTTCGGGTGGACCGGGCAGCAGGATCGAAGCATGACCGAGGAAGCTGCCCCGCCGCCCCGACCGGGGTCGGCACAGCCGGGCGGTTCAGCACCGCCCCCGCCCACCACCACGCCCAGCGAATGGACCGAGCCCCGCACGTTCGGCCCGCACTCCGGCACCGACGCGACCGCCGGCACCGCGCCTGGCGATCCGGCCGACAGCTACGCGCCGCCCGCGGCGGGCTACGGCCCGGGCCCGGAGTTCGCGGCGGGCACCGGCTACGGCCCGGGCGGCACGCCACCGGGGCCGGGTGGTCCCGGTCCGTCCGCGCCGCCACCGCCGCTGGGCGGCACCGGCTTCACCTCGCGGTACGGGCTGGTCCGACCGCGCGAGGGGCGGTATCTGGCCGGCGTCTGCGCGGCGATCGGGCGCGCCACCAACACCGATCCGGTGCTCTGGCGGGTGCTGCTCGCGGTGCTCGGGTTCTTCGGGGGCATCGGCATCCTGGTGTACGTCGCCGCCTGGCTGATCATCCCGAACGAGGGCGACACCGCGTCCCCGGTCGAGTCCATGCTCGGGCGCGGTCGCTCCAGCATGTCGCCGGTGACGGTGATCGTCCTGGGCATCCTGGTCGCGGCGAGCTTCGCGTACATCGTCACCGACGCCTTCCGCGCGGTGCTGCTCGGCGCGGCCATCCTGGTCGCCGGCGCGCTCCTGCTCAACCGGGACGGCCGCAATCCACGGCCGGGCACCCCGGGTGGCCCGCCGCCCGCCGCGCCGTCCGGCAACCCGGCCGGCCCGGTCGTACCGCCGGTCACCTGGCCCGCACCGTCGTACGGCGCGGCGCCGTCGACCGGCCCGGCGGCGACGCCGCCGATGTTCAGCACCGGTGGGGAGTACGCCACCGCCACGACGGGGGCGGCGCCCACCGTCACCATCCCGGCGTACGGCGTGCCGCCGACGAGCGGTCCGCTGCCGTCCACCGCGACGCAGCAGGTGTCCGGGGTGGGCCCGGTGTCCGGGCAACCGGCCGGCACGACGGCTGCCCAGCCCGGCTGGCCGAGCACCGCCATGCCCAGCGCCGGCTGGCCGTCCGCCCCGGTGAGCGGCACACCCGCTGCCCCGGCCGGCTATCCGACCGCCCCGCCGCCCTCCGGTTACCGTCCCCCGTTCGCGCCGCACGGCCCGTACGCTTCGCCGACCCCGGCCGCGCCCCCTCCGCCCAAGCCGCCGAAGCCGCCGAAGCGCCCCAAGGAGCGGTCGCCGCTCGGCGCGGTGACCTTCTCGCTGATCTTCCTGGTGCTCGGCCTGATCGCCCTGCTCGACCTGCTCGACGTCTTCGCCATCAGCGCCTCGGCGTACTTCGCTGCCGCGTTGGCCACGATCGCGCTGGGGCTGCTGGTCGGCACGTGGTTCGGGCGGGCCCGCTGGCTCATCGCGCTCGGTCTGGTGACCGCAGCGGCGCTGGGCACGGCGACCGTCGCCGAGTCCTACGACCGGATTCGGGGGGTCGACGGTGCAGTGACCTGGGCGCCCACCGACTACCGCGACCTGGCGGACCGGTACGAGAACAGCTTCGGTGACGCCGTGCTCGACCTGCGCGGGATCGACTTCGCGAAACGGGACAGCCAGGTGACGGTGGCCGTCAACTTCGGGCAGGCGACAGTGGTCGTGCCGCCGAACGTCGACGTCACCACAGTGGCCGACGTCAATGCTGGCGACGCCACCATCTTCGGCAACCGCTCCGGCGGGCTGGACGGCCGCCTGCGGGAATCCACAGACGTCGGCGCGGACGGGCCCGGCGGCGGAACCCTGCGCCTCTACATCCACGTCAATGCCGGCAACCTGGAGGTGACCCGGTGAAGGCTCACCGCACGGATCTGGTGTCGTTCGCCTTCGGGCTCGTGTTCCTGGCGCTGTCCGCCTGGTGGCTGCTCGCCCAACTGCTCGGGCTCGCGCTGCCGCCGGTCGGCTGGTTCCTGGCCGGCGCACTCATCCTGATCGGGGTCTTCGGGCTGGTCGGCGCGCTGCGCTCGGGTCGGCCGAGCCAGCCGGAGCCGACCATCCAGGCCGGCGCCGCCGAGGCCGTCGCGCCCGTCTCCGGCACGTCCGTCTCCGGTGCGCCCAGCTCCGGTGCGCCCGTGCCGGTCTCCGGTGCCGCCACGTCGACCTCCGGCGCCGCTCTGCCGGTCTGGGAAGCCGAACGGTCCACCTGGGACACTCCCTCCTCCGACCCGACGCTCACCTCGTACCCCACGCTGTCCTCGGACCCGACGCTCACCTCGGACCCGACGCTCACCTCGGAGCCCACGCTCTCCTCGGACCCGACGTTGCGGACGCCGACCACCGAGGTGCGGGCGGAGGATGCGCCGGCCACCGACGTGATCCACCCGGCCTGGCTGGCACATCCGCCGTCGGAGCCGCCGACCGAGCCCGTCTCCGGGCAACCCGGCAACGGAGACGACCAGCCGGGCGACGAGCAGGAGGGGCCCCGCAGGGAAGCCTGACCTCGGGCGCCTGGCCGCGTCGGTCCACCGCATCCCCACGCGGTGCGGCCGGCGCGGCCAGGCGCATATGCTGGTCGGTGGAGATCTCGCCTCCGCCGGCCGGCCCGTCCCGCCCATGGCGGCCCCGCCGCGATTCCCGTCTCTACCCCCGTCAGGAGCCCGCCCGACATGACCCAGTCCCCCGCCGTGCGTACCACCGGCCGGTCCGGTCCGGTCCGCATCGGCGAGCGAGCCGCCCGTACCCTCGTCGCCGAGCTGGCCCGGATCAACGACGCCAAGGCCGCCCTGCTCGTCGGGGTGAACCCGGACTCCGCGGTGCTGGCCGCGGCGGTCGAGGCGCTGCTCCCCGGTGACCGGCTCACCGTGGTGCCCGCCGAGCCGTTCGGCGCCGCGGCGCTCCGCGAGCACGTCACCGCCCAGGGCCGCTGGGTCGCCGACCGGGTGAACGTCGTCGACTCGCTGGCCGAAGCCGAGGCCGCCGCGGTCGTCATCGCCGGCGAGGTGTTCACCGGCACCGCCGAGGCGACCCGCAGCGGCATCGAGGGGTTGGCCAAGTACCTGACCGACGGCGCGGTGCTGAGCGTCGCGACAGTCACCACGCCCGGCCGGACCGAGGGCGCCGCCGCCGAACTGGCCCGGCAGGACGCCCTCTACGGCGTCGGCGCCGACCTGGTGCTGCGCAACTCACCACCGGTGCGGGTCTACCGACTGCGGTTCACCCCGGCCAGCCCGGCCACGGCCGACAGCCTGGCCCCCGCGTACCGGCCGTCGAGCGTGCCGCTGACCCGGGGCATGCACATCGACTCCAACGGCGTGGCGGCGGCGGGCATCACGCTGGGCCTCGCGGCACTGGCCCGGGTGGCGCGTCCGTCGTCCAAGCTGTGGCTGCTGCCGGCCCTGGCTGCCGGGCCGGTCGCCGCGTTCTTCCGGGACCCCGAGCGGGACGTGCCGGAGGACCCGAACGCCGTGGTCGCCAGCGCGGACGGGAAGGTCCTGTCGGTGCAGCGGCTGCACGACGAGCGCTTCGGCGACGGCGAGTGGCTACGGATCGCTGTGTTCCTGTCGGTGCTGGACGTGCACGTCAACCGTGCCCCGGTCGCCGGCAAGGTGGTCGACTACTTCGTCGCCGACGGCGGCTTCGTCAACGCGATGAAGCCGGACGCCGAGCACAACGTCGCCGCGTACACCGTGCTGGACACCTCTCGCGGCACTGTGGTGGTCGCGCAGCGGACCGGGCTGATCGCCCGCCGGATCGTGCAGCGCGCGCCGATCGGCGCGCTGCTGGCCAAGGGCGAGCGCTTCGGGCTGATCCGGTTCGGCTCCCGGACCGACGTCTACCTGCCCGCCGAAGCCGCGGACCCGCTGGTCGGGCCGGGCGACAAGGTGGTCGGCGGGTCCACTGTCATTGCCCGCTGGCGCTGACCCCGGAACGAGGAACGGGGCGCCGCTGTCCGCGGCGCCCCGTTCTGTCTGCTCAAATCAGGCGGTACGACGCTGCCGCAGCCAGAGAACCGGCCCGCTGACCAGGTAGCCCACCACGATCAGGGCGAACGTGAGCCGGATGTCGACCAACGCGCCGATCACCGGGGCCAACCACAGCCACGGCGGCAGCTTCACCAGGCGGGCGAGCTTGGCGTACGGGAAGCTCGACACCATCGCGAAGGCCAGCAGCGCCACCCCGGCGACCAGCACGGCACCGGGCACCGGCAGGCCGATCGCCACGGTCACGGCAAGCACCGCGGCCGCCATGGTGGTGGGCACACCGCAGAAGAACCGGCCGTCCTTCGGCGAGACGTTGAAGCGGGCCAGTCGGATCGCGGCACACGCCGCAACCAGGGCGCACGCCACCGCCGCCGCGGCCGTGGAGACGGAGCCGGCGAGCGAGGCGTAGACCACGACCGGCGCGGCGAGACCGAACGAGCACATGTCGGCCAGTGAGTCCATCTGTGCGCCGAACGGGCTGGCCACACCGAGCCGTCGGGCCAGCGCGCCATCCAGACCGTCGAAGGCGACGCAGGCGATCAGGCAGAGCGCGGCGATGCGCACCTCGCCCTGCATGGCCAGGAAGATGGCCAGCATGCCGAGCATCAGGCTGGCCAGCGTGCAGGCATTGACCAGGCCGAACTTCATCCGGCGCGCGATGGTGCGCTCGCCGGGGAGCAGCGGGATCGAGCGGGCCTCGTCGGCCTGCGCCATCGGCGGCATCGCCGGGCTGACCGGCATGACCGCGTCGATGTCCGCCCGGTCCAGGCCAAGTGTCGGGTCCACACCCAGTGTCGGCCGGCTGAGCCGGTCCAGGCCGTAGCGACGGCGCTGCCGGTCGGCGTACCGGTGCTCGGTCGGGGCCAGGTCGGTCGTGTGCAGGTCACCGTCGCGGCGACCGACCCGGACCAACAGCACCTGGCGGGCGAACGTGCTGCTGCGGCGCAACCGGCCCGCCCAGCGACGCCCAGCGGGGCGCGGACTGTCAGTAGTACGACGCCGGCGCCATGGGGCTCTCGGCACGTTTCCTCCATCACCGGATCTGCTGGCCGCCAGGTGGCGGGTGTCCGGCTGTCTCGTGCCGGACCTTGCATGGCCCGGCAGCCGTTTTGCGGAGTACACCATCGCATAGGGGAACATGGCTTGGCGATAGCTGCCGGCGGTACTTATATCTGGCTTAAACCGCTCGAACCGCTCGCTTGTTCCCATCCCGGGCCTCATCGCCCGTTTCCTCCATCATTCCCGCCTTCGACTGTACCGGAGGGTCACCATCTCGGCTCACCGAGCGGGGTGCTATCGGCCACTCTGTCCGATTGCCAGGGCAGCGATGTCGCTCAACGGCAGGTCAACCGCCTCGGCCCGGGTGAACCACCCCGCACGCGCCGTCGACCCACCGGCGGATTCGGTGACCACCGCGTCAGTAGGTACGTCCACCAGCACCCGATAGATCACCCGTACGCCATGCCAGTCCAGAGGCCGACCCTCCGGGCCCAGCGCGGCGGGATTGTGCAGGTTGTTGACGCCGAGAAGCTCCACGACCCGGCCCACCTGCCCACCCTCCTCGACCACTTCCCGGAGCAACCCGGTGGCCGGCTGCTCGCCGTGGTCGGTGCCACCACCGGGCAGATGCCACAGCCCGGCCCCCGGATAGCCCTCCGCAATCTGCGTGAGCAGGATCCGCCCAGCAGGGTCGGTGACCAGCCCGTACGCCCCGAAGCGCAGCCGACGGTCGGGGTGCGTCGGCGGGAACGGATCCAGTGACCGGCGCGTCCCGGGCGGCAGTGGAGTGACAGGCAGGCCGAGCGCCTCGGCGGTGAACGGGGTCAGCGGCAACTGCGCCACCTCCGCCAACGGGAGCCAGCGAGCCTGATCAACCAGACCAGCCCCGACATCACCCCGCGTGCCCTCGGGCCGCGCGCCCTCGGGCCGCGCGCCCTCGGGCCGCGCGCTCTCGGGGCGCGCGCTCTCGGACATGTTGAGCTCGAACAGCAGCCGGTCGGTGTGCAGCGCGACCTTGTACTCCGTAAAGGTGGCCACATCGGCAACCACCGCGAGCAGTCGCGTCACCGTCACCGCCGCCGTCCGCCCGGCCTGTTCGGCCTGTTCGGCCTGTTCGGCGACTTCGCGGACGACGGCGCGCTCCGGGTCCTCGGCATGCCCGACGACACCGCCAGGCAACCGCCAGGCCCCCGGAAACTCACCCTCGACCCCGTCCCGAACCACCAAGACCCGGCCAGAATCCCACAAAAGCCCATAGGCACCGACTCGCCGCGTAAATCGCACCTTTGGTTACCCCCGCTTCGCACCACAGGCCCGTTGATCATGAACTTATCGCCATCCATCTCGCGCCCTGACAATAACTTCATGATCAACGCGAAGCGGCGCATGGGAACCCCGCCGAGCTGCCGAGCCGAGGCGACCCGACCGAAGTGACTGACCCTTGACTAGGACCCCTTTTGGCCCCTTAAGGCACGTTAAGCCCGGTCGCATGCGTGTCCGCTCCACTCCATCAGCCCTCATCGTGGAGCCCATTCGCGTCACGGCAGTCGAGACGAACAGTGATCCACTCGGGTTCACGGAAGGCGCGGTATCCCAGCGCTCCGGACACCGCGACTTCAAGGAACCCGAGTTGATCAGCGAGCGGGGTCCCCAGGCCGCGCAAGGATTACCTCGGGAGACCCTCGGAACCCCATTGCTGCGGTGCCCCTCGGCAAGATCGCGCAACATCCAGGATGTAGTGGCATCGGTGCGCGGGTGAGGCCACTACATCCTGGTTCGAGCACGATCTTGGCCGAGGGCCGAGGGCCGAGGGCCGAGGGCCGAGGGCCGGGCCGGGGGCGGGGCCAAGGCCGAGGCCGGGGCCGGGGCCGGGGCCGGGGCCGGGGCCGGGGCGCGAGGGGCGAGGGGCGAGGGGCCCCTCGCGGTCAGGTGAGCGGTCGGGTGAGTTGGGCTGCCTGGACTGCTTCGGCGGTCACCTCGGTGAGGCGGTCGGCGGGGAGGGCGCCCAACTCCTCGCGGCCGAACCAGCGGGCCTCGCAGGTGGAGCCGCCCACGTCGGCCACGGTCAGTGGGTTGGGCTGGTCGACGACGACCCGGTAGAAGGCGCGTACGCCGTGCCAGTCGATCGGGTAGCCCTCGGGACCGAGTGAGGCGGCGTCGCGGTGGCTGGCGACCCCGAGCAGTTCGACGAGGCGACCGGCCTGGCCGGTCTCCTCGACCAGCTCGCGGATCAGTGCCGCGCCGGGCTGCTCGCCGTAGTCGGTGCCGCCGCCGGGCAGGTGCCAGCAGCCGGCGCCGGGGTAGCCGTCGGAGATGCGGGTGAGCAGGACTCGGCCGGCGGGGTCGGTGCAGACCGCGTACGCGGCGAAGCGCTGGGCCCGGTGCAGCCCGTCGGGGCCGGGCACGGCGTAGAAGGAGGGGAATTCGGGTGCCTCGTCGGGCACCACGTCGGCCGAGGAGGCGGGCAACCCGAGGGCACGTGCGGTGAACGAGCGCAGCGGCAGCTCGCGCGCCTCGTCGAGGGTGTACCACCGGGCCAGGTCGGTGGGGCGTTCGCCGACCCGGTCTGCGAGGGTGCCACCGCGTACGGCCACCCGGTAGATCAGCCGGTCGGTGTGGATGGTGATGCCCCGGTCCGGAAGTGCCCGCATGTCGGCGAGCACGTCGGCCAGGCCGGAGACGGCGACCGAGAGGCCGGTTTCGGCGGCGGTCTCACGAACGACTGTGTGGTTCGGGTCCTCGCCGTGGTCGACCGCCCCGCCGGGCAGCGACCACACGCCGGGGGTGCCGGAGCGCTCCGATGCGCGGACCAGCAACACACGGCCGCTTGAATCAGCACAAACTGCGTATGCCGCGATCCTGCGGAGCGGCTTCAGCAAGGTGGTCACGAAAGCAAATTCTCCCCGGGCCGGGTTACCGGAACGGAAAAGAGTCGGATTCCTGACTTTCCGGCCCCGGTCAGGGATTGGTCAGGGTAATGATCCGGGCGGTCACCGAGGGCGGGGCGGGCACCAGCGCGGACCGTGGGGGTATGACATCGACCACCGCTCCTCGCGCCCCGTACAAGCAGCTTCGGCGACCCACCACCGACCGCATGGTCGCGGGGGTCGCCAGCGGCGTCGGCCGCTACTTCGCCGTCGATCCCACACTGGTCCGGGTGATCTTCGCGGTCACCGGCCTGCTCACCGGCGGGCTCGCGCTGTTCGCGTACCCGATCATGTGGTTCCTGATGCCGGAGGAGCCCACCGGCGCGCCGGCCTGGCCGCACGCCGCGGGCGTCGCGCCGCAGAACGGCCCGCCGCCCACCGCCGGGCCCGCGCCGGGCGGGCCACCGCAGGGGTACGCCCCGACGCCGCCCTACCCGCCGACGACCCCGTCGAGCACGACCCCGTCCAGCACGACCCCGTCCAGCACGACCCCGTCCAACACGACCCCGTCGAGCACGCCGCCGGCCGCGTGAGCGGCGCTCACTCCCACTCGATGGTGCCCGGCGGCTTGCTGGTGACGTCCAGGACCACCCGGTTGACCTCGGCGACCTCGTTGGTGATCCGGGTGGAGATCCGGGCCACCACGTCGTAGGGCAGCCGGGACCAGTCGGCGGTCATCGCGTCCTCGCTGGAGACCGGGCGCAGCACCACGGGATGCCCGTAGCTGCGCCCGTCTCCCTGCACGCCGACGCTGCGCACGTCGGCGAGGAGCACCACCGGGAACTGCCACACGCCCCGGTCGAGGCCGGCGGCGGTCAGCTCCTCGCGGGCGATCAGGTCGGCCTGGCGGAGCAGGTCGAGGCGCTCCTGGTCGACCGCGCCGATGATCCGGATGGCGAGGCCGGGGCCGGGGAACGGGTGCCGCCAGACCATCGCCTCGGGCAGGCCCAGTTGGAGGCCGAGCGTGCGGACCTCGTCCTTGAACAGGGTGCGCAGCGGCTCGACGAGCGCGAACTTCAGGTCCTCCGGGAGACCGCCGACGTTGTGGTGGCTCTTGATGTTGGCGGTGCCGGTGCCGCCGCCGGACTCCACCACGTCGGGGTAGAGGGTGCCCTGGACGAGGAACTCGACGTCGCCGTGTGCGGCGATCTCGCGGGCCGCGGCCTCGAAGACCCGGATGAACTCCCGGCCGATGATCTTGCGCTTCTGCTCCGGGTCGGTCACCCCGGCGAGCGCGCCGAGGAACCTGTCGGCGGCGTCGACCACCTTCAGCTTGATGCCGGTGGCGGCGACGTAGTCCTTCTCCACCTGCTCGGCCTCGCCGGCGCGCAGCAGGCCGTGATCGACGAAGACGCAGGTGAGCTGGTCACCGACGGCCTTGTGCACGAGCGCCGCGGCGACCGCCGAGTCCACCCCGCCGGACAGGCCGCAGATGACCTCCTTGTCGCCGATCTGGGCGCGGATCCGGGCGACCTGCTCGTCGATGATGTTCTCGGGCGTCCAGGTCGGCTCGATGCCGGCGATGTCGTAGAGGAAGCGGGTCAGCATCTCCTGACCGTGGGCGGTGTGCCCGACCTCCGGGTGGAACTGCACGCCGGCCCGACGCCCGGCCAGGTCCTCGAATGCGGCGACCGGCGCGCCCGCCGACTCGGCGGTCACCGTGAAGCCCTCGGGCGCCTCGGTGACGCAGTCGCCGTGGCTCATCCAGACCGGCAGGTCCGCCGGCAGGTCACGCAGCAGCACGCCGGGGTCGAGGAGGCGGGGGCGCAGCGGGGTACCGCCGTACTCACGGTTGCCGGTCCTGGTGACCGTGCCGCCGAGCGCCTGGGCCATCGCCTGGAAGCCATAGCAGATGCCGAAGACCGGCACGTCGGCGCTGAACAGGCCCGCGTCGATCTGCGGCGCGTCCGGGGCGTAGACGCTGGACGGGCCACCGGAGAGGATGATCGCGGCCGGGTTCTTCGCCAGCATCTCGGCGATCGGCATCGAGTGCGGCACGATCTCGGAGTAGACCTTCGCCTCACGGACCCGGCGGGCGATGAGCTGGGCGTACTGGGCTCCGAAGTCCACCACGAGGACGGGGCGAGGCAGGCTCATGTGCACGAAGCCTACCGACAGTCACGACCGTTCCCGGCACCCGGCTCGCCGGCAATCCTCTACCCCCCGCGATCTTGCACTTTCTGTCCCGACAAAAACCACAAATGCCACAGAACGACGACCGAAACTGCAAGATCGGCGAGGCCAGGGGTCAGGGTTGCAGCGCGCCTGGGGAACCTGGCGGGACTGCCGGGTTTCTGGGGGGTACGGCGGGTAGGCGGCGGTACGGGGAGCCCAGGGACGGGCGGGGGTCCTCTTCGCCCTTGTTGGGCCAGAAGGACATCGCGCGTTCCGCCTGGGCGGTGATCGTCAACGACGGGTTCACACCCAGGTTGGCCGAGACGGCCGCGCCGTCGACCACGTGCAACCCGGCGTGCCCGTACACCCGGTGCCAGGGGTCGATCACGCCGTCGGCCGGGGTCGCCCCTATGACCGCCCCGCCCAGGATGTGCGCGGTCATCGGGATGTCGAAGGGTTCGGTGAGCGAACCGCCCGGGGTACCGCCGATCTCGTCGGCGAGCATCCGGGCCGCGGTGTTGCCGGCCGGGATCCAGGTCGGGCTGGGCGTGCCGTGCCCCGGCCCGGTGACCAACCTGCGGCCGAACGGGCCACGCCGCCAGCGGGTGGTCAGCGAGTTGTCCACGGACTGCATGACGAGAGCGATCACCGTCCGTTCCGACCAGCCGCGCACCGACAGCATCCGCGCGGCCAACCGAGGCTGCCGCACGATGCTGCCCAGCCAGCGGCGTACCCGATGCGGGCCGCCGTCGACGAGCAGCGACTGGAGCAGACCCATCGCGTTGGAACCCCGCCCGTAGCGGACCGGCTCGATGTGCGTCTGCGGGTCGGGGTGGAACGAACTGGTGATGGCCACCCCCTCGGTGTAGTCCAACCGCTCGGACCGCGCCCGTTGGCGGGGCACCGAGGCGCCGAGGATCGCCTCCGAGTTGGTCCGGGTCAGCTCGCCGAGGCGGGGCGAGAGCCCCGGTAGTGCCGCGTCGGCCCGCATCGCGTGCAGCAGCCGCTGGGTGCCGAGCGCCCCGGCGGCGAAGACCACCTGGTCGGCGTGGATGACCTGCCGCCCCTTGCGCAGCCAGGCGCCGGTGCGTTCGGTGCGCACCTCGTACCCGCCCTCGTCGGCGGGCCGGACGGCGGTCACAGTGGTCAACGGGTGGACCGTGACCCCGAGCCGCTCCGCGAGCCAGAGGTAGTTCTTGACAAGCGTGTTCTTCGCCCCGTGCCGGCAGCCGGTCATGCACGAGCCGCAGTGCAGACAGCCGGTGCGGTCCGGGCCGGCACCGCCGAAGTACGGGTCGGTGACCCGCTGGCCGGGCCGGCCGATGTGCACGCCCACCGGGGTGGCGTGGAAGGTGTGCCCCACCCCCATCCGCACGGCCACCGCGCGCATGGCGCGGTCCGCGCCGGTGTCCACCGGGTACGTGGTGACGCCGAGCATCCGTTTCGCCTGGTCGTAGTGGTGGGCCAACTCGTCGCGCCAGTCGGTGATGTCGCGCCACTGCGGGTCGCTGTAGAACGCCGGCAACGGTTCGTAGAGGGTGTTCGCGTAGACAAGCGAGCCACCGCCCACCCCGGCGCCGGAGAGCACCAGCACGCCACCGCCGGACCGTCGGTCGGCCGGGCGGAGCAGATCGAGCCGTTGGATGCCGTAGCAGCCCAGCTTCGGCGCCCAGAGGAACCGGCGGACCCGCCAGGACGTCTGCGGGAACTCGTCGTCGGCGAAGCGGCGGCCGGCTTCCAGCACCGCGACCGAGTAACCCTTCTCGGCCAGTCGGAGCGCGGTGACGCTGCCACCGAAGCCGGACCCGATGACGACCACGTCGTACCGCATGGACGCATCATTACTCGCGAGTAGCGCTCGCGCCAGCGGCAGTTTTCGCGCGATCATGCTCCGGCCGACCGACCCGGCGCCTCCCGGCCGCAACCCGGAGCACCCGTCGGAGCGTTGTTCACCAGACGGGGAAGGAACACACGATGGTTCTCGGGTCGATGGCGCCGCGCCGACGGTGGCTGCTGCTGGGGTTGACGGCCCTCGCCGCCGTCGCGCTGATCGCGGCCGGCGCGGTGGTGGTCACCCGGCTGACCGGCGACAACAAGCCGGGCGGCGGGCCGGTGGCCGGCTCACCGACCCCGTCACCTGTCGGCACGCCGACCCCGAGCCCCAGCGGTCCGCCACCTGGCGCGGACATCACCGGCCCGCTCAACCTGCTGCTCGTCGGTGTGGACACCCGGGTCAGCGTGCCCGGGTGGGAGCCGCACTCGGACGCCGTGCTGGTGCTGCACGTCCCCAAGGGGTTGGATCGGGCGTACCTCTTCTCGCTCCCCCGCGACCTGCTGGTGGACATCCCGGCGTTCCCGAAGGCCGGCTACAAGGGCGGCAAGACCAAGCTCACGCACGCGATGAGCTTCGGCAGCCGGGTGCCGGGCAAACCCAAACAACCAAGCACTGCGCAGGGGTACGAGTTGCTGCGCAGCACGGTCAGCGGTTACACCGGCCTGCGCATCGACGCCGGCGCGGTGCTCACCTTCAACGGGTTCGATCGGCTGGTCAACGCCCTGGGCGGGGTCGACATCTACGTCGACCAGCGGGTCGAGTCGCTGCACCGCCGACCGGACGGCAAGTACCGGGAGAGCGCGCCGGGCGGCTACAAGGGGCCGCAGCAGGTCTACCAGAAGGGCGAGCAGCACCTCAACGGCTGGCAGGCGCTGGACTACGCGCGGCAGCGCTACATCACCGGCGGTGACTACGCACGGCAGCGTCACCAGCAGCAGCTGATCCGGGCGATGACCCGCAAGATCCTGGACGAGGGCCTGGCCAAGCAACCGGAACGCGTCGACCAGGTGGTCTCGGCGCTGGGCGACACGCTCGTCTACGTGGGCGGGCGGAAGATCGTCGACATCGCGTACGCCCTCAGTGGCCTGCCGGAGAACCGTTTCACGCTGGTCGGCCTACCCGGTTCCGGCGTCGGCAAGGGCAGCGCCTACCGGGGCGAACAGTTGACCGCCGACGGCCGGAAGTTCCTCACCGAACTCCGCGCCGGCCGCGCCGATGCGTACCTGTCCGCCCACCCCAACCTGGTCGTCAAGAACTGACCCTGCTCAGAGGCGCTTGGGGAGGGCCGGCTTCTTGGTGCCGTAGAGCCAGGCGTCGAAGAGCGCGTCGAGCTGCTTGCCGGAGATCCGCTCGGCCAGGGCCACGAACTCGGCGGTGGTGGCAATGCCGTCGCGCTTCTCCGCCGCCCAGGTCTTGACGATCTCGAAGAACGCCTTGTCACCGACGGCCACCCGCAGGGCGTGCAGCGTCATGCCGCCGCGCTGGTAGACCGACTCGCTGAACAGCTTCTCCACGCCCGGCTTGCCGGGCGGCGTCCTCCACACCTGTGCGGACATCTCGGCGTACCGGCGGTCGAACGCCGACTTGGCGGTGTACGCCTCGGTGTGCTCGGCCCAGAGCCACTCCGCGTACGTCGCGAAGCCCTCGTTGAGCCAGATGTCCTCCCACCTGGCCAACGCGACGCTGTCGCCGAACCACTGGTGGGCCAACTCGTGGGCGACGACCTCGGTGTTCTCGCCCTGCCGGAAGAAGCTCGCCGCGTAGACCGGTCGGCTCTGCGTCTCCAGGGCGTAGGAGATCCGGCTGTCGGAGATCACCACCCCGCCGTACGCGTCGAACGGGTACGGCCCGAACACACTCTCCAGGTAGTCGGCCACCGCGACGGTCTGTGCGATGGACGCGTCCGCGTTCCCCTTGGCCTCGGTGGTGGTGACCGCGTTGTAGACCGGGCGGCCCTTGTGCTCGCCGGTGGTGATCCGGAACTTGCCGATCACCAGCGTGCTCAGATAGCTGGCCATCGGCGACTTCTCCGACCACTTCCAGGTGGTCCAACCGCCCGAGCTGGTCTTCCCACCGGGAACGCCGTTGCTGATCGCGGTCAGGCCGTCCGGAACGGTGACCTCGAAGTCGTAGGCCGCCTTGTCCGACGGGTGGTCGTTGACCGGGAACCAGGTGCTCGCCGACTCGGGCTGGCCCAGCGCGATGGCGCCGTCGGCGGTGTGCAGGAAGCCACCGTCGCCGAGCGTCTCGTTCTTCAGCGGTTTCGGCTTGCCGGCGTAGGTGATCTCGGCGACGAACCCGTTGCCGTTGATCAGGCCGGAGGCCGGCTTGATCACCAGCTCGTTGCGCTTGCGGGTGTGGGTCGCCGGTGCGCCGTCCACGGTGACCGCGCTGACGGTCAGGCCGGCCAGGTCGAGGTTGAACGTGGACAGGTCCGCCGTCGCGGTGGCCCGCACTGTGGTCGTACCCGTGAGCTGGTCCTTGGCCGGGTCGTAGCGCACCTTCACGGTGTACCGCCCGACGTCGTAGCCGCCGTTGCCGTAGGTCGGGAAGTAGGCGTCGCCGACCCCGTCGGCGCCCGCGGTGAACGTCCGCGACGGTGTGGGGGACGCGCTCGGTGGTGACGCCGTCTCCGGGCCCGTCGAGTTGCATCCGGACAGTGCGAGAGCACCTGTCACCAGCAGGCCGGCACCCATTCGCAGTTTGTGCCGCGTCCCCCGCATCCCACACCCTTCCGCACGGTGGCCGGTCACGGCCTCCGCCGCTCCGCGCGAACTGGCGCTACCCGCCGTTCGCAGGCGGCAGCATATCGACCGGGCGGCAGGGCCGGGTCACGGCAGTGTGGGGGCCGACCCACCCACCAACCAGGCGTCGAAGAAGGGCCGCAGTTGCCGCTCGGTGACCCGTTCGGCCAGCGCGACGAGGTCCGCTGTGGTGGCGTTACCCGCCGCCCGCTCGGTGGTCCAGGTGCGCAGGATGCGGAAGAAGAGGTCGTCACCGACGGTCCGGCGCAACGCGTGTACGGCGAGCGCCCCGCGCTTGTAGACAGCAGTGCCGAACATCTGCTCCCGGCCGGGCTCGACCGATGGCTGCGACCAGTCGGTCGCCGCGTACTGGATCTCGAAGTTGCGCTGGGCGGTCCGGCCGCCGTCGTGCTCCTCCCACAACCACTCGGCGTAGCTGGCGAAGCCCTCGTTGAGCCAGATGTCGCTCCACCTGGTCAACGACACACTGTCGCCGAACCACTGGTGCGCCAGCTCGTGCGCGACGACGCTCGGGTTCGGCCGGTCGTCGGCGAAGAAGCCAGGCCCGTAGACCGGCCGGGACTGGGTCTCCAGCGCGTACCCGATCCGGTCGTCGGCGATCACGATCCCCCCGTACGAGTCGAACGGGTACGGGCCGAAGCGGTCGGCCAGGAAGTCGACGATCGCGCCGGTGCGGGCCAGTGAGGTGGCCGCGCCGCCGGTCGCCGGCAGGCTCGCGGCCACCGCCGTGACCATCGGCCGGCCGGCGTGCGTGCCGGTCACCACCCGGTAGTCACCGATCACGAGCGTGCTCAGGTAGCTGGCCATCGGGGCGCGCTCCGACCAGCGCCAGGTGGTCCAGCCGTCGGCGCTGCTCTTCGGCCCCGGCACGCCGTTGGTGAGCGCGGCCAGGCCGTCCGGGACGGTCACCGCCAGGTCGTAGGTGGCCTTGTCCGACGGGTGGTCGTTGACCGGGAACCAGGTGGCTGCCGAGTCGGGTTGCCCGAGCGCCACCGCGCCGTCGGCGGTGTGCAGGAAGCCGCCGCTGCCCAACGCCCCGTCGTCGACGGCAGTGGGGACACCCGCGTAGTCGACGGTCACTGTGAACTGCCGGCCGCGCGGCAGGCCGTCGCGGGGCGTCACCACCAACTCGCCGTCGCCGCGGCGGTGGTCGGCAGCCGTGTCGCCCACGGTGACGGCGCGGACCTCCAGGCCGGCCAGGTCCAGATTGAAGCGGGACAGGTCCTGGGTGGCGGTGGCCGTGATGGCGGCTCGACCGGTCAGCCGGTCGGTCGACGGGTCGTAGCGGACGTCGAGGCCGTAGTGCGCGACGTCGTAGCCGCCGTTGCCGTGCCCCGGCACGTACGGGTCACCGACGTCGGCGGCACCGGGCCGGAACCCGTCGCGGTCGCTGCCCGTGCAACCGGTCGTGACCAGCCCGATCACGCAGGTCAGCGCGGAGGCGACGCGCAGTCTCCGTCCGGTCAGGATCATGCGCACTCCTCCTGCGGCATTCCGGCCTCCTGCGGCATTCCGGTCAGGACGAGCGTAGTCAGCGTCGCCGGCCGTGCGGCCGGTATCGACGATCATCAGTGACTTTCGTCGAAACGAGCAAAAGCTGCCGTCGATCGAACCTATCTTTCGACTTAGACCGACGTTAGTGTCTGTCTCCAAGATGTAACGTGGTCGGAACATTCACGTCGGCCACAGTCCGGACGGCACCCCACGTCCTGGCCAACGGGCGCTCGGCGGCGCCCTGCGACGGGACCACGTCGCGCCTCTGCTGATCGTCATCGACGGCAACCGCCGTCGCGAAAGGTGGAACGATGCCAGATCACACCGCCCCCGACGCCACCCCCACCGGCCGGCTCAGCCGCCGGTCCCTGCTCGCCGCCTCCGCCGGCGCCGCCGCCGCGATCGGCGCGGCCGGCCTACCCGTCCTCGCCACCGGCACCCCCGCGCTCGCCAACCCCGGCAACGCGAGCAAACTGCGGGTCGAACCGCTGATCCCGGCCAGGAACCGCGGCATCATCCTCTACAGCGTCCGCGACCGGATCACGGCCGCGCCCGACGACAGCGGGGTGCCGTACGGCTTCGAGCGCGTCCTCGCCCGGCTCGCCGAGATCGGCTACAAGGAGATCGAGTTCGCCGGCTACACCCAGAGCACCGAGATCCTGGGCCGGCAGATCACCCCCGCCGAGATCCGCAAAATCCTCGACGACAACGGCCTGGTGGCCAACGGCACCCACGCCTCGATCCAGCCGGCCACCTTCCAGCAACAACTGGACATCGCCGAGGAACTCGGCATGAAGAACATCGGCACCGGCAGCGACCCGACCAACAGCGCGTACAAGGCCGAGTGGGACGCCGCCGCGGACATCTGGAACGAGCTGGGCCGGCAGGCCAAGGCCCGGGGCATGCGGCTCTACACGCACAACCACGACGCCGCGTACAGCTTCCTCATCGACCGTGGCCCGCGCGATGCGCAGGGCCGGCAGACCCGCTCCTCGGGTATCCGCCGGCTGGAGTACTTCTTCGAGATCACCGACCCGCGGTACGTCTTCTTCGAGCTGGACATCTACTGGGCCTACGTGGCCCGCTACAAGCACCAGAAGTACGTCAACCCGGCCGGCCAGGAGGTGACCGACCTGTTCGACCCGATCCTCACCGTGGCAGACCGGACCACCCGGTTCCCGCTCTTCCACGCCAAGGACGGCGACCGGGACACCAGCGTCCCCAACGGCTACCAGATGACCCCGCTGGGCGACGGCGACCTCAACTTCCAGCAGTTCTTCCAGACCATCGGCGAGCGCAACTTCCACCACGCCAACTGGGAGATGGACACCGCCCCCGGCGGCACGGACAACAGGGGCCAGTCGCTCGACTTCGCGGCGACCAGCTACCAGAACATGTCCGACCTGACGATCTACGTCGAGAAGTGAGCCCCCGGCGCGACCGGCGTCCGGTGGACGCCGGTCGCGCCCCCTCCACCGGCCACCGCGCCGGCTTTCGGTGACGGGTCCGATCGACACCGGCCCCTTCACCCGCGCCTCCCGTACGGCGACGGGACGCGCCCCGGTCCATCCCCCACGCAGACGTGCTGCCGGCCTCCACGGGCTGGGGATGCCGCGCGTCTGCCGACCACCGGAGGAACCGATGCCCCGACCGACCGGACGACGATGGTTCGCCGTCGCCGCTGGACTGATCCTCACCATCCCCCTCACCTCTGCCGTCCCCGCGACCGCCGCACCGACCGACGACGTGGCCCTGACCACGCCGGCAGTCGTGGAGAACGGACCGGCCGCGCTGCGCTCCACCGCCCGCGCCCCACAGACCTACCGGGTGCTGGTGTTCACCAAGACCGCCGGTGAGCGTCGCGCGTCCATTCCCGACGGAGTCGAGACCATCCGGCAGCTTGCCCGGGCGAACGACTTCACCGTCGCGGTGAGCCGGGACGCCGCCGTCTTCACCGCCACCGAACTCGCGAAGTACCGTGCGGTGGTCTTCCTCAACACCACTGGCGACGTGCTCAACGCCAGCCAGGAAGCGGCCTTCGAGGCGTACGTCAAGGCTGGCGGCGGTTACGTGGGCGTGCACGCGGCGGCCGAGACCGAGCCGGACTGGGCCTTCTACCAGGACCTGGTCGGCGCGAAGGTGGCCGGTGCCACGCCGCCCGTCCGTGGCGTGGTGGACGTGGCCGACCGGGCCCACCCGGCCACCGAGACGTTGCCGCGCACGCTCACCCTCACCGAGGAGTGGTACAACTTCAACCGCAACGTCCGCGGCACCGCACATGTGCTGGCCACTGTCGACGAGAAGACCTACACCGGTGGCGCAATGGGGTACGACCACCCCGTCACGTGGTGTAAGGACCACCAGGGTGGCCGCTCCTTCTACACCGGCCTCGGGCACAGCATCGAGACGTACCGCTCGGCGAGGTTCCGCGAGCACCTGCTCGGCGGCATCCAGTGGTCCGCCGGCGTGGTCGAGGGCGACTGCGGCGCCACGGTGCTCGGCAACTACGAGAAGGTCACCCTCAACGACGACCCGGGCGAGCCGATGTCGCTGGCCGTGCTTCCGGACGGCCGGGTGCTGCACAACACCCGGGGCGGTGAGGTGCGGCTCTACGATCCGGCCACCGGCGCCAGCCCGGTGATCACCACCGTCGACGTGTACCAGCACGACGAGGACGGCCTCCAATCGGTGGCGATCGACCCGGACTTCGCGACCAACAAGTGGGTCTACATCTACTACGCGCCGAGGCTGAACACCCCGGTCGACGACCCGGCCACCCCGGGTGTCAACGAGGGCGACGCCCCGGCCACCTCCACCGACCCGACCGTGTGGGACAAGTTCAAGGGTTACAACCAGCTCTCCCGGGTAAAGATGGTGGACTCCCCCACCCCGCGCCTGGACATGAGCACCGAGCAGCAGATCCTCCGGGTCGACGTGGACCGCGGCATCTGCTGCCACGTGGCAGGCGAGATCAAGTTCGACGGCAAGGGATTGCTCTACCTGATCACCGGCGACGACACCAACGCCGGAGGCTCCGACGGCTACACGCCGATCAACGAATCGCCGACCCAGGGCCCCGGCTACGACGCGCAGCGCTCGGCGGCCAACACCAACGACCTGCGGGGCAAGCTGCTGCGGATCAAGGTACGGGCGAACGGCACGTACGCCATCCCGAACGGCAACCTCTTCCCCGAGGAGCAGGACACCGCCGCCAAGACGCGACCGGAGATCTTCCTGATGGGGCTTCGCAACCCCTTCCGGTACGACGTGGACGCCAAGGGCATCGTCTACGTCGGCGACTACTCGCCGGACTCCCGCGTACCCAGTGCCACCCGGGGGCCGGACGGCACCGGCCGCTGGTTCGCCACCAACAAGGCCGGCAACTACGGCTGGCCGTACTGCTACTCGCCGAGCCTGCCGTACATCGACTTCGATTTCGTGACCCGGACCTCCGGCGCCCCGTTCAACTGCGGCGCCCCGGTGAACGACTCACCGCGCAACACCGGTCTGCGGGTGCTGCCGAAGGTCGAGCAGCCGCAGTTCTGGTACACGTTCGACGCGCGCACCCCGTGTGCCGGGTCGTACCTGGAAAACCCGCCGACCGGCTGCGACTTCAAGTGGCCGGTGATCGGTACCGGAGGGGTCGGTCCGATGGGCGGTCCTATCTACTCGTACGACCCGACGTCGACCTCCGAGGTGAAGTTCCCCGAGTACTACCAGAACGCTGTGGTGTTCGGTGAGTTCACCCGAGACAAGATCTTCATGATGCGCACCGACGGCCGGGGCACCCTGACCGGCGTCGAGCAGTTCCTTCCGGGCATCGTCTTCGACAACCCGATGGACATGGAGTTCGGCCCGGACGGCTCGCTCTACCTGCTGGAGTACGGCGACGGCTTCTTCCGGGCCAACCCGGACGCGCAGCTGTCGGTAATCCGGTACGTCAAGGGCAAGCGGTCACCGGTGGCGAAGCTCGACGCCACCCCCACCTCAGGATCGGCGCCGCTGACCGTGCGGTTCTCCTCGGCCGGCAGCTACGACCCGGACCCGGGCGAGTCCATCTCGTACGCCTGGGACTTCACCAGCGACGGCACGGTCGACTCGGCCGATCCGGCCCCGTCGTTCACCTACACGACCAACGGGACGTACACCGCAAAGCTGACGGTGACCGACTCCAGCGGGAAGACGGCCGTGCTCACCAGGGAGATCGTGGTCGGTAACACCGCGCCCACGGTGACCGTCACCTCCCCAGTGAGTGGCAGCTTCTTCACCTGGGGTGAAAGCGTGCCGTTCACGGTCACCGTGACGGACCCGGAGGACGGACCGGTGGACTGCTCGCGGGTGACCGTGACCTTCGTTCTCGGCCATGACAGCCACGGCCACCCGGACAGCTCGACCACCGGCTGCACCGGAACCCTCGCCACCCCGGCCGACGGCGGTGACCACGCCGGCGGATACCTGTACGGCGGGATCAGCGCCTCGTACACCGACCTGGGTGGCGGCGGCCAGGCCGCCCTCACCACGGTGGGCCAGGCGATCATCCAGACGCCCCGGCAACAGGCCGAGAACGCCCAGGTGAAGCAGGGCGTCGAGGTGGCCACCACCGGCGACGCCGGCGGCGGGCAGCACGTCAGCGCCATCGACCCTGGCGACCACGTCGCGTTCGACCCGATCAACCTGGGCGGGGTCTCGACCGTGACGCTGCGGCACTCCGGCGGCTCGGCCGCCACCGCCGGCACACCTCGGGCGGCGGTGGAGCTGAGACTCGACTCGCCGACCGGCCCGGTCATCGCCACGGCCACGCTGAACGCGACCACCGGAAACTCGGCCTTCATCAACACCGCGGTGCCGGTGACCCAACCGGCCGGGGCGCACCGGCTCTATCTGGTCTACCGCGCCGTACCCGGCGGTCCGACCAGTGGCCTGGGCAACCTGAACTGGGTGGAATTCACCGAGGGCTGACCCGCCGGTACGACGAAGGCCGGCCCCGCACCAGGCGGGGCCGGCCTTCCGGCGTCTGACGGATCGGTCAGCGGTCGAGGACCAGACCGACCTTCTGGAACTCCTTCAGGTCGCGGTAACCGCACTTGGCCATCGCCCGACGCAGCCCGCCGAACAGGTTGAGCTGGCCGTCGGCCTCGTCCGCCGGCCCGAAGAGCAACTGCTCCATCGACCCGAGCGGCTCACCGGAGACCTCGAAGGCGCCCCGGGGCAGCGACGGGTGGCTCGCCGCCGAGTGCCACCAGGCACCACCGGCGGGGGCCTCGTCACAGAGCGACAGCGGCTCACCGAGCATCACCGCGTCCGCGCCGCAGCCGAGGGCCTTGGCGATGTCGCCCGAGGTCTGGATGTCACCGTCGGCGATCAGGTGCACGTACCGGCCGCCGGTCTCGTCCAGGTAGTCGCGCCGGGCCGCCGCGGCGTCGGCGATCGCGGTGGCCATCGGCACCCGGATGCCCAGCACCGACTCGGTGGTCGACCACTCGTCGCCACCGATGCCCACGATCACGCCGGCAGCGCCGGTACGCATCAGGTGCAGCGCCGTCTTGTAGTCAGTGCAGCCACCGACGATCACCGGCAGGTCGAGGTCGGCGATGAACTCCTTGAGGTTCAACGGCTCGTCGGTGGTGGACACGTGCTCGGCCGAGACGATGGTGCCCTGGATCACCAGGATGTCCACCCCGGCGTCCAGGATCACCGGGGCCAGCGCGAGGGTGTGCTGCGGGGAGACCCGCACCGCCACCGTGCCGCCACCGGCGCGCAGCTCGCGGACCCGCTCCGCGATCAGGTCCGGGCGGATCGGCTCGGCGTACACCTCTTGGAGCCGCTTGGTGGCGCGGGCCTCCTCGTCGAGGCCGGCCAGCTCGTCCAGCACCTTGGTCGGGTTCTCGTAGCGGGTCCAGAGCCCCTCGACGTTGAGCACGCCGAGGCCGCCGAGCTGACCGAGACGCACCGCCGAGGACGGGCTCATGGTGGCGTCGGAGGGGTGACCGACGCACGGGATGTCGAACGGGTACGCGTCGAGCTGCCAGGACGTCGAGACGTCGTCGACGTCCCGGGTACGGCGGCTCGGCACGATGGCGATGTCGTCCAGGTGGTAGCCGCGCTGCGCGGTCTTGCCCAGCCCGATCTCGACCACGTCACGCATGGGGGACTCCAGGTGGTTGGGGGTGATGGGTCAGCGGGTGTGGTAGTTGGGCGCCTCGACGGTCATCTGGATGTCGTGCGGGTGGCTCTCCTTCAGGCCAGCCGCGGTGATCCGGATGAGCTGGCCGCGGCGGTGCAGATCGGGGATGTTCTCCGCACCGGCGTACCCCATGGCCAGTCGCAGACCGCCGACCAGCTGGTGGGCCACCCGGGAGAGCGGCCCCCGGTAGGGCACCTGGCCCTCCACGCCCTCGGGGACCAGCTTGTCGTCGCTGAGCACGTCCTGCTGGAAGTAGCGGTCCTTGCTGTACGACTTGGCCTGGCCCCGGGACTGCATCGCGCCGAGCGACCCCATCCCGCGGTACGTCTTGAACTGCTTGCCGTTGACGAAGATCAGCTCACCGGGGCTCTCCTCGCAGCCGGCCAGCAGGCTGCCGAGCATCACCGTGTCGGCGCCGGCCACCAGGGCCTTGGCGATGTCACCGGAGTATTGAATGCCGCCGTCGCCGATCACCGGCACGCCGGCCGGGCGGGCGGCCCGGGCCGCCTCCATGATCGCGGTCACCTGCGGCACACCGACCCCGGCGACGATCCGGGTGGTGCAGATCGCGCCCGGACCCACGCCCACCTTGACGCCGTCGGCGCCGGCGTCGACAAGCGCCTTCGCGCCGGCGTACGTGGCCACGTTGCCGCCCATGATGTCGACAGTCACGTCGGCCTTGAGCCGGCGGACCATGTCCAGCACGGCCCGCTGGTGACCGTGCGCGGTGTCCACGATCAGCACGTCGACACCCGCGTCGACCAGGGCGCGGGCCCGCTTGTAGGCGTCCTCGCCGACACCGATGGCGGCGGCGACGCGCAGGCGGCCGGCGTCGTCCTTGCTGGCGTCCGGGTACTGCTCGCTCTTGGTGAAGTCCTTCACCGTGATCAGGCCGCGCAGCCGACCCGACTCGTCGACGATCGGCAGCTTCTCGACCTTGTGCTGACGCAGCAGCGCCAGGGCGTCGTCCTTGCTCACCCCGACCCGCGCGGTGACCAGCGGAGTGTGGGTCATGATCTCGCGGACCGGAGTGTTCGGCTCGGAGACGAAACGCATGTCCCGGTTCGTGACGATGCCCACCAACTGGCCGTCGCCGTCCACCACCGGAACGCCGGAGATGCGGTAACGCCCGCACAGCTCGTCGACCTCGCGCAGCGTGTCGTTCGGGCTCGCGGTCACCGGGTTGGTGATCATGCCGGACTCGGAGCGCTTGACCAGGTCGACCTGGAGGGCCTGGTCCTCCAGCGAGAGGTTGCGGTGCAGCACGCCGATGCCGCCCTGGCGGGCCATGGCGATCGCCATCCGGGCCTCGGTCACCGTGTCCATCGCGCTGGACAGCAGCGGAATGGACAACTCGATGTTGCGGGTCAGCTTCGTCCGGGTGTTGACCCGGCTGGGCACCACGTCCGACTCGCCCGGCTGGAGCAGCACGTCGTCGAAGGTGAGGCCGAGCGGAACCACCCGGGCGGAGCCGGCCGGCAGCTCGGGCAGGTGGCCGCCCAGGTCGGCGTGCTCGACGCCGGCCGGAAGATCGGTGCTGGGCGAATTTTCCACGATTGCTCCCCTGAGCTGCTCGGATGGGCTTCAGCGAGGTGGCGCGGGCGGGCACCGGAGCGCGCCACGATGCCGGCACGTCGCCTCATCGTACCCAGTGAGCTGGGCGACCCGTCCGTGGCAGGCCGGCCCGGCACGGAGGCCGGGGGGCGGACGTTCGCGCCGCGTTGGGTCTACGGTGAGGGGGTGCACGACGAGCCCATCGACCCGTTCAATGGCGACCCGGCCGATCCGACCGCGGGTCTGGATGACCCGGGCGATGACGCGACGCCGGATCCGCTGACCGACGTCGAGCGGCAGGATGTGCTGGAAGACCTCGCCGACCTGGAGATCTACCAGGCTCTGCTGGCCCCGATCGGGGTCCGCGGGCTGGTCATCGAATGCGAGGACTGTCGGGAGCCGCACTACTTCGACTGGGACCTGCTCCGCGGCAACCTGCGGCACCTCCTCAACTCCGGGCGGCCCCGGGTGCACGAGCCCGCGTACGACCCCGACCCGGACCACTACGTGACCTGGGACTACGCCCGGGGGTACGCCGACGGGGTGCACGACACCCTGTCCGAGGGCACCGAGGACGAGCCGGGCACTCCGACCGCCACCAAGTGACGCCGCCGCACGGCCGGCGTACCCGGGCTGCTGCGAGGCGTACCCGGGCGTGTGGCTTGCCCCGCGGCTGCCAGGCGCGTACGTCAGGCGACGAGACCGGCCCGGAAGCCCGCCGCCACCGCGTGCGCCCGGTCCCGGGCGCCAAGCTTGCGGAACAACCGGCGGGCGTGCGTCTTGACGGTGTCCTCGGAGACGAACAGCTCCCGGCCGATCTCCGCGTTGCTCTTGCCCTCGGCCATGCCGAGCAGCACCTGAAGCTCACGCTCGGTCAGGCCGATCGACGCCCGACTGGGTCGGGCGGTCGGGGCGGGACGGCCCGGGTCGGTCTGCGTCGCCGGCTCGCCGGTTCCCGCCTCCGCCTCGTCGTCGCCCCGCTGCACCGGCACCGACGCCACACCGGCCGGGCCGTCAGCGGCAGTAGCCGCCCAGCCGGGATCGCCGGAGCCACGCGGCGACGGCCCGGAGCGACCAGAACCGGAACCACCCACCGCCGCAGCGTCGCGGGCCGGATCGGTGATCCGCTGCCGGGAGGCTCGGCCAGGTGCGGTGAGCAGCAGTAGAGCCTTCGCCACCGCACTGGTCAGGTCATGGTCGACATTCTGGATGAGCCCCCGGGCACCGGCGCTGATGGTGGCCGCCGCCGCCTCGGACTCCTCGGTGCCGAGCAGCAGCACGGCCGCCTGCGGCGCCCGCGCCAACACCCGGCGGACGAAACCGGCGCTGTCCGGCCGGGTGAGGGCCGTGTCGGCCAGGACGACGTCGGCCGGTCGCTCGGCCAGCCGCAGCATCACCTCGGGATCAGAGACGGCGGTACGAACAATCGCGGACAACCCCAGTCGCGCGGCAGCAGAAGTAAGGTGCTGGGCCGCGAGTGGTGTCCGAACGCATACAAGAACGCTACGCACTGTGGTCTCCTCTCCGCCAACGAGCAGACCATGACGCGGTCGGCTGGGGAGGGGGTTCCCGGCAATCCTTCGAACTTTTCCGACAGATGGGGCAAAAGCCGCAATTTCCCGGACGTTTTCGATCACACACGTGTGAGTTGACGACAGCCCGGGTACCGGGAGATCCAGGCCGGGAACGGTGCGCCTGCGCGGCCCGCCGCCCGGATGCCGGCCATAAGGATTCTCGCGGAGCCGCGCGGGAGGAGGGGTGCTGATGTCGAACGTACGTAGACTGCCCGGACCCATCGTCGACCTCTGGGACTGGCAGCGACTCGGTGCCTGCCGAGGGCGCGACAGCGCCCAGTTCTTCCACCCCGACGGTGAGCGTGGCTCTTCCCGGCTGCGCCGCGAGTCTGCCGCCAAGTCGGTCTGCCGCGCCTGCCCGGTTCGCGCCGAGTGCGCCGCCCACGCCCTGTCGGTACGCGAGCCGTACGGCGTGTGGGGCGGCTTCAGCGAGTCCGAGCGCCTGCGACTGCTCGCCGTCGGCTGGGAGGACCTGGCAGACCGCCGACACGCCCGCGTCGACGTCGCACGGCTCGAGGCCCGCCTGGGCCGCCCGCACAAGTCGACAGTCCCAGCCCAACGCAACGTCGCCTGACCCGACGCGTCCCCAACATCCGCGAAACCGCGCCCCCGACCCGGGAGGCGCGGTTTCGCGCGTTTGACCGCTTATGCGTACGGGTCTCGGCCAGCCACCGCCACCGCCACCAGCACGGTCATGATCAACACGAGTTCCTTGATGTCGGGGCATCCCGCCCATCCGGACGCCCCGACTTCCGTGACGCCGAGTGGATCAAGTCCGACTATGCAGCTCTTGAGGCAAGCGAAGACGACATCCTGGGCGGTTTGTCCGGTCTGAGCTGTTCAAGCTCGACGCGGGGTAGGCTTCTGCGCGGTATGCGGCTTTTGCTGGTGGCCGGCCGCACACGTGGGCCGGAATCATGGCCGGGCCGGGGTCGTTACATACCCTGACGATCGCAGCACCACCGACCGCCGTCCGGCCCTGGTCCCCTGGGCTGGTCGCGCAGGTGGGAATGCCAGCCACCACCCGGTCGTTACAGTCCCCACGAACGACCGCCCGGCCACCGCCACGATGAGGGTGCCGGCAGGTGGGCCACCGCGGAATGACCCCGGCCCCCCGGTCGTTACACCTGGACCCGGCGCCACGAGCCCCCCGCTCGCAGGCCGCCGACCTTGAAGACTTCTCCCCTGTTGTTTGTGCAGCGCCGGACGAGGTGCTCACACCCTGCCGCTGTTCCCCCTTGGCGTTCAGGGTGTCCTACCCCCGAAGGAGCTTCCCCCATGAACACGATCATGCGTAAGAGCGTGCTGTCTGTTGCTGGTCTCGCGTTCGCCGGTGGTGTGTTCGCCGGTCCGATCGCCGCCCACGCCAACCCGGTGGATGCCAAGCCGGTCGCGGTGGCCGTGCAGTCGGCGGCGCCGAAGCCGCAGGGCGACCAGTCGCACATCAGCCTCAACGACGAGCAGACCGCCAACGTCAAGGCGATCATCGCCGCGACGAAGAAGGCCGGCCTGCCCGAGCGCGCCGCGGTCATCTCGATCGCGACGAGCCTGCAGGAGTCGAAGCTGGAGAACCTCGGCCACCTCGGCGACATGAACGACCATGACTCGCTGGGCCTGTTCCAGCAGCGCCCGAGCTCGGGTTGGGGTACGCCGGAGCAGATCACCGACCCCGCCTACTCCACCACCGCGTTCCTGAAGGGCCTGAAGCAGGTTGACGGGTGGCAGGACATGCCGCTGACCGACGCCGCCCAGACGGTGCAGGTGTCGGCGTACCCGGACGCCTACGCCCAGTGGGAGCAGCAGGCCACCGACCTGGTCGCCCAGCACTGGAACAGCTGACCCACACACCCGCACCACCGCAGCACCGCACCACCCGCACCACCGCACGACACCGACCGCTGGCCGGCACCCGCAACCCCGGGGTGCCGGCCAGCGGCGTCTCCCGTGCCGTGCGGGCGAGCGCATGGATGCGGTCCGCTGGCCGCGGTTGCCGCGCCGCCGGGTGCCTGACGGAGGCGGTTGGCACGGTTCGGCGGGTGGTTGCCCGCAGATCTTGGACAGTTTCCGTTCGCGCGGAACGGAAAGTGTCCAAGATCTGCATGCACGGTCCGGGGTGCCAGCCCGGACGCTGGGCCGTGGATCAGCGGACGGTGACGGTGACAGTGTGCCAACCGGTCGCGCCGTCCGGGACGACGTCCTGCGTGCGTTCGGTCTGGGTTTCGCCGGTTGCGTCCGTCGCTCGAACCTGGAGCCGGTGTTCGCCCGGCGTGGCGTCCCAGCGCCAGGACCACTGCACCCAGGTGTCCACCGACACGGTCGGGGCCAGCGAGGCTTCCTGCCACTGGCCGTCGTCGACGCGTACCTCGACTCGGCGGATGCCTCGGTGCTGCGCCCAGGCCACCCCGGCGACGGTCACCGGCCCGGCGGTCAGCCGGTTGCGCCCCCGGGGTGCGTCGATCCGCGACTGGGTCTTGATCGGTCCCTGCGGGGACCATCCACGCGGCACCCAGTACGCGTCGAAGTCGGCGAACCGGGTCAGCTCCAGTTCGGTCACCCACTTGCAGGCTGACACGTAGCCGTAGAGGCCCGGCACCACCACCCGGACCGGGAAGCCGTGCTCGACCGGCAGCGGCTCACCGTTCATCCCGACGGCCAGCAGTGCGTCACGTCCGTCGCGGAGCGCGGCGGTGGGGGTACCACAGGTCCAGCCGTCGACCGACCGACCGACGACCTGGTCGGCGTCGTCGTCCGGCTCGACCTCGTCGAGCAGTTCCCGCAGGGGTACGCCGAGCCAGCGGGCGTTGCCGATCAGGTCCCCGCCCACCTCGTTGGAGACGCAGGCCAGCGTGATGTACCGCTCGACGAGCGGTCGGGCCAGCAGATCCGCGTAGCTGTAGGTGCGCTCCCTGCCGACCCGCCCGTGGATCCGCAGCCGCCAGGTGTCCGGGTCGACCTGGGGTACCACCAGCGCGGTGTCGATCCGGTAGAAGCCGAAGTTCGGGGTGACGTACGGCGCGAGCTGGGTCAGTGAGAGGTCCGCGCCGGCCGGCACGGCCGGCGCGGGGGCGACAGGCGCGGGCAGGCGAATGGCGTCCCGGGCTGCGGACACGCCGCGCCGACCGGCCAGCCAGCGCCCGCCGAGTCCGGCCACCACGGCCGTGCCGAGCAGCACCCCGCTGCCGGTGAGGAACCGCCGTCGCGACTCCGGGTCCACTTCGGCGGGCCTGACCGGCTCGACCGCCGCCGTCGGCCCGGCGGGAGTCACCGGCACCGACTCCGCCGGCGACACCGGCACCGACTCGCCGGGCGGCACCGGGCCGGCAGGCGACACCGGACTGCCGGGCACAACCGGACCGCCAGGCGACACCGGACTGCCGGGCGCAACCGGACCTCCGTGCGGCACCGGGCCGGCAGGCGGCACCGGGCCAGCGGTCGGGGTGGGTGGTGACCAGGGCCAGGGGTTCAGCTCGAACGGTCCGGCGATGAACAGCCAGAGCACCAGGGCGCCGAGACCCGCGCCGACCAGGGAGGGCAGCGCGTCGGCGAGGTCCGCGCCGGAGCGGGTCAACGCGGCGGCCACGCCGATGGCGCCGAACGCGGCGATGCCGGCCAGGCCGAGTACCAGCCGGCGAACCGCGAGTACGCCGAAGAGCGCGGCGAAGCCTCCCAGCAGCACTGCCGTGCCGACCAGCAGTGCGATCTTGTCGGCGGTGCCGAAGAGGTCGATGGCGAGTTGCTTCAGCGACTCGGGGACGGCGTCGACGACGACCCCGCCGACAGCGACCAGGGGCGCCGACCGGGGGCCGGTCAACACCGCGACCGGTTCGGCGATCCCGATCGCGACGGCGGCGGCGGTGATTCCGGCCAGCGCGGCGTACCGCCCTGATGTGGTGCTCATCGGCCCAGTGTGCGCGATCATCTCGCCGGGTCGCCAACAACGTCAGCGTTCGGTAATGACCTGCGAGCCTGCCAGACGAGTCGGGGCGCACCGCCGTACGGCGGTGCGCCCCGGTGTCGTCGCTACCGGATCAGAAGCCCGGGCCGTGCTGGTGGCCGTGACCGTGGCCGTGACCGCCGCCGGCAGCCGGCTCGGCCTGCTCCGGCTTCTCCACCACGAGGCTCTCCGTGGTGAGCAGCAGACCGGCGATCGAGGCGGCGTTGGTGACCGCGTTGCGGGTCACCTTCACCGGGTCGATGATGCCGGCCTTGACCAGGTCGACGTACTCGCCCTTGGCGGCGTCGAGGCCGTTGCCCCACTTGAGGTCGGCGACCTTCTGCGTCACGACGTAACCGTCGTGACCGGCGTTCTGGGCGATCCAGCGCAGCGGCTCGACGAGCGCCTTGCGCACGACCGAGACGCCGACCTTCTCGTCACCGGTGAAGCCCAGGTCGTCGTCGAGCACCGAGAGGATCTGCACCAGAGCGGCGCCGCCGCCGGGCACAGTGCCCTCCTCGACCGCAGCCTTGGTCGCCGCGATGGCGTCCTCGATGCGGTGCTTGCGCTCCTTCATCTCGACCTCGGTCGCCGCGCCGGCCTTGATGACGGCGATGCCACCGGAGAGCTTCGCCAGCCGCTCGGCCAGCTTCTCCCGGTCCCAGTCGGAGTCGGAGGCCTCGATCTCCTTGCGGATCTGGGACACCCGGTCGGCGACGTCGGCCTTCTGGCCACCGCCGTCGACGATCGTGGTGTTCTCCTTGTCGACCACGACGCGCCGGGCGGTGCCGAGCACCTCCAGGCCGACCTGGTCGATCTTGTAGCCCAGCTCCGGGGCGACCAGCTCGGCGCCCGTGGAGATCGCGATGTCCTGGAGCATCGCCTTGCGCCGGTCACCGAAGCCGGGGGCCTTGACCGCGCAGACCTTGAGGGTCTTGCGCAGCGAGTTGACCACCAGGGTGGACAGCGCCTGGCCGTCCACGTCCTCGGCGATGATCAGCAGGGGCTTGCTGTTCTGCAGGACCTTCTCCAGCAGCGGCAGCAGCTCCTCGATCGCCGAGATCTTCTGGGTGGTGACCAGGATGTACGCGTCCTCGAGGACGGACTCCTGACCCTCCAGGTCGGTGACGAAGTTCGGCGAGATGAAGCCCTTGTCGAACTGGAGACCCTCGGTCACGTCCAGCTCGGTGGTGAGCATCGAGCCTTCCTCGACGGTGATGACACCGTCGCGGCCGACGCGCTCCATTGCCTCGGCGATCAGATCGCCGATCGTGGAGTCCTGCGCGGAGATCGTCGCCACGTTCGCGATCGACTCCTTGCTGGTGACCTCGGCGGCACGGCCGAGCAGCGCCTCGGAGACCTTGGCGGCCGCCGCGTCGATGCCCCGCTTGAGGCCGGCCGGGTTGGTCCCGGCGGTCACGTTGCGCAGACCCTCGCGGACCATGGCCTGGGCCAGCACGGTCGCGGTGGTGGTCCCGTCGCCGGCGACGTCGTTGGTCTTGGTCGCCACCTCCTTGACCAGCTGCGCGCCAAGGTTCTCGTACGGGTTGGTGAGCTCGATCTCCTTGGCGATGGTCACACCATCGTTGGTGATCGTCGGCGCACCGAATTTCTTGTCCAGGACGACGTTGCGCCCGCGCGGGCCGAGGGTGACCTTGACCGCGTCCGCGAGGGCGTTGACACCGTGCTCCAGCAGGTGCCGGGCGTCGTCCGAGAAGCTCAGGATCTTCGCCATTAATGTCCCTTCGAAGCGCCATTGCCCCGGCCCGGCGAGCCGGACCGGGGCAGTGGCACTGATCGGTTGCTTACTTCTCGATGACCGCGAGGACGTCGCGGGCGGAGAGCACCAGGTACTCCTCGCCGGCGTACTTGACCTCGGTGCCGCCGTACTTCGAGTAGAGGACGGTGTCGCCGACCTGCACGTCAACCGGAACCCGGTTGCCGTTGTCGTCGACGCGCCCCGGGCCCACAGCGAGGACGGTGCCCTCCTGCGGCTTCTCCTTGGCGGTGTCGGGGATCACGATGCCCGACGCCGTGGTGGTCTCAGCCTCGTTCGCCTGGACCACGATGCGGTCCTCGAGCGGCTTGATCGCAACCTTGGTCGCGGTAGTCACGGGCATACCCTCCTGGGGTACTGGTTTCGTTGCTGGCCAGCGGGGCTGACCAGCGTCAATCTGCCTCATGCCACCGGGCGGTGCCGTCGTCGCGGGTGCCGGTCCGCCTGGCGTGCGCACCCGGGTCGCGAGACCCGGAAGCTGGCACCCTCAGGGTGAGAGTGCTAATCGCAGGTTATTCCGTGGCTAGCACTCCGTCAAGGAGAGTGCCAGCGCGCCGCTGTCCGTGTCGCCACAGTTCCGCCGGCGGTTACCGCAACACGCCCCCGCGCGGCCATGCTCCTACCGTCGGTTGGCCTGCCGGCTGACACCACCGTCCGGGCAGCCTGACCGGGCCGGGACAATGGCCGGGTGGATCTCGATCAGCTGGCGGCGCTGCGTACCCCCGAGGGGTCGGCCGCGCTCGCGGCGGCGGCCGGGCTGGCTGGCGGTGACCCACTGACCGCGGCGTCGGCGCTGCGCACGGCCGGTGTGCCGCCGACGTTGGCCGCGGCGGCACTCACCCAGGCCGAGCTGCGCCACCGGGCGGTCGGCAAGTTCGGCACGGCCGCCGCTGGGATGTTCCTCACCCGTCCCGGCCTGGAGCAGGCCACCCGCCGGGTGGTCGCCGACCGTCGGGCCGCCCGGCTGTACGCGGCCGGCGTGCGCACCCTGGCCGACCTCGGGTGCGGGCTCGGGGCCGACGCGCTGGCCGCCGCCCGTGCCGGCATCCGGGTGTACGGCGTGGAGGCCGATCCGGTGACAGCCGCGATGGCCGCCGCCAACGCCGAGGCGGCCGGGCTGGCCGACCTGTTCACTGTCGAGTGCGGTGACGCGACCGGGTTCGACGTGTCAGGGGTCGACGGGGTCTTCTGTGATCCGGCCCGCCGCGCCACCGGCACCGGGCGGCGGATCTTCGACCCGCGCGCCTACTCGCCACCGTGGGACTTCGTCACCGGGCTGGCCGAGCGGGTGCCGCGCACAGTGGTGAAGGTGGCGCCGGGCCTGGACCACGCGCTCATCCCGGCCGGCGCGGAGGCGGAGTGGGTCGGCGTGGACGGCGACCTGGTCGAGGCCGCGCTCTGGTGCGGTGAGCTGGCGGAGGTGCCCCGTCGTGCCACCCTCTACCGCCAGCGGGGCGCCGAGGCCCACCGCCACCAGCTCACCGGCTCGGGCGCCACCGAGGCGCCGGTCGGGCCGCCGCGCCGCTACCTGTACGACCCGGACCCGGCGGTGGTCCGCGCGCACCTCGTCGCCGAACTGGCCACCGACCTGGACGCCACCCTTGGCGATCCGAGCATCGCGTACCTCTACGCCGACCAGCCGACCCGAACCCCGTACGCGCGCTGTCTGGAGATCACCGACGTGCTGCCGTTCTCGCTCAAGCGACTGCGGGCGCTGCTGCGCGAGCGGCGGGTGGGCCGCGTGGAGATCCTCAAGCGGGGTTCCGCGCTCACCCCGGAGCAGCTCCGACGGGACCTGCGGTTGGCCGGGGACGAGGCGGCGAGTCTGGTGCTCACCCGGGTCGACGGCGCACCGACGGTGCTGGTCGGCCGGCCGGTCGATTAGCACCTGACACAGGCACTAACGTCGTCGCTGTGGCGGGACAGGGCACGCCGGCAACGGCACTGTTGGTCAAGCGCGGCATCGCGCATCGCACCCATCCGTACCGGGTGGCGCCGGACGCCCCGAACTACGGCGCGTTGGTGGCGGTGGCGCTCGGCGTGGCACCGGAGCGCGTGTTCAAGTCGCTGGTGACCGAGGTCGACGGCGCGCTCACCGTGGCGGTCGTGCCGGTCACCGGCGAGCTGGATCTCAAAGCGCTCGCGGCGGCGGTCGGCGGCAAGCGGGCGGCGCTGGCGGACCGCGCGGTCGCCGAGCGGGCAACCGGCTACGTACGCGGTGGGATCAGCCCGCTCGGGCAGCGCAAGCGACTGCCCACCGTGCTTGACGAATCCGCGCTGGACCTGCCGACGATCTACGTCTCGGCTGGTCGGCGTGGTCTGCAACTCGAACTGGCCGCGGCGGATCTGGTGGCGCTCACCGATGCCCGCACCGCGCCGTTGCAGACCCACTGACGAGCTTCGTTACGTCGACTGCTCCACGGGATACCCGCGGAGTAACAGTCGCGTTGCTGAATTGTTATCGCTCCCAACAAACTAGCCACCTGCGCGGTCTTGTGGAGCCGGTGTGACGCGAAATACGTTGCCGGACACAACAAAACAACACCTCCCCCACCTCCGAAAGGACCCTGCACATGCGTAAGGGGATCCTCACCATCGCCGCCGTGGGCCTGCTCACGACCGGCGGCTTGACCGCTTGTGGCGACGACTCCGGCGACAAGGGCGCCGCCGCCAAGACCCCCAAGATTGGCGTGATCCTCCCGGACAGCAAGTCCTCGGCCCGCTGGGAGACAGCGGACCGTCGGTTCCTGGAGGAGGCGTTCAAGGCCGCCGGCGTCCAGTACGACATCCAGAACGCCCAGAACGACAAGACCGCCTTCCAGACCATCGCCGACCAGATGATCACCGGCGGCGTCACCGCCCTGATGATCGTCAACCTGGACTCCGGCACCGGCAAGGCCGTGCTCGACAAGGCCAAGTCGCAGGGCGTCGCGACCATCGACTACGACCGGCTCACCCTCGGCGGCTCCGCCCAGTACTACGTCAGCTTCGACAACGAGACCGTCGGCAAGCTCCAGGGCGAGGGTCTGTCGAAGTGCCTGACTGAGAAGAACGTCAAGAACCCCGTCGTGGCGTACCTGAACGGCTCCCCCACCGACAACAACGCCACCCTCTTCAAGGCCGGCTACGACTCGGTGCTCAAGCCGAAGTTCGACTCGAAGGAATACGTCAAGGGCCCTGAGGACGCGGTGCCGGCGTGGGACAACGCGCAGGCCGCGACGATCTTCGAGCAGCAGCTCACCACGGCCAACGGCAAGATCGACGGCGTGCTGGCCGCCAACGACGGTCTCGGCAACGCGGCCATCTCGATCCTCAAGAAGAACAAGCTCAACGGCAAGGTGCCGGTGACCGGGCAGGACGCCAGCACCGAGGGCCTGCAGAACATCCTCGCCGGCGACCAGTGCATGACCGTCTACAAGGCGGTCCGGGAAGAGGCAAAGGCCGCCTCCGACCTGGCCATCGCCCTCGCCAAGGGCGAGAAGAAGGACACCGGCCAGACGGTGAAGGACGGTGACCGGGACGTCCCCTCGGTGCTGCTCACCCCGAAGGCCATCTACAAGGAGAGCGTCAAGGACGTCATCGCCGACGGCTACGTGACCAAGGAAGAGGTCTGCACCGCGGCGTACGTCAAGTTCTGCGCCGAAGCCGGCATCAGCTGACCGACGCCGCAGTACCCGCCGGAACGACCATCGCCGCCCGGCACGGGAGCACCCTCCCGTGCCGGGCGGCGCCCGCCGGACGGGCCCCGACCCTCCCTTAAGAAGGAGACCCCCGTGTCCGCGACCCCCCTGCTGGAACTCCGCGGGATCGACAAGAGCTTCGGTCCCGTCCAGGTGCTCCGCGACGTCGCCCTGACCGTCCACCCGGGCGAAGTGACAGCACTTGTCGGCGACAACGGCGCTGGCAAGTCGACCCTGGTGAAGTGCATCAGCGGCATCCACCCCACCGACGCCGGAGAGTTCCTGTTCAACGGTGAACCGGTGCACATCGGCAGCCCCCGCGACGCCGCCGCGCTCGGCATCGAGGTCGTCTACCAGGACCTCGCGCTCTGCGACAACCTGGACATCGTGCAGAACATGTTCCTCGGGCGGGAGAAGCGCAGCGGCATCGTCCTGGACGAGCCGACCATGGAACAGCTCGCCGCGGAAACCCTGGCGGGGCTCTCCATCCGCACCGTCACCTCACTCCGCCAGCACGTGTCCAGCCTCTCCGGCGGCCAGCGCCAGACCGTGGCCATCGCCAAGGCGGTGCTCTGGAACAGCAGGCTCGTCATCCTGGACGAGCCGACCGCGGCGCTCGGCGTGGCACAGACCGCCCAGGTGCTCGAACTGGTCCGCCGACTCGCCGACAACGGCCTGGCCGTGGTGCTCATCTCGCACAACATGAACGACGTCTTCGCCGTCTCCGACCGGATCGCCGCGCTGTACCTCGGTCAGATGGTCGCCCAGGTGAAGACCACCGACATCACCCACGCCCAGGTGGTCGAGCTGATCACCGCCGGGCGCTCGGGCGGGCTCGGCCTCGCCACCGACCCGGGCAGCAACGGCGACGGCCCGCAGCCGGCCGACTCGATCTCAGGAGGCGTCCGATGACCACCACCGCCGTGCGGAACGACGGCCCCGCGGCCGTCACACCGGCGCCGACCGTCGGAGGCCACGTCCGCAACTACCTGAGTCGGGTACGCGGTGGCGACGTCGGCGCGTTACCAGCAGTGCTCGGCCTGATCGTGCTCTGCACCGTCTTCGCGATCATGCGGCCGTCGTCGTTCCTGTCGGCCGGCAACTTCGCCAACCTCTTCACCCAGGGCGCGGCGGTCACGCTGATCGCAATGGGCCTGGTCTTCGTTCTGCTGCTGGGCGAGATCGACCTCTCCGCCGGGTTCGCCAGCGGCGTCTGCGCGGCGGTGCTGGCCAATGTGGTCACGGTGCTCGGCTACCCGTGGTGGGTCGCCGTGCTCGCCGCGGTCGCGACCGGTGTGGTCATCGGCACCACGCTCGGCATGCTCGTCGCGAAGATCGGCATCCCGTCCTTCGTGGTCACCCTCGCCGGTTTCCTCGCCTTCCAGGGTGTGGTGTTGCTGCTCGTCAAGGAGGGCACCAACATCTCGGTCCGCGACGAGGTGCTGGTCGCCATCGCCAACCGCAACCTCGCCCCCACCCTGGGCTGGGCGCTGACCGCCCTCGCGGTCGTCGGCTACGCGGCGGTTCAACTGCTGCGCCACCGCAACCGGGTGGCCCGCGGTCTGATCACCGACCCGATCGCCGTGGTGGCGCTGCGGATCGGCGGGCTCGCCGTCATCCTCGGCACCGCGATGTACGTCCTCAACCTGGAGCGCAGCCGCAACGTCCTCATCGTCTCGCTCAAGGGTGTGCCGATCGTGGTGCCGATCATCGCGGTGCTGCTGGTCATCTGGACCTTCGTGCTCCAACGCACCAGCTACGGCCGGCACATCTACGCAGTGGGCGGCAACCGGGAAGCGGCCCGCCGGGCCGGCATCGACGTCGACCGGATCCGGATCTCGGTCTTCGTCATCTGCTCGTCCATGGCCGCCATCGGTGGCATCGTGGCGGCCAGCCGGGCCAACTCCGTCGACCCGAACACCGGGGGCAGTAACGTACTGCTCTATGCGGTCGGTGCCGCCGTGATCGGTGGCACCAGCCTCTTCGGCGGCAAGGGCCGCGTCCTCGACGCCGTGCTCGGCGGCGCGGTGGTCGCGGTCATCGAAAACGGAATGGGCCTGATGGGGTACAGCGCGGGAGTCAAGTACGTGGTCACCGGCGTCGTGCTGCTGCTCGCCGCCAGCGTCGACGCGCTCTCCCGCCGCCGCGCGGCAGCCACCGGCACCCGCTGACCGCGCGGGAGGTAGCACCAGCATGCGCCCAGGACCGAGCCAGGATGACGTCCGACGGCAGAACCTCGGGGCCCTGCTGCGGCACGTGCACGTCCACGGGGCGACCACGCGTGCCGAACTGACCACCACGCTGGGCCTCAACCGCAGCACCATCGGTGCGCTCACCGCCGACCTGTCCGCAGTGGGGCTGGTCAGCGAAGGGGCACCGAAGGAGACCGGCCGGGCCGGACGACCGTCACTTGTCGTCCGGCCCGAGTCGGCCCGGGTCTATGCGTACGCGTACTCAGTGGAGGTGGACCGGCTGCGCGCGGCCCGGATCGGGCTGGGCGGCGCGGTCCTGGACCGCCGGGATCTGGACCGGCCGCGCGGCCTGCTGGCCGCGGAGGCCGCGCCGCTGCTGGCCGGCGCGGTCAAGGAGATGCAGCAACTGGTGCCGGCGGACGCGATCTGCGTCGGTGCCGGCGTCGCGGTCTGCGGCATGGTCCGCCGGGACGACGGCCTGGTCCGACTCGGCCCCACCACCGGTTGGGTGGACGAACCGATCGGCGCGGCCCTCGCCGACGAGTTGGGCATCGACGTGCCGATCACAGTGGGCAACGTCGCCGACGTCGCCGCGTTCGCCGAGCACGCACGGGGTGTGGCGGCGGGTTGCGACAACGTCCTCTACCTGTACGGCGATGTCGGCGTGGGTGCCGGCATCATCGCCGGTGGGCGCCGGCTGACCGGGCACGGTGGGTACGGCGGCGAGGTCGGCCACATGAAGGTGGTCCGTGACGGCAGGCCCTGTGAGTGCGGCTCCCGGGGCTGCTGGGAGACCGAGATCGGCGAGCACGGCCTCCTGCGCGCCGCCGGACGCTCCGATGCCCGGGGTCGTGAGGCGCTGCTCGAGGTCTTCGACGCCGCCGACCGGGGGGACGCTCGGGCGCAGACGGCGGTCCGCCAGGCCGGTGACTGGCTCGGCTTCGGGGTGGCCAACCTGGTGAACGTCTTCAACCCTGAGATGGTCATCTTCGGGGGGACCATGCGTGACCTCTACCTCGCGGCGGCGGCCCAGATCCGCAGCCGGCTCAACTCCAACGCGCTCGGGGCCTGCCTGGAGCACGTCCGGCTGCGCACGCCGAAACTCGGTACGGACGCGCCCCTGATCGGTGCCGCCGAGCTGGCCTTCGAACGGCTCCTCGCCGACCCCCTCGACGTCGGCTGACCCGCGTACGCTGTCCGGCGTGGATGTCGAGCTGCGCGCCTCCGACGACGACCGCAACCGGGTGGTCGCCGCGCTGCACCAGCACACCGCGGCGGGCCGGCTGACGCTTGACGAGTTCTCCGATCGGGCCGGTGCGGTGTGGACGGCGCGCACCCTCGGTGACCTGGCCGCGCTGACCCGCGACCTACCGGCCCTGCCCGATCCGATCGTCGACGCCGGCCCGGTCGGGCGCGGGCGTCAGGAGTTGCTGATGGTCTTCGCCGCCGCCGCGCTCACCCTGCTGCTGCTCGGCGCCTTGCTCTCCGTCACCCGCTGATCCGGGTCGCCCTGCGGTGAACTGATCGCGCGATCAGTCCGTACCAGTGGGCGGACGGGCAACCGGCAGGGTACGGCTGCCCGGTCCAGACGCGATCCGGTCCGGACCGAGGAGGCACCACAGACATGGCACCGCTCAGATCCGCCCATCGCCGACTGGGCAATCGGACCCACCGAGCGGCGATGCTGCTCATCGCGATCATCGCGGGGGTCGGTGTCCTGCCCGGCGCGGCCGTCGCCGCCCCCTCCGGCGGGCGACAGCTCAACGCCGCCGACATGACACTGCTCAACGGCGTGCGGTTGGCCGGGCTGTGGGAGATGCCGGCCGGCCAGATGGCCGCCGAGAAGGGACAGTCGGCAAAGGTACGGGAGATCGGCGCCGGCATCGCCGGTGAGCACCAGAGGCTCGACCAGCTCGTGGTCGACGCGGCCAACAAGTTGGGCGCGACCATCCCGAGCGAGCCGACGGCCCAACAAAAGGGCTGGCTGACGGAGATGAAGGACGCCTCCGGCGCTCGGTTCGACCAGATCTTCGTGACCCGCCTCCGGGTCGCCCACGGCAGCATTCTCCCGGTGATCAGCGCAGTACGGGCCAGCACCCGGGACGCCACCGTCCGCAAGCTCTGCGAGGACGCCACCGGCTTCGTCACGCATCACATGCAGATGCTGGAGTCCACCGGACTGGTTCGGTGGCCCGAACTGCCGCCGGCCGCGCTGCCCGCCCCCGGCCAGGACGGCCTGCTGGCCGCCGCCGGGGCGAACGCCGGCCCGCAGCCCGGAGTCAGCAGCACGGTCGTCTGGCTGGTCTTCCTCGCCGCGCTGGGCACCGGCGGCATCGCCACCTACCGGATGCTGCGCCGCAGCTGACCTTGCTCCCGTTGGTGGCTCGCGTCACCTGTCGACCTGGGTGAAATCCCAGGAGTGCGGGGCGCGGGCCACCAGCAGGGCTGGCGGGTCCGGCAGTGGGCGAGGGTTGCTGCGCCACTTGGAGATGACCACCACGCGGTGGTCGGTGGAGGAGAAGACCTCGCTGGAGACGTGGAGCGGGTCGTGCTCCAACTCGGGTAGGGCCGTGTCGCACACCCAGGTGATCAGGTCGGCGACTCCGTACGCCTCGGCACGCGCCTCCCACATCCGCACGATCATGTCCGCTGCCGCCGTCACACGCTGACCGTGGTCAACGGCAGTGCCGAATCGGCGGGCAGGTCCAGTCGGCTCGGAGCGACCCCGGCGGCGACCAGGTGCGAACCGAGCGCGGCCACCATCGCGCCGTTGTCGGTGCACAACTTCGGCCGGGGTACCCGGACCCGGATGCCGTACTTCTCGGCCCGCTGCTCGGCCAGCGCCCGCAGCCGCGAGTTCGCCGCCACTCCCCCACCGATGACCAGGGTCTCGATGCCCTGCGCCCGGCAGGCGGCGAGCGCCTTGCTGGTCAGGACGTCGCAGACCGCCTCCTGGAAGGATGCGGCGACGTCGGCCACCGGCACCGGCTCGCCGGCACGCTGACGGGCCTCGACCCATCGGGCCACCGCCGTCTTCAGGCCGGAGAACGAGAAGTCGTACCGGTGGGCGGCGAGATCCTTCGCGGCGGTCAGGCCACGGGGAAAGGCGATCGAGGCGGCGTCGCCGGCCCGGGCCTCCCGGTCGATGGGCGGACCGCCCGGGAACGGCAACCCGAGCAGCCGGGCGACCTTGTCGAACGCTTCCCCTGCCGCGTCGTCGATGGTGGCGCCCAGCGGGGTGACACCCCGGGCCAGGTCGTCGACGAGCAGGAGGGACGAGTGGCCACCGGACACCAGGAGCGCGATGGCGGGTTCGGGCAGTGGGCCGTGCTCAAGGGTGTCCACCGCCACGTGGGCGGCGAGGTGGTTGACGCCGTAGATGGGCTTCTCGGCGGCGAGCGCGTACCCCTTGGCGGCGGCGACGCCGACGAGTAGCGCGCCGGCCAGCCCCGGCCCGGAGGTGACAGCGATCGCGTCGATGTCGGCAAGCGTGACGCCGGCCTCGCGCAGCGCCCGGTCCATGGTCGGCACGATGGCCTCCAGGTGTGCCCGGCTGGCCACCTCCGGCACCACACCCCCGAACCGGGCGTGCTCCTCGACGCTGGAGGCGAGCGCGTCGGCCAGCAGGGTGTGCCCCCGCACGATGCCGACACCGGTCTCGTCGCAGGAGGTCTCGATACCCAGGATCAGTGGTTCGTCAGCCATGGTCGTGTGGTCCGTCCCCGGTCGGCTCGGCGTCGCGCCGCATGACCAGCGCGTCAGTGTTGCTCGGTTGGTAGTAGCCGCGTCGCACCCCGATCGGCTCGAACCCGTACATCGCGTAGAGGCGCTGGGCTGCGGCGTTGTCCACGGCGACCTCCAGTAGGGTGCTGCGGGCATCGCGCCGGACCGCCTCGGCGAGCAACTCCTCCAGCAGGGCGCGGCCGACGCCGCGCCGCTGGGCGTCCCGGCGGACGGCGATGTTCTGCACCCACACCTCGTCCGGCGGAACCCCGGCGAGCCCGGCGTAGCCGAGTACCGAACCGTCCTCGTCGACGGCGACCCGGTAGTGGTGCCGGTTGGCAAGCTCGCTCCAGAACATGGCGGGCGACCACTGCTCGGCGCCGAAGAGATCCGCCTCGATCGGCAGCACGTCGTCGATGTGCCACCAGCGGAACGGTTCGAGCCGTACCGCCGTCATGGCAGGACCGGTTTGCGGCCGGTCGCCGCGACCGCGTCGGGGCGGCGCAGGTAGAGCGGGACGAGCCGCTCACTGGACGCGCCGGCCCGGATCCGCTCGGCGGCGAGCAGCGCCAGCACTGTCGCGTCCGGGTAGCGCGGCTCGACCCGAACGGGCAGGTCCAGGACCTCGGCGTAGCGGTGCGCCCCGTCACCGACCGCGATCGTCGCGCCCAGTTCGCGGGCGCGGGCGGCGGCCACCGCCGGCGCGGACACCTCGGGCCCGACGATCCGCTGGCCGGCACCGTCGTAGACGGCCCAGTAGAGCTCCTTGCGGCGGGCGTCGCTGGCGGCCAGGACCGGCGTGCCGGACGCCGCCGGGTAGCCGATGGCATCCAGCGAACAGACACCGTACGTGGGGATGCCGAGCACCTGACCCATGGTCGCGGCGGTGACCAGACCGACCCGCAGCCCGGTGAACGGCCCTGGACCGAGCCCGGCGACGATGGCCGTCAGGTCACGGGGGCGCGCGTCGGCGTCGGCGAGGACCGCGTCCACCTGGGGCGCGAGCAGCTCACCGTGCGCGCGGGCGTCGACCGTGCACCGGTGCGCCCGCGACGCCACGCCGGCTGCCGAGACCTCCACCAGCGCCGCGGTGACCGCGGGGTCGAGCTGTCCACCACGAGTACGAGCACGGTAAGCCAGCCTAGCCGCCCCGCCCGGAGCCCCGGGTGACGCCCCGCCCCGCCCCCAGCGCACGCCCCGACCAGGCGGCGCGTACAGCCGAGGGCCAGCTCAGCCGGCGGTGCGCTCCCAGTCGATGGTCGGCAGGCCGGCGTCGGCGAGCGCCTTGTTGGCGGCGCTGAACGGGCGGCTGCCGAGGAAGCCGCGCGGGTTCATCGGGCTGGGGTGACCCGCCTCCAGCACCACGTGCTGCGGGTTGGTGACCAGCGCGGCCTTCTTGCGGGCGTAGCCACCCCAGAGCAGGAATACCACCCGGTCCGGTGCCGCGTTCAGTGCCCGGATGGTCGCGTCGGTGAACTCCTCCCAGCCGGCGTTGGCGTGCGAGCCGGGGGTGGCCTGCCGGACGGTCAGCACCGCGTTGAGCAGTAGCACGCCCTGGGCGGCCCAACCGTCGAGGTTGCCGCTGCGCGGCTTGGCGACGCCCACGTCCTCGCCCAGCTCCTTGAAGACGTTGCGCAGCGACGGCGGCACCGTCACACCCTCGCGGACGCTGAAGCTCAACCCGTGTGCCTGCCCGGCCCGGTGGTAAGGATCCTGCCCGAGGATCAGCACCCGGGTGCCCTGCGGCGGGCAGAGCCGGTATGCCGAGAACAGGTCCTCCAGAGGCGGGAAGACCGTCTGCGTCGCGTACTCCCGGGCGACGAACTCGGCCAGCGCGGCGGTGCGCGCCGGGTCGAGGTGCGGGGTGAGCACGGCACGCCACTGCTCCGGCAGCAGGGCCAGCAGATCCAGGGCGGGAGCGTCGTCGGGCATCAGAAACCTCTCACAGCGCGGGTCGGTCCCCCGCACTCTAGGCATCGGGTACGACAGCGGCCGGCCTAGCCCAGGTCGGCGAGCCGCCGGGCCCAGTCACCGCCGATCGGGTCCAGCTCGACGATGCGCGTGTCGTCGTCGCGGCGGTCGATGCGAACCCGCAGGTGGGCGTCCACCAACTGCTCCACCAGGCCCTCGCCCCACTCGACCACGGTCACCGAGTCGTCGACCGACGCGTCGAGGTCCAGGTCGTCGATCTCGGCGCGCGGGTCGGTGGCGGTGCCCAACCGGTACGCGTCGGCGTGCACAAGTGCCACCCGGCCGCCCCGGGCCGGATCGGGGCGGTGCACCCGGGCGATCACGAAGGTCGGCGAGGTGATGTCCCCGAGGACACCGAGCCCGGCGCCGATGCCCTGGGTGAGCGCGGTCTTGCCGGCGCCCAACGGGCCGGTCAACAGCACCAGGTCGCCGGCCCGCAGCAGCCCGGCCAGCCGCCGGCCGAATTCCCGCGTGTCCTCGACGGTCGGCAGCTTGACGACGTGACTCACCGTTCCTCCACGCTCTGCAATGACTCCAGGAACCGCGCCAGCGCGGCGTTGACCTCGTCCGCGTGCTCCAACATCACCACGTGGCCGCTGTCCTTGATCTTCACGAACTCGGCGTGCGGCAACCGGCGGACGATCTCCTCGGAATGGGTCACCGGAGTGATCATGTCCTTGTCACCGACCACCACCAGCACCGGAGTCGACGCCAGCGCGGCCAGTGCCGGGAAGCGCGAGTGGGTGGCCAGGGTCCGCAGGTAGCGGGTCACCGTGTCGGCCGACGTCCGGGAGTTCATCGTCTCCACGTAGGACACCAGCGACGGGCTGGGCTTGCGGGTGCCGAAGCCGTACTTGCGGGTCAGCAGCCAGGCCACGTTCGACGTCGACTTGCGGGCCTTGTCGATCACCGGGCCGCCGTACCGGGTGGCGTTGCTGACCATGTACAGCACCGGGCCACCGACCCGGCCGAGCAGCGCGGGCGCGACCAGCTTGGTCTCCGCGATGAGCCCGCCCGACGTGGCCATCAGGACCGTGCCCACCACCCGGTCACCGAACAGCTCCGGGAACAGCTCGGCGAACGCCATGATGGTCATGCCGCCCATCGAGTGGCCGACCAGCACCAGCGGACCGTCCGGGGCGGTTCGGTCGATCACCTGGCGCAGCGTCCGGCCGAGCACCGTGAGGTCGTACTCCCCGGTCTCCAGCCGGCCGGACCGGCCGTGACCGGGCTGGTCGTACGCCACGACCCGGTAGTCACCGCGGGCGGCGAGCATCTGGCGCTGGAAGTGGAACGTCCCCATGTCCAGGCAGAAGCCGTGCACCAGCACCACTGTCGGGCGCCCCGGCACCGGCCGGGTCGGCTCGACCACCTCGACGTGGATGTCCGTGCCGTCCGGCAGCTCCAGGCGGAACGCCTCGTCGTACCGCTGCTCGTCGAACGTCTCGTGCGCGTAGCGGTCGGCCGGGTCGGCCTTGAGCCGGCGGACCAGGGTCCGTTCGGTGGCGACGCCAGCCGCCAGACCCGCCGCGGCGACCCCGACCGCCGCGCCGACGATCCCCGCGACCCGGCCCGCGGCCGTCCGGGGACGCGGAATGCGGTAGCTCATGGTTTCTCGCCGTCGTAGACCCGGGGCACCCGCGTGCCGCCGAACCGGGTGACGATCTCGTAGTTGATCGTGCCGACCGCCTTCGCCCAGTCGTCCGCTGTCGGTTCGCCGTCGACGCCGCTACCGAAGAGCGTCGCCACGTCACCGTCGGCCACCGGGTCGTCGCCGCAGTCGAGCACGAACTGGTCCATGCAGACCCGCCCCGAGATCGTCCGGCGTACGCCGCCGAGCTGCACCGGCCCGGTGTTGGACGCGTGCCGGGGTACCCCGTCGGCGTACCCGAGCGGGACCACTGCCAGGTTCGCGTCGGCCGGTGTCGTGTAGGCGTGCCCGTAGGAGATGCCGGTGCCGGCGGGCACCCGCTTGGTGAGCATCACCCGGGCCCGGGCGGTCATCGCCGGCCGCAACCCGTACGTCTCGCCAGCCACCGGGGAGAGCCCGTAGATCGCCAGGCCCGGGCGGACCAGGTCGAAGTGGGTGTCCGGGCGGGTGAGGGTGGCGGCCGAGTTGGCGAGGTGCCGCCAGCGGGGGCGCAGCCCGGCCCGCTCGACCATGGCCAGCCCCTCGTGGAAGACGGCCAGTTGACGGTCGGTGGTGGGGTGGCCGGGCGAGTCCGCGTACACGAAGTGGCTCCACACGCCGACCACCTCGACCAGGCCGTCGGCCTGCGCCTTCGCGGCGGCGTCCAGCAGCGCGGGCCAGTCGGCGACTGTCGCGCCGCCCCGGGACAACCCCGTGTCGATCTTGAGATGGAGGCGGGCTGGACGCCCGGCGAGGCGACTCGCCTCGATCATCTCGTCCAGTTGCGCCATGCTGGCCGTGCCGAGGTCCACCCCGGCGCTGACCCCCTCGTGCAGCGGCAACCCGGGCGCGAGCAGCCAGGCCAGCACCGGCACTGTCACCCCGGCCCGACGCAGGGTGAGCGCCTCCTCGAGGGTGCAGACGCCGAGCCAGTCCGCACCCGCGTCGAGCGCCGCGCGGGCGGCCGGGAGCATGCCGTGGCCGTACCCGTCGGCCTTCACCACAGCCATCAACTCGGCGGTGGTGCCGGAGCGGAGCCTGCCCACGTTCTCGCGGATGGCGTCAAGATCGACGCGTACCTCGGCCTGCCACATGTGCCCAGCCTACTTTCCGCCGTGATCACCGCGGGCGGCGACGCACGTCCCGGCGCGGCGATCCGGTCACCGCCTCCGGAACCGACAGGTTCAGCCCAGCCGGGCCAGCACCGGACGCAACGCGGTCGCCACGTCGGGCGCGGTCACCGGCCCGCCCCGGGCCGCCTCCCGACCGGCGAGCCCGTGCAGGTACGCGGCCGAGGCCGCCGCCCGGTCGGCGGGCACTCCGGCCGCCAGCAGCGAGCCGAGCAGCCCGGCCAGCACGTCGCCGGTGCCGCCGGTGGCCAGCGCCGGGGTGCCGGTCGGGTTGACGTACGCCCGACCGTCCGGCGTGCCGATCACCGTGCGGTCGCCCTTGAGCAGCACCACCGCGTTCATCCAGGCGGCCAGCCGCAGCGCGGCGCCGACCCGGTCGGCGCCCGGTTCCTCCCCGCAGAGACGCGTGAACTCCCGGTCGTGCGGGGTGACCACGATGGGCGCGTCCCGACCCCGCAGCCGGTCAGCCAGCGAGCCGTCCACCAGCAGGGTCAGGGCGTCGGCGTCGAGCACCACCGGCACCGGGGCGGCCAGTACGGCACGCAGCTCGGCTGCCGCGTCGGCACCGGTGCCCAGCCCGGAGCCGCAGACCCAGGCCTGCACCCGGCCCGCGTCGGCGACTCGCGCACTGGCGATCACCGAGGGGTGCTGGTGCAGCACCTCCGCGCGGGCGCCGCCGGCGTAGCGGACCAGGCCGGTCGGCCCGGCCAGAGCGCCACCCACGGAGAGCACCGCCGCGCCGGGGTAGGTCGCCGAGCCGGTCGCCACCCCCACCACGCCCCGGGTGTACTTCTCCGACGCCGGGCCCAACTCGGGCCACCAGTCGACCAGGTCGGACCACTCGGTGACCCGCAGCGCCGGGGTGCCGCGCAGCCACGGCCGCAGCCCGATGTCGACAAGCTCGACCTGCCCGGCCAGCGCGGCGGCCGGCCCGACCACCAGGGCTGGCTTCAGCGCGCCGAAGGCCACAGTCACGTCGGCGTGGACCGCGCTGGGCCGGCCGGACGCGGTCAGCGGCACGTTGCCGGTGTCGACCGCGACCCCGCTGGGCACGTCGACCGCCAGCACTGTGGCCCGCGCCCCGTCGCGTCCGCGTAGTTCGCCGAGGCGCTGGACCACCTCGTCCGCGTTCGCCCGTAGCCCTCCGGTGCCGCCGATGCCGACGATGCCGTCGAGGACCAGGTCGACCGTGCCGGTGAGGTCCGGCACCACCCGGCCGCCGGCGGCCCGCAGCGCGGTCAGGCCGGCGGCGTGCGCCCGGCCGGGGTGAGCAGCAGGGCGGACACCTGGACGCCTCGGCGGGCCAACCGCTCCCCGCGTACAGCGCGTCGCCGCCGTTGTCACCCGAGCCGACCAGCAGCAGCACCTGGCCCCCGTAGACCCCGCCCCGCTCGGCGAGCAGGAGCGCGGCGCGGCGGGCCAGGCCGGCGGCGGCGCGCTGCATCAGCGTCCCCTCCGGCAGCGTGCCCATCAACCCCGCCTCGGCCGCCCGTACGTCGGCCACCCGCCACACCGCTCTCATGCCACGTGCCCCATTCCGTTCGCGGGCGGGCCTGACCGGCCCTCCCGGCCGACGTCATCGTTCCGCGACCACCATCGCCGACGCGATCCCGCCGTCGTGCGACAACGAGAGATGCCAGTGGTTGACCCCGCGCGCGTCGGCCACCGCCGCGACCGTGCCGGAGACGGCCAGCCAGGGGCGGCCATCCGGGTCGGGGACGATCTCGCAGTCGTGCCAGCTCAGCCCGGCCGGAGCGCCGAGCGCCTTGGCCACCGCCTCCTTGGCGGCGAACCGGGCGGCGAGCGACTCGGGCGAGCGAGGGCTGCCGGAGCGGGTGTGCCGCTCGGCCTCGGTGAAGAGCCGGTCGGCGAGCAGCGGCGTCCGTGCCAGGGCCCGGGCGAACCGGTCGACCAGGACGACGTCGATGCCGACAGCGACGATCACCACACCACCCTACCGGCGGTCGGGGCCGCAGATTAGCCGTCGGGCTCGCGCTGGGCAACGCCTGTGGACACCCCGGGGTACGCCTCGAAGCCGGCTGTCCACAGGGCACCGTGCGACCTCCGGTACGCGCCTAACGTCAGCGCGTCGATGCCGATCGTCCACGGGGGTGTGGTCATGACCGACGAGCAGTTCGCCGTCCAGCCGGAGGAGTTGCGGGCGGTCGCCGTCCTGCTCGACGACGAGGCGCGCCGGTTGGCGTCGGGCCTCGCGGGGCTGCCCGGGCTGGTCATGGCGGCACCCGGGTGGCGGGCTGGCGCGGCCCTGGCCGGGTTGGAGGCAGCCGGGCACGCCTGGTTCTGCCGGGTGGGCGTCCGGGTCGCGGCGGCCTCCGGGGCGGTCCGGGCGGCGGCCGAGGCGTACGAGACGGTGGACGACCGGGCCGCCGACCGCTTCGCCACCCTGCCCCGGTGAGCAGCGTCGGGTACCGACAGCTGTGGGCTGCCGATCCGGACGGGTGGCGGGCCACCGGGGCGGCGTGGGCGGGGTTGACCGGGCCGCTCGATCGGCGCGTCGGCGGGCTGCGCACGGCCGGAGGACGGTTGGGGAGCGGTTGGTCGGGTGCGGCAGCCACGGCGGCGGACACTCGGCTCGCCGGTCTCCGTGACGAGCTGACCTCGATCGCACCCGCGCTGATCGAGGTCGACCAGGTGCTTGCCGAGTTGGCCGGTCGGCTGACGGTGGCGAAGGCACGCCTCACCGAGGCGGTCGCCCAGGCCGATGCGGCGGGCCTGCTGGTGGACCGCTCGGGCGGGGTGCGTGTCGATCCCGCCCGGGTGCGGCCCGCCGACCTGGCCGGCAGGACAGCGGCCGGGGTGGCAGTGACGGGGGTGGCCGCGATCCTGCGTGCCGCGCTCGACGGGGCGGCAGCGGCGGACCGGGTCGCCGCCGACCGGTTGGACGAGCTGGCCCGGGCCGCCGGCACCGGCTGGGCGTCCCCGCCCCCACCGGGCCGACCGGCTCCCGGTGCCGCGCCCGCGCTGGTCAACGCCTGGTGGTCCGGGTTGACCCCGCGCAGCGGCGGTGGCTGATCGGGCGCGAGCCGGCCCTGGTCGGCCGGTTGGACGGGCTGCCGGTGGCCGCCCGCGACCAGGCCAACAGGTTACGGCTCGACGTCTGGCGTACGGAGTTGCTGGCCGAGCGGCGACGGCTGCTGTCCCGGGTGCCGCCGGGGCCGCTCGCGTCGATCCGGTTGCGCGGGGTGGCCGGACGGTTGGCCGGCCTGGACGAGCTGGTCGGGCGGCTGACGGCCAGCGGGGTGCCGCGGGCGTACCTGCTCGGGTTGGACCCGGCCGGTGAGGGCCGGGCGGTGGTGGCGCTCGGCGACCCGGACCACGCCGACCGGGTGCTGACCTACGTGCCGGGGATGACCGCCGGCCTGGACGACGCCCCCGGCGAGCTGGGCAGGGCGGCCCGGGTGCTGGACCGGTGCGCTGCGCTCGCCCCGGGTGAGCGCAGCGCGGCGGTGCTCTGGTTGGACTACGACGCTCCGGATCTGCTCACCGAGGCCGCCTCGGCGGGCCAGGCCCGGGACGCCGGGCCGGCGTTGCACCGCTTCCAGGAGGGACTGCGCGCCAGCCACGACGGGCCACCGGCCCGGCAGACGGTGCTCGGGCACAGCTACGGGTCGCTGGTGGTGGGTGTGGCGGCCCGGGAGCACGGGCTCGCCGCCGACGCGCTGGTTTTCGTCGGCTCCCCCGGTGTCGGTGCGCCACACGCCGCCGACCTGGGGGTGCCGCCCGGCGAGGTCTGGGCGAGCACCGCCCCGGACGACGTGATCCGGGCCGCCCGACCACCGGACGACCTGGGCCGACGGGCCCTGCTCGGCGCGGCACCACTCGCCGCCGTGCTCGGTTGGCCCGACCGGACCGGGCACGAGCTGTGGTTCGGGCACGACCCGTCCGATCCCGGGTTCGGCGGTCGGGTCTTCGGCAGCGGGCGAGGTGGCCACACCGGTTACTGGGACCCGGGCAATCCCGCGCTGGACGGGATGGCCCGGGTCGTGCTGGGCCGCTGAGGGTTACTCGACGGTGACCGACTTGGCCAGGTTGCGGGGCTGGTCGACGTCGTGCCCCCGGGCGGCGGCGATCTCGGCGGCGAGCACCTGCAACGGCACAGTGGTGACGAGCGGGGCCAGCAGGGTGGGCGTACGCGGCACGTAGATCAGGTGGTCGGCGTACCGGACGACGGCCTCGTCGCCCTCCTCCGCGATCACGATGGTCCGTGCGCCACGAGCCCGGACCTCCTGGATGTTGGAGACGACCTTGTCGTGCAGCATGCCCCTGCCGACCGGCGAGGGCACCACGCAGATGACCGGGGTGCCCTTGTCGATCAGGGCGATCGGGCCGTGCTTCAGCTCACCGGCGGCGAAGCCCTCGGCGTGCATGTACGCCAACTCCTTGAGCTTCAGCGCGCCCTCCAGGGCCACCGGGTAGCCGACGTGCCTGCCGATGAACAGCACCGTCGGCTCGGACTTCAGCTCCCGGGCCAGCTCACGGACGGGCTCGATCCGGTCGAGCAGCTCCCGCAGCTTGCCGGGAATCTCCTGCAACTGCGCTACGACAGCGCCCACCTCGTCGGCGAACTTGATCCCGCGCACCTGGGCGAGGTGCAGGCCGATCAGGTAGCAGGCGACGACCTGGGTGAGGAACGCCTTGGTCGAGGCGACGGCGATCTCCGGCCCGCCGTGGGTGTAGAGCACGGCGTCGGACTCGCGGGGGATGGTCGAGCCGTTGGTGTTGCAGATCGCCAGCACCCGGGCCTTCTGCTCCTTGGCGTGGCGCAGCGCCATCAGGGTGTCCATCGTCTCGCCGGACTGCGAGATGACCACGATCAGCGTGGACCTGTCGAGGACCGGGTCGCGGTAGCGGAACTCGCTGGCCAGTTCCACCTCGCACGGGATCCGGGTCCAGTGCTCGATGGCGTACTTGGCGACCATGCCGGCGTGGTACGCCGTGCCACAGGCCACGATGAAGATCTTGTCGACGTCGCGCAGATCCTGGTCGCTGAGGCGGACCTCGTCGAGGGCGATCTCACCGCTCTCGGTGAGCCGGCCGAGCAGCGTGTCGGCGATGGCCTGCGGCTGCTCCTCGATCTCCTTGAGCATGAACCAGTCGTAGCCGCCCTTCTCCGCGGCCGAGGAGTCCCAGTCGATGTGGAAGTCCTTGCCGGCGGCGGGCTGGCCCTCGAAGTCGGTGATCTCGATGGTGTCACCGGTGATCAGCACGATCTGGTCCTGGCCCAGCTCGACCGCTTCCCGGGTGTGCTCGATGAACGCGGCCACGTCGCTGGCCAGGTAGTTCTCCCCGTCGCCCCGGCCGACCACCAGCGGCGAGTTGCGCCGGGCGCCGACGACCGCACCGGGCACGCCTGCGTCCACAGCGAGCAGGGTGAACGCGCCCTCCAGCCGCTGGCAGACCACGCGCATGCCGGCGGCGAGCAGCTGCGGGCTGTCCGGCTGGCCGGCGGCGCGCAGGTCGGCCAGCGCGGCGGCGAGCAGGTGCGCGGCGCACTCGGTGTCGGTGTCGCTGGTGAACTGGACGCCGTCGGCCTCCAGCTCGGCGCGGAGCTTGGCGAAGTTTTCGATGATGCCGTTGTGGATCACCGCGACCCGGCCGTCGGGGGCGACGTGCGGGTGGGCGTTGCGATCGGTCGGGCCGCCGTGGGTGGCCCACCGGGTGTGCCCGATGCCTGTGGTGCCGTCACCGATGCCGATCGGGCTGGCCGCGCAGGAGGTCGGGTCGTCGGCGGCCCGCTCGGACAGCACCTTCTCCAGGTTGGCCAGCTTGCCGGCCTTCTTCTCGGTCAGCAGTTGGTCGTCGCAGACGATTGCGACGCCTGCCGAGTCGTAGCCGCGGTATTCCAGCCGCCGCAGACCGTCGAGGACGATGCCGAGTGCGGGGCGCGCGCCCGCGTATCCCACGATTCCACACATGGCCCGCAGCCTAACCCAGTTTCACTCATGTTGGGTGCTCGAAAGTCGGGTTATCAATCACGGAATCTGAGCGATCGGTGGTTGGGAGGTCGCAACCGGGACGAGCTTCGCGGCCCACCTCGGGTCCGTCCGGCACGACGGGGTTGCGGCACGCCATCGGGTACGACAGTCTCTCGGCGGGTTCGGCGCGGCCGTCCTCGGCTCGTTCGTCCCATACCCACTCCCGCCCGGAGCAGCCATGTCCGACGCGCCCCCGCCCGATCCGTCCCCCTCTCCCCCACCGGACCCGTCAGCCGGCGGCGCGTCGGGGTCGTCGGGTGCGGGCTCTCCCGCAGCGGATCCGACGGCACCGCCCTCGGCTCCGTTCCCAGCACCCGACCCGCTGGCCCCGGGCCAGCCATGGGCGCCGCCGACACCGTGGGCACCGACGCCGTGGGCACCGGCACCGCCGGCCGCGCCGTGGGCACCGCCCCCGCCCGCGACCCAGTGGATGCCCCAACCGCCCGCGCCGTGGACGCCGTCCCCACCCGACGCCTTCGGCCCAACGGCGCCCGGCCCAACGCCGCCCGGCCCGACGTCTCCCGGCCCGACACCGGGCTGGCCCACACCTGGCGCGACGCCGCTCCCAGACTGGCCCTCGCCCGCCGGACCGCCCGCCGGCTGGCCCTCGCCCGCCGGACCGCCACAAGCACGGTGATCGCCGTCAGCCGGATCGCCGCCGCCCGGCTACCCGCCGCCGCCCGGCTATCCCCCGCCGTACGCCTATCCCGGTCATCAGCAGCCCGGCGGCAGCCCGGCCACGCACAGCGGCCGTGCCGTCGGGATCGTCATCGCCGTCGTGGTGGCGCTGGTGCTGACCGTCTGCGGCTGCCTCTGCGCGGGCAGCCTGCTGCTCGACGGGAGCGGCTCGGACCCGTTCGCCGAGGAACCCTGGGTCACTCCCGACGACGACGGCTGGACCGAGCCGACCACCGGGCCGCTCATCCCCGAGCGACCCAGCGCGCCGCCCACCGCGTCACCCACCCCCAGCAAGAAGCCGATCACCCGACCGACGTCCGGCCCCGCCCCGGTGACTGTGGTCTACGAGCTGAGCGGTTCGGGTGTCGTCGACGTCGCGTACTACGACGCCGAGAGCGACCTCATTCACGTCGACGGCGTGAAGCTGCCGTGGCGCACCACCATCCGAACCAACGGTCAGAGCCGGGTGATGGTGGAGGCCGACTGGCTCGACATCGACTACCACGGGTCGCTGGACTGCACCGTCACGATCACCGGCGCTGGCAAGCCGGTGGTCATCAAGGAGAGCGGGTACTTCGGCATCCGCTGTGCGCCGTAGTGAGGCTGGGCTCCGACCCGGGGTGGCCGTAGGCTGGCGCAGGTGACGACGAGCACCGATGTCGACCCGCTGGTGGCCCGGATGCGGCCGTTCGGCACGACGATCTTCGCCGAGATGTCCGCCCTCGCCGTACGCACCGGCGCGGTCAACCTCGGCCAGGGGTTTCCCGACACCGACGGCCCGCCGGAGATGCTGGCCGCCGCCGCCGAGGCGCTGCGCAGTGGGCAGAACCAGTACCCGCCCGGGCCGGGGATCCCCGCCCTGCGCGCGGCGGTCGCGGCCCATCAGCTGCGGTTCCATGACCTGGCGTACGACCCGGACAGCGAGATCGTGATCACGGCGGGCGCGACCGAGGCGGTCGCGGCGAGCATCCTCGCTCTCTGCGAACCGGGCGACGAGGTGGTCTGCTTCGAGCCGTACTACGACTCGTACGCCGCCTCGATCGCACTGGCCGGCGCGGTCCGCCGGCCGGTGACGCTGCGTCCCACGGTCGACGGCCGGTACGCCTTCGACCCGGCGGCGCTGCGCGCGGCGTTCGGCCCGCGTACCCGGCTGGTGCTGCTGAACTCGCCGCACAATCCGACCGGCAAGGTCTTCACACCGGCCGAGTTGGCGCAGGTCGCCGAGTTGTGCCAGGAGTTCGGCGCGTACGCGGTCACCGACGAGGTGTACGAGCACCTGGTCTTCACTGACGCGGCGAGCCCGCACGTGCCGCTGGCCGCGCTGCCGGGGATGTGGGAGCGGACGCTGCGCATCTCGTCGGCCGGCAAGACGTTCTCCTGCACGGGCTGGAAGGTCGGCTGGGCGAGCGGCCCGGCGGCGCTGGTCTCGGCGGTGCTGCGGGTGAAGCAGTTCCTCACCTTCGTCAACGCCGCGCCGCTGCAACCGGCGGTGGCCGTGGCGCTGGCCCTGCCGGACGACTACTACACCGGCTTCCGGGACAGCCTCCAGCAGCGGCGTGACCAGCTCGTCGGTGGTCTCACCGACGCCGGGTTCGAGGTGCTCGACTCGGAGGGCACGTACTTCGTCACCGCCGACATCACCGCCCTCGGCGGCCGGGACGGGGTGGAGTTCTGCCGGTCGTTGCCGGAGCGCTGTGGCGTGGTGGCGGTGCCCACCCAGGTTTTCTACGACGACACCGACGCGGGCCGGCGGCTGGTCCGGTTCGCCTTCTGCAAGCGCCCCGAGGTGCTGACCGAGGCGGTCACCCGGCTGCGCTCTCTGACGCCGATCGGCTGACTGCGGGCCGGCACTTCCGGGAGCTCCGGCACTTCCGGGAGCTGTGGAGCTGATGCCGTGAACGGTTCAGCTCCACAGCGTCCAATCGACCTAGGCGACGGGGCTCGCGGTGCGGACCAGCTCGGCGATCCGCTCGGCGACCTCACGGGCGGTCGCCTCGGTGGCCGCCTCGACCATCACCCGGACCAGGGGCTCGGTGCCCGACGGACGCAGCAGCACCCGGCCGGTCTCCCCCAGCTCCGCCTCGGCCCGCTCGACCTCGGCGCGTACGGCCGGCGCGGCGGCGCCGACGGTCCGGTCACCGACCGGCACGTTGATCAGCACCTGGGGCAGCTTGGTGACCACCGAGGCCAGCTCGGCGAGGGACTGGCCGGTGGCCGCCATCCGAGCCATCAGGTGCAGGCCGGTGAGCACCCCGTCGCCGGTGGTGGCGTGCGCGGGCATGACGATGTGGCCGCTCTGCTCACCGCCGAGCGCCAGCCCGGAGGCGCGCAGCTCCTCCAGCACGTACCGGTCGCCGACCTTCGTCTCGATCAGGCGGATGCCCTGTGCGGACATCGCGAGCCGCAGCCCGAGGTTGCTCATCACGGTGGCCACCAGGGTGTCCTGGGTGAGCGTGCCGGCGTCCCGCATGGCCAGCGCGAGGATCGCCATGACCTGGTCGCCGTCCACCTCGTCGCCGTCGGCGGTGACCGCCAGGCAGCGGTCGGCGTCGCCGTCGTGGGCGATGCCCAGGTGGGCGCCGTGCTCGACCACTGCGGCGCGCAGCGCCTCGATGTGGTTGGAGCCACAGTCGTCGTTGATGTTCAGCCCGTTGGGCTCCGCGTAGATGGCGATGACCTCCGCGCCGGCCTCCCGGTAGGCGACGGGGGCGACCTCGGCGGCGGCGCCGTTGGCGCAGTCGACCACGACCTTGATCCCGTCGAGCCGGTGCGGAACGGTGCCCACCAGGTGCTGGACGTAGTGGTCGGCACCGTCGAGCAGATCGTGCACGCGGCCGACGCCGGCACCGATCGGCCGGTCCCAGGCGGTGGTGGCGTTCGTCTCGACGGCCGCCTCGATCTGCATCTCGATCTCGTCGGGCAGCTTGTGGCCGCCGGCGGCGAAGAGCTTGATGCCGTTGTCCGGCATCGGGTTGTGTGACGCGGAGAGCATCACGCCCAGGTCGGCCTTGGCTTCGGCGGTGAGGAACGCCACCGCGGGGGTGGGCAGCACGCCGACCCGCACCACGTTGGCACCGGCGCTGGTCAGGCCGGCGACCACTGCGGCCTCCAGCATCTCGCCGCTGGCGCGGGTGTCCCGGCCGACGACGGCGAGCGGCGGATGGCTGCGGTCCGTCTCGGCGAGTGTGTGCGCGGCGGCCACCGCGAGCGCCAGCGCCAGTTCCGGGGTGAGATCCGCGTTTGCCCGCCCGCGTACGCCGTCCGTGCCGAACAACCGACCCATACCCGCCAACCTCCGAATGAGCACTGCCAGTGAGGAGAAAGCGGAACGGCCGACCCACCTCCCCGTGGAGGGGAGGCGGACCGGCCGTCCGTCAGAAGTACAACGCGCTGGGAAAGGTCAGCGCTTCGAGTACTGAGGAGCCTTACGGGCCTTCTTGAGGCCGTACTTCTTGCTCTCCTTGACCCGGGCGTCCCGGGTGAGGAAGCCGGCCTTCTTGAGGGCCGGGCGGTCGTCCGGCTCGTTGATGATCAGCGCGCGGGCGATGCCCAGCCGGAGCGCACCGGCCTGGCCGGTGGTGCCGCCGCCACGCAGGTTGGCGATCACGTCGAACTGCTCAAGCTTCTCGGCGGTGACCAGCGGGTCCTTGATGAGCTGCTGGTGCACCTTGCTCGGGAAGTAGGCCTCGAGGTCCTGGCCGTTGCAGGTGATCTTGCCGGTGCCCGGGACGATACGGACCCGGACGATGGCCTCCTTGCGGCGGCCCACGGTCTGGATCGGCCGGTCACCACGAGGCGCGCGGGCGACGGGCGCCGGCGCCTCGGTGGCCTCAGGGGCTTCCGGGGCGACCTCGGTCTCGATGATGTCGGTCATGCTGCTTCCTTCGCCCGCGCTCACTGCGCGATCTGCTTGATCTCGAACGGCACCGGCTGCTGCGCGAGGTGCGGGTGCTCGGCACCGGCGTAGACCTTCAGCTTCTTGATCAGCTGACGGCCGAGCTTGTTGTGCGGGAGCATCCCCTTCACGGCCAGCTCGATGGCCCGCTCGGGACGCTTGGTCAGCAGCTCGTCGTAGCCGATCTGCTTCAGACCACCCGGGTAACCGGAGTGGCGGTAAGCGACCTTGGTCTGGCGCTTGTTGCCGGTCAACGCAACCTTGCCCGCGTTCACGATGACGACAAAGTCGCCCGTGTCGACGTGCGGCGCGAAAGTCGGCTTGTGCTTACCACGCAGCAACGTGGCGGCGTGGGTGGCCAGGCGGCCCAGCACGACATCAGAGGCGTCGATGACGTGCCACTGACGCTCGATCTCACCCGGCTTCGGGCTGTACGTACGCACAGGTCTACCTTGTCTCGTCGTCGGTCTGGGGTCGCGCGCCGAGGTGACCAGATCTTGCAGGCCGGACCAGCGCGCACGAACGACCAAGCGTACCTGATGGGGCACGCCTCTGGATGTCGTACAACAGCAGGCAACGATACCCGGCGCCCCGTCCGCAGGTCAAAACGGGGGTGCGGTGCCGCGCGGCGACGCGCCGACGGTGGCCCAGCTCACACGTTGGCGAGTCGAACGGCCCTCGGACGACGGTAGACGACCCAGGTGACCGCGAAACACAACGCGTACCAGCCGATGAAGGCCAGGTAGGCGGCGTCGGCGTTGCCCGAGCTGAGGAACGACTGGCGGAAGGCGATGTTGACGAGCACCCCACCGAAGGCGCCGATCGCCCCCGCGATGCCGATCAACGCGCCGGTCATCCTTCGCGCCCACCTCGCGGCGGCCTCCGGATCACGTTGACCCGTGGCCACCGCGTCCGCCGCCCGAGCGCGGAAGATCGCCGGGATCATCTTGTACGTGGAACCGTTGCCGATGCCGGAGAAGACGAAGAGGGCGAGGAACCCGGCCAGGTAGAGCCCGAACGAGCGCTCCCGGGCCGCGTACAGCACGGTGCTCGCGCCGGCCGCCATCGCCACGAAGTTCCAGAAGGTCACCCGGGCCCCGCCAAGCCGGTCGGCGAGGTGCCCGCCCAGCGGCCGGATCAGCGAGCCGACCAGCGGGCCCAGGAAGGTCAGCCAGGCCGCGTCGACCGGGGTGGGGAACCGCTCGGCGAACTGGAGCTGGAGCACCTGGCCGAAGGCGAAGCCGAAGCCGATGAACGAGCCGAAGGTGCCGATGTAGAGCAGCGACATCACCCAGGTGTGCGGGTCGCGGGCCGCCTCCCGCAGCGCGCCCGGCTCGTTGCGCGCCCCGGGCACGGTGTCCAACCACCGGGCCGCCGCCAGCGCGGCCAGCACGATCAGCGGCAGGTAGACCGCCGGCACCAACCGGGGGTACGCGGCGCCCGCGGTGGCGAGCACCGCCAGGCCGACCAGTTGCACGGCGGGTACGCCCAGGTTGCCGCCACCGGCGTTGAGCCCGAGGGCCCGCCCCTTGAGCCGAGACGGGTAGAACAGGTTGATGTTCGCCATCGAGGAGGCGAAGTTGCCGCCACCGACCCCGGTGAGGCAGGCGAGCACCATCAGGGTGGAGTAGGACACCCCGGGCTCCAGCAGCACCGTCATCGGCACCGCGGGCACCAGCAACAGCAACGCGCTGATGATCGTCCAGCGTCGCCCGCCGAAGCGGGCCACCGCGAGCGTGTACGGCAGCCGCAGCACCGCGCCCAACGCGGCCGGAACGGCGGTGAGCAGGAACTTCCCGGCAGGGTCGATGCCGTACGCGGGGCCGAGGAAGAGCACGGTGACCGACCAGAGACTCCACACCGAGAAGCCGACGTGCTCCGCGAAGATCGAGACCCAGAGGTTGCGCCGGGCGATCGGCGCGCCGGTGGCCCGCCAGAAGTCCGGGTCCTCGGGGCGCCAGTCGTGCAGCGGTTGCCGGCGACCGGTGACGGCAGGCGGCTCGGCGATGACTGCGGTGCTGGTGAGCGTGCTCACGGCGGCTCCTCCTCGTCGATGTGACGAGGGGAAACGCTAGGAACGCCCGGTTACCTCGCAGTGCCCGTCGCGGGTCGCGCCGGAAACGGCTGTCGCACCACCGGCCGGCGGCGATGGTGAGCACGCGGCTCGGCCGGCGCGGTCAGAGCTGCTGAAGAATGCGCAGCGCGCGGGCGACCCGGAGCATGGTGTCGGTGTCCGCGACGTCCACGCACTCGGTGAACCACTTCTTCATGGGCGAGGAGATCCGGTCGGGCATCACCACGTAGCGGCCCATCGAGACGGCGAGGGGCGAGTCCCGCAGGAGCGACTCCTCGACCACCTCGACCACGATCACGATGGGCACGCCTGTGGAGTTGTAGACGTCCGAGCTGATCACGAGGCCGAGGCGTTCCCGGGCGCCCTCGATGCGCCAGATCTCACCCCTACGCAGCACGCGGCCGTCCGCCGGAGAACAGGTCGTTGACCATGCCCACCTCGCGGGCGTCGGCGAGGGCGGCGGACTCCAGATCCAGACCGGCGCGGCCCACGGCGGCGGCGTGCGCGGTGAAGACCTCGCGCAGCGCCTTCTCCCGGGCGGCCTGGTCCATCCACGCGGAGAGCGACAGCCCCTCGCGCTTGGCGAACCGCCGCGCCTCCTCGATCGTCTCGTCCGTGAACGAGAGAGTCACCTTGGCAGTCATGCCGAGCACATTACCCAGCGGTGTGACCACCAGTCATCCGCGCAGGATGCCCGTACAGCGCAGGCGGCGAAACGCACTCCGGTGACCTTTGCGACATACCGCGAACTCACCAGGTCTGTTCGGCGGCCCGCACCAGGATCTCGTTGACGGCCACCCGCCGGTCCCGGGTCACAATGTAGGAGACCGCGTCGGCGATGTCTGCGGGCTGCAGCAGCTCCAACCCCTCGGTCTGCCGCACGATCGCCTCCCGGATGCCGTCGCGCACGTGCGAGGCCAACTCGGTCTCGACCGTCCCCGGCTCGATCACGCTCACCCTTACCCGTTTCGACCCGACCTCCTGCCGCAGCGCCTCCGAGAACCCGTTGACCCCGAACTTCGTGAGGTTGTAGACAGCCGTCCCGGGCCGGGCCACCCGGCCCGCCGTCGAGCTGATGTTGACCAGGTCCGCCACCCGGCGGGGAGCGGCCTCGGCGGCGGCGAGCAGGTGCGGCAGCGCGGCCCGGGTGACGTGGAGCATGCCCTGCACGTTGACGGCGAGCATCCGGTCCCACTCCTCGGGCGGGGCCTCGGCGACCGGGCCGACGAGCATGAGCCCCGCGTTGTTCACCACCGTGTCGAGCCGGCCGAACTCGGCCACCACCCGGTCGACGGCCGACTCCGCCTGCGACCGGTCGGTGATGTCCGCCTCGACCACCAGCGCTGCCCCACCGCCGTCCCGCAGGCTCTGCGCCAACTCGTCGAGCTTCGCCCGGCGGCGGGCAAGCACCGCGATCGTCGCGCCGTCGGCCGCGAGACTGCGCGCGGTCGCCGCGCCGATGCCGCTGCTGGCCCCGGTCACGAGCGCCACCGTGCCGTCGAGCCGTCCCGCCATGCCGTCCTCCTCGTACCCGGGTTCCCCGCCCGGCGGCGGCGATTCCCCGAGCATGGACGACAGAGGTCAGGCCCGACCGCCGAACACCGCGAAGCGCCACTCCTTGAAGTAGCAGTCGACGTCGACCAGACCAGCCTCGGCGAGCCACCGGCACTGGTCGGCCACCGTCGCCGGCCGGTCGTGGCGCATCCGTTCCCGGGCGGCGGCGATCTCCTCGGGGGGCGAGCCCAGCTCGGTGATCCGCGCCGTCCACTCCTCGTCGTAGCGCCGGTCCAGCTCCGGGGTCGGGCCGGCGACCTGCTCGGCGTTGACGAACACCCCGCCCGGTGCCAGCGCGGCGGCGGCCCGCCGGTAGAGCGCACGCTTGCCGGCGTCGTCCAGGTGGTGAATCGCCAGCGCGCTGACCACCGCGTCGTACCGGCCCGGCGGCAGCTCGTCGGCGAGGTCGGCCCGGACCGTCCGGTGCGGCACGGACCGCGCGTCCAACTGGTCGCTAGCGCGAGCGAGCATCGCCGACGCCCCGTCCACCAGGGTCAGCCGGACTCCGGGCACCGCGGCTGCCAGCAGCAGCGAGAGCAGTCCGGTGCCCGCGCCCAGATCCAACACCTCCGGGGTACGCCCGGCGGCGAGCGCGGCGCGCAGCGGCGGCGCGGCCACCTGGACGGCGGTGCCGTAGAAGGCGTCGAAGCAGGGCACCAACCGCCTGCGCGCCTCGTCGTAGGTGCCGGCCACCGCGTCGAAGACGTCCGTCACGCTCATCGCCATCTCCCAAATTTTGAGACAGTTTTCCCACATTATAAGCGCTGCGTGGTGCGCGGACCTCCTCCTGGACACACGGAAGGCCCCGGTTCCGTGGGACCTACACGACACCGGGGCAGTTAGTGCTGCGCTGGTCAGCCGACGGGGCCGATCACCTTCGCCAGATCGACGAAGCCGGCCCATGCCGCCGGCCCGAAGGTCAGCATCCCGCCGTCGCGGTCTTTGGTGTCGCGGACGAGGACGACGCCGGGGAGGTTGTCAGCGACCTCGACGCACGAGCCTCCGTTGTTTCCGCTCTTCGTGCTCTTACGCCACTGAGCGCCGGTCAGGTCCATGATCCCGCTGCTTTCCTGATCAGGTCGAGGGACTGTTGACGGGAAAGAGCTTCACTTCTGATGCGTTCCCACCTGCGATTGAGCGTAGCAACGTCCGCAGCTCCATTAAGGATCTGCGCCCGCACCTGGCTGTCGATATGTGCGACCTGCCCGCCGTCGGGCAGCTCGGCCACGATGAACCCCCCGCCAAGGCCCGGATACATCCCGACGCCTTGCGGCACTAGGAGCACCTGAACAGCGGGCAGTGCCGCGCACTGCGCAAGGTGGGCGACCTGCTCACGCATCAATGATCGGTCGCCATAGGCCGATTGGTACAGGACCAGTTCGTGGACGACTGCAACCAAAAGGGGTGGACGTTCGCGGCGGAGGATGGCCTGTCGGTCGATGCGGGAGGCGACCACATCGTCAACTTCGCCAAGCGTCAACGCTTCGCCCGCCAATGTCGCCCGCGCATACGCGTCCGTCTGCAGAAGGCCGGGCACCCAGGTGTGCTCGAACCACCGAATCGCAACGGCTTCGCGTTCCCAGTCAACCCACTCGCGCAGCCATTGCGGCTCGCGCCGCTTGAGGACATCCGGCCAGAGGTCCCCAACGTCCCTCCCGAGGAGCGCGGCCAGCTTTGCGCGCCGACGGGGCTGCGGCACGCGTCCCGGGCTTATCCACCGCGCTGCCGTTTTCGGATCTACCCCCGTCTGAGCTGCCAGGCTTTCGGCCGTCTCGCCAGCTTCAGCCATGGCCACTTGAAGTGCATGATTCATCCTGCCTCCACGATGAACGTCCCGAACGTCCCCGGGAATAAAGCTACGTCGTGTACTGATCCCATCGCTCTCGGCAATGTAACCGGCAGACGGCGCGGCCGGTAGGGACCCGAGACCCGTCGGGCGCGTTCGTGTCGGGGCCACCCTTGGCCTGCCACAGATCTTGGACAGTTGCCGTTCTCGCGTAACGGAAACTGTCCAAGATCTCCACGGCGAGCACCACGGGGCGGCCCCTTCCCACAGTGACGACCAGGGGAGAGCACCGTGCCGGATGAGCCGCCCGATCGGAGACCCGAGCCGAAGCCCATACCGCAGGAGCCGTGCTCGGGTGACGTCTTGCACCTGACCCGCGCCGCGAGTGTGCAGTTCCTGCGCCCGATCCTCGTCCGGGTGATTCGCGTTCTCGCCTCGGCGGCCCGTCGCCCGACCATCCGCACGCCGGTCAAGCGCGGCCCGGTGAGGGCCGGATGAGCCGCCGACCTCGTCCGCACCAGCCGATGCGCCCGGCGTGGCTCTGCCGTAACTGCGCGGCGCCCTGGCCGTGTGCGCCGGCTCAGCTTCACCTCGCGACCGAGTTCTACGGCCATTCGATCGCCCTGGCGTTCTACCTGGCAGCGAACATGCAGGACGCGGTTCACGACCTGTACTCCCTGGGCGTTCACCCTGACCCGCGGGCACTCCACGCCCGGTTCCTCGGCTGGCTGTCCCTGACCCGCCGACCACACCGCCACGACGTGCGCTGACCGCCCGGCGAGGTGACGTGCGCTGCCGCTTTGGAGCTGATGTCGCAAACGAATCAACCGTCGATGTCGTAAACGATTCAGCTCCACAGGCTCCGACTCGCACCCTCCAACGCGCTCGCTGCCCCGGTGCGGTGTGAGCCCCACTTGACAGGACCGAAACAGAAGGGACCCGGACCGGAAACCGCCCGGCGGCACGCTTTCCCGACATGACAGACGGTGCACGGTCGGCAACTCCACCGGGGCGGACGCCCCGGGAAGTGGCGACGCACTGCCCGTACTGCGCACTGCAGTGCGGGATGACGCTGCGCGACGACGACGCCGGAGTGACCGTCCACCCGCGCCAGTTCCCCACCAACCGGGGCGGGCTCTGCCAGAAGGGTTGGACCGCGGCCGAGCTGCTCGACCACCCGGAGCGGCTGACCACGCCGCTGGTGCGCGACCCGGCCACCGGCGCGCTGCAGCCGGCGAGCTGGGACACCGCGCTCGACCGGGTGGTCGCCGGCCTCCGCGCCGTCCAGAACGACGCCGGCCGGGACGCCGTCGCCGTGTTCGGCGGTGGCGGCCTGACCAACGAGAAGGCGTACGCGTTGGGGAAGTTCGCCCGGATCGGGCTGCGTACCCGAAACATCGACTACAACGGACGGTTCTGCATGTCCTCGGCGGCAGCCGCCGGAATGCGCGCCTTCGGCATCGACCGTGGGCTGCCGTTCCCGCTCGCCGACCTGGGCCGGGCCGACACCCTGCTGCTGGTCGGGGCGAACCCGGCGGAGACCATGCCGCCGCTGGTGCGCTGGCTCACCGAGCAGCGCCGCAACGGCGGCCGACTGATCGTCGTCGACCCCCGGGTCACCGCCACCGCCCGCCAGGCCGACCTGCACCTGCAACCGCTGCCCGGCACCGACCTCGCGGTGGCCAACGCGCTGCTGCACATCGCACTCACCGAGGGTTGGGTCGACCGGGAGTACGTGGCCGACCGCACCACCGGGTTCGACGCCGTCCGCCGGGGCGTCGCCGCCTGGTGGCCGGCCCGCGCGGAACAGCTCTCCGGGGTGCCGGTGGCCGACCTGGAGGCGACCGCCCGCGCGCTGGGCACCGGCGGCCGCGTGATCATCCTGACCGCACGCGGCGCCGAGCAGCACGCAAAGGGGGTCGACACGGTGACCGCGTACGTCAATCTGGCCCTTGCCCTGGGCCTGCCCGGCCGCGACGGTTCGGGGTACGGCTGCCTCACCGGCCAGGGCAACGGCCAGGGCGGTCGGGAGCACGGGCAGAAGGCTGACCAGCTACCCGGGTACCGGAAGATCGACGACCCGGCGGCCCGGGAGCACGTGGCCGGGGTCTGGGGCGTGCCGGCCGACGAGCTTCCCGGCCCGGGAGTGCCCGCCTACCAACTGCTCGACTCGCTCGGCACTCCGGGTGGCCCGCGCGCGTTGCTGGTGTTCGGGTCGAACCCGGTGGTCTCGGCACCTCGGGCGGCCCGGATCGAGGGCCGGTTGCGCGACCTCGACCTGCTGGTCGTCGCCGACCTCCTGCTCTCCGAGACGGCCGCGCTGGCGGACGTGGTGCTGCCCACCGCACAGTGGGCCGAGGAGGACGGCACCATGACCAACCTGGAGGGTCGGGTGCTGCGTCGGCACGCGCTACGACCACCCCCGCCGGGCGTCCGGACCGACCTCGCCATCATCTCCGACCTGGCGTCGCGGCTGCCTTCCGACGACACCGCGGCCACCGTCGCGGCGGCCCGGTTCCCGGCCGACCCGGCGGCGGTCTTCGCCGAACTGCGTCGCGCCTCCGCCGGTGGGGCCGCCGACTACGCCGGCATCAGTTGGGACCGGATCGACGCCGACGACGGCGTCTACTGGCCGTGCCCGACCGAGGACGGGCCGGACACGCCGCGACTCTTCGCCGACCGGTTCGCCACCCCGGACGGTCGGGCCCGCTTCCACCCCGTCGACCACCGGCCGGCCGCCGAGGAGGTCTGCGCCACGTACCCGCTGCACTTCACCACCGGTCGGGTGCTGGCGCAGTACCAGTCGGGCACGCAGACCCGACGGGTGGCCGCGCTGCGGCGGGCCGCCCCGGAGGCGTTCGTCGAACTGCATCCCGACCTGGCCGCCCGGCTGGGCATCGACGACGGCGACCCGGTGCGGGTCACCTCGCGTCGAGGAGAGTTCCGCGCTCCGGCCCGATTCAGCACCGGGATCCGACCGGACACCGTGTTCGCCCCGTTCCACTACGCGGGGGCGGGACGCGCCAACTCGGTGACCAATGACGCGGTGGACCCGATCTCCGGGATGCCCGAATTCAAGATCTGCGCGGTCCGGGTGGAGAAGGCATGACCGCCCGGGTGGTGATCGTCGGCAACGGGATGGCAGGTGCGCGTCTCGCCGGTGAGCTGCACGCCCGGGAGGGCGACCGGAAGGTCACAGTGCTCGGGGCCGAGCCGCACCGCGCGTACAACCGGATCCTGCTCTCCACCCTGCTGGCCGGCCGGATCGACGAGCCGGACGTGGAACTGACCGAGGCCGCCGGGCACGGCGTCGACCTGCGCAGCGGCGTATCGGTGACCGCCGTCGACAGGTCCGCCCGGGAGGTCCGCACCGACGACGGCGAACGAATCGGATACGACCACCTGGTGCTGGCCACCGGCGCCCGTGCGGTGGTGCCGCCGCTCCCCGGCCTCGACCCGGCGAACCTGCCGGAGCGGGTGGTCCCCTTCCGGACCCTTGACGACTGCCGGCGGATCCTCGCCGCCGCCGAAGGTGCCCGCACCGCGATGGTGCTCGGCGGTGGACTGCTGGGTCTGGAGGCCGCCCGAGGTCTGGCCGCCCGAGGTCTGGCCACCACCGTGGTGCACCCGAGAGAGCACCTGATGGAACGGCAACTGGACCCGGCTGCCGGTGCGGTACTCGCGGGCACGCTCGCCGGTTTCGGGGTCACCGTCCAACTGGGAGTGTCGGCGACCGGCGTGGCCGCGGACGCCAGCGGTGTCCGCCTCGACCTGGCCGACGGCCGGTCGATCCACGCTGACCTTCTGGTGCTCTCCTGCGGCGTACGCCCGGACACCGCTCTCGCGCAGGCCGCCGGCCTGACGGTGCGGCGGGGCGTGGTGGTGGACGACCGATTGCGCACCAGCGACCGGTCCATCTCGGCGATCGGCGACTGCGCCGAGCACGACGGCGTGCTCACCGGGCTGGTCGCGCCCGCCTGGGCCCAGGCCCAGGTGCTCGCGGACGTGCTGACCGGTACGGAACCACTGGCCCGGTACCGGCCCCGGCCGGTGGTGACCCGACTGAAGGCCGCCGGGATCGACCTCGCCTCGATGGGTGACGCGGCCGTTGGCGGGCCGGGCGAGGAGTTGACCTTCGCCGACCCGACCCGGGGCACGTACGCCCGGTTGCGGATCCGGGACGAGCGGCTGATCGGCGCGATCCTGCTCGGCGACAACCCGGCGGTCGGCACGGTGATCCAACTCTTCGACCGTGGTCAGCCGGTGCCGAGTGACAGGCGGGCGCTGCTGCTCGGCCGGGCACTCGGCGCGGTCGGCGCGAGCCCGGCCGCCTCACCGGCGCTGATGCCGGACGCGGCCACTGTCTGCCAGTGCAACACGGTGAGCAAGGGCGCACTGGTCAGAAGCTGGCGCTCCGGCGCCCGGACTGTCGATGCGGTGGTGGCCGCGACCCGGGCCGGCACCGGATGCGGCGGATGTCGGGACGCGGTGAGCGGCATCGTCGACTGGCTGCGCCAGGCGGAATCGGTGGAGGTGACGCGATGAGCGGCGGCGAACTGGTCGTCATCGGCAACGGCATGGTCGGGCAGCGTTTCGTGGACGCGCTGCGCGCCCGTGACCCACAGGGCAGCTGGCGGGTGACAGTGCTGGCTGAGGAGGGGCGCCCGGCGTACGACCGGGTGCGGCTCTCGGCGTACTTCGACGGGGTGAGCGAGAGCGAACTCAACCTGCACACAGCGCACGACGGGGTGCGGCTGCGACTCGGCGAGCCGGTCACCGCCATCGACCGGGACCGAGCGGTGGTGACCACCGCCGTCGGCGAATACCGCTACGACGCGCTGGTGCTGGCCACCGGGTCGTACGCGTTCGTGCCGCCGGTGGCCGGCACGGATCTGCCCGGGGTCTTCGTCTACCGGACCCTGGACGACCTTGCGGCGATCCGTTCGTACGCGAAGGGCCGGCGGGCCGGCGCGGTGATCGGCGGCGGGCTGCTCGGTCTGGAGGCCGCGAACGCCCTGCGACTGCTCGGCCTGAGCACCGACGTTGTCGAGTTCGCGCCCCGGTTGATGCCGGTGCAGGTGGACCAGGCCGGCGGCGCGATGCTCCGCCGGTACGTCGACGACCTGGGCGTACGGACCCACCTCGGGGTGGCGACCACCGCGATCCGTCCCGGCCCGGACGGTGGTGTCGCGGCCCTGGAACTCTCCGACGGCACCGCCATCGACGCCGACCTGGTGGTGGTGGCCGCCGGCATCCGGCCCCGGGACCAGGTGGCCCGGGACGCCGGTCTGCCGCTGGGCCCACGCGGCGGGGTGCTTGTCGACGCGACCTGCCGCACCGCCGACGAGCGGATCTGGGCCGTCGGAGAGTGCGCGGCGGTCGACGGCACCTGCCACGGCCTGGTCGCGCCGGGGTACGCGACTGCCGAGGTGGTGGCCGATCGCCTGGTCGGCGGCGCGGCGACCTTCCCGGGCGCGGACACCGCCACCAAACTCAAGCTGCTCGGCGTCGATGTGGCCTCTTTCGGCGACGCCCACGGCGCGACCGAGGGGTGCCTGGACGTCACGTTCACCGACCCGGCCACCCGGGTCTACGCGAAGCTGGTCCTCTCCGACGACGCGCGCACCCTGCTCGGCGGGGTGCTGGTCGGCGACGCCAGCGCGTACCCGACGCTGCGCGCCAGTGTGGGCGGTCCGCTGCCGGCCGCGCCGCTGGCGCTGCTCGCTCCCGACGGCGGTGGCGCGGACGCCGGGGCGCTGCCGGCCACCGCGCAGGTCTGCTCCTGCAACGCGGTGACCCGGGGCGACGTGGACGCCGCCATCGCCGACGGTTGCGCGGACGTGCCGGCGCTGAAGGCGTGCACCCGGGCCGGCACCAGCTGCGGCTCCTGCGTGCCGATGCTGAAGCAGCTCCTCGACGCGGCCGGAGTGGCGCAGTCCAGCGCGCTCTGTGAGCACTTCGACGTCAGCAGGCGGGAGCTGTTCGAGATCGTCCGCGTACGCGGCATCCGCACCTTCTCCCGGTTGGTCGCCGAACACGGTCGGGGGCGCGGTTGCGACATCTGCAAGCCGGTGGTGGCGTCGATCCTCGCCTCGCTGGGCAACGGGCACGTGCTCGACGGCGAGCAGGCGTCGTTGCAGGACACCAACGACCACTTCCTGGCCAACCTGCAACGCGACGGCAGCTACTCGGTGGTGCCCCGGATCCCGGGCGGCGAGATCACCCCGGAGAAGCTGATCGTGATCGGCGAGGTGGCCCGGGACTTCCAGCTCTACACGAAGATCACCGGTGGGCAGCGGATCGACCTGTTCGGGGCGCGGGTGGAGCAGCTGCCGCAGATCTGGCGGCGGCTGGTGGACGCCGGCTTCGAGTCCGGTCACGCGTACGGCAAGGCCCTGCGCACGGTGAAGTCGTGCGTGGGCGAGACCTGGTGCCGGTACGGCGTACAGGACTCGGTGGGGCTGGCCGTCGCCCTGGAGCTGCGCTATCGCGGGCTGCGCGCGCCACACAAGCTCAAGTCGGCGGTCTCCGGTTGCGCCCGGGAGTGCGCGGAGGCGCGCAGCAAGGACTTCGGCATCATCGCCACCGAGACCGGCTGGAATCTCTACGTGGGTGGCAACGGCGGCTTTCGGCCCCGACACGCCGACCTGTTCGCCACCGACCTGTCCACCGACGCGCTGATCACACTGATCGACAGATTCCTCATCTACTACATCCGCACCGCCGACCGGCTGCAACGCACCGCCGGCTGGGTCGAGGCGATGGACGGCGGCCTGGACCACCTGCGCTCGGTCATCGTGGACGACTCGCTGGGGCTCTGCGAGGACCTCGACGCGGCGATGGCCCGACACGTGTCGTCGTACTCCGACGAGTGGCGCGACGTCCTGGACGACCCGGAGCGGTTGCGCCGCTACACCTCTTTCGTCAACGCCCCCGACGTACCGGATCCGTCGATCACCTTCACCAGGGAACGCGGCCAGCCGGTACCCGTACGCGACCATCCCCCGACCGGCTCCGAGCCGACCAACGGTCACCGTCGGCAACCGGTCACCCTCGGCCTACCGGAGGTACGGCGATGACCCAGACCCTCACACTGACCTGGACCACCGTCTGCCTCCTCGACCGGTTGGAACCGGACCGGGGCGTCGCCGCCCTGGTCGACGGGGTGCAGATCGCCCTCTTCCGAACCGCCGACGGGCTGTTCGCGATCGACAACCGCGATCCGGTCTCCGGGGCGTACGTGCTGTCCCGGGGCATCGTCGGCAGCCGTGGCGGAGTGCCGACGGTCGCCTCACCGCTGCACAAGCAGGTGTACGACCTGCGCAGCGGGCACTGCCTCGACCTGCCCGGGGTGGCCGTGGCCCGACACGACGCGCGTTGCCGCAACGGGCTGGTCGAGGTACGGCTGCGACAGGAGGGTTGATGCGCGAAGAACTGGCGGGCTTCACCATCGGTGTGACCGCCGACCGGCGGCGCGACGAGTTGGCCGCGCTGCTCGAACGACGGGGCGCCCGGGTGGTGCTCGCCCCGGCGTTGCGGATCGTGCCGCTGTCCGACGACACCGAGCTGCGCGAGGCGACCCGCGCCTGCCTCGACCAGCCGCCGGACATCCTGATGGCCAACACCGGCATCGGCATGCGCGGCTGGCTGGAGGCGGCCGAGGGCTGGGGGCTGGCCGAGCCGCTGCGCTCCGTGCTGGGCAGCTCGTACGTGGTGGCGCGCGGCCCGAAGGCACGCGGCGCGATCCGGGCGGCCGGGCTGCACGACCAGTGGTCGCCCGCCTCGGAGAGCTGCGACGAGGTGGTCGACCATCTGCGTCGGCGGGGCGTGGCCGGGCAGGTGATCGCCATGCAGTTGCACGGCGAGCGGCAGCCCGAGTGCACGCTCGCGTTGGAGGCGGCGGGCGCCATTGTCATCGAGGTGCCGGTCTACCGTTGGGCACCGCCGACCGATCCGGCCCCGCTGCACCGGTTGATCGACCTGATCGCCGGCCGGCTGGTGGACGCGGTGACGTTCACCTCGGCGCCGGCGGCCGAGGCGTTGCTGCGTGCCGCCGGTGACCGCACCGACGCGGTGCTGTCCGCGTTTCGCGGTGATGTGCTGGCGAGCTGCGTCGGCGCGGTGACCGCCGAACCGTTGCTGCGGCACGGGGTGCCGGTGAGCGCGCCCAACCGGGCCAGGTTGGGCGCTCTGGTGCGGACCATCGTCGACGAACTGCCCCGCCGGACCGTGACGTTCAAGGCCGGTGGGCACCTGCTCACGTTGCGCGGGCACGCCGCGGTGATCGACGGCGAGCTGCGGCCACTCGCGCCCGCACCGATGGCGGTGCTGCGGGCGCTGGCCCAGGCCCCGGGCCGGGTGCTGTCCCGTACGGCGCTGCTGCGGACGCTGCCCCGGGGCGCGGACGAGCACGCCGTGGAGATGGCCGTCGCCCGCCTACGGGCCGGCCTGCGCGCGCCCCGGGTGGTGCAGACCGTGGTGAAGCGCGGCTACCGGCTCCGGGTCGACTGAGTACGTCACGGCCGGCCGTCGCGTGCCGGCCGTGACGCGACGGTTCAGCCGACCGGCGTCGGGAAGCCCCGCCCGTGCTCCGACTGGAGCCGGAGCATGGCGTGCTCGACCACGGTCACCAGCACCTGCTTGACCGAGTCCCGCTGCCGGGCGTCGGTCATCACCAGCGGCACCTGCGGCGAGATGGCCAGGGCCTCGCGGACCTCCTCGGCCTCGTACTGCGGAGCGCCGTCGAACTTGTTCAGCGCCACCACGTACGGCAGGTTGCGGTTCTCGAAGTAGTCCAGTGGGGCGAACGCGTCGGTGATCCGGCGGGTGTCCACCAGTACGGCGGCACCCACCGCCCCCCGGATGATCTCGTCCCACATGAACCAGAACCGGGTCTGACCGGGCGTACCGAAGAGGTACAGGATCAGGTCCTGGGCCATGGTGATACGGCCGAAGTCCATGGCGACCGTGGTGGTCTCCTTGCCCGGCACCTTGGACGGGTCGTCGATGCCGACACCCGCCGCGGTCATCAACGCCTCGGTGGTCAGCGGTGTGATCTCGGAGATCGCCCCGACCAGTGTCGTCTTGCCAACGCCGAAGCCGCCCGCGACGACGATCTTCGCGGAGACGATTCCCCGGCCCGGCCGCCCCCCCTGCGGGGTCATAGCCTGCGAAGTCCACTTAGCACCCTTCCAAGCAGTTCCATCCGCTCCTCGAACCCCTCGGCGGGAGCAGCAGTGTGTAACGTCAGCAGGCTCTCGGCCACCATGTCGGCGACCAACACCCGGGCGACGCCCAGCGGCATCCGGGTGTACGCGGCGATCTCCGCCAGCGACTGTGCTCGGCCCTCACAGACCGTGGCGATGCGGTGCTTGTCGTGCCCGGCGAAGCGGGACTCGGCGACCTGGGTGAGAGAGGCGGTGAGGACGGCCTCGAGGGCGATGTCCTGCCGGGGCTCGGTACGACCACGGGTGACCGCGTACGGACGTACCAGCGCGCCACGCGGGTCAACGCGTCGTTGGTCCATCCCCGATCACCTCCTCGTCCCCTTCCGAGCCGGACTGTGCCGCCTCTCGTCCCTGGTCCGGCGCTCGGAACGAGCGCCGTCTTCCGGTGCTAAGAACGCACCGCGTCGCGCGGCAGCGGCACCAGCGCGGCACCCACCCGCTCGACCAGCAGCGCCATCTCGTAACCCACCTGGCCCACGTCGCAGCTGCGCGCGGCCAGCACGGCCATCGAAGACCCGTCGCTGATCGACATCAGGAAGAGGTACCCGCTGTCCATCTCGATGACTGTCTGCAACACCCCGCCCGCGCTGAACATCCGGGCCGCGCCCTCGGTCAGGCTCACCACCCCGGAGGTGATCGCGGCGAGCTGGTCGGCCCGGTCCCCCGGCAGATCCCGGGAGGACGCGAGCAGCAGCCCGTCGGCGGACACCGCCACCACGTGGGCGATGCCCGCCACGCTGTCGGCGAAGTTGGTGAGCAGCCAACCCATGTCCTGCATGGCAGCTGGCCTGTTCATCGGCTCTCCTTGGTCGAGGTGCTGTTCAGATCCGTTCCGGCCGTGCGACCGCGCTGCACACCACGGTGGTAGGCCGACAGCAGACCACGTACTTCATCCGGGGTCCGCCGGCTGCGGTCCCGGCCGCTCTTCGGTTCGATGCCACCCGGCACGAGCTGTTGCTGCGGCACCCGCTTGGGCAGTCCGGAGCGGGTGGTCCCGGCGGGAGCCGGCTCGGCAGCCCGGCTGGCCCGGGACCAGCCTTCGTCCGCCGCCGTACGCCATGCCCCCGGGTCGGGGGCGGGCGCGGCCGGAGCCGTCCGCTCGGCCGGGGGCGGGGTGTACGTCGGTGGCGCCGACGGCCGCGCGCCGAACCCGTCCATGGTGGTGCCGAGGCCTCCGGCGCCCGGTGTGGTCGTGCCGTCGGTGCCGGAACTGCCCGGGGTGCGGGTCGGCAGTTTCGGTCGGGCCAGCGGCGCGGCCGGCACGGGCGCGGCGCTCGGCTGGCCGCCGTTGCCGGTGCGCAGGCCGGCGTCGGCCGCAGCGGTGGTGGCGGGCGCTGGTGGCTCGTCGAAGTTGGGCCGGGTGAAGATCGCGGTGGCGTCGTCGCCGTGCGACCGGAACCAGACCGCCTCCATCTCCCGGAAGATCGGCGCCTCGGCGGGGAAGTCGGGTCGGGTGCTGACCGGCGCGGCGGGCACCGACGGCGCGGCCGGCGGTGCCACCGCGCCCGGACCGGCGACCGGCCCGACCGGGAGGCCCTGGACACCGCGCCCATCGGCGGCGTCCGCGGCGTCCGCGCCGGAGCCGCGCCGAGGCAGCGGGTCGACGGTCGGGTAGGCCACGGTCGGGCTGCCCAGCGAGGCGCCCGCGCCGTTGCTGTAGGCCGGCCGTGCCGGCGGGAGCGGGGCGGCGGGTGCCGGCGCGGCGGGTGCGGGTGGCATGGCCGAGCGCGGACCGGTGTAGCCACCAGCCTGTACGGCCGGGGTGGTGTCCCGCGAGTCCAGCGGCGACTGCCACTGGGCGGGTGCCGGCGTACTGGTCCGCCACTGGTCGGGCAGCGTCGCGGCCGTCGTGGTGGCGGCACCGGCGAACTGCTCGGTGTGACCGACCGGGGTGAGCGGGTTCTGCTCGACCGCCATCGGCTGACGCGGCCGGGTGAGCACCTGCTCGCGGCCTCGGTTGCTGGGCAGCACCACGGTGGCGGCGGGCAGCGTCACCTGGGCGACGGTGCCGCCCTCGACGTTGCGGCGCAGCTCCACGCGGATGCCGTAGCGGGAGGCGAGCCGACTCACCACGGCCAGACCCATCAGCCGGAACGCGGCGACGTCGACGCTCGGCGGGGCGGCCAGCCGCCGGTTGAGCGAGTCGAGCTGCTCGTCGGTGAGGCCGAGCCCACGGTCCTCGATCTGGATCAGGACGTAGTCGCGGATCCGCCGACCGTCGGCGACGACGGTGGTGTTCGGCGGCGAGAACCTGGTGGCGTTGTCGAGGAGTTCGGCGACGAGACGTACCACGTCGTTGACAGCGTGCGCGGCCACCGAGATGTCGGTGTCCACGGTCCCGAACTCGATGCGGTTGTACAGCTCCACCTCGGACTGGGCGGCGCGCAGGACATCCACCACCAACGCGTCGTCACGACGCGGTACGGCGGAGTCGGCGCCGGCCAGGACCAGCAGGTTCTCGTCGTTGCGGCGCATTCGAGTGGCCAGGTGGTCCAGTTCGAAGAGCTGCGCGAGCCGCTTCGGGTCCTCCTCGCCGCGCTCGATCGCGTCCAGCTCGCCGATCATCCGGTCGACCAGGGTCTGACTACGGCGGGCCAGGTTGAGGAACATCGCCGAGACGCTGGTACGCAGTGCCGCCTGCTCGGCGGCGACCCGCACCGCCTCCCGGTGTACGACGTTGAAGGCCAGCGCCACCTGACCGACCTCGTCGCGGGTGTTGAGCTGGATGGGGTCGCGGACCTGTCGGACGATCTCGTCCACCCCGCCGTCACCCACGCTGCCCATGTTCTGCAGCCGCTGCACCGCGTCGGGCAGGTCGTGGTTGGCCACCGAGAGGGCGCCCTCACGCAGCCGGCGCAGCGAGTGGTTGAGCGAGCGGGCCAGCACCACGGCCAGCGACACGGCGATGATCAGGGTCAGCAGCACCAGGATCGACTCGACCACGGCCTGCCGGATGACGTTCGCGCGCGCCTCGTCGGCCTGCTGGAGCAGTCGGTCCTGCAGTTGGATCTCGGCCCAGCGCATCAGGTCGTTCACGGCGCCGATGGCCGCGGTGGCGTCCTGCGCGGTGACCAGCGGGCGCTGCCCGACCGAGCGGGTGATGTCGGTGGCCACCCGGTCCGCCAGGCCGACCGCGTCGCCGGAGACGGTGCTGTCGACCAGGGCGCGCTGCACCGGATCGGCGGCCAGCGAGAAGGCGACCAGGGCCTCCTGCTGACCGGTCAACGTTGCCACGAAGGACGAGAACTGCTCCGAGTCGAGCTGGCCGGCCGACAACGCGGTGAAGGCGACGGCCTCCTCCTCGGCGACGGAAGCCTTGGCGCGGGCGAAGGCGGAGACCGCGCGACGGCTGTCCGCCAGGCTCTCGTCGCCGGGCAACTGGGCCAGACCGTCCCCGTACGAGACCAGGTCGGTGAGGATGACGCCGTAGCGGAGGACCGCCTCGGCGACGGCCATCTGCCGGCGGTCCAGCACTTCCTGCCGGGTGCCGTCCAGGGTGGCCAGGTGGTCGTCGATGGCCGCCAGCCGGTCCCGCAGGGCGGTCGGCACCTCGCCGATCCGGCCCCGCTCGGCGCGGTACTCGTCCACCTGCTGCTGCGTCTGGCGGACCCTCAGGTTGTACGCGTCGGCCGGCTGCTGCGGAGCGGCCAGGTAGGCGGCCGCGGCCATCCGTTCCGCCTGGAGGTCCTGGGTGAGGGCGCTGACGTCGACGGAGAGCGCGGTCAGTGACCGGGCCCGGGTCGCGTCGAAGGCACCCTCGCCGACGGAGATCAGGCGGACCGTGGCCAGCGCGATCACCGCCGCCACCGGGACGACCAGAATCAATGCCAACTTGGACCGGATCCGGGCGTCACGCAGTCTCGGCATCCGTCGGCGCGCGCGCCGACCGCTGTCGCCGAGCGCGGGCAGGGTCGTCGGTCCGGTGCTCACGACATCGCCTCCGTCGTTTCTTCCCCGCCTGAGCCGCCGAGCCATGCCGTAAGCGGAGGGGACCACGCGCGGCACGGCCGCGATTTCATCAGAGATGATCCTGTTTGGGAAGCCGCAGTGAGGTAGGAAACGGTCGGACGGAGCGCATCCCGTGTTCCGGGCAACTGATACCTTCATTTCCGCAAGCCCCTGATCAGGGCATGTAACTCCAGAGTGGTCACGCGTGTATGCAAAGTGAGCTTTTGCAAACATTGCGTTACCCCAGCATGTGGGATGGCCGTCCCGAAAATGCTGCCGGGGTCCGCGCTTGACCACAGCGCCGGCCATTGGCAAGGTTTTGCAGGCTTCGCGCACACCGTACGGCAGAGGAGATCCCGTCCTCCACTGAGGACGGATTAGCGGCGGTGACCGGGCAGCGCCCGCGCCCGCACCTGGAGGACTGAGTTGAGCCCCATCCGCTCCGCGACCATCGCGGCGCTCGCATCGGCCGTAGTGGCCACCACGCTCACCGGCTGTCAGTTCGGCGAGGCGGAGCAGGACACGAGTCCGATCGTGATCGCTGCCGATCTCGAACTCTCCGGCGCCGCCGCCACGGTTGGCCGGACTTACCAGCGAGCCCTCGAACTCAAGGTCGAGCAGTTGAACTCCTCCGGAGCACTGAACGGCCGGAAGATCGATCTGAAGGTGAAGGACAACCGTTCCGACTCGGCCGAGTCACTTCGCAACATCGTCGACTTCAGCAGCGATTCGCGGGTCAGCGCCATCATCATGGGCGGCTGCAACGAATGCGCGGTCGGAGCAGTCGGGACCATCAACGAGAAGCGGATTCCCACCATTGCGCTAGCCGCTTCCGGCGCGATCGCCGCGCCGGCCGCCGAACGGCGCTACGTGTTCAAGCTGGGCCCCAACGCCCCGGACAGCGCCGCCGCGCTGACCACCGAGCTGCGCCGCAACAACATCCGCAAGGTGGGGATGCTGGTCAGCGACGACGACTACGGCCAGGAGGGCGCGACCGCACTCAAGAACGAGCTGGACAAGGCCAGGATCTCGCTCCGGCAGCAGCGGATCAAGACCACCGACACCGACGTCAACCAGCAGGTCCAGCAACTCGCTTCGGGCAAGCCCGACGCGATGGTCTTCTGGACCCCGCCGGAGCAGGCGACACTTGCCGCCACCAGCGCCCAGCAGACCACCTTCCGCGGGTCGATCTACTTCGACGCCGCAGCCGCCGGGGACCTCTTCCTCGGCGCGGCGGCCAAGGCGACCGAGAAGGCCACGCTGATCTTCACGCAGACCATGGTGATCGACGACGTGATCGCGACCACGCCGGCCAAGGCGGCCCGGCGGCAGTGGTTCCAGGACTACACGGCACGCTTCGGTGGCTACAACGGGTCCTCGTCGTTCGCCGCGGACGCCGTCCAGCTGATCGCCGACGCCGAACTGCGCGCCGGTGGTGAGATCGGCAAGGTGGACCGCAACGGCATCCGGGACGTGCTGGAGACGTCCCAGATGGACGGCCTGTCCGGCCCGATCCGCATGACGCCGGACAACCACAGCGGCCTGATGCCGCAGGCGCTCACCACGCTTGTCGCCCGCAATGGTCGCTGGCGGTTGGCGGGGTAGACGCTCGGGCCTCTGGTTCTTTCCGGCGCTTCGTCGGGTGCCGGGTGGGGGGTGTGGCCGACCGTGCCCGGCTCCGGGCGGTCAGGCTTGATCCCTCCGCCGGGCACGGTCGGCCACACCCTTTCTCGCCTGCGGCTTCGACGGAACGGGCCGGCCTCCTCATTGGGGGGGCCGGCCCGCTCGCGTTCGGGATTGAATTCTTCTGTTTGGTCAGCGGCTGCTTGTGGTTTCTCGGACCCAGGGCAGGGCGAACCGCTCGATCAGCAGGAGCGCCGAGTAGAGCAGGATGCTCACCAGCGCCACCAGCATGATCGCCGCCCAGGCGGTGGCGGCGTCGCCGATGCCGGCGTACTGCGTGATGACGTAGCCGAGACCGCTCTCGCCGGCCTGGAACTCACCGATCACCGCGCCGATCGCGGCCAGTGGCATGGCGACCTTGAGCCCGACGAAGATCTGCGGCAGCGCGGCCGGGAAGCGCACCTTGCGGAACGCCTGCCAGCGGGAGGCGTTCCAGGAACGCACCAGTTCGGCCAGATCGGCCGGCGTGGTGGTCAGCCCGGTCGCGGTGGACAGCACGATCGGGAAGAAGCAGAGCAGGAACACCATGGTCAGGATCGGCTTCTGGCCCCAGCCGAGCGCCACCACCAGCAGCGGGCCGAGCGTGATCTTCGGCACCGCGTTCACAGCGACCAGCAGCGGCGTGAACATCCGCTCCACCGTCCGGGAGCTGGCCAGGGAGAGCCCGATCAGCACACCGGCGGCCACCGAGAGGGCGAAGCCGGTCAGGATCTCCAGCGTGGTGTCCCAGGTGTGCTCCAGCATCTGGGCCGGCTTCTCGGCGAACGCGCTGAACACGTCGCCGGGCGGCGGCAGGGCGACAGGGTGGACCAGTTCCAGTCGGGCGATCAGCCACCACGCCGCCAGCGCGACCAGGATGCCGACCGCGGGTAGCGCCGCCTCGGTCCCGGCCCGGAGGCCGGCACCTCGACCCGTGCGCCCCGCCTCGGGGCCAGCACTCGGGGGCGGGGGTTCCGCCACCGCCGGGTCCGCTGACCGGACGTCGGTCATCTCTGTCCTCCTCGAAATCCCACGGCCCGCCGGGGGCCGACGAGCGACGGGGGTACGCCCCACCGGAATCGGCGGGACGTACCCCCTGATGACGACCGGACGATCAGGCCTTCGGCGCGAGGCTGAAGTCGATGATCTGCTCGGGGGTGATGTTCTGCTTCAGCGCGCCGGCGCCCTGCAGGATGGCGATGCTCTTGGCGACCCGACCGCTGTCCAGGGTGCCGATCGCGGTGCCGGTGTTGCCGGAACGGACGTACGCGGCCATCAGCTCCAGCTCGGCGGCGGCGGAGACCGGGTTGGTGGCGTCGACGTTCTTCTTCAGGATGTCGGCGGCCTCCTTGGAGTTCGCCAGGCTGTACTCGAGGCCCTTGAGCAGCGCCGCGGTGAACCGCTTCACCATCTCGGGCTTCTCCTTGGCGATCTTCGAGGAGGTGATCAGCACGTTGCCGTAGAGGTCCTGCATCACGTTGCTGTACGGCAGCATGACGGCCTTCTTCCTGGCCACCGCCTCGATCGTCGGCTGACCGACGACGAACTGACCGATGCCGTCCACCGACCCGGAGGCCAGCGTGCCGATCAGGTTCTGCGCCTCACCGTTGACCCAGGTCACCTTGCTGGCGTCCACCCCGGCGAGCCGGGCGTACGTCGGGAAGAGGTTGCGGACCACGGACCCGGGGGTGTCCGCGAGCTTCTTGCCCTCGAGGTCCTTCGGCGAGCTGATGTTCTTGCCCTCGACGGTGGCGATGCCCGCCATCGTGCGCTGCTGGATCGCGGCCACCGCGGTGAAGTCCTTCGCCTGGCCGTTGCCGAGCTGGAGCAGGCCGCCGGTGAGGTCGATCGGGCCGAAGTCGGCCTGGCCGCCGACGACGGTCTGGATCACACCGCCGGTGCCCTGACCGGCCTTGATCTCGACGTCGAAGCCGGCTTCCTTGAAGAAGCCCTTGTCCTTCGCCACCCAGGCGTAGGAGTCACGGCCGAAGTTGCCGAACGAGGTGAGGTAGGTCACCTTCTCCAGCGTCTTGCCGTCGCCACCCTTGGCATCGTCGGCCGAATCCGACCCGCTGCTGCAGGCGGAGACAAGGGCGAGGGCGGTGGCCAGCGCGGCCGTAGCGACCGTACGGGTCAGCCTTCTCATCTGTGCACCATGTCCTTTCCGACCGGGGCCGGCAGGCCACCGGAGGGGGTTGTTATGACGGGCCGGCGGGAGGGGTCGAAGCCGGGCTCCGCCGTCGTGGGGGGACTCTTCGCGGGCACAGCGTACGAGAAACCCACAGTTGCGACGCCAGGCGTATCGGGTTGCGGAACGGAAACAACCTGACGACCACCCCACGCGGTGCCATACCTCGACAGGGCGGCTAGCCTTTGTCGGATTCCTGACCGTCGACTCAGCGGAGGTGCGCCGGAGATGATCCGACTGTCCGGGGTGTCCCGTACCTTCGAGGGCCGATCCGGCCGGGTGGAGGCGCTGCGCGGCATCGACCTCGACGTCGCCGAGGGCGAGTTCGTGGCGGTGCTCGGCCGCTCCGGTTGCGGCAAGTCCACACTGCTGCGGCTGATCGCCGGGCTGCTCCCGCTGACCGCCGGTGAGATCACCGTCGGCGGTACGCCGATCACCCGCCCCCGCCAGGACATCGCCATGCTGTTCCAGAAGCCGGCGCTGCTGCCCTGGCGCACCGTGCTGGACAACGTCCTGCTGCCCGTGGAGGTCTTCGGCTGGGGCCGCGCCAAGCACCGGGAGCGGGCCCGGCAACTGCTCGACGTGGCCGGGTTGGCCGGCTTCGAGAAGCGGCTGCCGCACGAGCTCTCCGGCGGCATGCAGCAGCGGGTGTCGCTGTGCCGGTCGCTGATCGGCGAGCCCCGGGTGATGCTGATGGACGAGCCGTTCTCCGCGCTGGACGCGCTCACCCGCGAGGAACTCTCCGGCGAACTCCAGCGGGTGCACATGGAGAACAAGCCGACGATCGTCTTCGTCACCCACTCGATCGACGAGGCGGTGCTGCTCGCCGACCGGGTGGTCGTGCTGAGCCCCCGCCCCGGCCGGATCCGCAAGGTCGTCGACGTGGCCATTCCCCGGCCCCGCACCCTGGGCCGCAACGCGCACCTGGCCGACGTCGCCCAGGTCAGCGCCGACCTGCACGAACTGCTGATGGAACGCGAGCAGCCGGCCACCGCCGGCGCGGAAGGACACTGACCATGCGGGTGTCGGTCTTCACCGAGCCGAACCGTGGTGCCAGCTACGACACCCAGCTCCGGTTCGCCCGGCTGGTCGAGGCCTGCGGCTACGAGGGCTTCCTCCGCGCCGACCACTACCAGTCGATGGGCGCCGACCCGGGCCTGCCCGGCCCGACGGACGCCTGGCTGACCCTCGCCGCGCTGGCCCGGGAGACCGAGCGGATCAGGCTCGGCACCCTGGTGACGTCGGCCACGTTCCGCCTGCCCGGCCCCCTCGCGGTGATGGTCGCGCAGGTCGACCAGATGAGCGGTGGACGGGTTGACCTCGGCATCGGCGCCGGCTGGTACGAGCGCGAGCACACCTCGTACGGCATCCCGTTCCCGGCGGTTGGCGAGCGCTTCGACCGGCTGGCCGAGCAGCTTGACGTGATCACCGGGTTGTGGGGAACCCCAGTCGGCGAGACCTACAGCTTCACCGGCGACCACTACCGGCTGGTGGACGCTCCCGCCCTGCCCAAGCCGGTGCAGGTGCCCGGGCCGCCGATCATCGTGGGCGGGCGCGGCCCCAAGCGCACACCCGAGCTGGCCGCCCGGTACGCCGACGAGTTCAACATGCCGTTCAAGTCGGTGGCCGCCACCGCCGAGGCGTACGACAGGGTGCGCGAGGCGTGTGAGCGCACCGGACGGACGGAGTCCGGGCGCGACCCGTTGGTGCTCTCTGCCGGGATCGTCGTCGCCATCGGCCGGACCGACGCGGAGGCCCAGCGTCGGGCCGCGCCCCTGCACGAAAAGAGCGCGCTGCCACCGGAGGACCCGGTGGTCGGCTCCCCCGCGCAGCTCGCCCAACGGATCGGTGAGTTCGCCGCGATCGGCGCCACGCGGGTCCACCTACGCCTGATCGACTTCGATGATCTCGACCACCTTGAGCTGATCGCCGCCGAGGTGCTGCCCCAACTGGACGGAGCACGATGACCGACGTGATCGACGGAACCGAACTCGGACCGGTGGGTCAGGAGATCGTGTACGAGAACGACCGGGTCCGGGTCTGGCACATCCGCCTCGAACCGGGCGAGCGGCAACCGCTGCACCGGCACGACCACCCCTACCTGGTGGTGGCGATCGAGGGTGCCAAGAACGTCGTACAGACCGTCGACGGGACCCGGATCGACGCCGACGAGCCCACCGGTGGGGTGGTCTACCGGGACCCGGGCGCTGTGCACATGTTGACCAATGTCGGGGATACGACTTACCTGGCCCGGCTGGTCGAACTCAAGTAGACCCGCCGATGGCCACCGGCGTGCCGCGCGGCGCGCCGGTGGCGATCGGGTGTACCAGGTGCGTAACGTGCCGGACATGGCCTTTCGGACCTGGGGCAGACTGCTGCTCACGGCGCTCGGGGTGAGCGTGCTGGCCGGAGCCGGCCAGCTCGGCGTCGCGTACGGTTTCGGCATCGTCCGCCTGACCGGCGCATTCACCGGTACGACCGTCAACCAGTGGCCGGCCCAGCTCGTCTGGGTGGGCTGGTTCGCCGCGAACGCCGCCGTCGCCGGCGCCGTCCTGACCGGACGCCTCGCCCGCCGCGACGCCCCGGCGGCCAGCACCGGCCGGCAGTTGGCGGTCGGTGGCGCGGCAGCGCTCGGCGCCACCGTCATCGCCCCGCTCTGCATGCAGCCCGCCCGCGCCGCGGAGCTGATCTCCGTTGACCCGGTCTGGGCGGTGGGCATCTGCGCCGTGGTCGGTGCGGTGATCGGCGCCGGCGCGGCGATCGCCGTCCTGTTCCGCCCCGAGCTGGGCTGGAACATGGCTGCCGTGGCCGGCGCGGTCTGGCTGCTGGCGCTGATCTCCGTCCTACCGTCGCTCGGCACGGCCGGCCCGCTGCCGACCGTCCGGCTCGGCGTACTGGAGCCGAGCTGGCTCGACGCCGCCGCCGCACAGCGCCTGGCGCTGCTCCTGCTGCCCACCATCGCGCTGCTCGCCGGCGCGGCGACCGCCGGGCTGGCTCGCTGGCGGGGCCAGGCCCCACTTGTCAGCGGGGCCACCGGGGTGGCCGGCCCGGTGCTTGTGGCGTTCGCCTACCTGACCGCCGGCCCGGGCGACGCAGTGGACCGCTACCAGGCCACCCCCTACTACGGCTCGTTGATCGCGATTCTCGCCGGAGCACTCGGCGCGGCCGCCGCCGCACTGCTGCGCTGGCCGACGGGCACCCGTACCGCCGATCCGCAGGCGATCGAGCCGTCCGCCATCCTGCGCCCCCTGCCCGCCGGCCCGGCGCTGCCCGGCACCGCGTCGGCGGACGACCGGGACGCCGCCGAGCGCACCGACACGGAGACGACAAACGCCGAGCTGGCCACCGCACAACCTGGCGGCGTCGTTGCGGGTCCGTGGGCAGCGGGCGACCCCGATGGCGTACGCACCGTCCCGGCCCACTGGGACTGGCCGACGACCACCGCGAGCGGCCAGCACGTCCCGACTCCCGCCGCTCCTTCGTCTTCCGCCGCTCCTTCGTCTCCCGCCGCTCCTCGGTCTCCCGTCGGCCCGACTCCCGCCGGTCCGCCTCAGCCCGCAGCCTGGCTGACCGCGCCGACAGGTGAGTTCACCGCCGCAGGGCAGACGCCCCCGGCGACCCGGGATGACGTCCCCGCCAGGACCGAGCCCTCGGCCAGCACCGACGCCACCCCGACCAGCACCACGGCCGGACGCGCCGACACCACGACCCCGGCGGGTGGCCGCGCGGTCGACGAGCCGACCGGCAGCACGGCGACGGGCACGAGCGGCGGTCCGACCGGTGGACGCACCACCCGCAAGGCCGCCGCCGTCCCGACCAGCACGGACGGACCCGGTGCCGTCCCGACCAGCACGGACGCACCCGGTGCCGGCACCACCAGCACTGACGCACCCGGTGCCGGCACCACCAGCACTGACGCGCCGACCACGCCGATCAGCTCGGACGCTTCCGTCCCCGCCACCGGGGGCACGGCCCGGACCAGCGCGGCCGCGACCGGCACTGAGGCGACCAGCTCGGGCACGGCCGACCACGGCACGCACGAGACGCCGCCGGCGATCAAGCCACGACGGACCCGTAAGTCGAAGACCACTCCGGACGCCCCCACCTCCGACGCGGCTGACGACACGTCCCCTGCCGATTCGACGACCACCGGCGCGACGACCACCGACGGAACGGTCACCAGCGCGACGACCACCGACGGAACGGTCACCAGCGCGACGACCGCCGACGCGACGGCCACCAGCGGGACGGTCACCGGCCGTGCCACGAAGGGTGCCCGGCCGGGCAGGTCCGCCGACAGCACCGGCTCCGACGCCGCCACTCCGGTACCCGGCCAGGAGACCCCGGGTGAGCGGTCAAGCTCGACCTCCGAGGTCGCCTCGGCCATGTCCTCCGGCACGGCAGCAGCCCGGGCCACCGCTACCGGCGCGAAGCGAGCACCTGCCAGCCCCGCCACCGGCGCGAAGCGAGCGCCGGCCACCTCGACGACCGCCGGCACCGGCGCGGCGCAGGTGCCGGCCAGCCCGGAGTCCCCGACCACGGCGACCGACGGAACGCACACATCGACCACCGCGACCGGCGACGCCGGTGCGGAAGCCGCGCCATCTCCGCGCGTTCCGAAGACCGGCACGGGCAGCAAGGCAGCACCGGCCGACGCGACAACCGATTCCGCAGTCGCCGCGGCCGGTGGCACCGGCAGCGCACGGCCCGCCGAGGACGTCCCCACGGCCGGCTTGTTCGGGGCCGCCGCCAGCGACCCGGACGCCGACCTGTGGACGCCCGCGCCGTCGGCCTGGCCGGTCACCTCGACGTGGACGGTGCCACCGCAGACCTCCGCGCCGGAGACAACGGGGGCAACGTCATCGGAGGGATCGAGCGGGTCGGACGAGCCGACCGGGCCGACGCCCAGGCCCCGGCATCGGGCACCGTTGCCGGACCTGAGCCGGGCCGGCACCTGGAACGCGTTCGACACCTCGCGACGTGCCAGGTCGACGGGATCGCAGGACAGCTCGACGGCACGGACAGCGCCGACCGAAGCCAGCGAGACGACCGCTCCGGCCGAACACCCCGGCCCGACGGGGTTCCCGGGCACGCTCGGCGCGCCCTCCGACGCGGCTGGCACCAGCGCCGCCGCAGACAGCGGCGATGTGGCACCCACCGACGCCACGTCGGCAGCTCCGAAGGTGGCAGAGCAGCCCTCCCGGCGAGGGCGGCTCGGCGGGCTGTTCCGCCGCAACCGGTCCCGCGCCGACGAGGAGAACCCGAGGACGCCGGACGCGGCCGAGCCGCTGGCGACCCAGGACGAGGAATTCGTCGACTGGGTCGCCGGTCTGAGCAAGCCGGTGTCGGACAACGAGCCCGAGCAGGAGAACAGCCGCCGGTCGTTGCGCTCCACCGGCCGACACCACCGCGACTGAACCGCCGCGACTCACCGCGCCGCGCAGGCGTACCGACCGGCCGCCACCTGATCCACTCGGGTTGCCCCCCGGGACGCCGCGAGGACGGCCCGGCCGTGCCCCGGGGGGAACCGGGTGGGTCAGGCGAGCGGGAGGTAGACCCGGCTGCCGCCAGAGACGAACTCCTCCGACTTGTCCTTCATGCCGCGTGCCGCGTACTCCTTGAGCTCCTGGGTGATCTTCATGGAGCAGAACTTCGGGCCACACATCGAGCAGAAGTGTGCGGTCTTCGCCGGCTCGGCGGGCAGGGTCGCGTCGTGGTACGAGCGTGCCGTCTCCGGGTCCAGTGAGAGGTTGAACTGATCCTCCCAGCGGAACTCGAACCGCGCCTTCGACAGGGCGTCGTCCCAGGCCTGCGCGCCGGGGTGCCCCTTGGCCAGGTCCGCCGCGTGTGCCGCGATCTTGTACGCGATCACGCCCGCCTTCACGTCGTCCCGGTCCGGCAGGCCGAGGTGTTCCTTCGGCGTGACGTAGCAGAGCATCGCGGTGCCGAACATGCCGATCATCGCGGCGCCGATCGCCGAGGTGATGTGGTCGTACGCCGGGGCGATGTCGGTGGTCAGCGGACCGAGCGTGTAGAAGGGCGCCTCGTGGCACCACTCCTGCTGAAGGTCCACGTTCTCCTTGATCTTGTGCATCGGCACGTGACCGGGGCCCTCGATCATCACCTGGACGTCGTACGCCCAGGCGACCTTCGTCAGCTCGCCAAGGGTGCGCAGCTCGGCGAACTGCGCCTCGTCATTGGCGTCGGCGATGGAGCCGGGACGCAGCCCGTCACCGAGGGAGAACGTCACGTCGTACCTGGCGAGGAGCGCGCACAGCTCCTCGAAGTTGGTGTAGAGGAAGTTCTCCTCGTGATGCGCCAGGCACCACGCAGCCATGATGGAACCGCCCCGGGACACGATCCCGGTGACCCGGTCCACGGCCAGCGGCACGTACGGCAGGAGCACTCCGGCGTGCACAGTCATGTAGTCCACGCCCTGCTCGGCCTGCTCGATCACGGTCTCCCGGAACACCTCCCAGCTCAACTTCACCGGGTCGCCGCCGACCTTCTCGAGTGCCTGGTAGATCGGCACCGTCCCGATCGGCACCGGCGAGTTCCGCACGATCGCCTCGCGGGTCTCGTGGATCCGCTTGCCGGTGGACAGGTCCATCACGGTGTCCGCGCCCCAGCGGGTGGCCCAGGTGAGCTTCTCCACCTCCTCGGCGACCGACGAGCTGACCGCCGAGGTGCCGATGTTGGCGTTCACCTTGACCAGGAACGCCTTGCCGATGATCGCCGGTTCGCACTCCGGGTGGTTGACGTTGAGCGGCAGCACCGCCCGGCCGGCGGCGATCTCGGCCCGCACGAGTTCCGGGTCGACGTTCTCCCGGATCGCCACGAACTCCATCTCCGGCGTCACCACGCCGGCCCGCGCATACGCGAGCTGGGTGGGCCGGCGACCGTCCACCCCGGCGAGTGGCGTGCCCGCACCTCGCACCGGCGCCACGTCACCCCGCTCGGCGATCCACGGCCCGCGCAGCGGCGGCAGCCCCACCTCCGGGTCGGAACCGGGACCTGACGTGTCGTAGAGCCGCACCGGCGGAAGATCTCCGGTCAGTCCCACCTCCGCGAACGGCACCCGGACATCCGGCCGCGAACCCTCGACGTACACCTTGCCTCGTGCGTGCATGACAGCCTCCCTGGTGATCAAGCGGACCAGCCGAAGTGGTTCAGCGGCCCGCGCCCCGCGCCCAGCTCCCAGCTCCGCGCGCCGGTCAGCGCACGGAGCACGTACTCCTTGGCGGCCCCCACGGCGGCCGGCACCGGATCGCCCAGACCGAGCCGCACGGCGATCGCCGCCGAGAACGAACACCCGGTGCCGTGCGTGTGCCGGGTCGTCACCCGGGGCGCGCGCAACAGGGTGGTGACGCCGCCGCCGTGCAGCACGTCGACCGCCTCGCCCCCGTCCAGGTCGCCCCCGGTGACCACCACGTACTCCGGGCCGCCGGCCGCGAGCGCCTCGGCGGCCACGACCATCGCGGCCACGTCGTCCACCGGGCGTCCGGTGATCGCCGCGGCCTCCGCGCAGTTCGGGGTCGCCACCCTGGCGTACGGCAGCAGCCGCTCCACCGCGCCCACCACGCCGAGCCGGTGACCGCTCGTGGCGACCAGCACCGGGTCCACGACGAGTTGAGGCAGCCGACCGTCCCGGGCCGCCTCGGCCACCACGTCAGCGATCGCCGGGGTGCCGAGCATCCCCGTCTTCACCGCGCAGACGGTGAAATCGGTGAGCACGCTGTCCAACTGCTCGGTGACAGTGCGCGGGGGCAGCGGCAGCACCGCGTCGACACCCCTGGTGTTCTGCGCGGTGACCGCCGTGAGGACGCTGGTGCCGTACGCGCCCAGCGCGGCGAAGACCTTGAGGTCGGCCTGGATACCTGCGCCGCCGCCGGAGTCCGAGCCGGCGATGGTGAGGATGGTGCGCGGTGTCACTTCTCCTCCTTGGTTGCGGTTTGGGGCTGCGGCCGACCGTGCCCACTTCGGGCGGTCAGGCTTGATCCCTGCGTGGGCACGGTCGGCCGCAGCCCCTGTCGTGGAGACCTGGTGCCTCCGCGCCGGGTTTGGGTCAGCTCAGGGGTGACCGCCTCTTGGAAAGCGCTGGTCAGGGTGGCTGCTGTTTCGGTGGGGTCTTTTGCTCGCATGAGTGCGCCCAGCACCGCCACGCCGACGGCTCCCGCCTGGACGCAGGCGGTTACCTGTTGTGGGGTTTCCACTCCGCCCAGGGCCAGCAGCGGCACCGGGCTGGCCTCGACCAGCGTTCGCAGGCCATTCGGTCCCAGGGGTGGGCCGTAACCCGGCTTCGTCTTCGTGAGATAGACCGGGGAGACCGTGGCGTACTGCTCGGTGGTCAGGCGGTTCAGCTCGGGTTGGTGGTGGCAGGAGCGGCCGACCAGGCCGTGGGCCGGCGGCGGGTACGGGCCGGCGGCGGGCAGGTGCACGGCGTCGCCGCCGAGCGGGTCCGGGCCGGCAACGATGAGGGTTCCGCCGACGTCGGCGAGGATCGCGCGCAGGTCGGCCGCGAGGGCGGCGCGTTCGGCGCGGGGCAGGTCCTTCTCCCGCAGCACCACCCAGCGCACTCCCCCGGCCACGGCTCCCGCCACGACCCGGTCGAGCGCGGCCCGCGCGACGAGCCGATCGGTCAACACGACAACTCCGGACGGCGGGGTCACAGGTCGGGTCTTCCCTCGTCGGGGGTGGAGGCGAGCGCGTGGAAGCGGCGCTCGATCCGGCCGGCGCCGGCCGCCAGACGCCCGGCCTCGACCGCGTACCGCATCGCGGTGGCCATCGCCACCGGGTCGGCGGCCCGGGTGACGGCGCTCGCCAGCAGCACCCCGTCGCAGCCCAGCTCCATCGCCAGGGCCGCGTCGGACGCGGTGCCGATGCCGGCGTCGAGGATCACCGGCACGTCCACACCCTGTCGGATGAGTCGGATGTGGTGCGGGTTGCCGATGCCGAGCCCCGAACCGATCGGGGAGCCGGCCGGCATCACCGCGGCGCAGCCCACGTCGGCGAGACGGCGGGCGAGCACCGGGTCGTCGCTGGTGTACGGCAGCACTGTGAAGCCGTCGGCGACCAACTCCTCGGCGGCGCGGAGCAGTTCCACCCCGTCGGGCAGGAGCGTCCGTTCGTCGCCGATCACCTCCAGCTTGATCCAGTCGGTGTCGAACGCGTCCCGGGCCAGCCGGGCCACCTTCACCGCCTCGGTCGCGGTGTGGCAGCCGGCGGTGTTCGGCAGCAGGCGTACGCCGCACCGGTCCAGCAGGTCCAGCAGCCCACCGGTGGAGCCCGGCGCGGTGCCCACCCGGCGCAGCGCCAGGGTGACCAGCTCGGTTCCGGACGCCCGGATCGCCTGCTCCAACACGTGCAGGTTCGCGGCGCCGCCGGTGCCGAGGATCAGCCGTGAGGTGAAGGTCTCCCCACCCAGCTCGAACGGCATGCCGCTCACCCGCCCTGCGCCGCGGTGAGGACCTCGACCCGGTCACCGTCGCGCAGCGTCCGCGCCGACCAGCCGGTCCGGGGCACCACCTCGCCGTTGACCGCGACCGCCACCCCACGCGGGTGCGCCACGATGTCGCGGACCAGGTCCGCCACTGACGCGCCGGCCGCGACGTCGCGTCCGGCCCCGTTCACCGTCAACTCCACGGGTCCCCCTCCATCGTCGGTTCAGGTCCGCCCACCGCGGCAGCGCCGAAACGGTCGGCGCGAAAGGGCGCAAGCAGCGGGTCGGGTACGCCGCCGAGCACCAGATCGGCGATCAGGTCGGCGGTGATCGGGGTGAGCACGATGCCGTGCCGGTGATGCCCGGTGGCGGCCAGGACGCCCGGCCGGTCGGGCAGCGGCCCGAGGATCGGCGCGTTGTCCGGGGTGCCCGGGCGCAGCCCGGCGACCGCCTCGACCAGGTCGTACTCGGCCAGTTCGGGCAGCAGGTCGACCCCGGCGCGCAGCAGCCGCTGCACCGCGCCGGCGGTGACAGTGGTGTCCGAGCGCTCCTCGACAGTCGCGCCGAGCACTACCTCGCCGTCGGCGCGGGGCACCAGGTAGACGTGCTCGCCGTCGGCGTACCCCCGGATCACGTGCCGGAAGCCCGGCGCGACGCCGTCGGGCGCGCGCAGCCGGAGGATCTGGCCCTTCACCGGCCGCACGGGCAGGCCGGTGAGCGCGGCGGCCCCGCAGCCGGCGGCGACCACCGTGACCCCGGCATCCACATCGGACAAATGTCGGACCGGCTGTGGCACGAGCACCGCGCCGGCCCGCTGCGCAGCCGCGCGCAGCGCCGGCACCAGCAGCCGGGGGTCGACCTGGTGGTCGGTGGGCGCGAGCGCGCCGCCGCGCACCCGTGGGGCGAGCGCCGGTTCGCGGTCGCGCAGCTCGCTGGGGCGCAGCGGCGTCACGGGCAGGCCCAAACCCTGCTGGTACGCCCACAGCCGCCGCGCCTCGGCCAGGTCGTCGCCGGTGAGCCCGACCATCAGGGTGCCCTCGGTCCGGTAGCCGATCCCGACTCCGGCGGCCTCGGTCAGCTCGGCGGCGAACGCCGGCCAGCGGGAGGCGGATGCCAGCAGCAACCCGGTCAGCTCCCGCTCACCGAAGTACGCCTCGGCGACCGGGGAGAGCATGCCGGCGGCCACCGCCGACGCCCCCGAGCCGGGTGCCGGATCGTGCACCGCCACCCGCAACCCTCGCCCGGCGCATCGCCAGGCGATCGCCAACCCGATCGGCCCCGCCCCCACCACTGCCACGTCCGGCCGGACCCGGTCGCTCGACGGCGCTGACGGGTACCGGCCGGTCAGCACGTCAGGGCCTCGATCAGCTCGGCGGTCGCCCGTGCCGGGTCGGCGGCTGTGGAGACGGCACCGACAACCGCCACCCCGTACGCCCCGGCGGCCCTCAGCTCCGGCACCCGCGCGGCTGTCACTCCGCCGATGGCGATGACCGGGACGTCGACGGCGTCGACGACGGCGCGTACCCCGGCGGGCCCGATGGGGTCCGGCAGGCCGGTCTTGGTGCTGGTGGTGTGGCACGGCCCGACGCCGAGGTAACTGGCTCCCGCCGCGACGGCCTCGCCCGCCGTGCCCGGCGCGCGGGCGGTGGCCCCCAGCACGCCGGTGGGGCCGAGCACCCGGCGGGCGGCGGCGACCGGCAGGTCGTCGGCACCGACGTGCCCACCGGCGGCTCCCACCGCCAGCGCCACGTGCAACCTGTCGTTGACCAGGCAGGTTGCCCCGTACGGCGTGCAGAGCGCCAGCACCCGCCGGGTCAGGTCGTACGCCTCGCGGTCGGTGGCGGAATCCTCGACCCGGACCTGCACCACCAGGTCGGCGTGGGCCACGGTGAGGGCGGCGCGAACCACGGCGAGTGGGTCGCGACCGGGTCGGGTGTCGGTGATGAGATGCAATCGCCCCAGGGACGGCACGGCAACGCTCCTCCCTGCGCCGGCATTACCCGGATCAGGTTCGACGGTCGGGGGCTGTCAGCCCCCCTCTCAGCCCGGTACACCGGGCTCCCGTGGGTTACTTGCGTGTCACCGTACGACAGATCCGCCGGGCTGCCAAGGCGAGGGGGCGGCGGCGGCCGGTGGACCGGGCCGCGTCAGAACGATCAAGATCCATGGGGCACTTCATGCGGTCCTGTTCGGAATGTCGCCCCCCGTTGCAGAACCGTTACCCGTCCGCATCTTGCCCGACATCGAGCCAGCCGAATTAATTTGTTCAGCGATTCGACAAAATGTCGGTGGGGACACCCTGGCACGGTGTGACCACCGGCTCCATCAGGGACGGCCTTCGGCGTGCCGACTCCCGCGAGCTCTGTCACTACGACACAGGAGGCGGCGTGTCCCGTTCTCGTCGTGCCCGCGTACCCATCACCGCAACCCTGATCTCCCTGGCCATGGCCTCGACCACCCTGTTCGGCGCGCCCGCCCAGGCGGCCGCCCAGGTCCCCCCACGGGATGCGAAAGCCGCATCCCCGGTCAGCCAGGTGGCGCCGAAGGCGCCAAAGGCCGCAGCCGATCCCTTCTCCGTCCTCATCTTCTCCAAGACCGCCGGCTTCCGGCACGACTCCATCCCCACCGGCATCGCCGCCATCCAACAACTCGGCGTCGACAACGGATTCACCGTGGACAACTCCGAGGACGGCGCCGCATTCAACGACGCCAACCTGGCGAAGTACAAGGCGGTGATCTGGCTCTCCACCACCGGTGACGTGCTCAACGCCGACCAGCAGGCGGCGTTCGAGCGCTACGTGAAGGCGGGCGGCGGCTACGTCGGCATCCACGCGGCGTCGGACACCGAGTACAGCTGGGCCTGGTACGGCGACCTGGTCGGCGCGTACTTCGCCAACCACCCGCAGAACCAGCAGGCCACAGTCAAGGTGGAGGATCACGCCCACCCGTCCACTGCCGGACTGCCGGACCGCTGGTCCCGGTTCGACGAGTGGTACAACTACCAGACCAACCCCCGGCCGGACGTCCACGTGCTGGCCAGCCTGGACGAGAAGAGCTACACCGCCGGCGCCGGCGCGATGGGTGCGGACCACCCGATCGCCTGGTGTCAGGACTTCGACGGTGGTCGGTCCTGGTACACCGGAGGCGGGCACACCCGGGAGTCGTACGCCGAGCCCGGCTTCCTCTCCCACCTGCTCGGCGGCATCCGCACCGCGGCAGGTGTCGAGAACGCCGACTGCGGCGCCTCGAAGACCTCGAACTTCGAGAAGGTCACGCTGGACAGCAACACCAGCAACCCGATGGAGTTGGACATCGCCCCCGACGGGCGGGTCTTCTACATCGAGCGCGACGGTCGCGTGCAGATCGTGAAGCCGGACACCGGCAACACCGTCACCGCCGTCGACCTGGACGTCTTCACCGGCAACGAGGACGGCCTCATCGGCATCCGGCTCGACCCGGACTTCGCCACCAATAACTGGGTGTACCTGTACTACGCCCCGAACGACGGGGTCACCCGCAACCTGCTGTCCCGCTTCACGGTGACCGGCGACACCATTAACCCGGCCAGCGAGAAGCAGGTGCTGCGGGTCGACACCCAGCGCAACACCTGCTGCCACGCCGGCGGCAGCATGGCCTTCGACGGCGACGGCAACCTCTACCTGGCCACCGGTGACAACACCAACCCGTTCGAGTCGAACTCGTACTCGCCGATCGACGAGCGGTCGGGCCGCCAGGACTACGACGCGCAGCGCACCTCCGCCAACACGAACGACCTGCGCGGCAAGGTGATCCGGATCCACCCGGAGGACGACGGAACGTACACCGTGCCGTCGGGCAACCTCTTCGCGGCGGGCACCGAAAAGACCCGTCCCGAGATCTACGCGATGGGCTTCCGCAACCCGTTCCGGATCGGCACCGACCCGAAGACCAACACGCTGTACGTAGCGGACTACGGACCGGACGCCAACGCGGACAACCCGAACCGGGGCCCCCGCGGTCTGGTCGAGTGGAACATCGTCACCCCGGGCAACTACGGCTGGCCGTACTGCACGGGCACGAACGAGGCGTACAACGACTACACGTTCCCGTCCGGCCCGAGCGGCGCGAAGTTCGACTGCGCCGCGCCGGTGAACAACTCGCCGAACAACACCGGCCTGACCAACCTCCCGCCGGTGGTTCCGGCGACCGTCGACTACGGGTACGCCGGTGACGCGCGTTACCCGGAGATCGGTGGCGGTGGCGCCCCGATGGGCGGCCCGGTCTACCGGTACGACGCCGACCTCAACTCGAACCGCAAGTGGCCGGCGTACTACGACGGCAAGGCGCTGCTCGGTGAGTGGAACCAGAACAAGATGTACACCATGCAGGTGACCCCCGACGGCAAGTCGTTGGTGGACATCAACCAGCTGCTCACCGGGCTGAGCATGATCCGGCCGATGGACTTCGAGTTCGGCCCGGACGGCGCGCTGTACCTGATCGAGTGGGGCAGCGGCTTCGGCGGCAACAACGACAACTCCGGCGTCTACCGGATCGACTACACCGCCGGTGACCGCGCACCGATCGCGGCGGCGTCCGCCAACCCGACCTCGGGTCCGGCGCCGTTGACCGTCACGTTCTCCAGCGCCGGCTCACGGGACCCGGACGGTGGCACGCTCACCTACGCCTGGACGTTCGGCGACGGGCAGTCCTCCACCGAGGCCAACCCGACCCACACGTACGCCACGGCGGGCAACTACACCGCCCAGCTCACCGTCACCAACCCCAAGGGTCGGACCGCGGTGGCCAACGTTCCGGTCACCGTGGGCAACACCGCGCCGACGGTCTCCATCGAGTTCCCACCGGACGGCGGCTTCTTCAACTGGGGCGACCAGGTCCGTTACTCGATCAAGGTGACCGACCCCGAGGACGGGCAGATCGACTGTGACCGGGTCGGGCTGCAGGTGCTGCTCGGTCACGACGAGCACGCCCACCCGCTGGAGCAGCACACCGGCTGCACCGGCACCGTCCAGACGTCGCTCGCCTCCGGGCACGGCGCCGAGGCGAACGTCTTCGCGGTCTTCGAGGCCACCTACACCGACAAGGGTGGTGCCGGCGGTGCCGGTGCCCTGACCGGCCGGCAGATCGAGGTCCTCCAGCCGAAGCAGAAGCAGGCCGAGTACTTCACCGCCACCGGGCGTGCCCCGGTGAGCACCGGCGGCGGAGACGCCGGCGTGCAGCGGGAGACCGGCGCCGACACCGCCGGTGGCGGCCAGAACATCGGGTTCATCGAGGACGGCGACTGGTGGTCGGTGGCCCCGGCGGACCTGACCAACATCACCGAGATCCGGTTCCGGGCCGCCTCCGCCGCCGCCGGCGGTCGGATCGAGGTCCGCGCGGGTGCGGTTGACGGACCGGTGGTCGCCACGGCCACCGTGCCGGCGACCGGCGCGTGGCAGACGTACACCGACGTGAGCGCACCGGTCACCGGTGCCGCGAGCGGCTCGCTGTACTTCCTGGCCCGCGACCCGAACGGCGGAACGGGTTCGCTGTTCAACGTCAACTGGATGGACTTCGTCGGCCGCGGTGTCACCGAGAACGGCCCGCCGGTGGTCAGCGCCACTGCCACCCCGGCCACCGGCACCGCACCGGTCACCGTTGCCTTCGACGGCACGGCCACCGACGCCGAGGGCGACACCCCGCTGACGTACGCCTGGGACTTCGGTGACGGAGGCACGGCATCCACCCTGGACGCAAGCCACACCTACACCAGCCCGGGCACCTTCACGGCCACCCTCACGGTGACCGACAGCAAGGGCGCCAAGTCGTACGCCACCGTGCCGGTGCGGGTCGACGCCCCGGACACGTCCTGCTTCGGGGCGCGTTCGGACGACTTCAACGGCAACAGCCTCGACAAGGCGCGCTGGACCAGCGTCATCAGGGAGAACCAGCTCTACTCGCTCAGTGGCGGCGCGCTGCGGCTGCCCACCGGCGTGGGTGACCTCTACGGCGCTCGCAACGACGCCACCAACCTGGTGCTCCAGGCGGCCCCGACCGGCGCGTGGGAGATGACCACAAAGGTCACCCTGCCGGTGACGGCCAACTACCAGCAGGCCGGCGTTCTGGTGTACGGCGACGACGACAACTACGCCAAGCTGGACCTGCTGTACAACGGCAGCCGGCGGGTGGAGTTCATCCGGGAGACGGCTGCCACGCCTCGCAACGAGGCCGCCGACAGCGCCGCCGCACCGGCGGGTGACACCGTGTACCTGCGGATCACCAGCGACGGGACGAACCTGACCGCGTCCGCATCGGGCGACGGGCAGACCTTCACCCCGGTCGGCCGTTCGGCCGCGCTCGCCGGCATCACCAACCCGCGGATCGGGGTCTTCGCGCTCAACGGTGGCACCGAGGCACCTGTCGTCGACGCGGCCTTCGACTCGTTCCAGGTGACGCCGGACGCCCCGGCCGGGCCGGTCGACCCGTCGGACGAGTTCACCGGCAGCACGCTGGACAAGTGCCGGTGGGACGCGATCCTTCGGGAGGACCCGGCCGGTTACCGGGTCGCCGATGGCGCGCTGCGCATCGACGTGCCCAACGGTGACATCTACGGCACCGACAACACCGGGCCGAAGAACTTCATCCTCCAGACCGCGCCCTCGGGCGACTGGACCCTGGAGACGAAGGTCGACGGCAGTCTGCTGAACGAGCAGTACCAGCAGGCCGGTCTGCTCGTGCAGGCCGACGACGACAACTACCTGAAGTTCGACTTCATCGCGGACAACCAGGCCGGCCAGGCGGTGACGCGGCGGATCGAGTTCCGCAGCGAGATCGCCGGGGTGGTCCAGAACCCGCAGCCCGAGGCGGGCAACCTGACCTCGGCGGTGTGGCACCTGCGGTTGGCCCGCACGGGCGACACGTTCACCGCGTCGTACTCGGCCGACGGGACGACCTGGACCGCGTTGACGGCGCTGACCAACAGCGCGGTCGGGGCCACCCCGAAGGTCGGGCTGTTCACCCTCGGCGCCAACCAGACGGCGTCGAAGACCGCCTCGTTCGACTACTTCCGGCTCAGCACCGAGGTGGCCGACGAGACGGCGCCGGTCACCACAGCGGCGGTTTCCGGTACCCCGACCGAGGGGTGGCACACCGGGCCGGTGACGATCACGCTCAGCGGGGCTGACGAGGCCGGCGGTAGTGGGCTCGACAGCACTGAGTACCAGCTGGACGGGGCCACCACCTGGACGGCCTACACCGCTCCGGTGGCGGTCAGCGGGGACGGCGAGCACGAGCTCCGGTTCCGCTCGACGGACAAGGCCGGCAACGTGGAGGCGACGAAGACCGTCTCGGTCAAGATCGACGCCACTGCGCCGGTGACCTCGGCGACGTTCGCTCCGGCGAACGACGCCGGCTGGCACAACGGGACCATCCCGGTCGTGCTGGCCGCCACCGACGCCGGTTCCGGCGTCAAGACGGTGGAGTGGTCGCTGGACGGTGGCGCGTGGACGCCGTACTCGGAGCCGGTCGAGGTGACCGGTGACGGGCAGCACGAGCTGCTGTACCGCTCGACCGACAAGGCGGGCAACGCCGAGACGCTCAAGTCGGCGGTCTTGAAGATCGACGGCACCAAGCCGACGCTGCTGGTGTCCGGGCTCGCCGACGGCCAGCTCTACGGCGACAGCCAGGACATCCGGGTGTCGTGGCAGGCCGTCGACCCGAGCTCGGGCATCGCGAGCGTGGTCGGCCAGTTGGACGGCCAGGCGTATGCCAGCGGCACTCTGCAGGCCATGTACGACCTGTCGCTCGGCCTGCACGAGCTGACCGTGACCGCGACCGACAAGGCGGGCAACAAGACCACCTCGACGGTCAGGTTCTTCGTCACCACCTCGTTCCGGGACATGCAGAGTCTGCTGGACCGGTTCAAGGCGACGGGGCGGCTCTCGACCAAGGCGCACAAGCAGCTGTCGAACAAGCTCGACGCTGTGCGCGCGTCCGAGGCGGCCGGTGACGACAAGGCGGCGGTCCGGCAACTGACCGCATTCCGGACGCTCGCCTCCGACGCCACGCTGGTGGGTGAAGGGGAGATCCGGGACGTCCTGATCCGGGACGCCGACGCCATGATCGTTCGGCTCGGCGGCGCGGCCAGCAAGGCCGGGGTCAAGGCGAACGACGGTGACTCGGTCAAGGGCACCGGACGGCTTGGTGGCGATGCCACCCGGCTGGCACCCGGTCGCCAGCTCTGATCCGACGAGGCCCCTCCCCGGCGCTGCGGCGTCGGGGAGGGGCCTCCCTCATCGGTAGTGAGGAGATGTCCGTGACGGGTATCCGCAAGGTGTTGGCCGCCGTGTCCGTCGGACTGGCCCTGACCCTGGTCGCCGCCGCCCCGGCGGCGGCTCAGGCCGCTCAGGCCGCCGGGGCGGCTCAGGCCGCTCAGGCCGCCGGGGCGGCTCAGGCCGCTCAGGCCGCCGGGGCGGCTCAGGCCGCTCAGGCCGCCGGGGCGGCTCAGGCCGCTCGGGCTGCGCAGGCCGACAAGCTCAAACTCACGGTTGCCGGCGACGGGGCCGAGGGCGTCACCATCCAGGCCACCCACACCGATGGCCGCCGGCTGGAGCAGGTGGTGCGGTTGGTCCTCACCGCCACCGGCCCGGACGGGCAGCGGATCGGGCCGGTGCAGCTGGATCCGCAGCCTGAGGGGCACGGCTTCTACAGCAGCGGCCCGGTGCTCTCCGCCGGCAAGTGGAAGGTGACTGTGAAGTCCCCGGCTCCACTGCAGAGCGAGGCCACCGCCACGGTGCAGGCCAGGGCGGCGCAGTCACCGCCGGCGCCCGAGCCGGTCGCGGTGACCAAGCCGGCGGACGCGGCAGGCGGGGCCGCCGGCTGGTGGCCGTTCGCAGCGGCCGGTCTCGTGCTCGTCGCCGCGGCGATGGGGGTGGCCATGCTGTTCGGCCGCCGCCGCAGCGACTGACCGACAGGCGCTCAAGCGCAGTAACAACGACCGGGCCGGGCCGCGACAAGCGGCCCGGCCCGGTGTCGTTGGGCTCAGAGGATGGCGCGCAGCGCGGCCAGGTCGTCGTCGCTGGGCTCCCAGGTGCCGGCGGCGGCGTTGGCACGCACCTGCTCGGGCGTGGTGGCACCGGCGATCACCGAGGTCACCGCCGGCTGGGCGGCCAGCCCGCCGATCGCCACCTGGAGCATCGTGAGACCCCGCTCGGCCGCGTACGCCTCGATCGCCTCGATGGTGTCCCAGTCGGCAGCGGCGAGCCGCTCCGCGTACCGGCCACCACCGGAGAGCCGGCTGCCGGCCGGCGGCTGACCCTCGCGCTTGTACTTGCCGGTGAGCAGACCGTTGGCGAGCGGGAAGAACGGCAGCATGCCGAGGCCGAACCGCTCACATGCCGGGATCACCTCGGCCTCCACCGACCGCTCCACCAGGCTGTAGTGGTTCTGCGCGCTGATGAAGCGGGACCGGCCGTTGGACGAGGCGACCCAGTCCGCGTCGGCGATCTGCCAGCCGGCGAAGTTGGAGTTGCCCAGGTAGCGCACCTTGCCGTCACGGACCAGGTCGTCCAGGGCCGCGAGGGTCTCGTCGATCGGGGTGCCCGGGTCGGGCTCGTGCATCTGGTACAGGTCGATGTGGTCGGTGCCGAGCCGGCGCAGCGACGCCTCCACCGCGCGGGCGATGTAGCGCCGCGATCCGCGGGCCCCGAAGTCTGGCCCGTTGAGGCCGTTCATATCCATGCCGAACTTGGTGGCCACCACCACGTCGTCCCGGCGCCCCTTGAGCGCCTGCCCGAGCAGCTCCTCGGAGCCGCCCTGCGGCTCGCCGTAGATGTCGGCGGTGTCGAACAGGGTGATGCCGGCGTCCAGGGCGGCGTCCACCACCGCGCGGGTGCCGTCGAGGTCCAGCTTGCGGCCGAAGTTGTTGCAGCCGATGCCGACCACGGACACCACGAGCCCGGAGTCGCCCAGCCGGCGATAGGTCATTTGAGTCACGAGATCCACCCTATGCCGGCCGGACGCACCGTCGCCGGGGACCGCTCACCCGACGTCCCAGACCGGTTCCGGGGTCTCCACCACCTCGCTGTCGCCGCGGAACAGCACGAACCGGTCGAACGAGCGGGTGAACCATCGGTCGTGGGTGACGGCGATCACCGTCCCCTCGAAGGCGTTCAGCCCCGCTTCGAGGGCTTCGGCGCTGGCCAGGTCGAGGTTGTCGGTGGGCTCGTCGAGCAGCAGCAGGGTCGCCCCGGACAACTCCAGCAGCAGCACCAGGAACCGGGCCTGCTGCCCACCGGAGAGCGTGCCGAAGCGCTGGTCGCCCTGCGCGGCCAACTCGTAGCGACTGAGCACTCCCATCGCCGCGTGCCGGTCCATCCCGGTGCGATGCTCGTCACCCCGCCAGAGGATCTCGACAAGCGTCTTCGACATCAGCTCCGGCCGGTCGTGGGTCTGGGAGAAGTGCCCGGGGCGGACCCGGGCACCGAGGCGGGCCGTGCCGTCGTGCGCCACCGGGGCGAGCGCGCCCGCGCCGTCGACCGGCCCGTTCGCCGGGTCCGGGTCGGTGCCGCCGCGGGCCAGCAGCCGCAGGAAGTGCGACTTGCCGGTGCCGTTGGCACCGAGCACCGCGAGCCGATCGCCGTACCAGATCTCCAGGTCGAAGGGGAAGGTCAGGCCGTCGAGCTCCAGCTGCTCGCACACGACCGCGCGCTTGCCGGTCCGCCCGCCGCTGAGCCGCATCCGGATGTCCTGGTCCTTCGGCGGTACGGGCGGCGGCCCGGCCTCCTCGAACTTGCGCAACCGCGTCTGCGCGGCCTGGTAGCGCGAGGCCAACCCGTCGTTGTACGCGGCCTTCTGCTTGTACATCAGCATCAGCTCGCGCAGCTTCTGGTGCTCCTCGTCCCAGCGCCGGCGCAGCTCGTCGAGGCGGGCGTGCCGAGCCACCCGGGCGGAGTGCCAGCTCGCGAAGCCGCCCGGGTGCACCCAGGCGCTGCCACCCTCGACGGCAACCACCCGGTCGGCGCTCTGGGCCAGCAGCTCGCGGTCGTGCGAGACGTAGAGCACCGACTTCGTCGACTCGCGCAGTCGCGCCTCCAGCCAGCGTTTGCCGGGCACGTCGAGGAAGTTGTCAGGTTCGTCGAGCAGCAGCACCTCGTCCGGGCCACGCAGCAGCAACTCCAGGGCGAAGCGCTTCTGCTGGCCGCCGGAGAGGGTGCGCACGGGTCGATCCCGTACGGCGTCCCAGGGCTGGCCGAGCACGATGGTCGCGACGGTGTCGAAGAGCACCTCGGCGTCGTACCCGCCGGCCTCGCCCCAGGCGCCGAGCGCATCGGCGTACGCCAGTTGGGCCTTGCCCGCGGCGTTGCTGAACTTGCCGTGGGCCTCGGCCGCCCGCATGGCCGCCTCGGTCTCGCCGAGCCGCCGGCCGGCGTCGCGCAGTGCCGGCGGTGCCAGTGACAACGCCAGGTCGGCGAGGGTCGACTCGTCGCCGATCATGCCGATGAACTGGCGCATCACGCCCAGCCCGCCGGCGCGCGCGACGACGCCGCTGCGTACCGGCAGGTCACCGGCGACCATCCTCAGCAGCGTCGTCTTCCCCGCGCCGTTCGGCCCGACCAGGGCGACCTTGCTGCCCTCGCCGACCCGGAACGACACATCGGCGAAGAGTTCCCGACCGTCGGGCAGGATGTGCCCGACCCCTGCCACGTCCACGTATCCCACGCCGGGATCCTGCCCCAGTGAGGGTCGGGGGGTATATCCAATTACCGGGTGACGCGCAGCACCCGGAAGCCCTTTTGGCTGGCGTACCGCTCGACCTGCCAGCTCTGCTCGGTGAGCCAGTGTTGGAGCGAGTCGCCACCGAGGTGCCGGGCGACGACCAACCAGCCGACGCCGTCCGGGGCGAGTCGCGGCAGCCAGCGCAGCAGCAGGTCGTGCAGCCCGTCCTTGCCGATCCGGATGGGTGGGTTCGACCAGAGCTGCGCGAAGCGGACGCCCTCCGGAACGTCGTCCGGTGCGCTGACCCGGACCCTGTCGACCGCGCCGATCCGGGCCGCGTTGACGGCGGTCAGCTCGCGCGCCCGGGCGTTGACGTCGACGGCCCAGACGGTGCTCGTGGGCGCGAGGTCGGCCAGCACGCAGCTGATCGGCCCGAACCCGCAGCCGAGGTCGAGCAGGTCGCCGGCGGTGTCGGCGGCGGGCAGCTCGGCCTTGCGCAGCAGCACCGCGGTGCCCGGGTCGAGTCGGCTGGCGGAGAAGACCCCGCCGGCCGAGGCGAGCCGGTAGTCGCGGTCGGCGACGGAGAACTCGACCTCGCGCGCCGGGGCGTCGCTGGTCGGCTGAGCGGTGAAGTAGTGGTCGCCGGTCACGCGGCAATTCTCGCACCGGCCCGGGGCCCACCTGACACGGCCCACGCGTACATTTACCCGAAATTACCCCCTAAAGGGACAATGACTCCTACTCTGGGCGACATGGTGTATCGGTACCAGTCCGATGAGGACGCTTTCGAGGAGTACCCGGAGCCCGGGTCCGACCTGTCGGTGCTCGGCGCCGGTCCGCCCCCGCCGGCCGGGCCCTCTCCGTCACGCTTCCCCACGCCGTCGCTGCCCCGGCCGAACCAGCTCTCACTGCCCTCGTCGCAGCCCGGGCCGACCCGCGCCAACGTGCCGCAGCCCGCGCCGACCCGTGCCGACATCCCGCCCGCCCCGCCTCGCAGCCAGATCTACACCTCGGCGACGCCTGTGGAGCCGCCGGCTCGGCGCGGCGGCGGCCGACTGTGGCAGGTACTGATCGGCGGCGCGGCCGTCCTGGTGCTCCTCGCCCTCTGCGGCCTCGGTGCCGCCGCGCTGCTCAACGACCGGAACGGTCAACCGCAGAGCAACCCGACGTACCAGCCGAACGCCGCCCCGACCTCGGCAGCGGCGGAACGGCTGGCGCTCGACTCCCGGGACACCGACCAGGCCCCGCTCACCGCAAAGGAACTCTTCCCCGGCAAGGAGCTGAAGCTCACCGACGGCCAGCCGAGCTACCAGGTGCTCAAGACCCAGTCCAGCGGCAGTTGCGCCGTCGCCGCCACCGACGAGGTCGCCGACCTGCTGGTCCGGCTCGGCTGCAACCAGGTCGTCCGGGCCACGCTGAGTACGCCCGACGGCGGTCACCTGGTCACCGCCGGCCTGTTCAACCTCACCGACAAGGTCAGCGCGGAACGAGCCCGGGACCGGCTCCGGCAACTGCTCGACGAGCGGCAGGGCCGCTTCCGTGGCCTCACCGCCGGAGACAGCGACGGCACCGATGTCCTGGCCAGCGCTCCGGCACGCGTCGGCTGGCAGGTACGTGGCCACTACCTGGCGTACGCGCTCGTGGTCCGCAAGGACGGGGCGGCGGTCAAGGCGGGTGACGCCAAGGTCCGCGAGATCCTGTTCGACATGATCGAGCTGCACCTCAGCCGGGGAGTGCTGCAGAGCCGGGCCGACGGTGGCACCGCCGCACAACCCACGGCGGCACCGACCGGCAGCAACGCCAACCAGGGCGATCTGCCAGGCAACTGACCCCGCGGACGGTCAGCCCTCGATCGGGACCCGCAGCCGGCGGGTGAGGGTGGCGCGGTGGGCGTACTCGGCCGGATCGGCCGGGTAGCCGACGGCGACCAGGGTCAGCCCGTGCGCGGGCGCCACTGTCACCTCGCTGGACCGCTCCCGCTGGGTCAGCAGCCCGCCCGGCCACTCCACCGGGCGGCGGCCGTCCCCGGCCACCAGCATGGCCCCCACCAGGCTGCGCACCATCGCCTGGCAGAACGCGTCGGCCTGCACTGTGGCGACCAGGATGCCGTCCGGGTCCCGACGCCAGTCCAGCCGGGTCACCTCGCGCAGCGTGGTCGCGTGCTCCTTGCGCCGGCAGTACGCGGCGAAGTCGTGCTCCCCCACCAGCCCGGTCGCGGCGGCGTTCAGCGCGGCCAGGTCCAACGGCTTCGGCCAGGCCAGCACCTCGTGCCGGCGCAGCGGCTCCGCACCGAAGGGCGCGTCGGTGACCCGGTACTCGTAGCGTCGGAAGGTGGCCGAGAACCGGGCGTCGAAGTCGGCCGGCACCTCGGTCATCGCCCGTACGCGCACGTCGGTGGGGAGCAGCCGGGCCAGGCGACGCAGCAGCCGTCCCTCGTGCTGTCGCCACACGTCCACCGGCACGTCCAGGTGGCACACCTGCCCCGTGGCGTGCACCCCCGCGTCGGTCCGCCCGGCCACCGTCAGCCCGGTCGCCGTACCGGCGCCGAGGACCAGGTCCAGGGTCTCGACGAGCACCCCCGCCACGGTGCGCCGGGTCGGCTGGGCAGCCCAGCCGGAGAAGTCGGTGCCATCGTACGAGACGTCCAGCCGTAGCCGGATCCGCTCGTCCACCTCGTACCTCCTGTTACGGGTCGGGCCCGGCACCCCCGATGGGGTGCCGGGCCCGACAATGCCCTTGATCAGGCCTTGTTCTCGGTGGCCTCGTCGCTGTCCTCGCGGGCGGCGTCGGTGTCACCGGACGCCGACACCGGCGCCTCGGAGTCCTGGTCGGCCGGAGCCGACTTCGGGGCCTCGTCGGCCGGGGCGAGCGCCTCGACCTTGTCCTGCTGCGCGGCCTTGCGGGCGGCGGTCTTCTTGTTCACCTTCGGCTCGGCGACCTGAAGCTCCTCCACCAGCTCGATGATGGCCATCGGCGCGTTGTCACCCTTGCGCGGACCGGTCTTCACGATCCGGGTGTAACCGCCGGGGCGGTTGGAGTACCGGGGCGCGATCTGGTCGAACAGGGCGTAGACCACGTCCTTGTCCTTGACGACACCCAGCACCCGCCGCCGCGAGGCGAGGTCACCGCGCTTGGCCTTGGTGATGAGCTGCTCGGCCAGCGGGCGCAGCCGCCGGGCCTTCGTCTCGGTGGTCTGGATCTTGCCGTGCTGGAACAGCGCGGTCGCCAGGTTGGCCAGCATCAGCCGCTCGTGCGAGGGGCTGCCGCCGAGGCGGGGGCCCTTGGTGGGCGTGGGCATTTTTGGTGCTCCTCAGTTGTGGCGGCAGCGCGGACTAGAGCTGCTCGGTCTCGCGGTAGTCGTCGGTGTCGTAGTCGGCCTCGCCGAAGGTGTCCACGACGTGCGCCGGGTCGAAGTTCGGAGCCGAGTCCTTCAGCCCGAGACCCATCCCGGCGAGCTTCATCTTGACCTCGTCGATCGACTTCTGACCGAAGTTGCGAATGTCGAGGAGGTCGGCCTCGGTACGCCCGATGAGCTCACCAACGGAGTTGATGCCCTCGCGCTTGAGGCAGTTGTAGGAGCGGACGGTGAGGTCCAGCTCCTCGATCGGCAGGGCAAGGTCCGCCGCCAGCTGGGCGTCCTGCGGGGACGGCCCGATGTCGATGCCCTCGGCGGTCTCGTCCAGCTCCCGGGCGAGCCCGAACAGCTCCACGAGCGTCGAACCGGCGGAGGCCAGCGCGGTACGCGGGCCCATCGACGGCTTGGTCTCGACGTCGATGATCAGCCGGTCGAAGTCGGTGCGCTGCTCGACACGGGTCGCCTCGACGCGGTAGGTCACCTTCAGCACCGGCGAGTAGATCGAGTCGACCGGGATCCGGCCGATCTCGGCGCCGGACTGCTTGTTCTGCGCCGCCGTCACGTAGCCCCGGCCCCGCTCGACGGTCAGCTCCATGTCGAGCCGGCCCTTGCCGTTCAGGGTGGCGAGCTTGAGATCCGGGTTGTGCACCGAGACGCCGGCCGGCGGCTGGATGTCGCCCGCGGTCACGTCGCCCGGGCCCTGCTTGCGCAGGTACATGCTGACCGGCTCGTCGTGCTCGGAGCTGACGCACAGCTCCTTGATGTTCATGACGAGCTCGACCACGTCCTCCTTGACACCGGGGATCGTGGTGAACTCGTGCAGCACACCGTCGATCTTGATCGAGGTGACGGCCGCGCCCGGGATCGACGACAGCAGCGTGCGCCGCAGCGAGTTGCCCAGGGTGTAGCCGAAGCCCGGCTCGAGCGGCTCGATGGCGAACCGCGACCGGGTCTCGTTGATCGACTCCTCGGAGAGGGAGGGTCGCTGGCTGATGAGCATCTTTTCTCTTCTCTTCCGGGACGCCCGCTATTTGACGCCCACGACACAAACTGTTCCGGTGGCCCGCCCCGAAGGGCGGGCCACCGAACGAGCTCGGACTACTTGGAGTAGAGCTCGACGATCAACTGCTCCTGGACCTGCGTGTCGATGACCTGCCGGGCCGGGAGGGAGTGCACGAGCACCTTCATCTGGCTCGGGATGGCCTCAAGCCACGCCGGAACCGTCTTCGAGCCGGCCTGAGCCTGCGCGACGATGAACGGGGTGAGCTCCTTGCTCTTGCCCCGAACCTCGATGATGTCGTGCTCCTTGACGCGGTACGACGGGATGTCGACCTTCTTGCCGTTCACCGTGAAGTGACCGTGCTTGACCAGCTGGCGGGCCATGTCCCGCGAGTGGGCGTAGCCGGCCCGGTAAACGACGTTGTCCAGCCGCGACTCGAGGATCTGCAGGAGGACCTCACCGGTCTTCGCCTGCTTGCCAACGGCTTCCTCGTAGTAACCGCGGAACTGCTTCTCCAGCACGCCGTAAACCCGGCGGGCCTTCTGCTTCTCACGGAGCTGGAGCAGGTACTCCGTCTCCTTGGTACGGCCACGGCCGTGCTGCCCGGGCGGGAACGGCCGGGACTCGAACGGGCACTTCGGACCATCGCACTTGCTGCCCTTGAGGAACAGCTTCATCTTCTCCCGCCGGCAACGGCGGCAGTCTGCACCGGTGTAACGAGCCATCTCTCTCTACCTCTCAGACCCGGCGACGCTTCGGCGGACGGCACCCGTTGTGCGGCTGCGGGGTGACGTCGGAGATCTGCCCGACCTCGAGGCCCACTGCCTGCAGCGAACGGATGGCGGTCTCCCGGCCGGAGCCGGGACCCTTGACGAACACGTCGACCTTGCGCATGCCGTGCTCCATGGCGCGACGCGCGGCAGCCTCGGCGGCCAGCTGCGCGGCGAACGGAGTCGACTTGCGGGAGCCCTTGAAGCCGACCTGGCCGGCGGAGGCCCAGGAGATGACCGCACCGGTCGGGTCCGTGATGGACACGATGGTGTTGTTGAACGTGCTCTTGATGTGCGCCTGCCCGTGGGCGACGTTCTTGCGTTCCTTGCGCCGGACCTTCTTTACAGCGGCTCCGGCACGAGCCTTCGGTGGCATAAGTCTGTGCGCTCCTAGTTGACTTTCCGGATTGGGTTGCGGCCTGACCCACCTCGGTGGTGGCCGACCCCGTCATCCGGTTAAGAACTACTTCTTGCCGGGCTTCTTCTTGCCGGCGACGGTCCGCTTCGGGCCCTTGCGGGTCCGTGCGTTGGTCTTGGTCCGCTGGCCACGCACGGGCAGGCCCCGGCGGTGCCGGATGCCGGCGTAGCAGCCGATCTCAACCTTGCGGCGGATGTCAGCGGCGACCTCGCGGCGCAGGTCGCCTTCAACCTTGTAGTTGCCCTCGATGTGGTCGCGGAGCTGCACGAGCTCCTCGTCCGTGAGGTCCCGAGCGCGCTTGTCCGGCGAGATGCCGGTGGCGGCGAGTGTCTCCAGGGCGCGGGTGCGACCGACCCCGAAGATGTAGGTGAGCGCGATTTCCAACCGCTTTTCGCGGGGGAGATCCACGCCGACTAGACGTGCCATGTGCGGGCGTACTCCTCGTGATGTGTGGCGGAGGTGTGGACCCGTCCCACCCCGCTACCGGCCGTCCCGTCTTTCCGACGCGTTGAGCGCCGGCGACCGGGATCGGTCGCTGCCCGAGCGGGCCCCGGCCTCCGACCGGGGGTCAGCCACGCAGAGGTACGTCTGGCGTACCGCTCGTGGCTGGGACGAGCATGTGTGATGTGTGTGTCGCTGCGGATCTGCCTGGACCAACGCCACCCGGCCGAGTTCCGGCCGGACGGGCTGAGTCAGCCCTGGCGCTGCTTGTGGCGCGGGTCGCTGCAGATGACCATGACCCGGCCGTGCCGGCGGATAACCCGGCACTTGTTGCAGATCCTCTTGACGCTCGGCTTGACCTTCACGGTTGCCTTACTTCCCATCTGGCCCGGGGACGCGCCATGCGCGACACCGGACGTCGAAGACGGACACGGGACTTCCCGGCCGTCGTCAGGACTACTTGTAGCGGTAGACGATGCGCCCGCGGGTCAGGTCGTACGGCGAAAGTTCGACGACGACCCGGTCCTCCGGAAGGATGCGGATGTAGTGCTGCCGCATCTTGCCGCTGATGTGAGCCAACACCTTGTGGCCGTTCGCGAGCTCCACCCGGAACATGGCGTTCGGCAGGGGCTCGATGACCCGACCCTCGATCTCAATGGCTCCGTCTTTTTTCGGCATGTCCTCCGCTGTCCTGACGTCGATTGCTCCGGGCGGCCCACAACGTCTTACACGGAAATCTGATCAGAATCAGAAGCCCGCGCCAGCCGCGGCTCCAGCTCCCACCGAAGCGCAGGGTGGGCATGCCGGAGTGGACGCTGTGCGCCGATCTGAAAGTGTACGCCCGCCTGCAGTCCGCCGCCAAACCGACCACCCACCCCGCAGTGCGGCAACCCCAACGGCCCCATTCCCAGCGCCGTTGATCATGAAGTTGTTGTCACGACACGCCGGAGCCGGCGGCAATAACTTCATGATCAACGGCGGGGGTCGGGGCCTGGGCCGGGGGGCGGGGGTCGGGGGTTGGGGTTGGGGGGCGGGGGTCGGGGGGTTGGGGTTGTTCAGGGGGTTGTTGGGGGGTTGTCTGATTTGGCGGCGCGCTTTGCCTGCTTGCGCTCCCGGCGGCGCTGGCGCTTGACGGCCTGGCGCTGGGGCTCTCCCCCGGCCAACCCCGTGACCGTGCGGACCACCAGCACCGCGCCCCACGGCCCCGCCACCCAGCCCGGCCAGAAGTAGAGCAGATCCTGGCTGAGCAGCGACGTCACCGCCCAGATGGCCACCACGATAGGGATCACCTGCAGGTACGGGAACCACACCTCAGCCAACCAGCGGGCGGCGACCCCCCTGGTGGGGGCCTGATCGAACTGGTCACCCGGCAGGCTCACCGCCGACCCGGCGGCCGGTGCCAGGCCCGACCGCTGCGCAGGCGTCACCGGCGGCAGGTCAGTGAGCAGGGCCTCAAGGTCGGCGTACGTGCGTGCCGCGTAGGCCCGCTGCAACCGCTCGTCGTACTCGTGCAGATCCAGCCGACCCTCGTCGAGGGCGACCCGCAACCGGTCGGCCACCGCCGCACGGTCCGAATCAGCGGCTCGCATCCCGTCGCGCCCGTCCATGTCGGCAAGCATGCCACCGTCGCGCCAGTCCCGCCCGACCCCCAACCTCGGTCGATCATGAAGTTGTTGCCAGCCGCACCGGCGTGTCAGGGCAATAACTTCATGATCGACCGGGGGATGCGGCCCGATTGGGCCGACGTGGGTCGGGGGTGGGGTTAGGGGGTTTTGGTGGCTGCTGGTTGGCGTGCCGTTACCAGGTCGCCCAGGCGGGCGCGGCCACCGTCGAACGCGGTGAGCACCCAGACCCCGTCCGGCAGCAGGGCCATCGAGTGCTCGACGTGCGCGGCCACCGAGCCGTCCCGGGTGACGACCGTCCACCCGTCGGCCAACTCGGCGGTACGCGGGGACGCCATGGTGATCATCGGCTCGATGGCCAGCGCCATTCCGGGGACCAGTCGCGGGCCCTTGCCCGGCCGACCGTGGTTGAGCACGTGCGGGTCCTGGTGCATCTCGGTGCCGATGCCGTGCCCGCCGTAGCCGTCGACGATGCCGTACCGGCCGCCCTTGCGGACAGCGGTCTCCACGGCGTGCGAGATGTCGGTGAGGCGGCCCTTGCCACTGGCCGCGCCGCGCGCGGCGGCGGCGATGCCGGCCCACATCGCGTCCTCGGCGACCTCGGCCATCCTCAGCAGCGCCGGGTCGACGTCGCCGACCCCCACCGTGATCGCGGAGTCGCCGTGCCACCCGTCCAGCACCGCGCCGCAGTCGATGGAGATCAGGTCACCGGCCTGCAGCACCTGCTTCGGCGACGGGATGGCGTGCACGATCTGCTCGTTGACCGAGGAGCAGATCGACGCCGGAAAACCGTGGTAGCCCTTGAACGACGGGACGCCACCCGCCTCGCGGATGGTCGCCTCGGCGATGGCGTCCAGATCGGCCGTGCTCACGCCGGGGGCAACAGCCTCCCGCATCCGGCGAAGCGCCTCGGCCACCACCAGCCCGGCGGCCCGCATCTTCTCGATCTGGTCAGGGGTCTTCAGCTGGATGTCCAGCTGGGGACGACGCATGGAGCGGTTACCTTTCGTTGCCGAACAGCGGGGCACATAACGCGCACCCCGCTGTTCGCACTCTATCCGCCGTGGCCCGGCCGGACCTCAGCCGCCGTACGACCGCAACGCGTCGATGGCCCGGGTGGTGACGTCCTCCACCGGGCCGGTGGCGTCGATCCCGACCAGCTTGCCCTGGGCGCCGTAGTAGTCGACCAGGGGTGCGGTCTTCTCGCTGTACTCGCGAAGCCGCGTGGCGATCGTCTCCGGCTTGTCGTCGTCACGCTGGAACAGCTCGGCGCCACACCTGTCACAGATGCCGGGCCGGGTGGTGGCGTCGAACTCGACGTGCCAGATCTTGCCGCAACCCCGGCAGGTACGCCGACCGGAGAGCCGCCGAATCACCTCGTCGTCGTCGACGACCAGCTCCAGGACCAGATCCAGGGCGGTGCCCAGATCGGCGAGGAGCTTGTCCAGAGCGGCCGCCTGCGGAGTCGTCCGCGGGAAGCCGTCGAGCAGAAAACCCTCGCTGGCGTCGGGCTCGGCCAGCCGGTCCCGGACCATGTTGATGGTGACCTCGTCCGGAACCAGCTCGCCCGCGTCCATGTACCGCTTCGCCTCGACACCGAGCGGCGTGCCCTGGGTGACGTTCGACCGGAAGATGTCTCCGGTCGAAATCTTCGGCACCGAGAGGTGCGCGGCGATGAACTCGGCCTGCGTGCCCTTGCCCGCGCCCGGCGGGCCAACCAGAACGAGTCTCATCTACCGCAGGAACCCTTCGTAGTTCCGCTGCATGAGTTGGCTCTCGATCTGCTTCACGGTCTCCAGACCGACGCCGACCATGATGAGCACAGCGGTGCCGCCGAACGGGAAGTTCTGGTACTGCTGGTTGTCCAGCCAGATGAAGAAGAAGTTCGGCAGGATCGAGATGACGCCGAGGTAGAGCGCGCCCGGCAGGGTGATCCGGCTGAGGATGAAGTCCAGGTAGTCGGCGGTCGGCTTGCCCGGGCGGATGCCCGGCACGAACCCGCCGTACTTCTTCATGTTGTCCGCGACCTCGGTCGGGTTGAACGTGATCGAGACGTAGAAGTACGTAAAGAAGATGATCAGCAGGAAGTAGACCGCGATGTAGATCGGGCTGCTCGGGTTGACCAGGTTGTTCTGGATCCACGACTGGGTCTTGCCCGGGTCGGTCTGGTCGAAGAACTGCAGCGCCAACTGCGGCAGGTAGAGCAGCGACGACCCGAAGATGACAGGGATCACACCCGCCTGGTTGACCTTGAGCGGGATGTAGGTCGAGGTGCCGCCGTACATCCGCCGGCCGATCATCCGCTTGGCGTACTGCACCGGGATGCGGCGCTGCGCCTGCTCGATGAAGGTGACAGCGGTGATGACCACCAGGACCAGCGCGATGACCAGGGCGAACATGTCCCAGCCCTTGCTGGTCTTGATCTGCCAACCCTCGCTGGGCAGTCGCGCCGCGATCGAGGTGAAGATCAGGACGGACATGCCGTTGCCGACGCCGCGGTCGGTGATCAGCTCACCGAGCCACATGACCATGCCGGTGCCGGCGGTCATCGTCATCACGAGGATGGCCAGGGTCAGCCAGTCCGGGATGCCGGTGCCGGTCGGGATGATCGGGAACTGGTCGCAGCGGTTCTGGAACAGCTGGCCCGAGCGGGCCAGGGCCACGAACGCCGAGGCCTGCAGCACACCGAGACCGAGGGTCAGGTAGCGCGTGTACTGGGTGATCTTCGCCTGACCTGCCTGGCCCTCCTTGCGGAGCTGCTCCAGGCGGGGGATCACGACGGTCAGCAGCTGCAGGATGATCGACGCGGTGATGTAGGGCATGATGCCCAGCGCGAAGACCGAGAGCTGGAGCAGCGCTCCGCCGGAGAAGAGGTTGAGAAGGTTCACCACCCCGGTGGTGTCACCCTGGATGGTGTCGAGGCACTTCTGCACGTTGCCGTACGAGACGCCCGGGCTGGGGAGCGTTGCACCCAGCCGGTAGACCGCGATGATGCCTACTGTGAACAGCAGCTTCTTGCGCAGGTCAGGCGTACGGAACGCACTGAGAAAGGCGGACAGCAACTTCTTCCTCCTGCGCGAGGCGGGCCGCCGGTGATCCCTGGCGGGTCGGGGTGGATCACGGGCGAGTGCCCGCAATCCATGGCTGGGATGGGACTCTAACAGCCTCACCCCGGTCCGGGCAGATGCGCCCGACTACATAAATCGATTCCGATGTTACCGGGCGCTCAGGCCCCAGGCAGACCATGGCGCCCGCCAGTTGCTCACAACTGGACGGGCGCCATGGTCGTAGGCCTTACAGCTCGGTGACGGAGCCACCGGCGGCGGCGATCTTCTCCTTGGCCGACGCACTGAACGCGTGCGCAGACACCTGGAGCGCCACACCGCCGAGATCCCCGGTGCCGAGGACCTTGACCGGGTGACCCTTGCGGACCGCGCCGGACTCGACGAGCTCCAGCGGGCCGACCTGACCACCGTTCGGGAACAGCTCAGCGAGTCGGTCCAGGTTGACCACCTGGAAGACCACCTTGAACTTGTTCTTGAAGCCCTTCATCTTCGGCAGGCGCATGTGGATGGGCATCTGCCCACCCTCGAACGCCGCCGAGATGTTCTTGCGGGCCTTGGAACCCTTGGTACCGCGACCAGCGGTCTTGCCCTTGGAACCCTCACCGCGACCCACACGGGTCTTCGCGGTCTTGGAACCGGGCGCCGGGCGCAGGTGATGCACCTTGATCGTCATTACTCGACCTCCTCGACCTTCACGAGGTGGCTCACAGTGAAGATCATGCCGCGGATCTCGGGCCGGTCCTCCTTGACCACCACGTCGTTGATCCGCTTGAGACCGAGCGAACGCAGCGACTCACGCTGGTTGTGCTTGGTCCCGATACCGGACCGGAGCTGGGTGACCTTCAGGCGTGCCATCAGTGCGCCACCCCCGCACGCGACGCCAGCATGGCGGCCGGCGCGACGTCCTCCACCGGCAGACCACGACGCGCCGCGACCTGCTCGGGGGACTCAAGCCCCTTCAGGGCCGCCACGGTGGCGTGCACGATGTTGATCGGGTTCGACGAGCCGAGGCTCTTGGAGAGCACGTCGTGGATCCCGGCGCACTCCAGCACGGCGCGCACCGGGCCACCGGCGATGACACCCGTACCGGCCGAGGCCGGCTTGAGCAGCACCACACCAGCGGCGTCCTCACCCGTCACCGGGTGCGGGATCGACTGACCGATCCGCGGAACCTTGAAGAAGTGCTTCTTGGCCTCCTCGACACCCTTGGCGATGGCCGCGGGCACCTCCTTGGCCTTTCCGTAGCCCACGCCGACCGTGCCGTCGCCGTCGCCCACGATCACCAGGGCGGTGAAGCTGAAGCGACGACCACCCTTCACGACCTTGGCGACGCGGTTGATCGCGACGACCCGCTCAAGGTGCGGGGTCTTCTCGACGGGCGCGTTTCCGCGGCCGCCCTCACGGCGGTTGTCGCGGCGACCACCCTCGTTGCCACCGGACCCGCCGCCACGGCGCTGTTGACCTGGCATCAGCAGCCTTCCTTCTCTCTCGTGACGGGGTTGTTAGAACTCGAGCCCGGCTTCGCGGGCGGCGTCGGCAAGCGCGGCGACTCGCCCCGCGTACCGGTTGCCACCGCGGTCGAAGACGACCTTGGAGACGCCGGCGGCCTTGGCCCGCTCGGCGAGCAGCGCGCCCACCTTGCCGGCCAGGGCGCTCTTGTCGCCCTCCGCACCGCGCAGCGAGGCGTCCAGGGTCGACGCCGACGCCAGGGTGTGACCCTTGGTGTCGTCGACGACCTGGGCGACCATGTGCCGCAGGGAGCGGGTGACGACCAGGCGCGGACGCTCGGCCGTACCGCTGACGTTCTTGCGGACGCGGAAGTGTCGACGCGCACGCCCAACGGCGCGCTTGGCGGCGACACCGCGGCGGCGCTTGAGCAGCGTGGCGCTCACTTCTTACCTGCCTTTCCAGCCTTGCGGCGGATGACCTCGCCCTGGTACTTGACGCCCTTGCCCTTGTAGGGCTCCGGCGGGCGGATCTTCCGGATGTTGGCGGCGACCTCACCGACCTGCTGCTTGTCGATGCCAGCCACGTGGAACAGGGTCGGCCGCTCCACCGTGAAGGTGATGCCCGCCGGGGCGGGGACGACCACCGGGTGCGAGAACCCGAGCGCGAACTCGAGGTCCGAACCCTTGGCGGTGACCCGGTAACCGGTGCCGGCGATCTCCAGGCTCTTGCGGTAGCCCTCGGTGACCCCGACGATCATGTTCGCAACCAGCGTACGGCTCAGGCCGTGGAGTTCCTTGGCCTTGCGCTCGTCGTTCGGCCGGTTGACGCTCAGCTGCCCATCCTCGGCCCGCTCGATCGTGATCGGCTCGGCGAGGGTGTGTTGGAGCTGGCCCTTGGGGCCCTTGACCTTGACGGTCTGCCCGTCGATCGTGATGTCGACGCCGGCTGGTACCGGGATCGACTTACGTCCAATTCGCGACATTTCTACCAGTCTCCCGTTACCAGACGAAGGCGAGGACTTCCCCGCCAACACTCCGCTTGCGGGCCTGCCGGTCGGTCAGCAGCCCCTGGGACGTCGAAATGATCGCCACGCCCAGCCCACCGAGCACCCGCGGGAGCCCGTCCGACTTGGCGTACACCCGGAGACCGGGCTTGGACACGCGCTTGATGCCGGCCAGGCTCCGCTCGCGGTTCTGGCCGTACTTCAGCTCGACGACCAGTCGCTTGCCGACGGCGCCCTCCTCGGGCTCCTCGACCGACCAGGTGGCGATGTAACCCTCGGCCTTCAAGACCTCGGCGATGTTCGCCTTGATCTTGGAGTAGGGCATCTTCACCTGATCGTGGTACGCCTGGTTGGCGTTACGCAGACGCGTGAGCATGTCTGCGATCGGGTCGGTCATCGTCATGGATTTCGTCAGCCTTTCTCGCCGGGGTTCCCGGAGCATCAGCCCCGGGCCTACGGCGAAGAGCAATACCTAATCGGTGCAGGAGTTCCCGGCCGACGGCCGGGACGCGGTCGCCCTTACCAGGAAGCCTTGGACACGCCCGGCAGCTCACCGCGGTGAGCCATCTCCCGGATGCAGACCCGGCAGAGCCCGAACTTGCGGTAGACCGCCTTCGGACGCCCGCACCGCTGGCAGCGGGTGTACGCGCGAACCGAGAACTTCGGCTTCGCGGCCGCCTTGATGATCAGCGCCTTCTTGGCCATCTCAGTTCTCCTTGAACGGGAAGCCCAGGAGCTTGAGCAGCGCCCGGCCCTCGTCGTCGGTCGTGGCGGTGGTGACCACCGTGATGTCCATGCCCCGCTGGCGATCGATCCGGTCCTGGTCGATCTCGTGGAACACAGACTGCTCGGTCAGACCGAACGTGTAGTTGCCGTGCCCGTCCAGCTTGCGCCCGTCCAGGCCGCGGAAGTCGCGGATACGCGGCAGCGCGATGGAGAGCAGCCGGTCCATGAACTCCCACATCCGGTCGCCACGAAGGGTGACCTTCGCGCCGATCGGCATGCCCTCGCGGAGCTTGAACTGCGCGATGGACTTGGTCGCCCGCCGCACCTGCGGCTTCTGGCCGGTGATCGTGGCGAGGTCGCGGACCGCACCGTCGATCAGCTTGGCGTCGCGAGCAGCCTCGCCGACACCCATGTTGACGACGATCTTGACCAGCCGCGGCACCTGCATGGGGTTGCCGTAGCTGTTCTGCTCGCGCAGCTGGCCCACGATCTCGTTGCGGTACCGCTCCTTGAGGCGCGGCAGGGTCTTTTCGGTAGCCGTGGTCATCACAGGTCCTTACCGGTGCTACGCGCGATGCGGACCTTCTGGCCGTTGTCGTCGAACCGGTAACCGACACGGGTCGGCTTGCCGTCGGAGTCCAGGACCTGCACGTTCGAGACGTGGATCGGGGCCTCCTGAGTGACGATGCCGCCGGTCTTGGCGCCACGCTGGGTGGTGCTGATTCGAGTGTGCTTCTTGACCCGGTTCACGCCCTCGACCAGGACCTTGTCCTGCCGCGGGTAGGCCGCAATGACCTTGCCCTTGGCACCCTTGTCCTTGCCGGCGATGATGACGACCGTGTCGCCCTTCTTGACCTTCACGGTCACAACACCTCCGGCGCGAGGGAAATAATCTTCATGAACCGCTTGTCCCGCAGCTCCCGGCCCACCGGGCCGAAGATGCGGGTTCCACGCGGGTCCCCGCCGTCCTTGATGATGACGGCGGCGTTCTCGTCGAAGCGGATGTACGAGCCGTCCGGCCGGCGCCTCTCCTTGGCCGTGCGAACGATGACCGCCTTGACGACGTCGCCCTTCTTCACACCGGCACCCGGGATCGCGTCCTTGACCGTGGCCACGATGACGTCGCCGATGCTCGCGTAGCGCCGACCCGAGCCACCGAGAACCCGGATGCACAGGATCTCCCGAGCACCCGTGTTGTCGGCGACGCGCAGTCGCGACTCCTGCTGAATCACGTCTATCTCCTATGTCTGCCGGTTCTCCGGCCGCCGTAGCGGCCGGAGCCTGGCGGAACCTACGCCCGACGCAACGCCGGGCTCGAGCCTTCGCTACTTGGCCTTTTCCAGGATCTCCACGATCCGCCAACGCTTGGTGGCGCTCAGCGGCCGGGTCTCCATGATGAGAACCCGGTCACCGGTGCCAGCGGCGTTCTGCTCGTCGTGCACCTTCAGCTTGGCCGTACGGCGCATGATCTTGCCGTACAGCGCGTGCCGAACCCGGTCCTCGACCTCGACAACGACGGTCTTGTCCATCTTGTCGCTGATCACCAGGCCCTCGCGGACCTTGCGGCGCGACCGCGCGGCGGCGGTGGCGGTCTCTTCGGTCATGATGCAGTCACCTCAGTCGGCGCGGCCGAGAGCCCCAGCTCGCGCTCACGCATGATCGTGTAGATCCGGGCGATCTCCCGACGGATGACCTGCAGCCGCCGGTTGTTGTCCAGCTGCCCGGTTGCGGCCTGCACGCGGAGGTTGAACAGCTCCGCCTTGGCCTCCCGCAGCTTCGTGACCAGCTCCTCTTCGGAGAGCTCACGCAGCTCGGTCGCCTTAACGCCCGCTGCCATCAGGATTCACCCACTTCGCGCGTAACAATGCGGCACTTCATCGGGAGCTTGTGGATCGCGCGACGCATGGCCTCTCGCGCGGTCTGCTCGTTGGGGAAGGACATCTCGAAGAGAACCCGCCCCGGCTTGACGTTGGCGACCCACCACTCGGGCGAACCCTTACCGGAACCCATCCGGGTCTCGGCAGGCTTCTTGGTGAGGGCCTGGTCCGGGAAGATCGTGATCCAGACCTTGCCACCACGCTTGATGTGGCGAGTCATCGCGATACGTGCCGACTCGATCTGTCGGTTCGTCACGTACGCCGGCTCGAGAGCCTGGATCCCGAACTCGCCGAACACCACCCGGTTACCACCCTTGGACGCGCCACTGCGGTCCGGGTGGTGCGGCTTGCGGAAGCCCTTCGGGGGCTTGCGCGGCATCAGCATCTGTCAGCCCTCCTGCTGCGTTTCTGCCGGAGCAGCAGTGGCGGCGACAGCTGCGCTGTCGACCGGCTCGCCGCTCGGCGTCTCGGCCTGCTGCGCGATGGTGGTCGCAGCAGCCCGACCGGCCTCGGTGCCACCAGCCGTGGTGCCGGACGAACCCGACCGGCCACGGCGCGGACGCTCGGGACGGTCGCCGCGCTCACCACGACGCGGGCGGGACGGACCGGCCTCGGCCGGAGCCTCCCGGCCCGGGACGGCGTCGCCCTTGTAGATCCAGACCTTCACACCGATCCGGCCGAACGTGGTACGGGCCTCGAAGAAGCCGTACTCGATGTTGGCCCGCAGCGTGTGCAGCGGAACCCGGCCCTCACGGTAGAACTCGGTCCGGCTCATCTCGGCGCCGCCGAGGCGACCCGAAACCTGAACCCGGATGCCCTTGCAGACCGGGTTCTTCATCGCCGACTGCATGGCCTTGCGCATCGCCCGACGGAAGCTGACCCGGCTGGACAGCTGCTCGGCCACGCCCTGCGCGACCAGCTGAGCGTCCGACTCGGGGTTCTTCACCTCGATGATGTTCAGCTGAACCTGCTTGCCGGTGAGCTTCTCAAGCTCGCCGCGGATCCGGTCGGCCTCCGCACCCTTACGGCCGATGACGATGCCCGGCCGGGCGGTGTGGATGTCGACCCGGACCCGGTCGCGGGTGCGCTCGATGTCGACCTTGGAAATCCCGGCACGCTCGAGGCCCTTGGACATCATGCGGCGGATCTTGACATCCTCGCCGATGTAGTCCTTGTAGAGCTTGTCCGCGAACCAGCGGGACTTCCAGTCGGTCGAGATGCCGAGCCGGAACCCAGTGGGGTGAACCTTCTGACCCATTACTCGGCGTCCTCCGTCTTGCTCTGCGCTTCGGCCGGTGCGGCCTCCGTGGCCGGGGCGGCCTTCTTCGCCGCGGCCTTCCTCGGCGCTGCCGGCGCGACCGCTTCGACCGCCACAGTGATGTGGCAGGTGCGCTTGCGGATTCGGTACGCCCGACCCTGCGCCCGCGGCTGGAACCGCTTCATCGTCGGGCCCTCGTCCACGAAGGCCTCGCTGACGAGCAGCGCGTCGGGGTCCAGCCGCTCGTTGTTCTCCGCGTTGGCGATCGCGCTAGCGAGCACCTTGTACACCTGCTCGCTCGCAGCCTGCGGCGCGAACTGCAGCACCGTGAGCGCCTCCTTCGCGGGCAGGCCGCGGACGAGGTTGACCACCCGGCGCGCCTTCATCGGCGAGATGCGCACGTGCCGCGCAACCGCCCGCGCGCCCGGAAGCACCGGAGCGTCGCCCTTTCCTGGCATCGCTGTAACCCCTTGTTCCCTCTATCCGTATGCCCGCGGCGTCAGCGCCGACGGCTCTTCCGGTCGTCCTTCTCGTGACCCTTGAACGTGCGGGTCAGCGCGAACTCGCCGAGCTTGTGCCCGACCATCGCCTCGGTCACGAACACCGGGACGTGCTTGCGTCCGTCATGCACGGCGATCGTGTGCCCCAGCATCTCCGGGATGATCGTCGAGCGCCGCGACCAGGTCTTGATCACGTTCTTGGAGCCCTTGTCGTTCTGAACTTCCACCTTCTTGAGCAGGTGGTCGTCTACGAACGGGCCCTTCTTCAGGCTGCGAGGCATGTCTTATCTCCCTCAGCCGCGCTTACGCGTGGCGTAGCGGCGGCGGACGATCAGCCGGTCACTCGGCTGGCCCTTACGGCGGGTGCGGCCCTCGGGCTTACCCTGCGGGTTGACCGGGTGGCGACCACCGGAGGTCTTACCCTCACCACCACCGTGCGGGTGGTCGACCGGGTTCATGGCGACACCACGGACGGTCGGGCGCTTGCCCTTCCACCGCATCCGGCCGGCCTTGCCCCAGTTGATGTTCGACTGGTCGGCGTTGCCGATCTCGCCGATGCTGGCGCGGCAGCGCACGTCCACACGCCGGATCTCACCGGACGGCATACGCAGGGTCGCGTACGCGCCCTCGCGGCCGAGCAGCTGGATGCCGACGCCTGCGGAACGGGCCAGCTTGGCCCCGCCGCCCGGACGCAGCTCCACGTTGTGGATCGTGGTACCGACCGGGATGTTGCGCAGAGGCAGGTTGTTACCCGGCTTGATGTCGGCGCCCGGACCGGACTCGACGCGGTCGCCCTGCTTCATGTCCTTCGGCGCGATGATGTACCGCTTCTCGCCGTCGGCGTAGTGCAGCAGCGCGATGCGCGCCGTGCGGTTCGGGTCGTACTCGATGTGAGCGACCTTCGCCGGCACGCCGTCCTTGTCGACCCGCTTGAAGTCGATCAGACGGTACTGACGCTTGTGACCGCCACCGTGGTGCCGCGTGGTGATCCGGCCGTGGGCGTTACGCCCGCCCTTCTTCGGCAACGGAGCCAGCAGCGACTTCTCCGGCGTGGACCGGGTGATCTCGGCGAAGTCAGCGACACTCGAGCCACGTCGGCCCGGCGTCGTCGGCTTGTACTTACGGATAGCCATTGTCTACACCCCTCAGCTGACCGGGCCGCCGAAGGCCTCGATGCGGTCACCGTCAGCCAGCTTCACGATCGCCCGCTTGGTCGCCTTGCGCTGACCGAAGCCGGTCTTGGTGCGCTTGCGCTTACCCTGGCGGTTGAGCGTGTTGACCGTCAGGACGCGGACGTTGAAGATCTGCTGGATAGCGATCTTGATCTCGGTCTTGTTCGCGTCCGGGTGCACCAGGAAGGTGTACCAGTTCCGGTTCAGCTCGCTGTAGCTCTTCTCCGAGACGACCGGCGCCACAATGATGTCGCGCGGGTCGGCGATCGTGCTCACTTGCCACCCTCCTCGGTGGTCTCGGCGGGCACGCCCAGGAACTCGTCCAGGGCGTCCTTGGTGAAGACCACGTCGTCAGCCACGAGCACGTCGTACGTGTTCAGCTGGCCGGACTCGATCAGGTGCACCCGCGGCTCGTTGCGCAGCGACACCCAGTTCAGTTCGTCCGTGCTGCTCAGCACGACCAGGACCCGACGGGCCTCGGTGAGCTTGGTCAGCGTGGCCAGGGCCGCCTTGGTAGACGGCTTCTCGCCCGAGACGAACGCCTCGACGACGTGCACCTGCCCGGCGCGGGCCCGGTCGGAGAGGGCACCGCGAAGAGCGGCGGCCTTCATCTTCTTCGGGGTCCGCTGGCTGTAGTCGCGCGGCACGGGACCGTGCACGACGCCACCGCCGGCGAACTGCGGCGCGCGGATCGAGCCCTGCCGGGCGCGACCGGTGCCCTTCTGCTTGTACGGCTTCTTGCCGCCACCGGCGACCTCGCCGCGGGTCTTGGCCTTGTGCGTGCCCTGTCGGGCCGCCGCGAGCTGGGCCACCACGACCTGGTGCATCAGCGCGACGTTGGCCTGCACGTCGAAGATGTCCTCCGGCAGCTCAACGGAGCCGCTGGTGGTGCCTTCGACGGTGCGCACGTCAACGGTGGTCACTTGGCCGCACCGCCCTTCTTCACCTTGCTCTTGGCCGCGGTACGGACCAGAACGAGCGCGCCCTTGGGACCAGGAATGGCACCCCGGACGAGCAGCAGGTTGTTCTCGGTGTCGACCGCCTGGACGGTGAGGTTCTGCACGGTGTAGCGCACGCCACCCATCCGGCCGGCCATCCGGGTGCCCTTGAAGACACGACCCGGAGTGGCGCAGGCGCCGATGGAGCCGGGCGAGCGGTGCTTCCGCTCGACACCGTGGCTGGCGCGCAGACCGTGGAAGCCGTGCCGCTTCATCGGGCCGGCGTAGCCCTTGCCCTTGGTCTTGCCGGTGACGTCGATGGTGACGCCGGCCGGGAACTCCTCGACAGTGACTTCCTGGCCGAGCGAGTATTCCCCAGCGTCAGTGGTGCGCAGCTCGACGATGTGCCGGCGCGGCGCCACGTCCGCCTTGGCGTAGTGCCCGCTGATCGGCTTCTTGACCTTGCGCGGGTCGATGGTGCCGTACGCCAGCTGGACCGCTGAGTAACCGTCCTTCTCGGCGCTACGAACCTGGCTGATGACGCACGGGCCGGCCTCGACCACGGTCACGGGAACAACACGGTTGTTGTCCCAGACCTGGGTCATGCCGAGCTTGGCGCCCAGGATCCCCTTGACTTGCCTGTCCATTTGTCCGGTCCCTACAGCTTGATCTCGATGTCGACGCCAGCCGGCAGGTCGAGGCGCATGAGCGAGTCGACCGTCTTCGGGGTCGGGTCGATGATGTCGATCAGCCGCTTGTGCGTGCGCATCTCGAAGTGCTCGCGCGAGTCCTTGTACTTGTGCGGCGAGCGGATAACGCAGAAACGGTTGATCTCCGTGGGCAGCGGCACCGGGCCCGCGACCTGCGCCCCGGTGCGCGTCACCGTCTCGACGATCTTCCGAGCCGAGGAGTCGACGACCTCGTGGTCATAGGCCTTGAGCCGGATGCGGATCTTCTGTCCCGCCATGGTGGCTTCTGTTCCTTCTCTCGATGCCGCTGTGTTGCGGGCGCCTGCACCGGCTGGTGCAGGCCCACTTCGCCGACCCCCGCGGTCGGGCGTGTCGCGCCCTCGGGCCGGGCTCCGCCCCGTGGTTCCGGAGTGGTGCTGACCGCGCGGTGGGTCAAGGCGCCGATCGCATTACCGCGACCTGAACGCCGTGCGAGGGTGGTTGGCGACTGGGCCGCCAACCACCCTACGCTCGACTGCCTCGCCACCCGGAGGTTCAGCGAAAGCCGAACACAGGCGACGAACTGTCGTTACGCAACCTGACTAGTATGCCGCACGACCGGCGGCGGGTCTAATCGGGGTTACCTAGTTCACTTGACGATCTTGGTGACGAACCCGGCGCCGACGGTGCGGCCACCCTCGCGGATCGCGAACTTGAGGTTCTCCTCCATGGCGATGGGCTGGATCAGCTTCACCGACATGGACGTGTTGTCACCCGGCATGACCATCTCGGTGCCCTCGGGGAGGGTGACGACACCGGTGACGTCCGTGGTCCGGAAGTAGAACTGCGGACGGTAGTTCTGGAAGAACGGGGTGTGCCGGCCGCCCTCCTCCTTGGAGAGGATGTAGACCGTCGCCTCGAAGTCCGTGTGCGGGGTGTTCGAGCCCGGCTTCACGACGACCATGCCGCGCTCGACCTCGTCGCGCTTGGTACCACGCAGCAGCAGGCCGACGTTCTCACCTGCGCGGGCGTCGTCCAGGGTCTTCCGGAACATCTCGATCGCGGTGACCTTGGTCTTGAAGCTCTTCTCCTTGATACCGACGAGCTCAACATCCTCGTTCGGCAGGAGAACGCCGCGCTCCACGCGCCCGGTGACGACGGTGCCACGACCGGTGATCGTGAAGACGTCCTCAACCGGCATCAGGAACGGCTTGTCAACCTCGCGCTCCGGCTGCGGGATCGAGGTGTCGACAGCGGTCATCAGGTCCAGCAGCTTGCCGGTCCACTCGGGGTCACCCTCGAGGGCCTTCAGCGCCGAAACCCGAACGACCGGCAGGTCGTCACCCGGGTACTCCTGCGAGGAGAGCAGCTCGCGGACCTCGAGCTCGACGAGCTCCAGGAGCTCCTCGTCATCGACCATGTCGCTCTTGTTGAGCGCCACGACGATGTACGGCACACCGACCTGACGGGCCAGCAGCACGTGCTCGCGGGTCTGCGGCATCGGGCCGTCAGTCGCCGCGACCACCAGGATCGCGCCGTCCATCTGCGCGGCACCGGTGATCATGTTCTTGATGTAGTCGGCGTGCCCAGGGCAGTCGACGTGCGCGTAGTGCCGCGACTCGGTCTGGTACTCGACGTGCGCGATCGAGATCGTGATGCCGCGGGCCTTCTCCTCCGGCGCCTTGTCGATCTCGTCGAACGGCGTGTAGGGGTTCAGGTCCGGGTACTGGTCGTGCAGGACCTTGGTGATGGCCGCCGTCAGCGTCGTCTTACCGTGGTCGATGTGACCAATGGTGCCGATGTTGACGTGCGGCTTAGTCCGCTCGAACTTAGCCTTCGCCACTGGTGTCCTCCTGTGGACTTCTTGGTTCGTACGCCCGGCGCGCCGGTCGGCGCTTAGGACTCTGTCGACAGCCTTTCCGGCCTGACGGCCGGAGAGCCTTTGTGGGTTCTGCGGCGATGAAGCCTACAGGCCCGGTCTCACGCGATCCGATCGTGGTGGCCGCGGGCGGGTCAAACCTCCCGCGACCAACCACGAATCACCTGCTCAGGGCTTTATTCGCCCGTTGCCTTGGCGATGATCTCCTTCGCGACGCTCTGCGGAACCTCGGCGTAGGAGTCGAACTGCATGCTGTAGCTAGCCCGGCCCTGGGTCTTCGACCGCAGGTCGCCGACGTAGCCGAACATCTCCGACAACGGCACCAGGGCCCGGACGATGCGGGCGCCGCTGCGCTCCTCCATCGCCTGGATGATGCCGCGGCGGGAGTTGAGGTCACCGATGACGTCACCCATGTTCTCCTCAGGAGTGGTGACTTCAACGGCCATCATCGGCTCGAGCAGTGCCGGATCGGCCTTGCGGGCCGCGTCCTTCATCACCATCGAGCCGGCGATCTTGAATGCCATTTCCGACGAGTCGACCTCGTGGTACTGGCCGTCCAGCAGGGTCAGCTTCACGCCGACCAGCGGGAAGCCCGCCAGGATGCCGTACTGCAGCGCGTCCTGCGCACCGGCGTCCACCGAGGGGATGAACTCCCGGGGGATGCGGCCACCGCTGACGGCGTTGGCGAACTCGTAGGTCGGCGAGTCGTTGTCCAGCGGAAGCGGCTCGACGCTCACGATGACGCGGGCGTACTGGCCGGAACCACCGGTCTGCTTCTTGTGGGTGTACTCGACCTTGTCCACCTTGCGGCGGATGGTCTCGCGGTACGCCACCTGCGGCTTGCCGACGTTCGCCTCGACGTTGAACTCGCGGCGCATCCGGTCGACCAGGATGTCCAGGTGCAGCTCACCCATGCCGGAGATGACCGTCTGACCGGTCTCCTCGTCCAGCTGGACGCGGAAGGTCGGGTCCTCCTCGGCCAGGCGCTGGATGGCCGTACCCAGCTTCTCCTGGTCGGACTTGGTCTTCGGCTCGATCGCCACCGAGATGACCGGCTCCGGGAAGGTCATCGACTCCAGGATGACCGGGTTCGCCGGGTCGGAGAGAGTGTCGCCGGTGGTGGTCTGCTTGAGACCCTGCACGGCGATGATGTCGCCGGCCTGCGCCGACGGACGCTCTTCCCGCTTGTTGGCGTGCATCTGGTAGATCTTGCCGATCCGCTCCTTGCGGTCCTTGGTGGAGTTGACCACCTGGGAACCGGAATCGAGCGTGCCGGAGTAGACCCGCACGTAGGTGAGCTTGCCCAGGTGCTTGTCCGTCTGGATCTTGAACGCCAGGCCGGAGAAGGGCTCCGAGTTGGACGGCTTACGCAGCAGCGGGGTCTCGCCGTCGGTGGCCGTACCCTCGATCGCCGGAACGTCCAGCGGCGACGGCAGGAAGTCGACGACGGCGTCGAGCATGGGCTGGACGCCCTTGTTCTTGAACGCCGAGCCGCAGAGCACCGGGTTGGCCTTGCCGGCGATGGTGGCACGCCGGATGGCGGCCTTGATCTCCTCGACGGAGATCTCCTCGCCCTCCAGGTACTTCTCCATCACCGCGTCGTCGACGTCGGCGAGGGTCTCCATCAGCTTCTCGCGCCACTCGGCTGCGGAGTCGGCCAGGTCGGCCGGGATCTCCTCAACCGCGTAGTCCTCACCCTTCTGGGTCTCCCCGCGCCAGGTGAGGGCGCGCATGCCGATCAGATCGACGACACCGATGTGGTCGCCCTCGAGCCCGATCGGGATCTGGAGCACCAGCGGGGTGGCGTTCAGCCGGTCGATCATCATCTGCACGCAGCGGAAGAAGTCGGCGCCGGTCCGGTCGAGCTTGTTGACGAAGCACATACGCGGGACGTTGTACTTGTCGGCCTGCCGCCAGACGTTCTCCGTCTGCGGCTCCACGCCGGCGACACCGTCGTAAACCGCGACCGCACCATCCAGGACCCGCAGCGACCGCTCGACCTCGACCGTGAAGTCGACGTGGCCAGGCGTGTCGATGATCTGGATCGTGTGGTCTTTCCACTCACACTTGGTAGCAGCGGAGGTGATGGTGATACCACGCTCCTGCTCCTGCTCCATCCAGTCCATGACGGCAGCGCCCTCGTGGACCTCACCGATCTTGTACGTGATGCCGGTGTAGAACAGGATTCGCTCGGTGGTCGTGGTCTTACCGGCATCGATGTGCGCCATGATGCCGATGTTGCGTACCTTGGCGAGCGCGTCTGCGGCGGCCACTTCAATCCCTACTTATCGTCGTCTCGACTCAACTGGTGGCGGTTCCGGCGCCCGGAGGCGCCGGAACCAGGGTGTTACCAGCGGTAGTGCGCGAAGGCCTTGTTCGACTCGGCCATCTTGTGCGTGTCCTCGCGCCGCTTGACGGCGGCACCGAGGCCGTTGCTCGCGTCCAGCAGCTCGTTCATGAGCCGCTCGACCATGGTCTTCTCGCGGCGGGCACGGGAGTACGTGACCAGCCAGCGCAGGCCCAGGGTGGTCGCCCGGGTCGGGCGGACCTCGACCGGAACCTGGTAGGTGGCGCCACCGACACGACGGCTACGCACCTCGAGGGTCGGCTTGACGTTGTCCATCGCCCGCTTGAGGGTGACGACCGGGTCCGTGCCGGACTTCTCGCGGCAGCCCTCGAGGGCCGCGTACACGATGGACTCGGCGAGCTGACGCTTGCCGCGGAGCAGGATCTTGTTCACCAGCTGGGTGACCAGCGGCGAGTTGTACACCGGGTCAGCGACCAGTGGCCGCCGCGGAGCGGGTCCCTTACGCGGCATGTCAGCTCTTCTCCTTCTTCGCGCCGTAACGGCTGCGCGCCTGCTTGCGGTTGCGGACACCCTGGGTGTCCAGCGAGCCGCGAACGATCTTGTAACGCACGCCGGGGAGGTCCTTCACCCGGCCACCGCGAACGAGCACGATCGAGTGCTCCTGCAGGTTGTGACCGACGCCGGGGATGTAGGCGGTCACCTCGATCTGGCTGCTGAGCTTCACGCGAGCGACCTTGCGCAGCGCCGAGTTCGGCTTCTTCGGGGTGGTGGTGTACACGCGGGTGCACACGCCGCGCCGCTGAGGGGAACCCTTCAGCGCCGGGGTCTTGGTCTTGGTCGTCTTCGCCTGGCGGCCCTTTCGGACCAGCTGCTGGATCGTGGGCACCGGGTTTCTCCGCTCCCTTCGGCCGCATCCGCGGCCGCGCCGTCTGCTCGTTAGCCGGCCTGATGACCGGCTCTCCTACATTCCGACCAGGGTCGCCTTGCGGAGACCCCGGCACCCGCGGTCGGGCGTGTCGCCCTCGTCACGGCCCCGTTGCGACGCTCTCGCGTGCGTACCGGGTTTTGTCACCGGCGCGCGGGTCGCCCCGCCCCGGATCCTTGGCTTGTCGTGCCGCCGCCCGTAAGCCGGAAACAGCGCACGCACGAGTTGCCCGGGCATGCCCGGGCACAAGGGGAAAGAGTACCTACCACAACCGCCCAGGTCAAAACGGAATGGCCCGGCGACTTGTTCACACCCGCCGGCCGGATCTCGTCCTGCCCCGTCGCCCGCGATGGGCACCTACGAATACAAGTGTACCGGCTTCCCCGCAGAAGCACCCATCGCCCCCGGGGGGACCGGAAGCCTTCCGCGGGAAACCCCCGTCAGGTGCCGAATCTATCGGTGACAACCCTCACGTCAGGGTCAGCAGCAGGGCGAGACCCAGGCCCAGGAGGCTGAGCAGTGCCCCCGCCCCACCGCAGCAGATCCCGGCCATCGCCAGCCCCCGGCCGGTGAACTGGACTGCTGAGGGCGCGACCGGCCGACGGATCTGCCGCCGGGCGAGCAGCCCGATGACGACCGCCGCGCCGCCGGCCAGCACACCCAGCGCGGTGAACGCTCCGGACGCCCAGGCCCCGCCGTCATTCTTGAAGGCCACGCCGAAGCAGATCACCAGCAGCGAGACCAGGACCGAGGCGACCCCCGCCACCAGCGCCCCGATGGCCAGCCCGGAGGTGACCGGCGCCACGTCCAGGTGCACGACGCCGAACGGCGTACCCGAAACCGTCTCCACCCGCTTCGGCGGCCGGCGTTGGTCGTCGGTGGGCGGCGGTACCGAACGCCCCTGCGCACCACCCCACCCGGGAGCGTGCCCCGGCGGCGGGCCCCACCCGGACGGCACACCGGGACCGGAGGACGGTGGACCCCACCCGTACGGCGCTCCCGGTCCACCCCCGGGCGGGCCCCAGCCGTACGGCACACCGGGCCCCGACGAGGGCGGGCCCCAGCCCGGCGCGGCACCGGGCGGCGGGCCCCAGCCGTGCGGCGCACCAGGCCCCGACGAGGGCGGACCCCAGCCGTACGGCACACCGGGACCGGACGGCGGCGGGCCCCAGCCAGGCGGCGTCGAGGCCGGCGCGCTGGAGACCGGGTACGGCTGCGCGGAGCCGGGTGCCGTGGTCGGACCCCAGCCGGGGTGCGGCGCCGGAGGGCGCGGCGCGGCCGGGGTGGACACCTGTGGGTGTGGCTCGCCGCTCGGGCCGGGTCGCGCCCAGTCACTCGGCTCGGACGGAGGGGCCGGCGGGTCCGGAGGGCCGGCCGGTTCGTCCGCAGGGGGCCGCGCCGGTTCCGTCACGAGGTCCTCCTGTCGAAAGGCCGCCACCGCCACACGGCGGACATCGGCCAGGTTACCGTCGCGAGCGCCGTCGCCCGCGCCGGGCGCGGCCACCGGCGACTCAGTCCATGTTCGCCGGGTAGTCGTGGCCGAACGGTGCGCCGGCCAGACGGACCACCCCGATGACCACCACGGCCACCACGCTGACCGCGACCAGCACCAGGCCGGCCCAGGCCATCCACTCCCCCCGCCGCAGCCAGACGCTGCCGGTCAGGAAACCCCCCGAGGCGTACGCCTCGCGGCGCGCCTGCCGGGCCAGTTGCAGGGCCACCGTGGCCGGCACCACGCCACCGATGAACAGCCCGGTCAGCATGCCGATCAGGCCCAGCGCGAAGACCGCCCGTGCCTTCGTGGCGCGGGCCGGGTCCGGGTCCAGCGGGTGGCGCAGGCCCTGCTGGGCGACGGACACCTGCCCGGGTGCGGTCGTCATCCCCCCATCATGCCGAACCCGGCCCGGAGGTGGGTGGGCACGGACACGACGAGGCCCCCGGCTTTCACCGGGGGCCTCGTCGTGTGACTGGTGCTTAGCGGTACGACCCGAAGTCGAAGTCGTCCAGCGGCACGGCCTGCCCGCTGGCCGGCCCGAACCCGTAGTCGGTCTCCGGGTAACCGGTCATCGAGTAGACCTTGGCCTTGGCCTCCTCGGTCGGCTCGACCCGGACGTTGCGGTACTTGCTGATGCCGGTACCGGCCGGGATGAGCTTTCCGATGATCACGTTCTCCTTGAGGCCGACCAGCGAGTCGCTGCGCGAGTTGATCGCAGCGTCGGTCAGCACCCGGGTGGTCTCCTGGAAGGAGGCCGCCGAGAGCCAGGAGTCGGTGGCCAGCGAGGCCTTGGTGATACCCATCAGCACCGGACGACCAGCGGCGGGCTCGCCGCCCTCCGAGACGAGCCGGCGGTTCTCCGACTCGAACAGCGCCCGGTCGACGAGCACACCCGGCAGGAACTCGGTCGAGCCGGAGTCGATGACCGTCACCCGCTTGAGCATCTGGCGAATGATGATCTCGATGTGCTTGTCGTGGATGAGCACACCCTGCGAGCGGTAGACCTCCTGGACCTCACTGGTCAGGTGGACCTGGACCGCCCGCGGACCCATGATCCGCAGAAGCTCGTGCGGGTCGATGGTGCCCTCGGTCAGCTTCTCGCCGACCGCGACGTGACCGCCGTCGTGGGTCCGGAGCTTGACCCGCTTCGAGATCTTGTCGTAGACGATCTCTTCGCTGCCGTCGTCCGGCACCACGATGATCTTGCGCGAGCGCTCGCCGTCCTCGATCCGGATCCGGCCGGGGGTGTCGGCGATGGGCGCCTTACCCTTCGGGACCCGAGCCTCGAAGATTTCCTGAACACGCGGCAGACCCTGGGTGATGTCCTCACCCGCGACACCACCGGTGTGGAAGGTACGCATCGTCAGCTGCGTACCCGGCTCACCGATGGACTGGGCGGCGATGATGCCGACCGCCTCGCCGATGTCGACCGACTTACCCGTCGGCAGCGACCGGCCGTAGCAGGCCGCGCAGACGCCCAGCTTCGACTCGCAGGTGAGCACGCTGCGCACCCGGACAGTCTCCACACCAGCGGCGACGATCTTGTCGACCCCGATGGAGTTGATGTCCTGACCGCGCTCGGCCACCACGGTGCCGTCCGGCCCCTTGATGTCGTCGGCGAGGGTACGGGCGTGCACGCTGGTCTCGGCGTGGGTGTGGACGACGAGCTTGCCGTCCAGCTTCTCGCCGATCTGCATCGGGATCGCCCGGTCGGTGCCGCAGTCCTCTTCGCGGATGATGACGTCCTGCGAGACGTCCACCAGACGACGGGTGAGGTAACCCGAGTCGGCGGTCCGCAGCGCGGTGTCGGCGAGACCCTTACGGGCACCGTGCGTGGAGATGAAGTACTCCAGCACGGACAGACCCTCCCGGTAGCTGGCCTTGATCGGCCGCGGGATGATCTCGCCCTTGGGGTTGGCCACCAGACCACGGATCGCCGCGATCTGCCGGAGCTGGAGCAGGTTACCGCGGGCACCCGAGTTGATCATCTTCCACAGCGGGTTCTCCTGCGGCAGCGCGGTGTCCATCTCCTTGGCGACCTCGTTGGTCGCCTTGGTCCAGATCTCGATGAGTTCGCCGCGACGCTCCTCGGCGGTCATCAGACCACGCTGGTACTGCTTGTCGATCTGGTCGGCGTCCTTCTCGTACCGCGCCAGGATCTCCGCCTTGCGCGGCGGAGCGATGACGTCCTCCATACCGATCGTCACGCCGGACCAGGTGGCCCAGTGGAAACCGGCCTCCTTGAGCCCGTCCAGGGTGGCGGCCAGCGCCACCTTGGGGAAGCGCTCGGCGAGGTCGTTGACGATCGCGGAGAGCTGACCCTTGCGGATCTCGTAGTTCACGAAGCGGTAGCCCTGCGGCAGCGTCTCGTTGAACAGCACCCGACCCAGGGTGGTCTCCACGGTCAGCGGGTCACCCTCGACCCAGCCCTCCGGGGCGGTCCACGCCTCGGAGCCAGCGCCGTTGTCGACACCGATCACGCCACGAAGGCGGATCTTCACCGGCGCCTGCAGGTGCAGCTCGCCGTTGTCGAAGGCCATCCGCGCCTCGGCGTCCGAGCTGAACGCCCGGCCCTCGCCCTTCTCACCGTTGGTGCGGTGGGTGAGGTGGTAGAGACCGATGACCATGTCCTGGGTAGGCATGGTGACCGGCTTACCGTCGGCCGGCTTGAGGATGTTGTTCGACGACAGCATCAGGATCCGCGCCTCGGCCTGAGCCTCGGCGGACAGCGGCACGTGCACCGCCATCTGGTCACCGTCGAAGTCGGCGTTGAACGCGGTGCAGACCAGCGGGTGGATCTGGATCGCCTTGCCCTCGACCAGCTGCGGCTCGAAGGCCTGGATGCCCAGGCGGTGCAGGGTCGGTGCACGGTTGAGCAGCACCGGGTGCTCGCCGATGACCTCTTCCAGCACGTCCCACACGACCGGGCGCTGACGCTCGACCATCCGCTTGGCGGACTTGATGTTCTGTGCGTGGTTGAGGTCGACCAGCCGCTTCATCACGAACGGCTTGAACAGCTCCAGTGCCATCTGCTTGGGCAGACCGCACTGGTGCAGCTTGAGCTTCGGGCCGACCACGATGACCGAACGGCCGGAGTAGTCGACGCGCTTGCCCAGCAGGTTCTGGCGGAACCGGCCCTGCTTGCCCTTGAGCATGTCGGACAGCGACTTGAGCGGGCGGTTACCCGGGCCGGTGACCGGCCGGCCGCGACGGCCGTTGTCGAACAGTGCGTCGACGGCCTCCTGGAGCATCCGCTTCTCGTTGTTGACGATGATCTCGGGCGCGCCGAGGTCGATCAGCCGCTTGAGACGGTTGTTCCGGTTGATCACGCGGCGGTACAGGTCGTTCAGGTCCGAGGTCGCGAAGCGGCCACCGTCGAGCTGCACCATCGGGCGCAGGTCCGGCGGGATGACCGGGACGCAGTCCAGCACCATGCCGAGCGGCGAGTTGCGGGTGTTCAGGAACGCCGCGACGACCTTGAGTCGCTTGAGCGCCCGGATCTTCCGCTGGCCCTTGCCGGACCGGATGGTCTCCCGCAGGCTCTCGGCCTCGGCGTCGAGGTCCATGTTCTGGACCAACGCCTTGATCGCCTCGGCGCCCATGGACCCGGTGAAGTACTCACCGAACCGGTCGCGCAGCTCGCGGTAGAGCAGCTCGTCGGTGACCAGCTGCTTCGGCTCCAGCTTGCGGAAGGTGTCCAGCACCTCGTCCAGGCGGTCGATCTCGCGCTGGGCCCGGTCGCGGATCTGGCGCATCTCGCGCTCTCCGCCCTCCTTGACCTTGCGCCGGACGTCCGCCTTGGCACCCTCGGCCTCCAGCTCGGCCAGGTCGGCCTCGAGCTTGGCGGCCCGCTTCTCGATCTCCGAGTCGCGGCTGTTCTCGGACTGCCGCTTCTCGGCCAGGATCTCGTTCTCGATCGTCGAGAGGTCACGGTGACGCGACTCCGCGTCCACGCTCGTCACGACGTACGAGGCGAAGTAGATGATCTTCTCGAGGTCCTTGGGGGCGAGGTCCAGCAGGTAGCCCAGCCGGCTCGGAACGCCCTTGAAGTACCAGATGTGGGTCACCGGAGCGGCGAGCTCGATGTGCCCCATCCGCTCACGGCGGACCTTGGAGCGAGTCACCTCGACGCCGCAGCGCTCACAGATGATGCCCTTGAACCGGACGCGCTTGTACTTACCGCAGTAGCACTCCCAGTCCCGCTGCGGACCGAAGATCTTCTCGCAGAAGAGCCCGTCCTTCTCCGGCTTCAGGGTGCGGTAGTTGATCGTCTCAGGCTTCTTGACCTCGCCGTGCGACCACTGACGGATGTCGTCGGCGGTGGCGAGACCAATGCGCAGCTCGTCGAAGAAGTTGACGTCGAGCACTATGTCCCCTATGTCGTCGTCTGTACTGCTAATTCTCGAGTGGGGGCGGGGGCCGGCGAACCGGCCCCCGCCCGCTCACCTCAGACCTCTTCGACCGAGCTCGGCTCGCGCCGGGACAGGTCGATGCCCAGCTCCTCAGCGGCCCGGAACACCTCGTCGTCGGTCTCGCGCATTTCCAGGGCCACACCGTCGCTGGAGAGCACCTCAACGTTGAGGCACAGCGACTGCAGCTCCTTGAGCAGCACCTTGAACGACTCCGGGATGCCCGGCTCCGGGATGTTCTCGCCCTTGACGATGGCCTCGTAGACCTTCACCCGGCCGAGCACGTCGTCGGACTTGATCGTGAGCAGCTCCTGCAGGGCGTAGGCAGCGCCGTACGCCTGCATCGCCCAGCACTCCATCTCACCGAAACGCTGACCACCGAACTGCGCCTTACCACCCAGCGGCTGCTGCGTGATCATCGAGTACGGGCCGGTCGACCGAGCGTGGATCTTGTCGTCGACCAGGTGGTTGAGCTTCAGGATGTAGACGTAGCCGACCGCGATCGGGTCCGGCAGAGGCTCGCCGGAACGACCGTCGAACAGCTGCGCCTTGCCGGTACGCCCGATCAGCTGCTTGCCGTCCCGGTTGGGCAGGGTCGACTCGAGCAGACCGGAGATCTCCTCCTCGCGGGCACCGTCGAAGACCGGGGTGGCCACGTTGGTGTCGCCCTCGGACTCGTGCGCGTCGATGGAGCGCAGCTGGCGCTTCCAGTCGGCGTCGTCACCCTCGACCTTCCAACCGGTCTTGGCGACCCAACCGAGGTGGGTCTCCAGAACCTGGCCGATGTTCATCCGGCTCGGCACACCGAGCGGGTTGAGCACGATGTCGACCGGGGTGCCGTCCTCAAGGAACGGCATGTCCTCGATCGGCAGGATCTTGGAGATGACGCCCTTGTTGCCGTGCCGGCCGGCGAGCTTGTCGCCGTCCTGGATCTTGCGCTTCTGGGCGACGTAGACCCGGACCAGCTCGTTGACACCCGGCGGCAACTCGTCGCCGTCCTCGCGGGAGAACGTGCGCACACCGATGACCGTGCCGGTCTCGCCGTGCGGCACCTTCAGCGAGGTGTCCCGAACCTCACGCGCCTTCTCACCGAAGATCGCGCGGAGCAGTCGCTCCTCCGGGGTCAGCTCGGTCTCACCCTTGGGCGTGACCTTGCCGACCAGGATGTCGCCGGGGACGACCTCGGCGCCGATCCGGATGATGCCGCGCTCGTCGAGGTCAGCGAGCATTTCCTCACTGACGTTCGGGATGTCGCGGGTGATCTCCTCCGGACCGAGCTTGGTGTCCCGGGCGTCGACCTCGTGCTCCTCGATGTGGATCGAGGTGAGCACGTCCTGCTGCACGAGGCGCTGCGACAGGATGATCGCGTCCTCGTAGTTGTGGCCCTCCCAGCACATGAACGCCACCAGCAGGTTGCGTCCGAGTGCCATCTCGCCCTCGTCGGTGCACGGACCGTCGGCGATGACCTGGCCGGCCTCGACGCGGTCGCCCTCGAAGACCACCGGCTTCTGGTTGACGCAGGAGCCGGCGTTGGAGCGGCGGAACTTGTGCAGCAGGTACGTCCGGCGGTGGCCGTCATCCTGGTGGATGGTGACGTAGTCGGCGCAGAGATCCTCGATCACACCGCCGACCTCGGCGACAACCACGTCGCCGGCGTCGACCGCGGCCCGGTACTCCATGCCCGTACCCACGAGCGGCGCCTCGGCCTTGACCAGCGGCACCGCCTGGCGCTGCATGTTCGCGCCCATCAGTGCCCGGTTGGCGTCGTCGTGCTCGAGGAACGGGATCATGGCGGTCGCGACCGAGGTCATCTGCCGGGGCGAGACGTCCATGTAGTCGACGGCACCGGGGACGACGTCCTCGGTCTCGCCGCCCTTACGACGGCAGAGCACCCGGTCCTCGGCGAACGTGCCGTCAGCCTTCAGGCGCGCGTTGGCCTGGGCCTTGACGAACCGGTCCTCCTCGTCCGCGGTCAGGTAGTCGATCTGGTCGGTGACCCGACCCTCGACGACCTTCCGGTACGGCGTCTCGATGAAGCCGAACGGGTTGACCCGGGCGAAGGTGGACAGCGCGCCGATCAGGCCGATGTTCGGGCCTTCCGGCGTCTCGATCGGGCACATCCGGCCGTAGTGGGACGGGTGCACGTCGCGGACCTCGAAGCCGGCCCGCTCCCGGGACAGACCACCCGGGCCGAGCGCGCTCAGCCGACGCCGGTGGGTCAGGCCCGCCAGCGGGTTGGTCTGGTCCATGAACTGGGACAGCTGGGACGTCCCGAAGAACTCCTTGATCGCCGCCACCACCGGGCGGATGTTGATCAAGGTCTGCGGGGTGATCGCCTCGACGTCCTGCGTGGTCATCCGCTCGCGGACGACCCGCTCCATCCGGGACAGGCCGACCCGAACCTGGTTCTGGATCAGCTCGCCCACGGTACGGAGGCGCCGGTTGCCGAAGTGGTCGATGTCGTCGGCCTCGTAGCCGTCCTCACCGGCGTGCAGCCGGCACAGGTACTCCACGGTGGCGACGATGTCGTCCTCGGTGAGCGTGCCGGTGGTGATCGGCACGCCGACTTCGAGCTTCTTGTTGAACTTGTAGCGCCCGACCTTGGCGACGTCGTACCTCTTCGGGTTGAAGAAGAGGTTGTCGAGCAGGGTCTGGGCGTTCTCGCGCGTCGGCGGCTCGCCAGGGCGCAGCTTGCGGTAGATGTCGAGCAGAGCCTCGTCGGCGCCGGCGATGTGGTCCTTCTCGAGCGTGGTCATCATCAGCTCGGACCAGCCGAACTTCTCACGGATCCGCTCGGCCGACCATCCGATGGCCTTGAGCAGGACGGTGACGGCCTGCCGACGCTTGCGGTCGATACGTACGCCGACCGTGTCGCGCTTATCGATGTCGAACTCCAGCCAGGCACCCCGACTCGGGATGACCTTGACGCTGGAGAGGTCGCGGTCGGAGGTCTTGTCCGGCTGCTTGTCGAAGTACACGCCCGGAGACCGGACGAGCTGGCTGACCACGACGCGCTCGGTGCCGTTGATGACGAAGGTGCCCTTGGGCGTCATCATCGGGAAGTCACCCATGAACACCGTCTGGCTCTTGATCTCGCCAGTGGTGTTGTTGGTGAACTCCGCGGTCACGAAGAGCGGAGCGCAGTAGGTCAGGTCCTTCTCCTTGCACTCCTCGATCGAGGCCTTGACCTCGTCGAAGCGCGGCGCTGAGAAGGAGAGCGACATGGTGCCGGAGAAGTCCTCAATGGGACTGATCTCTTCAAGGATCTCCGCGAGACCCGAGCGTGCGTGCGGGTCGTCCGCCGACCGGCCCTGCCAAGCCTCGTTGCCGACGAGCCAGTCGAAGGACTCGTTCTGGATGGCAAGGAGGTTGGGGACCTCGAGGTGTTCGGTGATCCTGCCGAATGAAACTCGGCGGGGAGCGAATGCGCTCGACGTACGACTGGTCTTCGCAGGGCGGGAAGCTGCCAAGATGCGTCCTTCCGAGGACCGGTGCTGCAGAACGGCTGGTACGCGTGCACTCCAATGACCCCACCAGAAATATCCGTAAACGGACATTTCCGAGCAGGGGTCAAGTCGGAAGGCAGCGCAAACTAGCAGTGTAGCCGAGAGGCTAACCGCTGTCCAGCCCACCCCGCAGGTTGTTTGCGGAGCGCGCCTCGGCCCCCGTCAACCGGGGTCTGCCGGGCCGCTCAGAACGCAACTCCCCACTGGGCCGCTCGGGTTACTGCGGCCGATGGTGCCGCCGCTGTCATACCCACGTCGTGGCCGTCGCAAGCGCGGTGTCTTGCTGGTGTCAGCGTGCCTGGCAGCCCCGGGCCGCGTCAAGGGCCGGTATTGCCCTCACTCCGTGTTTCCCCCTGGAGAGCGACCCGCCGCCCTCGTTCCGGTCGACGGAGCCGCTGGTCGGAGGCCAGCTCAGGGCCGATCGGAGCCAGCTCCACCAATACGGCGGGCGGTGATCCGTGTCGGATCACCGCCCGCCGCGACGCGATGGTGTCCCAGCCCACGAGCCGGGTACGCGTTTGTGGAACGTCAGGTCACTTGAGGGTGACCTTGGCGCCCTCACCCTCGAGCTTGGCCTTCGCCTTGTCGGCGGTCTCCTTGTTGACCTTCTCCAGGATGGCCTTCGGCGCGGACTCGACCGCGTCCTTGGCCTCCTTGAGGCCCAGGCCGGTCAGCTCACGCACGACCTTGATGACCTGGATCTTCTTGCCACCGTCAGCCTCGAGGATGACGTCGAACTCGTCCTGCTCCGGCTCGGCCTCGGCAGCAGCGCCGCCGCCACCGCCACCCTGGGCGATCGCGACCGGAGCGGCAGCGGTGACCTCGAAGGTCGTCTCGAACTGCTTCACGAACTCAGAGAGCTCGATCAGCGTCATCTCCTTGAACGCGTCGAGCAGCTCGTCGGTGCTGAGCTTCGCCATATCTGGCGTCCTTTCCTGATTCTGTTAAGTAAGAACTGGTGCGCCGTGGGGGCCTCAGGCCGCCTCGGCGCCCTCCTTCTCGCGCTTGTCCTGCAGTGCAGCCGCCAGACGGGCGGTCTTCGACAGCGGGGCCTGGAACAGGGCCGCGGCCTTGCTCAGGTTGCCCTTCATCGCGCCGGCCAGCTTGGCCAGCAGCACCTCGCGGGACTCCAGGTCGGCAAGCTTCGTGACCTCGGCCGCGGTGATGGCCTTGCCCTCGAAGACACCGCCCTTGATGACGAGCTTCGGGTTGGCCTTCGCGAAGTCGCGAAGCCCCTTCGCCGCCTCGACGACGTCGCCCGAAACGAAAGTCAGCGCGGTAGGACCGGTGAACAGCTCGTCGAGGCCGGTGATGCCCGCGTCCGTCGCAGCACGCTTGGCCAGCGTGTTCTTCGCGACCGTGTAGCTGGTCTCGGCGCCGAGCGAGCGCCGAAGCTGGGTGAGCTGGGAAACCGTCAGACCGCGGTACTCGGTCAGCACGGTGGCGCCCGAGCTGCGGAAGCTCTCGGTCAGCTCAGCGACGGCCGTGGCCTTGTCGGCCCGAATCGGCTTGTCCGCCATGTCCCTCCTCTCTCGTTACTCGAGGCTGGTCCCCGTCTCGGCCGAAGCCGGAACGGGGGCGGAGGCAGCACGACAACGAAAAAGCCCCGGCGCAGGGCGCACGGGGCGAGGGCCGGAGATCACCTGGTCGGCGGACCACGTTCACTGCCGAGTTACGCTTGCCGCCCTACGCGGGTCGCCCGTTGTCGCGGGACCTTCGACCGTGCCGGAGCACGGTGACCAGCGGTCTCTGGGTGGTTCCTCATCCATGAGAACACGGATGACTGTTGAAGAGTACGCGCCCAGGCCAGCAGCGCCAAATCGCGTCAGGTGAGCCACGCCACCCGCCCGGCCGGCGGTCAGCCCTCGGCCCGCCGCCGCCACAGGTAGCCGCCGACGACCGCAGCGCTCCAGGCCAGCGCCCACCCGCTCAGCCCGAGCAGGGTCAGCGCGGCGGCGTCGCCACCTGTGGTGCGGGCGGCGGCCATGATCGGCGGCGCCAGCCAGGGAGCCACCGAACCGGTCAGGCCGAACACCACCGCACCGACCCCGCCGAGGGCCAACACCGCGACGCCGTACGCGGCGCCGCCCACCGACGCCCGGCTGGCCAGCGCCCCAAGAGCAACCGCAGCGGGTACGACGAGCAGGTGCGCCCACAATCCCAGCGCGAGCCCGACCGGAATCGACCGGTCCCCCGGGTCGACCGGGCCGGACACCCCGCCGACCAGCCACGGAAAGAGCAACGCGACGGCCACTGTCACCAGCGCCGCGACTCCGGCGGCGAGCAGCCCGGCCAACCGCTCCCGCGCCACCCCGACCGTCACCTGTGCCAGCCGACGCTGCACGTCCGGCTCGACGTCCAACAGGATCTTGGTCTGCCAGGCGAGCACCGGGAAGAGCACGACCGCGGAGACGCCGTACGCCTCCGCCGGCTGGGCGCGGCCACCGCCATAGAGGGTGCCGAGGGTGATCAGGCCGGCGAGCAACGGTGCCAGCGCTCGGCCGGTCCGCAGGAGACCGGCCAGCCGCATCCGGACCAGGGCGCTCATCGGGTCTCCCCCGCTGCCGGCTCGACCACCGCATCGGCGGCCCTCGGCTGCTCGGTGGTCAACTCGCCGGTCACTCCGAGCGGCGGCTCGGCGGGTCGGGCAGCGCCGGCCGACGGGGACGGCTCGGCGGGTCGGGCCTGGGGTGCGGCGGTGGAGGCGTCGGCGCGTACCCGCAGCACCTGGTGGCCCTCGGCGCGCAACCGGGCGACGGTGCCGGCGACCCGCGCGGTCGGCACCGCGACCTCGACCACCGCGAAGGTCTCGTCGGTCGACGGCGTCTCCTCGGTGAGCGAGCCGTCGGCCACCAGCCAGCGGCGCGCGGCCGGCAACCGGACCGTCTCGCCGCGGTGGTCGCTGACCAGGACGGACCCGTCGGCGGCGAGCACCTCGGCGATCAGCTCGGGCACCAGCTCGCGGGTGGTGGCGTCCAGCCCCTCCCACGGCTCGTCGAGGACCAGCAGGCCCGGCGTGCGCAGCATCGCCTGGGCGAGCCCGACCTTCTGCGCGGTGCCCTTGGACAGCTCCGGCAACCGGACCGAGCGGAAGGCGGAAAGCCCGAGCCGATCGGTCCAGGAGGTCACCGCCTCGTCGGCAGCCGCCCTGCCCAGCCCCGCCACCCGGGCCATCGCGGTCAGATAGCGGGTCACTGTGAACGGTTGGTCGGCGGGGAAACGCTCAGGCACCCAGCCCACCCGTGCCGGCCGGTCGGTGACCCGGCCCCGGCCCGGCCGGAGGACCCCCGCGGCCACCTGGAGCAGAGTCGACTTGCCCACCCCGTTGCGGCCCAGCACGATCGCCGCCTCGCCGGGACCGATCCGCACGTCGATGCCCCGCAGCACCCACGGCCCCCGCCGGTGGTACCGCAACCAGACGTTCTCCAGCCGCATGGCGTCGAGCCTGCCACACCTCGAACGCGCCGGGGCGCCACCACTGTCGTGGTGGCGCCCCGGCGGAGCGATCTGTCGACTCAGGCGTCGGCCTGGTCCTCCCGAAGGTTCTTCACCAGGTTCGGGTCGACCGGAACGCCCGGGCCCATCGTGGTGGTCAGGATGACCTTGCGGAGGTACTTGCCCTTGGACGCGGACGGCTTGGCACGCAGCACCTCGTCGAGCACCGCGGCGTAGTTGTCCACCAGCTGGGTCTCCGTGAAGGAGGCCTTGCCGATGATCAGGTGCAGGTTGGAGTGCTTGTCCACCCGGAAGGTGATCTTGCCGCCCTTGATGTCCTGCACCGCCTTGGTGACGTCCATGGTCACCGTGCCGGTCTTCGGGTTCGGCATGAGACCGCGCGGGCCCAGGATCCGCGCGATCCGGCCGATCTTGGCCATCTGGTCCGGCGTGGCGATCGCCGCGTCGAAGTCGAGCCAACCACCCTGGATCCGGGCGACCAGCTCATCGGTGCCCACCTCGTCGGCACCCGCGGCGGCGGCCTCTTCGGCCTTCGCGCCACTGGCGAACACGATCACGCGGGCGGTCTTACCGGTGCCGTGCGGCAGGTTGACCGTGCCGCGGACCATCTGGTCCGCCTTGCGGGGGTCGACGCCGAGGCGCATGGCGACCTCGACCGTGGCGTCGAACTTGACGTTGGTGGTCTCCTTGGCCAGCTTCACGGCCTCGGTGGGGGTGTAGAGCTTCGACCGGTCGATGACATCGGCGGCCTTGCGGTAGCTCTTGCTGCGCTGCATTGCTGATTACTCCTGTGGTCTCTGGCGGGCCGCTCGGCGCGAGCCCTCCCACGGTCGGGTCGAAGGCCGGGGCCGACGTCAGTCGTTGACGGTGATGCCCATCGACCGGGCGGTGCCGGCGATGATCTTCTCGGCCTGGGCGATGTCGTTGGCGTTGAGGTCGGCCATCTTCTTCTCGGCGATCTCACGCAGCTGGGCGCGGCTGACCGAGCCGACCTTCTCGGACTGCGGAACACCCGAACCCTTCTGCACACCAGCGGCCTTGATCAGCAGCCGGGCAGCGGGCGGGGTCTTCAGCACGAACGTGAAGGACCGGTCCTCGTACACGCTGATCTCGGCGGGGACGATGTCGCCCCGCTGAGACTCGGTCTGCGCGTTGTAGGACTTGCAGAACTCCATGATGTTCACGCCGTGCTGGCCGAGCGCGGGGCCGACCGGCGGCGCCGGCGTGGCCTGGCCCGCCGGCAGCTGAAGCGTGAACGTCTTGACGAGCTTCTTCTTCGGAGGCATGTCACTTCCTGGGGCTTGGAGCTGGGAAAATGCGGCTGTCGCCGCCCTCGGGCGCGCACGGTCAGCGCGGTGCGACAGCGGCGACATTCTAGAGTAGCGCAGGCCGCAGCCCACTCGTCCGCCGAGGTCGAGCGAGAGCGCGTACGCCGTCGTCGGCGGCGGGCCGGGCCCGCCGCCGACGACCAGTCAGATCTTGGCGACCTGGTTGAAGTTGAGCTCCACCGGAGTCTCGCGACCGAAGATCGACACCAGCACCTTGAGCTTCTGCTGGTCGGCGTTGATCTCGCTGATCGTGGCCGGCAGCGATGCGAACGCGCCGTCGGTGACAGTGACGGAGTCGCCCACCTCGAAGTCGAGGACCTTGATCTCCGGCTTCGCCTTCTTCTGCTCGGTCTCGACGGCCGGCGCCAGCCACTTCAGCACCTCGTCCAGCGAGAGCGGAGCGGGCCGGTCGGCACGGTCGGTCGCGCCGACGAAGCCGGTCACACCCGGGGTGTTCCGGACACAGGAATATGACTCGGCGGTCAACTCCATCCGGACCAGGATGTAACCAGGGAAGACCTTGGCCTGGATCTGCGAACGCTTACCGTTCTTGACCTCGACCTCTTCCCGGGTCGGCACCTCGACCTGGTAGATGAAGTCCTCCATGTCGAGGCTCGTGATCCGGGTCTCGAGGTTGGTCTTGACCTTGTTCTCGTAGCCGGCGTACGAGTGCACCACGTACCAGTCACCCGGCGCGTAGCGCAGCTTCTGCCTCAGCTCCGCGACGGGGTCGTAGTCCTCGTCCGGTGCGGGCTCGGTCGTTGGGAACTCCGGCTCGCTGGCGGCCTCAACCGACTCGTCACCAGCCGCCGTCGCGACCGTGGACTGCTCGTCCACCGGTCCGGCGGTCTCGTCGTACTCAGGCACGCTCGCTCACTTCCGTCACTATGGCTGGAGGCAGCCGGTCAGTCCGAGTTGCCAAAGACAAACAACACGACCTTGGCGAAGCCGAAGTCCAGCACACCCACGATCGTCAGCATCACCGCGACGAACGCCACCACCACGGCGGTGTAGGTCAGCAACTCCTTGCGGGTCGGCCAGATGACCTTACGCAGTTCCGCCACGACCTCGCGGAAGAACCGGGCGATGCGGCCGAAGACGCCCACCCGACCCGTTTCCGACCGCGTGGTCGGTCGGCTGTCCGCCGACTCCGCCCGGGCGCGGGACCGCGTGGCGGTGCCTCCCCGGGAAACCGGCTCGTCCGCGCCGGAGGCGTCGTCGTCGGCCACGTCGTCGACGATCTCGTCGTCGAGACGATCGTCGCCGTCGTCGTCGCGCCGCTTGTTGTCGGCCACTTCGCCCTCCGTCGCGGAATCTGGGGTCGCACGCCGAGTGGCGTACGCGGCGCTGGTCACGCCGGCCGGACCCAACCGTCCCGCGACGGGCCGCGGCCGGTGGATCACCCGGAGGGCCCGATTGCCTCGGACCACCCCGCCGATGCCACCACCACGGGCCGGACGCCGCCAAGCTGGCGGCGCGACCCACGGGAACGGTCAGGCCTGAGGCGCAGGGGTGACAGGACTTGAACCTGCAGCCTGCGGTTTTGGAGACCGCTGCTCTGCCAATTGAGCTACACCCCTATGCGGCAACACTCGCCCCACGCGGCCACAGACGACCGAGCAGGGGTCACTTGCCCCACGGCGGACCAGTGTACGGGTAGCCGCCCGACTTTCCCAACCGGTCTCTCCGCCACGCGTGGCGGGCTCGGTTCAGCGTGCCGTCCGGATGGTTGCCCGCGCCTGCGACAGCACTTTCTCACCGAGACAGGTGGCCGTCACCTCCAGTCGGGTGAGGCCGTCCTCGGTCACCTCACGGACCCGCGCGGTGACCTCGATCTCGGTCCCCTGGTCGTCGTCCGGGACCGCCACCGGCCGGGTGAAGCGCACGCCGTACTCGACCACCGCGTCCGCCGACCCCGCCCACTCGGTGACCGCCCGGCCGACCAGCGCCATGGTGAACATGCCGTGCGCGATCACCCCGGGCAGACCTACCTTGGTGGCGACCCGGTCGCTCCAGTGGATCGGGTTGAAGTCGCCCGAGGCGCCGGCGTAGCGGATCAGGTCCGCGCGGGTCACCCGAAACGTCTGTGCTGGCAACTCCATCTCACGCCTCCCCGCGAATGACATACCTGGCCCAGACGGCGACCACGGGCTCCCCGCCGACGGTGCTCACGTCGGTGCGCGTGGTCAGGAAGCCGTGCCCACCCCGGGTGCTGACATCCTCGATGGTGTTGGTGCAGACCAGCTCGTCGCCGGCGACGACCGGCCGGGTGTACGCGAACCGCTGGTCGCCGTGCACCAGGCGGCTGTAGTCGACACCCAGGGCCGGGTCCTCGATGATCTGGCGGCTCGCGGCCATCGTCACGATCACCGGGAAGGTCGGCGGAGCCACCACGTCGGGGTGGCCCAGCGCCTGCGCGGCCTCCGGGTCATGGTGGGCCGGGTCGGTGGCGCCGATGGCGCTGGCGAACTCGCGGATCTTTTCTCGGCCCACCTGGTAGGGGGCCGTCGGCGGATAGGTCCGGCCGACGAAGGAAGGGTCCAGAGGCATGCCGCGAACCTACACGGAAAGCCCAATCGCCGACCTGATCGGTAGGCGGCGGCGGAGCCGCGCCAAACCGGTCAGATCGGCGATTGAAAAGCTGCGAAAGTGGCCGGCCCTGAGGACCGGCCAGCAATCAGCGGGTCTCGCGGTGGACCGTGTGCCGACCGTCGCGCGGGCAGAACTTCTTCAGCTCGATGCGGTCGGGGTCGTTGCGCCGGTTCTTGCGCGTGATGTAGTTGCGCTCCTTGCACTCCACACACGCCAAAGTGATCTTCGGCCGGACATCGGTAGCCTTCGCCACGGCGGAGTGCCTTCCTCGCTAACGGAAACAACTACGACGCGCCAGCCTAGACGCTGACAGCGCGGACATGCAAAGTGGGCGCCAGAAGCGCCCATTCTTACGACCACCGGCAACGAGCCCGGAAGACGAGAGTAGCGGTGGCCGGACTTGAACCGGCGACACAGCGATTATGAGCCGCTTGCTCTACCATCTGAGCTACACCGCTGCGATGGGTCCAGCTGAACCCTCGAGCCCCCTTACGGAATCGAACCGTAGACCTTCTCCTTACCATGGAGACGCTCTGCCGACTGAGCTAAGGGGGCCTGCGCGATCTCCCCGTGGGGCGCGCAGAAGTAAGAGTACACGGCCCGGCTCGACAGGTGAAATCGGATCCCCGGTGATCGTCCGCGCCCTGCTCAGGGCACGACACGAAGGCGCGGAAGCTCGCCGTTGGCCGTCGTCTCCGGCTCGACCTGCGCGCCGAACCAGGCAGCCAACCGCTCGTACGGCAGCGGCCTGCTGAACAGGAAGCCCTGCCCGATCTCACAGCCGATGTCCTGCAGAAGCTCCAGGGTCAGCTCGCTCTCCACCCCCTCGGCCACCACAGCCAGGCCGAACTGCTGGGAGAGGGTCACCACCGCGTTGACGATCGCCAGGTCCCCCGGATCGGTCGCCATGCCCTGCACGAAGGAGCGGTCCACCTTCACCTCGTGCACCGGCAACCGGCGCAGGTGCGCCAGGGACGAGTCGCCGGTGCCGAAGTCGTCAACCGACAGCCGTACGCCGAGATCCCGCAACCGTTGCAGGGTGGGGATGGGCCGGTCCGTGCCGTCCAGCACCCCCGACTCGGTGATCTCCAGGGTGAGGCGCTGCGCCGGCACCTTGTACTCGGTCAACAACTCCTGGACCCGGTCCGGGAAATGCTGGTCGATGAGCGTACGGGCGGAGAGGTTGACAGCGATGGGCAGCGGCTGGTCGGCCAGCGCCCAGTCCCGACTGCGGCGAAGGCCCTCGCGGAGCACCACCTCGGTGAGCCGGCTCAACTGGCCGGTGTGCTCGGCCACCGCCACGAAGTCCTCGGGGGCGACGGTGCCGTGCGCCGGGTGCTCCCACCGGGCCAGGCACTCGACACCAACCAGGCGTCGGTCCCGCAGAGTCACCTTGGGCTGGAAGTAGACCTCCAGCTCGTCCTGGTCCAGTGCTCGGCGCAGATCGCCGGCCAGGCCCAGCCGGCGCAGTGAACGGGACTCCAGCGCGGGGTTGAACAGCTGCACGCTGCCCGGCACCGACTTGGCCGCGGTGGCGGCGAGGTCGACCCGGAGCAACAGGGTCGCCGCGTCACTGCCGTGATCCGGGTGTACGGCCACCCCGACGGCGGTGTTCACGTCGAGGGTGAGCGCGTCGAAGACCATCTCGTCGCGGATCTGGTCGCGCAGTTGAGCGGCCAGCTCGAGCGCGGCCTCGGCGCTCTCCAACCGCAGCGTCACCAGGAACTCGTCCCCGCCGGCGCGGCCGACCAGAGCCGACGACGGCGCGCTGGCCCGCAGCCGGTTGGCGACCTCGATGAGGACCTTGTCCCCTGCCGCGTGACCCAGGGACTCGTTGACCTGGCGCAGCCCGTCGACGTCGAAGAGCAGCAGCGCCACCACCTCGCCCGGCGCGCGGATCTTGACCGACTCGTCCAACGCCCCGGTGATCCGCCGCCGGTTCGGCAACCGGGTCAACGTGTCGTGGTGCGCGTCGTGCCGCAGCCTGTCGACCAGCCGCGAATTCTCCAGGGCCACTGCCGCGTGCGCGGCGACCGTCTCGAAGACGGGGATGTCGCCGGGCGTGAAATGGCCGACGTCACTGAGCCGGTTGACCACCTCGAGGGTGCCGATCACCGCCTGACCCGAGTAGAGCGGCACCACGATGATGTCCTTCACCCCGGTGGCGCGCAGCGACCCCCGCAGGCTCTCCTCGTCCCCGAGGCGAACACCCATCGCCAGACTGCGGCGCTGACGGCGGGCCTCCTCGCGAACGACCACCGGCGTCGGCGACGTGTCCAGCAGGCCGGCGTCGTCGACCCGCGCGGTCAGCATCACCTCCGGGTGACGCCCCTGGGCGGGCAGCCACAGCGTCGCGTACTCGGCCTGCATGAGCCCGCGGATCCGACCGAGAAGGACGTCAGCCAGGTTGCCGCTCTGCCCGTTGGCGGTCATCGCCTGGGTGAGTTCGTACATGTCGCCGAGCGTCCGGTGCTGGCGGAAGAACTGCTCGTACGACCGGTAGATCTTCGCGAGCGCGACCCCGAGCACGACGATCAACACGGCCGACCACCAGGTGCTGTCGACCGCGATCAGGACGATCAACCCGACCACGAGGTTGACACCGTTGGCCAGCAGGGACGGCAACCCGCTGCGCAGCACACCCAGCGCCGCGTGCCGGCCGTGCATGATGGCGATCACTCCGGCCACGCCGGCGAGGGTCGACACCACGACGGTACCGACGGATGCGAAGAGCACGCCCCACGTGCGCGGCCCGACGCCCACTACCGGTGGGAGCGCCAGCAGCACGAGACCGGCCAGCGACACGGCCGCGGCGGCGTTGGCGACGTTGAAGGCCAGCTTCTCCGCGCCGAAGCGGTACCGCAGATGGGTGATCAGCGTGGAGAGGGTGTAAACCAGGACCACCATCAGCGGCGGAAGAAAGACGAACGCCGGCACGAGTGGGATCTCGACGAGGCGCACCCCGAAGGACTGCCGCCCGATGACGAAGTTCAGCATCGGCAGGCCGGCGATCACCATCACGCCCAGCAGGACCGCGGCGAGCCCCCAGGACCCGGAGGGATGCGGTCGGTTCGGGGTGACCAGCCCGATCGTCATCGAGAAGACGACGGCCAGGAACATCAACGGGCCGGTGATGAACCATGCGTACTGGGCCGGGCGCCGAGGAGACCCCGAGCCACCCGACGCGGACCGGCGGCCAGCCATCCCACTCCTTACCGGTCACTGCCGCGAAGGACGCGCGGCCGGGAACGAGGCTGACGACACCGTCCGATGCGACAGAGGTGTCGCCTGCCTCGACTAGTGCTGCGGCGCCGTCCAGACGTAGTCAAAGGCCTGAAACTCCCCAAAACTTCCGGAAGCCCCGCCGGCCATCACAGTGAGAGCCAGAACTGCGAAAACCATGCCGACCCGCCGGGCCAGCCTTTGACCAGACATCGTGTGCTCCTCGTGGCAGGGGTGTCGGGAAGGCAAGATTCCACGATGGTGCCACACACGAGGCAGCCCGCAAAGCGGTCGGACGGCTGAGCAGCGCGGGCCCGTCCAGCCGGCCCGAACGCTTCAACGACGGATGCCCAGCAAGGTCGTTGGCTCGTCCCAGGAGACGCGCAGATGATGCGTGTTCAAGTTATAGCCGCAATTTGGATCTACGTCATGGATGCCGCTTCCAGTAGCAAAGCCCGCCTGAAACACAAAGCCGGCAGCTATGGCGGCACCGGACCTTCCCCACTCCCCCAGGACGATGAGCACCGGTTGGCCGGGTTCGCAACCGGTGACCAGTTGAACACAACAATCCTCTCCGATCCATAGGATCGGAGTCTCTCGATTATCACCGCCGGAGAGGGATGGTTCGAGGCTTTGTAGCCTTCGCGACGATTCGGCAGCGTGGGCCCGGGCCTACCGCAGCGGCCGGAACGCGGCCCGCACCTCGGCAGCGAAGAGCTCCGGCTCCTCCCAGGCCGCGAAGTGACCACCCCGGTCAGCCTCGTTGAAGTACGAGAGGCCGGGGTAGACCGCCTCGGCCCAGCTACGCGGAGCGGCCCAGATCTCGTCGGGGAACGTGGTGAAACCGACCGGAACCGTGACCGGCGGCGGAGTCTGACCGGCCGCCTGAGCCGCAGCCAGGAAACGCCCGAACTCCCAGTACCACCGGGCGGACGACGCTCCGGTGCCGGTCAGCCAGTACAACGTCACGTTGTCCACGATGGACTCGCGAGTGAAACCACCCGTCGGCGCGCCGTCGAGGAGCGCGCGGGAGATCTTGTAGTAACTGTCCGTGTCATGGTCGAACATCCAGGCAGCCAGCCCGACCGGCGAATCCAGCAGGGAGTACCCGATCGTCTGCGGTCGGGTGGACTGCTCCAGGAAGTAGCCGAAGCCATCCATCGTGAAAAGGTTCAGCGCGTCGTGCGCCGCGCGCTCCTGCGCGGACGTCGCCGGCAGTTGGTCCTTGATCCCGATCGCCCCGGCGAGCAGGTTGACGTGGATGCCGAGCAGCCCTTCGGGACCCTGGCGACCCATCGCGTCCGTGACGGCGGCACCCACGTCACCCCCTTGGGCGACGTAACGCGAGTAGCCGAGGCGCTGCATCAACACCGCCCAAGCAGCTCCCATCCGGTTGGAGTCCCAGCCGGGCTCGATCGGCTCGCCGGACAAGCCGTAGCCGGGCAGCGACGGCAGCACCAGGTGGAACGCGTCCTCGGGGGCACCACCGTGCGCGGTCGGGTCGGTGAGCGGGCCGACCACCCCGAGCAGCTCGACGACCGAACCCGGCCAGCCGTGCGTCATGATCAGCGGCAGGGCGTCCTCGTGCTGCGAGCGCACGTGGATGAAGTGGATCTCGACGCCGTCGATGATCGTCGTGTACTGCGGCAACGCGTTCAGCTTCGTCTCGAACGCCCGCCAGTCGTACTCGGTCGACCAGTAGCGGGCCAGCTCCTGGATCATCGCCAGCTGCACCCCCTGCGAACGGTCGGTGACCAACTCGCGAGTGGGCCAGCGGGTGGTCGCGATCCGGCGACGCAGATCGGCGATCGCGTCCTCCGGCGCGTCGAGCCGAAATGGACGAATTTCGTTGTCGTTGGACATCTTCCCCACCCGCCAGGTCAGAGCCGGCCAGCGACGGTGCTGGCACTCGCCCAGTCTCACAGCGGGCCGGCGAACCCCGGGCCGAAACGCGAATCGCCGATCACCAGCGATCCCTTCGACGAGCCAGACTGCTCCTGATCATTAGGTGCCCCCGCGTCCCTCCCCGGAACCCGAGCACGGCGCGGCGGCGTACGCGACGGCCCGTCGCCCTGTCTCAGCACCTCCCCGGCACGTGGGGCAGCAGGACGGCGAGGCTGTCGGCCATGTGACGGGACCCTGGCGCTGCGACGGGAGGGGCCTACGCTGAGCGCACGGTTCGCCCGGCGACGCTCCGAAGGAGCCGTCCCATGCCATCCATCCTCGGCACCGCCCTCCTCGTAGCCGCCCTGACGGCCGCACCAACCGCCGGCGCCGCGTCCGCCGCCCCCGGCGCCCCGGCCGGCTATCGCATGGTGGACCTCGGCACCCTCGGCGGCGACAGCAGCTTCGCCAGCGCCATGAACAACCGCGGCGACGTGGTCGGCCGCGCCCAGGCCGCCGACGGCACGCACCGCGGGTTCCTCTGGCGGCACGGCCGGATGACCGATCTCGGTGCCTTCACCCCGACCGACGTCAACGACCGCGGCCAGGTCGTCGGCTACCCCGACGACGGCTCCGGCGGGTACGTCTGGGACCACGGTGTTCTGCGGCCGCTGGGCCCGTCCGCCCGGCCCGTGGCGATCAACAACCGCGGTCAGGTCGGTGGCCACACAGACGCAGGCCCCGTCCTCTGGACGAATGGCCGCGCCCGGCCCCTACCTCTCAGCGAGGTGTCCGACGTCAACGAGCACGGCCAGGTCTCGGGCGGGATATTCATGCCACCGAACGGGTTCCACGCCGTTCGCTGGCACGACGGCCGGGTCACCGACCTCGGCGCCGGCCCCTTCAACCGCAGCAACACGTACGCCCTCAACGACCGCGGGTGGGTGATCGGCTGGCAGTTCTCAGCCGATCTGTACCCGCGCGGCATCCTCTGGCGGCACAGCCACGCCGTCGATGTCGGCACTCTAGGCGGCAGCTCCACCGAGCTGCGGGCGATCAACAACCGCGGCGAGATCCTGGCCACCTCCGAGGCCAGCGACGGAAGCTCCCGCCCGGCGCTGTGGCGGCGCGGCGTCCTGCACGACCTCACCCTGGCCGGCATCGACAGGTACGACGAGGTCGTCGACCTCGATGACCGTGGCCGCATCGCCGCGTCGGTCCCCACGGTCGCCGGCGGCAGAGCGGTCATCTACCGCCCGCGCTGACGGGGCCAGTCCCGGGCGGTGACCCATGCGGCTGGTCGCGGCCCCGCGCTGGTGCCGGACACGTACCTCCGAGAGCCGGACCGAGTTGATCTCAGTGACGCGTGTGGGGCAAAGTCAGACTCGGCCAGATCAACGACATCGGCCCCTGATCAGCATCTCTGTTGATCAGGGGCCGTGTCTGCACCTGGTGGCGGGCAGAGGGTTCGAACCTCTGAAGCTTTCGCGGCGGATCTATAGGGCGCCAGTGATCTTGGCCCACTTAGGTCGCCTCAGCTGCGGTTTTGACTCCGCCGAACGCCCCGGCACGCCTGACTGCCCACCATCTGCCCACGCCCACGCAGGCGGTCTAACCTTCCAGACTTAAGCTTCGACGATTTTTTTTGAGGCCGCTGCTTGCGCCAGGACCCGGGCCAAGCCGAGCAGTCGCATCCGAAGGGTTTCATAGCAAGATGGCCCTTTTTTTGAGTCGGCCGACCGCGCCGACGCGTCCGGGCTGAAGGCCGCCGCGCTGGCGGCTAGGGCAGCAGCGACGCCCGACATGATCAATTGGAATCGCGACGGGGCCTCCGCGAAGCCAGCAGATGCCGCTGTCCAGGTCGCGCCTGCCGTGACGAAGGCACTCACAACCTTCCGCCGACGCTCACGACTCATTGCCACGGGCACGATAATGGCACTGAGCTGCAACATCACCCGAGCGCCTCGCCGATCTTGTCGCTCATGGTGTCGTCGCCGTCGTCGATGCACTTGGCACAGACGCGGAGCAGGGCGGCGACGCCGTGGCCCAGGCGCCGGGCAACCTCGGCCGGCGGGGCACCGGCATTCAGCCACCGCGAGGCCGCCGCCTGCCGCAGATCGTACGGCCAGCAGACGAGCCGCGGATAAGCCAGCGACAGCGGGGGCGCGCTGCCGGATCATGTAGCGATGCTCGGTCAGGATGCTCTCGCTCGCCTCCAGGACGCCGCTGTCTTCTGGAGCGTCGGTTCTGGCACCGCGGCTCAGGTGATCGAAGCCGCCTGCGACTGCCTCACCGCGGGTATAGACAGCCCGACTCTGGGGATCCTCGCCGGCATCTCGCCGGTGAAGGGCGAGGAGAATGACGAGCTGCGGCGTTGGCTCGAAGGCGCGCTGTCGGAACTCTCTCTGGATTACTACGGTGAGGGAAGCCGAGAGAGCGCGGAGGAAGCCCTCCGAATCATGGCCCGGCGACTGCTCGTACAGACCATCGCGCCCCGTGATCTCACCTCTTGGGCATACCGATTCATCTCCTACGACGGCACTCCCCTGGCAGCCGAACTGATCGCGTTGGACAACGCCTACGACCTCGTAGCCGCCATCCACGACTGGCAACCGCACACCAGCACCGCAACCAGCGATATTGACGCGGACGTCGTCAGTGAAGCTCGGCGCCTTCTCGGCCACGCAACGACCGCCGAGAAGGACTGAAGCACGGGCGCTCATCCGAGCGCGTCGCCGATCTTGTCGTTCATCGTGTCGTCTCCGCCGTCGATGCAGTTGGCGTAGACGCGGAGCAGGACGGCGACGTCGTGGCCCAGGCGCCGGGCGACCTCGTTCGGCGGGACGCCGGCATTCAGCCAGAGCAAGGCCGCCGCGTGCCGCAGGTCGTAGGGACGGCGTACGAGCGGCGAGGCGACCTGCGATTCGGTGAGCGCCTTCTCCCGGGCGAGCTTCCACCACCGGTCGTAGACCGACTCAGAGAGCGGCCCACCGTGCAGGCCCCGGAAGAACCGACCGTCCGGGCCGACGCCGTGATTGTCGACGTGCGCGCACAGCAGCTCGACGAGCCGGGCGGGATCGGGACCGTACGAGTCTCGGCCCTCCCCCGGTGCTTGAGCCTTGAGCGAAGTAGTGCCCCGGCCGCACCTTCGATCCTCTTTGAAAGCGACCCACAGCGGGCCGCTCCCGCCAGCCACCCGGTCCGGGCACGCTTTCGCTATGCTCCGGCCCGCCAATGCCCCGCGATGAGCGCCTCGCGGAGGCCCGACGAGCCGCCGCAGAATGACAGGAAACCGGGTACACACGCGTACGACCGGGCGCGCGCCGACGTGCCGTAGGACCACGTGTCACCGTCGGCCCCCGGGGTGGAGATGCAGCGCGGAGGTTACGCGTTCATCCCTTCAAGTTGTGAGCGCTAAGTCTCTCCGCAGAGTCCTACGGGACGCCTTGGAACCCGGAGGTTTGTGACGCCCCGGAGCAATGATTGATGGCAGCCCATGCCGCCCGGAGTGCTTGGGCCATACGCCGCAGCCTCATAGCCGAGCAATATCGGATGGCCCAGAACATAGATTTTGCAGAATGGGAGGACTTTCGCCGGATCGTCATTCCAGTGCGTGTCGCGGCTTCGGCACACCGGGGTCGACTCTCAGATACGCACCTACTGCGGCAGCATTGGATATCTGCGTTCGAACGTCTGCAAGTATGTCAAATACTCGTTCTTGGATTGTCTTCCAGTCATCGATGGTGACGTACTGCTCCCGCCCATGGGCGATCGAGTTCCGGTTTTTAAGAAGCCGGTTGTCAATAAGGGATCTATGTATCTCATGACCAGACGCATCACAGCCGATCGAATGCATAATGTCTTCAAACCGGTCAAAGCTGAGATTCGAAAAAGTTCGGATCGTCGCCCGATCGTATGGCAGCCGGGCAGGCTCTAGCGACTTCTCCCTTAGCGCCACCACAATCCTGGTGTGATCCGATGACTTCTTTGACGACTCGCCGGATCCTAGTAGCCCTCGAAGGGCCACCGCCGCCAACTCGGGGCGCAGTTGAGAAATCGAGAGGCCTTTCCTGGCGACAAACTCCAAGTACATCGCCGCTGCGGCTTTCACGTATCCCTCCCAGTGCCCGTATACAATGCTCAGCCCGCCGCGGAGGACGGCTGCTAGCTCGTGTTCCCGCACAGATCGCGCAACACCCTCCCATTGCTGAATCTCGCGCCGCCGCCATTTCAACTCCTCGGTCAGCGCGGCCTCTAGTTGTTCAATCGTCCTGACGCTCATCGCGGGTCAGGGGAGGAAGATCCGAGAGCCGATGGAACCCATCTTGGGGATCCTTGTCGTCGCGCGAACACCGGCTCCGGAATTTTTGTTAAACTCGGAATCGTTCCACAGCTCAGAAACCCTAACTTTTAGCCGTGAGGCTCGGCGCTCCGGCGCAACATCCTGCCAAGCTGCCAAGTGACTCGCCACGCCGAGGGTCGCTGCCTCAAACGCCGAAACACTGAAAGCACCAGAGGCCTTCTTCTTGGGCCGGTTGTAGCGGCGGAAAACCTCCGCCCCTGAAGCGCTGAGCACTTTGAACAAGTCTTTAAACTCTCGTTCTCGATCGCCGTAGGCGAAGGATTTGTTTTGAGCGAATTCAAGAGACCTGTCAGTTAGAAAGGTATCTACATCAGCGAACGAACGCAGTTCGGCATTGGAACTGTTGCGGAATACGAGATACCGGATTACGAGTTCTAGATCATACTGCTCCGCGAGCTGACGCTCCGTGAGTGGTACACAGTCCACGTAATCGTTATACTTTCGCAGTCCGTCGAGCCAGTCATAAAAGCGAGGGTTGGCCATGAGCAGCTGCGCGGTCCGCACCTCTTGAGGGGATGTCGGCGAACCACCGCTATTCAAACGATCAAAGACCTCGTACTTGACCGCTTCGTCGCTCTCTTTAAGGAGAATACGAAAGTCGAGACGAGCTCTCTTGAAACTGATCCGCAGCGAGCTAGGAAAGGGGTTTGCACCTTCCGAAAAGGTGGCATTCTCGAGCGACGGAAGATACTTCGTTCTGACCAGTCTGGTCGGACCCTTAAGCTCGCCTGTTACAGCATCTTTAAGCTCACCCATAAATTGGAGAATAGTCGACAGCCGCTGAAGGCCGTCCACTACCTCCCAGACGCCGTCCTCTCTTTGGGCGACGAAGACCGTAGGTAACGGAATGTCAAGCAAAATAGATTCAATCAACCGAGACTGCTGCTCGATCGACCATCGGAACAGCCGCTGGAATTCTGGCCTGATGATGATCTCGCCATCCCGGTATAGGTTGGCAACCTCACCGATTGACATTTGATAGCCGTCGGATCGAATGCTTTGGCGGTTCTGCTCTACCTCTTGTTCTAAATTCATCAAGAACCCCCATACTCAATCCACTAACTCCAGCCACAAGCGTGCAGCCTCGCAAACTTTACTTGCGCCCAGACGATCTGGCTAGGCATGCAGACCACCTTTGTCGATCAAACGTGATCACACGACCGAGAATCCACGCTGCAAGGCATCTGCACGTGCCCACCGCCAAAGCATCAGCAGACCCTTCCCGCCGCCTATTCCTCAAGCCTCTTTAGGTTACTTGCGTGAATAGGAGGCAAGAGTCAGCACCTGGCTGCCCAACGCTTGAGCCCTCACCGTGGCGGACGCGTTGCGCTTGCTCGGTACGGGCATGATTCTGCAGTGTGACGAAGCGGTGGAGCGTTTCCCTGATTGCCGCCGGGGTGCTGGGCTTGCTCGGTGTCGCGCTGGTGCGGGTTCCCGGTTCATGGTGGCCTGTCCTGGCCTCCGAGTGGCCGGTCCTGCTGCCGGTGACGGCGAGCCTGACGGTGCTGCTCGTAGGCGTGCTGTTCTGGCATCGCACCACCGAAGAGCGCCAGGCATCGGCTGCGCCGACAGCGCCAATCCGGCAAGTGCAGCCGCTGCGGTCGTGGGTGATCCCGGTCGGGATGGTCCTGGTGGCAGTGGTCACCTGGGCCGCGATCGCCTGGCTGCAGGGCTCGTTGCCCGCCATGGATGACGGCACGCATCGGGCGCAATTGCGGGTGGAGTCCATCCGTACAGGTCTGACCATCGGCGCAGCGGTGACCGGCGCCTTCGCGCTGCTGCTGGCATTCCGTCGGCAGCAGTTGGCCGAGCGCACTCAGCAGGCCACCGAGTACGACGCCGGCGAGAAGCGCGTCACCGAGTTGTACGTCAAGGCTGCCGACCAGCTTGGCTCGGACAAGGCCCCGGTCCGCCTCGCGGGCCTCTACGCCCTGGAACGCCTCGCTCATGACAATCCTGCCCACCGGCAGAGCATCGTGGAGGTGATCTGCGCCTACCTGCGCATGCCCCACGCTCTGCAGTACACCGAGTCCCTTCCCACCAGCCCTGCCCCGACTCTTCCGACGGCCGCAGCCGGCGACACCGCCCCGGACACGCCGTCGGTAGAGCTACGAGAAGAACAACAAGTCCGCCTCGCCGCTCAACGTATCCTCGCTCGCCACCTGCGTCCCGCCACTCAGGGCAGAGAACCTAATCCCTCGTATTGGGGCCCAACGCTGGTTCTGGACCTCACCGAGGCGGCCCTCATCAACGCCGAATTCACCGGCTGCCACCTCCACAACGCCGACTTCACTGCAGCAACCTTCCGCGGTTTCACAAGGTTCGACGGGGCCACGTTCAGTGGCACCGCCACATTCGTCGGAACGACTTTCAGCAACGTCGCCAGGTTCGACAGGACGACGTTCAAGGGTGCCGTCGGGATCGTCCAGGCGATGTTCAGCGGTGACGCCTGGTTCGACGAGGCGACGTTCAGCGATGGTGCGTGGTTCGACCAGACGACGTTCGCCGGTGTTGCCCGGTTCAGCAAGGCCACTTTCAGCGGAAGCGCCCGGTTCGTCCAGACGACGTTCAGCGATGACGCCAGGTTCAGTAAGGCGACTTTCGGCGATACCGCCATATTCGTCGAGACGACTTTCAGCAACGTCGCCAGGTTCGACGACACCACGTTCACCGGTGACGCCGACTTTGAGGGGGCAACGCTCGGCGGGGCGAGCTACGACGGGCCGAAGCGAGTCGCCGAATAGCTTTGCCGAATCGTCCTATTGGTTATCAAGGCACCGCGCTCCGCGCGGCGCGGCCGGTGAGCCGGCCGGCGGCAAGCCGCCCCGGCCGCCTCCGGCGCCGGGACGGAGAGCCACCGACTGCCGCCGGACCGCCGCCCCGAACTTCACTGATCCAGACGCAGCACGACCACGGCCAGGCGGCACGGAAGCCGGCAGGTCAACCTGAGCGCGGGCGGGGGCTTCCGACTGCCGCGCCAGTCCAACCCCGGGACTGGCTTGCCCCCGGCCTAGCCGCCGTCAGCGAAGCCCACAAGCAGCCCTTAGCCGGTCACTACAGGCGTGTTCGCGCCAACTCCCCAGAGCACGAGCGTTCGCAGCCCCAGAGAAGCCCTGACAGGCAAGATCGACCTGCCCACCATCTGCCCACAACCAGTCGTCACGGGCTGGACTCAGCCGGACTCGGCCAGACAAACGACAACGGCCCCCGATCAGCATCTCTGCTGGTCAGGGGCCGTTGCTGCACCTGGTGGCGGGTAGAGGATTCGAACCTCTGAAGCTTTCGCGACGGATTTACAGTCCGCTCCCATTGGCCGCTCGGGCAACCCGCCAGGGCACCCCACCGCGTCGCAACGCGGCGGCGGAAGCAAGAATAGCGGCTCCCCCCGGTACCGACGCAACCGGGTACGGTCAGGGGGTCGTGCCGCTGGTCGGCGGCCGACGGCAGGCCCAGACCGCCAGACAGCAGGAGCAGATACATGGCAGCGAACCCGTCGTTCGACATCGTGAGCAAGGTTGACCGCCAGGAGGTCGACAACGCCCTTCGGCAGGCGGAGAAGGAGCTTGCGACGCGGTTCGACTTCCGCGGCACCGGCGCTGAGATCTCCTGGTCCGGCGAGGAGGCGATCGGCCTTCAGGCAGAGACCGAGGAGCGTGTCCGCGCCGCGCTGGACGTGTTCAAGGAGAAGCTCGTGAAGCGGAACATCTCGCTGAAGTCGCTGGATGCTGGCGAGCCGCGACCTTCGGGCAAGATCTTCAAGATCGACTGCAAGGTGATCCAGGGCATCGAGACGGACAAGGCCAAGGCCATCAGCAAGAAGATCCGTGACGAGGGCCCCAAGGGCGTGCAGGCGCAGATCCAGGGCGACCAGCTGCGCGTGACGGGCAAGAAGCGCGACGACCTGCAAGCCGTCATCTCGCTGCTCAAGGGCGAGGACTTCGGCGTCGCTCTCCAGTTCAACAACTACCGCTGAGGGCTGCCCACCCCGGCGTACCACCGATCCCCGGGCGTAACGCGCCCGGCTGAGATCGACTCGGGTTCCTGAATGTCGGGGCATCCGGGCGACTGGGATACCGCGACATTCAGGAACCCGAGTCGATCAAGGCGCGAAGCCGCCCCGAGGGCAAGGCCAGCCAGCGAACAAGCCGAGGCGCGAGCCGCACAGGCCGAGGCCCGAGCGCACAGGCCTAGGCACAGGCCGCACAGGCCGAGGCGCGAGCCGCGCAGGCCAGGGACAGGCCAGCCAGGCCGAGGGACAGGCCAGCCAGGCCGAGGCGCGCGGGCCTTCAACCGACGGGCGGTCAGACGGGGACGGGCTGTTCGGTGCGTACCGCTGTGGTTTCCGCGCGGGCGATGGGCCCGGCGGGCAGTGCGGCGACCGCAGCTCCGACGGCGACCGCCGCCCCGGCGAACAGGAACGCCCAGCGGACGCCGCCGGCGTGGTCCACGATCACGCCGGCCACCGAGCCGCCGGCGGCGCTCGACGCCACCGCGACGGTGACCACCCAGGTGTACGCCTCGTTCAGCATGCCGGTCGGGGCGATCCGGCCGACCAGGGTGTTCTCCAGGGTCAGCGCGGGCGCGATGGTGGCTCCGCCGGCGACCAGCGCGACGCCCAACGCCAGTGGGGTGGGCATCACCGCGAACACGGCGAATGTGGCGGCCAGGGCGGCGAGCAGCAGGGCGAACTGTCGGGTCATGTTCGGTGCTGGTTTGCGGACGCCGAACCACAGCCCACCGATGGCGCTGCCGACCCCCCAGACCGCGAGCAGCACGCCGGCGAGGCTCTCCGGGTCGCCGGTGCTGTGGTCGCTCGCGAACGCCGGCACGATCACTCCGGCGGCCCCGAAGGCGATGCCCAGGCCGGCCACGCAGATCAGCAGGGCCGGGAAGCCGGGAACCCGCAGTGGGCCGAGCCCGCGGGCGTGGTGCTCCCGCGGGTGCGGGCGCCAGCCGCGCATGACCCGGCCGAGGGCCACGGCTGTCGTGCCGACCAGGGTGACCACTGCCGCACCGATCAGGGCGGCCGCCGCGTCGGCGACGAGGACGAAGCCGGCGACGAGCAGCGGGCCGAGGACGAAGACGATTTCGAACAGCGTGGTTTCGGCGGCAAGCGCGGTGTTGCGGAGGGGGTATCGCCCGGAGGCGGGGCTGGTCAGGTCGTTCCAGGCGCCTCGGATGGCGGCGGTGAGCGGCGGGTAGGTGGCGCCGGCCACACCTGCGGCGAGGTAGATGACGGGGAGGGCGTCGTCGCCGGAGCGGCTGGCCAGCAGCAACCCGACGAGCGCCAGCGGGTGGGCCAGGGCGGTGAGCAGCAGGACGGGGCTGGGGCCGACCCGGTCGGCGATCCGTCCGGCGATCGGGCTGAGCGCGGCACCGGCGAGGGCGTAGATGCCGCCCGCGATGGCGGCCAGCGAGTAGCGCCCGGTCACCTGCTCGACCACGAGGAGCAGCGCCAGCGGGGTCATGCCGATTCCGAGTCGCCCGATGATGCCGGTGATCAGCAGCATGGGCGCTCCGGGGATCCGCCAGACACCCAGGTACTGACGCAGCGCGGTCACCGTGAACCTCCCGAGGATGTAATGAGCGTGAGCCGTTATGACCCTAACGCCGGTGCCTGACCGGAAGACAGCGGAATAGGTCTGCGACACAGCGATCCGCCCGTACCCGGCGCTACCGGGTACGGGCGGATGCGGTCGATCAGCGGATCAGCGCTGGAACTGCACGGGCCCCGAGTTGCGGGCCATCTGCTCCAGCCGGGCGACGCGGTCCTCCATCTTCGGGTGCGTGGAGAAGAGCGCGGCCATGCCGCCGCCCCGGAACGGGTTGGCGATCATGAGGTGGGCGGTGCTGGTGAGCTGGCCCTGGGCCGGCAACGGCCGGCGTCGGGCCACCGCATCGATCTTGCGGAGCGCGCTGGCCAGGGCCAGCGGGTCGCGGCTCAACTCGGCGCCCGAGGCGTCCGCCTGGAACTCGCGGCTCCGGCTGATCGCCAACTGGATCACCGTGGCCGCGATCGGACCCAGGATCAGGGTGAGCAGCAGCACGGCCGGGTTGGGTCGGTCCTCGTCGTCCCCGCCGCCGATCGGGATGAAGAAGGCGAGGTTCGCCAGCAGGGTGATGATGCTGGCCAGGCCGGCCGCCACGCTGGAGATCAGGATGTCCCGGTTGTAGACGTGGGACAGCTCGTGCCCGATCACGCCGCGCAGCTCGCGGTAGTCGAGGATCTCGGTGATGCCCTGGGTCACGCAGACGGCCGCGTGCTGCGGGTTGCGGCCGGTGGCGAACGCGTTGGGCTGCGCGGTCGGGCTGACGTACAGCCGCGGCATGGGCTGCTTCGCGTCGGTGGCCAGCTCGCGCACCATCCGGTACAGCTCGGGGAACTGTGCCTCGGTGACCGGTTGCGCCCCCATCGAGCGCAGTGCGAGCTTGTCGGAGTAGAAGTAGGAAACGCCGTTCATGACCAGAGACACGAGGACGGCGATGACCAGGCCGCCGCTGCCGCCGAACCAGTAGCCCACCGCCAGGATCAGGGCGCTGAGCAGGCCGAGCAGCGCTGCGGTCTTCAGACGGTTGTGGTGCACGATGTCTCCTTCGGTGCACGGATCACCGGGATCCGCTGACCGGTGTAACAACCCGGTACCCGTCAACCATCCGTCTCAACGCTGAGAGTTGACTGAGACTGCACCGCAGGTCAGGTCAGCGGCCGGCCAGGTCCAGCACCAACTGCGGGGCAAGGCCGAGCACCACGGCGGCCACCGTCGCCACCGCCAGCACCACCGCCACCACACCCACCAGGGGTACGGTCGCAGCGCCGCCGCCATTCGGGAGGGCGATGGGGGTCGGCGCCCAGAGTGCGGCGGTCACCCGCAGGTAGTAGGCGAGCCCGATCACGGCGTTCAGCGCCACCACCAGCGCCAGCCAGGCCGCGCCACCGTCCAGCAGCGCTCGGACCACTGTCACCTTCGCGAACAGGCCAGCCAGCCCCGGCGGCAGACCAGCCAGACCGACAAGCGCGAGGCCGAGCGCAGCGCCGCGCCACGGGTGCCGGCGGGCCGCCCCGCGCAGGTCGTCGAGCGTGCCGCCGTCCGCACCCGTCGGCCGTAGGGCCGTCACTCCGGCGAAGGCCGCCAGCTCCAACACCACGAAGAAGACGGCGTACGCCACGGCGGCCGCGTACGCGGCGGAACGTGCCTCGTCCGTGCGGCCGGCGGCCAGCGCCAACGCCCCCAGCGGAGCCAGGATGTACCCGGCCTGCGCGACGGACGACCAGGCGAGCAGCCGGACGGTCCGCCGCTGACGCAGGGCGACAAGGTTGCCGACGGTCATGGTGAGCACCGCGAGCAGGGCGAGCACCGGGCCGGTCTGGTCCGCCGGCAGCGCCCGCTGCACCACGGCGAGCAGGGCGACCAGGCCACCCAGCTTCGACGCGGTGGACAGGTACGCGGCCACCGGCAGCGGCGCGCCGTCGTAGGTGGCCGGCGCCCAGGCGTGGAACGGCACCGCCGCCACCTTGAAGGCCAGGCCGACGAGCAGCACCGCCACCGCGGCGGTGGTCAACGGCAGGTCGCGCACCTCCGACTGCTCGGCGAGCAACGTGCCGAGCCGGTCCAGGTGCAGCCCACCGGTCACCGCGTACAGCAGCGCCGCGCCGAGCAGGGTGAGCGTGGTGGCCACCACGCTGACCACGAAGAAGGTCAACGCCGCCTCGGCGCTGGCGAGGCTCCCCCGGCGCAGGCCGACGAGCACGTACAGCGGCAGGGTCAGCGTCTCCAGCGCGACGATCAGCGTGATCAGGTCGCCGGCCGCGCCGAGCACCACGCCGCCGGTCATCGAGCAGGCCAGCAGGAAGGCGTACTCCCCGACCGGTGACCGCCCGGCCCGTAGCGCGGGCACCGACAGCCCGAGCACGCCCACTGTGAGCAGCGCGACCACCACGCCGACCACTGCCGCGCGACCGCCGAAGATCCAGGAGCAGTCGGCGCCCACGCAGAACGTCCGCCGCTCCGCATCCGCCCCGACCAGCGCGGAGCCGACTGCGGTGGCGAGCGCGCCGAGCGCTGCCACCGCGATCGTGGCCCGTGGCCGCGCCACGAGCAGATCGGTGATGAGCACGAGCACGGCGGTGCCGGCGGCCAGGTAGGCCGGCAGCAGGGCGACGCTGTCGACGCTCTGCGCGACGTTCATGGTTTGACCACCCCGATCAGGGCGTCGACGGGGGCCTCGGCGACGCCGAGGACCAACGTCGGTGCCAGCCCGATGGCCAACGCGAGCAGCACCAGCGGCACCCAGGCGGTCAGCTCCGCACCGGCCAGGCCGGGGCCGACCGGCCCGACGGCGGGGCTCGGACGGTTGTGGGTGACCTGGCGCAGCAACCGCAGGAAGTACGCGGCGGTGAGCGCCCCGCCGACCGCCGCCAGCACCCCGAGGGTGGTCCAGAGTGGGCCGCCCACCTGCACGGCGGCGATCACCGCGAACGCCTCCCCCCAGAAGCCGGCCAGCCCGGGCAGGCCCAGCGACGCGATCGCCGCGAACGCCAGCAGACCCGCCAACCGGGGCGCGGTCTCCCGCAGCCCGGACAGCTCGGCAAGGGTGCCCGTGCCGGTACGGTCCTTCACCGCCCCGGCCAGGAAGAACAGCAGGCCGGTGACCACGCCGTGCGCCACGTTGCCGATCAACGCCGCCTGGATGCCGGTGGCGGTCAGCGTGGCGACGCCCAGCAGCACGAAGCCCATGTGCCCCACGCTGGAGTACGCGATGAGCCGCTTCACGTCCGACTGGGCCAGGCAGACGAGCGCACCGATCAGGATCGCGGCGACGGCCAGCACACCGAGCACCGGCGCCGCCCAACGGGCACCCTCCGGCGCCACCCCCACCGCGACCCGGATCAGGCCGTACGTGCCCATCTTGAGCAGCACACCGGCCAGCACCACGCTGCCCACCGTTGGTGCCTGGGTGTGCGCGTCGGGCAGCCAGGAGTGCAGCGGCCACAGCGGGCTCTTCACCGCGAACGCCAACGCGAGCAGTGTGAACGCGGCCAACTGGGTGCCTCTGGACATCCCCGCGCCACCGGTCAGCGTCACCAGGTCGGCCGTGCCGGCGGCGGCGACCACGACGTACACGCCGACCAGCAGCAGCACCGACCCGAACAGCGTGTAGAGGGCGAACTTCCGGGCCGCCCGACGCCGGTCCGCGCCACCCCAGCCGGCGATGATCGCGTACATCGGCAGCAGGACGACCTCGAAGAAGAGGAAGAACAGCACCAGGTCCAGGGCGAGGAAGGTGCCCAGGATGCCCACCTCGACCACCAGCAGCAACGCGACAAGCGCCCGGCCGCTGCCGCCGTCCGGGACCCGCCACATCGTGTACGCGCAGCAGAGCAGCGTGAGCAACGCGGTCAACACCACGAGCGGCCACGAGATGCCGTCGACGCCGAGGTGGAAGCGCAACTCCAGACCTGGCACCCAGGGCAGATCCAGTTGGTGCCACGGGCGCACCGCCGGCTCGTCGGCCGACCAGGCGACCCAGCCCCGACCGCCGAACACCAGCGGCACCGCCGCCAGCAGGGTCAGCGCCGCCGCGACGGTGCCGACCAGCCGGGCCGCCCGGTCCCGGGGCGTCGCCGCCACCGCTACCGCACCCAGCGCCGGCAGCGCCAGGACGGCGACCAGCAATCCCTGCCCGAGCGTCATGGGGCCGCCTTCGATCGCGACTGCGGGGCTCGCAAACCCGGCTCACTCCTCGCGCTCACTGGACCGCCTTCGATCGCGACTGCGGGGCTCGCAAACCCGGCTCACTCCTCGCGCTCACTGGTTCACTCCGATCAGGGCGGCGGCCAGCCCGATCAGCAGCGCGCCGGCCAGGACGCCGGCGGCGGCTCGGGGCAACGCCGCGCGGTGCAGCGCGGCCAGCCCCGCGCCCAGGCCGGACGCGGCTCGCCCGCTGCCCTCGACCGCGCCGTCCACCACCACCTCGTCGCCGGTGCGCGCGGCGCGGGCCAGCGCGCGGACGGGGCGTACGACAAGTGTGTGCTGGACGTCGTCGAGCCGGAACGCGCGGGCGAAGACCGGCCGCAGCGGACCCAGCGCGGTCGCCGGGTCGGCGGCCTGGTCGCGCCGCCAGCCCAGCGTCACCAACCCGGCACCGAGCAGCAGGAACGCGAGCGGCAGCAGCAGCCCCGGCCCCACGTGGACGAGGCCGTCCTCGGAGCCCGCCACCGGGACGGTGGGGAACCGCAGGCGGTCGGTGAACGCCCCGACGAACCCGGCCAGACCGAGCAGCGCGGCCGGCACGGCCAGCAGCAGCAGCGGCCAGCGCAGCACCGCCGGCGGGTCGTGCGGCCGGAGCAGGGGCAGGCGCGGAGCGCCGAAGAAGGTACGCAGCAGCAGCCGACCGGCGTACCAGGCGGTGACCGCCACGCCGACCAGCCCGGCGACCCAGACGATCCAGCCCACCCAGGACGGGGCCGGGCCGGTGCCCTCCAGGGCGGCCGACTCGGCGACCGCCAGTACGCCGTCCTTGCTCCAGAAGCCGGCCAACGGGGGCACCCCGGCCAGCGCACCCAGGCCCACCACGGTGCACCAGAACGTGACAGGCATGCCGCGCCGCAGCCCGCCCATCTCCGACATCAGGGTGGTGCCGACGGCGTGGATCACCGCGCCGGCCGCGAGGAACAGCAGCGCCTTGAAGGCGGCATGGGTGAGCAGGTGGAACAGTGCCGCCGAGGGTGAGCCGACCGCCAGCGCGCCGGTCATGTAGCCCAGCTGGGACACTGTCGACCAGGCCAGCACGCGCTTGATGTCGTCCTGGGCGGTGGCGGCGAGCGCGCCGAGCAGCAGCGTGATCGCGCCGAGCACCCCCAGCACGGTCAGCGTCACCGGCGCCGCCGTGAACAGCGGGTAGAGTCGGGCCACGGCGTACACCCCGGCGGCGACCATCGTCGCGGCGTGGATCAGCGCGGAGATCGGGGTCGGGCCGGCCATCGCGTCCGGCAGCCAGGTGTGCAGCGGGAACTGCGCGCTCTTGCCGGCCACGCCGGCGAGCAGCAGCAGGCCGGCGGCGGTCAACGTCGCGCCGGAGTGGTCGTGGGCGAGCACGTCAGCGATCCGGAAGCTGCCCGTCGACACGCCCAGCAGCGCGATACCGAGCAGGAACCCGACGTCACCGACCCGGGTCACCAGGAACGCCTTCATGGCGGCGGCGGGGGCGGCGGCCAGTCGGCGGTCGTGCGCGATGAGCAGGTACGAGCAGAGGCCCATCACCTCCCAGCCGACCAACAGCATGATCAGGTCGCCGGCTACCACCACCAGCAGCATGGCACCGGTAAAGAGGCTGATCTGGGCGGCGTAGGGCGGGTAGCGGTGGTCCACGTCGACGTCGTCGTGGGGACCGCGCCGCAGGTAACCGATCGAGTAGACCTGCACGGCCAGGGCGACCGCCGTGACCGCGACCGCCACCAGCGCGGCGGCGCCGTCCAGCCGTACGCCGAGGGTCACCGCCAGCCCACCGAAGTCGACCCAGGTGGTCGACGTCTCCGTCGGCCCGTCGACGGTGAGCAGCAGCGCGACGGCCAACGCCAACGCTCCGGCTGCGCCGGTGACGCCGAGCGTCACGGCGGCCGTCCGGGCCCGGTCGCCGCCGGTCGCGCCGTCGCGCCGGGGGCCGGTGGCAGCAGCAGGCCGAGCAGCCCGGCGACCAGGGGTACGGCGGGCAGCAGCGCCCCGAGCAGCCCGGTCACCGGCCCGCCTCCGCGTCCAGGACGGCCGGCTCGCGCCCGCCGACGGGTTCCGACGGTTCGGTGAGCGGCACGTCATCCACGGCGACTGTCGCCCGCAGCCGGTAGAGCTGGAGGACGATCGCCAACCCCACCCCGATCTCGGCGGCGGCGAGGACGATCACGAAGAGCGCGAAGACCTGCCCCGAGTGCGGGAGCACGGCGCGAGCGGTCGTGTCCGCGGTGACCAGGATCAGGTTGACCGCGTTGAGCATCAACTCGACGGACATCAGCACCAGCACCGCGTTGCGCCGGCGCAGTACGCCGTACACGCCGAGGCCGAACAGCAGCGCGGCGGTGACGTACGGGATGACCGGCCTCACCGGCGCCCCCCGGGCTCGCTGTCGACCAGATCGGCTGCCCGGCCGCCGCCGTGCGGACCCGCTCGGCCGATGTCCGGCCGGGACAGCACGATCGCGCCCACCAGGGCGGAGAGCAGCAGCACCGAGAGCACCTCGAACGGCAGCACCCAGGATTGGAAGATCTGCTCACCCAGCCGCTCGGCGGTGCCGGCGTGGGGCAGCGTGACGGTGCTCCAGCGGTACGCGTCGACGAGCAGGGCGGTCAGCCCCAGCCCGGCACCGCCACCGATCAGAGCGGCCGGCCAGCCGGGCCGGTCCAGGTCGTCGGAGGCGCCGATCGGAGCCCGGGTCAGCATCACCGCGAACAGCAGCAGAACCACCACGGCGCCCACGTAGATCAGCACCTGCACCCAGGCCACCAACTCGGCGCTGAGCACCAGGAAGTCACCGGCCAACGCGCCCAGGCACACCACCAGGTAGAGCCCGGCCCGGACCAGGTGCTTCGTGGTCACCACCAGCACGCCGGCGCCGACCGCCACCGCGCCGAGGGCGAGCAGCAGCACGTCCGCGCCGGTCACCGGGCCGCCCTTCCGGCTCGGGCGCTCACGACGCCGGGTCCTGCTCGGCGTCGGAGCGTACCGCTGGCGGAGCGGGACGTGCGGCGGCCGCCTTGCGCGCCGCGGACGTCTCCTCCTTGGCCGGCTCGCCGTTCGGGTCGTGCGCCGGCGGCGGCGGAACGGTTGCCATCCACTGACCCAGGTGGTCCTTGTCGTGCAGCAGGTCCTTGATGTCGTACTCGGCGTACTCGAACTCAGGTGACCAGTAGAGCGCGTCGAACGGGCAGACCTCGATGCAGATGCCGCAGTACATGCAGAGCGAGAAGTCGATGTCGAACTTGTCGAGCACGTTGCGCTGCCGGGGGCGGGCGGCACCGGGCACCGCCACCTCCTCCTTGTGCGAGTCGATGTAGATGCACCAGTCCGGACATTCACGGGCGCAGAGCATGCAGACCGTGCAGTTCTCCTCGGACAGCGCGATCACGCCACGCGAGCGAGGCGGCAGGTCGGGGGCCGTGTCCGGGTACTGCTGGGTGGTCGAACGGCTGGTCATCGTCTTGAGGGTGACCGCCAGCCCTTTCACCAGGCCCGCGCCGGGAATGCCGCGTTCGCCGGTGTCGCCGCGCTCGCTGGGGTCACTCATGTCGACCATCCTGCCCTGTGGCCACGGCGCGCGCGACCACCACCCACAGGTCCAGGGCGGTACCGTGGTCGCGGGGAGAACGAGCGCACCTGGAAGGACCTGCCATGACCGCCGCGCTGCAGAGCGACTACCCGCCCGAGAGCGAGTGGACGACTGACGACCTGGATGCGCTGCCCGAGGATGGCCGCCGCCGGGAACTGCTCGACGGAGTGCTGCTGATGTCCCCCTCCCCCACCCGTACCCACCAGACCATCGCTGGCCACCTGATGGCCGCGCTCGACGAAGAGTGCCCCGACGGCTACGACGTGACCCAGGCGGTCGAGGTGCGGATCAACCGCACCCGGTCCTTCATCCCCGACGTGCTGATCACCACGGCAGCAGCGGCGGCGCGCGAGCCGTCGAAGTACCAGCCGCACGAGGTGGTCGTCGCCATCGAGATCGTCTCGCCGAGCACCCGCTCGATCGACCGGGTGTTGAAGCCGGCGCTGTACGCCCAGGCCGGCATCCCCTACTACTGGCGGATCGAGACGGAGGGCGGCGAGTTGGAGGTCGTGACCTACCGGATCGACGCGGTCAACGAGGTCTACACCGAGACCGGGCGGTGGACGAAGTTCGTCGACACCGGCGAGCCCTTTCCGATCAACCTGCCGATCAGCCGGATCACGCCCCGGGTCCGCTGACGACCGCCGGCGGGAGCATCTCGACGCCGAGCTGTTGCAGCAACTGGAACAGCTCGTTGCAGCTCCACACCTCGACGATCCGGCCCGCCGCGTCGAAGCGCAGGAACGTCGCCCCCGAGTAGCTGACCACCTGACCGGTCGGCGGCACCGGCCCGAAATGCCCGACGTGGGTGCCGGCGGCCCGCCAGTGCACGGCCACCCGCTCACCGGCCGCGACCACGTCCACGATCTTGTAGCGCAGGTCCGGGAAGGCCGCCCGGCGCTCACGGTGCCACGCCAGCGTCGCCTCCGGCCCGGTGCCGCCCAGCCCCGGACACTCCTCGGCGACCAGCTCGTACGCCGACTCCTCCCGGCGGGCATTCCACACGTCGGCGATGAACCGCCGGGCCGCCGCCTCCACATCCGTCATGCCGGCAGGGTATCCGGGACCACTGTGCGCCGTAGATCCGCGAGGATTGGGTAGAGACACTGACCAGACCGGGAGGGCGACGTGGGCGAGGAAAAAGGCGGCAAGTACGTCGAGCCGGGCGGCGAGTTCACCCGCGACCAGCGGTACATCGCCACCCGGATCACCGAGGACGGGCGCGACGGATACCCGGTCGAGCCGGGCCGGTACCGGCTGGCGGTCAGCCGGGCCTGCCCCTGGGCCAACCGACTGATCATCGTGCGGCGGTTGCTCGGTCTGGAGGACGCCCTCTCGATGGCGGTGGCCGGGCCGACCCACGACGCCCGGAGCTGGACCTTCGACCTCGACCCGGGCGGTCGGGACCCGGTGCTCGGCATCGAGCGCCTCCAGGAGGCGTTCTTCAAGCGCTTCCCCGGCTACGAACGCGGCATCACAGTGCCGGCGATCGTGGACGTGCCGACCGGGCAGGTGGTGACCAACGACTACGCGCAGATGAGCCTGGACCTGTCCACGCAGTGGGGCGCGTACCACCGCGAGGGCGCCCCGCAGCTCTACCCCGAGCACCTGCGGGAGCAGATCGACGAGGTCAACGCCGTGGTGTTCCGGGACGTCAACAACGGCGTCTACCGGTGCGGGTTCGCGGGCAGCCAGGAGGCGTACGACAAGGCGTACCACCAGCTCTTCGACCGGCTGGACTGGCTCACCGAGCGGTTGACCGACCAGCGGTACCTGGTCGGCGACACCATCACCGAGGCCGACGTGCGGCTGTTCACCACGCTGGTCCGCTTCGATCCGGTCTACCACGGCCACTTCAAGTGCAACAGGCAGAAGCTGAGCGAGATGCCGGTGCTGTGGGCGTACGCCCGGGACCTGTTCCAGACCCCCGGTTTCGGCGACACCATCGACTTCGACCACATCAAGCGGCACTACTACGAGGTGCACCGCGACATCAACCCGACCGGGATCGTGCCGCTCGGCCCCGACCTGTCCAACTGGCTCACCCCGCACAACCGGGAAGCACTGGGCGGCCGCCCCTTCGGCGACGGCACCCCACCCCCACCCCCGGCCGAGCCGGTGGACCCCGCACACACCCCGCTCCGCTGACCCGCCCGCCCGCGCTCACCCCCTGGTGCGGGGATTGGGGCTACAGGGCCAGGCGGACCGCTGTGGTCAGGACCAGTTGGGCCAGGGACGCGGGGACCAGGACCAGCCAGCAGAGGCGCTGGAGCTGGTCCTCGCGCAGCCGGGGGTAGGACACCCGGAGCCAGATGATCACGAAGGACACCGCGAAGATCTTGAGCAGCGTCCAGAGCCAGCCCAACTGGTCGTCGGCGAACGGGCCCTGCCAGCCGCCCAGGAACAGCACAGTGGTCAGCGCGGCGATCACCACGATGCCGACGTACTCGGCGAGCAGGAAGAACGCGAACCGCAGACCCGTGTATTCGGTCATGTAACCGAAGACCAGCTCCGAGTCGGCCACCGGCATGTCGAACGGTGGCCGACGGATCTCGGCCAGCCCGGCGACGAAGAAGATGATCATTGCGGGCGCCTGCCAGAGCAGCCACCACGGCTGCCACGCCTCGACGATGCCGGACAGGCTGAGCGTCCCGGCCGCCATCGCCACCGAGGCGGCGGCCAGCACCAGCGGCAGCTCGTAACCGAGCAACTGTGCCGCCCCGCGCAGCCCACCCAGCAGGCTGTACTTGTTCGCCGACGCCCACGCCGACATCAGCACCGCCACCACCCCGACGCCGACCACCGCCAGCACGAAGAAGAGGCCGATGTCCAACGGTTGCCCGACCAGGTCGTTCGGGCCGAGCGGAATGACCAGCAGCACCAGCAGGTAGGGCACCAGGGCCACCGCCGGCGCCAACCGGAACACCGCCCGGTCCGCCTCGCGCGGCGTGATGTCCTCCTTCTGCACGAACTTGACCCCGTCGGCCACGAGCTGCGCCCAACCGTGGAAGCCGCCCGCGTACATCGGGCCGAGCCGGCCCTGCATGTGCGCCATCACCTTGTGCTCGGCCTGGCCGACGAGCAACGGCAGGGTGAGGAACGCGACCACCACGCCGCCGATCCGGAGCACCAGCTCCACCCAGAGCGGCATCAGGCCGTACCCCCGTCGTGGTCGCCCCTGTTGTCGCGGCCCGGCGGGTCCGCGATCGGCTCGACGCCCGGTGCCGCCGGGCCTGCGCCCGGCCTGTCAGGTGCGGCCGAGCCGGGCGCGGGCTCGGTGGCCGGGCCCGCGTCGGGCGCGGGCTGGTCGGCGGGGGCCGGGGCGTCGGCGGCGCCGGCAGGCCGGGGTGTACGCGCCGGACGGGCCTCCGGGGCGGGCCGCGCCGGGCGCTCACGGGCCGGTCTGGCCGGGGTGCCGCCCCGCGGGCCCTCCCCACACCACCGGCGCCAGCCGGGGTGGGCGTGGGCCCCCATTCGCCCGGGGCGGGAACGCCCGGCGGGCGGATCGGTCGACGCCCGCCGCCGGCCTCGGACTCGCCCGGCTCCTTCGCACCCGGCCAGGGCTTGGCCACCCGGGACGCGAGCACGAACTCCTTACGCAACGGGTGGCCCTCGAACTCCGGGGGCAGCAGCAGCGGCAGCAGCTCCCCGTGGCCGGCGAAGTCGATGCCGAACATCTCGTGCGTCTCCCGCTCGTGCCAGGAGGCACCCGGATAGACGTCGACCACCGAGGCGACAGTGGGCGCGCCGCGCGGCAACCGGGTACGCAGCAGCAGGCCGTGGCGCAGTCGCGTCGACCAGAGGTGCGCCACCACGTCGAAGCCGTCGGCCAACTCGTCGACAGCGGAGAGCCAGTCGAAGAAGTCGCAGGCCAACTCGGTGTCGTCACGGGCGGCGGAGACCGCGGTGAGCCAACTCGCGGGCGGCACGTCGATTGTGGCCCGGGCGAACCGTTGCCCGCCGGAGACCGACGGGGTCGCCTCGACCGGCGCGAGCAGCGCGACCAGTCGAGCGCCGACCTCTTCGGGAGTCATGCCGCTGATCCTAGTGCCGGCCGGGCCCGCACCTGGCGGCCGCCGATGCTCGGCGATCTGCCGGCTTTGGGCGCGGCGCAGGTCTCGGCGGGGAAAGATGAGGGCGTGCGCGCTGTGACGGTGAGACCTGGGGTCGCCAACTCGCTGAGCCTCGTCGAGGATCAGCCGGAGCCGGCGGCCGAGGAGGGGTCTGTCCTGGTCGAGGCGCTGGCGGTGGGGATCTGCGGCACCGACCACGAGATCATCGCCGGGGAGTACGGCGAGGCGCCACCAGGTGCGGATCGCCTGGTCATCGGGCACGAGTCGCTGGGCCGGGTGATCGAGGATTCGAGCGGCACCCTGCAACCAGGTGACCTGGTGGCCGGGATCGTCAGGTACCCCGACCCGGTGCCCTGCCCGAACTGCGCGGTCGGCGAGTGGGACATGTGCCGTAACGGTCAGTACACCGAACACGGCATCAAGGCGCTGGCCGGGTTCGCCCGGGACCGCTGGCGGGTCGAGCCGCGGTTCGCGGTCGGGCTCGATCCAGCGCTGGCCCAGGTCGGCGTGCTGCTGGAGCCGACGAGTGTGGTGGCGAAGGCCTGGGACCACATCGAGCGGATCGGGCACCGGGCCGAGTGGCAGCCACAGACCGTCCTGGTGACCGGGGCCGGGCCGATCGGGCTGCTGGCCGCGTTGCTCGGCACCCAGCGCGGGCTCACCGTCCACGTGCTGGACCGGAACACCGAGGGGCCGAAGCCGGAGCTGGTCGCCGGGCTCGGTGCCACCTACCACACGGTGCCGGTCAACGACCTGCCCTTCGAGCCGGACGTGGTGATCGAGTGCACCGGCGCTCCCACCGTGGTCCTCGACGTCATGTGCAAGGCGGCCCCGACCGGGATCGTCTGCCTGGCCGGGGTGTCCAGCGGTGGCCGGAGCATCGACTTCGACGCCGGGGCGCTCAACCGGGCGCTGGTGCTGGAGAACAACGTGGTGTTCGGCTCGGTGAACGCCAACCGGCGGCACTGGAACATGGCGGCGCAGGCACTCGCCCGCGCCGACCAGGTCTGGCTCGAGTCGCTGATCACCCGGCGGGTGCCGGTTAACCGGTACGCCGACGCGTACACCCCCGGGCCGGACGACATCAAGGTGGTGCTGGAGTTCGCGTCCTGAGCGACGCGACGCCGCGCCCGATCAGATGCCCGGCAGTCGACCGTTGCGGAACAGGTCGACGAAGAGCTGATGGTCCTGGCGGGCACGCACCCCGTACGCGTGCGCGAAGTCCACCAGGTGGGCCACGAAACCAGCCGCGTCGGTGTCCACCACCGCGACGATCGCCTCCTCGGTGGAGTAGTCCACCAGGTCGTGACTGGATTCGTCGTCGGCGACCGAGTGCATCCGGGCCACCGCACGGCCGAGGTCGATGAGGACCCCGGTCAGCTCCTCCGGCTCGTTCACGTCCGACCAGTCCAGGTCGGCGGCGTACGGGGAGACCTCGGCGACGAGCTGACCGGCCCCGTTCAGCTCGGTGAAGCCCAGCCACGGGTCGGCGTGCGCCTGCAACGCCCGCTGCGACTCGGCGGTCCGGTGCCCCTGGTGCTGGAAGTAGCCGCGGACCGACTCGTCGGTGACGTACCGCGCCACGGCCGGCACCTGCGCCTGCTTCATGTAGATGACGACGTCGTTCTCCAGCGCCTGGGTGTGCCCCTCCAGCAGCAGGTTGTACGACGGCAGCCCGGCCGAGCCGATGCCCACCCCCTTGCGCAGCACCACGTCCTTGATCCGCGCCGCCACCGGGCGGAGCTTCATCGAGGCGGTCGGCAGGGTGCCCAGGTAGTCCTGGAAGGCGGCGCTGACAGTGGCCCGGGTGGCGTCGTCGATCTCGAAGACCCCGTCGCCGATGGAGAAGCGCCGCTCGTAGTTGTCGATGGTGGTCTGCGCGGCGAGCAGGTCGACGCGGGTGTTGAGCCGGGCCCGCTGGAGCACCCGGCGCAGCACCCCGTCGGCGTTGTCCAGGGTGATCGAACCGATCGCGTCGTCACCGCCGGCGGCGATGGCCCGCAGCTCGGTCAGGTACGACCTGGCGAACCCGGCCACCAGTTCCCCGATCGCCGTGTCGGAGAGCGCCTTGCCGTAGCCGAGCAGCGCCACGCTGGCCGCGAGCCGGCGCAGGTCCCAGGTGAACGGCCCGACGTACGCCTCGTCGAAGTCGTTGACGTTGAACACCAACTGCCCGGAGGCGTTCATGTAGGTGCCGAAGTTCTCCGCGTGCAGGTCGCCGTGAATCCACACCCGGCTGGTCTGCTCGTTCAGGAACCGGTCGTCGGCGAAGTCGCCGAGCTGGTCGGCGTAGAACAGCGCCGCGCTGCCCCGGTAGAAGGCGAACGGCGAAGCCGCCATCTTGCGGAACTTGCGCCGGAAGGCGGCCGGGTCGATCGCCATCGACGCGCCGAACTCCTCGGTGAGCACGTCGACGATGTGGGCGGAGCGCTGGTCCGCTGAGCTGCTCATAGTGCGCAGGTTAGTGCGGCCGGTCCACAACGGCGATCAGTTCGCGGCGGGTGGGCGTACCGGCGGCGCGGTGAGCGAGTCGACCGAGCGTGGGGCGGCGGCCTCGCGGGGCGGAGCGTCCAGTGGCGCGGCCAGCACGTCCCGTTGCGGCACACCGCCGATGCCGGACTGCTCGGCGGCGATCTTCTCCTGTAGGCGCAGGATGCCGTGCAGCAGCGCCTCCGGACGGGGCGGGCAGCCGGGCACGTACACGTCGACCGGGATGAGCTGGTCGACGCCCTTGGTCACCGAGTACGAATCCCAGTAGGGGCCGCCGCAGTTGGAGCAGGCGCCGAACGAGATGACGTACTTCGGCTCGGGCATCTGGTCGTAGAGCCGCTTGATCGCCGGGGCCATCTTGTCGGTCACCGTGCCGGAGACCACCATCAGGTCGGCCTGGCGAGGGCCGTGGGCGAACGGGATCACGCCGAGTCGGATGAAGTCGTGCCGACCCATGCTGGTGGCGATGAACTCGATGGCACAGCAGGCCAGACCGAAGTTGAACACCCAGAGCGAGTAGCGGCGCCCCCAGTTCAGCACGAACCGGATCGGCTCGCCGAGCACTGCCGGTAGCTGCACGAGCGCCCCCTCTCCTCCTCGACAGTGAATCACAGCCGGTGTCCGTACGGTCCGGCGGTGAGCGGCCTGAGCGCCCCACCAGTTGTCCCCGAGCCGACAGAATTCGGCGGCGATCGACGCGCAACCTGGCGCCGCGCTCGCTTGTGTGACCGGTGCTGGCGAACACACCGCCCGCAGTCGCCACGGGGAGGACGAGTGCTTGTGACACGAGAAGTGCGGGTGGGTGGACGCCCGCCGGACCCGCCGGGTACCGCAACCTCGGCCTCCGCCGAGCTGGTCTTCGACGACTTTTACCACGCCCACTTCCGCGGGCTGGTGGTGCAGTTGACCGCGTACACGGGTGACCGCGGGCAGGCGCAGGACCTGGTTCAGGAGGCGTTCTGTCGGGCGTACGCCCGCTGGGACCGGCTCGCCGGATACGAGGACCCGCTGGCCTGGGTCCGTCGGGTCGCCTGGAACCTCGGCCACAACCGCTGGCGGCGGCTGCGGACCGCCCAGCAGTGGCTGCTGAGGCAACGGGAGACACACGTCGCGGAGCCGAGCCCTGACCGGGTCGCCCTCGACGCCGCGTTGGCGAAGTTGCCGCCGAAGCAGCGGCGGGCCGTCGTCCTGCACTACCTCGCTGACCTGACGATCGCCGAGATCGCCGCTCAGGAAGAGGTCGCCGAAGGGACTGTCAAGTCCTGGCTGCACCGGGGCCGGACCGCACTCGCCACACACCTGCGCGACACCAAAGAGGAGGTGCGGGATGTCTGAGCAGGAGATTCTTGACCTCGCCGAAGAGTTCGCCCGATACCGCCGTACCGCGCTGGCGGAGGTCGAGGCGCCGGGACCTGCCGCCGTTCGGCGGACCGTTCGAGGCCGCGGCCGACGCCGGCTGGCTGCCACCGCCACGACGGCGCTCGCCCTGTTCGGCGGGTCGGCCGTCGGTTACGCGGCGATGAGCGGCCCGGACCACCGGCCCGGTCCGGTCGAGCCGACGCCGAGCGTGTCGGCGTCGCCGACGCTGCCGCCGAGCACAACCCCCAGCCCTGCCGTGACCAGCACCAGCCCGACCACGTCAGTGCCGGACGGCCGGTTCAGTCGGGCCCAGCTGCTGGGGGCATCGGTGACCCTGCCTGCCTGGCGGGCCGGACGAGGCTGCCCGACGTCGCAGACGCGGCTCACCGCCGATGCCCGGGAGGGCGAGAACTGGCTCCTGGCGCTCGACCACGGCGACGTCGACGGGGACGGCGCGGTGGAGACGGTGGCGCTTGTGCAGTGCGTGCTCGGCACCGGCGGGCCGATGCAGGTGGTCGCCTTCGACCGCGACAAGGAAGGGAAGGTGAGCACGCTCGGCCGGGTGGTCGCGACCACCATCGACAAGCCGCAGTGGCTGTTCGCGCTGGATGTCGTGAGCGACGGCACGGTCCGCGTACAGGTCGGTGACATCGCTCCCGGGGGCGGCTGGCCCGCCGAGTGGTCACAGCGGCAGTGGCGGGGCTACCGCTGGAAGGGCGAGGCCTTCGCGCAGGTCTCCGGGCCGACGAGCTTCGGTCAGAACCCACATTCGGCGGATATCTCGGTGACCGCCACCGATCTCGTGCTGACCACTGCCGACGATGGCTCCCGAACGGGCACGGCCACGGTGCGGATCCGCAACCGGGGCACGGGACCGGTCGCCCACGTGGACCTACGGCTGGGCCTGCCCGCCGACGTGCGCCCGGACGTCGACGGGTGGGGCCCGTGTTCGGGCGAGCCCCAGAACTCCAAAAATCCGCTGACCTGCACCCTGGGTCGGCTGGCGGCGGGGGCGGAGATACGGCTGGACCTGAGCTTCCGGTTGGCCGAGGGGATCGCACTGGGCACCGGGAAGGCTGACGTGGATGTCCGGCCGATGGACAGCGGGTTCGACTACCTGTTGGACATCAACGACGCCGACAACCAGGTGAAGATGACCTACCGCTGACGACCCGGGCCGCCGGCCGCGTCGTACGCCACGGGGGCGTACGAAGCGGCCGGCGCTCCCGTCACCAGGTGGGGCGCTGAAGCAGGCTGACGAACTCCACGAGCAACCGCTCGCGCAGCGCCGATGGCGCGGCGTCGAGCAGCGTGTTCACCAGCGCCATCCGCTCCGGCAGTGGCCCCGCGTCCGAGCCCGGCTCGCCGCCCAGACCGAGCCCGGCGGCCAGGCCGACGACCAGGTCCGGGGTCAGCGCCTCGGGGGTCAGGGCACCGACCAGGGCTGCCAACTCCGCGGGCAGCCGCACCGGGCCGGCGGCCCTGGCCGCGGCCACCGCCTCGGCCAGGTCCGGCCCGAACTCCGCGACCCGGGGCGCGACCGCGGCGGTCACCGTGAGGTGCACGCTGGCGGGCAGACCGGCGTACGAGAGCTGAGGTTGGGTGTGCCAGCCCCGCGCGGTCAGCTCGTCGACCAGGACGAACAGGTCGGGGCCGGAGTCGGTGGCGGTGAAGCAGACAACTGTCGACTCCGGCTCGGTCATCAGCCGCAGCCCGTCGACGGCACGGACCGCGTCGGCCAGGCCGGCTACCGCGTCCCGGGTGACGGCGGCCAGCCGCAGGTAACCGTCATCACCGAGGTGCCGCACTGTGGCGTACGCGGCGGCGATCGGCCCGCCCGAGCGGGTGGACGCGATCACCGGGTTGATCATCGTGTAGCCGGGCCAGTCGGCGTACGCGAAGTACTGCGGGGCACGCAGAGTGCCGTCGCGGTGCAGCAGCACCGACACCCCCTTCGGCGCGTACGCGTACTTGTGCAGGTCGACCGAGATGGAGGTGACCCCGGGCACCGCGAAGTCGAACGCCGGCACCGGCTCCCCGAGACGCCGCAGGTACGGCAGGGTCCAGCCGCCGAAGCAGGCGTCCACGTGGCAGCGCACCCCGGCCTCGGCGGCGGCGGCCGCGATCTCCGCGACCGGGTCCACCACGCCGTGCGCGTACGACGGCGCGGAGCAGGCGACAAGCACCGTCTCCGGGCGGATCGCGGCGGCCATCGCGGCCGGGTCGGGACGCAGCGTCTCCGGGGAGACCGGCACGACGTCCAGCGCCACCCGCAGGTAGTGCGCCGCTTTGGCGAATGCCGCGTGCGCGCTCGACGGCACCACGATCCGGGGTGCGGAGATCTCCGGGTGGGCGTCCCGGGCCGTCTTGACGGCGAGGATCAGCGACTCGGTGCCGCCGCTGGTGACGCTGCCGACGACGTCCGGGGCGGTGGTGCCCGGGCCGGCGCCGAGCACCCGGCCGGCGGCGCCGACGAGCGCGTTCTCCATGGCCAGCAGGGACGGGAAGGCGGTCGGGTCCAACCCGTTGACGTGCGCGCTCTCCCGGTGGGCGGCGGCGGCCAGCTCGTCCAGCCCCGGCACCGCCGGGTCGTAGACGTACGCGAACAGCCGTCCCCCGTGGGTGGGCCGGTCCGCGCCCCGCAACCGGCGAACCTCTTCAAGAACCCGTTCCGCAGGAACCCCGGTGGCGGAGAGCGCCCCGGCCTCAACCCTGTTCTCGTCGATCATGGAGTTACGGTGCCCTTCTCGTGACTGTCAACGGCTCTCGTCCCCAACAGAACTCCGTTGTCGACCAGGTCGCTGTGGGCGGTGAGGGTGTACTGGCGGAGCAGGAGGATCGGAGGGGCGATCAGCAGGGCCGGGATCAGCGTGAAGCCGAGGAGGACGCCCAGTCTCGCCGTGTCGGACTGGGCCGCCGCCGAGCCGGTGTCGGAGGACACGTAGCCGGAGAGCTGGAGCACCAGTCCGTAGATACCCGGCCCGAGCGCCAGGCCGAAGGTCTCTCCGGCCGTCCACAGCCCGGTGAAGACACCCGCCTGCCGTCGACCGGTACGCGCCGTCTCGTGCGCGATGCAGTCCGGCAACATCGCCAGCGCGAAGACCTGCTGTCCGGCGTACCCCACGCCGAGCAGCGCGACCACGAGGTAGACGGCGACCGGCGGCAGCACCGGCGCGGCGACCAGGGCGAACGCACCGACGGCGAGGATCAGCGAGGCGACGACCAGCGCGGTCCGCTTGCCCAGCCGGGCACCGACCCGGCTCCAGATCGGCATCACCAGCAGCGCCGGCCCGACGAAGCAGACGAAGAGCAGGGTCGGCCCGCTCTTGTCGTCGCGCAGGATCTGCCCCGCGAAGTAGTTGACCCCGGCCAGGATCGTCGCCACCCCGGCGGACTGCACCACGAAGCAGATCAGCAGCGCCCGGAACGGGCGGTTGGCGCCGGCCACGGCGAGCTGGGCGCGCAGGGTCGGCTCGCTCTCGCCCACCGTGCCGGTCGGCGCGGACCGGGTGCCCAGGAACGCGCCGAGGGCGCCGAGGGCGATCAGCACCGCCACGAACAGACCCATCCAGCGGTGCCCGGCCACGCCGTCACCACCGGCGCTCACCACCAGCGGCGCGACCGCACCGGAGACCAGGATGGCCAGCGCCAGCACCGCGATGCGCCAGGTCATCAGCCGGGTGCGCTCGGCGTAGTCGCCGGTCAGCTCCGCCGGCATCGCCACGTACGGCACCTGGAAGAAGGCGAACGCGGTGGCGGTGGCGAGGAAGGCGAACGCCACGTACGCGGCGGCGCCCGTGCCGTTACCGAAGGGCGCGGCGAAGATCGCAGCGAACAGGACGGCGAGCGCGAGGCCGGCGACGAGCAGGTACGGCCGGCGGGCACCCCATCGCGACCGGGTGCGGTCGGAGATCCGCCCGGCGACCGGGTTGACCAGCACGTCCCAGGCCTTGGGCAGCAACACCAGCAGGGCGGCCAGCCCGGCGGCCACGCCCAGGGTGTCGGTCAGGTACGGCAGCAGCAGCAGACCGGGCACGGTGCCGAACGCTCCGGTCGCCAGTGAACCGAGCGCGTAGCCGGCGTGCACCGATCGGGGCAGCGAGCCGGTGGCTGACGAGCCGGCGGCCGGCGGCGTTTTCATGGGCCCGAATGTTACTCACGTTATGTCGGAGGCTGACCAACCTGCCGGCCCTGCTACGCACAGCCGAACAGTCAGGTTGACGGCAGAGCAGACCCGCAACCGCCGTCACTGTGTCGGAGTGTTACCGGTGCCCAGGGCAGACCAGCCTGGCGGTGACGGGGGAGGGGCAGTGACAGCAACGATGGGAGCCCGCGCCAATGAGCCACCGGCGGCACGGACGGCGAATGAGGTGGTCGCGGCGACGATCACCTTCGATGACTTCTACCACGCGCATTTCGGCAGCGTGACCGCCCAACTGTGCGCGTACACCGGGGATCTGGGGCATGCGCAGGACCTGGCCCAGGAGGCGTTCTACCGGGCGCTGGCCCGCTGGGACCGCCTGGTCCGGTACGACGACCCGGTGGCGTGGGTCCGGCGGGTCGCCTGGAACCTGGCCCGGAGCCGCTGGCGACGCTTGCGTACCGCCCGCAACCATCTGCTGCGGCAACGACGCGCCGAGGCGGAGGTAGCCGGTCCGACCCCCGACCGGGTGGCGATCGACGCGGCGCTGGCGCAGTTGCCCGCCAACCATCGCCGAGCGGTCATCCTGCACTACCTGGCCGACCTCTCCGTCAGTCAGATCGCCGCCCAGGAAGGGGTGGCCGAGGGCACCGTGAAGTCATGGTTGCACCGGGGCCGGACGGCCCTGGCCGGGCTGCTCGACGAGAACACCGAGGGGGTGTGCGATGTCTGACCTCGACCCGCGACTGCGCGAACGGCTCACCGCGTACCGCAATGACGTGGTCACCCAGGTCGCCGGCCCCGGCCCCGACCAGGCCCGACACGTCCTGCGCCGACGCCGACGGATGACGGCGGTGGCAGTGGCCGCCGCGGCTGTCGTTCTGGTGGTGGCCCCCGTCGTCGCCAACGCCGCACTGCGCGGTGACCAGAACAGGCCGGTGCCGGCGGAGTCCGTCGAACCAACGGCTCCGTCGACCTCGGCACCACCGACGCCACCACCGACCGGATCGCCGACACCGACGCCGAGCGCCAACGCCCCGGCCGCCCCGGACGGCCGAATCAGTCGGGCCCAACTGCTCGCCGCCCGGATCGACCTGCCGAACTGGCCGTCGGGCATGTCGGCGGGCGGCTGCACCACCTCGGACGTGCGGCTGCAGACCGACACGACGGACACCTACGTGTCGATGCTGACCGATGACGCGTTCGAGCACGGTGACGTCGACGGTGACGAGGCCGCAGAGACCATCGCCATCGTCGCCTGCCGGTACGGCGAGGCGTCGGCGAAGCAGGTGGTGGCCTTCGACCGGGACCTGGACGGTCGGATCGTGACGGTCGGCAGGGTGGTCCGGACCGGCGACGGGTTCGACGACATTCGCGCTGTGGACATCAACCGGAACGGGTCGGTCGAGGTGCGGGTGGCCGACATCGTGCCGTGCTGCGGCACCCCCGCCTACCTGCAGCGGGAACAGGTACGCACGTACCGGTGGGACGGGCAGCGGTTCAGCCAGACGGACGGCCCTACGACCTTCGGCAAGGACCCGCGGCTCACCGACCTACGGATGACCATGACCCACAAGCTCGTCGACGTCCCTGGAGCGGACACCCGACGCAAGCTCACATTGGTCTTCACGGTCACCAACGCCGGGCCAGTCGACGCGGCCCAGGTCGCGTTCCACTCCATCGAGGGCGGCGAGCGGGCCGGCGGAGACTGGTCCCGGTGCGACCCGGAACCCGGGCCATCTGCCGATCACCCGTCGTGCCTGCTGCCCGGGGTGCCGGTCGGTGAATCGCGCCGCTACACGTTCGTCCAGTTGGTGCCGGGCAAACCGGGACCCGACGCCATCACCCCTCGATTCCGCGTCTTTCACTGCGACGCGCAGGACCGCTCGTGGCCCGACCTGAAACGGAACGACAACGAGGTGCCGTCCCCGCTGCGATTCTGAACGACGCCGCGCGGTGCCCCGCCCCGTCCCCTGCCGGGGCGGGGCACCGTCGGTGGATGACGAGTCCGGGCCGCCCCAGGTCGCGTACGCCGGCAGTCACATCCCCTCGTCCGGCGACCAGCCCGCCGCCGCGATGTCCACGCCCTCGCCGCGCAGGGGCACCCCCTCGGAGCGCAGTCGGGCCCGCGCCTCCCGTTCGTGCCCCGGCGGCAGTCGACCACTCGCCGTCACCACCCGGTGCCAGGGCACCGAGCCTCCGTGCCGGGCCATGATGTTGCCGACCAACCGGGCCGAGGCACGCCCCGAGCGCTCGGACAAGGCGTCGGCCACCCCGCCGTACGACATGACCCGGCCCTCCGGGATCCGCTCGACCAGGTCGAGCACCGCCTCGACGTACTCGTCAGGAGTCACAATCCGCCACCATATGGGAACGCGGCCGGGCGGTGCGGCCGTGACCACGCAGAATGGTCCGGTGCGCGACGCAGTCACGACCGCCCGGCGGGTCGTCGTCAAGATCGGATCATCCTCGTTGACCACCGCCACCGGCGGGTTGGCCGACGAGCGCGTCGACACGCTCGTCGACACCCTCGGTCGGCTCACCGCCGAAGGGCGCGAGGTGGTGCTGGTGTCCTCCGGCGCCATCGCCGCCGGGCTCGCCCCACTCGGGCTGTCCCGACGCCCGCGCGACCTGGCCACCCAGCAGGCCGCCGCCAGCGTCGGGCAGGGGCTGCTGATCGGCAGGTACGCGGCCAGCTTCGCCCGACACGGTCGCACCGTCGGGCAGGTGCTGCTCACCGTCGACGACGTGACCCGGCGGGCGCACTACCGCAACGCGTACCGGACGTTGCGCAAGCTGCTCGACCTGCGGGCGGTGCCGATCGTCAACGAGAACGACACGGTGGCCACCCAGGAGATCCGGTTCGGCGACAACGACCGGCTGGCCGCCCTGGTGGCCGCGCTGGTGCACGCCGACCTGCTGGTGCTCCTCTCCGACGTGGACGCGCTCTGGACCGGCGACCCCACCAACCCGCACTCGACCCGGATCGCCGAGGTTCGCGACGACACGGACCTCGCCGGCATCACCATCGGCGGGGCCGGCCGGTCCGGCGTCGGCACCGGCGGCATGGTGACCAAGGTCGAGGCCGCCCGGATCGCCACCGGCTTCGGCATCCCCGTGGTGCTCACCGCCGCCGACCTGGCCACGCAGGCGCTGGCCGGCGAACCGGTCGGCACGCTCTTCCACCCGCAGCGGCAACGCCCGACGGCCCGGCTGTTCTGGCTGGCCCACGCCACCTCACCCCGGGGCCGGCTGCACCTCGACCCGGGCGCGGTCGCCGCCGTCGTCGGGCGGCGCAAGTCGCTGCTCCCGGCCGGCATCACCGCCGTGGACGGCACGTTCACGGCCGGCGACCCGGTGGACCTGGTGGACACCGCAGGCGCATCGGTCGCCCGAGGGCTCGTCAACTACGACGCGGTGGAGCTGCCCGGGCTGCTCGGCCGCTCCACGTCCGAACTCGCCGCGGCGCTCGGCCCGGCGTACGAACGAGAGGTCGTCCACCGCGACGACCTGGTGCTGCTGTGAACCAGGGACCTTCCCACCACCACCATCGAGGAGTGCTGGCATGAGCGTCGTTGAGCAGGCCCGACGGGCTCGGGTAGCGGCGGAGACGCTGGCCGTGGCCACGCGTACGGTCAAGGACGCCGCGCTGGTGGCGATGGCCGACGCGCTGGTGGCGCGTACCCCGGAGATCCTGACCGCGAACGAGGCGGACCTGGCGGCCGGCCGCGAGGCCGGGCTGAGCGCGGCCGTGCTGGACCGGCTCGCGCTCGACGCGGGTCGGGTGGCCGGCATCGCCGACGCGCTGCGTGAGATGGCCGCGTTGCCCGACCCGGTGGGTGAGGTGGTCCGCGGGTCCACCCTGCCCAACGGCCTGGAGCTGCGCCAGATCCGGGTGCCGTTCGGGGTGGTCGGCATCATCTACGAGGCGCGACCCAACGTGACAGTGGACGCCGCCGGGATCTGCCTCAAGTCCGGCAACGCGGCGCTGCTGCGCGGGTCGTCGTCGGCCGCGCACTCGAACGCCGCGCTGGTCGCGGTGCTGCGCGACGCGGTCGCCGGTGCCGGTCTGCCCGCCGACGCGGTGCAGTTGCTCGACGCCGGCTCCCGTGACTCGGTCAAGGAGCTGATGCGTGCCCGAGGGCTCGTCGACGTGCTCATTCCGCGCGGTGGCGCGTCGCTGATCCGCACCGTGGTCGAGGAGTCGACGGTGCCCGTGATCGAGACCGGGGTGGGCAACTGCCACGTCTACGTCGACGCCGCCGCCGACGTGGCGAAGGCCGTCGCGGTGACGCTGAACGCCAAGACGCAACGCCTGTCCACCTGCAACACGGCCGAGTCGCTGCTGGTGCACGCGGACATCGCCGACGCGTTCCTGCCGCCGGTGCTGGCCGCGTTCGCCGAGGCGGGGGTGACAGTGCACGGCTCACCCGAGGTGGCCGCCCACTCGGCCGCCGTGGTCCCGGCCACCGAGGAGGACTACGCCACCGAGTACCTGTCCGCCGATATCTCGGTGGCGGTGGTCGACTCGCTGGACGCGGCGGTCGCGCACATCCGGCGCTTCGGCACCGGGCACACCGAGGCGATCCTCACCGACTCGGCGAGCGCGGCCCGTGACTTCGTCGCCCGGGTGGACGCGGCGGCGGTGATGGTGAACGCCTCGACCCGGTTCACCGACGGTGGCGAGTTCGGCTTCGGCGCGGAGATCGGCATCTCCACCCAGAAGCTGCACGCCCGCGGCCCGATGGGCCTTCCCGAGCTGACCAGCACAAAGTACGTCGTCACGGGAGACGGACACCTGCGTTAGCCCCGCGACCGGGAGGGCAGGCGCTCAGGCGGGGCGGGCGGCTCGGATCGCTGCCAGCGTGGCGTGGACGTCGAACTGGTGGCCGTCTTCGCTCTCCCAGCCACCGTCGCTGCGCTGGGTCTCGGTCAGCCGGCGCAGAGCCCGCACCATGATCCAGTCCTGTGGGTCGACGCCGGCGCGGCGCAGCGTGGCAGCCAGCCACGCCACGTCCCCCGGGGACATCTTCGGCATCCGCTCGGCGAGCACCACCTGGATCCGCGCCGACTCCTGGAACATCTCCTGCCGGTGCAGCACTGCCGCGCTCAGCCAGCCCGCGGCGAGGAACGACGGCCAGCTACCGTCCGGGCGCAGCCGCGCGGCGAGCGAGTGGGCCGCCGCCTGCACCACGCCGGCGTACGCCCCGCCGACCCGATGGTCGAGCGGACCCGAGGCCCGGGCGTCCAGGCCGGCCACGGTGAGCCAGAAACCGGCGTTGGCCGACACGAGGAACCCCGCCTCCGGGTCGCCGGGCCGGGCCCACTCCGGCGCCGAGTCGGCGAGCGAGGCGTCCTCTTCCCAGCCGCCGTCGGCCTGCTGCCGGGACGCCAGCCAGTCCAGTGCGCGGCGGGCGGCGGGGCGGCCCAGCGCGCCGAGGTCGTCCAGCTCGGCGAGCCGGAAGCAGGTGGCGTCGATAGAGGCGATCGGGCCGCCCCAGGTGGCCGGCCAACCGCCGTCGGGTGACTGGCCGACCTCTGCCGTCTCCAGCAACTCGGCGGGCACGGGGGTGCCGTTGCGGAGCCAGGAGAGGCGGGCGCGTTCCACCGCATCCCCATGCGCCACGACGAACCCGATCGCGGCTTCCAAGTCGACCACGGCGGAGACGCTACCTGCGCAGACGCGATGCCGCCTCGGAGAATCGGCCAGCCCGGAATGGCTGCGTCGCTCCGGCCGGACGGCCGCTCGGCGTCATCTGCGTCGATTTGCCGGCGCGGCGACGTGGATCCGGCCGGCGCGGCGGAGTGCGCTGGATCCTGCCGAGCGGCCGTGCAGACCGGGGCGGCCGCGCACGGCCGCCCCGGCTCGATCGGTCAGTACGCGGGCAGCGACGGGTCGATCTGCTTGATCCAGGAGAGCACGCCGCCCTGCACGTGTACGGCGTCCTTGAATCCGGCCGCCTTGAGCGCGGCGAGTGCCTCCGCCGAGCGGACGCCGGACTTGCAGTGCAGCACGATCTGCCGGTCCTGCGGCAGCTTCGCGAGGGCCTCACCGGAGAGGATGTCGCCCTTGGGGATCAGGGTGGCGCCGGGGATCCGGACGATCTCGTACTCGGCCGGCTCCCGTACGTCGACGAGGAAGATGTCCTTGCCGGCGTCCTGCCACTCCTTGAGCTCCAGCGCGGTGATGGTCGCGTCGAGCGTCGCCTCCTGGGCCTCCTCGGAGACCGCGCCGCAGAAGTCCTCGTAGTCTTCCAGCAGGTCGGTGACCGTCGGGTTGTCGCCGCAGAGCGCGCAGTTCGGATCCTTACGGACCTTGATCTTGCGGTATTCCATCTCCAGGGCGTCGTAGACCATCAGGCGGCCGACCAGCGGCTCACCGATGCCGGTGAGCAGCTTGATCGCCTCGTTCACCTGGATCGAGCCGATCGACGCGCAGAGGACACCGAGCACGCCACCCTCGGCGCAGGAGGGGACCATGCCGGGCGGCGGCGGCTCCGGGTAGAGGCAGCGGTAGCAGGGGCCGTGTTCGGCCCAGAACACCGACGCCTGGCCGTCGAAGCGGTAGATCGAGCCCCAGACGTACGGCTTGCCGAGCAGCACCGCCGCGTCGTTGACCATGTAGCGGGTGGCGAAGTTGTCGGTGCCGTCGACGATCAGGTCGTACTGGGCGAAGATCTCGCGAACGTTCTCCCGGTCCAGCGCGGTGTTGTGGATCTCCACGTTGACCAGGGGGTTGATCTCGCGGATCGACGCGGCGGCGGACTCGGCCTTCGACCGGCCGATGTCGGAGACGCCGTGGATGATCTGGCGCTGGAGGTTGGACTCGTCGACGGTGTCGAAGTCGATGATGCCGAGCGTGCCGACCCCGGCCGCGGCGAGGTACATCAGGGCGGGCGACCCGAGGCCACCGGCGCCGACACAGAGCACGCGGGCGTTCTTCAGCCGCTTCTGGCCGGTCACCCCGACGTCGGGAATGATCAGGTGACGCGAGTAGCGGCGGATCTCGTCTACGGTCAGCTCGGCGGCGGGCTCGACGAGCGGGGGCAACGACACGGTGGACTCCCCGGGATCGGCGGTGTGAACCGCGCCATTGTTGCTCGCGGGAGCCCCGCTCGGCCATGAGGGACGACACGTGGTCCGGAATGCGGGAGTGGGAATAAGCGACGAGCCCGTCGATCAGGGGACGATGTCCCCCGCGTAGCGACGGCCGTCGAGGTAGGGCCAGGCGTTGGCGACGCAGCCGTGCAGGCCGTACGTCTGCTGCTGCATCACCGGGGCGGGCTCCCCCGGGCCGGGGCACGCCTCGTGGTCCTCGCCGAACTCGTGGCCCACCTCGTGGTTGATGACGTAGGTCCGGTAGGTGTCCAGCGGAGCGCCGTAGTCGGGGACCGCCTCCATCCAGCGGGCCAGGTTGATGATGACCTGACCGGGCAGGCGACAGGAGGTGTAGCGCTCGGTGGTCAACCCGCCCTCGGCGCACATCTGCTCGGACGTGACCGGGGTGGCCAGGTAGATGGTGAAGTCGGCGGCCCCGGCGTCGGCCACCCGCTGCACCCGCAGTTCCTCGGACGCGATCCAACTGCGCGGATCGGCCAGCACCTCGTCCACCCTGGCGGCGAACACGTCGGCGTCCTGGCCGGCGCCGCGTTCGACGACGACCCGGTAGCGGCGCAGCGGCCCGTCCGTGCCGTGCACGGCTGTCTCGCCGTCGGCCACGCTGAAGCGTCCCGCTCCGACGGACGGGTAGCCGGTGGGCGCCGGGTGCGCGGCCACCCCACCGCCGTGGCCCATTCCGCCCTGGGTGGTGGCCGGAGGCTCGTCGGACGGCTCGCCGCCCCGGCTCACCGTCACGCCGATGGCGGCGGCGAGTACGAGCAGGCCGAGCAACATGCTGCGGCGACGACGCCTGTGCATCCGGACGAGTGCGGGACGCACACCCCGGAACGCCGACCGGGGGTCGGGCGGCCGGGGCGGGCCGTGAGGGGACGACGGCGTCATGGCGTCAAGCCTGCCAGATTATTCGGGCATTTCTCCGTTTTTATCGCTATTGCCGCAAGACGCCTGATGGAGGACTCAATGGTCGGCGTGTCGGGCCGACCGACTCAGAGGGCGGGGCCTGTGTAACGACGCCCGTTCAGGTACGGCCACGGGTTGACCCGGCACCCGTTGAGGAAGAGCGTCTGCTGCATCATCACCGGCGCCGGCCGGCCCTCACCGGGGCAGCGCTCGTGCCGGTGCCCGAGCTGGTGACCCACCTCGTGGTTGACCACGTACGTGCGATAGACCGTCAGCGGCACGCCGGCCGAGACGAAGTGCGGTACTGACAACCGCCAGCGATCCAGGTTGATGATCACCTGGCCGGACGCCCGACAGGACGTGTACGGCCGGCCGTTGATCCGGATGTCCACCCCACCCCTTGCGCACATCTGACCCGCCGTGCGGGCGGTGGCCAGGTAGACGGTGAAGTCGCGAGGCGCGGCCCCGGGCACCTGCTGCAGCCGCAGCCTGCCGCTGTCGACCCAACTGCCCGGGCCGGCGAGCGCCGCCTGAACCGCGTCGGCGAACTCGGCGGCGTCCTCGGCACTGCCCGACTCCACAGCGACCCGGTAACGCCGCACCTCACCAGCGCGACCCAGCACCGGGCCGGAGCGCGCGTCGTAGCCGAACCTCCCCGTGCCGGCGCTCGGAACCGCGCCGGGCATCCGCAACACCGGGGGCGGACTGGACGGGACCGCGTCCGAGGGCGACGGCTCGGGCGGCAGCGGCCCGGCCACCAGCGGCGGCGGGCCGATCTCTTCGGCGGCCAGCCGGTCGGCGCCAGGGTGCCCACCCGGCCCCTCGGCGATCACGGTCACCGCCGCGCCGACGGCCACCACCACCGCCACCAGTTGGGCGAGCAGCGCGAGACGTCGCCGACGGCGCACGGGGTGGCGGTCTGAGCTGGGCATCCGGGTCAGCCTGCCAGATCAGACCGCCCCGCGGCGTCCTCCGTTTCGGTGAGCAGGCCGACCACCGCGCGGGCAACCAGCCGGGGAACCTCCAACTGCGCCACATGGCCGACACCGTCGAGCATCATCAATCGGCTGTCCGGAATGACCCGGGCGGTCTGCGGCGCGACCCGCACGTCGACCAGGCGGTCCTGTCGGCCGCCCACCACCAGGGTCGGTGCGCGTACCGCCTCGGCGAGACGCCACAGCGACCCCGGCCCCGGCAGGTACGCCCGCAGGAAGCTGGAGACCAACCCACGGAACGTCCGGACGTACGCGGCGGCGTAGTGCTCGGCCTCGTACCGCACCCGGATCTCCTCCAACGCCTCGGCCCGGCGCTGATCGCAGATCCGGCTGAGGTCGGCGACGCACGCCTCCAGCACCTGCTGGGCCATCACCTCGGGCGCGAGCTGTGTGAGTCGTCGGGCGACCAGCCGTTCACCCCGCGGAATGGCGAGCACCGGGAGCATCCGCCCCTGCAACGAGCGCCGGAAATCCAGGAACGGCAGCGCCGGGGAGATCAGCGTGAGGGTACGGACCAGGTCCGGCCGGAGCCCGGCGACCTGGACCGCGACCGCGCCGCCCAGCGAGTTGCCGAACAGGTGCACCGGACCCCGGCCGGAGTGCTCGATCCAGCGGACGACCAGATCCGCGAAGGCCGGAATCGTGTAACGCGGACCCGGCTCGCTACGGCCGAAGCCGGGCAGGTCGATGGCCTGACCGTCAAGTCGGTCGGCGAGCAGCCCGGCCAGGTCGGTCCAGTTCTGCGACGATCCGCCCAGCCCGTGCACGTACAGCGCCGGCTCCGCGCCAGCGGCGGTGGCCGGGGTGTCCCGCACGTAGGTGACCAGGCCGTCGAGGCGTACCTCCCGGCCCGGCCACGGCGGCGGCGGAACGCCGTCGTCGGGGAGCAGGTGGTCCGGCCAGAGGGTGGCACGTCTCATTGCTCCAGTCTGCCCCGGACCACTCAGGACAGCAGCGCCTCCAGCCGACGGTTCACCGCCGCCAGCGTCGCCCGAACCACGGCCTGACGGGGATCACCAGCGACCAGGGCCGACCCGGCGAGCTGCTCGACCCAGCCCTCACAGACCAGCAGCGCCACCACGGTGGCCACCTCGCAGTTGCCGAACGGCACCACCGCCGCGTGTTCGACGAAGCAGCGCCCCCGCTCGGCATTCTCGGTGCCGCGCAGCAGCTCGTCCACAGCGGCGGCAGCCGCCACCGCGCAGAGCCGCAGCACGTAGCCGTCCACCGCCGGCCCGGTCGCGTACCCGGAGGCGCTGTCCTCCCCGGCCAGCAGCCGGACCTCGACGTTCGCGTCCAGGCCGAAGGTGCTGACCTGCACGTGGTCGATCACCACTCGGGGCCCCGGCGTGTCGCCGGTCTCCAGCGGCCGGGACGGCGCCGACTCCGTCGTGGTCACCTGACCACCTGAGTACGACGTACCCAGCGTCGCCGGGCTACCGGTAGCGGCACCGGCCGGAGCGGCCGAGACCGACCCGGGCTCCTCCACTGTGGCGCGACCGCGGTGCGGGGCGTTCGACCGGCGACGGCGCGTCGATTCCGTGCTGGGCCGCTGCTCCTGGCCCGCCGGCGTGGCCTCGACCCGACCGCCCGGCGGCCGGGCGACCGTCGGCGACTCGGCCGCCCGAACCTCGCCGGGGTCGCGCGAAGCCGCGTTCCGGGTCTCCGGGGTACGCCGCTCGGCGGGCCGGGGCTCGGCGGCGCGACGGCGAACCGGCGGAGGTGGCGTGGTGGGCAGGCCGGGCACGTTCTGTGGGGCCGCGGCCAACCCCATCCGCTCCTGGAGGAGGCGGGCCACCTGCCGGCTCACCTCGGCCGGGTCGGCGCCGTCGGCCAGGTCCAGTCGCAGGCTGTGCGCCCCGGCCGGCGTACGGCGCAGGGCCGCGTCGCGGACACCTGCCACCTCCCGGACGGCGTCCAGGATGGCGTTGACGTCGAACCCCTCGGGGCGCTCCCGCAGTGGGGCTGGCTCGTCGTCCCGACGCAGGTGGGTGGCGATGCGGGCGAGTTCCGGCGTTTCGGCGGGTGGCTCCACGGCTGGCGGCTCCGGCACGACGGGCACGTCAGGTTCGGCGGGGACGCGTTGCGGCAGCACGACCCCACTCGCAGCCGACTGGAGGCCGGCGTCGGCCGGCGACGTCGGGTCGGGGGCGGATCGGCGCGCCGCGTAGGCGGAGGCGGACGCCGGCTGATCGCGGCGACCGGAACCCTTCGTGACGGCGGGCGGGACCGCTGCGGTGGAGGACGTGGTGGCGTCACGCGATGCCGGGTCGCTGGCCGGTTGGGGTGACTCGACGGGTGACGGACCGGGCTCGGGCGTCTCCGGCCGGAGCCGGAACGGTGCGGTCGGCCGGACTTCGGGCCGGGACCGGCCGGGCGTCTCGCCGCCGTCGCCCCCACCGGTGCTGGCCGACCGGCTGGCCGGCCAGGACGGGCGCTCGACAGGGGTCGCGGGGATCCGGCCCTCGGACCAGTCGGGCCGCTCGACCCGGGAACTGCTCGCCGTCGGCGAAGCGCTGGTCCAGGACGGGCGCTCGGCGACCAGGGACGGGCCCGCCGGAGCCGGTGGCGCGTCGGCGAGCGTGGGAGGCGGTCCGGCGGGTGCCGGTGGCGGCCCGGCCGGTGCCAGGGGCGGTGCGGCGGGTGCCGGGGCCGGTGCGGCGGGTGCCGGGGGCGGCGGGTCGGCCGACACCGGGGTTTCGGCCGGGGACGGACTGGCGGCCCAGGAGGGTCGCGTCGACGGGGAGCTGGCCGCTGCCGGATCGGGCCCCCCGGCCCAGGACGGTCGCGTCGATGCCGCGCTCGTCGCGGGCGGTTCGGACCCGCCAGCCCAGGACGGTCGTACCGGCGGGACGCTTGTCGCCGTCTCGGACCCGCCGGCCCAGGACGGCCGCGCCGGCGGCACGCTTGTCGGCGTCGGATCGGACCCCCGGCCCAGGAGGGCCGCGCGGGCGGCGCGCTGGTGGGCTCGGGGTCGACCCCGCCAGCCCAGGACGGACGGTCGGCGCGGGGCCCGCTGGTCGCCCCGGAACCCGCCCAGGACGGCCGCTCAGCAGGCGGACCACTGGTCGGCGACGCACCACCCGCCCAGGACGGCCGGTCAGCCGGCGGACCACTCGTCGGCGACGCACCACCAGCCCAGGACGGCCGGTCAGCCGGCGGACCACTGGTCGGCTCGGCGGGGCGCTCCGGCGTGGGCTCGGATTCGCCCCGGGTGGGCTCGTACGCACGTGGCGGCTCGGCGCGCACCGGCTCGTACGGGCGGGGCACCTCGGCGCGCACCGGCTCGTACGGCTGGTTGGGCTCGGCGACCCAGCCCGGCGCGGACTCGTCCCGTGCTGGCGGGCCAGCCGGCTCGTCGTCCTGGCGGGACCAGGGCGGCGCCCAGCCGCCACCCCAACTCGGACGGTTCCAGCTCGGCCCCGACCAGTCGGGCTCGATGGCCGGCGACTCGCCGGCACGGTGCGTCTCGCCGGGACGGTGCGCGTCCCCGGCGCGATGGGTCTCTGCCGGCCGGGGACCCTCGGTTGCGCGGCCTGGCTCGCCGTCGTCGGCGGGCCCGGCCGGGCCAGGGTGCGTCCCGAGGTCGCCGCGTGCTCCGGTGCGAGCGGGTCCCGCCAGTCGCGGGGCGCGGCCGGAGCGTCGTCGGCGGCCAGCCGCTCGCCGGTCGGCGCGTGGAAGCCGGGTGGCACCTCGAAGCCCGACGCGGCGGTGCCGACCGGCGGCACCTGGACGGCCGGCGGGGCCGAGGTGGGCAGACCGGGCTCGGCCCAGCGGGCGCGGTGCGCTGCGGCCGGATCGACGGTGGAGTGCGCGGCGGGGCCCGTGTCGGGCTCGGCGGCACCCTGCTCCGTCGGCGGCGCGGGACGTTGGGCGGGCACGACGAGCCGGTCGCCGGCCGCCCCGGGGCGACCCTCGGCGGGCAGCCCGGGCGGCGCGCTCACCGGTGTGGGACGTCCCACCGGCGGTTCGAGACCGGGGGGCTGGACGCCGTTGACGTCCGCCGGGGGGTGCGTGCCGTTGACGTGGTGGCCGTTGGTGCGGGCCGGTGACTCCGGGTCGCCCCCCGACCGCCCGACCAGCGGCGATGGCAGGTCGCCGTGTCGCGTCGACGAGGTCCGCCAGCCCGACGCGGGGTCGGGCTGCCAGCGCGGCGCCTCGTCCCGGGCGGCCTCGCGGTCGGCGGCTCGAGGCCACCCAGCCGCCGGAGGCGCCCACCCGCTCACGGAACGGCTCGGGTCGTCGTGCTGACCCGTTCCGTCACCGTGCTCTCCCGGGGTGGCGGCTCCGGGTTGCCCTGTTTCACTCACCGCGCGCTCCTTGGTCGCCCCCGCTGAGGCTACCGTGTGCCGAGAGTGGCGATAAGTTACAGCGGCGGGCCATTTCCACGACGGAGGTCACGGGCCTCGCCCGGTCTGGGGGGAAAATGCCGGCTCGTACGGAGAACTCGGAGGATCCCATGACCGCTGCGGGGAACGGTGCACAGACCGCTGGCCGGCCAACCCGCCTGCCCCGCTCCGCGCGCCGTAAGCAGCTTCTCGCTGCGGCGCAGGAGGTGTTCGTCGCGCAGGGCTACCACGCCGCCGCGATGGACGACATCGCCGAGCGGGCCGGGGTCTCGAAGCCGGTGCTCTACCAACACTTTCCCGGAAAGATGGATCTCTACCTGGCGCTGCTCGACACGCACTGTGACGCCATCGTCGCTCAGGTGCAAGATGCCATGCGCGGCACCAGTGACAACAAGGAACGCGTCGGCGCGTCGGTGCGGGCGTACTTCGACTTCGTCGACCACGAGAGCGAGGCGTTCCGGCTCGTCTTCGAGTCGGATCTGCGTAACGATCCGGCGGTTCGGCAGCGGGTGGAGCGGGTCGAGCAGGGCTGCATCGCGGCGATCACCGACACCATCATCTCCGACACCGGAGTGAGCCGGGCGCACGCCGAGTTGCTCGCCTCCGGGCTGGTCGGCGCGGCGGAGACGGCAGCGCAGTTCTGGCTGGCCGGAGGCCGGCAGGTGCCGAAGGCCGAGGCCGAGGCGTTGGTGGCCGCGCTGTCGTGGCGGGGCATCGCGAGCTTCCCGCTGCAAGGTGAGTCAGCCTGACCGCCGACCCCGTGATCGGATAGCCTTCGCCTGGCGGTTCTTTAGCCCCAGTTGAGGAGGCACAGTGGAGGTCAAGATCGGCGTGCAGTACGCGCCGCGCGAGCTGGTAGTGGACAGCGCGCAGTCGCCGGCCGAGATCGAGCAGATCGTGACCGACGCCTTCGCCGGCAACGGCGGCACGCTCTCCCTGACCGACGAGAAGGGCCGGCGGGTCATCGTTCCGGTCGAGAAGGTCGCCTACGTCGAGATCGCCGAGGCGTCTCCCCGGGCGGTCGGGTTCACCGTCCGCTGACCGGTCCGGCCATCGCGGCAGGTCGGCAATCGGCCCACCTGCCGCAGGCCGGCGCCGGCCCCGACCAGCAAGCTGGTCAGTTGTTCAGCCCGGCGGCGGCCATCCGCGCGGTGTGCGCTGTGGTGAGCCTGCCGAACAGCCCAGGCACGTCGACCCGGCCGTCCCGCGCGATCAGCGCGATGAGCGCGGCCCGCTCGGCGGCGACGCGGCCGGCCTGGGACAACGCCTCGCCGACCAACCGCCGGGCCCACATCGAGAGCCGACCAGCCACCCGGGGGTCGTCGGCGACGGCCACCCGGATCTCCGCCGCGGCGAAGTCCGCGTACCGGGAGTCGTGCAGGACATCCAGCACCAGCGCCCGGTCCGGTTCCTCCAGCGCATCGGCGATCTCGCGAACGAAGTCGTCGGTGATCGCGTCGCCGACGTACGCCTTGGTGACCACTTCCGCCCAGTCCCGCGGCTCGGTCGAGTCGTGGTACGCCTGCAACGGCTCGACGTAGGGCGCCATCGCATCCTCGGGCGGTACGCCCAGCGCGGTGAGCCGGTCGGCGAGACGCCGGTAGTTGGCGATCTCGGCCGCGGCCATCTCGTTCAGCGCTGCCCGACGGCGCAGGTCAGGGGCGAGCCGGGCATCGCCGGCCATGCGCTCGAAGGCGAGCAGCTCCCCGAAGGCGACGAGACCCAGAAGGTCAGCGAGGGCGAAATCAGACACGAGCGGCAGGCTACCGCGTGCCGACCAACGCGCGTGCCCGCGAATTCCGGACCCCCGCACCCCCCATGATCGACGGCAGTTGGTGTGGCATGTGTCACATTTACTTGCCCCGCGTGGCGGGTGGCCGACCGGGAATCGGGACGGGGGCCTGCCTGTTCAGGTAACATGGAGCAGTTGCCGTGGGCGCCGATCTGATCGAAGCTCAGCCCGCGGCGCGCGTGCGGCCCGGTCCGGCTCGGCAGTCTGCCGCCGACCGTGTGGCCCGCGTCATACCGAACGCGCCCTGAGGACATGACGGGCGCACCCACGAGAGGGCACCCCCACATCCACATGAGCGACGTGACTCAAGATTTGCTGGACGGCCAGGAACTGGCCCCCACCGCCCCGGTTCGACCGGAGGCCCCCACTTTCGCCGCACTCGGCGCCCGCGCCGAGACCGTCGAGGCCCTGGCCTCGGCCGGCATCACCCGCGCCTTCGCCATCCAGGAGTACGCGATCCCGATCGCGCTGCGCGGCGTCGACCTGATCGGTCAGGCCCCCACCGGCACCGGCAAGACCCTCGGCTTCGGCGTACCGCTGCTCGACCGGGTCTTCGCCCCGGGCGAGGGCAGCGACGGCGTCCCTCAGGCGCTTGTCGTCGTACCCACCCGTGAGCTGGGCATCCAGGTCGCCAAGGACCTGGCCGCCGCCGGCCGGACGCGTGGTGTCCGGGTGCTGCCGATCTACGGTGGCGTGGCATACGAGCCGCAGATCGACGCGCTGCGCAAGGGCGTCGAGATCCTGGTCGGCACGCCCGGCCGTCTGATGGACCTGCAGAAGCAGAAGCACCTCCGTCTGGACCGGGTGCACGCACTCGTTCTCGACGAGGCCGACCGGATGCTCGACCTGGGCTTCCTCGACGACGTCGAGAAGATCCTGGCGATGCTCCCGGAAGACCGGCAGACGATGCTCTTCTCGGCCACCATGCCGGACCCGATCGTCACCCTGTCGCGGCGCTTCCTGCGCCAGCCGATGACGATCCACGCCGGGCACACCGCCGAGACCGGCCCGTCGCCGCAGACGCAGCAGCTGGTCTACCGCACCCACTCGATGAACAAGGTCGAGGTGGTGGCGCGCATCCTCCAGGCGGAGGGGCGTGGGCTGACCATGATCTTCACGCGTACCAAGCGGGCTGCCGACCGGGTCGCCGAGGACCTCGACTTCCGCGGGTTCGCGGTCGCCGCGGTGCACGGTGACCTCGGCCAGGGTGCCCGCGAGCGGGCGCTGCGGGCCTTCCGGGCCGGCAAGATCGACATCCTGGTCGCCACCGACGTGGCGGCCCGTGGGCTGGACGTCACAGGCGTCACCCACGTCATCAACTACGACTGCCCGGAAGACCAGGACACCTACACCCACCGGATCGGTCGTACCGGCCGGGCCGGCGCCACGGGTGTCGCGGTGACCTTCGTCGACTGGGACGACATGCCGCGCTGGCGGATCATCGACAAGACCCTCGGTCTGGAGATGCCGGAGCCGCCGGAGACGTACCACACGTCGCCGCACCTCTACACCGACCTGCACATCTCCACCGAGGTCAGCGGCACGCTGCCCACGGCCGAGCGCACCAGGGCCGGGCTGTCCGCCGAGATCGAAGAGGACCTGGGTGGGACGACGCGCTCCCGCCGGGGCGACAGCGGTGGTCGGGGCCCCCGACGCGGTGAGAGCCGTGGCGAGGGTCGCGGTGAAGGTCGCGGCGAGCGCCGTGGTCGGGGCGATGGCCGCCGCGACCGCTCCGACGCCGGCACGCCTGCCGTCGCCGAGGCACCAGCGGCCGACGCTGCCGACGCCGCCGACGAAGGCTCCCGTACCCCCGCCGCCGGCGTCGCCGCCGCGCCGGCGAGGTGGTCGCGGGCGAGGCGACCGCGGTGATCTCGGCCGACGCCGGTCCGGCCGAGCCGGCCACCGCGTCCGACGGCGAGTCGTCCAAGCCGCGTCGCCGCCGGCGCCGCCGTGGTGGCGGTTCCGGTGCGGGTACGCCGGCCGAGGCGACCGCCGACTGATCACCAGCCACACCTGACATCCCCCGCACCGCCTCGCGCGGTGCGGGGGATGTTCCCTTCTCCCACCCCACCTGCTGAAAATGGAACGATGCCGCAACCACTGGACGCCGCACTGACCGAGGTTCGGGCGCTGCTGCTCGACCCCGCGCTGACCCGGGCGGTCGCCGCCGGACGTCGACGCGGTCGCCGCCCCACCGTTGAGCGGGCCGAGCTGCGGCCGGTGCGGCTCAAGGCCGGGCCCCGGATGCAGATCACCACGTCCGACGGCGTCCGCCCGTACACCCGCAACCTCGTCTCCGGTCCGGAGGCCGCTGCGGCGGTCGACGAACTGCTGGCCGAGCCGTTCGGCAACTGGCACGTCGAGACGGCCGACGCGACGCTCCAGCTACGGGTGACCAAGTCCGGCGAGGCGCAGGTGCACCGGGCCGCGACGGCCCGCCCGGCGGCGACGCCCACCGGCAATGACCGGGCCAAGGAGTACCTGCTCGACCCCGGTGACCCGATCTTCGCCGAGATCGGTGGCTCGGCGGCCAAGCGCCGCCAGGTGGACGCGTTCCTGCGTGCCCTGGCCGCCACCCTGCCCGACGATCTGACCGGTCCGCTGCGGGTGGTCGACCTGGGCTGCGGCAACGCCTACCTGACGTTCGCCGCGTACCGCTACCTGACGAGTCGTGGGCTCGACGTCCAGCTCGTCGGCGTGGACGTCCGGGAGGACCAGCGGCGGCGCAACACCGAGCTGGCGCAGCGGATGGGCTGGGCCGACCAGGTCAGCTTCGTGGCCGGGACGATCGCCGAAGCCGTCGTCGACCCGGCCCCCGACCTGGTGCTGGCGCTGCACGCCTGCGACACGGCCACCGACGAGGCGCTGGCCCGCGCTGTGCGCTGGGAGGCCCGCTGGGTGCTGGCCGCGCCGTGCTGCCACCACGATCTGGCGAAGCAGCTGCGCGCCCACCCCACCCCGGCCCCGTACGAGCTGCTGACCCGGCAGGGCATCCTGCGCGAGCGCTTCGCCGACGTGCTCACCGACGCCCTGCGCGCCGGGCTGCTGCGGGTGCACGGGTACCGGGCCGAGGTGGTGGAGTTCGTGGATTCGCAGCACACGCCACGTAACCTGCTGATCCGCGCACGTCGTACCGGTGCTGGAGCCACCGAGCCGCAGCGCGCGGAGTACCGCGAGCTGGTGGACCAGTGGCAGGTCACCCCCCGGCTGGAGACCCTGCTGGCCGGCGACGAGGTGCCCGCCTCCTAACTCCTGGGTGGCTGACGCCGCCGATCCCCGCGTTCCCGGCCACCGTTGCGCTCGCTGGCACCGAGGTCGAGGACCGACACCCGGTCGGCAGCGGGCCGCTGGGCGGCCCACTCGCCGTCGCCCGGGGCGGTCGGGAATGGCACGACCTTGCCCCCGGTCTCGGCGTTGCCGGCCGCCGCGAAGGCGTTCCAGGAGATGTCCACGAGCAGCTTCTTCACCTCGGCGTGCCGGATGGCGGCGTTGTGTTGCAACGCCATCCGGGCGCCGAGCAGGACCGCGACCAGCGTGGTGGTGATGGTGCCGGTGGCCGCCAGCACCTGGAGACCGGTCGCGGAGTCGGTGCGGAGCACCAGGACCAGCAACCAGATCCAGAACGCGGCAGCGAAGACGCCGGCCTTGGCGACGAAGAAGAGGCTCACCGCACCGGGCTGGTACGGCTGGGGGCGGCTCGATTCGGCCATGGTGCTCCTCGGCGATGGTCCGGTCGGACGCGGCAGGCGACGGACGCCAGGTCGGGACGGGCACCGAGCTTAATGGAAGAACGACGATGATCGCTCGATGCAATTTTCGTTCTGCACACACGCTTCCAGAGAAAAGTCTCGTCCACGGGACAGTTTGTGCGGTCAGTCAATTGTTTCCGGCTCTGGGCGTACTACCCTCGGAAGGCGCATCGTCCCGGTGCTCCGGCAGGAGGGGAAGACACACAGGGATGGGATCAGCCGACGTATCACCGCAGATGGCCTTCGCCCGCTTCGTCCGGCGCGCCATCGATGACGCTCGCGACGAACGTGGCTGGACCGTGACTGATCTTGCCTCGCACACGGGCGTGGGTCGCTCCACGGTGTTCCGCTGGCTGGCCGGCGATTGGCAGGACTATCCCGAGTTGGCCAAGGTGCGCGGCTTCTGCGCCGCACTGGATCTGCCGGTCGCCGCCGCGTTCCGCGCGCTCGGGCTGCCCGACGCCGGCCCCGCGCCCCGCCGACGCCACGACGACGGCCCGGTCGAGGCCGACGTCCGGGCCATCCTGGACCGGCTGGCCGACCCCACGGTCCCCGCCGAAGAGAAGCACCACATCCGCGACCTGCTCCGCTACCTGGCCCGCCGCCCCATCCGCCGAGCCGGCTAACCCCACCCCCGCTCCTGGCGCCGTTGATCATGAAGTTATTGCCACGACACGCCGAGGCGGAGGGCAATAACTTCATGATCACCGCGGAGGGGGTGCGCGGAGGGGTGCGGGGGGATGGGATTTAGGGGACGGTCAGGGTGAACTCGGCGGTTCGGACTTCGGCGTTGACCTGGAAGTCGAGGTAGAGGCGGTAGCGGCCGGGGCCGGGGGTGGTCAACCAGAACTTGACCTGACCGTCCACCAGCTCGGTCTCCGGGTGCACGTGCAGGTAGCCGAGGTCGCCCTCGCGCAACGCCACCAGGTGCCCGTACGCACCGAGGTACCGCTCCAGCGGCGCGGCACCGCCAGCGCCGTCGACCCGGAAGGTCAGCGGCACTGTCGCCCCGGCCTGCGGGGTGCCCTGGTAGCCGACGGTGAAGCCGTCCACGGTCGTCGAGGTGGCCGGCCCCGGCAGCGGCCGGGGCTGGTAGTCGCCGGGCGCGACCAGGTCCGTGCCGAGGGTCACCGCGGTCTGCGCACCGTCGTCGGCAACGACTGTGAAGTCGGCGTACGCGCGCCAGAGGCCGGGCTGCGCGAGGGTCAGCGGCACCGACCAGGTGCCGTCGGCCGCCATGGTCGGGTGCAGGTGCTGGTAACCGGTCAGGTCCCGTCGGACGACGATGAGGTGCATCGGCTTGTCGTGCACGATGGCGAACCGGGTGACCGGCCGGCGCTGCGCGTCGCGCACCTGGAAGCGGAGCTGACCGGGGCGACCCGCCGCGAACTCGGTGGCCAGGGGGGCCAGAGTGAACCCGGCCGCGCTGACCGCCAGACCGCCCGGCTCGGTGGGGGTGCCCTGATCGGTGCCCGTGGCGGAGCCGTGGCTGTGCGGCGCGACGCCCGGTGGGTCGGTGTGCTCGGCGGCCAACGACGGGCTGCCAGTGGCTGCACCGTTGGCGTTCAGCCGGCCGAGGCCGAAGCCGAGCAGCACCGCCAGCACCAGCCCACCGACCACGAGCGCCAGCCGGATGGTGCTCCGGTCCGGCGCGGCAGCAACCTCGTCCGGCACCGCCGGCACGGCAGACAGCTCGTCCGGCGCGGCGGAGACCTGGTCAGACAGCACCGGCACGGCGGCGGGGTGCTGGTCGGTCATGCCGCCCACGGTACCGCCGCAGCGGGTTCGTCCGGGCCGACGCCCGGACGGCGTGGCGCCCGTCGCATTCGGCGGTGCCCGGGAACTCTCCCGCCCGACGGGCGAGACCGGGGCCACCGGTGCGGGCAGCACGGCCGGCCGGCCCCGGCCACCGCGACCGGCAGCGGGTTCAGCCGGCCACGGCGAGGGCGAGCGGGAGCACGCCTGTCGCGCCGGCCCGGCGCAGGGCCCGGGCCACAAGCGTCATCGTCCAGCCCGAGTCGATCAGGTCGTCGACGAGCAGCACCGGGCCGTCCAGCCCGGCCAGCGCGTCGGCCAGGTCGGTCGGCACGGTGAAGGTGTCGTGCAGCGCGCGTACCCGTTGGGCGCTGTTGCCGCGCGGCCCGGCTGGGCCGCCGGTGCCGGCCGCGGTGACCTCGCCGAGCAACGGCAGCCGGCCCACGGTGGCGATCCGCTCGGCGAGCGAGCCGAGCAGCCGGGGCCGCCGCCGGGAACCGACAGCGACCACCGCCACCGGCCTGCGGGGCCACGGGTCGTCGCCGTGCGCCCACGCCTTCAGCACCTCCACGACCGCGCCGGCGACGTCGTCGGGCACCGGCGCGTCCGGCGCTTCCGGACCGACGAGATCACGCAACCGGCCACCCCAGCCCAGGTCGGAGAGACGCCCGACGGCCCGGCCCGGCAGGGCCTGCTCCGCGGGGGCGATCCGGCCCTTGAGGGGTACGCCCACCGCGTCGAGCCCGGTCGGCCAGAGCTTCTTCGGCGCGATCTCCACACCGGGTCGGCCCAGGAAGGTCTGCGCGGCGGCGAGCGCGGCCGTCGACACCTCGGCGGCGAAGAGTGGGTCGGCGCACCTGTCGCACCGGCCGCAGTCGGCCGCCTCGGTGTCGTCCAGGCGTTCCCGTAGATACCGCATCCGGCAGTCGGACGTGGTCGCGTACTCCCGCATGGCCTGTTGCTCGACGGTGCGCGCCTCGGCGACGCGGCGCAACCGGGCCTCGTCGTAGACCCACGGCTCGCCGGTGGCGAGCCACCCACCGCGCACCCGGCGGACCGCGCCGTCCACGTCGAGCACCTTGAGCATCAGCTCCAACCGGGCCCGGCGCAGGTCGACGAGGGGTTCGAGGGCCTGGGTGGAGAGCGGGCGGTCGCTGTGCAGGGCGGCCAGCACGGCCCGGACCTGCTGCTCCGGGGGGAACGCCAGCGAGGCGAAGTAGCGCCAGATCGCCGCGTCCTCGACGCCGGGCAGCAGCAGCACCTCGGCGTGCTCGACGGCGCGGCCGGCGCGGCCGACCTGCTGGTAGTACGCGATCGGCGAGGGCGGCGCGCCGAGGTGGACGACGAAGCCCAGGTCGGGCTTGTCGAACCCCATGCCGAGGGCGCTGGTGGCGACCAACGCCTTGATCTTGTTGTCGAGCAGGTCCTGCTCGGCGGCCCGCCGGTCGGCGTCGTCGGACTGCCCGCTGTACGAGGCGACCGGGTAGCCCCGGGAGCGCAGGAATTCGGCAGTCTCCCCCGCTGCCGCCACGGTCAGCGTGTAGACGATGCCGGAGCCGGGCAGCTGGTCCAGGTGGTCGGCGAGCCAGGCCAGCCGGTGCGCCGGGCTGGGCAGGTCGAGCACCCCGAGGCGCAGCGACTCGCGGTCCAGGGTGCCGCGCAGGATGAGGGCGTCGCCGAGCTGCTCGGCCACGTCCTGGGTGACCCGGGCGTTGGCGGTGGCGGTGGTCGCCAGCACGGGGGTGCGCTCGGGCAGCTCGGCGAGGAACGTCCGCAGCCGCCGGTAGTCCGGGCGGAAGTCGTGCCCCCAGTCGGAGACGCAGTGCGCCTCGTCGACCACCAGCAGGCCGGTGGTCGCGGCCAGCTTCGGCAGGACGCCGTCGCGGAAGTCCGGGTTGTTGAGCCGTTCCGGGCTGATCAGCAGCACGTCCACCGCGCCGGTCTGGATCTCGGCGGTGATCTCGTCCCACTCGTCGAGGTTCGCCGAGTTGATCGTGCGGGCCCGGATGCCGGCCCGTGCGGCCGCCTCGACCTGGTTACGCATCAACGCCAGCAGCGGCGAGACGATGACCGTCGGCCCGGCCTGGTCGCCCTGCCCGCTGTCGCGGAGAAGGGCGGTGGCCACGAAGTAGACGGCCGACTTGCCCCAACCGGTGCGCTGGACGCAGAGCACCCGTCGCCGGTCGACGACAAGTGCCTCGATGGCCCGCCACTGATCCTCGCGCAGCCGGGCGTGGTCACCGGCCAGCCGGCGCAGCACCGCCTCGGCCCGCTCCCGTACCGCTGCCCGCTCGACTGTCTCCACCCGGCATTTCTACCAGCGCCGTGCGTCAGGCCCCTGTTGATCAAGAGGTTTGCGTCATCCTTCGGGTGGATTCTGACGCAAACCTCTTGATCAACGAGGTTATCGGCGGGGGCGGAGGGAGCGGGTCAGGTGGGACAGGCGGGGGGCCAGGCTGGTCAGGCCGCCGGGGAAGAAGTAGACGGCCAGGATGAAGACCGTCCCCAGGACGAACAGCGGCTGGCTCAGCGGACGGCTGAGGACGGCCGGCAGGTTGTCCACCGCGTCGCTCGTGCCGAAGGCGGTGAGCCGGTGATCCAGGTACATGTAGAGGACACCGCCGAGCACCGGCCCCCACCGGGTGCCCGGCCCGCCGAGCACCACCATGACCAGCAGCGACAGGGTCAGCTCGGAGGACGTGATGTGCGGTGACGCCCCGCCGACGATCAGGACGTAGACCACCCCGCCCGCCGACGCCAGGCCGCCGGCCAGGGTGAACGCCACAAGCTTGTAGCGGTACGGGTCCAGCCCGAGCACGCCGATCCGCCGCTCGTCGTCGCGCAGCCCGGCGAGCACCCGCCCGGTCGGCGACCCGCTCACCCGGTGCACCACGAAGACCACGAGCGTCAGGTACGCCAGCGCCAACCAGTACAGGTTGACCGTGTTGGTCACCCCCACCAGCCCGGCGGGCAGCCCGGACACGTCCAGCGGCAGCCCCTCCTCGCCACCTGTGAGCCCGCCGAAGTCCCGTGCCACCAGGATCGCGCCCACCTGGGCGAACGCCAACGTGACCATGGCGAACGCGATGCCGACAGTCCGCAGCGCCACCGCGCCGAGCAGCGCCGCGAGGATGGTGCCGCCGGTGATCGTCAACAGCGCCGCCTGCCACAGCGGCAGGCCGGCCCGGGTGACGAGGATGTCGGTGCCGTAGACACCGGCGGCGAAGTACAGCGCGTGCCCGAAGGAGAGCATCCCGGTCCGACCGAACAGCAGGTCGTACCCGGCCGCCAGGCCGCCGAAGATCAGGCAGATGGCGAGCAGTTGCAGGGTGCCGGGCGAGTTGACCGGCCCCTCGAAGATCCCCGGCAGGGAGATCGTCGAGTACGGCAGGATCGCCAGCACGACAAGCGCGACAAGCGGCAGGAACGGGCGGACCCGGTGCCACCGCCCCCGCTGCGGGCTCAGTTCGTCGGGCACCTGCGCGCGGGGCGCGTCGATCACCGTCATGCCGTTGCCACCTTTCCGGCGATGCCCTGCGGGCGCAGCAGCAGCACCACGGCCAGCAGCCCGACCACGCAGATGTCGCCCAGCCCGGACGTGCCGTAGTAGTTGACGAACTGCTGCACCAGCCCGACCACGACCGCCGCGTACGCGGAGCCGACCACCGAGCCCATCCCGCCGATCACCACCACGATGAACGCGAAGATCAGCAGCGAGCCGCCCTGCCCGGGCGAGACGGTGCCGAAGTAGACCCCGCCGAGCGCCCCGGCGAGCGCGGCGGCCGCCCCACCGATCGCGAAGACCAGGGTGAACGCCTTGCGCACGTCGATGCCCAGCGCGGTCACCATCTCCCGGTTCTCCACCCCGGCCCGGATCACCAGGCCGTACCGCGTCCAGCGCAGGAACGCCAGGATCGCGCCGAGCACCAGCACCGCCGCGATGATCAGCAGCAGGCCGCCGTTGGGCACCTGCGCGCCGAGGATCCCGGTCACCTGCCGGGTCCAGTCCGGACGCGGGAACGGACGGGCGTCCGCACCCCAGGTGGCCTGGAGCAACGCCACCCCGGCCAGCGACAGCCCGACGGTGACCAGCACCTGCTCGATGGTGCGGGAGTACAGCGGGCGGATCAGCACCAGCTCGACCAGGATCGCGACGAGCGTGCCGGCGGCCACCCCGAAGGCGACAGCGAACACGAAACCGAACCCGTCCGGGCCGGCGCCCGGCAGGTTGCCCGCCGCCCACCAGGTGCCGTACGCGCCGACGCCGAGGAACAGCCCGTGCGCGAAGTTGAGCACGTCGGCCAGGCCGAAGACCAGGGACAGGCCGGAGGCGACAAGGAAGTACAGCGCCGCCAGGCCGAGCCCGGTCAACGCCAACAGGATCACGGTCCCCATCAGTGCGCGTCCTTCCCGGCCACCGGAGTCCGGTCCGACCCGGCCGGGCGGTGTGCCTCGCCGGTGCCCACGCCGAGCAGTGACTTGGTCAGCGCGGTCTCCAGCAGCAGTTCACTGGCGTCGCCGGTCCAGGCCACCTTGCCGGCGGCCAGCACGACCGCGTCGCGGGCCAGCCGGCGTACGACGGCGAGGTTCTGCTCGACGAGCAGCACCGGCACCGACTCCGCGACCCGTTCCAACACCTCGGCCACCTCGGTCACCACCTTCGGCGCCAACCCCTTGGTCGGCTCGTCGACGAGCAGCAGCCTGTTGTCGTTGAGCAGCACCCGACCGATGGCGAGCATCTGCTGCTGCCCGCCGGAGAGCGAACCGGCCCGTTGCCGTCCGCGCCGGTCCAGCTCCGGAAAGAGCGCGAAGACCTTGTCGTACGCCGGGCTGGTGCCGCGCCGCTCGGCGAGCCGCAGGTTCTCGGCGACGGTGAGCCCGGCGAACACGCAGCGGTCCTCGGGTACGTAGCCGAGCCCGCCCCGGACCAGCCGGTGCGTCGGCCGGGCCAGCAGACTCTGCGCGCCCATCCGGATGGTGCCGCGGACCTCCCCGGCGGGCGGGGTGAGGCCGACGATCGCGCGCAGCGTGGTGGTCTTGCCGACACCGTTGCGACCGAGCAGCACTGTCACGCCGGTGGGGGCGACGGTGAAGGACACCCCCTGGAGGATGTGCAGGCCGGAGATCCGGACCGACAGCTCCTCCACGGTGAGAATGGGTTCCATCAGAGCGACTCCCCCAGGTAGGCCTCTTGCACTGTGGGGTTGGCCATCACCGTCTCCGGGGTGTCGCAGGCCAGCAGCGCGCCGTGGTGCATGACGGCGATGCGGTCGGCAAGTTCCAGGATGACGTCCATGTGGTGTTCCACCATCAGCACCGCCCGGCCGCTGTCACCGGTCAACGACTTGATGACGGCGACCAGCTCCGGCACGTCCTCGGCGCTGACCCCGGCCATCGGCTCGTCCAGCAGCATCACCCGCGGTTCACCGGCGAGCAGCAGGGCGATCTCCAGCTTGCGCTTCTCGCCGTGGGCCAGGGTGCCGGCGAGGGCCGTACCCCGGTGGGCGAGGCCGACCCGGTCGAGCGCCGCGTCGGCGGCGGTGGCGACCTCCCGGTCGGCCGCCGCCCGCCGCCACAGCGCCATCGAGCCCCCGCGGTGCGCCTGCACGGCGAGCCGGACGTTCTCCCGCACGCTCAGCGAGCCGAAGACCGAGGACGCCTGGAAGGTACGGCCCAGGCCGAGGCGGGCCCGCCGGTGCGGCGGGAGCGCCCCGATGTCCTGCCCGTCCAGAACGACCCGGCCCTCCGTGGCCCGGCGCAGACCGGTGATCAGGTTGAACAGTGAGGTCTTACCGGCGCCGTTCGGCCCGATGACGCCCAGGAACTCCCCGGGCGCCAGGTCGAGGTAGACGCTGTCGACGATGGCGACCTCACCGATCCGCCAGGTCAGACCGCGGGTGGCGAGCATGGTCAGCCCTTCATGGCCACGGCCGGCGGCGCGGTCTCGTCACCGGTGAGGCTCTTCTGCGCGCTCGCGGTGAACGCGGTGCCGCTGCCGGTCAGCTTGGCCTGGAACATCGGCTGGAGCAGCGCGTGGTCGGCGGCCCGGATGGTCATCTTGCCCTTGACTCCGTCGAAGCTCCAGCCCTCCAGCGCGGTGACCATCTTGTCGACGTCGTCTCCGCCCTCCTGCGCGGCACGGACCACCATCTGCGCGGCGGCGAAGCCGTCCGGGTGGAACAGGTCGATGGTGCTGACCTTTGCCTTCAGCGCCTTGCTGGCCTCGGTGTCGCTGGCACCGTCGAAGTAGTGCGACAGGAAGGAGATCTTCGCGCCGGCGGCACCGAAGGTCGGCCACGAGGCGCGGATGTCAAGGCCGGTGACGACAGTGGTGGACGAGAGGACGCCCTGCTGGTCGAGGGTCTGCCACATGGCCGGGGCGGTCGTGCCCGCCCACGCCACGAAGAGCAGGTCCGGCTTGGCGGCCTTGATCTGGCTGGCGAACGGGGTGAACTCGGTGGCACTGGCCGGGGCCCGGACACTGCTCACGGTCGCGCCCGCGCTGCCGATGACGGCCTTGACGGCCGCCTCGTTGGCGTCGCCGAACGCGCCGTCCTGCGCGAAGACCACGACCTTCTTACCGGCCGGGTCACCGATGAACGACTTGGCGGTCACCACATCCTGGTAGGACTGCCGACCGGAGCGGAAGGTGTACTTGTTCGCGCCGGTCACCGCGTCCGTGGCGGCCGGGCCGGAGATGAACAGGACCTTGTTCTGCGCCGCGATCGGCGCGACCTGGAGCGCCACACCGGAGGCGGTGGAGCCGGCGATGATCTTCGTACCCTTGCCGATCAGGTCCTTCGCCGCGGAGACCGCCTTGGCCGGATCGCCCGCGTCGTCGACCTCGGTCAGCTCGATCTTCCGGTCACCGACCTTGCCGGTGCCCTGGGTGGCGAAGTCAAGCCCCGCCTTGAACCCCTCGATGTACTGCTTTCCGTAGCTGGCCAGGGCTCCCGACTGGGAGTACACCAGGCCGACCTTGACCGGTGCGGCACTGTCGCCGCCGCCGGTGGCGGTGTCCTGCGGGCTGCCACAGGCCGTGGCGGCCAACGCCGCGGCCATCATCGTGGCGGCGGAGAGGAACGCCCGCCGCGTCGTCCGGACCGTCATTGCGACTCCACATGAGGACTCAGAGGGAGAGAACTTCTTCGTGACGGCTCACGCTAGAAGTGACGTCACCCACGAGCTATGTGGCGGAAACACACAAGTAACAGGAATGAGGTGGCCGAGGGTTACAACGGGCCGCACTACCAGCCGGGAGCCCACTCCCTCGATGGCCCGAACCCCCACGGACCACCCGAACCGTGTGTCGCCCCGCACCATTCGCCCGGATCGGTCAGCCGCAGGGCCCGTCGTGGGCCGCCGCGCGCGGGCAGCGCCGGCGACCGTCGACCAAGCTGTCGCAGAAGACCCGATGACGTACGCACTGAGCGTCCTCCTCGGACACCGTCGTCTCGGCTCGATCGATGTCGGCCAGGAAACCCAGCGCTCGGGTGATCACCCGCGCGAACCGCAGCGCCCCCGTCAGGTCTGCCGCGACCACCGGCAGGTGCACCACGAACCGCTCTCTCTCCATGCGCACAGCCATCACTCTCGACTCGTCGACCTGATGGGCGGTCCGGTGCGCGGGTAGGGGACGCCCACCGGACCGCCCGGCCCCACGCCCGCAGCCTCGTCGGCGGCGGTATGAACGCGGAGCCCACCTCACGCCCGCCCCCGAGGGTTTGCCGAACCAACCGGAGCCGGACACAGGCAACCTACCCCAAATACTTGTGTAGGTCGACCCTCCGAAGTAGCGACACCACAGCCTGTTGCAGTAACTGGTGTAGGCCGGCATGATCGAAGACGCCGAACCGACCGGAGTCCTCACCATGCCAACAGCAGAAGCCCCATATCGTCGCATCGCCAACGAGATCGCCGCGAAGATCAAGAGCGGCGAGCTGCAGCCGGGCGACAAGCTTCCTTCCACCCGGGAACTCGCCGAGACCTACGCCGTACACATGAACACGGCCTCGCGGGCGCTTTCCCTGCTGCACGACCGCGAGCTGATCACCGGTCAGCCTGGCCGCGGCACCTATGTCGCCGAACACCCCGGCCGTTAGCACTCGCCTGCCCGCCCGCCCGTAGCGGCCAAGATCGCCGCAACTTCCCTGATGTTGTTGCCTCGGGGCGAGTCGAGGCAGCAACATCAGTGAAGTTGCCGCCATGAACTACTCCTGGCGGGCGGACGAGCATCTCGCTCCTTCTTGGGCGGCAGCCCTGGATGTGCCGCTGGCCCGTCGTCCGGGTGGCGGACGACGGGCCAGCGTGTGGGCCGGGCGTGTCGGCCCGGTGGTCGGCTCGGAGCGGATCGGCTCCGGGCCGAAGTCAGCTCGGTGGGGCTGCCTGCACCGAGTTTCGGGTCAGAGGCCGGCGCGGGCGGCGACGGCGGTGTCCGGGTGGTCGCTGAAGACACCGTCGAGGCCCAGGCCGAGGAAGAGTTCGTACTCGGCGGTGATGTCGCCGCGCGCGTTCGGGTCGGTGCCGATCCGGAAGTCCACCGGGAGGAACTGGTTCTCGGCGCGGAACGTCCAGGAGTGCACGAGCAGGTGCTCCCGGTGCGCGTCGCGTACCACGTTGGTCGGGGCGAGCAGGGCGCCGGCGGCGTTCCGGGGGACGATCAGGTTCTTGTTCGCGCCGATGCCGTCGGCGTACCCGGCGATCCACTTCAGCCCGGCCGACGTGGCCAGATCCTGGTAGGTGCGGGCGTCACCGGCGGCGGTGAAGTCGTACGGGCGGCCGGTCGCGTCGAGCAGTTGGACCAGCTTCACGTCGGTCAGCCGGCTCAGGCGACGCAGGTTGGCCGTCTCGAACGACTGGATGAAGACAGGCGAGTTCTTCCGGTCCAGCTTGTTCTGCCGCAGCACGCGGAGCAGCGGCTCCTCCAACGGCAGTTTGATCGAGGAAAAGTAACTCGGGTGCTTGGTCTCCGGGTAGATGCCGATGGTGCGGCCCCGTGCCCGCCCCTCGGTCCGGGCCAGGTCGATGACTTCCTGGAGGGTGGGCACCTCGAAACGGCCGTCGAAGGCGGTGTTCGCCACGCGTACCTGCGGCAGCCGCTCCTTGGCACGCAGCGTCTTCAGCTCGGCGAGGGTGAAGTCCTCGGTGAACCAGCCGGTCACCGCGACGCCGTCGATGGTCTTCGTCGCCTTCCGGGCCGCGAACTCCGGTCGGGTCGACACGTCGGTGGTGCCGGAGATCTCGTTCTCGTGCCGGGCGACCAGCACGCCGTCGGAGGTGGAGACCAGGTCCGGCTCGATGTAGTCGGCACCCATCCGGATCGCCAACCGGTACGCCTCCAGCGTGTGCTCCGGCCGGTAGCCGCTGGCGCCACGGTGACCGATCACGATTGGTCGGTCGTTCGCCCGGGAACGCTCGGCGTTCGCGGCCGGTTCGGCCTCGGCGATGGTCGGCAGGGCCACGGCGGCGGCGAGCAGAGCGCTGGCCACGCCGAGGGTCGAGAGGGTACGTCGCAACGCCGTCTCCTGTCATCGATGGTCCGGGTAAGCAGACCGTTCGTGATTTGCCAGGAGTTGGTCGATGGCTGACCGGCAGATGAATCTCCGGAATGGCCGTTCCCGCTCCAGGGTCGCGGGCGGACAGGAAGATTGTCTGGTGCGCCGGTTTTTCCGCAATCCCGTGCGGCTGGTGCCGTTCGCGTTCCTGGTGCCGATCCTGTTCGGTACCGGGTTGCTCATGGCGCGCTGGGCGACCGCCGAACACGAACGTCCATCAGTGGTCACCGCGCTCTTCACCGCCACCTCGGCCGTGTCGGTCACCGGCATGGCGATCACCGACACGCCGAACTACTGGTCCGGCTGGGGACTGCTGGTGATCACCCTGCTCACCCAGCTCGGCGGCCTGGGCATCCTCACCGTCGCGGCACTGGTCATCCTGGTGGTCTCCAGTCAGCTCGGGCTGCGCAACCGGTTGCTCGTGCAGGCCGAGACCGCCGAGTTCGGCATCGGTGACGTGGGCCGGTTGCTCCGCCGGATCGCGCTGACCGTCTTCGCCTGCGAGGCGGTGATGACAGTGCTGGTCGCCGGTCGGCTCTGGCTGACCTACGACTACCCGTTCGGGCAGGCCCTCTGGTCGGGCGTCTTCCACGCCGTGCAGGCGTTCAACAACGGTGGCTTCGCGCTCTACTCGGACGGCCTGTTGGCCTTCAGCCGTGACCCGTGGGTGTCGCTGCCGCTGGCGATCGGCGCGATCATCGGCGGTCTCGGGTTTCCCGCGCTGTTCGAGGCGGTCCGCGAGTGGCGTCAGCCGGCGCACTGGGCGGTGGCGACGAAGTTGACCATCTGGGGCAGCGTGGTGCTGCTGCTTGTCGGCTTCGCCGGTCTGCTCGCCGCCGAGTGGACCAACGCGGGCACGATCGGCCAGTACGACGTACCCGGCAAGATCCTCGCGTCGTTCACCCAGATCGCGCTGAGCCGCACCGGCGGCTTCAGTGTCCTGAACATCGCCGACCTGCAGGAGGAGAGCTATCCCCTGCTCATCGTGTTGATGTTCATCGGCGGCGGCAGCGCCAGCACGGCCGGTGGCATCAAGGTCTCCACGTTCTTCCTGCTGGCGTTCACCATCCGGGCGGAGCTGCGGGGCGAGCCCGACGTGACGATCGGGCACCGCCGGGTGGCCACCGCGAGCCAGCGGCAGGCGGTTACCGTGGCGCTGCTCAGCGTCGCGTTGGTGATGGCCGGAACCATGTTGTTGCTGCTGCTCACCGAGGGCGTCCGCTTCGTCGCGGCCCTGTTCGAGATCACCTCAGCGTTCAGCACCACAGGTCTGACCGTCGGCCTGGCCGCCGAACTACCGGCCGGCGGCCAACTGGCGCTGACCGTGCTGATGTTCATCGGCCGGGTCGGGACGCTGACCCTGGGGTCGGCGATTGCCCTGAACACCCGACGCCGGCTCTACCGCTACCCCCAGGAGCAACCCATTGTCGGCTAGCAGGGAGGAGGGCCGAGGTGTCGGCTAGACGGGCGGACAGCGGCGGCATCGTGGTGATCGGGCTGGGTCGATTCGGCTGCCACCTGGCCGGGTCGCTGACCCGGATGAACCGCGAGGTGTTGGCCATCGACCGCAGCCCGGCGAAGGTGCAGCGCTGGTCGGCGGAGCTCGACCGGGTGGTTCAGGCGGACGCGACCGAGGAGGGGGCGCTGCGACAGCTGGGCATCACCAGTTTCGGACGGGCGGTGGTGGCCATCGGGGCCTCGGTGGAGGCGAGTGTGCTCACCGTGTTGGCGCTGGTCGAGCTGGGTGTGCCCCAGATCTGGGCTCGGGCCACCTCGCAGAAGCACGCCAAGATCCTGGCGTCGGTGGGCGCGCACCACGTGATCTTCCCGGAGGCGGAGACCGGGGACCGGGTCGCGCACCTGATCGTGAGCCGGTTGCTCGACTTCATCGAGTTCGACGACGACTTCGCCATCGCCACCGTCCGGGTGCCGGAGTCCCTGGTCGGGCGCACCCTGCTCGACCTGAAGCCGGAGGAGCGTTACGGGGTACGCGTGGTCGGCGCCAAGCTGCCCGGCGAACGCTTCCGGTACACGTCCGACGACACCGCGCTTCCCCAGGGTGGGGTGCTCATCGTCGAGGGCGGGATCGACCAGGTGCAGCGGTTCGCGGGGATGCGCTGACCTGGTGTGCGCCACCCGACCCGCGGAGCGTTCAGTGCAACTCATCGCAACGAGGCAGGCTCGAAAAGTTGCGTTGATCCCATGTCGGTTGCAATGATTTCAGGGTCATGAGCTGCGCAAATGCCCTTGCAGAGCAACGGTCTAGTTGAAGAATATTGGAAAGCTACGTAGCGTTTCCGTTGTTCGAAACGACAGGCCACAAGGAGAGCATGATGCAGCAGTTCGACAGCCCGACCCCGATCTCCGCCATCCTCGACATCCCCGCCGGGCGGGTGCGGTTCATCGCCGCCGACCGCGTCGACACCGTCGTCGAGATCCACCCCGCCGACGCCACCAACGGCCGCGACGTGAAGGTCGCCGAGCGGACCACCGTCGACTACCGCGACGGCGTCCTACGGATCGAGACCTCGGCGAAGAACCAGCTCTTCGGAAGCTCCGGCTCCCTCGAGGTGACTGTCCAACTGCCCGCCGGTTCCCGGGTGCAGGCCAAGGCCGCCAGCGCGGAACTCCGGGCCGTCGGCCGACTCGGCGACGTCACCTTCGACGGCGCACAGGGGCAGATCAAGCTCGACGAGGCTGCCAGCGTCCGAATCACCACCACCGCCGGCGACATCTCGGTCGGTCGCCTCAACGGCCCCGCGGAGATCACCACCCAAAAGGGCGACATCCAGATCACCGAGGCCGTGCGCGGCTCGGTGGTCCTGCGGACCGACGCCGGAGCGGTGTCGGTCGGCGCCGCCCACGGCGTCTCGGCCTCGCTGGACGCCGGCACCAGCTACGGCCGGATCCACAACGCGCTCAGGAACACCGACGGCACCGCCGAGCTGACCATCCACGCCACCACCGCGTACGGCGACATCACCGCCCGCAGCCTCTGAACGGCACGAGCGCGGGGCGGGACCGACCAGGGCCGTCAGACCACATGGTCTGACGGCCCTGACACGTGTCGACACTGCGTGGCCCAGTCACTTCCGGTGACCACCCGGCCCCTTGGTCACCTTTCCGCTTTTCCCGGACCACCACCCGCGGCCTTCGGCTTCGCGGGAACCTTGGGGGCCTTCGGCGGCTTGGCCTTCGTGGCACCGCCGCCCGAACCGGAGCCGCTACGCACCGTCGCAGCCTTCGGCGGGGCCTTCGTCGCGGCGGCCTTGCTCGGCGGGGCCGTGGACGGCACGCTGCCGGCGACCCCGGACACCCGGACCCCGCAGGTCGCCTCGCCGAGCCGGAACTCGACAGGCAACGGGTTCGCCCCGCTGTACTTACCTGTGAGGGTCACCTTCTCGGCCGCACCCGGGGCCAGCGTGGCGCGCTGGGCCGCCGGCCGGATCAGCACCGTGCTCCCCTGCTGGTGCACTGGTGCGGGCTCCGCCTTCGTCACCTTCTGCTGCCCGGGGAAGGTGAAGCTCATCGTCCAGTCCCGCAGCTCACGGCCACCGGTGTTGGTAAGGGTCAGCTCTGCGGCGAACTCGGTCCCGGAGTCGGCGCGCAGCGCGTACGCCACCTCGCAGGGGGCCGCCGCCGGCAGACCCATCCGGGCCTCGGTCGTCGGCCGGTCCCCGCCGCTGGCCGGGCTGCGCGACGTGAACCCCCACATCGCCCCGGTGACCGCGATCAGCCCGACGGCCGCCACGCCGGCCTCCACCCGCCGACGCCGGGTCACCCGCTGCCGCGTCCGACGGTTGCGGGTCCGCGAGAACGGCAACGCGTCGGTCGCCGCCGACCAGGGCAGGATCGTGGTACGCGCACTACCGAGCATGGCTTCGTCCAGCGGCCCGCCGGCCGGGGAGACCGGGACCGCCGCGAGCATGCCGGCCGCGTCGGCGAGCGTCCGGGTCAGCTCGGCGGTGACCGGTCGGTCCGCTGGCCGCTTGGCCAGGCAGCGTCCGACCAGCTCGGCCACCCCGTCGGGCAGCCCCTCGACGGTGGGCATCGGCTCCGGGTCGTTGTACATGTGGGCGCGCAGCATCTGGGTGGTCGTGCTGGCCCGCCACGGCAGCCTGCCGGTGAGCATCCGGTAGAGCAGCAGTCCCACGGCGTACACGTCGGTGGCCGGGGAGACCTGGCCGTTGTCCAGCCGCTCCGGGGCGAGGTACGCGGGAGTGCCCAACAGCGCGCCGTCCGGCCCCTTCTCGCTCTCCCCGACGAGCGCGGAGATCCCGAAGTCGACCACCTTGACCCCGGTCGACGTGAGCATGACGTTGCCCGGGGTGACGTCGCGGTGCACGACACCTCGGGCGTGCGCGGTGGCCAGCGCGGAGCTGACCTCGGCGCCGATGGTCACCGCCTCACGCCACGGCAGCCGGCTCTCCCGACCCAACCGGCTGGCCAGCGAAGCGCCGTCGACCAACTCCATCACCACGTACGGCATGGTCAGGCCGACCTGCTCGGACTCGCCATAGTCGTACACGTTGGTGATGTTGGGGTGGCAGAGCCGCGCGGCGGCCTGCGCCTCGATCCGGATGCGGTGGCGGAAGGCCCGGTCGCTGGCCAACCGGGACGCCAGCACCTTCACCGCGACCTGGCGGCCCAGCACCTCGTCGTAGCCACGCCAGACCACCGACATCCCGCCCGCGCCGAGCTGCTCGATCAGCCGGTACCGCTCATCGAGCAGTTGCGCGCCGTTCCGGTCCCCACCACCCATGGTGAGCGTTGTTGCCCAGGAACTGCCCGCCTACACCTGGAGTATCGGAATCGGTCAGGATTGTCACCCGTTCAGGCGGTGGCCAGCAGTTGGTCCACCGGGGCGTAGTCGTCGGTCAACACCATCGCCTCGCCGACGAAGTCCGTCAGCGCCGCGCCGGAGAGCAGGCTGACCTTCGGGTCCACCTCGGCCAGCCGGGCCCGGAGGGCTTCCAGCGGCAGCGGCGCGTCGGAGCCGACGATGAGGAAGTTGGAGCCCTGCTCCTCGGCGAGCGCCTCCGGCGGGGCGATCAACGCGACGTGCCGGAACTCGGCGGCCACCGTGGCCAGCTCGGCCCGGATGAACCGCAGCGGCGGGTAGTCGATCACGTTCTGCACGTACACGCCGCCGGGGCGTGTCACCCGCCGGACGTCGGCGGCCATCTCCCGGGTGGCCAGGTGCCAGGGCACCACCAGATGCCCGAACGCGTCACCGACCACCAGGTCACGGCTGTCGGTCGGCTCGCCTGCGACAAGCATCCGGGCGTCACCCACCACCGCCCGCAGCTCCGGCCCCGGCCGTACGCCCAGCTCCTGCTCGCCCAGCTCGACCAGCCCGCCGTCGATCTCGAACACCAGGTTGTCGGTGCCCGGTCGGGTGGCGGTCAGGTAGCCCGGCACGGTGAAGCCACCGCCGCCCAGGTGCAGCGCGTCCAGGCGCTGACCGGACGGCCCCGCCACGTCGGCGACCGCGCCGATCCACTTCGTGTACGCGTACTCCAGGTGCTTCGGGTCGGCAAGGTCCACGTACGAGTGCTGGGCCGAGTTGAGCAGCAACGTCCGCCCGCTTGGCCGGGACGGGTCCGAGGTGACCCGGGCGCAGTGGTACGCCGTCTCGATGTCGCACGGGTTGGGGGCCACTGTCGACAGCCCCGCCCCGACCAGGCCGAGGACGGCCAGCGCGGCCCGGGCCCGAGCCGGACCGGGAAGCTCGGTGGGCTCCTGCCGGCGCAGGTACCAGCCGAGACCGATACCGACCAGCCCGAGCGCGAGCGCCAGTGCCAGCAGGATGACTGTGCTGCGCAGGGCGGCGACAAGCACGAATCCGGTGAGCAGGGTCGCGGTGATGCCACCCAGGGTGCCGATCCCGGAGAGTCGACCGACCACCTGGCCGGTGCGTCGCAGGTCGGCGAGCTGGAGTTTCACGACCAACGGGGTGACCGCGGCCAACAGCGCGGCTGGCACGAACACCGCCAGCGCGACGAGCAGCAGGATGCCGCTGGCCGCACCACCGCGCAGCACCTCACCGGCGTACCGGACGACGGGCAGGGTGACCGCTGTGGCGATGCCGGCCAGCACCAACGCCGGCGCGAGCAGGCCCCGCGGGTTGCGCCGGTCGGCCAGCCAACCGCCGGACCACGCCCCGTACGCGATAGCGGCCAGCGCGATGCCGATCACCGAGCTGGTCACCTGGAGGGTCACCCCGACGTACGGGCCGACCAGGCGCAGCGCGACGGTCTCCAGCACCAGCACGGCACCGCTGGAGAAGAAGACGAGGAAGGCGGCCAGGCCGTTGGGCAGCGCCCGGCCGGTGACCGGCACGGGCGGGGCCAGGGAAGCTGGCGGGGCCGTTACGTCGGACGGTGGGGAACTCATCGTCGCGATGGTACGCAGCGAAGCTGGTGCTCCGGGTCAGTACATCGAGAGATGAACATGGTTCGTGTGGGAGGCCGCTGGACTGCCACTCCCACTGTACGAGCGCCACCCGGTGCCGGGATGCCAGATCTGCCGGTACCAGATCACGTAGAGCACGCCCAGGCGGTCGGCGTTGCGTACGTGCCAGGCGGCCAGGCTGTCCCCGTACGACTTGTCGCCGCCTGTCGCGTTCTTGTCCTCGAAGCCGTTCGTGGCGGCCGAGAAGTCGCAGGCCCGTCCCTTCGGGTGCTCACCGCCGCCACCGCTGCGCTTGCAGGACACGTGCCGCTTGTAGCCGGCCGCCTGGGTCTGCTTGAGCGCGTTCAGGGTGCGCGGGGTGATGCATCCCGAGGTGGTCGGGTCCTTCACCGAGCAGGACTCCGACGGCCAGGAGCCGTCGGAGTTGCGCGGCGCCGGCTTCGCCGAGGCGGAGCTGCCACCGCTGAAACCGTTGCTGCCGCCGGAGCTGACCTCGGCGAGCGCCTCCTCGGCTTCCTTCTTCTTCTTCGCCATCACGGCGAGTTGCTTCTGCTGCTCGCGGACCTCGGCGTCGATGGCGACCTTGGCCTGCTGCGCCTGCTGCCGGGCGTCGGTGAGGTCACGCAGCCGCTTGCTGTCCCGCTGGGCCATCAGGTCGAGGTCGCCCGCGCGTTGCAGGAACGCCTCCGGCGTGGCGGTGTTGAGCAGCATCGAGACCGCGCTCAGCCGACCCACGCGGTACGACTGGGCAGCCACCTCGCCCACCTGGCTGGTGAGCCCGACCATCCGCCCCTCGAGCGTCGTCAGCTCACCGGTCAGCGCCGTCTGGCGACGCTTGGAGTTGTCCAGTTTGGCCTTGGCCTCAATGTGGCCCTTGGCGGTCAGCTCCAGCGCGTCCTGCAGCTTCTTGCTGCCCCCCTCGCCAGGCTCCGCGTACGCCGGCACAGCGGCACCGCCGAGCACCAGCGCGACGGCGGCGAGCACTGCGAACAGAGTGCGGCGACCGAGCCGCGGGCTGAGCCTGGTCCTGGGCACGAAAGCGTCCTTCCGTCGACCGCCGGCCCCCGATGAACACTGCACGGCGGCGCCGGTCGGCGGCCTGCTGGCGGAGACCGCCGGTCACGATACCGGACTGTGGGCCGCTGACCAGCCCTCTACCCCTTGAGCTGTCTCGATGTCGACGGAGCGTGCCAACGCGGTTGCGCAGGGCACGGATCAGGTGCTGAGGAGAGCGTCGCGCACCTCGGCCCAGACCTGCTCGTTGGCCGCGACGAGCAGACCGTGGCCGTCATCGGCGGGGTGGTAGTCGACGCCGTCGAACCGGCGGGCGACGCCCCCGGCGGCACGGACCAGCAGGGTGCCCGGGGCATGGTCCCACGGCAGGGTGCGCCAGAAGAGGGCGAACTGCTGCTCGCCGGTGAGGATGTCCAGGTACTCCCGACCGGCGCAGTGCTGGCCGGGCAGCAGCTCACCGAGCCGCCGACCGCCGGCGCGGACCCGGTCGCGGGTCTCCGGTGGCAGGAACTTGGTCATCGCCGCGCCGCGCAGCTCGCCGAGCGGCGGCACCGAGCCGCTGCCGTCCACCGGCCGACCGTTGAGCAGGGTGCCCTCGTCCGCCGAACCGGCGGCGAGAGTGTCGGCGAGCGGGTCGAGGATCCAGCCGGCGGTCGGCCGCCCGTCGCTCAGCAGCGACACCATCAGGGCGAACGGCCGGCGACCGGCGGCGAAGTTGGCGGTGCCGTCGACCGGGTCGACAAGCCAGACGTCCCCACCGTCGCGCAGGTGCCGCAGCAACCCCGGATCGTCGGCGACACCCTCCTCGCCGACCACCATCGAGCCTGGCCGCAGCCGGCGCAACCCCGCCGAGAGCAACTCCTCGGCCCGGCGGTCGGCGACGGTGACCACCTCACCGGGCGCCTTCTCCGACACGTCATCGTCGTCGAGCTTGCGGAACAGTGGCAGCACGACCTGGTCGGCGGCCTCCCAGAGCAGGCCGCTCACGTCGTCCAGCAGAGTGTCAGCCACGCGGCGGCAGCTTGACCACGCTGACGAAGAACTCGTCGATCTGACGGACCACCGAGATGAAGCGCTCGAAGTCCACCGGCTTGGTCACGTAGGCGTTGGCGTGCAGCTGGTAGCTGCGCAGGATGTCCTCGTCGGCCTGTGAGGTGGTGAGCACCACCACCGGGATCCGACGCAGTTCCTCGTCCTTCTTGATCTCTTCCAGCACCTCCCGGCCGTCGCGCCGGGGCAGGTTCAGGTCGAGCAGGATCAGATCGGGCGCCACCGCGTCGGCGTACTGGCCCTCCCGTCGCAGGTAGGCGAGCGCCTCGGCGCCGTCGGAGACGACGGTCAGCCGGTTCCGCAGCTTGTGCTCCTCGAACGCCTCCTGGGTCATCAGCACGTCACCCGGGTCGTCCTCCACGAGCAGGACCTCGATCGGGCTCTTGCCATCCGCCGGCGCGGTCATCCCACCGTCTCCTTCATGTCACCTGTTCTACCGCTTTCCGGCCCCTCGTCGGCCCGGTCCGGCTGGTCCGACCCGCCAGCCTGCTCCGCCAGCGCTGCCGGAGCCTCGGTCGAGCGCGGCGTGTCGTCCGCGCCGAGAGCACGCGGCTCCGCAGAATCGGCAGCCGCAGCCGCCTCGACGTCCTCGGGACGTGCCGGCAGGGTGAACCGGATCGCGGTGCCCTCCGGCACGTCGGTGTCCACCCAGACGCGGCCGCCGTGGTACTCGACGATCTTCTTGACGATCGCCAACCCGATGCCGGTGCCCGGGTACGCGTCCTTCGAGTGCAGCCGCTGGAAGATCACAAAGATCTTGTCGGCGAACTCCGGCTCGATCCCGATGCCGTTGTCCTGGCAGGTGATCTCCCACTCGGCACCCACCAACCGGGCCGAGACATGCACCTTCGACGTCACGTCCGGACGGCGGAACTTGATCGAGTTGCTGACCAGGTTGGCCAGCAGATTGGTGAGCAGCGGCTCCTCACCCGAGATCACCGGCAGGTCGGTCCAGGTCAGCTCGGCGTCCGCGTACTGCCGGGCGGCCTCGGTCTGGCCGGCCACGTCGCCCATCACCTTGTTGAGGTCGACCTCGACGAAGCCGGTGGTGAGCCGCCCGATCCGGGAGAACGCGAGCAGGTCGTTGATCAGGCGCTGCATCCGTTGCGCGCCGTCCACCGCGAAGGCGATGTACTGGTCGGCCCGCTCGTCGAGCTGCCCTGCGTAACGGCGCTGGAGCAGCTGGCAGAAGCTGGCGACCTTGCGCAGCGGCTCCTGCAGATCGTGCGAGGCCACGTACGCGAACTGCTCCAGGTCACGGTTGGACCGGGTCAGCTCCTCGGCCTGCTTCTGAAGTTGGGTGTTCACCCACTCGATGCGCTCGCGGGCGGCCCGAACTTCGGCCAGGTCGGCAGCGATCTTCTGCCGCATCGCGTCCACGTCCTCACCGAGCCGGATGAACTCCGGCGGGCCGGTGGTGGCGATGCCGTGCTGGTAGTCACCCTCGGCGACCTCCCGGACCTGGTCGGCCAGCCCGATCAGGGGACGGATGACCATCCGGTCCAGGGAGAGCAGCAGCAGCGCCCCGGCGGCGGCCACCACGAGCGCGGCGACGATCAGGAGGACGACCAGCACGTTGCTGCTGGTGCGCACGTTGGCGGCGGCCTGCTCCCGGGCGACCAGGATCTCCTCCTGGAGGTCGTTCACCGCCGATCGCACCTGGTCGAACTGTTGCCGGGCCCGTTCGGTGACCAACGCCTGGCCGGCGCTGGTGCCGCTCTGCTCGGTGGTGGTGATCACCGGCTCCGCCACCGACTGCCGCCACTGCGCCGTCTGCTCCTCGACGATCAGCAGCTCCTGGCCGATCTGCGGATAGTCCTCGAGCAGCGCCCGCATCGAGGCGACGACGCTCTTCTCCCGCTCCAGCCCCTCCCGGTAGGGGTTCAGGTCGGCCAGGTCACCACTGACCGCGTACCCCCGGACCGCCGTCTCCTGGTCGAGCAATGCGTTGAGCAGCTCCTGCGACTGCACCCGCAACGGGCCGGTCTGGTTCAGGATGGCGTCGATCTGGGTGCGGTTGCGGGCCGCCATGGCCGCCTCGGCGGTGGCCAGGCCGATCAGCAACACACCCACGACGGTGAGCAGGGTGATCACCCGGCGGCGCAGACTCCAGCCGCCGACCACCGGCTTCACCGGCCACCGCCCCGGCTGACCAGCAGCATGGCCACGTCGTCGGCGAGCGGACCACCGTTGAGCCGCTCGGCCCGACCGACCAGCCAGGCGGGCAGCTCGGGCAGCGACACCGAACGGTTGTCCGGCTCGTCCAGCAACCCACTGAGGCCCGGCACGTCGAGCCGTTCGTTGCCGGCACCCACCCGCCCCTCGATCAGGCCGTCGGTGTACATCAGCAGGGACCAGTCATCGGTGTCGAACTCCAGGTCGTAGGCGATCGGCCGGCGAGGTCGTACGCCCAGCAGCAGGCCGCCGGGTGCGGGCACGGGGGTGACCTGGCCGCCGGAGAGCAGCAGCGGTGGCGGGTGCCCGGCCAGTCGGACGGTGGCCCGGTTGGCGTCCAGGTCCAATCTGATGGTGGCCACCGTCGCGAAGATCTCCTGGAGGCGGCGCTCACTCATCAGCACCTGCTCCAGGGCGGGCAGCACCTCGTCGTCAGGCACTCGGGCGAGCACCAGGGCCCGCCAGGCCACCCGCAACTCGACCCCGAGCGCGGCCTCGTCCACCCCGTGCCCGCAGACGTCGCCGACGATCAGGTCGAGACGGTCCGGGTGGGTCTGCACCACGTCGAAGAAGTCCCCGCCGATCAACGCGGCGTGCCGGCCGGGCCGGTAGAAGGTGTGCACCGCCACCTGGTCGGTCGTCATCAGCGGTTGGGGCAGCAGGCCGCGTTCGAGTCGGGCCGACTCGGCCTGGCGCAGCTCGACCTCGCGCAACCGGCGGGCGTTCTCGTCGGCGCGCTTCCGCTCCACGGCGTAGCGCAGCGCCCGGGTCAGCAGCACCCCGTCGACCTGACCCTTGACCAGGTAGTCCTGGGCACCCTCGGCGACCGCCACGACGCCGAGATGCTCGTCCGTGCGGCCGGTCAGCACGCAGACCGCGGCGCCGCTGGACATCTCCAGCACCTGGCGCAGCCCGTCCAGCCCCTGCGCGTCGGGCAGGCCCAGGTCGAGCAGGACGCAGTCCACGTCGCCGATCCGCTGCCGCGCCTCCCGCAGGCTCGTGGCGACCAGCAGGTCGATCATCGAGTTGGTCTCGGCGAGCAGCTCACCGACCAGGAAGGCGTCGCCCTCGTCGTCCTCCACCAACAGCACCCGCAACCGCTCACCCGGCGGAAGGTTGGCGTGCCGCGCCAGGCCACCGTGCGGGTACGGCACAACTGGGGAACCGGCCAGGCCGGCCCCCCGGTGCGGCCGGGTCACCGCCGCGAGACGCGGGAGTTCGCTGGTGATGTCGGGCTCCTTCCGAGTGCCCTGCTGATCCTGTATTAGACAACGGTCGCACACAACACGATGCCTCCGGCGCGGGCGGGGATGGGCCGCATCACTGCCCGTCCGATGACAAACCGGGCGGCTGGTGATGCCTGACGGACCGGCCATCCCATCCGCAGCCGCTGACGGGCAGGATGATCCCACCCCAGGCCCCACCACCCCCGAGGAGTTCCCGTGGGCGCACCCGCCACCCCGGCCACGACGGGCAAGCCGCCCCGTCCGATTCCGGGCGTACTCCCTGCCAACCGCGCGCTGACCCGGCCGCGTCGGCGGCTCGTGGCCGCCGCGGCGGCTCTGGTCGCGCTGGCCGCGGTCGGCGCCGGCAGTCTGCTCGACCTGCGCACCCCGGCCCCGAAGCCGGCCGACGCGCCGGCTGGCGCGTTCAGTGCCGGCCGGGCGTACGAGGACGTGAAGGTGATCGCCGCCCGGACGCACGTCGCCGGCAGCCCGGCCAACGAGCAGGTCCGCGCGCACCTCGAGGAGCAGTTGCGGGGGCTGGGCCTGGAGACCGAGGTGCAGGACACCGTGGCACCGGAGGCCGGTCAGCTCAGCGGGGCGGCGGGTGGGGCGACCCTGGCCCGGGTCCGCAACGTGGTGGCCCGGCTGCCCGGCACCGACTCGACGGGACGGGTCTTCCTGGTCGCCCACTACGACTCGGTACAGACCGGGCCGGGTGGCAACGACGACGCGGCCGGCACGTCGACGATCCTGGAGGTGGCCCGCGCGCTGACCACCGGCCCCCGGCCCCGCAACGACATCGTCTTCGTGCTGACCGACGCCGAGGAGGCGTGCCTCTGCGGCGCGTCCGCGTTCGCCGCCAGTCACCCGCTGGCCGCCGACGGCGGTGTGGTTCTCAACCTGGAGGCGCGGGGCTCCACCGGGCCGGTGATCATGTTCGAGACGTCCCGGAACAACGCGAAGCTCGTGGACATCTTCGGTCGGGCCGCCCCGCACCCGGTCGGCACCTCGTTCGCTGTGGAGATCTACCGCGCGCTGCCCAACGACACCGACTTCACCGCCTTCCTCGATCAGAAGTTCGTCGGGCTGAACTCGGCGTACATCGACGGCGGCGCGATCTACCACACGCCGTTGGACACTCCGGCCGCCATGGACCGGGGCAGCCTCCAGCAGCACGGCGACAACGCGTTGGGCCTGGCCCGGGAGTTCGGTGGCACCGACCTGACCGACCTGCGCTCCGGGCACGACGCCACCTACTTCCCCGTCCCCGGTGGGCTGGTCCGCTACCCCGGCTGGCTCACCCTGCCGCTGGCCCTGCTCGCGGTGGCCGCGGTGGCCGCCCTGGGCTGGCTGACCCGCCGCAGCGGCCGGGCCAGCGCCGGCCGGATGGCCGCCGGCTTCGCGCTGGCCCTGGTGCCCATCGTCGCCGGGCCGGTCGCCGCCCAACTGCTCTGGCTCGCGATCACCACGATCCGACCGGGGTACGCGGAGCTGCTCGACCCGTACCGGCCGACCTGGTACCGGCTGGCCGTCCTGGCGCTCGCCACCGCCATCCTGTTCACCTGGTACGCGCTGACCCGCCGCCGGATCGGCCCAGCCGCGCTCGCCGTCGGCGGGCTGGCCTGGCTGGCCCTGCTCGGGGTGCTCCTCGCCGTGGCGGTGCCGGGCGGGGCGTACCTCACCACAGTGCCGGCGTTGGCCGGGGCCCTCGGCGGGCTGGTCGCGTTGCGTACCCGGCAGACCGGACCGTGGCCGGTGGTGGCGGTGACGGCCGCCGCGGCCGTGGGTGTGGTCATCCTGCTGCCCACAGTGGTGCTGCTCTTTCCGGCGCTGGGGATGGCCATGGGCGGGGTGGCCGCACTTGTCGCGGTGCTGCTCGGCCTGGTCGCCCTGCCGGTGGTGGACCTGCTGCACCCGCAGGCCGGCGGCCAGCGCGGCCTGCTCGCGCTACGGGCCCGGCGGCTCGCGGTGCTGCCGGCCGGCGCTGCGGCCGTGGCGGCTGTGGTGCTCGCCGGGGTCGGCCTGGGTGTGGACCGCTTCGACGCGGCCCACCCCGCGCCCACCCATCTGATGTACGCCATGGACGCCGGCACCGGCCAGGCCCGTTGGCTCAGCCACGAGAGCGACCCGCAGCCGTGGACGGACGGCTACGTGGACGGGGTGACCGACGTCGGCGACGACTTCCCCGGGCTCGGCGACGGCGAGCTGCGGACCGGCCCGGCGCAGTCGGCGAACCTGCCGGCCCCGAAGCTGGAGGTGGTGGCCGACGCCACCTCGGGTGGCGAGCGCACGCTGCGGCTGCGGCTCATCCCGCAGCGGGCAGCCCGGCTCGCCACCCTGCACGTCGACACGTCGACAGCCACCGTGCTGCGCGCCGAGGTGGCGGGGCGGTCGGTGCCGGTGGAGCCCCGGGCCGGGAAGTGGGGCTTCGGGCTGGTGTTCCACGCCCCGCCGACGGAGGGCGTCGAGGTCACGCTGACCCTGCGACCGATCGCCGGGCAGGTTGCGCTGCGGGCGATGGACGCCAGTGACGGGTTGGACGCGCTGCCCGGCTTCCGCCCCCGGCCGTCGGCCGTCGGCGTCGTCGGGTCGCACAGCTCGGAGATGCTGGCGGTCGCCCGTACCTATCCCATCTGACCGAAAGGGGTGGCCCGGCGGTAGTTCCCGCCGGACCACCCTCTTCACCTAATCCGGTCACCTAGAGGCCGAGCGGGACGGGCCGGGGTGGCACTCCGTCAGCGAGCAATGCGGCCAACGGGGTGGCGAGGTCGCGGGGCGAGAACAGCTCCGGGCCGCGGTGTTCCCTGAATTCGGACAGCGACCACCAACGCCAGCCGACGACGTGCTCGGCGGCGAGTTCCTCATCGGTCATCGAGCCGCGCGGCACGAACGACGCGGTCCGAACGAGGAAGTAGTCGTTTACGACGCCATCGTGGCCGGGTGCGTGCCCGGAGGCGACTATCTCCTGCCGCCAGACCTGAGGCGGGTCGACATGGAGAGCAAGACCAACCTCTTCGCGCAGCTCTCGCCGCAGGGCGACCAGTGGCGTCTCACCGTCTTCGACGCCACCCGCGGGAGTAATCCACACAACGATGGTGCCGGCCGGATCGGGAATGGCGAGTCGGAGCAGCAGAACACGGTCGTCTTCGTCGACGACGACCGCACGCGCCGATCGCCGCAGGTTAACCGTCGACATCAGGACACCCTAGGGGTCAACGACCGCCGTCGACGCCCGCGACGGTCGTGTGCACCTCCGCACGCTGACCGCTCCCGCCGGCCACTGCCGTCCTCCGCTCTCTGTAGCGTGCGGAAATGACAAGGAGCGAGCGAATCGCGGACCAACTGGACCGGCACTGGCAGAAGAACCTGCGTCCGCGGCTGCACGGTCTTGCCGATGAGGAGTACTTCTGGGAGCCGGTGCGTGGCTGCTGGAGCATCCGCCCACAGGGCACGTCGGCCGCACCGATGTCGGTAGGTTCGGGGGAATGGGCGATGGACTCCGCGTCCCCTGATCCGGTGCCGGCGCCGGTCACCACAATTGCCTGGCGGCTGGCGCACATCATCGTCTCCTGCCTGGGTTATCGGGTCGGGTGGCACTTCGGCGGCCAGGACGTCGACTCCCAGACCTTCGCCTACGCGGGCACCGCAGACGAGGCGCTGAAACAGCTCGATGAGATGTACGCAAGATGGAACGCGGGGGTCCGCGAACTCTCGGACGCCGACCTGGAGAATCCACCCACGGTGGGTCCCGAGCGGTTCCCCATGGAGGGCATCGTCCTGCACGTCAACCGGGAGCTGATCCATCACGGCGCCGAGATCTCCCTGCTGCGCGACCTCTACCGCTGGCAGGACGAAGCCGTACCGCGATGAATGGATCGGCAAAGTGGCACCGAGCCTCGTAGCGTTCCCGGAATGAGCAGGAGCGACGAGCGCGACGTGGTCCGACGCGGGTACGACGCACTCTCCTACCACTATCGATCAAACGACGCTGACGACGGCCAGTACGGTCCCTGGCTGGCCGACCTGCACCAGCGCCTACCTGCCTCAGCGGCAGTCCTCGACCTCGGATGCGGCTGCGGGGTGCCGGTCGCCCGCTTCCTCGCCGACGCCGGACACCACGTCACCGGCGTTGACATCAGCGACGTGCAGATTGAGCGGGCGCGCCGCCTGGTGCCCACCGGCACCTTTCTCCGCGCCGACGCCACCCGGCTCGACCTGCCGCCGGCCTCGTTCGACGCCGTGGTGTGCCTGTACGCCTTCATCCACATGCCCTTGGCCGACCAGCCGCAGCTCATCAAGAGCATCGCCACCTGGTTACGCCCCGGCGGCTGGCTGCTCACCACCGTCGGCAACACCGCCTGGACAGGCACCGATGACAACTGGCTCGATGGCCGCGCCACCATGTGGTGGAGCCATGCCGACGCCTCCAGTTACCGCTCATGGCTGCAACAGGCGGGGCTGACGATCGTCGCCGAGGATTTCGTCCCGGAAGGCAGCAGCGGGCACGCCCTCTTCTGGGCGCAGCGCCCACAGAGCTGACCTGGCCCGCGCCACTGCTGGCCAGCCTGGCAATGCTCGCGGTCCTCGTCGCCCGTACCCGGATCGGCTCGTCGGCCGCGCTGGGCAGGCTGTCCACGGTGCTTCCGCTGGCCGTGTGCGGACTCCTCATGGCCAGCCTCTGACCGCCGCTACTCGCATCAGATCAGCCGCTGGATGCGGACTTTCGGGCGCTCGTTTCGCAGGTGGCCATGTTTGTGCTGACGAATCTGCTCGTCCCAGACGTCTTGGTCGTAGTCGGGGTCCGGCGGGATCCACTTGTGGGAGCCGTCGCTGTAGTGGAACTTCTCGTCACCCGCACGAAGGATGCTCACCGGGTCCAACCAAGGAAGCGAAAGTGCAGATGGCCGGCGGGAACATGGACCAAGTCCTGGGCCGCGTCAATCAGTTGGGCGGCCAGGTAGAGGGCGAGTGACACTGGGGCCCCGTCGTACTCCGCTTGCAACTCCCGACGGCGGGTGCAGCAGGGCCAGTCAGCACCACACCCGGCGCAGATCCAGGTCGGGGTAATCGCGAGATGGCTCGTCATTGCGTTTCGTCCTGACTCGGCCAGTGACGGCGACTGATCGGGATGCGATGGCGGCTTCTGCATGGCAGGTCGGCGCCGCAGCGACAGATGCGTCGCCAGTGCCGCCACGACCAGTGGGGCCGATGGCGGCGCGCGAGGGTGAGCGCCACTGCGATGACGTACTCGTCGTAGGACACCCGATGCTGGTTGTTCTCCGCCCTTCGCTGCCGATCGCCGAGATCCCCAGCCGCACGGGCGAAGCGTCCGGATGAGGCAGCATCGTTCGGTCTGGTCACAGTGCCTCCCGCCGATGCCTGGGGTTCCGTGGGCACCCGGCCACCCGTGCACGGAGACAGGGCACCCACGGCAGGACGACCCGGCCGCCAAGCTGGGTAGCCCCACAAGCAACTTAGGACGCAATGTACGCAGGGTCAACAGCTACGACACATAGCGTTGTAAGTCGAGCCGAAGATGTGGTCTGCTTGCACCAGCCGCCAAGCTGGGAGCACCACCTATGTCTGAAGCCGCGTACCTACAGGTCGCCCGAGATATCCGCGAGCAGATCAGCTCCGGCCAGTTGAAGCCGGGCGACAAGCTGCCGTCCTTCGCCGCCCTGTGCGAGCACTACGACGTCAGCAACACGGTGATCCGCGCCTCCATGCTCTTACTCAAAGCCGAGGGCTTGATCGACGGGCGGCAGGGCAAGGGCGTGTACGTCGCCAACCCGCCTTCCAAATAGATCACGGCGCTGTGTGCTGGAGGCGACTCTTTCGATCGCATCGCAGCGGACACGTTCGCAGCAAAGGCCCGCCTCTGCAGGGGCACTCTGGGCTCATCCGCCTCACTATGGTGTGCCGCTTGGATCCCCTGTACAGCCGCAGTGGATCGAGTCGAGTCGGTGGCAACGTAGCGCTCGGAGCCGGTCTGCTGATCGCCTTGCTCATGGCCACTCCACCGCGTCGGCTCGGCAGCCTGCTCCTCCGTCACCCGCCCAGTATCCGACCACTGGCGCAGACGCATCGCCGCACCTCACGACGAAGATCCATTCGACGCCAAACCGAACCGATCCCTCCGAAGCTAGATGGAATCTAACTTCGACGCGATCTACCTAAACCAAGGGTCGATGGCCGCGTGGGCCGGTCGCCTCAGAACACTGGCCGTTCGGCGCTACTTCCAGCGGAAGTGGACGAAGAGGCGGCCGAAGTTCTTCGAGTCCTTCTCCACGCGGTGGTAGAGCTGCTTGACGTCCTTCTGGTCGAGGAACCGCAGCACGCGCTTCTTGAGCTGGCCGGACCCCTTGCCGGGGATGATCTCGACGAGGGTGGCCTTCTTCGCCACCGCCTCGTCCATGATCCCGCGCAGCGCGCGGTCGATGTCCTGGCCCTTGTTGAAGATCTCGTGCAGGTCCAGCTTGAGCTTCATGCCGCAGCCCCCGGCCGGTCAGGTCCCATGTCCGCCATCCTAGGCACGTCCAGCAGGTTGCCCGACGACGAAGGGGCGGCCCCGAAGGACCGCCCCCGTCACGTTACGGGCCACGTTCAGCGCCGGCCGCCCAGTCGGGTCTCCACCCGCTCCAGCGCGGTCCGGTAGTCGTCGTTGGCCGCGTACATCGCTGCGGCGATCCGCAGGTGCCGCAGCGCGTCGGTGTGCCGGTTCAGCCGCTCCAGCGTCCGACCGAGCACGTGGTGCGCGTAGTGGTCGCTCGGGTCCCGCTCGACCAACTCGCGCAGGTGCTCCTCGGCCCGGTTGAGCTGGGCCGACTGGAAGTACGCCCGGGCCAGCAACTGCCGGACCGCCGCGTTGCCGGGTTCGGCGTCGATGATCGGCTCCAGCAGTCGGGCCGCCCCGCTGGGGTCACCGGTTTCGAAGAACATGGTCGCCCGCCGGTAGTCCGCCAGAAGATCCATCTGCCACCTCCTCGGGTCGCACCGTCACCTGTTCCGACGCTGGCACAACACCGCGCGTTTGGCGACTGTTCCCGGAGTCGAGATCAGACGAGATCCGGTCAGGTGCGGGCGTCCCGGCGGCCGGCGGAGAGCTCCCAGGCCCGGACACCGCCGACGATTCCGGCGGTGTTCGGCACCACCACGACATCGTCGCCCATCCGGGCCAGTTGCTCGGGCCGGATCAGTCGGGAGTTGCCCCCGCCCAGGTAGAGCCGGTCCCAGCGGAAAACCGGGCGGAGCCCGTCCACCACCTGCCGGATCCGACGGGACCAGAAGGCGTCGCCGAGCCGTCGGCGTTCCGGCTCGCCGACGTACGTGTCGTAGGTGGTGCCCCAGCGCACCGGCGCGTGCGACAGCTCCAGGTGCGGTGCGAGCACCCCGCCGTCGAAGAGCGCGCTGCCCAGCCCCGTCCCCAGGGTCAGCACCAGCTCGCAGCCGGTGCCGGCGACCACTCCGGCACCGTGCACCTCGGCGTCGTTGAGCACCAGCGCCGGCACCCCGAACGCGTCGGCCAGGGCACCCCGGGCGTCCCAGCCGGACCACTCGGCGACCAGGTCCGGGTCGACCCGGCTGCGGGGGCCGCTGCGGGTCACGTAGTGCGGCGTGCTGACGACCACTCCGTGCCGGATCATCCCGGGTACGCCGACCGTGAGCCGGTCCGCCGTCGGCAGGCGCCCGCCCAGATCCAGCAGGGTCCGGACAAACAACGCGGGCGGCAACGGGTACGGGGTCGGCACCCGCAACGGCCGGGCCCGCATCGTTCCCGCCTCGTCGAGCACGGACGCCTTGATGCCTCCGCCGCCACAGTCGATCGCCAGTGTGGTCACCACGTCGTTGAGTCTGCCCGCTGCCGGCCGGTCCTATGCGGCGGGCCGGATAGGCTGCCGTCCTGATGAGCGCCACGATGATCGTCAAGGACCTGGCCGCCGGGCACGGCGACCGCCCGCTCTTCGCCGGATTGGACCTGGTGGTCGCCCCCGGCGACGTGGTCGGGCTGGTCGGGCCGAACGGGGCCGGCAAGTCGACGCTGCTGCGTACCCTCGCCGGGTTGTTGCCTGTCGAAGCCGGCAGCGTGCGGCTCAGCCCGCCCACCGCGAGCGTCGGACACCTGCCGCAGGAGCCGGAACGGCGACCTGGCGAGACGGTACGCGACTTCCTGGCCCGCCGAACCGGGGTGACCGCCGCGCAGGTGGCGTTGGACGCGGCGACCGAGGCGCTGACCGCCGGGGCGGCGGGCGCCGACGACGCGTACGGCGACGCGCTGGAGCGCTGGCTCGCCCTCGGCGGTGCGGACCTGGACGAACGCGCGGAGCAGGTGAGCGCCGACCTGGGGCTCGCGGTCGACCTGGACCACCCGACGACGGGGCTGTCCGGCGGCCAGGCGGCCCGCGCCGGGCTCGCGTCGCTGCTGCTCAGCCGGTACGACGTGTTCCTGCTCGACGAGCCGACGAACGACCTGGACCTGGCCGGGTTGGAGCGGCTGGAGGAGTTCGTAACCGGGCTGCGGGCCGGCACGGTGCTGGTCAGCCACGACCGGGAGTTCCTCACCCGCACGGTCACCCGGGTACTGGAGCTGGACCTGCCGCAGCAGCAGGTCAACCACTTTGGCGGCGGCTACGCGGCCTACCTGGAGGAGCGCGAGGTGGCCCGCCGGCACGCCCGCGCGGACTTCGAGGAGTACGCCGACACCAAGGCTGGGCTGGAGGCGCGGGCCCGCACCCAGCGTGGGTGGATGGAGAAAGGCGTGCGGAACGCCCGCCGCAAGGCCACCGACAACGACAAGATCGGCCGCAAGTTCCGCAGCGAGTCGAGCGAGAAGCAGGCCGCCAAGGCCAAGCAGACCGAACGGCTCATCGAACGGCTCGACGTGGTCGAGGAGCCCCGCAAGGAGTGGGAGCTGCGGATGGAGATCGCCGCCGCGCCCCGCGCCGGCGCCGTCGTGGCGACGCTGCGCGGAGCTGTGGTACGCCGGGGTGGCTTCACCCTCGGCCCGGTCGACCTCCAGATCGACTGGGCGGACCGGGTCGCGGTGACCGGGGCGAACGGCTCGGGCAAGTCCACCCTGTTGGCCGCGCTGCTGGGCCGGCTGCCGCTGGACGCCGGCACCGCCTCGCTCGGGCCGGGTGTGGTGATCGGCGAGGTGGACCAGGCGCGAGGGCTGTTCCTCGGCGACGTGCCGCTGATCGACGCGTTCGAGGCGGCCGTACCCCATCTGTCACCGGCGGACGCGCGGACCCTGCTGGCCAAGTTCGGTCTGCGTGCGGCGCACGTGCCCCGACCGGCGGCCACCCTCTCCCCCGGTGAGCGGACCCGGGCCGCGCTGGCCCTGCTCCAGGGCCGTGGGGTCAACCTGCTGGTGCTGGACGAGCCCACCAACCACCTGGATCTGCCCGCCATCGAGCAGCTCGAATCGGCGCTGGCCAGCTACCCCGGAACGCTGCTGCTGGTCACCCACGACCGGCGGATGCTCGCCGCGATCGAGACCAACCGACGACTGCGGGTCGACGCCGGGCGGATCGCCGAGGATTGATCCGTGCCCACGGGCCGGCGCGGGGTGAGAATGACGCCATGCTCAAGTGGGAGTACGCCCTGCTGGTCCGCCGCCGCCAGGCCGCGACCAACGACCTCGGCTGGGAGGTCGTCTTCGTCTGGTACGGCCCGGACGGCTCGATGGTCGACGTGACGCCGTACGGCGACACCTCGCTGGCCCACCTGAACCGGGCCGGCGACCAGGGCTGGGAGTTGGTCGCGATGAGCGAGGACCCGTCCCTGCCCGGCAACCACGAACTGCACCGCTACCACCTCAAGCGACCGAAGCCCGCCGACCCACCGCCGCGCCAGCGGATCCGCGGGGGCCGCCGCACCCTCTCCGGCTGACCCGGGCGGGCCGACCCCGCGGAAGCGTGGGCCGGGCCGACAAGGCGGGCGGGCGGGGCATAACGGGCGCGATTGCGGGTATCGCGCGGCGGGAGGTGACCCGAATGGTCGCTTTGGCACAGACTCCGCCCTCGGCCGACCGGCTGCGGGCGATCGACGATTTCCTCGCTCAGGCGTGGGCGGACCAGGTCCGCCACGATGACCGGTTGCGGGACCTGGCGGTCGAGGTGCGGTTCGACCGGGGGGTGGCCCACCTGAGCGGTGAGGTGGCCGACCCCGCCCAGCTACGGCTGGTGCGGGACCTGGTGGGGCAGCTTGCCGGTGTCTACGGCGTCTGGTGCCGGGTCGGCATCGGCGGGCGGGCGCCGGTGGTCGTGGACCTCGGTTGTGGGCCGTCCAAGCAGTGGTCGAGCAACCTGGGGCTGGACATCTACCCGGCACCCGGTGTGGACGCCGTCGCGGACCTGTCCGGCTCGCTGCCGCTCGCCGACAACTCGGTGGACGTCCTCTTCGCGGTGCACATCCTGGAGCACCTGATCGACTTTCTGCCGCTCGTCGACGAGTGTCATCGGGTGCTCCGCCCCGGCGGTGTCCTCCATGTGATGAGCCCCTGGTGGGGCCATGTGAACGCGGTGGCCGACCCGACCCACGTCCGGCTGATGGACGTGCAGACGTTCAAGGGGATCTGCCAGCTCCGGCCACCGGGCACGCCGCGCTGGTACCCGTTGCACGCCGGCTGCGACGGCGCCTCGATCTTCGCCGACCTGACCCCCCTCCCCCCGGACGCCGACCCGGCACCCCGGTCCCACCTGGCCCGCTTCTTCGACTAGCGGGTCCGGGTGGACTCGCGGAGTTGCAGGCGATAGGGGGCGGAGAGTTCCCGCGCGGGGACGGTGCGGTCGCCGTCCAGGCGGTCGGCAAGGAGTTGGACCGCCAGTCGGGCGATCCGCTCCTTGTCCGGGGCGACGGTGCTCAGGGTCGGGATGGCGAACCTGCCGTCCTCGATGTCGTCGAAGCCGACCACCGCCACGTCCTCGGGCACCCGCACGCCGGCCTCGTGCAGTGCGCGCAGGGCACCGAGGGCCAACGTGTCGTTGAAGCAGAAGACGGCGTCGGGGCGTACCCCGGAGGTGAGCAGGCCGCTCATCGCGGCCGCGCCGTCGGCGCGGTGCCAGGCCGGTGCGGACGCCACCAGGGCCTGGTCGTAGTCGAGCCCGGCGGCGCGCAGCGCGTCGCGGTAGCCGGCCAGCCGCAGCCGGGCGCTGGCGCCCTCGTCGGTGGGCTGCGCGCCGACGGCCGCGATCCGGCGGCGACCGAGCTGGATCAGGTGGCTGGTGATCTCCCGGGCCGCCGCCACGTTGTCGATCACCACGCGGTCCGCCGGGCCGTGTGCGATCCGCTCGCCGAGCAGCACCGTCGGGATGCCGTCCAGGCCGGCCAGGTCCTCCGCGGTGAGCGCCGTCGGGCTGAGGATGAGCCCGTCGATCAGGTGGTCGGTGATACCGGCGGCCACCACCCGTTCCTGCTCACGCCGACCGCCGGTCTGGTCGATGAGCACCGTCCAGCCGCGCTCGGCTGCGGCGGTGACCACGTGGCGGGCCAGTTCGGCGACGTACGGGACGTCCAGTTTCGGGACGGCCAGCGCGATCACGCCGGTGCGTCCCTTGCGGAGGTGACGGGCGGAGAGGTTGGGCCGGTAGTTGAGTTCGGCGATCGCCTCCTCGACGCGGGCACGGGTGTCCGGTCGCACGTGCACGTGGCCGTTCACGACGTTGGAGACGGTCTTGACGGAGACGCCGGCCCGCTCGGCCACGTCCTTGAGTCTGTGTCGCACGCCGCACCCTCCCCGAGGTGACGGGCGCACCATACCGTCAGCGACCCTCCTGCACGGCGGGCTCGTGTCGGGCCAGCCGGTTGCGGCGGTAGCCGTAACCGAAGTAGATCAACGCGCCGAGCAGCATCCAGGCCAGGAACCGCAGCCAGGTCTCCACCGACAGGTTGAGCATCAGGTAGAAGCAGGCCAACGCCGAGACGATCGGCAGCACCGGCGAGAACGGCACCCGGAACGGGCGCTCCAGGTCCGGGCGCTTGCGGCGCAGGATCGGCACCGCCACCGACACGAGCACGAAGGCGCAGAGCGCGCCGATGCTGACCAGGTCGGCCAGGGCGGACAGCGGCAGGAAGCCGGCCAGCAGCGCGACCGCCACCGTCATGATCGCCGAGATCCGGTACGGGGTGCCCCAGCGCGGATGCACCTTCGCGATCGAGGGCGGGATCAACCCGTCCCGGGCGATGGCGAAGCCGATCCGGCCCATCGCCACCAGGTCGACCAGGATGACGCTGGTCAGGCCCGCGACCGCGGCGATGGAGACCAGCACGGCCGCCCAGCCCGCGCCGACCGACTCGAAGGCCGACGCGATCGGGGCGCCCCGGTCGATCTCGGTGTACGGCACCATTCCGACCACCACCAGCGAGACTCCGATGTAGAGCACGGTGGAGATCAGCAGCGTGCCGAGCAGGCCCAGGGTGAGGTCCCGCTTGGGCTTCCTCGTCTCCTCGCCCAGGTTCGCCACGGCCTCGAAGCCGGTGTACGCGAAGAAGACCACTGCGGCGGCGCTGAGCACCCCGACGAAGCCGAAGACTGAGGGCTCCAGCCCGAAGAGCGCCTGCGTGACAGGTTGCTTGATGCCGTCGTCGCCGCTCCCGGCGGGCTCGGCCGGCGGAATGAACGGGGTGAGGTTGGCGGCCTTGACGAAGAACAGCCCGGCGACCACCACGAAGACGCAGATGGCCACCTTGACCAGCACCAGCAGGTTGGTGATCCGGGCGGACTCCCGGATGCCGACGATCGCCACGATGCCGAGGATCAGCACGATGGCGATGGCACCCACGTTGACAGTGCTGCCCTCCTCACCGAACCAGCGGGTCGGCAGGTCGAGCAGTTCAGCGAGGTAGCCGGACCAGCCTCGGGCCACCACTGCGGCGCCGAGCGCGAACTCCAGCAGCAGGTCCCAGCCGATGATCCAGGCGACGATCTCGCCCATCGTGGCGTACGCGTAGGTGTAGGCGCTGCCGGCGGTCGGCACGCTGGAGGCCAGTTCGGCGTAGCAGAGGGCGGCGAGCAGGGCCACCACGCCGGCGATGGCGAAGGAGATCACCACGCCGGGGCCGGCGCTGTCCCGCGCCTCGATCCCGGTGAGCGTGAAGATGCCGGTGCCGATCACGATGCCGATGCCGAAGCCGGTGAGGTCGACCGCGCCGAGCCGTCTCTTCAGCCCGAGCTGGCCGTCGCTCCCGTCCGCCTCACCTTGGGCTATCACGTCCTTGATTGGTTTCGTACGCAGCACGGACACCCGGTCACCCCTCCCACCGTGCGACCACCTCCGTGGCGGCCGGTGACCGGCGTTGCTACCCAGCGGCGCGATTGGTCAACCACGAACCCTTGCGGCGATGGCCAGATTGTGAAAATTTCCTACCAGCAACGCGGACATCGGCGGCGAATCTTGCCGAGCGCCCCGCGGACCATCCGGGAGCCCCAACGAAGGGACACACCGCATGAAAGCCACCCGACTCGGAGTCGCCGGGCTGGTCGCAGCCCTGCTCGGCACGTTTGTCAGCGCCACCCCCGCGAGCGCCGCGCCCAGCGCGGCCGAGACCACCACCGCCACCTGCGCCACCGACCCGGCCACCCCGAAGCGGCAGTTCCGGGCCATGTGGATCTCGTCGGTGGTCAACATCGACTGGCCCAGCAAGGCGTCCCAGACCAGCCCGGACCGGATCGCGGCCCAGCAGGCCGAGTACCGCGAACTGCTCGACCTGGCCGGGCGACTGCACCACAACGCCGTCGTGGTGCAGGTCCGGCCCACCGCCGACGCGCTCTGGCCCTCGCCGTACGAGCCCTGGTCGGAGTACCTGACCGGCGTACGCGGCCAGGACCCGGGCTGGGACCCGCTGGCCTTCCTGGTCGACGAGTCGCACAAGCGGAACCTGGAGTTCCACGCCTGGTTCAACCCGTACCGTGTGTCCATGCCGGCCCCCGGCGGCGCGGGCGCCGACCTCGCCCAACTCGCCCCCGGCCACCCGGCCCAGCAGCACCCGGACTGGACCTTCGCCTACCCACCGGCGGGCGTGGCCGGCAGCCGGCTCTACTACAACCCGGGCATCCCCGAGGTCCGCGAGTTCGTCCAGACCGCCATGATGGACGCGGTCAAGCGGTACGACATCGACGGCGTGCACTTCGACGACTACTTCTACCCCTACCCCAGCGGCACGTACCAGGTGCCGGACGACGCGACCTTCGCGGCACACAACCGGGGCTTCACCGACCGGGCCGACTGGCGGCGGGACAACATCAACCTGCTGATCCAGGAGATGAACGGCAAGATCAAGGCGGCGAAGCCGTGGGTGAAGTTCGGCGTCAGCCCGTTCGGCATCTGGCGCAACAAGACCGCCGACCCGCTCGGCTCGGACACCACCGGCAGCCAGTCGTACGACATCATCTCCGCCGACACCCGCAAGTGGATCAAGCAGGAGTGGATCGACTACGTGGTGCCGCAGCTCTACTGGTACATCGGCCAGTACCCGGCGGCCGACTACGCGCGCCTCGTGCCATGGTGGGCCGAGACGGTGCGCGGCACCCGCGTGCAGCTCTACATCGGCCAGGCCGACTACAAGAGCGGCGACCCGGCGTACGGGCCGTACTGGCAGAACCCGCGTGAGCTGTCCGACCACCTGACGCTCAACCGGTCGTACCCGGAGGTGCAGGGCAACGTGCACTTCTCCGCGGTGCAGGTACGGGCCAACCGGCTCGGCGCCACCGACATCTACGCGGCCGAGCACTACTCCCGCCCGGCGCTGGTGCCGGCCATGCCCCACCTGCCGGCCCGGCCGCTGCTCTTCCCGGTGGTCACCAAGGCGACCCGGCAGGCCGACGGGGTCCGGCTCACCTGGCGGCAGCCCGCCGACGGCGTCGGCCCGCTCGGCACCGCCACCTCGTACGCGATCTACCGGTTCGACGGCACCGCACTGCCCGGTCGCTGCGCCACGGCCGACGCCGCGCACCTTGTCGACACCGTCCGAGCCACGCCCGGCGGCAGCCAGTCCTGGGTGGACACCTCGGCCGAGCCTGGTCGGCGCTACACCTACCAACTGACCGCCGTGGACCGGTCGGCCAACGAGAGCCCCGCGAGCCCGCCGGCCTTCGTTCTGCGCTGACCCGCTTCTCCGAATGCCCCGGACGCCCCGCGCGTCCGGGGCATTCGTCTGTTTCAACGTATGTCACCAATAGTTGGCGATGCGCATACCGCCTAGTTGATCAGGTAATCGACACTCATCAACATCCGGTAACCCGCCGGTAACTTCCGTCCCACCCGCCCACCCCCGCGGAGGTAAACCGTGCCCCGACGTCTCGCCACCCTGCTCGCCTCGGGCGCGTTAGCGCTGCTCGCCACCCTCACCGTCGCCTCCCCCGCCGCCGCCGTCACCCCCGCCCAACGGCTCTCCGTGCTGTCCAGTTGGACCCAGACCAGCGCGTCCAGCTACAACTCGTGGAACAGCGCCCGGGTCAACCGGGCCCCCTGGGCCGAGTACAACTTCAACTGGTCCACCGACTACTGCTCGTCCAGCCCGGACAACCCGCTCGGGTTCACCTTCAACCTGGGCTGCTACCGGCACGACTTCGGCTACCGCAACTACAAGGCCGTCGGCCAGTTCCCCGCCAACAAGTCACGCCTCGACAGCGCCTTCTACGAGGACCTGAAGCGCGTCTGCGCCACGTACAACACTGTCGTCCGGCCGGCCTGCTACAGCCTGGCCTGGACCTACTACCAGGCGGTCAGCATCTTCGGTTCGGTAGCGGCCGTCCAGCAGGCCGACATCGACCGCGCCGCCCGAATGAAGGCCGAAGCCGAAGCCAAGGCCGCAACCCGCTAACCCCCACCCCCACCCTGTCCCCCACCCCCCCCGCCCCCCGCCCCCGCCCCCGCCCCGTTGATCATGAAGTTATTGCCCGTCGGCACGGCGTGTCGCGGCAATAACTTCATGATCGACAGCGGGGGCGGGGGCGCGCGGGAGGGCGGGGTTAGGCGCGTTCGGTTCGGGTGGCCGGGTGGCGGTCGGGGTCGGCGGGACGGCGGGGGGTTGGTTGGGACAGGCCGGTGCTGAAGCGGGTCGAGTCCGCTGCCAGATCCGGGTGTTCCACGTCCAGTGCCAGCGCCGCGGCCTCGTCCAGCCCCAGTTCGGCGCCCTCGCCGTACGCGTCGTCGAAGGCCGCGTCGCCGAGCACCGCGCGCAACTCCGCCTGCTGTTCGGCCCAGTAGCCGCCGTAGATGCCCGGGGTGGCGCGCATGCTCGCCCGGGTGGCCTGCGCCGCACCGAACAGCCGGGCGGCTGTCAACCGCTCCCCGCCGATCGCGCAGCGCACCGCTACCGCGTTCAAGGTGTCGCACGCCCGGCCGTGGTAGCCGTGGCCCATCCGGGAGCGCAGCGCCACCAGCAGATGCTCGTGCGCGGCGATCACGTCGCCCCGGGCCAGCGCGACCATGCCGAGCAGCATGTCCACCGAACGCCGGCCCCGCTCCACCGGCCGGGCCGCCTCCACCGGACGCACCGCGCCCAGCAGCTCCGCCGCCTCCTCCAGGGCGCCCCGCCGCCAGAGCAGCTCGGCCAGGCTGAACACCGCGAAGAGCGCCTCGCCGACCACGTCCTGCCCGTGTGCCCAGTCGATGACCTCCCGGCACACCCGCTCGGCCTCGACGAACTGCCCCATGTCCACCAGCGGCGCTGCCCTACCGGCGAGCACCCGGGCCAGCAACCCGGCGTCGCCGGCCTGCCGGGCGGCTGCCTCCGCCCGCTGCGAGTAGCGCAACTCCTCGGCGAACTCACCGTCGGCGCTCGCATGCAGCGAATGCATGTGGTACGCCGCCGCCAGCTCCCCCTCCGGGATCCGCTCCCCCGTCTCGGCGATCCGCCCGTACAGCCGGAACAGCCACAGCCGCCCCTCCCGGGCCAGACCCCGCTCCAGCCACCACTGGTCCAGCCCGCCCGCCAGACCGAGACCGGCACGGGCGCTGCCGCCGGTGGCGCACCACCGCAGCGCGGCGCGCAGCTCCCCGGCCAGCGGATCGAGGGCGTACAACGACAGCGTCACCGGCCGGCCGTCCTGGCCCAGGTGGGCCCGGTCCAACGCGTGCGCCGACCAGGCCACGTGCCGGTCCCGAGCGGCCTGCTCCTCGCCCGCCTCGGCCAGCCGTCGCGCCGCGTACGCCCGGATCGGGTCGAGCATCCGGTAGGTGCTGCCGGCGGCCCGCGGCTCGGCCAACACCATCGACTTGTCCACCAGGACCGACAGCGGGTCCAGCGGATCGTCACCCAGCAGCCACTCCACCGTCTCCAGATCCACCGGACCGGCGAAGACCGCCAGCCACCGCAGCAGACGGGCGGCCCGGGGCCCCAGCGTCCGGTACGACCAGGTGACGGTGGCCTGCATGGTCAGATGCCGTTCGGTGGCCGAGCGCTGCACCGCCCGGCTCGCCGCGGTCGGCGGTGACGCACCGGCAGCCGCCGCGACCAGGTCCACGGTGTCCTGCTGGTTGCCGGACCAGCCCCGCTCCACCGGCGGCGGGTCCGGGTCCTCACGGCCGGCGTCCAGGGTGCCGAGGACGTCGTCCAGCCGCTCGGCGAGTTGGCCGACGGAGAGCACCCGCAGCCGGGCGGCGGCCAACTCGATGGCGAGCGGAAGGCCGTCCAGCCGCTGCACGACCCGGCGCAGGTCGGCGGACTCGGCCGGGTCCGGCTGCCGACCACCGCGTGCAGCCGCCGTGCGGTCCAGCAGCAGCGCCACCGCGTCGCTCTCCGCACCGTCAGCGCGCGGGTCGACCGAGAGCGGCGGAATCCGCCACACCACCTCACCGGGCAGGCTGAACGACTCACGACTGGTCGCCAGCACCCGAACGCCGCTTCCGCCGGACAGCAACCGTGCGATCACCTCCGCGCAGGCGGCCGGTTGGGTGTCGCAGGTGTCCAGTACGACAAGCATCCGGCGGCCGGCCGCGTACTCGACGAGGGTGTCCAGCATCGGCCGGCCGGGCTCGGGGCGCAGGCCGAGCACGGCGGCGATGGCGAACGCCACAAGCCCCGGGTCGGTCACCGAGGCGATATCGACGAACCAGACCCCGTCCGGGTACGCCTCGACAACTCCGCTGGCCAACTCCACCGCGAGCCGGGTCTTGCCCGCGCCGCCCGCGCCCAGCACGGTGACCAGGCGGTGCTGCCGTACCAGCAGGCCCAGCTCGATGCGCTCGGCCTGCCGGCCGACGAACGAGGTCACCTGGGTGGGCAGGTTGTGCGCCACCGCGTCGGCGGTGCGGGGCCGCGGGAACTGCCGTTCCAGACCGGGGGCGACCAGTTGGAACAATCGTTCCCGGTCGTCGAAGCCGCGCAGGCGGTGCAGGCCCAGGTCGAGCAGGGTCGCACCGGGCGGCAACGGCTCGGCCCGACGTGCGGTGGACGCCGTGCAGAGCACCTGCCCGCCGTGCGCGGCGGCGGCCACCCGGGCGGCGCGGTGCACCTCGGGGCTGGCGTACTCGCCGTCGCGTGGCTCGGCATAGCCGGTGTGCAGGCCCATCCGCACCCGGGGCGCGGCTTCCGAGGTGGGCCAGTCGTGGCTGGACAGTGCCCGTTGGGCGGTCAGGCACGCGGTCATCGCCGCCGTCGCGTCCTCGAAGGCCAGGAAGAACGAGTCGCCCTCGGTCAGCAGCTCCGCGCCACCCGTGCTGGCCAGCGTGCGGCGCAGCAACCGTCGATGCTCGGCGAGCACCGGGCGGTAGTCCGGGCCGAGCAGCTGGGCCAGCCGGGTCGAGCCCTCGATATCGGTGAACACGAAGGTCACCCAACCGCTCGGGAGCTGGATCCGTGGCGACATGCGAGGAACCTCCGCCCGTGACGTCGGGTTCATGCTGCCTGAGTCCGAACGATCACACATCGTGAGAACGGCCGGGCAAGTGCCGCCTCAACGTGCCACTCGGACCCGCTCCCGGCAAGGCTGGCCCACCAGGCGGCCGCGAATTGGCCCGATCAGCAGCCGCAGGAACCGCCGCAGCAGCCACCAGCGGACGGCGCTGGGGCACCACCGGCGGCGCCGCTCCTGCCGGTGACCGCTATCGCGGAAAGAAGCTTGACCGTGTCGGCGTGTCCCTGTGGGCAACTGGCCGGCTCACCGGCCGCCGCCATCGAACGGTTGACCTCGAAAGTGTCGCCGCAGGCGCGGCAGCGGAACTCGTACCGGGGCATGCCAACCAGGGTACGTGGATCTGGCGGTTGGCGGAGCATGGGTGATACTCGACAGGTGGTGGACGGCGAGGACGACACGCGTGTGCAACCGTTACGACCGGCCGCGCCGCTGGACGGGCCGCTCGAAGGCTCGGGGGCCGCGCCCGATCCGGTGCGGAAGGTGCCCCGCCCCCGCCGCCCCTGGCTGAGCGGGCGTCCGGCGGATGCGCCAACCACGCCACCGGCCACAGCGCCCGCCGAGGCGCCCGAGGCCGCGGTCGCGAAGACCGAAGACAAGAAGACCGACACCCCCGAGGCCGACGTCCCCAAGGCCGAGGACACGAAGGCCGACGCTCCAAAGGCCGAGGACCCGAAGGGCGACGCCCCGAAGGCCGACGCCCCGAAGCCCGACGCCCCGAAGGTGGACGGCAGCGCCAGTGACCCGGGCGCGCCGAAGCCGACCGACGGGGCGAGCGCCGACGCGCCGGCTGGCGAGGCGAAGACCGGTGCCGCGGATCCGGCGAAGACCACTGTGGATGAGATGCCGGTCGTGCCGGCGTCCGACCCGGCCCGTCGGCGGCGGGTGCAGTTCGCGCACGCGGTACGTCTGCCGCCGCGCCGGGCAGCGGCCTCCGCGGCGCGGGCGACCCGTGCGTGGGCTCGCCGGCCGAGTGGTCGGCTGACCCTGCCCGGCGTCTTCCTGCTGGCGCTGGTGGCGGCGACCGCCGCGGTGGGAGCGCTGCTCGTACCGGCGGCGATCCGCGCACCGCGCCCGGTCGCGGTCGACGCCTCGGCCGCGCCGACCGCTGTCGCACCGCCGGGGGCGCCGTCCGGCCTGCCCACCGGCCCGCTGCCCACCGGGCCGCTGCCGACCCTCCCACTGCCCAGCGGCGGGTTGCCCGGCAACGGGCTGCCGACCGGGTCGGTGATCGGTGGTCGACCGTCGGACGCCCTGGCCGGCTGGGCGCAGCAGGTCGGCGCCAAGGTCGGTGTCCCCGCAGTCGCCATGCAGGCGTACGGCTACGCCGAACTGGTGCTCGCCCAGACCAACCGCAGCTGCGCGTTGAGCTGGACCACGCTGGCCGCGATCGGCCAGGTCGAGTCGGGGCACGGCTCGGCCAACCGCGCGCAGTTGGGGCAGGACGGCAAGGCGGTGCCCAACATCATCGGGCTGCCGCTGGACGGGAAGGAAGGTCGGATGCGGATCATCGACACCGACCGTGGGGCGCTCGACGGGGACGCGACCCTCGACCGCGCCATCGGGCCGATGCAGTTCATCCCGACCACCTGGCAGGAAATCGGCGCGGACGCCGACAACGACGGCCGCAAGGACCCCCACGACCTGGACGACGCCGCGCTGGCAGCGGGGAATTACCTCTGCAAGGGCGGCCGGAACCTGAGCATCCCGGGCGACTGGTGGAACGCGATCCTCTCCTACAACGATGTACGGCGGTACGCCCAGGACGTCTACGACACCGCGAACCGGTACGGACGGGCCAGTCGGTCGTGAAGTGATCGTCTCGATACGTTGGAGAACTGGACACTTCCCCCGGGCCTCTGTTAGCGGCAAGCTAGACGGGTGATGGTGCGCGAGTGGGACCCCAGGACCGCGTCGTCCGCCGAGATCGCGTCGCTGCTGGCCACGCTGAACGCGGTTCTGGCGGCCGATCTGCCGCAGGACCCGCCCTGGCGGGAGACTTCGCTGCGGGAATACCTCGCCGAGGTGATGCCGGGCGAGCGGCGGATCTCCTGGATCGCCCAGGCCGAGCCGACCGCCCCGGGCGACACGGGCGCGGTGCTCGGCCAGGTGCACGTGCTCCTTCTGGGTGACATCGGCGTGCTCGAGGTGCTGGTGCACCCGTCCGCCCGGCGCAGCGGCCTCGGTCGTGACCTGGTGATGCGCGCCGCGCGCCGGGTCTACCAGGAGGGCTTCCGGTCGATCGGGGTCGAGGTCGTCGGCGACACGCCCGCCGTCGGGTTCTACGAGGCGCTCGGCTTCACCCGCGAGTACGTGGAGACCCGCAGCGTGCTCGATCTGACCGCTGTCGACTGGGCCGAGCTGGCCGAGATGGCCACCGGCATCGGGGCGGGCTACCAGCTGGAGTTCTTCCCGGGCGGGCCGCCGGACGACCTGATCGAGGCGTACGCGCGGGCCAAGGCCGAGGTGCGCGACGTCGACGACGGTGAGCTGCGACCCAGCTCCTACGACCCGGAGCGGCTGCGCGACAGCCTCGACACGCTGCACCGGCGGGGCATGAAGCCGTACATCGTGCTCGCCCGGCACGAGCAGAGCGGCGAGGTGGCCGGCCTGACCGAGGTGGTGGTGCCGGCACAGCACCCGACCCGCGCCGACCAGTACGACACGATCGTGGCGCAGGACCACCGGGGCTACGGCATCGATCGGGCGATCAAGGCCCGAATGCTGCTGGAGCTGCGCTCCGCCGAGCCGGAGCTGATCGAGGTGCAGACCTGGAACGCGCAGGCCAACGAGGCGATGCTGAAGGTCAACGCGGAGCTGGGCTACCGCTCCGACCGGGACTGGTGCGAATACAGCGTCGACGTCGCCGAGCTGGTGCACCGTCTCGATCCACCGCGCTAGGAATTCACGAAACTGTCCATTAGGGGATGGACGGTGGACAGTCGCGCACCTTAACGTGCGTTGACCCCATCCACCCATCGTGGAGGCCCTATGCGCCCGCGCCGCTCAATCGCCGCGCTCGCGACCGCCACCGCCGCCGTGACAGTCACGGCGCTCGGCGTCGCACCCACCGCGGCCAGCGCCGCGCCCACCGACCTGTTCATCTCGGAGTACGTCGAGGGTTCGTCGAACAACAAGGCCATCGAGCTGTTCAACGGCACTGGCGCAGCCGTCGACCTGACGGCCGGTGGCTACCAGTTGCAGCTCTACTTCAACGGCTCCACCACGGCCACCACGATCGCCCTGACCGGCAGCGTGGCTGCCGGTGACGCGTTCGTGTTCGCCAGCGCCTCGGCCGGGGCCGCCATCCTCGCCCAGGCCGACCAGACCACCGGGGCCAGCCTCTTCAACGGTGACGACGCGATCGTGCTGCGCCGGGGCACCACGGTGCTCGACTCGATCGGCCAGGTCGGCGTCGACCCGGGCACCGAGTGGGGGGCCGGTACGACCAGCACCGCCGACAACACCCTGCGCCGGCTGCCGACTGTGGCCGCCGGCGACACGGACCCGTCGGACGCGTTCGACCCGGCCGCGCAGTGGGCCGGCCTCCCGGTCGACACCTTCGACGGGCTCGGCGCGCACACCGTCGACGGCGGCGGCCCGGTCGACGTGCCGGCCACGCTGACCTGTGGCGGGCCGCTGGTCACCGCCGCCGGCACGGCCGCGAGCCGCGAGGTGACAGCCGCCGACCCCGACGACACGATCGTCGACCTGTCGGTGACCGCGATCAGCCCGAGCCCGACCTTCGGCTCGATCACCCGTACCGCGTTCACACCGGCCGACGGGTTGGGCGGCACCGCCCGCGCCACGGTCGGCGTGAGCGCCGACCTCTCCGCCGGGGCGTACACCGTCACGCTGACCGCGACCGACGCGGGCGGCGGCACCGCGAGCTGCGCGCTCGCCGTACAGGTGACCCGGGAGCTGACAGTCGGCGAGGTGCAGGGCCCGACCACCGACGCCGAGTCCGGTGCGACCGACAGGTCGCCGCTCGCACCGGCGAGCGGCAACGGCACGAGCAGCACGCTGTACGACGTACGCGGCGTGATCACCCAGTTGACGCTGGCCCGCACCTCGGCCGGGGCGGACCAGCACGGGTTCTTCCTGCAGAGCCGCGTTGGTAACACCGACGGCGACCCGACCAGCTCCGACGGCATCTTCGTGTTCATGGGCGCGTTCACCTCGCTGATCGGCGGCTACGTGCCGACCGTCGGCGACGAGGTCGTGCTGCGGGCCCGGGTGTCGGAGTACTACAACTTCACCCAGCTCTCCGGCGCGTCGCTGGTCCGCCGGATCGGCGGGGGCCTGGCCGTGGACACCGCTGTCGCGGTGACCGACGCGGTGCCGCCGGCCGTGTTCACCGACGCGCAGCGTTTCTGGGAGCGGCACGAGGGTTCCCGGATGCGGGTACGAGCGGGCAGCGGCGCGGTGAGCGGCCGGGACGTCTTCTCCTCCACCGCCGACGCGGAGCTGTGGGTGGTCGACCGCGACGACCCGCTGCTGGACCGCGCCGACCCGTACTCGCGGCGGGTCTTCCGTGACTCGCACCCGCTGGACAACGACCCGACCCGCCGCTTCGACGACGGCAACGGCCAGCGGACGCTGCTCGGCAGTATGGGCGTCAAGGCCACCGCCGGGGACAGCGCCGCGCTGCTCCCGCCGGCGCACACCTTCGACACGCTGCGGGCGGACTCGGTGGGCGGGGTCTACTACTCGTTCGAGAAGTACGGCGTCCAGGTCGAGCGGGCGGAGTTCGCCGCCGGGGCCGACCCGTCGAAGAACAACCCGCCCAAGCCTGCCGACCGGTCGCAGGAGGTGGCGGTGGCCACCTACAACGTGGAGAACCTGTACGACTACCGCGACGACCCGTTCGACGGCTGCGACTTCGCCGGCAACGCCGGCTGCGTGGGCGTCGACCCGCCGTTCGACTACGTCCCGGGCAGCGAGGCGGAGTACCGCGAGCAGTTGGCCGCGCTCGCCGACCAGATCGTCAAGGACCTGCACGCACCGGACCTGATCCTGGTGCAGGAGGCCGAGGACCAGGACATCTGCACGGTCTCCGGGGCGGCGCTGAGCTGCGGTGACACCAACAACGCCGATGGCGCTCCGGACAGCATCCAGGAGCTGGCGCTCACGGTGGCGGCGGCCGGTGGGCCCGCGTACGCCGCTGCTTATGACCGGACCGGCGCGGACGCGCGCGGTATCACCGCGGCCTTCCTGTACCGCACCGACCGGGTGTCGCTGGCGGCCGCGACGGCGGCCGATCCCCTGCTGGGCTCGGCACCGACAGTTGAGTACCGGGCTCCGGGGCTGCCGGCCAACGCGGACGTGCAGAACCCGAAGGCCCTCAACGCGGTGTTGCCGTCGGACGTGGACACCTCGACCGGTCGGGACGGCAACAACGTCTTCACCCGTGCCCCGCAGTTGGGCAAGTTCAGCGTGGCCGCGGCACCCGGCTCGACCGAGCGGTTCACCCTGTACGCGCTCAGCAACCACTACTCCTCCGGCCCGGACAGCCGGGTCGGGCAGCGGCGGGAGCAGGCGCGCTACGGCGCGGCGATCGTCACCGCGATCGAGGCTGCCGACCAGACCGCCCGGGTGGTCTACGGCGGGGACCTGAACGTCTTCCCCCGCCCGGACGACCCCATCGCCACCGGCGACCAGCCCACGCCGTCGGACCAGCTCGCCCCGCTCTACGAGGCGGGCCTGCACAACCTGTGGGACAACCTCGTCGCGGACGTGCCGGCCTCCGCCTACTCGTACAGTTTCGAGGGGCAGGCGCAGACTCTCGACCACCTGTTCGTCAATGACGCGTTCTACGGCGACCTGGTGCAGGTGCGGGCGGCGCACATCAACGCCGACTGGCCGGCGGAGTTCGCCGGTGACGGGTCACGGGGTTCCAGTGACCACGACCCGCAGGTGGCGCGGTTCCGGTCCCGGGCGTCGTTGACAGTGGCCGACGTGACGGTGGCCGAGGGCAACCAGGGCACCCGGCAGCTCACCTTCAGCGCCACCGTGTCCCGGCCGCTGTCCCAGCCGGTGCTGCTCTGCGCCGCCACCGTCGGCCTCACGGCGCAGGCGGGCTCGGACTTCGACCCGTACGCCGGCTGCAAGGTGCTGGCCGCCGGGCAGACGTCGGTGGCGTTCCCGGTGGCGGTGCGTGGTGACCGGAAGCGGGAGTCGGACGAGAAGCTGACCCTGCTGGTGGCCGGCGTGCCCGGCCTGCGGCTGACCGACCCCCTCGCCACCGGAACGATCACCAACGACGACTGAGGGTTGCGGCTCAGCCGCGCATGATCGTGCTCGAACCAGGAAATAGTGGCCTTCTCGGCAAGAGAGGCCACTATTTCCTTGTTTCAGCGCGATCGGAGCGCGCGTACGGGGCTACTCAGTAGCGCTGGCGGAGCAGGTTGGCGGCCTCGACGGCCCAGTAGGTGAGGATGACCTGCGCGCCGGCCCGCTTGATCGAGGTGAGCGTCTCCAGCATCACCCGCTCCCGGTCGATCCAGCCGTTCGCGGCGGCCGCCTCGACCATCGCGTACTCGCCGGAGACCTGGTAGGCGGCGACCGGGACGTCCACCGCTGCCCGCACCGCCGACACCACGTCGAGGTACGGCAGCGCCGGCTTGACCATCACCAGGTCGGCGCCCTCGGCGACGTCGAGCGCCACCTCGCGCAGCGACTCACGCAGATTGGCCGGGTCCTGCTGGTAGGTGCGCCGGTCGCCCTCCAGCGCCGACTCCACCGCGTCGCGGAACGGGCCGTAGAACGCTGAGGCGTACTTCACGGCGTACGCCAGCACGGAGACGTCCTGGTACCCGGCGGCGTCGAGCGCCCGGCGTACCACGCCGACCTGGCCGTCCATCATCCCGGACGGCCCGACCATGCCGACCCCGGCGGCGGCCTGGGCCACCGCCATCTCGGCGTACGCGGCCAGGGTGGAGTCGTTGTCGACCTCGCCGTCGGGGGTGAGCAGCCCGCAGTGCCCGTGCGAGGTGAACTCGTCCAGGCACAGGTCGCTCATCACCACCGTGGCGTCGCCGACCTCGGCCACCACGTCGCGGATGGCGACGTTGAGGATGCCGTTCGGGTCGATGCCACCGGAGCCGGTCGGGTCCCGCTGTTCCGGCACGCCGAAGAGCATGATCCCGCCGACACCGGCCTGGACCGCCTCGGCCGCCGCCTTGCGCAGCGAGTCCCGGGAGTGCTGGAGCACCCCCGGGAGCGACGCGATGGCACGGGGCTCGGTCAGCCCCTCCTTGACGAACATCGGCACGACCAGCTCGGCCGGGTCGACCCGGGTCTCGGACACCAGCCGGCGGACCGCCGGGTTGCGGCGCAGCCGGCGGGGCCGGATCTCGGGGTACGACATGGCAGGCCCTCCTCGAACGACTACCGGAAGCGCAGGGCGGTCGGCCCCTGCACCTTCGAGCCACGGCGCTGCTTGGCCGGCATGGCGGCCAGCTTCTCGCGCAGCTCGACGGCGTAGGCGGCGAGCGCCTCCACCAGGTCGGGCACCGAGGCGTGCGGCGGCTGGACGTCGACCCGCAGGCCGAACTCCGTCGCGGTCTCCGCCGTCTTGGGCCCAATGACGGCAACAACTGTCCGGGCGTGCGGCTTCCCGGCGATGCCGACCAGATTGCGCACGGTGGAGGACGAGGTGAAGAGCACCGCGTCGAACCCGCCCGACTTGATCGCGTCGCGGATCTCGGCGGGCGGCGGCGCGGCCCGCACCGTCCGGTACGCGGTCACGTCGTCGACCTCCCAGCCGCGCTCGGTGAGCCCGGCGGCGAGCGTCTCGGTGGCGATGTCGGCGCGCGGCAGCAGCACCCGGCCCACCGGGTCGAGGATCTCGTCGTGCGGCGAGAACTCGGCCAGCAGACCCTCGGAGGACTGCTCCCCGGCGGGGATCAGCTCCGGCTGGATGCCGAACGCGCGGACCGCGTCCGCAGTGGCCTCACCGATGCAGGCGATCTTGACGCCGCCGAAGTGCCGGGCGTCGAGGCCGTGCTCGGCGAACTTCTCCCAGACCGCGCGGACCGCGTTCACCGACGTGAAGATCACCCAGGCGTACCGGCCGTCGACCAGGCCCTTGACGGCCCGCTCCATCTGCGCCGGCGTACGCGGCGGCTCGACCGCGATGGTCGGCACCTCGCACGGGATCGCCCCGTACGCGCGCAGTCGGGCGCTCATCGCGCCGGCCTGCTCCTTGGTGCGGGGTACGAGCACCTTCCAGCCGTACAGCGGGCGGTTCTCCCACCAGCTCAGCTTGTCGCGCTGCCCCACGCCGACACCGACGGTGAGCACCACCCGGCCGGTGAAGCCGAGCGCCGCGGCCACGAAGCTGTCCACGGTCGACGTGGTCGTGTACTGGGTCTCGCCGGTGCCGTCGCCGGTCACTCCGACGCCCGTGGTGCCGTCGACCCCGGCGGCGAGCAGCCCGTCCCGGACGGCGGCGAGGTCACCGGCGTCCACGGCGAGCGCGAGCGAACCCCGGCCGACAGCCGTGGCCAGCGCCTCGAAGTCCAGTGCGCTGACGTCCTCGACGTCGGCGGCCGTACGCACACCCGGCAGCGGGACCCCGGCGTAGGTGGCCACGCCCTCGGCCTGGCCGACGCCGGGCACCACCTCGAAGTGGGCGGCGGTGCGGGCCACGGCCTGCACCTCCTTGACCACCGAGTCGTGCCCGAACGGGTCGCCGGCAACCAGGTGCACCGCGTTCAGCCCGGAGCGGGCCGCGGAGATCAGCACCTTCGCCACGTCCCCCGGCGCGCCCTCGGCCGGGGTGAACTCGGCATCGTCCCTGGCCTCGGCGCGAACGACGGCGAGCAACGACTCCGGGACTCCCCGGTCGTAGATCACCTGGTCGGCGTCGACCAGGGCGTCGTGGGCCCGACGGGTCAGCAGGCCCGGGTCACCGGGGCCAGCCCCGACGAACGCGATACGGCCGACGGGCTTACGGGTGCGGGTCATTCTGTGCTCCCAAATTGCTGGGTCCCCGGGCCGGTGTGTCCTTCGTGGCCGAGGATCGAGTCGGCGCCGAGGTCGAGGAGTTCGGCGGCGAGTGCCTTACCGATCTCCGCCGCGTCGGCGGGCGTTCCGGTGCGGGACAGCCGGAGGTCACGAGTGCCGTCCGGGCTGATCACCGCCCCGCGCAGGTAGATCTCATCGCCGGTCTCGCCTTCGGCGAGCTCGGCATAGGCGGCGACGGGTGCGCTGCACCCGGCCTCCAGGGTTGCCAGAAACGCGCGTTCGGCGATGACCGCGGCACGCGACGGTGCGTGGTCGAGCACCGCCAGCAGCTCGACCAGGTCCTGGTCGTCGACCCGGCACTCCACTGCCAACGCACCCTGGGCGGGCGCGGGCAGCATGAGCATCGGGTCCAGCGTCTCGGTGATCACGTCGACCCGGCCGAGTCGGGCCAGACCGGCCCGAGCCAGGACGACGGCGTCGAGGTCGGCCTCGGGGCCGAGCACCCGCGCCAGGCGGGTGTCGACGTTGCCGCGGACCGGGGTGACCTCCAGTTGCAGGCCGAGGGCGTGCAACTGGGCGATCCGGCGCAGCGCGCCGGTGCCCACTGTCGCCCCGGGGGGCAGCTCGGCGAGCGTCCGGCCGTCGCGGGCGATCAGCGCGTCGCGCGGGTCCTGCCGGGCCGGCACCGCGGCGATGTGCAGCCCGCCGGCGGCAGCCGTGGGCAGGTCCTTGTACGAGTGCACAGCGAAGTCGATCGTCCCGGCGGTCAGCGCGTCGCGCAGGGCGGAGACGAACACCCCGACACCGAGCCGGTGCACGGGCGCGCTGGAGCGGTCGCCCGCGGTGACCACCTCGACCAGCTCGACGGGACGGCCGGTGGCGGCGGTCACTGCCTCGGCGATCTGGCCCGACTGGGCCATCGCCAGGGCGCTGCCCCTGGTGCCGAGGCGCAGGGGGGCGGTCATCGCGCACCTCCGGTGGGTGGGGTCGGCTCGGCGGCGTCGGCTCCGGACACCGGGTCGGTGCCGGGGAGCGCCATGCCGAGGTCGGGGGTCAGCACGTCCGGGACGGTGTCCACCGGCGAGGTCTGCGGCACCTCAAGGTCGAACAGCTCGCGCAGCAGTGCCGCGTACTGGTCGCCGCCGGGCTCCGCAGCCAACTGGCGGACCTTGACGGTGGGCTGGTGCAGCAGCCGCTGCACGACCCGGTGCACGGTGCGGGCCACCTCTGCCCGCAGCTCGTCACCGAGGTCGGGGCGACGCTGGGCCAGCCGGCGCAGCTCGGCGGTGACCACGTCGTCGGCCCGGCCACGCAGCGCGGCCACGGTGGGTGCCACGTCGGCGCCGCGCAGCCAGGTGAGGAAGCCCTCCACCTCGCCGAGCACGATGCGTTCGACGGCTGCGGCGTCGGCGGCCGCCGGACCGTCGGCGAGCAGCGCCGCCATCCGGTCGATGTCGATCACCTCGACGCCGGGCAGCTCGGCGACACCCTCCTCGACGTCGCGCGGGACGGCCAGGTCGAGCAGGACCAGTGGGCCCCGGGCCGGGTCGCGCTCGGCCAGCGCCGTGGTGACCACCGCCCGGGTGAGGACCGGCTCGGTGGACGCGGTGGCGGCCACTACGATGTCCACTGTGGAGAGGGTGTCGGCCAGCTCGGTCATCGGCGCGGCACTCGCCCCGTACGACTCGGCGAGCCGGACGGCCCGGTCGGCGCCCCGGTTACTGACGGTGAGTGGCCCGGCGCCCAGCCGGGACAGCGTGGCCACCCCGAGCGAACCCATCGCACCGGCGCCGACCACCAGGGCCGGGTGGCCGACGAGGTCACCGTCGAGGTGCCCGGCGGCCAGCTCCAGCGCCGCGGTGACGACGCTCTGGCCGGCCCGGTCGATGCCGGTCTCGGCGTGGGCCCGCTTGCCGACCCGCAACGCCTGCTGCATCAGCTCGTGCAGCAGGCGGCCGGCCGAGTCGGCGCCGGTGGCCCAGTGGTACGCGTCGCGCAGCTGGCCGAGGATCTGCGCCTCGCCCACCACCATCGAGTCCAGACCGGTGGCGACCCGGAAGACGTGGTCCACGGCGGCGGTGTCGTAGTGCACGTACAGGTGGCTGGCGAGCGCCGTCGGCGAACTGCCGGCCTGCTCGGCCAGCACGGCGCAGACGTCACCGAGCCCGCCGTGGAAACCGGACACGGCGGCGTAGACCTCCACCCGGTTGCAGGTGGAGACGATCACCGCCTCGGCCACGTACGGCTGGGCGACCAGGCGGTCAAGTGTGCGGGTCAGGTCGGCGGGGGGCACGGCCAGCTGCTCCAGCGTGGCGACCGGGGCGGTCCGGTAGGACGCGCCGACGACGAGCAGTTTCACGTGCCGATCGCCTCCTGGGTATCGGTGGCCGCGAACCCGCCCGGCAGGGCGGTGAGAGCGGACCCGCCGGTGGCGGGCAGCGCGGTCAGCGACGCCTTGCGGTGCTCGTGGAAGGACAGAATCTGCAGCTCGATGGCGAGGTCGACCTTGCGCACGTCGACCCCCTCCGGAACCGAGAGTACGCACGGCGCGAAGTTGAGGATGCTCGTCACGCCGACGGCGACCAGTTGGTCGGCGACCTGCTGGGCGGCGGCGGCCGGGGTGGCGATCACGCCGATCGCGAGGGATTCCTCCGCGGCGACAGTCGGCAGGTCGTCGACATGCCTGACTACCAGGCCGTTGATCTCCTCACCGACCCGGGAGGGATCGGCGTCGAGCAGTGCGGCGATCCGGAAGCCCCGGCTGGCGAAGCCGTCGTAACCGGCCAGAGCGTGACCGAGATTACCCACGCCGACCAGGGCGACCGCCCTGCGTTGGGTGAGCCCGAGCACATACTCGATCTGCTCGATCAGCAGCGCGACGTCGTAGCCGACGCCCCGGGTGCCGTACGAGCCGAGGTGCGAGAGGTCCTTGCGGAGCTTGGCGGAGTTGACCCCGGCGGCGGCGGAGAGGCCCTCGCTGGAGACCGTCTCGTGCCCGGCGTCGGCGAGGTTGTGCAGCGCGCGCAGGTACTCCGGGAGCCGAGCGACGGTCGCCTCGGGCAGATCCGGGAGCGCCGGTACGGCACCGGCGCGGCCGGGCGCGCCTGGGTGACGGTGCTGACTCATGAGACTCCGTGCGGTGCGATCCTCGGCCAACTCCGCTGGTCGGCCGTTTGTGGACTCCCGCTGGCGACCGAGGTTGCCGGCTGTGCTAGCAGGGCGCGTCGGAGTCACAGCGTAGGCGCTTGTGAAGACGTGCACAAATCGCGATCTTGCCGCTGCGTGGCGCGACCTCACCAGCACCTCCATTCCACAAGATCGATTGAACGCCCAGGTCCACCCACGGCCCCGGGCGATTATTGCTCAATCCCGACTTCTCTGACCAATCCCGCGCCGGGCCATCGCCACGCTCCGCGATCTTGCGCTTGCTGTCCCCGCCTTCCGCCTGTAATGGGGCAAACCCACAACAGCAAGTGCAAGATCGACGCGGTTGGGGGTGGGGGCGGGGTTGGAGGTAGGGGCAGCACTACGGAGGAGAGGCGGGGTTTCGGGATGGGGACACCGAGCCCAGATGCCTAGCCTTTGGGCATGACCGCCGTTGCCGCCACCAGCGACCGACCGACGCTGGCACCGAGCATCCCCCGCCAGCTTTTCGTCGACTCCGGGTACGTGGTGCTCGGCCTGCCCCTGGCGCTGGCCAGCTTCGTCGTCCTCATCGTCGGCCTCGCTGTCGGCATCGGCCTGGTGGTCACGGTGATCGGCCTGCCGATCCTCAGCGGCACCCTGTACGCCGCCCGTGGGCTGGCCGACGTCGAGCGGCTGCGGCTGCCCGCGGTGCTCCACCAACCCCGGATCCGGCCGCACTACCGGCTGCCCGAGGCGGGCGCGAACGCCTGGCGGCGGATCTTCGTGCCGATGCGGGACGCCCAGTCCTGGCTCGACCTGGCGCACGGCATCCTGCGACTGATCGCGGCGGCGGGCACCTTCGTGGTGACGCTGTCCTGGTGGGCCGCGGCGATCACCGGCTCGCTCTACTGGGCGTACGACTGGGCCCTGCCCCGGGCCGACGGCGAGGGTGACCAGGACCTGGCGCAGTTGCTCGGCCTGGGCGACTCGACCACCGCCCGGATCGGCCTCTACACCGCGCTCGGAGTGTTCTTCCTGATCACGCTGCCGATCGTGGTGCGGGGCTGCGCACTGCTCCAGGCCAGCTTCGCCAAGGCCATGCTGACCGGGGTGGCCGAGATGCGCGACCGGATCACCGTGCTGGAGGAGCAGAAGCGGGCCGCCGTATCCGCCGAGGCCTCCGCGCTACGCCGGTTGGAACGTGACATCCACGACGGCCCCCAGCAGCGCCTGGTCCGGCTGGCGATGGACCTCAGCCGGGCCCGGATGCAGCTCTCCTCTGACCCGGAGGCGGCCGGCCGCACCATCGACGAGGCGGTCACCCAGACCCGGGACACCCTGGCCGAGCTGCGGGCGCTGTCCCGGGGCATCGCCCCGCCGATCCTGGTCGACCGGGGTCTACCCAGCGCCCTGGCCGCGATCGCCGGCCGTGGGCTGATCCCGATCGAGCTTCAGGTGGACCCGCAGCTCGGCACGCCGGCCGGGCGGCTCGACCCGGCGGTGGAGAACACCGCGTACTTCGTGGTGTCCGAGGCGCTGACGAACGTCGCCAAGCACAGCCGGGCCACCGAGGCCACCGTGGCCGTGGCCCGGCAGGGCACCCACCTCCAGGTCCGGGTGGGCGACGACGGGCAAGGGGGCGCGCACCTGGCGAAGGGGCACGGGCTGGCCGGCATCGCCGACCGGGTCCGGGCCGCCGGTGGCGAACTGGTGGTGGTCAGCCCGACCGGCGGCCCCACCGAGATCCGCGCCGAGTTGCCACTGTGAGCGCTCCGGCACCGCGCCGAGCCCGCACGACGGGCCGGACGTGGTAGACAACACAGCCATGCGCATCGTGATCGCCGACGACGCCGTCCTGCTCCGGGAGGGGCTGGTCCGGCTGCTGACCGAGAGCGGGCACCAGGTGGTGGCCGCCGTCGGGGACGGTGACGCCCTGGTCGAGGCGGTGGTCGAGCACCGGCCCGACGTGTCGATCGTCGACGTCCGGATGCCGCCGTCGCACACCGACGAGGGGCTGCGGGCCGCGGTGGAGGCACGCCGGCTGGTGCCGCGTACCCCGATCCTGGTGCTCTCCCAGTACGTCGAGGTCTCGTACGCCGATGATCTGCTCGCCACCACCGGCGGCGCCGGCGGCGGGATCGGCTACCTGCTCAAGGACCGGGTGGCCGCGATCGACGAGTTCCTGGACGCGCTGCGCCGGGTGGCCGGCGGCGGCACTGTTCTCGACCCCGAGGTGGTCGGTCAGCTCTTCGCCAGGCGTCGCCGGGACGACCCGCTGCGCGAGCTGACCCCCCGCGAGCGCGAGGTGCTCGCCCTGATGGCCGAGGGGCGCTCGAACACCGCCATCGCGCGCGCCCTCGTGGTCAGCGACGGGGCGGTGGAGAAGCACGTGCGCAACATCTTCACCAAGCTCACCCTGCCTCCGGACACCGAACAGCACCGGCGGGTGCTGGCCGTCCTCACCTACCTGCGGAACTGACCTCCCGGGCCAGGGCCACCGCGTCGGTGAGGGTGTCGGCCACCGGGTGACCGGAGGCGCGCAGCCGGGCCGGGTCGGTGAACCCGCCGGTGTAGAGCACGGGACGGCCGCCCACCGCGAGCGCCGCGTCCGCGTCGTCGATGGAGTCGCCGATCAGCACCACCGAGGCGCCGTCCACGCCCAGCTCGGCCAGGTGCTGCCGAAGCGACTCGGCCTTGCGATCGCCGCCGACCGTTGCCCGCAGCCCGTCGACGCGGGTGAAGTGGCCGGTCAACCCGTACGTGTGCACGGTCGGGACCAGCTCCTCGTGGAACCACATGGACAGCAGGCTCTGGCTGCCCGGCCAGGCGGCCATCGCGTCACGCGCGTCGGCGGCCAGCTCACAGGTGGTCAACCCGGTCCGGTACGCGTCGTGGAAGATCTTGTCCAGTCGGCCGAACTCGTCGTCGTCCACGGCCTGCCCGAGCACCTCGGCGTAGTACTCGGCGATCGGCCTGCGGAACCGCGACCGGTGCTCGTCCGGGGTGACAGTCGGCCCGCCCAGGCTCGCGAACACCACGTTGGTGGCGGACACCACAAGGCTGAGGTCGTTGAGCAGGGTGCCGTTCCAGTCCCAGACGAGGTGCGGGGGCGCAGAGGTCATCAGAGCACCTTAGGCACCGCTCAGAGCTGCGGCGTGGTCAGGTCCCGCAGCAGCCGGTCCTCCTCGACCCGCCAGTAGCCGTGCTCCTTGCCGTCGAGCATCACCACCGGCAGCCGGTCCCCGTACTCCCGCTCCAGCCCCTCGTCGCCGGTGACGTCCCACTCGACCCACTTGTCGCCGGTGACCGCCACCACCCGGTCGAGCGCCGCCTTGGCGTCGTCGCACAGGTGGCAGCCGGGTCGGGTGATCAGGGCGAGCCGGGCGTCAGTGGACATCTGTTACCTCCGTGCGGTCGGCCGGCGTCGCCGACCGGAGCTGGGTCTTGCGTACCTTGCCGATCGCCGAGTGCGGCAGGGCGTCGACGAACTCGACGGCGGTCGGGCACTTGAACCGGGCCAGGTTCCGTGCGCAGTGGGCGAGCAACTCCTCGCTGGTCACCGTTCGGCCCTGCACCGGCACCACGTACGCCCGCACAGTCTCGCCGGTCCGCGGGTGCGGCACACCCAGTACCGCCGACTCGACCACCCCGGGGTGCCCGGCGAGCACCAGCTCGACCTCGTGCGGATAGACGTTGAACCCGTTGACCAGGATCAACTCGCCGAGCCTGTCGACCAGGAAGAGGTCGCCGTCCTCGTCGGCGTACGCGATGTCGCCGGTGCCCCACCAACCGTCGGCGTCCGGGCCGCCCCGACCGTCGGGCCAGTAGCCGGTGAAGACGTTGGGGCCGCACACGACGATCTGCCCCGGGTCGGTGCCCGGCGCCACGTCGGAGATGTCCAGGTCATCCGGGTCGTCGTCGGGGACGGCCAGCCCGTCGCGCCACAGGTCCACCCCGTCGGCGCCGACCAGGCGCAGCCGCACACCGGGCAGCGGCCGGCCGATCGAACCCGGCTTGGCCACACCGCCGACCAGGGTGGAGGTGAGCACCGGCGCGGTCTCGGTGAGGCCGTACCCGATGTGCACCTGATGCCCGGTGACCTCGGTGAAGCGCGCCGCGACCGCGGGTTCGAGCGGCGCCGCGCCGCAGACCGCGACCCGCACCGACGCGGTCGCCGCGCGGGCCGTGGTAGCACCGGCCCAGGTCAGGAACATCGACGGTACGCCGACAAGCACGCTGACCCGGTGCCGCGCGATCTCGTCCAGCCCCGCCGTCGGGCCCGGCTCGTCGAGCAGCACGCCTGTCGCGCCGTGGTGCACGACCGCGCCGAGCCCCGAGTTGAGCCCGTACGCGTGGAACAGCGGCAACGCGAGGAGAACGGTGTCCGTCGACCCGACGACCGGCGGCTCGATCTCCGCTACCTGTTCGTGGTTGGCGAGCAGCGCCTGGTGCGAGAGCATCGCTCCCTTGGGCCGCCCCTCGGTGCCGGAGGTGTAGAGCAGTACAGCCAGGTCGGCACCGCCTCGTCGGGGGCGGGGTGCCGGTCCGGGCGCCTCGGCGGTCGGTGGCGTGCCGTACACGGAGGCGAGCGCGGGCAGCTCGGCGGCCACGTCGGCGACCAGTGCCCGAACGCGGTCGCCGGCGATGAGCACCGACGCGCCGGAGTCGGCCAGCACGTGCCGTAACTCCGGGGCGGTGAAGCCGGGGTTGACCGGCACGGTGACCAGCCCGGCACGGAGGGCGCCCAGCCAGGCGATCACGAAGTCCGGCGTGTTGGGCAGTGCGATGGCGACGCGTGGCGGCGTACCGCCGGGGTCGGTGGGTGGCGCGACGGCGGCCAGGCCGCGGGCGGCGGCGTCCACCGCGGCGTCCAGTTCGGACCAGCTGAGGGTGTGCTCACGCCAGTGCAGCGCGGGCCGGTCGGCGCTGTCGAGAGCCGCCCGGCGGACCCGGTCGGCGAGGTTCGGCGCGGGGCTTTCCGAGTCGTCCTGCACGGTGATCGAGTCTGGCACAGCGGACGGCGACGGGCCACGCCCGACGGTCGCGGCCACGCGCCGAGGACGGCCGCGCGACAGTCCCATGTACGGGACTGTCCGCTGTGCCATCGGCGATCCGATCAGGTCCTGTCGATGGGACGTGCGACGTCGTTCACGGGCAGTTCGGCCGCCCCGTCCGACCGGCCGGCGCGCCGGGTCGACCGAACGGCCGGGATGCCTCCGACCTGGGCATCCATCCTGGATCACCGTGTCGGCGGAAAGTCAATCGCACACGACGGACAACCGGTCCGCCGCCGGTGCGAGGGAGCGGGAAATACTTCCGCCTTGTGTAACGGACTTGCCACGCGCGGGTGACGTTGGCCCTATCATCACTCGGGTCGGGTCACCCCATTTGCCGTGAGTCGACACCCCTCAGCCCGAGGAGGCCCCCGTGCCTGTGAGCGCATTGGACCAGCACCTCCAGGGGAATTGCCGCCCGTCGGCAACCCCCGCGACCGTCCTGCCCGACCGATCACCCGGTCGGTCCGCCCCGACGAGACCCAGACCGGCCCGCCCGGCGACCGACGGGACGGGGGCAACACGGTGACCACCTTCGGTTACGCGGAACGCCCGGTCGGCCTGACCGGCCAGCCGGCCCGCTCCCACGTCAACGAACGGCCAGCAGCCCGCGCTCCCATGGACGAGCAGCACGGCGGCGTCGTGCGGGGTGACGGCGCGGCGCAGCGGATCCGCAGCCGGCCACACCACAACGAGCCACCGCCGCGGCCCGCGGTGCCCGGTGGAAACGCGAAGCCGGCCGGCGGCCGGGTCGCCGTACCGGCCCGACCCACCATGCCCGTGCAGGGGCGTCGGATAAGCGACACACCGGCGGTCACCACCGACCCGGCAGCGGGTGAGACAGCGGTGATCCCGGCGGTGCCGGCCACCACCGCCACCACCCCGACCGGCTTCCCGAGCCGCCCGGACCCGTCCGACCCGGCAACCGAGGTCTGGACGCTCATCGAGCGGGCCCAGGCCGGCGAGTCCGAGGCGTTCGGCCTGATCTACGACCGGTACGTGGACACCGTCTTCCGGTTCGTCTACTTCCGGGTCGGCAACCGGCAACTCGCCGAGGACCTCACCTCGGACACCTTCCTGCGCGCGCTCAAGCGGATCGGCAGCTTCACCTGGCAGGGCCGCGACCTCGGCGCCTGGTTGGTGACGATCGCCCGCAACCTCGTCGCGGACCACTTCAAGTCGGGCCGGTACCGGCTGGAGGTCACCACCGGCGACGTGCTCGACGCCGACCGGGAGGACCGGGGCCCGGAGGGCAGCCCGGAGGCGGCGGTGGTGGAGCACATCACCAACGTCGCACTCCTCACCGCCGTGAAGCAGCTCAACCCGGAGCAGCAGGAGTGCATCGTGCTCCGCTTCCTCCAGGGCTTCTCGGTCGCCGAGACGGCCCGCGCGATGGGCAAGAACGAGGGGGCCATCAAGGCCCTCCAGTACCGCGCCGTCCGCGCCCTGGCCCGGCTGCTGCCCGACGGCTTCCAGCCGTAGTTCGTTTCGGCGGGACCGACGGACGTCGATCAACGTCCGCGCAGCTCAGGGTCGGTCCCGCCCGGTGATGACCATCACTTTCTGTAATTTCCGCTCCGCCAGGCCCGTAACCCGTGCCCGGTCCGCCGCGTTTCTCCGGGTGCGACCGGTGGATGTCCCGGCAGGCCCGGGTCACCGAGGTCCGACCGGCACGCCGGCGGCACCTCACCTCCGTGGTGTCACACTGCCGCCCGGTCGCTGGCAACGACGGCGGCCGACCGGCCGTGACCAGCGAGAGGAGGTGCCTGCGGTGGACAACACCCTCTTCTCCCGCCGGCGCGCGGAGCGCTTCGCGCAGCTTCTCGACGAGGCCAACGGCGCTCGGCGACACCACGTGCGGTCCCGTGTGGACGGTCAACTCGCACCGCTCGTCGCAGTGGGTCAGCGGCTCAGCGTCGACCCCCCGGCTGTCGAGGTGGACCAGGACTTCCGTACCGGCCTGCGGGCGATGCTGCTCGCAACCGCCGAGCGGGAAGGGCTGGGCACCACACCGGCGGCGGTCAGCGAGCCGGCAGCCACGACCACCCGCGGGCGGCTACTGCCGGCGGTCACCGCCCGGCGGGCCCGAGCCCGGGGCGCGATCCTGATCGGCATCGCCGCCGGGGCCATCGCCGTCTCCGGGATCTCCGCCGCCAGCGAGAACGCGGTGCCCGGTGACGCGCTGTACGGGATGAAGCGCTCGACCGAACGGGCTCAACTCGCCCTGGCCAGCTCCGACATCAGCCGAGGTCAGCTCTTCCTGGACTTCGCCCGGACCAGAGTTGGCGAAGCCGCCAAGCTGCGCGGTGACCGGATCGGCTACAGCGCGGTCCTCGACGACATGGACGCCGACAGCCGGCAGGGAGTTCGCCTGTTGACCTCGGCCGCCGTGCAGCGGGCCGAGCCGGGCAGCCTGGACACCCTCAACACCTTCGTGACGAGCCAGCGCCGGGCCGTACGCGGTCTGCTCGACGGGAGCACCCGCGTCGACCGGGAACGGACCCAGCGGTCGCTGCTGCTGCTGGACAGCATCCGGGAACGCTCGGACGACCTGCGGGCGGCGATCGCCTGCGGCCTGCCGGCACCGACCGCCAGCGACGCGCTCGGCCCGAACCCGAGCGCCTGCCCCGGCGCTCGCTGACCCGGCCCCTATACCGCACGTCCGACCGGCCGCGCCACAGTTCGTTGTGTGCCCGGCCGGTCGACCGTCTGCGGCGGATACCCTCGCGAGGGAGCATCAGTCGTACCGGTGAGGAAGGGAATCGCGTGGCGCGTAGCCGTAAGGTGACGGTCAGCACCGACGCCGAGGGGCACACCGCAGCCTGGGCGGAGACCGACCTGGCCCCGGTCAGCGCACCCGACCCGACCGCCGCGGCGTTCTTCGACGTGGACAACACGATGATGCAGGGCGCGTCGATCTACTGGTTCGCGCGTGGGCTCGCCTCCCGGAACTACGTGACCACCGCTGACCTGGCCCGATTCGCCTGGCAGCAGCTCCGCTTCCGGCTGCTGGCCCGGGAGCACGCCGGTGACATGTCGCTGGCCAAGGAGGCGGCGCTGGCCTTCGTCGAGGGCTGGCGGGTCAACGAGGTCGAGCATCTCGCCGAGGAGATCTTCGACGAGATGATGGCCCCCCGGATCTGGGCCGGCACCCACCAGCTCGCGCAGCGTCACCTGGACGCCGGTCAGCGGGTCTGGCTGGTCAGCGCCGCCCCCGTCGAGATCGGCCGGGTGATCGCCGCCCGGCTGGGCCTGACCGGTGCCATCGGCACGGTGGCCGAGGTGGTGGACGGGGCGTACACCGGGCGGTTGGTGGGTGACCTGATGCACGGGCCGGCCAAGGCCGAGGCGGTCACCCAGCTCGCCGCCGTGGAAGGGCTCGACCTGGCCCGCTGCGCGGCCTACAGCGACTCGGCGAACGACCTGCCGCTGCTCTGCGCGGTGGGCCGGGCGGTGGCCGTGAACCCGGACGGCGCTCTGCTGCGGCAGGCCCGCCAGCACGGCTGGGAGGTGCGGGACTTTCGCAGTGGCCGGCGAGCGGTCAAGATCGCCGTACCGTCGACCGCTGCGGCCGGGCTGGTCGCCGGCGCGGTCACCGCCGGCCTGGCCCTGCAGCGCCGCCGACGCGCCGGCTGAGGGACCTGCTCGTCTAGGGGCCGAACGGGTCGGGCCGTCGCTCCAGCAGCGTGTGCAGCGTCTGCTGGATGGTCTCCCGCACCTGGTCGGCGAGGTTGAAGACCACGAGCGGGTCGTCCGCCGAGTCGGTCAGGTGTGCGGTGGGGATCGGCGGGCAGAACTCGATGAGCCACTTGCTGGGCAACGGCACCATGCCCAGCGGGCCGAGCAGCGGGAACGTCGGCGTGACCGGGAAGTAGGGCAGCTTGAGCAGCCGCGCCAGGGGCTTGATGTCGGCGAGCATCGGGTAGATCTCCTCGCCGCCGACGATAGCGACGGGCACGATCGGGGTGCCGGTGCGCAGCGCCGCCGAGACGAACCCGCCCCGCCCGAAGCGTTGCAGCTTGTAGCGGTCGGCGTAGAGCTTGCCGATGCCCTTGAAGCCCTCGGGGAACACGCCGACCAGATCGCCGCCGCCGAGCAGCCGCTCGGCGTCCGGGTTGCAGGCCACCGTGCCACCGGTCTTGCGGGCCAGCTCGGAGACCACAGGCATCCGGAAGACCAGGTCGGCGCCGAGCAGCCGCAGGTAGCGGTGGGCGGGATGCTTGTCGTGCAGCGCCGCCGAGAGGATCAGGGCGTCCAGTGCGACAGTCCCGGAGTGGTTGCCGACCACCAGGGCGGGCCCGTCCACGGGCACGTGCTCCACCCCGCTGACCTCGGTGCGGAACCAGTCCCGGTAGAGCAGCCGCAGCAGCGGGTGGAAGACCGCGTCGGTCAGCTCCGAGTCGAAGCCGAACTCGTCCACCTCGTAGTCGCCGGAGAGCCGTCGGCGGAGGAACGCCAACCCGTTCGCGACCTTGCGGTCCCAGTGGTCACCGGGCCGGTCCGACACGGCCGGCTCGGTGCCACCCGGCATCCCGACGTCGACCTGGTCGGCCGGGGTCGGGGTGGGCGTCGCGGTCGGGGTCGGCGTCGGCGCGACAGGCGCGGTCGGGCGATGTCCGTTGCGCCGGGCCGGCTCCGCGTCCGGCGCGGGCACCTGCTCAGGTACGTCGAAACGCCCGACCGACTGCGGGTCGCGCCCCTCCTCCGGCCCGCTCACAGCGTCACCTGGGTTCGCGACTGCGGGGCTCGCAAGACCGGCTCACTCCTCGCGCTCACGACGTCCGGTCCCGTACCGCTGAACGGACCTGCCGGATGCCGTCCAGGACGAGTTGCTCGGCAGCGGCCAGCTGATCCCGCGTGACCACCACACCACCGTGATGGGCCCGGATGAAGTCCTCGAAGGCCTCGGCCGTCGACCGGGGTGTGAAGCCGTACTCCTGCTCGAGCCGGCTGGTGTCGACCACGCGGCCGTGCACGAAGAGGTCGACCTGGTCCAGGCCGTAGCGGCCGAAGCCCATGGTGCGGGCCAGCGCGGCGGCCCCGGAGAGACCCGGCTCCAGCACCGGCACGGCCACCCGGCCGGCGCGCCTGATCGCCTGGGACAGCGACAGCACCCCCGGGCCGGCGACGTTGTACGTGCCGGGATGGTCCTCCACGATCGACAGGTGCAGGACCTCCAACGCGTCGTCGAAGTGCAGGAACTGCAGGCGGGGGTCACGGCCGAAGACTGTCGGCACGAACGGCTGCGAGAAGTAGCGGGTCAACGTGGTGTCGGCGGTCGAGCCGATGAACGGGGCGAAGCGCAGCACCGTGGCGGTGACGTCGGACCGGCGGCGACGGAAGCCGCGGACGTACCCCTCGAGGTCGAGGATGTCGCGGCCGAAACCGCCGCGCGGCACCTCGCGGGGCTCGGTCTCCTCGGTGAAGACCGCCGGATCCCGGAACGACACCCCGTACGCGGCGGTCGACGACCGGACCACGAGCTTGCGCAACCGGGGTGCCCGCTGGCAGGCGGCGAGCATCTGCATGCTGCCGATGACGTTCTGGTCCTTCATCCCGGACCGGCCACCATGCTGCGGGTCGGGTGACGTGACCAGCGCGAGGTGCACCACCGCGTCGACATCCAGGTCGGCGAGGAGGCCACCGAGGGAACCGCTGTCGACGCGGATCCGTTCGACCCGGTCCAGCAGGTCGGGGAACTCGGTGCCGGAGTCCGGTGCGTCGACCCCGATGACCCGTTCGATGCGCGGGTCGGCGGCCAGTCGGGCCGCCACGTGGGCACCCAGGTAACGACCCACTCCGGTGACGACGACGACCCCCGGAGCACCTGAGGTGCCACCGGGGGTCATCTGACACACCTACCCCGGCAGGATGGACCGAGCCGGGACGACCACGGCCTGATCACCTGAGCCTCCGGAGGTCGACAGTTTGGCAAGTGATGCCGAACGCCGGGCGCTGAGCCCGGCGGCGATCACTTGCCGAGACGGCGACGCTGGACGCGGGTCTTGCGCAGCAGCTTGCGGTGCTTCTTCTTAGCCATGCGCTTACGGCGCTTCTTGACCACCGAGCCCATACGACAGCCTTTCGATACAACGTGCGGGGCGGACCGGATGACACCACGCAGGTGGCGACGGCGACCGCTTGCGGACAACGGACCGGACCAGTCTGGGCGGCGGGGCGCACCGGTGGGGTCTCGGTCGGGCTCCAGGGTAGCCGCAGGGCGTCAGCCGGACCAACGCGCCCCCGTCGCGGCACTCGACGGCGCGCGACTGCGGGGCCCGAAAGCTCACTCCGCACGCCCACCGATGCCTGTCAACCGGCGATCGGAGGGCCAGACGGTGGCTCAGGCGGTCTCCTGAAAAGCACCCCGGAGATATTCGTGCACCGCATGCTCAGGCACCCGGAATGACCGGCCGACCCGGACGGCGGTGAGCTCACCGCTGTGCACCAGGCGATAGACAGTCATCTTTGACACCCGCATGACCGTCGCCACCTCCGCGACGGTCAGGAACTTGACCTCCGACAGCCGTCCGTCGGACTGTGACCCGGCCATGGCTCACCGACCCATCCCATGCCCGGCGCGTGCCAACCCGACGGATGCTCCGGGCCGGGCCGACGACGCGCGTGTTACCAGTACGGTAGCGGGGCGGTTGTGACCGGCGCGATCCCTTCCTGCAACTGATCATGTTTCGGTGGCCGGTTCACCCGATCCGTGCTCCCGGTATCCGCCCGTCCGCGTCCGCCGTCCGGTTGTTGCGCCGCTGCTCATTCGGTGCGCAACGCGACCACCGGGTCGAGACGGCCGGCGCGCTGCGCGGGGACCACCCCGAAGACGATGCCCACCACCGCCGACACGCCGAAGGCGAGCGCCAACGACCACCAGGTGATCGCGGCCGGGATCGGCGACAGCGCGTCGACGAGCAGGGCGGTGCCCACGCCCAGCGCCATGCCGGTGAGCCCGCCGATCGTGGTGAGCAGCACCGCTTCCAGCAGGAACTGCACGCCGATGTCGCGGGGCCGCGCGCCGACCGCCTTCCGCAGCCCGATCTCCCGGGTCCGCTCCCGGACGCTGACCAGCATGATGTTGGAGACGCCGACGCCGCCGACGAGCAGCGAAATGCCGGCGATCGCCGCCAGCACCCCGGTGAGGACACCGAGGATGTCGCCGAGCACACCGAGGATCTGCTGCTGGGTGACCGCGCTGAACTCGGTGTCCGGGTGGCGGCGGTTCAGCTCGGCGACGATCCGTTCGCCCAGCTCGTCGATCCGCTCCCGGTCCGGCGCCTTCACCGCGATGCCGTCGACCCGCTGGGTGCCCCAGAGTCGCTGCGCGGCGGTCACCGGGACGTGCACCTCGTCGTCGCGGTCGACGCCGAGGCTCTGCCCGAGGGGTGTGAAGACACCGATCACCCGGAACCGCACCCCGGCCAGCGCCACCTGCTGGCCGAGCGGGTCCCGGTCGGGGAATAGCGCACGGGCGACCGAGTCGCCGAGCACCGCCACCCGCCGGCTGGTGTCCACGTCGGTGCCGGTGAGGTAGCGCCCCCGCGCCAGCGATCTGGTGAACACCGCCGGGGTCGTCTCCAGGACGCCCTGCACTGTGGTGAAGTCGGAACGGGCGCCGGCCCGTGCGGTCGCCCCGGAGGCGACGGTGACCGCCACCCGATCGGGGTCGCCGACCACCCGGGTCACCGCGTCCACGTCCTTCAGGGTCAACGGCGAGACGACAGGCGCGTTGCCCACCTCGATGCGGCCGGGCACGACGAGCAACAGGTTGGAGCCGAGGCCCTCGACCTGTTGCTCGACCTTCTGTTTGGTGCCGGTGCCGATGGCCACCAGCAGGACCACCGAGGCCACCCCGATGATCACCCCGAGCATGGTCAGCGCGCTGCGCAGCCGGTTGGCCCGCAGGGCGTCCAACGCCACCCGCCACGCCTCGGCGACCCTCACGGCGTACCTCCGGGCTGCTCGACCTCGCGCGGAAGGCGCCCGGTGGCTCCGGCGGCGCCACCGGAGCCACCGGACGGGTGCCCCGGGCCGCTTCCGGACGCGGACCGGGGCTCCGCGCTGGGAGCGGGGACCAGTGTCGCAGGTCGACCGTGATCAACGGATGGCGGTCGATCATGGGTGGAGCGCGGGTCGTCGGTGTCCGCGCTGGACGGGTGTGCGCTCGCGGCGCTGTCCGCCACCACCACTCCGTCGCGCATGGTGATCCGCCGCTGGGCCCGGGCCGCCACCTCCTGGTCGTGGGTGACCATCACCAGCGCCACCCCGGACTCCGCGTTCAACTGCTCCAACAGCTCCAGCACGGCGGCGCCGGTGACGCTGTCCAGGTTGCCAGTGGGTTCGTCGGCAAGCAGCACCGTCGGCTCGGTGACCAACGCGCGGGCGATCGCCACCCGCTGCTGCTCGCCGCCGGACATCTGGTTGGGCCGGTGGTCCAGCCGGTGCCCGAGGCCGACCCGGCCCAGCATCGCCGCCGCCCGCTCCCGCCGCTGCCGGGCCGACACCCCCCGGTAGACCAGCGGCAACGCCACGTTCTCCACGGCCGAGGTACGCGGCAGCAGGTGGAACGCCTGGAAGACGAAGCCGATCGTCTCGTTGCGCAGGGTCGCCATCTCCGGCGGGGCGAGGGCGTTGACGTCCCGCCCGCCGATCACCAGGCGGCCGCCGGTGGGCCGGTCCAGCCCACCGAGGAGGTGCATGAGGGTGGACTTGCCCGAGCCGGACGGACCGACCAGGGCCACGTAGTCCCCCGGCTGCACGGTGAGCGACACCCCGCGCAGCGCCTCCACCGACACCCCGTCGAGCTGGTACGTCCGGGACACGTTCACCGCCTCGATGGCCGGGACCCGCTCCCCTGCCGGCCGGTCGCCGCCCGGATCCGCCACGGCAGCTCCGGTCACCGGACTTCCTGGCCGTCGCGGACCTGGTCGGCGCCGCGCACCACGATCCGGTCGCCGGGCTGCACGCCGTTGAGGATCTGCACCAGGTCGGACCCCTGGACGCCCACTGTCACCGCCGCCCGGTCCGCCCTACCGTCCCGGACCACCCAGACCGCGTCCTTACCGTCGGCGGAGAACACCGCCGAGGCGGGGACGGTCACCGCGTCGACGGCCTCACGTACCCGCAGGTGCACGATCGCGTTCATGCCGGGGCGGGGCGTCGGAGCCGGCTCGTCCTCGGCCAGCTTCCCGGCGCCCAGCGCGAGGCGTACCCGATAGGTGACCCCGCCCTGTGCGGAGCTGGTGGGCAGCACGTCGACCGACCGGACGGTGGCGTCGTAGCTGGCGCCGGTGATGGCGTCCAACTCGACAGTGGCCGTCACGCCTGCCTTGACCAGCAGCACGTCGGTCTCGTCCACCTCGGCGAGCAGGCCCAGCTGCCCGGTGTCCACCACCGTCAGCACCGGCGTGCCGGCGGTGACCTGACCGCCGACCGCTACCGCGTCGTCCACGCCGGCCGGCGGCCCACCCTGGCCGGGGGCCAGTACGGACGGGTCGAGGCCGGCCGCCTGCGCGCCACCGGCCTGCTCCAACAGGCCGGCCAGACCGGCGTTCGCGCCACCGCCGGCCCGGGTGCCACCCGGCTGCACGACCCCGGCGATCGGGGCGCGCAGGGTGAGCGCGTCGACAGTCGCCTTCGCCAGGTCGTACGCCTGTTGCGCCTGGAGCCGCTGCGCGGCGGAGAGCGCGCCGACGGCGGAGCTCAACCCGTTGATTCCCCGCTGCACCGCGCGCACCGCCTGGTCGGCGCTGCGCGCGGCGGCCGTGTACTGGCGTTGCGCGGACGTCACCTGGGTCAGCAGCGCGTCCCGCAGCTGCGGGTCGGCGATCTTCTCGGCGGCCTTACGGGCCGCGTCGAACGCCTCGTCGGCCGCCTTGTCGGTGCCGCGCCGGCTGCTGGTCAGGCTGCCCGATCCGACGCCCCGGCCAGCGCGCTTCGCGGCGGTGAGCGCCTCCTTCGCCTGCCGGAGACGCTGTTGCGCGTTCGGCGCGTCGACCACGGCCAGCACCTGACCACGCTTGACCCGCTGTCCAGGCTGGACGCGCAGGCTCGCGAGGGTGCCGTCGGCGGGAGCGGTGAGGGTGGCGGCGGCGCGGGCCGTCACCGTGGCCGGAGCGTCGATCACCTCGGTGACCGGGTTGCGGACGGCCGACGCCAGCGCGAGGTCGGGATCATCGTCGCCGCAGGAGGCAGCGGTGGTGGCGGTGAGGACGACGACGGCGGTCAGGGCGATGAGCAGGCGGGGCCGCGTGGTGCTGGCGGGCCGTGACGACTGAGGGCGGCGCACCCATCGATGGTACGGCGCACCGCCGCACCACCCCCGAGCTGCGTCAGGAGGCGGTGGCGCGGACGTACGCCACGCACTCGTCGTGCAGCGTCGACCACTGCTCACCGAACGCCTTCTCGGAGGCCTCCTCGATGGTCCTGCGGTCGTGCACCACTGTCTTGAAGAAGCTGAGCAGTCGCAGCGGCCCGTACCTGTCGACGAGGTGCCGAATGGCCAGGTAGCCGATGCCGTAGCTGGCCGCGACCCGTTCGGCGGAGGCGTCGTCGGCGGGGTTGACGCCCTCCAACCTGCCGTCCCAGCCGCCCCGGACCATCTTGCGCACGTCGGCGATGCCCTCGTACCTGTCGACCGCCTGACCGCCCGCACCGGCGAACTCGGCCAGCCCCTCCACCAACCACCAGGTGGTCTTGCCCGGGTAGCCGCGCTCCGGCAACGACGCCGCGTGGGTCAGCTCGTGCCGGAGCAGGTCGTCCGCGCCACTGTTGGAGAGCCCGTCGGCGTTGAGCACCACCTCGTGGTGGCCGCCGCCCACTGTCACCGCGTAGCCGCCGGTCCACTCCGGGCGCTCCCCGCCGTACCAGCGCTGCCACTCGGCGCGCCCGGCGTAGAAGACCCGGTACCGGTCCGGCGGTGATCCGGTCACCGCGTACCCGTCGGCGACCTTCGCCGCCGCCTCGGCCTGCGCGAGCAGGCCGGGCAGTTTGCCGCGCAGCACCGGGGTGGTGGCCACGATGGTCCGCGCGCCGATGGCGACCACCAGGTCGCTGATCTCCCACGGTCGGGTGCCGGTCTCCACCGACCTGGATTCCTCCATGGCGACCATCAGGGGCTGGTCACCGTTCTCCCGCCACCGGGTGCCGATCAGCACCGGGCTGGGCCGGCAGTTCGGCGTGACGAAGCAGTACTGGAAGCGCACCAGCAGCCGCCACTCGCCGGGCTTGCCGATTATCGGTACGGGCAGACCACTCGGCTCGGCCCGCCAGCCGGTCACCTTGAGCTCGCGTAGTGCGGCGAAGCGTCGGCGCAGGTCCTTGTGGGCGGCGGGATCGGCGACGGCGAGGAACCCGGCGCGGTCGCCACCGAGGAGCGCCGCGGACTGCCTGTGGAGCTGGGCGGTGATCCGGTCGGACAGCCCACGGGCCACGGCGGTGGCCGGGTCGTCGGCCGTCGAGGCACCGACCCGGCTGACCGTGGGGCGCGCGCCTGTCTCCCGGATCACGCCGACGACGAGCGCCGCCGGCAGGCCGCAGCCCAGCAGCAGGACGACCACCACGAGCACCGTCCACAGCGGCCAGAGCCGCCGTGGTGCTGGCTGCTGCACCTCGTCAGTCACCCGCCGAAGGGTACGACCACTGGCTGGGTGCGGCGAGGCCGCCCCGGCTCGATCGCCGGGCCGCTCGCTCACCCGCCGGTGCTCGGCCAGGACCGGAACGAGATGTCCATGCTCGCGACCAACTGGTGGTACGAGCGGTCGACGTCGCGGGGCAGGCCGAAGCCGCCCGCGGCCTCCAGGGTCACGAAGCCGTGCAGGGCGCTGCGCAGCGCGCGGGTCGCGTCCACCGCGTCGTCGCCGGTGAGCCCGTACCCGCGCAGCACCGCGAAGATGGCGCCGACGGCACGGTCGCCCGCCTCGACGTGCCCCGGGTCGGCCGGGTCGGGCACCCGCTGCGTGGCCGGGTAGCGGCCGGGGTGCCGGTGGGCGTAGTCACGGTAGGCGTCCGCCATCGCCCGCAGCGCGTCGCCACCGGAGCGGCCGACGGCGGCGGTGGTCATCTCGGTGGCCAGCTCGGCGGTGGCCAGGGCGGCAAGCTTCTGGGCCAGGGCGTCCGCCCCCCGCACGTGCTTGTAGAGGCTGGGCAACGCGACCCCGAGCCGGCTGGCGAGCGCGGCGAGGGTGAGCTGTTGGAAGCCGACCTCGTCGGCCAGCCGGGCCGCCTCCCGTACGACGGTCTGCTGGTTGAGGCCGACCCTAGGCACCGGTGCACACCGCCAGGAAGCCGAGCAGCTCCTCGGCGGTGCGCTGCGGCTGGTCGGCGTGCGGGTAGTGGCCGGACTCCTCGATCATGCGGGCCTCGGCGGTGCCGAAGAGACGCCGGGCGGCCCGCGCCTCGGCTCCCGGGTCGGGGAAGTCCGGGTCCTTGGAGCCCATCAGCACCAACACCGGCTGCCGCACCTGCGGGGCGCGGGCGGTCCAGTGCGGCTCGGCCGGTGCGATCACGCCGCGCGTCGCGGCCATCCGGCCGGGCTCGCGCAGGTTGGCCACCATCGAGCGGCGGTACGCCGCGTCGTCGGCGGGCCGGTGCACCGGAAACAGGGTCTTGTGGAACATCCCGAAGAGTCTGGGGCTGTGCAGCACTGACCACATCGCCATCCGCAGCAGCGGGTTGAGCTTCGGCTGGCCGACGAACGCGCCGATCTGCACGATGCCGGTGACCAGCTCGGGCGCGTCGGTGGCGGCGAAGACCACCGCCGCTGCGGCGGACGAACTGCCGACCAGCACGGCCGGGCCGGCGTCGAGGTCGCGGACCACGGCCAGCAGGTCCGCGCCGACCTCGGCCGGGGCGTACGTGGGCCAGCCGGTGCTGGACTCGCCGTGCCCCCGGACGTCGACCGAGGCGACCCGGTGGCCGGCGGCCACCAGCAGGGGCGCGAGGTGCCGGAAGCTCGCCCTGTTCTCGCCCATGCCGTGCGCGAGGACGACAAGCGGCCCCTCGCCCTGCGCCTCGTACGCGATGTGTCCGCCGTCCCGCCGCACCTGGCTAGTTGTCATAGCCTTAAAGCTAAGGCACTTAGCCAAGCTTGGCAAGTCGGAAACACGAAACGGGCCGGCGGTGACCCGAGGGTCGCCCACCGGCCCGTCGGCCGAAGCGGAGAGGTTACTTCTTGGAGATCAGGGCACGGCCGAAGAAGACCAGGTTGGCGGGGCGCTCGGCGAGCCGACGCATCAGGTAGCCGTACCACTCGTCGCCGTACGGGACGTAGGTGCGCACGGTGTAGCCCTCGCCGACCAGCCGGGCCTGCTCCTCGGGGCGGATGCCGTAGAGCATCTGGAACTCGAAGCGCTCCGGCCCCCGGTCGAACCACCGGGCCCGGTCCTCACCGATGGCGATCATCCGGGGGTCGTGGGTGGCCAGCATCGGGTACCCGTCGCCGGACATCAGGATGTTCATGCAGCGTACGTACGACTTGTCCACCTCACGGGCCGACTGGTACGCCACCGACTCCGGCTCCTTGTAGGCGCCCTTGCACAGCCGCACCCGCGACCCGGCCGAGGAGAGCTCCCGGCAGTCCGACTCGGTCCGGCGCAGGTACGCCTGGAGCACCGCACCTGTCGACGGGAAGTCCTTGCGCAGCCGGCTCAGCACCTCCAGCGTCGAGTCAGTGGTGGTGTGGTCCTCCATGTCCAGGGTGACAGTGGTGCCCGCCGCGTCGGCCGCCGCGCAGATCGCCCGCGCGTTGTCGTACGCCAACTGCTCGTCGAACATCTGGCCGAGGGCGGAGAGCTTCACGCTCACCTCGGCGGCCGGGGTGAGCCCCGCGGCGGCGAGCATCTTCAGCAGTCTCAGGTATTCGTCCCGGGTGGCGGTGGCCTGCTCGGGGCGGACGGTGTCCTCACCGAGGTGGTCGAGGGTGACCGTGAGGCCGTCGTCGACGAGCGCGCGGGTCGCGCGCAACGCGTCGTCGGTGGCGGCGCCGGCGACGAACCGGCGTACGACGTCCCGGGTGTACGGGGCTGTCGCGACGAGCCGCTCGACCTGGGATGACCGGGAGGCGGCGAGGATGACGGAACGGAGCATGAGCCGAGCGTAACGCCCCTGCCAGGGCCCTCGCCGAGGGGCGGCCGGGCCACCTCGACCTGGGGGCGGGGCGGCGGCGGTGGCGTCGATCGGCTACAACGATGCCGTGGACCAACGCCCCCGCCGCCGGCTCCGGTCGGCCTCCGTGCAGCTCGGCGCGCTCACCGCTCTCGCGCTCGCCCTCTCCGGCTGCAACATGACCTCGGACGACGACGATGACGACGACTGCGCCCTCGGGCCGGTCGGCGGTGGCGAGACTGTCGCGCTGGCGATGCGGGTGAGCGACCCGTCCGCCGGTCGCGCCGCCCCCGAGCCGACCACCGCGGCCCTGCCCGAGCGGGGCGGATTCGGCACCCACCTCGCCGCCTGCGGCGGCTGACGTGCGCCGCGAGACGGTCACGCCACGCCCCGACTGGGACGCCACCATCCGGTCGCAGGGGCTGGTCTACGTCGACACCGAGCTGCCCGACGGCGGGATCATGTCGTACTGGGACGAGACCGCCGCGTACGCCTTCGACCTCGATGAGGTGCTGCGGCTGGAAGAGGCCACCGAGGAGTTGCACCGGATGTCGGTGGCCGCCGCCGAGCACGTGGTGGCGCAGCGCCGGTACGCCGAGTTCGGCATCCCGGAGTGGGCGGCCGAGGCGGTGGCCCGGTCGCTGCGGGAAGCGCCGCCGACCCTCTACGGGCGCTTCGACCTCGCGTACGACGGCACCTGGCCCCCGAAGATGCTGGAGTACAACGCGGACACCCCCACCGCGCTCGTCGAGGCGAGCATCATCCAGTGGTACTGGTTGGAGCAGACCCGGCCGGACCGGGACCAGTGGAACAGCCTGCACGAGCGGCTGGTCGGCGCGTGGGCCAAGATCGGCGCCGGGCTGCACGAGCCCCGGGTGCACGTGCTCTGGTCGAACGAGGAGGAGTCCGGCGAGGACCACATGACCGCCGGTTACCTCGCCGAGACCGCCCGGCAGGCCGGCCTGGACGTCGCGCTCCAGCCCATTCAGGAAATCGGCTGGGACGGTCGACGCTTCGTCGACGCCGACGACCGCCCGGTGACCACCTGCTTCAAGCTCTACCCCTGGGAGTGGATGGTGGCCGAGCCGTACGGGCCGGCGGCCCTGGCCCCCGGCACCCCGACCACCTGGATCGAGCCGGCCTGGAAACTGCTGCTCTCCAACAAGGCGCTGCTCGCGGTCCTCTGGGAGCTGTACCCCGGTCACGACTACCTGCTCCCCGCGTACCTCGACTCGCCGCGCGGCATGCCGGAGTACGTCGCCAAGCCACTGCTCGGCCGCGAGGGCGGATCGGTACGCATCGTCACCGCCGATGCGGAAATCACCAACCCGGGGATCTACGGCGACGAGGGCTGGTGCTACCAGGAGTTCCGGGCGCTGCCGCAGTTCGCCGGCAACCACACGGTGCTGGGCAGCTGGGTCGTCGACGGCGAATCGGCAGGCGTGGGCGTGCGGGAGAGCGCGAGTCTGATCACCGACGGCTACGCGCGGTTCCTGCCGCACTACATCGACGCGCCGCGCACCCCCTGAGTCGTCTACCGTTGGGGCGTGAACTTCGACGCGTACGCCCGGACCGGCGTTGACCTGGTCAACGCCCGCCTGGACGACCTCGACGACCTGCGGGCCCTCTTCCCCGACGACAACGCCTGGATGCGCGACGAGGTCGCGGACCGGGACGTCGCCATCTTCCGCCGGGCGCAGAAACGGTTGCGCGACGTCTTCGAGTACGGCACCTCGGGGCGGGACGCCCAGGCGGTCACCGAGCTGAACGCGCTGCTTGAGGCGTTCCCGGTGCAGCCGCGCATCTCCGGGCACGACTCCAGCGACTGGCACATGCACGTGACGAGCCGGGGTGCCTCGGTCAGCGCCGAATACCTGGCCGGCGCGGTCTGGGGGCTGTCGGTCTGGCTCTGCGAGTACGGCAGCGCCCGGTTCGGGGTCTGCGCCGACGAGCGGTGCGGCAACGTCTACCTGGACACGTCGTCCAACTGCTGCCGGCGGTTCTGCTCGGAGCGCTGCGCGACCCGCTCGCACGTCGCGGCGCACCGGGCCCGCAAGCGGGCGGCGGTCGGCGAGCAGGTGACGGTCGCCCCGCAGCCGACCTCCGCCACCGACTCGCTCTCACCGGTCAGCTGACGCCGCCACCGCCCCGGCGTGGGCGGCGGCTCAGGCGTCGACGGGTGACGACGCGGTCAGATGCTGGCGGGCGAACTCCAGCGCGGCGCGCAGGTCCGCCTCGCGCACCGCGCGGCTCTTCGCGCCCCGGGTGGCGACCTCCACCGCCACCGCCCCGGTGAAACCCCTGCCGGCCAGCGAGGAGAGCAGCTCCCCGCAGGGCTGGGTGCCGCGCCCGGGCACCAGGTGCTCGTCGCGGCCCTCGCCGGTGCCGTCACCGAGGTGCACGTGCGCCAGCCCGGCGCCCATCCGGTCGGCCATCTCCAGCGGGTCGCTGTGCGAGGCGGCGCAGTGCGACAGATCCAGGGTGTACGACGGGTAGCCGGCGTCGGTGGGATCCCAGCCGGGCACGTACGGGACGAACTGCCGACCAGCCATCCGCACCGGATACATGTTCTCCACCGCGAAGCGCAGCCCGGTGAACCGGTCCGCGACGGTGGCCAGACCCTCGGCGAAGTTGCGCGCGTAGTCGCGCTGCCAGGTGAACGGTGGGTGCACCACGACGGTCGGCGCCCCAAGGGTCTCGGCCAGCTCGGCGGCCTTGCGCAGGCGCTCCCACGGGTCCGGGCTCCACACCCGCTGGGTGACCAGCAGGCAGGGCGCGTGCACCGAGAGGACCGGCACGTCGTAGTGCGTGGAGAGGCCGCGCAGCGCGCCCGCGTCCTGGCTGACCACGTCGGTCCAGACCATCACCTCGACGCCGTCGTAGCCGAGCGCCGCGGCCAGTTGGAACGCCGCCGCTGTCGGCTCGGGGAAGACTGACGAGCTGGACAGGAGCACGGGAACGCGGGAAGTCACATCAGCCAGCGTAGCCCGGCAGCGCCGGGGGCATCGTGACGAGCGCCGGCAAACCGACCGAAAACGACCGCCGGGTCAGATCGGTTCGAGTTGATCGAGCCGGCGGAGGATGACGCCCTCCCGCAGCGCCCACGGGCAGATGTCCAGCGAGTCCAGGTCCAGGCGGCGCATCACCGCCTCGGCGACCACGGCACCGGCCAGCAACTGGTGGGCCCGGCCCGTGCTGACCCCCTCCAGCTCCATCAACTGTGCCGGTGGGATGTGCCGGATGAAGCCGATGACCTGCCGCAGGCCGGCCCGGGTGAGGCTGCGTCGCGCCCACAGTCCGGCACCGGACGGGGCCGCCCCGGCCAGCCGGGCCAGGGTGCGGAACGTCTTCGACGTGGCCACCGTCCGGTCCCAGCCGACCTGGGTGATCTGGTCGACGACCTTGTCCAGCCGGCCGTCCACGTACTCCCGGAGCTTCTCGACGGCCTCCATCGACGGCGGTGCCGCGCTCGCCGGGTCAATCCGCAGCCGCTCCCGGGTCAGCCGACCGGCACCGAGCGGGAGGGAGACCGCGACGTCCGGGTCCTCGTCGATGCCGGCGGCGATCTCCAACGAGCCGCCACCGATGTCCAGCACCAGCAGCCGGCCCGCCGACCAGCCGAACCACCGCCGTACGGCCAGGAACGTCGACCGCGCCTCGTCCGCCCCGGAGAGCACCGCCAGGCGTACGCCTGTCTCGTCCCGGACCCGGGCCAGCACCTCGGCCGCGTTGGTGGCGTCGCGCACCGCGGACGTGGCGAACGCGATCAGGTCGTCGGCCTCCAGCCCGGCGGCCGCCGCCTTGGCCATGCCGACCGCCTTGACCAGGCCGTCCGCGCCCGCCTCGGTCAGCGCGCCGTCGGGGCCGATCTGCTCGGCCAGCCGGAGCACCACCTTCTCGGAGTGCGCCGGCCACGGGTGCGCGCCGTGGTGCGCGTCCACCACAAGGAGGTGCACCGTGTTGGATCCGACGTCGAGGACACCCAGTCGCATGATGAAGACCCTAGGCGCAACACGTTTGCGCGGCTCACCGGCCTGCGGACGACACCGCGCGTACGCTGGGCCGGGTGACGATGGAGCTCCGTGTGCTGGTGGACGACCCGGGTGACCCGCGCAGCCGCGAGGTGCCTCTGGACTTCCCTCGGGAGTGGATCGAGTTCACCGACCCGGCCGACGAGACGCACCTGATCCGGGCCGACCTGACCTGGTTGCTCTCCCGCTGGACCTGCATCTTCGGCAAGGGCTGCCACGGCATCATCGCCGGCCGGGCCGCCGACGGTTGCTGCTCGCACGGGGCGTTCTTCACCGACTCGGACGACGAGAAGCGGGTCCGCAACGCCGTCCGGCGGCTCACCCCGTCGACCTGGCAGCACTTCCGGCGCGGGTTCAAGAACTGGACCGACGAGGACACCATCGACGGCAAGAACCCGGCCCGCCGCACCGCCACCCAGGGCGCCGACGGTCCGTGCGTCTTCCTCAACGACGCCGACTTCGCCGGCGGGGGCGGCTGCGCGCTGCACGCCCAGGCACTGCGCGACGGGGTGCACCCATTGGAGTACAAGCCGGACGTCTGCTGGCAGCTGCCGATCCGCCGAGATCAGGACTGGGTGAAGCGGCCGGACAACAGCAAGGTGCTGGTCTCCACGCTGTCCGAGTTCGACAGGCGGGGCTGGGGAGCCGGCGGGCACGACCTGGACTGGTGGTGCACCTCCTCGACGGACGCGCACGTCGGCACCGAGCCGATGTACCTGTCGTACGGGCCGGAGCTGACCGCCCTGATCGGCGCGGCCGCGTACGAGCGGCTGGCCGAGCTGTGCGCGACCAGGACGAAGCAGGGCATGATCGCCCCGCACCCCGCCGACGAGGTCTAGCGGTCTCGACCGTCGGCGGCCTCCCGGGCGAGGAGCCGGGCGTCGGGTGCGACGCCTTTGGAGCTGACTCGTTTACGACATCGGCTCCACGACACCGGCTCCACGACACCGGCTCAGCGACGCCGGCTCCACGACGCCGGCTCCACGACACCGGCTCAGCGACGCCGGCTCCACGGCACCGGCGGCTGACTCGTCTGTGACATCAGCTCCAAAGGACCGCACCAACGGACTCGCACCCCCCGGCGCACAGGTGGCTCAGCTCTCGGAACTGGCTCGCTGGGCAGGCGCGGACAGGCCGAAGGGGGCCTGCGTCGAGCGCAGACCCCTTCGGGTACGCCGATCACGGCTCGAACTTGTAGCCCAGACCCCGGACGGTCACGATGAAGCGCGGCGCGGACGGCTCCGGCTCGATCTTGGAGCGCAGCCGCTTGACGTGCACGTCGAGCGTCTTGGTGTCACCGACATAGTCGGCACCCCAGACCCGGTCGATGAGCTGGCCGCGGGTGAGCACCCGGCCCGCGTTGCGCAGCAGCAGCTCCAACAGTTCGAATTCCTTCAGCGGCAACTGCACGGCCCCGCCGTCGACGGTCACCACGTGCCGCTCGATGTCCATCCGCACCGGCCCGGCGGCCAACGTCGGCGCACCCGCCTCGGCCACCTCCGGGCTCTGCCGGCGCAGCACCGCCCGGATCCGGGCGACCAGTTCCCGCGGCGAGTACGGCTTCGTGACGTAGTCGTCGGCGCCAATCTCCAGCCCGACCACCTTGTCGATCTCGCTGTCGCGGGCGGTGACCATGATGATCGGCACGGCGGAGCGCTGCCGCAACTGCCGGCAGACCTCGGTCCCCGACATCTCGGGCAACATCAGGTCGAGCAGCACGATGTCGGCGCCGGTCCGGTCGAACTCGGTGAGGGCGTCGGTGCCGGTCGCGGCGACCGAAACCTCAAAGCCCTCCTTACGGAGCATGTACGACAAGGCGTCGGAGAACGACTCCTCGTCCTCGACCACGAGAACGCGGCTCAACGGGGATTTCCTTTCCATTTGCTGTCAGACCTGCCGTAGCCCAGTCGGACCGGACTCGATCCCAACCGGCGGCAGTGTCGCCAGTAGGTCGTCCGGTGGACTGGCGGGCAGCCGGAGGGTGAACGTCGATCCACCACCAAGAGTGCTCGACACCTCGACCCGTCCGCCATGGTTGCTCGCAATGTGTTTCACGATTGCCAGACCGAGCCCGGTGCCGCCGGTGGCACGCGAGCGGGCCTGGTCGGCCCGGTAGAACCGCTCGAAGATCCGGTCCACGTCGGTGGGGGCGATACCGATGCCCTGGTCGGCGACGGCGACCTCGACGTGCTCGTCGTCGCCCCGCAGGGTCACCTGCACAGTGGTGTCCTCGCCCGAGTAGTTGATGGCGTTCTCCACCAGGTTCGCCACAGCCGTGGCGAGTTGGGAGTCGCTGCCGTACGCCGTGAGGCCACGCTCACCGTCCACGGCCACCACGACACCCCGGGCGGAGGCGGTGGTCCGGGTCCGGTCGACCACCTCGGCGATCACCCAGTCCAGTGCGACCGGCTCCGGTGGCGGCTGCGGCTCAGCCCCCTGCAACCGGGTCAGTTCCAGCAACTCCTGCACCAGCCGACCCAGCCGGGTCGACTCGTGCTGGATCCGTTCGGCGAACCGGCGGGCGGCCACCAGGTCCTCGGAGAGGTCGGGCGCTGCGGCGTCAGCCGGCTCGGTCGCGTCCAGCAACGCCTCGGCGAGCAGTTGCAGGGCGCCGATCGGTGTCTTCAGCTCGTGGCTCACGTTGGCCACGAAGTCGCGTCGTACCCGGGTCAGCCGGTGCGACTCGGTCACGTCGACCGCCTCGACCGCGATGAAGCCGTTGCCGAGACCCATCGCCCGCAGGTGCACGCCGAGCGGGTTCTCCCCCGCGCTGTCGCGACCCCGGGGCAGGTCCAGCTCGATCTCGCGCCGCACGCCGGTGCGTCGCACCTGGCCGGCAAGGGTACGGATCAGCGGGTGCGCGGCGATTGAGCCGGGGGTGCTGCCGGTACGCAGCAGCCCCATCGCACGGGCGGCCGGGTTGATCAACACGGGGACGTCGTCGTTGTCCAGTACCACGACACCGGCCCGGAGTGAGTCGATCGTCCGGCGGCCGAGCCCGGCCTGCTGCTCGTCGCCTATCGCGGGCCTCCCCCTGCTCCAGCGGAAGCTGACGCTCCCCGTCGGCGTGGAGCGATCGTCCCGCCTCGGCAGGAACCGGGGCAGCAACAAGCCGGCGGCCATCCCGGCCACCAACGCCACGGCCACCACGACCGCCACCGCCCACTCCACCCGGCGATCGTAGGGTCATTGTTAACCTGGCTACCACACAGACCGGGACGAACTACCCTCACTTACGGAAGTGTTCACCCCCACGTCTGGCGTCGTTCACCGTCGTTCATCCGGGATCCGTCCGCGCGCCCTACCGTTGGCGTCGCACCTGCTCAACCCCCTGCGCCGGCACCCGTCGGCGGCGACCGACCACAGGACGTGATGATGCGCGACGAGTTCCGGGCCGACCTCCAGATCGTCAGCCAACTGCTGGTGGACATGGCGGAGGGCGTCCGCGCCGCCATGCGCCAGGCCACCCGGGCCCTGCTCACCGCCGACCGGCAGGCCGCCGAGACGGTCATCGAGCGGGACGCCGAGATCGACGACCTCTACCGGCACGTCGAGGAGCGGGTCTGTGACCTGCTCGCCCGACAGGCGCCGGTCGCCTCCGACCTCCGGGCCATGATCACCGCGCTGCACGTGGCCGCTGATCTGGAGCGGATGGGCGACCTGGCCGAGCACGTGGCGAAGACCGCGCTGCGCCGGCACCCCTCCCCCGCCGTCCCGGCCGAGCTGCGGACGGTCTTCACCGAGATGTCCGAGATCGCCGACCGGATGGCTGTGAAGATCGGTTCGGTGCTGGCGAAGCCCGACGCCGACCTCGCCGGCGAACTGGACCGCGACGACGACGCCATGGACGAGCTGCACAAGAACCTGTTCGCGGTGCTGCTCGGCGACGACTGGCCGTACGGGGTGGAGACGGCGATCGACGCCACCCTGCTGGGCCGCTTCTACGAGCGCTTCGCCGACCACGCTGTCAACGCCGGCGAGCACGTGATCTTCCTGATCACCGGGGAGAGCGCGCCCAGCAGCAACTGACTCGCACGACGAAAGGGGCCCCTCGCCATCGCTCTCCGCGACGACGAGGGGCCCCTTTTGGTCAGGCTCAGCGCCCCTGGTTGGCCACCGCCGCGGCGGCCGCCTTCGCAGCGGTCGGGTCGAGGTAGGTGCCGCCCAACGTGAGCGGGCGCAGCTGCGGGTCGAGGTCGTAGCGCAGCGGGATGCCGGTCGGGATGTTCAGCTTGGCGATCGCCTCGTCGGAGATCTGGTCGAGGTGCTTGACGAGGGCGCGGAGCGAGTTGCCGTGCGCGGCCACCAGCACCGTCCGGCCGGCCAGGATGTCCGGCACGATCGAGTCGTACCAGTAGGGCAGCATCCGGTCGACGACGTCCTTGAGGCACTCGGTGCGCGGCATCAGCTCGGTCGGCAGCAGCGCGTAGCGGGGGTCACCCACCTGCGACCACTCGTCGTTGTCGTCGATCGGCGGCGGCGGCGTGTCGTACGACCGGCGCCAGAGCATGAACTGCTCCTCGCCGTACTCGTCGAGGGTCTGCTTCTTGTCCTTGCCCTGCAGGGCACCGTAGTGCCGCTCGTTGAGCCGCCACGACCGGCGCACGGCGATCCAGTGCCGGTCGGCGGCGTTGAGCGCCAGCTCGGCGGTGCGGATCGCACGGCGCATCACGCTGGTGTGCACGACGTCCGGCAGCAGGCTGTGCTCGCGCATCAGCTCTCCGCCGCGCCTCGCCTCGCCCTCGCCCTTCTCGGTCAGGTCGACGTCCACCCAACCGGTGAAGAGGTTCTTGGCATTCCAGTCGCTCTCACCGTGTCGCAGCAGGACCAGCGTCCCGACGGTGGGCCCTTCGCTCGCAGTCATGCGGATCATCCTGCCTCAACCGCCGGGCGGACACGCGGGCAGCCGTCGTGACGACCACCACGTGAAAAAGCGGATGACCAGGAGATCCGGCCGCCACTAGGGTTGTAAGGCACGCCAGTCACATCGGTCATTACTTGCAAGCGGGGCGCCATATGCGGACGATGCGGAGTTGGTTCCGGGATACCACCGGCGGCCTACCGACCACCTTCTGGTACCTCTGGTCGGGCACGCTGATCAACCGGCTCGGCTCGTTCGTCCTCGTCTTCCTCGCCATCTACCTGACCCAGGAACGTGGCTTCTCGGCCTCGCAGGCCGGCCTGGTGATCGGCCTCTGGGGCGTCGGCGGGGCGTTCGGCACGACCGCCGGAGGCACCCTCGCCGACCGGTGGGGTCGCCGACCGACGCTGCTCACCGCCCACGTGGGCGCGGCGGCCATGATGCTCGGGCTCGGGCTCGCCCGGGACCTCTGGGCGGTGGCGCTGGGCGCGCTGCTACTCGGCATGTTCGCCGAGGCGGCCCGGCCCGCGTTCGGGGCGATGATGATCGACGTGGTGCCGGCGAAGGACCGGCTGCGCGCCTTCTCGCTCAACTACTGGGCGATCAACCTGGGCTTCGCCTGCGCCGCCGTCCTCGCCGGGCTCGCCGCACAGGCCGACTACCTGCTGCTGTTCGTGGTCGACGCGGCCACCATGCTGATCACCGCGCTGATCATCTTCAGCAAGGTGCCGGAGACCCGACAGGCCGGCCCCGCCACCGCCGCCACGGCGAAGGCGGTCCCGCTCGGCGCCCTGCGCACGATCCTCACCGACCGGGTCTACCTCGGCTTCGTGGCACTCAACCTGTTCGCCGCGCTGGTGTTCCTCCAGCACATCTCGATGCTGCCGATCGCGATGGGCGACGACGGTCTGAGCCCGGCCACCTACGGCTCGGTGATCGCGCTCAACGGCATCCTCATCGTGGTCGGCCAGCTCTTCGTACCCCGTCTGATCCGGGGTCGGAGCCGCTCGCACGTGCTCGCGCTGGCCTCGGTGGTGATGGGCGTGGGGTTCGGGCTGACCGCGTTCGCCGGCACCGCCTGGTTCTACGGGCTGACAGTGCTGATCTGGACGGTCGGCGAGATGTTGAACTCGCCCTCCAACTCCACGCTGATCGCCGAGCTGTCCCCGGCCGAGCTGCGCGGTCGCTACCAGGGCGTGTTCTCCCTCTCCTGGCAGATCGCCGGGGCCAGCGCGCCGATCCTCGGTGGCCTGGTGCGCGAGCATGCCGGCAACGACACCCTCTGGTACGGCTGCGCCGCGCTCGGCCTCCTGACCGCGGTGGCCCACCTGGTGTCCGGGCCGGCTCGCGAGCGGCGTGCGGCTGCGCTGCGCCGCTCCGGTGAGGCGCTGGCACCTGTCACCGCCACCCGGGCGCCGCAGCCCGCCGAGGCGTAATGACTGGCGCGCCGGTGCCGGAGTTCCTACTGTGCAGTCGAAACAGTTAACAATCTGAACTGTCGGGAGGTCGGGTGCACGCCCTGCGGCGCTGGTGGCACGACACCGCAGGCGGACTCCCCGCCACCTTCTGGTATCTGTGGGCCGGCCTGCTGATCAACCGGGCCGGCGCGTTCGCCATGCTGTTCCTCTCGCTCTACCTCACCGACGTACGCGGCGCGAGCGAAGGGCTGGCCGGCACCGTGGTCGGCGCGTACGGGGCCGGCGGGGCGGCCGGCGTGCTGCTCGGCGGGGTGCTCGCCGACCGGTGGGGCCGCCGGGCAACCCTGCTCGCCGCGCACCTGGCCACCGTCGTCCTGATGGTGGCGCTCGCCTTCACCCGACCCCTGCTGCTGATCGCGCTGCTCTCCGCGCTGATCGGCGTGGTCCACTCGATGCCCAGCCCGGCGTTCGTCGCGGCGATCGTCGACGTGGTGCCCGCCGAACGCCGCTCGCGGGCGTTCAACCTTCAGTTCTGGGCGTTCAACCTGGGCATGGCTGTCGCCTCGCTGCTCGCCGGGGTCCTGGCCGAGGCGAGCTTCACGGCGCTGTTCCTGGTCGACGCGGGTGCCACGCTGACCGCCGCCGCCGTGATCGGCTGGAAGGTACCCGAGACCCTGCGGCTGGCCCGGCCCGCGGGCGGCCTCCCGCCCGCCACCCACGCGGCGCCGACATCCGTCCGGGTCCGCCGACCGGGACTGCACACCGCGCTCACCGACCGCACCTTCCTGATCTTCGTCGGCCTCACCTTCGTGCTGGCCGTACTCACCATGCAGACGTCGACGATCATGCCGCTGGCCATGCGCGCGGACGGCCTGGGCCCATCGGCGTACGGGCTGGTGGTCGCGCTCGGCGGCGCGCTGATCGTGATCGGGCAGTTGTTCGTGCCCCGGCTGATCGACAGGCACCGCAAGGACGTCGTGCTGGCCGCCTCCACGGCGTTGCTCGCGCTCGGCTTCGGGGCGCTCGCCATCGCCGACGACATGGCCATCTACCTGGGTGCCGCTGTGGTCTGGACGGTCGGCTCGATGCTCGCCGCCCCGCCGAACGCGCAGATCAACGCGGACCTGGCACCACCGCAGCTACGAGCGCGCTACCAGTCGGTCTTCTACCTGACGTTCCCGGCCGCCGCGTTCGTCGCGCCCACCCTCGGCGGGGTGAGCCTCCAGCACCTCGGCGACCGGCACTGGCTGATCGTGGCCGGACTGGGCCTGCTGGCCGCTCTCGGGCACCTGCTCGCCGGACCACCCCGGGAGCGGCACGTCGCCGCGCTGCGCCGGGTCGCCGACCTGGAGCCGAAAACCCCCGCAGACCGCGTACCGACCGGGTAACCGACGCAAAGCGCCCACCACGTCCCTGAGGTCGTGGTGGGCGCCCGCCGGTGGGGCCGGCGGCGGCGGGCAACACTCACCCCCGTAAGCATCGCCCGCTCACGCCGCCGGTCCTAACAGGTGGGCACCGTCCCCCAACGGTTAATCCACCCGTCCCCTCGCGCCTCGTCTGGTGCGCGGATCTGATCGATCCGCCGCTCCCCCGAACGTTTCCAAACGTGGCGCGGTGCAATAAAGCTAGTTCGCCCGGATTCTGGATTCAACCCAGAACGGCTGTCTCGCCGGTCACAACTGGCGAGTATCCGCTGCTCCGGCCTCGTCCGTTGGCAACAGCCGACTACCCGTCAGCCATTCCCGCAAACACCTCAACCGTCTTCCCGATCGGGTGACTCGGTCCGGAAGAAGCTGCTCTGCCGGCCGTCGCGCAACTGTTCCTGATAAATCAGGTTCAGCCGACGCAGGTCAAAGGTGTAAAACCACTCATCCCAGGTGATCTCGCGGATCCGGCTGCTTTCCCGGTATCCGGGAATGTTGAAGGTCAACACACCCGCCCGGCCGTCCCGCTCGGTACCGGCGATGGTCGCCGGCTTCGCCCCGCGTTCACGGGCCCAGCGCTGGATCACCTCGTGGTTCGTCGTGATCAGGCTCCGCCCCGGGCGCTCCGGCCGGTCCATGGTCGACGAGATCACCTGCGAGCTACGGACCGACCGACCCGTGCCCCGTCCGGTCCGGATCCCGCCGGCCGCCGTGCCGCCGCCGGTCGACCGCGTCAACGTACGCCTGGCCGGCGCGCTCTTGGCCGGTGCCGCGCGCTTCGCGGCAGTGCTCTTGGCCGCCGTGCTCTTGGCCGGCGCGGCGCGCTTCGCGGCCGTACCCCTGGCCGGTGCCGTGCGCTTCGCCGCCGCGCTCCTGGCCGGCGTCGTGCGCTTGGCCGCCGGCCGGGCCGGTGCCTTCTTCGCCGGCGCCTTCCGCGCGGGCGCCGTACGCGCCGTCGCGGTCTTTCGCGCCGCCGTGGTCTTCCGCGCAGCCGCAGTCTTGCGTGCCGCCGCGGTCTTCCGGGCGGCGGTCGCCTTCGTTGCGGCTGCGGTCTTGCGTGCGGTCGTCGACGTCGCCGCTGTCGTCCTCTTCGCGGCGGTCGCCTTCTTCGCCGGCGCCCTCTTCGTCGCCGCCGTCGACTTCCGCGCGGCTGTCGCCTTCGTCGCGGCGGCCCGCTTCGCGGGCGCGCTCTTGTTCGCCGGCGCGGCCTTCGCGCGGCTCGACGCCGGCCTGGCCGCCGACTTCTTGGTGGCGGCGGCACGACCCGCCGACGCGCGGGTGCCGGTGGCCCGGCCCGACGGGCCGGTGCTGCTCCGACCCGCGCCGGCCCGCATCGAGCGCACCAGCTGTTTCACCAGGTCTGGCTTGCGCAGTGCGGAGATCCCGGAGACCCCGCGTTTGCGTAGCTGCCCGCGGATGTCGTCCACCCGCATCCGGGAGATCTCCGACTCGGAGACTCCGGGCGTACCCGGCGTCTGGTTGCCGGCCTGTCGCTTGGTCCTGGTCGCAGTCGCGCCGCGACCTGAGCTGTTCCGCTGAGCCATGGGACGCTCCGCTCCTTGGCACTCCGTCATCGGCGCGCGGGGGTCCCTTGCCGCACCGCGCGGTGCGGCATACCCGTCAGGAGCAGTCCGAACCACAGTCAGCTCGCCATGGTCGTGCTGGATCCAGGATCGAGTGGCATCGCCGCGTCGACGACACCACTACTTCCTGGTTCGAGCACGATCATGGGGCGCGGGGCGGGACCGGGGGCGCAGAGCGCAGACCCTGCGTGGTGGGTCAGGTCGGGTCGGGGCCTGCGCCGGAGGGCTCGAAGAGGTGGGCGAAGGCGGCCAGGTTGGCTGTCGACTCGCCCCGCTTGACCCGCCACTCGTACTCGCGCCGGATCGAACTGCCGAAGCCGATCTCCAGCATCGTGTCGAACGACTCGTCGGCGTACGTGAGCACAGCCCCGAGCAGTCGGTCCAGCTCGTCGGCGTCCACGCCGGCCGGGTTGACCCTGCCGGTCAGGTACACGTCGCCGACCGCGTCGGTGGAGAAGGAGACGCCGTACATCCGGGCGTTGCGCTGCAACAGCCAGGCCCACAGCTCCTCGCGGCGCTCGTCCGGCTGGCGCATCACGAACGCCTCGACCCGCAGCGCGTGCTCGCCGACGATCAGGTTGCAGATCGTCTTGAGCTTGTGGGTGCCCGGCAGCGTCACCGCGTACGAGCCGGGGCCTGTCGACTCCCAGGCCAGGTCGCGCTCGGCGCAGACCGACTCGATCAGGGTCGCAAGATCGCTCTTCGGGCTCACCGGACCCACTCTACGACCGACCCGGCCCGCGCACCGGGTGGCGACCGCCGCCCCGAGTCACCAGGAGCAGGAAAGCGCCGGGTCGCCCGCCAGGTCGGCCGCGAGCCGGGTGCGGTGCGCGGCGATCGCCTCGCCGTAGACCCCGAGCAGACCGGCGACCGTACGGTCCCAGGAGAAGTGCCGTGCGTGCTGCTCGGCACCTCGGGCGAGCACCGACCGGAGTGCCCGGTTCGGCAGCAGGCCGCCCAGCTCGCGGGCCCAGTCGACCGGGTCGTGCCCGTCGATCAGTACGCCGCTGACCTGGTCCCGTACGGCGGTGACCAGCCCTCCGACGGCGGCGGCCAGGACTGGCGTACCGCAGGCCTGCGCCTCCAGGGCGACCAGCCCGAACGACTCGTTGTGCGACGGCACCGCGACCAGATCCGCCGCCCGGTACAGGGCCGGAAGGTCGTCACCGGTGAGCGGTGGCAGGAACCGCACCCCGTCGGTGACGCCGAGCTTGGCGGCCAGCTCGATCAGGGCGGTCGGCCGGTCCAGCCCACTGCCGCTGGGCCCGCCGCAGATCACCACCGTCACCTGGTCAGCCAGCGCCGGGTCACGATCCCGCAGGGCGGCGATCGCGCGGATCAGCACGTCGGGGGCCTTGAGCGGCTGGATCCGGCCGACGAACGCAACCACGTACCCGTCGACTGGAAGCCCCAGCCGGCGGCGGGCCCGGCGGGCGGCCGCGGACCTGTCGCCCGGCGCGGGCCGGAACCGGGCCAGGTCGACGCCCGGCTGCACGACAGACACCCGGGTCGGGTCGGCGTCATACCTGGCGAGCAGGTCGCTGGCCTCGACCCGGGTGTTGGCGACCAGCCGGTCCGCCTCGGCGACGACCTGTTCCTCGCCGATCACCCGGGCCTTGGGCTCCGGCCGGTCACCGGCCGCGAGCTGGGCGTTCTTGACCTTGGCGAGGGTGTGCGCGGTGTGTACCAGTGGCACACCCCAGCGCTCCTTGGCCAGCCAGCCGACCTGGCCGGAGAGCCAGTAGTGGGAGTGGATCAGGTCGTAGTGGCCGGGCGGACGGGACGCCTCGGCGCGCAGCACCCCAGCGGTGAAGGCGCAGAGCTGACCGGGCAGCTCCTCCTTGGTGAGGCCCTCCAGGGGGCCGGAGGTGATGTGTCGGACCTGCACTCCGGGCGCCATCTCGACCACCGGGGGGAGGTCACCGGACGTGGCCCGGGTGAAGATCTCCACCTCCACGTTGGCCTCGGCGAGACGCCTGGCGACTTCGAGGATGTAGACGTTCATTCCGCCGGCATCACCAGTGCCGGGCTGGTGCAGGGGTGAGGTGTGCACCGAAAGGGTCGCGATGCGGCGAGGCCGGGGCCACGGTTGGGCACCTCGCTGACGACCGACACCGGTGTGCATTTCCGCCACATCCGCTCCTTTGTCACGGTTGATGCCGTCTCGCACGACCGGCGCTTCTCGGTCAACCTGTACGCCGGATGTCATCTTCCCCATCGGGCTTCGGAAATTCCCCGGCACGGCCCCTCCGCGTGACGGACCTCATCACCGAAAGCCGCCAATGGCTGCCGTACGCCCGGCCGGGGCGGGTCGTACGCCCGGGGTGACAATGTCGGAATGACCTCAGTCGCCATCGTCACCGGAGCGTCCAGCGGAATCGGCGCGGCCACCGCCCGCCGGCTCGCCGCCGAGGGCTTCCACGTGCTCGCCGCCGCCCGCCGCGCCGAACGGCTCACCGACCTGGTCGCCCAGATCACCGCCGCCGGTGGGCAGGCCACCGCGGTGACCTGCGACATCACCTCGGACGAGTCGGTGGCCCAACTGGCCGAGGCTGCTGCCCGGGCACCCGGGCCGGTCACCCTGCTCGTCAACAACGCCGGCGGAGCGCGGGGGCTCGACCCGGTGGAGTCCGGCTCGGTCGCCGACTGGCAGTGGATGTACGACGTGAACGTGCTCGGCACCCTACGGGTCACCCAGGCGCTGCTGCCGGCGCTGGAGGCCTCCGGCTCCGGCACCATCGTGGTGGTCTCCTCCACCGCCGGCCTGACCGTGTACGAGGGCGGGGGCGGCTACGCCGCCGCGAAGCACGCGCAGACAGCCATCGCCGGCACGCTCCGCCTGGAGCTGTGTGGCCGGCCGCTGCGGGTCATCGAGATCGACCCGGGCATGGTGAAGACCGAGGAGTTCGGGCTGGTCCGCTTCGAGGGCGACGCGGAACGGGCGGCGGCCGTCTACGCCGGGGTGCCGGGGCCGCTCGTCGCCGAGGACGTCGCCGACTGCATCGCCTGGTGCGCCACCCGCCCCGAGCACGTCAACATCGACCGGCTGGTGGTCCGGCCGCGGGCGCAGGCCGCCCAGCACAAGGTGCACCGAGTCGGCCAGTGAAGCGCGAGGAGTGAGCCGGGTTTGCGAGCCCCGCAGTCGCGAACACAGATTGCCCAGTGAAGCGCGAGGAGTGAGCCGGGTCTGCGAGCCCCGCAGTCGCGAACAGAGAACGGCGCTGAGGTCGTCGGCGGGGAGGTTGCCATGAGCCCTGCGGCGCGGCGGCGGCCGTTCGGCGTGGTCACGCGCGGCACGACGAACCCGAACCGACTCCGTCGGGTGGACAACTGGATCGTCGCCACCTGCGCCGACCGGCTGTTGGCGGCGGACGACCCGCTGGTGGTCGACCTCGGCTACGGTGCCACACCGGTGACCGCCGTGGAGTTGCGCGCGCGGCTGGCGGCCGGGGTTCGTCCGGACGTCCGGCTGGTCGGGCTGGAGATCGACGCGGCCCGGGTGGCGGCCGCGGCGCCGGCCGCCGACCCACCCGGGCTGACGTTCGCCCGGGGTGGTTTCGAGTTGACCGGGCTCCGGCCGGTGCTGGTCCGCGCGTTCAACGTGCTGCGACAGTACGACGAGAGCGAGGTCGCCGAAGCCTGGCGGACGATGACCGCCGCGCTCGCCCCCGGTGGAGTGCTCGTCGAGGGCACCTGTGACGAGTTGGGCCGGCTCGCCAGCTGGCTGCTGATCGACGCCGAGGGCCCCCGGACGCTGACCCTGGCCGCGAAGCTCACCACGCTGGGCAGCCCCGCCGAGCTGGCCGAGCGGCTGCCCAAGGCGCTGATCCACCGCAACGTTCCCGGTGAGCCGGTGCACGCTCTGATCAGCGCACTGGACGACGCCTGGCAGGCCGCCGCCCCGTACGCCACCTTCGGCCCCCGGCAACGCTGGCTACGAGCGGTGACCCGCCTGCGCGAAACGGGCTGGCCCGTCCTCGACAACCCCACCCGCTGGCGCCAGGGCGAACTAACCCTCCCCTGGCCCCTCCCCTAACCCCCACCCACGCCCGTCGATCTTGCACTTTCAGTCGACGATTCGCCCCCTTTGCAGCCGCTATGTCCCCGCACAAAGTGCAAGATCGCGGGAGCTGAGGGCGGGGCGGGGTGGGCGGCTAGAAGGTGCAGTTGATGAGGACTGGTTCGGGGTGGAGGGTTACGCCGAAGCGGGCGTGGACCTGATCACGGATGGTGCGGGCGAGGGCCAGCAGATCACTGGTGTGGGCGGTGCCGCTGCGGTTGGTCAGGGCCAGGGTGTGCTTGCTGGAGATGGCCACCCCACCGTCGCCGGGGTGGCCCTTGGTGAAGCCGGCCTTGTCGATCAGCCAGGCGGCGCTCACCTTGACCAGGCCGTCCGCCCCGGGCCAGGCGGGCGGGTCGCCCAGTTCGGCGGAGCGTTCCAGGAGCTGTTCGTACGTCGCACGGTCGAGCACCGGGTTGGTGAAGAAGGAGCCGACCGAGCGAGTGTCCGGGTCATTGGCGTCGAGCACCATGCCCTTGCCGGCACGCAGCCGCAGCACCACCGCTCGGGCGTCCGCCAGTGGCACCTGGTCGCCCACCTCGACGCCGAGCGCTCTGGCGAGTTCCGCATAACGCACCGGCCCGGAGAGCGGAGACCTGGTGAGCCGGAAGTCGACCGAGAGCACCACCCAGCGGTCGACGTACTTGAAGATGCTGCCCCGGTAGGCGAAGCCGCAGTCGGCGGCGGGGATGATCTGGCGGGTGCCCTCGACCCGGTCGTACACCTCGACGCCGGTGATCGTCTCGGCGACCTCCTGGCCGTATGCGCCGACGTTCTGGATCGGGGTGGCGCCGGTCGAGCCGGGGATGCCGGACAGGCACTCCAGCCCGGCCCAGCCATTGGCGACAGTGGCGGCGACCAGGTCGTCCCAGGGCTCGCCGGCATCGACTCGTACGGTGACCGAGGAGGCATCCTCGGCGACGACCCGCAGGCCACGGGAGCGCACCAGCACGACGGTGCCGGGGAAGCCGGCATCGCCGATCACCACGTTGCTGCCTCCGGCCAGGATCAGGACCGGCTCCGCTGAGGCCTGGACCGCCCGGACGATCTCGTCGGCACTGCCGGCGGCCACGATCCGCTCGGCCGGCCCACCCGTTCCCAGGGTGGTGTAGCCGGCGAGTGGACCGGGGATGGCACGATCGGCGTCGGTTGTCGGCTGGGCGGAAGCGTCTGGCACGCCCTTCACCTTAGGCTGACAAGTAGCCGCGGCACCCACTGGTCGCCCGGCACCCCCGGGAGGATGGCGATGAGCAGACTGCAGGGCAGCAAGGATTTCTGGATCGGGGCGCTGCGGGCGGAGGGTCCGGCTTTCGCGGCAGCGGTGGCCGAGGCGCCACCGGAGACACCGGTGCTGTCCTGTCCGGGCTGGACGGTCAACGACCTCACACTGCACATGGCCGGGCTCTACCACTGGGTTTCGTCGTTCGCCGGTTCCGGCCAGACCAGCCAACCGCCTCGGCGGGAGAAGCTCGAGGCCGACCCGGGCGTGAACGCGCTCCAGCTGTGGCAGCAGGGTTACGACCGGGTGATGACCCTCTTCGACGGGCTCGACCCGGAGGCGCCCGCGTGGAACTGGGCCCCGCAGCCGAAGAAGGCCGGTTTCTGGCCGCGTCGGATGGCACACGAGACGGCTGTGCACCGCTGGGACGCCCAGCTCGCCATCGCGGCTGGTGACCCGGTCGAGGCGAAGCTCGCGGCCGACGGGGTGAGTGAGGTGCTGGACACCTGGCTGCCGGCGGGCCGCCGGCAGGTGCCGGGTGACTGGCACGGGGTGGTGCAGCTCTGTGCGACAGACGCGGCCCAGGAGTGGTATCTGCGGCTGCGCGGCGAGGGGGTGGCGCTGCTCGACACCGCGACCATCTTCGACCACGACGATCACCACGCTCGCGCCCAGGTCAGCGGCACCGCGAGCGACCTGCTGCTGGCGCTCTGGGGTCGGGTGAGCTTCGAGACGCTGGACGTCGTCGGCGATCGCACCCTGTTGGACGGTCTGCGCACCGGCTGACGGACCCACCCGTACGAGGGCGTCACCCCACACCGGGGTGGCGCCCTCGTCGGCGTCGGGAGACGAGCCGGCGTGCGGAGGACGGGAATCGCGACGGCGAGAGAGCGCTCTCTTGACAGCGGCATGACGACCCACCACCCTGTCGTGAGAGCGCTCTCTTAGCCATCTGCCATCACCCGCCCGCCTTGAGAGAGGTCGAAACCCATGGCTGTCCTCCCCCGCCGCCGCCTCGCCGCGGTGGCCCTCGCCACCGCCACCGCCCTACTCGTCACCGCTGGCTGCGGCGGTGGTGACGAGCCGGGCGACGGACCGGTCACCCTGACCGTCGACGTCTTCGGCCAGTTCGGCTACGAGCAGCTCTACCAGGAGTACATGGCCGCGAACCCCGACGTGAAGATCGTCGAGCGCGGCACCGGCACCAACCTCGACGAGTACTCGCCGAAGCTGACCCAGTGGCTCGCCGCCGGCCGCGGCGCCGGCGACGTGGTGGCCATCGAGGAGGGCCTGCTCGTCGAGTACAAGGCCAACCCGGCGAACTTCGTCAACCTGCTGGACCACGGCGCCGCCGACCTCAAGGGCAACTTCCTCGAATGGAAGTGGAACGCCGGTCTGACCGCCGACGGCAAGCAGCTCATCGGCCTCGGCACCGACGTCGGCGGCATCGCGATCTGCTACCGCAAGGACCTCTTCCAGAAGGCCGGCCTGCCCACCGAGCGGGACGCGGTCTCCAAACTCTGGCCCACCTGGCCGGACTACATCGCCACCGGCGAGCGGTTCACGGCGGCGAAGACCGGCGCGTCCTTCCTCGACGCCGCGACCAACACCTTCAACACCATCCTGCTCCAGACCGCCGGAAACACGACCGGCTACAGCTACTACGACACCAGCGGCAACCTGGTCGTCGACAGCAACCCCTCGGTACGGCAGGCGTGGGACACCACAATGGACATCATCGACTCGGGCCTCTCCGGAAAGTACGGCTCCTGGTCCGAGGAGTGGGTTTCCGCCTTCAAGCAGTCGAAGTTCGCCACCATCGCCTGCCCCGCCTGGATGACAGGCGTCATCGAGGCCAACGCGGGCACGGCCGCCCAGGGCAAGTGGGACATCGCCCGGGTGCCCGGCAACGGCGGCAACTGGGGTGGCTCGCACCTCGCCGTGCCCAAGCAGAGCAAGCACCAGGCCGAGGCGATCGAGCTGGCCAAGTTCCTGACCAGCGCCAAGGGGCAGATCGGGGCGTTCAAGGCCAAGGGTCCGCTGCCCTCCTCGCCGCAGGCGCTCGACGACCCGGCGATCACCGGCGCGACGAACGCGTACTTCTCGGGGGCACCTGTCGGCGCGATCTTCGGCACCGGCGCGAAGAGCCTGAAGCCGGTCTACATGGGCCCGAAGAACCAGGCCGTACGGACCGAGGTGGAGAACGCCGTACGGACCGTGGAGCTGGGTCAGCGCAGCCCCGCGCAGGGCTGGACCGACGCGGTGACCAACGCGAAGAAGGCCGCCGCCAAGTAGCCCAACCAGCGTGCGGGCGGGCTCCGGCGACCGGAGTCCCGCCCGCACGGCGGAAAGGAGTTTCCGGGCATGACCGTCCAGCTCGACGCCCGCCCGCCGGTCGTACCGGCGCCGCAGCGCTCGTCAGGTCGGCTCAGCCGGCTCGACACCCGGCTCTCGCCGTACCTCTACATCGCCCCGTTCTTCCTGCTCTTCGGTGTCTTCGGGGCCTACCCGCTGGCGTACACCTTCTGGGTCTCGCTGCACGACTGGGACCTGCTCGGAGCCGACCACCCCTTCGTCGGGGCGGAGAACTACACCCGACTGCTGGCCGACGCCGACTTCTGGCACGCGCTCGTCAACACGCTGGGGATCTTCGTCATCTCGACAGTCCCGCAGTTGCTCGCCGCGCTCTGGCTGGCCAACCTGCTCAACCGTGGCCTGCGGGCGCGCACCGGTTGGCGGATGGCGGTGCTCGTCCCCAACGTGACGTCCACAGCGGCGGTGGCGATCGTGTTCGGGGTGATCTTCGGCCGCGAGTTCGGCATGATCAACTGGCTGCTCGACCTGGTCGGACTGGACGCGATCGGCTGGAAGTCCAACCGGTTCGCCTCCTGGGTGGCGATCTCCGCCATGGTCGACTGGCGGTGGACCGGCTACAACGCGCTGATCCTCCTGGCCGCGATGCAGGCCATTCCCCGCGACCTGTACGAGTCGGCGTCCATCGACGGTGCCAACCGGGCCCGACAGTTCTGGTCCATCACCGTGCCGCTGCTCAAACCGACGATCATCTTCTGCGCCATCATCGCCACCATCGGCGGACTGCAGCTCTTCACCGAGCCCCGGCTGTTCCACTCCGGCACCAACCCGATCCGGGGCGGCCCGATGCGGGAGTCGCAGACGCTGACCATGTACATGTTCGAGAACGCCTTCGCCCCGCACTACAACTTCGGATACGGCTCGGCGGTGGCCTGGCTGCTCTTCGCGCTCATCGCGATCGTCGCGGCGGTCAACGTGCTGCTCCTGCGCCGCCTCGGCGGCGGGGACCGCCCGCGGAAGGAATCGGCTCGATGAACCGACTCTGGCGGGCCAGCCCGCTCACCTACCTCGCCCTTGTCGTCGCCGCCGGCCTGTCGGTCTTCCCGATCTGGTGGATGTTCGTGGTGGCCAGCCGATCCAGCGACGCGATGGGGCAACTGCCGCCACCGATGACGCCGGGTGGCAACCTGGGCGCCAACATCGCCCGGCTGTTCGACAACACCGACGCGTACTTCCTGACCGGTCTGATCAACTCGACGATCGTGGCCACCACCGTCACCGTGTCCGTGGTGTTCTTCTCCAGCCTGGCCGGCTTCGCCTTCGCCAAGCTACGGTTCCGCGGCCGCAACGCCCTGCTGCTCGTCATCATCGCGACGATGATGGTGCCGACCCAGCTCGGCGTGATCCCGCTGTACCTCCTGATGACCCAGTTGCAGTGGAACGACCGGCTGCCCGCGGTCATCGTGCCGGCCCTGGTCACCGGGTTCGGGGTCTTCATGATGCGGCAGTACGCCGGCCAGGCGGTCAGTGACGAGCTGATCGAGGCCGCCCGGATGGACGGCTGCGGCACCGCCCGGATCTGGTGGCACGTCGTGCTGCCCGCCCTGCGTCCCGCCGCCGCCGTCCTCGGTCTGCTCACCTTCATGACCACCTGGAACGACTTCCTCTGGCCGTACGCTGTACTGAACGATCCGGCGAATCCAACAGTGCAACTGTCCCTACGAGCACTGTCGGACGGGTATTACCAGGACATGTCGCAGGTGTTCACCGGAACGGCCATCGCGACGCTGCCCCTGCTACTGGTCTTCGTGTTGTTCGGCCGGCAGATCATCGGCGGAATCATGGAAGGTGCGGTCAAGGCGTGAACGAGCGGAGCGAGCAACCCAACAGGCACAGCAACGAGATCCGTTTTCCCGAACACTTCCTCTGGGGGACGGCCACCGCCGCGTACCAGATCGAGGGTGCGGCCCGCGACGACGGTCGCGGTCCGTCCATCTGGGACACCTTCAGCCGTACGCCGGGCAAGGTGTACCAGGGCCACACCGGCGACGTCGCCTGCGACCACTACCACCGGTACGCCGACGACGTGGCGCTGATGGCCGAGCTGGGCCTGCGGGCGTACCGGTTCTCGGTCGCCTGGCCGCGGATCCAGCCCGACGGCACCGGCCCCGCCAACCCCCGGGGGCTGGACTTCTACGACCGGCTCACGGACACGCTGCTCGCTCGGGGAATCGACCCGATCGTCACCCTCTACCACTGGGACCTCCCGCAGGCCCTCGGTGACCGGGGCGGCTGGACCAACCGGGACACCGCCGAACACTTCGCCACCTACGCGAGCGCTGTGTACGCCCGCCTCGGCGACCGGATCGACGTGTGGACCACACTCAACGAGCCGTGGTGCTCGGCCTACCTCGGTTACGCCAACGGCCTGCACGCTCCCGGCGAGCAGGATGCGGCGGCGGCCTTCACCGCCGTACACCATCTGCTGTTGGGGCACGGCCTGGCGGCGCGGGCGTTGCGGGCGGCCGGCGCGCGCAGCGTGGGCGTCACCGTCAACCCCGCCGATGTACGCCCAGCCGACCCGCAGAGCGCGGCCGACGCCGCCGCGGTCCGCCTGGTCGACGGCCTGCACAACCGGATCTTCCTCGACCCGCTGCTGGCCGGCGGCTACCCCGACGACGTCCGGGAGCACGTGGCAAGGATCGTCGAGCCGACGTTCATCCGCGACGGCGACGAGAAGCTGATCGCCGCCCCGATCGACCTGCTCGGCATCAACTACTACGCCCCGAGCTACGTGGCCGGTCGGCCCGACGGCACCGGCAACGCCGCGTACCCGGGCACCGAGGGCGCTGTGCACTTCCTGCCGCCGGCCGGGCCGCTCACCGACATGGGTTGGATGATCGAGCCGGCCGGGCTGACCCGGCTGCTGGAGCGGATCGCCGCCGACTACCCGGGTGTGCCGCTGCTGATCACCGAGAATGGTGCGGCGTTCCCCGACAAGGCTGGCGCCGACTCGCCCGACGGTCCGGCGCAGGTGATCGACGCCGACCGCATCGCCTACCTCGACGGGCACCTTCGCGCGGCGCACGAGGCGATCTCCCGGGGCGTGGACCTGCGCGGTTATCTCGTATGGTCATTCCTGGACAACTTCGAGTGGGCGGAGGGTTACCGCAAGCGGTTCGGGATCGTGCACGTCGACTACCTGACCCAGCGGCGCACACCGAAGGCCAGCGCCCGGTGGTACCAGGAGGTGATCTCCCGGAACGGGCTGTGACGAGCGGGGGGAAAGGCGCGATGACGACGGCGCAGCGGCCGACGCTCGAAGCGGTGGCAGCGCGGGCCGGGGTGTCCCGCGCCACCGTGTCCCGGGTGGTCAACGGCTCCACCACCGTCGCCGAACCGATCCGCGAGGCGGTCACCAGGGCGGTCGCCGAGCTGGGGTACGTCCCCAACCTCGCCGCCCGCAGCCTGGTCACCCAGCGCACCGACTCGATCGCCCTGGTCATGCCGGAGGCAGCCACCCGGGTCTTCTCCGACGACCAGGTCTTCCCCGGCATCATCCGGGGCGTCAGCCAGGAACTGGAGGCGGCCGACAAGCAACTGGTGCTGATGCTCGCCGGCTCGCCGGCCGGGCACCACCGGGTCGAGCGGTACACCACCGGCCGGCACGTCGACGGCGTGCTCTTCGCGTCGCTGCACGGTGCCGACCCGCTCCCCGGCACGCTGGCCCGACTCGGCATCCCGGTGGTGGTCAGCGGCCGGCCGCTCGGCGACGTGCCCGTCCCGTACGTCGACGTCGACCACGTGGGCGGGGTGACCGAAGCCGTCCGGCACATGATCGACAGCGGTCGTCGACGGATCGCGACAATCGCCGGACCACAGGACATGGTCGCCGGGATCGAGCGGCTCAGCGGCTACCGCAGCACGGTCGCCGAGGCGGGGCTGCCCGAGCTGATCGCCATCGGCGACTTCACCCGGGAATCCGGGTCGGCGGCGATGCGCCGCCTGCTCACCGAACACCCCGACCTGGACGGCGTCTTCGCGGCATCCGACCTGATGGCGCACGCCGCCCTGCGGACGCTGCGCGAGGCTGGTCGACGGGTGCCGGACGACGTGGCAGTGGTCGGCTTCGACGACATCGAGACCGCCGCCTACACCGAGCCGCCGCTGACCACCGTCCGGCAGCCGATCGTGGAACTCGGCCGCCGCATGACCCGTCAACTGCTCCGGCTGGCCGCCGGGGAGACCATCGAGCAGGCGGTCATGCTCCCCACCGAGCTGATCCGCCGCGCCTCCGCCTGACCCCCGGCCCGCGCCGCGCCCGCCCCCGAGCCCGCGCCCGCCCCGCCCCGCGCCCGCGCCCGCAAGATCCGCACAACTTCAGGGAAGTAGTTGCCTCCGAGCGCCGGGAGGCCACTATTTCCCTGAAGTTGCTGCCTGCTGGTCGGTCGCGGGCTGCGGAAAGCGCCTGGTTAATGCGTCGCTTGGGCGGACGATCTTGGTTAGCCTCGCCGATATGCCGGATCCTGTCGCACCACCGCACGTACTCAGCTGTTCCCACCAACCCGTCGAGGTCGGGGCGATCGCCGCCGTACGGATGGGAGGCTGACATGCGGATCCGAGTGGCGCAGCCGGACGACGCACCGGGCGTGGTGGCCCTGCGGGCGATGGTCTTTCCGTACCTGGTGCGTGGGGTCGAGTCGACCCGGAAGATGATCGCCGAGCCCCCGCCGGAGGAAGCCTGGACCGCCTTCGTGGCCGAGGTCGACCACCAGGTGGTCGGCTGGGTGTCCGCCGAACGAATCGGCACCACATCGGTGGCCGACGTCGGTGGCATCAACCTGCTGCACGTGCACCCGGAGCATCGGCGACGCGGCATCGGCAGCGGGCTGCTGACGGCCGCGACCGACTATCTCCGTCCACTGGGAATCCGCCGGGTGCGTGCCACGGCACAACCGGAGGCGCTGCCGTTCGCCCGCCGGCACGGCTACGAGCCCAGCCGCGAGGTGCGCTATTCGGCGCTCGACCTGAATCCGGCACCCGCGCTACCCGACCCACCCCCGGGCGTACGGCTGCACCCGATCGCTGACCTGGACCCGCACCTGCTCTACGCCGCTGACGTGGCCTCGGCCGTCGACGAGCCGGGCGACGTGCCGGTCGACAGCAAGAGCTACCTGAGCTGGCAGTACGACGTCTGGGACAACCTCGGGCTCGACAAGACGGCCAGCGTCGCCGCCGAGGTCGACGGGGAGGTGGTCGCCTTCAGCCTGGTCAAGCGGGACGGGGACCGGATGTGGTCGGACTACACCGGCAGCGTTCCGGCGTATCGAGGGCGAGGGCTGGCCCGGCTGGCCAAGACCGCCGCGCTGCACCGGGCCGCCGCGAACGGCGTGCGCGTCGCGTACACCTCGAACGACGAGGCGAACGCACCGATGCTCGCGATCAACGCCCGACTGGGCTACCGGCCGGTGGCATCCCAGTGGAGCTGCCTGGCCGACCTGACCTGATCCTGAATCACCCTGCCCGGTTCGATCGGCGGGCCAGGGACAGCCAGCCGAGAAAGCGGGTGTGCAGCACGGCGGGATCCGGACGACCGCCCAGGCTGTACATGTCGTCGGCGGCCTCCTGCATTGATGAGGCCAGGTAGAACGCCAGCGCGATCGAGTGACCGTAGAACTCGGCAACAAGGTCGAGTTGAGCCGGACCGCAGGGCCACGGCGCGGCGCAGTTGCGGCACAGCCACGCGGGGCGCATCGGCAGGTGCGGGCGCGGGCGGGCGCTCATCCGACCCGCACCGGTCCACGGCGGACCTGCCGACGGGCTGTGGGCCGGGCGGCCGGCGCCGGACCCTCGTGCCAGATCAGCCCCGCCGTCTGGACGAAGAGCGACCGCCGGACGACCGCCTCGCCCTTCATGCCCAGCTCGTAGCCCTCAATCCAGAGCCAGCCGTCATAGGTCACCCAGTCGGGAAGCCGGATAACGCGGACGAAGATCGGCCGGAGGAACTGAACACTCGCCGCACGGGTCAGGTGCAGGACATCGCCCGACTTCACCTTCCGCACGGACCCCCTCATCCGGCCATCCATCGATGCCTTCCTCTCCCGATCGTTAGGAGCGGCCGCATCGAGTTCTCGCCCAAGGGGCGGCACTGTGCTGAAGCCACCGCCGGGCGTCGCTTCCACCAGCAGCAGCGCTCAACTACACGGTTTCAGTGGGTATCGGACGCCTATACCGTCCGTGTGCGACCATCAGGGACGTCTAGGAAAGGTCCCCATGCGATGACGCGGAACGACGCACTCGGACACGCCCTCAGATCGGCGGGGTTGACAGTTGCTGACCTTGGCGAGAAGTGCGCGGTGGACCCGAAGACGGTTGAGCGGTGGATCACCAGGGGCCGCATTCCTCACCCTCGTTCCCGGATGCGGGCCGCGGGGGTGTTGGGACAGGATGTAGAGGTGCTATGGCCCGAAGTCGTCCGCCGCGCTGTCAAGGTCGGTTCAGACCGTGAGTTGGTCGGTGTGTACGCGCGCCGATCCGACCTTCCGCGTTCGCTCTTCCGCGAGTTGATCGACAAAGCGGAAAGGCGGTTGTGGTTCGGCGGATACACGAGTTACTTCGTATGGCTTGAGGTACCCAACGCCGCCACCACGCTCGGAACGAAGGCTCAGAACGGCGCGGATGTGCGTTTCCTGCTCGGCGATCCTGAAAGCGAGGTCACTACGGCGCGAGAGCGCATCGAGTCGACTCCCCTCACGCTCGCGACCCGTATCGCCATGACCCAGGCGGAGATCGCGAAGTCTCCGGAATCCCTTGCCACTCGGATGTCGGAACGGCACATCGCCATGTCGGTGTGGGTCTTCGACGACGAGGCGATTGTGGCTACGCACATCGGCGCGGGGCTGGGGCAGGACTCGGTAACGATGCACCTCCGACGCCGTGAGGACGGTGGTCCGTTTGATCGTTATGTGGAGCACTTCGAGTCCCTGTGGGACGACGCACAGCCGGCGTAATCGGCCCGTCCGCGCGGTGTCGCTCCGGTGAGCGATATACCTCTGAGGCATAAATATGACTCCCAGGTATACGGCTCTTCAGCGACTCTCGCACCCGAGAGGGCACCGGGGACCGGTCCCATCCCCTAACTGGCGGTGTTGTCGAAGACCTGGCGGGCGACGGCATGGGTGTCGGCGCCGAAGAGCACCAGGCGGGCCTCGGTGACGGTGGCCGGCGTGGCCGCGCGCAGCACCGCCAGCGCCTGACCGACCGCGTCGTCGACCGGCCAGCCGTAGATCCCGGCCGAGATCAGCGGGAACGCCACAGTGCTCGCGCCCACCTCGTCGGCCACCCGGAGACTGTTGGCGTAGCAGTCGCGCAGCAGCGCCGACCGGTCCTCGCTGGCCGACCAGACCGGCCCCACGGTGTGGATCACCCAGCGCGCCGGCAACTCCCCTGCGGTGGTCGCCACCGCCTGACCGGTGGGCAGGCCCCTGCCGTAGCGGGACGCCCGCAGCGCCCGGCACTCGGCCAGGATGGCTGGCCCTCCGCGCCGGTGGATGGCGCCGTCGACCCCACCGCCGCCGAGCAGGGACGAGTTCGCGGCGTTCACGACGGCGTCCACCCGCTGGGTGGTGATGTCCCCCTCGACCAGCGTGATCTCCATGTCAGCTCTCCTCGATCGGTTGGCCCATCGAGCGGCGGGCCAGCAGGGTGGCACCGGCGACCGCCGCCGGCATGATCAGCACCGCGCCGAGGGGAATCAGGAAGCAGAGGAAGACGGCCACTCCGAAGCCGAGCGCGGTGGGCCGGTCGGCCTTCAGGATCGTCCGGCGTTGCGGCAGCCGCATCCCGCGTCGGTAGAACGGCGCGCCGACCAGTTCCACGGCGAGGAACCAGCCGCCCACGGCAGCCCCGATGACCGGGACGACCGTCTGGCCGACCACCGGGATGAAGCCGGCGACGAAGAGCGGGATCCCGACCAGCGCCGTGAGCGCCACCAGGCGTACCGAGTCGGCGAGGCTGCGGCGCAGCGACGACCAGAAGGGCACGTCCACCGCGCCCGGCGTGCCGCCGTACCGCTGCTCGACCTGCTCGGAGATCTTCTCGTAGAACGGGTCGCCGATGACCAGGGTGACAGCGGTGAAGGTGAGCACGCCGAGCAGGCCACCGAGCCCCAGGAAGGCCAGCCCGGCGATCACCCGGACCAGGCTGCGGCCGGTGCTCGACCAGTCGTCGGCGAACGGGGTGACAAGCGCGGCGAGGTCGTCCACGAAGTACACGAGCGTGGCGAGCGCGGCCAGGAACAGCACGCCGGAGATCAGCGCCGGCACGATGCCGAGCAGCATCAGACCCGGGCTGCGAACGTAGAGGCCCAGCCCCCGCAGGAGCAGCCCCGCCCCGGCGAAGAAGCGTCCGACGACCCCGGTGACCGGGCTGGCGACTCTGCTGACATCCACGATCCAGCAGCCTAGCGAGCGGTGATCGAGTTCGCCGGACGGAGCGCTAGCAGCGACGCGCACCGTGCGCATCAACCGGTTGACGGACGGGAGCGATCAACCGGGGACACCGGCGATCAGCGCCGACCAGTCGATTCGCCGCCGGGTCACCCCGACAACCCTTGAGGGGTACGAAACCAGCGGCGGAAGGCGGCACGATGCCGGTCATCGAGGTGACCCACCTGAAGAAGCGGTACGGCGATCTGGTGGCGGTGGACGACGTGTCGCTCACCGTGGAGGCCGGGGAGATCTTCGGCGTCCTCGGTCCGAACGGCGCCGGCAAGACGACCACTGTGGAATGTGTGGCCGGGCTGCGTGTCCCTGACGGGGGCGGGGTGTCGGTCCTCGGGCTCGACCCCCGCCGGGACGCGACCCAACTGCGTCAGCGGGTCGGTGTGCAACTTCAGGAGAGCCAACTGCCGGACCGGCTCCGGGTGGCGGAGGCTCTGGAGTTGTACGCCTCGTTCTACCGCAACCCGGCCGACCCGGCCGGGTTGATCGACAAGCTGGGCCTCGGCGACAAGCGGAACACCGCGTACAAGAAGCTCTCCGGCGGTCAGAAGCAGCGGCTCTCCATCGCGCTGGCCCTGGTGGGCAACCCGGAGATCGCGATCCTCGACGAGCTGACCACCGGGCTGGACCCGCAGGCCCGCCGGGACACCTGGGGTCTCATCGAACAGGTCCGCGACAGCGGGGTGACGATCGTGCTGGTCACCCACTTCATGGAGGAGGCCGAGCGGCTCTGCGACCGGGTCGCGGTGATCGACAGGGGCCGGGTGGTTGCCCTGGACAGCCCGGCGGGCCTGGTGTCGACGGTGGCTCCGGAGCAGCGCATCCGGTTCCGGCCCTCGGCTCCGGTCGACGACCGGCTCCTCACCGACCTGCCCGAGGTGTCCGCCGTGCAGCGGACCGGCAGCCAGGTGGTGGTGACCGGCACCGGCGAGTTGCTGCACGCCGTCACCTCGGTGCTCGCCCGCCACCAGATCGTCGCCGCGGATCTGCGGCTGGAGCAGTCCACCCTCGACGACGCCTTCGTCGAGCTGACCGGGCACCGGCCCGCCAACTGAGAGGGAGCCAGCATGCACGCCTTCCGCAACATCCTGAGAATCGAGGCGCGGCTCTACCTGCGGGACCTGCCGACGCTGCTCCTCACCGTCGGGCTGCCGACAGTGATCCTGGTGGTGCTCGGGCTGGTCCCCTCGCTGCGCAAGCCCGATCCGACCTTCGACGGGCAGACCTTCGTCAGCTATTTCGCCCCGTCGCTGCTGGTGGTGACCCTCGCCATGGTCGGGGTGAACATCCTGCCCGCCGTGCTGGCCACCTACCGGGAACGCGGCGTGCTGCGCCGGCTGGCGACCACCCCGGCGAGCCCGGCAGCGCTGCTCGCCGCCCAACTGGTGCTGGCCCTGGCCGGGATCCTGGCCAGCGCGCTGCTGCTCATCCTTGTCGCCCGGGTGGCGTTCGGGGTGCCGTTCCCCCGGCACCCGCTCGGCTTCACGCTGGCGTTCATCCTCGGCACGGCGGCGCTGCTGGCCCTCGGCCTGCTGGTCGCCGCCGTGGCCCGTACGGCGAGGGCGGCCCAGGCCCTGGCGGTGCCGCTGTTCCTGGTCACCATGTTCTTCGGCGGGGTCTACCTCCCCCGGTTCCTGCTCCCGGACGTCGTGGCGCGGATCGGCGACTACACCCCACCCGGGGTGCAGGCGCTCCTCGACGCCTGGACCGGCACCCCGCCGCAGCCGCTGCACCTGGGGATAATGGCGGTGATCGCTGTGGCGGCCGGCGTCGGCGCGGCGAAACTGTTCCGCTGGGAGTGAGCGGAGATTCGATGATCTGCAACGGTGGGCACGACCGTCTGACCAGTTGGCGGGAGCGCGAGGCGAGCCTCTATCGCGTGTTCCCCTTCGGCGGGCTGGCCCTGGGCACTCTGCTGGCTCTCGTCGCACCGGCACCCCACCATCTCGGGGCGCTGCCCACCCTCGTTGTCGCCGTGGCGGCCGGATGCTGGGTCGCCTGGTTCGTCACCCTGCATCCCGACTGGCAGAGCCGACGCGCGCTGATGGCGGTCTACTACGCCGGGCTGCTCGCGTTCGCCGCCGCCCTCGTGGCCGCCAGTCCGTGGTACGGCTTCTTCGCCTGGATCGGCTACATCCACGCCTTTCCGGTGCTGCCCGGCCGCTGGCGGGTCGCCGGCGTGGTCACCACGGCCGCCCTCGTCGCCACGTCTCAGGGCGGTGGCCTGTCGGTGGTCGTGTCGCACTGGCCGCTCTGGGTGGTGCTGGTGCTGTTCAACCTGGTGGTGGCCGGCTCGGTGAGCTGGTTCGCGATGGTCGCCGAACAGGAGGACGCCAAACGCAAACGGTTGGTGGCGGAACTCGGCGAGACCAACCGCCAACTCACCGAGACGGTCAACGAGAACGCGGGGCTGCACGCCCAACTGCTCACCCAGGCCCGGGAGGCCGGCGTGCTGGACGAGCGGCAACGCATGGCGCGGGAGATCCACGACACCCTGGCGCAGGGGTTGACGGGCATCATCACCCAACTGGAGGCGGCCGAGCAGACCCGCGGCCGGTCCGCCGACTGGCGCCGGCACGTCGACAACGCGCTCGCGTTGGCCCGGGAGAGCCTCACCGAGGCCCGCCGCTCGGTACAGGCGGTCCGCCCGGAACCACTGGAGACGGCCCGCCTACCGGATGCCCTCGTCGAGTTGGGCGGGCGCTGGTCGGCCCTGAACGGGGTACGGGCCGACGTGGCCACCACCGGCACGCCCCGCCCACTGCACCCGGAGGTCGAGGTGACCCTGCTGCGGGCCGCCCAGGAGGCGCTGTCCAACGTGGCCCGGCACGCCGCCGCGTCGCGGGTCGGGCTGACCCTGTCGTACATGGCGGACGTGGTCACGCTCGACGTCCGCGACGACGGGACGGGCTTCGACGTCACCGACCAGCCGGTGCCCCGCGAGCCGGGCGGCGGGTACGGGCTGACCGCCATGCGGCAGCGGGTGACCCGGGTCGGTGGCGAGTTGGCAGTCGAATCCGAGCCGGGCAGCGGCACCGCCATCTCGGCGTCCGTCCCCGCGCTACCCGGAGGTGCCGGTTGACCGCCCCGGTACGACTGCTGATCGTCGACGACCATCCGGTGGTGCGGGACGGCCTCCGCGGGATGTTCACCGGCGACCCTGATTTCGAGGTGGTGGGTGAGGCGGCGGACGGATCGGAGGCGTTGGCCCTGGTCGCGACGCTGCGGCCGGACGTGGTGCTGATGGACCTACGGATGCCCGGGACGGACGGGGTGACCGCCATCGGCAGGCTGGCTCGCGCCGGCAGCGCCGCCCGGGTGCTTGTGCTCACCACCTACGACACGGACGCGGACGTGCTGCCGGCGATCGAGGCCGGCGCAACGGGTTACCTGCTCAAGGACACGCCCCGAGAAGATCTGGTCCGCGCGGTCCGGGCCGCGGCCCGGGGTGAGTCGGTGCTCGCGCCGAGCGTCGCCGGCCGGCTGATGGGCCGGCTGCGCGCTCCTGCCGAGGAGCCGCTCAGCCAACGCGAGTTGGAGGTGCTCACCCTGGTGGCCCGTGGCGCCTCCAACCGGGAGGCGGCGACCCGCCTGTTCATCAGCGAGGCCACCGTCAAGACGCACCTGCTGCACGTGTACGCCAAGCTCGGGGTCAACGACCGGGCTGCCGCGGTGGCCACCGCGTACGACCGGGGGCTGCTGACGCCCGGCGGGCGGTGAGCGGCACCGGGCAGGATGGGCGGGTGCGCGCGTCCCGACTGATCTCGTTGCTGTTGCTGTTGCAGGCCCGCGGGTCGATGACCGCGAGTGAGCTGGCACGGGAGCTGGAGATCTCCGAGCGGACCGTCTACCGGGACGTCCTGGCGCTCTCCGCGGCGGGCGTGCCGGTCTACGCGGACCGGGGGCGGGCCGGCGGTTACCGCCTGCTCGGCGGGTACCGCACCAGACTGACCGGGCTGACCCGGGACGAGGCGGAGGCGCTCTTCCTCACCGGGTTACCCGGGCCGGCCGGCGAGATGGGGCTCGCCGACGCGGTCGCCTCCGCCGAACTGAAGGTGCTCGCCGCGCTGCCACCCGCCCTCCGTGACGCGCCGGCCCGTGCCGGGCAGCGGTTCCACCTGGACGTGCCGGGCTGGTTCCGGGAGACCGCGCCTCCGCCCTGGTTGCCCGAGCTGGCGCGTGCCATCTGGGCAGACCGGGTGGTGGAGCTGCGCTACCGACGCGGCGATCAGGAGGTGAGCCGCCGGGTCCAGCCGTACGGCCTGGTGCTCAAGAGCGGGGTCTGGTATCTGGTCGGCCGGGTCGGCGACGATGTGCGCACCTACCGGGTGGACCGGGTCACCGGGGTCGAGGTGGGCGACGAGCACTTCGACCGCGACGAGGGCTTCGACCTGGCCGGGCACTGGCGCGAGCAGGCCGGGTCGTTCCTGCGGACCATGCTGCGGGCCGAGGTCGCCGTCCGGCTCAGCCCCGCCGGCCTGCGCCGGCTCCGGCACCTGGTCGATGCGCCCTTCGTGTACGACGAAATGGTCGCCGCCGCCGGCCCACCCGACGGGCAGGGCTGGGTGGAGGCGCGGCTGCCCGTCGAGTCGGTCCAGGTGGCGTACCACCAACTGCTGGGGCTCGGCCCCGAGGTCGAGGTCCTCGATCCACCCGAGCTGCGGCAGTTGTTCGCGCAGAGCGCCGACCGGCTCTCCGCGCTCTACCGGTAGCCGGTCACGTCCGACGGTTTGCCCGCGTCGACCACCTCGGTGATGTAGCGGAACCCCTCGGGTTGGCTGCCGTCCACGTCGGTGAATCCGTACACCTTGGACAGCGTGCCGGCATCGACGGACCTGCCGCTCCAGCGGGCCTTCTCCTCGTCGGCGGCGAGCGCGGCCACCGCGCGGCCGACGAAGGCCGGGGTCTCCGAGATGAGGAAGTTCGGGTCGGTGGCGGCTCCGTCGCGCCAGTTCTCCTCGGTCACGCCGAAGTGCTCAAGCATCGCCTCGGAGCGGATCCAGCCGGGGGTGAGCGCGACGGCGGTGCAGCCGTGCGGCTTCAGCTCGTGCGCCTGACTGAAGGCGAGTCGGTTGACCGAGACCTTGGCCAGGTCGTAAAAGACCGACAGTCGGTAGTTCTCGTCGTTGTACGCCTTGGTGCCGTCGCCCATCTCCACCACCAGTCCGCCGGGCTTGCGGATCAGCAGCGGCAGGGCGAAGTGGCTGGTGACGATGTGCGTGTCGACGGCCAGCCGCAGGGTACGGAAGCCGGCGTCGAGCGGCTGTTCCCAGACCGGCTTGTCCCAGGTGACCAGCGGGTCGCCGCCCCAGATGTCGTTCACCAGCACGTCGAGTCGGCCCTGCTCGGCGTCGATCCGGGTGACCAGGTCGCGGACCTGCTCGGGCACCAGGTGGTCGACCTGGACGGCGATGCCGGTGCCGCCTGCCGCGTCGACCAGCTCGGCGGTCTCCTCGATGGTCTCCGGCCGGTCCATCTCCGAACGGCCGGCCCGGGTGCTGCGACCGGTGGCGTAGACCGTGGCACCGGCTGCGCCGAGCTGAACGGCGATCTGCCGCCCGGCACCACGGGTGGCACCGGCGACGAGCGCGATCTTTCCGGTTAGCGGTTGCGTCATGCCTGCGACGTTGTCAGGGATACCTGACAACCGACGTCCGAATTCGTTACTCGACCTAATCCACGAGCCGGACGCGGACCCGGCGGTTGGCCCGGCCCTTGCTCTCCACCTTGACCACCTGCACCTTGCCGATCTGGGCGGTGGAGGCGACGTGGGTGCCGCCGTCGGCCTGCACGTCCAGCCCGACGATGTCGACGATCCGGACCTCCTGCTCGTCCGGCGGGATGAGGTTGGACTGGGTACGGATGATGTCCGGCAGGGCCAGCGCCTCGGTGCGCGGCAGGACCCGCGTGGCGACCGAGCGGTCGGCGGCCACCTCTGCGTTGACCAGCTCCTCGATCCGGCTCTTGAAGTCCGGCGGAACCTCGGGGAGGTTGAAGTCCATCCGGGCCTCGCCCGGCTCCATCGAGTTTCCGGTCACGAGCGCGCCGAAGTCGCGGAACACCACACCGCAGAGCACGTGCAGGCCGGAGTGGGTGCGCATCAACCGGGTGCGGCGCTCGTCCTCGACCGCGCCGACGACAGCGGTGCCGACCGGCGGCAGCGGGTCACCGTCGGCGGGAATCAGGTACGGGTCGTCGCCCTTGCGGGTGCCGACGATCCGGGTCTGCACGCCCTGCCAGAGCAGCACCCCGTGGTCGGGTGGTTGACCCCCGCCGCCCGGGTAGAACGCCGAACGGTCCAGCACGATGCCCTGCTCCGCGTCGGCGTGCAGGACCGTGCACGTCCATTCGCGCAGGGTCGGGTCGGCAAGGTCCAGCCGGTGCGTGCGGCCATGCTGTGTGACGCCCATGACAGGGCAGGCTACTCGTTCAGGAAGCCGGAGATGCGGTCACGCAGATCGGCGCGTTCCGACCACAGCACGCCGGGCCGGTCGTACACGTGCAGGGTGGCCTGGGGCAGCGCGACGGCGAGCCGCTCGGCGACCTCGACCGGGTGCAGGTCGTCGCCCGCGCAGCCGATCACCAGCGCCGGCGCGGTGACCGCCGTCAGGTCGCCGATCTGGCGCAGCGGTGTCTGCTCGGTGAGCGTGGCCAGACCGTCGGCCAGACCGTCGCGGAGCAGTTGGTCGAGCCGTTGCCGCAGGTAGGCCCAGCCGGCCGGGGTGTTGCGCACCGCCGGGGGCAACTCCAGCGTGACGATGTCGGCGACCGCCGAGGCGTCCCCGCTCTCCACCGCCTCCAGCAGGTCGGTGATGCGTTCCCGGGCGACCGGCCCGCGTGGCTCGTCGAGGACCGCCGGCAGGAAGAAGACCAGTTTGTCGAAACGCTCCGGGCTCTCCGCGACGAGTCGGCACAGGGCGCCCGCGCCGAGGCTCGCGCCGAACGCCCGGCTGGCCCCGCCGAGGTCGGCGATCGCCCGCAGATCCCGGGCCAGGTCCAGGTAGTCCCACGGCCCGTCCGGGGCTTCGGAACGGCCGTGCCCGCGGAACTGGAAGAACACCTTGCGGCCGTTCACTCCACTGCCGAACGGGCGGGTGGTGGCGATGCCGTTGCCCAGCCCGTGTGCGAACACGGTGACCGGATCACCGGTGCCGGTGACCAGCCGCTCCAGCCGTACGCCGTGCGGGGTGGTGACCAGCTCGGTCTCCGGCTCCGGCAGCGCCGGACGGCCGGTACGCGGCCCACCCGGCCCGGGCCCCCAGGTGCGGGGTCCGCTGTCGGGTGGGGGCGGCCAGCGAAAACCTCTCACCAGAACCCTTTGCCGTCGCTCAGGTCGCGCAGACCGACCCGGACGTCGAGCAGGTAGATGAGCGCGGCGGCGATGCCGATCAGACCGAAGAGGCTGATCGGACCGAAGCCGAGCAGGGTGAGCACGAGGCAGACCGCCAGGATGGCGATCCAGCCGCCCTTGGGCAGCGTCCCGATGGCGGGGAAGGCGTCGGAACGCTGCGTGATGGCGTGCACCAGCGCGACACCCTGGATGATCAGCGCGAAGACGAGCAGAATCAGCTCGATCACGTAGCGGACTTCGAACGCGAAGATCGGCGCGGCGTTGGCCATGTCGGCCAGTTTATGTCCACGACCCCGGCTACGTCCGACAAGGACGCCGCCGGGGTCGTCGACCCGACGAGCTACTCGGCGGCCGGGCGGGTCCGCTTGGTGGCCCGGGGAAGCTTCGCCGACGGGGTTTCGGCCTGCTTGACAGCCTTCGGCGCGCGGGCGACCTTCTTGACCGCGGCCGGCTTGGCCTCGGCGATCTCGGCCACGTCGGCCGGGCTCGGCGCGTCGACCGGGGCGGTCGGGGTGGTGGTGGCAGCCGCAGTGGTCGCCGCCGGCACGGCCTGGGTGGCCTCGATGTCGGCGTTGACCGTCTCGGCGGCCTCCAGCACGCCGGCACCGACGACCCGCTCGCCCCGGGCGACAAGCGCGCCGTAGGCGGCGAACGCGCGCTCCTGGGCGACCTGGGCGCCCGCGACCACCAGGGCGGCGTTGCGGGTCGCGGCGGCGCGCAGCTTGTCGATGTCGGCCACCTCGCGCAGCTTCGCCAGGTCGGCGGTCTCGTTGGCGGTACGCAGCGTCTCGGTGGCCTTCTGCTTCAGCTCGAAGCCGGTCAGCACGGCCCGACCACCCAGGTCGGCGACGACCCGGGTGCTGAGGACGCCGACCACTGCCGGCAGCTTGCGCAGCTGCTCGATGGCCAGCTCACCGGCGCCGGCTGCGGCGTAGATCGGGGCGGGGATGCGGTTGGTCTTCGGCTCGCTCATGACGTCTCCTCTTCGGCCGCCTCGGCGGCCTTCTTCTTCTGGGGGATGGTGGTGCTGCCCGGGGCGGGGGCGGTGCCCGCCTCGGTGACGGCGACCGACTCGAGCACGGCCTCGGTCGGAGTGCCGCCCACGGTGGTGGGGCCGGTGGCGGCCACATTGGCCAGATCGGCGGCCTGACTGGCGGGCTGGTCAGCGGACTTCTCGGCCTGATCCGCCTCGGCTTCGGCCTGGGTCTCGGCCAGCCGGGCGTTCTCCCGCCGGAACGTCTCGTAGATCTGACTGAGTGACTGCTTCTGCGCCATCGTCAGGTCGGCGTCCACGGCGATGGCGGCGAGCACCCCGTGGCCTTCCTTGTCGTCGAGCAGACCGGCGCGCAGGTACATCGCCGGCGTGGAGACCCGCAGCGCGCTCGCCAGTTGCTGGAGCACCTCGGCGCTGGGTTTGCGCAGGCCGCGCTCGATCTGGCTGAGGTACGGGTTGCTGACCCCCGCCTGCTCGGCGAGCTGCCGCAGCGAGATCTTGGCGTTGCGCCGCAGATCGCGGATGAACCCGCCGACGTCGGGAAGGTCCTTGGGTGTGGCCATGACAGCGACGCTAATCGCCCGCGCTAGCTCCTGCAAGCAAAACGCTTGCCATAGTTAGCAAGGTCTCAGCATCCCGTTTGCGCGCCGGTCGACCGATCCGTACGGTCCGTTCGTGCACAAGATCACAGTCAATGGAGCAAGCATCGCGTACGACGAGGCCGGCACCGGTTCGCCAGTCGTCCTGCTGCACGCCGGAATCGCCGACCGGCGGATGTGGCGGGGACAGGTGGCCGCGCTGGCCGCCCGGCACCGGGTGATCGTCCCGGACCTGCGCGGCTACGGCGACTCGGAGCTTCCGCCGGCCCCGTTCGCGCACCACGACGACGTGGCCGGGTTGCTGGACGCGCTCGACCTGCCCCGGGCCGCCCTGGTCGGCTGCTCCTTCGGTGGGGCGGTCGCCATCGACACCGCGCTGGCCCACCCCGACCGGGTGAGCGCGCTCGCGCTGTTCGACACGGCGGTCTCCGGCAACGAGTGGTCCGACGAGGCGAATGACCTCTGGGACGACCTGGTCGGCGAGGTCGACCCCGACGACTTCGTCGCCGGCGCGGCCGGTGAGGTGCGGTTCTGGGTGGTCGGCCCGGGACGCCGGCCGGAGGACGTCGACCCCGAGCTCGTCGCGTTCGCGCAGGAGATGGACCAGCGCGCCCTCGCCGCCGAGCTGGCACTCGGCGCGGTCGAGGTGGGAGAGCTGACGCCACCGGCGATCGGTCGACTCGGCGAGCTGACGATCCCCGTCCTGGTCACCGCCGGTGCCGCGGACGTGCCGGACATCAGTCGGCTCGCCGACCGGATCGCCGCCGAGGTCCCCGGCGCGGTACGACTGCCCGACGTGCCGGACGCCGCGCACCTGCTGCCGCTGGAGCGTCCGGAGCCGGTCAACGCCGCGTTGCTCGACTTCCTGAGCTAAGCACCTCACCAGAGCGGGCGGACCGCCCCGACCGGTACCCCGCCGCCGAAGAGCGGCACCTCCGCGTACTCGGTCAGCACCGGGGCGTCCACGCCGAGCCGGCGCAGCGCGGAGACCAGTACCGGCATCCGCGCCCGGTCGGCGCCGTCGTCGATCTTCAGTGCGACGGCGCCGACGCCCGGCAGCGCCACGGCGATCACACCCTCCGCGCCGACCTTGGCCAGCAGCCCGGGGACACCGCGCATCAGCCGGGTGTCGTCGGCCTGGGTGCCGCCCACGATCTCCGGGTACGCCCGCATCGCGTCGGCCACCGTGCGCGGCACCGAGCCGGGCTCGGCCTCGACCAGCCGCAGGTACGCCCCGGCCAGGCCGGTCAGCGACACCGCGAGCACCGGAGCGCCGCAACCGTCGACACCCACCGCCGCCGCCTGCTCCCCGGTGAACTCCTCGATGGCGGCCCGCAACCGCTGCTGCAGCGGGTGCTCCGGCCGCCAGTAGCCCTCCTGCGGCCAACCGGCGGCCTCGCAGGTCAGCAGCATCCCGCTGTGCTTGCCGGAGCAGTTCATCTGCACCCTGCTCGGGCCGCCACCGGCGCGGAGCACCGCCTCCCGGGCGGCAGCGCCCACCGGCAGGTCGGGTGGGCAGTGCAGCGCCGACGCGTCCAGGCCGGCGCGCTCCAGCAGGGCACCGACCCGGGCCAGGTGGAACTCCTCACCCGCGTGACTCGCCGAGACCAGCGCCACGTCGGCCGGATCGGTCAGCGCCAGGCCGGCCCGCAGCATCCCGATCGCCTGCATCGGCTTGCTGGCCGAACGGGGGAAGACCGGCGAGGTCACGTCCCCGGCGGACGCCACCGCGACGCCAGCGGCGTCCAGCACCACCACCGAGCCTCGGTGCGCACCCTCCACGAACCCGGACCGGACCACCTCGGCGAGCGGCGCGCCGCCCTCGTACGTCTTCGTCACGCGCTGGACGGTACCGACGGTCCAGGGGTGCCCGGCGGCGGGGTGACCAGGAGGTCCACCGCGCGGGTGACAGGGGCGCGGGACTGACCCGCCCTTACAGCCCGAGCAGCTCGCGGGCCTCGGTGGTGGTCAGCGGAGGGCGCTGGGCGAGCTGGGCGAAACCCACGGCGCGGGCGACCAACTGCATGTTGGACTCCACCGGCCGGCCCTTCGCGTACGTCACGGTGTCCTCCATGCCGACCCGCAGGTGCCCGCCGGCCGACAGCGAGGCCAGCAGCACCGCGATGGTGCTCCGACCGACGCCGGTGGCCGAGAAGGTGGTGCCCTCGGGCAGGTCCCGCAGCATCCGGTGGGCCGCGACGAGCGTCTCGGTGGTGCCCGGCATGCCACCCGGCACGCCCATCACGAAGTCGACGTGCACGTGCCCGCCGGCCGGCAGCCCGTACTTGCCGAGCAACCGCTGCAACGCGGTCAGGTGGCCGAGGTCGAAGATCTCGTACTCCGGCACGATCCCGCGCTCCTGCATCCGGGTGTGCAGGTCGACGATGAACTCCCAACGGTTCAGGAAGACGTCGTCGCCGAAGTTGACGGTGCCCATGGTGCAGGAGGCCATGTCCGGACGGGCGTCGAGCACCGCGAGCCGGGCGGCCTCCGGGTCGGTCACCGCACCGCCGGAGGAGAGCTGCACGATCAGGTCGGTGCTCTCCCGCAGCGCCGCCACCGTGTCCGCCAGCCGCACCGGGTCGAGCGTCGGCCGGGCCTCGTCGTCACGGATGTGGACGTGGATCACGGCGGCACCGAGCGCCTCGCACTCCTTGGCGGTGAGCAGCAACTCGTCGAGGGTCACCGGCAGCGCCGGCACCTCCGCCTTGGCCGACTCAGCGCCGGTCGGGGCCACCGTGATCAACGTCCCTGTCGTCATGCCGGCGATCCTAGACGGCAGGCTCAGGACGGGTCGATCGCCGCCGCGGTCTCGCCGATCAGCAGCGCGGCGTCGTCCGGGACGTTCCGCTTCAGCACCGCGAGAGCCACCTGGCCCAGCTCGTGGTGCAGCACGGCGGTGCCGACGAAGCCGACCGCCCGGCCGTCGAGGGTCACCGGCGTACCGGCCACCGGCGGCTGATCGGTGGTCACCCCGTCCAGATGCAGCAGTACGAGGCGACGCGGCGGCCGACCCAGGTTGTGCACCCGCGCCACCGTCTCCTGCCCCCGGTAGCAACCCTTGTCCAGGTGCACCGCCGGGGCGATCAGGTCGACCTCGGCCGGAATGGTCCGGTGGTCGGTGTCCACCCCGACCCGGGGCTGCCGGACGGCCACCCGGATCGCCTCGTACGCCCACAGCCCGGCGACCGGCACGCCGGCGCCGCGCAGCTCGGCCACCACCTGGTCCATCGCCGAACGGGGTACCAGCAGGTCCACTCCGAGCGGACCACGTCGGGCCCAGCCGCCGATCGGCAGCGGTCGTACGTCGTACCGCGCGCTCGCCCGGAGTGGCACGGCACCGTGCGGGAACTTCGGACCTGGCACGGCGACCACGTCCGGTGCGGCGAGCCCGGTCACGCCGAGCGTGCCGAGCGCCTCCATGGCAGCCGGCCCGACAAGCGACAACAGCGCCCGCTCGGCCGTCGCGTCGCGTGGTTCGACCTTGCTGAAGAAGCGCATCTTCTCCAGGTAGCTCAGCAGGCCCTCGGTCGCGCCGGGATCGGTGTCCAGCCAGGTGGTCTCGCCGTCCTCGGCGACCATCGCGTGCTGCTCGACGTGGCCGTGCGGAGACAGCACCAGCAACTCGGTGCCCTCGTTCGCGGAGAGCGTGGTCAGGTGCTGTGAGGTGATCGTGTGCAGCCAGCCGGCCCGTTCCTCGCCGGGCACCGCGATGACCCCTCGATGCGACCTGTCGACCAGACCGACCTCGGTGTCGAGGGTGCGCTGCTCGCGCAGCGGGTCGCCGTAGTGCGCGGCCACCCCTCGTACGCCGGCCGCGACGTGCGCCGGATCGGGCTGGTCACGGCTGGCCTCGTCGATGCTCTCGACGGCCACCGCACCCGCGATGTCAATCATTTCTCGTCCCCGTTCTCGCAGCGTACGCAGACGCCGAAGAGTGACACGTGCCCGATGTCCACCCGGAACCCGCGCTGCGCGGCCAACTCGTCGGCGAGGGGGCGGAGCAGCTCCGGATCGATCTCGTCGATCGCGCCACACTCCCGGCAGACCAGGTGGACGTGTTGGTGTTCACCGGCGGCGTGATAGGTCGGTGAGCCGTGCGACAGGTGCGTGTGGGTGACCAGACCGAGCCGTTCCAGCAGCTCAAGCGTGCGGTAGATGGTGGTGATGTTGACGCCGGCGGCGACCTCCCGGACCGCGTTGTGCACCTGCTCCGGTGTGGCGTGGCCCAGATCGAGCACGGCCTGGAGGACGAGCTGCCGTTGGGCCGTCAGCCGCAGCCCACGGGCCCGCAGCATTTCCGCGAGGGAGGATTCGGACACCGTCCGATCATAGTTCGGCCACCAGGCTGTTCCCCGCACCGCGATCGATCACCGCTACGCTCGACGGTCATGGTGAGGTCGTCCGTCGGGAAGAACCCGACCGCGCGGATCGCCGTTCTGGGGCGTGGCCCGGTGCAGCCCGGCGACCCGGTGCTCCGCGGTGACGACCTCGGGGTGCTGCACGGCGACGGCCTCTTCGAGACCATGCACCTGCGCGACGGCCAGCCGTGGCTGCGCGACGAACACCTGGCCCGCCTGGCCACGGCGGCCACCGCCGTCGAGCTGGCCCTGCCCCCCACCGCCGCGCTCATCGACCTGCTGGACGAGGTACGAACAGGCTGGCCAGCGCCGTTGGAAGGCGCACTTCGGTTGGTCTGCACCCGAGGCCCGGAGGCCGGCGGCCCACCCACGGTCTACGCCACACTGGCCGAGGTGCCGGGGGCCTCCCGGGTCGCCCGGCGGGACGGGATCGGGGTGGCCACCCTGCCGTTGGGGCTGCCCGCCGCAGCCCGGACCGGGCTGAGCTGGCTGCCGGCCGGCATCAAGTCCACGTCGTACGCGGTCAGCAGCGCCGCCCGCCGCTGGGCCCGCCGGGCCGGCGTGGACGACGTGCTCTGGATCTCCTCCGACGGGTACGCGCTGGAGGGCCCCACCGCCAATGTGGTGTGGCTCACCGACGACACGCTCTGCACCGTGCCGGCCGCCACCACCGGCATCCTCGCCGGCACCACAGCGACCTGGCTGCTCGCCCACGCGACCGAGCTGGGCCTGAGCGCCGCCGAGCGGATGGTCACCCCCGCCGAGCTGCACGCGGCGGACGGCGTGTGGTTCACCTCGTCACTGCGCGGAGCCGCCGAGGTCCACACGCTGGACGGGGTACGTCGGGCTCGCTGCCCGCGTACCCCCGCCCTACAGGCCCTGTTGGGTTTCCCCGTCTAGGCGACCGCCGACCGTCGAGGTCAGCCGCCGACCCGGACGAGTCGGGCTGAGAGGTGCGGGCTGAGCCCGTGCCCCATGGCGGCCATCTCCTGCGCGTAGAGGAGCGCGCCCTCGACGATGCCGAAGAGCCGGTGCCCGCCGGTGACCTCCTTGGCGGTCGGAGTCCGGATCACCGCGTCTGTGGCGAACTCGACCTGCGTGCCGGTGCGCTTGCCCAGGTGCAGCTCCACTATCCCGGTCGGGGTGGTCAGCAACGCCTCCAGCTCGTCGGTCGCCCGCCCATCCACAAGCACCGGCCGCCACCAGCCGACCTCGCGACCGGCCGGACGGACCGGCTTGCTCTGCTCGTCGAGGATCCAGGCACGCGACTCGTAGTGCAGGAACGGCCGGCCGTCGTGGCTGATCCGGATCTCCTGCGCGTAGTCGAAATCTTCGATGGTGGGGAAGCCGCCCTTGCCCCGGCCGCGCCACAGGCCGATGTACGGCAGCAGGGCGTCCAGCGCCGGGTGCAGCTTCGGCCCGACCCGCAGGTCGTGACTCTCCTCGAACGGGTACTCCTCGACCGGCGGCGCGTTCAGCCACGGCGGCTGCAGCGGGTTCTCGGTCACCAGCGTCCTCTCGAAATGCGTACGGCAAGGTAGACCAGGCCACCGGCGAGCCCGCCCAGGCCAGCGACCAGCAGGCTGACAAACCCGATCTCGGTAACCATCCCGGCCATCTTATGCTGGGCCACATGGCCCGCACTCTCGTCGTCAAGGCCACCGCGGGGGCGGACGCCCCCGAGCGGTGCGCACAGGCATTCACCGTCGCCGCGACGGCGGTGGCGGCCGGGGTGGACGTCTCACTCTGGCTGACCGGTGAGTCGACCTGGTTCGCGCTGCCCGGTCGCGCCCAGCAGTTCGACCTGCCGCACTCCGCACCCCTGGCCGAGCTGCTGCACGTCATCCTGACCAGCGGCCGGGTGACGGCCTGCACGCAGTGCGCGGCCCGGCGGGAGATCGGCCCGGACGACGTACTCCCCGGGGTCCGGATCGCCGGCGCCGCGGTCTTCGTCGAGGAGGCGATGGCCGAGGGCGCGCAGGCACTCGTCTACTGACCGCACGGCGGCGGTGGGTCGATACGGGCGGAGTGCCGATACCGACCCGACATCTCGGACGGCTGCCTACGATTCGGATGTGACCGAGGCGGCGGAGAAATTCTTCGAAGCGCTGCCGTCGCGCGCCCCCGACGTCCTGGGCGGGCTGGCCGACGGCACCCTCCAGATCGACCTCGGCGACGACCACCGGACCGAACACTGGCTGGTCCGGATGCGGCCCGGGTTCGTGCAGGTCAGCCGTGGGCGCGGCCCGGCCGACGCCATCTGGTACAGCAGCGCGGCCCTCTTCGACCGACTGATCGCCGGCGAGACCCAGGGGGTCGCGGCGGTGCTGCGCAACGAGAGCACGTTCAGCGGGAACGTGGTGCTCTTCCTCGCCTTCCGGCGGTTCTTTCCGGACCCGCCCGGCACCCGCGACCCGCGCGAAACGGCCCGTCGAGCAGCCGGGCGAATCAGGTGAAGGACCTCGTCAGCATCCTGGACGGCAACACCTTCCTGGTCAGCGACAGGCGTGGGGACATCGAGCCGTCCTACGACTTCCCCACCGGGTTGTTCTCCTTCGACACCCGCTTCCTGTCCACCTGGCTGCTCACCCTGGACGGCGAACGGCTGCACGCCCTCTCCGTCGACGACGCCGAGTCCTACCGCACCAAGTTCTTCCTCGCGCCCGGCGAACCCACGCACTATCTGGACGCCAAGGTGTCGGTGATCCGCAGCCGGGCGATCGTGGGCAGCTTCGAGGAGGAGCTGACCGTGCTGAACCACCTCGGCGCGGACGTCGAGTGCACAGTCCGCGTCGAGATCGGGGCCGACTTCGCCGACCTGTTCGAGATCAAGAACTCTCGGCAGAAGCGGGGCCGGACCACGATCACTGTCGCCGAGAAGGAGCTGCGGCTGACCTACCGCCGGGAGGCGTTCCACCGGGAGATGGTGGTCAAGAGCACCGCGCCGGCACAGATCGACGACACCGGGATGACCTTCCGGATCCGGATGGCCCGCAACGGCAGGTGGACCACCAGGCTGCACGTTTCCAGCGTCGTCTACGGAGCCCGTGGCGAGGACATCCGGGCCACCCTCCCGTACGGCGGCAGCCGCAGCGCGGACGTCATCCGGGCCGAGCAGCAGGAGCTGATCGACAGGGCGCCGAAGCTCGGCTGCGACTGCGAACCGCTGGCCGGGGCGTACCGGCGCAGCCTCAACGACCTGGCCGCACTGCGCTACGAGTCGATCGCCCTGGGCGTGCGGCTGATCGCCGCGGGACTGCCCTGGTTCATGACCCTGTTCGGCCGGGACAGCATCATCACCTCGTTGCAGGTGCTGCCGTTCCTGCCGGAGCTGGTCCCGCCGACCATCCTGATGCTGGCCGGACTACAGGGGCAGAGGGTGGACGACTTCCGGGACGAGGAACCCGGCAAGATCCTGCACGAGCTGCGGTACGGCGAGACCGCCGGCTTCGAGGAGCAGCCGCACTCGCCGTACTACGGGTCGGCCGACTCGACGCCCCTGTTCATCATCCTGATCGACGAGTACGAGCGGTGGACAGGTGACGCCGCACTCGTCCGCAAGCTGGAGCCGCAGGTCCGCAGGGCCCTGGAGTGGATCGACACCTACGGTGACCTGCTCGGCACCGGCTACCTCTGGTACCAGACCCGCAACCCGGAGACCGGCCTGCAGAACCAGTGCTGGAAGGACTCCTGGGACGCCATCTCGTACGCCGACGGCCAGTTTCCCGGCTTCCCCCGGGCCACCTGCGAGTTGCAGGGCTACGCGTACGACGCGAAGGTCCGGGCCGCCCGGCTGGCCCGGGAGTTCTGGAACGACCCGGAGTTCGCCGACGAGCTGGAGCGGCAGGCCGCCGACCTCAAACGGCGGTTCGACCGCGACTTCTGGATCCCCGAACGCGAGCACTACGCGCTCGCGCTGGACGCCGACGGCCGGCAGGTGGACGCGCTGACCTCGAACATCGGGCACCTGCTGTGGAGCGGCATCGTGGACGAGTCGCGCGCCGGCAAGGTGGTCGAGCACCTGCTCGGGCCACGACTGTTCTCCGGCTGGGGGGTGCGGACGCTCGCCGAGGACGAGGGACGGTACAACCCGATCGGCTACCACGTGGGCACGGTCTGGCCGTTCGACAACTCGATCATCGCCTGGGGGTTGTGGCGGTACGGCTTCCGGGAGGAGGCCGGGTTGCTCTGCGACACGATGCTGGCGGCGTCCCGGTACTTCGACGGGCGACTGCCGGAGGCGTTCGCCGGCTACGCCCGGGACCTCACCGACTACCCGGTGGAGTACCCGACCGCGTGCAGCCCGCAGGCCTGGTCGACAGGCACCCCACTGCTGCTGCTCCGGGTGATGCTGGGGTTGGAGCCGCAGGGCGAGCACCTGATCATCGACCCGGCCGTGCCACCGGGGATGGGCCGTGTCGAGCTGCTGGACATCCCCGGCCGGTGGGGCACCGTCGACGCGTTGGGCCGTAGCCGTGGCCCGGAGGATCAGCCGGGCGACGGCTGACCCGGCAGTGCTGCCGTGCCTCAGCCCGGGCAGCCGACGGTGGCGGCCAGTCGGGTGGCGTCCGGGCTGATCTCGGCCAGCACCGTGACGGCACCGCTGCGGTACGCGTACACCGGGGGTTGGTCCAGCAGTGGGGCGTTGCCGGCCAGCGGAGCGAGTGCGGCCGTCGGGGCCTGCGGGCCGGGACCGTTCGCGGACCACGCGGTGCGGGCGAGCCCGCCACCCGGGCAGGGCGCGGTGACCAGCTCCGGCGCGACGTCACCCGGCCGGTCGAGCGCCTGCAGCGCGGCGGTCAGCGCGGCGGTCTCCGGGCCGGCAGCGGTGGCCGGGGCCGGCGTGTAGCCGGCGCCGACCGGCCGACAACCGGTGTCGACGATCAGTCGCACCCGGCCGTCGACGGTCGGCCGTCCCTCGACGGCCACGAATTCTCCGGCGTCCGCGCGCAGCTCGGGGCCGTCCACCCCGGGCCCGACCCCGGCCCGCCAGCTCGCCGGCAGCCGGTCGGCGATGCCGGCCAGCGCGGCCCGCTCGTCACCGGTGGCGGCGAGCACCCCGACCTCGCGCCGCAGCCTCGCCCCGTCGGCGAACGGGGTGACCCGGCAGCCGGATGCGATCCGCGGCGGCCCCAGCTCCAGCAGACCTGCCGGACCGACCGCGCGAGCCAACTCGCCGACGGCCCGGTCGACCACCGGACCGGCCTGATCGAGGGAACGCTGTTCGCGCACGGTCGGTGGGTCGTCCCGCACCGATATCCAGGTCAGCCCGGCCAGCAACACGGCCCAGGCCACGGTCACGGCCAGCAGCCAGCGCCGCCGCGACCGGGTCGGTGCCGGCGCGGCAGGGCCGGCCGAAGAGGCCCAACCCGTCTGGACAGCACCGCTCACCCGGCCATGGTGTCACGCGCCCGCCGTCGAGTCGGCGGCGGAGCCGGTCGGCAGGGCGGGTCAGTGGCCGTTCAGCCGGGGCGGCGGGTCGAGTCGATAGCCGATCCCCCGCACGGTGTGCACCTGCGGTCCGCCCGGCAGGCCCCGCAGCCTGCGTCGCAGCCGTTTGATCGTGGACCGCAGCGCTCCGGTGTCCGCGCCACCCGGCGTGGAGGCACAGAGCTGTTCATAGCTCCACACGACCGGCGGCGGGCCGATCAGCAGGGCGAGCAGCTCCCGTTCGGTGGGGGTCAGCGGAAGCGGGTCGCCGCGCCAGGTGACCCGGTGCCCGGCCCGGTCGACGGCCAGCTCACCCCACTCGACCAGGCCCTGCGCCTTGGTGAACGGAAGGGCTGTGGGACTGACCGGCGCCGGGCCTGTCGGCGACGACAGCAGCTCGCGCAGCTCGGTCAGGTCGGCGCAGCTGAGCACCGGGGCGAGGCCGTCGAGTTGGCTCAGCACCCGCTCCCGCAACGAGATGTCCCTGCCTACGCAGAGGACGATGGGGACCCCTTCGTCGGACACGCCACTTTCATCCCTGAATTCCACCAGTAGATAGTGACGCATGCCGATGGATTTCGGTGCCCGTGCCGGCGCGGCGTCGGCTGCGGGGAAACGACAGGGGCCGGCCACCCGGGGAGGGTGACCGGCCCCTGTCGATCAGAGCAGTGGGTCAGGCGACGGTGACGGCAACCTCGTTGACGCCTCGGCCGGCAGTGACCGCGGTGTCGCCGTTGCCGTGCCGGGACAGCGCCCGCAGCGTCCAGGAACCCGGCGCGGCGAAGAACCGGAACTGGCCGGCGGGCGAGGTGACCACCTCGGCGGTGAACTCACCTGTCGAGTCGAGCAGCCGGACGTACGCGCCCGGCACCGGCTCGGCCTCGGCGGAGCGGACGATGCCGGTGATGACGGTTTCCTTCTCCAGATCCAGGCTGGCCGGCAGCGGCGCGGCCTGGTCCGGTGCGGCGCAACCCGCGGCGATGGGAAGAGTCATGATCAGGCCTCCCCGGGTTCGTCGCCGAGCGCGACCGGCACACCGACGAGCGAGCCGTACTCGGTCCAGGAGCCGTCGTAGTTCTTGACGTTGCGGTGACCCAGCAGCTCCTGGAGCACGAACCAGGTGTGCGACGAGCGCTCACCGATCCGGCAGTACGCGATGGTCTCCTTGCCGTCGTCGAGCCCCGCGTCACCGTAGATCTTGCGAAGGTCGTCGTCGGACCGGAAGGTGCCGTCCTCGTTGGCCGCCTTCGACCACGGCACGCTGATCGCGGTGGGGATGTGGCCGGCCCGCTGCGCCTGCTCCTGCGGCAGGTGGGCGGGGGCCAGCAGGCGACCGGCGAACTCGTCGGGGCTACGCACGTCGACAAGGTTCTTGGTGCCGATGGCGGCGACGACCTCGTCGCGGAAGGCCCGGATGGAGGTGTCCGGCTCCTGCGCCACGTACTGCGTCGCCGGGCGGGACACCTGATCGGTGACGAGCGGGCGGGCGTCCAGCTCCCACTTCTTGCGGCCGCCGTCGAGCAGCTTCACGTCGCGGTGACCGTAGAGCTTGAAGTACCAGTAGGCGTACGCGGCGAACCAGTTGTTGTTGCCGCCGTACAGGATGACGGTGTCGTCGTTGCTGATGCCCCGCTCGGAGAGCAGCGCCTCGAACTGCGTCTTGTTGACGAAGTCCCGGCGGACCTGGTCCTGAAGGTCGGTCTTCCAGTCAATCTTGATGGCGCCGGCGATGTGGCCGGTGTCGTAGGCCGAGGTGTCCTCGTCGACCTCGACGAAGACGACGCCCGGGGCGTCGAGGTTCTTCTCGGCCCACTCGGCCGAAACGAGTGCGGTGTCGCGACTCATCGAATCACTCCCTGGTGAGGATGGATGGTGAGCCAACGCGCGCGAATCGATGGATGTATCAGTCGCACCACGCGCGGGACCCAGCGGAAGGACGGGATCACGGGTTCGTGCGACGGCGCCGCTGCCGGGCGTTCGGTGGGATAACCGGAGGGTGCGAGAACCCTGTGCCGGTGGCCGCCGTCAGGCGGCCGGAGACAGCCCCGCCGTCAGATGACGGGGCGACACAGGCAGGTGGCCACGCGGCACAGGTCGACCGCGCGCCGTTTAGTGAGGTGGGTCCCCATGGGCAGGGAGCCTACCAGCCAGTGACCGTGCTGCCACTCAGCCGACCACCATCCGGGAATCGCCGGGGCCGCCGAGGACTTCGGCGTACCCCGCGTCTCCGGCGTCAGCCAGCGGAGTTGATCGGCACGTTCTTCGCGTCGGCGGTGACCGCCAGCCCTTCCGGCAGTGGACGAACCTCCCGGACCGCGAGCTGGAACGGCAGCTCCGGGAGGGGTACGTCGATGGAGATGCTCTTGGCGTAGTTGCTCAGGAAGGCACGGGCCAGCGGCAGGTTCGGCAGACCTGCGGCGTCCAGGTCGTTGAAACGCAGGGCGACGGCGCCGTTGTCGGCGACTGTGACGTCGGCGGTGCCGCTGATGGTGAGCTTCTGACCGAGGATGTCGGCCGGGGCCGTGACGGTGAGCTTGCCGTTCTGCTCGCCGAGCGTGAGCCCCGGGCGGTTCAGCAGCGCGGCCAGACTCTCGTAGCTGATCGTGCCGGCGCCGTTGACGGTGTCCGCCACGACGTCACCCTGGCCGGTGCGCAGGGTGTCCAGTGAGGCCCGAACGTTGCGGGCCGTCACATCGAGCACCGGCAACCGGACGGCGTCGCCCTCGACCGAGGCCTGCACGTCCCGCAGGTTGATGGTGATCCGCTGGTAACGGCCATCCAGCACCTGGGTGAGGAAGGGAGTTCCACCCACCTCCACGTCAGGCGCGGCGGCCTGCGCACCCTGCTTGGCGATCTCCTGACGCACCCGGTCGCCGATCATCCGCTCGGCAACCCCGACCGCCACCCGGTCGGCGACCACCAGCAACCCCGCCACCAGCAGGAGCAGAACGAACAGCCCGATGAGCAGCTTGCGGCCACGCCGTCGGGGTCGCGCCTCGTCCACCGGATAGTCCTGCGCCACGCCGCCGCCTCCTGTCTCCGCCCGCCGCGCCGCGACGGGTCGTTCGTACCGGACGCCGCACGGCGGCGCACCCGTAGGTACCCGACCGGCTGCGCGCTCAACCGTGACTCAGAGGAAGAGCATGCACATGGCGTACGCGGCGGGCGCCGCCAGGGCGAAGCCGCCGAGCGGACCCTGCATGTGCCGGGCCACCCACATCGTCGGCGGCTCACCGGCCATCAACCGACCCGCCTCCGCGTACCCCACGGCGAGGTCGGAGAGGACGGCGGTGACCGCCGCGACCAGGCCGATCACGGCGGCCCGGGTCGGCGTGAAGGGAGCCACCAGGTAGCTGCCGAGGAGGGCGCTGGTCAACGTGCCGACCATCGCGCCGGCCACCACGCCGGCGGCACCCCGAGGCACCTGCGGGGCCAGCCGGGGCCAGGGCAGTACGGCGTCGGTGAGCCGGGCGACGGTGAGCGCGACGCCACTCGCGGTCAGGCAGACGGTGATCGCCTGGGTGCCGGCCGGGATCCGGCTGAGCACGATCAGCGTGCCGAAGGCCACCACCCCGACCACGATGAGCAGCGTGGCGCCGAGGGAGTCGGTGACCCGCACCCGGTCGACCCGACGAACCAGCTGGCCGAGCACCGCGGCGAGGAACCCGCCGGCGGCCAGGTAGCCCAACGGCGCCAGGCCGGCGACGTCGGTCTGCACGGCGGCGAGGTCGGCGAGCGCCGCCACCGCGGCGCTGATCCCGGCGACCACCAGCAACGCGGGCGGGCGCATGGCCATCGTCCAGGCGAGCACGAACAGCAGTTGGACGCCGAAGATGATGAAGGCGAACGGCAGCCGGTGACCGGGGCCCGACGTCTGCGCACCGAGAACCAGGCCGACACCGAGCAGCGCGGCGAAGCCGGCGATGGTCAGCGCCAGCTGGCGGTGCACAGCGACCGGCGGTATGACCTCCTCTTCCGGCTCGTCGATCTCGTCTTCGGATCGGCGGGCCGGCTCGCCGGAGCGGCGGGCACGACGAGGCCCACCCCGTTCGCGGCGATCGCCATCGGTGGTGGCCGGACCGGTACGCGGCGCGGGCGGTTGGCCACGCGTCGGTGCGGGGGCCGGGCCCGGTTGGGGCCCGGCGGGCCACGATTCGCGGCCGGCCTCGGGCGAGGTGGAGGGAAACACGACCCGATCGTGCCAGACCGACCGCCCGACGCGGTGGTCACGGGTTTCAGCGACGTTAAAATCCGTGCCACGATCAGGGGCAAGATAGACAAACGGGAAATGGCCTGACGGCGCGGCCGAGGCGATCGGTTAGGCTCAACGCGTTACCCGCCCGTCAGCGACGCCGGGACCACGCAATTTCTCAGCGCACTCCTCGATGAGTGCGACTGGTCGCGCGCGGCCTCGCGCCGCCGGGACGGAGGTGATCGTGGAGATCCTGCTGCTGGTGACCGCGCGCGCAGGGGAACCGTCGGCTGTGCTGCCGGCACTTGACCTGCTGCCGCACTCGGTCCGCACCGCGCCTCGTGACGTTCGCACCCTCGTCGCGGGCCCCAGCCCGGACGCGGTGATGGTGGACGCCCGTTCGGAGTTGAGCGAGGCCCGGGCGACCTGTCGGATGTTGCACGCGACCGGGCTCGGCGTGCCGCTGGTCGCGGTGGTGACCGAGGCCGGTCTGATCGCACTCAACGCCGACTGGGGCGTCGACGACGTCATCCTCGCCTCGGCTGGCCCGGCCGAGGTCGAGGCACGGCTGCGGCTGGCGGTGGGCCGGCTCAGCAACGCGACGGCCGGCGCGGGCGGCTCGATCCGGGCCGGCGAGCTGACCATCGACCCGGACACGTACGCGGCCAAGCTCAAGGGCCGTCCGCTCGACCTCACCTACAAGGAGTTCGAGTTGCTGAAGTTCCTGGCCCAGCACCCGGGCCGGGTGTTCACCCGGGACCAGCTCCTGCGCGAGGTCTGGGGCTACGACTACTTCGGCGGCACCCGCACGGTGGACGTGCACGTCCGGCGACTGCGCGCCAAGCTCGGCTCGGAGTACGAATCGATGATCGGCACGGTCCGCCAGGTCGGCTACAAGTTCGTCGTGCCGCCGTCACGGTCGCTTCCCGAGGCGGAGCACGCGCCCCTGCCGGTCTGATCCGAGGACTGCCCCGGCCGATTTCCCATATGCCCTTTTTGCGCAGCTTGGCAGCTCTATTCTGACTGCCGGGTTTGTCGGAGAAAGGGGCGACGGTGCGCGCACTGACCACGGGGGCGACGGGCCGGCGTGACCGGCGAGCCGGGCGGAAGTCGTGATGCGGGGCAGTTCCACCGCGCGGGCAGCGGGGATCGTGACGCTTGTGGTGGCGGGGCTGCTCGGCTCCGCGTACGTGCTGGGCCGCAGCCTCGTCCCCGACCAGACACCTCGACAGTCCACAGGTGTCACCACGAGCGCCGACGGGCCGCACTACGCCGACCAACCCAGCGTCGGCGAGCCGGGCGGCGCCCCCAGCGCCAGTGCCAGCAGCAGCGCCGGCCCGACCGAGACCGGCCCGGCCGAGACCGGCCAGGACGGGTCCGGACGAGACGCCGGAGGCGACAACCTGTTCGGCGCGCACTCCACCACCGGCACCCCGCGGCTCGCGCTGACCTTCGACGACGGACCGGACCCGCGCTACACCCCGGAAGTCCTCGCCATCCTGCGCGAATACGACGTACGAGCCACGTTCTGCGTGGTCGGCGAGAACGCGCAGAACCACCCCGACCTGCTGCAGTCGATCGTGAACGACGGACACACCCTGTGCAATCACTCCTGGCACCACGACGTCGGCCTGGGCGCCCGGTCGGCCGACGCGATCCGCTCCGACCTCCTGCGCACCAACGCGGCGATCCGGGCGGCGGTCCCGAACGCCCCGATCGTCTGGTACCGCCAGCCGGGCGGGGCGTGGACGTACCCGGTGGTGTCGGTGGCACGGCAGCTCGGCATGACCCCGCTGCACTGGTCGGTGGATCCGTCGGACTGGGAGTTGCCCGGCGCCAGCAAGATCACCGCGACGGTGCTGAGCCAGGCCGAACCGGGCTCGGTGGTGCTGCTGCACGATGCCGGTGGGGACCGACAGGGCACGGTGGAGGCGCTGCGCCGCATCCTGCCCGACCTGACCGCCCGGTTCGAGCTGGAGGCACTCCCCACCGACCCGACGTGAGCCGCGCCTTTACGGTGACGGTCCGGGCGTCACGACACGCAGCGGATACGGTGGCGGGATGAGCAGCGCGGAGCCGACCAGCGACCAGGTGACCCGGAGCGACCGACTGGCGTCGGCGGAGATCGCCGACGTACTGGCCCTCGCCAGCGCCGCGGGTGACACGGACGGAGCGGACCCGCTCGACGAGCACGTCCTGCTGCGGCTACGTGACAGCGACGCCCCCGCCGTGCACCTGATCGCCCGCGCCGACGACGGCACCCTCACCGGGTACGCGCACCTGGACACCACCGACCCGGTCGACGGGATCGGGGTCGAGCTGGTGGTGCACCCCGCGTACCGGCGACGGGGCACCGGCCGGGCGCTCGCCCGGGGCGTCCTCGCCTCGGCCACCGGGCCGCTGCGGGCGTGGGCGCACGGCGACCACCCTCCGCCGCCGCGCTCGCCGTCGACCTCGGCTTCACCCGCGCCCGGGTGCTCTGGCAGTTGCGTCGGCCGTTGGCCGCCCCGCTTGGTGAGCCGCGTCTGCCCGACGGGGTGGCGCTACGCGCGTTCCGGCCCGGGCCCGACGACGCGGCCTGGCTGGCCCTCAACGCACGGGCCTTCGCCGAGCACCCCGAGCAGGGCCGGTGGACGTCGGACGACCTGCGGGTCCGCCTCGCCGAGCCATGGTTCGACCCGGCGGGCTTCCTGCTCGCCGAGGAGACCGCGACCGGCCGGCTGCTCGGCTTCCACTGGACCAAGGTGCACGAGCGGCCGGGGTCGGCCCGGATCGGCGAGGTGTACGTCCTGGGGGTGGAGCCGACCGCGCACGGCGGCGGGCTCGGCCGGGCCCTGACCACCGCCGGGCTGGCACACCTGCGGGACAAGCGCGGCCTGGACCGGGTGATGCTCTACGTGGACGACTCGAACACCGGGGCCGTCGCGCTCTACGAGCGGCTGGGCTTCGCCCGCTGGTCCGCGCACATCAACTACCACCTGGGCTGACCGTCGGCCACCGCCGAGGTCGAGTCACCGGCGGGTAACGGCCGGGCCTCGGCGGGATAACGCCGAACCGGAAATATACCCATACTTCCGACAGGTGTACCCGGGTTCACTTAACGGACAACTCACCCTCAGCAAGCGGTCACCTCAGCGGCCGTACGTGTTCACCTCGCGTTCACTTGCGACCGGCGAACCGGCTACCTGGCACTTCTAACTTTCGTGTCAGCCGGTCAGTGCCGGTCCTCGGGCCCCGGGATCGGGGCGCCAAGTCAGACGCGAAGGGAAACCCCTCAGGTGAAGCTCCAGCGGTACGGCACTATTGCCTGCCTCGCTCTTGCCGCGACGCTCGGCCTCAGTGCATGCGGCTCGGACAACAACGAGCCCGCCTCCGGCGCGAGCGCTTCGGGCTCGGCCGCCGCGGTCGACTGCGCTACCGGCACGCTGAACGCCCAGGGTTCGTCGGCCCAGAAGAACGCCATGGCCGAATGGATCAAGGCGTACCAGCAGAAGTGCCAGGGCACCACGATCAACTACGAGGCTTCCGGCTCGGGCGCCGGCATCCAGGCGTTCATCGCCGGGACCGCCGACTTCGCCGGTTCCGACTCCGCGCTCAAGCCGGAGGAGCAGCCGCAGGCGGACGCCAAGTGCGTCGGCGGCAAGGCCATCCACCTGCCGATGGTGATCGGCCCGGTGGCCGTCGCCTACAACGTCAGCGGCGTGGACAACCTCCAGCTCAAGCCGGCCACCCTGGCGAAGATCTTCGCCGGCAAGGTCACCAAGTGGGACGACGCCACGATCAAGGCTGACAACCCGGACGCCAAGCTCCCGGCGACCACGATCCAGACCGTCCACCGCTCGGACGAGTCGGGCACCACCGACAACTTCACCAAGTACCTCTCGAAGACCGCTGAGAGCGACTGGACCCTGGGCAACGCCAAGGCGTGGAAGGCCCCGGGCGGCACCGGCGCGAAGGGCTCGGACGGCGTGGCCAGCCGGGTCAAGGGCGCGGACGGCTCCATCGGCTACATGGAGTGGTCGTTCGCCGAGAACGCCGGCCTGAAGATGTCGAAGATCGGCAACGGCAACGGCGAGTTCGCCGCGCTGACCGCCGAGGCGGCTGGCAAGACCATCGCCGGCGCTGCTGTCGAGGGTCAGGGTGACGACCTCAAGCTGAAGATCGACTACAACACCAAGGAGGCCGGGGCCTACCCGATCGTCCTGGCGACGTACGAGATCGTCTGCAGCAAGGGCCTCGCGGCCGACAAGCTCAAGCTGGTCAAGGGCCTGCTGGGCCACGCCGCCAGCGCCGAGGGCCAGGCCTCTCTCACCGAGCTGGGCTACGCCCCGCTGCCGGAGACGGTCCGCACCAAGGTCGAGACCGCGGTCAAGAACCTCTCCTGACCCGATTCCACACCTCCGCAACCGAATCGAGCGAGCAGATGGGTGAAACCCCTCACCGCTCGGCCGACGCCGGCACCGGCGGGACGCGCGTGACCCAGAGTCACGAGTGGCCCGCCGGTGCCTCGGCGCGTGTGGCCGAGGCACCAGTCAGCACCCGTTCCCCGGGCGGCACCGGGCTGGGCGGCGGCGGCGCGCTGCCGCGCAGCCGTAAGTTCGGCGCCGAGCGGGCCTTCCGCGGTCTCACCCTGGCCGCCGGCACCGCCGTTCTGGTCATCATCGCCGCCATCGCGATCTTCCTGGTCGCCAAGGCGGTTCCGGCCCTACGCGCCAACACCGAGAACTTCTGGTCCTACGAGGGCTGGTCCCCCAACGACACGCAGCCGAAGTTCGGCATCGGCGCGCTCGCCTTCGGCACCGTGCTCAGCTCGGCGCTCGCACTGCTCATCGCGGTGCCGGTGGCGCTCGGTATCGCCCTCTACCTGTCGCACTACGCGCCGCGCCGGCTGGGCACCGCGCTCGGCTTCCTGGTCGACCTGCTGGCCGCCGTACCGAGCGTGGTCTTCGGCCTCTGGGGACGGGACGTCTTCAGCAGCCCCGTCCGGGACTTCTCCGTCTGGCTGAACCAGCACTTCGGCTGGATCCCGCTCTTCGGCGGCGACGGCCCCTTCGGGGCGTCCGTCATGCTGGGCGCCCTGGTGCTCGCGATCATGGTGTTGCCGATCATCACCTCGCTCTCCCGCGAGGTGTTCCTCCAGACGCCCACCGCGAACGAGGAGGCCGCCCTCGCCCTGGGCGCCACCCGCTGGGAGATGCTCCGCACCGCGGTGCTCCCCTACGGCCGCCCCGGCATCATCGCCGCGATGATGCTCGGCCTCGGCCGGGCGCTCGGCGAGACCATCGCCTTGGCGCTGACCCTCGGCATCACCTTCGGCATCTCGTTCAACCTGATCCAGAACGGCGGCAACACCATCGCCGCCAACATCGCCAACGCGTTCGGCGAGGCGAACGAGACCGGCCGGGGCGCGCTCATCGCCTCCGGTCTGGTGCTGTTCACCATCACGCTGATCGTCAACATCACGGCGCGGGCGATCATCTACCGCCGCCGGGAGTTCACGGAGTCGGCCGCATGACCACAACCGTCACCTCCCACCGCACCCGGCCGCCGGGCCAGCCCGACTCGCTGCGGGCCAAGCGGCTGCCCTGGTACGCCGCCCCGGCCATCGCCGTGGCGGCCCTGGCGCTCTCCGCCGTGATCGTCTACGGCGCCGGCATCGGCGGCCCGGTCCTCGTGGTCGTCCTCGGTGCGATCCTCTACCTGGTCGGGCTCTTCGCCGCCGCCAACGCGGTCGAGGGGCGCCGATCGGCCCGCAACCGCACCTGGAGCGCGCTGATCCACTCCGCCTTCGTGCTGGCGGTGCTGCCGCTCGTGTCGGTGGTCTGGACACTGGTCAGCAAGGGCGCCGACCGGCTGGACGTCAACTTCTTCCAGACCTCGATGAACAACATCGGGGCCCGGGACGCCAACGGCGGCGCGTACCACGCGATCGTCGGCACGCTGGAGCAGGTCGGCATCGCCACCCTGATCACCGTCCCGCTCGGCGTTCTCTGCGCGATCTACATCGTCGAGTACGGGCGGGGCAAGTTCGCCTTCGCGATCCGGTTCTTCGTGGACGTGATGACCGGCATCCCGTCTATCGTCTCCGGCCTCTTCGTGCTGGCGTTCTGGGTGCTGATCGTGTCCCCGTGGTTCAACGACGGTCGGCCCAGCTTCTCCGGCTTCGCCGCCGCGCTCGCGCTGAGCGTGCTCATGCTGCCCACCATCGTCCGGTCCACCGAGGAGATGCTCCGCCTCGTACCGGCGCCACTGCGCGAGGGCGCGTACGCGCTCGGCGTACCCAAGTGGAAGACCATCCTGCGGGTGGTGCTGCCGACGGCGCTGCCCGGCATCGTCACCGGCGTCATGCTCGCCATCGCCCGCGCGGCCGGCGAGACCGCGCCGGTGCTGCTGGTCGCCGGCGGTGGCGCCGCGATCAACACCAACCCCTTCGAGAACAACCAGTCGTCGCTGTCCCTCTTCGTCTACCAGCAGGCCGGTGACGCGTCGAAGTACGCACCGGCACGGGCGTGGACCGCGGCACTCACCCTGGTCGCCCTCGTACTCATCCTGACGATCGCGGCGAAGTTGCTGGCCCGTCGCAACAGGCTCAGCCGATGAACCCCGGAGGTACCACCATGGCCAAGCGCGTCTCCGCCTCGAACGTCACCGCGTACTACGGCGGCTTCAAGGCGATCGAGAACATCAACCTGACGGTCGAGCCGAAGACGGTCACCGCCCTCATCGGGCCGTCCGGTTGCGGCAAGTCGACGTTCCTGCGGTCGATCAACCGGATGCACGAGGTGCTGCCGGGGGCCCGGGTCGAGGGCAGCCTGACCATTGACGACCAGGACATCTACGACCGGGACGTGGACGTCACAGCGGTCCGGCGCACGATCGGCATGGTCTTCCAGCGGCCGAACCCGTTCCCCACCATGAGCATCTTCGAGAACGTGGTGGCCGGGCTGAAGCTCAACGGGGTCCGCAAGAAGTCGATCCTGGAGGACGCGGCCGAGAAGGCCCTGCGCGCCGCGAACCTGTGGGGCGAGGTCAAGGACCGGCTGGCCAAGCCCGGCGCGGGCCTCTCCGGCGGTCAGCAGCAGCGGCTCTGCATCGCCCGGACCATCGCGGTCGAGCCGCAGGTCGTCCTGATGGACGAGCCGTGCTCCGCCCTGGACCCGATCTCCACGCTGGCGATCGAGGACCTGATGTTCCAGCTCAAGGACAAGTTCACGATCATCATCGTGACGCACAACATGCAGCAGGCCGCGCGGGTGTCGGACCGGACCGCCTTCTTCTCGATCGAGAAGACCGGCGACCCGGGCCGGCTGATCGAGTACGACAACACCCAGAAGATCTTCAGCAACCCGAGCGTGAAGAAGACCGAGGACTACATCACCGGCCGCTTCGGCTGAGCCGCTGGTTCCCGGTCCGCGAAGGGCGTCGGTCGACCTGGCCGACGCCCTTCTGCGTACCCGACGCGGTTCCCGGTCCGGCGGCGGCGCGGCCCGGCCCGGCCCGGCCGCCCGCCCGCCCGCCCGCCCGCCCAAGATCGTGCTCGATCAAGGATGTAGTGGCCTCACCGCGTAACTGAGGCCACTCTTTCCAGGTTCGAGCGCGATCTTCGGTAGGAGCCCGCCTACGTGGTCCAGGCAGCCCAGAGGCACAGCGCGCGGGCAGCGCGGGCGGGCTGGGCGCGGGCGGGCAGGGCGCGGGCGGTGGTCAGCCCAGGACGAAGCGGGGTTCGCCGTTCGGGGGCAGGTCCAGGCGCGGGGTGATCGGGCTGGCGGCGTCCCGGTCGGCCGCCGCCCGTGCCACCCCGGCCAGGTCGCCGGCCGCCGCCACCTGGGCCAGCGTGACGAGGGTCGGTGGCAGCATGGTCAGCTCGCCGGCCCGCGCGCGGGCCAGCGCGTCCGCCGGCCGGATCCACAGGGTGTGGTCGGCCTCGCCGGAGACGTCGCGGGTCCGCTGGCCCGCCGGCAACAGAGCGATGAAGAAGTACGTGTCGAAGCGGCGCGGCTCGAACTCGGGAGTGATCCACCGGCTCCACGGCAGCAGCAGGTCGGAGCGAAGGGTGAGCTGACGGTCGGCGAGCAGCGCCGCGAAGCCCAGCCGGCGCCCCTCCAGGTCCTGCCGGGCCGCCTCCCAGTCGTCGCCGCTGACGTCGCCCACCACGGTCTCCCGGTTCGGGCCGGCGAGCAGTACGCCAGCCTCCTCGAAGACCTCCCGCGCGGCGGCGCAGACCACCGCCTGCGCGGCCTGCGGGGCCACGCCGAGCCGGTCCGCCCATTCGCCGGGTGTCGGGCCGGCCCAGTCGAGGTGCGCCTCCGAGTCGGAGCGGTCCACCCCGCCCCCGGGGAAGGCGTACATCCCGCCGAAGGTCATCGCGGCGACCCGGCGGATGACGTACACCTCGAAGTCGGCGTCGGTCGGACGCAGCAGCAGCACGGTGGCCGCGACCCGCGGCGTCGCCGGGGTGCCACCCTCGGCCTGGAACCGGCGGGCGTGCTCGACCAGGGCGGCCGGGGCGGCGAAACCGTCGCTGTCGATCGTCATGCCGCGAGCCTAGTTCCCCGGCCAGCCGGGGCTGGCGGACCGGCGGACCGGCGGAGTGCGGCACGGCGGAGTGCGGCACGGCGCGGCGGCGGAGAACCGCGCCGGCCGGTCCCGCCGGGTGAGCTGGTCGGCGGCCGGGCAGCGGACGGTTCACCTGGCTCGGCTAGCGTGCCGGCATGACTCGTTGGGGCATCCTGGCCACCGGCCACATCGCCAGCCGTTTCGCCGAAGACCTCCGGTTGGTGCCGGACGCCGAGTTGGTCGCGGTCGGTTCCCGCGCCGCAGAGAGCGCGCGGCGTTTCGCCGACACGCACGGCGCGAAGCGCGCCTACGGCTCCTGGGTGGAGCTGGCTGCCGACCCGGAGGTGGACGCGATCTACGTGGCGACCCCGCACTCGGCGCACTACGAGGCGGCGATGACCTGCCTGACCGCCGGACGCGCGGTGCTGTTGGAGAAGCCGTTCACCCTCGACCTGGCCACCAGCACCGAGTTGATCGACACCGCCCGCGCCGCCGGGGTCTTCCTGATGGAGGCCATGTGGATGCGCCTGAATCCGATGATCCTGCGCGTGGTCGAGCTGATCGCGGACGGGGCGATCGGCACGGTGACCGGCGTCCGGGCCGACTTCGGGGTGTCCGGGCCGTTCCCGCCGGAGCATCGGATGCGCAACGCGGCGCTGGGCGGGGGTGCCCTGCTCGACCTGGGGATCTACCCGATCAGTCTGGCTCACCTGCTGCTCGGGGTGCCGCAGCACGTCCGGTCCTGGGCGCAGCTCGGCCCGGAGGGCACTGACGAGAACACCGGCATGCTGTTCGGTTACGACACCGGAGCGCTGGCGACACTGAGCTGCGGCATGGTCGGGTTGAGCGGGCAGACCGCCTCGATCACCGGCACCACCGGCCGGATCGACCTGCCGGAGCCGTTCTTCCGGCCGGGTTCGGTCACCCTGCACCGGGCCGGCGCGGAGCCGGAGACGATCACCGCCGAGGAGGCCGGCAACGGCTACCAGTACGAGGCGATCGAGGTGCAGCGCTGCCTGGCCGCCGGGCTGACCGAGAGCCCGATGGTGCCGCACGCCACGACCCTCGAGGTGATGGCCCTGCTGGACACGGTCCGCGAGCAGATCGGCGTGCGCTACGTCTGAACACGGGAAGGGCCCCCTGCCACGGCGTGACCGTGACCGGGGGCCCTTGCCGTAACTCAGCCGAAGAGCGGCCGGACCAGCAGGTACGTGACGCACGCGATCAGTGCGGCGGCCGGGAACGTGATGATCCAGGCGAGCACGATGTTGCCGGCCACGTTCCAGCGGACGGCGGAGAGGCGCTTGGTCGCGCCCACACCCATGATCGCTGAGGTGATGGTGTGGGTGGTGGAGATGGGTGCCTTCAGCACGAGGGCGTTGAAGTAGAGCACCGCGCTGGCGACGGTCTCGGCCGCGAAGCCCTCCGGCGGCCCCAGGTCGATGATCTTGCGACCGAGGGTGCGGATGATCCGCCAGCCACCGGCGTACGTGCCGAGGGCCAGCATCGTCGCCGAGGTCCAGAACACCCAGCCCGGGATGTGCGTCTTGCTCTCCTGGAAACCGCCGGTGTAGAGCGCCAGCACCACGATGCCCATGGTCTTGGCGGCGTCCTGCATGCCGTGGCCGACCGACATGGCGGCCGCCGAGGCGGTCTGCGCCCAGCGGAAGCCCCGGTTGAGCTTGCCCGGCTGCCCCTTCCGGAACAGCCAGAGGATCGCCAGCATCAGCAGGTAACCGAGGGTGAGGCCGACGATCGGCGACAGCACCATCGGCAGCAGCACCTTCTCGCCGATGTTGACCCACTGCACGATGCCGCCGGTGGAGAGCAGGGTCGCGCCGACCAGCCCGCCGAAGAGCGCGTGCGAGGACGACGAGGGCAGACCGAAGTACCAGGTGATGAGGTTCCAGGCGATCGCGCCGAGCACCCCGGCGAAGACCACACCGAGGCTGCTCACCCCGGTGGGCAGAGTGACCAGGCCGTCGCCGACGGTCTTGGCCACGCCGGCGCCGAAGTGGGCGCCGACGAAGTTGCCGACCGCGGCGAGCCCGAGGGCGATCCGGGGTGTCAGCGCCCGGGTGGAGACGCTTGTGGCGATCGCGTTGGCGGCGTCGTGGAAGCCGTTGGTGTAGTCGAACGCCAGGGCCACCGCGATCACCGCCAGCACGGCGATGAGTTCAGGGGACACCGGCTCAGGACTCCTTGACGGCGATGGTCTCGACGGTGTTGGCCACGTGCTCGAAGGCGTCGCAGGCGGCCTCCAGCTCGTCGGCGACCTCCTTCATCTTCAGCACCGTCAACGCGTCGTACTCACCGGAGAAGAGGCGGACGAGCAGCTGCCGGTTGATCCGGTCGCCCTCGTTCTCCAGCCGGTTGCACTCGATCCAGTAGTCCTCAAGATCCTTCATCGACTTCAGCCGGGGCATCGCGTCGGCGGTCAGCTTGGCCTGCTGGTCGAGCACGTTGACCATCTCGTGCAGCTCACGGGGCAGCGCCGGAAGCTCGGTCAGCCCGTACAGGTAGAGCAGGTCACCGACCGCCTCCAGGTGGTCCATGACGTCGTCCAGCAGCGAGCCGAGCCGGTAGATGTCCTCCCGGTCGAACGGGGTGATGAAGGTCGAGTTGATCTTCTTGTACAGCTCGTGGGTGATCTGGTCGCTGTCGTGCTCGACCTCGGTCAGCCGCTCACTGACGGACTGCACGTCCACGCCGGGCAGGGCCAGCTCGTTGAGCAGCGCGGTGCCCCGGACCAGGTTCTGCGCGGCCCTGGTGAAGAGCTCGTAGAAGGCGCCCTCGGTGGGGCGGAAGGAAAACTTCACAGCACAGACCTCGTCGCGTCGGTGGAAGGGTGGCGGTGCCCAGGAGCGCCCCGCTCGGTGAATGCTAGGAAACGGCAGAACCGCGAATTCGCCGGCCCACCCCTGGCCAGGCGTCATTCACCGCTCGTTCACCTGCCGTTCATCTCGGCCGCCCCACCCGCACCCGCTCCCCCAGCCAACAGGCGCTTCCGCTCCCGCGCCACGTCGAAATCGGCAGCCGGATACCCCAGATCGAGCGTGTCGAACGTCTCACGCAGCAGGTGGGCCACCGCCCAGTCCCGGTACCACTTGCGGTCCGCCGGCACCACGAACCAGGGCGCGGCGTCCGTGCCGCACCGGCTCAGGGCCTCGGCGTACGCGGCCTGGTAGTCGTCCCAGTGCCCCCGCGAGTCGATGTCGGAGGGGTTGTACTTCCAGTGCTTGCGCGGGTCGGTGAGCCGGTCCAGCAGGCGCTTGCCCTGCTCGGCGTACGAGATGTGCAGCATCACCTTGATCAGGGTCACGCCGCCCTCGGTCAGCTCCCGCTCGAACGAGTTGATCTGGTCATAGCGGGCTCGCCAGGTCGTCTCCGGCACCAGCGAACCGACCCGGGCGATCAACACGTCCTCGTAGTGCGATCGGTTGAACATCCCCACGTAGCCCGGCGGCGGCAGCTCCCGGCGGATCCGCCAGAGGAAGTCGTGCCGCAGCTCCTGGCGGGTCGGTGGCCCGAACGAGCGGATGTGCAGGCCCAGCGGGTTCATCGCGCCGGCCACCCGCTTGATCGTGCCGTCCTTGCCGCCGCAGTCCATGGCCTGAAGCACCAGCAGCACCCGGTGCGCCGGATGCTCCGACCCGGCCTTGGCCATCGCGAAGAGCATCTCCTGCTGCCGGCCCAACTCCTCGCCGACAAGCTCCACCTGCTCCCGCGCCCAGGCCTTACGGTGCTCACCGCGGCCGGCGGGCCCCGGCAGGCCGGGCATGGACCGCGGGTCGATCGCGCCGAGATCCACAGGCGCGGTGACCCGCAGCAGCTCCCGTACGGAGCCGCCGTCCGGTGCCACGATCTGCCCTTGCTGGGGTGCGCTCATGCACGGATCATCGCCCACCCACCGCCGATCCGCCCGCCGAGAGCCGCCTTCGAAGCCCGGCCCCCTGGCCGACACCGCTCCTCCTCCGCCCGCCGAAAGCAGCGGCCCGCCGGGCCGTTCCGGGGCTGCCGGCGCGCCCCCTCGGCGGGAGGATGTAGGCCGGGACGCCGACCGGGAGTGGGGTGGTGGGTCGTGCGGGAGCTGGCGACGGAGTTCGAGGCCGAGCGGGGCCGACTGCTCGCGGTGGCCCACCGGATGCTGGGCAGCCGCAGCGAGGCCGAGGACGCGGTGCAGGAGACCTGGCTGCGCTACGCCGGGGCGTTGGCCGAGCCGGCGGCCCGTGCCGAGATCCGCGACCTGTCCGCGTGGCTGACCACTACCTGCGCCCGGATCTGCCTGGACGTGCTCCGCTCGGCCCGGGTCCGCCGCGAGGCGTACCCGGGGCAGTGGCTGCCGGAGCCGGTGGTGAGCGCGTTGGGCGGTGTGTCGCCGGTCGACGGCTACGCGCCCGACCCGGCGGAGCGGGCGGTCCGCACCGACCAGGTCGGCACGGCGCTGCTGGTGGTGCTGGAGCGGCTCGCGCCGGAGCAACGGGTCGCCCTCGTGCTGCACGACGTGTTCGCGTTGCCGTTCGCCCGGGTCGCGGGGGTGCTGGGCACCACCGAGGTGGCCGCCCGGCAGCTCGCCTCCCGGGCCCGTCGGGCGGTCACCGCACCTGACGTACCTCGGCACACCGCGGACCCGGCCGAGCAGCGCCGGGTGCTCAAGGCGTTCGTCGCCGCCACCGAGTCCGGCGAGCTGGACCAGCTCGTCCAGGTGCTCGCGCCGGACGTGGTCTTCGTCGGCGACTCGGGCGGGCACTTCCCCGCGGCCCGTCGGCCGGTGCTCGGCGCGGACGCCGTGGGGCGCCTCACGCTCGGGCTGTTCGGCCGGACCGGCCGGTACGCGGACCGGGTGCTGGCCCGGCTCGTCCTCGTCGACGGCGCGCTCGGCCTGCAACTGGAGACGACGCACACCGACGGCCGGCCGATCCGCCTGGTCACCGCGTTCGCCGTGGACCAGGGCCGGATCACCGCCATCTACAACCAGCTCAACCCGGAGAAGCTGACCGACCTGCCGCCGCTCGACGCCGACGACGGTTGGCCACCCCGCTGGTGAGCCGGCCCGACCGGGCGTGCGGCCTCAGACCACCAGGGCCAACCACTTGCGGTACGCGGTGGCGAACGGCTCGGTGCCGTCGCCCAGGGCCCCGAGCAGCCGTTGGGCGGCGGCCTCGGCCTCGGCCACCACGTCCTCCGGGTAGCCGAACCGCGCCCGGTGCTCGGCGAACTCGTCCTCGTCGAGCAACTCCACCAGGCCGGTGGCCCGACGCCTGACGACGTCCAGATCCAGGTCGATCAGGTGGACAGTGTCGTCGGACTCCCAGCGGGCCGGGGTCGTGATGTCGCAGTAGACCTCGCTGGTGCGGGGCGGGGGGTTGAACATGGCCGTCCACCAGGCGCGATGTGGCACCAGCAGCACGAACGGGATCTTCTCCACCGAGGGCCGGCCGTGGTAGACCGACTCGGTGCCCTCGGGCACGCCGAGCCAGACACCGAGATCATCCTCGGTGAGCCGGCGGGCCGGGTAGTCGCGGTGGGCGCTGCCGTCGTACTTGCGGTAGATCACGCGGACCATGTCGCTCGGCATGATTCGCACCCTAACCGATACGGCCCAACACGTCGTAGCGCGGCCGTAACCGGACGGGGTCGGCCAGGAGGCCCGCCCGGTCGGCATCGCGCCACGCGGCGGATGGGCGAGGCCGGTGTCGGCGGCGCCGGGTACCGTCGCACGGTGACTCCGCCCCGCACCGCCACCGGTTCCGCCACCCCGTCGGCCCGTGCCAAGGGCCGGCGGCGGGGTGCCCGGCCCAGCGGCACGGAGCTGCTGGCGGCGGCGGTCGGCGCGGTGCCCGGCGGCGCGGAACGCCCCGGCCAGCTACAGATGACCACGGCCATCGAGGATTGCGTGGCCGGCGGCGAGCATCTGCTCGTGCAGGCGGGCACCGGCACCGGCAAGTCCCTTGCCTACCTCGCGCCGGCGCTCACTGTGGACGGCCCGGTGGTGGTCTCCACCGCCACCCTGGCGTTGCAGTCCCAGCTCGTCGACCACGACCTGCCCCGGCTCGCCGACGCGGTCGAGCCGGTGCTCGGCCGCCGGCCCACCTTCGCCGTGCTCAAGGGCCGCCACCACTACCTCTGCCTCGCCCGACTGGACAACTCCACCGAGGAGGAGCCGGAGGACACCCTCTTCGACGCCCCGGCAGCGCGTCCCGGCGGCGGGACGAAGTGGCTCGGCGAGGCGGGCCGGTTGGGCAAGCAGATCGAGCGGCTGCGTGACTGGGCCGAGAAGACCGCCACCGGCGACCGGGACGAGCTGGACCCTGGCGTCGACGACCAGGCCTGGCGGCTGGTGTCCATGCCGGCGCGCGAGTGCGTCGGCGCGACCCGTTGCCCGTTCGGGCAGGAGTGCTTCGCCGAGGCGTCGCGGGCCCGCGCCCGGGAGGCCGACATCGTGGTGACCAACCACAGCCTGCTCGCTGTCGACATGCTCGCCGACCGGCACATCGTGCCGCCGCACAAGCTGCTCATCGTCGACGAGGCGCACGAGCTGGCCGACCGGGTCTCCTCCGCGGCCCAGGCGGAGCTGGTGCCGGAGCTGATCGACCGGACCACCCGGCGGGCCCGTACGCTGCTGCGCCCGGAGACCGCCGAGGCGCTCACCGCCGCCGGTGACGCCCTCGCGGTCGGGCTGGCCGAGGCGCCGGCCGGGCGGATCACAGCGGGGTTGCCGACGCCACTGCGGGAGGCGTGCACACTGCTCGACGCGGCGACCCGCTCCGCCCTCGACGCGATCGGCGACATCAAGTCCGACGACCCCGACCCGGTCCGCAAGCAGCAGGCCAAGGCCGCCCTGGACGAGCTCTCCACCACCGCGCAGCGGCTGCTGGAGGAGGGCGACCACGACGTGGCCTGGGTGGAGAAGAACGACAGCGGCAGCCGCAGGGCGCTGGTCGTCGCGCCGCTGTCGGTGGCCGGCACCCTCGCCACCCACCTGTACGACGAACGCACAGTCGTCGCCACCTCGGCGACCCTGGCGCTGGGTGGCCGGTTCGACACGGTCGCCCGCGCCCTGGGGCTGGACGCGCCACCGCCCGCCCCGCCGACCCCGGCCGCGGCCGCGCTGGCCGCCCGCTCCGGCCCGGGCCGTCCGGCCGCCGAGGCGCCAGGCCGTCGCCTCGCCGGCGACGTCGCCCCGAACGCCGTCGTACCGGCCACCGAGGGCCCCGGGTGGCGGTCACTCGACGTCGGTTCGCCGTTCGACTACGCCCGGCAGGGCATCCTGTACGTCGCCGCGCACCTCCCCCGCCCCAGCGTCTCCGGGTTGCCCGAGGCTGCCGGAGAGGAGCTGCTCGGGCTGGTCGGGGCACTCGGTGGTCGTACTCTCGGGCTCTTCTCCTCCCGGCGGGCCGCGCAGCAGGCCGCGGAGCTGTTGCGGGCACGGACCGACCTGCCGGTGCTGCTCCAGGGTGAGGAGGCGCTGCCGCTGCTGGTGCGCCGCTTCCGCGAGGAGCGCGCCAGCTGCCTGTTTGGCGTGATGTCGCTCTGGCAGGGGGTGGATGTGCCGGGTGACGCGTGTCAGCTCGTCGTCATCGACCGGCTGCCCTTCCCCCGCCCGGACGAACCGCTGGCGGCTGCCCGCGCGGCGGCCGTGGACGCGGGCGGCGGCTCCGGCTTCGCGGCGGTCAGCGTGCCGATCGCGGCGGTCCGGCTGGCTCAGGGCGTGGGCCGTCTGATCCGGGCGACCGGCGACCGGGGCGTGGTCGCGGTGCTCGACTCGCGGCTGGAGACGGCCCGAGGCTACGGGCCGTTCCTGCGCCGTTCGCTGCCACCGTTCTGGTACACGACCCGCCCCGAGGTGGCCCGAGGCGCCCTGGAACGCCTGGCCAAGTCCTGACCCTGGCCGGGCCGCGCCGCGCCCGCCTCAAGATCGCGCTACAACAAGGAAAGAGTGGTCTCCCGCTGGCGGGAGGCCACTCTTTCCAGGATCGTGCGTGATCTTGCGGGCGGCGGGACGCGCGGCCCCCGACGGGCAGGACCCGCGGCCGCGCGCGCGGCGGGACGAGCTGGTCTAGGGGGCCTGGGAGGCGACGACCACGGCGTCGGGCGGAGTGTCCGGGACCCGTCGGGCGGCGAGCCTGCGGACCGCGGTGTTCAGCACCGCGATGAGCGGCACGGAGACCAGCGCGCCGGTGATGCCGGCGAGTACGACACCGGCGGCGATGCCGATGATCACCGCGAGCGGGTGGAGGGCGACCGCCCGGCCCATGATCAGCGGTTGGAGCACGTGCCCCTCGATCTGCTGTACGCCGATAACCGCGCCGAGGATGATCAACGCGGTGACCGGGCCGCTGTCGACGAGGGCCACCAGCACCGCCACACCACCGGAGAGCGCCGCACCGACGATCGGAATGAACGCGCCGAGGAAGACAAGCGCGGCCAGCGGGAAGGCGAACGGGATGTCGAAGACGACAAGGAAGATGCCGATGCCGACCGCGTCGATGAAGGCGACGAGCACCGTCGCGCGGACGTAGGCGACAAGCGTCTGCCAGGAGGCGCGGCCCGCGTCGTCGACCTTCCACCGGGCGGCGACCGGCAGCAGCCGGACCAGGAAGCGCCAGATCCGGTTGCCGTCGCGCAGGAAGAAGAACGTCGCGAAGAGGACCAGCAGCGTGCCGGTCAGCACCTCGGCCAGCGTCGCGGCGGTGCTCAACGCGCCGCTCGTGAACCTTGAGGTGTTGTTGTTGATCCAGGCCTGGGCTTCGTCGATGTAGCGGTCGAGTTGGGTGTCGGAGAGGTGCAGCGGGCCCGTCTTCAGCCAGTTCTGGATCTGCCGGACGCCCTCCGACGACTTCTCGCTCAGCTCAGGTACGCCGCGAATGAACTCGTTGACCACGAGCGTCAGCGTGCCGATCACCGCGGCCAGGCCGCCGACCAGCACCACAGCCGTCGCCAGCGACCGGGGGAACCGTGCCCGCAGCAGCCAGCCAACCGCCGGGGCGAGCAGCGCGGAGAGCAGCAGCGCGATGGCCAGCGGAATGATCACGATCTTGACCGTGCCGACGACCCGCAGCAGGGCCCAGGCCACCACGCCGATCACGATCAGTCGCCAACACCACGCGGCGGCGATCCGCAGCCCGTGTGGAACGTCGGCGTCGTCCCGACTGGCAGTGGAGCTGTGCAGGTCCATCTGACGTTCCGCGCCGTAGACGGTGGCGCTCTGCGGCGCGGTCGGCCCCGGCACCGCCGGCGACGCCACCCGGGCGGCGTCCGACGCGTCGTTCAGCGCGTCACTCGATACGCCCTCGTCGGCACGCGCCGACTCCTGTCGTGACTGGTAGGCGCGGCGAAGCCGCCCGCGTACCCGCTCGAAGCGGCTCAAGCGCACCTCCTGGCAGAAACCCGGCCCGCCACTGGCGACAGGTCGGACAGCATACGTCCGTTCCCGACACCGTAGGGCAGTTCAGCCACACAATGCCCCGACCACCTCCGGCGTAACCACCGGCGGGCCACCCTCGGCCACACGGTAGCGTCTGCGGCGTGACCGCCGACAACGATCTCGACGCCGGCCTGCCGATCCGCCTGCTGCACGACCGCGTGCTGGTGCGGATGGAGGGCAGCGAGGGCGAACGCCGCTCCACCGCTGGCATCGTCATTCCGGCGACCGCCGCGGTCGGCAAGCGCCTCGCCTGGGCCACCGCGGTCGGGGTCGGGCCGAACGTCCGCGCCATCGTCTCCGGCGACCGGGTGCTCTTCGACCCGGACGACCGCTCCGAGGTCGAGCTGCACGGCCGCGGTTACGTGCTGCTGCGGGAGCGGGACGTGCACGCCGTGGCCGCCGAACGGATCGAGAACGACCCGACCGGCCTCTACCTCTGACGCGCCTCCCCCGGCCACCAGGCCCTGTCGCGCACCGTTTGCCCGGCCGCACGACGGGAAGCCATCCGGCGACCGTGGCCCTGGGGAGGGACGATGCCGGTATTCGTGAAGAAGCTGTTGACCTGGGGCAGTGTCGCGTTCCTGATCTACTTCATGGCCTTTCGGCCGGACGGCGCCGCGAACATGTTCCGGGCGATCGGGGCCGCGCTGATCGCGATGTTCCAGGGCCTCGGCGACTTCCTCACCTCGCTGCTGGCCTGAGCTGAACCGCCGGTCGGTGGCCTGAGCTGAACCGCCGGTCGGTGACCGGCAGCACGGCCGGTCGGTGACCGGCAGCCGGCAGCGTCAGGGATGCGTCGGCGGCCAGGGCGGCGCCGACCGCGGGCCGGGCCAGCCGGGCGGGGCGTACCCCACCGGAGCCGGGGCGGGAGCCAGCACCACCGGGATCGGCACCACCGGCTCGTCCGGAGCGTCCACCGCGCGCTGCGTACCGTCCGGGAAGCGCAGGTGGTAGCGGCTGCCGTCCCAGACCCCCGCCGGGGCCTGCGGGTCCCGACCGACGAAGAACGTCCGGTACGCGCTGATCGCGTCCAGCAGCTCCCGCTCCTCGCGGGCGGTCCGCTCCTGGTCGGCGGGCTTGCGGTCCAGGCCGCGCAGCGTCCCGTCCCGCAGCAGGGCCAGCCGGGTGGCGGCGGACTGGTAACCCCGCATCGCCCGCACCCCGGCGTCGCCGGCCACCCGCCGCGCCCAACTGCGGGCGGCGTGCCGCCTGCCGAGACTGCTCAGGGCAGCCACCTCGGGCGGGCTGAGCCAGCCGGCGCGTACGTAGTCGGGCAGGGCCCGCTCGGTGAGCCTCCCCTCCCAGGCGCGCAGCCACAGCGCCAGCCCCACGGTGCCGAAGAAGACGGGCACCATGAGGCCCAGGAAGCCGTACAGCATGATCATGGCCTCGCCGGTGGCCTGGGTCAGCGTGGGCAACAGGTTCCACGTGCCGTGCAACATCATCGCCAGCAGCAGGCCGGCGATCGGGGCGAGCACCCGGATGCGCCGGTCGGCGGTCCGGGAGGCGATACCCAGCCCGACACCGGTCATCGAGGTGAAAAGGGGATGGGCGAACCCGAACAGCAGGATCCGCAGGATGAAGATCGCGATGACCTGCTGGATGCCGGTGGCCGGGCCGTAGCGGTCGGCGCCGGACGCGTAGCCCAACCCGCCCAGGTAGAGGATGTTCTCCACCATCGCGAAGCCGACAGCGGCGAGCCCGCAGTAGACCAGGCCGTCGGTGATCCCGGACCACTCGCGGCGGCGGAACACCAGCAGCAGGATCGGGCCCAGCGCCTTGGTCAGCTCTTCGATGAACGGCGCCACCAGCACCCCGGTGAGCGCCGACGGCAGGCCCCAGTCAGCGAAACGGTTCGCCGCGAAGTCGTTCACGGTGAGCGAGGCGGCGGTGGAGACGAACGCCCCCCAGGCGAAGCAGAAGATCAGATACTTCAGCGGCTCCGGTTCGTACCGGTCCAGCCAGAGGAAGCAGGCGACGAGCACCGGCACCGGCAGGATGGCGGCGACCACCCCGATCAGCAGGGCCTGCGCACCGAGCGACTGGCCGAGCGTGAAGACCATGAACACCGCGCACGCCGCGATGAGCAGCACCACCCCGGCCAGCACCAGGAACCGCCGCCAGCCCAGTCGGCGCAGCGGCATCCGGGGCGTCTCGCCCACGGGCGGGGCGACCGGCGCGGGCGGGGCAGCGGGCGACGGAGGCAGCGGTGAACCGGGCGGGGTGTCGGCCATGCGGTCAGCGTAGCCATCCGTTGCCGGCTGGTTCGGTCGCATCGGTAGCCGCTATGCTGCCGGCAGGTCACGAGCGCCAGCGTCAAGCCCCGGCTTGCTGGCCGGCAACCCTCGTCGAGTTCGCGGTGGGGTGCCCCGGGTGATGACCGGGCCCAGCCCGATCGGTGTGCTGGGCAAGCGCGGACCCCGTCCCGATGTCGCACCCGGGGTCCCTGACCCCGGAGGTTCCGGCGTGTCCGTCACTCTCGTCCCCTCGCTGCCCAGCCTGCCCACCGCGCCGTCGGCGTCGTCCGCGCCGCTCGACGTCCTCGGCGTGCCCGGCGAGATCAACCTGGACTACGCGGCCAGTGCGCCGTGCGCGCGGGCCGCCGCCGACGCCGTGGCCGAGCTGCTGCCCTGGTACGCGAGCGTGCATCGCGGAGCAGGAGCGCTCTCGCGGCGCTGCACTCTCGCGTACGAGCAGGCCCGGCAGACGATCGGTGACTTCTTCGGCGCTCGCGCCGACGATCACGTGATCTTCACCCGCAACACGACTGACGCGCTCAACCTGCTGGCGCGGGCCGTGCCGGCCGGTACGACGGTGGTCACCTTCGCCGGCGAGCACCACGCCAACCTGCTGCCCTGGCCACGCGGGTCGGTGCGGCTGCCGGTGCCCAGCGACCCCGACGGGGCGGTACGCGATCTCGCCGCCGCCCTCACCGAGCTGCGTCGGGGCAGCAGCCCGGCGCTGCCGGTGCTGGTGGCGGTGACAGGGGCGAGCAACGTGACAGGTGAGCGGTGGCCGGTCGCCGAACTGGCGCGGGTGGCCCACCGGCACGGTGCCCGGATCGTGCTCGACGCCGCGCAACTCGCCCCGCACGCCCCGGTCGACAGGCAGGCGCTCGACGTCGACTACCTGGCCGTGTCCGGCCACAAGCTGTACGCGCCGTTCGGCGCGGGTGTGCTGATCGGCCGGGGGGACTGGCTGGACGCTGCCCCGCCGTACCTGGCCGGCGGTGGCGCCACCAGCCACGTCGGGCCTGCCACCCATGACGTGACCTGGGCGACCGGCCCGGCCCGACACGAGGGCGGCACCCCGAACCTGCTCGGCGCGGTCGCGCTCGCGGCGGTGTGCGCGGCGCTCGACGACACGGACCGGGCCGCGCTGACCGCCCACGAGCAGGCCCTACTGGCCCGGCTGCGGAACGGCATCGCCGCCCTGCCGCACGTCGTCGAGCTGCGCACCTTCGGCCCGGACGCGCCCCGCGTCGGCATCGTCTCGTTCGTGGTCGCCGGCTGGGACTCCACCGAGGTGGCGACGCGGCTGGCCGCCGAGCACCACATCGGCGTACGGGACGGGTTGTTCTGTGCCCACCCGCTGGCCCGGCGTCTGCTCAGCGAGGCGGCGGGGCGTACCGGCCGACGGGACCTGCCGCCCACCGCGCTGCGCGCCAGCATCGGGCTGGGCAGCACGGCCGCCGAGGTGGACCGGCTGCTCGCGGCGCTGGCCGAGCTGGGCTGAGGCCCCGGCCGGCGGTGGCCCGGCTCGCGATGGCCCGGCTCGCGATGGCCCGGCTCGCGATGGCCCGCTCAGCCGACCGGCGGGGCGGTGGGTGGCTTCGGTGTGTCGCCGGGCTCGGCGGGCTCACCGACCGGGCGCTCCTGCTCCCCGAAGGCGGTCCGGATCCACCTGTTCGCCTCCTCCTGCTCGATCCCGGAGGCGACCAGCAGGTCGCTCGCTGTCGTCCGGATCTGGGCGATCACCACGCTGCCGGAGAAGCCGACCCCGGCGCCGTACGCCCGGCCGGCCTCGCTGACCGCCCGCAGCGACCGCTCCCGGGCCTTCTCCGGCTCCTCGCCGGCGGCGAACTCGTGCTTGAGCAGCCGGACCGACTCGGCGAGGTGGCCGATCGCGTCCGGCATCGGATCGGGTACCGGTTCCTCGTCCTCGACGAGCGTGACGGCCCGGCGGATCAGCGTGCCGCTGTTGCGCATCGCCCGGTCGATCGGGTCGGCCGCCTCCGCGTAGTGGGTCAGCTCGCTGCGGCGGTGCCAGCGGGCCGGGGAGAGCGTGGCTGTCTCCTTCGCGCCCTCGATGGCCTCGGCCAGCGTGGCCAGTTCCTCCTTGTTGTCGCGCAGCCGATCCAGTGCCCGCTGGATGCTGGCCCGGTCCCGGCCGCGCAACCCGTCCGCGGTGACGTCGAGTTGGGCGGCGAGCAGGTCCAGGGCGGGCCGGGCCGCGCGGTTGATCACCCGGAGCGGGTTCAGCGGCAGCAGCACCGCCGTGACCAGCAACGCGATCCCACCGCCGAGGAAGGCGTCGACGAAGCGGGGGATCTCCAGGTTCTGGGTCGACGGGCTCAGCGTCACGATCAGCACCGCCGTGGCCGCCGCCTGGATGACGATGGCCACGCTCGCGCCCGCGAAGATGGTGAGCAGGATGGCCACCGTGACCACCAGGCCGAGCTGCCACGCCCCGGTGCCGAGCAGGTAGATCAGCAGGTCGCCGACGAACACGCCGACCCCCACCCCGACGATCAACTCCACGGTCCGGCGGAACCGCTGGCCGACCGACGCGGCAAGGGTGCCGACCGCGGAGATCGGCGCGAAGACCGGTTGCGGGTTGCCGAGCACCTTGTGCGAGATCAGGTACGCGAGCCCGGCAGCCAGCCCGGCCTGCACGGCGAGCCCGCCGGCCATCCGTACCCGGTGCAGCCGGTCGTGCAGGGTGGCTCGCCCGCGATGGCGCAGCTGTTCGGTGGCCTCGGCGATCCGCGCGCCGTCGATGTCCACCAGCCCTTCGCGCAGCGCGGTACGTCGCACCATCGGCTGTCGCTTGCCCCGGGCCACGGCCATGGGCGCGACTACCCGTGGTTCGCCCGCTGAATCCTGCCCTCCCGCGCGTCGCGGGCGGATGCGGCAGACTCGGGCGGTGGTCGATCTGCTGGACCGGTGGCGGGCGGCGGCCCGGGATGCCGGCGCGAGGCCCGACCCGGATACGACACGGGCCGGGGAGAAGCTGGTCGTCAGGTGGCGCGAGCCGCACCGGCACTATCACACGCTGGCCCACCTGACGGCGGTGCTCGACGTGGTGGACCAGCACCCCGACCTGGCCGGTCGGGCCGACGTGGTCCGGCTGGCGGCCTGGTTCCACGACGCGGTCTACGACCCCCGGGCCGCTGGCGACGCCAACGAACGGGACAGCGCCGCACTGGCCGATAGCGTGCTGACCGGGCTCGGCGTGCCGCCGCCCACGGTGGCCGAGGTGCGCCGGCTGGTGCTGCTCACCGCCGGGCACGCGGTGGCACCGGGTGACCGGGACGGCGCGCTGCTCTGCGACGCGGACCTGGCCGTGCTGGCCGCGCCACCGGCTGGCTACGAGCGTTACGCGGCGGCGATCCGCCGGGAGTACGCCCACGTGCCGGAGCCGGCCTTCCGGGCTGGGCGGGCCGCCGTGTTGACCGGCCTGCTCGCGCTGCCCGCGCTGTTCCGGTCGCCACCGTTGGCGAGCCGGTGGGAGGAACCCGCCCGGGACAACGTGCGCCGCGAACTGGCCGCGCTCACCGGGGAGCCGGAGGAGGCGGGCTGACCAGGTGCTTCGGGCGACGCAGACCGGCGGCGCGGAGCAATCGGACCAGCTCCCGGCTCGGCACCACCTGGGCGCCGAGCCACACCGCCGCCGCGAACCGGTCAGCCGGAATGTCGTAGTGGTCCCTGTCGAAGCCGCGCCGGGGCGCGCCGAGTGCCTCGGCGAAGGCGTGCAGCTCGGCGTACGAGACGTCACTGATCAGGTGTGACCAGAGCCGACCGCGCCACGGCCAGGCCGGCCGGTCCAGGTAGAGCATGGTGCCCAAGCTAGCCCGTGCAGTCGATCATGTTGATGATCGCCGGTCGGCGACCTAGCCTCGGCTGCATGGCCCCCACCGCGCTCCTCGACGACCTGCGCGCCGCGCTCGGTGCCGACGCCGTGCTCACCGACCCGGACCTGCTGCGCATGCACCAGCGGGACGAGGCCGACCTCTGCGCCGCCGGCATCCCGCTGGTGGTCACCCGCCCGCGCGACACCGAGCAGGTGGTCGCCGTGGTCCGGGCGGCGGCGCGGCACGGCGTACCTGTGGTGCCGCAGGGCGCGCGGACCGGGCTGGCCGGCGCGGCGAACGCTGTGGACGGCGCGGTGGTGCTCAGCACCGTCGCGATGAACGAGATCCGGGAGATCGACCCGGTGAGCCGGATCGCTGTGGTCCAACCGGGGGTGGTCAACGCGGCGCTGGCCGGGGCGGTGGCCAAACAGGGCCTCTGGTACCCGCCGGACCCGGGCTCCTGGGAGTCGTCGACGATCGGCGGCAACGTGGCCACCAACGCCGGCGGCATGTGCTGTGTGAAGTACGGCGTGACCACCGAGTACGTGCTCGGCCTGGAGGTGGTGCTCGCCTCCGGTGAGGTGCTGCGCACCGGGCGGCGTACCGCCAAGGGGGTGGCCGGCTACGACCTGACCCGGCTGTTCGTCGGTTCGGAGGGCACCCTCGGCGTGATCACCGAGGTGACCGTGGCGCTGCGGCCCGCCCCGGCCGACTCGCTGACCCTGGTGGCGGTCTTCGGATCCACCGCCACGGCCGGCGCGGCGGTGGCCGAGATCGCCGCTCGCGGGCTCACCCCGAGCCTGTTGGAGTTGCTGGACCAGACCCACCTGCGGGCGATCGAGGCGTACCAGCCGATGGGGTTGCGGACCGACGCGCAGGCCCTGTTGCTGGCCGCCGCCGACACCGGCTCCCGGGCGGCGGACGACCTGGCCGTGCTGGCCGAGGTGTGCGAGGCCGTCGGCGCCGACGAGGTCTACGCGGCGACCGACGCCGTGGAGGCGGCGGCGCTGCTACAGGCTCGCCGGCTGGCCCACCCCGCGATGGAGAAGTTAGCGGCGGACGCCGACCCCGGCGGCAACGGTGGTCTGGTGATCGACGATGTGGCGGTGCCGCGCGGCGCGCTGGCCGCGCTGCTGGACGGGGTGGCCCGGATCGCGGCCGAGTGCGAGGTGCCGATCGGCGTGGTGGGGCACGCCGGGGACGGCAACATGCACCCGAACATCGTGGTCGACCGGGCCGACCCGGCGAGCGTGCAGCGGGGCCGGCGGGCGTTCGACAAGATCATGCGGCTCGGCCTGGACCTGGGCGGCACGTGCACCGGCGAGCACGGGGTGGGGCTGCTCAAGCGGGACTGGCTGGCCCGGGAGATCGGGCCGGTCGGCGTCCGGGTGCATCAGGCGATCAAGTCGGCCCTCGACCCGGCCGGCCTGCTCAACCCGGGCAAGGTGCTCTGACCGGTCGCGGTCAGCCCTTGACCTCGGCCGGGGTCGCCTGGGTGAGCAGCAGCAGGATCTCGCCGGCGACCGGCGTCAGCTCCTCACCCGGGCAGTCCTGCGAGGTGATCAGCCCGGTCGAGGTGATGAGGCTGGACGTCAGCGCGTCGATGCAGGTGGTCCGGTACCGCCGGGCCTGATCGGTCTCGGCGGCCAGCCCCGGGTTGGTGAGCAGCACCTGGAGCCGTTCGGTCAGCTCCGGCGCCAGGGTGCCGCGGGAGGTCACGCCGTCGCCGGCGCAGTCGTTGCACTGCCACGCGCCGTCCCGCTCGACGCTCAGGGTGCGCATCGGCCCGTCTTCGCCGAGCCGTTGGAGCAGGCTGACCTGACCGGCGGCGACAGTGGTGGGAATCTCCAGTTGTGATCCGCCACCGGCCACGCCTGCTGTCGGTTGCGCCTGCGGAGTGCTCGGCTCGGCCCGGTCGAAGAGCGAGCACCCGGTCAGGGCGCCGACGAGCACGACGGCGAGCAGGGGTACGAGCAGACGAGGGCGCGCGCGGGGTAGCACGGGCGGAAACCTACCCCACCGTAGGTAGCGTTCGAAACCACCATCCGGGCCGGTATCGATGGTTACCCATCGGTAACGTCGCAATTCGTCATCGAGCGGACGGGCGCAGCTCCGCCTGATCGTCGCCGCCCCGGTCGGCCGCGTAACCCCGGACGTCCGGGGCGCCGAGCCGGGCCGCGTCCGCCGCCGCGTCGTCAGGCATCAACTGGGACTGCCGCTCCGCCTCCACCCGGGCGCGGTAGTGCTCGACCTCGCGCGCCCGGGTGGCCGCGTCCCAACCGAGCACCGCGCCCATCAGCTCGGCGGTGTGCTCCGCCGACTCCAGCCCCCGGTGGCTCGTCTCGAACGAGATCCGGGTCCGGCGGGTCAGCACGTCCTCCAGGTGCAGCGCGCCCTCGGCCCGCGCCGCGTAGGCGACCTCCGCCGCCAGGTACTCCGGGGCACCAGCCAGCGGGGACGCCAGCAGTGGGTCGGCGTCGACGAGCGCCAGCAGATCCAGGGTGAGAGTGCCGTACCGCTCCAGCAGGTGCTCCACCACGCCCACCGGCACGCCGTGCCGACGAGCCAGGTCGGCCCGGTCCCGCCACATCGCCGGGTACCCGTCGGCGCCGAGCAGCGGCAGGTCGGCGGTGCGCGACGAGCGGGCGCCGCCGAGCCGACGCGCGGCGCGGTCGACCACGTCGGACGCCATCACCCGGTACGTCGTGTACTTGCCCCCGGCGACCAGCAGCAGCCCGAGCATCGGCTCGAAGACCGCGTGCTCACGGGAGAGCTTCGAGGTCGAGTCGGCCTCGCCGGCCAGCAGCGGCCGCAGCCCGGCGTACACCCCCTCGATGTCGGCGGTGGTCAGCGGCCGGTCCAGCACTGTGTTGACCTGCTGCAGGAGGTAGTCGATGTCGCGGGCCGAGGCGGCCGGGTGGGAGCGGTCCAGCCGCCAGTCGGTGTCCGTGGTGCCGATGATCCAGTGCCCGCCCCACGGGATGACGAAGAGCACCGAACTCGCCGTACGCAGGATGAGCCCCGTCTCGCCGGTGATCGCCGAGCGGGGCACCACGAGGTGCACCCCCTTCGAGGCGCGCACCCGGACGCCGGGCCGCAGGCCCACGTCGTTGAGCATCCGGGACATGTCGTCGCTCCACACGCCGGTGGCGGCGATGACGGTGCGGGCATGCACCTCGAACTCCGCGTCCGGGGAACCGGGCGGGGCCTCCAGGTCCCGGACGCGGACGCCGGTCACCTCGCGCGCCTGCCGGATCAGCCCCACGGCACGGGCACTGCTCACCACCGTGGCACCGAGGCTGGCCGCGGTGCGAGCGAGGGTGACCACCAGCCGTGCGTCGTCGACCTGCCCGTCGTAGTAGCGGATCGCACCGGCCAGCGCGTCGGCCCGCAGACTCGGGAAGATCCGCCGGGCGCCCTCCCGGGTCAGGTGACGGTGCAGGGGCATGCCCCGACCACCACCGAAGACCCCGGCGAAGACGTCGTAGGCGGCCACCCCGGCGCCGTAGTACGAGCGGCGGAAGACCCGGGCCGGCAGGTCCCGCAGGCCCCGCCCGGCCGGCAGCGGCACCATGATCGGCACCGGGCGTACCAGGTGCGGCGCGAGCCGGGTGGCCAGCAGGCCACGCTCGGTGAGCGCCTCGTGGACCAGGTGGAACTCCAACTGCTCCAGGTAGCGCAGGCCACCGTGGATGAGTTTGCTGGACCGACTGGAGGTGCCCGCTGCGAGGTCACGCGCCTCGACAAGCGCCACCTTCAAACCTCGGGACGCCGCGTCGAGGGCGGCACCGGCACCTGTCACCCCACCGCCGATGACCAACACGTCGAAGCGCTCGGCACGCAGTCGACGCAGGTCGGACGCACGGCGGACCGGTGAGAGCTGACCGGCGACGGATCGGGAGATATTGGGGTCGCGCACGGGTCCACGGTAACCGTCGTGCCGCCGTCCCGACATTCGCCGCCCGACCCCGTACCGCACCCGCGATCGGAGATCTTGGACAGTTTCCGTTCCGCGCTGACGGAAACTGTCCAAGATCTGCACAGTTCTTCAATGTCAGGGAACACGACGGTCGGGTGGAAACCCTTCGTCGTAGTCGTAAGGTTCTCGGATGCAAGGTCAACCTGCGTACCCCGGACTCAGCGACCGCAGCTCCCCGTGGCCGGTGGTCGCGGCCGTGCTGGTGGGCTGCTGGACGGTCGCGGTCACCGTGGGCACCCAGACCGGTGGTTGGCTCACCGACCAGGTGCTGCTGGGCTTCGGACGGGACCGGCTCGGCTGGCTCTGGCCGGTGCTCGCCCTGGCCACCGTCGTGGTGCTCGGCACGCCCGCCCTGCTGCTGGCCGTGCTGCCCCGGTCGGCCGCGGTCCGGGCCACCGGGCGGGCCTGGCTGATCGGGGCACTCGCTCTCGGCGTGCTCACACTGCTGCGGGTCGTGCCACCGGTGCACCACGAGGCGTACCTCGCGGCGCTGGCCGGCGCGGCGGTTCTCGGCGCGCTCGCCGTGCGCTGGGCGGCGCGCCGGTTGGCGTACCCCGGGCCGGCTGGCTCGGTCGACGGCCCGGCACCCACCGAACACGCCGACGCGACGCGGCCCGAGGCCGCCGAACACGGCGACGCGACGCGGCCCGAGGCCGCCGAACACGGCGGCGCCACGCGGCCCGAGGCCACCGGACACGGCGACGCCACGCCGGCCGGGGACAACGGGAACGCGGAGCCGACCGGGCAGCGGCGGGGTTGCGTGGGCTCGGCCCGGTGCCGCTGCTCGCGGTCGCCGCCGGGTTGGCGCTGCTGCTGCCGTGGGCCTGGTTGGGCGCGCTCGGCGGCCTCCTGGAGACCGCGCTCGCTCTGCTGGCCGCCGCCGCGCTCGGGGTGCTGGCCGCGACTCTGCTGGATGCCCCCTTCTGGTCCCCGTTCGCGGTTGGGCGACCGCCCCGGCCAGCTCGGCTGGTGCTGGTCGGCGGCCTGGTCGCCGGGGTAACGCTGCTGCTGCTCGCGGCCGGGGCCGGCCAGTCCGGTGCGCAGTTGCCCGCGCTGCTGACGCTGCCGCCTGTGGGTTTCGCGCTGGCCGCGCTCTGGGCGGCGGCCTGGCGGCCCACCACCGACCCGGCCGAGGCCACGCGTGCCGGTCGAACGGCGACCGGCTGGCTCGTGGGCCTGGCCGCCCTCGGTCCGCTGGCCTTCACCGACCCGGAAGAGATCACCCTGCTGCTGGTCGGTACCCGGGACGTTCCGTTCTGGGTCGCGGCCGCCGCCGGCGTCGGGCTCGCCGTCGCGGTCCTGGTCGCCATCGGGTACGCGGTGCTGCTCGCCCGGCCGACGGCAGGCACCCCGAACAGGCGGGTCGCCGCGGTGGCGGCCGTGGTGCTGCTCGTGGCGTTCGGCGTGGTCGACCTCGGTCCCGGCCAGCCGGGCCTGTACGGCGAGCGGCTGTTCGTGGTGCTGCGCACGCAGGCCGACCTGAGCGACCTTCCGGCCGGCGCACCGGGTCGGGCCGGGCGGGACGCCCGCGCGGCGGAGGTCTACCGGCGGCTCGTGACGACCGCCGAGCAGAGTCAGCGCGACCTGCTCCGGGTGTCGAACCGGCTGCGCCTCGACCCGGTGTCGTACTACCTGGTCAACGCGGTCGAGGTGGACGGCGGCCCGGCGGTGCGGGCCTGGCTCGCCCGCCGACCGGAGGTGGCCCGGGTGCTGGTCAGCCAGCGCCTGCGCCCGTTGCCGGCCCCGGCCGGACAGAGCCGGGGCACCGCACCCAAGCCCACCGGCCCGGAGTGGAACATCCGCCAGATCGGCGCCGACCGGGTGTGGTCCCAACTCCGGGTCACCGGCACGGGCATCGTGGTCGGCAGCTCCGACTCGGGCGTGGACGGCACCCATCCGGCGCTACGAGCCGGGTTCCGTGGTGGGAACGACTCCTGGTACGACCCGTGGGACGACACCCGCAGCCCGACCGACCAGGGCGGGCACGGCACCCACACGGTGGGCAGCGCGGTCGGGCGGGACGGCATCGGGGTGGCACCGGACGCGCAGTGGGTGGGCTGCGTCAACCTGGACCGCAACCTGGGCAGCCCCGGGCACTACCTGGACTGCCTCCAGTTCATGCTGGCCCCCTTCCCGGCCGGCGGCGACCCGTTCACCGACGGCCGTCCGGAGCGCGCCCCGCAGGTGCTGACCAACTCGTGGGGCTGCCCGCCCATCGAGGGTTGCGACCAGCGGGTCCTGCGACCGGCCACCGCCGCGCTCGACGCCGCCGGGATCTTCATGGTCGTCGCGGCCGGAAACACCGGCCCGTGGTGCGCGTCGATCGACGATGCGCCAGCGCCGTACGCGGACGTGCTGACCGTCGGCGCGGTGGACGACCAGCGGCGGGTCGCCGAGTTCTCCTCGCGCGGGCCGGTGCCGGGCGGCTCGGGTAAGCCGGACGTGCTGGCACCGGGGGTGGGAGTGGTGTCGGCCATGCCCGGCGGCACATACGCCGCGCTGGACGGCACGTCGATGGCGACCCCGCAGGTGGCCGGGGTTGTCGCACTGATGTGGTCGGCGAACCCGGCGCTGGTCGGCGACGTGACCCGTACCCGGCAGATCCTTCGGGACACTGCCACGGCGGCGACGCCCACCTACCGCTCCGACAGCCCGTCCGACGCCTGTGGTGATCCGTCGAACGTCACAGGCTCCGGCCAGGTCGACGCGTACGCCGCCGTTCGCGCCGCCCAGCAGTAGTCAGCGCCTCGTGGTCGGGGGTGCGGCTCGGCAGCCGGTGATCTAGGGTCGGCGACCATGGACGCCGAGATCACCGTCACCGAGCTGGCCGTCGACCTGGTCCCCAGCGTCGTGCAGCTCTGCCAGCAGGCTCTCGACCTGCCCGAGGACGCCGCCGAGGCGGCCTCCATCGTGGATGTGCTCTGGCCCCGGGCCACGGCCGACCGGCAGGTGGTCGGGCTGGGCGCGTACCGGGGTGCGGACCTGGTCGGGGTGCTGATCTGTTCGGTGTCGTCGAGCGAGCCGGAGATCGGGCACGTGGACCTGGTCGCGGTCCTCAGGGATCAGCGGCGTCGGGGCGTCGGCCGGGCGCTGCTCCAGCGGGCCGAGCAGGCGCTCGCCGAGCGCGGGGCGACCGAGGTGCTGCTGGCCGGAAATCCGCCGTACTACGCGTGGCCGGGCATCGACGTCCGCTACACGCCGGCGGTCTGTGCCGCTCTCGCGCTCGGCTACCAGCAGGACCGGACCGCCTGGAACATGACCGCTGACCTGTCGTACGACGGGTCGCCGGCGTTGCGGTCCACCGAGGCGGCGGAGCAGCGACTGGCCGGCCAGGGCGTCACCGTCCGCCGGGCGGAGCCGGCGGACCTGCCGGCGCTGACAGCGTTCGCGCGGTCCACCTTCGGCGGGACGTGGGACGGCGAGTTGGCCGGGTCGGTGGGGCGCGCCGACGCCGGGTGCCACCTGGCGGAGCGGGACGGCGAGGTGCTCGGCTTCGCCGCGTACGGGTCGTCCCGGCCGAGTTGGTTCGGGCCGATGGGTACCGCGCCTGCCGCGGAGGGGTCGGGCATCGGTGGGGTGCTGTTGCGGCGTTGTCTGCGCGACCAGCGGGCGGCGGGGCTGGACCGGGCACAGATCGGCTGGGTGGGGCCGGTGCCGTTCTATTCGGGCAGCGCGGGTGCGTGGATCGAGCGGGTCTTCTTCCTGTACCGGAGAACCCTACCGACGACGTAACTGGGGCAAACAGGACATAGATCCATTCGCCCGCATCGGCCATCGATGCCCCCTACCGTTTCGGTAGAGGAGGCAGCCATGACCACGGATGACAACCAGACCGAGGACGGCCCGCCGATCACCTGGAAACCGGTAGGTGAACTCCCCGGCCAACTGCCGTTCGACAGACTCGACTACGGCGACGCCGAGCAACTGGCCGAGATGACCACCGCCGGTGAGTCGTCGGTGGCCGAGGAACCGCAGGAGATGGTGGACGCGCCGATCAAACTGCTTCCGCCGTACAACCGGGCACAGAAACGGCGCAACCAGCGCCCACTACCGACCTGACGACGAACGGGGCGGACCGCGTCAGCGGCCCGCCCCGTGCGGTGTCGGAACTGGACTCAGAAGTCCATGTCCCCGCCACCCGGGCCAGCCGGGGCAGCCGGGGTCTTCTCCGGCTTGTCCGCGACAACAGCCTCGGTGGTGAGGAAGAGCGCCGCGATGGAAGCGGCGTTCTGCAGTGCCGAACGCGTCACCTTGGCCGGGTCGATGATGCCCGCGGCCAGCAGGTCGACGTACTCGCCGTTGGCGGCGTTGAGACCGTGACCCGCTTCGAGGTTACGGACCTTCTCCACCACGACGCCGCCCTCGAGGCCGGCGTTGACGGCGATCTGCCGCAGCGGGGCGTCCAGCGCGACCTTGACGATGTTCGCACCGGTCGCCTCGTCGCCGACCAGGTCGAGCTTGTCGAAGGCGGTCTTGCCGGCCTGGACCAGCGCGACGCCACCACCCGGGACGATGCCCTCCTCGACGGCGGCCTTCGCGTTGCGAACGGCGTCCTCGATGCGGTGCTTGCGCTCCTTGAGCTCGACCTCGGTGGCCGCGCCGACCTTGATGACCGCAACGCCGCCGGCCAGCTTGGCCAGCCGCTCCTGCAGCTTCTCCCGGTCGTAGTCGGAGTCGCTCTTGTCGATCTCGGCCCGGATCTGGTTGACCCGGCCCTGGATCTGCTCGGCGTCACCGGCACCGTCGACGATGGTGGTCTCGTCCTTGGTCACCACGACCTTGCGGGCGCGGCCCAGCATGTCGAGGCTGGCGGCGTCGAGCTTGAGGCCGACCTCCTCGCTGATGACCTGGCCACCGGCGAGGATGGCGATGTCGGTCAGCATGGCCTTGCGGCGGTCACCGAAGCCCGGCGCCTTGACGGCGACCGACTTGAAGGTGCCACGGACCTTGTTGACCACCAGGGTGGCGAGGGCCTCGCCCTCCAGGTCCTCGGCGATGATCAGCAGCGGCTTGCCCGACTGCATGACCTTCTCCAGGATCGGGAGCAGGTCCTTCACCGACGAGATCTTGCTGTTGGCGATCAGGATGTACGGGTCGTCGAAGACGGCCTCCATACGCTCCGGGTCGGTCATGAAGTAGGCCGAGATGTAGCCCTTGTCGAAGCGCATACCCTCGGTGAGCTCAAGCTCCAGCCCGAAGGTGTTGCTCTCCTCGACGGTGATGACGCCTTCCTTGCCGACCTTGTCCATCGCCTCGGCGATGATCTCGCCGACGGTGCTGTCGCCAGCGGAGATGGAGGCGGTGGAGGCGATCTGCTCCTTGGTCTCGACGTCCTTGGCGAGCTTGGACAGCTCCTCCGAGACGCTCGCGACCGCAGCCTCGATGCCCCGCTTCAGGGCCATCGGGTTGGCGCCAGCGGCCACGTTGCGCAGGCCCTCGCGAACCAGGGCCTGGGCCAGGACGGTCGCCGTCGTCGTGCCGTCACCGGCAACGTCGTCGGTCTTCTTGGCGACCTCCTTGACCAGCTCAGCGCCGATCTTCTCGTACGGGTCCTCGAGCTCGATCTCCTTGGCGATGCTCACACCATCGTTGGTGATGGTGGGGGCACCCCACTTCTTCTCGAGCACGACGTTGCGGCCCTTGGGGCCGAGGGTCACCTTTACGGCGTCGGCGAGCTGGTTCATGCCCCGCTCGAGGCCGCGGCGCGCCTCTTCGTCGAACGCGATCATCTTGGCCATACGGCGTTGTCCTCCTGGACACTCACGGGCCACCCGAGATGTGTGCCCCGGATGGGCCGCCTGGTGTACGCACCTTGGGACGTCGCCACCTGGCGACGACGACGTCCTTCGGCCGGGCCGGATAGCCCGCGACGACCGGCCATGTGCCGCCCCGGCGTCTCCACGCCGGTGCAACCTGGCCCCACCGTCCCGACCATTGGCACTCACGGTATGCGAGTGCCAATGACTTGTTTAGCACTCTCCCCTGCCGAGTGCAAGCACGATGCCGCCGCTCAGCCGAGTTCGACGGCCAGTCCAGCGGTGTTCACCGGCGCCTCATGGGCGCGCTGCTCGGCGTATGTCACCAGCAGACCGATCAACTGGGCGAGGTGGGCGGGCAGGGCCAGCACGGCGGTGATCCCGATCACCACCACCGCCCCGACCGCAGTGCCCGCCGAGGCGAACGGGTCCGTTCCGAGCGCGGAGGTGCCCACCCCCTCCAGACCACCGGGGATCAGGGTGCCGACGATCACCGCCAGGGCCACCAGGGCCACCCGCCCGAGCAGCAGACCGAGCCGGTCGTGGAACATCCGGAACGATCGACCGATCGGGTTGCGGCGTTCGAAGAGATAGACCGGGCCGGCCATGCTCAGCGCGAAGGCCAGGTAGATGCCCGGCAGCACGCAGAAGCAGAGGCCGAGGCCGATCAGCAGGCTGATCAGCAGGGTCCAGCCCCACAGCCCGAGCGCCCGACGCAGGCCGAAACGCAGCGCCGACTCCAGGCTGGCCGGCTGACCGGCCGCCTGCTGGGTGATCACCCAGGTGCCGGCGGCCCAGCCGACGGCCTGCACCAGACCGACCAACAGGCTGCCGCCGACCAGCACGACCAGGAGGTTCAGCACTTCGGCGGCGAAATTGTCAGGCAGCGCGGGGCTCGGATTCGACTCGGCCTGGGCGGCCCACTTGGCCGAGGGGTCCAGCCCGAGGGAGATCACCGAGAGCACCGCCGCCGGCAGCACCTGGGTGAGCAGCATGATCGGCACCAACTGCCGCCAGCCCCGGCGCAGCGCTCCCCCGCACCTGTTGAACCAGCCACCGAGGCCGGCGCCGGGCGGCGTGACCAGGGCGTCGTTCGGGTCGAACCCGTAACCCGGCGGGTACCAGCCGACCGGCGGCCCCGGATACCACGGCTGCCCGCCGTAGGGACCCGACCCGGGCGGGTAGCCCCCGGTCGGCGGGAACGCCCAGCCCTGCGGCGGCGGGGCCGCACCCCAGGCACCCTGAGCGGGATCCCAACCCGGCGGCGGACCGGCGTGGCCCGAGGTCGGGCCAGCCGGAGGCATGCCCGGCCCCCAGCCAGGCGGCTGGCCAGCGTGGCCGGGGCCGCCCGCGGGCGAGGACGGATCGGACGGCTCCGGCTCCCCCGACCCGGAGGACGGAGTGGGCGGGGGTGGCTGGTCGGTCATGAACGCTCCTCGGCATCGGCTGGAACGGTTCACGATCTTCCCGGCTGCGCGCCAGTGCCGCAGCCCCGACCCAGGGGCCGATCGGCCAGGAAGCTCAGCCGATGACGCGTACGTGCTCCGCCTGCGGGCCCTTCTGACCCTGGGCGATCTCGAACTCGACCCGCTGACCGTCGTCCAGCGCCTTGTAACCGTCCATCTCGATCGCGGAGAAGTGGACGAACACGTCCTGACCGCCGTCGACGGCAATGAAGCCGTAGCCCTTCTCGGCGTTGAACCACTTAACGGAGCCCTGTGCCACGGTGCACTTCCCTCACTCTGCGCGGCGTTGCCTGACCCGGCGCACGGCACAGCCGGGCACCTCGGACCACCGACTCAGCGATCGATGACCGCCATTGAAATAGGTGACCGAAATCGCACGCTACACGAGGAGTGACGGCCGCGCACGGCCACAAATCGGACACACTTCGGGGGGTCCCGACCGCCCTGATCGGCCGGGTTCCGGATCCACCGGATTCGCACGCGTCATTGCGACTGAAGCGCGGGCCGCAGGGCACCCCCCGAGGTGACGGCGATCGGGCACAGCTCACGAAACGGCGTCCATCCCCTGTGGTAGGCATGCGGACATGACCACCGACATGGGCTCGCCGGCCCTGCGGCTCGCGGAGATCCGCCGCGTTCGGCCGGAGGACGCCGCCCGGATGCGCGCGCTGCGCCTGGAGATGCTGGCCGACGCGCCGTTGGCCTTCCTGGAGACTCTTGCGGACGCGGCGGCCCGACCGCACAACGAGTTCGCCGCCCGAGTCGCGTACACCTCGGCCGGTTCGAGTAACGCGCAGTTCATCGCCGACCCGGGCGGCCGGCTGGTCGGGCACGCCGGTGGCACCACCGCCCCGAACGAACCGGGGCTGACCGTGATCTACGCCGTGTACGTCACGCCGACCTGGCGCGGCAGCGGACTGCTCGGCGAGCTGATCGACGGGGTGGCCGCGTGGTCGCGAGCCTGTGGCCGACCGGAGCTGCTGCTGGAGGTGGTGGTCGGCAACGACCGCGCCTACCGCGCCTACCAGCGCCTGGGCTTCAAGGACACCGGCGTACGGGTCCCCCACCCCACCATCCCAGCCCTCACCGAGCTGCAGATGCGCCGCCCAGCCTGACCCCGAGTTCGGTGATCAAGAGGTTTGCGTCAGAGGAAGCGCTCCAACTGACGCAAACCTCTTGATCACCCGAGGCAGGGGCTGGGCCGAAACTCAGACGTGCCGCCGGGACTGCACGATCCGGAACCGGTTGGCCACGTACGCCCCGTCCGTCAGCGCCGAGTTGGCCGCCGCGTTGGCCCCGCTGCCGTGGAAGTCGGAGAACGCCGCCGACTGGTTGACGAAGACACCGCCGGTGAGGTTGCAGGACAGGTGCACCCCGACCTCGACCGCGACCGCCTCGGCAGAGTCCAGCACGGCCTCGTCCGTCGAGTAGACCCCGGCGGTGAGCGCGCCCTTCTCGCCGACCGTCCGGCGCAGCAGCTCCAGGCTGTGCGCGGTGGAGTCGGTCGCGATGGCGAACGAGATCGGCCCGAACCACTCCCGGCCGTACGTCTCCGCGTCGTCCGCGGTGAGCTTCACGATCGTCGGGGTACGCACCACCGCGTCGGCGTACGACGGGTGGGCCACCGCCCGCGACTCCAGCACCGGCTCGCCGACCTTGGTCACCTCGGCCAGCCGTTCCAGCACCCCGTCGTTGACGATGGCGCCGGTCAGCTCCACGCCCCGGGCCGGGTCGGCGGTGAGCTTGCCGACCGCCGCGGCGATCCCGCCGGCGACGTCGTCGAAGCTCTTGTGCCCCTGGTCGGTCTCGATGCCCCCGGCCGGGATGAGGATGTTCTGCGAGGTGGTGCACATCTGCCCGCTGTAGAGGGTCAGCGTGAAACCGAGGTTGCGGCACATGCCGGCGAAGTCGTCGGTGGAGTCGATGACGACGGTGTTGAGGCCGGCCTTCTCGGTGTAGACCGATGCCTGCCGGGCGTGCGTCTCCAGCCAGTCGCCGTACTCGGTGGAGCCGGTGAAGTCGACGATCCGGATGGCGCGGTGCAGGGCCAGGTCGCTCGCGAGCTTCTCACCGGGCGCCTCGGCCGCCAGCATGATCAGGTTCGGGTCGAACCCGGCCTCGGCGAGCACCTCCCGGGCGTACTTCACTGTGATGGCCAGCGGCAGCACCGCGCGCGGGTGCGGCTTGACGATCACCGGGTTGCCGGTGACCAGCGAGGCGAACAGCCCGGGGTACGAGTTCCAGGTCGGGAAGGTGTTGCAGCCGATGACAAGCGCCACCCCACGCGGCACCACGTGGAACGTCTTGGTCATCCGCAGCGGGTCGCCCTTGCCGGCGGCCTTCTCCCAGCCTGCGGTGCCCGGGTGCCGGGTCATCTCGGCGTACGCGTACGCCAGCGCTTCCAGCGCCCGGTCCAGCGCGTGCGCGCCACCGGCCTGGAAGGCCATCACGAACGCCTGCCCGCTGGTGAACTGCACAGCGTTGGCCAGCTCGAAGATGTGCTTGTGCAGCCGGTCGAGGATCTCCAGGCAGACGCCCACCCGGGCCTGCGGGCCGGCGTCGCGCCACGCCGGCAGCGCGGCGGAGGCTGCGCTGATCAGCTCGCCGGTGCCGGCGTGCGGGTACCGCACCGCCAACTCCACCCCGAACGGGCTCGTCTCGGTGGCGACCCGTGCGCCAGCGCCGGGCTGGTCGAGCGGAAAGTCACCACCGAGGTACGCCTCGAAAGCGGCCTTACCGTCGGCGGCGGCGGTCTCGCCGTACACGCGGGGGCTGGGGGACTCGGGATAGGCGGACCAGTATCCCCGCTCCGTGATCGCGGTCAGCGCACGGTTGAGGGTGTCGGCGTGCCTGTCGTACAGGGGATGCGGGGTCTCCGTCATGCCCGCAATCATGCCTGAGGACCCACCGCGAGCAGTAGCGCCGATACCTGTCAGAGGGTGAGCTGCCAGTCCGTCCATGAGTCCACCGGTCGGAAGCCGAGCTGTTCGTTGATCGCCACCATGTAGCTGTTGCTGGCCGCGTTCCAGGTGTCGATCACCTGTACCGCCGGCTCGTGGGTGAGCAGGTGGTGCAGGTTCTCCGCCTTGGCGATGAGGCCGAGCCGGTGCCCACGGTGGGCCGGGTCGACGATGGTGATCTGCTGGTACGCGTGCCAGTCGGCGGAGGCGCCCACGTCCAGCAGCGTCCAGGCGACAAGTCGACCGGACGCCTCGTGCCGCATCCCGAGGTGGTAGCGCCGCCGACCTCGGGCGTCCAGAGCCCGTTCGTTGCCGCGGATGCGGTCGGCGTCCACCTGCTCCGGCTCCCACTGCACGTCGCCCATGGGCGCGTCCATCAGCAGCCGGCCGTCGAGGTAGGCGATGTCGGCGACGTACTCCTGCGGGGTCGACCCCTGCCAGCAGACCGACTGGTAGCCCTCGGCTCGCGGGCGGGCCTCGGCGAGCGCCGCGCGCAGCGCGACCCGGTCGATCCCGTTGACGTCGAGCCGGCGACGCACCTCGGCGAGGGCGGGCTGGGCCCCGGCGGCGGCGGCGAACGCATCGCCCGCCACGCTTCGGGCCGGCCCGCCGGGCAGCGCGGAGACGGCCATCGCCACCACGCGCTTGCGGCCGTGCTCACGGAGCAGGCGTACCCCGTACTCGTGCAGGGCCCGGCCGACTCCCCGACGCCGCAGCTCGGGACGCACCACCAGCTCGGCGGTGGCGTTGTCGGTGTTGTCGAGCTGCGGCAGGTCCAGTTGGAGGTAGCCGGCCGGCGCGCCGTCCAGTCGGGCCAGCGCCCAGAGTGACTCGGTGCCGGGCATCGGCGTGTGGAACAGCGCGTCGAAGCGGCGCCGGCAGAAGGGCGGGAAGTCCGGCAGATCGGCGTCGTTGGCCGCCGACCCGATCCGGTACGCCTCGTCGACCGACGTCCGGTCGGCGCCGTCGAACGACGCGATCGTGATGCTCATGCCGTTGAGCGTGCACCCGCGAAAAGCGATCGGGCCAGCGAATTATTCGCTGGCCCGATCGAACGTGGTCGGGAGGGACACTCGCACAACGCCTCCGGCGTTGGGTCGCAAGAACTTCAAAAGTCTTCGGCGAAATGCCCTCCCGCACGGAGCATCTTGCGCCGTCCGGTTCCTGCCGTCAAGTCCGTAGCGGCGGGTTTTCCACACTCTCAGCGAAAACCCAGTTACCGGCTGATCCGGCTTGTCCCCCGACCGGGTGGCCGCCCATCCCCCGCCCGGCCGGCCAGGGAGCGGCCGACGGGCGCGGGGCGGGGGCGGACCGGATCAGCCCAGCAGGCCGGCGTCGCGGGCGGCGCGCAGCGAGGGCTTGATGTGGTGGGTCGGCCCGACCTGGCCGGCCACCGCGTCGATGGTCTTCAGCCCCTCGCCGGTGTTGAACACGACGGTCTCGGCCGTCGGGTCGAGCCGACCGGACTCGACGAGCTTGCGCAGCACGGCCACTGTCACCCCACCGGCGGTTTCGGCGAAGACCCCGGTGGTACGGGCCAGATCGCGGATGCCGGCACGGATCTCGTCATCGTCGACGTACTCCATCCAGCCCCCGGTACGGCGGACCGCCTCCAGGGCGTAGAGGCCGGCCGCCGGGTCACCGATGTTCAGCGACTTGGCGATGCCTGTCGGCTTGACCGGGATGATCGTGTCGGTCTCCGCGTGCAGGGCGGTGGCGATCGGGTTGCAGCCGGCGGACTGCGCGCCGAAGACCTTCCAGCCGCCGGCGGGCGCCTCGACCAGGCCGATCTCCACCAGCTCGGAGAACGCCTTGTCAATCTTGGTGAGCAGCTCGCCGCTCGCCATCGGAATGACCACCTGCGCGGGGATCCGCCAGCCGAGCTGCTCGGCCACCTCGTAGCCGAGGGTCTTGGAGCCCTCCGCGTAGTACGGCCGGACGTTCACGTTGACGAACGCGGTGTCCTCGAATTCGTCGGTCTCCACCAGTTCGCCGCAGAGCCGGTTGACGTCGTCGTACGAGCCGTCGATGGCGACCAGCTCGCCGCCGTAGACGGCGGTGGTGATGACCTTGCCCTGCTCCAGGTCGCTGGGGATGAAGACCACCGAGGGCACCCCGGCGCGGGCGGCGTGGGCGGCCACCGAGTTGGCCAGGTTGCCTGTCGACGCGCAGGCGAACCGGGTGAAGCCGAGCGCCCTGGCGGCGGTGAGCGCCACCGAGACGACCCGGTCCTTGAACGAGTGGGTGGGGTTGGCGCTGTCGTCCTTGACCCAGAGCGGCGCGGTGATGCCCAGCTCGGCGGCGAGGTGCGGGGCCGCCACCAGGGGGGTCAGCCCCGGGTCGAGGGTGACCCGGCTGGCCGGGTCCTGACCGGCGGGGAGCAGGGCGGCGTACCGCCAGATGTTGTTCGGGCCGGCCTCGATCTGCTCGCGGGTGACGGTGGCCAGGGCGGCGGTGTCGTAGTCGACTTCCAGCGGGCCGAAACACTCGTAACAGGCGTGCTGGGCGGCGAGCGGGTAGCGGGCCGAGCAGGCGCGACAGACCAGGGCGCGGGCGGGGCTGGCAGAGGTGTCGATGCCGGAGGTGACGAGCGTCGACGTCATGTCGAGAGTCCTCTCATCTTTCCCCGCATCGCACGGTGCGGCGGGGACGGAATTGGCACCTGCCCCGCGGGTCGCTCAGCGGTGAGCGCGCGGGGTGGTTGCCGGGGCGTCGTCGGGCCGTATCCCTCAGCCCCTCTGGATGAGGTATTCAGTTGTGCCGTCGAGTCTAGGACAACGCTGTCGGCCGCTGCTACCGCAGATCCCACGGTGTGAGCCGACCGCCGGTATCCGGGCGGAGGGCGCGCTGCTGGTCAGCGCCGGCGGCGACGCCCGAGGTAGAACGCCACGGCCCCGAAGAGGGCCAGCACGGCGACCAGAATCCAGCCGGCGGTAGCGATGGCGCCGCCCGTGGGCCGCCCGCTGCCGGCGAGCAGCCAGACCGCGCCCGACACGACGACGAGCGCGACCACGACGGACACCATGACGACAACGGCGCGCTGCGCGGGGGTCATCGCTGCCGCCGCGGTCGAACGGCGCCGGGCATCGCCACCCCTGGATCGGCCAGGATCTCGGCGACCGAGCGGCCGCCGATGGTCAGCGACCCGAGCAGGTCGTTGCGGGCCTGCTCGGCCTCAGCCTCGGCGGCTCGGATCGCATCGCGTACGTGCTCGCCGAGGGTGAGGTTGTCCACGGCACGCCGGGCCTGCGGCGTGATTCGTACGTCGAGGAGCTGACCGCCCACTCCGACGGTTGCGATCACCGCGCCGTCGCCGGCCGCGGCCTGATACTGCTCGCCCGCCGGCCGCTCGACGAACTCCGCCGCCGACTCCATTGCGGCAGCGATGTCACGACTGATTGCCGACAGGGCGTCCGGGTTCATCTGGCCCTCCGGGCGGCGACGCGCAGGGCCTCCGCGGCCGACGCCGGATCGTACGTCTGCGGAACCGGTGCGGTTACGTCGACCGGAGCGGGCTGCCCGGAAACCTCCGCGATCGTTGCGGTCAGGGCCTGGGCGGCGCGCATCCTCGCGTCGCCCACGGCGGTCACGCACGCTGCGCCGAGGGCCTGTGCGTCGAGGTCACGGACCGCCTGCGGGCTGAGGTAGACGTCTTCGACCCGGCCGGCGCCGGTAGCCCTGACCACCACGGTGCCCGATTCGTCAGTGCCCTCGTAGACCGCCTCCTGCGCCTCGGCGATCCGGGCGAGGACCCCGTTGAGCTGATCGGTCATCGCTCGCAGCGACCCGCCGGTCAGGGCGGCGCGTTCCGCCTCGCGCGCCGCGTGCTCGAAGGCTGGTACGTCGCTCACTCCTTCACCCACCCCTTCGGCTCGGCGATGCGAACCCGGACCTGCTCGGGCAGCTGCAGGCTCGTGGTGTCGATCCGGTCACTCTCGCTGGTGAACATGTTCTCCAGAACGCTGAAGGCGTCGCCGACGTCACGCCCGGCCGTCCACACCTGCTGTACGAAGGTCAGCACGGCGGTGAGCGTCGTGATGGCGAACGCGGCCCATGCTCCGACGATCGCCCACTGCACGGCCGGTGTGTAGGGGCCGGAAAGGTAGGCCACACCGGCTGCCACCAGCGCCGCGCCGGTGACACTGATGTAGCTGACCAGGTTCGTCGTCAGACCCCACCACATGTCGTCGCACATGTTCCGTACGTTGCTCGCCGCCTGCGCGATCGCGTTGAGTGCGGGCTCGATGCGGGTTTCCAGGAACGCCTTGAACGCCTCTGCGCCCTGATCGGCCCAGTAGGTGTCGACGTCACCGCGCGCTCGGGTCAGCCCCGCTTTGCACTGCTCGAACACATCGCTCATGTCGTTCCACGCCTCGGAACCCTTGTCCCACGGGTCCGGGGTGCGGACGTTGACCTCGACAAGTGCGGTGAGGCCGACCACCACCGCTGGGCCGCCGACGGTCGGCCAGACGGCCGCGGCGAGCGCGGTGCCGAGGATGCCGACCAGCACCCACAGGTTTTCGGTGGTGTCGCCGTCGAGTCGGTCGGAGTAGAGGGAGGAGTCGGACATCACGGCTCCGTTCAATCCTGGTATGTGAAGTTCTCGCCCCGCACCCGCTCCTGCTCCTCGTAGTGGGTGGCGATGGTGGTCAGCGCGGTGCCGATCGAGTCCATCGTCTTCTGGAGCGCTGCGGCGACGTCGTTCACGCCCTGCCGGACACGCTCGTAGTCGTCGGGAAGGTTCCAGGCGAACATCGGAAAGGCATCCCGCGGCAGCGTCAGCGAGGCGATCTTGGGCAGCACCGTGTCGGCGAACTCTTTCGCGTCCGTGCTGATCGCCTGGCCCGCCTTGCGCATGGCCTCGGTTTCGAGCGACGTCACAACGGCCCCCTCACCAGGCATCGGTCGATCGATGGCAATGGCTGGTCCTGGCGGTTCATCCTGCCACGGATGCTCCAGCGGAGGTGTCCCTGCCGCCGCCCATGGCGACTGATCAGCGGGCACTCACGGCCACGGGATCGGTCACCGCGATCGGGTCCGTCACCGCGCTCGGCCGGGGCAGCGCCGGGGTCCGCGGCCGGGCGGCGAGGTTCGCGGCGATCAGGGCGGCGATCGTTATGGCGGCCCCGACCAGTTCGACGGGCTCCGGACGGTAGCCGCGGGCGATCTGCACCGCGAAGGTGGTCACCGGGACCAGGTTCATGAACAGCGCGGCGTTGGCGGCACCGAGTCGCTGCACACCGGTGTTCCAGGCCAGGACCGCGATCACCGCGCCCACGAGCACGGCGTACGCCAACTGCGGGGCGACCGCCACGAGGTCGTCGGCGCCCGGCGCGTGCTGCCAGCCGACGGCGTCGGCGCCGATGCTCAGGACGAGCATGGCGGCCGTGCCGGCAAGCGCGGTCAGGGTGGTGAAGCGCAGCGGGGACCACTCGCCGAACCGGCTGGCACCGTGGGTGTAGATGCCCCAGCCCAGCACCGCGCCGACCATCATGAGCCCGCCGAGGCCGAACTGGCCGAGGCCGGCCAGGCTCCCGCGCGTGATCACCAGACCGACTCCGAGGAGCGCCACGAGGGAGAGGGCCAGCAGGAGCGGCTTTGGGCGTACGCCGTCGCGAGCCCAGCGGACGAGTTGGGTGATCACCGGAGTGGTGGCCACGAAGAGCGAGATCTGCTGCGGGGCGGCGTGTTCGAGCGCCAGGTTGGTGAGCAGGTTGAAGCCCGCGAAGCCGACCACTCCCAGCACCACCACCTCCAGCGCCCGGCCACCGTGCCGCAGCGCGCCGGCCCCCTCGCGGATCAGCAGGATGGCGACCAGGACGACGGCGGCCAGCAGGTAGCGCGCGGTGGTCAGGTTGAGCGGGTCGACCCGGTTGAGCGCGCTGGCCAGGATCGGGAACATCACGCCCCAGCCGAGCACGGCGACCAGTGGATACGCGGTGGCACGGGATCGCATCGGCAACTCCAATGTTCGAGTATCGTCGAACCAACGACACCGACCATAGGGTGTTGTTCGATTATTGTCGAACAACGGTTACACTGGTCACATGGAGCCGCACGAGCCCGACCTGACCGCCGTACCGGTCACCAGCGTGTTGGCCGCACTCGCCGACGACGTGCGGCTACAGATCGTCCGGGCGCTCGCCGAGGGCGGCGAGTCCGCCTGCGGCAGCTTCGACTTCGGCGTCTCCAAGGCGACCCGCAGCCACCACCTCAAGGTGCTGCGCGAGGCGGGCCTGACCCGCACCCGGGCCGCCGGCACCAGCCGACTGGTCCGGCTCCGGAGGGACGAGCTGGACAAGCTCTATCCCGGCCTACTGGACGCGGTCCTCAGCCAGCGCCCGCCGACCTGACACCCGCCCCGCCCTTCGCCCGCCCCGCCCTTCGCCCGCCCCGCCCTTCGCCCGCCCCGCCCCGCCCCTCGCCCGCCCCGCCCTCACCCACCCTCCGCCCGTCCGGCCGCTCCCGTCCGGCGGCGGCTGGGAACTCCTCAGTCGCTCCCTATGGAGCTGAATCGTCTGCGACATCAGCGAAGGTGCGCGGCTCGTCAGGGCGCGTCGACCGACCCTCGACCGGACGCGCAGAAGAGTGCCGCCCGCTCGCCTCCGTTGTGCAGCGGCAGCAGAGCGTCCGGCTGGTGCACCACGAAGTAGGCGTACGCCATCGAGCCGGAGGCGAGGAGCGCGGCGGGTCGGGTGAAGAGCCCGACCAGCACCAGTACGCCGCAGACCAACTGGATCATGGCGGCCCACCAGCCCGGCCAGGTGCCGAGCGGTACCGCCTTGCCAGTCATCGGGTTGCCGCCGAACAACCCGAATACCGAGGACAGGCCGTGCAACGTGAACAGCAGGCCGATCACGATGCGGAACAGGGACAGGGTCGGCCCGCCGAGCCGAGAGACGTTCATGGCACCTTCATCGATGATGGTGAATAGGTCCCGCCCATCGTGCGGCATGGAGGCATCGAAAATCATAAGTTCTTTGCTGGTGGGAAAATCCCTCGTGAAAGCGCTATGACGAGGACGCCCACACCCTTCCCCATGGCCCGTCGACCTGCCCCAGACGTGGGGCAGGACGTGGCCCGTGCACGTCGCCCCGTGGACGTGGCCCCGTGGTCATCCGCCTGGTGATGTCGCAAACGATTCAGCTCCAAAGGCACGCCAGGAGAAGTCCCGCTGCCAGCGACGGCAGCAGGCCCGAGCGGGAGGGACGCGCAACCGAGAACGAACGACAGGGGCACCCACACCAGCTCAGGGCCGGGGGCGGTCAGCGGTGGAACGCCCCCGTGCGCGAGGATCGGCGGATGATCTTTCGCGAGACGTCAGCAGGGCGACGGGCCGGCACAGCGTCCGCGACGGTCAGGGCGGTGACGGCGCTGACAGCCGTAACGGCGGTCCTCGCGCTCGGCGCCTGCCGACCTGGTGACCATCGCGGCCAGTCCGGAGACCCGAGCGGACCGCCTCCCACGCCGAGGCCGGAGGCGGGCCCGACCGCGAGCACCGAGCCGACGGCCGAGTGCCCTGCCACCGGGGTTCGGATCCGGGCGACCGGCGGGGACGCCGCAATGGGCCTACGCGCTCTCGGCGTGGAGTTGGTCAACTGCGGCGAGCGCCCCTACCAGCTCAACGGTTACCCGGTTCTGCACGTGTTCGACGAAGCACGCGAGCCCGTCATGCTGCGGGTGGTCAACGGCGCCAAGGAGATCACCTCGGGCTTCGACCAGCCACCCCGGCAGGTCACCCTCGCCACCGGGGAGCGGGCCACCGCCGTGGTGCTCTGGCGCAACCTGGTCACCGATCCGACGGTGGTCGCCACCAACGGCGAGTTTCTGACTGTGGCGCCGGCTGCCGGCCAGCCGGCCGAGGAGGTGGACCCGGACGGGCCGATCGACCTCGGCAACACCGGCCGGATCGGCGTCAGCGCCTGGAAGAAGGCCGACCCGTCCACGCCGGTGCCGACCCGACCGGCCCCGCCACCGGCCCCGAGCGCGGTGCCGTCGTCGGTGAGCCCGCCCGACAGCCGACTGTGAGCCGACAGGCTACGACGTGATGTCCTTGCGGGTGAAGCGCCAGAACGCCAGCCCCCAGAACAGCGTCGCGTAGCTGATCGCCGAGATGCAGCCGCGCACCACGTCGTCGGTCTGCACCGGAGTCGAGAGCAGACCCAGCCAGGCGGTGCTGAAGTGGGTGGGCAGGAAGTCGCGCAGCGCGCCCAGGGCGGTGATCTGGTCCAGGATGCTGGACAGGATCCAGAGCAGGACCGCACCACCGACCGCGCCCAGCGCGGCGTCCGTCGTCACCGACAGCAGGAACGCCAGACCGGCCACCACCAGCAGGACGACCGCCAGGTAGCCCAGCACGGCCAGCAACCGGAGCAGACCCTCGGTGGGTTCCAGCTCGGCGGCGACGGTGCTGCGCAGCGGCGACCAGCCGTAGCGCAGGGTGCCGGCCAGCAATGCGGTGCCGGCCAACAGGAGCAGGGCCAGACCCGAGTACGCGAGCGCGACCACCAGCTTCACCGTCAGCAACCGCGCCCGGGGCACCGGGATCGCCAGCAGATACCGCAGGCTGCCCCAGCTCGCCTCGCTGGCCACCGTGTCGCCGCAGAACAGCGCGACGACCACCACCAGCAGGAACGACGCCGAGACGAAGATCGAGAACAGGGTGAAGTTGAGCCCGCCCGAGGTGGCCAGCTCGACCAGGCTGGCGAACTCGTTGCGACCGTTGTCGTCGTCGCCGCCCGAGTCGAACTGGAACGCGATCAGGATGATCAGCGGCAGCAGCACCATGAACCCGAGCGCCAGCTGGGTCCGCCGCCGGGACGCCTGCCGACGGAACTCCGCCGCGAACGGCATGGTGGCCGACGGCCGGTAGCCACGGGCCTCACCCGCGTCAGTAACAACCATCACCGGTCACCGCTTCCCCGAGAGTTCTCGCCCACCAGGGCGAGGAACGCGTCCTCCAGGCGCCGCCGAGGCACCACCCGATCCACCCCGATGCCGGCGCGTACCAGCTCCGCCACCACCTCGCTGCGGGCCGTGCCGTTGGTGTCGACCACGAGCTGACCGTCGCTCTCCGGCAACACGCGGACCCCGTGCAGCCGGTCCAGCACCGCCCGCGCCGCCACCGGGTCGGTGACGTCGAAGAGCACGCTCGGCGACTCGCCCACGATCTCCTCCACCGGCCCGGACGCCACGATCCGGCCCTTGTTCACCACCACCGCGTGCGTGCACGTCTGCTCCACCTCGGCCAGCAGGTGGCTGGAGACCAGCACCGCCCGGCCGTCCGTGGCGTACCGCTGGAGCACCCGGCGCATCTCGGCGATCTGCGGCGGGTCGAGGCCGTCGGTCGGCTCGTCCAACACCAGCAGTTCGGGGAGGCCCAGCATCGCCTGGGCGATGGCGAGACGCTGGCGCATCCCGTGGCTGTAGTTCTTGATCCTCCGGTGCACCGAGTCACCCAGCCCGGCGATCTCCAGCGCCGCGTCGAACTGCGCGTCCTCCCACGGCCGCCCGGTGGCCCGCCAGTACGCCTTCAGGTTGTCCAGACCCGACAGGTGCGGCAGGAAGCCCGGCCCCTCCACCAGCGCCCCGATCCGGGACAGCACCGGCGATCCGGGCACCAACCGACGACCGAAGACGTAGATCTCCCCGGCGGTCGGCTGGGTAAGCCCCATCAGCACCCGCAGGGTGGTGGTCTTGCCGGCGCCGTTCGGCCCGAGCAGACCCACGACCTGACCGGGGTGCACCTCGAAGTCCACGTTCGACACGGCGACGAAGCCGTCCGCGTACTCCTTGCGCAGTGCGCGCACGGCCAGCGGGGTGTCCGCGTACTCCGGATGCACCGACCGGTCCTGGCGGCGGTGCCGGCGGCGGACCAGGGCGACGACCACGACGAGCCCGATCACGATGGCGGCGAGCAGGCCGGCGAGCACCCAGCGCCAGATCGTCGCCGCGGTGGGGATCGGCTCCCCGCTGACCGTGGGCAGGCTGACCGCGCCGTCCGCGGCCACCGTGTAGACGGTCGGCGCGGCGGGCGTGGTGTACGCCTGGTCGGAGGTGGCCACCACCAGTCGCAGCCGGTGCCCGGCCTCCACCCGGCGGACGATCCCGGGCAGCGTCACCGTGACCGGGCGGGCGTCCTGCACCTGCTGCGGCAGGCCGGTGAGCCGGATCGGGGCAACCAGGCCGTTCGGCAGGGTGGCCGCGCCGTCCGGGTCGACGTCGTAGAGCTTGACGAAGAGCACCGCCTCGCCGGTCGGCGACGCGGCCCGCAGGGTGACGGTGGGCGCACCGGCCACGTCGACAGCCTCGGTCAGCGGGGTCGACTCGAACTGGGCGTGCTGGCCGGGCACGTCGCCGGCCACGCCGTCCAGCAGCGAGGCGAGCCCGCCCGCGAACGGGATCGACGAGATGGCGGCCGGGTTGCCGTTCGGCGGGTTCGCGATCGGCTGTGCCGGACCGGCGACCGCCACCTCCCGGCGGGCGTTGCCGGTCAGGCCCGGGTAGTCGGCGCGGCGGAAACCGGTGGCGACGAGACCCCTGTCGAGCGCGTCGAAGCCGGCGATCCGCGACCAGGTGAAGTCGTCGCCGGGCGCGTCCCCCTCGCCCTTGACGTAGTGGTCGAGCCACTGGACGGTCAGGAACTTCACCCGGTCGGAGTCCGAGCGCGGTCCACTGCCACCGTCGTGCCCGCCGGTGAACCAGGCGACGCGTACCGGGGTGCCGGTGGCGGCGATGCCGCGCGCGTTCGCGTCCGCCTCGCCGAGCGGAAAGAGCGTGTCCGCCTCGCCCTGCACCAGCAGGGTGGGTGCCTTGATCCGGTCCAGCACGCCCGCCGGGCTGGATCGGCGCAGCAGGTCCACGGCGGCCTGGTCGGCCCGGCCGGTGGTGGCGATCCGGAGGTACGCGGCGCACACGTCGGCGGCGAACCGACCGCAGGACGGGTCGGCGGCACCCGCCGGGGCACCACCGGGGCCGGTGCCGGGGCCGGCGCCCGGCCCAGGGCTGGGCGGGCCAGCCGAAGCCGGTGCGCCCTGCGGCTGGGCGGCGGTCGCACCGGAGAGCCCGGCCGGGCCGGAGCCCACGTTGCCGCCCCCGCCGAAGAAGAGGCCGGCCCAGCCCTTCTTGAACACGCCCTCGGTCGGCGCGCCGCCGGTGCTCTCCGGCAGGAACGCGCGGGACAGGTCATTCCAAGTGATCATGGGCACGATCGCGTCGACCCGACGGTCCTGGGCGGCGAGCAGCAACGCCAACCCACCGCCGTACGAGCCGCCGACCACACCGACCTTCGGGTCGCCGGCTGCGTCGGTGCGTACCTCCGGCCGGGCGGCCAGCCAGTCCAGCAGCCGCTCGGCGTCGCGTACCTCGTAGTCCGGGTTGTCCAGGTGGATCTCGCCACCGCTGCGGCCGAAACCCCGCGCGGTCCAGGTGAGCACCGCGTAGCCGCGCCCGGCGAACTCCTCCGCGTCGGAGCGCACCGACTCCTTCGTGCCGCCGAACCCGTGCGCCAGCAGCACCGCCGGCACCTTCCGACCGGACGAGGCGTCGTCCGGCAGGTAGAAGGTGGTGTCCAGGTTCACCGGCTGGTCGCCGGACGGTCCGGAGCGGACGGTGAGCATCGCGCTCTCGGTGCGTACGCCCGGTCCCTGTGGCCACACCGCCCAGGTCACAGCGGCGGCCAACAGCACGACGACCACCGCGGCGGCGGTCGCACGGCGGCGGGTGGGCAGGGCACGCCGGAACCACGCGGCCGGCGACGGCGATGTCATGCGGCACACGGTACGGCCCGCAGCCTGAGCGTTGGCTGAGATCCGCCGTACGTCCGTCCGGTTGCCCCGATCGGTGCGGAGTGGGGTGCGAGCGCGCAACGTCCGACGCGGCACAGTGAGTTGAGTTCGGATCCCGTGAATTCCGATCTTCCGCGGATATCCACCTCGATCCCTCCATGTCACACCCACAGATGACACAGAGCGTGCCGGTAACGCGGACAAATGGTGACATGGCTCGAAGTGACGCGAACCTGACTCGCCCAGTCAGGTCTGACCAGGCGAGGCTTCGATTAGTTTTCCGGTCCGGTGCACGGGACTTGTCGGCCAGTCCGACGCCGCGCCGATCCGCGCCCCACGCCGGAGGAGACACACATGACAGTCCCCGCGCCGCGGGCCCGTCGACGGCCGTCCACGCTGGGCCGACTGCTGCCCCTGCTGCTCATCGGAGCACTGTTGGCACCGTTGGGCCTGCTCGTCACGACGAACTGGCGGCAGGCCACCGACGACCGGGACCTTGCCGCCCGGGAACGGCTCGGCGTTCAGTACCTCACCGCGCTGGCGGCGGTCACCGACGCGCTGGTGGAGGACCAGTCCAACGCGGTCAACGGCCGCCCCGTCGCACGGGAGGCGTTGAACGGGGCGGTCGAGAAGGCTGCCGCGGTCGACGCCCGCATCGGCGGGGAGTTGCTCAGCCAGGAACGCTGGGCCGGCGTACGGGCCAAGCTGGAGGCGCTGCGCGGCCGGAGCGCCGCCGACCCCGAAGCCGCCTACACCGCGTACGGCGAGGTCGCCGACCTGCTGCTGGACCTGCACCGGAAGGTCCGGGAGAGCTCCGGGCTGGTCCGCGACCCCGTGGCCGACTCGTTCTTCCTCCAGGACAGCGCCGGCCAGGAACTCCCCGAGGCGGTGGTCGCCGCCGGCCGGCTCGCCGACCTGGGCACGCTGGTCTCCCGCCGGCCGGCCGCCGAGCAACCGCGCGGCCTGATGGAACTGACCGGCCTGCGGGTGTCCGCCCTGGCACCCGCCGCCGACCTCGTCGACAACCTGCGCTCGGCCGTGGACGGTTCGGAGAGCACCGACCTCGGTGCCAACGTGCTGACCCCGCTGGACACCTACCAACGTTCGGTGGAGGCGCTCGCCGCGTACTCCGTGCCGGGCAAGGACACCGGTGTGATCAACCCGGCCCAGTTGAGTGCCGCCGCGCTCAACTCGCACCGCTCGGCCCGCCAACTTCAGCCGGTCATCCTCACCGAGTTGGACGCCCTGCTGGTCGAGCGCATCGACCGGCTCAACCGGGACCGCTGGTTGACCGCCGGGGCGGGGGTCGTCGCCGCCCTGTTGCTGAGCTGGCTCGCCGCGTTGCTGGTCGCCGCCCGTCGGCGGGCACGGCATCGGGCCGCCCTGGCCGCGACCCACGCGGAGAGCCCCGACACCCCGCTGCCCCGCGGCCCCTGGCAACCGCCGAACGACGAGCCGCGCGCGCTGCAACCGATCGGCGCGGCCCGTGACCCGGAGATCGCACAGTGGGGGGCGTTCGATGCTGCTCGGTAGGCTCCGGATCCGCGGCAAGCTCGCCCTGCTCGTGGTGATCCCGCTGCTCAGCATGGTCGGCCTGGCCGTGCCGGTGATGCTCGACCGGGTCGCCACGGCACAGCGCGCCGGCGACACCGCCGAGCGGGTCCGGCTCGCCAGCCGGGTCGGCAGCCTGGTCCAGGACCTCCAGCAGGAACGCATCCTCTCCGTCGGCTTCCTGCTCGGCCGGGTCGACCGCAGTGAACTGGTCCGCAAGTCCGCCGACGTGGACGACCGGGTGGCCGACCTCCGGGCGGCGCGGAGCGACGCGCTCACCGACGAGGTCGACCGCGCCCTCGACGGCGTGTCCAGACTCATCGACCTGCGGACGGCCGTCCTCGCCCGGGTCGCCAACCCGGGTCAGGTGATGGACGCGTTCGGCCCGGTCAACAAGGGGATCATCGAGTCACTGCGGCTGGTGGTCGGTGTGGACACCAGCACGTTGCCGGGCCGTCAGGTGGTCGCTCTCGACGGGCTGCTCCGCGCCGACGAGGGCCTGGGCGCCTGCGCCACCCTGAGCCTGCTGGTCAAGGCGATCGGCACACCGGACACCACCGCCGGGTACGTGGCGTGCATCGCCGCGCTCATGGTCGACAACTCGCGCTTCCGCAGCCTGATCACGCCCGAGCAGCTCACGGTGGCCCAGCTCAACGACGCTGCCGTGGCCGCGCGTACCAGTCCCGACTTCCTGACCAGGAGCGCCCGGGATCCGGCCGCGGCGGTCCGCGACGTGCCGATGGAGGCGCTCTTCCCGGCCGTCCGCACGATGATCCGGCTCGGTCAGTTCGTCGAGAAGAAGCTGGTCGCCGACGTGCTCGCCGAGGTGACGGCCGAGCAGCGGCGCGCGCTGACCGCCGCGTACCTGGTCGGTGCCGCGGCGGCGTTGATCCTGACGCTTGTGGTGCTGCTCAGCGTGGCGGTGGCGCGGACTGTGGCCCGACCACTGACCCGGCTCACCCGCTCGGCCGACCGGGTCGCCCGGGTCGCCGAGGCGGAGCTGGTCCGGGTCACCGACGACGAGACGGAGAGACCTCAAGCGGTCCGGCTGGAACCCGTGGACATCCGCGCCAACGACGAGATCGGCGACCTGGCGCGGGCCTTCGACCGGGTGCAGAACACGGCGGCGCAGCTCGTCGAGCGGCAGGTCGCCGGCCGGCGCAACGTGGCGCAGATGTTCGGCCACGTCGGGCGGCGTACCCAGAACCTGGTGGGTCGGCAGATCGCGCTGATCGACCGGCTGGAGCAGCAGGAGGCCGACCCCGGCCGCCTGGAGCACCTGTACCGGCTCGACCACATCTCCAGCCGGTTGCGGCGCAACGCCGGCAGCCTCGTGGTGCTCTCCGGCTCGGCCGGGGCCGACGCGCACACCGCGCCGGTGCCGCTGGCCGACGTGGTCCGGTTGGCGCTCGGTGAGATCGAGGACTACACCCGGGTGGAAGTCCAGGTGCCGACGGGCGTCTCGGCCGCGCCGGCGGTGGTCGGTGACCTCGTCCTGGCCCTGGCCGAGCTGATGGAGAACGCCACAGTCTTCTCCCCGCCGCACACCCGGGTGCTGGTGGCCGCCGAGACGTCCGGCCTCGGTGCGCGGCTGACAGTGGTGGACCACGGCATCGGCATGAGCGAGCAGCGACTCGCTGAGGAGAACGCCCGGTTCACCCGCCGGGAACGGCTCGACCTTGCCCCGACCGAGGTGCTCGGTCTGTTCGTGGTGGGCCGGTTGGCCCGTCGGCACGGCTGGCAGGTTGCCCTGGCCGCCACCGGCGGCGGTGGGGTGACCGCACAGCTGGAGATCCCGTCGGCGTCGCTGGTGCTGCGCCGCGCCGACCGCGCCGGGGCCGCCGTGGCCCGCGCCGCGGTGCCGGAGCGGGACCGACGCACGACGGCGACGCTCGACCCCGAGCGGCCCCGCGCGGCAGCCGTCACCGCGCCCGCCCGCTTCGACTCGGACCTGCTCAGCCGGGCCACCCGCAGCCTGGACGCCGGCCCGTCCTGGAACGCTTTCGGTCAGGGCCAGCCGAAGCCCGCGGTCCCCGAACCCCAGAGCCCGGAACCGTCGGGCAAGCCGGCCGGCCCACGGGTGCGGCAGCGGGTGCCCGGGGCGACTCTGCACGCCACCGCCGCGACGACCCGGCCGGTGGACGCCACCGGCGCGGACCCCGCCGCGGCCCGCGCGCTGGTCGAGGCCTTCCAGCTCGGGGTACGCCGTGCCGAGCTACAGGTGGCACCGAACGGCCTCGACGGTGCGGCGCGCACAGCCAGCGCCGGGACGGCCGTGGTGGACCAGGGCTCGACCGTCGACCTGCCCAGCACCCCGGGCGGCGCCGGCCCCACGGTGCCGCGTGGTGGCGGCTCGACCGATGCCGCACCGGAGCGGCCCCGGTTGAGCCGACGGGTACCGGGGGCGAACCTCACCGCCATCCCGGCCTGCCAACCGCCCAGCACGCACCTCGGTGACCCGGCCGAGGTCCGCGATCTCATCAACGAGTTCGAGGCGGGCGTCGCCCGCGCTCTCCGCGAAGTCAGCCCCGACCACCGGAACGAAGAAGGATCATCACGGTGACCAGCCCCTTCCTGCACGACAATGTCGACCAGACTCAGCCCGGCGCCACCGGGGACCTCAGCCCGGAGGCCCGTACGTTCAACTGGCTGCTGGACTCCTTCACCTCCAGCACCGCCGGGGTCCTGGAGGCGATCGCGGTCTCCTCGGACGGTCTGCTGATGGCCATGTCGGCGATCAAGGATCGGTCCAACGCGGAGCGGTTGGCCGCCGTCGTGTCCGGGATGACAAGCCTCGCCGGTGGGGCCGCCAGTTGGTACGCGCTCGGCGGCCTGAACCGGGTGATCGTCGACATGGCCGACGGCTACCTGCTGATCAGCGCGATCAGCAGCGGTTCCGTGCTCGGGGTGGTCGCCGACCGTACGGCGAACCTGGGCACTGTCGCGTACGAGATGACGCTCTTCGCCGGGCGGGCCGGTGGCGCCCTGACCCCGCGACTGATCGTCGAGTTGAAGAACGCCGTTCAGCAGTGACCCCCGACGTCGCCGGCGAGGATCCGGATCCGGAACCCAGGGTTCGGATCCGCCCGTACCTGCGCACGACATCCCCGACCGGGGACGGCGCGACGGCGACACCGGCGCTGCCCGAGCCGGAGCCGCAGCCGGACGGGGACCGGCCGGCCGGTCCCCGTCCGTTCGTGCTCACCTCCGGGCGGGTGGCGGGCGCCGACCCGGCGATCGGGCTGGAGACCCAGGTGACCCTCCGCACGGACAGCGGCTGGTGGGCCGGCCCACCAGGCACCCTGCTGGCACCGGAACTTCAGACGATCATCGCGCTCTGCGCCGAACCGATCTCGGTGGCCGAGATCTCGGCCCGCGCCCGACTGCACTTCGGCGTGGTACGGGTCCTGGTCGGCGACCTGCGCGCCGCCGGGCACCTGGACGTGCACCTCACCGACACCGACGACGCTGTCGACCCCGATCTCATCCTGCGAGTGATTGATGGACTCCGTGCGATCTCCTGAATGGCCGGCCGCCCCGCTCGGCGGGGTCGCCGCGAACAGCGCCGCAGCCCGTTACGGCATGTCCCCGGGCACCGGGCCGATCGTCGGGCGGGCCGGCCCACCCCCGACCCCACCCCCGACCGCACCGCCGCCGTACCGGCCCTCGTCGGCTGTGGGGTCGGTGCCGCCTCCGGCAGGTAAGCCGGCCGCACCGCCGATCCCGGTCAAGATCCTGGTGGCCGGCGGGTTCGGGGTGGGCAAGACCACCACCGTGGGTGCCATCTCCGAGATCGCACCCCTGACCACCGAGGCCGAGATGACAAGCGCCGGGATCGGCGTGGACGACCCCGGTGCCCGGTCCACCAAGACCACCACCACTGTGGCGATGGATTTCGGCTGCGTGACGATCGACCGCAGCCTGAAGCTCTACCTGTTCGGCACGCCGGGGCAGACCCGGTTCGGCTTCATGTGGGACGACCTGGCCCGGGGAGCGCTCGGCGCGCTCGTGGTCGTGGACAGCGCACGGCTGGACGACTGCTTCCCGGCCATCGACTTCTTCGAGCGGGCAGGGCTGCCGTTCGTCGTCGGGGTCAACGCCTTCGACGGGCGACTGGCCCTGGAGCTCGGCGAGATCCGCTGGGCGCTGGCCATCGGCGATCATGTACCCCTGGTGCAGTTCGATGCCCGCGACCGGCTCTCGGTGCGGGACGCCCTACTGGTCGTCCTGGACCGCGCGCTGGACCGCGCTACCCGGGACAGGAGAGCCTGAGCCGACCAGCTCCGGCCGTGGCGGGAAGAGGTGATCTGGTGAGGGGCGACCTGGACGAGACGCTGGCCCGGCTGGCCCGACGTGAGGAGGCGTCGCGCCGTCGGGCCACCGACCGTGACGACACCACCGCACCGTCGAGCCCGCCCGGCCTCGACAGCGGCACCCGCAACGCCCGGTCGGGCCGGCACGCCGGGGTGGAGACCGCCAGCGACGTGGCCGGTTGGGGGCCGGTCGAGGACGTGGCCGAGGCGGTCCGCCAGGTCGTCGGGGCGTACCCCGGTCTGGCGGTGACCGTGCAGGTGGAGCATGCCGGGCGGACGTACCCGATGCGGGTCTCCTGGGACGGGCCCGCCGTCACGGTCGGCCCGGTGCCCCCGCCGCCCCCGCTGGAACCCCCGCCGGCCTGGCCGCTCTCCGGCCGGACGGTGCCCGCCTGGGCGCCCGGCCCGGACGGGTTGACCCCGGACCCGGCGGCCCGGTTGGCCGAGCTGATCCGACGCGACCCGACGCTCCTGGACGAGCTCGATCCGCGGCGCTGACCGGCGGGGCTGGCTGCCGGCGGCTACGGTCGGGCAGTGGCGCAACCCGACCTGACCTTGACGGCGAGCCTGCGGCCGGCGGCGCTGGACGCCCGACGGGGCATCGTGCGCCTGCACCCGGAGGCGCTGACCGCGCTGGGGCTACGCCCCGGCGACCCGGTCCGCCTCACCGGCCGCCGGGAGACGGCCGGGATCGCGGCTGCGGCCGGGCCGGGCGCGAGCAGCGCCCTGCTGTACGCCGACGACCTGACGTTGGGCAACCTGGGTCTGCGTGACGGCGGTCAGGTGCGGGTGAGCCCGGCGCCGTTGGTTCCGGCCGGCCGGGTCGTCCTGGCCGGGCCGGTGGAGGTCGTCGCGGCGGTCAGCCCGGAGATGCTCCGGCTCGCCCTGCTGGGCAAGGTGCTCACCTCCGGTGACGACGTGTCGCTGCTGCCGCAGGACGTGCTGCCGGACGCCTCGGTCCGCAGCCTGGTCGAGGCGGCGCGTCGCAGCCTCGCCAACACCGTCGGTTTCGCCTGGACCAGCACGCTACTCACCGCGGTCGCTGTCGAGCCGGCGGCCGGCGCGCTCGTCACCATGGGCACGTCGGTCGCCTGGGAGCACGGCGCGACCACCCACGGCGGGCCGGTCCGGGCCGGTGTCACGCCGACCCGGGCGGGCGCGAGCGGGGACGTGGTCCCGGCGGAGGACGCGCCCGACGTGGACGAGCTGCCCGGGCTGCGGGCCCAGGCCGAGGAGCTGACCGAGCTGCTGGACCTCGGCTTCCACCACCGGGAGGTTCTGGGCCGGCTCGGCACCACCATCTCGTTGGGCGTGTTGCTCGTCGGCCCCGCAGGCTCCGGAAAGTCGGCGCTGGTCCGGGCCGTGGCCGCCCGGGTCGGCGCCCGCGTTCACCAGCTCTGGGCGCCGGAGGTGGCCGCGCTGGCCAGTCAGGCCGCCGCCGAGCGGTTGCGCGCCGCGGCCACTGCTGCCCGAGCCGCCGGCCCGGCGGTGTTGCTGGTCACCGACGTCGAGGCGCTCGCTCCCGCTGACGATCCCGGCCCGGTGGCGACGGTGTTCCGGCAGGTGCTCGCGGAGAGCATCCGCGCCGGCGTCGCCGTGGTCTGCACCACCGGCCGGCCGGAGGCGGTCGACAGCGCACTGCGGGCCCCTGACCTGCTGTCGCTGCGGATCAGCGTCCCGCTGCCGGATCAGGCGCTGCGCCGCGAACAGCTCACCGTGCTGACCCGGCAGGTGCCGTTGGCCGACGACGTCCGGCTGGACGACGTGGCCGCGCGTACCCCCGGCTTCGTCGCGGCGGACCTGGCCGCACTGGTCCGGGAGGCCGGGGTACGCGCCGCGCTGCGGCAGAAGTCCGCCGAGACGCCGACGGTGTCGATGGCGGACTTCACCGCCGCCCGGGAGGTGGTCCGACCCACCACGATGGCGGCGTCCACCCTGGATCTGGCCTCGGTGACCCTGGACGACGTGGGTGGGCTGGACGAGGTCAAGCAGACGCTCACCGAGTCGGTGCTGTGGCCGCTGACCTACCCGGACACCTTCGCCCGGCTCGGCGTGCAACCACCGCGCGGGGTTCTGCTCTACGGGCCGCCGGGCTGCGGCAAGACCTACCTGGTCACGGCGCTGGCCGGGTCGGGGCGGGCGAACGTGCTGTCGGTCAAGGGCGCCGAACTGCTCTCCAAGTGGGTGGGTGAGAGCGAACGCGCGGTCCGTGAGCTGTTCCGGCGGGCCCGGGAGGCGGCCCCCACCCTGATCTTCCTGGACGAGGTGGACGCGCTGGCCCCGGTACGCGGCCAGGCCACCGACGGGGGCACCACGGACCGGGTGGTCGCCGCCCTGCTCACCGAACTGGACGGGGCGGAGACGCTGCGCAACGTGGTGGTCGTCGGCGCGACGAACCGGCCGGACCTGATCGACCCGGCGCTGCTGCGGCCGGGGCGGTTGGAACGGCTGGTCTACGTGCCACCACCGGACGGGCCCGCCCGCGCGGAGATCCTGCGAGCGGCGTCCCGGCAGGTGCCGCTGGCACCGGACGTGGACCTGTCCGCCCTCGGCGACGAGCTGACCGGCTTCTCCGCGGCGGACTGCGCGGCGCTGGTCCGCGAGGCGGCGCTGGCCGCGATGCGGGAGTCGCTCGCCGCCGCCACGGTCACCGCCGAGCACGTGTCGACCGCGCGGGCCCGGGTACGCCCGTCGCTGGACCCGGCCCAGGTCGCCGGGCTGGCCGCGTACGCCGCCAACCGGGAGTGATCAGGCCGGCACAACCTTTTGCCGCGCCCGGGACGTTCCTAGTACGTCACATTCCTCAGTGGAGTAATCCACTGCGACGTCAGGTGGTGTTCCTTGCGCAAGCGGCTCTCTCTCCTCCTCGTCCCCCTCGTGGCAGCGGCGACCCTGGTCTCGGTCGGCGCGCCGGCGACGGCTCATCCGGCGAAGCCGTTCCCCACCCGGATCGCGCTGCCGAACGGGTTCACCCCGGAAGGACTGACGATCGGTCGGGGCACCACCGTCTACGTGGGCTCCGTCCTGGATGGTGCCGTGTGGCGGGGCGACTTACGTACCGGGCGCGGCGCGGTGCTGATTCCCGGCACACCGGGCACCGCCAAGGCGGGCATCAAGCTCGACACGCACGGCCGGCTCTGGACCGCCGACTTCTCCGGCGGCGGGGCCAGCGTGTACGACCCGGGCACCGGCGCCCGACTGGCCCACTACCAGTTCACCAGCGAGCCGGACACCCTGGTCAACGATCTGGTGATCACCAAGCGGGCGATCTACTTCACCGACTCCATCCGGCCGGTGCTGTACGTGGTGCCGCTCGGCCCGGGTGGTCGACTGCCGGCCCCCGACGCGTTCCGGGTGCTGCCGCTCACCGGTCCGGGCGCGACGCCGGACGCGTTCAACAACGGGATCGTGGCGCTGCCGAACGGTGAGCTGCTGGTCGCGCAGATGCTGACCGGTCAGCTCGTGCGCGTCGACCCGCGTACCGGCGGAAGCCGCGTCTTCGACCTGGGCGGCTACTCCGTGGACCGGGCCGACGGGCTGGTGCTGCGTGGTCGCACCCTGCACGTGATCCGGAACCTGACGAACGTCGTCGCGGTGGTCCGGCTGAACGCCGGATACACCGCCGGTGTGGTGCAGCGCGAGATCACCGGCCCGCTGCTGCGTTCGCCGGCCACCGGCGACCTGCTCGGCTCGGCGTTGTACGTGGTGAACGGCCGATTCGACGTGGAGTCGACGCCGACCACCGACTACGACATCGTCCGGCTCCCGGCCTGATCCGCTCGGTCGGCGGCGGCCCCTGCGGTCGCCGCCGGCCCCGACGGGCACCTCAGAAGGCGGGCGGCGTCGAATCGAGGCAGATCTCGGCGCGTACCCTGCCGTCGTCCTCGCGCAGTTTCGCGCCGCACTTCTGCAAGACCGAGACCGCGCCGATGTTGTCCGGGGTCGTCTCGGCGACCACCGCCCGCATACCCGCCGCAGCGGCGGCGTTCAGCAGCTCCCGCAGGGCGGCCGCGCCGATCCCCTGCCCCCGTGCCGAGCGGCCGAGCCACATCCCGGCCTCCACAGTGCCGGGCTCGTCACAGCGCGTCATCCGCACCATGCCCAGCACCTCGCCACCGACGATGATCGCGTACATCTGCGAACGGGTCGGGCCGTCCAGCCCGCCGAAGCTCGCCCGGTGGAATTCTCGGAACGCCTCACGGCGGGCGAGCGACCAGCCGGCGGGCGCCTCGACCGGGGGCATGACGTCGCCGGGTTCCGCCTCCGCAGCCGCTACGGAGAGCAACGGCTCCAGGTTCCGCTCGTCCACCGGCTCCAGCCGGACCGCACCCGCCACGTGCCGCAGTCTGCCGCCCTCATCGGCCGAAGTCCACCCCATTGGCCATCCACTGGCGGTCCGGACAGCGGTACCGGCCGGTCGGGCGGCCCGGGTGTTCCACATCACGCTCTGTTGTCACCCGACCGGGTGTCGAACGCTCAAACCGCCGCCCCGAACTCGCAGAACACCACCGACGCGTCGTCGGTGGACTTGTGCCGGCGCAGTCGGTCGCCGTGGTCGCGCTCGGCGTCCCGCACGCGGTCGATCAACGCGCCCGGACCGTCGGCGCTCAGCAGGTCCAGCAGACCGGCCCAGTCGGTCAGCTCGAACTGCTCCACCGCGCTGGACGCGCCGTCACTCAGCAGCGCCGCCCGCCGTAGCGCCCCCGGACCGTGCCGGGGCGCGCTCCCGGTCACCGCGTGGAAGGCCGCGTCCGGGTCGGAGGCCGCCACCCAGTAGCCGTGGGTGCGGTTCATCCGCTCCCGCTGGACGCTCACCGCGTGCCGGAACCTGGTGACCGGGTCCGCCCCGCCGCCCGGCACGATGGCCACTGTCTCCCGAAGCTCCGTCATCGCCGCGTCCAGCCGGTTGTCGGTGACCACGCTGACCCGCCCGCCGACGTCGAGGACCAGAGGGCTGTCGCAGAGCACCAGGTAGTCCACCTGGTCGCCGCAGTCCCGCAGGAGGCAGACAGTGCTGGACGGGGTGCCCGGGTGGTCGAGGTCGCACTGCCCACCGTGGTCGGCGCGCACCGCGAGGATGGCCGCGGCCAGGTTGCTGGTGAGCCGGGCGGCCGGACGGACCGCCTCGGCGACGCCGATCCGGGCGGCCAGGTGCCGGACGTACCACTCGGGCCCGTGCACGCAACCGGTGTCGAAGCCGTCCGGCACCGTCGCGCCGTCCAGGACACCGACCAACGGGCCGAACCGGAAGACCACGTCCTCGTTGACCGGCCGGCCCGGGGCCGGCGCGGACGCGGAGCGTACCCGCATCACCGACGCCGGCCCCGGCGCACCGATCGGGTCAGCGCTGTCGAAGGTCGTCGACGGCCGCATGCGTCTCTCCCTGCACCTGACCGGCGGCCGAACGGCCCTGGTCGCGTACCGCGGACACGCCCTGCTGGGCGCTGGACCGGACCGACTGCGCCGCCTGCTGCGCAGGCTCCCGCAGGTTGTCCTGCATCTGGTGACCCACCTGGCTCGCCTGCTCGCGCAGCTCACCGGAGTGCTCACTCACCATGCTCCGCGCCCGTCCGGCGAGTTGCCGCTCACGCCCGCTCGGCGGGATCAACGACGCGGCCAGCAGACCGACTCCGAAGGCCACCAGGCCGGCAGCCATCGGATTGCCCTGAGCCTGCTCGCGGGAGTGCTGCCCGAGTGAACGGGTCTCGTCGCGTACCGAGCCGGCCGCGTGCGACATCCGCTGGCCAGCCTCCTGACCCAGATGGTTCGAGTTGCCCATCATCTTCTCCTTCGCTCGGGTGAACGCCCCGCGCGCCTGCCCGACGCGGTCACCGGCGATCCGACGCGGGTTGACCTTGTCGGTCAGCGCGTCGACGTCACTGCTCAACTCGTTGCGGGTGGTCTCGATCTCCCGCCGGATCCGATCCGGATCACTGGACATGACCTGTTCCCTCCCGACTCGTTCACCGGCCCCGCAGGGCGTCCGGCAGCTCCCGGGCAGTCTGCTTCGTCCGGGGCAGGACCGTACGAGCCCGCTTCAGCTGGGTCCGGGCGTTGATGAAGAGACCACCGGCCGCAGCGGCCCAGAGGACCGCGACGATCAGTGCCGCCCACCCCTGGTCCATCGTGTTGGACAGCCCCCACCAGATGGCGTACGACACGAAGAGCACCGCCAGGAACCCGGCCAGCGCGGCGCCGCCGAACATGCCGCCGGCCTTGCCCGCCTGGCTGACCTCCTCGCGCAGCTCGGCCTTGGCCAGCTCGACCTCCTTGCGTACCAGGGTGGACATGTCCCGGGTCACATCGCCGATCAGCTCGCCGACCGAGGCCTGAGTCCGCTCCTTCTCCGGGGCGCTCACGGTGCCACCCCGCCGGGCAGGTCCCGCGCGGGTTGCCCGGCGGGCGAGACGTTCTGCGCCCGCGCCGTCCCCACGTACGGCTGCTGACCGGTGTCCGCCGGTGCACCCTGCGCGGGTGACTGGGCACCTGACGCGTTGCCACCCTGACCGTTGCCCGAGGACGGCGCGGTCAGACCCCGGGTGAGCCGCCCGACCAGCAGCCCGGCCACCGCCGCGCCGGCGAGGAACGTCGCCGGGTGTTGCCGCGCGTACGTGCGGACCTCGTCGAGCACCTCGCCGGGTTCGCGCTCGTCGAGCCAGCCGGCGGCCTGCTGGGCGGCGTCGGCCGCCCTACGTACCACTTGACCGGCCAGCCCGGAATCGCCGTCCCGTTCGGCCATCGAACTCAGATTCTGACCCAGGTCGCGCAGGCCCGAAGCGGCCCGCCGCTGCTGCGTCTGCGCCTGCTCCCGAAGCTGCCCGGTGGCCTCACCGGTCAACTGCCGGGCCTGCCGCCGCGCCTCTGCGGCCACCTGCCCGCCCTGCTCAGCGGCGGTGTGGGTGACCTGGCCCCCGGCCTGCGCGGCCTGCTGACCGACCCGGGAGGCCTCCTGGCGGGCCTGCTGGCCTCTGCCGCTCTGATTCGTTGCCGTCATACCCCGCTCCCTTCCTCGGCCCGGGGCCGCACGCAACCCCGAACGCTCCCGCCTACCCGCCTGGCCAGCCGCCATGCGGGCCGCGCCAGCGCCGCGCCGCCGCGCCAAGCGCGCCAAGCGCGCCGATCTTGCAGTTTGTGTCCCGACAAGGACGCGCAAAAGCCGCGAAACGACGACAGAAAGTGCAAGATCGCGCCGGGAGGGGCGGGGCGGGGCGAGGTCAGCGGCGGCGGCTGCGGGCGCGGGACGAGCGCAAGCGGCGGAGGCGGCTGATCAGCACGGGGTCGGCGGCGAGGGCGCCCGGATTGTCCAGCAGACCGTTGAGCAGCTGGTAGTACCGGGTCGACGAGATTCCGAAGGTGTCCCGGACGGCCTGCTCCTTGGCACCGGCGTGCCGCCACCACTGCTGCTCGAAGGCGAGGATGGCCCGCTCCCGCTCGGTGAGCCCGACTGCCGGCCCGCTGGGCTCGACGTCGACCCCGTCGTCCGGTTCGGGATCGTCGGTGCTCTCGATGGGCGGCACCGGCCGCGGACTCGGAACCGCCGGCCCGACGGCACCCGCGACGTCGCCTCGACGAGCGTCGGTGGACGGCTCGGGCGTGGCCGGGGTGGCGTCGGCGGACATGGCACCCAGCCTAGCCAGCGACGACCAGTGACGCAGCAAGCGGCGCGGCCGGTCCGCACCGCCGGGAACCCCGACGGGCGGCCCGACCGCGCCGCGACTTCGGTCAGGTCAGGAGATGTCGCGGCGACGCATCGCCCAGAGCGCCGCCCCGAGGATCACCACCACCCCGACCGAGAGCAGGATCGAGGACTGCTGCCAGGTGATGTCCATCGTGGCCGGCTTGCACTCCCCGTAGTAGGTCGCGTTGCAGGAGTTCCAGTCCTGCAAGGTGACCGTCTTCGTCATCCAGGCCAGCACGTACGTGGGCAGCAGCCAGGCCTCGGCGAACCGCACGCTCGCCATGGACAGCAGGATGCCCAGGCCGAACTGGCCGACCACCATCACCGCCACCACGCCGCCGAGGGCCATCGCGGTGTGCCGACCCAGCGAGGCGAGGGCGAAGCCGATGGTGGTGAGCACCAGCACCAGCACGACACCTCGTACGCCGGTCAGCATGAACGACTGCCAGACCCCCGAGGTCATCTTCTCGGTGCTGCCCCGGAAGTTGGCGACCGCCCAGAACCCGGCAAACCACAGCACCGCGGCCGGAAGCGTCACCGCCAGGATGCCGGTGAGCAGCGCGGCCAGCTTGGTGAGCAGTACGGTGAGCCGCTTCGGCCGCCAGAGCAGCAGGTTCATCATGCCGCCGGTGCTCCACTCGGCACCGACGAAGGACGCGCCGATGACGAACCCGACCAGGGCGAGGATCGCCGCGAACGGGATCAGCGTCTCGTCGAACGTCTCCTTGAAGTCGAACGTCGAGGGCAGGAACCAGCTCGCCTCGATCTGGTCCCGGGACGGGGCCGTGATCATCGAGCAGTCGTCCGGGTAGCGGCCGTCGGTAGCCGTGCCGGCGGTCTTGGCCTGCTCACACGCTGCGCGCTCCTGCTCGCTCCAGCGCACCTGCTCCTGGTACTGCTGGTCGGCCTGACGCTCGGCCTGGGCGAGCTGGCCGGCACCGATCTTCTGGTTGGTGAAGAACACCCCGACCACCACCGCGGCCAGCACCAGCAGGCCGAGAAGCGTCATGTAGCGGGTGAAGCGCCGCTTGCTGAGCCGGCGCAGCTCCGTCCGAAAGAGGCTCACGCGCCCCACCCTCCCCCGGCGGGACCGGGCTGGCCCGTCCCGCCGACCTTCATGGACTCGTCGACCTGCCGGTGCTGACCGGGTACCGGCGCGGTGGCGGTCAGTTCGAGGAAGACGCTCTCCAGATCGACTGCGATCGGCGCCAACTCACTGACGTAGAGGTTCTTCTCGGCGAGCAGCCGGGTCACCGACGCCGGCTTGTCGACGCCGGCCAGCATCAGGTGGTCCGGGTGACCGGTGACCCGGATCCCCGCCTGGGTGAGCGCCTCGGTGGCCACCGGCAGGTCGCTGACCGCCTCCAGCCGGATCCGGACCGCACCTGACGAGTGCTGCGCGAGCACCTCGTCGACCGGGCCGAACGCGACCCGGCGGCCCAGCGAGATGATGGTGACCGAGTCACAGATCAGCTGGATCTCACCGAGGATGTGGCTGGACAGCACCACTGTCATTCCGGACTCGGCGAGGGTACGCATCAGCGTGCGCATCTCCCGGATGCCGCCCGGGTCGAGGCCGTTGGCCGGCTCGTCGAGGATGAGCAGCTTCGGGTTCTTGAGCAGGGCCGAGGCCACGGCGAGCCGCTGCTTCATGCCCAACGAGTACGTCTTGACCCGCTCGCCGGCCCGGTCGCGCAGCCCGACGAGTTCCAGCACCTCGTCGACCCGGGTGGCCGGCACCTCGCCCGCCCCCGCGAGCAGGGACAGCGTGTCCCGTGCCGTGAAGTGCGGGAAGAACTGCGGGCTCTCCACGATCGCGCCGACCTGGCCGGCGACCGTGGGCAGCGCGTCGGGGACCTCGTGCCCGAGCAGCGCCATCCGGCCGCCGTCGGGTCGGATCAGGCCGAGCAGGGTACGCAGCGTGGTGGTCTTGCCGGACCCGTTGGGACCCAGGAAGCCGTGCACCTGCCCCGCGTCGACCCGCATGTCGAAGCCGTCGAGCGCGTTGCGGGTGCCGCGTCGACGACTCTTGTACGTCTTACGTAGACCTTCGATCTCCAGGACAGCTGGCAAGCTGCACCTCCCCCGATGGGTGGGCGTGACAGCCGACACCATACGCGGTATGCAAGAGCGCGCAATACCCGGTATGCATCGACGCGCCGAACAGACTAGTTCATCGACGGAGCGTGACCGTTCAGGCGCAGATGACCTGGACGCCGGCAGCGCGGAACGCGTCCACCACCTCCGGCGCGGCACCGGAGTCGGTCACCAGCGTCTCCACCCGCTCGACCGGGCAGATCCGGGCGAAGGCGTGACCGCCCAGCTTGGACGAGTCCGCGATGATCACCACACGCTTGGCGCGGGCCACCATCAGGTTGTTCATCGCCGCCTCCCCCTCGTGGTGGGCGGCGGCACCGAGCTGCGGGTCGATCGCGTCCACACCGAGCAGGGCGACGTCGAGGGTGACCTCGCGCAGCAGCGCTCCGCCCAGCGGGCCGACCAGCTCGAACGACTTCGGACGCACCACACCGCCGGCCACCACGACCTTCATCCGGGATCGGACCAGCAGCTCGTTGGCGATGTTCAGCGCGTTGGTCACCACGGTGAGCTGGGCACCCTCGGCGCTGGTGTTCAGATCCGGTCGTACGGCGAGCGCCCTCGCCACCTCGGTGCTGGTGGTGCCGCCATTCAGACCGACCACGGTGCCCGGCGTGACGAGCGCCGCGGCGGCCGCCCCGATCCGCTGCTTCTCGGCCGAGTGCTTGGCGGTCTTGTAGCGCAGCGGCAGGTCGTACGACACGCCGTTGGCGACCGCGCCACCCCGGGTCCTCGTGATCATCTGCTGCTGCGCGAGCTGGTCGAAGTCACGCCGGATGGTGGCCTGGGAGACGTCCAGCCGCTCGGCTGCCGCCTCGACGCTGACCCGGCCGTTGTCGGTCAGCATCTCGAGCAGGGCGTTCCATCTGGCGTACCGGTCCACCGCGGGGGCCCTCCCAGCAACTGCACGGACGGTGATTGATTGCGTGCACACTAGTGCGCAAAACTAGGCTGGCGCAAAAGACTGACCTGCGCGATCGGCTGGCCGGTTGCCATGGTCACCTGCGTTCGCGCAGAATAACGCGCGAAATGCGGGTCTAACGAGCCGTATTGCGCATCGGTCGGCCCTGCGAGGAGTTCCCATGGCGTACGTGGACGCGGAGATCGCGAGCCAACCCGACTGCTGGCGGGAGGCGGCCAGGCTGGCCGAGGTCGTACGCGGTGATCTTCCGCGCCCCGGAGAGCGGGTCGCCGTCGTCGGTTGCGGCACGTCGTGGTTCATGGCAATGGCGTACGCGGCCCGCCGCGAGCAGGCCGGCCAGGGTGAGACCGACGCGTTCCAGGCGTCCGAGTTCCCCACCGGCCGTCGCTACGACCGGCTGGTCGCGATCACCCGTTCCGGCACCACCACCGAGGTGCTGGAACTGCTCGCCGCACTGCGCGGACAAACACCCACCACCGTGATCGTCGGTGACCCCGCGTCCCCGGCGGTCCACCTGGCCACCGCCACCGTGACCATGCCCTTCGCCGACGAGCGGTCGGTGGTGCAGACCCGCTTCGCGACCAGCGCGTTGGCCCTGCTCCGGGCCCAGCTCGGCGACCCGGTGACAGCACTCGCCGCCGACGCCGAGGTGGCGGTGCGGTCCCCGCTGCCGATCGACCCGGCCACCATCGAGCAGGTCACCTTCCTCGGTCGGGGGTGGACGATCGGGCTGGCCCAGGAAGCGGCGCTGAAGTGCCGCGAGGCGGCCACCTTCTGGGCCGAGGCGTACCCGGCGATGGACTACCGGCACGGGCCCATCTCGGTCGCCGCACCGGGCCGGCTGGTCTGGGCCTTCGGCGAGCTACCCGACGGGCTGCCCGAGGATGTGGCCGCCACCGGCGCGGCCTTCGTGCACAGCCGCACGCACGGTTGGCGCACGGTGCTGGGGAGCTGGTCCGCCGGCCGTACCCCGGTCGACCCGATGGCCGACCTGATCCTGGCGCAACGCTTCGCGGTCGCGCTGGCGACCAGCCGGGGCCTCGACCCGGACGCGCCCCGACACCTGACCAGATCCGTGGTGTTGGCGTGAGCGCGAGGAGTGAGCCGGGTTTGCGAGCCCCGCAGTCGCGAACCGAGCTGGCACCGTGAGCGACGGCAACGCCGCAGGCGCGGACCGCGTGGTCGTTGCGCTGGACGTCGGCGGCACCGGCATGAAGTGCGCCCTGGTCCGGCCGGACGGCGTCGTGGTGAGCACCGAGCGGCACCCCACCGATGCCGGACGCGGCCCAGCCGCGGTGGTCGGCACCATCCTGGACGTGGCCGGCGGGCTGGCCGACAAGGCCCGCGCCGACGGGCTCACCCCGATCGCGGTGGGCATCGCCGTGCCCGGAGTCGTGGACGAGGCGCGCGGAGTCGCGGTCTGGTCGGCGAACGTGGGCTTCCGGGACGTACCCCTGCGGGACCTGACGGTGAGGCGGCTCGGCCTGCCGACGGCGCTCGGCCACGACGTGCGTGTCGGTGGTCTCGCCGAGGCCCGGCTCGGCGCCGGGCGGGGCACCGGGCACGTGCTGTTCGTGGCGATCGGCACCGGCATCGCCGCCGCGCACGTCGTGGACGGCACGGCCGCCGTGGGGGCCAACGGCGCCGCCGGGGAGATCGGCCACATCCTGGTCCGGCCCGACGGTCCGCGCTGCGGCTGTGGCCGCCCCGGCTGCCTCGAGGCCATCGCATCGGCCGCCGCGATCGGCCGCCGCTACGCCGAACTGGCCGGCGGGACCGCCGACGCTCCGGTGACTGCTGCGGAGGTGGCCGAACGGGCCGCGGCCGGCGAACAGCTCGCCGGCCAGGTCTGGCAGGAGGCGGTCGAGGCGCTCGCCGATGGCCTCGCCAGCGGGCAGGCGCTGTTCGACGTGGCGACGATCGTGCTCGGCGGCGGCCTGGCCCAGGCCGGGGAGCGGCTGCTGACCCCGCTGCGGGCGGCGCTGCACGAACGAATGACCTTCCACCGGGAGCCGCAGCTGGTCGCGGCAGCCCTCGGCGACGAGGCCGGTTGCCTCGGTGCCGCCCTGCTCGCCCTGGACGCCGTGGGTGTCCGTGACCATCAGGAGAAGCGATGACCGTACGGGTGAACGGCCGAGTGGTGACCCCGACCGGAGTCGTCCGACAGGGCTGCGTCGAGTGGGACGGGGATCGGATCACGGCGGTGGCCGAGTATCCCTCGGTGCGCGACGGGCACTGGATCCTGCCCGGCTTCGTCGACATGCACACCCACGGCGGTGGCGGGCACACCTTCACCACCGGGGACGCCGACGAGGCCCGCGCGGCGGCCGACTTCCACCTCGCGCACGGCACCACCACGCTGCTGGCCAGCCTGGTCAGCGCGCCCTTTCCGCTGATGCGTAAGGCCACCGAGGCGTTCGCCCCGCTTGTCGACGAGGGCGTGTTGGCGGGGGTCCACTTCGAAGGGCCGTACCTGTCGGCCGCCCGCTGCGGCGCGCAGAACCCGGAGTACCTTCGCGACCCGTCGACCGACGAGCTGACCGAGCTGATCGAGCTGGGCCGGGGCGCGGTCCGGATGGTCACCCTCGCCCCGGAGCGCGACGGAGCACTGGAGGCGATCAAGCTGCTCACCGCGCAGCGGGTGGTGGCGGCGGTGGGCCACACCGACGCCACGTACGAGCAGACCCGCGCCGCGGTCGCCGCCGGCGCCAGCGTCGGCACCCACCTGTTCAACGGGATGCGGCCGGTGCACCACCGGGAGCCGGGGCCGGTGGTGGCCCTGCTCGACGCGCCTACCGTGATCTGTGAGCTGGTAGCCGACGGTGTGCACCTGCACGACGGCATGCTGACCTTCGTCACGGCGACCGCCGGCCCGGACCGCGCCGCGCTGGTCACCGACGCGATGGCCGCCGCCGGAATGGCCGACGGTGAGTACGAACTGGGCGGCCAGGCAGTCACCGTCGCCGACGGCGTGGCCCGACTCGCCCGCGACGGCGCGATCGCCGGCAGCACGCTGACCATGGACGCCGCGCTGCGGCACGCAGTGAACGCCGGAATCCCGATCGCCGACGCCGCACGGATGGTGGCCACCACCCCGGCGCGGGCCATCGGTCTGGGCGACCGGGTCGGGTCCCTCCAGGTGGGTCTCCGCGCCGACCTGGTGGTGCTGGACGACGACCTCAACGTGGTGCGGGTGCTGCGCGGAGGCTCCTGGGTGGAGTGACGCGGCGGCCAGCCGCTAGCTCAGGCTGGGGACGTCCACGCCGAGGATGGCCTGCTCGTCCGGGCGGTGCACCAGCACGTCGGACAGGTACGACTGGACGGCGTGGCGCATCCCGACGTCCCGGCCGGCCTGCTCGGAGAGCAGCCACTTGTGCTCGATGATCTGGGCGAACAGCTCCTGCGGCTCGAGCTTGCGGCGCAGGTGCGCGGGGACGGCCCGGACCACCGGCTCGAAGACCTCGGTGAGCCAGCGGTGTGCGGCCTGCTGCTCGTCGATCAGGTCGCTCTCCGCGCGATAGGCGTCCAGGTCGTTGAGCAGCTTGCGTGCCTGGTTCTCCTCGGCGTCCAACCCGGTCAGCCGCAGCAGCCGCCGGGTGTGGTAGCCGGCGTCGACGACCTTCGGTCGGACCAGGAAACGCCCGTCGTCGATTGACGACATGGCCACCTCGGCGACGTCGAAGCCCAGGTCGTTGAGGCGGCGGATCCGGCCCTCGATGTCGTGCCGGGCCTCCCGCTCGATCGCCTGCTCATAGGTGATCTCGTGCCAGAGCCGCTCGTAACGCTGCACGACCTCCTCGCAGACCACCTCCGGGTCGATGGACTCGTGCAGCAGGCCGGCGGCCTGCAGGTCCAGCGCCTCACCGAAGATGTTCACCCGGGCGATCTCCAGGTCCTCGCCGCGCTGACCGTTGGAGAGCGTGTTGTGCAGGGCGCCCGTCTCCGCGTCCACCAGGTAGGCGGCGAAGGCGCCCGCGTCCCGGCGGAACAGCGTGTTCGACAGGGAGCAGTCACCCCAGAAGAAGCCGGTCAGGTGCATCCGCACGATCAGGGCGGCGAGCGCGTCGAGCAGCCGGCTCATCGTCTCCGGCCGAAGGGTGTGCGAGAAGAGCGCCCGGTACGGCAGCGAGAACTGCAGGTGCCGTGTGATCAGCACCGATTCGAGCGGCTCCCCGTCCTCGGTCTGCCGGTCGGCGACGACCGCCACCGCCTCGACCGAGGGAAAGTCGATCCGCTCCAGCGCCCGGAGCAGGTCGTACTCCCGCTCGGCGATCCGCTCGCGGGTCTCCTTGAACGCGTACACGTAGTCGCCCAACCGGACGAACCGGACGATGTGCCGGGAGATACCCTGCGGCAGCGCCACCAGGTGTTGGGCAGGCCACTCCTCCAGCGGGGTCGACCAGGGCAGGTCGAGCAGCGCCGGGTCCACGAGGGCAGACGTGATCCGCACGCGCACAAGCATGACTGGTCTCCCCCGCATCCGCCCCTGATCGTGGTTGGGCCCACAGCGCCGCACACGCCGGCCTCGCACCGGGCCGGTAGCGTGGTCGCGTGCTCAAACCCACAGCGGTACGACGTGACCTGCGGCTACGGCCCGTCCGCCCGGCCGGCTGGTGGTTCGACGCGCTCCTGCTGGTCGGATTCGGCGCGTTGACCCTGGCCCTCGCCAACGGCGCGTTGCTCGGTCTGGACCTCGCCGTACGGGAATGGGCCTACGCCCATCACCCCGCGCCGATCTACTGGACCGCGCGGGTGTTCAACCTTCTCGGGCAGGGTGGCTGGCTGCTGATGCCCCTCTCCCTGGCCCTGGCCCTGGCCGTGGCCTGGCGGGCCCGCACCGTCCGGCCGTTCCTGCTGCTGGCGGGGGCGTTCGTGCTCCTGTACCTGACGGTCGGGCCGCTCAAGGTCCTGACCGACCGGGCCGCGCCCAGCTCGGATCTGCCGCCTACCCAGTCGGTTCGGATCTTCAACGACCTGCCGCCCACCGAGTACGACCTCTCCTACCCGTCGGGGCACGTGGCGAATGCGATCGTCTGGTACGGGGTGATGGCCGTGCTGCTGACGGCGCTGACGGCGGGACGGCTGCACCCCAACGTGCGCAGACTGATCAGGGTCGCGCCGCCGGCGATCCTGCTGGTCACCACGACCTACCTAAACTTCCACTGGCTCACCGACGGCGTGGCGGCCCTGCTGCTCGGGCTCTTCCTGGACCGGCTGCTGCACCGGGTGCCCTGGGACGGCGTGCCGCTCCCCGGCCGGCTACGCGCGTGGGACCGGCCGTTCACCTCGTACCCCTAGGGTTTCGGCCCGTGGATCAACTGGCGCGGCGGCTGGGCGTACCCGATGCGGTCGTCATCGGGTTGGGCTCGATGCTCGGCGCGGGCGTCTTCGTGGTCTTCGGCCCGGCCGTGGCGGCGGCCGGCGGCGCCGGCCTGCTGCCCGCGCTGGTGCTCGCCGGCTTCGTCGCCTTCTGCAACGCGACAAGCTCGGCGCGGCTCGCGGCGCGGTACCCGGAGTCCGGCGGTACCTACGTCTACGGCAGGGAGCGCCTCGGGCCGATCGCCGGCTTTCTGGCCGGTTGGGGCTTCGTGGTCGGCAAGACGGCGAGCTGTGCGGCGATGGCGCTGACCGTCGGGGCGTACCTCTGGCCGGGCCAGGCGCGGCTTGTCGCCGTCGGCGCGGTGCTCGCGGTGACCGCTGTGAACCTGCGTGGCATCGGCAAGACCGCCACAGTGACCAGGGCACTTGTCGCGCTGGTGCTCGCGGTGCTGGTCCTCGTCACGGTTGTCGGTGCGGTGGGCGGACCGGTGCGCCTGGACCGGCTCGGCGAACCCGGCGGTTCGGCGCGGGGCGTGCTCACCGCCGCCGGTCTGCTGTTCTTCGCCTTCGCCGGGTACGCCCGGATCGCCACGCTCGGCGAAGAGGTCCGCGACCCACGGCGGACCATCCCGCGCGCCGTGCCGCTGGCGCTCGGGGTGGTGCTCGTGATCTACCTGGTGCTGGCAGTGGTCACGCTCGGCGTGCTCGGCGCCGACCGGCTGGCCGGTTCGGCCGCGCCCCTGGTCGACGTGGTGACCGCCGCCGGGCTGCCCGGCCTGGCGTGGGTGGTCCGCGCCGGTGCCACCATCGCTGTCGTCGGGGTGCTGCTGTCCCTGGTCGCCGGGGTCGGGCGGACCACCCTCGCGATGGCCCGCCGCCGTGACCTGCCCGGCGCGCTGGCCGCCGTGCACCAGGTGCGCCAGGTGCCGCACCGGGCCGAGCTGGCGGTCGCCGCTGTGGTGATCGTGGTGGTGCTGCTCGGCGACGTACGCGACGCGATCGGCTTCTCCAGCTGCACGGTGCTCGTCTACTACGCGATCACCAACGCGGCGGCGCTCACGCTGGGCCGGGACCCGGACCGGCGGCTGCCGGTCCGGGTACTCGCCGGCCTCGGGCTCTTCGGTTGTCTGCTGCTGGTGGTCAACCTGCCGCTGGGCAGCGTTCTCGCCGGTCTGGGCGTGCTCGCGGTCGGTGCCGCGCTCTACGCGCTGCGGGCCCGCCGCTGACCGGTCAGCGGCTCAGCCGCTGGTAGCGGCGCACGGCCAGCGGGGCGAACGTCGCGATCAGCAGCACCGGCCACAGCACCGCCAACAGCATCGCGTGCTCTGCCGGCCAGGAGTCGCCACCCAGGCCCGGGTTGCCGAACAGTTCGCGGATCGCCGCGACGGTGGCCGACAGCGGGTTCCACTCCGAGATCGTCCCGATGACCGACGGCATCAGCTCGGGCGACACGAAGACATTGGAGATCGCGGTGAACGGGAACGCCGCCGGAAAGACGATCACACCGACCGTGTCCGGGTTGCGGACCAGCAACGCCAGGTAGATCCCCACCCAGGTGATCGCGATCCGCAGCAACAGGAGGAGCCCGACGGCGAGCAACGCCTTGCCGACACCCTGTCGCCACTGCCACCCGACCAGCAGCCCGCACACCAACAGGGTGGACATCTCCAGCAGGGCGCGCAGCAGGTCGGCGGCGGTGCGACCGGTCATCAGGGCGGACCGTGCCATCGGCATCGATCGGAAGCGGTCGACCACGCCCCGGCTGAGGTCCAGCGCCACACCTGTCGCGGTGGCTCCCAGCCCGTACAGCATCGTCATCACGAAGACCCCCGGCAGCAGGAACTCGCGGTAGTCGCCACCGCCCGCCACCTGCATGCCGCTGCCGAACACGTACCCGAAGACCAGCACGAACATGATCGGCAGCGAGAAGTAGAGGATCAGCTCCTCCGGAGCGCGGATCACGTGGGTCATGTTCCGCCTGGTCATCGTCCAGCCGTCGGCGACAGCGGTGGTCATGCCACGTCCCCCGTCCGTCCAGCCCCGACGGTCTCCCGGGCCTCGTCCGGCCGGTGCCCGGTCAGGTGCAGAAACGCCTCGTCCAACGTCGCGCGCCGCAGGCCGATGTCCTCGACCGCGATCCCGGCCTCGTCCAGCGCGCGAACCACGTCGACCAGGCCGGCGACGCGATCGACCACCGGCACGCTGAGCCGTCGGACCTCCGGGTCGAGTTCGGCCTCCGCGCCGCAGATCGGCACGACAAGGCGGGCAGCACGGCTCAGCTCGGCCGCGTCGCGGACCACCACCTCGATCCGGTCACCACCTGTCATCGCCTTCAGCTGGTCCGGTGAGCCCTCGGCCACCACGCGCCCTGCGTCGATCACCGAGATCCGGTCGGCGAGCTGATCGGCCTCCTCCAGGTACTGCGTGGTGAGCAGCACCGTGGTCCCGTCCGACACGAGACCCCGGACCAGGTCCCACACCTGGTTGCGACTGCGCGGGTCCAGGCCTGTCGTCGGCTCGTCCAGGAAGAGCACGCGCGGCGTACGGATCAGGCTGGCCGCGAGGTCCAGTCGGCGGCGCATCCCACCCGAGTACTCACCGGCGGACCGACTCGCCGCCTCGTCGAGCCCGAACCGTTCCAACAGCTCACCGGCGCGTCGACTGGCCTCCCGTCGGCCGAGCCGGAACAGCCGGCCGAACAGCTCCAGGTTCTGCCGGCCGCTGAGGATCTCGTCGACCGCGGCGTACTGCCCGGTCAGCCCGATCCGGGCGCGCACCTCGTCCGGTTGGCGCAGCACGTCGTACCCGGCCACGCTGGCCCTTCCCGTGTCGAAGCGCAGCAGCGTGGTGAGGATCCGTACGGCCGTCGTCTTGCCCGCGCCGTTCGGTCCCAGCAGTCCGTGGACCGTGCCGGCCGGCACGGTCAGGTCAAACGTGTCGAGCGCGCGGGTCGGGCCGTACCGCTTGCCCAGACCCTCGGCGACCACTTCGAATGTCGTCATGCCCCCACGGTGCGGTCGGGCGCTGACGGATCACGCACCGTCCGCTGACGGTGGCGCACCTTTCCTCTCCGCCTCGGTGATCTCCTTCAGGACCTGAATGATCTCCGCGCGGGCGGCGTCGCCCACGTACCAGCCGGTGAGCCCACCGGTCAACGCCTCCTCGCAGAACCGCCTCGCGGCGGTCAGGTCCCCGCGCACCCGGGCCACCTGGGCGAGGCCGAGCCGGGCGCTGGCCACGAACTCGGGCGCGCCGCTGCGCTGCGCGAGGAGCAACGCACCGGCGAAGTCGTCATCCGCCGCCGCGAGGTCACCGGCACGCAGCCTTATCTCGCCCCGGGTACGCAGCATGTCGGCCTGGTCGACGGCCGACCCGAGCGCCTCGACCAACCCCATGGCCTCATCCATGTGGGCACCCGCCGCGTCCGGATCGTCCTGCCAGGCGGCCAGTTCCCCGAGCGCGCCGAGCGTGATCATGGCGCCCCACCGGTCCCCGGTGCTCCGGAAGCCGTCGAGCGCGGTGGTCAGCGCGGTCCTGGCCCGGTCCCACTGGCCACTCCACATCAACGCCGAGCCGCTGCCCATGGCACCCAGCGCGTTGATCCACACGTCCGGGCCGACCAGCCGTCGCAGCTCGGCCATCAGCTCGTCCACATTGTCCGCGCCTCCGGACGGCGGTCCGGTCGAGATCCCCGACAGGTACAGCAGGAACGGCTGTCGGGGCGGCCGGTCGAGGCTACGGATCACGGACCGCTGCGTTCCGACCGACGGCAGGTGGCCGGAGCCGGCGAGCGAGGCGTTGTAGACGCAGAGGGCGAACTCCTCGTTCAGCCCCGGCGGTGCTTCGGTGCCGAGCAGTTCGAGGACGTCGGCGGCCAGCCGCGCCCCTTCCCCGCGCATGCCGCGCAACCACCAGTAGAACGACAGGGCAGCGACCATCCCGGCCGCGTCGGACGCGTCACCGGCGGCCGTGGCCCGGCGCAACGCCGCATGCAGGTTGTCCCGCTCCGCGTCGAGCCGTCGCAGCCAGTGCAGCTGCTCCGCCTGCCGGAGGTGGTCGCTGGCGGTCCAGGCGAATTCGAGGAAGTACTCGGTGTGCGCGCGACGGAACTGATCGGCCTCGCCGGCATCGGCGAGACGCTCGGCGCAGAACGCCCGCACCGTTTCGAGCATCCGGTACCGGCCGCCGGCCATCTCCACGAAGGACTTGTCGACCAGCCCGGTGAGCGCGTCGACGAACTCGGCGGTGGGCAGGCCGCAGACCCGCCCGGCCGCCTCCAGAGTGGCCCCACCGGCGAAGACGGTCAGCCGTCGGGCCACTCTCCGTTCGGCGTCGTCGAGCAGATCCCAACTCCACTCGACCACCGCCCGGAGGGTGCGGTGTCGCGGCGACACGGCCCGGCTGCCGGTGGACAGCAGCCGGAACCGATCGTCGAGACGGGCGGCCACCTCGGCGACGGACAGCGCCCGCAGCCGCGCGGCGGCCAACTCGATCGCCAACGGCAGACCGTCGAGGCTGCGGCAGATCCGCAGCACCATCTCGACGTTGGCCGGCGTCACTGCGAAATCGGGCGCGACGTCGACGGCCCGCTGGGTGAAGAGGCCGACAGCCGCGTACTCGTCGGCATCGCGCGCGGACGCGCCGGGCGGTGGCAGGGTCAACCCGGACAACGGGCACAGCGCCTCACCGGCCAGCCCGAGCGGCTCGCGACTCGTGGCCAGGACGCGCAACGCCGGGCACGCGCTCAGCAACCGGGCAGCCAGTCGGGCCGCGTCGGTGAGGACGTGCTCGCAGTTGTCGAGCACCAGCAGCAGTCGCCGCTCGGCGAGCGCCTCGACCAGCCGATCCGTTGTCTGCCAGCCCGCCTCGGCCGGGGCGCGCAGGCCCGCGTCGCGCAGGCCGAGCGCGCTCAGCACCGCCTGCGGTACGTCCGAACCGTCGGCCAGCCCGGCCAGCTCGACGAAACGGACCTCGCCGTCGACTCGGCCCGCGGCCTCGATCGCCAGGCGCGTCTTGCCGGCTCCCCCGGGGCCGGTGAGGGTGACGAGCCGCCGCTCGCCGAGCAACTCGCCGACGCGCCTGAGCTCCTCGTCCCGCCCGACGAACGTGGTGAGTTGACCCGGCAGCGCCCGTTCGGTCGACCCGCGTTCCTCGCCCCGCAGCACCGCCAGGTGGATCGCGGCCAGCTCCGCCGACGGGTCAGTGCCGAGCTGCTCGGCCAACGTCCGCCGGGCGTCCTCGAACTCGGCCAACGCCTCCGCCGGCCGACCCGATGCGGCCAGGGCACGCATGAGCTGGCCCCGCGACCGCTCCCGCAACGGATGCGCGGCGACCGCCTCCCGTAGCTCCGCTACCAGCGCGCCGTGTGCGCCCAACGCCAGATCCGTCTCGACCCGATCCTCGACGGCGGCCAGCCGCAGCTCCTCCAGCCGGGCCGCCTGCGCGGGCGCGCCGGCTGCGCCGATGGCATCGGCGAGGGCAGGACCACGCCACAGCTCCAGCGCCTCGTGCAACACGGCCGCCGCCCGGGGCCAGTCGCCGCCGACGAGCGCGCGGCGCCCCGCCTCGGCGAGCCGTTCGAACCGGTACGCGTCGACATCGTCGGGATCCACAGCGAGGCGGTAACCGGCCGGGTGGAACTCGACCGGGTCGTGCTCGGCGGGCAGGGCCTGGCGCAGCCGCGACACCTGGGACTGGAGCGCGTTGGCCGCGCCTCTGGGCGGATTCTCGCCGTACAGGCCATCGATAAGCCGCTCCGCGGAGACCACCCGGCCGGCGTCGAGGAGCAGGAGCGCCAGCAGGGCGCGCAGCCGCGGACCGCCGACTGGGACCTCTCGCCCGTCGGCCAGCACCACCCGGGTCGGGCCCAGGATGCGGAAACGCATGCCATGGATTGTCGCTCAGTGCCGACCGGTTCCTGCTCGCCGATCGCCGGTCTTGTTGATCAGGAGATCCCCGCCAGCTACAACGCTCCACCGACCGGAAGTCGTTGGGCGGCGGCACGCAGTTCGGAGACCGCCGACCGTTCGGCCGCCGAGTCTTGCAGGATTCTGAGTGCATCCGCCTGGCGTCGCAGCTCAGCCTGGATCAGGGGCGTCTTCAGCAAAGCCTCGCGATCATCAGCGTCGAGCACGCCGAGGTCCTGCTCCCGGGCAACGAAGTCATCGACTGCCGAATATGCCCGCTCCGCAGCATGGACGGCGTAGATGACGTCATCGCTGGCTAGCAGCTCAAGTAGATAGACGAGCGACGCAACCGCGTCCTCCGCCTGAGGTGCCCACTCGTTCCAATCATCCTCCGAGGGCAACAGCTCCTTCACCGACTCCGGCGACGGCAGCTCGGGATAGGTCGCCTCCGGTTCGTGGCCTTCCAACGCCGACCAGACAGCGTCGACGCTGGCCCGCACGAGATTGGCGTCACCGACCTGCTCCAGCTCGCTGAACGTGACGTACGACGGCACCAGAACCTCGACACAACTGGTCGCGAACGCAAGGCGCTGCCACGGCGCGAGTGCGGCAAGGACCTCACGAAGCCTCTGACCGTCGAAGCTCACCGTGGACATCGACTCATCTTGACACTTGATTTCGCCGACCCTAACGGAGGGAGGCGTGGAGGATCTGGAAGCCGGCCGCGTCCAGACGACTCCTAGTCATCTACCCGGGTGCCCCCGTCGCGGCTCGGCGGTACGGCGCCGTCGACCGGCGACGACGGGGTCGGCATCGGATGTGCCGCGCCGGGGGCCGGAACAGCCACCTGCCCAACTGTCGGCGTCGGCAGTGAGTCGGGTACCGCCGCCGGCAGGACCGGCTCCGGCCGGGGTGTCGAACCGACGTGACCGTGCGGGGTCGGCATCCTCCCCGGGGCGGGCGGGGCGCACTGCCGTGTCAGCCAGTCCAACCCGCGTCGGCGCGCGACCACGGTGAGCCGGTCACCCGCGAAGATCACCTGCCGGGGGTCGAGGTCCTTCCACCAGATCGTCTTGGCACCGCCCGCCGGGGTGCGGGCGATCAGCCGGACCTGTCCGTCCCGGTTGACCACGTCCAGCGGTCGGCCGTCCAGCTCGGAGCCGGGGGCGACCGGCACCTCGGCGACCGGCAGCGCGTGCCTGTCAACCGGGATGGTGCTGATCACGGCGCGTTCGGTGAGCGCCCCGATGAAGGCCGGGGCGGCCAGGTAGGAGACCGACCGGGACACCCCGAGCGCGAAGGTCTCCTCCACCCGCTCGGCGAAGTCACCGTCGAAGAGCCGGAGCACCACCCGCAGGTCGGCACGGAGATCGCGGGCAGCGAGCGCCGCCTCCAGGTTGGCCACGTCGTCGGTGGACGCCACCACCAGTGCCTGGCAGTCGGCCACCGAGGCGGCGGCGAGCGTCTCCGGCAGCGCGGCGTCGCCGACGATCAGCGGCACCTCCAGTTGGCGGGCCAGGGCGGCACCGCGCGGCTCCGGGTCCTTGTCGATGGCCACCACCTCGACGTCGTACTCGCGCAGTTGCGCCACCACCCGCGTGCCGACGTTGCCCAGGCCGATCACCACGACGTGCCCGACCCGCGCGGGTTGCAACCGGCCGGTGTGCAGGGCCAGCCGGGCGTTGACGATGCCGTCCACCACGACGGCGGTGATCAGCGGGATCAGCGCCAACCCGGCCAGGTTGAGCACCACCTGCATGATCTGCGCGTCCGCGGCCTTGGTGGTGTCCGGGTCGGCGCCGCTGAGCGTGGTGACGAGCGTCAGGTACAGCGCCTCCAGCGGAGAGACGTCCTCGGCCCGGGAGATGAGCGCCCCCAGTACCGCGATCAGCGCGAGCACCAGCATCACCGCGATGCCGATCTTGCGGGTGGCGAAGCCGCGTACCGCACCCATCACCACGGTGACCGGACGACGCCGACGCCGGGCCCGGACCAGCCGGCGGGCGGCGACCTCGGTGCCTGGTGGCTGGCCGGTCGCCTCGGCGAGCACCAGGTCGGCGCCGGCCTGCTCGGCCGGCAGCAGCTCCACCCCCTGCGCCTCACTGAGGTGCGCCAGCGCGCAGACCACGTCCTGCGGTCGGACATCGGCCCGCCGCGCCACCCGCAGCGTCTTGTCCCGATGTTGGAAGGAACTGGGGTCGACCTCGTTGAGCGCGGCGGCCACGAAGGCCGGCGCGGCCATCTCGGCGTCGGAGAGCACCTCGACCGGGGCCTTGAGCAGCTTGCGGACGCCGTCGGCGAGGGTGCCGTTGAACATCCGCAGCACCTGGCGGACCCGCTGGTCGACGGCCTGGGCGCAGAGCGCGGCGTGCAGGTTGCCCACGTCGTCCTGGTGCAGCAGGGCCAGCCCGGTCGCGCCGGCCAGCCCGGCGGCCTCGAAGGTGGCCACGTCCAGCCGGTCCGAGCGGACCACCCGGAGCCCGCGCAGCCCGGCCACGTCCGGCCCGTTGCTGCGGTAACGCTCCGGCACCACGACTGTCACCCGGGCCCCGCCCGCCGGCAGCTCGGATTCGAGCAGCGCCCGGGCCACGTAGTAGGCGAGCGCGTCCTTCCCGCAGATCACATAGTGCGGGCGTGGATCACCGACGGAGCGCAGCCGCCAGTTCCACTCGACCGCCCGTCGCGCCCGGTCCCGCCACGGCTCCGCCATGCCCGGATCGTAATCAGCACGGCCCTGGTGGGCGACCCCGTCCGGATCATCCCGTGGCCAGGTATGTCCGCCCCGGCGACGGGTAGAGCAGCGACATGCAGACGTTCCTCCCGTACCCGGGCTTCCTGGCCAGCGCCCGCACGCTGGACCAGAAGCGGCTGGGCAAGCAGCGGGTGGAGGCCATCCAGGTGCTGCGCGGGCTCACCCGGCCCGGGTACGGCTGGCGCAACCACCCGGCCGTGAAGATGTGGGCCGGGTACGAGGAGGCGCTCGTCCGCTACGGGCTGGACATGTGCGCGGTCTGGACCGAACCGGGGCGGGCCGACACCTGCGCCACCACGATGACCGTCGACCTCGCCGCCGCCTGCGGGGCCGGTGTCGTACGGACCCAGGACGAGCTGGCCCGGGCCGGTGAGCTGCCACCGTGGCTGGGCCGCGACGACCTGCACCTGAGCCACCGCTCGTCGCTGCTGCGCAAGGACCCGACGCACTACCGCCCGCTGTTCGGCGATGACGTGCCGGAGGATCTGGAGTACGTCTGGCCCGCCTCCGACCGCCCCCGCCGTTGCCTACCGGCCGACTGAGCCGAGGTGGGGCAGACTGGGCCAATGGCGCTGTCGCAAGTGGTAGGTCGACTGATCGGCGTACGGCAGCATCAGGTCGACCCGGGCGGCGGTGGCGCCGACCGCGTGCCGCGACCGACCACGGCGCTGGTGGTGGGTGGCGGCATCGCCGGCATGTCGGCGGCGGTGGTGCTGGCCGAACGGGGTGTGGCGGTCACGGTGCTGGAGGCGGCACCGACGCTCGGCGGTCGACTGGGCGCCTGGCCGGAGGCGCTCGCCGACGGCAGCCAGCAGAACGAGCACGGCTTCCACGCGTTCTTCCGGCAGTACTACAACTGGCGGTCCATCCTCCGCCGGGTCGACCCTGACCTGGGCTTCCTCAAGCCCATTCCGGGCTACCCGATTCTCAGCGAGCAGTGGCCGACCGAGGAGTTCGGCAGGTTGCCGCCCGCGCCTCCGGCGAACCTGCTCGCACTGCTGTTGCGCAGCCCCAGCCTGCGCCTGGCCGACCTGCGACTGATGGACCGGGACGCGGCGCTGCCGCTGCTCAGCTACGACCCGGTGCGCACCTACGCCGACCTGGACGACACCACCGCCGACGAGCTGCTGGCGTCGCTGCGCCTGCCGGACCGGGCGCGGGCGATGCTGTTCGAGGTCTTCTCGCACTCGTTCTTCAACCACGAGGCGGAGATGTCGGCCGCCGAGATGGTCGCCCAGTTCCACTTCTACCTGCTCGGCAACCCGGAGGGGTTGGCCTTCGACTGCCCCGACGAGGACTACGCCACCGCGATCTGGGCGCCGCTGACCCGGCACGTGGAGAAGCACGGCGGCCGGGTCCTCACCAACTGCGCCGCCACCGGGGTGCACCGCGACGCCGAGGGCTGGCGGGTGACGACCACCGACGGCGGCAGCCATCCGGCGGGTCACGTTGTGCTCGCCGTCGACCCGCCGGCGCTCGCCGCGCTGGTCGCGGCCTCGCCGGCCCTGGTTGAGCAGGCACCCGAGCTGGCGGCGCGGATGCCTGCCTTCGGCACCCCCGGCCCGCCGTACGCGGTGGCGCGCTACTGGTGCGACGGGGACGTGGCCGCCGAGCGGGCGGTGTTCAGCGGCGTGTCCCGCCAGCCCACTCTGGACTCGGTGACGCTCTACCACCGGCTGGAGAACGAGCCGCGGCGCTGGGCGCGACAGACCGGTGGGTCGGTCGTCGAACTGCACGCGTACGCCTGCGAGCCCGGCGTGCCGGCCGAGGAGCTGGCCGAGCGGATGCGCCGCGAGCTGGTCGCGCTCTGGCCGGAGGCCGGCGACCTGCGGGTCCGCGAGCTGCGGGCCCGGGTGGAGGCGCAGGCGCCGGCGTTCACGCCGGGCAGCCACGCCTGGCGACCGGGGGTACGCACCGACGCGAACGGCCTCTACCTGGCCGGCGACGGCATCGCCACGGACTTCCCGAGCGCGTTGATGGAACGCTCGGCCGCGACCGGGATCATCGCCGCGAACCACATCCTGCGCGCCGAGGGCGGCGCGGCCGAGCCGGTGCGCTCGATCCGACCGCGCGGGCTGCTGGCCGGTCGCACCGGGCCAAATCGACAAAACGCAACATAAGCCGCAGGACGCTGCCGTACGCTCGAATGATCAACCGTCGATCGGCCGGGCGGGAGGGCAGCGGGAGATGTCACCACTGCACCGCGTCGGCGCGGAGAACGGTTCGTCGATCGACGAGATCGGCCGCGACGACGCGTACCCGCTGATCCGTGACGAGCGCGCCTGCATCGTCACCGCGCTCCGCCTGGGTTGGTGGATGGCGGACGCCTACCACCACGGGCAGCAGGCGGAGCTGCGCGCCTTCGTCGAGGCCCGCCCGGCCGTGCCGCCGGCCAAACTCTCCAACCTCACCGAGATGTCCGCCCACCGGCGGATGCGGATGTACCTCGACGGGGTGGACGTCGCAGTGGCCCAGATCGCCGACCTCACCCGGCACACCGGGCCGGTGCCCGACACGTCGGCCGCCCGAGCCCTGCTCCCCGACCTGGGCCAGCCCGACCCCGCCGACCCGGTACCGCTGCTGCTCGCCCTCGACGACCTCAACGTGGAGGTGCTGCGCTGGGCGATGGCCGCCAACCACCGGGTCGGGCTGGCCTACCGGCTGGGCCGGTCAGTGGCCGACACCGTCCGGGCCGGCGACGTCGAACAGTTGCTGCGGCAGTTCGGCGGCCGGCACGTGCAGATCAGCAGGTGGTTGGACGAGCTGGCCAGCGTGCTGCCGCCGTACTCGGCAGCGGTGGTGCGCCGGTCACTGGCCGCGTGGGCGGGCGCTGTCGACCGCTCCGGCCACGGGGATCCGACCGAGCCGACACCCGCCGCGCTGAGCAGGGCGCTGCGCGGCCAGGGTGACCTCTGGCGCGACGTGCTCACCGGCGGCCTGCACCCGCGCGACCTGCTCGACGAGGAGGACTACGCGGTGGTCGCCAGGAATCTGATCATCCGGGACCGGCGGCTGGTGGCGCAGGCGGCACGCGGCATCTTCTGGCCGGTGCTCGTACCCCTGCTGTTGGTGCTCTTCGCGGTCGTCGGGGTGAGTGCCGCCGCGGCCGCCGGCTCACCGACCACCCGGGCCACCGTCGCCCTGGTGGGCCTCGGCGCCGGGCTGGCCGCGATCTGGCGCTCGGTCTCCGGGCCCGCGCTGGCGGTCGCCGGCGAGGTCAACCGGCCGCTGCTGGACAGCGAACTCACCGCCCGGATGGCCGTGCGGCTGAACCGGCCACTGACCACCGCCCAGGCGTCGGCGAAAGCAGCGCCCCGCACCCGCCGTCAACGGCGTCCCGAGGAGCCCGGCCGATCGAAATACGTTGCCCGCGTCTCCCGCGTCGACCTACCGTGAGCGCGCAAGGTCAACCACCACCGCGGGAGCAGCTCATGACGATGTCGCACGTCACCACCGTGCCGTCGACGCTGCCCGGTGACGGTTACCGAGCGGAAGGTCCCCGGGCGGGCCGGCCCGACTGACGCGTACCCGTACGCGCCGAGCCGCCCGTCCGACAGCCGGACCGGGCGGCTTTCTGCTGTCCGGCGTCATCGTCACGGAGGGAGATCCCGGTGGACGCCGTCCTCGTCATCAACGCCGACCTCGGCCCGCTGCACCGGGTCACCGTTCAACACGCCGTACGCATGCTCTGCCGTCGGGTGGCCGAGATTCACGAGGCCGAGCCGGACCGGGTGATCGGGGTCTTCCCGATGCCCCGGGTGGTACGGCTGGTCCGCTTCGTGGTGACCCGGTGGAGGTTCAACTCCGGGCCGGCCTGGTCGCGCGCCGGTGTGCTGCGCCGCGACGACAGGTGCTGCGCGTACTGCGGTGGCTCGGCCTCCACCATCGACCACATCCTGCCCCGCTCGCGCGGCGGCCGGAACACCTGGCGGAACACCACCGCCGCCTGCTACGCCTGCAACCAGCGCAAGGGGGACCGGACGCCGGCGGAGGCGGGCATGCCGCTGCGCCGGGAACCGGTGAACCCGGGCTGGGGGGCGCTGGCCGGACGGTGACGGACCGGCCGGCGGGAACGGGGGGCCGCGTCCCGGGTACGTCCGGGGCGCGGCACCCGCCGGCCCCCGGTCAGGCGGCGCTCTCCTTGACCTTCGACTTCAGCCGGCCGCTGGGGCACTGCACCCGGATCGCGCTGCGGTACTCCGCGGAGGTCAACTCGACCTCGATCTGCTTCGCCGGCCCCGGGTCGTACGACTCGGTCCGAAACCCAGGCACGAGTGTCACAGTGAGCACCTCTACCGACTTCCCCACGCAGCGGGCGGTGACCGTCCCGCCACGGGCGTCCACCGGTTCGCCGGCGGCAGGGGTGGGAGTCGGCGCGGCTCCGGTCGGGGACGGGCCCGCAGTGGTGCTGGTCGGCCCCGGGGCCGCTGTGCCTTCTGCACCGGTCGGGGGGCTGGTCCGGGAGGCGGGAGCACTGTTCCTGCTCGGCGGTACGCCGGACCGCCCGGTGTCGACCCCGTCGGTCGGCTCCTCGTCGCGCGGCATTCCCACAGTGGTGGTGCCCGGGCCGCTGCCGGTCGGCGCGGCGCTCTGCCCCTGTCGACGATTGCTGAAGTCACCGAGCGACCCGGCCAGCGCCACCGCGGCGATCACGGCACCGCCGACCGTCAGAATGGCCCGCCCCCGACGCCACGGCCCGCGCCACATCCGCGCCGCCGAATCGCCGGCCGGCGCGGTGCCGGTCAGCCCGCCGCCGGCCTCGGTGCCGGTGGACCCGGTGCCGGGCGGCTTGGTGTCGGTCGGCTTGGTGTCGGTCGGCTTGGTGTCAGGCGGCTTGGTCTCGGTCGGCTTGGTGTCGGGCTCGGTGGTAGGTGACTCTGCGGCGTCTGCCGCCGGTTCGGCGGCGACGGCAGCGGCCTCGGGCGCGGCTGCGCTGGCGGCGGCGAGCAGGATGCCAGCCGCGTCGGCGGCCGGCGGCCGGTCGGCGGGGTCGCCGGCCAGGCACCAGCGGTAGAGCCTGTGCACCTCGGGCGGTACGTCGTCAATCGGGGGCAACTGGTCCGGGTCGACGTGCGTGTGCGCGCGGAGCATCCCGGTCTGCGCCTCGGCGGGCCAGGGCAGCCGGCCGGTGAGCACCCGGTGCAGCAGCAGGCCGAGGGCGTACACGTCGCTGGCCGGCAGCACCTCGCCGGCCTGCAACCGCTCCGGCGCCAGGTAAGCCGGCGTGCCCAGCAGCCGCCCCTCGAAGTCGACCTCGGGCGCGCCGGCGACTGCCGCGATGCCGAAGTCGAGCACCTTCGCCCCGGTCGGCGTGAGCATCACGTTGCCCGGCTTGATGTCGCGGTGCACCAACCCCTGATCGTGCGCGGCGGCGAGCGCCGAGGCCACCTCGGCGCACACCCGCAGACCCGCGCGCGGCGGCAACGGCCCGGCCGCCAACCGGTGCTCAAGGGTGTGACCGCCGAGCAACTCCATCACCACGAACGGGACCTCTTCACCGTCCAACGCCGACTCGCCGTAGTCGTAGACGCTTGTGACGTGCGGATGCGACAGCCGGGCCGCGGCCTTGGCCTCGCCCCGGATTCGCTGCCGGGCGTTGGTGTCCGAGGCGACCAGTACCTTCACCGCCACGTCCCGTTCGAGCACCTCGTCGTACGCCCGGTGCACCGCCGACATGCCGCCGCTGCCGAGGCGCTCCAGGAGCCGGTAGCGGCCCGCAAGCAACTGATCACGCTGCACGACGACAGCCTGCCGTACCGGCAGGAGTTCCGGGTACCCGGGATCGAGATATCGCAATGGGTGCGATCGCCGGCAGGTCGGGTCGAGGCGATCGCGCCGCAGGAGCGCCTGCGGTCAGTCGCCGGTCGGTGGCTGCCAGGCGAAGCGGGGCGTACGTCGTTCGGTGATCGCCGCGACCCCCTCGCGGGCCTCACCTGTCGTCGTCACCTTCCGGTGCCACCAGGCGATCCGCGCGGGCTCGGCCCGATCGTCGACGATCTCCTTCGCGGCGGCGACGCTCAGCGGTGACCGTTGGGCGATCGTCGCGGTCAGCTCGTCCACCCGCGCGGCGAGCCGGTCGGCCGGCAGGACCTCGTCGACCAGGCCGATCCGCAAGGCTCGCTCGGTGTCGATCAGCTCGGCGGTGAAGAGCAGGTGCTTGGCGGCGGACGGGCCGACCAGCCGGGCCAGCCGACGCGTCGTCGGCGCCGGATAGACCAGCCCGAGCCGGGCCGGCGGTACGCCGAAACGGGCGCCGTCCGCAGCGATCCGCAGGTCGCAGGCGACTGCGAGCTGAGCCCCACCGCCGACGCAGGCGCCCCGGATGGCCGCGACTGTCGGCTTGGCGAACCCGGCCAGCCGTTCCTCGGCGGCCACCGCGATGCTGGCGTCACCGGCGTCCAGCAACTCGGCCAGGTCGCCGAGGTCGGCGCCCGCGCAGAAGGTGTCGCCCGCGCCGGTGAGCACCAGCGCCCGTACGTCGGGGTCGGGCTCCAATCGGTCGAGCAGCTCGGGGAGCTGACGCCACATGGCCGCGGTCATCGCGTTGCGCCGAGCCGGGTTGTGCATCACCACTGTGGCGACCGGCCCGGCCACCTCGACTGTCAACTCCGCGTCCGACACATCCGCTCCTTCCGCGTCACCTGAGGCGACGCCGCCAACCTGCCCACCGGCGTCGAGCGCCGGTGCGGCGACCATAACCAAGACGACCGGTCACGCCCGGCGCAGGCGCACTACTGAAGCAATCTTGGACACTTTCCGTTAGCGCGGAACGGAAAGTGTCCAAGATTGCCAGAACGGCGCGGACCGCTTCCGGTCAGACGGGGGAACCGGCGGTTGGGTTCGCGCGTCCGACGAAGATGAGACCCGCATCGACGACCCTCGTCACGGTCGCGCTCCTGGCCGCGCTCGTGACCGGTTGCACCAGCGTCGACCGAGCCCCCACCGCCGCCGACCAGCCCTCGGCCACCACAGTTACCGGCCCGGCCGCACCGGCCACCGGCACCTCGCAGCCGACCACCGGCATCTCGCAGCCGACCACCGCTCCCAGCGTCAGCGCCGGGGCCAGCGGTGTGGCCCCACGAGTGATGTTGCGTGGCTCGGGCGGCTTCGCCGGACGCGGTGACTCCATAGTGGTCGAGCCGGACGGCCAGTGGACCGTGACGGACCGGGCCGGCAGTCGGCGCATCGGTCGGCTCGCCCCTGCCGATCAGGGCCTCCTGGCGGGACTGGCCGCCGACCCCCGCCTTGCCACCGAGGCGCGTCAGCCGACCACAGCGACCAACTGCGCGGACGTGATGCACTACCGCCTCACCGTCGGCAGCAACGAGACCGGGTACGCCGACTGCCCGGCCGAGGGGCCCCCGCCGCCGGCCACCCAGGCGGTGGTCAAGCTGCTCCTGCGCGCGACCAGCACCTACGTCAGATAGTCCGGGGGCAGGCCGGTGCCCCGCAGCTCCGGCGGAAGGTGGGCCACGTCGTTGACGGCGACCAGATTCGGTGGGCCAGCCGCGCTGTACCGGATGACGGTCAGCCCCGCGTTGTGCGTGTTCAAGCCCAGCCACCGCCACTCCGGCGCGTCGAGGGCATGCCGCACCAGCCAGGCGATCAGGAAGCTGTGCGTCACGACCAGCTCGCGGACCGGCTCGCCGCCAGCGGGCCCCTCGCCGACCGGGCCGGCGAACCGCCGCACCGCCTCCGCCGTCACTCGCGGCCCGTCGACCCGCTCGGCCGCCGAGAACTGCGCCAGGAACTCGGCGTACGCGGGCGGCAGGCCAGCCGGGTCCGTGTCGTGTGGGAGGTGGTCACCGGCCAGCTCCGTCTCGTACACCGGAACGTCGGGCAGCGACTTGGTGATCAGCTCGGCGGTCTGCGCGGCCCGGCGCAGCGGCCCGTGATGGACGGCGGCGAACCGTCGCGCTCGCAGGCGTTCCCCCAGCAAGGTGGCCTGCCGCCGGCCGCGCTCCGACAGGCCGGTATCCGGTTCGCCGGCATCCGGCCCACTCAGCTCGGACAGATCCTGCTCGGCGTGTCGGGTCAGGTACAGCAACCGGGTAACCATGGATCCCACCTCAACACACCGGGAGGTACGGGTTCGACCCGCACCTCCCGGTCCCGCGGTCGTCGGCTCAATCGGCCTGGCCGGACGCCGCCCGCGCGAAGGTGACCGACACCCAGAGCCAGCCGGCCGTCACCGCCAGGCCGAACGCCACCATCACGGCCGGTGCCGGCCGGACCATCAGCGTCACCCAGGCCGCCGCGAAGAACACCCCGGTGACCAGGCTGTAGGCGGCTCGACCGCGCGCCCCCTGACGTGCGGCCCGCCGTGCCGCCACCAACGTCGCCACGATCAGCGATACGAAGGCGACCGCCGCCACCAGGAAGTGCAGGCCCCCGTGCCAACTGATCTCACCGGCGCCCCGGGGTGTACCGGGCGGGAACCCGTCGGCCGGGTCGGCGCTGAAGATCGCGGCCCCGACCAGGCCCAGGCCGTACAGCGCGAGCAATCGGGGCAGCCAGACCGATCCACCGCCCCCGCCGGTAAGACGGCGCAGCGCTTGGGCGGCCAGCACGCAGAGCACCCCGGTGACCAGGAACGTGAGGATCTGGATCCAGCCCATCTCGCCGGCGCTCAACACGCTGACCGGATGGCGACGGAAGTCGAAGCCGTCCCGGGTCGCCGCCTGCACGATCGCCGAGCCGACGAAAATCGGGCCGGCGAGCACCCCACCGATCAACAGCACGCGGTCCCGACCAACTGCGGTCGGTCGTACCACTGGAAACGCTGCGGCCTGACTCATCGCCCGCCCCTACGCCCGGGGGAACATCTGGCCGATGCGGATCCGGTTGCCGAACGGGTCCCGGATGCCGAAGTCGATCCCGTACGGGCGCTCGGTCGGCTCGTCGGTGATCTCGACGCCCTTCGCCACAAGGTCCTCGTGCGTCTTGCGGGCGTCGTCGGTGGTCATGAAGAGGTACCCACCGAGGGCACCCTTGGTGAGCAGTTCCCGGACCTGCTCGGCGGTCGCCGGGTCCAGCGCCGGCGGGCCCGGCTTCTCCAACAGGATCTCGCGCTCCGGGTCGCCGGGCAGGTTGACAGTGAGCCACCGCATGAAACCGAGGTCCTGGTCGGTGTTGACCTCCATGCCGAGCTTGTTGACGTAGAAGTCAAGCGCGGCGTCCTGGTCGAGGACGTATATCTGGGAGCGGCTGATCGCGTTCATCGTCATGCCCATGACGCTAGAGGTAGACCGTGACCTGCGCTTATCCAAAACTGCTTGGTCGGGTCCAGGCTTTGGTGAAGCACGACGGCACGTTGGCCGGCGCGACGCGCTGACGCCGGAAATCCGAGGGCGACTCCCCGACGATCTGCCGGAACGTCCGGCTGAACGTGCCCAGGCTGCCGAAGCCGACGGCGTAGCAGATGTCCGTCACGTCCCGGTCGGTCTCCACAAGCAACGCCATCGCCCGCTCCACCCGACGGCGTTGCAGGTAGCGGTGCGGGGTCTCACCGAAGGTCGCCCGGAAGGTACGGATGAAGTGGGCCTCCGAGACGTGCGCGATCCGGGCCAGCGCGGGGATGTCGAGAGGCTCGGCGTACGCCCGGTCCATCGCGTCCCGGGCGCGCAGCATCGCCCGGTTCGACTCCTCCACCGCGCGGCTCATCGGGCCCCCGTCTCGCTCCGCTCGTGCCCGGCCCAGGTTACCGCCGGGCACTCCGCCGTCGGGTCGGGTGGCGCGCCGCTCCACTCGGGGCATCCGCGGTGGCGGATGGTCAGATCTTCCTCGTGCTTCCCACAGGCTCGACGTGAGCCTCGGAATCCGGAGCGATGCCGTCGTCGGTTCGTTCAACGCTGACGTATCTCAACTGCCGCGCCCTCCGCCAATGCTTGGAGTCGCGGCAGGGCCGGTTGGAAAGGTCTGATGGAATTGGAGCCCCCGGCCGGGATCGAACCGGCGACATCTCGCTTACAAGGCGAGTGCTCTGGCCAGCTGAGCTACAGGGGCGCGTGCGTCGAGGTCAGCATAGCGACTGACGTCCGGTTATCCCGATCGCGAGGCCTCCCGAGCATGGGAATCGTCAACAACCCGACGCACACTCGTTAGACGCCGCGTCGATTGATGTCTGACCGTGCCGGAGTGACCGGAATGCGTAGGCCGTGTGCGGTGTTCGGCGGCTCCTCGCCTTGGCAGCACGGGTAAACGCGTTTACGGTTCACTGACACGGACGACATCCGGGCGCCCCCGCGACCGCGCTGCCGTCCGCTGACCGGCACGGACACGTGCCGGTTGCTCCTTCACTCGGATCGTCCGGCACGTTCCTGCCGGTGAAAGGAAGCGCTTCACCATGGCTACGGTCACCTATTCCAAGGCGTCCCGGGTCTACCCGGGCCAAGAGCGTCCCGCCGTCAACGAGCTGGACCTCGAGATCGGCGACGGGGAGTTCCTCGTGCTGGTCGGCCCCTCCGGTTGCGGTAAGTCCACCAGCCTGCGGATGCTCGCCGGCCTGGAGGACGTGGACGCCGGTTCGATCTACATCGACCAGCGTGACGTCACCCACCTTCCCCCGAAGGCCCGCGACATCGCGATGGTCTTCCAGAACTACGCCCTCTACCCGCACATGACGGTGTACGAGAACATGGCGTTCGCCCTCAAGCTGCGCAAGACCTCCAAGTCGGAGATCGACCGGCGGGTCAAGGAGGCGGCCGGGCTGCTCCAGTTGGAGGAGTACCTCAGCCGTAAGCCGAAGGCGCTCTCCGGTGGTCAGCGTCAGCGTGTCGCGATGGGCCGGGCGATCGTCCGCGAGCCGCAGGTCTTCCTCATGGACGAGCCGCTGTCGAACCTCGACGCGAAGCTCCGTGTGCAGACCCGTACCCAGATCGCGTCCCTGCAGGCCAAGCTGGGCGTCACCACGGTCTACGTGACGCACGACCAGGTCGAGGCCATGACCATGGGTCACCGGGTCGCAGTGCTGCTCGACGGTGTCCTCCAGCAGGTGGACACCCCGCGGGCGCTCTACGACACCCCGGCCAACGTGTTCGTCGCCGGCTTCATGGGCTCTCCCGCCATGAACATCAAGACCGTTCCGCTGAACGAGCGGGGCGCCGAGTTCGCCGAGCTGCAGATCCCGCTGACCCGGGAGCAGGTCGAGGCGGCCCGCGCCGAGGGTGGCGACGGCAAGGTCACCGTGGGCTTCCGCCCGGAGGACTGCGAGCTGGTCAGCCCGACCGAGGGCGGCATGCCGGTCGTGGTCGAGCTGGTCGAGGACCTCGGCTCGGACGCCAACGTCTACGGCCACGCCGCGCTGGGTGGCAACTCGGAGCGCTTCGTCGTCCGCACCGACCGGCGCAGCATGCCGAACATGGGTGACACCGTGTTCGTCAAGCCGGTCGCCGGTCGCAGCCACGTCTTCCACGCCGCCACCGGTGGCCGGATCTGACGTAACGCCGCACCGACAAGGGGCGGTCCGCTTCGGCGGGCCGCCCCTTTCGTCGTACCAGAGCGGGCCTTTCGCCCTGTGGAGCCAGCGCGGAAGTGGCCCCGTGGGGTGACTCGGCACGGCTCGCCGTTCTCGTACGGCCGCCGCCGGGCTGGCCGCCCTGATCGGCATCGCCGCCGTGCACCAGCGGCTGACCCGACGCCTGGACGGCGAGCGCGGACCGCTCTGGTTGCTTCCGACAGTGCTGCTGATGGCGGTTGCCGGGGCGCTGCTCTTCGTCTCGTGGACCCGTCAGATCTGACACGAAGGCCCCCTCCCGCGCTCGGCGGGAGGGGGCCTTCGTCCACGTGCGTTACAGCTCGACGGAGCGCCGACGGGCAACCTCGGCCAGGGCGACCGCCGCCGCCACGCTGGCGTTGAGCGACTCGACCTCGGAGATCATCGGAATGCTGACGGTCAGGTCGCAGGTCTCCCCGACCAGGCGGGAAAGACCGCGCCCCTCGGAACCGACCACCACCACCAGCGGACCGACAGCGGCCTCCAGGTTGTAGAGGTCGGTGTCGCCGTCGGCGTCCAGCCCGACGACCATGAAACCGGCGTCCCGGCACGCCTTCAGCGACCGGGTCAGGTTCGTCACCTGCGCCACAGGCACCCGCGCGGCCGCGCCGGCACTGGTCCGCCAGGCGGTCGCGGTGATCCCCGCGGCACGACGCTCGGGTACGAAGACACCCTGCGCGCCGAACGCGGCAGCCGACCGGATCACGGCGCCCAGGTTGCGCGGGTCGGTCACACCGTCCAGCGCGACCAGCAGCGGAGCCTGCTGCTCCAGGGCAGCGGCGACCATGTCCTCGAACGGCTGGTACGCGAAGGGCGGCACCTGCAAGCCGACACCCTGGTGCAGCACCCCGCCGGTCATCCGGTCCAACTCGGCGCGGCTGATCTCCAGGTTGGCGATGCCCCGGTCGGCGGCGGTCCGGATGATCTCGTTGATCCGGTCGTCCATGTCGATGCCCTGGGCCGTGTAGAGCGCCGTCGCCGGCACGTTGGCGCGCAGCGCCTCCAGCACCGGGTTACGCCCGACCAGCAACTCAGGGCCGTCCTTGGACGGGTTGGACTTGCGCCCCGGCGCGACCCGGGGGCCGGACCGCCCGGTGGGCTTGCCGCCCCGTCCGCCGGCGGCACCCCGACCGACAGGTACGCCCCGACCGCCGCCCCTGCCCCAGGTGGTGTCCTTGCTACCCGGCTGACCGATCTTGGGGGCGCGCCCCTCCTCGGCCGCCGCGCGGCGCTCCTTGTCCTGCTTCCAGGCGGTGCGCTGCGGCAGCTTCTCGGTGCCCGAGTAGCCCTTGTGCCACGGCCGCTCGTCCGCGGGCAGGGTGCGACCCCGCCCGGCCAAGGAGTCCTTGTTCTTGCCGCCGGTGCCCTTGGGGGCGCCTGCCTTCGACGTCAGTCGCCGGCCACGGCGCTGCGAGTTGCCGGCCATCAGTCCTGCTCTCCAATAGTCCAACGGGGGCCCTGGGGGGTGTCCTCGACCACCACGCCGGCCAGCTTGAGCTGGTCACGCACCGCGTCCGCGGCGGCCCAGTCCTTGCGGCCCCGAGCCTGCGCACGCTGCTCCAGGGCCAGCGCGATCAGGGAGTCCACCACGGCACGAAGATCGTCCGATCGGCCGCCGCCGGTCCAGGCCGGGTCGAGGGGGTCGATCCCGAGAATATCCAGCATTGCCCGCGCCACGGCCAGCGTGGTGCGGACGGTCACATCATCGCCAGCGCTGAGCGCGGTGTTGCCGTCCCGAATGTGCTGTTGCAGCACTGCCAGCGCGGCGGATGTGTTGAGGTCGTCGTCCATCGCCGCGGCGAAGCCGGCGGGCAGCTCACCGACCTGCCCGGCACCGACCCGCTCGGCGGCTCGCTGCACGAACCCCTCGATCCGCCGGTACGCGGTGGCCGCGTCGCGCAGCGAATCCTCCGAGTAGTCGATCACCGAGCGGTAGTGCGCGGCGGCGTAGTAGTAGCGCAGCTCCACCGGCCGCACCCCGAGCGAGTCCACGTACGCCAGGCCCAGCGCGTTGCCGGCGGACTTGCCCATCTTGGCCCCGCCGATGCTCAGCAGCCCGTGGTGCACCCAGAAACGGGCGAACGGCAACCCGGCCGCCTGGGACTGGGCGATCTCGTTCTCGTGGTGCGGGAACGTCAGGTCCAGGCCGCCGCCGTGGATGTCGAACTCGGGCCCGAGGTAGCGCCAGCACATCGCCGAGCACTCGATGTGCCAGCCGGGCCGGCCCAGCCCCCACGGTGAGGGCCAGTAGGCATCCGCCGGCTCGTCCGGTTTGGCGCCCTTCCACAGCGCGAAGTCCCGCGGATCCCGCTTACCCCGATCCGGGGCGTCCCCGGCCGACTGCATGGCGTCCGGAGACTGACCCGACAGCGACCCGTACGCCGGCCAGGACGCCACGTCGAAGTAGACGTCGCCGGAGCCGTCACTCGCCGGGTACGCGTGCCCGTCGGCGATCAACTTCGTGATCAGCTCATGCATCTCGGGGATGTGCCCCGTGGCCCGCGGCTCATAGGTGGGCGCCAGCACGTTCAACGCCCGGTACGACTCGGCGAGCAGCAACTCGTTGGCGTACGCGATCGACCAGAACGGTCGACCCTGCTCACCCGCCTTGACCAGGATCTTGTCGTCGATGTCGGTCAGATTGCGAATGAAGGTGACCTCGTAGCCGGCGGCCAACAGCCAGCGGCGCAGCACGTCATAGTTGACGCCCGAGCGAAGATGACCGATGTGCGGCGGGGCCTGGAGAGTGAGACCACACAGGTAGACCCCCACCTTGCCGGCTTCCCGCGGGACGAAGTCCCGCACCGATCGGGTGGCGGTGTCATACAGGCGTAGCGTCACCGTACAAGGGTAGCTGTCCGTGCCTGTCCGGGTCCGCCGGTGCCGGGTCGTACGCTGCCAGGCGTGGATGCGACCGCACGCTCCGGTGGCTCCGGTGACACACCAGCCAACCCCACCGCCCCCGCCGACCCGCCCTTCGGACGGGCCGACGCTGGTGCAGGGCCGGCCGACCCCGGCACGGGGCGGCGCGACACGGCGTTCGGGCCGGCCGACGCTGGGGTGGGGCGGGCCGACGCTGGGGTGGGGCGGGCCGACGCTGGGGTGGGGCGGGCCGACGCTGGGGTGGGGCGGGCCGACGCTGGGGTGGGGCGGGCCGACGCTGGGGTGGGGCGGGCCGACGCTGGGGTGGGGCGGGCCGACGCTGGGGTGGGGCGGGCCGACGCTGGGGTGGGGCGGGCCGACGCGGTTGCCGGGCGGGGCGGGGAGACGTCGCAGACGCTGGACCGGGGGTTGCGGCTGCTGCACCTGGTCGCCGACGCCCCAGGCGGTCTGACCGTCACCGAGGCCGCGAGTCGGCTCGGCATCGGCCGGGCCGCCGTCTACCGTCTGGTCAGCGCGCTGACCGGGCACGGGATGCTGCGCCGCGACGGAGACGGTCGGCTGCGCCTCGGTGCCGGGTTGCTGCACCTGGCTCGCCGGGCCCAGCCGCTGCTCGCCGAGGGTGCGCTGCCCGCGCTACGCCGCCTCGCCGAGCAGGCCGGCGCGACCGCGCACCTCACCGTCGTCGAAGGTGGAGAGGGCGTTGCCCTGGCCGTGGTCGAGCCGAGCTGGACGTCGTTCCACGTCGCGTACCGGTCCGGGGCACGACATCCACTGGACCGGGGAGCGGCGGGCCGGGCGATCCTGGCCGGCCGAGCGGGATCGGCGGAGCCGGTGAGTAGCAGTGGAGAGTTGCAGGCCGGGGCGTACGGGGTGGCCGCGCCGGTGCTCGGCGTACCCGGCTTGGAGGCCAGCGTCGGCGTGGTCGCGCTCGCCCCACTGGACGTCGACACGATCGGCCCCCAGGTGCTGGCCGCCGCCCGAACCATCACCGCCGCCCTCAGCTGACCCCACTCACGCCCCACCGCTCGCCGTCCCCGACGGCTTGATCAACTCGGGTCCACGGAAGTCGCGGTGTCCCACGGCCAGCGACGGCCCGACTTTCAGGAACGCGAGTGGGTCACCTCCCGTCGGCGGCCCGAATGCCTGATCAGTCGGTCGATCCGACTGGCGCCATAGCACGATCGGCAGGTGGATTCGTGGTTGTCCACAGGTCCGGCGGAACGCGCAGGCGCGGTTGTCCACAGGGGTTTCGGTGGTCGATCGGTGGTCGGCAGGCTGCACTGCATGCCACCACGCCCGCATCGCCCCGATGCCCTGACCTGGCAGGTCTTCCGCGGCTCCGACGCCGTCCGGGACGGCCTGCTCACCGAACATCAGCTGCGCAACTCCGCCTGGGTGCGGTTACGCCACGACATCTACGCCGACGCGCGGCTGGATCGGGACCACGCCCTCGCGTGCCGTGCCGCCCTCCTCCGGCTACCGCCCGGCGTGGTGGTCGGCGGCCCGTCGGCGGCCTACCTGCACGGCGTCCAACACGCCGCGAGCTTCACCGACGATGTGCACGTCCTCGTGCCCCGACCGCTGCGGGTCGGCCCACAACGCGGCCTCAGCGTGCACGTCAACGCCATCACCCCGCTCAGCGCGGGCGCTCCGCCGGCCCGGGCACACCAGCCGGACGCGGGCCGACCACCGGATGCGGGACGCATGCCGGACGCGGGCCGACCACCGGATGCCGGACGCATGCCGGACGCAGGACGACCACCGGATGCCGGACGCATGCCGGACGCAGGACGGCCGGCAGGCATGGGACGAATGCCCGATGCAGGGCGTCCGTCGAGCGCCGGACGTCCACGTGATGCAGCGCGACCTGCGGGAGCAGGGCGCCCACCTGGCGGTGGAGTGTCACCACGCCCGGCACGGCAGCTGGCCCGGCCGGCCGCAGTGTCCGTCAGTGCAGGAGGCATGGCGACGGTCAACCGGTACGACGGGTGGCCGACGGCCAGCACGCCGAGGTTCAGCGAGCAGGACCTCCAGATCCCCCGGTCCGATCCCGGACGGGCCGCCTGGGAGACGGCGGTCTGGCTCGACCCGGTCCGGGCGGTCGCCATCGTCGACTCGCTGCTCGGGCAGGGGCTGGCCGATCGGGACACGCTGGCCACCTTGGCCGCGCGCAACGCCGACCGGCCCGGCGGGCGACGGGCGCGTTGGGTCTTCGACCTGGCTGACGGCGGAGCCGAATCTCCGCCGGAGTCGCACCTACGCGTGCGGTTGGTGCTGGCCGGGTTGCCGCGCCCGGCGGTTCAACATCCGGTACGCCTGCCCAGCGGCGTTGTTCTGCACCCCGATCTGGCCTGGCCGCAGTATCGGGTAGCGGTCGAGTACGACGGGAAGTGGCACTCCGACCCGGAGCAGCTACACCGCGACCGCCGTCGGCTGAATCAGCTGGTCGCTGCGGGTTGGCTGGTCCTGCACGTGACCAGCCGACGGCTGCACGGTGAGTTCCCGGCGGTGCTTCGGGAGGTGCGTGACGCCCTGGTCAGCCGTGGATGGCGCCGGGGATCGTCCACATGACCGGGATCATCTCGAGTTCCTGGAAACCGCGCCATCCGTCAGGCACCGACAGCGCGCCTTTCAGGAACCCGAGTCGATCACCACCGAGATCGGGCACCGAGTCCCCGGATGGCGGGCCTGAGACGGCAAGCACCACGCTCAGACGACGACGGCCGTCACCCGACCGACAAAGCCCGACGAGCACAGGGCCAGGACCACAGGGTCCGACGAGCACAGGGCCAGGACCACAGGGTCCGACGAGCACAGGGCCCGGTCGACGAGCGTCGACCGGGCCCCGGCGAGGTGGTGGCGGTTCAGCCACCTCTGCAGTGCGATGTGCGTTACGGGCGGGCGTTCGGCTTGAGCGGGGTCTTCACCGCCGAGTAGGCGTCGACGATCCCGTAGCCGTAGAAGCCGTTGAAGTTGACCCCACCGGCGCAGTAAGCGTCGTAGGTCTCGTCCCGGCCCTCGTTGCGGTACTGCTGGAGGCGCGGCTCCGGGCACGCGTGCTCGGCGGCCGTGCGGTAGAGGTGCTGCTCGACCTGGTCCGGCGACATCCCGAAGCCGGTCCGACCCTGCGCCTTGCCGTACCGGCTGACGATCAGCGCGGCGACGCCGGCGGCGTGCGGAGACGCCATCGAGGTGCCCTGGAGGTAGGTGTAGTAGCCGCACTCACCGTTGGCCTTGCACTGCTTGAAGACCTCGCTGGCGATCCGGGGGTCGATGTTGCCGTCGGAGTCCACCCGTGGGTCCGGGATGGTCGCCGAGATCGGCTCCTCCTGTAGCACCTTCAGCGGGTACGTGGAGAGGATCATGTTGCCCGGGGTCCGGTGGGTGTCGGTGCCGAAGCCGTCCCGGAACCAGCCACCCGGCGCGGCGACCGAGATCTGCTCGGTGCCGTAGTTGGAGAAGTCCGACTTCTTGCCGGACGGGCCGACCGACGAGACACCGATCACGTGCGGGCCCTCGGTGGGCAGGTCCCAGCAGCTCTCGTTGTCGATCGGTCGGGGGTACGGGTCGGCACCATAGTCGGGGCTCGTGACGTCGGTGCGCGGTGCGCCCAGGTCCTCGTTGTTGTTACCGAGCGCGCCGACGAGGGTGACGCCCTTGTTGTGGGCGAAGATCAGCGCCCGCTTCATCGCCTTGATGATGGCCCGCTGCTCGGCCTGGTCCTCGGGCGAGTCTGCCGGGTTGGCGGTGCAGTTGTAGAGCCACGGGTCGACGTAGAACGACATGTTGACCACGTCGATCCCGGACCGGCCGGCGTAGACCAGGGCATTGACCACCGGGTCGAGGAAGAAGTAGCCGGAGTCCTGGCCACCCTTGAGCTCGACCAGCGAGACGTTCGGGGCAACGCCGGAGAGGCCGAAGCCGTTGGCCGCAGCACCGATGGTGCCGGCCACGTGGGTGCCGTGCCCGCCGTCGTCGGTGCCCACCGGGTCGAGGCAGCTCGCCACCTCGCAGGGGCCGTCCACGTCGGTCAGGTCGGGCGCGAAGTTGCGCGACAGCGACCAGTTGAAGTTCGGCGCGATGTCCGGGTTGCTGGCGTCGACGCCGGTGTCCAGTACACCGACTGTCACCCGACGGTCGCCCGGCTCGATCTTGCGGGCCTTGTCGGCCCGGATCATCTCCAGGCCCCACAGCTTGTCGTCGAGCGGATCGAGCTTGGCACCCTTCTTGGCAGCACCAGCACCGGCACGAGCACCGGCAGCGGCCGTCAGGTGCTCCTGCTCGACCCGGTCCAGCTTCGGCTTGCGGCCGATGGCCTTCTGCTCGGCAGCCCCGATCAGCGTCGGCGCGGCGGTCGCCCGTGCTGCGAAGTCGGCCCGGTCGCTGCTGACCTGGAACATGCCGACCTCATCGGACCGGGACACCACCGTGCCGCCAGCTGCCCGGATCGCCGCGACGGCCGTGTCGGCGGCGACGCCATCCTCGGCTACGACGGTGAAGGTGCGGGAGTTACTCGGCGCGGCGGTGGCCGGCACACCCAACCCCGTAGCCGTAAGTGCCAGCACTGCCGCGGTCGCGACCGTACGGGCGGTGAAGCGCTTGCTCACCACATTGGATCCTCTCGTTGAGAGACGTGGCAGCCATCACACAACAACGATCGGGATTGCGCCAGCCACGCGCCCGTTATGGCCGTGAATCCCTCCAGTTCGAGCCGCACGCCGGCCCCACAGACAGACGCACCGGCTGCACAGACACCGACAGCACAGACGTACGCACCTGCCGCGTCGACTCACACACCGACCGTGTCGACGCCCAGATCCGCCAGGGCGGCCGGCAGATCCGCCATGCTGGAGACCTCGGCGTCGGGCGTGCCGCCGAGTGGGCGAGGCAGGCCGAGCCGGTTCAACCACACCGATCGCAGGCCAGCCCGCTGGGGCGCCACAACGTCGTGCTCCCACGAGTCACCGACGTACACGATCTGCCCGGCGGGCACCCCGGCCGCCGCGACCACCGCGGCGTAGAACTCCGGGGCCGGCTTCTTGGGCAGGCCGTTCTCGTGCGCGTACACCTCGAAGTCGAACTCGCCGGCGAGCCCACACCGTTCGGTGCGGCTGTTGCCGTTGGTGGCGAAGCCCAGCGCGTACCGGCCACGCAGCGCGGCCAGCGCCGGCGGTACGTCCGGAAACGGTCGGGTGAGAGCGAACCGGCGGGCGAAGAAGAGGTCAGCGATCTCGTCCAGGTGGCTGACCAGCGCGGCGCGAGCCAGCGACCGGGCCAGTGCGGCCCGCCGGATCTCCGCCACCGGGGCGGCCCTCAGCTCGCCGAAGACCGCGCCCCAGTCCGACTCCAGTTCGGCGAGCGTCACCCCGGCCGCCGCCGTTGTGCGTCGCCGCATCTCGTCGAGGACAGCCACCAGCCCGCCCGTGACCGCTGGGCGCAGGTCCAGCAGCGTCTCGTCAGCGTCGAACACCACAGTGGTCAGCACGACGCCACTCTCTCACCGACCGTCCAGCGCCAGCTCGGGCTCGGACGAGGCCGGCAAGGTCGGCGCCGGCACGGCCTTCGGGGGCGACCCGCGCAGCTCGTCGAGGCGTACCAGGGCGACGCCGGCGACGATCAGCGCACCGCCGAACAACTGCCAGCCGGTGGGCAGCTCGTTCAGGAAGATCCAGGCGATCAGCACCGCGAAGAGCACCTCGGTCAACCCGACGAACGACGACAGGCGCGGGCCGAGGATCCGGGTGCCGGCGATACCAGCGAGGTACGCGATGACAGCGGCCACCAGCGAGAGCCCGGCGATGGGCACCAACCAGCTGGTGGGCTGCCCGGCGAAGGTGACCTCGCCGAAGGTCGCGCGCAGTGGCAGCAGACCGGTCAACCCGACGAGGAGCAGCACGGCGGCGCCGACGGCCATTCCACCACTGGCCATGGCGACCGAGGGCAGCCGGGGGTCGACCCGACCGGCGAGCACGAAGTATCCGGCCAGGCCGAACGCCGCGCCCAGTCCCCAGAGCACGCCCACCGGGTGGAAGTCGGCGGTGCCGGCGAGGTCGAGCACGAACGCCAGCCCTGCCAGCGCTGCCACCGAGCCGGCGACGGTGAGCCGGCGGGGCGGCTGCCCGTGCCGCAGCCACATCCAAACCACGACGAGGATGATGCCCAGGTATTCCAGCAGCAGCGCGACACCGACCGGCAGGTACCGCACGGCATTGAAGAAGCACACCTGGGCCAGAGCTACCCCGAGGAGCCCGAACAGCCCGATGGCCGCGGCGTTGCTGCGCAGCACGTGCCACTTTCCCCGTAGCGACAGCAGGGCGGGGATCGCCAGCACCAGGGCGGCCACGCCGACGCGGGCGATCACCGCGGACTCGGCCGACCAACCGGCCTCGATGAGCGATCGCGCGAAGGTGCCGGAGGTGGCGAAGGTGACTGCGGAGAGCAGCGCCAACCCGACGCCGGCAGCAGGTCGTGAGTGCATGTCGCGCTCCTCGCAATGGGCACCGTGTCATGAGCAAACTATGCTTGTGCTGATGACGCTAGGCGGAAGCCATGACAGGAGTCAAGTTGCTATTCGCTCATGACACCGAGTGTTCGCTGATCGCCGCCGCGGCGCTGGTCAACACCGCGGGTCGGGACGGCGAGTTGCTGCCCGACATCGCAGCGCTTGACGCGTTCTTCGTCCGCTACTCCTACAGCGGCCGGCACGAGCACACTGACGCCGAACTGCGCGCCGTCCGGGAGCTGCGACCCCAGCTGCGCCGCATCTGGTACGCCGAGCCACCCGAGATCGTCGCGGTGGTCAACGGCCTGCTGCTGGAACACAAGGCGCTGCCCCAGCTCATCGAGCATGACGACGAGCCGTACCACCTGCACGCCGTGCCCCGCGACGCGCCGCTGGCCACCCGGATCGCGGTGGAGGCTGCCATGGCGATTGCCGACCTGGTCCGTACGCGGGAATTGAGCCGGCTGCGCATCTGCGAATACCCGGACTGCGACAACGTGGTGATCGACCTGTCCCGCAACCGGTCCCGGCGGTTCTGCGAGGCCGGCTGCGGCAACCGCGCCGCGGTGACCGCCTACCGCGCCCGCCGGGCCGCCGGCCGCTCCTGACCGACGGTCGCCCACTCCTCGGCCCGCACCTCGTACTCCACCTCACCCTGCTCGGTGCCCGGGATCGGATCGTCCCACTGGAGGTGGACGGTCCGCACGTAGTGCAGCCCGGCCTTCACCATCACCCGCCGGGAGCGTTCGTTGACAGTCATCGTCTCGGCCCAGACCCGACGCACCCCGACGGTGTCGAAGGCGTACCTGACCAACGCCCGCGACCCCTCGGTGGCCAGCCCCCGTCCCCACGTCGGGCGGCGCAGCCGGTAACCCAACTCGGCCTCGGCGCCGTCCTCCGACGGGTCCAACGCGAACCAGCCCAGGAACTCGCCGGACTCCCGATCGTGCGCCGCCCACCGACCGAGCCCGGGATACCGCTCGTACTGCGCCAGCAACTTCGGCAACTGCTCGTCGCGCACTGTGGCCAGCGGGGTAGCGACACCACCGCTGAGGAAACGCATCACCTCGGGGTCGCTGTCCAGCTCGACCAGCGCGTCCACGTCGGCCATGGTCAGCCGCCGCAACCGCAGCCGCTCGGTCCCCGCCGGCACACCCACCCCGTCATCACCCATAGGCCGGATCATCCGTCCCACTCACAACGCCGTCGACAGGTTTTCCAGCCGCCCAGATCCACGCAACCCCGGGGAGACTGCTGCCTCAGGCCGCGCCGTGGCAGCAACTTCCGTGAAGTTGTGCGGGAAACCCGAGCGCCGTCGCGGGCGAGGCGGTCGTGTCAGCGCGGGGGCGCGGCCACGAGGATCCGCCATGGGTACGCGTCGACAACGAACACGGGTCCGTCCGAGTCCCTACTGTCTCGTACCCACCAACACAAGCGCTCGCGCCCACCAACGCAAGCGGAAGTGATGCCACAAACGGTTCAGGTCCAAAGCGTCAGCCCAAGACATCCGCCGACCCCGCCCACCACCCCGAGCCCCGACCCCTGACCACCCCGACCACCCCGGCCACCTCGCAAGATCGTGCTCGATCGTGGAAACAGTGGGGTCCGGGCGCGCCGAAGCCACTACATCCAGGATCGAGCACGATCTTGCGGGGTGCGGCCCGGCCCGGCAGCGCGGGGCAGCGCGGGTCAGGGGTGGGTCATCCGGAGCAGGTCCAGCGTCTCGTCGAGCTGGGTCTCGGTGAGCTTGCCGGAGTCGACGTGACCCCGGGAGATCACCACCTCGCGGATCGAGGTCTGCTTGGCCAGCGCCTCCTTGGCGATCGACGCGGCCTCGTCGTACCCCAGGTAGCGGTTGAGTGGGGTGACGATCGACGGTGAGCCCTCGGCGTACGCCAGACAGACCTCGGCGTCCGCGACCAGGCCGGCCACCAGCCGGTCGGCGAAGAGTCGGCTCACCGCGGAGAGCAGCCGGATCGACTCCAGCAGGTTGCGACCCATGACGGGGAGCATCACGTTCAGCTCGAAGTCGCCCTGCGAGCCGGCGAACCCGACGGTCGCGTCGTTGCCGATCACCTGGGCGCAGACCTGTCGCATCGCCTCGGCGACCACCGGGTTGACCTTGCCCGGCATGATCGACGAGCCGGGCTGGAGGTCGGGGATGCGCAGCTCACGCAGGCCGGCACGGGGGCCGGAACCCATCCAGCGGATGTCGTTGGCGATCTTGTAGAGGCCGATCGCCACGGTCCGCAACTGCCCCGAGGTCTCCACCAGCGCGTCCCGTGCGCCCTGCGCCTCGAAGTGGTTACGCGCCTCGCTCAGCGGCAACCCGGTCGACTCGCGCAGCTTGTCGATCACGGCGGCGGCGAAGCCGAGCGGGGTGTTGATCCCGGTGCCCACCGCGGTGCCGCCCAGCGGCAGCTCGGCCAGTCGGGGCAGCGCGCCCTCCAGCCGTTCGATTCCGTAGCGGACCTGGGCGGCGTACCCGCCGAACTCCTGGCCGAGGGTGACCGGCGTGGCGTCCATCAGATGGGTACGCCCGGCCTTGACCACCGTCTCGAACTCCGCCGCCTTGGCCTCCAGCGCGAATGCCAGGTGCGCCAGCGACGGCAGCAGGTCCTCCACGATGAACTGGGTGGCCGCCAGGTGGATCGAGGACGGGAAGACGTCGTTGCTCGACTGGGAGGCGTTGACGTGATCGTTCGGGTGCACAGGTGAGCCCAGCTCACGGCTCGCCAGGGTAGCGATCACCTCGTTGGTGTTCATGTTCGACGACGTGCCCGAGCCGGTCTGGAACACGTCCACCGGGAACTGGTCGTCATAGCCGCCGTCGGCCACGTGCGCGGCAGCGGCGGCGATGGCGGCGGCCACGTTGGCGTCGATCACGCCCAGCTCACCGTTGACCTCGGCAGCCGCGCCCTTGATCTGGGCGAGCGCCTTGATCTGGGCCGGTTCGAGGCCCCGGCCGGAGATCGGGAAATTCTGCACGGCACGCTGGGTCTGCGCCCGCCACAGCGCCTCGGCGGGCACCTCCACCTCGCCCATCGAGTCGCGTTCGATGCGGTAACCGGTCGCCTCTGGAGTCGTCACGCGTACCATCCTGCCGCGCCCGTGGCCGACTCGCAGATGATCCGTCAGCCCAGCTCGGTCAGCAGCCGTTCCACCTCGTGCTGGTCCGGCGACTCGATCTGCCGGAACAGCGCCAACGCTCGGAACCAGTGTGACCGGGCCGCGTCCGGGTCGGTGTCCCGCAGGCAGCGGGCCACACCGTCCAGCGCCCGGGCCTGCTCGTGCCGGGCACCCATTCGGACGGCATCGGCGAGCACCCGCCTGTGCAGGTCCACCGCGCTGGTCACATCCCCCTGGTCGAGGAGCGCACGGGCCAGCAGGTTGCGCGACAGGCAGGCGGCGACGCGGTCGCCGGACTTCGTCACCGCGGCGAGCGCCTCACGGTGCAGTGTCGCGGCCTCCTCCGGCCGGCCCAGAATCCGCTCGATGGTGCCCAGCTCGTTGAGGACCTCACCCTCGCCGAAGCGGTTGCCCTCCCGACGCTTGAACTGCAACGCCAGCCGTAGGAACCGGCGGGCACCCGGGTAGTCGCCGAGTCGGGCCCGCACCGCGCCCAGGTGACCGAGGGCGTTGAACAGGTTGTTCATGTCCCCGATCTCGCGTGCGAGGTGCAGCTGTCGCCGCGAGACCAACCGCGACTCCGGGTAGCGGCCCCATGCCAACAGCAACAACGCCTGGTTGTTCAGGATCGCGATGACCTGCACCGGCTGGTCGCCGGCGGAGACGAGCGCCAGCGCCGCGGCGGAGTGGGCCATCGCGGGAGCCAGTTGCCAGTTTGCTCCGTACGCGACGGTCAGGTTCCGGCGGACGGTCGCTTCACCACCGCGGTCGCCGAGCCGCTGACGCAGCCGGAGCGCGACCTCCATCAACTCGATGGCCTCCGGGAACCGTCCGAGCCGGAAGTAGCCCGAGGAGAGGTAGTTCTGGACGGTGGCGATGGCTCCCGCGTCGCCCAACTGCTCGGCGGCGCCCAGTGCGACGGTATGGGTGTCCACCAGCTCGTCCAGGTGACCGTGCGAGAACAGGTAGAACCAGGACGTACGGGCCAGCTGCCAGCAACGTTCCAGCTGCCCTCAGTGGCGGCCAGCCGCACCAGCGCCGGGAGTGCGGCCCGGTTGGCGTCGAACCAGGCCGCGCCATCCGAAGCAGACGCCCGTACCAGATCGGCTCGGGGAGCTTCCGGCAGCACCAGGGCGGATCTGCTGGCCGCCGGCTCCATCCGACTACCGATTGCGTGGGACACATGCAGATGGTGATCAAGAATGCGGGTGGTGGCGGCCGTCCGCATCGCCGCGGTCTCGGCGCTCTCCACCAGCTGCCGGGCGTACTCGCGCATCAGGTCGTGGAAGCGAAAACGACCGACTTCCGGCTCGTCGACGAGGTGCGCGTCGACGAGACCGTCCAGCAGGTCCTGGGCGTCCGGCAACGGTAGGTCGGCGACCGCCGCCGCGACCCGATCGTCGAAGAAGCCCCCCGGATGCAGCGCCAGCAGCCGGAACATCCGCTGCTGGTCGGGGTCGAGCTGTGCGTACGACAAGGCGAAGGCCTGCCCGACCGAGCGTTCTCCGGCCGACAGCTCGGTCAGGGTGTCCCGTCCGGCGGCGAGCCGGTCCGCCAGGTCGCGGACCCGCCACCGGGGCCGGTGGGCGAGTCGGGCCCCCGCCAGCCGGATCGCCAGCGGCAGGTACCCGCACCGCGTGGTCACCTCGACGGCCGCCTCCGGCTCGGCGGCGACCCGGTCGGCACCCGCCACCCGTCCGAGCAACTCCACTGCCTCCTCGGGGTCCAGCACGGCCAGCGACGACGGCTTGCCAGCGTCCAGCCCGGCGAGCCGGCGTCGGCTCGTGACCAGGGTGAGGCTGTCCCGGCCGCTGGGCAGCAGCGGCGCGACCTGGGCGGCGCTGGCGGCGTTGTCGAGCACCACGATCGCCCGACGTCCGGACAGTCTGCTCCGCCAAAGGGCGGCGCGTTCGTCAGTGTCGGCGGGGATCCGGTCCCCCGGAACACCGAGCTGACGGAGCAGCGCGGCCAGGGCTGCGGCGGGTGGCAACGGCTCCCGTTCGCTGTGCCCGTGCAGGTCGATGAAGAGGTGCGCGTCGGGGTAACGGTCCGCGAGCGCGGTGGCAACGTGCACGGCCAGCGTGGTCTTCCCGCTGCCCGCCATGCCGTCGACGAGCTGGATTCGGGCGTCGTCTTCCTCGATCTCCTTGACCAGCCGGGTGAGCGTCTCCTGCCGTCCGGTGAAGTCGTCGATCGCCCTCGGCAGTGCCCGGACCGGGGTGAAGGACCGCTCCTCCGAGCCGGCGACGGCCAGATCGCCGGCGAGTACGCGTTGGTGCAGCTCCTGCAGCTCGGCGCCGGGCTCGATGCCCAGCTCGTCGGCGTAGAACCGCCGGCCCTCGCGGTAGACGGCGAGTGCGTCGGCCTGCCGACCGACCGAGGACAGGGCGAGCATCAACTGGCCGCGCAGCCGGTCCCGCAGCGGATGCTGGTCGACGCTCTCGGCAAGCTCCTCGATCAGCTCGGCGGCCCGCCCGAGGCGCAGCTCGACGTCGACGCACTCCTCCAGGACGGTGAGGCGCTGCTCGTCGAGCGCGTGGGCACGGCGGCGGACGCTGCGGCTGGGGATTCCGCCGAGCGCCGGACCGCGCCAGAGCGCCAGAGCCGCACGGAACCGCTCACCCGCCTCGGCCGGTCGGCCGGCCGCGAAAGCGGCGCGGGCCGCCTCGACCGTACGGCTGAAGACCTCGGCGTCCAGGCCGCTCGGGTCGGTACGGACGCCGTACCCGACCGGGTCGGTGATGATGGTCTCCGGCGGGAGCCCCAGCTCGATGAACCGGCGACGCAATCGGGAGACGCACGTCTGCAACTGGGCCCGGGCGGTGACGGGCGGGGTCTCCTCCCAGAGCGCGTCGACCAGATCCTCGACGGGCACCAGCCGCCCGGGACGCAGCAACAGCATGGCGAGCACGATCCGGTCGCGTCCCGCGGTGACAGTGGACTCGCCACCGCCCACCCGCAGGGGCCCCAGGATCCCGAACCGCATCTGCTCTCCCGCGTTATTGGTGCAACTGCCAGCAGAGTAGTCCGGTGGTAACAGATCGCCTCGGTCAGGCGATAGTGATCTGAGAGTGGATCGACAGCGGTGCTCAGCACACTCACCCTGGGTTGTCGGTGACGGCATCCGACGGGGGCGGTGCGCCCGTCCCACCCCAGCGGGGCGGGCGCACCGATGTCGGCAGAGCACGGGCGACAGGACGGGCGCCGGGCGAGTTCGCCCGGCGCCCGTTCGCGTACCTGTGGGGTCAGCGGCGGCCGACGGTGAGCACCGGCTTGGTGACCTCGGCGAAGAAGTCGTTGCCCTTGTCGTCGACCACGATGAAGGCGGGGAAGTCCTCCACCTCGATCTTCCAGACCGCCTCCATGCCCAGCTCCGCGTATTCGAGGACCTCGACGTGCTTGATGCAGTCCTGGGCGAGGCGTGCGGCGGGGCCGCCGATCGAGCCGAGGTAGAAGCCGCCGTGCTGCTGGCAGGAGCGGGTCACCTGACCGGACCGGTTGCCCTTGGCGAGCATCACCTGCGAGCCGCCGGCGGCCTGGAACTTCTCCACGTAGGCGTCCATCCGGCCGGCGGTGGTCGGGCCGAAGGAGCCGGACGCGTACCCCTCGGGGGTTTTTGCCGGGCCGGCGTAGTAGACCGCGTGGTCACGCAGGTACTGCGGCATCGGCTCACCGGCGTCCAACCGCTCGGCGATCTTGGCGTGGGCGATGTCCCGGGCGACCACGAGTGGCCCGGAGAGCGAGAGGCGCGTCTTCACCGGGTACTTCGACAGCTCGGCGCGGATCTCGTCCATCGGCCGGTTCAGGTCGACCCGGACGACCAGCTCGGCGTCGAGCGAGTCGTCGGTGACGTCGGGCAGGAACCGCGCCGGGTCGGTTTCGAGGCGCTCCAGCCACACGCCCGACGGGGTGATCTTGGCGACGGCCTGGCGGTCCGCCGAGCAGGAGACGGCGATCGCCACCGGGCAGGACGCGCCGTGCCGGGGCAGCCGCACCACACGTACGTCGTGGCAGAAGTAGCGTCCACCGAACTGCGCGCCGATGCCGAAGTTGCGGGTCAGCTCCAGCACCTCCGCCTCCAGCTCCAGGTCGCGGAAGCCGTGCGCGCTCATCGAACCCGCTGTCGGCAGCGCGTCGAGGTACTTGGCGCTGGCGTACTTCGCGGTCTTCAGCGCGTACTCGGCGGAGGTACCACCGATGACGATGGCCAGGTGGTACGGCGGGCAGGCGGCGGTGCCGATCAGCCGCAGCTTCTCCTCCAGGAACTGCATCATCCGCACCGGGTTGAGCAGTGCCTTCGTCTCCTGGTAGAGGTACGACTTGTTGGCCGAGCCACCGCCCTTGGCCATGAACAGGAACTTGTACGCGTCGGGGTGCCCGTCCGGGTCCTCGGCGTACAGGTCCACCTGGGCGGGCAGGTTGCTGCCGGTGTTCCGCTCGTCCCACATGGTCAGCGGGGCAAGCTGGGAGTAGCGCAGGTTGAGCCTGGTGTACGCCTGGTAGACGCCCCGGGAGATGGCCTCGGCGTCGGCGCCGTCGGTCAGCACGTGCCTACCGCGTTTGCCCATCACGATGGCGGTGCCGGTGTCCTGGCACATGGGCAGGACACCGCCGGCGGCGATGTTGGCGTTGCGCAGTAGATCCAGCGCGACGAACCTGTCGTTCGGCGAGGCGGCCGGATCGTCGATGATCGCCCGGAGCTGCGCCAGGTGCGCGGGGCGTAGGAAGTGCGCGATGTCGTGCATCGCCTCGGCGGTCAGCGCGGTGAGCGCGGCCGGCTCCACGGTGAGGAACCGGCGGCCTCCCGGGCCGTGTACGACGTCCACGCCCTCGTCGGTGACCAGGCGATAGTCCGTCTGGTCCGGGCCGGTCGGCAGCAGAGGGGCGTACGAGAATGCGGCGGCACTGCTCATGAGCGGCAAGCCTAGGGCAGACCGGTCGATCACTCCCACCCGCCGGGCGGGTCCTGGGACGCCGCTCTCATCCGCCGGGCGTGCCGGGCCCGGCTGCCGTCCGGACCATCGGGTGAACCGCCCGCTCAGCCGTCCTTGCCGCCGCCCGGGTCGGGGCAGAGTTCCCCCTTCGGCCCGCAGTCGCCGTTGTGCGGCCGACCGGGGCCGGTGCCGCCCGGCTCGGGATTCCCGCCGTCGCTCGGCGGCCGGGTGGGCGAGCTTCCGGACGCTCCGAAGCGGACGTACCCGATCTCCCGCCCCTCGCCGATGATCATGCCCTGGGAGCCGACGGCGAGGGCGTTCGCCGAGGTGCGCAGGACGGCCAACTCCCGGCCGGTGCGCGGGTCCAGTGCCACCAGCCGGGACGGCTTCTCGTCGGACACCACCGCCGCGTACGGGGTGAGCGCGGCCCCGGCCTTGCCGCCGGCCTGTCGCGTCCAGAGCACCTTCTCGGTGCCCAGCTCACGGGCGACCACCGAGCGCTTGTCGGCGGCCCGGGACACGGCCAGGCGGTCGTCCACCGCGATCAACTTGGTGCCCGACTCACCGACCCAGAGCAGCCGCCCGTCGTACCCGTCGATCACCGTTTCGCGGCCGTCCGGAGCGACGCCGATCAGCACGTTCCGCGCACCCTGCGGGTCCTCGCGTTGCACGCAGCCGGCGGAGTCGGCGGTGCGCAGGTTGATGCCGGCGCGCTGCCAGGCCTCCTGCCCGGTCGACGAGTCCCGGGCGGAGATGGCGAAGTAGCAGGTGCCGTCCTGGGAGCGGGCGGCGATCCGCAACAGCCGGCCGCCCACCACGGAGAGCCGCTCGTCCCGGCTGGGCTCGACGTTCTGCAACACCCGGCCGGTGGCGGTGTCGACCACGTGGACCCGACCGTCGACCGGGAAGCCGAGCAGTGGTGGCACGGCCTCGGCGCCGGCCACCCCGTCCTCGATCCGGGTGGCGCTGAGCCGGCGGGTGCCGCGCAGGCCCGGGTTGTCGGCGAGCAGGCCGCTGTGCACCCCGGGCAGGAAGGCCGTCCAGAGCGGCGCGGTGCCACGCGGGTCCCAGGCGCTCAGGGTGCAGTCGGTGGCGTCCGTGCACCGGGCGTCGAGGAGCAGGTTGCGGTACGTCCAGACGGCCACCGCGTCATCGTCACGTCGCCGGGTCACCCCGGTCGTCGGGTCGAGCAGCTCGTACCCCTTGACCAGGAGCTTGCCCACCGCCACGACCGGGTCGCGGTCGCCGCCGGCGACCGCCGCCCAGTCCGCCTTACGCTCCCAGAGCTGGGTGCCGGTGGCCAGGCTGCGAGCCTCGACCCGGGTGCGCTGTTCGACAACGACGGCGTCGCCGGCGATGGTCACGCTGCGCGGAGTGCCGCCGACCCGTTGCTGCCAGACCACGTCGGGCTCGGAGATGGGTTCGCTGCGGTCCACCCAGTCCCAGAGGCCGGGGAACGGGTTCCACACGCCTGTCGCGGCGAGCGCGACGACCACGGCGAGGCCGAGCAGCAGCCCACCGCGCACGCTCCCCTTCGCCACCCGCACACCGTAGCCACGATCACGGATCTTCCGTACGCCCACGCCGCCGTGTCGCCGCGCTTTCTGGGCTCGGAGGTGTTACAGCGCCCTTCCCTCGACCCGGACAGCGCTGCGCACCAGCGGAAGCGTGCGGTAGGGGATCTGTTCGGCCAACGCGATGATCGTCGAGGCCCGGGTGATGCCCGCGGACGAGACGATCTGGTCGATGACCCGTTGCAGGTCGGTGTTGGAGCGGGCCACGATCCGGCAGAGCAGGTCGCTGGAGCCGGTGATGGTGTGCGCCTCCAGCACCTCGGGGATGGCGGCGAGGTGAGCGGTGACCGGGTCGTGCCCATGCCGCTGACTGATCTCCAGGGTGACGAAGCTGGTCACCCCGAACCCGATAGCGGCCGGCGCGATCTCGGGGCCGAAACCCTCGATGACCCGCCGCTCGACGAGCTTGTCCAGCCTCGCCTGCACTGTGCCCCGGGCCACGCCGAGCCGCCGGGAGCACTCCAGCACCCCGATCCGCGGCTCCTCGGCGAGCAGTTCGATCAAGCGCACGTCGAGCGCGTCGAGCTGTACATTCTGCTCACCATTCATGAGTGAAGACCATACCGAATGCGCAACCTGACCAGCCTTTACGGCAACAGTTGCCCACCCGATGCCGGGGCAGCGATCCTCGCCACAAGAACCGACCACGGCGGCCCACAAGGCCGGCCGGTACGCGAGGGAGCCCACCATGACCCAGGCGATCGACCGACCCCAGTCGACCGAGGACGTCGACATCGACAGGCTCGTCGGCGCTGTCGACCACGACATCAGCCACGACCCGTTCCCGGTCCGGGGCCTCGACCACGTGCACTTCCTGGTCGGCAACGCCAAGCAGGCCGCCCACTACTACTCCACCGCCTTCGGCATGACCTGCGTGGCGTACCGCGGCCCCGAGCAGGGCTACCGGGACCACGCCCAGTACGTGCTGACCAGCGGCTCGGCCCGGTTCGTGCTGACCGGCGCGGTGCGCCCGGACGCCGACGGCGCCGAGCACGTGGCCCGGCACAGCGACGGCATCAGCGACATCGCGCTGGAGGTGCCGAACGTGGACGCCGCGTACGCGCACGCCATCGCGCAGGGCGCGGCCAGCGTCGTCGAGCCGCACGAGGTGACCGACGAGCACGGCACGGTCCGGATGGCTTCCATCGCCGCGTACGGCGACACCCGGCACACGCTCGTCGACAGGTCCCGCTACACCGGCCCGTTCCTGCCCGGCTTCGTGGCCCGGGGTCCGATCGTGGACCGGCAGCCGATGATCGACGCCGGCATCCAGCCGAAGCGCTTCTTCCAGGCCGTCGACCACGTGGTCGGCAACGTGGAACTGGGCCGGATGGACGAGTGGGTCGAGTTCTACAAGCGGGTGATGGGCTTCTCCAACATGGCGGAGTTCGTCGGCGACGACATCGCCACCGACTACTCGGCGCTGATGAGCAAGGTCGTGGCGAACGGCACCCGCAAGGTGAAGTTCCCGCTCAACGAGCCGGCGATCGCGCGCAAGAAGTCCCAGATCGACGAGTACCTGGAGTTCTACCAGGGCCCGGGCGCGCAGCACATCGCCGTCGCCACCAACGACATCCTCGCCAGCGTCGACGCGATGCGCGCGGCTGGCCTGGAGTTCCTGGACACCCCGGACTCGTACTACGACGACCCGGAGCTGCGCGAGCGGATCGGCAAGGTACGGGTGCCGATCGAGGAGCTGAAGGCCCGCAAGATCCTGGTCGACCGGGACGAGGACGGCTACCTGCTCCAGATCTTCACCAAGCCGGTCCAGGACCGTCCCACGGTCTTCTTCGAGCTGATCGAGCGGCACGGCTCGCTGGGCTTCGGCAAGGGCAACTTCAAGGCGCTCTTCCAGGCGATCGAGCGGGAGCAGGAAGCCCGCGGCAACCTGTAACACTTGCGAGCGTGACGCAACCTCCGTCGTACCCGACGCCGCCGGTCGGTGGGCCCCAACCCGCCACCGGCGGCGTCGCGCCGCAGCCCGGACCAGACCCCCAGGGGTACGCCCCGCAGTACCGCCATGCCGAGTTCGCGGCGACAGTCGTCGTTAAGGTGTCCCCGTGAGCGAGCGAAGCGGACTGGTGACGGCGTGAGCGTTCAACCTGGTTGGTACGTCGACCCCGCCGACACCGAGACCCGGCGTTACTGGGACGGCGACGGTTGGCTCGGTGCGCCCATCCCCGTCGACGCGACCCCACCGGACGGCCCTCCGCCGCCCGAGCCACCGCCCGCGCCGGTCACCCCGGCCGAGCCTGCAGCGTCGACAACCCCTGCCTCGGCGCCTCCCGCGCCGAACTGGTCGCCGCAGCAGGGCCCACCCCCGGGGTACGGCCAGCAACCGGGACACGGCCCGGCCTGGGGACCACAGGCCGGCTCTCCCGGCTGGGGTCCACAGGGTGGTCCGCCCGGCTGGGGTCCACAGGGTGGTCCGCCCGGCTGGGCGCCTCCGGCCGGCCCTCCCGGCTGGGCGCCTCCGGCGGGTCACCCCGGCTGGCCCGGTCGACCGCCCGAGCCGCGACCGCACGGCCTCCGGCTGGCCGGCTACGGCCGCAGGTTCGTCGCCCGGCTGATCGACTTCGGCATCGTCTTCGCGCTGAACGGCGTCGTCAACGGCTGGTTCGTCTGGCGCTGGGTGCAGGAGTGGGCACCGTACTGGCAGGAGGTCTTCCGGCGCGCGGCGCGGGGCGACACCTCCGCGGACGGCCTGCCGATGCCCGGTGAGCAGGCCGGGTCTCTGCTGGTGGCGATCCTGCTGATCGCCACCGCGCTCTGGCTGGCGTACGAGGTGCCGACCATGGCCTCCGGCGGGCAGACCGTCGGTAAGCGGGTGATGCGGATCCGGGCCGTTCCGATGGCCGCCGACGAGCCGCTGGGCGTGCGTCGGGCGCTGAGCCGGTGGAGCACGCTGGGCCTGCCAACTCTGCTCTGGTACTGCGTCGGGCTCGGCCTGGTGCTGCAACTTGTCGATGCACTCTCCCCCCTCTTCGACCACCCCCTGCGCCAGGCGCTGCACGACAAGCGCGCGCAGACGGTGGTCGTCGAAGTCCCCTACCGCACCGAATCCGCCCCCTCGAACGACCGCGACCAGCCCCCGGGAGACACCCCATGACCGACTCCGGACGTCACCAGCCGGCGCTGCGGCTGACCCGCGCCGACCTGGACGCGCTGCCCAGCTACGTGCCGGGGCGCAGCCCCGCCGACCTGGCCCGGGAGTTGGGCCTGCCGGAGGCCATCAAGCTGGCCAGCAACGAGGTGCCGTACGGGCCGCTGCCCGGTGTGGTGGAAGCGGTAACCGAGGCGATCACCACCTCGCACCGCTACCCGGACATGGGCGTGGTCGCCCTGCGTGACGCGCTGGCCCAGCGGTACGGGGTGGACGCCGACCGGATCGCCACCGGCTGCGGTTCGGTGGCGCTCGCCGAGCACCTGGTGCGGGCCACCTGCCTGCCCGGTGACGAGGTGCTCTACTCGTGGCGGTCCTTCGAGGCGTACCCGATCATCGTGGCGACCAGCGGCGCGACGAGCGTGCGGGTGCCCAACGACGCCGGGCACGGGCACGACCTGGCGGCGATGGCCGCGGCGGTGACCGACCGGACCCGGGTGATCTTCGTCTGCAACCCAAACAACCCCACGGGTACGGCGTTGCGCCGGGCCGAACTGGACCGGTTCCTCGACGCCGTGCCGGACGACGTGCTGGTGGTGATCGACGAGGCGTACCGGGAGTTCGTCACCGACCCGGAGGTGCCGGACGGGCTCGACTACCTGGACCGGCCCAACGTGGCGGTGCTGCGCACGCTGTCGAAGGCGTGGGGGCTCGCCGGGCTGCGAATGGGCTGGCTGGTCGCCCAGCCGGTGGTGGCCGCCGCCATCCGCAAGGTGGCGACCCCGTTCTCCAGCAGCACGGCGGCCCAGGCCGGGGCGCTCGCCGCGCTGACCCAGGCGACGGAGATGGAGCGCCGGTGCGCCCTGGTCGTCGCCGAGCGGGAGCGCGTCACCGAGGCGCTGCGCAAGTTCGTGCCCGAGGTGCCGACGAGCCAGGCCAACTTCGTCTGGCTGCCGCTGGGCGATCGGGCCGTGGCATTCGGCAAGGCGTGCGAGGCGCGCGGGGTGATCGTGCGGCCGTTCGCCGGGGACGGGGTGCGGGTCACCATCGGCACCCCGGCCGAGAACGACGCGTTCCTGGCCGCCGCCGAGGCGGCGCTGACCTGAGCACCTACCTGTCGCCGGGGCGGGGCCCGTCAGCTCGGCCGTCGTCGACGGGCGGCGAACCACCCGACGACGATCAGGGCTGCGCCCAGCACGGCGAGTAGCAGCGCCGACCCGCCCGACCCGGTGACCGGCAACTCTCCGCCGTGACTGGGTGTGGGTTGGGGTGGGTCCGTCGGCGTGGCCGTGGGTGGCGGCTGGGTCGGGGGCGGCGTCGGCGACGCCGGCAGGACCTCGAAGGTGACGCCGGTGTCCGCCGACGGCTCGGCCCGGGCGGCGCTGAACCCGCGCGCCGAGGCGGGATCGGCGGCCAGCACCGGGGACACCCCCAACGCCAGGCTCGCGGCGGCGGCGAGCGCGCCGCCCGCGAGGTAGTTGGCTGCTGTCCTGGCCATGCGCCGACCCCTTCCACCGGAAACCTGAACCGTGAAAAACATACCCTTTTAGGACAAAGGGAATGGACGGTTGGATGTTCCGAGGTCGAAGACGCCACCATCAGGTGGCGGCCAGGATCACCGCCTCCCCCGTGTAGTAGTAGCGCCGGTCGTCGCCGTCGGGGTCGACCGGCTTGCGGAGCCGCTCGACCGCCACGAACCCGCCCTCGGCCGTCACCGCCCCGGGTGCCCAGCCGGTCCCGTCCGAGCCGACATTGAGCGCGAAGCGGGACAACTGCCTACCGGTCGCCGGGTCCAGCGTCACCAGGTCGTTCGCCTCGGTCAGCAGGTGCACCCGCCCCGGCTGCCCGGCCAGCACCCGAGCCGCACCCAGGCCCGCGGACCGCCACAGCTCGGTGCCCGTACGCGCCGACCGACCCACCGCGACCCCGTCGAGCACGACGACTGACTGCTCACCGACGAGCGTGGCGCCGGCCAGGTCCAGCGCGGGTGCGGCGACCGGTGGGCCGACACCCAACAGCCAACCCCGACCGCCCTCGTCGCCCGGCCCGGCGGTCCGCAGCCCCAGACAGTCCGACTGGCCGGTACGGCAGCCCAGCGGTGTCACCACCAACTCGTCCGGGCCGTTCGGCGGTCGCCAACGCTCCCGCACCGCACCCGTCGCCGCGTCCCGGAACTCGACGGTGGCCGCCCCGGCGCAGGTGTCCAGACCGATCAGCTGCCCGGCGGCGCTCGTGCCGACATCGGTGCGGCACCCGCCGGGCAACTCGACCCGCCACAGCTCCCCACCGCCGCTCAGCTCGATCCCCCGCGCCTGGGCATCCCCGGTCACCACCAGCACGATCCGCCCGTCGGGGAGGTCGGTGAGCTGGAGCCCGCGTGCATCCCAGACGGTCGCCGCCGCGGTACGCCGCACCACAGCCGTACTCTCGGCGGGCTCCGGGCCGTCGGTTCGCCAGAGCACCCCGCCGGTTCGGGCGTCGAGTGCGACAAGTTGCCCGTCGGACCAGCGGCTGACCACAGTGCTGCCGCTGGCCACCACCCCGGTCAGCTCCGCCGGCCACCGCCGGTACGACCAGTACGGGCTGGTCCGGTACCGCCCGTCCACCGGCCGGTCGGCGTAGACCTGGCGGTGTGCGGCGTACACCCGCAGTCTCCCGTCGACGATCAACGGGGCGACCGGCAACCGACCGATCACTCCGGCAGCCGGCCTGGCCGGGGCTGGATAGTCGGCCCGCGCCACCGTGCTCACCTCTGCCGGTGCGAGGACCCGGTGGACGATGACCGTGACAGCCGCCGTCGCGAGCAGCGCCGCGACCGCGATCACGAGCCCTCGCCGGCCTCTCGGGAACCTCATGCCGCACCTCCGCCCGGCACCCTACCCAGCGAAGGGCGCCGGACCCCGTTCAGGTCACGGCGACGGGTGACCGGGCTGACCCTCAGGCGGCTTCGACGGAGCCGGTGGCACCGGCCGCGACGGCCAGATCGGCGAGATCACGCCAGAGCGCCGCCTCGACAGCCCGTGCCGCCAGCCCGCCGAGCAGCAGCGCCACCACCCGGCCGTACGGGGCGGTGGGCACCGCCTCCTGGGTGACGGTGACCGCCGTGCAACCCCGACGGCGGCGGCGGACCGGCCGCAGGCTCCAGGTGATCCGGTAGTCCGCGCCGGCACCGGAGGAACAGAGCACCAGTCGCTGCGGCGCGAGCGCCTCCACCACCAGGAACTCCTCGGTCAGCGTGCCGCCGCCCGGCTGGACGCGCTCCTCACGCCAGGAGGTGCCCGGCCCGAACGAACCCGGGGTGAGCACCTCGATCGGGCCGGCTGCGGTCAGTCGGGCCGCACGGCCGGGCAGGTCGGTCAGCAGACGCCAGACGTCGACAGCGTGCGCCTCGATGATCCCGGTAATCGCCACCGTCGACATGCCACCCTCCCGTGTCCCCGACGGTACGCGGAGTGAGGGCCGGACGGGGCCCCCGGGACGGAATTTCAGCCACCCGGAGGCCACGCTGTCCGATTGGGCGGTCGCTTCGGCACCAGCCGTCGTTGACCGGTGCCGAAGCGCCGGTCAGCGTTCGAAGCGACCGGCCCGAATCGCGCCGATGAACGCTGTCCACCCCGGCGGGCTGACCGCGAGTGTGGGACCGGCCTGGTCCTTGGAGTCGCGGACCCCGACCAGACCATGGACATCGACCAGGTTGTCCGCCACTTCCACGCAGAGCCCCTGGTCGTTTGAGCGGCTGCTGGTACGCCAGACCGCGCCGGCAAGATCGTGCATCGTCGTTACCTCCGTGTACGTCGGGATGCCCCACCGCTGTGGCCGGGCGGAGGCCCGGCCTGCGGGGTGACTTGATCCGCGTGACCAACGGCGCAACCAGGGCTCTTGATCGCACCCGCTGTGCGATCAAGAGTCCCGTGAACGAGACGACTCTCTGAACAGGTGGTCAGAGCGCAACGGAGGAGAGGAAGTAATCCGACTCAGCCTCTTTTGACGGGCCAGCTCACCGGGCCGGACGGACCGTGCCGGACACCTCGCCGAGGGCGATGGTGGTGCCGTCCGGGCCGGGGGCGGTGGCCGTGATGGTCACCGTGTCGCCGTCTTCCAGGAAGGTACGGCTCTCGTGGCCCACCTTGACCGGCTCGGCCCCTCCCCAGCTCAGCTCCAGGAAGGACCCGACCTGCCCCCGGTCCGGGCCGGAGACGGTGCCGGAGGCGTACAGGTCGCCGGTACGCAGCGAAGCGCCGTTGACGGTGAGGTGCGCCAACTGCTGCGCGGGAGTCCAGTACATGGTGGCGAACGGGGGTTCGCTGACCCGCTCGCCGTTCCACTCCACCGCCAGGCGGAGGTCCAGGCCCAGGTGCGGCACGTCGCGCAGGTAGTCGACGACCGGCGGGTCCTGGTCGGGGGCCGGGACGAAGGCGTCGCCGAGCGCGTCCAGCGGCGTCACCCAGGCCGAGACCGAGGTGGCGAACGACTTGCCGAGGAACGGACCCAACGGCTGGTACTCCCAGGCCTGGATGTCCCGGGCCGACCAGTCGTTGACGAGCACCACCCCGAAGACGTGGTCGGCGAAGTCGTCCACGGCGACCCGATCGCCCAACGCGCTCGGTACGCCCACCACGAAGCCGACCTCGGCCTCGATGTCGAGGCGTACCGATGGGCCGGTGACCGGGCCCTCGGCGGTGGCCCGCTGCCCGGTCGGCCGGGTCACCGGCGTGCCGGAGACGACAACAGTGCCGGCCCGGCCGTGGTAGCCGATCGGCAGGTGTTTCCAGTTGGGCAGCAGCGGCGGCTGGCCAGGGCGGAAGATCTGCCCGACGTTCGCCGCGTGGTGAACGGATGAGTAGAAGTCGACGTAGTCGGCCACCTCGACGGGGAGCAGCAGCTCCACGTCGTCGAGGGGCACCAGCAACGGCTCCACCGCCGCCCGGTGCGACGGGTCGGTCAGCAGCTCGGTGAGCCGCTGGCGTACCGCCGTCCACTGCGGACGCCCCAGGGCCATGAAGTCGTTGAGCACGGGTCGGCACAGCGTGCCGGCGGCCAGCACCAGCTCGGCGGCCTCCGCCGCGGCGAGGTCGAAGACCCAGGACCCGATCCGTACGCCGATCCGGGACGGACCCCCGTTCTGCCGGAACACCCCGTACGGCAGGTTCGTCACCCCGTACGGCGAACCGTCGGCGCCGGTCACCCAGGTCATGCGTCGTAGCCCCCGTTCACCAGCCCAAGCCGGATCAGATCGGTAAGTGGTTCCAGGATGCTGCACGAGCCGAAGCCCACCCACAGGGGGCGGGGCGAGTCCAGCCGTGCCGTGGTGCGCTCCACCACGGGGCGCGGATCGACAACCGTCAGCAGCTCGGCGACCGAGCGCACACCGTCACCGTCGGCGGCGGCCAGGGTCGCGGCCAGCACGTTGGCGTAGCCGTGGTGGGTGAACCCGGTCTCCGGGTCCAGGTGTCGGATCGCCTGGTGCAGCCCGGCGGTGAGCTTGAACGGCAGGTCCCGGTCCCGGCAGGCGCAGATCACCGCGGCCAGCTCGGTCGGCGTGGGGAAGAGTTCGGCGGCCAGGCCGCCGGTGCGGAACTTGGCCGCGATCGGCACCCCGTCGGCCCGCGCGGCGACGAGCGCGTCCAACGCGCCCATCAGCCCGAAGGTCAGCGGCAGTTCGGCGTAGACGGCCTGCACGCCCGGTAGCGCGTCGGTCAGCCGCAGCAACTCGGCGATGCCGGGCAGCGGGTCCTCACCGCGTTTGGCGACCGCCACCTCGACCTGACGCGCGGTGACGCCGTCCGGGGCGAGGAACGACAGCGCGAACGGCAGGTTCCCGATCCCGGTGTCACCGATCACGCCGACCACGAGGCCCTCGCCCGGGTCGACGAGACCGCTCAGCTCACCGGCCACCACGTCCGAGGCGGGGATCAGCAGCGGGCCGACCAGGTCGGCGTACCAGGCGGCGCGGTGCTGGCGGTGGGCGGCCAGGGCGTCGTGCAGCGCGGCGTTGCCCGGAGGGAAGACGGCTGCGTCGTCCACCAGGCCGTGGAGGAGTGCGGGCACCTGCGTTGACACGGAACAAGAATGTACGGGACGCTACGAGGAACGGACAACAGCGTCCGATTATCGGACGCCTTCGGCCGGTGAACGGGACATATCGGGAGGCGAGATGCCGTACTACCGCAGCGTCGGCGAGGTGCCGCGCAAGCGCCACACCCAGTTCCGGCAGCCCGACGGCAGCCTCTACGCCGAGGAGCTGATGGGCCAGGAGGGTTTCTCCTCCGACTCGTCCCTGCTCTACCACCGCCACGCGCCCACCGCGATCCTGGCCGCCGACGAGTTCACCCCGCCCGCGTTCACCCGCGCGCCGAACCTGCCGCTCAAGCCCCGCCACCTGCGCACCCACAAGCTCGACACCGGCGGCTCCGACCCCATCCTCGGCCGGCAGTACCTGCTCGCCAACGACGACGTACGGATCGGGTACGTCCTCGCCGACCGGCCCTCACCGCTGTTCCGCGACGCCACCGGCGACCACTGCCTCTACGTCGAGTCGGGCACCCTGCGGGTCGAGTCCCCGTTCGGGGTGCTGGACGCGGTCGCCGGCGACTACGTCGTCATCCCCACCTCGACCATCCACCGGCTGGTGCCCACCGGCGACCAGCCCGTCCGACTGCTCGCCGTCGAGGCGTCCGGGCACATCGGCCCGCCCAAGCGCTACCTCTCCGTACGCGGCCAGTTCCTGGAGCACTCGCCGTACTGCGAGCGGGACGTGCGCGGCCCCGACGCCCCGCTGCTCGTTGACGGCGAGGAGGTCGAGGTGCTGGTCCGGCACAAGCGCGGCTGGACCCGCTACGTCTACGCCCAGCACCCGTTCGACGTGGTCGGCTGGGACGGGCACCTCTACCCGTGGGCGTTCTCCATCCACGACTTCGAGCCGATCACCGGCCGCATCCACCAGCCCCCACCGGTGCACCAGACCTTCCAGGGGCCCAACTTCGTCATCTGCTCGTTCGTGCCCCGCAAGGTCGACTACCACCCGCAGTCGATCCCGGTGCCGTACAACCACCACAACGTCGACTCCGACGAGATGCTCTTCTACACCGGGGGCAACTACGAGGCACGGCGCGGCTCCGGCATCGAGCAGGGCTCGATCTCGCTGCACCCGTCCGGTTTCACCCACGGCCCCCAGCCGGGTGCCGCCGAGCGTTCCATCGGCGCGGACTACTTCGACGAACTGGCCGTCATGGTCGACACCTTCCGCCCGCTGGATCTCTGCGACGCCGCCCAGACCTGCGAGGACGACGGCTACGCCTGGACGTGGGCGCGTCGCGGCTAACGGATGGCGGTCCTGGTGAAGACGGCGAACTCGGCTACCGCCGTGACGGCGATGGCCAGCACCAGGGGCCACGGGGAGCCGACCATGGCGTACACCAGCAGCAGCAGCGGCGCGGCGGCCACGGCGTAGATCGCCAGGGCCATCGCGCGGTCCGCCTGCAGCAGGGCGGGCAGAACGGTCCGGGTCAGCCCCGGCAGCCGGGCCGCGAGCTGCCAGACGACGATCCCGCCGGTGAGCGCGGCGAGCACCGCCAGGATGCGGGAGAACCCGTCACTCGCCGACGCCGCGAACGCGACAAGCACCGCCGCCACCAGCGACCAGCCCGCGCCGTAGAGCACCAGGCGGTGCAACCCGTACGCGAGGGTCCGTGGCGAGTCGATCCGGCTCGGGCTGATCGTCACCGCCTCGGCGACGTGTTCCAACGCCTCCGACCAGCGGCGCTGCTCCAGCCGCATGACACCCACGTCGTGGCCGGCCTCGGCGATCCGCGGGTCGAGCCGCAGCGCCTCCCGGTAGGCCCGCTCGGCCAGGTCGAACAGGTCCAGGCGGGCGGCGACAAGGCTGAGCACCAGGTGCGCCTGCGGCTCCTGTGGGGCCAACTCGACACCGCGCCAGGCCGCATTCAGCGCCGGCTGACCGTTGCGGGCGCCGGCCAGGATCGCCGCCGCGCTCCGCTGGGCGTACGCGTCGGTCGGGCCGAGGCCGAGGATCCGGTCGGCGGTGGCCGCCGACTCGGTGTAGCGCTCCAGGTCGGCCAGGGCCATGCCCCTGGCCACCAGCGGCGGCAGGGCCTCCGGTGCGGCGGCCACTGCCGTGTCGGCGGCGGTGAGCGCCTCGGCCGGGCGGTCGGCGGCCAGGTGCACCCGGGCCAGCATGGTCAGCGCGTCGACGTCATTCGGCTGGAGGGCCAGCCCGTAGGCCAACTCCCCGGCCGCCTCGTCGTAGCGGCCGAGTTCGGCGAGGAGTTGGGCCCGCTGGACGTAGCCGTCGGCGGCGGACTGGTCGGGGGTGGGGTCGCTGGACATCGCGGCGAGCTTAGGCGGCCGGCGCGTCGTACACCAGGGCCACCGCGACCCCGGCCAACCCTTCCTCGCGGCCGGCGAAGCCGAGCCCGTCGGTGGTCGCCGCCGAGACGGTGACCGGGGCGCCCACCGCGGCGGAGAGGACCTCCTGCGCCTCCGCGCGGCGCCGGCCGATCTTGGGGCGGTTGCCGATGACCTGCACCGACACGTTGCCGATCTCCAGGCCGGCGGCCCGCACCCGGCGGGCCGTCTCGGTCAGCAGCGCCACCCCGGACGCGCCGTCCCACTCCGGCTGGCCCACCCCGAAGGCGGAACCGAGATCACCGAGACCGGCGGCGGAGAGCAGCGCGTTGCAGGCGGCGTGCGCGGCCACGTCGGCGTCCGAGTGCCCGGCGAGGCCGTCCTGGTCCGGCCAGAGCAGCCCAGCCACCCAGCAGGGCCGGCCCGGCTCGAACGCGTGCACGTCGGTGCCGATGGCCACCCGGGGAACGATCATGATCAGAGGGTACGCGTCAACCGGCCGAGGCAAGCAGATGCTCCGCCAGAGCCAGGTCGAACGGTCGGGTGATTTTCAGCGCGTACTCCGAGCCGGGCACACAGCTCACCGCGACACCCTGCTTCTCGACCAGCCCGGCGTCGTCGGTGAGGGAGTCACCGGCGGCGGCGTGGGCGGCGCTGAGCACGGCCCGACGGAAACCCTGCGGGGTCTGCACCGCGCGCAGGGCGGACCTGTCGACGGTGCCGAGCACCACCTCGTCGGCGCCGACTTCCTTGATCGTGTCGACGACCGGCAGGACCGGAATCACCGCGTCCCGCCCGCCGCGGACCGCCGCGGCGACGGATTCGACCAGCTCGGGCGGGGTGAGCGCGCGGGCGGCGTCGTGCACCAGGACGATCGTCGGGCCGACGGGCACCGCAGCCAGCGCGGCGGCCACCGACGCCTGTCGTTCGGCACCACCGGGCACCACGATCACCGGTGCGACCGGAGCCAGCAGCTCGCGGACGGCCTGCACCTCGGCGGCTGGCGCGGCCACCACGATGGTGTGCACCGAGGGCGCGGCGGCCAGTCGACGCACGGCGTGCACCAACAGCGGCTCACCGGCGAGCAGGCGCAGCGCCTTGGGTCGGCCGGGGCCGAGCCGTACGCCGGCACCCGCCGCAGGCACGAGGACCGCGACGTCACCGCGCGGATTGAGCTGCGCGGTCACGTCGCGGTCCTCGGTGGTTTCTTCACTACGAAGTGGGTACGACGATGCTGTGCGGACTAGGCCTCGGTGAGGACCTTGTCGAGCAGCGTCTCCGCCTCATCCTTGGTGCTCTTCTCGGCCAGCGCGACCTCGCCGACGAGAATGTCGCGGGCCTTGGCGAGCATCCGCTTCTCGCCCGCAGAGAGGCCCCGCTCCCGCTCCCGGCGCCACAGGTCACGCACGACCTCGGCGACCTTCAGCGGGTTGCCGGAAGCCAGCTTTTCCAGATTGGCCTTGTAACGCCGCGACCAGTTGGTCGGCTCCTCGGTGTGCGGAGCCCGCAGAACGTCGAAGACCTTACCGAGGCCCTCTTCGCCGACCACCTCGCGGACGCCCACGATCTCGGCGTTCTCGGCCGGCACCCGGACCGTCAGGTCACCCTGCGCGACCCTCAGGACGAGGTATTGCTTAGGCTCGCCCTTGATGACCCGAGTCTCGATTGCCTCGATGAGTGCGGCCCCGTGGTGGGGGTAAACAACGGTCTCGCCGACACTGAAAACCATAGGTTCGAAACCCCTTTCGCTGTGTCTAGGGTAACACGCTCAGGCACCGATGTCTCACCGATGTCCTGACCGTTGGCGCAGCTCAGGGGCCCTGTGAGAGGTCTTGCTTCAGCTTGACAGGCGGTCAAACCGATGGTTCGAACACGCTCCGTAACGCGCAAATGACTGCCCGGTACGGGTGAACAGAACGTCGAGATCAAGGGCTATGCGCTCCTCCCATGGTAGCCCGGCCAGCAGGACCGCGCCCAGATGTAGCGGGAGGAGCCCCTGGTGCGCGACCCTGGAGTCCGAGCCGCACTCCGCTCTCGAGACGCTTCCAGGAGGTCCGATGGGCAAGCCGGACGCAGAGGGTCACGGGCCAGCCGACGGCCTGCCCGGGCTACCGCCGGAATGGGGCCGCGTGGTGGTCCCCGACGACGCCTCCGCGCTGGCCGCCGAGGCCGCGCAGGTCCGCCGTGAGCTGCACCGGGCCAGCGGCCTCCCGGGCCACCGGGCTCTGGGCCTGCCGCTGCTGGTCCTGCTGGTGGCGGTCCTCACCACGCTGGCCGGCCTGCTGGTGGTCACCTGGCCCCGCGCCAACCGGGGCACCGACCGTCCGACCCCTGCCCCCTACGCGCCGCCCGCGACCCTCACCGGTCAGGCGCTGCCCGCACTGGACCTGGTGGACGCGGACGACGCGCCAGTGCCACTGCGCGGCCTGCTACCCGCCATGATCATTTTGCTGGACGGCTGCCCCTGCCCGGACCGGGTCACCGACGCCCTGGCGACCGCGCCCGCCGGCGTCTCCGTGGTCACCGTCACCGGAGGGAGGTCGGCCCCGGCCGGGCCCACCGCCCAGCGACAGGCTCGCGCCCTGGCCGACCCCGCCGGAGGGCTGCGCGCGTTCCTGAATCAACCGGCTCGCCCCGGCGCCGCGACCGCCCTGCTTGTCGACCGCACCGGCACAGTGACCCGGGTGCTGCCCGACCTGGGCACCGTCGAGTCCTACCGGAACGACCTGAGCGCCCTGGCCGCCTGACCCGGCGCGGCTACCGGGGCAGCGCCACGAGCTGCGCCTGGACGTCGATGGGCCGGTCGACGGCGGACAGCGACACCCGGAAGGGCCCGCTACCGGGCAGCACCTCGGCACTGGCGATCGTGCCGTCGCAGTCGATGCGCGACTGACCGACGAGCTCGGCCCCGGTGCTCGTCACCGCCATCGTGCCGGGGCGGGTGCACCGGTACTGGAGCAGGTAGCGGGCACCGTCGTTGCCGGCCTGCCGGGTCAGCCCCTGGCCAGGAGCGAGCTCCCGCCGCTCCCGCCAGATCGTCTCCTGGAACGCGGGCAGGTCGCCCGTGTGAAAGAGCACCCCGGGATCGCCCTCGATGTCGGTGATCGAGCCCGTCGCCGGGTCGATCACCGCCCGCGAGTCGCTGCGCACCCGGATCACCTCGCCGGTGTTGGGGTCCATCCGCACCGTCACCCGCCTGTCGGGCTCCTCAGGCACCGACACGAGGACACGCTCCAGCGGGGTGCTGACGCTCGGCTCGACAGATGGCACCGCCGTCGGAGAGACAGCCGACCCGACCGTCGACGCGGGCGCGGCAGAGTGCCACCACCAGCCACCGACGACCAGGACTGCCACCGCAGCACCGAACAGGACCACCGAACGCAGCCGGTCGTCCGAGGTCGCATCCACGCGTATGAGCCTACCGGGCGGAGGTTCAGTCCTGTCGATCGAGCAGGGCGGCGTACAGGGTGAGGCCGGGGCCGAAGGCAAGCATGACGATGCGCCGAGCCGCCGGTGTCGTCCGGCCCAACCGGTCCAGGATCAGCAGGACTGTCGGCGACGAGCAGTTGCCGTGCTCGTCCAGGGTCGCCCGGGACGCCGCCAGCCCCAGCGGAGGCAACGCCAGCTCCCGCTCGACCACGTTGAGGATCCGCGGCCCGCCCGGGTGCACCGCCCAACCGTCCACCTCGGAGCTGGCGACGCCGTGCCGGGCCAACAGATCGTCGACAAGCCCCCGGACGTGCTTCGACAGCACCTGCGGCACCTTCGGCGACAACCCCATCCGGAACCCGGCGTCGGTGACGTCCCAGGTCATGTGGTCGGCGGTCGAGGTGTCGGTGACGGCGGTGACCTCGCGCACCGCGTACCCCGGGCCGCCCGGCACGACCACGGCGGCGACCGCGGCGTCCGAGAAGAGCGCGTGGGAGACGATCTGCTGGGTGTCCACCCGGGCGCTGGACGGCTGGATGTGCAGGCTGGTCAGCTCCGCGCAGAGCAGTAGCGCCGGTCGCCCCCGGGCGGTGACGAAGTCACTCGCCGCGCCCAGCCCCGGCAGCGCCGCGTAACAGCCCATGTGGCCGATGAACATCCGCTGGGTGTCCGCGGCCATGCCCAGGTCGCGGGCGAGCAGGATGTCCAGCCCGGGAGTGGCGTACCCCGTGCAGGAGCAGACGATGAACAGCCCGATGTCACCGGCGCCCAGCCCGGCCGCGGTCAACGCGCGGCCCACCGCCTCCTTGCCCAGCGGCAGCGCCTCCACCTGGTAGCGGCGCATCCGGCGCTCGGTGGGCCAGTCCGAGACGTCCTCCAGCAGAGGGTTGACCGCGGCCTGCCGCCGGGTCACCCCCGAGTTGGCGAAGATTCGCTGGGCCAACGACCGGGTGGTGCCGGAGAAGTGCCGGGAGAAGAAGCCCTCCCACAACTCGTCCTGCGAAGCGGACGGCGGCTGCGCTGTCCCGAGCCCCGCGATCACTGGTACGGACACGATCCCCACCTCTCGTCAGATGCTGTCCTCCCCCTGGCCGTCCCACCAGCCACCTCGGCTGGTCGTCCTTCCGTGTGAGCCCGGTGGCGCGGGCTCACCAACGTGGTGCCGATCCGTCACGATCCGGGTCGCCGCCCAGCGCGGCGATGCCGAGCCAGTCGGCGCAGACATCCGACGTGGCCGGATGCAGTGAGCCGCAGCGGGCGTCGCGGTAGAGCCGCTCCAGCGGATGACCACGGCGGGTCGCCGAGGTGCCCGCCGCCTCCAGCACCGACGCCGCCACCTCGGCGGCAGTGGTGCCGGCAAGCAGCTTCGCCCGCCACACCCAACGGTTGGTCTCCTCGTCACCGGGTGCCTCGTCCACCCGGCGGGCCGCCTCCGCCACCACCAGCTGCGCGGCGGCCGTCGCCGCGTCCGCCCGCCCCAGCCGGGCCCGCACCGCCGGCAGACCGGCCAGGTTACGGGCGTTGAGGTGCTCGGCCGCCGCGTCGATCGCCGCCCGGGCGACCCCCACGTAGACGGCCGCGTAGCTGGCCACCAGCCAGTGCGGCATCAGTTGGGCGACCACCAGCGCCAGCCCCTCCACCCCACCGAGCAGCCGGTCGGCGGGCACGCTGACGTCCAGGTGCAGGTCGTGGGAGGAGGTGGCGCGCATGCCGAGCGAATCCCAGGTCGGCTCCACCGTCAGCCCATCGCCGGCCGGCACCAGGAACTGTGAGACCACCGACTGGTCGGCCGCGCTGCGGGCCGCCACCAGATAGCCGTCCGCGTGCCCGGCGCCGGAGCAGAAGGTCTTGCTGCCCTTGAGGTGCCAGCCCCCGTCGGTCGGCTCGTACGCCGTGGTGAGCTGGGACAGCCGCGCGCCCGCGCCCCGTTCGCTCATCGCGACCGCGTACCAGGAGCCCTGCGCCGCCGCGCTGAGCAGACGGTCGCGGGCGGCCAGCGCCTCGTCCGGTACGCCCAGCGCCTCGGCCAACTCCTCGGTGACCGCACCCAGCGCGCCGGTCACCGAGGCGTGCATGTTGAACACCAGGGCGGTCGCACCGTTGCCCCGGGCAAGCTCAGTGGCCACCGCGGCGTACTCGGCGAAGGTCGCTCCCAGGCCGCCGAGCGCCCGGGGCACCATCAGCCCGAACAGACCGGCCTCGCGCAGGTCGGCGAAGTCGTCCACGGGGAAGGAACCGTCCCGGTCGTGCTCGGCCGCCCGCGCGGCGAACCGTGGTGCCAACCGGCGTGCTGCCTCGAGCGCGTGCACCGTCATCTCGATCCTCCTCGGCGTTCCATACCCCGCCACGGCCTGACTATCCTTTGCGGACCCCCCGGCCCTGGTAGAGCACGGCGGTCGACCGGGTCGGCACGATGCGCGGGGCGCGACCGGCGGGCACCACACCGGCGGTTCGGCTCGCGCGGGCACGGCGCAGCAGCCACGCGAGCATGCCGCCGACCTGCGGACGGATGCCGCGCAGCCGCAGGTCGACGCCGTGTCGGGCACACTCGGCGACCAGCGCCCGCGCGTCCACGAACAACCGAGGATCGTGGATGCCGCGTGGCACCGTCGGCAGCCGCTCGGCGATCCGGACCGCGACGAGCCGGGCCAGCGCCGTGTCGTTGAGGGTGTCCAGCACCAGCACGCCACCGGGGCGCAGCAGCCGACACGCCTCGGCCACCGCGCGCGGCCAGGCCGGCACGTGCTCCAACAGCTCGCCCGCGGAGACCACGTCGGCGCAGCCGTCGGGCAGCGGGACCGCAGTGGCGTCACCCTGGACCACGCGCACCCCGTGCTCCGCCGCCTGGACAAGCGCCGAGCGCGTCAGATCCACACCGACGTGGCGGTAGCCCTTGCCGGCCAGATGCGGCGCGAGCAGGCCGGCACCGCACCCCAGATCGACGAGCAACGCGCCCGGGCGGGTGGCCGGAGGCACCAGCGCCGCACGTGCCTCGGCCAGCCAGTGCAGCATCGCGAACGCGCCGTCCGGCCGCCACCACTCACCGGCCAGATCGTCGTACTGACGCGGATCGTTTCGCGGCAGCACCCTCGGACCGGTGGACGCCCCGGCCGCAGCCACGTCTCGCATGGAACCGAGCGTGGCACGACTGCTCGGTAACGACCAGACTTCCCTTATGTCGTCGAGGGTGTTAGGGCTGGTCAGAGCGAGCCATCCGGAACCGGCCGCAGCGGTGACCACGGTGGCCGGTCTGCTGGCGTGGGGAGTGGGCCACCGGCCGGCCGGGATCGTCTCGGTGGTGCTCGCCGTGCTGGCCAGCCAGCTCGCCGTCGGCTGGACCAACGACGCGCTGGACGCCGAGCGGGACGCCACTGTGGGGCGTACCGACAAACCGGTCGCCAGTGGCGCGGTCGGTCGCCGCGCCACGGCCTGGGCCGCCGCGGCGGCCGCGGTGGCCTGCCCGCTGCTGGCGCTGACCACGAACCCGGTGGCGGCGTTCTGGCTGACGCTCGCCCTGGTCTCGGCCCTGCTCTACGACTGGCCGCTCAAGGCCACCGCGTTCTCGGTGCTGCCCTACGCCGTGTCGTTCGGCGCGCTGCCCGCCTTCGTGGTGCTGGCACTGCCCGGTCAGCCGGCCCCGCCCGTCTGGCTGGTGGTGGCGGCGGCGTGCCTGGGCGCCGGCGCGCACTTCGCCAACGTGCTGCCCGACCTGGCCGACGACGCCCGCACCGGCGTGCGCGGCCTGCCCCACCGGCTGGGCGCCGCCGGCAGCCGGGTGGCCGCGGCGGGTCTCCTCCTCGCGGCGACCGCGACCCTGGTCCTCGGACCACCCGGGCCGCCGTCGGTGATCGGCTGGGCGGCGGTCGGCACGGCCGCCGTGGTGCCGCCGCTGAGCTGGTACGCCGGGCGCTCGGCGATCCGGGCCGGCCGGCGCCCGGTGGCGGCCTTCCGGGCGGTGATGCTGGTGGCCCTCATCGACGTGGTTCTGCTGGTGGCGAGCGGTCGGGTGGTGTGAGCGCCACCCGGGCAGGTGGCATTGCCGGGTCCGCGTGCGGGCCTCGATCAGCCCCAACTACCCTGGAGCGCGGTCTGCGCGGGTATGGCCACCGTGCCCGGCGTACGGCCCGGGTGGGGATTGTGACGAGGAGGACCGACGTGACGCGCTCGATCAGGGGATCCCGGCGGGCGGCCCTGTTGCTGTCCGGGATTGCGGCGACCAGCCTGCTGCTGTCCGGATGCGGCGCCGGTCAGATCGCCGAGACCGCGTTGAAGGAGCCCTCGGTCCAGGGCGTCAACCTCACGACCAGCAACGGTTCCTTCTCCGTGCGGGGCCTGCTCGTGGACTTCCCGGGCACCGAGGGTTACAAGGCCGGGCAGGACGCCGGGCTCGGCGCCGTGATCTACAACGACTCCAAGGAGACGGTGACCGTCACCGTCACCACCGAGAGCGCCCGTGAGGTGGTGATCAGCGGCGGCTCGGCGAGCCCGTCGCCGTCCGCCGCGGAGTCCGCCTCCATGAGCCCGTCGCCGTCCGGTTCGGCCAGCCCGTCGAACTCGACGTCCGGTTCGCCGAGCCCGTCCGTGACGCCCTCCGAGACCGGGTCGTCCTCGGCCACCCCGTCCGCCCCGGAGTCGGCGCGGGCGTCCGGTTCGGCAAGCCCCTCCGCCCCGGGCCAGCCGGCCCGGATCGAGCTGGCGCCGTTGAGCTACATCCAGTTCAACTCCGAGGCCACCACGCAGCTCCGGCTGATCGGCCTGACCGAGGCACTGCGCTCCGGCCAGAACGTCGTCGTGACCTTCGACTTCGGCAACGGCAACACGGTCACCGGGCAGGCCCCGGTCGCGGTGCCGCTCACCCCGGCGGCCCCTCCGTCGCCGATCATCGAGCGCGAGGGCGGCTACGAGGGCGACGAGGGCGGCACGACCCACGAGTGACCCGACCCCGAACATCGACAAACGCCCCGGCGTGGTGACCACCACGCCGGGGTGTTTTCGTCGTACGCGAGGGCTAGCGTCCTGATGTGACCACCTCCCGATCGACCCCTCCGCGTGGCGGCACGGCCGGTGCCGCCCGTGGTCGGTCCGCCGCCCGCGAGCCGCGTCCGGCCTACCAGTGCGACGCCTGTGGGCACCAGCCGCCCAAGTGGGTGGGGCGCTGCCCCGAGTGCGGCGAGTGGGGGGCGGTGGTCGAGAGCACTGTGACCGGCCCGACCGTCTCCGGTCGGGTGGTCAGTTCCCGGATGCCGTCCGAGCCGGCCCGGCCGATCGCCACCATCAGCGCCGCTCCGGCACGTGCCCGTCCCACCGGGGTGAGCGAGCTCGACCGGGTGCTCGGCGGCGGCCTGGTCCCCGGTGCCGTGGTGTTGCTCGCCGGCGAGCCCGGCGTGGGCAAGTCGACCCTCCTGCTCGATGTGGCGCAGCAGTGGGCGGTCAACGCCGGCAGCCCCTCGCTGGTGGTCAGCGGCGAAGAATCGGTGAGTCAGGTGCGCCTGCGCGCCGAGCGCATGGGCACCCTGCACGAGCAGCTCTACCTCGCCGCGGAGAGCGACCTGGCCTCGGTGCTCGGTCACCTCGACGCGGTCAAGCCGGGCCTGTTGGTGCTCGACTCGGTGCAGACCATCTCCACCACCGGCACCGAGGGGGTGCCCGGTGGGGTGACCCAGGTCCGCGCGGTCACCGCCGCGCTGGTCTCGGTCGCCAAGGAGCGGGGCATCGCGACGGTGCTGGTCGGGCACGTCACCAAGGACGGCCAGGTGGCCGGGCCCCGGGTGCTGGAGCACCTGGTCGACGTGGTGCTGCACTTCGAGGGCGACAAGCACTCGTCGCTGCGCCTGGTGCGCGGCGTGAAGAACAGGTTCGGCGCGGCCGACGAGGTCGGCTGTTTCGAGATGCACGAGGGCGGCATCAGCAGCCTGGCCGACCCGTCCGGGCTCTTCCTGACCCGCTACGCGGAGCCGGTCCCGGGCACCTGCGTGACAGTGGCCATGGAGGGGCGGCGAGCCCTGGTCACCGAGGTGCAGGCTCTGATCGGCGCGACAGTGGCCGGCTCTCCCCGACGCACCGTCTCCGGCCTCGACTCGGCGCGACTGGCGATGGTGCTCGCGGTGCTGCAACGGCGCACCGAGCGGCTCACCCTGCACGACCGGGAGGTCTTCGCCGCCACCGTGGGCGGGATCCGGGTGGTGGAGCCGGCCGCCGACCTGGCGGTGGCTCTGGCGGTCGCCTCCGGTGGGCTCAACCTGGCGATCGCGCCGCACCTGGTGGCGATCGGTGAGGTGGGGCTGACCGGTGAGGTGCGCCGGGTCGGGGCGGTGCCGCGCCGGCTGGCCGAGGCGGCCCGACTGGGGTTCAAGGTGGCCCTGGTGCCGCCCGGCTGCGGCCCGACCAGCACCGGCGCCGGCCCCGAGCAGATGCGGGTGACCGAGGTCACCGACGTCCGTTCGGCGCTGCACCATGCGGCCCGTGCGTCCGCCGAGTGACCCACCGTGCCGACGAGGGCGGCGAAACCGGACAGCACGTCGCAAGCGGGAAACGTGGAAGAGGGCGGCATCGTGACACATCACAGTAACCACGACAGCACCCACCGCACGGCAGTCCGTAGACTGTGCCCGTGCCGATCGACCGCGATACCACCAAGCCAGCCGGAGCGCCGCCCCAGGCCCGCACCGGCGCCGTGGGCTCGCCCGCCCGCCCGATCAGCGTGAGCGTGACTGCGGGAGCCGCCGGGAGCGCCGGAGATCCGCTGCGGGCCAACCTTGCCCTGATGGCCCCGGGCACCGCCCTGCGCGACGGTCTGGAGCGCATCCTGCGGGGTCGCACGGGCGCGCTCATCGTGCTCGGCTACGACAAGGTGGTCGAGGGCCTGTGCACCGGCGGCTTCCCGCTGGACGTGGAGTTCTCCGCGACCCGGGTGCGCGAGCTGTGCAAGATGGACGGCGCCGTCGTGCTCTCCAGCGACGGCACCAGGATCGTCCGGGCGGCAGTGCACCTGATGCCCGACCCGTCCATCCCGACGGAGGAGTCCGGCACCCGGCACCGGACCGCCGAGCGGGTGGCCCGGCAGACCGGCTACCCGGTCATCTCGGTCAGCCAGTCCATGCGGATCATCAGCCTCTACGTCAACGGCCAACGGCACGTCCTCGACGACTCGGCGGCGATCCTCTCCCGGGCCAACCAGGCGCTCGCCACCCTGGAGCGCTACAAGCTCCGGCTGGACGAGGTCTCCGGCACGCTCTCCGCCCTGGAGATCGAGGACCTGGTCACCGTACGGGACGCGGTGGCAGTGGTGCAGCGACTGGAGATGGTCCGCCGGATCGCGGACGAGATCGCCGGTTACGTGGTGGAGCTGGGCACCGACGGTCGTCTGCTCGCCCTGCAACTCGACGAGCTGATGGCAGGCGTGGACGCCGACCGCACCCTGGTCATCCGGGACTACCTTCCCGTCGGCCGCAAGTCGCGCACCCTCGACGAGGCCCTCGTCGAGCTGGACCTGCTCGGTGCCACCGAGCTGATCGACCTGGTGTCGGTGGCCAAGGCGATCGGCTACCCGGCCGCGTCCGACGCGCTCGACGCCGCGGTCAGCCCGCGTGGCTTCCGACTGCTGGCCAAGGTGCCCCGGCTACCGGTGGCGGTGGTCGACCGCCTGGTGCTGCACTTCGGCAGCCTCCAGCGGCTGCTCGGGGCGACAGTGGAGGACCTGCAGGCCGTCGAAGGGGTCGGTGACGCCCGGGCCCGCGGCGTCCGGGAGGGGCTGTCCCGGCTCGCCGAGGCATCCATCCTGGAACGCTACGTCTGACCCGGCTCAGCCGGTGACGGTGAGCTTCACCGGGTCGCTGAGCTTCGTGCCGACCCGAGCGAACACCTGGTACGACCCGGCCGGCGGGAACGGCCCGGCGGCCAGCGCGCCGTCGCAGCGGCTGGTGTCCCGCCCGTTCCACGGCACCTGGTACGACCGCACGAAGTCCGGCGTGAAGGACTGCACGTCCGAGCCCTGGACCTTGCCGCAGGTGTCCGACGACCAGACCTTCTCGGCACCGGACTTGATGAAGATCTCCTGAAGGTCGGCGCCGACATTGCGACTGCAGGTCCGGTCCGACGTGTTCTTGATCTTCAGTTGCAGCTCGACCACCGCGCCCCGCTGCACCGAGGTCGGGCTCGCCGACGAGACCACGCTGATCTCCTCGTTGGTGCAGGTGCCGTCGTCCTCCGAACCGGCTGCCGCACCCAGCGGCGGTGTGTTGCTGGTGATCGCCGGGCTCGGGTTCGTCGTACCCGGATCAGCGGACGCGGACGGTCCCCCGGTCTGCGGTGTCAGCACCGGCCCGGCGGGACCCGACGTCGCGGCGGACGTCGCCGACGGGGAACCTCCCGCCTTCGGCTCCTGACCGCCGGAACGACCCGAGCCGGTGCAGGAGTAGAGCAGGACAATCAGGAACAGAAACCCCGCTCCGAGTACGACGGCGCGACGCCGCCAGTACACGGCGGGTGGCAGGGGGCCGACCGTCAGACGCATGATGCCCTCCACCGTAGCCGCGCCGTACCCGGCAGTGCGGCGCGACGCGCCGGAGCCACTCCGGGGCGCTCCCCACACCGTCCACTGGGGACAGCCGAGCACCCGGTCACAGGTAGACCTTGCGCTGATAGACCGCGTGGGCACCGGCCACCCGATCCAGGAAGAGTAGCCCTGCACAGTGGTCGATCTCGTGCTGCAACGCCCGAGCCTCGAAGCCGTCGGTCACCAGCCGGACCTGCTCGCCGCTGCCCGGCAGGTCACCCTCCACCACCAGCCGGCTGGCCCGCTTCACGTCCCCGGTCAGGTCCGGCACCGACATGCAACCCTCCCGGCCCGGCTTCCACCGCGTCGCCTCGACCACACGCGCATTGCACAGCACGAAGGTGCCGTGCACCGTCACCGCCTTCGGATGCCCTGTCACGTCGACGGCGAAGACCCGAGCGCCCACCCCGACCTGCGGCGCGGCCAGCCCGACGCAGCCCGGAGAGACCTTCATCGTGGCTATCAGGTCGGCCGCGAGTTGGACCGTCTCCTTTGCCGTGGGGTCGACCTCGTCCGCGGCCCGACTCAACACCGGGTGCGGGGCGGACACCACCACCAGCACCTCGCCCGGCACGTCCAACGACTCCGGTGTCCAGTCTCCCAGGCCGACGTCGGGCCCGCGCTCCTCGCCTGTCACAACAGATCCGGGTCCGCCGGCCGGAGGGTGACCTCCACGCCCAACTCGGCAGCCGTCCGGTGCAGCCGGTCGACAAGAGTGTCCGCCACACCGGCCGGCAACTCGACCTCCGCCAGGACCACGTAGAGCGCACCTGTCAAACGGGTGCTCAGGTCGGTGACATTCCCCCCGGCATCCACAAGCACCCGCGTCATCGCCGCGACGATCCCCATCCGGTCCGAACCGTGCACCGCCATCACGTACGGCTCACCCACCGGAGGCACGTCGCCGTCCGGGGTGACCGCGCGTACCGTCGCCAGCAGTTGGCCCTCGGCGGCCAGCGGCGCCAGTGCGGCCTCGACCTCGGCGGCGGCCGGACCGGTGCAGATGAGGGTCATCGCGAAATGCCCCCGCAGCCGCGTCATCGTGCTGTCGGTGAGGTTCGCGCCCAGCCGGGCCAGCACCTCCGCGACGTCGGCCACGATGCCCGGCCGGTCCCGACCGATGACGGTGATCGCGAGCTCGTTCATCCGCGCATTCTCCCCCGTCCGCCGAACAACGACGTGGCACCCCGCCCGAGCCGCCCACCCAACGGGAACGCGGGGCGTGACATCATCGACGACGCCATGACGCAATCCGACTTCGCCACCCTGGTCAGCCGTTGGTTCCAACAGCACGCCCGTGACCTCCCGTGGCGCGAGCCAGGAGTCACCCCGTGGGCCATCCTGGTCAGCGAGGTCATGCTCCAGCAGACACCAGTGGTCCGGGTGGTGCCAGCCTGGCAGGCATGGCTTGCCCGCTGGCCGGAGCCGGCCGCGCTGGCGGCGGACACCCCCGCCGAGGCGATCCGGATGTGGGGACGCCTCGGCTACCCCCGTCGGGCGGTCCGGCTACGCGAATGCGCCGTCGCGATCGTTGACCGGCACGGCGGCCAGGTGCCGGATCGCCTGGAGCAACTGCTGGCACTACCCGGCATCGGCACCTACACGGCGCGGGCGGTGGCCGCCTTCGCGTACGGGCAGCGGCACCCGGTGGTCGACACCAACGTACGGCGGGTCGTGTCCCGGGCGGTGGCCGGCGAACCCGACGCCGGGCCCGTCACCCGACCAGCCGACCTGGTCGCCACCGAAGAGCTGCTCCCAGCGGAACCGGCCGCAGCGGCGCTTGCCAGCGCCGCGTTCATGGAACTGGGCGCGGTGATCTGCACAGCCCGGTCACCACGCTGCCCCGCCTGCCCCGTCGAGTCGGTCTGCGCGTGGCGGGCGTCCGGCCAGGAGGCACCGGCCGGGCCGACCCGCCGACCCCAGCGGTACGCGGGCACCGACCGACAGGTACGCGGCCTGCTGCTCGGAGTGCTCCGGGACAGCACCGGCCCAGTTCCGCACCAGCGGCTGGACGAGGTCTGGACCGACGACGTGCAGCGCGCCCGCGCCCTCGCCGGCTTGGTGCAGGACGGACTTGTCGAACCCGCCGGCGCCGACTCCTTCCGTCTGGTCGGCGACGGCCCGTCCCTCCCAACCGCCGACCTCACCACCTGACCCGCCCCACCCTGCGCGCCCGCCCCACCCTGCGCGCCCTGCGCGCCGGGCCGCCCACACGCCTCACGCCCACACGCCCCACGGCCGCAGGCCCGCCCCACGCCCGCACGCCCCACAGGCCTCTGCCCCACGCGCCGTCCGCACGCCCGGGGTCCCATGCGCTGCCGCACGCCGCACGCCGCGCGGCACGCGGCGGCTCGCGCGCGGAGTTCGGCGGCCGACGTACCGCGCACCTCACCCAAGATCGTGCTCGATCCTGGTTGTAGTGGTGTGCGGCCGCGCCAGATGCCACTACATCCAGGATGTTGCGCGATCTTGCGGGTGGAAGCCCTCCCGGGAGCGAGGAAAGCGCGAGCTCACCACCCTGCCCCACCATCACGGCCCAACATCAGGGAAAGTGCTGCCTCCGGACGCGGCGAGGCAGCACTTTCCCTGATGTTGCGCGGATCTTGAAGGACGCGGCAGCGCAGGCGGGTGCGGCGGCGGCGAGCGGGGGCGGGCGCGGCGCCGGCGAGCGGGGGCGGCGGGTGTTGCCTGTGGGGGGAACGCAAAAGGCGGGGCCCCGGTAGCTTGCGCCACCGGGGCCCCGCCCCTTGCTTGTTGTGCTACTCGTCCACGCCTGCGGCGGCGGTGCCAGCGGCAGTGCCACCGAGGTCGGCGGGGACAGCGTCCGGAACTTCGACCGGCTTGTCCGAGCCCCGGAAGACGAGCTTGGAGTTGTCGATGTCGTCCGGGTCGCCCTCGCAGTCGACCACAACGATCTGGCCCGGGGTCAGCTCGTTGAACAGGATGCGCTCGGAGAGGTTGTCCTCGATGTCGCGCTGGATCGTGCGACGAAGCGGACGGGCACCGAGCACCGGGTCGAAGCCCTTCGCGGCCAGGTACTTCTTGGCGTTGTCGGTCAGCTCCAGACCCATGTCCTTGTTCCGCAGCTGGCCCTCGATCCGCTGGATCATGATGTCCACGATCGAGAGGATCTCGGTCTGGCGCAGCTGGTGGAAGACGATGGTGTCGTCGATCCGGTTGAGGAACTCAGGCCGGAAGTGCTGCTTGAGCTCGTCGTTGACCTTCTGCTTCATCCGGTCGTAGTTGGACTCGGAGTCCTCCGACTGCTGGAAGCCCAGCGACACCGCCTTGGCGACGTCTCGGGTGCCCAGGTTGGTGGTCAGGATGATGACCGTGTTCTTGAAGTCCACGATCCGACCCTGACCGTCGGTGAGCCGACCGTCTTCGAGGATCTGCAGGAGCGTGTTGAACACGTCCGGGTGGGCCTTCTCGATCTCGTCGAAGAGGACCACCGAGAACGGCCGACGCCGCACCTTCTCGGTCAGCTGCCCGCCCTCGTCGTAGCCGACGTAGCCGGGAGGGGCACCCACGAGCCGGGAGACCGTGTAACGGTCGTGGAACTCGGACATGTCCAGCTGGATGAGGGCGTCCTCGCTGCCGAAGAGGAACTCGGCGAGCGCCTTGGACAGCTCGGTCTTACCGACACCGGACGGGCCGGCGAAGATGAACGAGCCCGACGGGCGCTTCGGGTCCTTCAGGCCGGCCCGGGTACGCCGGATCGCCTTCGAGACCGCCTTGACCGCGTCCTCCTGGCCGATGACGCGCTTGTGCAGCTCGTCCTCCATGCGCAGCAGGCGTGAGGTCTCCTCCTCGGTCAGCTTGTAGACCGGGATGCCGGTCCAGTTGCCGAGCACCTCGGCGATCTGCTCGTCGTCAACCTCGCTGACGACGTCCAGGTCACCGGCCTTCCACTCCTTCTCCCGCTGAGCCTTCTGGCCGAGGAGCTGCTTCTCCTTGTCGCGCAGCTGCGCGGCGCGCTCGAAGTCCTGCGCGTCGATCGCGGACTCCTTGTCGCGACGCACCTGGGCGATGCGCTCGTCGAAGTCACGCAGGTCTGGCGGCGCGGTCATCCGACGGATCCGCATCCGGGCACCGGCCTCGTCGATCAGGTCGATCGCCTTGTCCGGGAGGAAGCGGTCGGAGATGTACCGGTCGGCCAGGGTTGCGGCAGCCACGAGAGCGGCATCCGTGATCGAGACGCGGTGGTGAGCCTCGTAGCGGTCACGCAGGCCCTTGAGGATCTCGATGGTGTGGGCCAGCGACGGCTCACCCACCTGGATCGGCTGGAAGCGGCGCTCGAGAGCGGCGTCCTTCTCCAGGTGCTTGCGGTATTCGTCGAGCGTGGTGGCACCGATGGTCTGCAGCTCACCACGGGCCAGCATCGGCTTGAGGATGCTCGCGGCGTCGATCGCGCCCTCGGCGGCACCCGCACCCACCAGGGTGTGGATCTCGTCGATGAACAGGATGATGTCGCCGCGGGTGCGGATCTCCTTGAGCACCTTCTTGAGGCGCTCCTCGAAGTCACCGCGGTAGCGGGAACCGGCGACGAGCGCACCGAGGTCGAGCGTGTAGAGCTGCTTGTCCTTGAGGGTCTCGGGCACCTCGCCCTTGATGATCTTCTGGGACAGGCCCTCCACGACGGCGGTCTTACCGACGCCGGGCTCACCGATCAGGACCGGGTTGTTCTTGGTACGGCGGGAGAGCACCTGCATGACCCGCTCGATTTCCTTCTCGCGCCCGATGACCGGGTCGAGCTTGCCCTCGCGGGCGGCCTGAGTCAGGTTGCGGCCGAACTGGTCCAGCACCAGGCTGGTCGACGGCGCGGCCTCACCCGGCGCGGCGCCCGCAGCAGCAGGCTCCTTGCCCTGGTAGCCGGAGAGCAGCTGGATCACCTGCTGGCGGACCCGGTTGAGGTCGGCGCCGAGCTTGACCAGCACCTGGGCAGCGACGCCCTCGCCCTCACGGATCAGCCCGAGCAGGATGTGCTCCGTGCCGATGTAGTTGTGGCCGAGCTGCAGCGCCTCGCGCAGCGACAGCTCCAGCACCTTCTTGGCCCGCGGCGTGAACGGGATGTGCCCGCTCGGCGCCTGCTGGCCCTGGCCGATGATCTCCTCGACCTGCTGACGGACGCCCTCAAGGGAGATGCCGAGGCTCTCCAGGGCCTTTGCCGCGACGCCTTCACCTTCGTGGATCAGGCCCAGCAGGATGTGTTCCGTACCGATGTAGTTGTGGTTGAGCATCCGGGCCTCTTCTTGGGCCAGGACGACAACCCGTCGCGCTCGGTCGGTGAACCGCTCGAACATGCCCTCGTGCTCCTCACGTGCCGTGCGCCTTGATGGTCAAGATCTTGGCGGGGCCGGTGCACGAACGTCCAGGACGGGCGTCCGTGCCTCCTTACTCTATCGTCGCTGACCGACTCAGCTGAGGTCGTGTGTCTCTGCTCTGGGTCGGTTGCACGTCGTTTTGAACAACCGTCCGCGCTCAGGAGGTGTTCCGGTAGCCCTGTCGCTACGCGCAGAGCGAAATCCGACTGGCTCGACGGAAGGCCGATCCAGGGTCCGGAAGCGCTCCAGGAGGCTCCGGAAGGGCGGATCGGCGATCACGACGAGCGCCGCGCCCGGCCCTGGGGGAGGTTGTCCACAGGCTGTGGACAGCTGTTCCACTGGTTGTGGACAACGCCGGTCGGTCCGGAATGCTTCCCGGCCCGGAACGGGCACAACGACGCCATCCGGATACGGCGACGCCGGCCCGGAGAACTCCTCCGGCCCGGCGTCGGTGTCGCCTGCGGTGGCGGCTGGCCACCAAACTGCTGACGGATCAGCGCTTCGCGTGGAACTCGTCCACGATCTCCTGCGGGATACGACCCCGGTCCGAGATGTCCTTGCCGGCCTTCTTGGCCCACTCCCGGATCGCCTTGTTCTGTTCCCGGTCGGCGGTCGCGCCACCCCGACCGCGGGCAGCCCGCCCGCCGATCACGACGCCACCCCGGCCGACCTTGGTGCCGGCACCGACGTACGAGGCAAATGCATCGCGCAATTTCGCGGCGTTGGCGCTCGACAGGTCGATCTCGTACTGAACGCCGTCGAGAGCGAACTTGACGGTCTCGTCCGCGTCCCCGCCGTCCAGGTCATCGACCAGCTTGTGAATGATCTGCTTGGCCACGTCCCACATTCCTTTCGAGCAGGGTGCTCCTGCTAACGAGAGCACAATAACCCGTGCGCCGCTCGTCGCGTCAATAGGATGCCGTTACGGCTCGGCGTGCGCCCGGGCGGGACTACTCCTGGCGGACCAACGGGAAGAGGATCGTTTCCCGAATTCCGAGCCCGGTCAGGGCCATCAACAGCCGGTCGATTCCCATTCCCATACCGCCGGCCGGCGGCATTCCATACTCCATCGCCCGAAGAAAGTCCTCGTCGAGACGCATCGCCTCGTCGTCGCCACGGGCGGCCAACTGCGCCTGGGCGACCAGCCGCTCCCGCTGCACGATCGGGTCGACCAGCTCGGAGTACGCGGTGCCCAGCTCGAAGCCGAGCACGTAGAGGTCCCACTTCTCGGCCAGCCCCGGCTCGCTGCGGTGTGCCCGGGTGAGCGGGCTCGTCTCCTCCGGGTAGTCCCGCACGAAGGTGGGCGCCTGCAGGCCGGGAACGACCAGTTCCTCGAACAACTCCTCGGCCAGCTTGCCCGGGCCCCACTTCGGGTCCACAGCCAATCCCAGCTTGTCGGCGTACTCCACCAGGCGGGAGCGTTCGGTGCGGACCGTGACCTCCTCGCCCAGTGCTTCGGAAAGCACACCGAACAACGTCACGGACCGCCACTCGCCGCCCAGGTCGAACTCTTGACCGTCGGCGTGGGTCACCACCGTCGAGCCGCTCACCGCGATCGCCGCCTGTTGCACGAGATTGCGGGTCAACTCGGCCATCGTGTCGTAGTCGCCGTACGCCTGGTACGTCTCCAGCATCGCGAACTCCGGCGAGTGCGAAGAGTCGACACCCTCATTACGGAAGTTGCGGTTGATCTCGAAGACGCGGTCGACGCCACCGACCACAGCGCGCTTGAGAAACAGTTCCGGAGCGATTCGCAGATACAGATCGGTGTTCAACGCATTGCTGTGGGTCACGAACGGTCGGGCGGCCGCGCCTCCATGCAGCAGTTGCAACATCGGCGTTTCCACCTCGATGAAGCCCTGCCCGTGCAGTGAATCGCGCAGACTGCGTACTGCGGCGGCCCGGGTGCGCACCATCTCCCGTGCCTGCGGCCGGACAATCAGATCGACGTAACGTTGCCGGACGCGCGCCTCCTCGGAGAGGGGCTTGTGGGCCACCGGCAACGGTCGCAGCGCCTTTGCTGTCATCTCCCACTGCTGGGCCAACACCGACAGCTCACCCCGGCGACTGGTGATCACCTCGCCGGTGACGCCGACGTGGTCGCCGAGGTCGACGAGGCGCTTCCACGCCTCCAGCCGCTCCGGGCCGACCCGGTCCAGCGAAAGCATCGCCTGCAACTCGGTGCCGTCGCCGTCCCGCAGTGTCGCGAAGCAGAGCTTGCCCGTGTTGCGTACGAAGATCACCCGGCCGGTGACCGCGACCTGGTCGCCGGTCGCGGTGTCGGTCGCCAGGTCGGCATAGCCCGCCCGGACCTGCGCCAGGGTGGTGGTGCGGGGGAAGCCGACCGGGTAGGGCTCGACGCCCTCGGCGAGCATCCGGTCCCGCTTCTCCCGGCGGACCTTCATCTGCTCGGGAAGGTCGTCGGCGGGGTCCACTGGCACGGGGTTCTGCTCGCTCACGGCACGCTTCCTCGTCACGGAGATACAGGGGGTCAGGCCCGAGCGTACTCAAGCGGTCCGGAGGCTGTTACGGGATAACCTGCCCGTCATGGTCGATCACACTCACGCCCTGTCATTCGGCGTCGCCGCGAGTGATTACGACCGGTTTCGACCACGTTATCCCGAGGCCGCGGTCCGCTGGGCACTCGACGGGCTGAGCGGGGCCCGGGTGGTCGATCTCGCGGCGGGCACCGGCATCCTGACCCGCGCTGTGCTGGCCCTGGGCCACAAGGTCGTACCCGTCGAGCCCGATCCGGGGATGCGGGCGCAGCTCGCCGCCAGCACCCCGGGCACGACGGCGCTGGCGGGCAGCGCCGAGGCGATGCCCCTGCCCGACTCGACGGCGGACGCCGTGCTGGCGGGGACGGCGTACCACTGGTTCGACCGGGAGCCCGCGCACGCCGAGATCGCCCGGGTGCTTCGCCCCGGCGGCCCCTTCGCCCCCATCTGGAACATCCGGGACGACAGCGTCGACTGGGTGGCCGACCTGAGCCGTATCGCCCACCTCGGGGACAAGTCCAGCGGCCTGGTCGTCGGCGAGTACCCCGACTTCGGCCCGGACTTCGACGCCATCGAACAGCGCGAGTTCACGCACCGCACCACGCTCACCCCGGCTGAGCTGCTCGGGATGGTCCGCACCCGCTCGTACTGGCTCACCGCATCCACTGACGATCAGAGGCGGGTCGAGCGGGAGCTGAACGAACTCCTGAACACCCACCCCGCCCTGGTCGGCCGGGACACCGTCGAGCTGCCGTACCGGACGCTGGTGCTGCGCGCCCGGCGGCGCTGACGCCCGCCCGGTGGCCGGCACCGACGCCGGCCGGGGTCAGAGGTTGCGCTCGTAGACCATCCGCAGGCCGATCAGCGTGATCATCGGCTCGTGGTGGGTGATGCTGCGGCACTCGTTGATCACCAGGGAGGCGAGGCCACCGGTGGCGATCACCGCCCGCACCTCGCCCAGCTCCTCGGTCATCCGCTCGACGATCCGGTCCACCTGCCCGGCGAAGCCGAAGTACAGGCCGGCCTGGAGGCATTCCACGGTGTTCTTGCCGATCACCGAGCGGGGCTTGGTGGCCTCGACCTTGCGCAACTGCGCGGCCCGCGCGGCCAGCGCGTCGAAGGAGATCTCGATGCCCGGGGCGAACGCGCCGCCGAGGAACTCACCGCGATCGCTGATCACGTCGAAGTTGGTGGTGGTGCCGAAGTCCACAACGATCGACGGGCCGCCGTAGAGGGTGTACGCGGCCAGGGTGTTCACCACCCGGTCGGCGCCGACCTCCTTCGGGTTGTCGATCGCCAACTGCACCCCGGTCCGCACTCCCGGTTCGACCACGACGCTCGGCAGATCGGCGTAGTACCGGCTGAGCATGGTGCGCAGCGACCGCAGCGCGGCCGGCACCGTGGAGCAGGCGGCCACGCCGGTGATCTCGACGTTGTCCCCGGCGAGCAGACCCCGGAACATCAGGCCCAGCTCGTCCGCCGTCGAACGGGCATCGGTCTTGATCCGCCAGGAGTGCACCAGCTTGTCGCCGTCGAAGGTCGCCAGCACGGTGTTGGTGTTTCCGATGTCGATGCAGAGCAGCACGCACGCAGCCTAGACAACTAGTCCGTGCGCAGGTCCAGCGCGATGTCCAGGATCGGCGACGAGTGCGTCAACGCGCCCACCGAGAGGAAGTCCACGCCGGTGGCCGCGTACCTGCCGGCCACCTCCAGGGTCAGCCCGCCGGTCGCCTCCAACTCCGCCCGGTCACCCACCGCGGCGACCGCCTCGGCCAGCACCTCCGGCGTCATGTTGTCGCAGAGCAGGAAGTCCGCCCCGGCCTCCACCGCCTCCACCGCCTCGTCGACGGTGGTCACCTCGACCTGTACCGGCACCTCCGGGAACGCCTCCCGGACCCGCCGGTAGGCCGCCGTGATGCCCCCGGCCGCCAGCTTGTGGTTGTCCTTGATCATGGCCACGTCGTAGAGGCCCATCCGCTTGTTGGTGCCACCGCCGGCACGCACCGCGTACTTCTCCAGCGCCCGCAGGCCCGGCGTCGTCTTGCGGGTGTCCAGCACCATCGCCTTCGTGCCGGCCAGCGCGTCCGCCCAGGCGCGGGTGTGGGTGGCCACCCCGGACATCCGGCAGAGCAGGTTGAGCGCCGTCCGCTCGGCCGTCAACAGCAGCCGGGTCGGGCCGGTCACCGTCGCCAGCACATCGCCACGGGCCACCCGCTCGCCGTCGCGGGCCAGCACCGACACCTCGACGGTACGACCGAAGCCGGTCACCTCGCCCACCAGCTCGAACACGGCGGCGGCCACCGCCATCCCGGCCAACACCCCGTCCGCGCGGGCCACCAGGTCGGCGGTGTCGGTCTGCTCCGCCGGAATGGTGGCCACGCTTGTGACGTCCAGGAAATCCGGGCCCAGGTCCTCGACCAGCGCACCCTCGATCACCTGCCGTACGTGCGCCGGATCCAGCCCGGCCGCCCGCAACGCCATGTCCGTCGACTCCGTCATCGTCGCCTCCTTCGCTCCCGACTGCGGGGCTCGCAAGATCGGCTCACTCCTCGCGCTCACTGGGTCCCCTCCCACTGCTGCGTCACCCGACCCTGCGCCCCGACCGCCCCGACGAGATGGCCCAGCCACCGCTCGTCGGCCGTCGGGAAGTCCTCCCGCCAGTGGCAGCCCCGGGTCTCACCGCGGGCGTACGCGGCGGCGACAAGCGTCGCTGCCACGGTGAGCAGGTTCGTCGCCTCCCAGTCGGCGGTGCGCGGCCGACCCCGGGCGACGCCCAGCTCGGTCAACGTCCCGGCCGTCTCGGCAAGCGTCGCCGCGGATCGGAGCACCCCGGCCCCCCGGGTCATCGCCCGTTGCAGGGTCGGCGTCACCTCCGCGGGCAGCACCCAGCCCGTACCCCCGCGCCAGGCGCCGGTGTCCGCCGGCTGGGCCTGCTCGGGCAGGCCTGCCGCGATGTCCTCGGCGATCCGCCGGGAGAAGACCAGACCCTCCAGCAGCGAATTGCTGGCCAGTCGGTTCGCGCCGTGCACGCCCGTGCAGGCCACCTCGCCGCAGGCGTACAGGCCGGGGATGGAGGTGCGGCCGCGCAGATCGGTCCGGACCCCGCCCGAGGCGTAGTGGGCGGCCGGCGCCACCGGGATCAGGTCGGTCGCCGGGTCCACGCCGATCGCCAGGCAGGACGCCACGATGGTGGGGAACCGAGCGGCCAGGAAGTCGCCGCCCAGGTGCCGTGCGTCGAGGAAGACGTGGTCCGCGCCGGTGGCCAGCAGCACCCGGTGGATGCCCTTGGCCACCACGTCCCGAGGTGCCAGCTCGGCCAACTCGTGCTGGCCCACCATGAACCTCTTGCCGTCCCCATCCACCAGGTACGCGCCCTCGCCGCGCAACGCCTCGGAGACCAGCGGCTGCTGTGCGTGCCCGGCCCCGGGCACCCCCGTGCCGGACGGGGTGAGCAGAGCGGTCGGATGGAACTGGACGAACTCCACGTCGGTCACCGCCGCGCCGGCCCGCAACGCCAGCGCCACCCCGTCCCCGGTGGAGACCGCCGGGTTGGTGGTGGCCGAGAAGACCTGCCCCATCCCGCCGGTGGCGAGCACCACCGCACGGGCCAGCAGCGCGCCGACGCCGTCCTCACTGCCCTCACCCAGCACGTGCAGGGTGATCCCGCAGGCCGGGCCGAGGCCGTCCGGGCCGTCGCCCGGCGCGCGCAGCAGGTCCAGCACGAGGGCGTGCTCGACCAGCCGGATCCACGGGTCGCGCTGCACCGCCGCGTGCAGGGCCCGCTGCACCTCCGCGCCGGTGGCGTCCCCGCCGGCGTGCACGATCCGGTCCGCCCGGTGCCCGCCCTCGCGGGTCAGCATCAGCGAGCCGTCCGGGTGCCGATCGAACTCGGCGCCGATCCGGATCAGCTCACGGAGCCGGGTCGGACCCTCCTCGACAAGCACCCGGACCGCCCCCGGGTCACACAGCCCGACCCCGGCGACCTCGGTGTCGCGGGCATGCGCCGCCGGGGTGTCGGCCGGGTCGAGCACGGCGGCGATGCCGCCCTGTGCCCACCGGGTCGAGCCGTCGTCAATGTTGACCTTGGTGACCACCGTGACGTGCAGACCCGCCTCACGCAGGTGCAGCGCCGCGGTCAACCCGGCCACGCCGGAACCCACCACGATCACGTCGGTGGTCTCCACCCAGCCGGGCGCGGGCGCGGCCAGCAGCGCGGGCAGGGCAGGCAGGTCGACGGTCGGAAGGTCCATCCCCTCAGTCAACCCGAACCATCCTCGCCCGGGGCGGCGGGGGCGGGACGAGTGTTTTGGGCTACCCCGTCCGGCGCACGCCGACCATCAGGCCGTGGTCACTTCGTCCGGAACGGCAGACCGGCCGGGCCCGCGCCCTTCAACGAGGCGGTCACCGTACGGTCGCTGAGCCACAGATAGCAGCGGACGCCCCGATCACCCACCTTCCAGCGCCCCGCCCCCGGCGGTCGCACCACCACACCACTGCGGAAGCGCAGCTCGGCGTTGTCCGGTACGCCCGCGTACCGGGCGAGGGCACTGCGACAACCGTTGTAGAGCGGCACCCAGTCGGCCTCCCGGGTCGGGTACGCCGTGTCCGGTGCGCGCCACACCCCGACGAACTCGGCGTCGTGCCGCGTGCCGCACTCCACAGGGATCAGCGTCTGCACGCCCCGGCCGGCGCCGCCCCGGGTCTGCTGGCAACCGAGTCGCAGCCCGCTCGGCACCTTCAACGCGTCCCGCAGGCTGCCCGACCGGACCACCACCGTGGCCCCCGCCTCGACGGTGGTCAGCTCGGTGAGGTCGCAGCGGAACCAGCGGGAACCCGCCGCCCAACCTGGCCCGTTGGGCAGCGCCACTGACAGCCGCAGCCGGCCGGCCCGCCAGTCGTCACCCACGTAGCCGGTCGCCCGGGTGTCGCACTCGGCGAACGCGCCCCGCAACTCGGTCGAACCACCAGCCGGAGCGGTCGTCCGCTCGACCGGGAACGCCCCGACATGCACGGTCTCCAGGCGGTGCGGCCCGGCGCAGTCCACCGGCTCATAGCCGGCCAGGCTGACCAGATCGGTGAAGTCGGCGGCGTGACACACACCGGCGGCCGGGGTGAACGCCGACGGTGCCGGCAGCGCCGCCCAGTCGTCGGTCAGATCACCGTCCAGGCCATCGGACCCGGCACAGCCCACCAGCAGCACTGCCGTCACGGCAGTGGCGAACAGGGTCGTCATGGCACGGCGCATCGCGGCCTCCCCCAGCCACCGACCGGCTTCCGCCAGCGTGCCCAGGGTAACCGGAAATGACCTTCCGGTAACAGACCGGAATCACGGTACGCGGGATCAGACTCCGGACACAGCCAGCGGGCTGGGCACCGGGTTCCCGGCCGTGCCGGGTGCCGCCGCAGCCGGATCGGCACCCAACTCGATCACCCGGTTGTCGGCGTCGACGTGCACGACACGTGGCCGGTAGGACCGGGCCTCGGCGTCGTCCATCTGCCCGTACGAGATCAGGATGACCAGGTCGCCGGGGTGCACCAGGTGCGCGGCGGCACCGTTGATGCCGATCACGCCGCTGCCCCGCTCGCCCGGGATCACGTACGTCTCCAGCCGGGCGCCATTGGTGATGTCCACGATCGCCACCTGCTCGCCGGGGAGCAGGTCGGCGGCGTCGAGCAGGTCCTCGTCCACAGTCACCGAACCGACGTAGTGCAGGTCGGCCTGGGTCACCGTGGCCCGGTGGATCTTCGACTTGAGCATGGTCCGCAACATCGGGGTGGCCTTTCGCGGGATTGGTGGAGGGTGGTGCGGCCGGGGTCAGGGGCGCGGGGCGAGGTGGATCGCCGCGTTGTCGATCAACCGGGTGGCGCCCACCCAGGCGGCGATCACCAGCCGGGCCGGCCCGGACACCGGCCCCGGTTCCAGCTCGGGATCGGTGAGCACCAGGTAGTCGAGGCGGGCACCGGGCGTACCCGCGCCGAACGCGGCGTGCGCGGCGGTCAGCACCGCTGCCGCGTCCAGGCCGTCGTCGGCCGCCCGCGCACCGGCCCGCAGCGCGGCGGACAGACTCAGCGCGGCGGCCCGCTCCGGCTCGCTCAGGTAACGGTTGCGGCTGGAGAGCGCCAGCCCGTCCGGCTCCCGAACGGTCGGCACGCCGACCACCTCGACCGGCACGTCCAGGTCGCGGGCCATCCGCCGGACCAGGGTGAGCTGCTGGTAGTCCTTCTCGCCGAAGAACGCCAGGTCCGGCTGGGTGAGCTGGAGCAGCTTCAGCACCACGGTGAGCACCCCGTGGAAGAAGCCGGGGCGGCTCGCCCCCTCCAGCTCAGCGCCGAGCGGACCCGGGTCGAGGCGTACGCGGGGCTGCCCGTCCGGGTACATGTCCGCCACCGACGGGGCGAAGACCAGATCGGCGCCCGCCCGCCGGCACACCTCAAGGTCGGCGTCGAGGGTGCGCGGATAGCGGTCGAAGTCCTCGTTCGGCCCGAACTGCAACGGGTTCACGAAGACCGTCACCAGCACATGGTCGGCCTGCTCCCGGGCCGCGCGCAGCAGCGTCTCGTGCCCGGAGTGCAGCGCGCCCATGGTCATCACCACCCCGACCGTGCCCTTCAGCCCGGCCCGGGCCTCAGCCAGCTCGGCGCGCGTGTGCACCACCTGCGTCATGCCGCCACCTCGGTTCGCGACTGCGGGGCTCGCAAGATCGGCTCACTCCGCACGCTCACGCCGCCACCTCCCGACCGCTGTCGGCCAGCACGCCGAGCAGCGACTGTGCGTCCACCGGCCGCAGCCGGCCGGCGGCGATCGCCCGATCGGCGGTACGACGGGCCAGCGCCAGGTACGCGGGGACGGACTCCGGTGCGGTGGCCGCCAACCGGGCCAGGTGCCGCTGCACGGTGCCCGCGTCGCCACGGGAGACCGGGCCGGTCAACGCGTCGTCGCCGAGCCGCAGCGCGTTCTCCAGGGCGGCCCGCAGCAGCGGGGCGAGCACCTTCTCCGGCCGGGACACCCCGGCGTCCCGCAACCGGTCGGTCGCCTCGTTGACCAGCGTGACCAGGTGGTTCGCGCCGTGGGCCAGCGCGGCGTGGTAGAGCGGGCGATCCGACTCGGCCACCCACTCGGGCACCCCACCGAGGTCGGCGACCAGCCGGGCAGCCAGCGGGCGCAAGTCAGCAGGGACGGTCACCCCGTACGAGATGCCGTCCAGCCGGGCCAGGTCGTCAGGCGTACCGGTGAAGGTCATCGCGGGGTGCAGGGCGAGCGGTCGGGCACCGGCCGCGACGGCGGGCGCCAGCACGGCCAGGCCGTGCGCTCCCGAGGTGTGCGCGACGATCTGGCCCGGGTGCAGCGCACCCCGCTCCGCGAGGTCGGCCACCACTTCGGCCAGCCGGTCGTCCGGCACCGCGATCAGCAGCAGGTCAGCGGCGGCGTGGGCCACGGCGGCGACCGGGCGGCGGGGCACCTCGGGCAACAGCAGGGCGAGGCGGGCGCGGCTGGCTCCGGAACTGCCGGAGACGGCGACCACCGGGTGCCCGGCGGCGGCGAGCGCGGCGCCCAGGACGGTGCCGACCCGACCGGCGCCAACGACGCCGACGGTGAGCAGACGGGCGCCGGGAACGGCGCGATCCCACGATGCGGCGGGCCCATGTGGGGCGGCCGGACGCGGGCGCAACGGTGCGCTCATGACCACGATCCAGTCCTCGAGAAGGGGTACCGGTCGATCGCAAGTATGCGCCCGGCCCACCGAACCCGGACAAGCATGTGTGAAAACCTTCACCACCCCCGCAACGCCCCGTCCGCACGCCAGACCACGCCGCGCCGATCTTGCAGTTCCGGTCGCCCTGATGCGTGGAATGTCCCTTAGCTCGCGACAGAAAATGCACGATCGCGAGGGTGGACTGCGGGTGCGGGGATCGCGGGTCGTCTCGTATCCGGTGTCCGTAGGGTCGGCACGGTGACACACGCGCAACACGGGACGCACTGATGTCGATCCTCTGGCGGGACGCCATGGCCAGCGCCCTTTACGGGCCGGGCGGCTTCTTCGTCGCCGGCACCGGGCCGGCCGACCACTTCCGCACCAGCGTGCACGCGTCCCCAGCATTCGCCACCGCGCTCCTCCGCCTGATCTCAGACGTCGACTCGGCCCTCGACCACCCTGACCGGCTCGATGTGGTCGACGTGGGCGCGGGTCGAGGAGAGCTACTCCGCGCTCTGCTGGCGTCCGTCGGGGGCGCGGTCAGGGTTTCCGCGCGTCGGCCGCCCGACGAGCCGTCGTCCGGCACGGTCCGACCGCCACTCGCGGAGCGGGTCCGCTTCACAGCGGTGGAGTACGCGGAACGCCCCGAGAACCTGCCCGAAGAGATCAACTGGACACCCGAGATCCCCACCGGGATCACCGGAGTGCTGCTCGCCACCGAGTGGCTGGACAACGTCCCACTTGACGTCGCGGTGCACACCGAAGACGGCTGGCGATACCTGCTGGTCGACCCGGAGAGCGGCACCGAGTCGATCGGTGAGGTGGTCAGCCCCGATGACCTCGACTGGCTCACCACCTGGTGGCCCAGCCCCGCAACCCCCCACAGCAACCACCGAGCCGAGATCGGACGCACCAGAGACGAAGCCTGGGCAACCGCGGTGGGGAAGATCAGCCAGGGCCTGGCGGCGGCTGTGGACTACGGGCACCTGCGGGAGGCTCGGCCGGTGGACGGGACGTTGACCGGGTACCGGGGTGGGCGGCAGGTGCCTCCGGTGCCGGACGGGTCGAGTGACGTCACCGCGCACGTGGCCATGGACTCGGTCGCCTCCGCTGGTGCGGCGGTCGCCGAGTGCGCGTACTCCCTGGTCGTGCAGCGGGAGGCGCTGCGGGCGCTCGGGGCGGACGGCGGCCGACCGCCGCTCAGCCTGGCCGGCACCGACCCGGTCGGCTACGTGCGCGCGTTGGCCGCCGCGTCGGCGGTGGCCGAGCTGACCGACCTGGCCGGGCTCGGCAGCCACCTGTGGTTGCGCCAGCCGGTCGGCATCCCGCTCGGGCCGGCCGTGGCACGATGACGGGCATGACCACCGACGCCGGGGACCTCCGTGAACTGACCGTCGGCACCGGGGCCGGGCTGATCGCCGGCACCGGTGATCAGCAGCTCGGCACCGACATGGTGCTGAACATCGGCCCACAGCACCCCTCCACGCATGGGGTACTGCGGTTGAAGCTGGTGCTCGACGGCGAGCGGGTGGTCGCCTGCGAACCGATCGTCGGTTACATGCACCGGGGCGCGGAGAAGCTCTTCGAGGTGCGTGACTACCGGCAGATCATCGTGCTGGCCAACAGGCACGACTGGCTCTCGGCGTTCTCCAACGAGCTGGGTGTGGTGCTCGCTGTGGAACGCCTGATGGGCATGGAGGTGCCGGAGCGGGCCACCTGGCTGCGGATGGCCCTCGCGGAGCTGAACCGCGTGCTCAACCACCTGATGTTCCTCGGTTCGTACCCGTTGGAGATCGGTGCGATCACGCCGATCTTCTACGCGTTCCGGGAACGGGAGACCATCCAGGCGGTGATGGAGGAGGTCTCCGGCGGCCGGATCCACTACATGTTCAACCGGGTCGGTGGCCTCAAGGAGGAGGTGCCGTACGGGTGGACCGGACGGGCCCGCGCGGCCATCGGTGAGGTACGCCGGCGGTTGCCCGACCTGGACCACCTGATCCGGCGTAACGAGATCTTCCTGGCCCGTACGGTCGGCGTGGGGGTGCTGTCCGCCGCGGAGGCCGCCGCGTTCGGCGCGTCCGGGCCGGTGGCCCGGGCCTCCGGGCTCGACCTGGACCTGCGCCGCGACGACCCCTACCTGGCCTACGACGAGTTGGACGTGCCGGTGGTCACCAAGACCGCCGGGGACTGCCACGCGCGCTTCGAGGTGCTGCTCGACCAGGTGTACGCGTCACTGGACCTCGCCGAGCAGTGCCTGGACCGGGTGGACCGGCTGACCGGGCCGATCAACACCCGGCTGCCGAAGGTGCTCAAGGCGCCGGAGGGGCACACGTACGCCTGGACGGAGAACCCGCTCGGCATCAACGGCTACTACCTGGTGTCCCGGGGCGAGAAGACGCCGTGGCGGTTGAAGCTGCGCACCGCCTCGTACGCGAACGTGCAGGCGTTGGCCACCCTGCTCCCCGGCTGCCTGGTCCCGGATCTGATCGCGATCCTCGGCTCGATGTTCTTCGTGGTCGGCGACATCGACAAGTGACGCGAGCCGCCTGACCGATCACCGCCAGCGGTCGGCGGGTGGCGCGCCGCCGGCACGCGGTACGTCGTCCTGGGGCGGGTAGCCGTAGCGCTCGTCGACCCGCCGCCGGCCGGCCCGCTCCGGCGCGGGTTCCGCCTGGTGGCCGCGTTGGCGCGGTGGACGCCACTCGTCCGGCACCGGCACACCACCCACCGGCAGCGCGGGCCGTCCCGGCTCGGCCCACCGGCCACCGTCGCGACGCGGCTCCTCGTACCGGCCAGCGTCCTCGTACCGGCCAGCGTCCTCGTACCGGCCAGCGTCCTCGTACCGGCCAGCGTCCTCGTGACGGCGCGGCTCCTCGTAGCGGCCGGCGTCCTCGTGGCGGCGCGGCTCCTCGTGGCGGACGGCGGCCCAGCGGTCGGCCACCCGGTACTCGGTGCCGGTGGCGTCGGCGTGCACCTCGGCCCGGCGTTCGCCGACCCGCAGCTCACGGCCGTTCTCGTCGTCGCGGACGGCGGCCCACCGGTCACCGGCCCGCAGCTGCGACCAGTACTCGCCGGTGTCGTCGGCCCGCAGAGGCGGCCCGGGCTGCGGCGCGGCGGCGCCCGTCCGGTCGCGCTGCTCCGACCAGCCCCGATCGTCCGGGCTGTCCCAGGAGCCCGCCGCCGGCCGCTCCGGTGTGCGGTGCGAACGGGCCGCCGGAGCGGGCTCGTCCGGTTGGGCGTACGCGTCGCGCCGATCAGTCCACTCAGGTTCGTCGCGGCGACCCGTCCAGCCCGGCTCGTCGCCGTACCCGGTTCTGGGGCGTTCCTCCGGCTCGCTCCTTGCTCGGCCGGCCGGGCGGGGGCGCTCGTCCGCGTCGCCGCCCCGGGTCCACTCCTGCGCGGGCGGGCTCCACTGACCTGCGTACCCGCCGCCGTAGCGCCCGGCCGGCTCGGCCGCGCCGCCGTCCACCACCGTGTGCCGGGTGGTGACGTGCACGGTCTCGGTGTGTCGGACCACCCCACCCGACCGGTGCGCGGGTTCGGGGCGGTCGTGCTCCCGGGGTCGGGCTGCGCCGTACGCGGTGCCGGCGGGCCGTTCCCCGCCGTACACCCCGGCTGTGGCCGGTGGCTTGGGGGCCTCCCGTGCGTACGCCGGCTCGTCGTCAGTGTGCTCGGAGCGCCCCCAGCGGGGCGCGTCGTCGGGGCCGGACACCCGGGCGCGGCCGGCCGACGCGTCGCCCGGCACCGGGACCCGGCTACGGGCCGCCGGCACGTCGGCCACCGGCGGCTCGCCGGCAGCCACCCGAGCCCGCCCGGCACCTGCCGGGTCGACACCGGGGGCGGCACCGGCGAGGGCGGCACCGCTGGCGTCGAGGCGGCGGCGTACCGCGGCGATCCCCTCGTGGGCCCGTTGCGCCTGGTCGAGCGCCTGGTTGCCACGCTGGGCGGCGGCCACGATCTCGCTGCGCAGCTCCCGGCGCAGCTCCTCGATCTCGTCCAGCAGCTCGTCGGTCCGCGCCGAGTCGCCCTCGCCGTCGGGCCGCAGCGCGATGGAGAGACCGATCAGCACCACCGCGAGAATGGCGAGCACCGCGGCGAAGCGCAGCGGGCCGTTGCCGTCGGCCACCAGCAGGATCAGCGCCGCCACCGGCGCGAGCGCGACGCCCGCCCAGAAGAGCATGGTCAGCAGCGGTGGTTGACGCCGGGCGTCAGAGGTGGCCGGGGCTGGCATGGATGTGCAGCCTACCCACGATATCCATCGGAGGGAACGGGGTCCCCGGGACGCACGGACGCCCCCGCCCGGTCGGGGGCGGGGGCGTCCTCAGCACGTGCGGGGAGGGCTCAGCTGGTGGCGAAGGCACCGTCCGAGGAGAAGATCAGGCCCACGCTGATCGAACCGTCGCGCAGCCCGCTCTTGGTCAGCGGCCCGCCCTGGTCCAGCGAGGAGAACTTGCCGAACGACAGTCCGTACGTCTTCTCCAGGCCCGGCTTGCAGAACGGACGCTGCTCGCACTCCGGCGGGCCACCCAGCACAGTCGCGCTGCCGGAGCACTTCGCCGCCAGCTCGGAGAGGGTCCGCACGCCGTGCTTGTCGGCGAAGGCCTGGGTCACCGCGAAGGCGTTCTGGTCCTGCGCGGCGGCCGGGGTGCCGAAGGTGAGGCCGGCCTTGTCGCCCTCGGCCTTGAGCGCGGTCACCGTCGTGTTGATGTCCGGCGAGGAGATCGGCTGGGCGTTCTGGCCGTTGGCCTTGGTGTTGAGGAACTCGGCCATGGTCGCCGCGTACTCCGGGACGACCTGGATCTCGCCCTTCTCCAGAGCCGGCGCGTAGAGCTCCCGGTTGCCGATCTGCTGCACCTTGACCTGGTAGCCGGCGGCGGTGAGCGCGATCCGGTACAGCTCGCCAAGAATCTGACTCTCGGCGAAGTTGCCGGCACCCACCGTGATGTTGCCGCCCGGGCCCTTGGCGATGCCCGCTGTGAGGTTGTTGGCGCTGGCGAACTCCTCGGCCGCCACCTTGGCGGTCTTGCGGTCCTCGTTGACCGCCTTGTTGAGCTGGATCAGCTTCGGGGTGTCGAGCGTGGCGGAGACCTTGTCCAGTGCGGCGATCAGCTGCGGGTTTGCCGCCTTGCTGTTGACCGCCGGAATGACGTTGTCGGAGTTCTGGAGCTTCTTGTCGTCCTGCAGAGCGATGAGCTGCTGGCCGGCGACCGGAGCGCACCCGGCGCCGGAGGCGCTCGTCTGGGGTGCGTCGGTGCCCGAGGAGCCGGCGTCACCGCATCCGGTGAGGAGCGCTGCCCCGGCGACGGCGCTGATCGCCCCGATCGCCAGCCGTGTACGTGCGCGCATGTGCCCGCCTTCCGTGTCCCGGCGCGGCCCGTCCCGGGCCGGCCGCGTGTCCGACGGGCGATCCTTACTGTCGGTCGCCCGCGAATATCCACCCAACATGCTCCGCAGCCGACCGACAACTTGGGATGGACTTCGTCACCTCATCGTCACCGATCGGACGGGCGTGGGTCGGCGGCTCGACGCAGGCTCACCCGGACGGGTCAGGCACTCCCGGTGGCATCGGCGGCCCGGGGCCGCCCCAGCCGCTGCCGCCCGCGCCGCAGTGGCTTGGGGGTGACCAGCCGTTCGACGCCGCCGAGGACCACCTCGGCCAGCAGCGCGAGCCCGGCCACCAGCACACCGCCGGCGACGATCTGGCCGCCGCCGGCCGCGATGCCGATGCCGAAGCCGGTCCGGATGATCTGGCCGAGGCCACCGCCGTTGACGAAGGACGCCAGCGCCGCGGTCGCGATCACCTGGACCGCTGCGGTCCGGAAGCCGGCCGCCAGATAGGGCACCGCGAGCGGCAACTCCACCCGGCGCAGCAGCTGTCCGCTGGACAGACCCATCCCCCGGGCCGCGTCGAGGGCCTCCGGGTCCACCTGCCGTACCCCGGTGTACGCGTTGGCCAGCAGTGGTGGCACGGCGAAGACGGCAAGTGCCACCACGACCGGCGTCCGCCCGAAGCCGCTGGCGAAGGCCACCGGCAGGATGGTCAGCAGCGCCAGGGTGGGGATGGCCAGGGTGGCGTTGGAGATCAGCACCACGAGGCCGCCACCTCGGCCGAGGTGCCCCAGCCAGAGCCCGAGCGGCCAGGCCACCAGGCAACCGAGCGCCACCGCCAGGGCCGAGATCGTCAGGTGCTCACCGAGCCGGTCGAGCATGCCGCCCGGGTTGGTCCAGTTGAGTGGGTCGTTGATCCAGGTGATCGCCTGGCCGATCGGGTTCGCCGCGACGGTCACCGTGCCCTCCGGGTGGACCAGGGGGTCACCAGTCGGGCGACCAGGATGAGCAGCAGGTCGAGCACGACCGCGAGCGCCACGCAGAGCAGTGCGGCGGTCATGATCTCGGCCTTGTAGAGGTTGTTCTGGAAGCCCGCGAAGATCAACTGCCCGAGCCCTCCGTGCCCGACCAGCACCCCGACCGTGACCAGCGCCACCGTCGAGACGGTCGCCAGGCGTACGCCGGTCACGATGCCCGGCAGCGCCAGCGGCAGGTCGATCCGGAACAGGCGTCTCCACCGGCCGTAACCCATGCCCTCGGCGGCCTCACGAACCTCCGGGGGCACCTGGTTGAGACCGGCCACCACGTTGCGCACGATCAGCAGCAGCGCGTAGAGGACCAGCCCGACCAGCACCGTGGTCGTCCCGGTGCCCAGGTAGGGGGCGATGAACGCGAAGAGCGCCAACGACGGGATGGTGTAGACCACACCGCTGACGGCGAGGATCGGACCGGCGAGCGGACGAACCCAGTACGCCAGCACGGACAACGGCAGGGCGATCAGCACCGCGATCAACACCGCTCGCCCGGTGAGGGAGGCGTGTTCGCGCACCGCGGCGAGGATCGTGTCAGAGTTGTCCCGCACGTACTGCCAGGAGAACCAGGGGTTACCCGGGTCGGCCCGGTAGCTCAGGCGGAAGGACATACGTGGACGTTACCCCGGAGGCTGTCAACGTGGCCCAATCCCCTCGTGCGGCGTCGATCTCGCTGCAGGGCATCCAGAAGCGCTACCCGAACGGCACCGAGGCCGTCCGGGACCTCAGCCTGGATGTCCGGGCCGGTGAGCTGGTGGTGCTGATCGGCCCGTCCGGCTGCGGCAAGTCGACGGTGCTGCGGATGATCAATCGCCTGATCGAGCCGACCGCTGGTCGCATCACGCTCGGCGACGAGGATGTCACCGACGTCGACCCGGTACGGCTACGCCGTCGAATCGGGTACGTCATCCAGAACGTCGGTCTCTTTCCACACCAGACGGTACGGGCCAACGTGGCCACCGTGCCGGGCCTGCTGCGCTGGCCCAAGGGCCAGACCCGGGCCCGGGTCGACGAGCTGCTCGATCTGGTCGGGCTGGACCCGGCCGAGTTCGGCGGTCGCTACCCGCACGAGCTGTCGGGTGGCCAGCGGCAACGGGTCGGGGTGGCCCGCGCGCTCGCCGCCGACCCGGTGGTGCTGTTGATGGACGAGCCGTTCTCGGCCGTCGACCCGATCGTCCGGGCCCGCCTCCAGGAGGAGTTCCTGCGCCTTCAGGCCGAGGTGCGCAAGACGATCGTGCTGGTCACCCACGACCTCGACGAGGCGGTCCGGCTCGGCGACCGGATCGCCGTGCTCTCCGCGGGCGGGCACCTGGAGCAGTACGACACCCCGGCCGCACTGCTCGGCGCACCAGCCACCCCGTTCGTACGCGAGTTCGTCGGCGCCGACCGGGGCATCCGCCGGTTGGCGGTCACCCCACTCGACCGGGAGGCGCTGGAGCCGGTACCCGAGGACGCCGCACCGGACCTGCCCACGGTCACGGTGGACGGTACCGCGTACGACGCGTTGGCGGCCCTGCTCACCTCGGGTCGGGACCGGCTCCTCGTGACCGACGACGGCCGGCCGGTGGGCGCGCTCAGCCGACAGCGTCTCCTCGACCTCGGCCGCCCGACCAGCTGACCCGCCCCGGGCCGGGTCGGGCGCACCAGCCGCGCCCGACCCCGGTCAGGTCAGGCGCGACCGCCGAGGCTGGCGATGCCGATGATCCACCCGGTGAGGAAGCCGTAACCCGCACCGGCGCTGGCGTCCTGAAGTGCTCCCAGCAGTGACGGTGCCGGGCCGAGCAGCGCCGCCAGCACGGCGGCGAGCCCGCCGGCCAGCACGTACGCGGCCCAGCCGGAGAAGAACTGGCTGACCGGGCCGGGCACCCGCGCGATCTGGGCGGCGGGCAACAGGTAGAGCAGGGCCACCGCGAGGACCACCAGCAGCACGGCCCGCAGGTCGGCGGCGAACAACCCGCCGGCCTGACCGTCCGCGTCGAGCCGCCAGGCCGGCCACGCGAGCAGGCGCGCGTAGAAGGCGCCTGCCGAGTCGGGGTCGGTCAGGGTGACGGCCCAACCGGTGTACGCCGGACTGCCGCAGATGCCGACAAGCAGCAACACGGCCAGCGCGCCGGTGCCGGCGGCCGTGCCGTAGCGGCTGACCGGGCCGGAGCGGTGGATGAACGACGCGATCCGCCCAGGCCCCGAACCGGTGGGTCGGGCGGACCTGGGCTGCCCCGAGCGGCTCAGTGCTTCATCAGATAGTCGATGAAGGCGGCCCGCAGCAGCGGCGCCGACTCCTCGTAGCCGTGGCCGGTCAGCTCCCGCCACAGCGCGTTGGCCTCGTCGATCGTCGGGCCGATCGAGTTCGGGGCGCCGTCCAGCACCGTGGCCTCGTCCGCGTTCGGCAGGTGGCGCAGCACCGACCAGTAGAACCCCACGTCCCGACGCTCCCGGGCCCGGGCGAACGCCCGCTCCCGCAACTCCTCGGTGGACAGCGCGTCAAGCTCCTCGAACGAGGTTCCGCCGGGGGTGGCGGCAGGTGTGTCGGTCATGTCGCCGAGCCTAACGGTCGAGATCAGCTCCGGCTCGGCGGACGCGACGCGGCTCACCGCTCGTCTGTGTCCCACCGCCGTGGGCCGTCCTCCCACCGCGGATCCCGCCACGGGTCGACCGGTTGGGGTGCGGCCTGGGTCGGCAGCGTGGGAGGCCAGTTGTCGACGGACTGCGGCTGCGGCATGGTCCAGCCCGAACTGATCGTGCCGTCGCTGACCGGCTCGGGCCGCTCGCTGCTGCCGGTGCTGCCAGGGCTACCGGGGCTGCCGGCGCGGGGCCGCCCGAGTGTCTCGACCAGCCGGGTGGCCAGCAGCCCGACGCCGAGCGCGGCCCCGCCGACCACCCAGTTGCTCAGCGTCCAGCCGCGCTCCGGCGCGTACACCTGGAAGACGCTGACCAGGCCGACCGCCAGCACCGTGCCGAACACACCGCCCCGGCGACCGTAGGCGCTGGTGCCGGCGAGCAGGGCCACGCCGATCGCCAGCACCGTCCAGTCCAGCCCCGAGGTCGGCGCCACCGGCCCGGGGTCGTTGGCGGCGAGCAGCACGCCGGCGAGGGCGGCCAGCACCGTGGAGACGACGAGCGCGACGGCGGTCACCACGGCGGCCGCCACGCCCCGCCGACGGGCCGGATCGGCGATCGGACGGTACCGGCCGACGAGCCGGCGGATCGCCCGGATCGCGCCGAACAACCCGCCGAGGACGGCAAGCGCGGCGAAGCCGGCGAAGAGATACCCGGCGCTGCCGGCCGGGTCGTAGTCGCCCTGCACCAGCACGGGCGCCGAGCGGCGTTCGATGTACACCACCACGGCGGCGGCGCCGGCCAGGCTGGCGGCCCAGCCCGGCACGTGCAACACCACCACGGCCAGCGCCAGCGCGAGCCCGCCCACCGCGGCGACCGCCACGGCCGGGCCGATCGAGGCCGGCAGGCCCCGGTCACCCTGCTCGGCGTAGTGCAGGGCGGCCGCCACCGCGACCGGGCCGACGGCCAGGTTCGGTGCGGCCGTACGCAGGCTCAGCCCGGCGGCCAGGGCGAGCAGGCCCAGCCCGACCGCGTCGATCAGCAGCGTGCGCAGGTTGCCGTCACGTACGGCGGACGGATCCTCCTGCCAGAGCAGCCAGCTCACGGCCGCCAGCCCGGCCAGCAGCAGCAACTCCCACCCCAGGTGTACGCCGATCCGGTCCCGGCCGGGCTCACCGTGGGTGGGGTCGTCGAAGACGTTCTCCAGTACGGCGGCCGGCACCCCCGACGAAGGTTCGGCCGACCGGTCCCGGCCCGCTTCTTCGTACCCCATGACGCCGCCTCCCCAGTGGCCGGCCGTCCCCAGTCCGGCGCGCGGACGGACCCCGGGCGGCCCTTGCTCTCCGATCGCAGGCACCGTACCCGCGCCCGCAGCCGGGCGTAACCCCCTGCTCAGCGCTGGCCGGGGCGGCTCTCCCGTGGGTCCTGCTCGCGCTCGTCGTCCGGGCGCTCCGGCACCCGGCAGGAGCGTTCCAGCCAGAGCGCGGCGCCGACCAGGGCCAGCGAGGCGAGCAGACCCCCACCGGCGGCCGGTCGATCGTCCAGGGCGGCGCGGGTGGTCTCCACGAAGAGCCAGCCGGTGAGCCCCGCGTAGAAGCCCGCGAAGATCGCCGCGGCCAGCGCCGATGCCTTGGCCAGCACCACGAAACGGGCAACCAGCAGCGGATTGACAGGTTCGCGGCCCGGCTTGCGCTCGATCCGACCCCGGGTGTTGATCGCGGCGTACGCCTCCAGCACGGCGAGCCCGGCCAGCGTCACCACCGGCAGCCAGGGCAGCCGGGGAATGCCGCTGTAGTAGAGGCTGCTGATCAGCAGCCAGGCCACCGCCGCCGCAGCCAGGCCGGCCACGACCAGGGTCGAGATCCGGGTGGGGCCCATCCGGGACCCGTCCGGGCCCGACCCGCGGGGTGGGGGCTTCGCCTGCGTCATGCCGGCCGGTTCCGCTCGGTCATGCCGTCGACTCTAACGCCAACTCCGGCCGGGGACGCAGTTCCAACGCCTCGTCGGCCGCGGGGCCGGTGGTCAGCAGATCGGTCAGCCAGCCGTGACCGGGCAGCCGACCGTACGGCTGGATGTCGATCCACGGACGCAGCACGAAGGCGCGCAGGTGTGCCCGGGGGTGCGGCAGGGTCAGCTCCGGGTCGTCGCTGAGCACCGGCTCGTCGTCGTCGCCCCAGACCGCGATCACATCCACGTCGAGGGTGCGCGGACCGAAGCGCCGCTGCGGGTCACGGACCCGGCCGGCCGCGCGCTCCGCGTCGCGGGCCCGCTCCAGCCAGTCGCGCGGGGTCGCGCTCCCGTCCTGGACGAGCACCACCGCGTTGAGGTACGCCGGCTGCTCGGTGTCGCCCCACGGTGGAGTCTCGTACACCCCGGAGAGCACGAGCACCGCGTCGCCGAGGGTGGCGACGGCCGTGCGCAGGTGCGCCAGGCGGTCGCCCAGGTTGCTGCCGAGCGAGAGGATCGCCCGGGTCACCTGACACGCGTCCGGGTCATGGTGACGGCCACGTCGGTGAAGGTGTGCGGCACCGGCGCCTCCGGCTTGTGCACGGTGATCGTCGCGGCGTCGACCCGAACGTCTGCCAGGCAGACCGCGAGGAGCCGGTCCGCCAGGGTCTCGATCAGGTTGACCGGCTCGCCGGTCACCACCGCGACCAGGCGTTCGGCCAGCTCGCCGTAGTGCACTGTGGCGGTGACGTCGTCGGTGGCGGCGGCCGGGCCGAGGTCCAGCTCCAGGACGGCGTCGACCACGAAGTCCTGCCCCTGTGCGCGTTCGAAGTCGTACACCCCGTGCCGGCCGCGCGCCCGCAGGCCGGTCAGCTGGATCCGGTCCGTCGTCATCGCCGTACCCCATGCTCGTGATCGTGTTGCGCTCGCCTCTTGTCGTGCGACGGCACGGCCAGGCGCGGACTGCCGGTCGCGGCCCAGACCGCGAGCGCGTCGGCGGTGGCCCGCACGTCGTGCACGCGCACGCCCCAGGCGCCCGCGGCGACCGCCAGCACGCTGGTGGCCACGGTGGCCGCCTCCCGCTGGGCGGTCGGCCGCGGCGTGCCGTCCGCGGCGGCGAGCAACCCGCCGAGGTACGACTTACGGCTCGCGCCGAAGAGCAGCGGGTAGCCGAGGTCCAGCAGCTCCGGCAGGCGGGCGCTCAGCTCCCAGTTGTGCGCGGCGGTCTTGGCGAAGCCGAGGCCGGGGTCGACGATCAGGCGGTCGGCGGCCACCCCGGCGGTCAGCGCCGCGTCTATCCGCTGGGCCAACTCGGCCCGGACGTCGGCGACCACGTCGGTGTACGTGGCCAGCTCGCGCATCCCACGCGAGTGCCCACGCCAGTGCATCAGCACCCAGGGGCAGTCCGCATCGCGGACCACGCGGGCCATGTCCGGGTCGGCCAGGCCACCGGAGACGTCGTTGACCACCGTCGCGCCGGCGGCCAGGGCGGCCTCCGCGACCCGTGCGCGGCTGGTGTCGACGCTGACCCGCACGCCGGCGGCGGTCAGCTCGCGGATGACCGGCAGGACGCGCTCGATCTCGGTCGCGGCGTCGATCCGCTCAGCGCCCGGACGGGTCGACTCGCCACCGATGTCGACCAGGTGCGCACCGGCGTCGCGCAGACGGACGCCGTGTCCGACGGCAGCGTCCAGGTCGGCGTACCGTCCGCCGTCGGAGAAGGAGTCCGGTGTGACGTTGAGGACGCCCATCACCACCGGGCTCGAAGCCCGCACCAGATCGGTCACGACTAGACGGTACCGGTCGCGGCAGCGGCGCTGACCGGCCCGGGTCGGCCCCGCGCCACCACGCCTGACGTGGCGATTGGAACAGGTGTACGATCGGTCATTCGGGCAGCATCGGGCAGCCCCTTCACAGCTTGTCGCAATCCGGGGCGGCCCGTACGCTTTGGAATTGGCCAGCATCGAGATGGCGAAGCTTGGAGGGAGGGCCGAAGCGGGGGAAAACCGCCCAAACCTCGCCACCCTCCGTGGTGAGTAACGAACACAGGGTCAAGAACGCCATGCCCTGTGGAGCACTTTTCCCGCAAGGCTTGCCTATTGCACCGCCGCGGCATCGCCGGCCGCGCTATGGGGAGGTTCCAGTGATCGCCTTCGAGCTCATGGAGACGGCGTCGTCAGGCGTCGCCCACGCGCTCTCCACCCTGGCGTCGACTCCACTCGCGGAGCCGGCACCGAAGGGGATCGACACCAACAGTGTCGTCACCTTCTTCGCCAGCAAGATCGCGCCGATCCTGCTCGCCGTCCTCGGCGTCATCTTCATCGGCCGTGCCAGCCGAGGCGAGATCTCCAAGGTGCTGACCAGCTCCGCGATCGCCATCGTCGGGCTCGCCTTCATCGCCGGGGCGGCCACACTCTTCTTCGTCGGCGATTACCTGATCGACCTGATCTTCGAATAGGCGCGTTCACCAGATGCGGCTACGCACCGACGACGACATCTACCGGGCCCGCCTGGTCTACCTCGGGCCGCCCGGTTACACCCTTCCGGTCCACCTGCCCTACGCCCAGTACGGGCTCTTCATGCTGCTGGTCCCCCTCTACATGTTCATCCACTGGCTGTTCACGCTGACGGTCGAGCTCTTCCCAGCCTGGGAGATCGCGCTCGCCATCGTGACCACGTCGTTCATCTTCCGGCACGTCGACCCCGATCGACCGGCGCGGGTGGTCATCCGCACCGCGCTGACCGACTGGCGACGCACCCGGGAGCCGGCGGTCGAGCAGCGCGACCCGCGCCTGGTCGGCAGCCGGATCAGGATTCGGGAGGAGCTGGCATGACCGGACGTACGTCGAACGGTCCGTCGCAGGACGCGGGCAGGGGCCTGCCGGCGGTCGCTGGGGCGGTCGCATGAGCCGCTCCTCCACGCCGGGCTCCCCGGCCGGCCGCCCGGGCGCGCCGGCCGATCACCGTGCGCACTCATTCGACTACTCGGGGGACGAGGACGAGGTTGCCCTCGACCCTGCGCTGGTGACGTCGCCCGGCCACGGTGCCGTCGGCGTGTTCCAGGCACCCCGACCGGTCCCCCGCCGGACGCCACCGGCCGAGCCCTCAGCCGTGTCGGCAGGCGAGAACGCCGACATCGACTCCCCCTTCCTGGACCTCTTCGGCGGCGGTGGCCGACCCGGCACGGCACGAGCCGTCACGGCCGGCCCGAGCACCCGCGAGCACCCGGCAATCCCGCATCAGCCACCACCCGCCACCGGCCCGGCTCCAGCCCGCGCCGTTCCCGAGCTGGAGCCCCCGTGGACACCCGCCGACCAGCCCGGCAGGGCTGGCCGACCGGTCGAGCCACGGCACGCGGACAACCACCCGGTCAGCGAGTCCCGGGTGCCACATCAGGCCGGCGATCGACGGCCGATGCTGCGACCGCCGGACGAGCCCGACCCGTCCACCGGCCGGGGCTCACCAGCAGCCACCACCGGCCCCGCTGACCGTGGCTCACCGGCGGCGTTCACCGGTCCCGCCGGCCGGCCAACCGGCACCCCGCCGGGCAGCCGACCCACGCCCGCGCCCGCAGCCCAAGCGGCCCGGCCTCCGGCGCCGGCCAAGCCGGCGGCCAGCAGCACAGCAACGGATCGACCAGCACTGGAGCGCACGGCACGGCGGGCCACCGGGAAGGAGGTCGCCGCACCCCGGCAGCGCACGGCGAGCCGACCGGACCGGCCGATCAAGCCCACCCGGGTTCGGGCTCCAAAGATCAAATTCGGAGATCGGGACCCGTCGGTCGAGCTGGCCATCACCGAGATCGCCGGCCACCTGACCTTCACGCCGAACACGGTCACCGCCTGGTACTGGCTGCCCGAGGTCCGCTGGGCGTTCCGGCCGGACGCCGAACGCGAGGCACTGCTGTCGGCGATCTCCGAGCAGTACGCCGGCCTGGCCGGTTTCCGACTGCACCTGCGCCGCACCACCCGGCCGTTCCCCGCCGACGAGTGGGCGCGCACGATCGACACGCACACCGCGGCGCCACTGCCCGACGTACCCGGCACCACCGGCTGGGCCGATCACCTGGTCGCCGCCCAACGCCACCTGATGGCGGTCAACCACGCCGAGGGGCAGACCTACCTGGGTGTCACCTTCGCCCGCCGTTCCCTCGGCGACTCGCTCACCGAGCGACTGCTGCGCACCTTCGGGCGGGGCACCGCCGATGGCGAACGCCGCAAGCTCGGCCGCACCGTGGAGCAGTTCGACGAAGTGCTCGGCGCGTTCGGCATGCGCGGCCGGCGGGTCACCGCACAGGAGCTGGAGTGGCTGCTCTACCGCTCGGTGGCGCTGTGCATGTCGCCGCCGAGCACCCTCTCCCCCGTCACCGACGGGCGCTGGGAGCGCGGCGACCTGCTCGCCATGACCGAGCAGGTCGAGCGCTACCGCACCCCGTACGGCTCGACGGTCAAGCTGGTCAATCGGATGACCGGTGAGGAGCGGCACGTGGCCGTGCTCGCCGTCGGCCGGATGGAGCCGCTGGAGATCCCGGAACGGCACGAGCCCTGGCTGCACTTCCACGAGCGGCTGCCCTGGCCGATGGAAATCTCCACCCGCGTCGACATCCTCGGCTCCGGCGACTCCTTCCGCAATCTCGAACACCGGCTGCGGATGATCCGCTCGCAACAGCTCGACTACGCCGAACACGGCATCGACGCGCCCCCCGAGCTGGAACGACTGGCCAAGCGCGCCCTGGTGATCGGCGACGAGATGACCACCGGCCTGCCGGTCGACTCGGCCCGCGCACACGGCTGGCACCGGATCGCGGTAGGTGGCCGGACCAGGGAGGAGTGCCTGGAGCGGGCCCGCCGACTCATCCAGCTCTACTCCCGGGAACTGCGCATCTCGCTGCAGCACCCGAAGAACCAGGACTGGCTGGCCCGCGAGTTCATCCCCGGCGAGCCGATCGCCAACACCGGCTACGTCCGTCGCATGCCGGTGCCGCTGCTCGCCGCCGCGCTCCCCCAGGCCGCATCGAACGTGGGCGACCGGCGGGGCGACCTCATCGGCCGGACCGCCGGCACCTGCCGCCGCCCGGTCTTCCTCGACCTGCACTTCCCCATGGAGGTCCGGGAACGCTCCGGGCTCGCGGTCTTCGTCGCCGAACCGGGCGGTGGCAAGTCAACACTGCTCGGCGCCCTGGGCTACCTGGCCGCCCGCCGAGGTGTCCAGGTGACCCTGCTCGACCCGTCCGGCCCGCTGGCCCGCCTCTGCGCGATGCCAGAACTGCGGCCGTACTCCCGGGTGTTGAACCTGACCGGCTCCGAGCACGGCACCCTGGCGCCCTACTCGCTCATCCCGACGCCGCTGCGCTCCGAGTTCGGCACCGGGGCCGCCGGCGACCGGGAGTTCGAGATCGCGGTCTCCAACGCCCGAGCCGAGCGGCGGATGCTGGTTCAGGACATCTGCATGATGCTCGTCCCGCCGCAGGTCGCCAGGGAGGCGTCCACCGCCACCCTCTTCCGGCACGCCGTCCGCCAGGTCCCCGCCGAGGAGACCTCCACCCTGGACGACGTGGTGAGCTGCCTCGGACGGCTCGACGACGACGCCGGCAAGGAACTGGCCAACCTCCTGCTGGACACCGCCGAGATGCCACTGGCCATGCTCTTCTTCGGCCGACCGCCGGAGGGGCTGCTCGGTGCCGACGCGGCACTCACCGTGATCACCATGGCCGGGCTACGGCTGCCCGACCTCAAGATCGAACGTGAGTACTGGTCCGCCGAGGAGGCCCTGGCCCTGCCGATGCTGCACACCGCGCACCGGCTCGCCGTCCGACGCTGCTACGGCGGCTCGATGTCGTCCCGCAAGCTCGTCGGCCTCGACGAGGCGCACTTCATGGAGGGCTGGCGGTCCGGACGCTCCTTCCTGGTCCGGCTCGCCCGCGACTCCCGCAAGTGGAACCTGGCCGCGCTCGTCGCCTCCCAGAACCCCCGCGACATCCTCGGCCTCGACGTGCAGAACCTCGTCTCCACCGTCTTCGTCGGCCGCATCGCCGAGGACGCCGAGATCGCCTCCGAAGCGCTGCGGCTGCTGCGGGTGCCCGTCAACGACGGGTACGAGGCGACCCTCGCCTCGCTCTCCGCCGCCGACACCAGCTCGGCCTCCCGCCTCGGCTTCCGCGAGTTCGTGATGCGCGACGTCGACGGCCGGGTGCAGAAGGTCCGAGTCGACGTCTCGTACGTCGAAGGGCTGCTGGACCACCTCGACACGACGCCCGCCGCGATCGCCGCGGCGGCCGGAGTCCTACCGAGCATCCCCCTGCCGGATCTGGAGGCGTGACATGGCTAGGGCCTGGGCAAGGACCGTGTCGTTCCTGCTCGCCCTTGGTGTACTGGCCGGGGCCTCCCTCACCTGGCCGCTGATCGGCGCGGAGGCCGCAGCCGCCGCACCGCCCAGCGCTGCCCAGGCCCGCGCCGACCTCTGCACGACAGCCGAATGGCAAGCCGACTTCCGCGCCTGCGTCGCAAAGCTGCAAGCAGTCAGCGAGGACCAGGTCACCTGCCGCAATGCACCGACACCGGGTACACCGGACTCCGGGCTCGCCGGCTGGTTCGCCGCCGCGCCACCAACGGAGGCGGCGAATGGAGTAGCTGGTCGGTACAGCCTCTATGGCTACGGTGGCTACAGCTATAACACCTATGACATCGACGGTGGCTGCGCCTCAAGCGTGCTACATCCGGACTACAAGTTCACAACGACGGTCGCCAATGGCGAGTTCATGGCTGCCACGGCGATCATCGGCGCTTCAAATGCGCTCAGAGAGCGCGCCTGGGACCCCGGCTCGATGTGGGGCTGGGCTGACCCACTCGTCGAGCAGGCGACCAAGGCCGTGTACCAGAAGGTGTTCAGCGTCTTCGGCATCGTCACCCTGTGTGTGGTGGGACTTTACCTACTCTGGCGGTCCCGCCAGTCAGACATGAGTAACGCGATGACCACCGCAGGCTGGGCACTGCTGGTGATGGTCGCTGTCACCGCGCTGGCCGCTTGGCCGGTCAAGTCAGCGAACATCGCCGACGGTGCACTTGTCACCAGCCTCGGAGTGGTGCATGACGCCGTTGGGCCGCAGGCGAAGGAGCCGGACCCGGGGCGGTGTATCGATCCCGACCGCTGCAAAGACCTTCGAACCCCTGCCGTCCGAGCCAGCGACACCGCTACCGAGACGATGCTCTACCGGAATTGGCTCCGCGGAGTGCTCGGCTCGGCCGACAGTGAAACCGCTCGTAAATACGGCCCGGCACTCTACGACGCCAAGGCACTTTCGTGGGAGGAGGTCGAGAAGCTGCGCGCCAACCCGGCCACCCGTCCAGCAACGATCAAGGCCAAGCAGCAGCAGTGGGCACGGGTGGCGCAGCAGATTAAGACTGAGGATCCAGAGGCGTACGAGTACCTCCAGGGTTTGCGCGATATGGATCGGATCGGCGCAGGTTTCATCGCTGTGCTCGCGGCCCTACTCTTTGCGATGTTCGACCTGACCGCGTCGCTGCTGGTCCTGCTGGGTTTCCTGATTTTCCGGTGGGCGGTGATCGCGGCACCCATCCTGGGCACCATCGGTCTACTGCGGCCGGCCAGCGCCGGTCTGCGGCGGTTGGCGAACGCCGTGGTCGCCGCGCTGTTCAACATCGCCATCTTCGGCACCGGGGCAGCCATCTACCTGTTCGCCGTTGATCTGATCATGAGTACCCCCACCATGGCGGGTTGGCTTCAGGTGGTGCTGGTGTGGCTCTGCGGGGTGGTCGGATGGCTGCTGCTGCGGCCGTACCGGCGGATCACGCAACTCGGCGGCAAGGACAGCAGCGAAGCGGTCAGCTCCGCCGGGTCCTGGCACCGCCGGTTCTTCCGCGACATGCGGACCGCCGCGCGCTTGGACATGGCCGAGCCGGGCGGCACCGCCGAGCCGGTGGGCGGACGTCGACGGTCACCCGACGCCGAGCAGACCCGGCTACGACCGGAGGCACGGCGGGAGGATCCGGCCCCGGTACCGGCCGCCGCAGCCGAGGGGCGACGCGCAGACTCGGTGCGCCCCGACGGTCGAGAACGGCCCGACGAGGCGCCGGCGGAGGAAGGCAAAGGTCGGAGTCGCCCGGTCGCGCCGCAGCCACGACGCCGACAGCCGGCGACCTGGACCGAGCCGGATGTGCCGGCTGAGAACCCGTCGTTCGTGGTCTACCGCCCGGGCTCCAGCGAGCGCGCACCGGATCGCACCGGACCTCGGGTGCGATCAGAGGCGAGGTGACGGTCATGCGACGGGCGTTGGAATTCCTCTTCACTCGAGCGCTGCGGTCCCGACTGGGCATTGCACTGGTGATCGGAGTGGTGGTCGTCGGCGTGCTCGGGGCGGCCCGCCTGATCTCCGACCCGGTGGATTCGGCGGACGGGTTGAGCAGCCGTCCGGACGGGCCGATCATCACCGTGGACCCGACCGCCGGCGACGACGGTCTACTCAACAGCGAGGCCCCGCCGTCACCCGTCACATCGCCCGGTGCCCGCACGCCCGAACAGACCGCCGACCGCTTCGCCAAGGCCTGGCTGGGCCGCCCCGGCATGACCACCGAAGAGTGGCAGGCCGGCCTACGGCCACTCTCCACGCCGGCGCTGAGGGAGAAGTTGACAGGCGCCGAGCCCGAGAGCGTGCCCGCCGAGAAGGTGGCGGGTCCTGCAACCATGCGCGAGCGGACCGAGACGTTCGTCGAGTTGCTCCTCCCCCTTGATACCGGCGGGCTCCGGTTGGAGCTGGTCACCTCCGACGATGGCTGGCTGGTCGACGTTCTGGACTGGGAGCGGCCATGAACGACGTTCGTAGCGGCGAAACCCGCCGCGGCCCCCTCCGGCTCGGTGTGGTCGCCGCAGTGCTCACCGGGATGCTGCTCCTGCTCTGCTGCACCGGCGGCACCGCGGCGTTCTTCCTCACCGGGCTCGGAGGCGACGACGCCGAGAACGGGGACGCCCTGGCCGGAATGGAGTGCGGGCCGGTCCGGGCGGTGAACATCGCTGGCAAGCTGCCGCGGTTCTCCGAGTACGGCGACACCCAGGTCCGCAATGCCGCGATCATCATCAAGGTCGGCCAGGACATGGGCGTGCCCTCGCGAGGCTGGGTGGTGGCCCTCGCCACCGCGATGCAGGAGTCCGCCCTGCGTAACCTGGCGAACAGCGGAGTGCCCGAGTCCCTGGCCCTGCCGCATGAGGGCGTTGGCGCCGACCACGACTCGCTGGGCCTGTTCCAGCAACGGCCGGGGTGGGGCACTGTTGCCGAGCGGTTGAACCCGGCGTACGCGGCCCGCAAGTTCTACGAGAAGCTCGTCAAGGTGGAGAGCTGGCAACGGCGACCGCTGACAGTGGTCGCGCAGCGGGTGCAGGTCAGTGCCTACCCGGACGCGTACGCCAAGCACGAAGAGGTAGCCAGCCGGATCGTGGACGCGTTGGCCGGTGGCGCGGCCCGCACCGTCGAGATCAACGGCAAGGCGGTGTGCAACGCGGCCGAGCGCGGCCAGATCGCCGCCTCCGGCTGGACCGCACCGATCCCCGGCAGAGTCGGCTCCGGTTTCCGCACCGCCAGCCGACCCAGCCACAACGGAGTCGACATCGGCGCGGCCAAGGGCACCGAGATCCGTGCGGCAGCGACCGGTCGGGTGCTGGTTTCGACCTGCGACGAGGACCACCGCGGCCGCCATGACTGCAACGTGGACGGATTCCCCGGCAAGGGGGGCTGCGGCTGGTTCGTCGACCTGCTGCACGCCGGTGGCTACATCACCCGGTACTGCCACATGGTGGTTCAGCCCTTCGTCAGGAAAGACCAGATCGTGACGGCCGGTCAGGTGATCGGAAAGGTCGGCAGCAGTGGCAACTCCTCCGGGCCACACCTGCATTTCGAGGTGCACCTGCGCAACAACCGCAACGCGTCCGGCGCGGTGAATCCGGTCCCGTTCATGCGCGAGCGGGGTGCCCCGCTGCGCGCCGCTGAGTGAGGCCACCACTGGCATGACCGGACCGTTACCCGACCCGTTCGCCGACCAGCCCGACTGGGCACCGCAACCACCCAGACCGCTGACCATCGTCCCCGCGACGGAGCGGGTGGAGCTACGCGGACGACGGGTGCTGGTCGGGCTGCCCGGGTTGGGTTGGCGAGGTGACCTGCGCGCGGACGACCGCGTCGTGCAGAGTGCCCGGACCTACGTGCCGGTGATACCCGAACACGAGTGGTATCGGGCCGAAGCCGACCAGGTCGAGGTATTCGCGCCGCTGGTGCCGGTGGAGCGAGTCTGGGTGGAGACCGTCGGTAGCCGACCGGGGATGGACAGCCCCCGGGAAACCGGCATCCGGTTGGTCTCCCTGGACGGCCCGGCACACCGGACCCCCACGCCGGTCTTCGAAGCGGACGCGGTCACCGGTCGGCGCGTGGTGCACGTCGAGGGTGGCCTGGAGCACCGTGACCTTCGAGCCGTCACCGAGACCTACTCGGGTGCCGAAGGCGACATCTGCGTGCGGATCACACCCGAGGTGGAGTGGTACCGCTGGGCCTGGCGCGGCCAGTCACCCACCACCCTTGAGGTTCCGGTTCACCTGCTGTGGATTGAGTGAGGATCAACCTAATCTCAGGCCGCCACAGACGCGCCACTCGTCCTGCTTCACGACGTCGAACCGCCAATTGTCCGTCAGACTCTGTGGCACGCCATCCACAGTGGCACTACGCCGAATAACCGTCGTAACGGAGGCGGTATCACCCTGGAAATCCACGCCAAGGCTGCCCCAGCTAACGAGAATGGTGACGCCGAGTTGTTGCTCTCGCGCGAGTAGATCAGACCGCAGAGCACGCACAGCCTCCAACTGCGCCCCGCTCTCGCAGGTGAAGAGGTCTGCTCTTGTGTCGTTGCGATCCACGAGGAAAGCGCGCAAGTAGTTGTCCACCACAACGTCGGGCGCGCTGCGGTCGGGTGTCGCGGCGCGGTTGTACCACACGTACGCCGTTGCGACCCCGCCGAGGCAGAGCAGGGCGAGCACGCCAGCGACGACTGTGAGCACCGTCCGCATTCGACGACGTGGCGGCTGCGGTGCCGGCGGCGCCGGGGCGGGCGGCAGCTGCTCGGACGGTGTCCGCTGGGCCGGTACGCGGGAGACCTGGGAACCGGCGGGGGGCTGCACTGATTCCACCTCCTGAAGTTAACGGCTGGACGCTCCGGAGCCAATGCCTCAGATCCAGCGGATCGTGACGGACCCCTCCCCACCGGTGAGTTCCACGACATCACCGGCGCAGCGCCGAGGCACCTCCCGGAGGAGTGCCCTCGGCTGGGATACCGTCTCTGCTCGGGGAGGGGTTGCCAACCTCGGGTAGAGGGGGTGGACGCGGTGGCCGGTCCGAAGGCTCGCACGAACCGCGCCGCAGCCCTGCACCGTCGGGCTACGGCGGTCGCGACGGCAGCTGCCGGGATCCTGGACGAGACGCGGCCGGCTCCGGCCGATCAGCGCCGTCAGTACGAGGTGGCAGATCGGCTACGGACGGCCGCGGCGTCGTTGGCCCCGGGTTGGTCGGGCGCGGCGCTGGACTCACTCACCGTGAACTCACCGGCGGGTGATGGTCCGCCGCCTTTTGTTCGGGTCGGCACCGCCGCACCGTTGGACGACGCTCGCTTCCCCGCGTTGGTGCCGCTTGTCGGCATCGGTCACCTCAGCGTGGACGCTGACGCGCGGGAGCCGAGGGTGGCGGGGTTGCTCCGGGCCGTACTCCTGCGGTTGTTGGGTGCGGCACCGGCGGGTGCCCTGCTGGTGCGCGCGGTGGATGCCACCGGGGCTGTGCTGACGCCGTTCGCGGCGCTCGCGGATGCTGGCCTGCTGCCGCCGCCGGCGGTGGACGTGGCCGGTCTGCGCGCGGTGCTGACCGAGGCGGAGCAGTGGGTCACGCCGGGGGCGAGTGGGCGACGCCGCCACGATCGGACGTTGCTGCTGGTGGTTGCCGCGTTGCCGGAGTCGACGGGCCCGACCGATCTGGCGCGCATCGAGACGTTGGCCGAGCAGGGGCCGGCTGCCGGGCTGCATCTGGTGGTGGCGGGTTGGCCTCCCGCCGGCCCGTACTCGGCCCGGGCGCCGCTGCCGCACACCACCTCGCTGGCGCTGCGCAATGCGTACGCGCTGCTCGGTGACCCGCCGGGGGCGTCGTTCGCCGGCCCGGGCGCCGATCCGCCGGGCGGTTTGAACTCGCCGGTCTTCGTCGAGTCGGACCCGCCGGCCGAGTTGGTCGACGCGGTCTGTCGGCGGCTCGCCGAGCAGGTGGAGGCGGGTTCCCGGTTGGCGTTGGGTGCTCTGCTTCCGCCGACGGGTGAGCGGCTGTGGGAGTCGGATTCGGCCGACGGGTTGACCACGACGGTCGGTGATGCCGGTGGCCGACCGGTGCCGCTGGGTTTCACCGAGTTGACCCCGCACTGGCTGGTGAGTGGCAGGTCCCCAGCGGGCCGTGCGGCGTTCCTGACCACCGCGCTGCTCGGCCTGGCCGCCCGGTACGGCCCGGACGACCTGGCGTTCTACCTGGCGGATCTCGGCGACGGCGAGTCCTTCGTGGAGTTCCTGCAGACCGAACGGGACCGGTCGTGGGTGCCGCAGGTGCGCGCGGCCGCGATGGCGGCCGACCGGGAGTACGTGCGGGATCTGCTCGACGAGTTGACGGCCGAGGTTCAGCGCCGCACGGAGGCCGGGGCCCGCGCCGGGGGGCAACGCTTCGCCGAGCTGCGTCAGCACCAGCCGCTGCCACGGATCGTCTGTGTGGTGGACAATGTGCCGCTGCTCTTCGCGGAGCGGGACCGGCTGGCCACCGAGGTGGCCGCGCAGCTGGACGGGCTGGCCCGGGCCGGTCGGGCGTACGGCGTGCACCTGGTGTTGGCCGGCGCGGGCGAGTTGGGGCTGAGTACGCGCGCGGATGCTGGCCATCGGGATTCGGTGCTCGGGCAGTTTCCGGTTCGGGTGGCGCTGCCGGGCGGCAGTCCGGTGCTGGAGCCGACCAACGACTCGGCGGCCGGCCTTCCGGTGGGCAGCGCGGTGGTGAACACGGCCGGTGGGCTCGGCGGCCCTCGGGGCGCGACCCGGGGTCACGAACGGTTGATCCGTCACCCGGATCCGCAGGATCATCCGGAGGTCGTGGAGAAGCTGCGGCACGAGTTGTGGGCGGCCCGACCGTCCGGGTCGGTGCCGCCGGTGGTCTTCGCGGGCTACGCCCGGCCGCTGCTCGGCAACGATCCGCGCCACCGGGCGGCGCTGGCGGGGCAGGCGCACGGGCCGGCTGCTCTATTGGGCCGTGCGGTGGACGTGGCCCGCTCGACGGTCGCCGTACCGTTGGGGCCGGCCGCCGGCCGCAACCTCGCGGTGCTGGGTTCAGGCACCGCGGCGGGCGGGCTGTTGGCGACGGCGGCGCGGAGCACGTCGGCTCACCACGCGCCGGGCAGCGCCCGCTTCCTGGTGGCGGCACCGGACCCGGGCTCCCGGGCGCTGGCGGAGGCGTTGACGACCGAGCTGGCGACCCGGCATCCGGCCGAGATGGTGGATCTGCCGACGCTTCTCGCGGACGCCACCGACGACCTGCCGACGTACCTGGTGGTCTTCGGGTTGGACCGGCCGGGGCCTCGGGAGCTGCCGGTGGAGCGGCTGCGGTCGCTCCTGCGGGACGGGCCCCCGGCCGGGAGGCATCTACTGGGCTGGTGGCGTGCGGTGCCGCCGTTCGCCGCGTTGTTCGAGCCGGCGGGTGAGGTCGACAAGCTGGCCGCGGTGGCCGTGCTGGACGTGCCGGTCGCGCAGCTCACCGCGGTCTTCGGTCGGCCGGTGGAGTGGCAGGCGCGCCCCGACCGGGCGGTGCTCTGGGACGGTCCGGACGAGCGGGGCACGGTTCTGGTGCCGTTCGCCGACGAGGCCGGGTGATCGGGTGGCGCGCGTGGAGGGTGTCGAGGTGAATCCGAACGCGACGGCGACCGGGCCGGGGCGGCAGCGGGCCGCTGCGGCCGACGCCGCGCCGCCGGCGGTAGAGCCCAGCACGGCCTGGTCGGAGTACCTTGCGGCCGCCCGCCAGCTGGACGGGGTACGCCGTGGCGCGGCTGCCGCCGCCGGTGAGCAGGCCCGGTCAGCGGAGGCCGCCCGGGAGGAGTTGACTGTGGTCCGTACCGGGCTGGCGAGCCAGCAGGAACGGCTGCGCGAGCTGGGCGTACCGACGATCTCCCTGGTGCCGTCGCCGCCGGAGCTGACCGAGGCGGCCCGGACGATGGCGGGTGGCCCGGCGGCCGTGCTGGCGGCGCTGCGGGCCGCGCGAGGTTGGGCCGAGGCGGCGGACGCGGCGCTGGCCGCACGCCGCGGGTTCCGGCCGGCGTCCTGGCCAGCGCGAGCGCGCAACCTCCTGGTGTACGGGCCGTTCGCGCTGCTGGTGCCACTGATCCAGGTCGCGGTGTACGCGGCGACGGGGGTGGGACCGGCAAGTGTGGCGGCGTTGATCTGCGGGCTGCCGATGCCGGCGGTCGCGTTCGTCGCGGGCTGGATCGCCATCGGGCGGTTGTTCCGGGTCAGCCCCACCGAGCGGCTGGACCGTACGGTGCGCTTCGGCGCGTTGGTGTGCCTGGTGCCGGCGGTGCTGGCCACGGCCGGTCTGCTGCTGGCGCTCCTCGCCGGCTGACCCGCCCGGCCCGAACCGCCGGCCCGAACCGCCGGCCCGAACCGCCGGCCCGAACCGCCGGGCCGAACCGCCGGGCCGGAACGCGACGGCCGGCCGTCCCGGGAGGGTGTCGGCCGGCCGTGGTGCGTCGGGGTGTCAGCGGGGGATGATCAGCGCCATCGCCTCGGCCCGCGACTTGGAGTCCGTCTGCAGGATGCCGCGTACGGCCGACGTGATGGTCTTGGCACCGGATTTCTGGATGCCGCGCATCGCCATGCACATGTGCTCGCATTCGAGCACGACGACGACGCCGCGTGGTGCGAGTCTGCTCATCAGCAGGTCAGCGACCTGCGAGGTGAGCCGCTCCTGCACCTGCGGCCGACGGGCGAAGACCTCGACGAGTCGGGCCAGCTTGGACAGGCCGGTGATCCGCCCGTCGGGGCCCGGGATGTAGCCGATGTGCGCGCTGCCCCGGAAGGGCAGCAGGTGATGCTCACAGAGGCTCATCACGTCGATGTCCCGGACGATGACCAGCTCTTCGTGGTTGGCCTCGAAGGTGGTGCTGAGCACCTGGGCCGGGTCGACCCGCAGGCCGGCGAAGAGTTCGGCGTACGCGCGGGCGACCCGGGCGGGGGTCTGCTGGAGTCCGTCGCGGTCCGGGTCCTCGCCGACCGCGATCAGGATCTCGCGGACGGCCTTCTCGATCCGGCCGAGGTCGACAGCGTCCTCGACGGGGCGGCCGGTCAGCTTGCCGCTGATCAGCCGCGCGGCCACGTAGTCCAGCTCGTCGTCGCCGTCGGGTTCGGTCGCGGAGACGGCCAGCTCCCGGTGTGGGGAGCTGGCCGTCGGGTCGTTGCTCAGTGCGTGCCGTCCGAGTTGTTGGACGGTGCCACGCCACCGACCGACGCCTGCGCGCCGTCGGCCTCGGCCTGCGCCTTGAGCTTGTCCTTCTCCGCGGGGGTGAGCACTGGCGGCTCGGTGGACGGCTGACGCTTGCCGAAGCCGTTGTACGGCGCCAGCGGCGGGCGCTTGACCACCCGGGAGCAGATCCGCGCCATGTCGGCAGTGGAGAGGGTCTCCTTCTCCATCAGCTCGAGCACGATGTTGTCCAGGACGTCCCGGTATTCCACCAGGATCTCCCAGGCCTCGTCGTGCGCCAGCTCGACAAGTGCCCGCATCTCGCCGTCGATCTCGGCGGCCACCGAGTCCGAGTAGTCCCGCTCGTGGCCCATGTTGCGGCCGAGGAACGGCTCGTCCCCGCTGGTGCCGTACTTGATCGCGCCGAGCTTCGAGCTCATGCCGTACTGGGTGATCATCGCGCGGGCCAGTTGGGTGGCCTTCTCGATGTCGTTGCCGGCACCCGTGGTCGGCTCGTGGAAGACCAACTCCTCGGCGGCGCGACCGCCAAGCGCGTACGCCAGGGTGTCGATCATCTCGGCACGGGTCTGGGTGTACTTGTCTTCGGTCGGGAGCACCAGGGTGTGGCCCAGCGAGCGACCACGGGACAGGATCGTCACCTTGTGCACCGGCGCGGCGTGCGGCAGCGCCCAGGCGACGAGCGCGTGGCCACCCTCGTGGTACGCGGTGATCTTCTTTTCCTGGTCGCTCATCACCCGGGTCCGCCGCTGCGGACCGGCGACCACCCGGTCGATCGACTCTTCGAGCGAGTCGTTGGAGATCGCCCGCTGCTCCTTACGAGCGGTGAGCAGAGCCGACTCGTTGATCACGTTGGCCAGGTCGGCGCCGCTGAAGCCCGGCGTACGACGTGCCACCGCGTCGAGGTCGACGTCGGGCGTGAACGGCTTGCCCTTGGCGTGCACCCGCAGGATGGCCTTACGGCCCTCCATGTCGGGGGCGTCCACCGGGATCTGCCGGTCAAACCGCCCGGGGCGCAGCAGCGCCGGGTCGAGGATGTCCGGCCGGTTGGTGGCCGCGATCAGGATGACCCCGCCCTTGGTGTCGAAGCCGTCCATCTCGACGAGCAACTGGTTGAGCGTCTGCTCCCGCTCGTCGTGGCCGCCACCCATGCCGGCGCCACGGTGCCGGCCGACGGCGTCGATCTCGTCGACGAAGACGATCGCCGGGGCGTTCGTCTTGGCCTGCTCGAACAGGTCACGGACCCGGCTGGCGCCGACGCCGACGAACATCTCCACGAAGTCGGAGCCGGAGATGGAGTAGAAGGGCACCCCGGCCTCGCCGGCGACCGCGCGGGCCAGCAGCGTCTTGCCGGTTCCGGGCGGGCCGAACAGCAGCACGCCCTTCGGGATCTTGGCGCCCAGGGCCTGGTACTTGGCCGGGTTCTGCAGGAAGTCCTTGATCTCGTACAGCTCTTCGACGGCCTCCTCGGCACCCGCGACGTCCGCGAAGGTCGTCTTCGGGGTGTCCTTGGTGATCATCTTGGCCTTGGACTTGCCGAAGTTGAGCACCCGGGAGCCGCCGCCCTGCATCTGCGACATGAAGAACAGCAGCAGGAGCACGAGCAGCGCGATCGGCAGCAGGTTGACGAGCAGGCTCACCCAGATGCTGTCCGAGGAGACCTTGGCGTCGGCCGGGCCGGTGACCCGGTTGGCCGCCTTGGCGTCCAGCACCTCGTTCCAGACCTGGTCGCCGGCCTGGTACGGGAACTGGGCCTCGATCTTGTTGGTCTCGGTCTTACCGAACTTGGTCTTCTGGGCCAGGTCCAGCTGGAGCGTCTGCTCCTTGTCCTGGAAGACCACCTTGTTGATCTTGGCGGTGTGCAGCTGATCGAGCGCAACGGAAGTGTCCACACGGTGGTAGCTGGGACCACTGGTGAACAGCTGACTGAGCACAACGGCGCCGAGGATGACCAGGATGATCCAGACCACCGGTCGGCGGAAGAAACGCGTACGTTCCATACTGTTGTCGAGCGCCGGGGCGCCCGCATCCTCCTGATCGACGTCCTGACCGTCTGATGGTGTCGCCGCGGTGAGCGGCGGCCGGAGCCGCCGTGCGGGCCGGCCTCGACCCCGAGGCGCGAAAACTGCCGCGCCGCGGTCATTCGACGGTACACCGTGCACGCGAGGAGTGAGCTTGCGAGCCCCGCAGTCGTGCACCATCAAAAGACCGTGTACGCCAGCAGTAGGCCTGCGAGCCCCCGCACTCGGCGCGCCTTCGACATCGACGACACGCACCGTGGGCAGGCCCACCAGCCCCGCAGCCAACGTACGGCGAGTCCGGGTTGAAGCCGGCGTGGCGGGGAGTCCGGCTCGGCCACCCGAGCGCCGGTCACGCGATCGAGGGGTTCAAGCGCGGAGTAACCTCCGGGCCACCGTGTTACACGGTAACCGCATCAGCTGAGAGCGCGCTGAACGTCGGCTTGATGGGTGCCGATGCGAGTCGGGCTCATGCCGCGACCGGCGGGCCGCCCCGGGGGTCGGGCCCGTCGTCAGGAGCGGGCGTAGACCTCGGGCTTGAGCACTCCGACGTACGGCAGCTCCCGGTAACGCTCAGCGAAGTCGAGACCGTACCCGACCACGAACTCGGTGGGGATGTCGAAGCCGACGTACTTCACCGGGACCGGCACCTTCACCGCGTCCGGCTTGCGGAACAGGGCGACCACCTCGACGCTGGCCGCCGAGCGCGACTCGAGGTAGCGCAGCAGCCAGGAGAGCGTGAGCCCGGAGTCGACGATGTCCTCGACGACGATCACGTGCCGACCGGCGATGTCGCGGTCCAGGTCCTTGAGGATGCGGACGACACCGGAGGAGGTGGTGCCCTGGCCGTAGGACGAGATGGCCATGAAGTCGAGTTCCGCCGGCGGGCCGTTACGCCCCAGCGCCCGGGCGAAGTCCGCCATGAACATCACCGCGCCCTTGAGTACGCACACCAGCAGCAGCCCGTCGCCCACGTGGGCGTAGTCGGCGGAGACCTGCTTGGCCAGTTCCGCCGTCTTCTCGCGGATCTGCGCCTCAGAGATGATCACGTGGTCGATGTCGGCGTCGTACCAGGAGCCGTCAGCCATGACTCCTAGCCTGCCGTACGTCGGATGGCCTCCGTCGGCGGGGCCGCACCTTTTGGCGCGGTCCCGCCAAGGATTTTCTGCGCAAACAACGCTAATCACATCAGTTGGTGCGTGACCGCCAGCGGCGGCCGCCGTCGCTGGGCTTCCAGTCGGCCGAATCGTGGCTGTCAACGGTGAGGCCGGCCGCCGAGGCGGCGACGAGCAGGACAAGGAACAGGAGGAAGAGCAGGAACTCCATGGCGGCGCTCGCTTTCGCATGATTGCTGTCGGTTTCGCCGCCGGTGCGCACCGGACTGAGACCAGTCTGCGCCCACTCGAACCGACCGGACAGTGGCAGAAATGCCATTGCTCATCGATTTACTGCCACCCGTCGGGTTACCCTCGTCACATGCTGCGGTCCGTTGCCGTCCTCGCCCTCGACCAGGTCGCTCCCTTCGAGCTCGGCGTGCTCGCCGAGGTGTTCGGCACCGACCGGACGGCCGACGGGTTCCCCGCCTACCGCTTCCAGGTGTGCAGCCCGGACGGCGCTCCGGTGCGTACCTCGTCCGGCTTCCACCTCACCCCACACGCGGACCTCGGCCCGGTCGACGAAGCCGACCTGGTGGCCATCCCCGCGCACAGCCAGGGCACCACCGTCCCCGGCCCGGTGCTCGACGCGCTACGCCGGGCCGACGCCCGTGGCGCGCACCTGTTCAGCGTCTGCTCCGGGGCATTCCTGCTCGGGGAGGCCGGGCTGCTCGACGACCGCGAGTGCACGACCCACTGGCGGTACGTGGACGAGCTGCAACGCCGGCACCCGCGCGCCCGGGTGCGCTGCAACTCCCTCTACGTCCAGGACGGTCGGCTGCTCACCAGCGCCGGCACGGCGGCCGGCATCGACGCGTGCCTGCACCTGATCCGCCAGGAGCACGGCTCGGCCACCGCGACCCGGCTGGCCCGGCGGATGGTGGTGCCGCCGCACCGCGACGGCGGCCAGTCCCAGTACGTCGAGGCGCCCATCCCGAAGGCGCCCGAGGCACCCACCCTCGAACCGGTGCTGGAGTGGCTGATGGGTCACCTGGACCGGACGATCACGGTGGAGGAGTTGGCTGCCCGCGCCGGTATGGCGCCCCGCACGTTCGCCCGCCGGTTCCGTGCCGAGACCGGCACCACCCCGCACGACTGGCTGACCAACCAGCGGGTGCTGCTCGCCCGCCGGCTGCTGGAGGAGACCCCGTTGAGCGTGGAGGCGGTCGCCGACCAGTCCGGCTTCGGCGACGCGGCCGCGTTGCGCCACCACTTCAGCCGCCGGGTCGGTGCCACCCCGCACAGCTACCGGACGACCTTCCGGGACCGGGCGCACAGCGGCTGAGGCCGGCCTACCGAGCACCCCTCCGCTCTGCTCGCCACCGGTCAGGTCAGGTGGGGTCCACCGACGCCAACCGGCCGTCGCGGCGGAGCACCCGGACACCCCCGGGCAGATCGGCCGGACCCTGACCATGCCAGTCGGCCACCAGGGCGTCCAGGGCGGCGACGTGCCGATGGGACAGGGCGCCGGACGGCGCGCCCAACTCGCGGGCCCAGGCGTGCAGCACCCGGCCACGGACGGCAGGGACCAGGCCGAGCAGCGCTGGTACGGACAGACCACCGTCGGGGCACCTGGCCGCCTCCAGCGCCGTCCCGGCCAACTCGTCGAGCGCGGCGTTGTCGGCGGCCACCAGCCGGGCGGTACGCGCGAGGTTGTCGACCACGCCGGGGCCGAGCGCCCGTACCAGGGCCGGCAGCAGGTCGGCCCGCACCCGCGACCGGGCGTACGACGGGTCGGTGTTGTGCGGGTCCTGCCACGGGCTCAGCCCGAGCACGGCGCAGGCGGCACGCGTCTGCTCCCTACCGATCTCCAGTAGCGGGCGCAGCAGCGGCACCCCGCCCAGATCACGGCGGGCGGGCATCCCGGCCAGCCCCCGTGGGCCGGCGCCCCGGGCGAGCGCGAGCAGCACCGTCTCCGCCTGGTCGTCACGGGTGTGCCCGGTGAGCACCGCGACGGCGTTCTGCTGCCGGGCCACCTCGGTCAGCGCCTGGTAGCGGGCCTCGCGGGCAGCCGCCTCCGGCCCGCCGGGACGGCCGGCCACCTCCACCCGGACCACCGTCGCCGACGTGAAGCCGACACCCCGACCCCAGGCGGCCACCGCCTCGGCGCGGTCCGCGGAGCCCTCCTGCAGGCCGTGGTCGACGGTGACGAGCGCTGCGGCGCGGCCCAGCCGGGGCGCCACGAACACGGTGGCCGCCGCGAGCGCGAGCGAGTCGGCACCACCGGAGCAGGCGACAAGCACCGGACCGCCGGCCGGCAGACCGGTCAGGGCGCGGCGGACCGCCACCCGGATCGCGGCCACCGGCGGAGCGAGCGCGGCCACCGGCGGGTGATCAGCCAGCGGCCGGGAAGGTGCCGGCCGGGCCGTGCACCCGGGCGACCCAGGCGTCCGGGTCGCCCAACTCCGACAGCCGCGGCAGGGTCAGCGGCGAGTTGAAGATCGAGTTGAACCCGTCCATGCCGACGCGTTCCACCACCCCGTGCACGAACTTGCGTCCCTCGGCGTACTGGCGCATCTTGACGTCCACGCCGAGGAGCCGGCGGATCGCCTTCTCCAGCGGGTTGCCCGCCTCCCGGCGTCGGTTGAACGACGCCCGGATCCGCTCCACGCTCGGGATCACCTGCGGGCCGACGCCGTCCATCACGAACTCGGCGTGCCCCTCCAGCAGGGTCATCAACGCGGTGAGCCGGTCCAGGACGGCCCGCTGCGCCGGGGTCTGCACGATGTCCAGTACGCTGGTGCGGCTCTCCGGGTCACGGACCGCCTCGGACAACGTGGCCACCCCGCGCCGCAACCGCTCGACCAGGTGCTCACTCCCGCTGGACGACGCGTCGACGAACGCCTGCACCTCGCTGAGGAAGTACGCACGCATCCACGGCACGGCCGTGAACTGGGTGCGGTGGGTGACCTCGTGCAGACACACCCAGAGCCGGAAGTCCCGAGGATCGGCGCCGAGCTTGCGCTCGACCTCGACGATGTTCGGTGCGACAAGCAGCAACTGGCCCGGGTCAGCCGAGAAGACCTCGTACTGGCCGAGCACCCGGCCGGAGAGGTACGCCAGCACCGTGCCGGCCTGCACCCCGGTCAGCCGGGACCCGATCGCCTCGGTCAACGCGCCAGGTTGCTTGTCGCCGGAGAGCCGACTCACCAGCGGTGTGATCACCTCGCGGAGCCCGGCGATGTTGGTCGCGGCCCAGTCGCGGCGGTCGACCACCCGGACCGGCGGATGCGACACCTGCGCCCGCAGCCCCGTGTAGTCGGCCACGTGCCCGGCCGCCTCGTCGGTCAGCCGGCGCAGGTCGCCGACCACGTCGGTGGCTTCGGCGTACGACACGCGGGGGCCAGACTTGCTCAACGCCCCCGCTGTGGCGGCGGCCAGATCCCAGTCCACGAACTGCGCCATGGACCCACCGTACCCGCGCCGCGACACCCCGGCCCGGGCTCGCGCCCTCGATCAACGCCGATGGCGACCGCGTCACCCCGGTCCGGGGACGGTCAGCCGCAGCCGCAGCCGGCCAGCGCGGCGGCGATCCGGTCCAGCGCCGGCTGGGCGGTCTCCCGGTCACCCGGCACCTTGTCGGTGAGCACCGCGAAGGCCAACAGCCGACCATCAGCGGTGGTGACCAGGCCTGCGATGGAGTGCACGCCGGTCAGGGTGCCGGTCTTGGCCCGGACGCTGCCCGCGCCCGCAGCGGTGCCCGGTGCGTTGCGGTAGCGCTCGTTCAGGGTCCCGGACCAACCGCCCACCGGTAGACCACCGAAGACGCCGGCCAGCTCCGGATGGTCCGGACTGGCGGCCAACCGGATCAGATCGGTCAGCAGCGACGGGCTGATCCGGTTACGACGGGACAGGCCGCTGCCGTCGGAGACGCTGATCTCGTCGGCCGGCAGGCCCAACTCGGCCACCTCGGCGTCCATGGCGGCGGCGCCCCCGTCGAACGAGGCGGGCTGGTTGCGGGCCAACGCGACCTGACGGGCGAGCGCCTCAGCCACCAGGTTGTCGCTCTCGCTGATCATGACGTCGACGAGCCGGATCATCGGCGGAGACTGCACCACGCCCAGCTCGGTGCCCGGTGCCGGGTTGGCGCCGGCTGCCGCCTGGGCCGGAGCCGTGCCACGCCGCACGGCGTCGGTCGGCACACCGAGCAACCGGGCGAACGCCTTGCCGGCGGCCAGGTCCGGCTCGGCGAACCGTGGGGCGGACCCGTGTTCCACACCGGGGTCCGTACGCGCGCCGTCGGTCATCAACGCGGTCACCGCGCCGCCCGACCCGCCGGTGGGGATGTCGTCGTCCCAGCCAGGGCCGTAGACCGGGCCGGAGTAGACCGAGCCGTCGACGGTCACACTGGTCGGGGGTGTGCCGCCGAGCGCGGTACGCACCTGGGCGGCCAGATCGTCGAGGCGCGCAGCACCCGGGTAGTAGCTCTTCTTGGTGATCGCGAGGGTCGGGTCGCCGCCACCGACGATCACCACCTCGCCGGCCTTCGCGCCGGCCAGCGCACGGGTGGGAATCCGGTAGCCGGGACCCCGGGCCGCCAGCACTGTCACCGCGGTCGCCAGCTTGGTCACCGAGGCGGGGACGGTGCCGTCGTCCGCCCCCTTGGCGAACAGCGTCTGACCGGTGATCACGTCGGCGACCGAGACGTTCACCCGGTCGCCCAGTGTGGCGACGCCGACCAGTGGATCGAGCACGGCACGAACCCCGTCCTGGGTGGGTACCGGGGCGTTCGAATCCGGCCCGGCCAGCACGTCCGACGGGGCGGGTTCCGGGGTCGCGCCTGCGGCGTTCGGCCCGGACCCGGCGTCGTCGCCGAGCCACCCGGCGACCGGGCCGGGACGGGTGATCACGACTCCGACGCTGACGAGCACCAGCAGAAGCACGGCGGCCAGCACCACCGGCAGCCGCCCTCGGCGGCGCGACGGGGCGGGCGGGGGCTCGGGTGCGGGTGCGGGTGCGGCGCCGGCGGGTGCCGGCAGCGCGGAGATCGGCGGGCCCAACGGGGGACCCCACCGGGGTTGGGGCCGGCCGGCGCGGGACCGAACGACGGGCTGACCGGCGCAGGGCTGACCGGGACCGTGGCACTGCCGCGCGGCGGGCCGCTCACCGGCCGGTCACCGCCGGTCACCGGAGAGTGCGGGGTGTTCGGAGGGGGTGACGCCGAACCGGTAGGCGGGCGCCAGGGCAGCGGCGGCGGCCGCTCGGGCACCGTCTCCGGCGCCGGGGTCGATGGTTCGGGAGCCCGTGGGAGGTGCGCCTCCGGCACCGGGACCCGCCCCTTGGCACTGCCGGAGCCGGATCGTCCGGTACCGTGCGCGGAGCCCCCGTCCGGGCGGTAGTGTGAATCTTCCCTCCCCACGACCCCCTCCTCCCCCAGCGAAAAACGGCTTGGGTGACACTACTTCGGTCCGAAGACTATGCGGCGGCCGGAGTCGGCGGGTGGGCATTCACCTGTCCGGGGGGTCGCCAGTGGTTCCGTTAGCCAGCGTGGGCAGACGAGGGAGCGTGCAGATGGATTTCGACGTGACGGTTGAGATCCCCAAGGGTCACCGGAACAAGTACGAGGTGGACCACAAGACCGGCCGGATCCGGTTGGACCGCACCCTCTTCACGTCCACCCAGTACCCGGCCGACTACGGGTTCATCGAGGGCACGCTGGGCGAGGACGGCGACCCGCTGGACGCCCTCGTGCTGGTCCCCGAGCCGACCTTCCCGGGCTGCCTGATCCGCTGCCGCACCATCGGCATGTTCCGGATGACCGACGAGAAGGGCGGGGACGACAAGGTCCTCTGCGTGCCCTACGAGGACCCCCGCCAGGAGCACCTGCGCGACATCCACCACCTGGGCGAGTTCGACCGCCTGGAGATCCAGCACTTCTTCGAGGTGTACAAGGACCTGGAGCCCGGCAAGTCGGTGGAGGGCGCGACCTGGGTCGGCCGCACCGAGGCCGAGGCCGAGATCCACGCCTCCTACCAGCGGGCCAGGGACGCCGAGGCGCGCGGCGAATCCACCCACTGACGACAGCTGACACACCGGGCCCGAGGGTCGCTCAACCGAGCAACCCTCGGGCCCGGTCGTACAGGTCGAGCACCGCGCAGGCGATCGGCACCACGGCGACCACCAGGGCGGTGTCGGTGAGGTCCGCGATCCTTCCGAGGTACGGCGAGACCGGCCGACGCGCGTACCCGGTGCCGCTGGCGACCGCCACCAGGGCCAGCGCCGCCCCGCCGAGGACCAGCACCAACCGCCCGGCCTCGTCGGCCCGACCGACAAGCACCGCGCCCAGCACCGCGTAGCCGGCCAGCCCGGCGAGCACCGTCGGCACCCGGTGTCGCAGGGCCACGAACAGCCGCGACCGCAGCAGCAGTACGGCCGAGGTGACCGCCACCAGCACCCGACCGGCCGTGCCACCGGCGAAGACGAGTACGACGGCTGTGGCCACCACCAGCAGGGCGTGGCCGATCAGCATCCCGGTGAGCATCTCCTCGGTGCGGACCACAGCGGCGTGCACCCGGCCCCGGTCCGGCAGATCCCGGGCCCGCTCCGGCTCCTCCGCGGCGGTCGAGGCCGGCAGGGTGATCGGCGGCAGGGGCAGCTTGCCCAGCCGGATGGCCAGCAGCGGGATCACGCCGACGGCGAAGACCAGTGCGCTGAGCAGCACCGCCGCCGTACCGGCGGTGGTCATCAGCAGCCCACCGAGCGCCGCGCCCGCGCCGATCAGGCCGACAGTGACACCGGCCACGAAGACCCGCAGCCGGCTGGCCACCCCGAGGAGGCCGATCAACGCGACCAGCAGCAGCGCGACCGAGCCGGCCAGCAGTTCGGGAGCGCCCACCCAGCGGGCCGGCCCGAACGGCCCGACCGGGTCGCCGGAGCCGACGGCCAGGGCACCGGCCGTGAACGCGTAGGGCAGCGCGTAGCCGCCGAGCGTCGCACCGGCGGCGCCGTCGCCGTTGGCACGGGAGGCCACCGTGCCGGCCACGGTGAGCACCAGCGCCACCGCGACAGCCGCCAGCCAGCCGGCCCGGTGCGTCGGGCCCCCGGCGAGCAGGGCGAGCAGTCCGACCGCGAGCGGTACGGCGGCACCGGCCAGACCGGCTGCCCGGGTGGCAGTGGGCGACCAGGCGCCGCCACGGCGGCGGGCGCCGTCGGCGATCGCCTCGATGACGTCGTCGTACTCCAACTCGGGCCAGTGCGCGCGGGCTGGCACGAGGTGCAGCACCTCACCGTCGCGGACCCCCTGCGGCAGCAGCGCCTGTGCCGTCACCAGCAACGCCCCGTCGGTACGGCGCAGCACCCAACCGCCGTGCTGCTCGCCGTCGTCGGCCAGCCCGACACCGGCGTGCCGGAGCACGTCGGGCAGCAGCTCAGCCAGGGGCACCTGCTCCGGCAGGGCGACGTCCACCCGTCGTTGCGGCGCGCTGATGGTGACGCGTGCCAGCCCGGTAGTCATCGACTGGTCTCCATATCGAGGGGGATCGGAGGCTGCGCGGACGACAGGACTTTACCTACCATGAGCCAGGCTCGGGTTACCCAGCGCTGTCAGGAGGCCGAGTGTCCACAGTCGTCATCAAGCGGCCACCGCGCCGACCAGCACCGGAGATTCCCGCCGGCGAGCTGTCGGTCGACGCACCGCCGGAGATCCCCGTGGTGACCGGCGGACGCTGGCAGCAGATGCTCATGCTGCTGCCCATGCTCGGCGGCACGGTGGCGATGGCGATGATGTTCGGCCGGGGCGGCGGCGCCTACTCGTACGTGGTGGGCGGGATGTTCGGGCTCTCCTCGTTGGCGATGCTCGTGACGTCCTGGGGCAGCGCCTCCGGCACCCCGAAGAAGTCCGAGATGATGGCCGCCCGCAGGGAGTACCTGCGCCACCTGGCCACGCTGCGGCGGCGGGTCCGGCGGACCGCCGGCCAGCAACGGGCCGGGCTCTACTACCGGCACCCGGATCCGGGCCGGCTCTGGTCGACAGTGGACAGCCACCGGGTCTGGGAGCGCCGCCCCGCCGACCCGGATTTCGCCGTGGTGCGGGTCGCCGTCGGGCCGCAGACCCTGGCCACCCCGCTCGTCCCACCGGTCACCCGGCCGTTGGAGGAGCTGGAGCCGATGACGGCCGGCGCGCTACGTCGCTTCCTGGACGCGTACTCCGTGGTGCCGGACCTGCCGGTGGCGCTGTCGCTGCGCAGCTTCGCCCGGGTGCACGTGCGACCCGCCGGCCGTGGCCGGGCGACCACCCCGACCACCGGCGGCCCGCCCACCGGCGACCCGGCGGCGCAGGCGCTGGTCCGGGCCGTGCTGACCCAGCTGGCGGTGTTCCACGCCCCCGACGAGCTGCTCATCGCGATCTGCGCGGGGCCGGAGCGCCGGGCCTGCTGGGAGTGGGCGAAGTGGCTCCCGCACGCCCACCATCCCGGCCGCACCGACGCGCTCGGCCCGGTACGGCTGGTCACCAGCTCGGCCGCCGAGCTGGAGTCGCTGCTGGCCGACGTGCTGGCCACGCGGTCCCGGTTCAGCCCGACCGGCCCGGCCACCGACGGTCCACACGTGGTGGTGGTCCTCGACGGCGGCGACCTGACCGGTGCCAGTGACCTGACCGGCGACGGCGGCATCGACGCCGTCACCGTGCTGGACCTGGACACGCCGCCGCCCCGACTGCTGGACCGGTACGCGCTGCTGCTGGAGTTGCACGGCCGGCGGCTGCACTCGTTGTCGTCCGACGGGCACGCCGAGGTGGGCACCGCCGACCAGTTGGACCTGGCCGACGCCGAGGCGGTCGCCCGACGGTTGGCGCCGCTGCGGCTCGCCGGCGCGGCACGCGGGCCGGACGCCCCGTTCCAGGCCGACCTGGGCCTCCCCGAGCTGCTCGGGCTCGGTGACCCGGAGAGCTTCACCGCGGAGCAGGGCTGGCTGCCGCGCTCGGCCCGGGACCGGCTGCGGGTGCCGATCGGGGTGGGCGCGGACGGCGGCGCCATCGAACTGGACCTCAAGGAGTCCGCCCAGGACGGCATGGGCCCGCACGGCCTGCTCATCGGTGCGACCGGCTCCGGCAAGTCCGAGCTGCTCCGCACGCTGGTGCTGGGGCTCGCCGCCACGCACAGCTCCGAGCAGCTCAACTTCGTGCTGGTCGACTTCAAGGGCGGTGCCACCTTCACGTCGTTCGACAGGCTGCCGCACACCGCGGCCGTGATCACCAACCTGGCCGACGCGTTGCCCCTGGTCGATCGCATGGTGGACGCGATCAACGGGGAGCTGGTCCGCCGCCAGGAACTGCTGCGCCGCGCCGGCAACTTCGCCAGCGTGCGCGACTACGAGCGGGCCCGGGCGGCCGGAAGCCCTCTCGCTCCACTGCCGTCGTTGCTGCTGATCTGCGACGAGTTCTCGGAACTGCTCTCCGCCAAGCCCGACTTCATCGACCTGTTCGTGCAGATCGGCCGGCTGGGCCGGTCGCTCGGCGTGCACCTGCTGCTGGCCAGCCAACGGCTGGAGGAGGGCCGGCTCCGAGGGTTGGACACGCACCTGTCGTACCGGATCGGGTTGCGCACCTTCTCGGCGCTGGAGTCCCGGACGGTGCTCGGCGTGGCGGACGCGCACGAGCTGCCCCGCTCACCGGGCCACGGCTACCTCCGTGCCGGCACCGACCCGCTGGCCCGCTTCAAGGCCGCGTACGTCTCCGGTGCCGTCCGCCGACGGGCCGCGCCGGGTGGCGTCGCCGCCGACGGGGGCACGCGGCTGCTCACCTTCACCACACACGTCGTACCGGTGCCCGAGCCGGCAACCCCGGTCGTGCCCGTCGTGGCCGAGGATGAGGGCAGTAGGACGCTGCTCGACCTGCTGGTGGACCGGCTCGTCGGGCAGGGGCCGCCCGCGCACCAGGTCTGGCTCCCGCCGCTCGGTCAACCGCCGGCCCTGGACGAGCTGCTCGGGCCGGTCGAGGTGCAAACGAAGCGCGGGCTCACCGTGGGCAACCCGGAGCTGCACGGCGCACTCGGAGTGCCGATGGCGGTCGTGGACAAACCGTTGGAGCAGCGCCGGGACCTGCTCTGGCTGGCGCTGGACGGCGCCGCCGGGCACGTCGCGGTGGTCGGCGCGCCGCAGAGCGGCAAGTCGACAGCCCTGCGCACGCTGATCTGCGCGCTGGCGCTCACCCACACACCTGCCGAGGTGCAGGTCTACTGCCTCGACTTCGGTGGCGGTGGGCTGGCCGCGCTGCGCGACCTCCCGCACGTGGGCGGCGTGACCGGCCGCGCCGACCCGACAGCCGTACGGCGCACCGTCGGCGAGATGACCACCCTGCTCGTCGACCGGGAACGCCGCTTCGCCGAGCTGGGCGTGGAGTCGATGGCCGCGTACCGGCAGCGTCGAGCGGCAGCGGGTACGGCCGGTCAGCCGGGCGCCGACCCGTACGGTGACGTGTTCCTGGTGATCGACGGATGGAGCACCATCCGCGGCGAGTACGACGATCTCGAGCCACTCGTCACCGACCTGGCCACCCGGGGCCTGTCGTACGGGCTGCACGTGGTCGCCACCGCGCTGCGCTGGCTGGATTTCCGGCCGGCGATCAGAGACCTGTTCGGCTCCCGGCTGGAGCTGCGCCTCGGTGATCCGGCCGACTCGCTTGTGGCTCGGCGTGCGGCCGCGAACGTGCCGGAGCGGGCCGGGCGAGGGGTGACCGCTGAGGGCCTGCACTTCCTCACCGCGTTCCCTCAGCTCGGCACCTCCAGCGGGGACACCGCCGACCTGGTCAAGAGGGCCGCGGACGGGTGGGCGGGCCCTCCGGCGCCCCGGGTACGGCTGCTCCCGCCGGTGCTGCCGTACGCCGATCTGGACCTCGCCTCGACGACCGGGCTGCGGCTGCCGATCGGGATCGCGGAGGCCGATCTGCGCCCGGTGCTGATCGACTTCGCCACCGAGCCCCACTTCGTGGTCTTCGGGGACTCGGAGTGCGGCAAGTCGTCGTTCCTGCGCGCGCTCGCCACGTCGATCATCACCCGGTTCACTCCCGAGCAGGCCCGGGTGATCCTCGTCGACTACCGGCGCAGCCTGCTCGGCGCCATCGAGACGCCACACCTGATCGGGTACGGCACCGCCGCGGCACACACCGCCGACCTGGTCGAGTCGGCCGCCGGCTACCTGGAGCGGCGGGCCCCCGGGCCGGAGGTCACCCCGCAACAGCTGCGGGACCGGTCCTGGTGGTCGGGCCCCGAGCTGTTCGTGCTGGTGGACGACTACGACCTGGTGGCGGCGGGGCCGGCGAACCCGTTGCGGGCCCTGGAGGAGCACCTGCCGCACGCCCGGGACATCGGGCTGCACCTGGTGCTGGCCCGCCGGTCCGGTGGGGCGGGCCGCGCACAGTACGAGCCGATCGTGCAGCGCCTGCGGGAGTTGTCCACCGCCGGCCTGGTGATGGCGGGCAGCCCCGAGGAGGGCGCACTCGTCGGGCCGGTGCGGCCCGGACCGCTGCCGCCGGGGCGTGGTCGGCTGGTCACCCGGCGAGAGGGAGTACGCCTCGTTCAGCTGGCTCAACTGCCGCCGCAGTGACCTGACTCGCCGGTTCTTCCCGTGACGGGTGGGGAAACCGGTAATCTCCGATCGTCATGGTTCCGTCGGGATGAATGGCTGGGGATGTGACTGGGGTGCGGTACAGCGGTCCGTCAGCGGCCCGACGAGCGACCGGCCGGGCTCTGCTCGGCGTGGCCGCGGCGCTCGCCGTCGTGGCCCCGACCGCGGCGGCCGTGCCGGTCGCCGCGCCCACGAACGGTGGACAGCTCGCCGGCGCGCCGATGGCGTTCGCCCCCGGTGACACCATCGCCCGCACCGACCAGGTCCGCGACGAGCAGTGGCAACTCGACGAGTTGCAGGCCGAGACGGCGTGGCGTAGCTCCACCGGCCGTGGCGTGACCGTGGCGGTGGTCGACTCCGGAGTGGATGGCACCCACCCCGACCTGGTCGGCCAGGTGCTGCCCGGCAAGGACCTGGTCGGCCCCGGCGGCGCTCCGGGCCCGGATCCGGTGGGCCACGGCACCACTGTCGCCGGCCTGATCGCCGGGCGTAGCGACGACAAGCGGGGCGTGGTCGGCCTGGCGCCGGACGCCCGGATCCTGCCGGTCCGCGTGTTGGACGAGGAGAACCGCTACGACGACGCGCTGATCGTCGCCCAGGGGGTGCGCTGGGCGGTCGACAACGGGGCCCGCGTGATCAACCTGTCGTTGGGCGGCAGCGGCGACAGCCCGGCCCTGGCCGCCGCCCTGGACTACGCGTTCGTCCGGGACGTGGTCGTGGTGGCCTGCACCGGCAACCTGGCCACCTCCACCAGCACGAAGGTCTGGTATCCGGCTCGGGAGCCGGGTGTGATCGCGGTCTCCGGTCTCGAACGCAGTAGCGACAACCTGTGGTCCGGCTCGATCACCGGCCGGGCGACGGTGCTCACCGCCCCCGCCAGCGGGCTGGTCGGCGCGAAGCCCCCCGGCGGGTACTGGCGGGTGCAGGGCACCAGCTTCGCCGCGCCACTTGTGGCCGCGACCGCCGCGCTGGTCCGGTCCCGCTATCCGCAGATGCCCGCGGGTGAGGTGGTCAACCGACTGCTGTCCACTGCCCGGGACCTCGGCCCGACCGGTCGGGACGACCGCTTCGGGTACGGGGTGGTCGACCCGGTGGCCGCGTTGACCGCTCAGGTGCCGCCGGTGACCGTCAACCCGCTGGACGACCAGACGTCGCCGGGTGTGACCGGCTTCGGTCCGGCGCCCGGCTCGGCCGACGACGATCCGGTGGCCGGTGCCGGCAGCGACCCACTCGGCCTCGCCGCATCCGGTCAGCAGAGTCGGTGGACGGCTCGGGCGGCGGGCGGTCAGGACACGTCCGCGCCGGAACAACTGTGGACAACTGTCGTGCTCCTCGTCGCTCTGGTCGCCGGTGCGGCCCTGATGGTCCGCCGACTGCGTCAGCGGACTCGTTGATCCCGACCGACCGGCAGGTCTGACCGGCTGCCCGGCCGGGTAGAACGGACCCATGAGTACGCAGCGGCCGCCCACCCTCGCCCCCACCGGCCAGCCGTCCTGGCGACAACGCCGATTCGACAGGGACCATGCGCTGGGGCTGCGGCTCACCCTCGCCGCGGCGGCGGCTTTCCTGGTGCTGGTGCCGTTCGCGCTGCTCACACTGCTGGTGCTCGGCGCCTGGGCACCGCTGCACCGGCTGGACACCGCGGTCACCGACGCGCTGCACGGCTACGCGCAGGAGCACCCGGCCTGGGTCATGCTGATGCGGGTCTGGACCGAGGTGTTCGCACCGATGCCGCTGCGGGCCGTCGCCCTGCTCCTGGTGGTCTGGCTCCTGCGCCGGGGAGCCCGCCGCCTGGCCCTCTGGGCGGCCACCACCATGGTCGTCGGCGGGTTGGTCGGTCCGCTGCTCAAGCTGCTCGTCGGCCGGGACCGGCCGGAGTTGCTCGACCCGGTGGCGCGGGCCGCCGGCTACTCGTTCCCCTCGGGGCACGCGCTGAACGCCACACTGGCCGCCGGGGTGCTGCTGCTGGTCCTCCTTCCGTACGCCGGGCGGGGGGCGGCGCGGACCGCGCTCTGGGTCGCGGCGGTGCTGATCACCGTGGTGACCGGATTGAGCAGGGTGGCGCTCGGAGTGCACTTCACCAGCGACGTGCTGGGCGGATGGTTGCTCGGGGTGGCGGTGGTCGCGGCGACCACCGCCGCATTCACCAGTTGGCGGGCACACACAGGTCTGCGGCCGGTCCGGCCGACCCGTGACGGCGTCGCTCCCGAGGTCGAGCGGTACCCGGGAGCGACCTGAGGCGTGACGACGGGCTCGGCCGGGTACTGGCCGACCCATGTCCGAGACCGTGGTCCAGATCGTCCGGCGGGTGCTGCTGCCGGTGTCCCTCCTGCTGGGGCTCATGGTGCTGCTCGGGGTGCTGGTCACCCGGGTGTTCGCGCGGACCTGGCCGTTCACCGTGGAGGACGCGGTGAACCGGGAACTGGCCGCCGACCGCACCGGCGACTGGAACAACATCTCGCTGGTTTTCAGCACGCTGGCCAGCACGCAGATGATCGTCGTGGTCACCGTGCTGGTGGCGTTGGCGCTGCGGCTCTGGCTGAAGCGTTGGCGCGAGCCGTTGTTCCTGTGCGCTGCGGTGACCGCCCAGGCACTGGTATTCCTGCTGACCACGCTGGCGATCGACAGGCAGCGGCCGGCGGTGGAGCACATGGACGTGTCGCCACCCACGTCGAGCTTCCCGTCCGGGCACACCTCGGCGGCGGTGGCGCTCTACGTCGGCATCGCCGTGCTGATGGCGCTGCGGGCACGGAGCACCGGAGCAAAGGTCGCCTGGTGGACGCTGCTGCTGACGGTGCCGCTGGGCGTGGCGCTGACCCGGATGTACCGGGGGATGCACCACCCGAGCGACGTGGTGGCGTCCTTCCTCAACGGCGGCACGTGCGTCGCGATCATGGCCCGTGCCGTGCTGGACCGGGGGCTGCGGTGGGGCCGGACGAAGCTGCCGACCGTCGGGCGTCCCACCCTCGCGGCCCGGGGCTGAGCCGACCTCGCGGCGACGCTCAGGTGCACTCGCCGGTGCCGACCTGCCTGTTGCGTTCGGCCCCGGCCAACGCCACCGGGCGGGCCTCGGCCGCCGTCACCGCGAAGCCGGTGTTCGGGTCGTCCGACGCCGCCGCGAAGATCACGCCGAGCACCAGACCGTTGGCGGAGAGCAGCGGACCGCCCGAGTTGCCGCTGCGGACCAGCGCCCGGATCGTGTAGATCTCCCGGGTCACCTCGTTGGAGGAGTAGATGTCCGGGCCCTTGATCCGGTCGACGTCCCGGACCCGCGCCGACTGCGCGTTGTACGGGCCGTCGAGCGGGAAGCCGAGCACGATGGCATCTGCGCCACTGCCCGCGTTGCCGGCGGCGAAGCGCAGGGACGGCCCGGGCAGCCCCGGCACGAGCAGCACCGCCAGGTCCCGGTTCGGGTCGTAGACCACCACCTTGCCGTCATACCGCTCGCCGCCCAACTCCACGGCGACCGAGCGGGTGCCGGCCACCACGTGCGCGTTGGTCATCACCCGGTCGTCCGCGTACACGAAGCCGGACCCCTCGATCCGGCGTGAACAGCTGGGCGCGGAGCCGAGCACCTTGACGACCGACTGCTGACCGCTGACCACCACCTGCGAGCCGGCCAGTGCCGGGTCCGGGGGGTCGACCTGCCGGGCTCGGGTGGGCGCGAGGTCACCGAAGACGTCCGGGAACCCGTCGGTGTCGACGGTGTCCTCCAACGCCGTGGACAACTGGTGGGCCTGTTCCGGCAGGACCTGGTTGACCACCGTGATCAAGGCGCTGTTGCGGACCGAGGCGGCGAGCCAGGGCACCGACGACGAGCCGAGCGGCACGGCGACCAGCCAGGCGAGCAGGAGCACCGCGAAGAGCGAGACGAACGCCCCACCGACGTCGTCGATCCGTTTGCCCACGTCGCTGGTGATCGTCTTGCGCAGGTGCGAGCCGAGCCAACCGGCGAGTGCCTGCCCGACCACCGCCAGCCCGAAGATCGCCACGAGCGAGATCAGCACGCGGGTGCCGGCGTCCACGAACTGTCTGGCGAACAGCGGCCCGAGCTGGAGACCCAGCAGCAGACCCAGGAAGAAGCCGGACAACGACGTGACGCCGATGACGAAACCCTGGCGGTATCCGCTGATCGCGAACACGAGCATGAGCAGCAGCAGGACGAGATCCACGACGGACACGGGTCAAGCGTACGGGCAGTGCGCCCGGCGGATGACCATCGCTTGCGGATGGTGACCGTGCGGTCAGCGCAGGGCGTTCTCGTCGGCCTCGTCGGTGCCGGCGGACGGGGCAGGTGTCGCCCCGGTCGGCGGAAGTTCCACCACCCGGCCAGGCGACCACGGACGGGCCCAGCCGCCCATCTCGAGCAGGGTGGCGAGCACCCCGGCGGTGAAGCCCCAGACGAGCATTCCGCGCGCCGAGAACGCCGGCCCGATCCAGCCGCTGGGGTGGCGGACCCGCAGTCGGTTGGCCGGATCGACAAGCTCGCTGACTGGCAGGCGGGCGACGTGGGCGACCTCGGCCGGCTCCCGTGGGTGCACCGGGTGCGGGTCGTGCCACCAGGCCAGCACCGGCGTGACCACGAAGTCGCTGACCGGGATCCACAGTTTCGGCAGCTCGGCCAGCACTGTCACGCTGGCCGGGTCGAGGCCCACCTCCTCGTTCGCCTCGCGCAGGGCGGTGGCGCGGACGTCGGCGTCCTCCGGGTCGGCCGCACCCCCGGGAAAGGCCGGCTGCCCGGCGTGGTTGCGCAGGGTGGCGGCGCGTTGCAGGACCAGCACGTCGGGACCCGCGCCGGGCTGCTCGCCGAGCAGCACCAGCACCGCGCTCTCCCGACCGCCCTCGGCCGGGGTGGTCAGCCGGGTGAAGTCCTCGGCGCGGGCGGTGCCCAGCCGGGTCAGCAACGGCTCGATCCACTCGGGTGGCCGACGGGTCACGCCGGCACCGCCAGGCCGAGGTGCTGGCGGACCAGGCTGGCGAGCGTGGCGTCGTCGAGAGCGCCGGTGGCGTCGATGTGCCGGACCTGACCGTCGGCGTCGACGAAGAGGGTCAGCGGGATGGCGTTGCGCTTCAGCTCGCGCTGTAACGCCTCGCCCTGGTCCACCAGGATCGGGAACCGGACGCCGAAGTCCTCACCGATGGACTGGGCGCCGCTGCGGCTGTCCCGGCTGTTGACCCCGACCACCTGGAGCTGACCGGCGGCCCGTTCGCTGAGGCGTTGGAAAGCGGGCAACTCCTTGCGGCACGGCGGGCACCAGGAGGCCCACACGTTGATCACCGCCGGCCCGGCCACCTCCCGCAGCGCGACGGGGGTACCGCCGGTGAAGCAGGAGAGCGTCAGCTCCGGCAGCGCCTGCCCGCCAGCGGCGCGGGCCGTCGGGCCCGACGTGCCGGGCGCAGTCGTGCGGGAGCCGGGCGACGCGGCCGTGGGTGCCGTGCTCAGCGTGGCGCAGTCCCGGAACGGGGATGGTCGCTCAGCGGCGGCCGGACGGGGGCTGGCTCGTCGTCGGCGGTGCCGCTGGTGCAACCGGCGACGGCCAGCAGCAGCGGCAGGGCGGCAAGGGCGAGGCGGCGGTTCACGGCACCTCCGCCGCGATCGCCTGCGCGGGCACCAGCTCCGGATCGACCCCGGCGGCAACCGCGAGGTCACGCGCCCGGGGGCCCTTGAGCAGCTTCGCGGCGGCCGCCGGCTCGGTCGGGCCGGTGCCGTACGAAGGGCAGAGCTTCGCGAGGGTGCACGCACCACAGGCCGGCTTACGGGCGTGGCAGACCCGTCGCCCGTGGAAGATGATCCGGTGCGAGAGCATGGTCCAGTCGCGCTTGTCGTACAGCGCGCCGATCGCGTGCTCGATCTTGACCGGGTCGGTCTCGGTGGTCAGCCGCCAACGGTGGACCAGCCGCTGGAAGTGCGTGTCGACGGTGATGCCGGGGACGTCGAAGGCGTTGCCGAGGATCACGTTGGCGGTCTTGCGGCCGATGCCGGGGAGCGTCACCAGGTCGACGAGCCGGCCCGGGACCGTGCCGTCGTACCTGTCGAGGAGCGCCTGACCGAGCTTGAGCAGCGAGTCGGTCTTGTTGCGGTAGAAGCCGGTGGGCCGGATCAGCTCCTCCATCTCGCCCCGGTCGGCGGCGGCGTACGCGGCAGCGCTCGGGTAGCGGGCGAAGAGCTTCGGGGTGACCTCGTTGACCTTCTTGTCCGTGCACTGCGCGGACAGGATCGTGGCGACGGCCAACTCAAGGGCGTTGGAGTGGTCCAGCTCACAATGCGCGTCGGGATGCGTCTCGGCCAGCACCCGGCCGATCTTGCGGGCACGGCGTTTGCGCCCGAGGTCGGTCTCGCTGGCACCGGGAGGGCTACTGGTCACGACGGTCAGCCTACGTCGCACCCCGGACGCTCCTCGTCGGGTCAGCCGGCGGTCGGCGGCGAGATCTTTCCCTGCCCGTCGAGGCGAGCGCCGCCCTTCGGGAAGTCGGCGCGGCTCAACTCGGTGACCAGACCCAGACCGCGGTCGTCCGGGTCCATCGTCGGCTTGCCCGCGGCGTTCATGTACGTCGAGGTGAACGAGCCGCCGGCCCAACTGCCGTCCGGCTTGAGCGACACCTTCAGCACCCCACCCCAGCCGAGGCGACCGTTGTTGCTCAGCGAGTTACCGCCGCCGGCGAAGTTGCCGAGGCTGTACGCGATCAGCCGCCCCTGGTAGAACTCCATCCCACGCAGCACGTGCGGGCCGTGCCCGACGATCAGATCGGCCCCGGCGTCGATCATGGCGTGCGAGAACTTCACGGGGTCGCCCCGGTTTTCGCCCAGGAACATCTCGGTGCCCGGCTTCACCCGGGTCTTGTCGGCGCCCTCGCCGCCCATGTGCACCTGCACCACGACCAGGTCGGCCAGGGTCGCGGCCTTGGCGACCACCGCTTTGGCCTTGGCGATGTCAACGAGGCTGTTGGACCAGACGTACGACGAGAAACCGGCGACCGCGACCTTGACGCCCTTGACCTCGACCACGGTGATCTCGTTCGGGGCGCCGGTGTGCTCCAGGTCGTACTTCTTCAGTGCCTTCTGGGTGTTCTCGTAGCCCTTGGGCCCGTAGTCGTACCCATGGTTGTTGGCCTGGTTGAGCACGTCGAAGCCGGCGTCACGCAGGTGCCCGGCGTACTCCGGTGGGGCACGGAACTGGAAGCAGCGGGTCGAGTTGGCCCCGCACTTGCCGGTGCCGGTGTCGACCGTCAGCGGCTCCTCCAGGTTGCCCATCACCAGATCGGCCTTCAGCGCCCCGGTGACCGAGTCGAAGAAGCCCTTACCACCGGCGGCGGGGAGCCGACTGGGCGCGTTGCCCATGATGATGTCGCCGGTGGCGGAGAGCGAGATCGCGCCACCCTGACCGGAGGACGCGGGCCCGGTGGCCTTCGGGCCGGCCGTGGAGACCGGCGCGCCGGTGCCACCACCTCCCGCGCCGGGCTGCCAGACGGGCGCCTCACCACCGGAGTCGGCACAGCCGGCCACGAGGAGGGCGGCCAGCAGCGCGGCGAGGACAAGGGCGACGCGGCGGCGCGGGCGGGACGCGAGGGGGGCGGGAGCGTACATCGTCCGCGACCCTACCGGTCGTTAAACGCGCCAACGACAGCCGATCGGTTGGACTTTCAGCCCCTGAGCTGCTCAGACCACGGTACGACCGGCCGGGCGCCACCGGCGAGCACCGCCGCGTGCACCGCTCGGGCGAGCGGTGCACCCCAGGTGGAGCGCGGGCCGCCGTACGCGGCCTCCGGCCCGTCCACCGGGCAGAGCACGGTGACCGCGTCGGTGGGCGTGCCGGTCCCCGGCAGCCCCAGCTCCGTGATCGCCTGGGTCTTCGCCTCGGTCGCGGTGGCCACGGCGTTGACGAGCGCCGAGTCGGCGAGTCGGGCCGGCAGGTACACCACGATGTTGACGGTGCCGACGCGTTGGGCGAGCGCGGCCGGCGTCGGCGCGGCCGCGGGCACCGGCGTGCCGAGCCCGACCGTCACCCAGGCCCTGACCCCGGTGTCGGTCCGCGCCACCACCTCGGCCACGTCGACGCCGGTCAGCAGACCGACCCCGGCCCCGTCGAGGGCCAGCTCGGCGGCGAGTGAGGCCAGGTGCGCCGCCGGGTCCTCCCGGTCGTACGACATCGGCACTGTCGCGTTCAGCACCCACCGCCGGACCCCGATGCCACCACCCAGCGGGCCGCTGCTGACCGCCCGCAGGGGCACGTCCGCGCGCCAGACGAGCAGCGGTACGTGGCGCCCGTCCTCGGCGCGGCTGGTCAGAATCGGCTCGCTCAGCACGTCGGGCAGGTTACGCCCACCGATCAAGATTCCAGGGGCGACCTCTGATTCATGCTCACGTGCGCCTAGACTTGGCGGCGCGCGAGGGGATCAGCGGACGGCGGCCCCGGCCGACGGACGGCACGCGCAACCGGAGGTGCGCAATGGACGAGGTACTGGCCCGCAGCGGGATCTTCCAGGGTGTTGACCCGGAAGCTGCCGAGGCGCTTGCCAAGGAGATGGAGACGATCGAAGTCCGCAAGGGCGAGATCGTCTTCAATGAGGGCGAGCCCGGTGACAGCCTCTACATCCTGCTGTCCGGGAAGATCAAGGTTGGTCGCCGCGCTGCGGACGGCCGACAGAACCTGATCGCGGTGATGGGGCCGTCGGACATGGTCGGTGAGCTGTCGCTCTTCGACCCGGGTCCGCGTACGGCGACCGCCACCGCGGTGACCGACACCCGGCTGGTGCGGCTGCGTAAGCAGGCGCTGCGGCCGTGGCTCAACAACCGCCCGGAGATCGCCGAGCAGTTGCTCCGGGTGCTCGCCCGGCGGCTGCGCCGGACCAACGACTCGCTCGCCGACCTGATCTTCACGGACGTGCCGGGCCGGGTCGCCAAGAACCTGCTCCAGATGGCGGGCCGCTTCGGCACCCGCGACGGCGGCGTTCTGCGGGTGACCCACGACCTCACCCAGGAGGAGATCGCCCAGCTCGTCGGCGCCTCTCGGGAGACCGTCAACAAGGCGCTCGCCGACTTCGCGTCGCGCGGCTGGCTGCGGCTGGACGGCAAGAGCATCATCATCCTGGACCCGGAGCGCCTGGCCCGTCGCGCCCGCGTCTGAGCAGCACAGCGCGTCCCCGCCTGCCGTCACCGACGGCGGGCGGGGACGTTTCTCGTCTGCCTGGCGCAGAAACCCTGGCCTCGGGGCGGTGTCAGCGGTGAGGGTGGGGCCATGGTGAACCGTGTTGCCGTGCTCTCCGACATCCATGGCGTCCTCCCGGCGCTGGAGGCCGTACTGGCCGAGCCGGACGTCGTCGCCGCCGATCTGATCGTGCTCACCGGCGACATCGCCGCCGGCCCGCAACCGGTCGAGGTGCTGGACGTGCTCGCCGGTCTGGGCGACCGGGTGTGCTGGGTCGGTGGCAACGCCGACCGCGAGCTGGTCGAGGCCCGTGCCGGCCGCCCGGCGTCGATCGAGGTGTCGAACTGGGCCGCCGGGCAACTGCGCGACGACCAGGTGGCCCGGCTCGCCGCGCTGCCGGCGACGGCGACGCTGGAGATCGACGGCCTCGGACGGACGCTGTTCTGCCACGCGACTCCCCGCGATGACGAGGAGATGGTGCTCGTCGACTCCCGGATGGCGCGCTGGGCGGAGGTGTTCAACGGTCTCCCCGCCGACGTCGCCACGGTGGTCTGCGGCCACACGCACATGCCCTTCACCCGGCTCGTCGATCGGCGTCTGGTGGTCAACCCGGGCAGCATCGGCATGCCGTACGGGGGCGCTGGCGCGTGGTGGGCACTGCTCGGGCCGGGCGTCCAACTGCGCCGCACCGCCTTCGACGTGGACGCTGCCTGCGCCCGCGTGGCGGCGGAGTCGACCTTTCCCGACGCCGCCGCGTGGGCTGACGAGTACCTGCGCTCCCAGCACAGCGACGCCGCTGCGCTGGAGGTCTTCGGCCCCCGCGACGGCCGCTGAGCCGGGACGCCTCGGCGGGCCGGACGGGCGGAGCGCCTCGGCGGGCCGGCTGGGCGGCTGGACGGCTGGACGGCTGGGCGGCTGGGCGGCTGGGCGGCTGGGCGGCTGGGCGGCTGGGCGGCTGGGCGGCTGGGCGGCTGGGCGGCTGGGCGGCTGGAAGACCTTAGTCGGGTTGCCTTTGGAGCTGAATCGTTTGCGACATCAGCGGAGCCCGACCGGCGGGCGAGGTCGAGGGGTTCGGTCGGAGGGCACCGGTCGGACGGCCCGGTGGGACGGCCCGGTCGGGACGGCCCCGGTCGGGACGGCCCCGGTCGGACATCCCCGGCCGCACGGCCCCGGCCGCACGGCCCCGGTCGGACATCCCCGGTCGGACGGCACCGGTCCGCGGATGATTCGTTTGCGACATCAGCTCCATAGCGAGCCTCACCGAGTACTGCGGATCAGGGGTCGGGCGCACGCACCGGTCAGCGCCCGGGCCGGGCTCAGGGGAAGGGCTGGCCTGCCCCACTGGCGGGGCAGCTCTGCAGGAGCCGCTGGGCACCAGTGCCGGTAGCTGCCGTCCCGTTACCGACCACCGCTGACGGCTCAGACCCACGCCCGAGCCCAACCTCCGACGAGACGCCGGAAAAAGTCAGTCTTGACTGTTTGTTTCATAGGCCGCAGGCTGTCCCCGTGCCCACCGCATCGACGCGCGTCCCTCAGCAGGAACGCAGCCGCGCCACCCAGGCCCGGCTGCTGGAGGCGACAGTCGACTGCCTCATCGAGCACGGCTGGTCCGGCACCACTACCACGGTCGTCGCCGCGCGGGCCGGTGTCTCGCGGGGGGCTCAGCTGCACCACTACCCGACGAAGGCGGCGCTGGTGACGGCCGCCGTCGCCCATCTGGCCGAGCGCCGGGCCGACGAGTTACGCACCGAGGCCGAGGGGCTGCCGGCCGGCCCACAGCGGTTGGACAGGGTCGTCGACCTGCTCGCCGTGGCATTCACCGGGCCGCTGTTCGTGGCCGCGCTCGAGCTCTGGGTCGCCGCCCGCACCGACCGGGAGCTGCGGGACGCCCTGGTGCCGCTGGAGGCGACGGTCGGCCGGGAGATGCACCGGCTCACCGTCGCCCTGCTCGGTCTCGACGAGCGTCGACCCGGTGTCCGCGAAGCGGTGCAGGCCACGCTCGACCTGCTCCGCGGGCTCGGGGTGGCCAACCTGCTCAGCGACGACTCCGCGCGTCGGGCCGCCCTGTTGACCACCTGGAAGCGTCAGCTCACCACCCTGCTCACGCCCTGACCGCCGGCCGCACCGGCCACCACCGACCGGAGGCACCATGGTCGACCTCAGCGACCTGCTCGCGGACCTGGCCGACGAGTCCGCCCAGTTGGACGCCCTGGTGGCGGCACTGCCAGCAGCCGACTGGGCGAGGCCGACCCCCGCGCCGGGCTGGAGCATCGGGCATCAGATCGCCCACCTGGCCTGGACCGACCACGTCGCGCTGTTGGCCGCGACCGATCCTGAGGCCTTCTACGCGACGGTGACCTCCGCGTCGGACGTGACCCGACTCGTCGACGTCGGCGCCGAGCAGTTCCTCGCCCCGCCGGCCGAGCTGCTCACCCGCTGGCGGGCCGGGCGGACCGCGCTCGTCGCCGCGCTGGCCGCCGTCCCGGCCGACACGAAGCTGCCCTGGTACGGCACCCGGATGTCGGCCACCTCGATGGCCACCGCCCGGATCATGGAGACCTGGGCGCACGGCGCGGACGTGGCCGACGCCCTTGACGTGGTCCGCCCCGACAGTCACCGACTTCGGCACGTGGCGCACCTGGGCGTGCGTACCCTCGGGCACGGCTTCGCCGCGCACGGCCGGGAGGCGCCGACGGTGCCGGTCCGGGTCGAGCTGGTCGGGCCCGACGGCGACATGTGGAGCTGGGGGCCGACGGACGCCGCCGACCGGCTCACCGGCCCGGCTCGGGACTTCTGCCTGCTGGTCACCCAGCGCCGACACCGCGCGGACCTGGCCCTGGTCGCCACCGGCCCGGTCGCCGACGAGTGGCTCGACGTGGCACAGGCCTTCGCCGGTCCGCCGGGTGACGGCCGGAAGCCGGCCGGCCGGACGGGGGTACGGGGATGATCCGCATCGGGAACGCCTCCGGCTTCTACGGCGACCGGTTCACCGCCTGGCGGGAGATGCTCGACGGCGGTGAGCTGGACGTGCTCACCGGCGACTACCTGGCCGAGTTGACCATGCTGATCCTCGCCCGCGACCGCCTGCGCGACAGCGACCTGGGCTACGCGAAGACGTTTCTGCGGCAACTGGAGACCTGCCTCGGCACCGCCCTCGACCGGGGCGTGCGGATCGTGACAAACGCCGGCGGGTTGAATCCGGCCGGGCTGGCCGCCGCCATCGAGAAGCTCGCCAACCGGCTCGGCCTGCCGGCCCAGGTCGGGTACGTCGAGGGCGACACGATCCAGCGGGCGGACGCGTTGAGCGCGAACGCCTACCTCGGCGCGTTCGGGATCGCCGCCTGCCTCGACGCCGGTGCGAACGTGGTGGTCACCGGCCGGGTAACCGACGCGTCGCTCGTGGTCGGCCCGGCCATCGCCCGGTACGGGTGGGGCCGCGACGACCTCGACGAGCTGGCCGGGGCCACCGTCGCGGGGCATCTCGTCGAGTGCGGCGCACAGGTCACCGGCGGCAACTTCAGCTTCTTCACCGAGCTGCCCGACGGCGGTCACCGACCCGGGTTCCCGATCGTCGAGGTGCACGCCGACGGCTCATCAGTGCTCACCAAGCACCCGGGCACCGGCGGCGCGGTCACCGTGGAGACGGTCACCGCCCAACTGCTCTACGAGATCGGCGGGCCGTCGTACCTGGGGCCGGACGTGGTCACCCGACTGGACACGGTGACGCTGCGCCCCGACGGGCCGGACCGGGTCCGGGTCACCGGCGTCCGGGGCACGCCACCACCGCCCACGCTCAAGGTGGGCGTCAACAACCTCGGCGGCTTCCGTAACTCGATGACGTTCGTCCTCTGCGGTCTGCACATCGAGGCGAAGGCGGCACTGGTCCGGGGGCAGGTTGAGGAGGCGGTGGGCAAGGACGGGCTGGAGTTCACGCTGGCCCGGACCGACCATCCGGACGCCGCCGACACCGAGGCGGCCAGCGCCCTGCTGCACGTACACCTGCGCGACGGCGACAAGGCGCGGGCCGGGCGGGCCTTCTCGGCCGCCGCTGTGGAGCTGGCCCTGGCCTCGTACCCGGGCTGCACGCTGACCACAGTGCCCGGTGACGCGACACCGTACGGCGTGTTCACCGCCGACGCGGTGCCGCAGGACGCGGTGGCGCACGTTGCGGTGCTGCCCGGCAGCGAGCGGGTGCCGATCGCCCCGCCGATCCGCACCGCCCCGACCTCGCCGGACGAGACCGCCCCTGGTGGCGACGCGGTGGTCGACGGCCCGACCCGGCGCGGGGCGCTCGGCGAGGTGGTCGGCGCGCGCTCCGGCGACAAGGGCGGGGACGCCAACCTCGGTGTCTGGGCGCGTTCCGACGCCGGGTACGCGTGGCTGCGGACCTGGTTGACAGTCGACCGGCTGGCCGAGCTGCTGCCGGAGACCGCGCCGCTGTCGGTGCGGCGCTACGAGTTGTCGAACCTGCGCGCGGTCAACTTCGTGATCGAGGGCCTGCTCGGTGCGGGAGTTGCCGCGTCCACCCGGTTCGATCCACAGGCCAAGGCGCTCGGCGAACTGCTCCGGGCCCGGATCGTCGACCTGCCGGCAGGAGTGGCGTCGTGAGCATCGTGGACACGCCCGAGCGCCGGCAACTGCGCGAGCTGACCCGGGCGTTCGTGACCCGGGAGGTGCTGCCGCACCTGGACGACTGGGAGCGGGCCGGCGAGGTGCCCCGGGCGCTGCACGCGACCGCCGCGAAGCTCGGCCTGCTCGGCATCGGCTTCCCGGAGTCGGTGGGAGGCAGCGGCGGCGACCTCCTCGACTCGATCATCGTGACCGAGGAGCTGATCCGCTCCGGCGGCTCGTCCGGGCTGGTGGCGGCCCTGTTCACGCACGGCATCGCGTTGCCGCACATGGTCGCGGCGGCTGGCGCCCGCACCGGTGGCTCGCTGGGCGGCAGGCTCGCCGGCGTCTCGCCACCGGGCGACGACGGCCTGATCGAGCGGTACGTCCGACCCACCCTCGCCGGCACGATGATCGGCGCGCTGGCCATCACCGAGCCGGACGGCGGGTCGGACGTGGCCGGCATCCGCACGACCGCCCGCCGCGACGGCGACCACTACGTGGTGAACGGGTCGAAGACGTACATCACCAGCGGGCACCGGGCCGACTTCGTGACCACCGCCGTGTGTACCGACTTCCCGGGCAGCGGTGAGCTCACCCTGCTGGTCATCGACAAGGGGTCGCCCGGCTTCACCGTGGGACGACGGTTGGAGAAGCTGGGCTGGCACTGCTCGGACACCGCCGAGCTGTCCTTCGCGGACGTACGGGTGCCGGTGGGCAACCGGATCGGCGCGGAGAACACCGGCTTCCTGGCGATCATGCAGCACTTCGCGGCGGAACGGCTGTCGCTGGCGACGCAGGCGTACGCGACAGCGCAGCGCTGCGTCGAGCTGGCGGTGCGCTGGTGCCGGGACCGGGAGACCTTCGGGCGTCCGCTGGCCAGCCGGCAGTTGATCCGGCACCGGTTGGCCGAGATGCACACCCGGGCCGAGGCAGCCCGGTCGTACGTGCACGGGGTGGCGGCCCGGGTCGCGGCCGGTGAGCCGGTGGTGACCGAGGTGGCGATGGCGAAGAACGTGGCGGTGGCCGCCTGCGACCACGTCGTCGACCAGGCGTTGCAGCTGCACGGCGGCTTCGGTTACCTGCGCGACGCCGAGGTGGAGCGGCACTACCGCGACGCGCGGATCCTCGGCATCGGCGGCGGCACCACCGAGATCATGAACGAGATCATCGCGAAAGGCATGGGCCTGTGAGCGCGAGGAGTGAGCCGGGTCTGCGAGCCCCGCAGTCGCGAACCAAGGAGGCACGGTGACCATCCTGGACAGCGCGGTCGACACGTCCGCGCCCTCGTACCTGGCGAATCGGGCGGCGTTGCTGGAGCGGCTGGCCGAGGTGGACGCCGCGCTGGACCAGGCGCGGGCGGGTGGCGGCGAGAAGTACGTGACCCGGCACCACGCCCGCGGCAAGTTGCTCCCCCGGGAGCGGATCGAGCTGCTGCTGGACGCCGACAGCCCGTTCCTGGAGTTGTCGCCGGTCGCCGCGTACGGCTCGGACTTCCCGGTCGGGGCCAGCGTCGTCACGGGTATCGGGGTGGTCGAGGGCGTGGAGTGTCTGATCGTCGCCAACGACCCGACGGTACGCGGCGGAGCGGTCAACCCGTGGTCGCTCGCGAAGACCCGGCGGGCCGGCGAGATCGCCCTGGCCAACCGGCTGCCCATGGTCAACCTGGTCGAGTCGGCGGGGGCGGACCTGCCCACCCAGGCGGAGATCTTCATCCCCGGTGGTCGGGTGTTCCGTGACCTGACCCGGCTCTCGGCGGCAGGTATCCCCACGGTCAGCGTGGTCTTCGGCAACGCCACGGCCGGTGGCGCCTACGTGCCGGGGATGTCCGACCACGTGATCATGATTCGGGACCGGTCGCAGGTCTACCTGGCCGGTCCGCCACTGGTGAAGATGGCGACCGGTGAGGTCACCGACGACGAGTCGTTGGGTGGCGCGGCGATGCACGCCGGCACGTCCGGGCTCGCCGACTATCTGGCCGCCGACGAGCGGGACGGCATCCGGCTGGCCCGGCAGTGCGTCCGCCGCCTGAACTGGCGCAAGCAGGGCCCGTCGGCGCGTACGGCGGTGCCGCAGCCGCCGAAGTACGACCCGGAGGAGTTGCTCGGCATCACCAGCGCCGACCTGAAGGTGCCGTTCGACCCCCGGGAGGTGCTGGCCCGGATCCTGGACGGCAGCGACTTCGACGAGTTCAAGCCGGCGTACGGGGACGCGCTGGTCACCGGTTGGGGCGAGCTGCACGGGTACCCGGTGGGGGTGCTGGCCAACGCCCGAGGGGTGCTGTTCAGCGCGGAGGCGCAGAAGGCGGCCCAGTTCATCCAGCTCGCGAACGCCTCGGACACCCCGTTGATCTTCTTGCAGAACACCACCGGCTACATGGTCGGCACGGAGTACGAGCAGCGCGGCATCATCAAGCACGGCGCCCTGATGATCAACGCGGTGTCGAACTCGACGGTGCCGCACCTGACGGTGAACCTGGGCGCGTCGTACGGGGCCGGCAACTACGGCATGTGCGGCCGGGCGTACGAGCCGAGGTTCCTGTTCACCTGGCCGAACGCGAAGTCGGCGGTGATGGGCCCGGCGCAGCTCGCCGGGGTGCTGTCGATCGTGGCCCGGCAGGCGGCTGCCGCCCGGGGGCGCGACTACGACGAGGAGTCCGACGCGGCGATGCGGATGATGGTCGAGCAGCAGATCGAGTCGCAGTCCGGCGCGCTCTTCCTCTCCGGCCGGCTCTACGACGACGGGGTGATCGACCCGCGGGACACCCGGACCGTTCTGGGGCTCTGCCTCTCGGCGATCCACAACGGACCAGTGAAGGGCGCCGACGGCTTCGGCGTCTTCCGGATGTAGAGGGGCCACACCCGTGAGCGCGAGGAATGCAGCGAAGCGGAGTCCCGCAGTCGCGAACGAAAGGCGGGCCCAGTGATCAACCGACTGCTCGTGGCCAACCGGGGCGAGATCGCCCGCCGGGTCTTCGCCACCTGCCGGGCGATGGGCGTGCAGACCGTCGCCGTGTACTCCGACGCGGACGCCGACGCGCCCTTCGTGGCCGAGGCCGACCGGGCCGTACACCTGCCGGGGAGTTCGCCGGCCGAGACGTACCTGCGGGCGGATCTGATCCTGGACGCGGCCCGCAAGGCCGGCGCGGACGCGGTCCACCCGGGCTACGGCTTCCTCGCCGAGAACGCGGAGTTCGCGGCGGCGGTGACCGACGCGGGGCTGACCTGGGTCGGGCCGCCGGCCAAGGTGATCGCCGCGATGGGCGACAAGCTGGCCGCAAAGGCGCTGCTCGCCGAGGCGGGTGTGCCGATGCTGCCGAGCTGGACCGACGCCGACGAGGTCACCGACTTCCCGGTGCTGGTGAAGGCGTCCGCCGGTGGTGGCGGGCGCGGGATGCGGATCGTGCGGGACGCCGACGACCTGGCCGAGGCCGCCGCCAGCGCCAGCCGGGAGGCGGCCGCCGCGTTCGGCGACGGCACTGTCTTCATCGAGAGGTACGTCGAGCGCGGCCGGCACGTCGAGGTGCAGATCTTCGGCGACACCCATGGAACCGTGCACGTGCTCGGTGTCCGGGAGTGCTCCATCCAGCGCCGACACCAGAAAATCATTGAGGAGGCACCCGGGGACCTCCCGTCGGGGCTGCATGATCGGCTGCACGAGGCGGCCATGGCCGCCGGCCAGGCGGTCGACTACGTGGGCGCCGGCACCGTCGAGTTCCTGCTGGCCCCGACCGGCGAATTCTTCTTCCTGGAGATGAACACCCGACTCCAGGTGGAGCATCCCGTCACCGAACTGGTCACCCCGACCGGCCTGGACCTGGTCCGGATGCAGCTGCTGGTGGCCGAGGGCGCACCACTGCCCGCACATCATCACTACCCGGCCGTCCGCGGCTACGCGATCGAGGTACGGCTGTGCGCCGAGGAGCCGGCGCAGGGCTGGCGGCCGGCGACGGGCACCCTGCACCGCTTTCACGTTCCGGGGGTGGACCGCGAGTTCGGCTGGCTCCAGCGGTCTGGTCTGCGGCTCGACTCCGGCGTGGTGGCGGGATCGGTGGTGGGTGTCCACTACGACTCGCTGCTCGCCAAGCTGATCGCCGTGGCGCCGACCCGATCCGAGGCGGCCCGGCTACTGGCCGGCGCGTTGTCCCGGGCCGAGTTGCACGGGGTGGCCACCAACCGCGATCTGCTGGTCCGGGTGCTGCGCAGCCGGGAGTTCGCGGCTGCCGAGATCGACACGGGTTTCCTGGACCGGCACCCGGAGGTCTTCGCCCCGCTGCTCCCCGCCGATCAGGTCCCACTCACCGCCCTCGCCGCCGCGCTGGCAGGCGCCGCACACCGTCGAGCGACCGCATCGGTGCTCCCCGGGCTCCCCTCCGGCTGGCGCAACGTGCCCGCCGTCCCCCAGGTCAGCAGGTTCGTCGGGCCGGACGGCGACGAGATCGAGATTCGCTACCGCCTGGACCGGACCGGGCGACTCGCCGACTGGTCCAGCACGTCGGCGGTCGACGACTCCGCCGAGCGGCCGGCAGCACCCACCGTGGCGGTTGTGGAGGCCACCCCGGCGCGGGTGGTGCTCGACGTCGACGGGGTCGGGTGCGCGTACCGCGTACACCGGGTGGGGTCGGCCGTGTTCGTGGACGGCCCGGACGGGGCGACGAGCCTGACCGAGCTGCCGCGTCTCCCGCTGCCCACCGCGGCGGTGGCCTCCGGGTCGCTGCTCGCGCCGCTGCCCGGCGTGGTGACCCGGGTGCACGTCGAGGTCGGCCAGCGGGTCACGGCCGGCGAACCGCTGCTCACGCTGGAAGCGATGAAGCTGGAACATCCCGTGCTCGCCCCGATCGACGGGGTGGTCGCCGAGCTGCCGGTGCCGACCGGTGGCCAGGTGCAGACGGGCGTCGTGTTGGCCGTTGTCGACGAAAAGGACTCCCGATGACCTTCGACCTCACCCCCGAACAGGACCAGCTACGCGACGCCGTGCGGGCGTTGGGCCGTCGCTACGGGCACTCCTACTTCGTAGCCAAGGCGAAATCGGGTGAGCACACCACCGAGCTGTGGGCGGAGGCCGGACAGCTCGGCTACCTGGGGGTCAACATCCCCACCGAGTACGGCGGCGGGGGCGGTGGCATCACCGAACTGGCCATCGTCTGCGAGGAGTTGGCGGCTGCGGGGTGCCCTCTGTTGCTGCTGGTGGTCTCCCCCGCCATCGCGGCGACAGTGCTGAGCCGGCACGGCACCGAGGAGCAGCGCAAGAAGCACCTGCCCGGCCTCGCCGACGGCTCACAGAAGATCGTCTTCGCGATCACCGAGCCGGAGGCCGGCTCGAACTTCCACCGGCTCGGCACTGTGGCTCGCCGCGACGGCGACGGCTGGCTGCTCAACGGCCGCAAGTGCTACATCTCCGGGGTCGACGAGGCAGGTCACGTGCTGGTGGTGGCCCGCACCGAGGATTCCTCCAGCGGAAAGCTGAAGCCCGCGTTGTTCCTGGTGCCGACCGACGCGGCCGGGCTGACCCGGTCCAGGCTGGACATGGAGATCGTGTCTCCGGAGAACCAGTTCCTGCTCTACCTGGACGACGTGCGGGTGCCCGCCGACGCGCTGCTCGGCGAGTCGCTGGACGCCGGGCTGCCGGCGCTCTTCGCCGGGCTCAACCCGGAGCGGATCACGGTGGCCGCGATGGGCGCCGGCACCGGCCGGTACGCCATCGAGCGGGCCAGTGACTACACGGCAACCCGGAAGGTCTGGGGCGGTCGGAGCATCGGCTCCCACCAGGGCGTGTCGCATCCCCTGGCCCATGCGGCGGTGCAGGTGGAGCTGGCCCGCCTCATGATCCAGAAGGCGGCCACCCTGTACGACGCCGGCCGCGACCTGGAGGCCGGGGTGGCCGGCAACATGGCCAAGTACGCGGCCGGGGAGGCCGCCGCGCTCGCCGTGGACACCGCCGTCCAGGTGCTCGGCGGGGCCGGCATGACCACCGAGTACGGGGTGGCGACCCTGCTCGGCGCGGTCCGGGCCGGTCGGATCGCCCCGGTCAGCCGCGAGATGATCCTCAACTTCGTGGCCCAACACGTCCTCGGCCAGGACAAGTCCTACTGACGCCCGCCCGAGTAGATCTTGGTAAGGGTTTGGTCAGGCCGCCCTGCCAGCCTCCGAGGTAGCCCGGCGCAGCGGTAGATGCCGGGGTAGCCACGCGTGAGGAGACGGGCGTGCACCTGGCTCAGTTCCGTACGGCCGACCTTCCGGCAGGCGATCGCTTCGACGCCTGGCACGAGATGACGTCCAACGCGCTCATCAGCACCGTCGTGACCACCGAGAGCGTCGACGACTTCACCGCCACGGTCAAAGTGCTCGACCTCGGCGCGGTGCAGTTGTCCACGGTGTCCTATCCACCACTACGCGCCACCCGTACCGCCCGGATCATCCGACGGTCCGACCCCGACCTCTACTACGTGTCGCTGCCGCTGCGCGGTCGGCTCGGCGTACGCCACGTCGGCCGGGACGCCGACATCGACACCGACCACTTCGTTGTCATCGACACCTCGCAGCCGGGGGTGGTAGTCAACAGCGAGCCGGTGAAGCACCTCATCGTTCAGGTGCCTCGCGCGGAGTTGCCGTTCAAGCCGTCGGCGCTGAACACCGCCGTGGCACGCCCCCTTCCGATCGGCGGGGGAATCGGCGCACTCCTGGTGAACGTCGCCCAGCAAATGATGGGTTCGGTCGACGCGTTCCGGCCGGCCGAGGGGATGCGGCTCGCGAACGTGGTCGTCGATCTCGTCACATCCGTCCTGGCCGGTCATCTCCACAACGGTGGCGCGGCCCGGGACGCCGCGCAACGGCTGCTGCAACGGAGGATCTTCGACTTCATCGAGACACGGCTCCCGGACCAGGCCCTGTCGCCGTCGGTGGTCGCGGCGGCGCACAACATCTCGGTGCGGTATCTCCAACTGCTGTTCCAGGACCAAGGGCTGACGGTCTCCGGATGGATCCGCGAACGCCGCCTCGATCGCTGCCGTCGCGACCTGCGTGACCCGGCACTCGCCGGACGTCCGGTGCACGCGATCGGCGCTCGCTGGGGTCTTCCTGACCCGACCGCCTTCAACCGGGCGTTCAAGCAGGCGTTCGGCGTCCCACCCGGTGACTATCGCCGTCAGCAGCTCGAACTCGAAGGGTGCGCTGACGGTCAAGGGGTCTGCGCTCAACGTCAATGAAGGCGGCTCTCCGGCGGCCGATTCTGTTCAGGACCCCAGAACGTCGTCGACGGGAGTAGGCCCTATGTCAAGCATTGGAACCAAGGCGCTACGGATCGCTGTTGTGGCGACCCTGGCGTTGTCCACCGGGGTGCTGGCGGCGAGTCCGGCACAGGCCGCGCCGTCCAACTGCTCGGTCGGCAGCACCCTGCCCTGGGACGCGTGGGGGCAGTGCCAGAGCGGCACTGGTGAGTACCGCGTCAAGGGGAACTGCGGCTGGTTCGGCGGCGGTTGGCGAGTCGGCCCGTGGCGGTCGCCCAACGGAATCAGCTGGGCCGAGTGCGCGGGGCCTGGCTTCGTCATGACCAGTAGGCAGATCGAGTACAGGTAGCCGATCGGGGGCGCGCGAGATCCTGGAGGTTCCGGGGCTGCCGGACAAGTTCGTTCCAGGATCTCGCACGAGCCGCGCCGACGGCGCTCAGGCCGGGGTACGGCAGGCGGCGTCGATGCGGTGGACCGGGCGGACCCGGCGGCCCATGCCCTCCAACAGCGAGTCCTCGACGTGGAAGTTGTGAATGCGCAGTTGGTGGCGGGGCAGCTCCTCCTCGCTGGGGCAGAGCACCTGGGCGCGGACCAGGCCGACCGGGACGTACCGGACGCCGCCCTGTTCCTGAAGGATCACCATGTTGACGTCGTCGGTGGTGACCACATGCCCGCGGACGTCCTCGGTGGGCCCACTCTCCGGACCCACAGTGGTGACGGTCAGCGGCAACACCGGCGTGCTGATCACCGGCACCGAAGCCCAGAGCAGGGTGGCCAGCACCGCCACCTCGGTCACCGACGCAAGCGGCCGGATCACCATGCCCGGCAGTGGCCCCGCGATGAAGAGCGCCAGCAGCGGAGGCACCACGAGAAGCGCCAGCACCAGCAACTCATCGCCCTGCTGCACCGCCGCACGCAGCGTGGGCAGCATCAGCCAGCCGTACCCGGCGAGCAGCGCGCCGATCAGCAGCAGCCGAGGCACGACCCGCTCGTGCAGCCGCCCGGGGCGCAGTTGGAACGCGGCCACGAACGCCGGCAACAGCAGCGGAAGATAGAGCAGTGGCCAGGTGATCAGGGCGAGCAGGAAGCTGGCCAGCACCACCCAGGCCGGGGTGATGTCGGCCCAGCGGGCGAAGAGCGGGCGGCGACGAGTGCCCGGCGGCAGTCGATCCGCGCTGACGGCCAGCACAGCGCCGAGCGCGAAGACGGCGACCAGGCCGGTGGAGAGCAGCCGGGCCGCAGTGGTCAGGAAGCCGGCGAGCAGGTTGACCGGCCCGACATTGGCCACCAGCAGCAGCGTGGTCTGGAGCTCCCCGCCGGCCTCCACGCCGAGGCGGAGCACCGAGAAGATCGCGGGTACGCCCACTGCGGCCGTCCAGAACGACTGGCTGGCGCGGGCGCGCCGCTCGGCCGGATCCCAGCGCACCCGCCCGGGCTCGACGTCGGCGACGACCGGCTCGGCCGGTTCGGCGACCGGCACGCCGGCAGGCCAGGCGACGTCATTGGCCGCCGGGCTGTCGATGGACGGCGACGCTGCGCCCGTACCGTCGATTGTCGGCGCGTCGTCGCCGAGCCCCGACGTGCGTGGCGGCGGGACCGGCCCGTCACCGCCGGTGGCGGTCGGCGCCGCGCTCACTTCGCCGGCGCCTTGTCGTCGAAGTCGACAAGCTTCGGCACCTCCAGCGGCTGCGGCTGGCGCTTCTCGGCCTTCAACCACGGGCCCAGGGTCCGGTTGTACGCGGTCTGCCAGGGGCTGGCATCTCCGTCGCGGCCCTGCTCGTAGCTCTTCTGCAGGAAGAACGCGACCAGGTCGCGCAGCGCCGGATCGCCGATCGGCACGCCGATGCCCAGCAACTCGCTGGTGCCGAACGGCATGTCGACGATCTCGAACTCCTTGGGGAAGCTGGCCAGGAACCCGGCAAGGATCGACTCGTCGGAGCTGACGGCGTCGTACCGGCCCTTCCGGATGCCATCGACGCAGTCGCCGACGTCCTTGACCACGAACGTCTTGACCTGGTGCTTCTCCAACTCGGCCTCGGTGGTGGAGCCGCCGCTGGTGCAGACCTTGTAGGCCGGGTCGCGCAGATCCTCGATGGTGCGGATCCTGTCCTTGAGTCGGGTCGGCACCATCACCTCCTGTGTGGTGACGAAGTACGGCCCGGCGAAGCTGACCAGCTGCTTACGGTCCTCCGTCATGGAGAAGCTGGACACCACGAGGTCGACGGTGCCGCCCTGGAGCGACGGGATGCGGTCCTCGGTGGCGACCGAGACGAACTCCAGCCGCTGTTCCCCCTCGTAGCCGAGGGAGGCCGCGACGTACCTGGCGATCTCGACGTCGAACCCGACATGCTGGCCGTTTCGCAGGTCGCCCATGAGCGGCTCGTTCGTGGCTACACCGATGCGGAGCTTCGACTGACCGTAGATGTGCGTCTCGCGCATCTTCTCCTGCACTGAGGGCAGCTCCGGTTCCCTTCGGCTGTCGCAACCGGCGGCGGCGGCGAGCACGAGAGTGAGGGCTACCGCCAACGTCGACGCGATCGAACGGAGCCGGGGTTGCGAACTGCCTGAGTTCATGGGCGACCTCGCTGCCGGAAGAGCCTGCGGGACACCGAGAGTAGCCGTTCTTGTCCAATCCGTGTGCGTGCTGCGGGTCATGTCGAACGGGTCGCTCGGATCGACGTCCATCGGCGCGGCGGTCGGCTCTGCGGTTGACAGCCGGCCTCGTCGCGACATCCTGGACAGGTGAGCCGATTGTCGAGACCCGATGCGCGCACGGTGGCGGTGCTCGCGGCGCTGGGAGCCCTTGCGCCGCTGGTCATGCTGGTCGTGTGGCGCCGACAGGACCTACTCGGCGTGGTTCTCGCGCTGCTCTGCGTGTTGATGACCATGGTCGCCGGGGTCGCGGTCTCCGCCGCTCGTCAGGTCAACGATCCCGAGCCGGCGGACCGGTCGGCAGCCGTCGGGCCGCCCGAGCTGATGCCGTACGGGATCGACGCGGACACCCTCGACGCGCTGGACAGCCGGGACGCGTTGCGTGCGGTGCGTGACCGCCGACGCGGGTCGAACGGGCTCAGCGGCCGGTGAGCGTGGGCGCGGAGAGCGCGTCGACGCCCCGCCCCGCCAGACACCTGTAGGTCCGGTCGATGCTGCCGTCGACCGGCGGCAGCACCTCCAGGTGCCAGCCGCTCGCCTCGGCGATCCCGGTGGTCAAGCGGAACGTGGTGGCGCTGCACACCTGCCGCACCGGCTCAGCGGCGGCCACCTCGTCGTAGTCGGCCCCGACGAGCGACACCGGCAGGATTCCCTCGGCGTACGTCTCCCAGGTGTGTCGGCCGACGCAGGACAGCCGGGTCGCCTCGGCGCGGCTGCCCCGGATCCGCATCGGGCCGAAGCACTCCAGCTCGGGCAGACACCGGGCACCCTCGGGCAGGGCGGTCGGCGCGCCGGTGCCTGTCGCGCAGCCGGGCAGCGGCCCGGTCGCCGGTGCGGCGATCTGGGTGGCCGACGGGTACGGGGCAGGTGGTGGTGCCCGATCGGCGACCCAGGCCCCGGCGGTCGCTGAGGCGGCGAGCGCGAGCACACCGGCACCGCCGAAGAGCCAACGCCGCCAACGCCTACCGGCGGGGACCGTTCGCTGAGTGTCCTCGATGGGCGGGCGGGGCACCGGCTGGCTGGCCGCGTACGGGCCGGAGAGCGTCGCGCCACCGCTGACCGGAGCGCCACTGACCGGTGCCGCCGGCGAGCCGAGTGGCAGGTTGCTGAGCAGGTCGTGCAACTCCAGGGCGGACGGGCGTTCGGCCGGGTCGTTGGCCATCCCGGCGCGCAGCACGTCGATCAGCTCGTCCGGCACCCCGGGCAGGGCGGGGAGCGGCTGGTTGAACATCTCCAGCACGGTGACCAGGCTCGGGTTGCGCTCGGACTGCCAGCGCGGCGGCCGGCCGTGCATCACCGCGTAGAGGGTGGCGCAGAGCGCGTACACGTCGACGGCCGGCGACGGCGGGCTGTGGCTGAACATCTCCGGTGGCGCGTACGCCGGAGTGAGCACCTCCAGGGTGACCGAGGCGTCCCGGTGCTCGGCGAGGACGGCGAGCCCGAAGTCGGCGAGCACCGCCGAGTTGAAGGGCGAGTAGAGGATGTTTGCCGGTTTCACGTCCCGGTGCAGCACCCCGGCGGCGTGCGAGTGGGCCAGCGCATCCGCGATCTTGATGCCCAGGTCGCGGGCCTCCACCGGGCCCAGCGGCGACGTGCGCATCCGTTCGGCGTACGAGCCGTCGCAGAGTTCCATGATCAGGTAGGGGTGCTGATCGACGGTGACCCCCACGTCGAAGAGGTCCACCACGTGCGGGTGTGACGACATCCGGCCGGCCGCCCGCGCCTCACGCAGGAAGCGGGCCTGATCCCGCTCGCTGTCCAGCGTCCGGTTCTCCACCTTGACGGCGACCTCGCGACCCACGGAGATCTGGGTGGCTTGGTAGACGGTCGCGTACCCGCCCCGGGCAAAGACCCGCAAATCAGTCAGGCCGGGCACGATCGGCACTGGCAGGCCGCCGGTCGGGGTGTCGGTCACCGCTCGAAAATACCCAACCCGACCGATGGCTCAGCGCACCGCGTCCGCCGGAGCCGCACCGGCAGGACCGGTACCCTCCTCGGCGACCGCGGCCGTCCCGGCACCCTCGGACGATCCGACCCCGCCGGCCGGGATGCCCCGGCGGGCGTCCAGACGTAGACCGATGGCGGTGGCCACGGCGCCCAGCCCTTCCCACGCCGCCACCCCGAAGAACCGGCCGGGTGCGATGTCGGCCAGCACCGCGATGGTGAAGACGGTGAACGTGACGAGTCGGAAGACGACTGTGAACCGGTAGAAGGCCCGCCACTCGGTCACCGTGGCGAGCAGGTAGTAGACACCCATGTTGAAGGCCGCCATCGAGGACGCCAGCAGGAACGTCCCGGTGTGATCACCGACGGCCCGCGTCTCCGGCACCTCGAACCCGAGCATCCGTAGCTGCGCCTCCGGCCAGAGCAGCCCGACCGCGCCCATCACCAGCGCCAACACGCCGAAGACCGCGATGGTCCAGCCCGCGATGGATCGCGGCAGCTTCATGAAGGGCCTCCCCAGGCACGGCGACGGTCACCACTGTGGACCCGTACGCGGTGGTGACACGCTAGCCGCTCACCCCGACCACCACATCCCCGGAACCGGCAGAACCTGCACCCCTGCGCCCTCGCCAAAGTTGATCAAGATGACCCAACCCTCTGATCACCAGCGGGAGGTCAGACCAGGGCGGAGAGACGGGTACGGAGCGCGTCGGCTGCGGCGCGTTCGCTGCGCTGCTCGGTCGCGTACGCCAGGCGGACCGCCTCGTCCGCACAGGACAGCGCCTCCGCCGGTTGCCCGCAGGCGGCCAACGCCTCGGCCAGCACGCTCGCCGCGATCACCTGGCTGCGCACGTCCTCGGCAGGTGCGGTGACCGCCCGGCGGGCCCAGTCCAACGCCTGCTCCCGCTGACCGTGAGCGAGCAGCGCCGCAGCGTACTGGGCCATCGTCTGGCGGCGGGAGAAGAGCAGCGAGGGTGCGTTCGCGGCGGCCGTGGCCACCGGAGCGAGCAGCCCGACCGCGGTCGCGGGGTCGCCGGCGGCGAGGCGGGCCGTCGCCAACAACACCCGGGGCGCCACCTGGGCCGGAGCCTGCGGGTTGTGCGGCTCCACGGCGGTCAGCACCGCGCGGGCCACCCGCTCGGCCGTCTCGCAGTCGCCCATGTCCAACGCGACAAAGCCGCGCAGTGTCCCGGCCATCCCGGTGAGCAGCGGATGCGAGGTGCGCTCCGCGTACGCCAGGGCGTCGGTGAGCAGATCCGCCGCGTGCTCGGGCTCACCCAACCCGCGCGCCACCACCGCCCGGACCACCAGGGCGAACCCCCGCCCCCAGTCGTCCGAGGCGGCGGCGAACTCCCGGTACGCCCGCCGGGCCTCCCGGTCCGCCTCGGCCAGGTCACCCAGCTCGGCGGTGGCGAACGCCGCCACCGCGCGCAACGTGCCGACCGCCCACGCCTCACCGACCCGCTCGCCGAACGGCAGGAACACCTGCGCCATCCGACACGCCTCGCGCAACCGGCCGGCGAGCAGCCGGGCGAACGCCGTCGTGCCGCGCAGCCAGGCCCGCCCGTACGGGTCCTTCAGCTCGGCGAAGAGCCGGGCGGCCCGGCCGAGCACCGCGTCCGTACCGGCGAAGTCACCGCGGGTGGTGGTCACCCAGGCCAGGTTCTGCAGGGACCACGCCTGCCCGCGTCGGTCCTGCGCGCCGAGGCTGACCTGGTACGCGGCCGCCAACCGGCTGCTCGCCTGACTCAGCCGCCCCGCCACGAAGTCGGCCATGCCGAGCCGGCGCATCGCCGTGGCCCGCTGCGTGGGCAACCGACCCTCGGTCGCCACCTGCAACGCCTCCTGCCAGGCGGTCACCGCCCGACCCTGGTCGCCGAGGGTCTCCTGCGCCTGCCCCGCCAACAGCAGGGCACTGACCCGGGTGGCCTCGTCCCCCGCGTTCGCGGCGATCTTCTCGGCGTACGCCAACGCGTCGGCGACGCGACCGACCTGGAGCAACGCCCGTGCGTGCACCACCCGATCGGCTGCCGGCACCCCGTCGCGGGCCAGTTCGGTGGCGCGCTCGGCGTACTCGACGGCCATTGCCGGCTCACCGGCGGACAGCGACCGGCGGGCGGCCCGACCGAGCGCGGCGACGCCGAGCGGAACCACCGCGCGGGCCGGCGCGTCCGGGCGCAGCTTCACCGCGTCGGCGAGCGTGGCGGCCCGCTCGACGTGCGTCGCCACGAAGTCGTCCCGAGCCTCGTCGGTGAACCCACCCACCGTGCTGGCCGTGGCGTCGTCCACCGGCGCCGCCCAGCGGGCCAGCGCGGCGTGCCGCTCAGCCAACTCGGCCTTGCTCACCCCGGCGTACGCGGCCTCCCGCATGAGTGGTGTCGCGAACGCGTAGCCGCTACGCGAGCGGTGCAGCATCCGGCGTTGCAGCAACTCCTCGACCGCCCGGTCCAGCTCCACGGCGACCACTGCCGACGGCCTGCCGTCGCGGCCGCCGCGCTGCTCCCGCATCGCCTCCAGCGCGCCGGTCGGCACCGTGTCGCCGGTGACCGCCGCGTCGCGCAGCACCGACCGGGCGTCCGGCGGCAGCGCGTCGATCCGGGCCGCGAGCACGGCGGCGAGGTCCCGGGAGAGCAGCCGGCTGCCCAGCGAACCCGGCACCAACCGCCAGCCGGTCGACCCGCTCGGCTCCCGCTCACCGGCGCCGGGACGCTCCACAGCGGCACCCCGTGCGGACGCGGCACCGCGCACCGACTCGGTGGTGAGCGCACCCCGCTCGATCAGCAGGGTGACCAGCTCAGCCAGGTAGAACGGATTGCCCTGCGCGGTGGCGAGCAACCGGTCGGCGTCGGCCTGCGGCAGCTTGCCGCCGCCGAGGTAACTCGTGAGCAGCCGGGCCGCGTCGGCGCCGCGCAGCGGCGGCAGCGAGTGCACCTCGGCGTCCGCGACCCGGGTCAACGCGCCGGCGGTACGCACCAGCTCGGGACGGCCGAGCAGCAGCACCAGCACCGGCCCGGTGAGCCTGGACAGGGTCCACCCCAGCGCACTTATCGTCTCGGCAGTGGCATCGTGCAGGTCGTCCACCACGATCACCAGCGGCGCCTCCGAGGCGAGCCCGCTGAGCAGGTCGGCGACCGCGTTCGGCACCACCTCGGCATCGGCGGCCGGAGTGCCCGATCCGCCCCACTCGCCGCTGTCGGTGCCACCGTGCGCCGGTAGTTCGGCATAGCCGAGCAGGGCGAGCAGTTGCTCCGTGGCGATCGGCGCGGTCTCCGCACCGGAACGGGCGAGCCGCTGCCCGAGCCGACGCAGCCGCTCCTCCACCGCCGGGCGGGTCAGCGCGGTGGACGCGTCGCTGGGCAGACCGACGGCGGCCCGCACCAGGTCGGCCAGGGGCGCGAGCCGTCGCCGCTCCCCGAACGCGGCACAGCGCACCGACAGCACCCGGGCCCCGGTGTGCGCGGCGTACCTGCCAGCACCGACGTCGTACCCGGCGGCGAGGCGCTCCACCTCGGCGGCGAACCGGGACTTGCCGATACCCGCCTCGGCGGTCATCAGCAGTACCCGTGGATCGCCCTGGTCGATCACCTCGGCGAGCCGGCCGGCGACCCGGCCGATCTCCGTCTCCCGACCGACGTACGGCGCCTCGTCGCCGAGCCCCGAGCGGGTACCCGGGGCGTCCAGCAAACCCAGCAGCTCGTACGCCTCGACCGGCTCACGCTTGCCCTTGAGCCGCAGCGGGCGCAGCGCCCGCCAGGAGGAGACGTGCCTGGTGGCCGCGGCGGTGCGTCCACCGGCGTAGACGGCCCCGACCGCGGCGGCGTCGGCGAGCCGGGCCGCCGTGTTCACCGTGTCGCCGATGACCGTGTACTCGATGGCGGCCTGGATGCCCGCGATGACGTCGCCGGTGTTCAACCCGACCCGCAGCCCGAGCGGCGCGCCGCCGCCCCGCTCGTCGTCGAGCACCCGGCGGACGGCCCGTTGCATGGACAGGGCGGCCCGGACAGCGCGTTCGGCGTCGTCCTCGTGCGCCACCGGGGCGCCGAAGACGGCCATGATGCCGTCACCGGTCAGCTTGTCGACGTGCCCACCGAACGTCTTCACCGCACCGGCGAGCGCGGCGAGCACCCGGTCGGTGACCGCGCCGACGCGTTCCGGGTCGAGGTCCTCCGACCAGGAGGTGAACTCGGAGAGGTCACCGAAGAGCACGGTGACCACCCGGCGCTCGGCCGCCGGCAACGTGGCGGCTGCCGGCAGCGCGGCACCACAGTTGTGGCAGAACCGCGCGCCGGGAACGGCAACGGTTCCACACACGGGGCAGGTCACATGTGCTCCAACCCACTGACCCCGGGCGCGGATTCCCCGGTGTCGACGCCCAGATACTCCAGCTGGGCACGGACCGACCATTCGGCCGCCCACCAGAGTGAACGGTCCACGTCCGCGTAGACCGTCGCCACCACGTCGGCAGGGGTGTGGGCGCCGGCGGCGACCGCCGCCCGGACCTGGTCGAGCCGGGCCCGGCGGTGGGCGAGGTAGAAATCGGCGGCGGCGGCGCAGTCGGCCAGCGCCGGGCCGTGCCCGGGCAGCGCCGGAATCCCCCGGTACGCGGACAGCAGCTCCAGGCTGGTCAGGTAGTCACCGAGGTGTCCGTCCGGGTGGGCGACCACGGTGGTGCCCCGGCCGAGGATGGTGTCACCGGTGAGCACCACCCGCTCGTCGTCGTGCTCGACCAGGAAGCAAACCGAGTCGGCGGTGTGCCCCGGCGTCTGCACCAGACTGATGTGCAGACCGAAGCCGCCGAAGTGCTCGCCCGGCGCGGTCAGCGGCTCCCCGCCGATGGTGTGCGCCGGGTCGACGGCGAGCACGTGCACGCCGCCGAGCAGCTCACTCAGCCGGGCCGCGCCCTCGGTGTGGTCGGGGTGGCCGTGGGTGATCAGGATCAGCCCGATCGGGCCGTGCTCGGCGATCCTGGTCAGGTGCCCCTCGTCCGCCGGCCCCGGGTCGACCACGATGGCGTGCTCGGCTGCCGGGGCGCGCAGCACCCAGGTGTTGGTGCCGTCGAGGGTCATCGGCCCCGGGTTCGGCGCACGCAGCAGTGAAACCCAGCGGGGCAACTCGTCGGCAAGCGCCGCCACCGCCCCCGTCACGTGCCCGCTCATGGCTGCGATCGTACGACCCCGCCCGCCACACCCCACGATCTTGCACTTGCGGCCCCTGATTCATCCCCGTTCAGGGCTTTCGTCCGGGCAGGAAGTGCAAGATCGCGGGGCGATGGGGACGTGTCAGGCGACCTCGACGATCAGCTCGATCTCCACCGGGGCGTCCAGGGGCAGCTCGGCCACACCTACGGCGCTGCGCGCGTGGCGGCCGGCCTCCCCGAAGACGGTGCCGAAGAGATCGGAAGCACCGTTGATCACGGCGGGCTGACCGGTGAAGCCGGGCGCGGACGCCACGAAACCGGTCACCTTGACCACCTTGACCACGTTCTCCAGGCCGACCAGCGAGTCGACCGCAGCCAGCGCGTTGAGCCCGCACCGCTGGGCCAGATCCTTCGCCTGGTCGGCGGAGATCCCGGCGCCCACCTTGCCGGTCGCGAGCAGCTTGCCCTCGGCCATCGGCAACTGGCCGGAAACGTACACGTGCTGCCCGGACTGCACGGCCGGGACGTAGCTGGCCACCGGCGGCACGACCTCGGGCAGTTCGAGACCCAGCTCGGCGAGCTTCGCGTGCGGACCGTTGCTCACGCCTTGGGCCGCTTCAGGTAGGCGACCAGCTGGTCCGGATTCGGGCCGGGGACCACGGCGACGAGTTCCCACCCGTCCTCGCCCCAGTTGTCGAGGATCTGCTTGGTCGCGTGGACCAGCAGCGGGACCGTGGAGTATTCCCACTTCTGCATCGCTGAAGGGCTCCCTCTCGGTGCGGAATTGTTCGAGGGACAGCCTACGGTCCGCTGACCGGACGAGGTACGGGACGCTGCTCCGGCGCGGCCGGCAGCTCCCCGCAGCGCCCTTCGTGCTCGTACCCCTGGGGGCAGCGGGACCGGTCGGGCAGCAGCAGATCACAGAAGACCCGGTGCCTGTTGTTCTGATCGTCGGCGTTGGACACGGTGGTCTCGCCGGCGTCCAGCTCGGGCAGGAACCCCAGGGACACCGCGACCCGGCCGGCCAGCACTGTCGCCGCCGCCAGATTCGGCACCCGGATCGGCAGGTGGATGACGAAGCCCGCCTCGTCGTCGTCGCGGGTCCGCTCGGCGGGCTGAGTCGACACCCGAGCCGTCTCCACCTGCTCCGGCATCCGGCGGTACGACCGTTCGTTGATCGGCTGGTTGGTGACCTGCCCGCCGGCCTCGACCACGGACCCGGGCCGGCGGGGCCGGTCGTTCGTCGGGAACTGGGTGCGAGGGATGTTGTCCGCGTCGCGCATGCACTGCCTCCGGTCGTACCTCTCGGACCATGCTTCCGGCCCGGACCCATTCGTCCGTTCCGGCCCCCGCACCGGGACGAAGGTAGGTCTGTGGCCGCAGTCCCGCCAACAGGACGCGCACAAGGGGGCACCAACAGTCACATATGCGACACACCGCAGGTCGGAGGCCCGACACCGAATCGGACCCGGGTACCGCCGACCGGATCGGTGGGCCGTGCGGCACGGCCGCGGAGACACCGATCCGGTCATCGACCGCTACCCTTCCGGTCGGACGGTCGCGCAGCGCCCGGCCGCCCGCTCGATCACGCTCGGCGCCAGGGGTGGCGGCGGGCGCCGCACCCCTGGGGGAAAGACATGACCCACCCGCCCAGCGGCGACCAGGCCGGCACACCCACTCACCCGCCGGCCCACCCGGAGCCCGCCGGTCAGCCCGGCACGCCGGCCATCCCCAGCCAGCCGACTCCCGCTTCGCCGCCCGGGCAGCTCGCCCTCCCCGCATCCCCCGCCCAGCCGGCGCTCCCCGCCGCCCCCAGCTCACCGGCCTTCCCCGGGCAGCCAGCCGGCCCCACCCAGCCGACCTTCCCCGGGCAGCCGGACGGGCATGGCGGCCCCACCTCGGCCGCCGCGCCGACGTCGCCGGGCACCCCGAACCCCTCGCCGATTCCCCCGCCCCCGGCCGCCTACCCGCCCTACCAGGGCACGGCTGAGCCGAAGAAGAAGCGCGGCCTGCTGATCGCGGCGATCGCACTGGTCGTGATCATGGTGCTCTGCGTGGGCGGCGGTGTGGTGGCCTTCCTGACCCTGCGCGATGCCGAGACCGGCGAGGGCGCCAAGGAGCCTGCGGTCGCCGTCGACGAGTTCCTGACCGCGGTCTACAAGGATCGCGACGCGACCAAGGCGGCCAGTCACGTCTGCGCCGCCTCCCGCGACGACGACAAGATCGCCGCGAAGGTGGCCGAGGTGGAGAAGTTCGCCTCCACCTACCAGAACCCGCGCTTCCGGTGGACCACCCCGAAGGTGGACAACCAGACCGGGGAACGGGCCACCGTCTCGACCCGGCTCACCATGACCACCGCCGACGAGAAGGTGGCCGACCAGGAGCTGCGCTTCACTGTGGTGCAGAAGACGGGTTGGTGGGTCTGCGAGGTCGCGTGACCGCCCAGCCTGGATAGGCTCGACGGGTGTGTGCAGCTGAGCGTCCGATCGACCCGGCCGGTACCGGATGGCCCGCGCGCCTCCACGTCGTGACCGGCAAGGGCGGCACCGGTAAGACCAGCGTGGCGGCGGCGCTGGCTCTCGCGCTCGCCGCCGGTGGCCGGCGCACCCTGCTGGTCGAGGTGGAGGGGCGGCAGGGCATCGCCCAGCTCTTCGGCATCGACCCGCTGCCCTACGAGGAACGGCACCTCGCCGACGCCCCGGGCGGCGGTGAGGTGCGCGCGCTCGCGGTGGACGCCGAGGAGGCGCTGCTCGAGTACCTGGACATGTTCTACAAACTGGGCGCGGCGGGCCGGGCACTCCGCAAGCTCGGCGCCATCGACTTCGCCACCACCATCGCGCCCGGCCTGCGGGACGTCCTCCTCACCGGCAAGGTGAAGGAGGCCACCACCCGCACCACCGGGCAGCGGCGCGCGTACGACGCGGTGGTGCTGGACGCCCCGCCGACCGGGCGGATCGGCCGGTTCCTCAACGTGACGGCGGAGACCGCCCGGTTGGCCAAGATGGGCCCGATCAAGACCCAGAGCGAGGGGGTCGCCGCGTTGCTGCGGTCCCCGATGACCGCGGTGCACGTGGTCACGCTGCTGGAGGAGATGCCCATCCAGGAGACGGTCGACGCGATCGCCGACCTGACCGGCCTCGGCTTCGGCGTCGGGAAGGTCATCGTCAACGGTGTCCGACCCCCGCTGCCCGCCGGACCGGCGGTCACGGCGGCGGAGTTGCGGCGCGGGCTGGTCGCCGCCGGGCTGCCCGCCGACAGGGGCATCGTGGCCGGGCTGCACGATGAGGCACGTGACCAGCTCATCCGGCGCGAACTGGAGGATTCGCTCCGCGCCGACCTGGTGGAGTTGGGGCTGCCGATGACCGAGCTGCCGTTGCTGCCGGACGGGGTGGACCGGGCCGGCCTCGCGACGCTGGCCCAGGCCCTCGTCCGCGCCGAATGACTCACACCTGAGCGCAGCACGGGCGCGCGGACCCACCGGCCCGATACGCTCGATTGGTGCCTTCCGAAGACGCGGCGCCGCAGCTGGACGTCGACCAGATCCTCGCCGACCCGGGCGTGCGGATCGTCGTGTGCTGCGGTGCCGGCGGAGTGGGAAAGACGACCACGGCCGCGGCGCTGGCGCTGCGGGCTGCCGAGCACCACGGCCGGCGCACGGTGGTGCTCACCATCGACCCGGCCCGCCGGCTGGCCCAGTCACTGGGCCTGACCGAGCTGGACAACACCCCTCGCCAGGTCAAGGGCATCGACGTCGAGAGCAACGGCGGCGAGTTGCACGCCATGATGCTGGACATGAAGCGCACCTTCGACGACGTGGTCTTGCAGCACACCGACCCGACGAAGGCCGCGGAGATCTTCGCGAACCCGTTCTACCAGGCAATGAGCTCGACCTTCGCCGGCACCCAGGAATACATGGCGATGGAGAAGCTGGGCCAACTGCACGCCCGGGGCGAATGGGACCTGATCGTGGTGGACACGCCGCCGTCCCGCTCGGCACTTGATTTCCTGGACGCGCCGGCTCGACTCTCCCGTTTCCTCGACGGCCGGATGCTGCGCCTGCTGCTGGCCCCGGCGCGCACCGGCGGCCGGAGCATGTTCAGCCTGGTCACGGCCTCGTTCGGGATGTTCTCGAAGGTGGTGCAGAAGGTGCTCGGCGCGCAGCTGCTCACCGACCTGTCCGGCTTCGTGGCGGCACTGGATTCGATGTTCGGTGGTTTCCGGCAGCGCGCCGAGCAGACGTACCGCATCCTGCAGGCACGGGAGACGGCCTTTCTGCTGGTCGCGACACCGGAGCCGGACGCGGTCCGGGAGGCCGCCTACTTCGCGGGCCGTCTGCGGGACGAGCGGATGCCGCTGGCCGGCCTGGTGCTCAACCGGGTGCACCGCCCGGCGGTCCCGGAGCTGGACGCCGAGCAGAGCCGGGTCGCCGCCGAGCGGCTGACCGAGCTGGGTGGGCACGAGGCCACCGCGGACGTGCTGCGGGCGCACGCGACGCTGGCTCGCCAGGCGGTACGCGAGCAGCAGGTCGCCGCGCGCTTCACCGAGGCGTTCCCGGCCGTGCCGGCGGTTTCGGTTACGGCGCAGCCCGCCGACGTGCACGACGTCGACGGGCTACGGACAATCGGCGCGGCGATCAGCCGGCCGTGACCGGCGTCAGTTGGCCGCGCTGACGAGAATCTTGTCCTTGCCAGCCTTGTCCTTGCTGTTCTTCTTCATCGCGGCCTCGAACATCTTGCGCCAGCTCGTCACCTGCGGGTGACGACGCAGGAGCGCCCGCCGTTCGCGTTCGGTCATGCCGCCCCACACACCGAACTCGATCCGGTTGTCCAGCGCGTCGGCCAGGCACTCGTACCGAACTGGGCAGCTCCGGCAGATCCGCTTCGCCACGTTCTGTTCGGCGCCCTGTACGAACAACGCGTCCGGGTCCCCGTTCTGACATGCCGCCAGTGACGGCCAGTCAGTGATCATGCCCATGTGTACACGTCCCCCCTTGCAGTACCTACCGACCTCGTCGATGCACGTCAGCCGGCAATTCCCCCCGATCGCCCGGCCTGCCTTCCCCAAGGCGGCACGGACGACATGTGGCGCTGTCGCCGCCCCCATCATGCTCTGTAGTCGACTGATTACGCAACGTTGTCGGCGAAATCCATCATTCCGGACACTCCCGGCTTCCCGGGCCTTCGACCGCCGGTTACCCCGCCGAGGTCAGCGATAACGCTGCGCCGCCTCACTGAATCGGAGGAGACTCACGCCAGGTCACACGCAACCAAGCACCGGGGGTCGTGCGTTTAGCACAACGAGGGCAGCGCGCGCAGGAAATGGGGAAAGAACGCCCCAGCGCCCCTCGTTCCCTACTCGCGTACCCTGTCGAGGTGACCTGGATGCGGAAACGTGACCACAATGTGCTGACCAACGCCGCATCGCTACTCGTGTGTGGCCTGTTGGCCGGCGTGGTGGTCGCTGCGGCGGCCTTCCCCGCGGTAGCGATGTCCGGCCTGGCCGCGAAGGCCGGCGCCGAGACCTTCGGTGCCCTACCCACGGAGCTGACGGTGGCCCGCGCGCCACAGATCAGCTACCTGCTGGCGTCGGACGGCAAGACCCCGCTCGCGACGATGTACGACGAGAACCGGCGCGACGTGAAGCTCGCCGACATCTCGCCGTTCATGCAGAAGGCCATCATCGCGGCCGAGGACCATGACTTCTACAAGCACAACGGCGTCGACATCAACGGTGTCGCCCGCGCGTTCGTCAACAACCAGAGCGAGGGCAGCGGCCGGCAGGGCGCCTCGACGCTGACCATGCAGTACGTCCGGCTGGCCATCGCCTACTCGGCCACCCACCCGGCCGACGTGGTCGCGGCGACCGAGGACACCAGCGCCCGCAAGCTCCGCGAGATGAAGCTGGCCCTCCAGGTCGACAAGGAATTCTCCAAGGACGACATCCTCACCCGCTACCTCAACCTCGCCTCGTTCGGCAACGGCGCGTACGGCATCTACGCCGCCAGCCAGGTCTACTTCGGCAAGCCACCGAGCAAGCTGAAGATCGAGGAAGCGGCGTTGCTGGCCGGCATGGTCAAGGCGCCGACGACGAACGATCCGACCACCGAGGCCGGTTACCCGCTCGCGCTGGATCGGCGCAACTACGTCATCCAGAACATGGTCGACATCAAGGCCATCACCCAGCAGGAGGCGGACGCCGCCAAGGCCACCAAGCTGGTGGTGAAGGACAAGCGCACCCCGAACGGTTGCGTCGCCGCCAACGTCAACGAGTGGGGCTTCTTCTGCGACTACTTCTACCGCTGGTGGATGGATCAGGAGACGTTCGGCTCGACCACGTACGACCGGGAGCGCCGGTTGAAGAGCGGCGGCTACACCGTCGTGACCTCGATCGACATCCAGGCGCAGCGCGGCGCGGACAAGGCGGTCCGTAAGGCCAAGAGCGTGAACAGCAAGGAAGCCGCCATGGTCGCGGTCGTCGAGCCGGGCACCGGCCGGGTGCGGGCGCTCGCGGTCAACCGGCAGTTCAAGCTCGACGACCCGAAGAACCCGAAGAACAAACTCTCCAGCGATCCGGCGAAGAGCAAGAAGAAGATCCGAGGCAACTACCCGGCGACCGTCAACCCGCTGCTCACCGGCGGCAACGGCATCACCGGCTACCAGGCCGGCTCGACCTTCAAGATCTTCAGCATCGTCGCCGCGTTGGAGAAGGGCATCCCGCTCAGCTACTCGATGAACGCGCCGCAGCAGTTCAAGTCGGAATACATCATCGACAGCAGCAGCCCGGCGGCCTGCAAGGGCACCCACTTCTACTGCCCGACCAACTCCGGCCTCAAGGCCGGCGGCGTGCAGACCATGTGGAGCGCCTTCAGCGCGTCGGTCAACACCTACTTCGTCCCGCTGCAACAGCAGGTCGGTGCGGAGAAGGTCGTCGACGCCGCCCGACGGGCCGGCATCCAGTTCCGGGCGAGCAACGACGCCAGCTTCGCCGCGACCAAGGAGGCCGCCCACCAGTGGGGTGCCTTCACCCTGGGTGTCTCCTCCACCACGCCACTCGACCTGGCCAACGCGTACGCGACCCTCGCGGCGGACGGCAAGTACTGCGAGCCGATCCCGGTGCAGGAAATCCGGGACCCGGAGGGCAACAAGCTGGACATCGCCAACCCGCGCTGTGAGAAGCGGTTCAGCACCGAGGTGGCCCGGGCCGCCGTGGATGCCGCACGCTGCCCGGTCGGCGACAACTCCAGCACCAGCAAGTGCGGCGGCAGCCGCACGGCCGCCAACGTGAAGGGCATCGTCAACGCGCCGGTGGCCGGTAAGTCCGGCACCACCGACTCGGAGAAGACGGCCGCCCTGGTCGCCATGACCAAGCAGTACTCGGTGGCCGGCATCATGGCCGACCCGGACTGGCCGCAGACGAACGTCAAGATGAAGCACAAGGAGAAGGACGGCATCAACCCGCCGGTGTACGAGACGCTGCGGGACGCCATGGTTGGCAAACCGCGGATCCAGTTCGAGGCGCCGGGCCAGAAGATCTCCGAGGGTGACCAGCGCAGCATCCCCGACGTGAAGTGCGTTTCGGTGGATCAGGCGAAGTCCCGGCTCAAGGGCGCGGGCTTCGAGCCGGTCGTCTCCAGCTCGAAGGTGCCGTCCTCCTGCAAGGCGGGCGACGCGGCCGGCACCAGCCCGGACGGACGCACGATCAAGGGTGGCGTGGTCACCATCCAGGTCAGCAGCGGCGGCGGCACACCGGGCAACACGGACGGCACGCCCGGCAACCCGCCCGGCAACCAGCCCAATCGACCCGGCGGACGTCCAGGCGGCTGAGCCGACGGGTAGGACACAACGGGCGGGCACCCTCCTTGGGTGCCCGCCCGTTCCGTCTGTCCAGCCCTACCTGTCGCCGGCGACCACCGCCGCGTGACGTCGCTGGTCGCGCCGGGTCAGAGACCGAGCTGTCGGCGTACCTCGGCGGCCACCCGGCCACCCTCGGCCTGGCCCGCCACCGCGGCCTGGGCCGCCTTCATCGCCGGGCCCATCTGGGCCTTGCCGGTGAAGCCGCCCGCGGCGAGCGCCCCCGACACCAGCTCGGTCAGCTCGGCGTCCGAGAGCTGCTTGGGCAGGTAGCGGTCCAACACCTCACCCTCGGCGCTCTCCTTCGCGGCCTGCTCGGCGCGGCCGGCGTCGGCGAAGGCGGTGGCCGCCTCCCGACGCTTTTTGGCTTCCTTGGTCAGCACCGCGAGCACCTCGTCATCGGTGAGCTCGCGCTTGGCCTTGCCGGCGACCTCGGCGGTGCCGACGGCGGCCAGGGCCATCCGCAGCGTGGAGGTGGTCAGCTCGTCGCGCGCCTTGAGCGCGGAACGCATGTCGGCAGTGAGGCGGTCCTTCAGCGTGCTCATGGACGGTCAAACTACCCTGAACGCCATGCGAAAGCGCACACTATTCCGGCTCGCCGCCGGAACCGCCACGATCGGCGCGGCCACCCTCGCGTACGCGTCGCTCGTCGAGCGCAACATGTTCACAGTGCGGCGGTACGACGTGCCGGTGCTCCCGGCCGACGCGGAGCCGCTGCGCGTGCTGCACCTGTCGGACCTGCACATGATGCCCGACCAGGCGCGCAAGCAGCGCTGGGTGGCGTCGCTGGCCGCCCTCGACCCCGACCTGGTGGTGGTGACCGGCGACAACATGGCGCACCCGGGCGCGGTGCCCGGGGTGCTGCGGGCCCTGCAACCACTGCTGGACTACCCGGGTGCCTTCGTGTTCGGCTCCAACGACTACACCGGGCCGGTGTTGAAGAACCCCTTCACCTACTTCCTGCCCGACCGGGAGTACACCGAGGGCGTCGAGCTGCCCTACGAGGAACTGCGTCAGGTGTTCACCGGCGCCGGCTGGGCCGACCTCAACAACGCCCGGACCACGCTGAAGGCAGGTGGCCGGCAGCTCGACCTGGTCGGCGTGGACGACCCGCACATCGACCGGGACGACTACCCCGCCGTGGCCGGCGCGGTGTCGTCCTCGGCGGACCTGTCCATCGCGCTGACGCACTCACCCGAGCCACGGGTGCTCGACCAGATGGCGGCGGACGGCTTCGGGCTGCTGCTGGCCGGGCACACCCACGGTGGTCAGGTCTGCGTACCGGGCTTCGGCGCGCTGGTGACCAACTGCGGCCTGCCCCGCTCGATGGCGCGCGGTCTGCACCGGTGGCCGGGCTCGGACTCCTGGCTGCACGTCTCCGCCGGCCTCGGCACCCACCCGACCGCCCCGGTCCGCTTCGCCTGCCCCCCGGAGGCCAGCATCCTCACCCTCATCCCCCGCTGACCCGGGTTGCCCGCCGCCCTCTCCCCCTCCCCCGATCCAAGATCCGCGGCGGGGTCGGGGCGGCGGGGGTACCGAGTTTGACCATCAGGGCGGGTGGGCTACTATTTGTCGGCACGCCTCGGGGTGTGGCGCAGCTTGGTAGCGCGCTTCGTTCGGGACGAAGAGGTCGTCGGTTCGAATCCGGCCACCCCGACCAGAGGCAAGAGGGCACATCCGGTGGATGTGCCCTCCGGCATATCCACGGCCCCCAGCGGCGACCACGTCCCGTTGAGTTCGCGCTGGTCCACCGCAGCGGACCGGGACTCTGTGCCGCGTCTGCCACCAGCCTTCAACCTTTTGGCCCTCGACGGAGTCGTGAGAGGTAACCAATCGAGGCGAGGGCTTATGGCAGTTGACGACGAGCATTTTCGAGAGTTCGTCGAGGCGCGCTACATGGATCTCCTGCGCGTGGCGTACCACCTCACCGGTTCGACCCAGGATGCCGAGGATCTCGTGCAGGCCGCGCTGGTGAAGGTGATGCGTCGGTGGCGTCGGGTCGACGATCCGATGGCCTACCTGCGACGAGTCATGATCAATCAGCACATCAGCATGTGGCGCCGCCACCGGATGCACGAGGTGGTGACGGCGTTCTTCCCAGAGCGGCCCACCCGGGACATGACCGAGACGGTGACCGAGCGGCGCGCCCTCTACGAGGCGATGCGGGCGCTGACACCTCGGACCCGTGCCGTGATCGTGCTTCGGTACGTGGTCGATCTGCCGGAGGCGGAGGTCGCGGCCGCTCTCGGCTGCTCCGTCGGGTCGGTCAAGAGTCGCGCGTCACGAGGGTTGGCTCGCCTGCGTCTGGCGCTGGCACCGGAGACTCCGCCACCGACTGCGACCCCGACACCAGTGTCAACTGATCCAGCACCGACCGGGACGACGAGGATGACGGGGGTAACACCATGACTGTCGACGATGAGCTGAGCCGGGCGCTGTCCGAGCTGAGCAGGACACTCACCCCGCAGCCGGATCCGTACGGCCGGGCAAGGGCGCGATACCGACGGAGCCGGCAGCGACGCCTCGGCGGGCTGGTCCTGGCCCTCGTGGTCTCGGTCGGAAGCACGGCCTTCGCCATCGCCAGCCCCGGCCGGACCACGCAGCCACTACCGGCCGACCCGACCGAGTCCATCGCACCCGTGCTGGCGTGGTCGGACCGGCTCCTCCAGTCGCCGCCGCGCGGCGCGGTCGCCGGGGACAGCAGCTATGTGCGTCAGCTCTCCGAACAGTTGTTGGCCGCCCAGCGCCGGGGAGAATTCTCCCGCCTGACGGTGCCGGTGAGCGGGGTGAAGATCCTCTTCGCCGACGATGTGGACGGCCGGCGGGTCGCGCTCGCCGCCTTCGTCCGTAGCCAGCCCGATCCGGTCACCGGTTGGCCGAGCGCCGCGGTGTGGCTGGTCGCCGACGAGGGGGCCAGCGCTCAGGAACTGGCCAGCACTGCCGCCGTCCGAGGGGTCAGCGACGCTCTGGAACCCTACGAGAGCCTGGCCGTGGATGGTCCGGAGTCGGCGCACGTCGCGATCGCTCCGACCGGCTGCGTCTTCCTCAGCTCACCGTTGCCCGACGGCGACACCTTCCGGTGGGCCCCGGAGCCGACCGGGTCCTACCTGGTCCGTACGGCGAAGACCAAACGGCCCGAGTGGTGGCGGGTCGACTGCGGCGCGGTGACTCGTCAGCTCATGCCCGGGCCGGGTTCGCTGGCCAGCAAGCCGATCACCGACGCGCAGCTAGCGACGGCGATGTCCCACGTACGCGGCAGTGTCGAGCAGCAGCGTGCCCGAGAGTTGGTGTACGAGTGGGCCCAGTCGGAGGGTTACCGCCTGACCGCCCTTCCGAGCGTGGTGTGGGGCGGGCACGTCGCTGGCCTCCCCACCGACCCGGCCAGCGAGTCGCCGAGCGCCGGAGAACCGTCGGCGGAGGGCGCCCAGGTGACGGTCCTGACTGCTCCGACGGTGGGCGGCGGCTGGGTCGGCGAGGTGTCGATCGCCCCCGATCAGCCACGGTCCGACGGCGTGCTCAGCACCGGTGCCTCCTTCACCACGATGACTGACCCGACCGATCCCTCCGGCGTGCTTGCCGTGTCCGTCGACGATGGCGCCGCCGGTGACGAGGGCCAGCAGGTCCTGCTCGTGGTGACGCCGGCAGCCGCCACCACGGTGCGCGTCCTGCGGGATGGGCAGGAGGTGGCGAGGAGCGCCGCCAACGGCTCCGGAACGGTCATGCGGGTACCCCGCCCCACCGACGGCCTCGTATTGGAGGCGCTCGACGGGTCCGGCAGGACCATTGCCGGCGGCCAGGTGGCCGAGCAGGGTGCACAGCGGACACCCGAGACCGACACCTGGAACCAGGAGTGATCACGTCGGGGTGAACCGCTGGCGGGAACGCCTCGCTGACCGGCGGTGCTGCCGACTTATAGGTGTTTCTACCGATCCCCGAGGCGCTTCCACCCCTAACGCCAGCGACACGCCACACCGTCAGGTTCGGGTCTGCCGGCCCGGCGGCACGGTGGCGCTGGCGTCGTGGACGCCGGAGGGCTTCATCGGCGACCTGTTCCGCACGGTGGGGCGGCATGTGCCGCCACCGGCGGGGCTGCGCCCACCTGTCGAATGGGGTGACGAGGGCCGGGTCCGCGAGCTGCTCGGCGCCGCGGTCAGCGACCTGCGGGGCGGTACGCCGGGAGTTCGTCTTCCGCCTCGGCACACCCGAGGAGTTCGCCGACTTCTTCCGGGCCAACTACGGGCCGACGTTGAAGGCGTTCAAGGCGGAGCTAGCCCGCACGCACAACCGCGCCACCGACGCCACGATCCGCATCCCCGGGGAATACCTGGAGGTCGTGGCGCAACGGACCCCCGACCCGGCCTGACGCCTGTCCGTGCCACATCGTTGGAGGTGGCACGGGCAGGTCAGTCCTGCCGTTCGGTGCGCTCGATCTCCGCGAACGCAGCGGCCAGGTAGTCGTCCAACGGCACGCTGGTCGCCGTCAACAGGTCGGCCACCAGCAGCGGGGCGTGTCGGGCCAGAGCCGACGCGTCCGGAGGTGACTCGTCGCCGTCGGGGTCGTACACCCCCAACGCGCCGGCCAGCAGGACGAGCACCACGTGCGGGTCGACGTCCGAACGCCACCGCGTCGACTCCTGTACGCAGCGGGTCAACACCTGGCGGATGTCGTCGCCGGCCAACCCGTCCGGGTGGCTCTCCTCCAGCAGCAACCGGACCACCGCGCCGAGCACCAGGCCGGAACGCTCGTCCGCGGCGAGACCGACGACCGCCTCGTCGTACGCCCGACCGTCGCGTGCCTGGGCGGCGGCGACGGCCGCCGTGGCGGTCACCGCGATGGCGCGGGCGGTAGCGGGGAGATGTCGCCAGGTGCCGGTCATCGCGCCAGCATCGCAGACCCGGCGGACAGCGACGGCCCGCGATCACGGCGAGTGGATCAACGTGGGATTGGTCACCCGACGGCCCGGTGACCGCGAGGCGTGGCCGAAACAGTTCGCGCGGCGTCAGACCCACCGAACAGAATGCCGGCATGCTGCGTCGTGCCCTGCCCCGCCGTTCGGAAGCTCGCCGGCTCCTCATCGGCACTCTGCTGTCGGCGATCGGGCGGGGTCTGACCCTGCCGTTCCTGTTCATCTACCTAACCGACGTACGCGGGCTCACCGACACCCGTGCCGGGCTCGTGATCGGCTGGTACGGCGTGGTCACCCTGGCCCTGTCGCCGCTGGGTGGGACGCTGATCGACCGAATCGGCGCCCGCCGGGTGGTGGTGCCCTGCCTGCTGATCGAGGCGATCGGCACCGGCTCGCTCGCGCTGGTCCACTCGACCGGCTCCGCCCTGCTGGTGATGACGGTGATCGCCATCGGCAGCTCGGCGATCTGGTCCGGGCAGAACACCATCCTCGCGTCGTTGACCGACGACGACGAACGGCAACGCGTCTTCGGGCTGAACTTCGCCCTGCTCAACCTCGGCATCGGCATCGGTGGCATGACCTCCGGCGCGATCGTCGACACCGCACGGCCCGGCACCTTCCAGACGATCTACGTGCTGGACGCGGTGACCTACCTGCTGCCGGCGCTGATCCTGCTGACACTGCCCGGGGTGGGCCACCGACTCGGCAAACGTCGGGGCGTCGACGAGCCGTCGCCCGGCGGCTACCTGACGGTGCTCCGTGACCGCCCGTTCCGGCGGCTGGTGATCTTCGGGCTGATCCTCACCACCTGCGGGTACGCGCAGGTGGAGGTGGGCTTCGCCGCGTTCGCGGTGCGGGTGGCCGAGGTGAACCCCCGGGTCGTGGCCTGGGCGCTCGCGGCCAACACCGTGATGATCGTGCTCGCGCAACTGCTGGTGATCCGCCGGATCGAGGGGCGCAGCCGCACCGGGGCGCTGGCCGTGGTGGGGGCGGTGTTCGCCGCCGCCTGGCTGGTCCTCGGCGCAGCCGGCCTGGTCAGTGGCGAGAACGCCGTCCTGGCCGCCCTGTGCGTGGTGCTCTGCTCGGCGATCTTCGGCTTCGGCGAGACGATGCTGTCCCCGGTGATGCCCGCACTGACCAACGCGCTGGCCACCGACGACCTACGCGGCAGGTACAACGCGATGAGTTCGATGATCTTTGGCGTCAGCGGCGTGATCGGCCCAGTGACCGCCGGCCCGCTCATCGGCGCCGCCCACGGCATGGTCTGGGTCGCGACCGTGGTGGGCGGCTGCCTGATCGCGTCGCTTGTCGCGCTCTCCCTGCGCCGACTCCTCACCACGGAGCAGGACGGCCTGGCGACCGCAGCCCCGGCGTCCCCCACCCCGGCCCTCACCTGACCCCTCCGCGCGCCCCCGTGACATGCCCGCACCCCGCACCCGCACCCCGCGCCGCCCCTGCCCGTGTCAAGCACCCCGCACCCCGCACCCCGCACCCCGCACCCCGCACCCCGCACCCCGCACCCCGCACCCCGCACCCCGCACCAAGATCGCGCTCGATCCTGGATGTAGTGGCGTCCCCGCGCGCCGAGGCCACTACATCCTGGTTCGAGCGCGATCTTGCCCGAAGCGCGCGCGGGGGCGGGCGGACACGGGCGGACACGGGCGGACGCGGGCAAGCGCGGACGCCGGGGCGGAACGGCGCGGCGCAGGTGGTGTCTGGGACGGGTCGGGCCCCGGAGCTGGTGCTCCGGGGCCCGATGATCGCGAGGTCGGCCGTCAGGCGGCGGGGACCTCGGCGGTGGTGCGGATCCGGTCCAGCGTCGGTGCGGAGACCGGCGACTGGGCGGTCAGGTAGTCCACGAAGGCGTCCAGGTCGATCTGGCCGGTGACCAGGTTCGTGCCGCCGGTGAGGGCGCTGAAGCCGTCGCCGCCGCCGGCCAGGAAGTTGTTCACCGTCACCCGGTAGGTGGCTGCGGTGTCGACGGCGGTGCCGCCGAGGGTGAGGCTGCCCCGGACCACGCGGGTGCCGGCGCACGGGTCGGCGACGGTCCCGGTGGTGCCGTTCGGGTCGACCACGTAGCCGACCGTGGCCGACGGGTACAGCGTCCGACCGGTGACGAACTGCTGCTCCAGAACGCAGTAGAGCTGCGCACCGGTCAGGTCCAGTGTCACCAGGTTGTTGGCGAACGGCTGCACCGTGAACGCCTCCTCGTAGGTGACCGGGCCTGCGTCGAGGTCGGCCCGGACCCCGCCCGGGTTCATGAAGGCGGCAACCGCGTTCTGCTCGTCGTCGGTGGCGGCGAGCTGCGCGTCGGCGATCAGGTTGCCCAGCGGCGATTCGCCCAGACTCGTACCGAAGAGGGTTTCCTGGGTCTTGGTGATCGCCTGGGTGGTCACACCGACCTGGCGGCCGGCGACCGGGCCGAGCTCAAACTTGTACCGCTCGATCAGCGCGGTCTGCTTCGGGTCCTTGGCCACGTCCCGGCTGACCACGACGTTGTTCGCGGCGGCGGAGAGCACGTCGCCGCTCCGACGATCGATCTTGAGGTCGATGTCGGTGACCAGGCGACCGAACGAGCTGGCACTGGTGACCAGCTTGCCGTTGATGTCGCAGTTGTACGCCTGGTGGGTGTGCCCGCTGACCACCACGTCGATCGACGGGTCCATCCGGTTGGTGATGTCCACGATGGGCCCGGTCATGCCGACGCAGTCGTTGATCCCGCCGGTCGCGGCCTGGGTGCCGCCCTCGTGCAGCAGAACCACGATCGCCTGTACGCCCTTGCGACGCAGCTCGCGCGCGTACCGGTTGGCGGTCTCCGCCTCGTCGGCGAAGGTGAGGCCGGCCACGCCCTGCTGGCTGACGATCTGCGGGGTGCCCTCCAGGGTCATCCCGATGAAGCCGACCTTGACGCCCTGCACCTTGTGGATCGCGTACGGCGCCATCAGCGGCCTGCCGGTCGCGGTCTTGAAGGCGTTCGCGGACAGGTACTGGAAGCCGGCCCCCCGGTACGGGGTGCCGTCGATGCAGCCGTCCACCGGGTGGCAGCCGCCGTTCTGGATCCGCAGCAGCTCGGCGGCGCCCTCGTCGAACTCGTGGTTGCCGACGCTGGCGTAGTCCAGCCCGGCCATGCTCAGCGCCTCGATGGTCGGCTCGTCGTGGAACGCCGCGGAGAGCAGCGGGGACGCGCCGATCAGGTCACCGGCGGCGACGGTGATGGTGTTCTTCTTCTTGGCGGCGGCGCGCAACTCGGCCAGGTGGGTGGCCAGGAACTCGACGCCACCCGCGAACTGCCCGGCGATGGTGCCGCTGGACCCGGTCGGCGGTTCGAGGTTGCCGTGGAAGTCGTTGAGGGCCAGCAGGGTGACGTCGACCGGCTTCGGCCGCGCGTCGGCTTGCTCAGGGCTGGTGGCGACCGCGCCGAAGGCGGCCACCGCGAGCGCGGTCAGGCCGACAGCGGCCCGACGCATCCCGGGTATGAACATGGATCTCCTCGTGAGAATCGGCGCGTACGGTGCCCGGCCTCTGAGTCGACCGGGGTCGCCGACGAACGCCGTCGAAAGGTTCGCGGATGGCGGTGGTTGAGCATGGCCCCCGCCCCGACAGCCTCTCATCCGGATGCCCACCGGTCGACCCGGGCAGCACATCGGAGCAGCGTGTACGCCGAGGTCGGAATCGATCACCGTTTAACGCGGTCTGCCGGACAGTGTCGGAGCCAGGGTCTAGAAAGGACGGGACAGTCAACGCCGGCAGGAGGCATCGTGGGCGGATCAACTCCAGTGGTGGAGCAGGTGCGATCGGCGGACGGCACGCCCATCGCGTTCGAGCGGTCCGGTGCCGGGCCGGCGGTCATCCTGGTCGGCGGCGCGTTCAGTGATCGCAACGCGACCCGTGACCTGGGTGCGGCATTGGCACCTGATTTCACCGCCTTCGGCTATGACCGTCGGGGTCGGGGCCACAGCGGCGACACCGCCCCGTACGAGATAGGCCGTGAGATCGACGACCTGGCTGCCCTGATCGCGGCGGCAGGTGGTTCGGCCGCCGTCTACGGCATCTCCTCCGGCGCCGTGCTGGCCGCCCTCGCCACCGCGCAGGGCCTGCCGGTGACCGGGCTGGTCCTGTTCGAGCCACCGTTTCAGGTCGGTTCGCACGTGGGCGTCTCCAAGGACATCACCCCGCAGCTCATCGAGCTGATCGCCGCCGACGACCGGGACGGCGCGGTGGAGACCTTCCTCAGCGCCTCGGTGGGGCTGCCGGCCGAGCAGGTCTCCGGGATGCGGTCGCAGCCGATGTGGGCCGGGCTGACGGCGATCGCGCACACCCTGGTGTACGACGCGATCGTCACCGCCGGAGGGCGACTCCCCGCCGACCGGCTGGGGGCCATCACCGCGCCGACCCTCGGGGTCGACAGCACCGGCAGTCCACAGTGGTTGCGGGACGCGACGCGGGCCGCCGCCGAGGCAATCCCGGGCGGCCGATCCGTCAGCCTCGACGGTGGTTTCCACGACGTGCCGCCGACGACGCTGGCACCGGTGCTGCGCGAGTTCCTGCTCGGTTGACGGCACCGGCGCACGGCCGGGAGCCCGCCGGCCACAGGAGCCAACCGACCACGGGAGCCGGCGGGCCACGGGAGCCGGCGGGCCACGGGAGCCGGCGGGCCACGGGCGGATCAGCTGCCGGCCAGCACCTCGTCGACCAGTGCCGCTACGGCGTCCGGTGGCCAGGCACCCGCCACGCCGGGCCGGGCCGCCAGGTAGGTGGCGATCCGTCCGGCCTGCCAGCCGTGCGACTCGCGTAACCCTCGGGCGATCATGCCGAGGTAGATCGGCGCGGGTGGTCGGCACCGCGCGGCTGACGCCCCCTCGGGGGCGGTGAAGGTGAGCATCGGAACACCGTCGCGGCTGCCCGGGCAGACAAGGGTCTCGTACCGTCCCGGGCCGAGCGTGGCCCGTCCGTCGGCGACGGCGGCGTCGATGGCCGCGCCGGTCGCCGGGATCAGGTCGGCCGTGTCGCCCGGCGGCCGGTACATCTCCTGGGCCGCGATGTCGGTGAACTGCTCCAGGGTGACCAGGTAGGCGCGGGCCGCGGCCTCGCCCGGCAGGTGCGGGTCGTAGAAGGCCATGCCGCCGGTCCAGGCACCGGACTCGCCGGCGAAGTAGATGCCGCCGGGCAGCGACACGGGTGCCGACCGGCTCGGTGGGCGCCGGTCGCGGCAGCCCGGGTACGTCCGCTTACCGCCGGGTGGGCAGCCGCCGCCGATGTACCAGGCCAGCCGGGCGGCGTGCATGTTCGAGCCGTACGAGACGTACCAGACCAGCACGACGACGCCTCAGAAGCCGCAGGTCTGCCCGGCGGAGTGGCTGACCTGCACGGTGTGGGTCACGCAGCCACCGGCCTCGACCGAGTGCAGCAGGAAGGCGGTGGGCTCGTTGACCCAGCCGATCTGCTCGTCGGCGCTCATGGTGAGCGTGCTCTGTCTCCACGTGCTGGGGGCCACGGTGAGGACCGTGCCCGCGTACGCCGTGGTGACCGGGCGGTGCAGGTGCCCGGCGGCGACCCGTACGACGTGTCGGTGCCGGCCGATCACCTCGGCGAGCGCGTCACCGTCGGCGAGCCGGATGGAGTCCGCCACGGGGATGCCGACCGCGACCGGCGGGTGGTGCAGGAAGATCACGGCGGGCACCTCGGGCCGCCCGGCCAGCACCCCGTCGAGCCAGCCGAGCTGCTCCTCGCCGAGTTGCCCGCCGTCGCTGCCGGGGACGAGCGAGTCGAGCACCACGACGGACGCCGCCTCGTGGTCGACGTGGTAGTAGGCCGAGAAGCCGCCGCCGAGCCACGGGGTGCCCCCGAACGCGTCGAGCAGGGACTCCCGGTCGTCGTGGTTACCGGTGGCCAGGTGCACCGGCAGCGGGAAACGGCCGATCACCTCGCGCAGCGCCGCGTACTCGTCGGGCTGGCCGTGGTCGACCAGGTCGCCGCTGATCACCACGCAGTCCGGGCGGGGTCGCAACGCCAGCACCCGGCCGAGCGCTCGGTGCAACCCGGCGGCCGGTTCGGCGGCGAGCAGGCCGGTGGTCAGGTGCGGGTCACTGAGCTGGGCGATGAGCACTGGCTCGCCTCCTCGACGCCGGGGTGCTCCACGCTATCGCCGGGCACGGCATCCGGGGGCACGAGTCCACAGGCCGCGTCCACAGGCTGTGGATAGCACGTGTGTACGAAGCCCGGTCGGTCCCCGCCACCGTGAGTACGCTTGATCGAGCGGTTCGGCGTCGGCCGGGCCCCTCCCCTACCTGGAACGACGTGCGAGTGGATCATCAGCGAGTCATCCGTGACGTCATCGTCCGCCTGCCGATGGCGTCGAGCACGCCGGAGGCGTGTCGGTGGACGGTCACCGCGCTGTCCCGCCACACCCCGGCGACCATCTCCGTACTGCTCGGGGTCCACGACCGCCTGCGCTGCGTCGCGGCGACCGGGGCCTGGCAGGTCTTCGCCACCGTGCCGGCGCGGACCGGCATCGTCGGCCGGGTGTACGCCACCGGCGCTCCCGCCGTCGTCCCGGACGTCACAGTCGACCCGGACTACCTACCGGTACGCCCGGACGTGACCGCCGAGCTGTGCGTACCGGTGCTGGACCCGACCGGCCGGGCCATCGGGGTGCTCGACCTGCAGTGGAGTGAGCCGACCGACCTGGAGCCGTGGCGGGAGACCGCGCAGCGGCTGGCCGACCGGCTCGGCGCGCGGATCGCCGCCCTCGGTGGCCCACCTGCGGAGAGCCGCAGCGAGAAGCTGCTCCGGCACGCCGCCGCGCTCTCCTCCGCACCGACCGAGGGGGAGGTGATGGGGGCCGCGGCCCGCGCCGCCCGGGAGGTCTCCACTCTCTCCACCGCGCTGCTGCTGATCGGCGGTCAGCTCGGCCCGTCCCCGGCGACGCCGACTGACCTGGAGATCCGGATCCGTGCCGAGCTGTCCGGGGCGGGTCCGGCCGCCCTGGATCGGATGGTCGACCGGGCACACCGGTACGGCGCCGGGTACACGCTCGGCGAGGCCGGGCATCCCCCGACCGAGGACTACCGTCCGCTGACCCGGGCGGGGGTACGCACGCTTGTCGCCGTGCCGGTCGGGCCGACGGATGCCGGCGGGGTGTTGCTGGTGGCCGACGAACGCGCGCTTCGTCCGGACCCGACCACTGTCAGCCTGATGGAGTTGCTCGCCGGGCAGGCGTGGACGAGCGTGGACCGACTGCGCACACTGGCCCGGCTGCGGGAGCAGGCCAGCTCCGACCCGCTGACCGGGCTGGGGCACACCGGCCCGTTCGGGCAGCGGATCGCGGCGGCCACCCCCGGGCGTACGGCCCTGCTGGCGATCGACGTGGACGGCTTCAAGACCGTCAACGACACGTACGGCCACCAGGCCGGCGACCGGGTGCTGATCGGGTTGGCGCGGGCACTGGAGGGTGCGCTGCGGCACGGCGACGAGTTGTACCGGATCGGCGGCGACGAGTTCGTCGCGGTGATCGAGGTGAGCCGCCCGGAGGAGGCGGTCCGGATCGCCGAACGCCTGACCGAGGCGGCCCGACGTGTCGGCCGCACGATCAGCGTGGGCGTCGCGCTACCCCGTCCCGGCGAAACCCCCGACCGCACCCTGAAGAGAGCCGATCAGGCCCTCTACGCGGTAAAACGCCAAGGCCGAGACGGCGTACACCTCTCCGCCGCCTAACCGCCCTCCCCGCCTCCCCGCGCGCCCCTCTTCCCCGCCGATCTTGCACTTTCGGTCGTCGTTTTGTCGCTCTGACCCCTTATGTCGCCGCAGAAAAACTGCAAGATCGCCGCAGCGGGGGCGGGGGCGGTCAGGGGTTGCGGAGTTCCTTGGCCAGGAGTTCGGCGATCTGGGCGGTGTTGAGGGCTGCGCCCTTGCGGAGGTTGTCGCCGGTGACGAAGAAGTCCAGAGCCCGGGGGTCGTCCAGGGCGCGGCGGATCCGCCCGACCCAGGACGGGTCGGTGCCGACGGCGTCGATCGGCATCGGGAACTCACCGGCCGCGGGGTCGTCGACCAGGATCACCCCGGGGGCGTTGCGGAGCGCCTCGCGGGCACCCTCGGCGTCGACCTCGGTGGCGAAGACCGCGTGTACGGCCACCGAGTGCGCGGTGACCACCGGCACCCGGACGCAGGTGGCGGACACCTTGAGGTCGGGGAGGCCGAGGATCTTCCGCGACTCGTTGCGGATCTTCATCTCTTCGGATGACCAGCCGCTGTCCGCCGGGGAGCCGGCCCAGGGGACCACGTTGAGCGCCATGGGCGCCGGGAACGGGCCCAGCTCGTCACCGACCGCCTGGCGTACGTCGCCGGTGCGCGAGCCGAGCGCCCGATCGCCGGCGACCTTGGCGAGTTGGTCGTGCAGGATGTCGACGCCGGACTGGCCGGCGCCGGAGACCGCCTGGTAGGAGGCGAGCACCAGCTCTCGTAGGCCGTACTCGCGGTGCAGCGGCGCGACCGCGACGATCATCGCGAGGGTGGTGCAGTTGGCGTTGGCGATGATGCCCCGGGGCCGGTTGCGGACCTGCTCGGGGTTGATCTCCGGAACGACGAGTGGGACGTCGCGGTCCATCCGGAACGCGCCGGAGTTGTCGACAGCGATCGCGCCCCGGTCGACGGCGATCGGCGCCCATTCGGCGGAGACCTCGTCGGGCACGTCGAACATGGCGACGTGGACCCCGTCGAACGCCTCGGGGGTCAGCGCCTGGACGACGAGTTCCTCGCCCCGGCAGCGCACCCGGCGGCCGACGGAGCGCTCGGAGGCGAGCAGCCGGATCTCACCCCAGACGTTGCGTCGCCCGGTGAGCAGCTCACACATCACGGTGCCGACGGCACCTGTCGCTCCGACCACGGCGAGGGTGGGCAGCGCCGTCATCGGCGCTACCTACCCGTCCCCGCGTAGACCACGGCTTCGGTGTCGCCGCCCAGCTCGAACGCGTCGTGGATGGCGCGGACGGCGGCGTCGAGGTCGGTGTCCCGGCAGACCACGGAGACCCGGATCTCGGAGGTGGAGATCATCTCGATGTTGACCCCGGCCGCGCCGAGCGCGGCGAAGAAGCCGGCCGCCACACCGGGGTGCGAGCGCATGCCCGCGCCGATCAGCGAGACCTTGCCGACGTGGTCGTCGTAGAGCAGGCCCTTGAACTTGACCGGCTCCTGGATCTTGCTGAGCGCCGCCATCGCGGTGGGGCCGTCGGCCTTGGGCAGGGTGAACGAGATGTCCGTCCGGCCGGTGCCCTCGGTGGAGACGTTCTGCACGATCATGTCGATGTTGATCTCGGCGCCGGCGACGGTGTCGAAGATCCGCGCGGCGGCTCCCGGCTCGTCGGGCACCCCGACGATCGTGATCTTGGCCTCGCTGCGGTCGTGCGCGACCCCGGTGATCAGTGCCTGCTCCACGGAAAGGTCCTCCATCGATCCGGTGACCATCGTGCCGGTGTTGGTCGAGTATGACGAACGGACGTGGATCGGCAACCCCGCCCGCCGGGCGTACTCCACGCTACGCAGGTGCAGCACCTTCGCGCCGCACGCGGCCAGCTCCAGCATCTCCTCGTAGGTGATGTGCTGGATGTGCCGGGCGTTGGGCACGATCCGCGGGTCGGCGGTGAAGATGCCGTCCACGTCGGTGTAGATCTCGCAGACGTCGGCGTGCAGGGCGGCGGCGAGCGCCACGGCGGTGGTGTCCGAACCACCGCGGCCCAGCGTGGTGACGTCCTTGGTGTCCTGCGAGACGCCCTGGAAGCCGGCCACGATGACCACCGACCCCTCGTCGAGCGCGCCCTTGAGCCGCCCGGGGGTGACGTCGATGATCCGTGCGCGGCCGTGCACCGAGGTGGTGATCACGCCGGCCTGCGAACCGGTGAACGAGCGGGCTTCGTACCCCAGGTTGTGGATGGCCATGGCCAGCAGGGCCATGGAGATCCGCTCCCCGGCGGTGAGCAGCATGTCCAGCTCGCGGCCCGGCGGCAGCGGGCTGACCTGGTTGGCCAGGTCGAGCAGCTCGTCGGTGGTGTCGCCCATCGCGGAGACCACCACCACCACGTCGTCGCCGGCCTTGCGGGCGGCGACGATGCGCTCGGCCACCCGCTTGATCCGCTCCGCGTTGGCGACGGAGGACCCGCCGTACTTCTGCACCACGAGTGCCACGACGGTGCACTCCCTCCCAGCGACCCTGAGCGTGCCGACGCCGCCGGAACCGGGGCCGGCGGCGCGTGTCAGACCCCTTGAGGGTATCCGGCGGGTAACGACGCCGGGTCAGGTGATCCCACCATCCGGCCCGCCCGGGGCCGGCCGGGCCGCTCCCACCAGGTCGGGCGGTACGCGGAGACGACCCGCCCGACACGCCGGGACGAGCCTGGTACGCGTCGGCACCCACCAACCGCCCGCACCCACCAGAATGGGCCGGTGCCCGTCCTCATCCGCTCGGCCGGCCGCGTGCTCGGGCCGCTCGTCCTCGTCCTGCCGACGCTCCTGGCCGCCTGCACCAGTGAGCAGCCTCCGGCTCCACCGCCCGCCGATCCGGGGCCGGTCGAGGTGGACGCCGCGCGGGATGAGCTGGCCGCGCTGGCCGCTGCGGCTCAGGATCGTCACCTGGTGGCCCAGTACGTGTTCAGCCAGGCGGGCGAACTCGATCGCACAATCGTCTTCACCAGCGCGAACGACGGTAGCTGGCGGGTCGACGTGCCGGGTGGCGCGTTGGGCGGCACCGCCGATGTCTCGATGGCCAACACGGCCGACGGGTTGTTCCAGTGCGCCCTGCCGTCGGCCGGCCATGCCGAGTCGGCGAGCTGCGTACGCCTGGGTGAGCGCGACGACACGATTCCCCGCCGGTCGGACCCCCGGGTCCAGCACCCGCTCACCGACTGGCTGGACGTGCTCACCGACCGACGCGCTCCCCTGGCGGTCGCCCCGGCCAAGGCGCCCGAGGGCGTCACCGGCGCCTGCTACTCGGTGGACTCCACCTCGGCGTCGCTCAACGCCCCGCTGGATGTGGGCATCTACTGCTACGACCCGGACGGCACACCGACAGGTGTCCGGACCGGGGCCGGGACGCTGAGGCTGGCCGCGCCACCCGGCCCGGCACCCGCCACGGTGCAGCTCGCCGGCCCGGTGGTGGTCGATCGGGAGCCGCTCGACACCGCGGCGCCTCCGACCCCGGACCCGTCGGAGAGCCCGGGCGCGGGAACGTCCTGATCTTCGTCCCGTTACGGGTGCTCTTGCCCACATTCGGCTACCCCGCACCGAGGGGCGAATCACCCATACAGGACGATCCGTCGTATGGCCGACCTCACCCCGCTGCTCGCCTACCGCTGGAGTCCACGAGCCTTCGACCCGAGCGCCGAGCTGACCACGGAGGAGTCCGCCTCACTGCTCGAGGCCGCGCGCTGGGCCCCGTCGGCGGACAACGGGCAGCCCTGGCGCTTCGCCCTCGGCCACCGGGACGACGAGACCTGGAAACGGATCCTGATCAGCCTCCCGGTCGACGACCAGATCTGGATCCGGCACGCCGCGACCCTGGTGGTCGGCGCCCACACCGGCCTCGACACCGAGCGGGCCGCGTACGACCTGGGGCAGGCGATCGCCCACCTGACCGTTCAGGCCACCGCGCTCGGCCTGCACGTCCACCAGCTCACCCGGTTCGACCGGGCCGGACTCCGCACCGAACTCGACCTGCCCGGCGGCGTACGCCCGATGGTGGTCGCCGCCGTCGGCCGCCTCGGTGACCCGTTCGCCCTCCCGCCCGAGCTGCGTGCCCGGGAGACCGGCCTGCGTCGCCGCCGTCCGGTTGCCGACCTGCTGCTGCGCTGATCGAGCGCCGGGGTCACCCGCCCCGGCTGGCCCTGAGAAGGACAGCCGCGGCATCGGTGTTGCGATAGCGCACGTGCCGACCCTCACGGGACCGGGACACCAGGCCGGCACGGTGCAGCGCGGCCAGGTGCTGGGAGACGTTCCCGGCGGACATCCGTGTGAGTCGGGCCAGGTCGGTGGTGGTCAGCGCCGTCTCGAGCAGGTGCAGCAGCGCGGCTCGCCCCGGGCCGATCACCCGTGCCAGTGGGTCGCCGGGCGGCGGCGCGGTCGCCTCCCAGAGCGTCCCGACGGCACGAACCGGGTACGCCCCGGCCGGCAGTGAATCCTCCAGCAGGTTCCACAGCACGTGCCGTTCGGTGAACACCGTCGGGTTCAGCGCCAGCCCACGCCCGCGGAGGTCGAAGTCCCGCTCGAACGTGTCGTCGCTGATCACCCGGTCGCCGTGCCAGCGCAGGCTCGGGTGGAGCTGCTCGAAGAACCGACCGGCACCGCTCTCGGCGAGTTGGGTGGCCCGGTACGCCACGTCGGCGTCGAGCAGCGCCCGCATCCGCGGCCAGTCCGGGGCGATCGCCTCGTCGTACCAGACCCGCATCGCGTCGACGACCTGCGGCAGCAGCTCACCGGGGTCGGCGAGCAGCGCCCGGCCGAACGGGCTCAGCGGTCGTTGCCAGGTGGTCGCCAGCAGGTCCTGGACCACCACGGCCGGCGGCGTCGCGGCGATCTGGTCGAGCTGCTCGGCCATCTCCACGTTCGGTCGGGCCGCCGGGGTGAGGAAGTCGGGTAGCCAGCGACCCGGCACGACCAACCCCACCAGGGGTCGGACCCGGTCGGCCACCTCGGGACGACGCAACGTCACCCGGGCCCGGTCGATCCAGGGCAGGTGCACCGCGTAGCGGACCGGGTTGGCCAGCGCCCACATGCTCATGACCGTCTCGTTGACCGGCGACACGGCGAGCCGCACTCCCGCAACGTCGGCCACGTTGAACCGCAACTCGGACACACGCACCCCCGGAGCAGGATTCGGCCCAGCCTAAAAGATTCGACCGGAACGATGGGGGCCCGCTTCACTCCGCTCATGGGGACCAGAGAAACCATCCGCACCGCCATCCGAGACGTCGTCCCGCCGGCCGGGTTGACCCGCGCGCTGGCCGTGCAGGCGATGGTCTACGCCGTCGGCAGCGGACTGTTCCACGCTGGCAGCGCCGTCTTCTTCACCCGGGCGCTCGGGCTCAGCGCCGCTCAGGTGGGGCTGGGGCTGTCCATCGCGGCGGGGGTGTCGCTGCTGGGCACGGTGCCGCTGGGTGGGCTCACCGACCGGTACGGACCGCAGCGGGTCTGGGTGGTCGGGTTGGTGCTGGACGCCGCGCTCTTCGCGTCGTACCCGTTCGTGGGCGGCTTCGCCGGCTTCCTCGCCGTGGTGGTGGCGTTGGCGGCGGTGGACGCGTCGACCGGCGTGGCCCGCCAGGTCTACTCGATCAACGCGCTGCCGCCGGCCGAACGGGTCACTGCGATGGCGTACCAGCGGTCGTCGCTGAACGTCGGGTTCGGGCTCGGCGCGGTGATCAGCGGCCTGGTGCTGGCGGTGGACACGATGGCGGTGTACCGGGGGATGGTCTGGTTCATCGCGGCGGTGATCCTGGTGACGGCCCTCTTCGTGCGGCGACTGCCCCGGCTGCCACAGGTAACCCGGCCGGCGGAGCCGATGGGTCGGCTCGCCGTGCTCCGGGACCGGCCGTTCATGGCGGTGTCAGTGCTGTCCGGGCTGCTCACCGCGCACGGGGTGCTCTACCTGACGGTCATGCCGCTCTGGATCCTCACCCACACCGACGCCCCGAAGACGGTGATCGCCGCTCTGGTGCTGCTCAACACGGTCCTGATCGTGCTGCTCCAGGTACGCGTCAGCCGGGGCGCGGACACCGCCGCGGGCGCGGCACGGGCCTCCCGCCGGGGTGCCCTGCTGATTGCCCTGTTCTGTCTGGTTCTGCCGATCTCCGGGCTCACCCGGGGCGTGCTCACCGTCGTGGTGCTGGTGGCCGCCGCGATGTTGCTGATCCTGGCCGAGCTGATCGAGTCGGCGGGCACCTGGGGGCTCACCGCCACCCTCCCGCCGGACGATCAGCGCGGCGCGTACGTGGGGGCGCTGCGGCTCGGCGAGCAGGTGCAGTACATGATCGCCCCGGCGGGATTGACCGCGCTCGGTGTGACCACCGGCGGCTGGGGTTGGTTACCGACGGCAGCGATCTTCGTGCTGGTCGGAGTGGCGATCGTGCCCGCGGTGGCCTGGGCCGAACGGACCCCGAGGCTGGGTTCCCAGGCCCCGGAGCCGACGATGACATCGGTCCCATAGTCCGGACCTGTCTTTCCACCCCCCGTTCCATCACGTAGGGTGACCTGGTCATGTGGCAGGCGCTGCTCCTCCTTAGCCGCCGCGACGAGGCCTGACCGGCCGGCACCTCGTCGCGGAGTCGCATCGCGCCGTCCAGCACATCCGAGTTTCTTCTCGGCACCGCCGCGCACCGTCGCCCGGCACTTCGCCGACACCTTCCGATCTGCTGACGCCACATGTTCCAGGGAGCACTCTGAGATGGCTCAACCTGTCCCCGACGCCGAGACCGATCCGATCGCCCGGCAGCGCCCCAGCCGGATGCCGTACCACCGCTACCAGCCGTACCGGGAGCAGTTCCGGGTCGAGCTGCCGGACCGCACCTGGCCCACCCGCACCGTCGAGGCCGCCCCCCGCTGGTGCGCTGTGGATCTCCGTGACGGCAACCAGGCCCTGATCGATCCGATGTCGCCGGAGCGCAAGCGCCGGATGTTCCAGCTGCTGGTCCAGATGGGCTACAAGGAGATCGAGGTCGGCTTCCCGTCGGCCAGCCAGACCGACTTCGACTTCGTCCGGCAGCTCATCGAAGACGACATGATCCCGGACGACGTCACCATCCAGGTGCTCACGCAGTGCCGGGAGCACCTGATCGACCGGACGTTCGAGTCGCTGCGCGGCGCGAAGCGGGCCATCGTGCACTTCTACAACTCGACCTCCACCCTCCAGCGGCGGGTGGTCTTCGGCCTGGACCGGGACGGCATCGCCGACATCGCCACCACCGGGGCGCGGCTCTGCCAGAAGTACGCGGAGATCCACACCCCGGACACGGAGATCTTCTACGAGTACTCGCCGGAGTCCTACACGGGCACCGAGCTGGAGTACGCCCTGGAGGTCTGCTCCCGGGTGATCGACGTGATCGACCCGACCCCCGACCGGCCGCTGATCATCAACCTGCCGGCCACCGTCGAGATGGCCACCCCCAACGTGTACGCCGACTCGATCGAGTGGATGCACCGGCACCTGCCGCGTCGGGACAGCGTGGTGCTGAGCCTGCACCCGCACAACGACCGCGGCACCGGCGTGGCAGCCGCCGAGTTGGGCCTGCTGGCCGGCGCGGACCGGATCGAGGGCTGCCTGTTCGGCAACGGCGAGCGCACCGGCAACGTCGACCTGGTGACCCTGGGGCTCAACATCTTCTCCCAGGGCATCGACCCGATGATCGACTTCTCGAACATCGACGAGATCCGGCGAGCCGTCGAGTACTGCAACCAGCTGCCTGTGCACGAGCGCCACCCGTACGCCGGTGACCTGGTCTACACCGCCTTCTCCGGCTCCCACCAGGACGCCATCAAGAAGGGCTTCGACGCCCTCACCGCCGACGCGAAGGCGGCCGGCGTACCTGTTGACGAGCACACCTGGGCGGTGCCGTACCTCCCGATCGACCCGAAGGACCTGGGCCGCACCTACGAGGCGGTCATCCGGGTCAACTCGCAGTCCGGCAAGGGCGGCGTCGCGTACATCATGAAGAGCGAGCACCAACTGGACCTGCCGCGCCGGCTCCAGATCGAGTTCTCCGGAGTGGTGCAGCAGGTCACCGACCACGACGGCGGCGAGGTCGACCCGGCCGCCATGTGGGAGATCTTCGCGACGCACTACCTGCTCGACCACCAGCCCGACCCGGCGGTCCGGCTGGCCGGCTACACGATCGGCACGGCGGACGGCAAGGTCGAGATCGAGGCCCAGGTCGGTGTGGGCGGCGAGCAGCGGTCCCTGGCCGCGGTCGGCAACGGCCCGATCGACGCGTACGTCAACGCGCTCCAGTCGGTCGGGGTGGGCGTGCGGGTGCTCGACTACCACGAGCACGCGCTCTCCTCCGGTGGTGACGCGCAGGCCGCCGCGTACGTGGAGTGTGAGGTGGACGGTAAGACGGTCTGGGGTGTCGGCACCGACGCCAACATCGTCACCGCGTCGATCAAGGCGGTCACCAGCGCTGTCAACCGCGCACGCCGCTAGCTGTCGGTGAGGGAGGGCCCCGCTCGGGGGCCCTCCCCTCACTTCGGCCGGGCCGGCGGTGTGGCAGCGGGCAGCGAATGGCAGGGCTGGGACGGCGGGGCTTCCCGGGGCGGTCGGTGGACCAGCACGAGGGCCAGCACCGCGCCGGCCACGAGCAGCCCGGCGCACCACTCCATCGCCCCCCGGAACGCGTCGGTCAGCTCGTCCTTCTGCTCGTACCCGCCGCCGGAGAGCCCGACGAGCAGCGGCAGCGCGGCCACCGCGAGCAGGCCGCCGGCCCGGGACGCGGCGTTGTTGAAGCCGCTCGCCACCCCGGAGAACCGGTCCTGCACGGCGGCCAGCACCGACGCGGTCAGCGGTGCCACCACCAGGGTCAGCCCGATGCCGAAGAGCAGCACCCCGGGCAGCACGTCCCGCCAGTACGACGCGCCCGGCCCGACGCCGCGCAGCAGCAGCAGACCGACCGCCGCGACGACCGGTCCGATGGCGAGCGGCAGCCGTGGGCCGATCCGCGCCGACAGCGCGCCGGCCCGTGCGGACCCGACCAACAGCAGCAGTGTCATCGGCAGCAGCGCGATGCCGGTGCGGAAGGCCGACCACTCGACCACGTTCTGCAGGTAGACGGCGAAGAAGAAGGTGAAGCCGCCGAGGGCCGCGTAGACGACCACTGTGAAGAGGTTCAGCACCGAGAAGAGCCGGCTGCTGAACAGCCCGGTGGGCAGCATCGCGGCGTCGCCACGCCGCCGCTCCAGCAGGACGAAGGCCACCGCGGCGAGCACCCCGACCACTGCCGCGATCAGCACCTCGGCGGAGTCGAACCCGCGTGCCGGCGCGTCGATCAGGGCGTAGGTGACGCCAGCGAGCGCGAGCGCTCCGAGCAGGGCTCCGGCGACGTCGAACCGCCGTCGGGTCCGGCCCTGTCCCCGGGTCCGGGAGGCGCTCTCGTCCCGGCTCTCCGGCACCCAGCGCAGGGCGGCCAGCAGCACCAGCACGGCGATCGGCAGGTTGAGGAAGAAGATCCAGCGCCAGGAGAGCGCGTCGATGAGCCAGCCCCCGATGAACGGGCCCAGCGCGGTGGACACCCCGGACAGCCCGGCCCAGGCGCCGATCGCGCGACCCCGGTCGTCGGGGTGGAAACTCGCCTGGAGCACCGACAGCGACCCGGGTGTGAGCAGCGCGCCACCGGCGCCCTGGAGGAACCGGGCACCGATCAGCCAACCGGTGCCCTGGGCTAGCCCGCACAGCACGGAGGCGGCGGTGAACCACACCACGCCGATGAGGAAGATGCGCCGTCTGCCGAAGCGGTCCCCGAGCGCACCGCCGAGCAGCACGAACGCGGCCAGCATCAGCAGATAGCCGTTGATGGTCCACTGGAGATCGGCCACGTTAGCGCCGAGATCCTGCCCGAGCTTCGGCAGCGCCACGTTGACGACAGTGCTGTCGAGGAAGACCATGCCAGAGGCGAGTACGGCGGCGAGGAGCGTGCCCCGGCCGGCGGTGGTGCCCATCCGGAGGGCGGACGCCGGTACGGGTGCGGTCATCCCACCAATCTGCCTTGCATCATGTGGGAGACGCCACGAAACGCCGAAACCGTGCCCGGGTACTGTGCGCAATCGCCGGGAGCCCCCAAGCTGGAGAGGTGTCGTCTGTGCGTACCAGATCAGGACCGCGAGCGGCGGTGGCCGCGCTTGCCGCGGCGCTGGCGCTCGGCGTGGCCGGTTGCGTCCCGCAGGATGAGCCGACCACACCGCCGCCGAGCGACGGCGGCAACGCCGCGGAGCAGCTGAGCCAGCTCACCGTCGCTACCGCCGGCTCGATGAAGGGCTACAGCCGGGAGCGTTTCCCGCACTGGCGGGACACCGGCAAGAACTGCGATGTCCGGGACAGCATCCTCCAGCGCGACGGCAAGGACGTGAAGCTCTCCGGCTGCAACGTGGTCGGTGGGCGCTGGGAGAGCGTGTACGACGGGCGCAGCTTCTCGGATCCCTCCGACGTGGACATCGACCACATGGTGCCGTTGGCCAACGCGTGGCGCTCGGGTGCCGACGAGTGGGACAACGCGAAGCGTGGCGATTTCGCCAACGACACCACCCGTCCGCAGCTCTTCGCGGTTTCCGCCTCCTCGAACCGGGCAAAGGGTGACCAGGACCCGTCCCAGTGGAAGCCGGCAAACCGATCGTACTGGTGCAAATACGCCCAGGACTGGGTGACGGTCAAGCACCACTGGCGGCTGACCGTGACAAGCGCCGAGAAGGCCGCCCTGACCGACATGTTGGAGGGCTGTTCAGTGGGGAGTGATTCGTGACCGCCGCCGGGGAGAGCGGCCCGTCCGCCGCCGGCATGACCGCGGACGGCACCGCCGAGACCCCCGCCGCCGTGCCGGGTGCCGGCATGGTCGCGGATTCGGGCGGTGCGGCCGGCCCGCAGAGCCGCACCACCGACATCGTTCCCGGCCCCGGCGGCGTGATGACCGACGAGGTCGGCGTCGTCACCGGCGACCTGACGCTGCGCACCGAGTACGCGGACGGCAAGGTCACCGTGCGGGTGCAGTACAAGGATGCGGACGAGTGGTACGCGGTGACCGGCACGTCGGTCACGCTGGCCGACCCGGCTGGGCTGGACGCGGTGCACGGCGTCGCGGTGGGGCTGCTGAACCGCCCCGAGGGCTGACGACAGCCGGCACCGCGTCCAGTCTCAGACGTACGAACCGGGCTCGGTGGGCGCGGAGACCACGCCCGGCGCGTCCCCCTCGCCCTCAGGTCGGACGATCTGCGCGCTGACCCCGTGCGGGCGCAGTTCGCCGCTGGCGATCTGCTCGGCGAAGTGGCAGGCCACCCGGCTGGCACCGATCTCCCGCAGCACGGGTCGCTCGTCGGCGCAGCGGGTGGGCTGCGCCCACGGGCAGCGCGTGTGGAAGCGGCAGCCGGACGGCGGGTTGGCCGGCGACGGCAGGTCACCGGCGAGCAGGATGCGCTCCCGGCGGTCCTCCACGTCCGGGTCCGGCACCGGCACCGCCGACATCAGCGCCCGCGTGTACGGGTGCAGCGGCTCGGTGTAGAGCCTGTCGCTCGGCGCCTCCTCGACAAGCGCCCCCAGGTACATGACGCCCACCGTGTCGGAGATGTGCCGGACCACCGCGAGGTCGTGCGCGATCACCAGGTAGGTCAGCCCCAGGCTGTCCTGGAGTTCGTCCAGCAGGTTGACCACCTGGGCCTGGATTGACACGTCGAGTGCCGAGACCGGCTCGTCGGCGACGATCAGCTCCGGCCCGAGCACCAGCGCGCGGGCGATGCCGATGCGCTGCCGCTGCCCGCCGGAGAACTCGTGCGGGTAGCGGGACAGCGCCCAGCGCGGCAGCCCGACGGCGTCCAGGGTCTCGCCGATGATCCGTCGACGATCGGTGCGGTCGGTGCCGATCCCGTGGGTCTGCAGGCCCTCGGTCAGGATCGACTCGACGTTCTGCCGGGGGTCGAGGCTGGACATCGGGTCCTGGAAGATCATCTGCATCCGGCGACGCATGCTGCGCAGCTTGCCGGACGCCAGCGTGGTCAGCTCGACGCCGTCGAAGCTGACCTCGCCGGCGGTCGGCGGGGTGAGCTGGAGCAGCGCCCGACCCAACGTGGACTTGCCGCAGCCGGACTCACCCACCAGGCCGTACGTCTTGCCCCGCGCGATGCTCAGGTCGACCCCGTCGACGGCCTTCACCTGGCCGACCACCCGGTCGAAGAGCACCCCCCGCTTGATCGGGAAGTGCACCTTCAGGTCGCGCACCTCGACGAGGATGTCGTTCTCGCTCACGCTGTTTCCTCCTCGCGCGGGGCGGGCACCATGCCCGGCACCGGCTCCGGGTTGACGCACCGGTAGCTCCGTCCGTCGTGCGCGTGCACCAGCTCCGGCGGCTCACCCACACACTCGTCGGTCCGTCGGGCGCAGCGCGGGGCGAAGGCGCAACCGTCCGGCCAGGGCAGGAGGTCGCGGACCGAGCCGGGGATCGGGTTGAGCTTCTCGCCCCGCCCGGCGTCCAGGCGCGGCACCGAGCCGAGCAGACCCACTGTGTACGGGTGACGCGGCTGGCGGAACAGCGGACGACGGCGGGCCGTCTCCACCACCCGGCCGCCGTAGAGCACGTTGACGGTGTCGCACATGCCGGCGACCACACCCAGATCGTGCGTGATCATCAGCAGCGCGGTGCCGGAGTCCCGGACCAGTTCCTTGAGCAGCTCCAGGATCTGGGCCTGGATGGTGACGTCCAGCGCGGTGGTCGGCTCGTCGGCGATCAGCAGCCGAGGCTGGCAGGCCACCGCCATCGCGATGAGCGCACGCTGGCGCATCCCACCGGAGAGTTGGTGCGGGTACTCCTTGAGCCGCCGCTTCGGGTCGGGGATGCCGACCCGGTCCAGCAGCGCCGCCGCCTCTTTCGCCGCGGTCTCGCCCTTCATGCCCCGGTGCCGGGTGAGCACCTCGGTCACCTGCAACCCGATCGGGATCACCGGGTTCAGCGAGGAGAGCGGGTCCTGGAAGATCATCGCGATGTCGCGGCCCCGGATGTCCCGCCGCGACCGGTCGTCGAGCTGGAGCAGGTCGGTGCCGTCGAAGACGGCCTTGCCGCCGACCCGCAGGCCGGGCTGCTTGGGCAACAGGCCCATGATCGCGAGCGAGGTGACGCTCTTGCCGCAGCCGGACTCGCCGACCAGGCCGACCACCTCACCGGCGTCGACCGAGAAGGACACCCCGTCGACCGCGTGCACGGCCCGCTGACCACGGCGGGCGAACGTGACGGAGAGATCTTCAACTTCGAGCAGTGCCATTGGGGGCCTACTTCCGCAGCTTCGGGTCGAGGGCCTCACGCATCGCCTCACCGAGCAGGGTGAAGCCGAGCGCGGTGATGATGATCGCGACCGCCGGGTAGATCGCCAGCGACGGCCGGATGCCGAGGTACTGCTGCGCGTCGGCGAGCATGACACCCCACTCCGGTACGGCCGTGTCCGGGTTGCCGAGGCCGAGGAAGGAGAGCGCCGCGGCCTCGATGATCGCGGTGGCCAGGGTCAACGTGGCCTGCACGATCACCGGGGCGAGCGAGTTCGGCACCACGTGGGTCAGCGCGATCTTCGACTTCTTGACGCCGAGCGAGGTCGCCGCCAGCACGTAGTCGCTGTTGGCCTGGGAGATCATCGAGCCGCGCAGCAGCCGGGCGAACACCGGCACCGAGACCACGCCGACCGCGATCATCACAGTGGTCAGGCTGGCCCCGAGCAGGGCGGCGATACTCACGGCCAGCAGCAGGCTCGGCATCGCGAGCAGCATGTCGATGAAGCGCATCAGGGTCGTGTCGATCCACCGCCCCCAGCGGCCACCGAGACCGGCCGCAGCGCCGGAGACGCCACCGATCAGCGCGCCGATCGCCAGACCGATCAGGGTGGAGACCACGCCGACCAGCAGGGTCTGGCGGGCGCCCACGATCATCCGGCTGAACTCGTCACGGCCCTGGTGGTCGTAACCGAACCAGTGCTCACCGGTCGGGCCGGGGATGACACCCGGCTTGATCAGCCCTTCCCGGATGCCGATCGTGTCCGTCGCGGCGTACGGCACGAGGAACGGGCCGACCACCGCGACCAGCACGAAGATCGCCAGGATGACCGCGCCGACGATCGCGGCCGGGTTACCGCGCAGCCGGCGGAACGCCTCCTGCCAGAGGCTGACACCCCGCTCGTCGTCACGGGCGGCCAACTCGGAGAGTCGGTCGATCTTTTCGCGCTTCTTGCCCGGGCTGAGTGTCATCGCACCCTCACCCTCGGGTCGATGAAGCTGTAGGAGAGATCGACCAGGAGGTTCACCAGCACGTACACCACCGCGATGATCAGGATGAAGCCCATCAGCACCGGATAGTCGCGTTGGCCGATGGCCTCGGCGACGAACGCTCCGATGCCGCTGAAGGCGAAGACGGTCTCGGTCAGCACCGCGCCGGAGAGCAGGCCGCCCGCGAGCAGACCGATCGAGGTGGCCACCGGCAGCATGGCGTTGCGCAGGACGTGCCGGCGACGAACCGTCTGCTCGGTCAGGCCCTTCGCCTCGGCGGTCCGAACGAAGTCCTCGTTCAGCACCTCCAGCACGCTCGCCCGGGTGATCCGGACGATGATCGCCAGCGGGATGCTGGCCAGCGCGATGCTGGGTAGCACCAGATGCCAGAGGGCGTCGGCCGCGGCGTCCCACTCACGGGTCATCAGCCCGTCCAGGACGAAGAAGTTGGTGACCCGGGTAGCCCCGAGCGTCGGATCCTGCCGTCCGCTGGACGGGAACCAGTGCAGGTTCTCCGAGAAGATCGCTTTGAGCACGTAGCCCAGGAAGAAGACCGGGATGCAGATGCCGATCAGCGAGCCGCCCACGGACGCGTGGTCCAGGAAACGGCCGCGACGACGGGCGGCCAGGTAGCCCAGCGGGATGCCCACACCGATCGCGATGATCATCGCGGTGATGGTCAGTTCGACGGTGCCGGGGAAGCGCTCGATGAACTCCGTGGTGACCGCCCGCTTGGTGGAGGTCGAGGTGCCCAGGTCGAGCTTGATCATCCGCCGTACGAAACGGCCGTACTGCACCAGGATGGGCTCGTCGAGCCCCATGTTGCGGCGGATCGCGGCACGCATCTCGGGCGTGCCGCGCTCGCCGAGAATGGCGGTCTCGGGGCCGCCGGGAAGCCGGCGGAGCCAGATGAAGAGCAGGAGGGAGAGCCCGAACAGCGTGGGTATCAGCTGAAGCAGGCGCCTGACGATGAACCGGAACACGGCGGCCTCGAAGGGGTGCGGAGGGTTGCGGGCGAGCGCTGTGCGACAGCGCCCGCCCGCGTTCCTTGCTGCGTCAGATCAGGACTTACTTGAACTCGGCGGTCGCGTACCGCTCATCGGTGAGCGGGCTCGCCTTGACGCCGGTCACGTCCTTGCCGAACACGATCGCCGGCGGCGAGTGCGAGATCGGCACACCGGGCAGGAAGTCCATCACGGACTTGTTCAGGGCCTTGTACTTCTCGGTCCGGGCCGCGATGTCGGCGGTGCCGTCGGCGTCCTTGAACTGGTCGAACAGGGCCTTGTTGTTGAAGCCCCACTCGTCCTTCGGCCGGTCGAAGAAGGTGCCGATGAAGTTGTAGGCGTCGCCGTAGTCGCCGGTCCAGCCGAGGAAGTGGATGTCGTGCTTGCTACCCGAGGTGGTGGCGTTCAGGTAGTCCGGGCTCCACTTCAGCGGGATCGCCTCGACGGTGATGCCAACGGCCTTCAGGTCCGCCGAGAGCAACTCGAAGATGTCCTTCGGGTTCGGCATGTACGGCCGGGTGACCTCGGTCGGGTAGTGGAACTTCAGCGTCAGGTTCGACGCGCCGGCCTCGGCCAGCAGCGCCTTCGCCTTGGCCGGGTCGTAGGTGTACTTCGTGACGTCACCGTTCCAGCCCTCGACGGTGTCCGGCATGAAGTTGTCGGCGACCTTGGCACCCGGCGGCAGCTTGGAGGTGACCAGCTGCTGACGGTTCAGGGCGTACGCGATGGCCTGGCGGACACGGATGTCGGCGAGCTTCGGGTTGCCCTTCTGGTTGATCGCCAGGTAGAGCACGTTGAACGCCGGGCGGGTGAGGACGTTGAAGCCCTCGCTCTTCAGCGGGTCGACGTCGGCCGGGCCGACCAGGTCGTAGCCCTGGATGTCACCGGAGCGCAGCGCCTGCTTGCGGGCGTTCTCGTCCGAGATCGTCTTGAAGATGAGGGTCTTCAGCTTGGCCTTGGTGCCCGAGTAGTCCTCGTTGCGCTCAAGGGTCAGCGTCTTGTTCGCGACGTCCCAGGCCTTGAACTTGAACGGGCCGGTGCCGGTCGGGTGCTCCGTCGCGTACGCCGGGTACTTGATGTCCTCGGCGGTGCCCGCGACGTTGCTCGCGTCGAACTCCTGCAGCGCCTTCGGGCTGTGGATGGAGAACGAGGGGAGCATCAGCGCGGCCGGGATCTTGCTGGAGACCCGGGTGAAGGACAGGTCCACAGTGGTGGCGTCCTTGGCGGCGCACGACTTGAAGAGACTCGGCGGGAGGTCCGCGTTCTCGTTCTTGGCGAAGCCGCCCATGACGTCCTGCCAGTACGCGGTCACGTCCGGGCTCTGCATGAGGCCCTTGGCGTTGTACCAGCGGTCAAAGTTGGCGCAGACGGCCTCGGCGTTGAAGTCGGTGCCGTCGTGGAACTTCACGCCCGAGCGGAGCTTGAAGGTCCAGGTGGTGCCGGCGGCGTCCGGAGTCCAGGTCTCGGCCAGACCGGGGGTGACCTTCGTGCCACCCTCCTCCGGACGGACCAGGGTCTCGAAGACCTGACGCGCCACGCGCAGCGACTCGCCGTCGCTGGCGAAGCTCGGGTCGAGCACCTTCGGGTCTCCGGCGACGCCGAAGACGAGGGTGTCCTTCTTGCTACCACCGGATTTGTCGTCACGGTTGCTCTCGGCGCAGCCTGCTACCGCGAGGGCCGCGACCGCGATGGCCGCGATGGCGACCTTCGGCCTGGGTGCACGCATGTGTGCTTCACCTCGTCCTTGGGGGTACGGACAACGTGGTGACAGGGGTCACCGATGGCGGTGACCATAGCTCCCGATGCGTCCAGCCGGAAACCGTTGGGTGGATGGTTGGTATCGGATCGTGCCTCAACCGCCGCTTGACATTCGATTCGTAGGCAAACAGCGGCGAAAACCGATCAATCTGCATCCGCGATGCCAAACTGTTACGTCGAACAGCCCCGATGGGGGCACAGGTGTCAGATCATTTCCGGGCAGAGACGCAGCGGTGGCCGGCACCCACGCGGGTGCCGGCCACCGGCCGTACGTCAGGGGATCAGACCGAGCGACGCCCCTCGAAGGCCCGACCGAGGGTGATCTCGTCGGCGTACTCCAGATCGCCGCCGACCGGCAGCCCGCTGGCCAGCCGGGTCACCGAGATGCCCATCGGCTTCACCATCAACGCCAGGTAGGTGGCGGTCGCCTCGCCCTCGGTGTTCGGATCCGTGGCCAGGATCAACTCCCGCACCCCACCACCACCGAGCCGGATCAGCAGCTCCCGGATGCGCAGATTGTCCGGGCCGATCCCCTCCAGCGGATTGATCGCGCCGCCCAGCACGTGGTAGCGGCCGCGGAACTCACCCGTCCGCTCGACGGCCACCACGTCCTTGGGCTCCTCCACCACGCACAGCACCTCGTCGGTGCGGCGCGGGTCGCGGCAGATCCGGCACTGCTCGGACTCGGCCACGTTGTAACAGGTCGTGCAGAACCGCACCAGCTCCTTGACCTTGCGCAGCGCGCCGGCCAGCCGGTTGACGTCGGCCGGATCCGCCGAGAGGACATGGAACGCGATCCGCTGAGCGCTCTTCGGACCCACGCCCGGCAGCCGACCCAGCTCGTCGATCAGATCCTGGATGGCACCTTCGTACATCTGCCGGCTCAGAAACCGGGCAGGCCGAGGCCGCCCATGCCGCCGGCAACCGGGCCCATCTTGCGCTCGGTCAGCTCCCGGGCCGCCTCGGCGGCGTTGTGCACGGCCGCGACGACCAGATCCTCAAGCGTCTCCACGTCGTCCGGGTCGACGGCCTTCGGGTCGATCTTGATGGCCTTCAGCTCACCGGAGCCGGAGACGGTCGCGGTGACCAGCCCGCCACCGGCGGTGCCGGTCAGCTCGGCCTCGGCCAGCTCGGCCTGGGCGGCGGCGATCTGCTGCTGCATCTTCTGCGCCTGCTTCAGCATCTGCTGCATGTTCGGCTGTCCACCTGGGCGCACGGGATGGCTCCTTCTCACACTCGTCTGCTCGACCGCCGCTCAGCCTATCCGCTGGGACCGACCTCGCCCCGCCCGGTTCGTCCGTCCGCGCCGAGCCTTCGGGTACGGCTACCACTACCCCGAACCGGCCATCTGCTGGTAGTGCGCCCAGGGCGGTCGCACTGGTGTGCTCGTGGCATGAATCTCACCCGCACAGGCCGGGTCGGCGCGCTGTGCTGGCTCGCGGCCGCGCCCCTCTTCCTCGTCGCCAGCCTGATCACCGGGCTGCGGTGGCGCGAGCCGACCTACAGCTGGGCCACCCACAACATCAGCGACCTCGGCAACGCCCACTGCGGGATCTGGGACACCACCCGACCCCGCCACGTCTGCTCGCCATGGCACCCACTGATGAACACCGCGACACTGGCCACCGCCGCGCTGCTCGCCATCGGGCTCCTGCTGACCTGGCGCGTCCTCGGTCGTGGCGCTGTGGTGCGCTCGGCCCAGACGCTTCTGCTGCTGGCCACCAGCGGATACGCCCTGGCGGCCCTCTACCCGGCGGACGTCGACGAGAACCTGCACGTCCTCGGCGCTTTCCTGATCATGGGGATGGGCAACGTCGGCCTGCTCCTCGCCGGCTTCGCACCACACAGCACGACGCTCGGCAGGTGGAGACGGCTGACCCTCACCGCCGGCCTGGTCGCGCTGATCGGCACGACACTGTTCGCCGCCCAGCAGGGCCTCGGCATCGGGGTAGGCGGCATGGAACGGGTGGCGGTGCTCCCGTTCCCCCTCTGGGCCTGCGCCCTGGGCGTCCTACTGGCCGAACCCCCTCCCCTGCGCGATCTTGCACTTTCTGCCTCGACATAAGGGGGCGTTCTGCGCAGGACGGCGACCGAAACCGCAAGATCGCCGAGTCGGGGGCCGGGGTTCAGCGGGCGTCGATCTCGTTGATCTTCTCGGCGCCGAAGGTTTCGCGGAGCAGTCGTACCGCCTGCTCCTCGCTCGACTCTCGCGCCGTCTTCTCATCGATGATCTCGTCCAACGGCTCGTCGCCCGGATCGAACCCCTCATAGGCCGGGGCCGCCGCCGGTGCCGCGCCGCCGGCCCGCGCCGGGCCGTCGAAGTCCGGGTCGTAGGGCGGCTCGCCCGCCCACTCGGCGTCCGCGACGGGCCGGGCTGCCGCTCCGGTACGCGCACCGCGCCCCGCCGCCGCCGCGCGAGCCGCGGCGATGGCGCTGCTCACCGGTGCGCCACCGGCTGTCGCCGGCTGCCGGGCCGCAGGCGTCGAGTTACCCCGCCCGCCCGGCTTACCGCCACCGGCCGCCGCCCCGGGGCCGCCCGAACCGCCTGGTCCGGTGCCGTTCGCGCCACCGCCGTCGGTGCCGCTCCCGTTGGCGCTTCTGCCGTTGGTGCCGCTCCCGTTCGTGGCGCTGCCGCTCGTGCCGCTCCCGTTGGCGGCGCTGCCGTTGGTGGCGCTGCCGCTCGTGGCGCTGCCGTTCGTGCCGGCCGACGCGCCGCCGGGTCGGGCGGCCTCCGGCCAGTCCTCGTCATCCGTCGCCTCGGCGGCGGGGCACCGCCGCCAGGTCGGGCCGCCTCCGGCCAGTCACCCTCGTCGTCCGCCGCCGGGGCGGACGGCGCCACGCCCTGCCGACCGGCACCGTGACCACCGGAACCCGCGCCGACACCGCCACGCGAGGCCGTGCCGGCGGCGCCGGTCGGAGTCGCCGAGGTCGGCAGCGCGCTCGCCGGACCGGCGGAGGCGTTCGTGCCGGGCGCGACGTTCGAGCCAGGTGCTGCGTTCGAGCCGGGTGCGGGGTTCGAGCCGGGCGCGGGGTTCGAGCCGGGCGCGGGGTTCGAGCCGGGCGCGGGGTTCGAGCCGGGCGCGGGGTTCGAGCCGGGTGCGGCTGGCGGCGCGCTCGTCGGGCTGGCGGCGGCAGCCGCGGTCGCGGCGTTCGTCTCGGCGGGCGGGGTGTCCGACGGGGCTGGCGTCGCGGCGGGTCGGGCCGGTGCGGTGGGTTGCGTACGCGGTTGGCTGGACAGCGACACGCCTCCGCGCTCGCCGGCCACCTCGCACCGGATCTGCCAGCGCCCGCCCAACTCCTCGTAGAGCGCGTCGGTGAGCACCGCCGCGTGGTCGGCCATCATCTTGGCCAGCACTGTGGACTTCACAGTCAGCACCAGCATGTCGCCGTCGAGTTCGCGGACGACCGCGTCGCGCATCAGGGCGGCGATCCGCTTGTTGGTCCGGTTGACCTTGCCGACCACGTCGGGCCAGACGCGGCGGACCGCGACCGCGTCCAGCGCGGCGGCCGGCGCCCCGGGTCGGGGCGGCGCGGGCGTGGCCGGGTCGGGCAGCACCGCCGACGGTGGCACCACGCGACGCGGGGCCGGCCCGGCGGGCGAGACGGGTACGGCCTGGTCAGCGGGTGCCGGCCCGGTCGACGCACCGGGGGACGTCGGGATCGGCGAGTCGGCCGCCGAGACGTGCGAGGCAGGTGCACCGGAGGTCGGAGCGGGCGAGGCAGACACCCCGGTGACCGCAGCAGCCGGGGCGGTGGCGCCCGAGGCCGCAACGCTCCGGGTCGGGGACGCTGCCGGGTCGACAGCCCACGGCGGTGCGGAGGTCGGGGCGTTCGCCGGTGTCGGGGTGGCGGCAGCCGGGACCGGGGTGGCTGGCTGTGGGCGTACCCCTGGGTGGTTGGTTGGCGCGGAGCCGGCGGCGGCCGACGGCGCGTCGGTGCCGCCCAGGGTGAGACGACGTTCCATCCGCTCGAGGCGCTGGAGGAGACCGCCGGTGGAGTCGTCCACGCCGGGCAGCAGCATCCGGGCGCAGATCAGCTCCAGCAGCAGGCGGGGCGCTGTGGTGCCGCGCATCTCCACCAGCCCGTTGTGCACGATGTCGGCGCAGCGGGAGAGCGTGGCCGAGCCGAGCTGCGAAGCCTGGGCGGCCATCCGTTCGATCTGGTCGGCCGGGCCGTCGATCAGGCCCTTCGCGGCGGCGTCCGGCACCTGCTGGATCACGATCAGGTCGCGCAGCCGTTCCAGCAGGTCGGAGGCGAACCGGCGCATGTCGTGCCCGGCCTCGGCGACCCGGTCGACCGTGGCGTACGCGGCGGCGCCGTCCCCGGCGGCCAGCGCGTCGCACATCTCGTCGATCAGCGCCGAGTCGGTGACCCCGAGCAGCGCGACGGCCCGGCCGTAGCTGACCCCCTCCGAACCGGCGCCGGCGATGAGCTGGTCGAGCACGGAGAGGCTGTCCCGCATGCTGCCGCCACCGGCGCGAACCACCAGCGGAAAGACCGCCGGCTCGACGGTGACCCCCTCCGCCTCGCAGAGCTGCTCCAGGTACGGGCGGACCACCTTCGGCGGGAACAGCCGGAACGGGTAGTGGTGGGTACGCGACCGGATCGTGCCGAGGACCTTCTCCGGCTCGGTGGTGGCGAAGATGAACTTGACGTACTCCGGGGGCTCCTCGACCAGCTTGAGCAGGGCGTTGAAGCCCTGGGTCGAGACCATGTGCGCCTCGTCGATGATGTAGATCTTGAAGCGGCTGTTGGCCGGCGCGAAGAAGGCGCGTTCGCGCAGCTCGCGGGCGTCGTCGACGCCACCGTGGCTGGCCGCGTCGATCTCGATCACGTCGATGGAGCCGGCACCGTCGGTCGACAGCGAGCGGCAGGACGCACACTTGCCGCACGGCTCGGGGGTGGGGCCCTGCTCACAGTTGAGCGAGCGGGCCATGATCCGGGCGCTGGTGGTCTTGCCGCAGCCGCGCGGGCCGGAGAAGAGGTAGGCGTGGTTGAGCCGTCCGCTGCGCAGCGCCTGCGACAACGGCTCGGTCACGTGCTCCTGACCGATGACCTCAGCGAAGGTACGCGGCCGGTACTTGCGGTAGAGCGCCAGCGTCACTCGTCCCGCCTCCTCTCGACCGAGCCATTCTGCGCCGGTCGGGCGCGGGTGACCACCCACCACCCCGGGCGCCCGGGCCTTCGGGCTTGATCGACTTCGGCTTCCCGGCCGCCGCGCTTGATCAACTCGGCTTCCTGGAAACCGCGGTATCCGCGTGACCGGGACACCGCGACATCACGGATGCCGAGTGGATCAACCGGTCCACAGACAAAAAGGCCTCCCGTGCACCCGGCAGAGCTCGCTTATCCTTGCTGCCTTCCGGCCCTGGGGAGGTTCACGAGATACCGCCGCACGGGAGGTGACGCCAAGCCTACCCGACCGCCCGTCGATCTTCAGGGGGTGGTGGGGTGGCCCGGCCGACAGGGGCCTGTATCCTGGCTCGCGGAGGATTCGCCTAGAGGCCTAGGGCGCACGCTTGGAAAGCGTGTTGGGTTTACACCCTCACGAGTTCGAATCTCGTATCCTCCGCTCGCCTGAGCAGCACGAACGACAGGGCCGGCCCCACGGGGACCGGCCCTGAATCGTCTGTGCGGTGGCGTCAGCCCACCACCTGGACGTGCTCCGCGCCCTGCCCCGAGAACCACGCCTCCAGCTCCGCGCCGCCGAGGGACCGGGTCGCTCCCTCGTCCACGAGGACCGGACCGACGACGGCACCCTTCGCGCCCTCGAACCGGCAGCCGAACATCCTCGCGCCGGTCAGCACCGTGGGCATGCTCGTGCCGCCGAGCGTGCACCAGCGCAGGCTGGCCAACTCAAGATTGGCGCCGCGCAGATCGGTCTTGTAGAGCTTGGCGGAATTAAGAATCGCGTAGCGGAGATCCGCCCCTTCGAGAACGGCGTCGTCGAGCTGCACCACGGTCCACCTGGGATGCCGTGACCACCCGCACGCTCGGCTCTGTGGTCTCATCGACGTCGTGACTGATGCGGCGTGGGAGTGGGACGAAACCTTGTACGCGGGCAGCGCCGGCCACTACCGCGTCGGCCGTATGCCCTACCCGCCAAGCCTCGCCGAGGCGATCGGCACCACGCTCGACCTGGACGGCACCGGGCGACTCCTCGACGTCGGCTGTGGGCCCGGATCGGTGACCCTGCTGCTCGCGCCCCTGTTCGAGGCGGCGGTGGGCGTCGATGCGGACCGGGACATGCTCACCGAGGCCCAGCGCAGAGCCGACGAGGTCGGGGCCACCAACGTCGAGTGGCGACACCTGCGCGCCGAGGCCCTGCCGTCCGACCTGGGTACGTTCCGGGTGGTCACGTTCGCCCAGTCGTTCCACTGGATGGATCGGCCGCTCGTGGTTGATCGGGTCCGCGACATGCTCACGCCCGACGGGGCCTGGGTCCACGTCGGCGCCAACACGCACCAGGGCGTGACCGGGGACGACCCGCTGCCGTACCCCCGACCGCCCTGGCAGCAGATCGACGAGCTGGTGGCGGGCTACCTGGGGCCGGTCCGCCGGGCCGGGCAGGGGTTGTTGCCGGCAGGCACCCCCTCCGGCGAGGGGGAGATCATGCGCGCGGCGGGGTTCACCGGCCCCATCCGAGTCAATGTCGAACAGGGGATGGTCGTGGAACGCACCGTGGACGAGATCACCTCGGCGGTGTTCTCGCTGTCCAGCGCGGCACCACACCTGTTCGCCGACCGACTCCCGGCCTTCTCGGCGGACCTGCGCCAGCTCCTGATCACGGCGGCACGGAACGGCCGCTTCGCCGAACGGCGACGCGACATCGAGGTGGCGATCTGGCGTCCCTGACACTCGGTCAGGCGCGGGCCCGTCGCCCCTCCGGCCGGTACCCGCGCCCAGCACGGTCGGACGCGGCCCGCCCCTCAGCCCCGTCGAGATCTTGGACAGTTACCGCCAGGTGGGCGATCAGGGGGCTGGAGGCGCGGGCGCGGACGGCGGGTACCGTCCGGGAGCCGGCGGGTCGAGGACCGTCGTACACATGTTCTATCCACAGGCTGTGGACGGCGGAGGGTTCGATGGGTTACCAGCTCAGCGCGGTGGTCTCGGACGCTGAACTGCTCCGCGAGCACACCGCCGAACTGGATCACGCGGTCCTCGGCGAGCTGCGCCAGGACTTTGCGTTGCTGCCGGTCACCCCGCAGTTGGTGATCGAGCTGACCGGGTCGTTGCCGGATTTCGCGACGGACGACCGGAGCGCCGCGCGCCCATTCGGTCTGGTGTTGTCGTCGGCGCTGGTCGAGGTGCTGACCCGCTGGTCACGGTCGGGACCGGTGGCCTACCTGGAGGCGGAGTTCGGTGGTGGCGCCGGCTACCAGTCGGCGGCGGTGTGGCTGGGCGGGGCGCTGTCCTGGGGGCCGTGCTTCGACGACGAGTTGGACGCGCCGCGCGAGCAGTGGCCGATCAACGGGGCGCTGACCCGACTGGGCGTCGAGCCCGGCACCTGGATCGACCCGTTCGCCGAACTGGGGTTGCATCTGGAGCGGAACACCGAGGGCTGGCTGGCGCACGGGCGGCGTCGACTCAGCGCCGACTACTGGGATGAGCTGGTCGAACAGTGGGAAAACCAGTAATCCGGCCATCGGCAGCAACCTGAACGCTCCCGTTCCGTTGGGGACTGGGGGATTCCATGAAATTGCGACAATTTGCGTTTATCGCTACGTTGATGACGGCTGCCTCGATCGCTGGCAGCGGCGTACCGCCCACCGGGCCGATCCCGAAGGGCCGGCCCGCCGGCAGCGTGGAGGTCATCGATCTGAACGGCCTGCAGAACATCGAGTTCGGTGCCACCGAGGACGAGCTGACCCGGCGCGGCATCCTGCGCACCAGCCTGGATGCCTGCGGGCCGATGCTCGCCGGCCACGACACGGTCAGCCCGGTCTTCGTGGAGGACAAACTCGTGCTGCTCTGGGTCGGCGACCCGATGCGCACACCGGAGGGCATAGCTGCGGGCTCGCCCATCGACGAGGTCTGGGACCACTATCCGGAGGTCAGCCGACTTCGCGCTCCACAGGGGACGCACCGTCTCGACGGGCTGCTCGCCCGCAGCGGCGACCGCGCGTACCTGTTCCTGCACGACGGGCGCACGGTCCGAAAAACCATCGCCGGGTATGCGGACTGGGCCCGCCGCCTCTTCGACGAGGGTGCGGGCCCGTGCTGACCCGCGCGGACTGATCACTGCGACGTGTGGCCGACGCAGTCGAGGTCTCTGGCCGGCAACTGCCCATCGGCCAGATAGGCGACGACCGCATCGTCCACGCACGTGTTGCCGTAGTTGCCGAAGACACCGTGAATCCGAGCGTCGCGCAGGGTGATCAGCCGGGAGCCGGTGAGCGCCCGGTGCATGGCCTGGCCGTGCCGGTAGATCGTGCGGGTGTCCCCCGTGGACTGCACGATCAGGGTCGGCACGGCGTTCTGCACCACTGTCGGCCGCTCCCGGGGCTGCGCCGGCCAGAACGCGCACGGGTTGATGGCCCTGGTCAACTCCCCGAATCGAGGCTCGCTCGTCCGGTGCTGCCGAACGTCGCGCCAATAGTCCCCGGGGTCGCGGCGCACCGGCACATCTCCGCAGAGGATCGCGGCCTGCACGCTGCCGGTCGCTGACTGCGCACCGGTGAACAGAAACGACAGCGTGTCCGCCAAAGAGGCGGTCGGTGTCGCCGAGCCCGACACCACGGCACGCCGAAGCACCTGCACCGTCTCTGCGAGGTCGGCCTGGGTCTCGTCCCGATCGTCGCTGAGCCGATTGAGCAGCAGGTACGGCACCGACTGCCGGTCCACCTCATAACCACCCACCTCTATCGGGCGGCGGGTCGCGGCGGCGAGGATGCCGTCCACCACGGCCAGCACCTCCTGACCGGTGCCACCCAGGCCGTACCGGTCGTGGTGGCGGGCCACCCAGTCCGCCCAGTCGCGCAGTGCGACCTCGTTGGCGGGCCCGGCCTCGCGCAGCACCCTCGCGCCGTAGCTGGCGGGGTCGACCGCGCTGTCCAGGACGAACCGATCGGCGCGCGCCGGGAACATCTGGGTGTAGACCGCGCCGAGGTAGGTGCCGTAGGAGTAGCCCAGGTAGGAAAGTTTCTGCTCGCCGAGAACAGCCCGGAGCAGATCGATGTCACGCGCCGTGTTTCGGGTGTTGATGTGCGGTAGCAGGTCGGCGTGCCGGCGGGCGCATCGGGCGGCCAAGTCCCGTTCGAATGCGGTCAGCCGGTCGAACGTGGCGCGGTCCGGCCCCGCGGAGCGGGTCCAGGTGCCCGTTGACCAGCCGCAGTCCAGTGGGGTGCTGCGACCGACGAACCGAGGGTCCAGCCCGATGAGGTCGAACCGCGCCCCGACATCACCCAGCCACTGCCGGATCGGCAGAACGTCCGACATCCCCGGCGCACCGGGACCGCCGGTGTTCAGCAGAAGGACGCCGAGCCGGTGCGCGGTGTCGGTCGCCCGCAGCCGGGACAGCGCCAGTGTGATGGTGCGGCCATCCGGGCGGGCGTAGTCCAGCGGAACGGTCAGCTCGGTGCAGGTCGCGCCGGCCCGATCCAGCTCGGCACCAGCCGCGTCGGCGGATCCTCGCTGGCAGGTGTGCCAGTCGAGCCGTTGTCGCTGGGCGCCGGCCAGGCCGTCGGCCGCAGCGACAGCCGGCACCGGCCCGACGGCGGTGACGGTGATTCCCAGCACGGTCAGCGCCGCCACCATCCTCATCGCCGTAGTGGTCCATCTGTTCCCGGTCATCGTCATCTCCTCGGTTGGGGAATCGGCCCGGCGGCGGATCACCGGGCCTCACACAAGGCGGCGTGCAGGGTCGTGGACAACGCCTGCCAGCTCTCGTACGACGCCGGCTCGTCGTTCACCACCAGCTGCGCCCGGCGACCGTCGGCGGTGACCCCGCCCAGGGTGCGAAAGCCCGGCGTCGTTCCACCGTGGCCCCAGTACAGGGTTCCGCCGCAGCCGGCCAACGGCGTCGAGATGATCCCGAGCCCGTAACGGGCGCCGGGCCACAGCCGGTCCGGATCGGTAGGCACAGTGCGGGTCATCTCGGCGAGGCGGACGGGGTCCAGCAATTGGCCGCCGAGCAGCGCGGCGAAGAATCGGTTCTGGTCTGCGAGGGTCGAGACCAGTGCTCCGCCAGCTCCGCCGTACGACATGTTGAACTCGGTGACATCGCGCCGCCGCTGCGCGCCGACCAACGCGTAGCCGCGCGGATGAGCCCCCCGGATCCGCACCGAGTCGCCCGGCCAGTAGGTATCGCTCAAGCCCAACGGCCCGATGATCCGCCGGGTGATCTCCACGCTGATGTCGCGCCCGGTCACCTGCTCGACGATCAGGCCGGCGAGGACGTAGTTGGCGGTCGAGTAGTGCCAGCTCGGAACGGGTGGCGGCTGGGCCAGCGCCAGCGCGATCAGCTCCTCCGGCGTGAAGTGCCGATACCGCCATCGATCCACCCGGTCCCAGTCGAGCGCATCGACGTGATCGGGCAGGCCGCTGGTGTGCCGCAGCAGATCGCGGACGGTGATCCGCCGACCGTCGTACCCGTTGCCCCGGACCCGGCCCGGCAGGTATCTCTCGATCGGGGCGTCCAGGGCGAGCCGGCCCTCCGCGACGAGTTGCAGCACCACTGTCGCGGTGAAGGTCTTCGTCGAACTGCCGATCCGGATCCGGTCGTCGACCCGCATCGGCCGGCCTGTTCGCAGGTCGGCCCGGCCGCTGGCAGCAGACCATCGACCGCACCGGGGTCCGTCCACCTCGATGGCAGCGCCGACCAACCGATGAATGCCGGTCAGGTCGCGCATCGCGGCGATAGTCGCCGGTCGGTCGGAGCATGCCGGCCCCGGTTGACGGGCCACGGCTGGCGCACCCGCGCCGGCAAGGGCGAGCAGGACAACCCCGGCGAGCACGCCGAATGCGTGCCGTCGTCGTGTCGGTCTTCTCATGTCGTCGACGCTAGGGACGGCCGGGTGGACCCACGAGGGAGTAGAGACCCGGATCGATGGTGTAGCTGGCTACACTGCCCGGCCGCCTCTGTGGACGGAGAATGTGACGATGCGGGGGGCATGGTTCGCGACGACGTACCTGGTGACCGGCGGTGCCACTGCGGTGGCGTCGGCGGTCGCGATCGGCACGTTCGTCGGGGCGCTTGGCCTGAGCCTTCTCGTGGTCGGCATCGCGCTGCTGCCGCCAGCCGTGCGTCTCCTCGGGTCGCTCGCTCGCCTGGAGCGGCGCCGCGCGGACCGGCTGCTGGGCGTGGCAGCTCCGGCCGAGCCCCAGGTGCGGTGCGCCAGTCGGGCCGCCTGGCTGCGGGTCGCCGCAGGCGATCCGACCACCTACCGAAGTGCGTTCTGGCTGACCGTGCACGCCATCGCCGGCGTGCCGCTCGCCGCCGGTGTGCTGCTGCTCTGGCTGATCGCGCTGGGTGGGTTGATCGTGCCGCTGATGTGGTGGGCCGTGCCGGTCGAGGCACCGCTCACCTTCGTCGTCCCGATCCGGAGCTGGGCCCAGGCACTGCTGGTGCCACCTCTGCTCGGGCTCGCCGGGCTGGCGCTTCTCCGGTGGGCCGTCCCCGCCTGTGCCGTGGCGTACGCCCATGCGGCGCGGGCGTCGTTCGCACCGTCGTCGCGGAGCCGGTTGGAGCGGCGCGTCACGGAACTCACCGCCACCCGGGCCGGCGCGCTCGACGCCCACGCGGCGGAGCTGCGGCGAATCGAGCGCGACCTGCACGACGGCACCCAGGCACGGTTGGTGGCGATCGCCATCCAGCTCGGCGTCGCGCAAGGTCAGAGGGCAGCCGACCCGGTGCTGGCGGACCAGCTGATTGAACGGGCGCGGACGAGCGTCGAGGCAGCGCTGGCCGAGCTGCGCGCGGTGGTGCGGGGCATCTACCCGCCGATTCTGGCGGACCGAGGGCTGCCGGGCGCGGTGCACGCGCTCGCTGCCGACTGTCCGGTGCCGCTCACGGTCCGGGTCACCCCGCTGCAACGGCTCCCGGCGGCGTTGGAGAGCGCTGCCTACTTCGTCGTGGCGGAAGCGCTGGCCAACATCACCCGGCACAGCAGGGCCACCGGGGGCGACCTGCGGGTGGAGCACCGGGCGGGTCAACTGGTCGTCAACGTGACCGACGACGGCGTCGGGGGCGCCCAGTCGTCGGCCGGCACCGGCCTGACCGGCATCCGGCATCGCGTCGCGGCACTGGACGGCAGGGTCGAGCTGAGCAGTCCGATCGGCGGGCCGACAGTGCTACGGGTGGAGTTGCCGTGCGCGTCCTGATCGCCGAGGACAACGTCCTACTCCAGGAAGGGCTCAACCTGCTGCTGAGCACCGCCGGCTTCGAGGTCACGGCAGCGGTGGACACCCCGAACGACATCATCGCGGCGATCGATCGGCAGCGGCCCGACGTCGCCATCATGGACATCCGACTGCCGCCGACGTTCCGCGACGAGGGGTTGCGCACCGCGTTGGCCGCCCGCCGACTGCACCCCGGGTTGCCGGTGCTGCTGCTGTCCCAGTACGTCGAGCGCGCCTACGCCGCCGAGCTGCTCGTCGACGGGCAGGGAGGCGTCGGCTACCTACTCAAGGATCGGGTGTCCCGGGTCGAGGAGTTCCTCGACGCGTTGCGTCGGGTCGCCGCCGGCGGCACCGTGCTGGACCCGCAGGTGGTGGCCCAACTCGTCACCGCCCGACGCAACCCGCTCACCGAGCTGACCGCACGGGAACGCGAGGTGCTCGCGCTGATGGCCGGTGGCAGCACCAACACGGGCATCGCCGCCCAGCTCGTGATCACCGAGCGCGCGGTGAGCAAGCACATCGGGAACATCTTCACCAAGCTCGACCTACCACCCGACAGCGACGTGCATCGCCGGGTCGCCGCCGTGCTCACCTTCCTGAATGATCCGGGCCGCTGAGCGGGCCGGGTCCCCCGAGGGCCGGCCCGCTCGTGTCGGCCACGGCATCAGCGACGGAGCGACAGCCAGAAGTCGTACGAGTGGGCCGCCGCGAAGTCCGTCGTGCCCGACCCGCCGCCACCGGCGAACACCCGGACGTACGGGGTGTCAGAGCGCAGTCGGGGCCAGCCCGCCCGACCAGTCCTGGCGAAGTCGCTCCAGGTCCGGACCATCTCGTCGGAGAGCCGCCGCTGGGTCGGCGTGAGCGCCTCGGCATAGTCGACCGTGAACAGGTACGGCAGCTCCGCGCAGTGGTACGCGCCGGTGGCGAACGTCGGTTCGGGCCCCTCGGTGAAGAACGGCGCGTCCTCGTCGGCGAACTCGTACGCGAAGGTCGGCACCCGCCGCGCGAATGCCAACGCGGCGGTGTAGACCGGCTCGGCGTAGTCGTGATCGGTCAGCACGGCGCCCAACGTCGCGCTGGCGGGATGTGCGGGGTCGCGCGGATAGCGGGCCAGCACCTCCTCCGCGTGGTCACCGAACATGGCCCGCACCTGGTCGCGGTACTGGTCATCGGTGAGCGGGCACGACTCCGGCTCCTGGTCCGGCCCTGGCGGCTCCGGGCAGTTGAACCCAACCCGTTCCATCCCCCACACCGCGAGCCGGGACTCGTCCCGGTTCATCCCGGTCAACACCGGCACCCGATGCAGCCTCCCGGTGGTCAGCGCTTCGGCCGGGGCCACCGGCAGCGTGTGGCCGTCGACGACCGGGCCGAGGTCGACACCCGCGCCGGGATAGCCGACCGCCTCGATCAGCCGGGCGGGGGTACGTCCGCGCAGGCAGGTGGCGACCACCGCCGGGTCGGTGCAGCCGATCCTCCGAGCGAGTTCCTCGGCCGCCCCGATCGCCTCAGCCCGGGTCTGGACCGGGTTGGCGCACGAGTTGCTCTGCATGATCGCGCGGTGGAACAGGCCAGCGGAGCCCGGGGCGGCGAGCTGGGCGCAGACGCTTGTCGCCCCGGCGGACTGGCCGAACAGGGTGACGTTGCCCGGGTCGCCGCCGAAGGCCGCCGCGTTGCGCCGTACCCAGCGCAGGGCGGCCTGCTGGTCCTGCAAGCCGAAGTTGCCGATTATTCCGTTCCGACCCGCCAGCGCCGGATGTGCCAGGAAGCCGAGCGCGCCGAGCCGGTAGTTCGCCATGACGACGATGACGTCACCACCGGCCGCCAGCCGCTGCCCGCCGTATCCGTCGCCGCTACCGAACCTGAAGTCCCCGCCGTGCAACCACAGCATCACCGGTCGAGGCGTTCGGGCGGAGGAGCGCGGGGTCGTGACATTCAGGTAGAGGCAGTCCTCGGACTCCGAGGGTGCGTCCATCGGCAACCCCTTCAGTTGCGCGCAGGCGGCACCGGGCCGGGTCGCGTCACGTACTCCGGTCCATGTCGGACCGGGCTGGGGCGGTGCCCAGCGCAGCGCGCCCAGCGGCGGGCTGGCGTACGGGATGCCCTGGAACGACAGGTGATCCGCCGCGACGGCCCCCCGCACCACGCCCTGGTCGGTCCGGACGACGGCCGCGGTCCGGCGGTCGTTGTCGGCCGCTGCCGGGCCGACGGCCATCGCCGGGCCGACGAGGACGACAGCGCCCAGTGTGACGGCCCATCGGGGGTACGGGATGCTTGTCATGACTCTCCCCATCTCGTCGACGCCGGTACGGCGTACGCACCGGCTGCACTGAGCATGTCGAGCTGGCAACCACCCGGCCATGGAGCTCTAGTACGCCAGGGCAGGAAGAACGGGGGCGCCTGCCAGTGCTCTAGTGCGCTACGGTCACCGCGAGACCGGCGGGAGGCGATTGTGGAGGAGATCGACGAGACCACTCCTCCTTATCTGCGCATCGTCGGGGAGTTGCGGCGGCGCATCATGGCGGGCGAGTTGGGCCCCGGCGACCGAGTGCCGTCCACCCGGCAGATCGTCCGGGAGTGGGGTGTCGCCATGGCGACCGCCAGCCGCGCCCTCACCGCGATGCGGCAGGCGAGCCTTGTGCGGGCGGTGCCGGGTGTGGGCATGGTGGTGACCGGCACGGCGCCGACCTCGCCGAGTCGGAGCTCGCCGTCCGGTGTTCGCCGCCTGCCGGCCCAGGGGTTGACCCGCGACCAGGTGGTACGGACCGCCATGAAGATCGCCGACGCCGAAGGGTTACCGGCGCTGAGCATGCGGCGCATCGCGATGGAGCTGGACGTCCCCACCATGTCGCTGTACCGGCAGGTGCGGGGCAAGGAGCAACTTCTCGTGCTGATGGCGGACGCGGCCTTCGCCGCGCATCGGCTGCCGCGCACGTTCCCGCCCGGATGGCGAGCCCAACTGGAGTTGCTCAGCCGGCTCCAGTGGTCGATCTACCGGCGGCATCCGTGGCTGGCCCAGGTCATCTCACTGACCCGCCCACTGATGGCACCGCACGCCGTCGCGCACACCGAGTGGGCGCTGCGCGCCCTCGCGCGGCACGGCCTGGACCAGCACACCCAGCTCCACCTGGTGGCCGCACTGGCCAACCATGTTCGAGGCACCGCCATCAACCTGGAGCGGGAGGCCGAGGCGGAGCAGGACACCGGCCTGACCGACGACGAGTGGATGGAGGCCCAGTCCGACGTGTTCGGTGGACTGCTCGCCGCGGGCGAGTTCCCGCATCTGGCCCGACTCAGCCGGACGCCGGTCGACCTCAACGTCGAGAGTCTCTTCGAATTCGGTCTGCACCGTCTGCTCGACGGCATGGCGGCGCTGCTCGAACGGTGACCGTTCAGACCGGGTGGCCGGCCTGCTCCGGCAGTCGCGCCCCGGACGCGGCGGCGAAACCGGCGAGGGCGATCTCCGCCGCCTGTCGCAGGTCCTCCCTGCTGACACCGGCTGCGGCGTGCACCGCCTGCCCCTCGGTGACGATCATGACGAAGCGGGCGAGCGCGACGGGATCGGCGTGCGCGGGTAGGTCACCGTCGGCGACGGCGCGGGCGAGCCGGTCGGCGAGGGCGCCTTCACCGGCCAGGCGGCTGGAGGCGAGGAATCCGGCGACTGGCGCGTTCTCCGTGGAGCAGGCAACGCCGCCCTGGATCGACAGACAACCGAGTGGTCGGTCGGGCCTGGTCACGGCGACCACGTTCTCGCGCAGCAGGGTGGCAACCACCTCGTACGCGCTCGGTTGGGCGAAAGCGTCCCGGGCGTACCCCATGTCTTTTTCGGCATAGCGGGCCACGGCCTTGCGGAACAACTCCTCCTTGCCGCCGTAGGCGGCGTAGAGGCTGGGCTTGTTGATCCCCATGGCCTCGGCGAGGTCGTTCACCGAGGCGCCCTCGTACCCCTGACGCCAGAACACCTCCACCGCGCGCTCCAGCGCCTCGTCGGCGTCGAAGCCCCGTGGTCGTCCTCGCTGCGGCACAGCTCACCACCTTTCCTCCGCACATCCTACCGTCGGCAAAACCGATCGGTACAGAAATTTGCGGACCCGGCCGTGGGTTGCTACGGTCGAATACGTACCGCTCGGTACAGAACTTGTTCGAGGCCCGGCCGGCCGCACACGACCACCCCGCAACAGAGGAGATCCATCGTGGGACAGCTCGACGGCAAGACCGCCCTCGTCACCGGGGGCACCACGGGCATCGGCCTGGCCGCCGCCCGCCGCTTCGCCGCCGAAGGCGCACACGTCTTCGTCACCGGCCGCCGCAAGGGCCCGCTGGACGAGGCAGTGGCCAGCATCGGAGCCAACGCCACAGGCATCGCCAGCGACGTCAGCAAGCTCGACGACCTGGACCGGGTGATGCGGGCGATCGAGGAGCGGGGCGCTGGGCTGGACGTGGTGTTCGCCAACGCCGGTGGTGGCGAGTTCCGCTCGCTCGACTCGATCACTGTCGAGCACATCGCGAACACCTTCGACACCAACATCTACGGCACCGTCTTCACAGTGCAGAAGGCCCTGCCCCTGCTCAACGAGGGCGCCTCGATCGTGCTGACCGGCTCGACGGCCGCCAGCAACGGCACGCCGGCGTTCAGCATCTACGCCGCGTCCAAGGCAGCCATCCGCTCGTTCGGTCGCACCTGGGCCGCCGAGTTGATGGGCCGGAAGATCCGGGTCAACACCCTGATCCCCGGCTCGACCGAAACCCCCGGGCTCGCGGGCCTCGCGCCCAGCCCCGCGGAGGCCCCCGGGTTGCTCCAGGCCATCGCGTCGGGCGTACCCATGCAGCGAATGGCACACCCGGACGAGATCGCCAACGCGGCGCTCTTCCTCGCCTCCGACCAGAGCAGCTTCATGACCGGCGGCGAGCTCTTCGTCGACGGCGGCGAGCAACAGCTCTGAAATGCCGAAACGCCCGGTCGATCCTCGCGGATCGACCGGGCGTTTCGGCATTTCAGAGCGGTGGCGGAGGGATTTGAACCCTCGGAGGGCGTTAACCCTCACACGCTTTCGAGGCGTGCTCCTTAGGCCGCTCGGACACGCCACCGCCGACGAGGGTACAGGACCGCTGGTTCCGACGCCGAACCGGTATCGCCCGGGCCGGCCTGGCAGGATCTTTGCCATGAGTACGCACATCGGCGCGAAGCCGGGAGAGATCGCCGAGCGGGTCCTGATGCCGGGCGACCCCCTGCGGGCCAAGTGGATCGCGGAGACCTACCTCGAGGGCGCCACCTGCTACTCGACGGTTCGGGGCATGCTGGGCTTCACCGGCCGCTGGAACGGCGTCGAGGTTTCCGTCCAGGGCTCCGGCATGGGCATGCCGTCGGCCTCCATCTACGCCCACGAGTTGATCAACGAGTACGGCGTGAAGACGCTGATCCGGGTCGGCTCCTGTGGTGCCCTCAGCACCGACCTGCAACTGCGGGACGTGGTGGCGGCGATCGGGTCGTCCACCGACTCGAACATGAACCGGATGCGTTTCGACGGGCTCATCGACTACGCCCCGGTGGCCGACTTCGGGCTGCTGCGTACGTCGGTCGAGGTGGCCGAGCGGCGCGGCATCAGCATGCACGTCGGGCCGATTCTGGCGGCGGACGCCTTCTACACCGACCGGCCGGACCTCTACGACACCCTCGCCGACTACGGCGTGCTGGCGGTGGAGATGGAGTCGGCGGCGCTGTACACGATCGCCGCCCGGTTCAAGGCCCGCGCGCTGACCGTGTTGACCGTCAGCGACCACATCAAGACCGGTGAGAAGACCACCTCGGAGGAGCGCGAGCAGACCTTCAGCCAGATGGTCGAGATCGCCCTCGACACGATCATCGCCTGACCTGTTCGGGCGCAACGCAACACCGCGAAGAGCGTGATGACTCTGCGGAGTCATCACGCTCTCGCACATCAGGACGGAAGAGTCAGACGGCGGCCGGCGCTTCGGTCGGCGCGAGGCGGGCTGCCCGCACGGCCTCAGCGGAAGAACGCGCGCAGGACTGTGGCGGTCTCGGCCTCCAGCACCCCGCCGTAGACCTCGGGGCGGTGGTTGAGCCGCCGGTCCCGCAGCACGTCCCAGAGCGATCCGGCCGCGCCGGTCTTGGGCTCCCAGGCGCCGAACACGACTGTGGAGACCCGGGCCAGCACCAGCGCCCCGGCGCACATGGTGCACGGTTCGAGGGTGACCACCAGGGTGCAGCCGTCCAGCCGCCACCGGCCGGTGCGCTCGGCGCCCCGGCGCAGGGCCAGCACCTCGGCGTGGGCGGTGGGGTCGCCGGTCAGCTCCCGCTCGTTGCGTCCGGTGGCCAACTCGGTGCCGTCCGGCCCATAGAGGACCGCCCCCACCGGCACGTCGTCGACGTCGGTGCTGACCGCGTCGCCGACCGGCGGACCGGCCACGGCGACCTCCAGGGCACGGCGCATCCACAGCTCGTGCCGCTGCCGTCGGCCGACCTCGCCCAGGTCGGCCAGGCCCTCGTGGGCACCGGGCCCGGCGCGGCCCACCACACCGGGGGTCGGCTGTCCCGGCCGGATCGACTCCAGAGACGGATCGGTGGCGTCGGCCGGCTCAGACCTCACGCAGCTCCTCGACCTCGTCGGCGCAGCCGAGCACCGCGCAGATCTCGGCGGTGACGTCCGCCGGCATCATTCCCTCGTGGGTGCAGAGGGTCAGCAGCTTCTGCGCGGAGATACCCAGGTTGGCCAGCAGGTCGGCGTCACCGACCGGGTCGGCCTCCGGGTCGACGACGGGCTGCTCGCTCTCCTCGTCACCGGTGCTCACCGGGCGTGGCTCGTCGTCGCCGTCGAGCCCGGTGACCGAGGTCTTCAGGTCACCGACCAGCAGCGACCCCAGCTGCGACTCCTCGGCGTACGCGGAGTCCGAACCGAACACCCGCAGGTCCTCGCCCTCGTCGAGGCGCAGGACCACCAGGTACGCGTCGTCGGCCTCGACGAAGAGCAGCGACACGTCGGCCTCCTGGTCGACGTCACGCAGCCGGTCGGCAACCTCGTCGATGTCGGTGGCGCCACGCAGGCTGACCTCGGCGGCGGTCCAGCCACTGTCGTCGCGCACCACGGCCGCAGCGAAGTACGACACGGTCCCCCCAATAGCCCTCGACACAGCGTCGACTCGTTACGCGTGCACGTTAGCCGGTCGGGTCGGCGGGCGACCCGTCAACGCCCCGAAGGGCGGGTCATTCCTGACAAAGTCGGATCAGCCGACGACTCGACGGCGGGTGGCGATGAGCTGGCGCAGACGCTCGGTGCGCTGCCGCTGCGGTCGGCTGCGCTGTCGGACCGCCCGGGCGCCCGCCAACTCGGCCAGCAACTGCAGGCGACGGCGACTGCGATCGGGATCCTGCCGGGGAGTGGTCCAGGCCATAGTCCCGAGCGTGCCGAGTCTCGGCGGCCACGTCAAGACGGCGTTCGCTACGCAGCCAACCGGGCACACGGTGCAGTCACCGAGCGCCCTTCCGGGGCCGGTCCGTGCCGGTCACCACAGCGGCCAGTCACCACCGGTGGCCCAGCGGACGGCCACCACGGCGGCGGCGATGCTCCAACCACCCGCCGTGACGATGGCGACACCGGTGGCCACCCCTCGGTCGCCGTAGCGGACCAGCACCAGGGCGGTGACCCAGGCCAGCAGGCCGGCGATCACCGTCCACCACGCGTAGCTGGCCACGTCGGTGCCGAGCAGGCCGAACAGCAGCAGCCAGGCGGCCGCCGCGCCGCCGCCGGTGGCGACACCTCCGCCGGTGATCGGGTGCGGCTCACGGTAGGTGGGCCGGGTCGGGGGCCCGGAGGGGAACAGACCCGACGGGGTACGCGGCGCCTGCCGGGCGGCACCGAAATCCGGGCCGGGTTCGGGTCGGGCAATCGTCACCGTCTCTGCCCTCCCTCACGCGTGCCGCTCGTGCCCACGGTACCGGCTCTGCCAGGATGACCGGATGTCCTCGCCGACGATCAGCCGCCGCGCTCGTCCGGCGTACCCGATCCTGCTGCTGCTCGCCCCGGTGCTGGCCGCCGGCTGCGCGACCACCCGGCCGGGGGTGCCCGGGGGCGCCGCGCCGACGCCACCGGCGGCCTGGGCGACCGCCGACCAGCCGCCGGCACAGTCACCCACGCCGACGGCGACCGACCCGAGCCCCCCGGCGCCGTCGTCGGCCAGTCCGTCGGCGACGGCACCCCGCGCCGGGCTGAAGCATGTCTTTCCGGTACGCACCAGCAACGTCGATTACCACCCGACGCACGGTGCGTACCCGGCGACGGACCTCTTCGCCGACTGCGGCGAGCCGTTCGTGGCGGTGACGGACGGGACGGTGCTGGAGGTGAGCCGCGTCGACAGGTACACCAAACGCGGGCGGCAGGGGCCTGACAACGGCGGCCTGTCGGTCTCCCTGCTCGGCGACGACGGGGTGCGTTACTACGGCTCGCACCTGAGCGTCGTGACCGGCGGCGTCGACGCCGGGGTGCGGGTCCGCGCCGGGCAGCAGCTCGGCAAGGTGGGCCGCACCGGCAACGCGAACAACGTGTGCCACGTGCACTTCGGCATCTCGCCGGCGTGCGCGGGCAAGGACGGCTGGTGGATCCGGCGCGGGGTGATCTGGCCGGCGCGTTACCTGGACTCCTGGCGGCGCGGCGGCAACCGGGAGCCGGCCGCCGAGGTCACCACGTGGCAACGCCGACACGGCTGCCCGAAGGCGCCCTGACATGGCTCCCGCGAGAGATCCCATCGCCGACCTGCGCCGGATCGCGTTCCTCCTGGAGCGGGCCAACGAGGCCACCTACCGGGTACGCGCGTTCCGGTCGGCGGCGAAGGCGCTGGCCGGCATGCCTGCGGCCGAGATGACCGAACGGGCCGCCAACGGCACGCTGACCGAGCTGGCCGGGGTCGGTGACGTCACGGCCCGCTGCGTGGCGGAGTCCCTCGCCGGTGAGGAGCCGGTCTACCTGCGCCGGCTGGTGGCGACCGAGGGCAGCGACCTGGACGCCGAGGCCACGGCGCTGCGTGCCGCCCTACGCGGCGACTGTCACACCCACTCGGACTGGTCCGACGGCGGCTCGCCGATCGAGGAGATGGCGCTGGCCGCTGTGGAGTTGGGCCACGAGTACCTGGTGCTGACCGACCACTCGCCCCGGCTGACGGTGGCCCGGGGGCTGACCGCGGACCGGCTGCGCCGCCAGCTCGACCACGTGGCGCAGGTCAACTCGGCGCTCCCCGAGGGTTTCCGGATCCTCACCGGGATCGAGGTGGACATCCTCGCCGACGGCTCCCTGGACCAGGACGACGACCTGCTGGCCCGGCTGGACGTGGTGGTCGGGTCGGTGCACAGCGGCCTGAAGGACGAGCGGTCGAAGATGACCCGGCGCATGCTGGCCGCCGTCGCCAACCCGCACCTGGACATCCTCGGCCACGTCACCGGCCGGATGGTGTCGTCCCGCCCGGCCGGCGTGACAGGTCCGGGCGATCGGGGGCACCGCGCGCGTACCCGGGCGGAGAGCGACTTCGACGCGGACGCCGTCTTCGCCGCCTGCGCCGAGCACGACACCGCCGTCGAGATCAACTCTCGGCCGGAGCGGCAGGACCCCCCGAAGCGCCTGATCCGCCGTGCGCTGGAGGCTGGTTGCCGGTTCGCCATCAACACGGACGCGCACGCGCCCGGCCAACTCGACTGGCAACGATTCGGCTGCGAACGTGCCGCCCTCTGCGGCGTCTCCGCCGACCGCGTCGTCAACACCTGGTCGGCAGAGCAACTGGTGGCCTGGACGCACAACCGCCCCTGACCGGCCCAACCCCCGCCCGTTCAGTGCCCGACCAGCTCAGGCCCGACCGGCTCGGCGCTGAGCTGGTCGCGAGCGGCTCATCAGTGGCGGGCGGGCTCGGCGGCGGGGGTTGCGGGTGCGCCGACGCCGACGACCGGGCTGGTGCGGCGGCGACCGAACATCCCCTGCGAGACCGCGACCCCGAGCAGCACGATCAGCGCGCCGACCGGTTGGTGCCAGTTGAGTCGTTCGTCGAGCGCCACGGCACCGATCAACACCGCGAAGATCGGGATCAGGTACGTGACGGTGGACGCGGTGCTCGCGCCGGCCACCCGGATGTTGCGCATGTTGATCACGAACGCGAGCCCGGTGCCGAGCGCGCCCAGAGTGAGCACACTGGCCACCACCCCCGGCGACAACTCGGTGGGCAGCGGCGGAAGGCCGGCGACGAAGGGGGTGACGATGGCCAACTGCACAGCGGCGAGCAGCAGTTGCGCGGTGGAGAGCGACAGCCCCGAGTAGGCGCTGCCGGCAACGAAGCGCTTCTGGTACGGAATGGACACGCCGTAGCAGGCCGCGGCACCGAGGCACATGAGCTGCCCGGTGAAGTGCGCCCCGCCGATGCCCTCCCAGACCCCGAGCACCACAAGCACCCCGACGAAGCCCAGCCCGAGCCCGACCGCACGGCGCATGGTCAGCCGCTCGGTGCGGAAGACCAGCACCGCCAGCGGCAGCACGATCAACGGCGTCGTGGCGTTCCAGATGCCGGCCAGCATCGACTCGACCCGCTGCTCTCCGTAGCCGAAGAGGGTGAACGGCACCGCCACGCCGAAGGCGGCGACGACGGTCAGGTGCGCCCAGACCCGGGGCTCGCGGGGCAGCCGGTCGCGCAGCACGGCGAGGACCACGAGCAGGGTCAACGCGCCGGCGACGACCCGGTAGAGGGTGAGTTGAACCGGGTGCAGCTCGGCCACCCCGACCTTGATGAAGAGGAAGCTGGAACCCCAGATCGCGGCGAGGGCGATGAAGCCGGGCAACCAGGCGCGGACCGGCGCCTTGTCAGGAGTGGTATCGGTGGTCACCCCTGACACTCTGCCGCAACCGTACGACAAAGTCGCGCGCCTTTCGGCCGTCACGCTGTGCCGAACACGCAGCTCGAACACGACAAACGTCGGCGACAAGGGGGTGGGGTGGTCACGTAGGGTCGCAGCGTGGGACGAATTGATGAACTCGCCAACCGCTACGTGGCCGAGTGGGCGCCGTTGAGCCCCACCGGCGCGACCTTCGTCGGCATCGCCGGCCATGACGACCAGCTCGACGACCTCTCGCCCGACGGCTACGGGGCACGCGCGGACCTCACGCGCCGGACGCTCGCCGAGCTGGAGGTGACCGAGCCGCAGACCGAATCGGAACGGACCGCCAAGGAGGCCATGCAGGAACGGCTCGGCCTGGACCTCGCCCGGTACGACGCCGGCGAGGTGACCAGCGAGGTGAGCGTCATCACCAGCGGGCTGCACGAGATCCGCATGGTGTTCGACCTGATGCCCACCGCTACCAGTGACGACCAGGCCAACATCGCCGCCCGGCTCAACGGCTTCGGCGCCGCTCTGGAGGGCTACAAGACCACGCTGCGCGAGGCACTCGCCGCCGGTGAGGTCAGCTCGAAGGTGCAGCTGGTCGAGGTGGCCAAGCAGTGTGACATCTGGGTCGACCCGACCGGCGACAACTTCTTCCACGGGCTGGTCGAGCGGCTGGGGGCGGAGGGCACGCTCGGCTCGGAGCTGCGTCGGGGTGCGGCGGCGGCGACCGCGGCGACCGCCGAGTTCGGGCAGTTCCTGCGGACCGAGTTGGCCCCGCACGGGCGGGACAAGCAGGCCGCCGGCCGGGAGCGCTACGAGCTCGCCTCACAGTATTTCCTCGGCGCCAAGATCGACCTGGACGAGACGTACGCCTGGGGCTTCGCGGAGCTGGCCCGCCTGGAGGCGGAGATGCGGGTCGTGGCGGGCCGCATCTCCGGCGCCGGTGCCACCGTCGACGAGGCCGTCGCCACCCTGGACGCCGACCCGGCCCGGACCATCCAGGGCAAGGAGGCGTTCCGGGACTGGATGCAGGCGCTTGCCGACAAGGCGATCACCGAGCTGCACGGCACCCACTTCGACATCCCGGAGCAGGTCCGCCGCATCGAGTGCTGCCTCGCCCCGACCAGCGACGGCGCGATCTACTACACCGGCCCGAGTGAGGACTTCTCCCGCCCCGGTCGGATGTGGTGGGCGGTGCCGCAGGGCATCAGCGACTTCTCCACCTGGCGAGAGGTGACCACGGTCTACCACGAGGGCGTGCCAGGTCACCACCTCCAGGTGGCGCAGACCGCCGTCCGGGCCGACCTGCTCAACCGATGGCAGCGGCTGCTCTGCTGGGTCTCCGGGCACGGTGAGGGCTGGGCGCTCTACTCGGAGCGGTTGATGGACGAGCTGGGTTACCTGGATGATCCGGGCGACAAGCTGGGCATGCTCGACGGCCAGGCGATGCGCGCGGCACGGGTGATCGTGGACATCGGCATGCACCTGGAGCTGGAGATCCCGAAGGACAATCCCTTCGGTTTCCACCCGGGCGAGCGGTGGACGCCCGAGCTGGGCTGGGAGTTCATGCGGGCGCACTGCCGGGTCCCGGACGAGAACCTGCGCTTCGAGCTGAACCGCTACCTGGGTTGGCCGGGGCAGGCGCCGTCGTACAAGGTGGGTGAGCGGATCTGGCTCCAGGCCCGCGAGGACGCCAAGGCCCGCAAGGGTGCCGACTTCGACCTGCGGGAGTTCCACCGGCAGGCGTTGGACCTGGGTGCGCTGGGTCTCGACCCGCTGCGCCGGGCCCTGGCCCGGATCTGACGAGCCACGGCTGCGCGCGCCGACGGTACGACGAGTCCGTCGCCGCGCGCAGCCACGCCCGAGTCGAGGCTCCCGCACTCCGCCCGAGGGCGCTCGCCCGGCTGTGCGCTCAGCCGAGGGTGAGTGCCAACGCCGGGCGGGCGGTCAGCGTGTCGCTGGTGACGTACGCCAGGTCGATGGCGGGGTCGGTGAACGTGATCGGGATGGGCGAGGTGATCGGGATGCCATCCGGTAGCGGCAGATCCGGAGTCAACGTGACCTTGATGCCGAGTAGTCGGCCGACGAACCGGGTCGCGTAGAAGGCCACATCCCCCCGGACGGTCAACTGGTTGGTCGCGTACCGCTGGTTGCGCCCCGCGGGGCCGTCGGCCCGCAGCAGGAAGTCGTTGGTCACCGCCTCCCGCATGCTGAACTTCAGCACCTTGAGGTCGCCCTTCACGGTGTGCAGGTCGGTGACCCCGTCGAACCGTAGCCCGGTCATCCGCACCGACGACCCGGTGAGCTTCGACGGCGTCTGGGCCACCGTCGGCAGGGCCGGATCGGCGGCGATACGCGGCAGCGGTTTGCCCGGCTGCACCCTCCCCGGCTTGCCGGTTGGCGGTGTGCCGGGCTTGCTCGGGGGCTGCGACGGGCAGTCGGCGGGGCCGGGTCGGGGCGTCGCCGTGCTGGTCGGCCGGGGCGTCGGCGTGGCGGTGGGGCGTACCGGGGGCGCCGGGTCCTCTCCGCCTCCGAGGCCGAGCAGATCGCCGATCCCGTCCAGGATGTCGGTGATCACGTTGCCGCCCCGCTCCGGGCTCGGGCTGGGCGTCGGCGTGGCCGCGCCGCGGCTGGGCGACGGCGTGACGGGCCGGGGCGGGGTGGGGCAGCCGGTCGAGGCCGGCCGGCTCGGCGCAGCCTGCACCGCTCGGGGCTGGGCGGCCAGGCCGACGGCCGCCAGGCCGAGGACCACGAAGGCGATGGCGAAGGCCCGGGGATCAGCGGAACGTCCCGGCCACTCCGGCGGCGCGACCTCGTCGGACGCCCGGACCCCCAGAGGATCGGCCCGCTCGACGCCGGCCCGCTCAACGTCGACCTGCTCGACGCCGTCCTGCTCGACGCCGTCCTGGTCAACGCCGTCCTGCTCGACGCCGTCCTGCTCGATCTCGGTCTGTCGCGGTGCGGGTGGTGCGGGGCGGATCGGCGTCCAGGCGAAGGCGAGCGCGCTGCCGACGATGCCGAGCAGCAGACCGACGAAGAAGCCGCCGAGATTGAGCCCGATCAGCGAGTAGACCGCGGTGACCGCCGCGACGACCGAGTAGAACAGCCGCTGCGCCGGGGTGAACCAGAGCAGCAGGCCACAGGTCACCAGGATGATCGGGATCAACAGCGAGAGCAGGCCTGTCGCACCACTGTGGAAGCTGAGCCCGTTGAGTGTCATCCGGGTGGAGGCGAACATCTCCAGCCCGGCCAGGGCGATGAGCAGTCCGCCCCAGAACGGCCGGCTGCGCTGCCAGCGGCGGAACAGCCGCCACGCCTGAGCCGGGCCACCGGGCCGGGCGTGGGACGGGTTCGCGGTTGTCACGTACTCCTCCTGGCCGAGCGGGGACGGGGACATGGGCCCGGCCCGCGGTGCTGACCACCGCGGGCCGTGGCTCATCTCAGAAGCACTCCTTGCCCTTGGCGTCGTCACCCACGTTGACCTTGAGTCGGAGGCCGACCAGGTTGAACGTGGCAGCCGTGGTGTATCGGGACACCTGCTGCAGGTTGGTGATGGTGACGTGGTCGGAGTTCTGGCCGAACGAGCCGGCCTGCGCGGTCGGGTTCAGGTCGGTGGCGTCCCGACCGATCCTGATGTTGGTGAAGGTCGCGTTGCCGTTCAACGAGTCCATCGCGATGAGCAGGTCCTTGGCGCGGGCGGGTTCCTTGCCCTCGCCGGCGTTGATGGTGAGCACCACCGGCAGGCCCGGCAGGTCGGCGCGGACGGACTGGCAGAGGCTGTACAGCTCGGCGCTGCTGATCTCGGAGAGCGCGATCGGGTGGACCTGGCCGGCCTTCCCGTCCTTGCCCTTCTCGCGAACGATGCCGCCGTACTGCTTGAAGCCGTCACCCTCGAGGCGGTCCGCGCCGATCTTGAACGTCTGTCCGGAGACGGTGATGTCGGAGGCGATCGCGCCTGTCGACATTCCGAAGAGGATGGCGCCGGCGGCCGCCGTGGCGGGCACCATCATGGCCGCGAAGCGCCGCCATCGGGTACGACCCTGACTGTCAAACCGATCCTGCACGGGTTCCTCCTCGGGTCGATGCGCACGAGTGGCCGGTCCCGGACGGGCGGCCCGCACTGGGGCCCGCGGTCTGTTACCGGCTGGTAACCATCGGGCTTGATGGTGCACCCGTTGCGGCGCAGGTCACAACCCCCTGATTACCGGCCGGTAATCAACTGTCGACTCGGAGGCGGCGAAGCATCACTTTCCGTTGAGAGACCATGGGAAGAGTTTCCCCAATTCAGCGCCAAGGCCGACATTTACCCCCACTCAAGCAGCGGAGAGTAAGCGGCGTATCGACGGATTACAAAAAGATAACAAATGTAAAGCAGGTGGGGGCGCTCGGCGCGATCTCGGGTCGCGCGGCCCTCCCTCAGGCGCTACCTGATGGCTATGCTCTGCGGCGTGCCGCTGATCGATTACTACGGCCCCCAGGGCTGGGGCAGCCAATCACCCCCGTTGCGGCAGCGCCAACACGTCGCAACCGACCTGATCCTCTCCGCGCTGGCCGCTGACTCCGCAACACGGTCGAGCGTCCTCGATGTCGGGTGCGGCGACGGCAGCTTCCTGGCCCATCTCGCGTCCGCTGCTCCCGATCGGGACATCCGTTGGATCGGGGTCGACTACTCGGAGCACCAACTCGCGCGGGCCGCTGAGCTGCCGTACGAGTTCCACCGCTGCGACCTCGGAGACGGCCTGCCCCTACCGGACGCCTCGATCGACCTGGTACATGCCGGCGAGGTGCTTGAGCATCTGTACGACCCCGACCACCTGTTGGAGGAGTGCGCCCGCGTGCTCCGGCCGGGCGGGCACCTCGTGCTGACCACGCCGAACCTGCAAGCCTGGTACAACAGGGCGCTCTTCCTGGCCGGCGTCCAGCCGATCTTCTACGAGACCTCCACGCGGTCGACCGAGGTCGGTGCCGGGGTGCTGCGTCGCCTCAAGACCGACACCATGCCGGTCGGGCATCTGCGCCTGTTCAATCGCACCGCGTTGCTCGACCTGCTCCGCCGCGAAGGGTTCGAGCCGGTCACCCTGCGGGGCGCGGGGTTCCACGGGGTCCCGTCGAGCATGGCCTGGTTCGACGCGGCCATGAGCCGCCGACCCTCGCTCGCCTCGATCCTCGTGGTGTCCGCCGTCAAGCGCTGAAAAGCAGTTCGGTGGGCCCGGCGAACCGGGCCCACCGAAAGGTGACTCTCAGGGCTCAGAGCGTCGCGGAACGCTCGGTCGCCGACCGCTGCTCGGGCACCGTCTGCTCGGTGGAGTCGGCATCGGGCTTCGGCGCATCCGACTCGGCGACCGCACCATCCCGGTCGGCCCGGTGGCTACCGCCCCGCTTCTCCTCGACCGGCTCGGCAGCGACGGCCCCTTCGGCGGCAACGGCCTGCTTGCCGGAGCCGCGCAGAACCAGCAGCATGCCGCCGACGAGCGCCAGCAGACCGAGCAGTCCCAGCGTGATCGGGCCCCAGAGGCTCACGAGCTTGATGGACCGGGCGTTCTCCGCAGCGCGGTCGGCACTGGAGATCACAGTCGCCTCGTTGTAGCGGAAGTCGGCGTTCAGCAGCACCGTCGGCGTGCCCACGTCCGGCACCAGCACCTTGCGCGGCTGGTCGCGGACGTCCACGTACGAGCCGGTGACGGGCTCCACCCAGAACGTGCGCGTGTTGGTGTACATGAGTCGGGCGGTCGTGGCCCCTGGCGCGAAGCGCGCCAACAGCACCTTCAGGCTGCTCTCGGCCACCACCAACTGCGCCTCGGGGACGGTCTGCTCGAAGCGGTAGGCCTCGACCCCGCGCACCTCGGTGACCTCTTTGAACTGCGCCGGGACCGTCTTGCGAATCTCACGGTCGTAGACCGGATAGTCCTTCTTCTCCGTGCCGAAGGGGAACTTGTAGACCTGGCCCGCGTAGTTCGCGGGTTGACCGGTGCCGTCATCGAGCCAGGCAGGATCCCACTTGGCAGCGGCACCACTGCGGCGGTCAATGGCGAGTTCAGTGCTGTACTCGCTAATGATCTCGTTGTTGTCGACGCGCCTCACCGACTGGAACACGTCCCAGACAACAGCCTCGCCCTTGAGGTCACCTGTCATCTTCTCCTCGGTGGTCTTCGGCAGCGGGACCACCTCCACAGTCGACCGGAGACCACCCCGCTCGACGTTCGCGGCGCCCGCCTTGATCTGGAGGAACTCGGCGTTGGCCGACTCAGCCACGGACTCGGACCGCTTCAGGTCGTACGGCAACTGACCGACCACGGGTGCGACGTACAGTGGCAGCCCCACAGCGGCGACGACCAGCAGGACGCCAAGGCCAAAAAGCGCGGCGCCGACAATCCTCTTCACTGCTCCTCCTTCAATGACAAGGCGAAAAGGCGCCAGCCAGCCAAGCGCTGAAGACATCGACATCACGAGTGGACGCCTCTGGCATGGCGGCACGTTACTCTCCAGTCACCTCCCTCCGCGACCCCCGGGAAGCTTGATGTTTACTGCCCCCTCCGCCCCCGCGCTTCCGCGTCTGCCGGCCCTCGACGGGGTGCGGGTAATCGGTGCGGCAGCGGTGATTGCCCAACACGTCGGATTCATCACGGGCGTCACCACCCGGGAAACCTGGGGCGGATGGATCGCCATGATGGATTTCGCGGTCGCGCTCTTCTTCACGCTCTCGGGCTTCCTGCTCTTCCGCCCCTGGGCCCGCGCTGCCGCCACCGGTTCCGCGACGCCGGGTGCCCGACGCTTCTACTGGAAGCGGGCGATACGGATCCTGCCGGCGTACTGGCTCGCGGTCATCGTCTGCCTCACGGTCCTCCCAGAGCACGGCGTCGCTCCGTGGGGTGACTGGCTGCGGCACTTCACCTTCACCCAGATCTACGAGCACGCACAGATCAGGCCCGGTCTGGGTCAGACCTGGAGCCTCTCCACCGAGGTGGTCTTCTACCTGGTGCTGCCGTTGGCGGCGGCGGCACTCGTCGGGAGGCGATGGAGACCTGTCCGCACGGTGACGCTCGCGGGTGCCGGCTTGGTGATCACGGTGGGCTGGATCGTCGCGATGGGAATGGGCTTCCTGGACACCGGCCTGCACATCATGTGGTTCCCGTCGTACGCGCTGTGGTTCGCCGCGGGCATCGTGCTCGCCACAATCCACGTGGCGCTTCGGACGTCTACGGCACCCCGCTCGTGGCAGGTCTTCGATCAGCTCGGCTCCGCGCCACTGGCCTGTTGGGGCATCGCGCTCGGGTTGCTCGCCGTGGCCAGCACCTCGGTCACCGGGCCGCGGGGCGTCGCCGCCCCGACGGCCGGGCAGTTCGCCGCGCAGCTCGGGCTCTACGCCGGTGTCGCGGTAATGATCATGATCCCCCTGGTGTTCGGCCCGACCACGCTGATGTCGCTGGCCCTCGGTAGCGCACCGATCCGCTGGCTCGGCACGCTCTCCTACGGCATGTTTCTGTGGCACCCGTTGGTGCTGGAGCTGATCTACCGCGTCGAGGGTCGCGCCTACTTCACAGGCAACCCGTTGCGGACCTACGCGCTCACCCTGTGCGGTGCGATCGTGTTCGCGACGGTCAGCTACTACGTCGTCGAGCGCCCGTTGCTGCGCTGGGGGTCGGCGAACGCGAGGCGCCGTGCGGGCAGGGTGACCGAGCACCAGAGGGCGGTGAGGGCGGCCAGCGCCGCCAGTTGAGGCGCCGCGGACGTGTGCGGGAGGGGACCGACGACCGAGATCCAGCCTGCCGCACCGAAGCAGACGACCGGGAGCAGCCATGCCACCAGCCGGCTGATCCGGCGAAGCCGCCGCAGTTCACTCCGGTGCAGGTGCGGCGCGAGTATCCCGGGGGCGACAACCAACGCCGCTCCGACGACCACCAGCACGGCAGCCCAGATTCCGCCGACGCTCACCAGCGCTACGGCACCGACGACGCCGGGCAGCAGCCATCCTCGCCGACGCCGTCCCGGTGCGGCCACGATCGACCTCGGCGGGCGGCGGGACGGAAGCACCGCGAGCAGCAGGACGACCCCGAGCAGTGCCGCACCCGCCACCAGGCCAACCCGGTAGGTGCGGTCCGGCGTGAAGCGGAGTACGACGTCCCCGCCGACGTTGGGTGGCAGCAACCAACCCTGTTGCCATCCGTCCAGCACGATCGGCGTCAGTTTGTGCCCCGCCACTGTCGCCTGCCAACCAGGGTTCTCGTTCTCCCGCACGGCCAGGACGGTGCCGCCCGGGTTTGCGGCGACGTGCAGCCGTCGTTCCATCGCCGACCAGTCGTCGATGCGTACGGGGCTCGGCGTCGCGATCGGGCCGGTGCGACCAGCCGGGTCCAGAACGAGCCTCGTCGGGGTGGCCAGATCGCTCCCGGCCGCCACCACCCGCAGCTCACCCGCGGGCAGCTCCAGTGGCTTCGCCACCTTCTGGCCGCACCCGGTGGCCCGCACCTCCCGCAGTTCCAGCAGCTCCCGGCGGCTGGCTGTGATGGCCGTCCGCATCTGCCTGTCGGCAACCTGAAGCGTCGGCCCGCTGCCGCACGGCAACGTCACGCGCTCGTCGAGATTCACTCCGATCGGCGGGCCCGCGGGCAGTGTGCTCACCTCGCCGATTCCCAGCGGCAGCCGCTCGGACCTGCCCTTGTACGGGTCGAAACTCTTCACTGAGGTGTTCGCACGGAAGAGGATCGTGACCTCGTCGGTTCGCAACGGCCGGTCGAACCTGAGCAACCCGTCCTTGTCGACTGCGCCCGCGCGTACCCCGCCGTCGCCGATGACGGTGACTCGCCAGGGGCGCGCACGGGCGACCGACTCCGCAGACGACAGCCGCAGGCCGGTGATCGTGCGGGTGGTGAGCCAGTTGAGTTTCAACCACGGGCCCTCGTCCTCGGCCGCCGGCAGCCAGGCCGTCGCTGGGTCCCCGTCGATGACGGCGCCGGGGCGGGCCACCGGGTCGGGCACCGCGCTGGACGAGGCGGTGGCGCGCGGTGGCAACGTCAGCGGCCACGATTTCGCCACCTCCGCGTCGAGCAGTGCACTGAGCTGTGGGCCGGCCTTCGGCCGCGCCCAGACCGCCGGTGTGTACGAGGCACCTGCCGGCAGGACCACCGTCCGGTCGATCTGACCGCCGTCCTCGGACTCTCGGCCCACTCCCGAACCGCAACGCGGCACGTCGTTGACGAAGAAGCACGACTCGATGGACGGCGCCGAGGTCAGCACCACCGTCGCGGGCCGCTCGGTGTCCGGGCCCGGCGGCGTGACAAGTGTCCGCGCCGCCTGCACCCCGGGGATCTCCAGCTCCGCGATGCCGACTCGCCCCTGACCGGTCCGGACCGGCCACGCCGCCTCGATGGTGACCCTGATCCGGGTGCTGGAGTGCACACCGGGAAGCCGCACAGTCAACGTCGGCTCGAACGAGTCGACAGTGACCCGCTCTGGGCCACTGCGCACTGTCACCTTCGTGGGCAGCATGTCCGCCTCGGTGTCGAAACGCAGCCGCACCTCCGAGACCTTCCTCGGCTCGGCGAGTTCGACCTCCAGCCACTGACGAGTGGGGGCGCTGGGGGCGGTGCGCCACGAGGTCGACGGATCGCCGTCGACCGCCGCGTACGGGAGGTGGGCTGGGCGGGAGCCGCTCAGAGGATGGGCCTGCGCCCAGGAGCTGGAGGCAGTGACCCCGTTGATGCCGACGTACCGTGCCACCGTGGCGTACTCGTCCCCCCAAGCCGGCAGGTAGTCGCGCGCGATTCCGCCGAGCAGGGACCGCTGGTCGGCTTCGGTGGTGGCCGACGCGTTGTCGTGCAACAGCCCGAAGGTCACCTCCCGTCGACGCATCCCGTCGGTCAGCAGCACCGGGCCCAGCGCCTGACCGTTCGGCAGGTCGCCGGCGAGCACCGTGGGTGCCGCGTCGAGCCGGCGGGCAGCGGCGATGTCCAGCAGCGATTCCGGCCCTCCGACCACGGTCGAGACCGCCGTGGCGTCGTACGCGACCACGGGCTGCACAACCTGCTGGACCTCGTACACCTCCAGGGCGCGGGTCGGCACGTCCAGGCCCTGGTCGCGGTACCCGCCGAAGGCGTTTCCGCCACCGACCATCGGGCCGAAGGCGGCGACCAGTCGCAGTCCGGGAGAGCGGTCGATGGCCTGCCGCGCCTGCAGTGGGCGAGCCGCACGGGACGCCCCGTAGTCGAGGTCCGACCGGAGCAGGACGTACCGCACTCCGGACCGGGCGAGCAGGTCGGCCAGGCCGTCCGAACCAGCGCCGGTGCTCACCACCGATTCGACGGCGTCGAGGAGCCTGATCGTTGCCGGTGGGGTGAGCGGGATCGAGTTGCGCACCGCCCAGGAGCTCTTCAACAGGGGTTGGATGATCTCGTCGGCGGGGCTTCCCCACCGGTAGTCCGGAAAGCGGGCGGCCGGTGCCACCAGCACACGGTCGCGCCCGAGGTTGGCGTCCAGCCAGCTGCCGGCGGCCTGCCAGTAACCGGGAACGCTCTCGAAGCTGCCCTTGGTCGGCAGTTGACCGGCGAGGGCGGGGCTCGCGATGGCGGCGATTCCGGTCAACGCCACGACCTTCACCACGATCGCGCGTTTCTGGGCCGAGTGCCATCGGCGGCCGGCCACCGCGGCAGTGCGGGCGAACACGCCGAGCAGGTGCGCCAGGCCGAGGATCAGCGGCAGTCGCAGCACCACGTCGAACTTGTGCACGTTGCGCAGCGGTGCCCCCGCGCGGTCGAGGAAGGTTCGTTGCGACTCGGCGAAGAAGCCGTCGACGGCGGCGACGTGCCCCATTGCGACCAGGGCGATGCCGACGAGCAGGCCGGTGATCAGGAATCGCCGGTGCGGCATGCCGCTGCGGGCCAGGCCGGCGAGACCGAGACCGGCGACCACGATGGTGGCGATGATCAGCGGGCCGTCGAGCGCGAGTTGGGCACCGGCGCCCCAGGATCGACCGTAGGCAAGCCAGTGCGACGTCCCGCGCATGGTCGTCACCAGGTCGGTCACCCGAGTGGTCACGGGGGCCGTCTCGATGTAGTCGAGGAACGGTGGACTGTACTTGCCGAGCAGCAGCAACGGCACCAACCACCAGGCGGTCGCGGCGGCGACAGCCGCTCCCCAGGCGCCGACCGCGAGGAGCCGACGCCGCATCGGCCGCAGGGTGACCAGCCAGAGCACCGCCAGCGGTACGACAGCGAGCACGGCCGTGGCGTTGACACCGCCGGCGCAGGCAACGGCCAGTGCGGACCAGGCGACGGCCCGGCGCAGCGACGCGCCGTGGGCCAACCCGATCAGGGGTACGAGCACCCAGGGGGCGATCGCGCTGGGCCATGCCTCCACCGAGATCGGCCCGAGTTCGGTGACGAGCCTGGGAGAGAGCGCGAACGCGACGCCCGCGATGATCCGGGCAGCAGGCGTGCCGATGGCCAGCCGCTCGGCCAGTTTGATGACCCCGACGCAGGCGACGCACATCAGCAGTGCCCACCAGAGCCGTTGCACCACCCAGGCGGGTACACCCATGGCATCGCCGGCTGCGAAGAATGGTCCCATCGGCCATAGATAGCCGTACGCCTGGTTCTGTAGTTGGCCGAACGACCCTGCTGGATTCCAGACGTGCAATGCGCGTTCGAGCCATCCGACGGGATTTGTCGCAAGATCAACCTTGGTGTCCATCACGATCTTGCCGGGTTCCTGAAGGAACGCGAGCGCCGTGAGTGCGACGCAGACCGAGGCTGTCCGCAATCGCCACACCGCCGAGGAAGCGCCGTAGGGCGCCGACTCTCCCGCCGGCTGCGATGCCTCGCGCATTTCGCCTCTCCCGTCTACTGCCGGCCGCCAGGTGCACATCGGACCGACGCGTCGACCCATTGCGGGTTCGGACACGAGCGCCTTAGGGTGGCGCGATCGCGAACACTACTCGGCAGTAGGAGCAGCGGGTGCAGACCCTCGACGGCCCCGGACGGCACGTACTGTTCCTCAACTGGCGCGACACGCGCAATCCGGAAGGTGGGGGTTCGGAGGTCTATGTCGAGCGCATCGCCGAAGAGTTGATAGCGCACGGGCACCGCGCGACGCTATTGTGCGCCAACCATCCGGGTGCACCCCGCGAGGAGACGACAGAGCACGGTTTACGGATCCTTCGTCGGGGTGGTCGGCACACCGTTTACCTGCGGGCCGCGCTCGTCTATCTCGCCGGCCTGGTCGGGCTCGGCCCGTTGCGGGCGCGATCGCTCGGCCGACCCGACCTGATCGTCGACGTGTGCAACGGGCTGCCCTTCCTCTCCCCGCTATACGCACGCTGCGCCATCGTCATCCTCGTGCACCACGTGCACCGTGAGCAGTGGCCCGTGGTCCTCGGCGCCTGGGGTGCCCGGATCGGATGGTGGATCGAGTCGAGCTTCGCGACGCGCATCTACCGGCGGTGCCGCTACGTGACCGTCTCGTCAGCGACCCGTGACGAACTGGCATTGCTGGGCGTCGACCCGGCTCGCGTCACTGTGGTTTACAACGGGACTCCGGAATTGACGCCCGACACCGCCCCTCGTACCCCTTACCCCTCGCTCCTGGTGCTGTGCCGGCTCGTCCCCCACAAGCGGGTGGAGATCGCACTGGAAGCGGTGGCGCGACTCGCTGCGGAATTCCCGAGCCTGCGGCTGACCATCGCCGGGCAGGGCTGGTGGGAAACGAGACTACGCCAAGTCGTGGACATAATGGACATCGCCGACCGGGTGCATTTTGCTGGCTTCGTCTCGGAGTCGGAGAAGCACGAATTGCTCTGCTCGACATGGGTCGCCCTGACCCCCTCCCTGAAAGAGGGATGGGGCCTGACGATCGTCGAGGCTGGCGCAGTTGGCACGCCGACCGTAGCGTTTCACGAAGCGGGTGGTGTCACCGAGGCAATCGTCGCCGGAGAAACGGGTTTACTCGCCCATGACACGGATGACTTCGTCGCACAGGTACGGAGTCTTCTGGCCGACGACGTGTTCCGCCTCGAAATGGGAAAGGCGGCGCAGTCGCACGCTGCCTGCTTCACCTGGTCGGCATCGGGAAACCGTTTCGCCGACCTCGTGCGGGCCGTCACCGACGGCGGGCCGAAGCCGGCGGCAGGCTACCGGACGCCGTAGTGCTGAGGGTCGCCGTTGTCGTCGGACGTGCTCGCCGCGGTGCCCGACGAAACGACGAGCTGCTGCGTCATGGCACTCAGCGCCACCACCGCCAGCACCGCACCGACCACCGCGGCCAGCATCAAGGTAAGCGGCTTCGGCATTGTGTACCCTCCTCCATCGATAAGCGTGGCGGCACGTTACCACGCGGTAGGACGGCGCAACAGGCTCACAGCCGCGAGCAGGAGCATCGCCACGGCGCAGCAGAGACTCAGCACCAGAGGCCACCCGGCAGGCTGCCCCGCGCCGGCCGGCGGCACCGTCGGATTCCGGTAGAGCGTCAGCTCCGAACCACTGTGGACGACCTGGAGCCCGTCCAGCACCTGCGGCGGGACCGTTCCCCCCGACCGGTGCTGCACCACCACCCACCGCAGCTCGCTGCCCGCCAGCGAACGCCGTTCGACGAGCGCCGCGCGGAGCCGCGCCACCCGGCCGCTCTCCCCGTCCACCGTCCGGTCACCGACGAGGAGAGTGTCGTCCGTGATCACCTCCACCGGGAGATAGCGCGCCAGCGGGTCGATCACCACCGTGCCGTGGTTCCACAGGTACGACCGGTACATGCTCATCGGCAACGAAAGGGTCGGCCCGGGCTCCTCGGCGACCGCCCGCGCGACGACACCCCACTCCTGCGGGTAACGGACCGGATGCAACCGGCCGGCAACGCCATACGCCAGATCGGGAAGGACCGCCACCGGCAGCAGCACCAGCCCGACCAGGGCCAGGCGGTCCCCGGGCTGTTTCAGTCGCGCTGCCACCCGTTCGCCACCGAGCGCCGCGCAGAGCACCAGGCAGAGCACGTACGGGATGAGGAGCTTCTGACCGTCGCGAAGCAGGCCGGCACCGGGCACCTCCGCCACCAGCCAGCGCAGAGCGGCCGCGCCACCGGGCAGCGTCGCGAAGGCTGCACCCACGAACGAGCCGACGGCCAGCACGCCCAACCGAGTCGCCACACCCTTCGGCAAGCGGTCACGCAGCACCGGAAAGCCGAGGGCCGCGAGGACGAGCAGCCCGGCCGTGACGACAGGCACGAGTAGGGCCCCCCGACTGGCCGGGGTGGTCAGCGAGTTCCAGATCCCACCGGTGCCGGCGAGCGCGACGAGTGGACCACCCCAGTTCTCGCCCCGAGCGGCGAAGGCCGCCACACCATCGGGATCCGAACGACCACCGGCAGTAGTCACCGCAGCCGCGACCAGCCAGGGAAGGTTGAGCGCGGCCACGGCACCGAGCGCCGCGCCGCACGCCCTCCTACCGGGGCCACCGCGACCCAGGAGCAGGACCGAGACCGTCGTCAGGGCCAGCAGGCCCCCGGTGGGAGTGATCGCCGCGGCAGCAGCGGCCACAACCAACCGCGGCAGCGCCCCGGGTCGACCCTCGCGCAAACCGATCGCGGCCCGGACCAGCCAGGGCAGCGCGGCGTACGCCAGCAGCAGACCCCACTGCCCCAACAGCAGCCGCTCGGCCAGGAACGGCGTCCAGGCGTACCCGATGGCCGCGACGAGGCGGGTCAGCTCACGTCGCGCCGGCACCAGACGGCCCGCGCCCACCACCGCGAACCAGATGATCGCGACGAGTGCGATCCGCTGCAGCAGCCAGCCGGGCACCGCCAGGTTGAGCAGGGACACCACCGCGTCCTGCGGCACGGCACGCGGGAGCGCGTCACCCGAGGCGAACAGATCCCATCGCAGCGGCTGCCGAGGTACGAAGACCATGTCGTAGCGCAGCACGTAGCCCGGTCGGATCAGGGGCGCCAACACGAGGAGGGCGGTGACTGCGGCGGCGACGTGCAGGCGCAGCCGACCGCGCTGGTCAGCGCTTGCGGAGGACAAGGACCAGGTTCCAGGTGAGGACCTCGCGTACGCCGGGAACGCGGACCACTCCCTTGGCCCACGCCGGCAGGTAGCGCGGCAGGATGTCGACGACCTCGGCCTCGGACTGCCGCCGGGCCCAGCGGAGCATCTCGCCGACCGAAACGGCGTACATGCTCTCGCCGAAGACGTTCTTCGGCCGTCGACCCTGCTTGCGCTCGTACCGCCGCGCCGCGCGCTGCCCGCCCAGGTAGTGCCAGGGCGACGTCTCGTGACCGCCCCACGGCGAGAGCCAGTTGGTGAAGGACAGGAAGATCGTGCCACCGGAACGGGTCACGCGGAGCATCTCGTCGGCCATGGCGTACGGCCGCGGCACGTGTTCGAGCACGTTGGAGGAGAAGCAGACGTCGACCACGCCGCTGCGAACGGGCATGTCGAGCGCACTACCCATCACACCGCCCGGCACGACCTCACCTCGCGCGGACATCTCGCCCGCGTCGCAGTCCACGCAGACGATCCGCGCACCGGCCCGGTCGAGGGCCTCGGCGAAGTAGCCGGCGCCCCCTCCGACGTCCAGGACGACGGCACCCGCCAGGTCAGCGTAGGTCTGAAGCTGGTCGACGGTGTCCTGCGCGAGCAGGCCGTAGAAGAAATCAGGATCGGTCTGCTCCACGCGAAACGCACGGAACAGGCGCACCGATCGTGCCAGGTCGGCGCGGTGGGCACCGGGGAGCTTCACGCGTGGCTCCTATGTGTGGGCCAGAACGGGGTGGTGTGCTGGCGACGCCGGGACATCGTCAGTGGTGAGACCCTGCCCGAGCCGGTCGCGCGGGGAGACGTTAGCCGCTCCACCGGGCGCAGTCGACCGGCCGGACGGCCCGACTACCGCCCCGCACCGCCCCGTTCCTCTCTGTACCCTGTGTGCGCCCGACGGTTGCCCACCCTGCCGTCACGACGGCGGGGAGAAGCGGAGGCAGACGGCCGGCATGAGAGGGACGACCGCACCGGTTTCGGACGCCGGCCGGATGGCGGTGACCGGCGGCGCCGTGATGGCTGCGGCGACCCTGACCAACGGGTTGGCCTACCTGGTGCCCATGCTCGGCGCCCGCCACCTCACCGCCGCCGACCTCGGGGCACTGGCGACCGTGCAGGCTCTTGTCGCCATCGCCGGCGTGGCTGGCGCGGGTCTCCAGACCGCCGTCGCCGTGCACCGGGCACGTCATCCGCACACGCCGACCGTACGCGTCACCCTCACAACGGCGGCTGTCACCGCCGGCATCCTGGTGGCGGCCATTCCTCTGATCGTCACAGGCCTGCACCTGCCGATCGCGGTGGTGGCACTGCTGGTGGGCATGACGCTTCCCGTCGTCCTGGCCGCCGGTTCGCTCGGCGAGTTGCAGGGGGACCAGCGCTTCCTGCGCCTGGCGGTCGGAATGGGCGTGCTGGCCGTCGGGCGCTACGCCGGCGTGATCGGTGGGCTCGCCCTCGGCGCCGGCCTGGTCGGCTCGTTGCTGGCCGGTCTCGTCTGCTCCTACGTCGCTCTGCCGATCCTGCGCCTGGTCGCCGGCCCCGCAGCCGGGGTGCTCGGGGCCCCGCCGACCGGGGGCCGCGCGGCCGTCGGGTCGACGCTGGGTCTGCGGCAGGTCAGCACGGCCAGCAGCGCCACCCTGGCTATGTTGGTCGCGTCGTACGCCGATCTCATCCTGGCCCGGCAACTGCTGACACCGGCGGAGTCAGGTGCCTATTCGGTCGGGACGGTGCTCACCAAGGGAGCGCTCTGGGCGCCGCAGGTGGTCACCGTGCTGGCCCTTCCCCGGATGGCCCGCCTCGACGGCAGGACACGGCGGGCCGCCTGGGCCGTCGTCGGCGCGTGCGGCGCCGCACTCGTCCTGGGCTCCGCGCTGGCCGGCGGTCTCGCCTTCCGGCTCGCCGGCGGGCAGGACTACGCCGCCTTCGGCAGATACGCGCCGTTCTTCGCCGCCACCGGCGCCTTCTACGCTCTGGCATTCGTGCTGATCAACGCGCAGATCGCGAGCGGCGCCCGCTGGCCCTCGGTGCCCCTCTGGGCGGCGGCCGGCGGGCTGGTGCTCGTGGCGGTCTTTCTGGTGCCGCACACCTTCGCCGGCATCATGTGGACCGCCACCGCCGCTGCCGCGGCCGCCGCGCTCACCCTGGCGGTGGTCGTCCGTGCGTCGGCGCGACGCCGCAGCCCACCGGCGGGGCCGACGCGGCACACTGTCGCACCCCCGGACCTCGCCGGTCGGGTCAGCTGATGTCCCTCTTGAACAGGACCGAATTGACGTATCGCGGCCGTGGGAGGACGACCCGTCGCGCGAAACTCTGGTGGATCCGGGCTATCGCGTCGCGCTGATGGCCACGGATGTCGAAGTCAGCGAGCGGCAACCACTCCCGCCCCGGCAGCACGTAGCCGCGATAACCCCACTCGGTCAACAGATCGATGATCGGGGCGACCGGTTGGACCCGCTCCTCGACCTCCACCAGCAGCACCGGGCCGTCTCGGTGGATCGTCTCGGCCGCGCCGCGCAACGTCGGCAGTTCGTGCCCTTCGACATCGATCTTCAGGAACCGCACATCGTTGAGGCCCAGGCCGTCGATCGTCACGCGGGGGACGGTCACCGAGCGACCGGCACCGTACTCCAGGGATGAGGTGCCCACGGCGGGGCCACTCTCCGGCAGGAACAACTCGGCGCTTCCCTCATGATCCGACGCCACCGCGCGGACGACCCGTACCTCGGGGAAGGCGCGGGCGATGCTGCGCGCCAGTTCCTCGTTCGGCTCGAAGGCGACGACGTGGTCGGCCAGCTTGCGCATCCGCCGAGTCCATGGCCCGAACCAGGCACCGACATCGAGGGCAGTGCCACCCTTCGGCATGAATTCCGCCAGGTGCGCGAGCTCAGGCTCGATTCGTGGATAGACCGCGCGGATGGCCCCCGCCACGGCCCGATCGGGAAGCAGCGACGCCACGTGCGAGCTCACCGCGGTCAGCAGACCGGTCGAAGACGGCATGAGCGCAAAGGGTACGGGTCGACGGCACACCTGAACAGGTCGACGGAGCACCTGTCACGATTCCCCTGCCAACCAGTCCTCCAGGAGACGGTGGTCGATCGCGTCCACCCGACCGAGCGGGCGTCCCGAGGCCGCCCGGTCCCGCAGCTCCTCCCGGGTGAACCAGCGCGCCTCCAGCAGCTCCTCGCCGTCGACGCGTACCTCGTCGGAGGTGGCGGTGGCCCGGAAGCCCACCATCAGGCCGGCGGGGAACGGCCACGCCTGCGACCCCTGGTAGGTCACGTCGGTGACTGTCACACCCGCCTCCTCGGCCATTTCCCGACGGACCGCGTCCTCCAGGCTCTCGCCGACCTCGACGAAGCCGGCCAGCGTCGAGTACGCGTCCTCGGCCGCGCCCGCGTGCCGGGCCAGCAGACAGCGCCCCGGCCGACCGGGCGCTTCGACCAGCACGATGATCGCCGGCTCGATCCGGGGGAACAGCAGACGTCCGCACTCCGCACCGGTGCAGGTCCGCAGGTGCCCGCCGCCGCCGGCGACGGCCGGCGCGCCGCACGTCCCACAGAATCGCTGCTGCCGGTGCCAGTGCAGCAAACCCCTGGCGTACGCCTGGACGGCCGCGTCGCCGGGCCCGAGCCGCCCGACGAGTGCCCGCACGTCGACGGACCGCACCGCGCCGGCCATCTCCACGGCGGAAGTCTCGGGGAGCGCGGAGAGGTCCGCGGCGAACACGGCGACCTCCGCGTCGAGACCCAGGAAGACGGTCTCGCTGGCGGCGGATCGGACCAGCGCCGCACGTTCCGCGCTGAGCCGAAGCGGCCCGTGGCCGTCGACGAGGCAGCGGTCCCGCCACATCGGCAGCAGCACTGTGGCCGGCTCGGTGAGCAGCGCGCTCAACCGCGTCGGATCGGTGCGCAACGGGCCCGCCCGGTCCAGCCAGCCGCCCCCGTACGCCAACACCCGCTCCGCAGTGCCCACCCGGTCACCGTGCCACGTCGGTGGTCCGCCGTCGGCACCGCCCCCGGGTCGGTACGACACGCCGAACGACACGCGGTAGCAGCACCTGGTGGGCGCAGCCCACGGGGACGGCCGGGCATTCGTTACCGTAGGTGCCTCCGGGAGGGAGAACCTCCCGCGGCACCCTGGCGATCGAGGTTGCAGTGACGCTGTACGGCGAAAAGACTCCACCCGCCGACGACCGGCCCACCGTGCAGGTCACCGCGGTCACCTGGCCGGACGATGGACCTGCGCCGGTCACCACAGCCACTCCCGGCGAGCCGGCCGGCGGCCCGCGCCGCCCGCGTCGGGTGCGGATGCTGCTCGCCGCCGGCATCACCGGTGGCGTCCTCGCCGCCGTGGCGGGTGCCGGCGCCTGGGCGTACGCCGGCGACGTTCCCCGTGGCACCAGCGTGCTCGGCACCGAGCTGGGCGGCCGGAGCCGCGCGGACGCCGACCGGGAGTTGCGGGCGGAGCTGGACCGACGGGCGGCGGAGCTCGCCACACCGCTGAAGGTCACCGTCGACGGACGTACCGCCGAGATCAACCCGGCCGACGTCGGGCTGGCCGTCGACGTTCCGGCGACCGTCGCGGCGGCGGCCGAGGCCGACGCGCACCCGGTCAGTCGGCTGGTCGGCTCCCGCACTGTCGAGCCGGTGGTCACAGTCGACGTGGGCCGGTTGGACGACGCGCTCCGTAAGGTGCTCGGCGACCAGGCCCAGGGGATGACGATGCCGGCGATCACCTTCCAGGGCACCACGCCGAAGGTCGTACAACCCAAGCCCGGGCTGGCCCTGAACCCGCAGCGCTCCGCCGACGTGGTCCGCGCCGGCTGGTTGGCCGGCGCCCCGGTCACCGTGCCCCTGGTGGAGACCCACCCGGCGACCACCCCGGAGGAGTTGGACCGGCTGGTCAGCGAGCTGGCGAAGCCGGCGGTCGCCGCACCTGTCACCCTGCGCACCAACAAGGGCTCGGTGACGATCCCGCCCGCCGCCATCGCGAAGAGCCTGCGGTTCAGCGCCGACAAGACCGGCAAACTGACCCCCGCGGTGGACGTCAAGCGGCTGCGCACGGCGCTCGGCGATGACCTGGACGCCATCGAGGTGCCGCCGAAGGACGCCACGATGACAATTTCCGGGGGCCGGCCCACCGCAACCGAGGGGAGAGCCGGGCAGCAGCTGGACACGGCGACTCTCGGTCGGGACCTGCTGGCCGTGCTGCCGAAGACGGATGGCCGCGAGGTGACCGGCGAGTTGAAGCCGACCCCGCCGCAGCTGACCGGGGAGAAGCTCGCCGGCCTGGGGATCAAGGAGCGGGTCTCGACCTTCACCACCCGGTTCACCGGCGGCATGGCCTCGTCGCGCAGCCAGAACATCGCGACCATCGCGCGGAAGGTGGACGGCACTGTCGTGCTGCCCGGGAAGACGTTCTCGCTCAACGGGCACACCGGCGAGCGCGGCTACGCCCAGGGCTACCGGGACGCACCCGTCATCCTCGACGGCAAGCTGGTGCCGGGCGTCGGCGGCGGCACGTCACAGTTCACCACCACGCTGTTCAACGCGAGCTACTACGCCGGCCTGGAGGATGTCGAGCACAAGCCGCACTCGTACTGGTTCGACAGGTACCCGGCGGTCATCGAGTCGACAATCTTCTGGCCGAGTCTGGACTTCAAGTTCCGCAACAACACCGAGTACGGCGTGCTCATCGACACGTCGTACACGTCAAGCACGATCACCGTCTCGATGTGGAGCACGAAGATCTACGACAGCGTGAAGACGGAGTACGGGCCACGTCGCAACATCACGACCCCGAAGCAGATCCACCTGACACCCGGCCCCTCGTGCATCGAGACCAACGGCATCAACGGCTTCACCCAGGACGCCTTCCGCGTCATCAAGAAGGGCGGCGTGGTGGTCAAGCGGGAGAAGTTCACCTGGCGCTACGACGCGGAGCCCCGCTACGTCTGCGGTCCCAAGCCTTCCTGAGCTTCGACCGTCCGCCGCACGACCCGCACGCTCAGGACCGCCGTGAGCACGACCAACACCGTCCCGACGGTCCACAGCGGATAGGCCACCGGACGAGTGTCCAGCGACGTCTCGTGAAACCTGCCGCCCTCCGCGGTAACCAGGCGGTGCAGCCAGCTGACCAGGCAGAGAACGCCAGCGCCGAGAACTGTCACGAACCACGCCCACGCCGTCCGGGCTGGCGGCCCCGGCGTCGCGTCTCCCAGCCCCTCCGCCGTGCGCCGCACGTAGTACCGCCACGTGACGACGGCGGCGGCCGCGACAAGTGCGGCGAGTATCCACAGCCGGTCCGCCGCGGCGGTCACGAAGCCGTACGGGAACGGTTCGCTCAGGATTATGTACGCGAGCCAGGCCGGCACCAGGTCGACGTTGCCGTGGGTCGCAGTCTCGATGCGATCCTCGTAGTGCCCCATCATGAGGATGGTGCGTACCACGTCGACGACCGCCCACAGAATCAGCGCGCCCACTGCCAGCCGGGCCGTGCCCGGCAGCCCGCGTTCGCCGGCAGGCGGGCTCATGAGCACTCACACGTTTCGAGGGTCATCACGAGAGTATTGACCGCCGCCAGTGCCAGCGTGACCCCGTCCAGCAGGGGTGGTGTCACACCAGGGCGCCGCCCGGTCCGCAGGCCGCATGATCAGGCGTGACCTTTGGTGGAACGCAGAAAAGGCCACCCCGTTGGGGGTGGCCTTTTTTTCTGGAAGATTGTCCGGCGGCGTCCTACTCTCCCACACCCTCACGAGTGCAGTACCATCGGCGCTGGAGGGCTTAGCTTCCGGGTTCGGAATGTGACCGGGCGTTTCCCCTCCGCCATGACCGCCGTAACTCTATGAACATATCAAACAACACCGGCACACACTCACGGGTGTTCGCTCGTTCAGAGTTGCACAGTGGACGCGTAGCAGCTTAGTAGTCAAGTCCTCGGCCTATTAGTACCGGTCAACTGAACCCGTTACCGGGCTTACATTTCCGGCCTATCAACCCAGTCGTCTAGCTGGGGGCCTTACCCCACAAAGTGGGTGGGATACCTCATCTTGAAGCAGGCTTCCCGCTTAGATGCTTTCAGCGGTTATCCCTTCCGAACGTAGCTAACCAGCCGTGCCCTTGGCAGGACAACTGGCACACCAGAGGTTCGTCCGTCCCGGTCCTCTCGTACTAGGGACAGCCCTTCTCAAGTATCCTACGCGCACGGCGGATAGGGACCGAACTGTCTCACGACGTTCTAAACCCAGCTCGCGTACCGCTTTAATGGGCGAACAGCCCAACCCTTGGGACCTGCTACAGCCCCAGGATGCGACGAGCCGACATCGAGGTGCCAAACCATCCCGTCGATATGGACTCTTGGGGAAGATCAGCCTGTTATCCCCGGGGTACCTTTTATCCGTTGAGCGACACCGCTTCCACTCGCAAGTGCCGGATCACTAGTCCCGACTTTCGTCCCTGCTCGACCTGTCAGTCTCACAGTCAAGCTCCCTTGTGTACTTGCACTCAACACCTGATTGCCAACCAGGCTGAGGGAACCTTTGGGCGCCTCCGTTACCTTTTAGGAGGCAACCGCCCCAGTTAAACTACCCACCAGACACTGTCCCTGAACCGGATAACGGTCCGAAGTTAGATACCCAAATCAACCAGAGTGGTATTTCAAGATTGCCTCCACCCATACTGGCGTATGGACTTCACCGGCTCCCACCTATCCTACACAAGCTAATTCGAGTACCAATGTCAAGCTATAGTAAAGGTCCCGGGGTCTTTCCGTCCTGCCGCGCGTAACGAGCATCTTTACTCGTACTGCAATTTCGCCGGGCCTGTGGTTGAGACAGTGGGGAAGTCGTTACGCCATTCGTGCAGGTCGGAACTTACCCGACAAGGAATTTCGCTACCTTAGGATGGTTATAGTTACCACCGCCGTTTACTGGCGCTTAAGTTCTCCGCTTCGCCCCGAAGAGCTAACAGGTCCCCTTAACGTTCCAGCACCGGGCAGGCGTCAGTCCATATACATCGAATTACTTCTTCGCATGGACCTGTGTTTTTAGTAAACAGTCGCTTCCCCCTGCTCTCTGCGGCCATACAACGCTCCACCCGCGCGGGGCTTCACGTCTCCGGCCCCCCTTCTCCCTAAGTTACGGGGGCAATTTGCCGAGTTCCTTAACCACAGTTCGCCCGATCGCCTCGGTATTCTCTACCTGACCACCTGTGTCGGTTTGGGGTACGGGCCGCTAAGAACTCGCTAGAGGCTTTTCTCGGCAGCATAGGATCACTGACTTCACCTGAATCGGCTCGGCATCACGTCTCAGCCTTCATGTGTTGCGGATTTGCCTACAACACGGCCTACACGCTTACCCCGGCACAACCACCGGCCGGGCTCAGCTACCTTCCTGCGTCACCCCATCGCTTGACTACTACCCATCAGGTTCCCACGCTCCCTCAGCTCAGTCCGAAGACCTCACCAAGTTCGGGTGGTTAGCACAACGAGGTTCATCAGGGACGCTCTTTCGCGGGTACGGGAATATCAACCCGTTGTCCATCGACTACGCCTCTCGGCCTCGCCTTAGGTCCCGACTCACCCAGGGCGGATTAGCCTGGCCCTGGAACCCTTGGTCATCCGGCGGAAGGGTTTCTCACCCTTCTTTCGCTACTCATGCCTGCATTCTCACTCGTGCCGCGTCCACAACTGGGTCACCCCGCTGCTTCACTCGCGGCACGACGCTCCCCTACCCATCCACACACCTGCACAAGGAATCAAGTCCAAGCGAGGATAAAATGTGAATGCCACAGCTTCGGCGGTGTGCTTGAGCCCCGCTACATTGTCGGCGCGGAACCACTTGACCAGTGAGCTATTACGCACTCTTTAAAGGGTGGCTGCTTCTAAGCCAACCTCCTGGTTGTCTATGCGACCCCACATCCTTTTCCACTTAGCACACGCTTAGGGGCCTTAGCTGGTGATCTGGGCTGTTTCCCTCTCGACTACGAAGCTTATCCCCCGCAGTCTCACTGCCGCGCTCTCACTTACCGGCATTCGGAGTTTGGCTGATTTCGGTAAGCTTGTGGGCCCCCTAGACCATCCAGTGCTCTACCTCCGGCAAGAAACACGCGACGCTGCACCTAAATGCATTTCGGGGAGAACCAGCTATCACGGAGTTTGATTGGCCTTTCACCCCTAACCACAGGTCATCCCCCAATTTTTCAACATTGGTGGGTTCGGCCCTCCACGCGGTCTTACCCGCGCTTCAGCCTGCCCATGGCTAGATCACTCCGCTTCGGGTCTAGGACACGCGACTGAATCGCCCTATTCAGACTCGCTTTCGCTACGGCTCCCCCACACGGGTTAACCTCGCCACATGCCACTAACTCGCAGGCTCATTCTTCAAAAGGCACGCCGTCACCCCGCAAGGCTCCGACGGATTGTAGGCGAACGGTTTCAGGTACTATTTCACTCCCCTCCCGGGGTACTTTTCACCATTCCCTCACGGTACTTGTCCGCTATCGGTCACCAGGAAGTATTTAGGCTTACCAGGTGGTCCTGGCAGATTCACGGCAGATTTCAGGGGTCCGCCGCTACTCGGGAACACCCACAGAAGGTCAGCAACTTTCACCTACCGGACTCTCACCGTCTACGGTCAGCCATTCCAGACTGTTCGACTAGCCACTGACTTTGTAACTCCTCGAACAAGTGTCAGCTTGTTCAGCGGGGTCCCACAACCCCGACCACGCAACCCCTGACAGGTATCACACGCAGCCGGTTTAGCCTCGATCCGCTTTCGCTCGCCACTACTCACGGAATCACTAAATTGTTTTCTCTTCCTACGGGTACTGAGATGTTTCACTTCCCCGCGTTCCCTCCACACACCCTATGTGTTCAGGTGTGGGTGACACCACATGACTGGTGCCAGGTTTCCCCATTCGGACACCCTGGGATCACAGCTTGGTTGACAGCTCCCCCAGGCCTATCGCGGCCTCCCACGTCCTTCATCGGCTCCTGGTGCCAAGGCATTCACCGTTCGCCCTTGACAACTTGACCACAAAGATGCTCGCGTCCACTGTGCAATTCTCAACAAACGACCAACCCACAACCCGATCCGCCCCACACCAAACCCGATCCTCAGACCAGCGGTATATGGGGCCAGGCCATGCCTGGCAGACTTCCAGCCCCACCAAGGGGGCCGGACAAGTCTCTGAAACAACAACACGATGGTTGTTCCTTCAGGACCCAACAGGGTGCTCACATTTCTTCTCAGCCGCACCAGGGCTTCGTTCCCACCAACCCGAAGGAAGGCTGTACTAGAAGGAACCCGGCCGTTGCCGAGGAAAAACTTGCCAGTGTCTCCGCCATTCGAGCACCCCACCACCACATTCGGGCAGTGCGGGCTCCTTACCGACTTTCGTCGGAAGGTGCTCCTTAGAAAGGAGGTGATCCAGCCGCACCTTCCGGTACGGCTACCTTGTTACGACTTCGTCCCAATCGCCAGCCCCACCTTCGACGGCTCCCTCCACAAGGGTTGGGCCACCGGCTTCGGGTGTTGCCGACTTTCGTGACGTGACGGGCGGTGTGTACAAGGCCCGGGAACGTATTCACCGCAGCGTTGCTGATCTGCGATTACTAGCGACTCCGACTTCACGGGGTCGAGTTGCAGACCCCGATCCGAACTGAGACCGGCTTTTTGGGATTCGCTCCACCTCGCGGTATCGCAGCCCATTGTACCGGCCATTGTAGCATGCGTGAAGCCCTGGACATAAGGGGCATGATGACTTGACGTCATCCCCACCTTCCTCCGAGTTGACCCCGGCAGTCTTCGATGAGTCCCCGCCATAACGCGCTGGCAACATCGAACGAGGGTTGCGCTCGTTGCGGGACTTAACCCAACATCTCACGACACGAGCTGACGACAGCCATGCACCACCTGTGACCGCCCCCGAAGGACCCCCCATCTCTGGAGGTTTTGCGGCCATGTCAAACCCAGGTAAGGTTCTTCGCGTTGCATCGAATTAATCCGCATGCTCCGCCGCTTGTGCGGGCCCCCGTCAATTCCTTTGAGTTTTAGCCTTGCGGCCGTACTCCCCAGGCGGGGCGCTTAATGCGTTAGCTGCGGCACAGGGAACCGGAGAGGCCCCCCACACCTAGCGCCCAACGTTTACAGCGTGGACTACCAGGGTATCTAATCCTGTTCGCTCCCCACGCTTTCGCTCCTCAGCGTCAGTATCGGCCCAGAGACCCGCCTTCGCCACCGGTGTTCCTCCTGATATCTGCGCATTTCACCGCTACACCAGGAATTCCAGTCTCCCCTACCGAACTCTAGCCTGCCCGTATCGACCGCAGGCTTGGGGTTGAGCCCCAAGTTTTCACGGTCGACGCGACAAGCCGCCTACGAGCTCTTTACGCCCAATAAATCCGGACAACGCTCGCACCCTACGTCTTACCGCGGCTGCTGGCACGTAGTTGGCCGGTGCTTCTTCTGCAGGTACCGTCACTCTCGCTTCGTCCCTGCTGAAAGAGGTTTACAACCCGAAGGCCGTCATCCCTCACGCGGCGTCGCTGCATCAGGCTTCCGCCCATTGTGCAATATTCCCCACTGCTGCCTCCCGTAGGAGTCTGGGCCGTGTCTCAGTCCCAGTGTGGCCGGTCGCCCTCTCAGGCCGGCTACCCGTCGTCGCCTTGGTAGGCCATCACCCCACCAACAAGCTGATAGGCCGCGAGCCCATCCCAAGCCGAAAAACTTTCCACCACCAGCCATGCGGCCAGCAGTCCTATTCGGTATTAGCCCCCGTTTCCGAGGGTTATCCCAAAGCTTGGGGCAGGTTGCTCACGTGTTACTCACCCGTTCGCCGCTCGAGTACCCCGAAGGGCCTTTCCGCTCGACTTGCATGTGTTAAGCACGCCGCCAGCGTTCGTCCTGAGCCAGGATCAAACTCTCCAACAAAAATTAGTTGAACAGCATCCTGACAACAAACAAATGTTGCCAAAGGAATCCCAACCAGCCAGTTACAAGAACCGACCAGTCCGGGGTATAAATCATAATTGGCACTGGCTTTACAAGCACCCTGTTGAGTTCTCAAAGAACAACCACACACCAGCCAGAAGCCCCACCACAGTGGAACCCCAACCGGGGCTTTCGTACTGTGTCCCCGCCGCTCTCGCGCCGGGCACTTTTACTACGTTACCTCACCGTCTTCGCCGTGTCAAACCGTGTGTCCCGGTCTGTCATGCTTCGTACGGGTCAGCGCCGGCGCACTCACGCAGCAGCAAACCGCTGCGTCAGGTCGTCGGATTCGGCAGACCGGCCGCTGCGGTTTCCCGCAGTCTCGCCCGGTTCCCTGCCGGTCGTGAACCTTACCCGGTCGGCTTCGCCGCACCAAATCCGCCTCGCGGCCGATCTGGCGAGCCCCGCCCGGACCGTGTCCGGCAGGAGCGAACCCCTGCTTGACCCGGTTGCCACCCCGTTCCGGTGCTCCAGGACCTTCGTCCCGTTTGCCCCGTTCCGCGCTGGCAGAGAGAAAGTTACGCGTCTGCGGGTTTGATCGTCAAATCCACGGGTAGCGGCGCGCGTCACATTCGCACCTTCGGACGGTTTCCGCAGGTCAGCAGCATCTAGGCACAAACAGGTGCGGTCGGGGCTTCCGGAGCCGGGGGCCGACCACCTGACCTCGGGAGCGTCAGCGGCGATCAGGACGTCCGCCGCCGCCGGGCGGCGAGCCATCCCCGGACGCCGAGGACGCCGGCGGTGGTCCCGATCGCCAGCGACGCGGCGATCAGCAGCGCGTGCACCCACAGGAAGCTGGTGACTGCGCCGTCGGCCACCGTGCCGGACGCCCAGGACCGCGGGTCCTGCCAGATGGCCACCGCGAACCTCGGCCAGATCACCCAGGTCCAGACGCCGACTCCGACCAGGAAGAGACTCCACCCTCGCGACAGCACCATGGCAGCCGAGTATGCCAGCGCAGCTGCTCAGCGGACCGGCGGTGCGAAAGCGAACGTACTGCCACGCCTGGATGGCAGGGCTGTTTCCGGCGGCGGCGGGGTGGGCACTACGAAGGAGGACAGCTGAGGACCGCCCCCCGGAGGTGCCCCATGCAATCCTCGATCGTCAACCCCTGGGCCTGGCGTGACCCGTCCGCCCTGGCCGGTGGGTACACGCAGGCCACACCCTCGGTCATCCCGCCGGACGACCAGGAGGGTGGCCACGACGGCCCGGACGCACCCGGCCCGGGCACGCCCGTCGACCTGGTGGGCTATCAGGTGCAGGCGAGCGATGGGCGCATCGGCAGCATCGACGAGACGAGCGACGAGGCGGACGCCGCGCACCTGGTGGTGGACACCGGCCCGTGGATCTTCGGGCAGAAGGTGTTGCTGCCGGCCGGGACGGTGGTCCGGGTTGATCACCAGGAACGCGTCGTGCACGTCGACCGGACCCGACAGCAGATCAGGGACGCACCGCCGTTCGATCCTGACTCGGCCGACCAGGAGCACCGGGACCGCATCGGCACCTACTACGCCGACAGCTACCTCCCGCCTCCCGGCGCCATTCCGCGGGTAATCTGAGGCCGTGGTCCGGACGGGCAAGTGCGCACCGGAGGCGGTCGACCTGGTCGACGGCCTCCGCCTCGGTGCCGTGCCCGGGATCCCGACCAGCTCCGGTGACGGCCGAGAGCAACTTCTGAACGTCCTCCGTGCCGGTGGTCTGCGGTTCCGCGCCGGCGCGCGATGGCGGGCGACTCGCTGAGTCGATCCCGCTGACCGAGCAGGGCTGAGCCAGCCCTGTTCGGCGCGCCCACGCGTGACCCACCTTCGGTAACGAGAGGCACCACCATGTCCGTCGCACGAATGCTCACCGGGGACCGGCCCACCGGCCGCCTGCACCTCGGCCACTACGTCGGCAGCATCGCCAACCGGGTACGCCTGCACCACCGCTACGAGAGCTTCTTCATCATCGCCGACCTGCACATGCTCACCACTCGCAACCGCCGCGAGGACATCGACCAGGTCTCCGGCAACGCCCGCGAGATGGTGACCGACATCCTCGCCGCAGGGGTCGACCCGGACCGGGCCACCTTCTACCTCCAGTCGGCCATCCCCGAGGTCGGCGACCTCAACACCCTCCTGCAGAACCTGGTGACAGTTCCCCGGCTGGAGCGGGTGCCGTCGCTCAAGGACATGGCCCGCGACGCCGGCAAGGAGGAGATGCCGTACGGGCTGCTGGGTTACCCGGTGCTCCAGGCCGCGGACATCCTCTGCGTCAAGGGCGAGGTGGTCCCGGTCGGTCGGGACAACGCCGCACACGTCGAGGTGACCAGGGAGATCGCCCGACGGTTCAACCACCTGTACGGCCCGGTCTTCCCGGTGCCCGAGTTGATCCCGGCGGACACACCGAGCCTGGTGGGGACCGACGGCGCCGCCAAGATGAGCAAGAGCCGGGGCAACTCGATCGCGCTCTCCGACGACGCGGCGACGGTGCGTCGCAAGGTGCTCGGCATGTACACCGACCCGAACCGGGTGCGGGCCGACGTGCCGGGCACGGTGGAGGGCAACCCGGTGTTCGCGTACCACGAGGTTTTCAATCCGGACCGCGACGAGGTCGCCGACCTGGCCCGGCGTTACCGGGCCGGGCGGGTGGGCGACGTGGAGGTCAAGGAACGGCTGGTCGTCGCGCTGGAGGGGTTCCTGGCGCCGATCCGGCAGCGGCGGGCCGAGATCGAAGCCGACCGGGGTCTGGTCGACCGGCTGATCGTCGAGGGCACGGAACGGACCCGCCTGGAGGTGCGCCAGACCGTCCTCGAGGTACGCCGGGCGATGGGGCTGACCGGCGCGTACCAGCAGGTGCGGCGGCGGGCCGAGCGGAGCCGGCGCCGAACGGACGCCTCGACCTGAGGCCGGGGCCGTCGAGCCGGCTGAACCGTCGACCTCCATGGCGCAGAATGCGGTGATGAGGAGGATTCTCGACATTCGTCCGGTGCCGGCGGGGGTGACGCACCGGACCACGATGTTCGAGATCTTCTTCGACCTGGTCTTCGTCTTCGCACTCACCCGGGTCATCACCTTCATGGCGGCATCGCCGAGCGCGCTCACCCTGGCCCAGGGGCTACTCCTCCTGCTACTGCTGCTCTACTCCTGGTCGCCGTACATCTGGGTGGGGAACCTGGTCCGGCCGGACGTCGGGCCGGTCCGCGCCATCACCCTGGTCGCGATGGCGGCGATCTTCGTGGCCGCGTTGGTGCTGCCGGACGCGTGGCGGCAGAGCCCGGAGCTGTTCGACGCGCCGTTGACACTCGCCCTGGCCTACGTGGTCGGCCGGGCCGTACAGCTCGTGATCCTGTTCTGGGCGAGCGCGACGAACCCTGCGCTGCGCTCGACGCTGCGGTTCTTCACAGTGCCTGTGGTGCTGGGCTGGGTCCCGCTGATCATCGGTGCTCTGCTCGGTGGCGCAGCGCAGACAGCGCTCTGGACTGTGGCGTTTCTGCTGAACATCGGCGGTGCGCGGATCGCGTCCACCTTCCGGCCGTGGCAACTGCGCAGCGTGGACCACTTCAGTGAGCGGTTCGGTCTGGTGCTCATCATCGCGCTGGGTGAGTCACTGATCTCTGCCGGCGCTGGCCCGAGGGCGATGGCGCCGGTCGGCTCTGCCCTGCTGGCAGCGCTGCTCGGCCTCACCAGCACGGTGTGCCTGTGGTGGCTCTACTTCGATCGGCTGGCGCCCACCGCCCGGGAGGCGGTCAGCAACGTGCCGGGTGAGCGACGGGCCAGCGTGGCGGGCGACGCGTACGGCCTCGGGCACTCCACGCTCATCATCGGCGCCATCTACGTCGCGCTCGGCATCGAGGAGGTGATCGCCCAGCTCACCGAGGGGTCGGCGCATCCCGGCCGGCTGGGCTGGGAGGCTGCCGCCGCGCTCTACGGCGGCAGTGCCCTCTATCTGCTCAGCAGGTTGCTCTTCCGTCGACTGACCGTCGGTGCGGTGTACGCGGCGCAGGTCGTCGCCGCGCTGTTGCCGCTGGCCCTGCTGCCGATCGGTCGGTCTCTGCCGCCCCTGGCGGCGCTCACCCTGCTGACCGCGTTCCTGATCGGGGTGACCTGGTTCGAGCGACGGATGGACCGACGCGACGAACGGCCAGGAGAAACCTGACGCGCCGTGTCGATGTCGGCGGCCCTCGTTCGTCGTCATGCTGTACGGCGACACGCCGCACCGAGAGGAGCCGAGACGTGAAGTACATGCTGCTGTTCATGAGTCCCATGGCCGACGGGGAGGTCGTCGACAACGGGTGCAGCTTCGAGGACTGGATCCGCTTCGACCGGGAGATGAAGGACGCCGGGGTCTGGGTCTCCGGGCATCCGTTACAGGACCTGACCACCTGCACGACAGTGCAGGTCGGCCCGGACGGCGAGCGCACGGTCACCGACGGGCCGTTCGCCGAGACCCGTGAGCTGCTCGGCGGGTACGACATCATCGACGTGCCGGACCTCGACGCCGCGCTGGACTGGGCGGCCCGCAGTCCCGGGGCCATCGGCACCGGATCGGTCCAGGTCCGCCCGATCGCCGAGATCGACATTCCGGTCTGACCATGCCGGGTGAGAGGGCAGCCGTCGGGTCGTCGGTGGAGGCGGTGTTCCGGGAGGAGCGCGGCCGACTCCTCGCTTCGCTCGTGCGCCGCTTCGGCGACCTCGACCTGGCCGAGGAGGTCGCGTCCGAGGCCATCGAGGCGGCGCTGACGCACTGGCCGACCGACGGCGTCCCGAGCCGACCGGGTGCCTGGCTGCTCACCACGGCGCGACGTCGAGCCGTGGACCGACTGCGCCGCGACCGGGTGCTGGCGACCAGGCTCGCCGTACTCCAGGCGGAGGCCGAGCGGGCCGATCACGCCCCGCCCGCGGACGCGGACCGGGACCTGCCCGACGACCGGCTGGCGCTCTTCTTCACCTGTGCGCACCCGGCCCTGGCCGCGCAGGATCGTGGCGCTCTCACCCTGCGGTTCCTGGCCGGCCTCACCACCACCGAGGTCGCGCGGGCTTTCCTGGTGCCGCCCGCCACCATGGCCCAGCGACTCGTCCGGGCCAAACGGAAGATCCGCGACGCCCGCATCCCGTTCCGGGTGCCGGGCCCCGACGAGTTGCCCGGTCGGCTGCCCACGGTGCTCCAGGCCGTCTACTCGGTCTTCACCGAGGGGTACGCGGCCAGCTCCGGCCCGGAGCTGCAACGGATCGGCCTGGCCGAGGAGGCCATCCGGCTCGGCCGGATCCTGCGCCGGCTGTTGCCGGCCGAGCGGGAGGTCGCCGGACTGCTCGGCCTGATGCTGCTGGTCCACGCCCGACGCGACGCGCGTACCGGACCGGACGGCGCCATGATCCTCCTCGACGACCAGGACCGGGGACGCTGGGACCGTCAGATGATCGAGGAGGGGCGCGGCCTGGTGGTGGTCGCGCTGACCGGCCGAGGGCCCGGCCCGTACGGGTTGCAGGCCGCCATCGCCGCTCTGCACGACGAGGCCGCCGACGTCGCCAGCACCGACTGGCCGCAGGTGGTGGCGCTCTACGACGTGCTGCTCAGCCTGGTGCCCTCACCTGTCGTCGCGCTGAACCGGGCCGCCGCGGTGGCCATGCGGGACGGGCCGGAGGCGGGGCTCACGCTGCTCGACGAGTTGGCCGACGATCCGCGCCTGCGTGGCCACCACCCCTATCCGGCGGCGCGGGCCGACCTGCTGCGCCGGCTCGGCCGGTACGACGAGGCCGCCGCCGCGTACCGCAGCGCGTTGACGCTTGACGGCACCGAACCGGAGCGCGCGTACCTGCTCAGCCAACTGAAAGCCGTCACGACCGAGTGAGCTGTACCCTTCCCCGGGTGAGTCTGCCTCTGCCTCCCGGGCCGTTCGCCGCGTACCTGTTCGACTGCGACGGCACCATCGTCGACTCGATGCCGCTGCACTATCTGGCCTGGCAGCGGGCCCTGGAGGAGTGGGGCTGCGAGTTCCCGGAGGACCTCTTCTACGCGTGGGGTGGTCGGCCCACCGCCGACATCATCGTCGCCCTGAACGAGCAGCAGGGTCTGGCCATGCCGGTGGCTGCCGTCGTCGAGCGCCGGGAGAGCTACTACCAGGAGTTGCTGCCGCAGCTCGCCGCCGTGCCCGAGGTGCTGGCGCACATCCACGACGCGCACCGGCGGGTCCCGTTCGCCGTCGTCTCCGGCAGCACCCGCGCGTCGGTCACCGCCTCCCTGGACGCGCTCGGCCTGCTGGACCGGTTCGACGTGCTGGTCTGCGCCGACGACTACACCCGGGCCAAGCCCGACCCGGAGGCGTTCCTGCTCGCGGCGGACCAGCTCGGCGTACCCCCGGAGTCCTGCCTGGTCTTCGAGGACACCGACCTGGGCATCCAGGCCGCGACGGCGGCCGGCATGGCATCGGTACGCGTGCCGCAACAGCGCACGCCCTGAGGTCTCAGGCCACCGTCAGCAGGAGCTTCCCGGCGTAGGACGTCTGTAGGCGCTGGTGCGCCTCCCGCACCTTGCCCAGTGGGAACTTCTCCGCGACGTGCACCACGAACGGCCCCGCCTCGATGAGTTCGTTGAGGCGCTGCAACTGTCGAGGGTTCGATTCGCCGTCGTACGCCCGGACCGTGACGCCCGGCCGCTCCTGGGGCTCCGGCTTCACCCCGTGGGCGAACGCGACCACCCCGCCGTCGGCCAGCGCCTCGGTGAGCTGGTCCAGCGTTCCGCCGCCGGCCATCGCCAGGATGGCGTTCACCCCGCCCGGCGCCGCGTCCCGGATCCGGGCCAGCACGTCGGTCATGTCGCCGTGCCCGTCGAGGGACACGTCGGCCCCGAGCCGGGTCACCAGCGCGACGCCGTCCGCCCCGGACGCCACAGCGATCACGTTGAGCCCCTGCCGCTTCGCCAGCTGCACGGCCAGGTGGCCCTGACCTCCGCTCGCACCGAAGATCAGCAGCCAGGCACCCGCCGACAGGCTGATCGCGTCGAGCCCGGCCAGCGCGGTCAGCGCGTCGGTGGGCATGGCACCGGCGTGCTCGGCGGGCACACCGTCGGGCACCTTCGCCGCGTACTCCGCCTTGACCGAGGCGTACTCGGCGTACAAGCCGCCCTTCGGGCGGGCCGTGGCGGAGACGTAGACCAGGTCGCCCACCGCCAGGCTGGTCACCTTGCTGCCGGCCGCGATGACGGTTCCGGCACCGTCGGAGCCGGGCACGATCGGGAGCGCGGAGCCCTCCGGCACCAGCACACCCTGCCTCTCGTACGCGTCCCACACCCCGACGCCGGCGCTCCAGACCTTGATCAGCACCTCGTCGTCGGCGACCTGCGGGACCGGCAGCTTTCGCAGCGTGATCACCTCCGGCCCGCCGAACTCGTCGAAGGCCGCGGCCTGCATCCGCTCTGGCACATCCCCGTCAACCATGTGGATTCCCTCTCCGTGCCGGCGTCACCGTCGCAGCATGCCGGCTCGGGAACAGGCGTGGCCCGGAGCTGAGCGTCGTTCACCCACAAGGACGAACGCCCACGCTCGACGGGCCTCGCCGGGCGTAGCCGAGGCGGGCACGGGAATGTCCGCGAACCACGCCGGGCGCGGCGGGCCGGCCGCGGAACCCACGGGAGGGGCATCGTGCACGCGCCGTCGACACGGGCCACGGCCTGGCTCCTGGTGGCACTCGCCGCGGCCTCCGGCTGCGTGGACGTGATCTGTCTGACCAGGCTCGACGGCTACTTCGCCAGCGTGATCACCGGCAATCTGGTGCACTTCGGCCACGCGCTCAGCACGGCGGACGGCCGCTCGCTGGCGGGGGCGGTGGTGGCGGTTGGCGGGTACGCGGTGGGGGTGGCCGCTGCCACGGTGCCGTTGCGCCACACCCCGCCGGGTTGGAACCGCCGTACCGCGGTGGTGACGTCGGCCGAGGCGGTGCTGCTGCTCGGCTTCACGGTCGGCTGGTTCGCCTGCTCGGCACGTCCGGGGTACGGCTTCGGGCTCGTGCTGCTGGCGATGGCGGCCGTGTCGAGCGGCATCCAGAGCGTGATCACCGTGGCTGCCGGCGTACGGGGTGCGTCGACCACCTACCTGACCGGCTCGCTCACCGACCTGGTCCGGCGGCGCGTCGTCGACCCGCACCGGTTCGCCGACGTGGGCGGCGTCGGCCGGCTGGCCGGGCTGGTGGCGGGCGCGGCGCTCGGCACTGTGGTGCTGCGTACGGCCCCGACCTGGGCATCCGTGCCGGCGGCGGTGCTGGTGGTCGCCGTGATCGCGTTCGCGATCGGTCTGACCCAGCGCGCGGGAACCGCCGCCGGCCGAAGCCAGCCGAGCTGACCGGAGCCGCGATCAGGAGGTCTGCGGCTCCGGGCCACGGAGCGCCTGCTCGACGGCGTCGCGGACGCGGGCGTCCTCGCGCGCCTTGCGCTGCGCCTGGGTGCGGCGCCGGTACAGGTACGCCCCGACGAGCGCGGCGATCAGCACGACGAGCACCAGCACCAGCGTCCAGGGCAGGGCCCATCCGTGCGCGGTCACCTCGACCGGCTTGAGCGAGGTGGTGGAGCCCGAGGCATCGGTGAGCAGGGGTGTCAGGGTCGCGGTCGCGGCCAGCGAGATGGTGGGAGCCACCCCGTGTACGGGAACCGTCACGTCCCAGCTCTCACCCGGAAGCAGCTCCGGCGGCGCGGCGACGTCCTCGGCCCGCACCCGCAGCAGGCCGAACGGGCCCGAGACCGTCACCGCCTGCTTACCGGAGAGCGCCGCGTTGCCGACGTTGTGGACCTTGTAGGTGATGGTGGCGTCACCCTTGCTGAACGGGTTGGCCGGTCCGGCGTACGTCACGTGCAGGTTCTCGATGGCGAGGTTCGGCTTCAGCTCGCCGCCCACCCGCAACTTGATCCGGATGCCGAGGCGACGGTCGACGTTGATTCCCTCAGCTTGGTCGGCCTGGGTCAGCGTGGTGAGGATGCCGCCGACGTAGTCACCGGGCGTGGCGTTCTCCGGGACGTTGACCGTGAAGGGGACCTGCGCGGTCTTACCGGGCTGGATCACGACGCTGCCGGCGTTCGGCTTCACCCAGGCGCCGATCGCGATGGACTTCTTGTCCTTGGTGAGCAGGTCGAGCTGGCCGGCGTCGGTGGTGAAGCCGTCGGCCGCGTACACGGCGAGGGTCAGCGGCGCCGGGCCGCGGTTGGCCACCACCATGGCGTCCTCGACGGCACCGCCCGGGTTGACGTTGTAGCTGTAGCTGGACCGGGCCTCGCCGTAGCCGTTGGAGGCCGTCCGGACCGTCCAGGCGACGTTTCCGTCCGCGGCCAGGGCGGGACCGGCACCGACACCGACGGCCGCGACGACGGCGAGCAGGGACAGTGCGGTCGTACGGAGACGTGCGGCGGTCGTGGTCTTCCAGCGAGTTACGGACGGTTGCATCTCAAGTCCTTGTGGTGATCTTGGTAGTGGGTGAACCGGTGGCGGGGTAGGCCCCGAAGGTGCCTACCCCGCCCGATGGAACTGTCCGGTCAGCTGCTCAGCGCAGTGATCGTGAGGGTGGTGCGGTAGCTGCCCTTCGCGATGCTGTCCGGGATCTTCAGATCCAGGTCAGCACCGAGCTTGGCGCCGCCGCGCGGGTGACCCTGCGCGGCCGCGGCGAGTGCGCTGGAGACCGAGAGGCCCTTGCCCTGGTCGTCGAGGGACGACAGGACCGGGGCACCGGCCTCGGCGCCGGCGCCGGCGTCGAGCACGTACGGGTTCCAACCGAGGTAGGAGCCGGAGAACTTCTTGTCGGCGTCCTGGAAGTCGCCGACGTTGGCCGAGATCGACCACGGGGCGAGCGAGCGGCGGCTGTCCGACACGAGGATCGGGTTGATCTTGCCGTTGGCCTGGAAGTAGGTGCCGTCGCGCTCCTGCGCGGTACCCAGGTCGACCAGACCGTTGTAGCCGTCGATCGTCCAGCCGAACTCGCCCGGAGCCGGGTTCGGCACGTTCACCTGGATGGCCTGGCCGTCACCGTTGAACGGGTGCACCGTCACGTTGTCGACGATCGAGCCGACCGGCTGGCCGTCCGGGGTGTTGACGCAGGAGAGGCCGGCCTCGACCGCCGCGTTCGGCGCCGCGCAGGTGCCGCTGCGCACGTTCGCCAGGACCAGCTTGTCGCCGCGCACCTGCACCTTGACGTAGCTGCGGACGTGCTCCTGGTTCTGCACCGAGTTGTACCAGTACTTGTTCGGGTCCAGCGGGTCCGGGCCGTTGCCACGGATGCCGGTGCCGGTGGCGTCCGGCTTCTTGATGTCGTAGTACTTCGAGCCGGAGGCCGAGTTGGCCGTCACGTAGATGACGCCGCCCGGGCCGGGGAACACATCAGCAGCACCCGGCTTCTCGGCCGGGTTCTCCTTCTGGCCGTTCTTGATGGAGTAGCTGCGCGAGTAGCTGTGGTCGTGACCCTGCAGCACCATGTCGATGCCGAGGTTCGAGAAGGCAGTGGTGAAGTCTTCCCGCCGCTGCTTGTTGTCGGTGTCGGTCGCGTGGCTGGCCGGCGAGTAGATGGAGTGGTGGTAGACCAGCACCTTCCACTTGGCCTCGGAGCCGTGCTTGTTCACCACGTCGGTGATGTACGCGACGTGCGCGGCGTCGCCGGCGTTGCTGCCGTCGGTCGGCAGCTTGTAGCTGTTGCTGTTGATGTCGATGAACAGCACGTCCTTGTAGACGAACCAGTAGTCACCACCGGACTTGGTGCCCGCCGGGTTCCCGTTGTCGTAGTACGGGGCCGTGCGGTCGGTGTTCGGGGTGAAGTGGTGCTGCTCGTAGGACTTGCCGCCGACGTCGTGGTTACCGATGGTGGCGACGAGGGGGTACTGACGAAGCTGGTCGGGCGCCATGAACGAGGTCCACTGGCCCTCGTCGTTGGCGGACTCGACGTGGTCGCCGCCGGAGACCAGCAGCTCGGCGTTCGGGTTGGCCGCGGTGGCGACCTTCAGGGTGTCCTCCCAGCCGGCCTGGTCCTTCAGCCGGTCGCCGGAGGAGCCGATCTGCGGGTCGCCGAAGAACAGGAAGTCGTAGTCGCCCTCGAAGTCCTGCGTCTTGAAGGCGTACGCCGGGGACCAGCTGCCCTCGGCGCCGACCCGGTACGAGTACGCCGTGTTCTCGCGCAGGTTGCTGATCGTGGCATGCCGGTTGAACCCGGTGGTGGAGGTGTTCGCCGCACCGACGGCGTCGAAGCTGACCGCGCTGGTCGGGAACTCGCCGTTGACGATCTCGGCGGTCGGGGCGAGCTGGATCTTCTGGGCGGTGTCGGCGGAGGAGTACCAGGTCACGATGCGCTGGGTCTCGTTGGCGCCGACGCCGAGGATCACGCTGCTGATCGTGGTGGACTCGGCCGCGCTCGCGGTGGCCATCAGGCCACTACCGAGGGCCGCGCCCATTCCCAGGAAGCCGGCTGCGACCCCGGCGACCAGGCGCCGCCGCACGAGCGCGGAGGCCCGTGTCGAGGTGCTCAATGTCATCGACATTGTTCCCTTTTCAAATAGAGAAATGGATTGTGCCTTCACCCGACGCTGGGGAAGCAAATCCACGCTTTCGCCGCCCGATGAACCAACCATGAACGTGATCTTGCGAAAGACTGCACTTCACGAACTACTTAGCCTTACTCATGATCCAGAAACGCGCTGCACAAACCAGATCAGCCCCATAATGGACACGGCTGCGGAAACGGCCCCGGTCGCCCAGAGGCCAGCTTTCGGCGCACGGCGGCGCAGCAGGAACAACAGCGGGAAGACGACAGCGATAATCGTCAACTGAACGACCTCGATGCCGACGTTGAACACCAACAGGGACCACAGCAGGGTCCACGACCACGCCTCGTTGATACCCAGCGCGCCCGCGAAGCCCAGGCCGTGCACGAGGCCGAAGCAGAACACCACACCGAGGCGGATCCAGCCGGCCCGGTCCAGGCTGAGGTGCCCGCGCCCTTCCGTCTCCAGGTCGGTCGCGTGCTGACCACGCCGCCAGATCCCCCACAGGTGCCAGCCGGCGACGACCGCGATCGACAGCGCGATGACCGGCTCCACGATCGCGCCCGACACCTCGACCAGACCGAGCGCGGCGAGCATGAACGTCACCGAGTGCGCCAGGGTGAAGCTGGTCGCCGCGAGCACGATCTCCCGGAGCCGCCGCGAGCCGGCGATGAGCGCCAGCAGGAACAGGATGTGGTCGATCCCGGTCAGCAGGTGCTCGGCGCCGAGGAGGAAGAACTCGCCGAACCGCTGATACCAGGTCTGCGCGGTCGAGAAGGACGGGTTGGCGGCGTCGAGCGCCGCGCTGCCAGAACGGCCGTCGATCTCGTAGGTGACGATCGTCTTCGTACCCTTGACGTAGCCCTCGCCGTCCGGGAAGAGGCCGCTGCGCACGACGTGCTCGTCGACCCGCTCGGGGCAGGTCCAGTCGAGCAGCAGGTCCGCGTACGGCACGCCCTCGCGCTCGCCGATCGTCGCGTCACCCACCTGGGTCGGGAGGCAGGCCGCACCCCGGGAACTGACCGAGAACCGGTCGGAGACGTACTTCAGGACCGCCGACGTGTGACTCCTCAGAGCGGCGGCCTGGGCACCGCTGTCGCCCGCCTCGAAGGCGGCCGTTCCCGACTGGAAGAGCGGGTCGTCGTCACCGGCATCCGCGGCGGAGACGACGAGGAGGTCGTATTCGAGCTCCACCGTCGTCCGAATGTGACCCTCATCTCCCGCCGCAATTTCCGTGTACACAGTCGACGAGAAACCGTGCGCGGACGCCGGTTCGGCGCCCAGAAACGGAACCACCGCTGCGGCGAAACCGACAGCGGCGACGATAACGGTACGGCGGATGCGGCCTGACATTCGACTCCCTCGGTTGGCCAGTGCACGTTGCATGGCCTGGGTGAACACCAGCCCGCGCACCGACGAACCACCGGAGAACAAAACTCCCGCAGGACCGCCCACCGATTGCCGGTGACCGGAATTGAGATAGGAATACGCAGAAGTACGCGCACTTTCCGCCACCACCCGGAGGACGATCACCTTGCGCCCCCCGCTTCGGGCCCTTGCCATGCTGGCCGCGACCGCCGCTCTGGTCACCGCCTGCAACTCCGGCGACGACTGGTCCGAGCCACGTCCGGCGCCCAGCGCCATCGGCACTCTCGGCCCGGGGTTCGTCGACCCCTCCACGAAGCCCGCGCCGGAGGCGACCATCACGCCGCAGCCCGGCTCGTGGGCGGGCGTCCACCCGCCGAAGGACTACCGGGTCGTCCTGCTGACCAGCGGTACGGACAACCCGACGAAGGCCCTCGTGACGGCGGTCAAGGAGTGGGCCGACGACGAGGACGTCGACCTCAGGACGATGGTCGTCGGCAGTGCGCACGACACCGTTCCCAGCATCGCCAAGGCGATGGAGATGGGCCCGGACCTCATCGTCAGCGCGGGCAACGACCTCGTCGACGCACTGGCGCTCGTCACCCCGAACCACCTGGACGAGAAGTTCCTCGTGGTCGGCGCGGAACTGGCCGAGCCCACCCACAACGTCACGGCTGTCGACTGGGACGGTGCGTCGTTCCGTGGTGAGGGGCTCGGCATGTCCTCGACGTACGACCCGAACTCGTTCACCGCGGAGCGCTGCTCGGCGGCCATCCGGGCGGGCACGGCAGCGGTCCTCAACGACCTGACCGGGATCGTGGTCTGGCTCTGACGGCCAGCGGTCGGACACGCCGGGACTGCGGCTCGGAAACGGCCGATCCGACACCCTGCTACGGGCAGCGCCGGACCGCGAGGATCGGGACGGAATTTCTGATGATCAGCAGCTAGAGTGCGGCCAACACCCCCTCACCGGAGATCACGTGAACCGTATATCTTCCACAATGTCGCGCCTTGCCACGGCAACAGCGCTGCTGGCAACGGCCACCCTCTTCAGCGCCCCGAACGCGGCAGTTGCCGCCGAGGCCCTGCCCGATCTGTTCGTCTCGTTCGACCGCGAGCCCGTTGCTGAGATCGACAACAACGGCAGCACCGTCGGCATGTACGTCTACAACTACGGCGAAGCTCCCGCGACGGGGGTGACCGTCACCCTGGACCTGAGCAAGGTCTCCGACGCGGTCACCGTTTCCGTGCCGGACTGGGACGACCTCTGCAAGCTCGCCGGCACCAAGGTCACCTGCAAGGTCGGAGCCCTCGATGCCGGCCAGATCACGACCGTGCACCCCCTGTCGCTGGCCAGCCGCCAAGGTGCCGCCCCTGGCGACGCCGGTTCGGTGACCGTCACCATCGACGGCATCGAAGACGACATGGCACCGGGCAACGACACCACCTCCTTCCCGGTCACGGTGATCGCGTCCGGCCCCGATCTGGTGGCCGCCGCACAGGACCTGAACGGCAAGAACGAGCCGGTCGGCCCTGGTGACACCGTCCCGCTGTACGCGGGCGTCGGCAACGAGGGCGACACCGCCGCCGAGAACTTCACAGTGCGGGTCGTCGTTCCCACCGGCGCCACGTTCGCCGAGCGGTACAGCGACTGCACCTACACCGACTACTACCCGAACGACATCGGCAAGCCTTACGTGTACGGGCCCGGCGAGGTCAGTTGCGTGGTCCCGACGAGCCTCGAACCCGGCGACGGTCTGCTCTTCTTCGACGACGAGACCGGGAAGTCGCTGTTCAACATCACCTTTGGCCGTAACCTCGACGGCCCGAGCGAGAACTACGGCTCGGTGGATGTCGCCCTCGCCGGGCAGGAGCGCTCGGCCAAGGGCAGCGCCCGTACCAAGGGCACCGGGCCGTCGTTCGCCGACGCCGTTCGTAAGCTCGAGGCGAAGGGCGCGAAGGGCGGTCTCGCGAAGCAGCGCGCCGCGCAGCGCGAGCTCGACGAGTCCGACAACTACGCGTCGTTCGGGTTCTGGAGCAAGCCGAACACCCTCGACATCTCGGTGAACGCGCCGGCCGTGAAGGGCGCCGTCGGTCAGACGGTCAACGTCGCCTACGAGGTCGTCAACAACGGCCCCTCCGACGGCGGCGGCCCGTCCGTGATCATCACTGCGCCGACCGGCACGGTCCTGCTGCCCAGCGAGTGGTGCTGGACCGACGGCACCGAGTACGAGACGTTGCCGGAATCGGCCAAGCTCCGGTGCAACTTCGAGAGCGAGTTCCCGACCACGGCTTCCGGTTGGGGCCGTATCAAGTCGACGGTCCAGGTGAAGATCAAGTCCGCTCCGGGCACCGACGGCACGATCGTGGCCCGCAGCGTCACCCCGGCGTCCGAGTCCAAGCCGGAGAACAACACCGCGCAGATCGTCATCACCACCGGCGCCGCCGGTGGAGGTGGCGGTGACGGTGACGATGACGGCGGCAGCCTTCCCATCACCGGCGCACCGGCGGCCATGCTCGCCGGCGGCGGTGCGGCGGTGCTCGCGCTCGGCGCTGTGCTGTTCGTGCTGTTCCGCCGTCGCCGCGTGGTGCTGCAGCTCCCGCGCGACTGATTCAGCAACAGACAACAACGGGGGTGGGCCGACTCTGGCCCACCCCCGCTGTGTTGCCGCAGTGTCGAGGCTGGCTATCTCGGCCCGCGGTCCAGGAACTCGTAGGTGGTGGTGAGGCCCTCGGGCAGGTCGGGGACCAGGGCGTTGGTGCCGTCGACCACCTGGACGTAGCGCTTCCCCTGGAAGATCGAGTAGCTGCCGTCAGGAACCTGGTCGATCCGGAAGAGCTGCGTCGAGGCGGCGGCGTCACACGCCCGGCCGCGTACGCTGCCCGGCGCGACGTCGTGCACGACTGTCATGCAGACCGCGTCGGCACCGGACGCCAGGAGGATCCGGTACCTGTCGCCCTCGGGGCGCAGCACCCACAGCGCCCGATCGTCGATGCCCTGTTCGGTGGTGGCCCGCACCTGATCGCCGTCGCTGTCGATCGCGAGGGTGGCCCCGCGCATGCCGGGGAGCACGATCTGGACCTGCCGCCGGCCGCCGAGGATCTCCTGCGGTCCCGCCGACGGGGTCGCGGACGGAACCACTGACGGTGCGACCTGGGTGGCCGGGCCGACGCCTGGCGTTTCGACGTTCTTCCGCACCTGCAGCAGAGTGGTGCCAGCGGCGACGGCCACCACGGCCAGCCCCGCCGCGCCGACGGCCGCCCGACGCCGCCGACGCCTGTCGCTGCGATGCCGCAACGTCTGTGCCCCCGGCAGCGTGGTGACTCGCCGGACCTCGTCCACGATCGCGGTGAGATCGTCGCGCGGATCAGCCATGGGAGGTCTCCTCCTGATGCGCATCGGTCAGCAACCCGGCCATCGCTCTCCGCCCACGGGCGAGGTACGTCTTCACCGTTCCGACGGGGGCCTGCATCTCGGCTGCCACCTCCGCGACGCTGAGATCGTTGAGGTGGTGCAGCACGACGGCCCGCCGCTCGTTGGCGCTCAGCCGTTGCAGCGCCTGCAACAGTGCGACATGGTCCTCGTTCAGGCCGGGCACACCCTGGTCGACAGCGGCCCGGCGGTGTGCGCGTACCCGGTTGAACGCCTTGCGCCAGCTGCTCACCGCGATCCGGGAGGCCACCCGGCGGACCCACGCCTCCGGACTGTCCGTCTCCCGCACCGTCCGCCACCGCTGCCAGGCCCGCATGAACGCCTCGGCGACGGCGTCCTCGGCCTCGGCCCGGTTGCCGGTGAGCGCGTACACGTGACCCACGACGCGACCCGCACAGGCCGCGTAGAGGGCGTCGAACTCTTCGGCATCACGCATCCGACCGGTGCCCTCCAACGCCTCGTCCCCTGGTCACCGCCGCATGGAACTCGCCCGGGTGGAGCGGTCGCGTCGGCGCGGGGCGAGTTTGTGGCCTCTGTCACACCGGAGTGATCAACCTTACGAGCTGGCCAGGCGTCATCGTGCCGACCCGGGAGATGCCCGTGGCGGAGAGGACGATGTGCGACGACGGCAACGACGCGCCCTGACAGCCGGCGTACTCGCGACCACGCTGGTTGCGGCGGGCCTGACCGCCCAACCGGCGAACGCGCGGGAGAGGCCGGCGGCCACCGTCCCCGGCGCCCACGGGACCTTCACCCTGATCACCGGGGACCGGGTGTCGTTGGACGCGGCGGGTCGCCCGCAGATCCAGCGCGGGCCGGGTCGGGCCGGGATGCGGTTCGTGAGCAGCCGGGAGGACGGTCACGAGTACGTCATCCCGGTGGACGCGATGCCACTGGTGCGGGACGGGCGGCTCGACCGGCGGCTGTTCGACCTCACCACGCTCGGCGAGTTCGGCTACGACGACCGGGCAGCCGAGTTGCCGCTGCTGGTCGCGTACCCCGAGAACATGGCGGCGCGGGCGCGGACCGCGACCACCGGGGGTGCCGGGCGCGTGCGGGCCGACCTCCCGGCCGCCCACGCGCTCGCGGTCCGGGCGGACCGGGAGGACCGGGTGACGCTCTGGGCGTCGCTCACCCGCGGTACGTCGTCCGCGCGCACCCTCACCGCAGGGGTCACCCACATCTGGCTGGACGGCAAGCGCACGGTCTCCCTCGATCGAAGCGTGCCGCAGATCGGCGCCCCGGCGGCGTGGCAGGCCGGTTTCGACGGCTCAGGCGTCACCGTCGGCGTGCTGGACACCGGGATCGACGCCAGCCACCCCGACTTCGCCGGCCACCTCACCGAGGTCCGGGACTTCACCGGCGGCGACGACCCCAGCGACTCGGTCGGCCACGGCACCCACGTGGCGTCGACGATCGTCGGCAGCGGCGCGGCATCCGGTGGCAGGTACCGCGGGGTGGCGCCGGGGGCGAAGCTGCTCGTCGGCAAGGTCTGCGCCACCACCGAGTGCCAGGACTCGGACATCATCACCGGCATGCAGTGGCTCGCGCCGCGGACCCGGGTGGTCAACCTGAGCGTGGGCGGCGACGACGCACCCGGCCTCGACCCGCTGGAGAACGCGGTCCAGGAGCTGAGCCACCAGTACGGCACCCTCTTCGTGGTCGCGGCCGGCAACGAGGGGAAGCCGAAGTCGGTCTCCTCGCCGGCCTCCGCCGACGACGCTCTCGCCGTCGCCGCGGTGGACGCCGACGACCAGCGGGCCTACTTCTCCAGCCGGGGCCCGCGCGTCGGCGACAACCACATCAAGCCCGAGATCAGCGCGCCGGGCGTCGACATCGTGGCCGCCGCCCCCGGCGGTGACTACGCCACCATGTCGGGTACGTCGATGGCGACTCCGCACGTGGCCGGCACCGCCGCGATTCTCGCCGGACAGCACCCGGACTGGACCGGCCCGCAACTCAAGGCCGCCCTGATGGGCTCGGCCAAGCCGACCGGCGCGGACACCATCTACGAGCAGGGCGCCGGCCGGGTGGACATCGCCCGCGCGGTCGCCCAGCCCGTCGCCGCCGACGTCGCCGCCATCGACTTTCCGGTGCAGCGCTGGCCGCATGGCGACGACAGCCCGATCACCCAGGTGGTCGGCTACCGCAACACGGGCACCGCGCCGGTCACCCTGGCGCTGGCCATCGCCCCGGCCCCGGCCGGCATGCTCACCGTCAGCCCGACCTCGCTCGTGGTGCCGGCCGGCGGCCGCGCCGAGGCGACGATCACGGTGGACACCCGGGTGGACGCCCCGGACGGCGTCTACCAGGGGGCGCTCACCGCGACCGGCGCCGGCGACCTGCGGGTACGGACGCCCTTCGCGCTGAACCGTGAGATCGAGAGCTACGACGTACGGCTCAACCACACCGGACGCGACGGCAAGCCGGCCACCGAGTACACGACAGTGGCGGCGAACCTGACCACCGGCGAGTTCAGCACCCTCGACGCGACACCGGGCGGCGGCGTCCTGCGGCTGCCCAAGGGTCGGTACGCGCTGTACAGCACCATCCACGAGGGCACCGTGTCGACTCTGCTCGCGCAGCCGGTCCTGGACGTACGCGGGCCGGTCACCGAGGCGGTCGACGCCCGCACCGCCAAGCCGGTCGCGGTGACAGTGCCGCAGCGCGACGCCGCCCCGATCTCGATCAACGTGAGCGCCAACTGGGACGACGGCTTCCGTTACCCGGGCGTCCAGCTCAGCGGGGTGTCCTTCGCGGACGTCTTCTTCGGCCGGATCGGGCCCGCCGTCGCGGCACCCGAGTTCACCGCGACGCTGGGCGTGGGGCTCGCGCGACCGGGCAAGGACGGCACCTTCCGGAACAGCCCCTACACCTACGACCTGGCGTACGTCGGCAAGGGCGACATGTTCACCGGCCTGGCCAGGAAGCTGTCGCCGAAGAACCTGGCCACGGTCAGGACGACCTACCGCAGCCAGTCCGAGACGACGACGGCCACCCGGTTCCACCGCGCCTCGGCGCCCGGAGGCTCGGGCCCGATCGGGTCGAACACGCCTGTCGACCTGCCGTTCACGGGCACCGAGTACTACAACACCGACGGCGGCATCGTCTGGACGTCCACGTTCGTCGAGGGGGACAACCTCACGACGCAGGATTCGACGTTCACGGCGGGGCGTACGTACGCCCAGACGTGGAACGCGGCACCCTTCGGGCCTACAGTGGCCCAGGCACCGACCCTGTCACCAGTGGGGTACGCGGGCCGCGACGGCGACACCATCTCGCTCGCGTCGGTGCCCCTCTTCGGGGACGCGACAGGGCGCCCGGCGAGCCGCGACGACCGGCCGGTGCGGCTCCGGCTGCTGCGCGACGGTAAGGAGATCGGCACCTCGGACAGCCCGTGGGCCGAGTTCGCGGTGCCCGCCGGGAAGGCCACCTACCGTCTGGAGGCGAGCGCCACCCGAGGCGCCCCGGACACGCTGTCGACGTCGGTCTCGGTGGCCTGGACCTTCACCTCGGCGCACACCACGTCGCCGGAGCGGTTGCCGCTGACGACGGCCCGCCCGACGCCGGCGCTCGACGACACCAACACGGCACGGACGGGCCGGATCATGGCGATCCCCGTGGCGCTGGACCGGCAGGCCGGCTCGAAGGCCGCGGCCAACCGCACGCTCGGCGTGTCCGCGTCGTTCGACGACGGGCGTACCTGGGTCGCGTTGCCGGTGCTCCGGAACGTCGCTCTCATCAGTCACCCGCGACGGGCCGGATTCGTCTCGCTGCGACTGACCGCCACCGACACTGCCGGCAACACTGTCACGCAGACGATCCTGCGGGCCTATCGGATCGCCTGACGCACCGCCCGGTCCCGGGGCGGCGGCCCGCCTGAGCCGCCGCCCCGGAGCCCGTCCCGGCTGGCTGTCACACCTGTCGATCGGGGTGCGGTGACCGAGGACACGGTGCACTGACTCCGCTGAGGTAGTGGAATCAGAGGTGTGGGCAGAGAAGGCACCGGAGAGTGACGTGGTGAGGTCAGCTCTTTCGCCCAGCGCCGGCACGACGTCCACGGCGAACGACCCGATCCGGGTGACGGCCGCCCAACGGCAGCGCTGGGCGGTGGAGACCATGGCTGTCGCGCCCGACGACCAGGTCCTGGAGATCGGCTGCGGTCGGGGAGCGGCCGTCTCCCTGGTCGCCGGCCAACTCACCACCGGCCGGATCGTCGCCATCGACCGCGCCGCGACGATGGTGCGGCTCGCGACCCAGCGCAACCTGAGCCACATCGACGCCGGCACGGCCGAGATCCGGTGTGCCGGGTTCGAGTCGGCCGACCTTCCGGCTGAGCACTTCACCAAGATCTTCGCGGTGAACGTCAGCCTCTTCTGGTTGGGCGACGCCGCGCAGCAGATCGCTCGGATGCGAAGCCTGCTGGCGCCGGGAGGACGGCTCTACGTCTTCGGCGAGCGACCCACGGCCGCACACGCCACCGCGAACCTCACCGCTACCGAACTGCTGCTCGAAACCCACGGTTTCGCCACCACCACATCGAGCGCCACCCGTGGTCAGGGCCAGGTGCTGACCTGTGTCACCGGCACGCCGATCCCGTGAGCCCGGGCTGACCGCAGCGTCGACATGAGCCGGGCGGGCTCGGCGTGACGCCGAGCCCGCCCGTTCCGGATCAGTCGAGCTTGATCAAATCGTGTCAGCGTTGCAGGGTCAGCAGGCCCGGCCGGTACGGCAGGAGGCCGTAGTCGCCGCCGGAGTTGGGGGAACGACCCTGGTAGAGCAGTTGCAGGTTGCAGGCGTTGACGGTCATCGTCTGGTCGGCGCTGGTCCGTAGCAGCTCACCGTGGCTGATGTCGTTGGTCCAGGTGGCGCCGCTGTTGGCCTTACCGGCGAACGGGTTGCTCTCGCTGGTGGCCTGCGGCGTCCACGAACCACCCAGGCTGGTGGCCGTGAACGAACGGAAGTAGCGGCCCTGCGAACCGATCGCCTCGACGATCATCAGGTACTTGTTCAGACCCTGCAGCTTGTAGACCTGAACGGCCTCGAACAGGTTGTTCGTGGTGTCGCTCATGATGGTCGTGTAGTTGCTGCCGAAGCTGCCCGGGAAGTTCCCGATCGGCATGCTGGCCCGGTAGATCTTGCCGTTGTCACCGGCGAAGAACAGGTACATGTTCGTACCGTCACCGATCACCGCCTGATCGATCGGACCGGTACCCGAACCGGTGATGCTCCCACTGAACAACGTCTGCGCCCCGGACCAACCGTTCGGATTCGTCGGATCACTCGAGGTCCGGTACGAGAACGCCGGCCCACCCCACTGATACGCCAACACCCAGATGTTGCGCGGCGCGAAGTAGAACAACGACGGCGCCACCGTCGCGTTGTTCATCGCGTTCTGGCTGGCCGAGCCCATCTGCGAGTAGTTCGAGAAGAGACCGAAGTTCATCGAACCCCACGACGAGCCGTTGTCGTGCGTGGTGGCGTAGACCAACTGCTGCCCGTTGTACGGAGCAACAGTGAAGTCCTTCAACGACACCCACCCCGACCTCGGATTCGCCAACACCCCGGTCGACGACCACCGGTACGTCGACGGAAGATCACACGTGCCGCTCGGCGGCGGGGTCGTCGTCGGGGGCGGCGTGGTGCCGCCGTCGACGCGGACGAACTGCCACTGCTGGTTGCTGCCGTTCCAGTCGTCGTACTGCACGATGTTTCCGCCGTCGGCGGTCGACGCGCCCTGCACCTCCATCACCTTGTTGCTGTTGCGGTTGATCAGCCGGACGTAGCCGCTGTCCGAGTCGGCCAACCGGAACTGCTGGTTGGTGCTGTTGTTGTCGGCCCACTGCACGATGCTGGCGCCGTTGGCGGTCGAGAAGCCCGAGACGTCCAGCACCTTGCCGGACAGCCGCGACTTCACCCGGTAGTAGCCACCACCGGAGTCGACGAACTGCCACTGCTGCTGGTTGCCGTTGTTGCGGGCCCACTGCGTGATCCGGGCGCCGTCATTCGTGGCCAGGTTGTAGACGTCCAGGGCCTTGCCGCTGTTGCGGTTGACCAACACGTACCACGCGCTCGTGTCGACAGTCGCCGCCGCTGCGGGTGACGACACCACCACTACGGCGGCGCCACCGACCATCAGCGCCGCCGCGCTGGCGGCGAGAAGGCGGGGCAACCACCAACGTCGCCGCCGCGACGAGGGTTCGATCGATGGAGACCTATCCAGCGCAGACATGATCCTCCTTCAGTGACCAAGAGCCGAACGGCCTGCCCGAGGGTGGGCGTACCGCGACGCGTGGCCGAGCACGCAGGCGTCAGAGAGTTAGCGTTAACACGATGCCTGCGAGCTGTGGCGCACGCCTGATTCGAGATCGACGAAGCAGGGCTTGCCCGGAAAGCCGAGGTGTCGTCGTCCTTAGGCATCGACTGTGAGCGATAACATGCCGTTCGTCAAGACGTAACGTGCTGGGAACATCGGTCGTTGTCGAGCTGCGGATCTTGGCGCGAAACCTCTTCCACCGACTTCCCGCAGGCATCGCCCTGGATCCCGGACCAGACCATGGGCGGGACCCTTGAGGAGCCGCCGCGAGCACGTTAACATCGACGTTTGCCCATTGCCTGGGGGGCGGTGCGACTCAGCCCTGCACCTCGACCGGGTAAAGCGCTGGCGCGGCGACGAGTCAGACCGCGCCTCGGTCAACCAGGCTGAAAGTGGTGTCGATCGGGGCGTCGCCGAGGAACTCGACGTAGATCACCTTCTTGCTCGGGCTCCACTGCACCACGCCGTACTCGTCGTTGATGATGGAGTAGGAGGTGCGCCCCTTGTCGTCCTTGCCCTCGCGGGACATCGCGAACACTGTCGCCTTGGTCGGCTGACAGTCGGCTCCCACCAGCGACGCGTACCCCTCTGAATCGATCTTGACCCCGAGGCACGGTCGGTGGGCGATGTCCGGGTTGACGGATTTGATCATGTAGTCGACACCGACCGGTTCGAGCACGAAGAGCGCATCCTTGCCGGTCCCGTCGCCGACCTCGACCTCGCCGTGAGACGGCAGCGACAGGTCACGGTTGATCTCTACCACGTGCAGCAGGAATCGCCGCTGACCGGCCAGCATGGCCCGGGTGGGGTCCACGCTTGCCGACGGTGAGGCGGTCGGCGTACCCGATGTGGGCGTTGGCGTGGCGGCCGTCGGCCCGCTCGCCGCCGGGCTGCCGGTCGTCGTCGAACCGTCGGGGTCCGGGTTGGACTGCCCCCGCAGCAGCTTCGGGCCGAACAGCGAAGCGGGCACCAGCACCGCGATCACTGCGGCGGTCACCCCCAGTGCGGTGAGCAGGCGACGCCGGCGTGAGTTGGCGCGACCGGCAGTGGCCAGACCCGGTGGCGTCGACCGCTGGCCCTGGTCATCACCAGCGGCAGTGGGCGACACAGTCGCCGCAGGCGTCCCGCCGAGGAGCTGTGCCGCCCCGCCGGCACCCCCGGGCGACGCCGCGGTCAACAACCCGTCGAGCAACTCCCGGGCGGTGGGCCGGGCAGCGGGATCCTTCTCCAACGCACGGGAGACCAACTCCCGCATCGGCCCGCCGAGCCCGGTCAGGTCCGGCGGTTGGGTGAGGATCCGCATCGCGGTGGCGGTGGCGGAGTCACCCCCGAACGGGTTGCGGCCGGTCGCGGCATGGGCGACCAGGGCACCCCAGGCGAAGATGTCCGCGGCCGGGCCCACCGGACGGCCGGACGCCGTATCGAACCGCTCCGGAGCCATGTACGAGACGGTGCCGACCATCTGGTTGGTCCGGGTGTGCTGGCTCGTCGCCTCGAACGCTCTGGCAATGCCGAAGTCGATGACCTTGATCCCACCCGGTGCGATCAGGACGTTCGCCGGCTTCAGGTCGCGGTGGATCACCCCGGCGCCATGGATGGCGGTGAGCGCGGTGGCCACCCCAACCGCGATGCTGTGCAGTTGCGCGGCCCCCAGCGGCCCCTGTTCCCGAACCACCTGGGCCAGACTGGGGCCCTCGACGTACTCCACCACCAGATACGGCGGGTCATGGTCCGGGTCGGCGTCCAGAACCTCGGCCGTGCAGAACGGTGGAACCTGGCGGGCGCGGTTCACCTCACTACGGAACCGCCCCCGGAACTCCTCGTCGTGCGAGAGCTCCGGACGGACGACCTTGACCGCCACCCGCCGCCCTTGAGGCGAGCGGGCCAGGAAGACAGTGCCCATGCCCCCGTCGCCGAGCCGCTCGAGCACCTCGTACCCACCGAGGCGTGCCGGGTCACCGGGGCGCAACCCGTCGCTCACGCCGCGACCACCGCGCGAACCGTTCCGCCTATCACCAGTTCCCCTTAGGTCACTCCGACGCCGGCCGCAGCCTATCGCCCGACCACCGAGCCCCGTCGATGCCGTCCAGGAGTGGGGCAGACGGTGGTCGGATCATCAACGATCCGACCACCCGGCGCGATCGCACGAACTATCGGCGGCTCCACTGCTGGTTGGTCTGACCGGTGCAGGTCCAGAGGACGAGCTTCGTGCCGTTGCCGGTACCCACGTTGTAGGGGTCCAGGCAGAGGCCGGACTGCACGCCGGTGATGGTGCCGTTGGCGTTGACGTTCCACTGCTGGTTCGTTCCGCCGTGGCAGTCGTAGATGGTGACCAGGGTGCCCGGGGAGGTGCCGTAGCCGGCGGCGTCGAGGCACTTGTTGCCGTACACGGTCAGCGTCTTGCTGCTCGTGTAGGTCCACTGTTGGTTGGTGCGGCCGTGACAGTCCCACAACTGCACCTGGGTGCCGTTGGTGGTGGAGGAGCCGGGGACGTCGACGCAGCGGCCGGACAGGGCGCCCACGATCGCAGTGGTCGGTGCGGTGCCGCTGCCCGGGTCGCCGATGCTGCCGGGCACCGACTGCAGGGCGCTGTACCAGCGGGCAGCCATCTTGTCGTAGCCCCCGGACGTGGGGTGGACGCCGTCGATCAGGTCGGCGGTGGTGAGGGCGCTGTGCATGTCGACCAGGCGCACCCGCTTGCCGGCGTTCACCTTGCTCTGCACGATGCCGGGGATCGCCGCGTTGAAGGTGCGTGCGGCCGCATCCTGGTTGCTGTTGGAGAGCGGGATGATCTGCGCGACGAACACCTCCGCGTTGGGAGCGGTGGCGGTGATCCGGTCGATCAGGGTGGAGAGCCTGTTCGGCGCGGTGCTCACGTTGTAGTTCTGAAGGATGTCGTTGGTGCCGATGTGCAGCAGGACGGTCTGCGGCCGTTGGGTGTTCAGCCAGCCGACGATGTTCGCGTCGATCTGGTCGATGCGCCAGCCGGGATGCCCCTGGTGGTCGTGGTCACCAGGCTGGCTGGCCCGTTGAACTGCGACCCGACGAAGTCCACCGTGTATCGACCGTTGACGAGGCGTTGCCAGAGCCCGATGCGGTACCCGCCCGGCACCTGGGTGCCCTCGGTGATGGAGTCGCCGAGCGGCATCACCCGCACCCCGCCGTTGGATTCCGCGTTGGCCGGACCGGTCGACGTCAGCACCCCGGCGAGGACAACACCGAGTGCGGCAGTCGCCGCGAGCCATCTTGCCCTCGTTCGCATAGGTTTCTCCCCTGCAGTGGTAGTGCTGACGGAGGAGTCAGGCCGTCGCGACGACGCCACATCGGCATGACGATGCCGTCGCAGCACTGGGACGGATTGTTAACGCTAACAGCGATCCCTGTAAATTCTTGTCGCTGACCTGCCCTACGTCAAGCACCGGAAGCTCCGGTCGACGCGCACCGGGATCAGCGTGATCCACTCCGGTTCCGATGGGCAAGGTGGTGCCACCGAGACGCTAGTGGCACGTACACCGAATGTAGGTCTTTTTCGCATAAGACCGTTTGATGTGAGGAACGCTCGACTACGTTCGCCTTGGTGGCGACAACCGATTTGTCGCCTTCTGCACTGACTGTGACGTGCAGGGACATGGTGTACGGAGAAGGGCTGGGTAGCTCGATGTCCAACTATCTGCACCCGAACATGAGCGAAGTAGCGGCAGGTCAGGCCGCTCTGCCGAAGAGGCGGCGGGCGCGTTGGCTCGTCGCCGGGGTGGCCGGGTTGACAGGTGTGGTCGGTCTGGCCGCCTTCACCCCGGCCGGAGCGAGCGGAGCGTTCGGGGAGAGCGGTAACAGCCCGTCGAACGCCGGAACGCAGGTCCTCGCCGACGGCAGCCGGAGCAGCGGCGACGACCACGGAGGCCAGGACCCGGGCGGCCGCGACGGCAAGGATCACAAGAAGGACAACGACCATCGGGACGACAGGGGCGACGACTTCCGGTCCGTGCCCTGCAACGCTGACGAGTTGATCGCGGCGATCGTCCGCGCGAACGCCGGCTCCGGCGCGAAGCTCCGGCTCGCCGAGAAGTGCACCTACACGCTCACCAGGTCGGCACCCCAGCCACCGGTGCCCTTCGGTGCGGTCGGCCTGCCGATCATCACCCAGCAGGTCGTGATCGACGGGAACGGCTCCACAATCGTCCGCGCGGCCAACGCCACCCCGTTCCGGATCCTCGAGGTCGGAACCGGCGGCGACCTGACGCTGCGCGACGCCACCATCAAGGGCGGCCTGGCCGACGGTGGGATCGGCCAAGGCGGCGGTGGCATCCGGATCGACGTCGGCGGCAGGGCCGTCATCGAGAACACCGAGGTGGTCTACAACCACACCAACGGCCCGGGTGGCGGCATCGCCAACTTCGGCGTCACGAAGATCCTTGGCGGGAGCGACCACGGCAAGGACTGGGACGGCAAGGACAAGGACAAGAAGAAGGGCGGCGTCAGCAACATCAGCAACAACAGCGCCGTGTTCGACGGCGGTGGCATCTTCACCAACGGCAACCTCACCGTGCAGAACACCCGACTGAGCTACAACAACACCATCGGGGTCTTCAGCATCACGCCCATCGGTGGCGCCGGTGGCGGGTTGTCGAACAGCAGCGTCGCCGTGCTCGAGAACGTCCACCTGCACAACAACACCGCAGGCTTCCGTGGCGGCGGCATCCGCGGCGGCATCAACTCCACCACCGAGGCCAGGAACGTTGAGGTCAACGAGAACCGAGCCGGCAGCGAGGGCGGCGGGATCTTCAGCGACGGCGTCTTCCACCTCAAGCACAGCAAGGTCCACCACAACGAAGCCGGCCAACGCGGCGGCGGCGTCTTCAACCAGATCAACCAGTTCGTTGCCGAAGACAGCCGGATCAGCGAGAACGTCGCGAGCACGAACAGCACCATCGAACACGGCGGTGGCATCTACAACGGCAGTGGCACCGTCGTACTGCGCCGCACCCACGTCGACCGGAACCGGGCCATCGGCTCAAGCTCCCAGGGCGGTGGAATCTACAACAACGCCACGCTCAACCTGACCGAAAGCAAGGTCACCGACAACATCTCCACCCTGGCACCCGGCGGGATCTTCAACGACGGCGGCCAGGTCACCGTGGACCAGAAGACGGTCATCAGCGGCAACCGGCCCACGAACTGCACACCCAGCTCACCGCCTGTTCCCAACTGCTTCGGCTGATCACCCGATCGCCTCAACAGTCAGGCCGTGAAGGTCTGGCATCCGGTCCCGCACAGGTTCGGTCACGAAGACTGGACCTGCGGCGGGACCGGATGCCGTCTCCGGGACGACCGTGGCTCTGCCGCAGCCCGACGGTCGCGAGCCTTCTGGCATGCACCGCCCGCAGGTGTTCCTCTCGTGGAAGCCGATGCAGCTCCAGGTCAGGTCTATCGCCGAGCGACCCGGCCGACCTCTTCGCCGCATGGCTGTCGACCGGGTGACCGCTCGCTGGTCAGGAGGCGCAGGTGTTGAGCATGCCCTGTAGCGCCGACTTCTCCGACGACTGCAGGGTCAGGCCCCAGCTGTACTTCACGGTGATCCACATTTTGCTGTAGGTGCACCGGTACGACGCCAGTGAAGGCTGCCAGGTGGAGGGGTCCTGGTCGCCCTTGGACTGGTTGACGTTGTCCGTCACCGCGATCAACTGGGGTCGGGTGAGGTCGTTGGCAAAGCTCTGTCGGCGGCTGGTTGTCCAGGAGTTGGCGCCGGAGCGCCAGGCTTCGGCCAGGGGCACGACGTGGTCGATGTCGACGTCGGCGGCGGCAGTCCAGGTCGCCCCGTCGTACGGGCTGTACCAGCGGCCTGAGGTCGCCGCGCAGGAGCTGTCGACGACGACGGAGGTTCCGTCGCGCTTGAGGACCTGCTCGCGGGTGTTGCAGCTGCCGCTGACCGTGATCCAGTGCGGGAACAGGTCGCGGGAGTAGCCGCTGGTCGAGCCCTGGGTGGCCACGGTCAGGGCGTTGAGCTGGGACTGTGCTGTCGCCTTGGACGGGATCCCGGGAGGCGTGGCCAAGGCCGGCTGCGCACTCACAACAGCCAGGCAGGCCCCCGCGAGGGCGGTGACCGCGATCGCGCCGACACGGTGCATGAGACGTGAGAAGGGAGTAGCAGAGGGCGCGATCGGCATGGGCGGCAGCCTTTCGTCAGGGGGTGGAGCCCAACCGTCGCTGATGACCATGTACATCGAAGGTCATGCCCGTAAAGGAAGTCCGTCTGTTGGCTGAGCAGTCGGGCATCCTCTCGACGCCGTGCAAGATCAGCTCGGCCACGAGAGGGGCAGGTCAACGTCCAGGCGCCTCAGGCCTGACTACGGAAAGTGACGGGGCCCACATGACTCCCACGCGACACCCACTGTCCAAACGGGGCGATCAACAAAAAACGCCTGACCGCGTTTCCGCAGGCCAGACGTCTGATGATCTTGTGCGCCCGAAGGGACTCGAACCCCTAACCTTCTGATCCGTAGTCAGATGCTCTATCCATTGAGCTACGGGCGCTTGTGCTCAGCCAGTGTACACACCCGGCTTTCGCGCGGAGACTCCGGGATTCGAACCCGGGAGGGGCTTTAAGACCCCAACCGCATTAGCAGTGCGGCGCCATAGACCAGACTAGGCGAAGTCTCCCTGGTGATCCTCAGACCACCGCGCCCGAGGATACAGGTCGCCACCCACCGGGAGCAAAACGACTTCCGGGGTACGCCCACCAGCGCCCGCCCGCCCACGTGTTTCAACGCTGTGCGCCGGCGTGATCGGGACTACGCTCCATCGATATGCAGGAGCAGCCGCCCAGCGAGTCGACCCGTCGAGAGCCTGCTGAACGAGCGCGTAAGCGCTCTCCACGGGCCACTTTCAGGCCGCCGACGGTGGCCGAGGAGCCCACCGGGACGGTGGAGCCCACCGAGTCGACAGCACCGCCGGCAGCCACCCCGGCGAGCCAGCGTCCTCGACGGGCCAAGGCTGCCCCCGCCGTGCTCTTCCAGCCACCGGAGCCGGACCGCCCCCTGCCTCGACAGCCCCGACCTGCGCCGACCGAGTTGACCACCGCCGCGAGCGCGGAGCAGCCAGAACAGCCAGAACGGCCGGAACAGCCGAACGGCGACCAACCAGGTCCAGCAGCAGGCGTCGCGCCGACTCCGCCGCAGGCCCGGACCACCCCCGCTCGCAAGGCCGCACCCCGGAAAGCAGCCGAGACGCCCACCGAGGTGACCCCGACCGCGCCGGCACCCCGCAGGCGCGCCGCGAGCCCCACCAAGCCCGCGAGCACCACCACGGCAGGGAGCACCACAGCCGCGAGCGCCACCGAAGAGGCGGACACCACCAGTCCAGCGACCCCGACCAGGGCCGCAAAGACCACCAGGCGCGCGGCCACCCCACGCAAGAGCACCACCCCGCCGAAGCCCGCCCCCGAACCCGTGGCCGAGCAGCAGGCAACACCCGCCGAGCAACAGGCGACACCCGCCCAGCAACCGACCGCACCCACCGAGCAGCAGACGGCACCGGCAGAATCCGCCGTGCGGGCGGCGGGGCCGACTCTGGGGCGTACCCCGGAATCGGAGCTGCGCGCGGTCGCCGCGCGCGTGCTCGACCACCCAGGCTTCGCACCGGAGCTGTTGGCTCTGGCCGCGGTGCGGGCGCTCGGGCCCGGCGCGGCCGGGTGGGCGGTGGGGTTGCGCACCCGGTACCCGGACGCCTCCGCCGACGGCCTGGCCCGGTTGGCGACCCGGCGGTTCGTCCGCTCGGCGGGTGCGGGTGGGGCGACCGCCGCGCTGGCTGGTCTGTTCGCGCCGCTGGCCGAGTTGGCGGCGGTGCTGTGGACGCATTCGGAGTTGGTGCTGCACCTGGCCGCCGCGTACGGCAAGGATCCGACGCATCCCGACCGGGCCGTCGACCTGCTGGTACTGACCCAGGTGCACCCGGATCGGGCGAGCGCGGCGGCGGCACTGGCCGCCGCCGAGACGGCTGGCGACCCGGTCGAGGGGGCGTGGCCGCGGGCGGCGGAGGCGGCCTGGCGGTTGGCCGCGCCGCTCACGGCGCAGGCCGGTGGTTGGGTCGCTCTGCGGCTGGTGGCCCGGTTGCTGCCGGGCGCGGCGGTGCTCGCGGCGGCGCTTGGCGACGCGGCGGCGGCCGACCGGCTCGCGGCCCGGGCGGTGGCCGTCTACCGACCTGACCGGCGGTGACCGGTCAGAGCCAGTCGAACCACTCCCGGGGCAGCAGCGCGTAGCCGACGAAGGCGAACACGTCGAGCAGTGTGTGCGCGATGACCAGCGGCATCACCCGCCGGGTGCGTAGGTAGAAGAGGCTGAACACGACGCCCATGATCGCGTTGCCCACGAACGCGCCGAAGCCCTGGTAGAGGTGGTACGAGCCGCGGAGCAGCGCGCTGGCCGCGATGATCGTGGCGAGCCGCCAGTGGAGCTGGCGCAGCCGGGTGACCAGGTAGCCGACCACGATCACCTCCTCCAGCACGGCGTTCTGCACGGCGGCGAGGATCAGCACCGGCACCGCCCACCAGACCGGCGGCAGCGCGGCCGGCACCAGTGTGGCGTTGAGGCCCAGGTGGGCCGCCGCCCAGAACAGCGCCAGCCCGGGCAGGCCGATCAGCGCCGCCAGGCCGGCCCCGCGCGCCACGTCCTGACCGGGCCGTCGGGCGTCCAGGCCGAGGGTCCGCGCCGGGTCGCCGGGGTCACGACTGAGCAGGTGTACGGCGAGCAGCACCGGCAGCAGCGCGAACACGATGCCGAGCAACTGGTAGGTGAGGTCCAGCCAGGGGCGGGCCGACGCCGAGGTGTTCAGCGAGGCGGTCTGCTTGGAGAGCGGACCGTCGGCGGTCAGCTTCGCGATGATCGAGACCACCGCGTAGATCGCCGACTGGCCGAGGGAGAGGCCGAGGACCAGCAGCGTCTCGGTGCCCAGCAGTCGGCGGGACACCGGGCGGGTCAGCTCAACTGTCACCGCACCACTCTGCCCGACGTGCGGCACCGGTGACACGGCCGACCGGCCAGCGTGAGCCGATCGCACATTCTGTGCGACCAGTCGACACTCTCCGTGGAGATTCTATGGACGCCCGATCCGTTGCCGTCTGGAGAAGGAGCGTCCGTGGACAACCTCGCGCGGTTGCTGAAGGAGAGTTGGACCCTGGTCGAGGACGACCGGGTCCGGCTGAGCGGTCACTTCTACGCTCGGCTGTTCCTGCTCGACCCCGCCCTGCGGCAACTCTTTCCAGTGCAGATGACCGGCCAGGGCGACCGCCTGCTCGAAGCGATCATCGCGGCGATCCACACCGTCGACGACCCGGAGAGCTTCGACGAGTTTCTCCGGGCGCTGGGCCGCGACCACCGTAAGTACCACGTCGACGAGCGGCACTACGCGACGATGGGAGTCGCGCTGTTGGACGCGCTGCGCAGCACCGCCGGCGACGGCTGGAACCTGGAGTACGACCAGGCGTGGCGGGAGGCGTACGCGGCGATCGCCTCCCTGATGGTGGCCGGCGCGGCCGACGACGACGACCCTCCGTTCTGGCACGCCGAGGTGCTGACCCACGAGCGGCACGGCCCGGACACCGCCGTGCTGACCTGCCGGGCGTTGCAGCATCCGCTGCGCTGGCAGGCGGGGCAGTACGTGAGCCTGGAGGTACCGCGCTACCACCCCCGGGTGTGGCGCAACTACTCCGTGGCGAACGCCCCGAACGACGACAGCGTGCTGGAGTTCCACGTGCGGTCCCCGGGGGCTGGTTGGGTGTCCGGGGCGTTGGTGCGTCGGGTGCGGCCGGGTGACCTGCTCCGCCTGGCAGCGCCGATGGGGTCGATGACCCTGGATCGCACCTCGGAACGGGACATCCTGTGCGTGGCCGGCGGCGTCGGGCTCGCGCCGATCAAGGCGTTGGTGGAGGAGTTGGCGACCTTCAACCGGACCCGGTGGGTGCACGTCTTCTACGGTGCCCGGCAGGCAGCCGACCTGTACGGGCTGGCCGGGTTGCAGGAGTTGGTGGCCGTACACCCGTGGTTGTCGGTGACCCCGGCGTGCAGCGAGGAGCCGGACTTCGACGGCGAGCAGGGCGACATCCCGGAGGTGGTGGCCCGGTACGGCCCGTGGACCACCCACGACTGCTACGTCTCCGGTGCCGCCCGGATGGTCCGGTCCACCCTGCGGGTGCTCGCCGCGGACGACGTGCCGCCGCCGCACATCCGGTACGACACCTTCGGTGACCTCTAGACGTTCCTCCCCCCACACCGGGGCGCGTGCCCCTGCCCCCTGGGGCACGCGCCCCGGTCCCTTCCTCGGTCAGTAGCGCCAGGGGTGCCCGGTCTCGCGGTACTCCTCCACCGGCACCAACGGCACGCCGGGTGCCATCCGGTCGACGTAGAGCCGGCCCTCCAGGTGGTCGATCTCGTGTGCGACCAGCCGGGCCATGCCGAACTCGAACGACGTGATGATCCGGCTGCCGTCCCACTGGGCGTGCTCCACGTCCAGTCGCAGCGGCCGGGGCACCAGACCTCGGTGGTCGAAGAAGGAGAGGCAGCCCTCGTACTGCTCGTCGGTCTCCAGGTCGGCGTCGACCACCCGGGGGTTGAGCAGCACGACCGGCTCCGCCGACCGGTCGGGGGGCCGCACGACGGCCGCCGCGCGGCCGATGCCGAACTGCGGCGCGGCGACACCCACCCCCTTGCTGAACGGGTGCAGCTCGTCGAGGCGGGCCAGGGCCATGGTGAGCCGGTCGACCACGTCCCGGGCCACGTGTTCCTCCCCGGGCAGGTCGAACGGGCGGGCGCGCTGGCGGAGCAGGTCGTCCCCGCGCTGCACGATGCCGAGGCCGCGCATCCGGTCGCTGGGTCGGACCCGGGAACCGCCGGGGCCGATGTCCGGTTCGGTGTCCGGGCGGGCGCGGAAACGCCACTGCATCCGGTAGCGGGCGTTCAACGGCGGGTCGTCGGTCTGCCAGTCGTAGAGCGCCCGGTCACCCTCGTCGTGGCGCTGCGGCGCCGTCCGCAGCGGGCCCTCCTCCGCGCTGAGCGAGGTCTCCACGCCCCAGACCTGCGGGTCGAGCCCCGCAGGAAGGTCCAGGCGTACGGCGAGCTGCCGGGTGGGCAGCCGGACGGCCCGCTGGAACCAGGGGCCCCACTTCTCGTGCCCGACGCTGTACGCGTACTCGATGGTGGCCCGGTCGCCCGGGTAGAGGGGGAAGCGTCGCTCCCCGTTCTCGAAGAGCAGCCAGATCTCCTTGAACGCGTCCCGATCGTGTTTGGCTCGCCAGTGCATCGGCTCCGGGTCGCCGCCGCTGTCGTCTCGACGGGCCTGTATCTGCAGCTCGGCGAACGTGAGGGGGTGCTCCCGGTGGTGCCGGTTGGAGCGGCCGGGGTCGTTCGGGTAGCGGTCGACGGCGACCCGGACCAGGTAGCGGGTGACCGGCTCGGTGCCGGCGTTGTACAGCTCACGGTGGATGACGCACCGGTAGCCGTCCTCGGTGTGGGTGAGGGTGGCCAGTTCCCGTTCCACGACCAGGCCGGTGCCGGGTGGCAGCCACTGTCCCGGCAGGTGCGGCTCGCGGTGCGACTGGCCCACCCGGGCGTGCCGCAGATCGTCGTACTCCCGGAAGCGCTGCCAGATCGCGCCGCTGGCCTCCAGGACGGCCTCCGCGCGGCGGGCGAAATCCTCGGTCGGGCGGTGCCGGCGCCCCTCGACGTGGCTCACGTAGGACGGGTCGAACCCCATCAGGACGGCCAGTTGCTTCTTGGACAGCCCGCGCCCGGTCCGTTGCCGGGCGAGTTCGGCCGCGAAGGAGTCGGCAGCCCGTTCGAGGGGTGAGGTCGTCATCAGCTTCCTCGTGGCCGGGGATATAAGTTTCACGTTCCGTACGCGGGCACACACGCATGTGGCATCTTTTCGACACACCGCTTGACAAACAACTGATGACCATCGATTGTGCGGCGGCGTTTCCCAGCGTTGACTCCGGGTAGTAGGCGGAGCGCTACTCCCGCGAATGCGGGGTGACCTGGGCGTCGGGGATGTGACCAAGGTGAGGCTTCCCTTACGGCGGAGGGTCTGGTTAGGCTAGCCTTAGCTCAGGACGGCACGTGTTCGTCCGCCGGGGCGCACTCCTCGGTCACACAGACAGGGGACGACTCAGGTGACAGCGGTGATGCCGAGGCGCGAAGCCGCCACCACGCCGCTCGCTCCCGTCACCGCAGCGCTCCGGGCGATGTTCGGCACCGACGACCTCCCCGGGCTCGCCCGTGGCCTCCTTGTCGACGACGAGCTCGGCTGGGCGCCCGCCACCACCCTGATCGACGGCAGCCGACTGCCGGAATTGCTGAACGGCGCTGCCGTCCGCTGGGGTGGCACCCCGCACGCCTGCGCCGCCCTGGCCTGGAAGTCGTACAGCTACTGGACCGCCCTGCCGGTCGTGCTCGGCTGGGCCTCCGCCCGGCGGGTGCCGCTGCTCGATCCGGCCGACGTGCTGATCCACTTCGAGGACCACCGGCAGCTGCTCACCATGGGCCTGCGCCGGGGCACCACCGTGGCGGTGCTGCCGAACGATCCGCTGGCGCTCGCCGGCCTGCCGGAGGTGCGGGTCGTCGCCGACGAGGCGGAGCTGCTGGTCGCGCTGCGCGCGGCACTGCTCGACGCCCACCTGGCACCGCTCATCACGGCGATCCAGTCCGAGGTCCGGGTGGGCACCCGGACGCTGCTCGGCTCGGTCGCCTCCGGCATCGCGCACGGTCTCCTGCGGGCCGCGGACGGTCTGCCCGGCTCCACGGTGCAGAGCATCGACACCCTGCTCGGCGCCCTCGACCTGACCGACCTGATCGAGCTGGTGCCGGGGCCGACAGGTGAGCCGACAGTGCAGCGCCGCACCTGCTGCCTCGCCTTCACCCTGCCCCGGCCGAAGGTCTGCCAGGGCTGCTGCGTCCGCTAGGCGGGGCTGCGTCCGCTGAGGGCTGGGCCGCACGGGGTCAGTCGGTCAACGACCGGACGTCCCACACCCACACGCCGCCGGTGAAGACCGGTTGGATGCCGGTCAGCTCGGTCATCCCCCGGCGCAGCGCGGCCTCGTGCTCGTGCGGCCCGAGGATGACCACCCCGGCCCGCCAGTAGCGCAGGTCGTCGACAGCTCGGACCCGGCTCTGCGGCGTGATCGGCGGCACCGCGCCGGTGCGTCGGATGGTGGCGAAGAAGCTGCTGGTGGGGCGGGGCGTCGCGCCGAACAGCGCCACCTTCGGCGGGTCGGCGTTCGGGCGGGTGTCCGGGCCAAGGAAGTAACCACGGGCCAACGGCATGTCCAGCCGGGTCGCCGCCGACCAACGAAGCGGCTCCGCGTACGTGCTGTCCGGCAACGGCAGGGTCACCACACTGCGCCCACCTGTCACGTACGGCCGCCAGGCCCCACCTGTCACGAAGGTGGGGACCGGGTCGAGGTGGGCCACCGGCAGCGGGGTGGGGACGATCGGCAACAGGGCCATCGTGAGCACTGTCGCGGTGCCGAAGCGGACCTGCCCCCGGGCGGCCGGGTGCGCGGCGGCCAACTCACGGGCACGTTCGGCGCCGTAGGCGAGCAGCAGCCCGATGATCGGGGTGATCGCCAGCGCCCAGCGCGTCGGCACCACCGAGTGCAGGATGGGCAGGTTCTCCAGCGCCGCCCAGGGGCCTGGCACCCCCGTACCCCGGTTGTCGAACCGGACCTCCCGACCCAGCGAGAGCACGGCGAAGAGCAACCCGAGCGCCGCCAGCGCGAGCACCACGATCGAGCGGCGCAGCCACCAGACCAGTGCGACCACCAGAACCAGCAGCGCCCACCCGAAGAAGCTGTTCTCCTCGGTCGGGTTCTTGGCCAGGCCCGCGGCGGTGCGCGCGCTCCCGGCGAGTGATTCCCGGGAGTACGCGGCGAACGAGGCAACGTCGCTGGAGTAGCCGCGGATCAGGCGGGACAACCCGGAGTACGCGCCCGGTCCGAAGAACTGGACGTACAGGGGGTACGCCAGCAGCAGGAGGGCGACACCGGCCGCGACGGCCAGGCCGGCGAGGAACGGTCGGGCCCGCGACCGCAGGTCCGCGCGGCCGATGGCGAGCACACCGATGATCACGCCGAGCCCGATCGCGGTCATCAGCAGGATCTCCAGGTTGAGGAATGCCTGCCAGACGATGACCAGCGCGAGAAGGACCCCGTTCCGCAGCCAGCGGCCCGGATCGCCGAGTCGCAGCGTGCGCCAAATGATCAAGGGGACGACGAACTGCGACACGATGTTCGGGTGTCCATTGGCGTGCGACACCATGGCCGGCGCGTACGCGCAGAAGCCGGCACCCAGCCACGCCGGCCCCCGGCTGCCGATCAGGACCCGGGAGAGCAGGAAATACCAGGCCGTGGCGGTGGCAATCATGCCGACGGTGAGAAAGACCAGGAATGACGCTCGAGGTCCGATAAGCAGGGTGATCGGCGTCATTGGCAATGAAATGGATAATACGGACGTATTGGCCATCAGATTCACGCCGTCGGGGACGTTCATCTGATTGGAATGGAACGGATACGCAAAGTGCGTGACCACTCGCGCACCGTGGGCCATCATCCATTCGAACTGCGACTGATCGGACTGGTTGTCCCGCACATCGCTGCCCGGGTCCAGCCAGAGCCGGCCGGTGACCCAGAAGCCGAGCACCACGAAGCTCAGCACCGCAGCCAGATCGGCCCACTTCCGCCTGAGGGAAGGCCGAACGGCACCGGAGACCCCCTCCGCCGACGAAGCGGCGGCCGGGCCGCCGCTGTCGCTGGGCACGTCCGGTTCAGGAGTAGTCATGACAATTCATAGGGTAGTCAGCGTATGGCACCGCCGTGACATGTTTCGGGGTACTGCCGTACTATGTGCCGGGTTCGCCGACCGCCGATCACGAACCCACCCCCCGACCACAATTCGGCCACCCCGATGCCTCGATTTTTTCGCCGTCCCAGCGGATGATTCACTCTGTCGGTCCAGGCACGGGTCGAGTTCATATCGTGAGGAATCGACGCATGGCAGAAATCACTGGGGATCAGCGCGTTCAGTCCGAGGTGCTGGAAGGCCTTGCGACAGCTGTCAACCACCGCCGCTGGTTCATCGAACTGGCCGTGCCGTACCTCGGCGACGACCCGATCGAAATCGGCAGCGGCCTTGGTGACTACGCGCTGGAATGGTCCGAGCGGTTGCCCCGGTTCACCGCCACCGAGGCCGACCCGGACCGACTGGTGCAGCTCAAGGAGCGCCTCGCCGACCGTCCGAACATCGACGTCCGGCAGATGCTGCTGCCACACAACGACCGGGGCGACTACAGCGCCGCCGTCTCGTACAACGTCCTGGAGCACATAGAGGACCACGTGGGCGCGCTGCAGAGCATGCGCGACCTGGTCCGACCCGGCGGCGCCGTGATCATCATCGTGCCGGCGTTCCAGTTCGCGATGGGCCCGGCCGACATCGCCACCGGGCACGTCCGCCGCTACACGAAGAAGACGCTCGGGGCGGCGATGACCGAGGCCGGCCTGACCATCGAGAAGATCCACTACGCCAACGCGCTCGGGCTGATCGGCTACTTCATGGCCACCAAGGTCTTCCGGCTGATGCCGAAGGAGGGCCCGATGGTCAAGGTGTACGACACCCTCGTCCTGCCCGCCACCAAGGCCGCCGAGCAGCTCGTCCTCCCACCCTTCGGCCAGTCCGTCTTCGCCGTAGCCCGCGTCCCAGCCTGACCCCACCCCCGCGATCTTGCACCGTGCCTCACGGTCACGCGCAAGATCGCGGGGTACCGGTCACTCCTTGATCTGGTACGTGGGGCGGATCACCGCTCGGGCCAGGGTGTGGAACGTGAGGTTGAAGCCGACGTAGGCGGGGGTGGCGTCCGGGGTCAGGTCCAGGCGGTCGACGTCCAGGGCGTGCACCGCGAAGACGTACCGGTGCGGGCGGTCGCCGGCCGGCGGGGCGGCACCGCCGTACCCCTGCGCGCCGTAGTCGTTGCGGACCGAGAACGCCCCGCCGAGGTCGGTGCCCGCCGCGCCGCCGGCACCGGTGGGCAACTGGGTGACGCTGACCGGCACGTTCACCAGCACCCAGTGCCAGAAACCGCTGCCGGTCGGCGCGTCGGGGTCGTAGCAGGTAACCGTGAAGCTCTTCGTCTCGGCGGGGAAGTCCGACCAGGTCAGCTGTGGTGAGACGTTGTCGCCCCCGGTGCTGTCATGCGCGTGCCGGGCGTCCATCGGCTCGCCGTTCTGCACGTCGTCACTCGTCAGCGTGAACGAGGGCAGCGTCGGCAGCAGCTCGTACGGGTCCGGGGCGATCGGTCGTTCCAGGGTCATGGGGACGCGTCCTTCCGGTGTGCGGAGATACCAGCCCCTTCTTACCCCGCCACGGCCGTCCCGACGACCGGAAGCACGTGCTGACCGACTGTGGTTTCGCGGAGCTACGTTTGAGTTCGGGCAACGTTCCGCAGGGGGACATCGTGGCCGGCATCTGGCGGGATTTCGTGGTGGCCGTCATCACCGCGTTCCGCCGCCGGGACGAGCGGGCAATCGCCGACGAACGTGGACGCGCTGTCGAGCGACTGGCCGAGGAGACGATCCGCCGGGAGCAGCGGGCCACCGACCCGCCGGAGTGACCGGGACGCGGGGCACCGGACCGGTACGCCGCGAACAGCCAGGATGACCTCATGGCGCGGATCTTCGGGGCACGGCCGATAGCGACCCCGGAGACCCACCGAACGACACTGTTCGAGATCTTCTTCGACCTGGTGTTCGTCTTCGGGCTCATCCGGGTCACCACGTTCATGAGCCAACGACCCGCGCCGATGACCTTGGTGCAGGGCTTCCTCGTCCTCCTGCTGCTGTGGATCTCCTGGTTGGTCTTCTGCTGGTTGGGCAACTATGTCCGCATCGATGTCGGGCTGATTCGTGCCGGCACCACCGTGGCGATGGCGGCCGTCTTCCTCGCCGCCCTGGTCATCCCCGACGCCTGGCAGACCGGACCGGGCGCGGAAGAGTCACGGCTGATCCTGGTGCTGGCCTACGTCGCGCTCCGGGTCATCTATCTGGTTCTCTTCCGCTGGGTGATGGCGGGCAACCAGCAGCTACGCCGGACCATCCGTATCTACGCCCTCGCGACCGCGCTGTCCTGGATCCCGCTCTTCCTCGGAGCCATGTTCGGCGGCATCACACAGATCCTGCTCTGGGCGGCGGCCCTCACCATCGACATGGGCGGTGGGGTGGTCGCCTCCGTGCGGAGTGGATGGCCGGTACGTAGCCCCGGCCACTTCGCCGAGCGGCATGGCCTCGTGGTGATCATCGCGCTTGGCGAGTCTCTGATCTCGGTCGGCGCGGGCATCGGAGAAGAGCGGATCCGTGAATCGATCCTGCTGGCCGCTCTCCTCACCCTGGCCGTGACGGTCTGCCTGTACTGGCTGTACTCCGCAAGCGCGGCGACCGCCCGGGAAGCGCTGATCAAGGAGACCGGGCTGCGGCGCGCACACGTCGGCGTCAACGCCTACAGCGTCGCTCACTTCCCGGTGCTCGCGGGGATCATCTACGTGGCGCTGGGGGTCGAGCAGGTGCTGGCCGGGCTGGCGCACGAGGAGCCACACGGCACCTCGATCTGGATGCCGGCCATCGCGTTGTTCGGCGGGACCGCCCTGTTCCTGGGAGCCAGGGCGACCTTCCTGAGTCTCAGCGTCCGATGCGTTCGACCGGGGCAGTTCATCGCTCCCGTTGCGGCGCTGCTGCTACTTCCCGCCGGCCGATACCTGCACGACCTGGTCGCTCTCGGTCTGCTCACCGCGTTTCTCGCCGCGCTGCTCAGCTACGAGGCACGGACCCGGCGATCGGTATCCCGGGAGTCCTGACGCCCCGACTTCCAGGAAGTCGAGTGGATCAAGGGTGGCGGAGGGTGTGGGATTCGAACCCACGAAGACATCGCTGCCTTACCGGTTTTCAAGACCAGCGCCATCGGCCACTAGGCGAACCCTCCTGGGCCGCCACCCGTGGGCGTACGGCCACGCATAGTCTGCCACGGCTCGCTCCGGGCGGCCCGGCGTCCCTCCCCGGTGCGCCGGCCAGGCGTCAGGGCGGGTCCACTGTGGGCTGGAGGGTGCGCCTGCGGCACCGGGTGAGATCGGGAAGACTGGGCCCATGCGAGCCATCACGATTCCGGAGCCCGGTGGACCCGACGCGCTGGTCTGGGCTGAGGTGCCCGACCCGGAGCCGGGCCCGGACGAGGTGATCGTTGATGTGCGGGCCGCCGGGGTCAACCGTGCTGACCTGCTGCAACGGCAGGGGCGCTATCCGCCGCCGCCGGGCGCGCCCGCGTACCCCGGGTTGGAATGCTCTGGGGTGATCACGGTGGTCGGCGCGGAGGTCGCCGGATGGGCGGTCGGGCAGCAGGTCTGCGCGCTGCTGGCCGGCGGCGGGTACGCGGAGCGGGTCGCGGTCCCCGCCGGGCAGTTGCTGCCGGTGCCGGCGTGCGACCCGGTCGACGCGGCGGCGCTGCCGGAGGTGGCCTGCACGGTCTGGTCGAACCTGATCCAGGTGGCGCGGCTCGCCACGGGCGACACGCTGCTGGTGCACGGCGGGGGCAGCGGGATCGGCACCTTCGCCGTCCAGCTCGGGGCGGCCCTCGGCGTGACCGTGCTGACCACCGCGCGGGAGGCCAAGCATGCCCGGCTGCGCGAGTTGGGCGCGGCACACATGATCGACTACCGGGAGCAGGACTTCGTCGAGGAAGTCCGGCGCGCCACCGACGGGCGGGGCGTGGACGTCATCCTCGACATCATGGGTGGGTCCTACCTGGGGCAGAACGTCTCCGCGCTGGCCACCGGCGGTCGGCTCGTGGTGATCGGGATGCAGGGTGGGCGCAAGGCCGAGTTGGATCTCGGCGCGCTGCTGAGCAAGCGGGCGAGCGTCACCGCGACGTCGCTACGGTCCCGGCCGCTGGCGGAGAAGGCGGAGATCGTCCAGGGCGTACGGGACGAGGTGTGGCCGTTGGTCGAGGCGGGCCGGATCCGGCCGATCGTGGACCAGCGGGTGCCGATGACCGAGGCGGCCGAGGCGCACCGGCGCGTCGAGTCGCACGACCACTTCGGCAAGGTGCTGCTCACCCGCCCGCCGGGTGGAGGCTCGGCCGTCAGTTGAGCCTGCCGGGCAGGCTCGGCCGTCAGTTGAGCGAGCTTGCCGGGGTCGGGTCGTCGGTCGGTCGGGGCAGCACCAGACGGGCGCCCGGGCCCTCCCCGGCCAGCGTGTCGTCCGGGTTGTTGAGCGTGCAGCGCTGCAGGGACAGACAGCCGCAGCCGATGCAGCCGTCCAGGTCGTCGCGGAGCTTGGTGAGCAGCCGGATCCGCTCGTCCAGCCGGCTCCGCCAGCTCGCCGAGAGCCGCGCCCAGTCCTGTGGGCTGGGGGTGCGCGCCTCCGGGAGCGAGTCGAGTGCCTCCCGGATCTCGTCGAGCGAGACGCCGACCTGCTGGGAGATCCGGATGAAGGCGACCCGCCGCAACTCGGCGCGGGCGTACCGGCGCTGGTTGCCGCCGGTGCGGTCGGCGCGGATCAACCCGAGTCGCTCGTAGTAGCGCAGCGCCGACGGCGCCACCCCGGAGCGGGCGGACAGCTCGCCGATCGTCAATAAATCCGGCATCCACAGGTCCTTGAGTTGAAGTGCACTTCAACTCACACAGTAGTGGCATGACCACCACACTGCCCACCGACAGCAGCGCCCGACTGCCCGGGCTGATCCGACGGCTGACCGGCGACGAGAAGCACGCGCCGAGCGCGCACTCCACCATCGACGTGCTCCAGGTGCTCTACGACCGGGTGCTGCGGGTCACCCCCGACACCGCCGACGACCCGGAGCGGGACCGGTTCCTGCTCTCCAAGGGCCACGGACCGGCGGCCTACTACGCGGTGCTCGCCGCACACGGCTTCATCCCGGACGCCTGGCTCGACGACCTGGCCGGGCCGGAGAGCCGGCTCGGTCACCACCCGGACCGCCTCCTGGTGCCCGGGGTCGAGATCGGCTCCGGCTCGCTCGGGCACGGGCTCGGGCTGGCCGTCGGCACCGCGCTCGGCCTCCGCGCCCAGGGACTGCACAAACCCCGGGTGTACGTGCTGCTCGGCGACGCCGAACTCGACGAGGGATCCAACCACGAGGCGATCGCGTACGCGGGAGCGACAGGCCTGGACAACCTCACCGCGGTCGTGGTCGACAACTCCTCGGCCAGCCACGGGTGGGCCGGCGGCATCGCCAGCCGGTTCACCGTCAACGGCTGGACCGCCGACACCGTGCACGGGCGGGACCACGACGCCCTGCACACGGCCCTGACCGGGCACCGGCCACGACAGCCGCACCTGGTGGTCGCTCGCACCGAGAGCAAGGGATGACCGACATGCGTACCGCCTTCATCGACACCACCACCGCGCTCCTCGACGAGGATCCGCGTACCGCACTGGTGCTCGCCGACATCTCGGCGAGCCAGTTCGCCTCAGCCGGCCGCCGACACGCCGACCGGGTGCTCAACGTCGGGATCCGCGAGCAACTGATGATCGGTGTGGCTGGTGGGCTCGCCCTGACCGGGCTGCGTCCGATCGCGCACTCGTACGCGACGTTCCTGGTGGACCGGGCGTACGAGCAGATCAAGTTGGACCTGGACCACCAGGGCGTGGGCGCTGTCCTGGTCAGCATCGGCGCGTCGTACGACGGCTCGGCGGAGGGCCGCACCCACCAGTCGCCCGGGGACGTGGCGCTCTTCGACTCCCTCGGCGACGGCTGGACGGTCCGGGTACCCGGCCACCCGGACGAGGTGGCGGCACTGCTCCGCAACGCCGCGACCACCGACGATCCGATCTACCTGCGGCTCTCCGAGCAGCGCAACGCCGAGGCGTATCCGGATGCCAGCCGGCTACGGGTGCTCCGGCGGGGCCCGACGAACGCGCCGCTCGTGGTGGCGGTCGGACCGATGCTCGAACCCACACTGGCTGCTGTCGAGGGGATGGACGTAACTGTGGCGTACACCCACACACCCCGGCCGTTCGACACGCGCGGGCTGCGGGCGCTCGCCGACACCGACGTGGTGCTCGTCGAGCCGTACCTGGCGGGGACGTCGAGCGCTGTCGTCAGCCGGGCCCTGGCGGACGTGCCGCACCGGCTGCTCGCGCTGGGGGTGGGTCAGACCGACCTGCGACGGTACGGCGATCCGGCGGACCACGCCCGGTGGCATGGTCTGGACGCCGACGGCCTGCGGCGGTCGATAAGCGCGTTCCTGGGGTCAGTTGACGGTTGAGGCGGTGGGGCGGCGGCGAGCGCGCTCGCGCCCGAGGATCCAGATCGCCTCGACGCCGTCCTTCCAGGTGATCTTCTTGCCCTCTTCCCGGCCGCGCGCCCGGTAACTGATCGGCACCTCGTACGGCCGGATCCGGCGACGCAGCAGCTTGCCGGTCACCTCGGCCTCCATGCCGAAGCCGCGCGAGCGCACCTCGAGCGACCGGTAGAGCGCCACCGGCATCAGCTTGAAGCAGGTCTCCAGGTCACCGATGTACGAGTTGAACAGCACGTTGGCCGCCATCGTGACGCCCTTGTTGCCCATCACGTACCAGAAGCTGTAGGCGCTGTGGCTGCCGAAGGTGCGATTGCCGTAGACCACCGTGGCCCGCCCGTCGAGCACCGGGTCGAGCAGCTTGGGGATGTCCTGCGGGTCGTACTCCAGGTCGGCGTCGAGGATGACCATGTAGTCGCCCTCGGCGCTGTCGACAGCCGTCTTGATGGCGGCACCCTTGCCGGCGTTACGCTGGTGCGTGATGACCCGCAGGCGCGCGTCGTCGGCGCGACCGAGAACCTCGCCGGTGCCGTCCCGGCTGCCGTCGTCGACCACGACCAATTCGATCTCGCACGGATAGTCCACCGCCAATGCCTGCTTGAGGGCATCCGCGATGCGTTCTTCCTCGTTGTAGACCGGCATGAGGATCGAGAGCTTCACGGGGATCTCCACGGTGGCGGCAACACGTCGGCCTCAGCCTAGCCTGGTTGGATTGTTCACCGCGTATCGCCACTGCGGGGCACTCGGCGCGGCGGGCTCAGATCAATGGTGTTTACTTCCGCCATGTCGGCTGCCGGCTCCCTGCTCGCGGCGGTTCCTGCCGCCGCGGTGCTTTTGCTCACCGTCGCGGCGAGACCGCGCGAGGCTGGCGCGGTAGCACCGCTGCGGCTCGCCGTGGTGCGCGCCGTCCTGCTCAGCGGGGCGTACGCGGTGCTCGTCGTCGAGGTTCTCGGCGCGTTGCACGCGCTGACCCGGCAGGCGTTCACCATCGCCTGGCTGCTCTTCCTGGCCGCTGCCGCGACCGCGGCCGGTCTGCGTCGGCGACGGGAGACCCGCCTCGGGCAGCCGTCCGCCGCCGCACCGGCCTCGGTGGGCGCGGCACCTCGGCCGGTTCCGGTCGGCGCGGTGGTGTCCGGTGGCACCCCCGACGTGTCCGCCCCGGCCGCCGAGCGCAACGAGCCCGACGCCGCGCCGACCAGGGTCGGCCGGGGGCCGTCCGGCCTGCTCGGGGTGGCTGTCGACACCTGGCGTACGGCCCGATTGGGCGAGCGGCTCCTCGCCGGCACGATCGGCGGGCTTGTCCTGCTGGAGCTGCTTGTCGCGCTGCTGGCCGAGCCGAACAACTTCGACTCGCAGACCTATCACCTGCCGAAGGTGGAGCACTGGGTGGCCCAGGGCGACCTGGACTTCTGGCCCACCGCGATCCACCGACAGGTGACCATCCCGCCCGGCGCCGAGTACCTGCTGCTGCACCTGCGCCTGCTGACCGGCGGGGACCACCTGCACAACCTGGTGCAGTGGGCGGCCGGAGTGGTCTGCCTCCTGGTGGCCGCACGGATCACCGCGCAGCTCGGCGGTGGCCGGCGGGCCCAGTTGCTCACCGCCTTCGTGCTGGCTACCACGCCGATGGTGGTGCTCCAGGCCACCAGCACGCAGACCGACCTGATCTGCGCGGCGTGGGTGGCCTGCGCGGCGACTCTGGTGCTGGACGGGCTGCGTCGACGGACCGGCTGGGGCACGCTGCTCGGGCTGGGCGCGGCCACCGGGCTGACCGCGGTGACCAAGACCAGCGGCCTGATCGCGGTGGGCCCGCTGTTGGTGCTCTGGGGGTTGGCCCAGCTCAGGCTGGCCCGGACCAGAGACGCGGCAGCGGCGGACCCGGCACCTGCTGGCCCGGCAGCGGCGGGCGGGGGTCGGCGGGCCTGGCCGGTCGGCGGGCTGGCCCGCACGATCGGCGGCTCGGTGCTGATCCTGGTGGTCGCGGCCGTGGTGGTCGGCCCGTTCCTGGCCCGGGTGACAGCCGAGTTCGGGCACCCGCTGGGGCCACCCCGGCTGCGCGAGTCCATTCCGATGGAACGTCACGACCCGGCGTCGATAGTGGTCAACGCGCTGCGGATCGGGCACACCGCGTTCGACACGCCGCTGGCGCCCCTGCGTCGGGCCGGGGCCGAAGTGATCATCAGCGGCGCCGAGGCGATCGGGGTCGACCCGCAGGACCGCGCGATCACCTTCGGTCGGGAGCTCTTCCCGGAGCCGGCCTGGTATCCGGACGAGGACCGGGTGGCGTTTCCGCTGGCCGGGGCGTTGGCGGTGATCGGCGCGGTGATCGCGCTCGCCCGACCACGGCGGATCGCCCCCGAGCGGGCCGGGTCGCTGCGGGCGTACGCCGTGGTGGTGCTGACCGCCGTGCTGCTGCACACCGCGATGATCAAGTGGCAGCCGTGGGGCAACCGTCTGCTGCTCTACGCCGTGGTGCTCGCCGTACCCCTCGCCGGCCTGTGGCTGGACGCGCTCATCCGCAACCGCGCGGGCGGGCGTCGTTCGGTGGCCACCATGGCGGCCGTCACCGTGCTGGCCACCTCGGCGCTGGCCGGGGTGCTCGCGTTGTCGTACGGCTTCCCGCGCCGACTGGTCGGTGCCGGCTCGGTCTTCACCACCTCGGACTGGGACACCCGGTTCCTGCGCCGCCCGCAGTGGGCCGACGAGTTCCGCTGGGCGGCGACAGCGGTCCAGGACAGCGGCGCGCGACGGATCGGGCTGGTGCAGCAGAACGACAACTGGGAGTACCCGTGGTGGCTGCTGCTGCGGCAGCCCGACGGCGGCTCACCGGACCTGGTGGCGTTGCAGTCGGTGCTGCCGGAACGACCGCCGGCCGACCCCTCCTCAGTCGACGCGATCGTCTGCACCGGCAGCGAGGCGGCCTGCGCCAAGCTCGTGCCGGCCGGCTGGCGGCTGGAGTTCCGCGGCTACGTCGGCTACGCCCTGCCGCCCGGCCGCTGAACCTGCAGGCCACTGCCGGGCCGGAGGCGCATCGCCGCTGAGCTGGAGCCCGGATCGTCCGATCCGGGCGGTTCTGCATCCCGCGCGCAAGGATCTGAGGCGCATTCACATCTGTTGATCCGCACGTTACCGTCTGGTAACTCAATCGACGTCCCGCGATTGAGCCGAAAGGAGTGCGTCGATGCCTGCTATCCCCGCCAGGCCCGAACGCGCGACCCGACGACGGGCCATCACCGTCGCCGTCGCCGTCGCCGCTCTCGTCCTACCGATGCTCGCCGGACCGGCCACCCCCGCCACCGCCGCCGATCGACCGACCGTCCAGCCACTCCCCGCCAACCTCGAAGCCATCCGGGCCGCCGAGGCGACAGCCCTCTACGGCAGCCCGGCGATCCGCCCGATCGAACAGCGCCGCACCGCGTTGATCACCATGGGTGACAGCGAGATCTCCGGTGAGGGGGTCGGCAACTACGTCCCCGGCACCCACCAGGACGGCAACTGGTGCGACCGCTCGTACGACCAGGCGGTGTTCCGCACCGGCATCACGTCGGACGCGCAGTACAACATCGCCTGCTCAGGTGCCACCCCGTGGAACCTGATCGCCGGCGGCCCCACCCAGCACAACGAGCTGAACCAGGGCGACCACCTGGGCATCAAGGCACGCAACACGCACGTGAAGCTGATCTGGGTGGTGGTCGGCGCGAACGGCGACGGCACCATCCAGTTCGGCCCGGTCGCCACCGACTGCGCCGTCCGCCGGGTCTTCTTCCAGGGCGCCTGCTACCCCACCTACACCGACCAGTGGACGATCCGCACCGACGGCAGCCGGCAGGCCGTGGAGTCGGCGCTCACCGACATCCGGCAGACCATGACCAACGCCGGCTACCTGCGGTCGGACTACGAGTTGGTGCTGATGTCGTACCCGAGCCCCGGCAGCCCGGACGTGGAGGACAACCCGAACTTCCCCGGCTGGTACTCCGGCGGTTGCCTGCTCTACCTGGCCGACGCGGCGTTCGCCCGGAACAAGGCGGTGCCGATGTTCGAGTCGGCGCTGCGGTCGGCCGCGGCGAACACCGGCACCCGCTACCTGGACGCCAGCCGTCTCTTCCACGGGCACGAGGTGTGCACCGACAACACCTCGGTCCGCGGCCTCTACATCGAGGTCGGCATCTGGAACGAGAACGCCGCCCGCCAGTCGTTCCACCCCAACGCCCGTGGGCACGGCATGTTCGCCCAGTGCATCACCCAGTTCTGGAACTCCGGGCAGACGCGGGCGAGCTGCGTCGACCCGGCCAGCACCGGCAGCGGCGTGCTCTACCCGGGGCTGCTGGAGTTCAAGCAACTCCGCAACCTGGCCACCGGCACCTGCGTCGACGGCAAGGGGTACGACTCCCGCAACGGCACCGCGCAGCAGCCGTACTCCTGCCACGGTGGGCGCAACCAGGGCTTCTGGTACGACTCGGCCCGGCGGTCGCTGCACTCGGAGCTGTCCCACGACCGTTGTCTGGACGTCGCCAACAGCTCGATGAGCGCCGGTACGGCGGTCAACATCTACGACTGCAACGGCACCGGCGCGCAGCAGTTCGTCTTCGTGGGTAACCAGATCAGGCCGGCGAGCGCCAACAACCTCTGCGTGGCGTTCGACAACCCGTTGCTGGGCAGCTCCCGCCTGCGGTTGGCGAGTTGCTCCAGCAGCACCCGACAGCAGTGGTCGTTCGAGGCCCGTACCGCCGCCAACCCGGTCGGCTACGGTCACGACGACTTCATCGGCTCCCGCGTGTACTGAGGAAAACCCGTTTACTGACGAGGGCAGGGGCCCTGGCGTCGACCAGGGCCCCTTCGCTCACTTGGCGCGGGGGATGAGGACGAGCCGGGCCACGCCCTTGTCGCCGTCCTTCGCACCGGCCACGCCGAGCGTCGCGCCGACCTTGACCTCGCTCGGCTGCACGGTGGCCCTGCGCTCGACCACCCGCAGGTCGTCACCGAAGGTCCAGGTCATGGTGAAGCCGTCGGTCGACTTGACTGTCATCGAGTCGCCGTCGATCGCGGTGACCTCGCCGCGCTGCACGGCGACGGTCTGCGTACCGCCGTCCTTCGTCTTCACCACCGCCTCACCGTGCAGGGTGTTCTTGCGCAGCAGCACGCGGGCCTGGCGGCGCTTGCGCCACTCCTCGCCGCGCTTCTCCCGGGCCTTCTCCTTCGCGCTGGGCGACGCCCCCGGCGTCGGGGTGGCCGGCGCGGCGATGGTCTGCACGTCCAGGTCGTCGGCGTCGAAACCCATCGCGGTCAGCGCCTGACCCTCGACCCCCATGGCGGCAGCGACCTCGACGGCGACATCCCGGGCGGGCTGGCTGGCCACCTCGGCCGCGCCGCAGCCGCTGACGCCGAGCGCGACCGCCGCAAGCAGTGCCGTGGTGCCGGTGGCGATACCCCAACGTGGCATGACTCTCCCTCTCCGTCAGTGGAGCCCTCAGCCTTCCCGGCCACGACGAGCGGAGCGTCAGACCGACGTTCGGGTCAGGTAAGGATCGCCGGGCAGCCGGACGGTGAAGGCGGCGCCGCCCTCCGGCGCGTGCCCTGCGACGATCTCCCCGCCCAACCGGCGGACCAACCCGGCGGCCAGCGCCAACCCCAGCCCACTGCCCACCTTGCGCACCCCCCGGTACCGCTCGTGCAGCGCACCGCGTTCGAATGCCACCGCCAGGTCGTCGTCGGTGAAGCCGGGCCCGCCGTCGCGGACCTCCAACACGCCGCCGTGCGCCGGGTCCGCGCCCGCCGGCCGGACCGCGAGCACCACCGGCGACCCCGGGGGTACGACCCGCAGCGCGTTCTCCAGCAGCCCGTCCAGCACCTGCCGGATCCTCCCCGGATCGGTGTACGCGGGCACCGGCTGACCGGGCGTCTCCATTCTGAACGGCACGCCCACCGCCGCGCACCGACCGGACCAGGTCGGCTCGGCGTCCAGAGCCAGTTGGGTCAGGTCCACCGACACCGGTTCGAGGGGGAAGTCGGCGGCCTCCAGTCGGGCCAGTGCCAGCAGGTCACCGATCAGCCGATCCAGGTGTTGGGCCTCGGCCAGCATCGTCCGACCGGTGTCCACCGTGTCGTCGGCACCGAGCACCCCGTCGGCGAGCGCCTCGGCGTACCCCCGGATCGCGGTGAGCGGGGTGCGCAGCTCGTGCGAGACGGAAAGCAGGAACTCCCGCTGTCGGCCCTCGCTGGTGGCCAGTGCGGCAGCCAGGCCGTTCAACGCCTCGGCCAGGTCGGCGACCTCGTCCGGCGGCTCGACCGGCACCCGCACGGCGCGATCACCGGCACGCAGCCGGGCGGCGGCGGTGGCCGCGACGCGGATCGGCCGGGCCAGCCGACGGGCCAGCAGCAGCCCGGCCACCACACCGGCGGCCAGCCCGGCCAGCAGCGGCAGCCAGAGACTGAGCAGCACCCGGGCCCACAGCCCGTCGGCCAGTGGGCGGGAGAGCACCACCCCGTTGCCGCCGGGCAGCGCCCGCCCCTCGACCAGTGCCCGTTCGCCGTTCACCGAGCGGCGCGCCGACACGTTGCGGCCCTGCCCGATGCGCTGCACCACCCGGGGTGGCAGACCGGACCTGTCGACAGCCCCGCGCCGGATCAGGTACGCGTCGATGCCCTGGTCCCGCAGTTGCTGGATGAGCCGCTCCTCGTCGGCGCTGCGACCCCGGTCGAGGCGGGTCCGCAGCACCTCGGCCGCGAGTCGGGCCTGGGCAGCGAGCGCCTCCTGCTCGCTCCGCTCCGCGCCCCGGATCGCCAACGGCACCGCGACGATGGCGGTGACCAGCACCGACACCAGTGCCACAGCGCAGGTGACGAGCACCGCGCGGGCGGTCAGCGTACGGCCGAATCGGTTTCGTCGAGGCGCGGCCGGTGGGCCGGCGCCGACCACCGGCAGGGCCATGGTCGGCGACTCGACGTGCCTCGGGTGGTCAGGCATCGACCGCGTACCCCACGCCGCGGTGGGTCCGGATCACGCTCGCCGGGCCGAGCTTCGCCCGCACCTGGGCGACGTGCACGTCCACTGTCCGGGTGCCCGCGTGTGCCGCGTAGCCCCAGACCCCGGCCAGCAGCTCCTCCCGGGTGAAGACCCGGCCGGGCCGGGCCATCAGGTGGGCCAGCAGGTCGAACTCGGTCGAGGTGAGCTGCACCGGGGCGCCGGCGGCGGTGACGGTGCGGCGGGCCGGGTCGAGCGTCACCGGGCCGACGACACGGGGCCGGTCCGCGCCCTCCGGGCCACCGGCGGACCGCCGCAGCACCGCGCGCACCCGGGCGACCAGCTCGCGCGGACTGAACGGTTTGGTGACGTAGTCGTCGGCACCCAACTCCAGGCCGACGATCCGGTCCACCTCGTCGTCCCGGGCGGTGAGGAAGATGACCGGGGTCCAGTCGCCGGCCTCGCGCAGCCGGCGGCAGATCTCGGTGCCGGGCAGGCCGGGCAGGGCGATGTCCAGGACGCAGGCCACCGGGCGCAGCCGGCGGGCCGCGCTCAGACCGGCCTCGCCGTCACGTTCCAGGTGGACGCCGAACCCGTCCCGGGTGAGGTAGAGCCGGACCAGGTCGGCGATGGCCGGCTCGTCCTCCACGACGAGGACGAGCCCGCGATGCGGTGGTTCGACGGTCACCGGCCCATGATTGCCGACCCGGTGGGCTCGGCGCGATCGGTGCGTGTTCGAGTTCGGTAAAGGCGGTACGGCGCCCGACGAGGTGTCAGCTCACCAGGACGGGGCGAACATCCCCTGCCGCGCGCCGGCCGGCGCGTCACCGATGCTGGCGACGACCCGCGCGCCGGGCGGCCGCAGACGGGTCCGGAACGCCTGGTTGAGCAACGCGTCGAGCTGCCACACCTGCTTCGGGTGGCTGGTCCGGATCAGGAACCGCTCACGGATCCCGTCGATCGCCGTGGCCGCCATCTCGACCGACTGCAGCCGCGGGTCCGGGCTCCAGGTGACGTTGCTCAGCTCGCGCAACTCGGTGTTGAGGTGCAGGCGCAGTCGGTGCAGGAGGCGCGTCTGCTGGGTCACCACCAGCCGACGGTGCGTGAGTAGCAACAGGTAGTCGCCGGTGACCGGGCGGTCGGGGCGGCTGCAACGGGTGACCAGGATGGTGGCGTCACCGGAGCCGACGCAGCGCCGGAAGACCGGCATGTGCCGGCTCACCGTCTGCACGGCCAGGCCAGCCTCAGCGGCGGCCGGGAGGAACGTTCGGGAGAAGACGTCCATGACGTGCCCAACGACCTCCCCAGCGGGGTGACGTGGGTCACGCGGGTTTTTTGGAAGTTCCACGCCGCCTGTCGCACTGCCTGTCCGACTTCCGACTCGGACGGATCGTGGTCAGGAGTTGGGCTCAAGTGGACTGGCGGCGAACAGCTCCTCCAGCCAGCCCGGGACCGCGTCGGCGTACTCGGCGCGGGACTCATCGCCGGTGTCGAGGGCTCGACGCCAGGAGAGCGACCGGCCCACCGGGCCCAGGCCGATCGCCAGGTCGGCGGCCTCCACCAGGGTCCGGCGGTCGTACCTGTCGGTCCACGCCTCCAGGTAGGCGTCGCGCAACCGGACCAGTTGGGCGTCGTCGGCGGCGAGCTTCCGGGCGTGCCCGACGGAGCGCAGGGTCACCAGCAGCGTGCCGAACGGGTGCGCCACCGATGCGTCACCCCAGTCGAAGTAGCGGTACCCGACCTCGCTGGCAAAGACGTTGCCGTCGTGCAGGTCGTCGTGTTGCACGGTGGCCGGAATGCCGAGGTCGGCGAGCCGGCGGCACCGCTGCGCGTACGACGGCAGCTCGGCCCGCAGCCGCTCGTGCATGTCCGGAGCGAGCCCGCCCTCGACGCCGACCAGCAGCGCCTCGTGATCGTCGAGCAGGTCGGCGAAGAGGCTGGCCAGCACCTCCGGACGCTGATCCGGCACGCCTCGGGCGACCAGCTCGTCGGCGCGCGACGCGCTCGTCAGTTGCAGCTCCGCGTACCCGGGCAGCGCCCGCTCCCAGTGCGCCAGATCGCTGTCACGCGCCAGCACGTCGCGCAACGACTCGCCGCCGTCGGGCAGCAGCGACCAGCCCTGCGCCGGGTCCACAGCGATCGGCGTCAGCACCTGGTCGGGCGTCAACTCGGCGAGCGCCGCGATCAGGACCGCCTCGTGCGTCGTGCCCGGGTTGTTGGCCTTGAACCAGACCGGCCCGTCGTCGGTGGGCACCCGCCAGACCAACGACCAGGGACGCAGCCGGGGCTCCACCAGCCCGGTCACCCGCAGGCCGGCCCGGCTCAACTGCGCGTCGACCCAGGACCGGGCCCGCACCTGCCACTGCTCGCTGGACCAGTCGGGGGCCCGTTCACCGGCGATCGTCGTCACGCTGGGCACCCTAGGCCGTCTGCCAGACGTTGGGGACGCATTTTTCGGGCGGTACGTCGCGGCGTCCCACCGAAGGCCCGCAACGCCGCCGATTGCGCACCCTGCGAGATGCGGCGGGGCAACCCTGAGCGACATCATCGCTGCGCATAGTCGTCACACGCGAATCGGCCCGGGGAGTAGAGCCATGACGGAAACGCCAACCACAGGCACCCGAGACTTCGCGGGACCCCTCACCGCCGAGCGTCCACACCGCAACGGCCTCATCATCGCGGTAAGCGTGGCGGCCGGAGTTCTACTGGCCGTGCTCTGGTCCTACGAGTTCGTCGATTCGGTCATCGGTGACAGCGTCGCCAGCGGGCTCCTCGGTCACGACGCGAAGGCGACGGCGATCTCCGGTACCGCCGCCGGCCTGGTGTTCGCGTTCGTGTCGGGCCTCGCTGGCACCTTCACCGCATGCAACATCGCGATGCTCGCGTCCATCGGGCCGCTCGGCGCGGCAAGCGGTGGCAACGGCGGCCGGCTCCGGCTGCTGCTGCGGCCGGTCGGCTACCTCACCCTGGGCATGGTCGCCGTCGCTGCGGCGTACGGGTTCGTCGGAGTCCTTCTGGGCGACAGGCTCCCCCAGATGTCCACCGAGACCGCCGGTGGGGTGCCGGTACGCATCATCCAGTCGTCAGTGGTGTTCGGCGTCATCGGACTGGCCCTCATCTACCTCGGGCTGGCCGCGATCGGGACGGTGCGGGACGTGTTCGCCGACCGACCGGTCGCACGGGTGATCACCCTCGGCGCGCTCATCGGCGGCTTCCTCATCGGCCGGCCGTACCCGTTGTTCAACAAGCTGTTCCACTGGGCGGTCGACAGCGGCAACCCGCTGTACGGCTCGGCGGCGTTCGTGCTGCAGTCCCTCGGCAACATCGTCGTGGTCACCGCGCTGTTCGCACTACTGATCATGCTCACCCGCGGCCGGTTCATCGGGTGGCTCGCCGCAGACGTGCGACGCAGCATGGTGCTCAGCGGCGCCCTGCTCATCGCCCTCGGGGTATTCACAGTCGTGTACTGGGACGTCCGGGTGCCCTCGATCTTCGGCTTCGGTTGGTTCCCCACCATGTTCTACAACCACTGACAGCGATCCGGATCTGCCGCCCGTGGCGAGGACGGCACGTTCGAAGATGCTCCGGCTCGTCAGGTGCCCGATGCTGTTCGGGTGACTGGCGCGGCAGACCCCGACCGGTGGATTGTGGCCAACACGGCACTGCGAACGGCAACCGACCGGTTCAGCGACCTGGTGGCCGCCGCGCCCTCACCCGTCGTCATGGCGACCGCCGACTGGACCGTGGCCGACACGCTCGCGCACGTGGTATCGATCGCGGTGTTGTACGTGTCGAGACTGGAGGGCACCGAGGTCCCCATCCGGGTGCCGGGGCTGGAGGACCTGCTCGCCACGACGAACGTGGACACGGTGGCCGACGCCAATGCCCACGTGCTCGCCCACTTCACCGAACGCGACCCGCAGGTGCTGCTGACGCAGCTGAACACCATGGTCGGCCGCCTCCTGGCGACGCCGGCTGATCCTCGATCGACGGTGAGTTGGTTGGGCAACGCACGGGTGACGGTCGGCGGCCTGTTCGCCCATCTGACAAACGAGCTGCTGGTGCACGGTTGGGACATCGCCCGGGCGCTCCGCCGGGCGTGGCCGATGCCGGACGAGCACGCCGCGCTCTACTGGGACCTGTTCATGTTCGACATGCTGCGCGACACGTACGGGGTGCTGCTCAACACCGAACTGCCGATGCCCCGGCACCATGTGTCGGTGCAGTTCAGGTCACGGTACGCGCCGACGACGACGCTCACCCTGGGCGACCACCGGGTGTGGATCGCGCCTCCCGACGCCCCGTTCGACGCGAGCGTGACGTTCCGCCCCGCCCGGTTCAACCTGATGATGTTCGGCCGGATCAGCATTGCGCAGGCGGTGCTGCGGCGCGACGTCGTCATCGGCGGGCCGAGGCCGTGGCGACTGCCCGCGTTCCTCCGGGTCGTACACATGCCCAACGGCCGGATCGCGCCCCCACCGGCGTCCCGGCGGACGTGAGCGGTGTGCGGGGGTTCCCTCAGACCAGCTCGACGATTGTGGCGTTGGCCATGCCGCCACCCTCGCACATGGTCTGCAGGCCGTAGCGGATGCCGTTGTCCCGCATGTGCTGGAGCATGGTGGTCATGATCCGGGCACCGGAGCCGCCGAGCGGATGACCGAGGGCGATCGCCCCGCCGCGCGGGTTGAGCCGCTCCGGGTCCGCCTCGGTCTCCGCCAGCCACGCCAGCGGCACCGGGGCGAACGCCTCGTTCACCTCGTACACCCCGATCTCCTCGATGCCCAGCCCCGCGCGGCGCAGCGCCTTCGCGGTGGCCGGGATGGGCGCGGTGAGCATGGTGACCGGGTCGTCGGCGGCGACCACGGCGGTGTGGATCCGGGCCAGCGGGCGCAGGCCGTGCCGGCTGGCCCAGTCGGAGGTGGTCACCGCGAGGGCCGCGGCGCCGTCGGAGATCTGGGACGCGGACCCGGCGGTCACCACGCCGTCGGCGCGGAACGGGGTGGCCAGCTCGCCCAGCTTCTCCAGCGAGGTCTCCCGGCGGATGCCCTCGTCGGCGGCGAACTTGCCACCGTCGGTGAGCGGCACCGGGGTCAGCTCCGGGTCGAACGCGCCAGCATCCTGCGCGGCGGCTGCCTTCTCGTGGCTGGCCAGCGCGAACTCGTCCAGCTGGGTACGTGAGAGGCGCCACCGCTGGGCGATCAGCTCGGCCCCGACCCCCTGGTTGAACGGCAGCGGCGCGTCGTCGGCGAAGCCCTCGACGCCCCGGTAACGGGCACGCAGTTGGTCACTGAACGGCATGCCGCCGGCCACACTGGAGCCCATCGGCACCCGGGTCATCGACTCGACGCCGCCGGCGACGACCAGGTCGGCCTGGCCGGAGAGCACCGTCGCGGCGGCGAAGTGCAGGGCCTGCTGGCTGGAGCCGCACTGCCGGTCCAGGGTGGTGCCGGGGACCGTCTCGGGCCAGCCGGCGGCGAGCACGCCGTTGCGGGCGATGTTCCACGACTGCTCGCCGACCTGGGACACGCAGCCCCAGAAGACGTCGTCGACCTGCGCCGGGTCAAGCCCGGTGCGCTCGGCGAGGGCGCGCAGCACGTGCGCCGAGAGGTCGACCGGGTGGACGCCTGCGAGGCTGCCCTTGCGCCGCCCGACCGGGGTACGTACCGCGCCGACGATGACCGCGTCACTCATGTTTACTCCCCGGTAACCTGGGCTGTCCCGATCCTACGTCGTCCCTGGACCGACCGTCCGGCCACACCTACACGAGGGTGCCGGATTCCGACGGCCGCTGGCATGCTGGGCGGGTGGATGAGATCACCGAGGCACGACAGTGGCGGGTGCCGTCGAGCCTGCCGGCGGCGAAGCTGGCCGGCGGCGTCCTGCTCGTCGCGCTCGGGCTGCTCTTCGCCGACGGCGACCCGGTCCGCCTGGCGGTGGCCGTCCTGGCCGCCGCCGCGCTGGCCGGCTGGGCGGTACGTGACCTGGTCGCGCCGGTCCGGTTGGCGGTGGACCCGGCAGGGCTCACCGTCGTCCACGGCTTCGCCGGCCGACGGCTGCTGCCCTGGTCGGCGGTCGAGGCGATCGCCGTCGACCGTCGACCACGGCTGGGGCTGACCAGCGAGACCCTGGAGATCGACGCGGGCAACTCGCTGCACCTGTTCGGCAGGTACGACCTGGGGGCCACCCCGGAAGAGGTGGCCGCCGCGCTGCGGGCCGCCCGCCCCGCTACGTGAGCAGCTGGGCGGTCCGGAAGAGCACGAGCGCGAGCAGGATCAGCAGGATGATCGCGCCACCGGCGACCTGCACAAGCGTCCGCCGACCACGAGGCGCGTACGCGAGCACCAACGCCATCAGCGCGCCGACCACGAGCCCGCCCAGGTGCCCGGGGATGGAGATGCCCGGCACGGCCAGCGTGAACACCAGGTTGATCACCAGGATCGGGATGATCCGGGAGATGTCCCGACCCAACCTGCGCTCGATGATGATCAGCGCGGCGAAGAGGCCGAAGACCGCCGTCGACGCGCCGACGGTGGCCGCCCTCGGGCTGCTGAACAGGTAGGCGGCCACGTTGCCGCCGAGACCCGCGATCAGGTAGAGCGCGGCGAACCGCACCCGCCCGAGGTTGGCCTCCAGCGACCGGCCGAGCACCCACAGCGCCCACATGTTGAGCAGCAGGTGAAGCACGCCGTAGTGCAGGAACATCGCCGTGACCAGCCGGTACCACTGGCCCTCGGCGATCCCGCCGAGCGTGTAGTCGGAGAGGTAGGCCCGGCCGAGCACCGCACCCCACTCGGTCAGCGGCGTGCTGCCACCCATCAGGCCGCCGAAGCCGGAGCCGCCCACCGCCGCGTCCCCGCCCCGGGCGGAGGCGATGGAGAGCAGCAGGAACAGCACGTTCACGGCGATCAGCGCCTTGGTGACATAGCCGTGCCGGCCGGCCGTACCGCCGCCGAAGGCGGTACGCGCCGGCCGGACACTGCGACGCCCCTCGTTGACGCACTCCGGGCACTGGTGCCCGACGGACGCCTCCCGCATGCAGTCCGGGCAGATCGGCCGGTCGCAGCGGGTGCACCGGACGTAGGTCTCCCGGCCGGGGTGCCGATAGCAGACCGGGGTGGTCGGCGGAGACTCGCTCACCGGGCCGACCCTCCGTCCGCCACCACACGGTCCACCGGCACCGGCCGTGCTCCGGAGCGCTCAATCATGCGAGCAAAGGTACCTCGCCAGTCGCTCAGGAAGCGGACCGCTCGATCTCGACCCGCTCGATGACGACGTCCTGGAGCGGACGGTCGCTCGGACCGGTCGGGGTGCTCGCGATCGAGTCAACGACCTTCACCGACTGCTCGTCGGCGACCTGGCCGAAGATGGTGTGCCGGTTGTTGAGGTGCGGCGTCGGGGACACGGTGATGAAGAACTGCGAACCGTTGGTGCCCGGTCCGGCGTTCGCCATCGCCAGCAGGTAGGGACGGTCGAACCGCAGCTCCGGGTGGAACTCGTCGGCGAACTTGTAGCCCGGTCCGCCCCGACCGGTGCCGGTCGGGTCGCCCATCTGGACCATGAAACCGCTGATCACCCGGTGCGAGATGGTGCCGTCGTAGTACGGACCACTGCCCGGCTGACCGGTGCGCGGGTCGGTGTACTCACGGTTGCCCTCGGCCAGGTCGACGAAGTTGCGGACAGTCTTCGGCGCGTGGTTCGGGAAGAGCTCCAGCCGGATCGGGCCAGCGTTGGTGTGCAGGGTGGCGTAGACAGCCTCGGCCACGGGTACTCCTCACTCGTTGGTCAGTTCCATGCGGATCCTCCCATGTGCCCGATCTGGCATCGCGGAGGCATCCGAAGGTGGAGGATGACGAAGGAACAACTCCCAGGAGGTAGGACCGTGTTTGGATTCGGGCGGCGCCAGTCCCAGAGGCAGCAGGCCTTGGCCGAGCTGAACCAGAGCATCAGCCACCTGATGCTGGCAGCCAACCACGCCGCGAAGGGCGCCGGCGCGACCGTCGGCCCGCGGGTCCAGGTGGCCCGGGGCTACGTCGGACCGACCGCCGCGAAGGTACGCGACCGCGCGGCGACCGGCTGGGGGACGACTCTCACCACGCTGGCACCGCTGGCGGCGGCTGCTCGTGACGGCGCCGCGCAGGCAGGGCCGCTGACCAGGAAGGCCAAGTCGAAGACCATGCGGATCACCGGTAAGAAGAAGCAGCCGCGCCGTCGCGGCTCGATGATGACCGGCCTGTTGGCGGCGGGCGCCATCGCCGGTCTGGCCGGCGCGGTCGCGCTGCGTCGCCGACGGGAGCAGCAGGAGTGGGCCGAGTACGACCCGACCCGCAGCACCCTGGAGCCGATGCGCGACGAGGTCGACTCGATCGAGGTGCGCACGCCGTCCGCCACCCGGGGGTCCGACGGGTCCGCGATGACCGGCGCGGCGGGGATGACCGGCGCGGGCAGCTCGGCGGTGGCCGGCGGCTCCAGCGCCAGCACCACCGGCACGACCAAGCAGACAGGTGTCCGCCCGACCGACAAGGTCCCGTCGGTCGCCGAGGGTGCCACTGACGTCTCCGGTCGGCCGACCGACGACCTCACCAAGGCGCTGGGCAAGGACACGGCCCGCACCAACGGCCGCCGCTGAGGTCAGCGACAGCGCATCGGGCGCCGACGAGTGGGTTCACCCCGCTCGTCGGCGCTTCCGCGTCAGGTGACGGTGCTCACGGTGCCGCCTCGCGGTCAGAGCCAGCCGTTGCGGCGGAACCAGCGGTAGAGCGCGAGCGAGACGCCGAGCATGAGGGCCAGGGCCACCGGATAGCCGTACGTCATCTTCAGCTCTGGCATGTTGTCGAAGTTCATGCCCTCGACGCCGGCGATGGAGGTCCAGACAGCCGCGATGGCCGCCCACGCGGCGATCTTGCGCATGTCGTTGTTCTGGTCGACGGTGACCTGGGCCAGCCGCGCCTGGAGGATCGAGTTCAGCAGGTCGTCGTAGGAGTTCACCTGCTCCACGGTGCGGCTCAGGTGGTCCTGCACGTCCCGGAAGTACTTGCGGATCTCCTTGGGCACGTCCCGGTTGACCTGCGAGGTCAGCGTCATCAGCGGCCGTTGTAACGGCACCACCGCCCGCTTGAACTCCACGAGCTCCCGCTTCATCTGATAGATCCGCTGGATCCGCCCGTGGCCCTGCCGGTCGAAGACCTCCGCCTCCAGCACGTCGAGGTCGTCCTCGATCTGCTCGGCCACCTCCAGATAGAGATCCACCACCCGGTCGGTCACCCCGTACGCCACAGCCCACGGGCCGTGCAGCAGCAGCTCCTGCTTGGTCTCCAGGTCGGCACGGATCGGGGCGAGCCGGCAGGCATCCCCGTGCCGGACGCTGATCACGAAGTTCGGGCCGATGAAGAGCATCACCTGCCCGGTCTCCACGACCTCGGAGTTCTCGGTCAGCTCGGTGTGCTCGCAATAACGGGCGGTGCGCAGCACCAGGAAGACGACGTCGCCGAACCGCTCCAGCTTGGGGCGCTGCTCGGCCTTGACCGCGTCCTCGACCGCCAGCTCGTGCAGGCCGTAGGTCTCGGCGATGGCGGTCATCTCGGCCAGCTCCGGCTGGTGCAGACCGATCCAGACGAAACCGTGCTCCTCGCGGCGGGCCGCCGCCAGCGCCTCCGCGTACGTCCAGTCGCCGGGCTGCCGCTTGCCGTCGACGTAGAGCGCGCAGTCGACGACCGCGCTGCGGCCGGTGCCGGTCGGGGTGGGGACGGGCGGCGAGCCGTCGGTGTTGAGGATCCGGGTCATCGCCCGCACCGGGGAGGGCCACGCCCGAGGTCGCAGCACCCGACCGGTGGTCGACGGTGCCGTCCGGTCCCGCTCTGTCCGATCCGTCATCGCGTCACCTCCCGCGCTCAGCTGCGGCTTGCAGGCTACGCCGACTCCGGTCCAGGACCGGTGTGACGCGGTCGCGTGGGGGGCGGCGCCGGGCGGGCCGGGCCGCATCGGGGGGTGTGCGGGGGACGACACGGCCCACCCGGCACCTGTGGGGGCGGGAGGTTGTGCTGCCGCGTCAACCCGGGCGGGGCCGGCCGGCAGGCCGGGCGGTGATCTCCGCAGCTGACGGGGTGACGCTCGCAGCATTGTGGGCCAGTCGGCCGCCCGGAGGGGAGCCCCGGGACGGCCGACATCGCCGTTCTGTCGGGAACCCGACAGATAGCTCAGCTACGGACGGCCTCGACGGCCTCCGCGAGCCGCCGGACGCCCTCGTCGATCCGGTCGGCGGTCACCGCCGAGAAGGCCAGTCGGAGAGCGTGCCGCCCGCCGTCCACCACGAAGTCACTGCCCTTGACCACTGCTACCCCACGCTCGGCCGCCGCCGGGGCGAGCCGGTCGACAAGCACGTCCTCCGGGAACTCCACCCAGAGGAAGTAGCCACCGTCGGGCTCCACGAACCGCGCCTGCGGCAGGTGCCGGCGCAACGACTCGGCGAGCACCTGGGCCCGCTCGCCCAACGCCGCCCGGACCGTCTGGATCGAGCGGTCGATGTCGCCGGAGACACAGAACTGGTGCACGATCGCCTGGGACACCATCCCGGGGGAGATGTAGAGGCTTGTCGCGTTCTTCGCGATGGAGGCGATCAGGTCGGCCGGGCCGATCAGGTAACCGACCCGCACACCCGGGCAGACCGTCTTGGTGAAACTCGACGCGTGCACCACCACGTTGCGGGTGTCCAGCGAGAGCATCGACGGCAGCGCCTCACCACGGAAGCGGATATCCGCGTACGGGTCGTCCTCGAAGATCGTGAACTCGTACTCGGCGGCCAGGTCGAGCAGCTCGCGGCGCTTCTCCAGCGACAGCGTCATGCCGGCCGGGTTCTGGTAGTTCGGGATGACGTGCGCGAGCCGGGGACGAACCCCGGACTCCAGCAGCTTGCGCAGCTCGGCAGTGTCCAGGCCATCCGGCTGGACCGAGATGCCGTGCAGCTCGCTGCCCATCCGCTGAAGGTTGAGCAGCGTCCGGTCGTACGTCGGGCGTTCCACCACCACCGCGTCGCCGGGGCGGACCAGGTGGTCGAAGAGGAACGCGTCGGCCTGGAGCGACCCGTTGGTGACCAGCACCTGGGCGGCCTCGACCCCGTGCTTCTCGGCGATCCACTTTCGCAGCGGAAGGTACCCGACGGAGGTGCCGTACGCCGTCACCCCCGCGGGGTCGGCGTCGAAGGCGCGGACGGCGGCGGCCTTGAGCCCCTCGACATCGACGATGTCCAGCGAGGGAGCCCCACGGGCAAAGGAGATCAACTGCTCGGCGGTCATGGATGTTGAGCGTACGGGCGGCAGCGGGGAACGCGCGGTCGGCACGGCGATGTCCGCATCCTGAGCCACCGGGTCGGGTGACCCCACTCGTCCAGTCGGCGGCAGATCAGACCGGAAGGGCGAGCGCGTCGTGCTGCGCGGCCCGGGAAAGTCCCTCCAGCTGCACACCGAGCGCGTCGAGGAGCTGACTCCAGTCGAAGTAGGAACGCCAGGCGGTGATCCGACCCTTGCGGGCCCGGACCACGTCGGCCACCTCCCAGCTCACCAGGCGGCCGGTGGGCGCGACGGTGCCGTACGGCGAGTGCAGGGTGCCGGTGTGGGTGCCGGTCAGCCGCACCTCGACGGCGGCGCCACCGCCCGTGCGGACCACGCCCATCGGGTCGATCCGCAGGTCGGGAAAAGCGCCGGTCCAGGTACGCAGGAGCGCGGGCAGCTCGATCGGGCGGACCGTCACCCCCGGCATGGAGTAGAACGCCTCCGGGGCGTAGAGATCCGGAAGACGGGCCACGTCCCGGCGCAGGAGCATGGCGTACTGCTGCTCGACCAGCCGCTCCGCGTCGCGCATCGGGACCTCCCCCACGGGCCACGGCATCTCCGCGCCCGCAAGGGATGTCTACCCATCGATCCGGCCCGGCACACCACCCCCGGTCAGGTCGTGGCGACCGCCTGGCTCTCCGACCAGACCCGCATGATGTCCCGGACGGAGATCACGCCGGCCACCTCCCGGCCGTCCAGCACCACCAGGTGCCGGAACCCGCCCCGGGCCATCGCGGCGGCGGCCTCGGCCACCGTCCACTCCGGCCCCGCGTAGACCACGTCCCAGGTCAGGTGGGCCCCGGTGCGTTCCACGTCGCAGTCCAGGCCGGCGCCGATGGCCTTCAACACGTCACGTTCGGTCATGATCCCCACGCCCTCGGAATCCGGGTCGATCACGACCGCCGACCCGACACCGCGGGCCGACATCATCCGGGCCGCCTGACGGAGCGTGTGCTCCGGACCGACGACGAGGACCTGGCTGGACATCGCATCCCGTACCTGCATCACGCATCACCCCTTTGGGACGGTGGCATTCGGTACGGACATGGTGGTCGGTGGATGTTTCCGGGACAAGAGCGGCATCGCACTTGCTGCGGGTGCTGGCTACTGTCGGATGGTGTCCACCGAGCCCCTGCGCTGCGCCGGCGCGCTGATCGTCGACCAGGACGGCCGCATCTTCTTTCAGCGCCGCTCACCACACCGACGCCTGTTTCCCGACTGCTGGGACATCGTCGGCGGCCACCTGGAGCCCGGCGAGGACATCGACGGGGCGCTACGCCGGGAGATCACCGAGGAGACCGGGTGGGTCCTCTCGCACGTCCTGGGCCAGGTGGGCGAGTACAGCTACGTCGGCGACGACGGCCTGGCCCGGACCGAGTACGACTTTCTGGTCCGCGTCGACGGAGACCTCGACCGCCCGACGCTGGAGGCCGGCAAGCACACCGAGTACCGCTGGCTGGCCGAGCACGAGGTGACAGTGCTCGACGAGCACCGCGACGTCAACGACGGGCTGATCCGACGGATCGCGGAGGAGGGCTTCGCCGTCCTGCGGTCGATCGGTCTGTGAATACCGTCGAGCTGGCGCCGCACCGGATCGCCGGGCTGCTCGCACCGGCCGTGGACCGGACCTTCCGTGCGGGCATGCTGGCCGGCCGGGACGGTGGTGGCGCCGAGCTGTCCCAGCGCTACGGCGGAGTGACGGCGACCGGCTTCCTGGTTGACCTGCGCACCCGGCTGGCCGCACCCGGTGGCACAGTCGACGGGTCCGGGTTCGCGGCGATCACCCGCTACCAGGACCCGGTCGCCTGCCGGCGGACCGTGGACAAGCAGGTGGCGCACGGGATGCTCCACCGCGGCCCGGACGGCGCCCTGTCCACCACCGAGCGGGGCGCCGCCTTCCTCGCCGAGCTGTACCAGGTGCACGCCGAGGTCACCGAGGAGCTGTGGGCCGGGCACGACGACCGGGTCGCCCGACTGGTGGCCCTGCTCGGCCGGCTGCTGTCGTACGCCCTGGTGCTGGCCGACGACGAGCCGGACCAGGGCGGCTCGGCCTTCACCGCGCTCGCGCCCCCGTACGAGCCGGACGGCACCCCGTCGGGCGTGCTGCTGCTCAACCGGCTCGGCGCACTGCGGTACCACCGGGCCGACGCGCACGCCGCCGCCTGGACCGCCGCCGGGCACACCGCGTCGAGCATCGCCACCCTGCCGACCGGGCCCGAGCGGCTCGCCATCGAGCTGGAGACCGACCGGCGGGCCGCCGGCCCGTACGCCGCGCTCAGCTCGGAGGAGCGGCTGACCATGCTCGCCGACCTGGCGGCATTGCCCGGGTGACCCGGTTGGCCGGAGCGGCGCACCCAGCCGGGGCTATCCTCCAGCGGTGACAGGAGCAGGACTAGGGAGGATGTCGCGATGATCGGAATGGTGCTCGCGGCCGGAGCGGGACGACGGCTGCGCCCGTACACCGACACCCTGCCCAAGGCGTTGGTGCCGGTGGACGGCGAGACGACGATCCTGGACATCGCGCTGGGCAACCTCGCCGAGGTCGGGCTCACCGACATCGTGATCGTCGTCGGCTACGCGGCGGACGCGGTCGTCTCTCGCCAGGCGGACCTGGAGAAGAAGTACGGGGTCACCCTCACCCTGGTCCACAACGACAAGGCCGAGGAGTGGAACAACGCCTACTCGCTCTGGCTCGCCCGGGAGTACTTCGCGCGCGGGGTGCTGCTGGTCAACGGGGACACCGTGCACCCGGTGAGCGTGGAGAAGACCCTGCTCGCCGAGCGTGGCCCGGGCATCCTGCTCGCCGTGGACACCCTCAAGCCGCTGGCCGAGGAGGAGATGAAGACGACCTTCGACGCCGCCGGCCAGCTCACCCGGATCACCAAGCTGATGGACCCGGGCGAGGCGTACGGGGAGTACATCGGCGCGACGCTCATCGAGCCGCAGATCGCCGACGCCCTCGCCGACGCCCTCGAGGCGACCTGGCGACGGGACCCGAACCTGTACTACGAGGACGGCTACCAGGAGTTCTCCGACCGGGGCGGGGAGGTGCGGGCGGCGCCGATCGGTGACGTCCCGTGGGTCGAGGTCGACAACCACGCCGACCTGGCCCGCGCGCGGGAGATCGCGTGCCGCTACTAGCTCGGAGCGTCCTCACCCCGCTGCACATCGACGTACGACGCGGGGCGGTCGCCGACCTGGGCGCGATCCTGGCCGACGGGCGGATCTCCTCCGGGGGCGACGTCGCGGTGGTGGTCGGTCCTGGTCAGGGCGCGCAGATCGCGGAGCTGATCCGACCGTCGCTGCGCTCGGCGGACGTGTTCACCGTCTCCGGCGGCACGCTGGACGCCGCCGACGACCTGGGCGGCAAACTCCGCTCCCGGTCGTACGACGCGGTCGTCGGCATCGGCGGCGGCAAGACCATAGACGTGGCGAAGTACGCGGCGACCCGCCGAGGGCTGCCGATGGTGTCGGTGGCGACAAGTCTCGCCAACGACGGGATCGCCTCACCGGTGGCCAGCCTGATCACCGACGGGATCAAGGGCTCCTACGGCGTGCACATACCGATCGGGGTGATCGTCGACCTGGACTTCGTGGAGAGCGGCCCGGACCGGCACAACCGGGCCGGCATCGGCGACGTGATCAGCAACATCAGCGCGCTTGCCGACTGGGAGCTGTCCCGGCAGGTACGCGGTGAGCCGGTCGACGGGCTGGCCGCCTCGCTCTCGCGGGCGGGCGCCGAGGCGGTGCTCAACCACCCGGGCGACATGAGCGACGACGCCTTCGTGATCGTCCTCGCCGAGGCGTTGATCTCCAGCGGCCTGGCGATGGCTGTCGACGGCACCAGCCGTCCGTGCAGCGGCGGCTGCCACGAGATCATGCACGCGGTCGACTCGCTCTTCCCCGGGACCGCCTCGCACGGCGAGCTGGCCGGGCTGGGCGCGCTGTTCTGCACCTGGCTGCGCGGAGACCTCCGCCGCTTCCGGGAGATGTCGGCCTGCCTCGCCCGGCACGGCCTGCCCCGGCTCCCCGCCGAAGTGGCGCTCACCGACGACCAGTTCATCGAGGCGGTGCAGTTCGCGCCGCGGACCCGGCCGGACCGGTACACCATCCTCGAACACCTGGCACTGTCGCCTACCGAGACCCGGGAGCGGCTGGCAGACTACGCCGGTGCAATCCGCGACCAGCTTGGCTGACCCCCGTCCCACCGTCGCCGACTTCCACCGGGTGAACCGGGGCGGCGGCCTGTTCAGCGAGTCGATCAGCCAGTGGCTGGGTGCCGTCTTCGCGCTCGTCGCCCAGCGGCTCGGGCTGCGACCGACCGCGTTGACGATCACCAACCTGGTGCTCGGGCTGGCCACCTCGGTCACCGTGGTGGCGCTCGCCGGCCCGGTCGCCGCCGGGGACGTACCGGCCTGGGTGGTCGGCCTGCTCGCCCTGGTCGGCTGGCAGGTGGCGTACTCCCTGGACTGCGCGGACGGACAGCTGGCCCGGGTCACCGGCCAGGGCAGCGCGGCCGGGGCCCGCGTCGACGTGCTCTGCGACGTGGCCGCGCAGATCGCCCTGGTGGCAGCCCTGGCCGCCACCGCCGTGGCGCAGGAGCCGTCCACGCCGACCTGGCTCGTGGCGACCTTCGCGGGCACCTGGATGGTCAACCTGGTGACGTCGGTGATGCAGGCCGGCCCGAACGCGGCCAGCATGGTCACCTCGACCTCGCTGCCGGTACGCCTGGTGAAGCTGGTCCGCGACTACGGCGCGGTGGTCTTCGTGGCCGCCCTGGTGCTCGCCGTGGCTCCCGCGCTGGTCCTCTGGGTGATGGTCGCCTTCACGATCGTCAACGGTGGCTTCCTGCTGGCGAGCATCGCCTTCTCGGCCCGCGCCTCCCTGCGCTGACAGACCCGCCCCCCACCCCGCGATCTTGCACTTGCTGTCCCGACACATGGGGCATCCGACCGATATCGACGACCGAAACTGCAAGATCGGCGTGGTGGGGCGGGGGTCAGACGGGGTTGGGGGTTCGGGACAGGGACGCGTAGATGTCGATCAGGCGCTTGGTGACCACGTCGGGGTGGAAGGTGCGCTCGTAGCGGGCGCGGGCGGCCGGGGCCAGCCCGGCCGCGCCCGCGCGGGCGACCGGCAGGGCGGCGGCGAGCGCGGCCGGCTCCGGGGCGACCACCCAACCGGCCTCACCCAGACCGATCCCCGCCGGCATGGGTGACCCGCCACCCCCGGCGACCGCGGAGGCGTTCTCGGCGGGCCCGGTGCCGGCGGGCTCGTGCGGGGCGTCGGCCCCGACCAGGTACGGAATGCCGCCCAACGCGGTACCGAGCACCGGCCGGCCGCTCGCCATCGCCTCGATGATCACGGTGGGCAGCACGTCGTGCCACATCGCGGCGGCGATCACCACAGCGCTCGCCTCGACCGCGGCCCGCACCCCGGCCCGGTCGAGCTGACCGAGGTAGACCACGTCGGGTCGCTCGGCGGCGGCTGCCTCCACGAGTGGGCGCAGCTCACCGTCGCCGGCCACCCGCAGCGTGCCCAGGGCACCCACCGGGTGCCGACGCCAGGCGTCCAGCAGCAGGTCGACGCCCTTCTCCGGGGAGAGCCGGGCCATGTAGAGGAACCCGTCACCGAGCGGCGCCGGCCGACCCGGGTCGGGTACGGAGTTCGGCTTCACCACGATGCGTTCGTCCGGAATGCCGTAGTCGCGGAGGTGGTCGGCGATCGCCGAGGTGAGCGCGACGTACCGGTCCACCGAGCGCCAGGTACCCCGGTGCACGGCCAGGGTGGTCGCCATCAGTGCGCTCTGCGCCGCCGAGTCGCGGTAGCAGCGGTGCTTGATCGCCGGCACACCCAGAACCCGCCCCTTGCAGTCCTGACAGATCACGCCGTCGCGGAAGTAGATCCCCGACGAGCAGACCTGCCGGTAGTTGTGCACCGTCTGCACCACCGGCACGCCGTGCCGGTGCGCGGTCCGCACCACCCAGGGCGAGAGCAGGGGGTACGGGTTGTGCAGGTGCAGAACGTCAGGTCGGTGCTCGGTGAGCAGCCGGCTCAGGTCGTGCTGGGCTCGCGGCGCCCAGATCGGCGAGATCGGCAGCAGCGCCTTCGCCGCCTTCGACATCGACGGGATCTCGTCCGAGCTGCGGATGAAGGGCAGCACCTCGACGCCAGCGGCGGTGAGCTGCGCGATCTCCGAGTCGACGATCGTGTTCTCACCGGACGGCTGGGCTTCCCGGTACCGGTTGTGTGCCACCACGATTCTCACGGAGCTCGCCTCTCGTTCGCGATTGCGGGACTCGCAAGCTCATTCCTCACGCTCACGGCAAAGAAGGCTACCGTTGTGTCGTGCCCGAACTACCGGAGGTTGAGGCGCTCGCGGGTTACCTGCGTCAGCGCGCGGTGGGGCGGCGCGTCGATCGGCTGGAGATCGCCGCGATCAGCGCCCTGAAGACGTACGAGCCGGCACCGACCGAGGTCGCCGGTCGAGCGGTGGTCGACGCCAGTCGGCACGGCAAGTTCCTCGATGTCCTCTTCGAGGGCGGTCTGCACCTGGTGGTGCATTTGGCGCGAGCGGGCTGGCTGCACTACCGGGAGGCGTTCCCCTCCACCACCCCGCTGCGTCCGGGCAAGGGCCCGATCGCGGTGCGGGTACGCCTGGACGACGGTTCCGGCTTCGACCTCACCGAGGCGGGCACCCAGAAGAAGCTGGCCGCGTATCTGGTCACCGACCTCGCGGCGGTCCCCGGGGTGGCGAAACTGGGCCCGGACGCGTTCGCCGCGGACCTGCCCACCTTCGCCGAGCGGCTGCGGAGCCGGCGCGGGCAGGTCAAGGGGGTGCTGACCGACCAGTCGGTGCTGTCCGGGGTGGGCAACGCGTACTCCGACGAGATCCTGCACGCCGCGAAGCTGTCCCCGTTCGCGATCACCGATCGGCTCACCGACGCCCAGCTCGCCACCCTGCACGCCGCCACCCGACAGGTCCTCGGCGACGCGGTCGAGCGGTCCCTCGGTCAGCGGGCCGCGGAGCTCAAGGGCGAGAAGCGCTCCGGGCTGAAGGTGCACGCCCGCACCGGGCTGCCCTGCCCGGTCTGTGGGGACACCGTGCACGAGGTGTCGTTCGCCGACTCCAGCCTCCAGTACTGCCCGACCTGCCAGACCGGCGGTAAGCCGCTCGCTGACCGTCGGTTGTCCCGTCTCGTACGGTGAGTAATTCCACTCCACGACTACGGAGCGGAATCGCCCACACTGAGTGGAAGCTCCGGTCCGCCGTTCTGGTTACGTGCGCATCCATCGGTATAGTGGCCCGGTCCCCGGCTTCTGGAATGGCGCGGAGCCGGCCAGATCCCGCCAGCACCATCGATCGCCAATCTGCTTCGGGGCGGCGACCGGTCGGGCCCGCGTGGGAGACTGGGACGGTGGGCGACCCGGGCCTTCACGCCGAGTGAGCGGCCCGTGTCATGCGGGAGGACATGGGTGAGGTGACGGCAAGCCTCCAGCGCCCGGTAACCAACGAAGGCCGGAGCAGACTCGTGCGGCACGTCGACAGCTTCGAGATCCAGCCGCCGACGCCGCCGACGCACAATGGTGTACCCCGGTCGGCGTGGGCCAGGGCGCGACGCCGCGTCTCCCGTTGGCACCGCCCCTACACGGCGGTCCTGCTCCTGCTCGACTTCAGCGCTGCCGCATTTGCCAGCTGGATCGCAATCCAGCTCTTCGACCAGGCTGCCTCCGGGTTCTCCGGCACCAAGCAGGACCCGACCTGGTTCCACACCATCTCCTACCTTCTGCTCCCGCTCGGCTGGGTCGTCATCCTCTGGGGCAATCGGGCGTACGACAGGCGCTATCTGGGGCTCGGGCCCGACGAGTACAAGCGGGTGATCCGGGCGTCGGTGACGGTGGCCGCGAGCGTCTCCTTCCTCGCCTTCGCCACCGTGACCCAGCTCTCCCGGTTCACCGTGGGCACCGCGCTCGTCGGTGCGGCACTGCTGATCCTCTGGGGTCGGTTCGTGGCCCGGTGGGCCCTGCACTACATCCGCCGGCAGGCCGGCCAGGCCGCGCACCGGATGGTGCTGGTCGGCACCCTGCCGGAGTGCCTCGAGGTCTACGCGGCGGTCACCCGCAACCCGTCCGCCGGGCTGATGCCCGTCGCCATCCACATCACCAACGGGTACGCGGCTGCCCGGGGCATGCCGACCCCGGTGCCGGTGTACGCCGGGCGGGACGTTCTGGCGCTGGTCCGCGAGGTCGGTGGGGACACCATCGCCGTCTGCGGGTCGGCCAGCGCCGAGCCGGGTGAGCTGCGGCGGCTGGCCTGGCAACTGGAGGGTTCCGGTGTCGACCTGGTGGTCGCCCCGCAGCTCACCGACATCGCCGGTCCGCGGGTGCACATCCGGCCGATCGAGGGTCTGCCGCTGCTGCACGTCGAGGAGCCGACCCTCTCCGGGCCGGCGCTGCTGGCCAAGAACCTGCTGGACCGGGTCGCCGCCGGCCTCGGCCTGCTGCTGCTGATCCCGCTCTTCCTGGCCATCGGCGTGGCGATCCGGATCTCCGATCCCGGGCCCGTCTTCTTCCGCCAGCCCCGGGTGGGGCACGAGGGGCGCACGTTCCGGGTGTGGAAGTTCCGGACCATGTACGTCAACGCCGAGGAGCGGCTGGCCAGCCTCGTCGACCGCAACGAGACCGACGGCATGCTGTTCAAGATGAAGGAGGACCCCCGGGTCTTCCCGGTCGGCCGTTTCCTCCGGGCCACCTCGCTCGACGAACTGCCACAGCTGATCAACGTGCTCTGGGGCGAGATGTCGCTGGTCGGGCCCCGCCCGCTGCCGGCCGACGACGGTGACTTCCTGGGTGACGTACGCCGCCGCCTGCTGGTCCGCCCCGGCATGACCGGCCTGTGGCAGGTCTCCGGCCGCTCCGACCTGTCCTGGGACGAGTCGGTCCGCCTGGACCTCTACTACGTCGACAACTGGTCGCTCGCGTACGACCTGAGCATCCTGTGGCGCACGGTCGGGGTGGTGCTCGCCCGCAAGGGCGCGTACTAGAGGGTTGGCGCGCCGGCCCGAAGGGGCGAGGATCGCTGCGTGGCTGCCAACCTCTCCGCCGTGGTCGGCGTCGTCTCACTCGTCACCGCGCTGACCGCAGCCCTGTTCGCTGTGCTGCGGCTGCGGGCGCGCCGTGGCATCGCCACCGCCACCCAACGGGCAACCTACGAGGTGCTGCACACCGCCGGCCTGGCCGCCGAGCCGCTGCGCGCGGGGCTGAGCGAGGCGGGCGCGGCGAAGGCCGTACGCCATCTGCGGGCCCTGGTGGGCGCGGCCGGGCTGGCGCTCACCGACGCCGACCGGCTGCTGGCCCTCGACGGGCGCGGCACGCACCACGGGGAGCAACTGCTCGCGGCCGCCCGGCGGACTGTGGGCTCCGGCCGCTCGACGGTGCTGGGTGAGCAGGAGCTGCACTGCGACCGGGTCGACTGCCCGATCCGGGGGGCGGTGGTCGCACCGTTGCTGGGGGCGGACGGCCGGGTGGTGGGCGCGCTGGTGGCGGTCGCCGACAGCCCACCGCCTCCGGGGTTGGTGCAGGCCACCCTGGAGACGGCGCACTGGGCGGGCAACCAGCTCGCCCTGGCCGAGCTGGACTCGTCGCGGGAGCGGCTGGCCCGGGCCGAGATCCGTGCGTTGCGGGCGCAGATCAGCCCGCACTTCATCTACAACGCGCTGACCGCGATCGGCTCGTTCGTGCGCACCGATCCGGAGCGGGCCCGGGAGCTGATCCTGGAGTTCGCCGAGTTCACCAGGTACTCGTTCCGGGCGCACGGCGAGTTCACCACGCTGGCCGAGGAGCTGCGGTCGATCGACCGTTACCTGACCATCGAGCGCGCCCGGTTCGGCGACCGGTTGCAGGTGCGGTTGCAGATCGCCCCGGAGGTGCTGCCTGTGACGTTGCCGTTCCTCTGCCTCCAGCCGTTGGTGGAGAACGCGGTTCGCCACGGGTTGTCCCGCAAGCCGGGCACGGGCATGGTGAGCATCGAGGCCCGGGACGCGGGAGCCGAATGCCACATCACGGTGGAGGACGACGGAGTGGGAATGGATCCGACCACGCTGACCGCCGGCATCGCCGAGCTGGCCCGCGGCACCGGCGACCCGGGCGACGACACGGGTCAGCACGTCGGCCTCTCCAACGTCGACGAGCGGTTGCGCTCGGTCTTCGGGGATCGGTTCGGCCTGGTCGTGGAGACCGGGCTGGGCTCGGGCACGAAGGTGAGCATGCGGGTGCCGAAGTTCCACCCCGGCGTACGGGCAGGGTCGTGAGCGAGCGCACCGGGACGGGCGCGGTGAACGCGTCGGGTTTCCTGCGCGTCCTCGCTGTGGACGACGAGCCGCCCGCGCTCGACGAGTTGGCGTACCACCTGCGGGCCGACCCCCGGGTGGCTCGGCTGCACACGGCCGGGGATGCCACCGAGGCGCTGCGGCTGCTGCGCGACGCCGACGTGGACGTGGTTTTCCTGGACATCCGGATGCCCGGCCTGGACGGCATGGAGCTGGCCCGGGTGCTGCGCCGCTTCGCCCGGCCACCGGCGATCGTGTTCGTCACCGCGTACGACGACGGCGCGGTGGACGCCTTCGATCTGGGCGCCACCGACTACGTGCGGAAACCGGTTCGCGCCGATCGGCTGGCCGAGTCGTTGCGGCGGGTGATCGGTTCCCGGGTGGTGCCGTCGCATCCGGCGGCGCTGGCCCGCGCGGAGGAGGACCCGACCATCCCCATCGAGTTGGCCGGCACCACCCGGATGCTGCCCCGTTCAGCGGTGCGGTGGGTGGAGGCGCAGGGCGACTACGCCCGGTTGCACACCGCGGAGGGGTCGCACCTGGTGCGGGTCTCGCTGGCCACGCTAGCGGAGCGCTGGGCCGATGCCGGTTTCGTCAGGGTGCACCGGTCGTACCTGGTGCAGTTGAAGTTGATCGCGGAGTTGCGGCTCGTCAACTCCGGCTACGTGGTGGTGATCGACTCCACCGAGCTGCCGGTGAGCCGGCGGCACACCCGGGAGCTGAAGGACAAGCTGGTCAGGGCCGCGAAGCAGGATTGGAGTCGCTGAGACGGGAATGGGAGCAGCCCTACCGTACGTTGTACGCTAGTCCGTACGACTTCCGGGAGGCCTGACGTGACCGAGACCCCGTTCAACGCCGAATCCGAGTTCGACAGCCAACTCGACCGACTGGTGCAGCTCGGTTACCCCACCCTCGCCGGGCTGACCGAGAGCGCCTTCCGCGACCTCGTCGCACCACTGCGGGCCAGGGCGGCCGAGGGCACCGCCGGGCTGCCCGCCCCCACCGACGCCCGGGTGCCCTTCCTGTTGGTGATCACCCGGGACCTGATCGGGGTACCGGAACGGGTGGGGCTGACCACCCTGGCCGGCAAGAGCAAGCCCGGCGTGATCGACCGGAACTACGCCGAGGACGACCTGCCCCGCTTCGACCCGATCAAGGAGCTGGAGGTGCCGGCCGGGCCGGCGTACCTGCTCTTCGACGTCGACCGGGGTGAGGAGTTCCGCAACCTGGCCCCGGCTACGGCCATGGAGGGGATCACCGCGCAGAGCCGGTTGCCCCTCACCATCGACGAGGGGCTCGCCTTCGTCACGCTGCACCCGGCCGCGCTGGCGAGCAACAGGTGCTTCTCACTTGTCGGCTCCCGCTGCGGCGACAAGCGGGTGCCGGCGATCTGGATCAGCCAGGGCGCACCCAAGCTGGGCTGGTGCTGGTACGGCAACCCGCACACCTGGCTCGGCTCCGCCTCGGCCCGACCGGAGCGCATCGGCCTGGAGTGACCGTCGGTTCAGACGGTTGTCCACAACGAGCCTCGGGAGTTCCCACACGCCAGCCGGCATCGTCCCGGAGTTATCCACAGGCGTTACCGGTTCTCCACAGGTTATGCACAACGCCACCCACGGGTGCGCACGACGCCGCCGGGTGGCCCTGCTTGACAAACCCGCATTGCGGGCGAGACTGCCGGGGTGGCCAAGCAACTCCCTCACGTGGGGTCGGGTGGTGCGGTACCGCCGCCCCGGCGGTCCCGGATCGTGCTGGCCGAGATCACCCGACAGGACACCCGCGCCGAACGGACCCGCGCCGAGCTGGCCCAGCAGACCCAGGTCGGCGAGGCGCTGGTCCGCGGCCTGGTCCGGGCCCAACTCGCGCTGGCACTGCGGCTGTCCCTGGTGGTGGCCATCGGGTTGGGCGGGCTGCCCTGGCTGTTCGCGATCGCCCCCTCGCTCGGCCGGACCACGGTCGCCGGCGTCAACCTGCCGTGGCTGCTGCTCGGGGTGGCCTCCTTCCCGTTCCTGATCGCCGTGGGCTGGGCGTACGTGCGGCTGGCCGAGCGCAACGAGCAGGACTTCACCGACCTGGTGCAACGGCCGGAGCGCTGAGGTGGGCAACGACTTCGTGGTCCCGGCCATCGTCGCCGTCACCCTGGTCACCGTCGGGATCGGCTTCTACGGGCTGCGGTTGGCCCGGACCACCTCCGACTTCCTGGTGGCGTCCCGGGCGATCAGTCCGACGTGGAACGCCGCCGCTATCGGCGGGGAGTACCTGTCGGCGGCGAGCTTCCTCGGCATCGCGGGGCTGGTCCTCAAGTACGGCGTGGACGTGCTCTGGTACCCGGTCGGGTTCGCCGCCGGCTACCTGGCCCTGCTGCTCTTCGTGGCCGCGCCGCTGCGCCGCTCCGGGGCGTTCACCCTGCCCGACTTCTGCGAGCTGCGGCTGGGGTCGCGTCGACTCCGCATCCTGGCCACCGCCTTCGTGATCTTCATCGGTTGGCTGTACCTGGTGCCACAGCTCCAGGGCGCCGGGCTGACCCTGGCCACGGTGGCCGGCTCCCCGTACCCCCTCGGCGCCCTGCTGGTGGCTGCCGTGGTCACCGCGAACGTGGCGCTGGGCGGGATGCGGGCCATCACCTTCGTGCAGGCGTTCCAGTACTGGCTCAAGCTGACAGCTCTCGCCGTACCGGTGATCTTCCTGGCCCTGCAGTGGCAGGCCGACGGCCGCCCGGCGGTGACCCCGCCCGACGGACCGACGTTCCGGGCCGCGACCACCGTCGTGGTCGAGCACCGCGCGACCCTCACCCTGCCCGACGGTGACATCCGGGAGGTACGCCCCGGCGACGAGTTGACCTTCGCTGCCGGTGATCCGGTGCCGGAGGTGTCCGGGGTCGCCACCGATGCCAACGACTGGTTGCTGCCCAGCGCCGCCGGTGACGACGACCGCGGCCTGTTCGCCACGTACTCGCTGATCCTGGCCACCTTCCTGGGCACCATGGGCCTGCCGCACGTGCTGGTGCGCTTCTACACCAACCCGGACGGCGCTGCGGCCCGCCGGACCACCCTGGTCGTGCTGGCGCTGGTCGGCGCGTTCTACCTGCTGCCCACCCTGTACGGGGTGCTCGGCCGGATCTACACACCGCAACTGCTGCTCAGCGGCCAGACCGATGCGGTGGTGGTGCTGCTACCCGGCGCGGTCCTGGGCGACGGGCTGGTCGGGCGACTGCTCGCCGCGCTTGTCGCCGCAGGCGCGTTCGCGGCGTTCCTCTCCACCTCGTCCGGCCTGCTGACCAGCGTCGCCGGGGTGATCTCGACGGACGTGCTCGGTCGGGGCTCGGTACGCGGGTTCCGGCTGGCCACCGTCATCGCCGGCGGTGTGCCGGCGGTGCTGGCACTACACGTCTCCGGACTGGACGTGTCGCAGGTCGTCGGGCTGGCCTTCGCGGTCGCCGCGTCGAGCTTCTGCCCGCTGCTGGTCCTCGGCATCTGGTGGCGCGGGTTGACCGACGTGGGCGCCACCGCCGGCGTGGTGGTCGGCGGCGGCGCGGCGATCGGCGCGGTGCTGGTCACAGTGCTCGGCCCACCGCTGTCCGGCTGGCCGGCCACCCTCATCGCGCAGCCGGCCGCCTGGACGGTGCCGCTGGCGTTCACCGTGATGGTCGTCGTCTCGATGGCAACCCGCCGACGAGCCCCAACCGACGTCGCCGCCACCATGCTCCGCCTGCACACCCCCGAAGCCCTCCGGATGTAACCCCGCGCCCCACCCACCACCGCGCCGATCCGGGGCAGGTCGGCGCCTGGTCCCTCTCGGGGATGATCGCGGGTCCGCCCGTGGCCGGACGGCGGAACTGGCGATCGACGGATAACGTCTGCGCATGACTGTTGAGCACCCCGCGCTCGCACTGCGTGGCCTGGCCAAGCGGTTCGACGGCACGATCGCGGTGGCCGGCGTCGACCTGGACGTCCCCGCCGGCTCCTTCTATGGCCTGCTCGGCCCGAACGGCGCCGGCAAGACCACCACGTTGTCGATGGCGGTCGGGTTGTTGCGACCGGACGCCGGCTCGGCCTGGGTGCTCGGGCACGACGTCTGGCAGGACCCGGTCACCGCCAAGCGGCTGCTCGGCGTGATGCCCGACGGGGTCCGGCTGTTCGACCGGCTGACCGGCGCGGAGCTGCTGGCGTACAACGGGTTGTTGCGGGGGATGGACCCGGCGGTGGTCGACCAGCGGGCCGCCGAGCTGCTGGACGTGCTGGCGCTCGGCGACGCCGGTCGGACGCTCGTGGTGGACTACTCGGCGGGTATGAAGAAGAAGATCGGCCTGGCCTGCGCGCTGCTGCACGGCCCTCGGGTGCTGGTGCTGGACGAGCCGTTCGAGGCGGTCGACCCGGTCTCCGCCGCGCTGATCCGGGACATCCTCACCCGCTATGCGGCCGGTGGCGGCACCGTGGTGTTCTCCAGTCACGTGATGGAGGTCGTCGAGCGGCTCTGCTCGCACGTGGCGATCCTGGCCGGCGGCACCATCAAGCGGGTCGGCACCATCGACGAGGTCCGTGGCGGTCGCTCGCTGGAGCAGGTCTTCGTCGAGGTGGTCGGCGGGCGCACCGCTACCGGCGAGGAGCTGTCGTGGCTCTCCCGGTGAGCGCGGACGCCACCCCCGCCGCACCCGTACGGTCGGTCTCCGCCCGCCACTTCGTGCGGCTCAAGCTGCGGGTGATGGGCAACAACTTTCGCGGCCAGGGCTGGCGGATCGCCCTGTTCGTCGGCGGCGCGTTGCTCGGGCTCTGGTTCGCCGCCGGCGGTTTCTTCCTCTTCGCCGCGCCGGGCCTGACCGGCGACGGCCAGTACGCGGTGCTGATCGCGGCGGCGGGTGGCGGGCTGCTGGTGCTCGGCTGGCTGCTCCTGCCACTTGTCTTCTTCGGTGTGGACGAGACACTGGACCCGGCCCGGTTCGCGCTGCTGCCGCTGCCCCGGCGCACGTTGGTGACCGGCCTGTTCGTGGCGGCCCTGATCAGCGTGCCGGCGCTGGCGGTGCTGATCGCGTCGTTCGGGTTGGTGCTGACCGCCTCGTCGTTGGGCGGCTGGTCGGCGGGGTCGGTCGCCGTCCTGGGTGTGCTCGCCGGGCTGCTGCTCTGTGTGGCCGCCAGTCGGGCGGTCACCAGCGCCTTCGCCACCATGTTGCGGTCCCGACGGGTCCGGGACCTGGCGGCCGTGCTGCTGGCGGTGGTCGCCGCGTTGCTCGGCCCGTTGCAGGTCTTCGGCCTCGCCGCGCTGCGCGAGGCGGACTGGGACCGGTTGACGGGTGTGGCGACCGTGATCGGTTGGACGCCGTTCGGCGCTCCGTGGACCGTCGGCATCGACGTGGCCCAGGGTCGGGTGTGGGCGGCGCCTGTCAAGTTGCTGATCACGGTGGTGGCGCTCGGCGCCCTGCTGGCCTGGTGGTCCCGGTCGCTCGAGTCGGCGATGGTGGGTGCGGCGAGCGCCGGCAAGGCCCCGGCGCAGCGCGGAGCCGCCGGCGGCGCGGTCGCCCAACTGTTCCCCCGGTTCGCCGGCTGGGCCCGCCGGGACCGGTTCGGTGCCCTGGTCGCCCGGGAGGCCCGTTACTGGTGGCGGGACGCTCGCCGCCGGGCGAACCTGATCACAATTGCGGTGGTCGGCATCTTCGTGCCAGTGATGATCAACGTTACGGGTGGGGACTTCGCGGCCATGAACGACGAGGGGCTGACGGCGGCGGCCAGTGACAGCTCACCTGTCGTGGTCACCGTCTCGATGCTCTTCGTGGGCGTGCTCGCCGCCGTCACCCTGGCCAACCAGTTCGGCTTCGACGGCAGCGCGTACGCCGCGAACGTGGTGGCCGGGGTGCCCGGCCGGGTCGAGCTGCGGGCCCGGATGACTGCCTTCTCGCTGTACGTGCTGCCGATGCTGGCGGTCGTCGCGGTGGTGCTGTCGGTGCTGCTCGGTCGACCGGGTTGGATCGGGCTCACGATCGGCAGCCTGGTCGCCACCTACGGCGCCGGGCTGGCGGTGAACAGCCTGGTCTCGGTGCTCGGGGCGTACTCGCTGCCGGAGACGAGCAACCCGTTCGCCATGAACAGCGGTGCGGGCCTGGCGAAGGGGCTGCTCACCCTGCTGGCCATGCTCGCCTCGGCGGTCGCCGCGGTGCCGATGGTGGTGGCCGCCGCGCTGCTTGGTGACGCCTGGCTCTGGCTGGCCCTGCCGGTCGGTGCCGCGTACGGGCTGGGCGCGGCGCTGCTCGGCGCGTACCTGGCCGGCGACGTGCTGGACCGACGCCAGCCGGAGCTGCTGGCCACTGTGACGCCGCGCCGCTGAGCGCTGCCGTCCGGCCCGGCCGAACGCCGGTCAGGGCCACCCGACCCTCGTTATGGTGCGAGCAGCCGGGACGAGGGGGCAGTCGGCATGGGCTCGCACACGCGCTACCGCAGCATCGTCGTCGACGGGCGCTCGATCTTCTACCGGGAGGCGGGGGCACCGGACGCGCCCGTGCTGCTGCTCCTGCACGGTTTCCCGTCCTCGTCGCGCATGTTCGAGCCGCTGCTCGAACGGCTCGCCGACCAGTTCCGGTTGATCGCGCCGGACTACCCCGGCTTCGGGCACAGTGCCGCCCCCGATCCGCGGAGCCCGTACACCTTCGACGGGATCGCCGAGACGATCGCTGGTTTCGTCGCCGCCGTCGGCGTGGAGCACTACCTGCTCTACGTGCAGGACTACGGCGGGCCGGTGGGTTTACGGATGGTGCTCGCCGACCCGGGCCGCCTGCGCGGCCTCATCGTGCAGAACGCGGTGGCCCACGACACCGGCCTGGGCCCGCTCTGGGGCACCCGGCGGGCCTTCTGGCAGGACCGGGCCGCACACGAGGCGGCGGTCCGGGAGAACGTCCTCTCGCTGGAGGCGATCCGGACCCGGCACGTCGGCACCGATCCGGACCCGGAGCGGTACGACCCCGACCTGTGGGTCGACGAGCAAGCCTTCCTCAGTCGCCCCGGGGAGATCGAACGCCAACTGGATCTCCAGTACGACTACCGGACCAACGTCGCCTCGTACCCGACCTGGCAGGAGTGGCTCCGCCGGACCCAGCCGCCGCTGCTTGTCGTCTGGGGTCGGTACGACACCTCGTTCGAGGTCACCGAACCCGAGGCGTACCGCTCGGACGTTCCGGGGTCCGAGGTGCACCTGCTCGATGGCGGGCACTTCGTGCTCGACACGCAACCGGACGAGGTCGCCGCGCTGATTCGCTCCTTCGCGTCTCGGGTTCGTACGACGGGCGGGGCGGGTCACAATGTTTCACGTGAATCATGAACCGGGCGCCGAGATCCACCACACCGACCCATTCGCGGTGCCGACCGGGCAACGGTCGCCGGTACGCCGGCTGCGTGGTCGCCTCGCCGTACCGGTGACCCTCTGGACGGCACCCGGTCCGGACGGGCTGACCGTCTCGTCCACCCTGGTGGCCGAGGGGGAACCAGACCGGCTGCTCGGGTTGATCGACCCGGAGTCCGACCTCTGGGCGGCCGTCGAGGAGGCCGGCCGGTTCGCTGTCACACCGCTCGGCCCGCCGCACCGGCAACTCGCCGACCGGTTCGCCGGTCTCTTCCCCGCCCCGGGCGGGCTCTTCGCCACCGGCACGTGGATCGAGACGCCGTACGGGCCGGTCCCGGCCGATGCCGGCGGCTGGGCCGGGTGCCGGCTGGACACCGCCCGGGAGTACGGCTGGGGCCTGCTGGTCGAGGCCACGATCGAGACGGTCGACCTGGCCGGGGAGGCCGCCCCGCTGCTGCACTACCGCGGTCGCTATCACGAACTGCCGGCCTGAACGGACGCCTCGGCCGGGGCGACCGATCACCGCAGTGACCTGAGTCACTTGGCGCAGCCAGCCAACCGCTCGGCGCACTCGCCGACCGGCGTCGATCTCAGCCTTCCCTGCCGGGGAGTGCGCTCTTTACGGTGCGCGAAACTCCTCTGACGCCTGTGAAGGTGGTGATCCACAGATGTCCACGGACACACCCGCTCCGGCCGCTTCCCAGTCGGACAAGTACCTGGCCGTACAACGGTCGGACGAGTTCGCCGGGCTGCGGCGTGCGCTGCGCGGCTTCGTCTTCCCGATGACCGTCGCTTTCTTCCTGTGGTATGCGCTCTACGTCATTCTCTCCGCGTACGCCCGGGACTTCATGGGCACGAAGCTGTTCGGCAGCAACATCAACGTCGCGCTGATCTTCGGCCTGCTCCAGTTCGTCTCGACGTTCCTGATCGCCTGGCTCTACTCCCGCTACGCGGACCGGAAGATCGACCCCATCGCGGACCGGATCCGCGCCGAGATCGGGGAGGTGACCCATGAGCAAGGTCCACGCGGTTGAGACGTTCCTCGCGGCTGAGGCGGGCAACCACACAGCCCGCAACCTGACCATCACGCTCTTCCTGGTCTTCGTGGCGGTGACCCTGGGCATCACCATCTGGGCCAGCCGGCAGACCAAGACGGCGACCGACTTCTACGCCGGCGGCCGGTCCTTCACCGGCTTCCAGAACGGCATGGCGATCGGCGGCGACTACATGTCGGCCGCGTCGTTCCTCGGCATCGCCGGCATCATCGCGCTTTACGGCTACGACGGCTTCCTCTACTCGATCGGCTTCCTGGTCGCCTGGCTGGTGGCGCTGCTGCTGGTCGCGGAGCTGCTGCGGAACTCGGGCCGGTACACGATGGCGGACGTGCTGGCCTTCCGGATGCGTCAGCGTCCGGTGCGTACGGCGGCGGCGGTCTCCACCATCACGGTGTCGATCTTCTACCTGCTCGCCCAGATGGTGGGCGCCGGCGCGCTTGTCGCGCTGCTGCTCGGCATCCGGCCGGGGACGACCTTCCTCGGCATGGACGCGTCCACCGCGAAGGTGGCCACCATCATCATGGTCGGCGCCCTGATGATCATCTACGTCACCGTGGGTGGCATGAAGGGCACCACCTACGTGCAGATCGTCAAGGCGTTCCTGCTCATGGGCGGCGCGCTGTTGATGACCATCCTGGTGCTGGCGAAGTTCAACTTCAACCTGTCGGCGCTGCTGGGCCAGGCGGCCGAGGCCTCCGGCAAGGGCAGCGCGTTCCTCGAACCCGGGTTGCGGTACGGCGTCGAAGTCGCCGGCAACTCGACGCAGACCTTCTACAACAAGGTGGATCTGCTGTCCCTGGGTATCGCCCTGGTGCTCGGCACCGCCGGTCTGCCGCACATCCTGATCCGCTTCTACACGGTGCCGACCGCGAAGGCGGCCCGCAAGAGCGTGCTCTGGGCGATCGGCATCATCGGCACCTTCTACCTGCTCACCCTGGCCCTCGGCTTCGGTGCGGCGGCGCTGGTGGGCAGTCAGGCGATCACGGCGCAGGACAAGGCCGGCAACACCGCCGCGCCGCAGTTGGCCGAAGCGCTCGGCATCGACTTCTTCGGCGGCGAACTGGGTGGTGCGGCCCTGCTGGCGATCATCGCGGCGGTCGCCTTCGCCACCATCCTCGCTGTGGTCGCCGGGTTGACGCTCGCCTCGTCGTCCAGCCTCGCGCACGACTTCTACGCGAACGTGCTGAAGAAGGGTGAGGCGTCGGAGCGGCAGGAGGTACGGGTAGCCCGGATCTCCGCCCTGGCGATCGGCGCGGTGTCGATCGCCCTGTCGATCTACGCGCAGAACCTCAACGTGGCGTTCCTGGTGGCGCTGGCCTTCGCGGTCGCCGCCTCGGGCAACCTGCCCGCGATCCTCTACAGCCTCTTCTGGCGTCGGTTCAACACCTCCGGCGCGGTGTGGGCGATCTACGGCGGGCTGCTCTCGGCCGTACTGCTGGTGTTCTTCTCGCCGGTGGTCTCCGGTGCGGCGACCTCGATGTTCCCGAACCACGACTGGCAGTGGTTCCCGCTGTCCAACCCGGGCATCCTCTCCATCCCGTTCGGTTTCCTCTGCGGGTGGATCGGCACTGTCATCTCCAAGGAGCACGACGAGGACAAGTACGCGGAGCTGGAGGTGCGCGCCCTCACCGGCGCTGGCGCCCACTGACCGCGGCCACCTCTGCGAGGGGGTCCCCTGTTGACGCCGGGCGTCAACAGGGGACCCCTTCCGCAAATCCGGCGGTCGGTAGGGTGAACGGTATGAAGGTTGCTGAGCGCTTTGGTTCCGGTCACCGCGTCCTCGTCACCGGCGGAGCCGGCTTCGTCCCGTCGCACCTGGTGGATGCCCTGATCGCCAGAGGTTGCACGGTGGTGGCGCTCGACAACTTCGTGACCGGCTCGAAGGAGAACGTCGCTCACCTGCTGGACCGGCCGACCTTCACCCTCGTCGAGGCGGACATCTCCGACGGCCTGCCGACCCACCACCCGGCGCTGGCCGAGCGGTTCGACGCGATCCTGCACATGGCCTCTCCGGCCAGCCCCACCGACTTCGCCCACCTGCCGGTGGAGATCCTCCGGGTCGGGTCGGTCGGCACCCTGCACCTGCTGGAGCGTGCGGCCGCCGACGGCGCCCGGTTCCTGATGGCCTCCACCTCCGAGGCGTACGGGGACCCGAAGGAGCACCCGCAGCGGGAGACCTACTGGGGCAATGTCAACCCGATCGGGGTCCGCAGCGTCTACGACGAGGCGAAGCGCTTCTCCGAGGCCGCGACGATGGCGTACCACCGCTATCGCGGGCTCGACGCGGCGATCGTCCGGATCTTCAACACGTACGGCCCGCGGATGCGCCCGGACGACGGCCGCGCCATCCCCACCTTCATCTCCCAGGCGCTGCGCGGTGAGCCCATCACCGTGCACGGCACGGGCAACCAGACCCGGTCCATCTGCTTCGTCGAGGACCTGGTGCGCGGCATCCTGCTGCTGCTCGACTCGACCGAGACGGGCCCGGTCAACTGCGGCACCGAGCACGAGCTGACCATGCGGCAACTCGCCGAGTTGATCGTGTCGCTCTCCGACAGCACCTCGAAGGTGACCTATGTCACCCGCAGCTCCGATGACCCGGAGATGCGCCGCCCGGATCTCACGCTCGCTCGTGAGCTGCTCGGATACGAGCCGTCGGTCGCGCCCGAAGACGGCCTGCGACGCACGATCGAGTACTTCCGGACGCGGCTAGGGTAACCAGATCTTCGCGTACCGCCTGCCGCTGAGTGTCGCCTGAAGGCGGTGGTGGCTCCCGCTACGTACCCTGAGTTACATGTCCGCGACCTCGTCTGCCGGCGTTCCGCATCCGTTCCTGCACCGCAGCGCCGGGCGCGCGTCGGTGCCCGGCCCCGATCGGGGCGCCTCCGGGCGTGCCCGTCCGACCGAGGCGCGCTTCTACCCGTCGTACGACGAGGAGCAGCCTCGGTCCGGCGGCCCGGTGGGACCCACCGGGCCCGGCGGCCCGGGTGGCGCCGGTGGGCCGGGGCGGCGTGGCCCGCGGCCCCGCTGGGGTCGGATCGCCCTCGTGGCCGGGGTCGCGGTGCTGGTGCTGGCGCTGCTCGGCAGCGTCGGCGCCTGGCTGTACGCCCGCAACCTCAACAGTGACCTGGCCCGCACCGACCCGTTCGCGGAGATCACCGGTGGGCGGCCGGCCAAGACCGTCGACGGCGCGCTGAACATCCTGCTGGTCGGCAGCGACTCGCGGGACCCGGACGCGCCTGTCGACTCCAAGAGTCAGTGGCGCGCCGACACGATCATCGTCATGCACATCCCGGCCGACCACCAGGAGGCCTACCTGGTCTCCATCCCCCGGGACCTGTACGTGCCCATCCCGCAGAGCGCCGGCGCGGACTGCGGCTCCGGTTCGCGCGCGAAGATCAACGCAGCGTTCGCGTTCGGTGGACTGCCGCTGGCGGTACGCACCGTGGAGTGCTTCACCGACGTTCGGATCGACCACGTGATGGCGATCGACTTCGGCGGCTTCAAGGAGGTCACCGACGCCCTCGGCGGGGTGGACCTGAAGGTGGAGCGGACCATCACGTCGATCCACAAGCCGTACCGGACGTTCACCAAGGGCACCAACCACATGGACGGCGCCGAGGCGCTGGACTGGATCCGGCAGCGCAAGCAGTTCCCGGACGGGGACTTCGCCCGGATGCGGCACCAGCAGGAGTTTCTTCGGGCACTGATGGACAAGGCCGCCAGCACCGGCACGCTGGCGAACCCGAAGAAGCTCAACGACTTCCTCAAGTCGGTGACCGCGGCCGTAACCGTCGACCAGACTTTCTCGGTTACAGACATGGCGCTGCAGTTCCGTAACCTGCGCGGCCAGAACCTCACCTTCGTGACCAGCCCGAACTCGGGCAGCGACACGATCAACGGCGAGTCGGTGGTGGTATCGGACCGGGAGAAGGCCCTCGCGATGTACAAGGCCATGTCTGCGGACACGATGGCCGACTGGGTCAAGGCCAACCCGCCGAAGAGCAACGACGGCGGCTGACCGCCGCCCGGCGGGCACCAACCGTTCGGGTCATTGAGCGGCGACGATCGACTGAGTCTGGGAAATTCGACGTCCGGATTGACCCGGGATGAACTCGCCAAGTCGATTTGATGTACGTACAGTGGTGCCGCCCCCTCCTGATCACGAGCTGGAGCACGCATGCCGGTTCAGGCCAGTCGTCGCCCTCCTTCCCCCGGGTCCGCCGCCCCCAGCGGTCGAGTCGCCGCGGCCATCCCAGCGCAGGCACGCCCCTCGGGCGGCGGGCCGGGCTCACGCCCGCCCGGCAGCGGCGGTGGTGGCGGTGACGACCGCCCGGGTGGCGGTGGGTCGAAGAAGCGGAGCAAGCGCAAGGACCCGCTCTGGGCCAGGCTGACCGTGATCTTCGGTGCCGTGCTGATGCTGAGCAGCGGAGTGGCCATCGTCGGCAGCAAGGCGCTGATCGGGCAGGCGACAGGTGGCATCGCGAAGGGCAACCTGCTGGGTGACGCCGGCAAGTCCGACGCCGAGGGCGGCGCGAGCCTGGACGGCCCGATCGACATGCTGCTGCTCGGCGTGGACGCGCGGGAGCGCTGGGCCGCCGATGACGTCCGCTCGGACAGCATCATCATCCTGCACATTCCGGCCACGCACGACCAGGCGTACCTGATCTCGATCCCTCGGGACACCGAGGCGCAGATCCCGGCCTTCAAGAAAAGCGGCTACGGCGGCGGCAGCGGGAAGATCAATGCCGCGTTCCAGGCCGGTGCCGCCAACGGTGGCGGCTGGGAGGGCGGCGCCCAGTTGATGGCCCAGACGATCAAGCGGCTCACCGGGATCAGCTTCGACGGCGCGGCGATCATCAACTTCGGTGGCTTCAAGAACGTCATCGACACCCTGGGCACGGTGCGGATCTGTGTCACCCAGGAGGTCAAGTCGCTGCACATGTCGTACGTCGACGGCAAGCCGATGTGGAACGCGGATGCCAAGAAGACCGGCAAGCAGCGGACCCCGGTGGTGCACAAGAAGGGCTGCCAGGAGATGGAGGGTTGGGCAGCGCTCGACTACTCCCGGCAGCGCAAGACCCTTCGCAACGGCGACTACGACCGGCAGGCGAACCAGCAGCAGCTGATCAAGGCGATGGCCAAGAAGGCCACCGAGGGCGGGATGTTGTCCAACCCGGCCAAGATGAACAACCTGATCAAGGCGGCGGGCAAGGCGTTCGTGCTGGACACCGGCGGCGTGCCGATCGAGGATTTCATCTTCACCATGCGCGGGGTCACCGGCAACGAGCTGACCATGCTCAAGACCAACAACGGCACCTTCCACGCCAACGGCAACAACACCGAGGGCTTGAGCGAAGAGACGATGGCGATGTTCCGGGCGGTCAAGCAGGACAAGCTCGCCGAGTTCGTCTTCACCCACCCCGAGGTGATCTCCACCCGCAAGTAGGGCCGGTAGTCGCGGAAAGCCAGCGACGACCTCGTCACCGCCCGTAGCCTGACGTGAGCAGGTTTCACGTATCGGCTGCGGGGAGGCGGTCACGTCCAGGTGGGGACGGAACGCAGCGGGCCGGGCCGGAGCCCCGCCCGCCCGGTCGCCTCGCGCCCGTGGGTCGCGCATCCTGCTCGGCATCGGCCTCGCCCTCGTCCTGCTGGCGGGGCTCGCCGTGGCCGGGCTCAAGATGCTCAGCCACCGGTACGACCGCACGGTGACCAAGGAGCAACTGCTCGACGCCGACGCCCGCACCGACCGCACCGACCTGGACGGGCCGCTCAACTATCTCCTGGTCGGCTCCGACCGGCGCCCGGGCGACACCGGCCCCGACCAGCGCTCGGACACCATCCTCATCGTGCACGTCCCCGCCGGGCAGCGGGAGGCGTACCTGGTCTCCATCCCGCGTGACCTGCTCGTCGCCATCCCACCGGCGAACGGCTTCGGCGGCGGTCAAGACAAGATCAATGCGGCGTACGAGCACGGCGGCGGCGGGCAGGCCGGCGCACAACTGCTCTCCGCCACCCTGCACCGGCTCACCGGAATCCGCTTCGACGGCGCCGCGCTGATCGACTTCTCCGGCTTCCGGAAGGTCATCGACCTGCTCGGCGGGGTGGAGATGTGCGTGGACACCGAGGTCCGCTCGATCCACACCAACCGTGTCTTCCCCACCGGCTGCCACCAGATGGACGGCGCACAGGCGCTGGACTACGTCCGACAGCGCTACGACCTGCCCGGCGGTGACTACGACCGGCAGCACCACCAGCAGCAGCTGCTCCGGGCGATGCTGGACAGCGCCGGCCGGGCGGATCTGCGCAGCAACCCCGTCAAACTGGACCAGGTGCTCCGGGCGGTCGGCGGCTCGTTGACCGTCGACACCAACGGCGTACCCCTGGAGGACCTGCTCCTCGCGCTGCGCGCGCTGCCGCCCGACGGGATGCGCGGCGTCCAGGTGCCCTCCTCGCCGCAGACCATCGACGAGGTCTCGTACGTGGTGCTGGACAACGGGGGCAACGGGCTCTTCGAGGCGCTTCGCGGCACCCGGGTGCCGGCGTGGGCGCAGGCCAACCCCCGCTGGGTGACCCGGTTGTGACGGTGCCGACGGCCCGGTCGGTGCCGAACCGGGCCACAAGGATCTAGTGTTGCTTCCTGTGTTCGGACCCCAGGTTCCCACCGTGCCCGTGACCGAGATCGCCGACGAGACCTACCTGCTTGATGTGCGGGAGGACGACGAGTGGGCGGCCGGCCACGCGCCCACCGCCCACCACCTGCCGATGATGGAGCTGCCGGCCCGGCTGGCCGAGGTGCCCACCGACCGGGAGGTGGCGGTCGTCTGCCGTTCCGGCGGGCGTTCCGCCCAGGTGGTCGCCTACCTGATCAACAACGGCTGGGAGCAGGTGCGCAACGCCGACGGCGGGATGCGCCAGTGGGCTGCGGTCGGCCGACCGGTGGTCGACGCGAACGGGCAGCCCGGTCAGGTCATCTGAGGCCGGCGGAATGGGCGGGCCACTGGTCTTCGCGCATCGCGGCGCCTCGTTCGACCTACCCGAGCACACCCTCGCCGCGTACCTGCGCGCCCTCGACGAGGGCGCGGACGGCCTGGAGTGCGACGTCCGGCTGACCCGGGACGGGCACCTGGTCTGTGTGCACGACCGACGACTCGACCGCACCAGCAACGGTCGCGGGCTGGTCAGCGCGCGTACGCTCGCCGAGCTGGACGCCCTGGACTTCGGCTCGTGGCACCCGGGCAGCGCGCCGGACGGCGACCTGCCGCCGGACGAGTCGCACACCCGGCTGCTGACCCTGGCCCGGCTGCTGGACGCGGTGCTCGCCGCCGGTCGGCCGGTCCGGCTGCTGGTCGAGACGAAGCACCCGTCCCGATACGGGTCGAACGTGGAACGGCGACTGGTCAGCCTGCTGCGCCGGTACGGGCTGGCCGACCCGGCGCCGGACGACCCGGTGCAGGTCACCGTCATGTCGTTCTCCCCACTGGCGGTCCGGCGGGTGCGCGAGTTGGCACCGACGCTGCCCACCGTGCTGTTGCTGGAGGTGTTGCCGCGCTGGTTGCGGCTGGGTCGGCTGCCGTTCGGCACCCGGATCGCCGGGCCGGGCATCGGCCTGGTCCGGGCCCGCCCGCAGCTGCTGCCGGCACTGCGTGCGGCCGGCAACCAGGTGTACGTCTGGACGGTCAACGAACCGACCGACCTGGAACTGGTGCTGGCCGCCGGGGTGGACGGGATCATCACCGACCGGCCGGCGTACGCCCTCGCCCGGCTGGACCGCTGACCCCATCGGCCGGGCGGGGGTGCCCAAAACCGGGTCGGCGGGGCAGACTCGGCACATGCCGGAGCGTATCGATTTCCCCGCTCTCATCGCCGGCCACACCGTCGTCATCGAGATGATCAATTCTGGGGACGCGGGCCTGCCGGTCCTCGCCCAACTGCTCCGGGTGGCCCAGCCGGCGCTCGGCGCGACCGGGATGGCGTTCGTCGAGTTCGGTCCGACAGGTGGTCGCGTCATCGCCGCCACAGGCGCGGCGGAGTGGGCCCTCGGTCGACCGTTGGCGGTCGACGACCCGGACACCGTCTGCCTGCTCTCCGGGCCACGGGTACGCCAGGTGCGGGTGGGCGACCTCAACGGCAAGCTGGCCGGCGAACTGGCCGGCAGCGGCCTGCGCCGGATGGCGGTCTCCCGGGCCGAGATCGGCGGTCACACAGTCGGCAGCCTGCACGCGCTCTATCCGGGCGATGACGAGCCGAGCGCCGAGCAGCAGGGGGTGGTCGCCTACCTCGCGTCCTGCGTCGCGCACATGTACGGCGACCAGAGTGGCCTGCCGGTGCACGGCGACGGCCCGGTGGTGGCGGCTCTCGCCGACGGGCTGGCCGTCGTCGACCGGGACGGGCACGTCCGACTCTGGAACCCGGCCGCCGCCCAGGTCACCGGCCGGACGGTCGAGCAGGCGCTGAGCCGCCCGCTGCCGTTCCCGCTGCCGCCCTCCGGGCAGGTCCGGGACCACCGGATGCCGGACGGCCGCTGGTTGCGGATCACCTCCGGTGAGCTGCCCGGCCCGGGCACGTTGCGGGTGGTCACCTTCCGCGACATCACCGACCAGCAGCGCCGCGACCACGACCGGGAGCTGTTCGTCGCGGTGACCAGCCACGAGCTGCGCACCCCGGTCACCGTCATCAAGGGGTACGCGGACACCCTCACCGACCACTGGGAGTCGCTGACCGAGGTCGACCGACGCCAGGCGGCCCGGGTGATCGGGCAACGCGCCAACGAGCTGGCCCGGTTGGTCGACCGTCTCCTCAGCTCGGCGGCCGAGGTGGGGCCGGGCGACGACCCTCCCACGCCGTTCGACCTCGGCGAGGCGCTGCGCTCCGCCGTGGTGGACCTGCCTGCCGAGCTGCGTCGCCGGCTGGTGCTCCGTCTCCCGAGCGATCTGCCCAAGGCGCTCGGTCACCGACCCAGCCTGGCCACCGTGCTGACCGAGTTGACGACCAACGCCGGTAAGTACTCGGCACCGGAATCACCCATCGAGATCACCGCCTCGGGTGACGGTCAACTGGTGGCGTTCCGGGTCAGCGACCAGGGCATCGGCATCCGACCCGAGCACGTGGAACGGGCGTTCGACAGGTTCTGGCAGGGCGAGTCCGGCGACCGTCGCGGTTATCCGGGGGCCGGGCTCGGCCTCTATCTCGTCCGCCGGATCGTTGAACAGCAGAATGGATGGGTATCCCTACGTCCGAGGACCGGCGGCGGTACGGTCGCAGAGGTGCGGCTACCACGCGGTTGACCAGGGGTGGCGCGACGTGGAGGCGACGGTGGCAGCGGCAGCGAGGGATCGAGCCTGGTGCGTGGTGGTTCCCCACCACCCGGGCGGAGCACGGCTGGCCCGACACCGGCTCGCCGCTGAGCTGGCGGACGTCGTACCCCCGACGCTCCTCGCGGACCTGATCGCGGTGCTCGCGGAGCTGGTGGGCAACGCGGTGCGGCACGCCAGACCTCTGCCCGGCGGCGTGATCCGGGTTGCCTGGCGGCTCCGCCCCTCGGCCGACGGCGCACTGATCCAGTTGCGGGTCACCGACGGCGGCGGCGCGAGCACCGGGCCACGGCTCCGGACGGCCAGCCCGGACGCGGCGGACGGGCGCGGACTGCACATCGTGGCCGGCCTGGCCACCCGTTGGGGCGTCGAGCAGGACGGCATGGGCCAGCGCGTCTGGGCGGAGTTCGACCCGGCGCCGGCACCCCGACCGGCCCTGGTGCCAGCGGGCTGAGTCGGCTCGGGCGGGTCCCGGCCACGGCGAACCGCTCGGGGCTCTAGGCTGTGACGCCGTGAGTAAGCGTCGAAAGAGCCAGCGCACCGCCGCCGACACCACCCCCCGCCGCGACAAGGTACGGGACGTCTTCGTGCCGCGTCCGTTCGACGGGCTGGTCGACGAGTCCGAGTGGATCGCGATGCGCGAGTTGGTGCCCGCCGCGTCCGCCCCGCTGCGGCTGGCGCCCGCCCTGGTCGAGGAGTTCGGTGACCGGGCGGCGACGCTCGCCACGGTGCTGCCGATGGCCGCCCCGGCGATCAGCAAGCCGGACGGCCGCGTGCTCATCGGTCTCCAGCGCCACCAGCAGTCCGGCGACGTCTCCCGGGACCTGGCCGACGCGTTGCTCAGCGCGCTGCGCAGCGAGCCCGGTGGCCAGGTGGCCGTGCCGCCACTGCCCGGGCCCGGGCCGCGTCTGCAGGACATCCTCGTGGACGGTCCACTGGACATCACCATGCACGACGGCTTCGACTTCTGGCTCGACCCCGGGGCCGCCGACGATCCGACCGTCCAGGCGTCCCTGGAGCGCGCGAACGCGGCCATCTACCCGACGGTGCGGCTGACCGCGGCGAAGGCCGCGTACTGGTGTCAGGTCCCGGAGAAGGCCCACGTGCGCTGGGTCCTACCCGAGGACGAGGACGCGGCACTCGACGCGCTGGCCCGACTCGGCGCGGCCGGCACGCTGACGCTCGGCGAGCGGACCAAGTTCGCCGGCATGTTCCGCGCGCACGGTCGACTCGTGCCGGTCTGGGACCTGCCGGAGGAGACCCCGGCGGCCGAATGGGAGGAGCCGGTGGCGCAGTTCGCCAAGCGGTACGCGGAGGCGCTCACCGTCACCGAGCCACTCGACGCCGCCGGCCGTCGGGCCCGTCAGGGGCTGCTCGGCCGCCAGCTCACCCTGCGCTGAGCCGGACCGCCCCGATCACCCCGCGACGGGTAGCGGGTCGCGGGTGATCGGGCAGGACATGCAGCGCGGTCCGCCCCGACCGGAGCCCAGCTCCGAGCCGGCGATCGGGATCACCTCGATGCCGGCCCGCTCCAGTTGGGCGTTGGTCTCGGTGTTGCGCTCGTAGCCGACGCAGAGCCGAGGGGCCAGCGCGAGAGTGTTGTTGCCGTCATCCCACTGCTCGCGTTCCGCGGTGACCGGATCCAGCCCGGTGTCGATGACCCGGAGCAGGTCGAGGTCCATCGCGTCGGCGGCGGCCCGCAGGAAGGGCGCCGGCCCGTCCACCCGCGGGTCCTCGCCGTCCGCGCCGGCGATCACCGTGTACGCGGACAGCGTGCTCGCGATGTTGGGATACATCAGGACGGCGTCCACGTCGACCATCGTGCACACGGTGTCCAGGTGCATGGTGGCGCGTTTCTGGGCGATCGGCACCACCAGGATGGTGTGGGCCAAGCCGGCGGCGAAGACCTGGCGGCCGAGGCGTTCGGCGCCGGCCGGGGTCGTCCGCTCGCCCACCCCGACCGCCAGCACCCCGGGTGCGAGCAGCAGCACGTCCCCGCCCTCCAGGTGCTCAAGGCTGGGACGGTAGACGAACTCGGTGCCGGCGAAGCGGGGGTGGTGGCGGTAGATGGCGTCGGTCAGGGTGGTCTCGCGGCGGCGGGCCGGCATGGCCAGGCTGGTGACACCGACCCGGTCGCCGATCCAGAGCGACGAGTCGCGGGTGAACAGCAGGTTGGGCAACGGATCGATGACGAAGTCGTGTCGGTCCATCAGCGTGTAGACCAGCCCGCCCGGTCGCTCCGAGCTGATCCGCAGCTCCTCGTGGGCCAGCCCGGCGGTGAGCACGTCAGCCAGGGCTGCCGGGTCCAGGTAGGAGAGGTGGTCGGCGACGCGGGCGCGCAACGTGTCGCCGAGCCGCCGCGAGCGCAGCACCTCCTCGGTGAGTTCGGCCCGGGCGTCCGCGACGGCAAGCGTCTCGGCCAGCAGGGTGGCCAGGTAGAGCACCTCGACGCCGCGCTCGCGCAGGGCGGCGGCGAACGCGTCGTGCTCCTCCTGGGCACGCCCCACCCACGGGATCGCGTCGAACAGGAGCGAGTCGTTGTTGCGTGGGGTGAGCCGGGCCAGTTCGGGGCCGGGCCGGTGCAGCAGTACCGTGCCGAGCCGGCCGACTTCGCTGTCGACGTAGTGGGTCACTCCCGCAGCGTAGGGCAGGGTTTAGCGGCATCCGAGAAAAGAACTGTGGATGAATATGGCATTCATCCACAGTCACTCCGGCGCTTCGGCTTGCCGAACACCGGTAGTGGCAACGTAGGGTAGTGAGGACATAACTTCGAGGGACCTTTTGCCGGAGGTCGCGATGACTGTCTTTCCCGCACGACGAGCCGTACCGTCCGCTCGGGCACTGCCGCCCGTCGCGGTGCCACACCCCCGCGTCGAGGCGCCGGGGGTTCTCGAACCGGTCCGTCCGACACCGCTCGAATGGGCCCGCCGCCGTCGGGCCGAGCGAGGTGCACGCCGCCTGGAGGCGGCCGGGGCACGGGCGCTGGGCCAACTCGACCATCTCGGGCCAGCCTGGCATGTGATCGAGTGGCCACGCACCGACGTGACAGACGTCCTCGACCGCGGTCAGGACGACCGGGCCGGGTTCCTCGCCATCGGGCCGAGCGGCCTCTTCGCCGTGACCATCGCCGACCACGGCCGGGCCCGCGTGCTCGTCGCCGGAGACGTGGTGCAGATCAACGGCAAGCGGCCCCCGTACGTGGCCGAGTCCCGCCGGGATGCCAAGCGGGCCAGCAAGGCGCTCTCCGACGCGGTGGGGCTGCCCGTTCCGGTGACGCCGGTGCTGACCTTCGTCGGCTCCGGCGTGATCAGCGTCTACGGGCTTCCGAAGGACTGTCTGATGGCCACCCACCGGGAACTGGACCGGCTGCTCGTGGCCGGTGGCAGCCGGATCAGCCCCGCCACCGCCGAGAAGCTTTCCCGGGTCGCACAGCACCCCGGCACCTGGCTGAACGGCACGTACCGTCCAACCGCCGACTACCGGTGGTACGACGAGGGCCGAACGGCCGCTGACAAGCCGGCCCACCACCGGTAACGTCACTGGCGACGCCACGCGGCTCCGGTCCCCCCGTTCACCTCACCGGTCTCCGCGCCGTCACCGGTCGCCTCGGTTCACGCTGCGCGCCCCGGTGACCCGGTGCGCTCGGTGATTCCGTCGGCGACCCGCTAGCGTGGACAGTCGATCGGTGCACATAGGAGGCGCGGTGGCCCACGTCGAACTTTCGCTCTCGGAAGCGTTCGTGCCGGCGGCGCGGGCCTCGACAGAGCCGGAGTCCGACAACGTCGGCCAATGGTCGTCGACAGTCTCCCGGGCCGATGAGCCGTGTCTGCTGATCGACGCTGACACCCGGGTGGTGGCGATCTCCACGGCCGGCTGCGAGCTGCTGTGCCTCGGTGAGCCGGCCGGGCTGATCGGGCGACCGCTGCTCGACGGCGGGCTGCGCCTGCTCGACTTCACAGCCAACCGGGGCGAGCTGACCGAGGCCGAGATCGACAAGATCCCGCCCCTGCTGGCGCTCTCCTCCGGCCGACTCGCCCGTGGGTTACTCCGGGTGCAGGCCGCCTCGATGAACAGCTCCGACGCGACAGTCGACGCGATCTCCACCCCGCTGCTCACCGAGGGCACCGTCGCCGGCTCGCTCACCTTCTTCTCCGAGGTCTGACCTGCGGCGGAGTGTGTCCTTCGCCGCACGCGGCGTTGCCCGGGTGGGCCCGCACGAACGCCGTAGTGTGCCCTCATGCTCGATATCGCACTGCTGCCGGGGGAATACGCTGTGTGCCGACTGGCCGCCGGCACCACCCTGCCGTACGCGCTGTCGAGCGGGCTGCGCGGCGCGGACGTGGTGACGGTGAGCTGGACCTCCGACGGGATCTCCGTGATCTGCCCGACCGACCGGGCGCCAGCGCAGGCCGTGGTGGAGACCACCTGGCGCTGCCTACGGGTGACCGCCCCGGTGGCGCTGGCCGGCACCGGCGGCCTGGCCGCGCTCGTCGACCCGCTCGCCGAGGCACGGGTCAGCGCCGTCACGTTCTCCACGTTCGACACCGACTACCTGCTGGTGCCGACCGTCCGGCTGACCGAGGGCACCGCAGCGCTCCAGCGCGCCGGGCACCGCGTCACCGGCTGACCTTCACCCGATCGGCCGCTCACCCTACGATGGGCTCGGCCACCCCGGCCGCGACGAATTCTCCGATGTCCCGAGGATCGGCCCGTGCCGTTCACCCCAGCCCACCCCGCGTCCCCCTCACCGCGGGCGACGATTCACACCCCACCGTCGACTCGCGGCCGGGCAGCCGACCGCGTTCCTGCACGCACCATCGCCCGGGTCCTGCCGATGGCGCTCGCCGCCGCCGCGTTGGCCGGCTGCGGCGCCCCACCGGGGCTCGGCGAGCCGACCAGTGTGCCCACCCACACCGCGGCGCCGACGCCGTCCGGCCCGAGCACCGCACCCACGACCCCGCCGACCATCACACCGTCTCTCGGTACGGTCACGCCCACCCCGGACGCCGGGTTGGTCGCGACAGCCTGCCGCAACGGGCCGACCGGGCAGCGGGTGCTGCAACTGTTGCGCGGCCGGGCCGGAGTGCTGCCGGCGAACGTCCGGGTCCAGGTCCGCACCGGTCCGCTCTGTGCCGCCGACTGGCAGTTCACCGTGCTGACGGTGACCGGGCACGAGGAACTCCAGGTGATCACCCGGGGCAAACCCAGCTCCCCGGTGCTGGTGACCGCCGGTACCGACGTCTGCACCATCGAGGTACGCGCCACCAGCCCGGCCGGTATCCGCGCCCTCGCCTGCGACGCCGGCCCGGCAAACCAACCGGTTGCGTAGGCTGATCGGCATGCCGGGAACACCGCCGACACGTTTCGTCTACCTCGGGCCGGAGGGCACCTTCGCCGAGCAGGCGCTGCGCTCCGTACCCGCCGCCGAGCGCGGCACCCGTACGCCCGCGCGCAGTGTCGGAGAGGCGCTGGACAACGTCCGAGACGGCGACGCCGACGCCGCGCTGGTGCCACTGGAGAACTCGATCGGCGGCGCGGTGGGCGTCACGCTCGACGAGATGGCCGAGGGCGAGCCGTTGGTGATCACCCGGGAGGTGATCCTGGCGGTGGAGTTCGTGCTCGCCGCGCGGCCCGGCACCTCGCTGACGTCGATCCGTACCGTGGCGGCCCATCCACAGGCGTCCACCCAGTGCCGAGGCTGGCTGCGCGACCACCTGCCCGACGCCGTGGTGGTCGACGTGCTCTCCAACGGCGCGGCCGCCGCCGGTGCCGGCACGGGTGAGTACGACGCGGCGATCTGCGCACCGATCGGAGCCTCCCGGCACCGACTCACGACACTCGCCGACAAGATCGCCGATCACCCCGACGCGGTGACCCGGTTCGCGCTGGTGTCCCGCCCCGGGCCGCCACCGCCGCCGACCGGTGACGACCTCACCTCGCTCGCGGTCTACATCGCCCACGACCGGGTCGGCGCGCTGCTGTCCGTGCTGATGGAGTTGGCCGTCCGTGGGGTCAACCTGACCCGGATCGAGTCCCGTCCGACAGGCGAGGCGCTGGGCCGCTACGTCTTCTTCCTGGACTGCACCGGCCACGTGGCCGACGTACGCCTGGGCGAGGCGTTGCAGGGGCTCCGCCGGGTCTGTGCCGACGTCCGCTTCCTGGGCTCCTACCCACGGCACCGGTGGGCCGAGGTGGCAGGCGAACGCCCGGTGCCCGCGCCGGCGGGCCTCTCCGACGTCGACTACGCCGACGCGGCGGCCTGGCTGACCCGACTGCGTAGCGGTGAGCTGACCTGACCGGGCGGGGCGCCCCGGAGAGTGGAGCGCCCGCCCGCTGCGGTCAGCTCAGCAGACCGCCGAGCAGACCGCCCTCCTGCTGCTGCTGGCCACTGCCCATCACCGGCGGCTCCTCGGACGGCTGCACCACCACGAAGCCCTGACCGGCGAAGCTCATGGTGAACGACTCACCGGTGCGGCGACCGAGCAGTGTGCCGAGGCCAAGCTGCTCGGCCCGGTGGTAGCCGGTCTGGAGGTTGGCCGACCAGCAGACCGCGGCCTGCGGGTCGACGTACGTCGGGGCGTCCACGTTGAGCACGACCGGGGTGCCCTTGGTGGTGATGGCGATCCGCCCGTAGCCGCTGAACACACAGTTGAAGAGACCGGACGAGGACGCCATCCCGGCGCCGCCGACCATCCTGATGTCGTACTGGAGGGTGGAGTCGAAGGCGAGCACGCTGGAGCCGTTGATGGACAGGGCGTCGCCCGGCTCCAGGTCAATGATGTGCACGTCCTTGGCCAGCTCCGCGAGGAAGACGTCACCCTGGCCGGAGACCTTCATCAGCGGGACACCCTCGCCGGTGAGCTTCTGCTTGAGGAACTTGCCGAGCCCGCCTGAGCCCAGCGCCTGGAACTGCACGTTCCCCTGGTAGGCGACCATCGACCCGACCCGGGCCATCGCCTCGCCGTTGAGCTCGATCTTCAACATCTTGGAGTTCTGCAACCGCATGCCGGGCTGCGCGGACTCCTTCTCCAGATTCTCCGCGGAGAACAGCTCGCTGCGCATGAAAGGGCCTCCTGAATAGGGTCGCGTTCGCTGCACCGACGGTAGGCGACCTCGGCAAGCACCGCCCATCGGTCGCGCGGCGTGGCGCGGGTGGCGGAGCGCGGCGCGGGCGGCGGGGCCTCAGCCCCAGCGGAGCGCGGCGCGGGCGGCGGGGCTTCAGCCCCAGCCGAGCGCGTGCAAACGCGCGTCGTCGATGCCGAAGTGGTGGGCGATCTCGTGCACGACTGTCACCGCCACCTCGTCGATGACGTCCTCGTCGTCGTCGCAGATCCGCAGGATCGGATGGCGGTAGATGAAGATCCGGTCGGGCAGCACCCCGGAGTAGTCCCAACCGCGCTCGGTGAGCGCATGCCCCTCGTAGAGGCCGAGCAGGTCGACCTCTCCCGGTGGCGGGTCGTCCTCGACCAGGATCACCACGTTGTTCATCAGGCCGAGCAGTTCTTCGGGCACCTCGTCGAGGGCTTCGCCGACCAACTCCTCGAAGCGCTCACGGCTCATCTCCACCGGCACCTCGCCCATTGTGCCCGACGCGGCGGCACGCGACCCGGTCCCTGCTTGACGACCGTGCCGCGCACCATGCCGGTGGCGTGCACCGCCGTCACCCGTACATGCACGGAAGAAGCGACCACCCGGGACCGGGCGGAGGCTCCTTCCGTGGACGTACGGAGTGCGTCGGCTGGCTCAGGCAGCCAGGCGGGCGCTGAGGGTGATCTCGGCACCCGGCGAGAGCAGGCGGGAGATCGGGCAGTTGGCCTTGGCGGCCTCGGCGAGCTTCTGGAACTCCGCGTCGTCGATGCCCGGGACCTGGCCGACCGTCTCCAGGTCGATCCGCGTCACGGTCATGCCGGCGTCGGTCTTGTCCAGGTGCACCTTGGCGGTGGTCTCGACCGAGGTGGCCGTCGAGCCCGCGTCGGCAAGCGCCTTGGAGAACGCCATCGAGAAGCAGCCGGCGTGCGCGGCGGCGATCAGCTCCTCGGGGTTGGTGCCCTCACCCTCCTCGAAGCGCGACTTGAAGGAGTAGTTGCCGGACAGGCCGCCCTTACCGGTGCGGACGGTGCCCGCGCCCTCGGTGAGGTTGCCCTGCCACTGTGCTGAAGCGGTACGGATTGGCATGAGGCAAACGCTAGCGGAAAGGCGACCGCCGAGCGACAGACCGGCGCGCTCGCCAGCCCTGCGATCCCTGTCACCACCAGCTTGCTGTGCCATGATGCGATCCAGGTCCGTGACCGGCGGAAGGGTGGCCGATGTCCGAGGAGCTTCCAATCCCGCGGCAGGGCGACCGATCCGAGGCCCCGGCCGTGATCGAGTGGGATGCCGGCGACCCGGCCCCGCGACGCCGGTTCGCGTGGTCCCTGGTCGACGTCGCGCGGGATCCTCGGCTGCCCCTGTTGCTCGCCGGTCTGGGCGCGGTGGCCGCGGTCGCCTCGCTGGTCGGTGAGTGGCTGGTGATGAGCCTGCCGAACGGCGGGCCCGAGGGGAACACGACGATCGAGGTGCCCGCCGGGGTGGCCGAGGTTGGTGGCTTCGGGGTCGGCTACCTGGTCGGGCTTCTCGCCCTCGTCTGCACCGTGGCGCTGGCGTTGCGCGGCACGGCGGGCGTACGGCCCAACGCCCGGCTGGCCGGCCTCACCATGGCCGGTGCCCTGCTGGCGCTGCTGGTGGCGGCCACGGCCAGCCTCGACAACCCCGGCCAGCGGAACTTCTTCTACTCGCCCCAGGACGGCTTCCAGGTCGAGTACGGCCGTGGGCTGGTGATGGCGTTCGCCGCCTGTGTGCTGTTCGCGGCCGCCCTGCGGCTGGCACCCGCCGCGCCCCTCGGCGCGTTCGCCGGGCCACCCGACGATGACCGGCCCGCCGACGCGCCAGCACCACACCCCTGGCGCCGCCGCCGCAACCCCGACCCGATCGAGGACGGCCTCCCCGCCCCAGCCGACCTGACGGTCACCCCCGCCGCCCCCTTCGCCCGCCCCGACCCCCAGCCCTAGCCCTAGCCCTAGCCCCACTTCGGCGATCTTGCAGTTGCTGTCCCGACAAACGGTGCATAACACGCAGAACCGCGACCGAAAGTGCAAGATCGCGGGGGAGGCGCGCGGGGAGCCGGGGACATCTCACGGGTGCCCGGGGTTGGCGTCCGATTCGCCTGGAAGCCATGGATGCGACCCGTTCCGCGAGGTACGGTTGCTGCCCGCCGTCACGCCGGGCCTCGGTTTCCTTGGCAGTGGCAGGTGCGACGGCGGCGGGCGAAGGAGGAACGATGACCCGCCCCGGACTGCCCAAGTTGATCGCGACCGACCTCGACGGGACGCTGGTCCGCAGCGATGACACAGTCTCCGCGTACACCCATGGGGTGCTCGACCGGGTGCGCGCCGCCGGAATTCCGGTGGTCGGCGCGACCGGACGCGGCCCTCGGTTGACCGAGTTGACCCGCAACGACATCCGCGCCGCCGACTTCCTGGTGATGGCCGGCGGTGGGCGGGTGGTCGACCAGAGCGACCCGAGCGGCCCGGTGGTGCTCCGCGACGAGCGGCTGCCCGCCGAGGTGCTGGCCCGGCTGCTCGCCGACCTGGAGGCGGCTGTCGGCCCGCTGACCGTGATGGTCGAGGCGTCCGACGAGCACGACGCCCCGCTGTGGGGCGACTACCACGAGAGCTGGCCCTACCAGGACCGCTTCGAGGCCCGCACTCGCGACGAGTGCCTCGCCTGCGACGTGATCAAGGCCTTTGCCCGGACCGCCGACCACCACGTGGACGAGCTGCTGGCGGTGGCCCGCCGGATCGTCCCGCCGCAGGTCGCCACGCTCACCCAGGCCGGGCTCGGCTTCATCGAGATCTGCCCGCCCGGCGTGGACAAGGCGACCGGGCTGACCGTGGTGGCGCAGACCCTCGGGGTCGACCCGGCCGACGTGCTGGTCTTCGGTGACATGCCCAACGACCTGCCGATGTTCGAGTGGGCCGGCTGGTCGCGGGTGGCGGTGGCCAACGCGCACCCCGATCTGCGTGCGGTCGCCGACGAGGTGACCTTGCGCAACGACGACGACGGGGTGGCGGTGTATCTGGACCGGCTACTGTCCCGGTAATGGGAGACACGCCCCGCCTCATCGCCACCGACATCGACGGCACGCTGATCCGCGACGACCACACCGTCAGCCCACGCACCGCCGACCTGCTCGCGCGGATCTCCGCGCGAGGCACGCCCGTCGTCCTGGTCACCGGCCGTCCGGTCCGCTGGCTCAAGATGGTGTACGACCAGCTCGCCCGGCCGCTGCCGGCGGTCTGCGCCAACGGCGCAGTGGTCTACGACCCGTTCGAGGACGAGGTGGTGCGGGCCGACCCGCTCGCACCGCACCACCTGGCCGAGGTGGCCCGGAGGCTACGGGCCGAGGTGCCCGGGATCAGCTTCGCCGTGGAGATCCTGGACAGCCGGGAAATGCGGCACGAGGCGCACTACCCGCTGCGCTGGGATGCCGACGCCAACGGCATCAGGCCGATCGCGACGCCTGAGGAGCTGCTCTCGGTTCCGGCGGTGAAGCTCCTCGCCCGAGCCGGCGAGCAGGACCCGGACGCCTTCGCCGAGCTGATCGCCACGGCGGTGGCGGGGTTGGCCGAGGCCACGCACTCGTCGTCCTCGGGGCTTGTGGAGATCTCCGCGGCCGGGGTGACCAAGGCGGCAGGGCTGGCCTGGTACTGCGATCAACTCGGGGTGGCCGCGGCGGACGTGCTGGCCTTCGGCGACATGCCCAACGACGTACCGATGCTGACCTGGGCCGGGCGTGGCGTGGCGGTGGCCAACGCGCACCGCGCCGTCCTGGCGGTCGCCGACGACGTGACGACGGCGAACACCGAGGACGGCGTGGCGGCGTACCTGGAGAAGATCTTCGGGGTGGACTGAGGTCAGAGGTACTGACCGGTGTTGTGACCCTCGCCGCCGCCCGGCTGGCCGATGCCCGGCATCCCGGGGACGACCCCGCCGGGACCGCTGGGCAGCGCCTGCCGGCCGCCGCGCATCTGCTCCAGCTGCACCCGGGCGGCCATCTGCTGGGCCACCAGGGCCGCCTGGATGCCGTGGAACAGGCCCTCCAGCCAGCCGACGAGCTGGGCGTGCGCGATCCGCAGCTCGCCCTCGCTGGGGGCCTTGTCCTCGGCGAAGGGCAGCGAGATGCGCTCCAGCTCGTCGCGCAGCTCGGGGGCGAGCCCCTCCTTGAGCTCGACGATCGACCGCTCGTGGATCTCCCGCATCCGGTTGCGGCTGGCGTCGTCGAGGGGTGCGGCCTTCACCTCCTCCAGCAACTGCTTGATCATGCTGCCGATCCGCATCACCTTGGCCGGCTGTTCGACCAGGCGGGTCGGGTCCTCACCCTGGCCATCGTCGGTCTGCATCGTGCCGATCGGCCGGCCGTCCGGGCCGACCACCACAACGGTGCCGGGGTGGCCGGAGTCGTCGGGGCCGGGCTCGTCGTTCTGTCCAGCGGAGCGCGCTTCGGTCATGGGGTCCATCTTTACCCAGCGGGCGCGAGCCATGCCGCCCGGGACCGACTCCCGGGGCCGAACCACCCGGGCGGGGCGCGCTACCGTCGGCGCCATGCCTGTCGACCCGCGCGCCGTGCTGACCCGGCCCGCACCGGAGCCCGACCGGACCGTGGCGTACGGGGACGACCCGGATCAGGTAGCCGATCTGCGCCTCCCGGCGGGAACCGGGCCGGCACGGCCGCTGGTCGTCGTCCTGCACGGCGGGTTCTGGCGGGCCGAGTACGACCGGCGGCACACCGGCCCGTTGGCCGCCGCCCTCGCCGCCGCGGGCCACCCGGTGGCGCAGCTGGAATACCGCCGCACCGGGCAGCCGGGAGGTGGTTGGCCCGGCACCCTGACCGACGTACTGACCGGGGTGGCCGAGCTGCCCGCGCTGGCGGCCGAGGCGCTGCCCGGCCGGGTGAGCCCGGCCCCGCCGATCCTGGTCGGCCACTCCGCCGGTGGCCATCTGGCGCTGTACGTGGCGGCCACCGCCCCGGCGACGGTGAGCGGGGTGCTCGCCCTGGCCCCCGTCGCCGACCTGGGCGAGGCGTACCGGCGAGATCTGGACTCGGGCGCGGTCGCCGCGCTGCTCGGCGGCGGCCCAACGCAGGTCCCGGACCGGTACGCGGCTGCGGATCCACGGATGTTGGTACCGATACGGACACGCACGGTAGTTGTCCATGGCTCGGACGATCATCAGGTGCCGGCGGAGATGAGCCGTGATTTCGTCGCGGAGGCTCGTGCCGCAGGTTCCGATATTTCCCTTGTTGAACTGCCTGGATGCGAGCATTTCGGGCTGATCGACCCGGAGTCCGTCGCCTGGCCTCAGGTCCTTGCTGTGTTGCGGTCCCTGCACGATGATCACTAGCCATTGACGCAGCGTCGCGGACCAGGTAGAACGCCGGAGGGGCGGTGTTCGGCCCTGCAACGCTTCCGTGGAAGGAACTCGGTGTCACAGATGAATCGCAGGCGGGCGCTCCAACTGTTGGCCGCGCTCGGTACCACCGGGTTCGTCGCCGCGTGCGGCTCCGACAGTGACGCCGAACCGACCGCCGACCGCAGCCCGGTGAAGATCGGTTTGATCACGCCGCAGGCCGGTGGTTTCAAGAGCATCGGCGACGACATCACCAATGGCTTCCAGCTCTTCCTGGACCTGCACGACCAGCGGTTGGGCGGCCACCCGGTGGAGCTGCTGACCGCCGACGAGGGCGACACCGCGAAGACGGGCAAGGCCGCCGTCGAGGGCCTGCTCAAGCAGGGCGTGCTGGCGCTCACCGGCGTGGTCAACTCGGCGGTGATGATCGGCATCCGGGACACCGTGGAGCAGGCCCGGGTCCCGCTGATCGGCTCCAACGCCTCACCGAGCAGCCTGCAGAGCGTCTTCTACATCTGGCGGACCTCGTACGTGCTCGACGAGGCCGGCCGGGCGCTGGGCCGCTACCTGCGCGACCAACTGCCGGCGAACGGCCGCGTCGCGATCATCATGCCGGAGAACGTCGGCAGCTCGGACGTGGTCCGCGGCTTCCGGCAGGAGTTCGGCGCGAGCGACCCCCGGATTCGCGACGAGGAGACGTACACCAACGCCACCTCCAACCCCGGCAAGACGACGTACGCGTCGGACATCACCAAGGCGCTGGCCAAGAAGCCCACTGCGGTCTTCTGCTTCTTCGCCGGGGCGGCCGCGGTGGAGTTCATCAAGCAGCTGCGCGAGAAGTTCGCCGGGCCGATCTACGCGCCCGGCTTCCTCACCGAGGGCAACGTGCTGGAGAACCTGAAGGACAACGCGCTGGGCATCCAGACCGCGCTGAACTACTCGGCCGACCTGAACAACACGTCGAACCGGGTCTTCGCCTCGGCGTACCGCAAGAAGTACCAGGTCACCCCCACCACGTACGCGATGGCGTCGTACGACGCGGCGCAGGTGCTCGACCAGGCCATCCAACTGGCCGGTGGGAAGCCCACGCCGCAGCAGGTCAACCTGGCCCTGGGCAAGATCGGCCAGATCGACAGCCCGCGCGGCATCTGGCAGTTCAACCAGCCGCGTACCCCGCAGCAGAAGTGGTACCTGCGCGAGGTGCAGCGCGACGGTCAGGTCATGTCGAACGTGCTGATCAACGAGCTGGCCACGCTGGGCTGAACGCCCGGAGCACGATTCGGGGCCGGTCTCCCAGTGGGAGGCCGGCCCCGAGACGTTCGCCTGTCAGTGCCGCAGCTCGGCGATGCAGCACTTCACGCTGCCGCCGCCCTTCTTCAGCTCGGCCAGCTCGACGGGGACGGGGGTGTACCCCGCCGCCTTGAGCTTGCCCGCCAGGCGGGTGGCCTCGCTGTTGAGCACCACGTTCGCGCCGTCGCTGACCAGGTTGAGCCCGAAGGCCATCGCGTCCTCGTCGTCGGCGATCACCGCGTCCGGGAAGAGTTGGGTGAGCACCCGCTGGCTGGCCGCCGAGAACGCGCCCGGGAAGTAGACGACGTTCGCGTCGTCGAGGGCCGCGAGCGCCACGTCCAGGTGGTAGAAGCGGGGGTCGATCAGGCGCAGCGACACCACCGGACGGCCCAGCGCCTCCTGCGCCTCCGCGTGCGCCGGGAGCTCGGTGCGGAAGCCGTGCCCGGCCAGGATGAGGCCACCGTGCGCCTCCGGCACGTACGCGAAGTCGCCCTCACCCTCGTTCGTCTCGCCGGGTGCGATGAACCGCCAGCCCTGCGCCTCGTAGAAGGCGTGGTGGGCGGCGGCCTCGGCGGCCCGCTGCTCGTGCTTGAACCGGGCGCCGTAGACGCTGCCGTCCACCACGAAGCCGCCGTTGGCGGCGTAGACCATGTCGGGCAGGCCCTGCTCGGGGGTGAGCAGGTGCACCTCGTGGCCGAGGCCGACAAGCGTCTCGCGCAGCCGGTCCCACTGCTTGACGGCCAGGTCCCGGTCGACCGGGGTGGTCACGTCCATCCACGGGTTGATCGCGTACTCGACCGCGAAGTACTCCGGCGAGCACATGAGATATGTCCGCTTTCGCGGGAAACGCTGCTGGTTCACGGTCACCAAGAGTAGGTACCGTGGAACTTTGAAAACAGCCACAAGCGTTGCTTCCCAGAGGCGGAACGTTGCAGATAGACGCGGTAGACCAGCGGATCATTGCGTTACTCGTCGCGGACGCCCGCGCGTCCTACGCCGACATCGGCGCTCGGGTGTCACTCTCCGCCCCAGCGGTCAAACGTCGCGTCGACCGACTACGCGCCACCGGCGTCATCAGGGGATTCACGGCTGTCGTTGATCCGGCCGCCGTCGGCTGGACCACGGAGGCCTTCGTCGAGCTGTTCTGCGCCGGCCGGACCACCCCGGCGCAGATCGGCGTCGCCGCCCGCCGACACCCCGAGGTGGTCGGCGCGTACACCGTCTCCGGGGAGGCGGACGCGCTCGTGCACCTGCGCGCCGCCGACATCGCCCACCTGGAGGCAGCGCTGGAGCGGCTGCGTGCCGAGTCCTTCGTGACCTCCACCCGCAGCACCATCGTGCTCTCGCGGCTGGTCGAGTCCCCCGGCGTCGGCCCGTCCACCCGCGCCTCTTGACCTCAACCCGGGTTGAGGAGATGGACTGACCCGGAGTGGGCGAGGCAGCCCAGCCAGGCCGAGGGGGATGTCATGCGGGCGATCTGGTTACGTGAGTTCGGCGGGCCTGACGTGCTGGTGCCCGGCACCGCGCCCGACCCGACGCCCGGCCCCGGCCAGGTGCTGATCGACGTCGCCCACGCGAACATCACCTTCATCGAGACGCAACTGCGCGCCGGTCGGCCCGGCCCGTTCCGCCTCACCCCACCGCTGATCCCCGGCAACGGTGTCGGCGGGGTGATCACGGCGGTCGGGTCGGACGTCGACCCGGCGCTGACCGGGCAGCGGGTGGTCAGCGCCACCGGCGGTTCCGGCGGTTACGCCGAACGCGCGGCAGTGGACGCGTCGGCGTCGATCGCGGTGCCGGTCGGGTTGGCGCTGGACGACGCGGTGGCGCTGCTGGCCGACGGGCGGACCGCCACCATGCTGATCGAGGCGGTCGGTGTCCGCCCGGGTGAGCGGGTGCTGGTGGAAGCCGCAGCAGGTGGCGTCGGCAGCCTGTTGGTGCAACTCGCGGTCCGGGCCGGGGCCCGGGTGATCGGCGTGGCCGGTGGGCGACGCAAGGTGGACCTGCTACCCGGCCTGGGTGCCGAACTGGCCGTCGACTACCTCCTGCCCGAGTGGGCCGAGCAGGTCCGAGCGGCGGTGGGTGGGGTCGACGTGGTACTCGACGGGGTCGGTGGTTCGGTCGCCCTGGCCGCCTTCGACCTGCTCCCCCCGGGCGGCCGGATGGTCAGCTTCGGGTTGGCGAGCGGGGAGTGGTCCCCGGTATCCGTGGAGGCCGCCACGGCACGGCAGGTCACAGTGGTCCGGCCGGACGTGCCACCCGCGCGGCTGCGGGCGTACACCGAACAAGCCCTGGCGGACGCGGCGGCCGGCCGCCTGCGACCGCTCATCGGCCAGCGTTTCCCGCTGGAACGCGCCGCCGACGCGCACGCCGCCATCGAGGCGCGCGCGACGGTCGGCAAGACCCTGCTGGACGTGGCCTGATCGGGCTCAGAGATACATGCCGGTGCGGTGCTCCGACTCGTCGCGTCGGAGCGGCTTGTCACCCTCACCGAAGAACCGCTTACCGCCGAACTCGCCGTGCAGACGGTCGTCCAACTCGTCGGCGAGACCGGTCATCACCTGCACCGCCAGCATCAGATGGGTCGCCTGGAAGTTGCGGCCGAACACCGGGATGGACGCCCAGACCGTGTCGTCGGCGCAGTAGAGGCGGCCGATCGGCATCCGGTTCGTCAGTTCGGAGAGCTTCACGTAGAGCCGCTCGGTCGGCTCCACCTCGGTGAGCACCGGGGAGAAGACGTCCACCAGGGGCGGGTTGTCCCGTACCCGCACGAAGACCATCGCCGAGCCGGCGCGGATGGTGATGTCGCCGTCCGAGTCGATCTGCAACTGGTCGGTGTCCGACTTCAACATCGTGGAGACCACGGTACGGACCCGGTCGGCCAGGTCGAGCACGTCGTCGCGCTCGACCTGGGCGGCGGCCGCCTCGGCCAACGCCTCCTCCAGGTCCGCCTCGACGTCGGCGTCCGGACCGAACTCGCTGCGCGCCGTGCCCAGCGGGTCCACTGCCAGCGGTTCGCCCTCGGCGTCGTGCACCAGGTAGACGAGGAAGGCCGGGTGCGGAGCACCATAGACGTCCCGCAGCGTGCGGGAGAGCAGCGTGGCGACCTGGGTCGACTCGGCCGTCGTGGCGTTCAGCCCGAAGGAACCGCCGGAGCCGGCGACCACCCCGGGCGGGGACCAACCGAGCGCCACCATGTCCGCCACCGCGCCCCGGTCCAGTCGGTAGCCCGCCGGAAGGGCGGCGTTCCCGACCGCGCGGGCGGACAACACCCGGTCCGCGTCCACGTCGACGCTTATCGAATAGACGGCGTCCCCGGTGCCGGAGGCGGTGGGGTCCAGGGTCACATCGAGGTGCGCGCCGACGGGAAGTTCCCGCAGCCGTACGGCGAGCGCGCGGGCGAACTCCCGCCACGCCTCGGTCACCTTCGCCCGCAGGTCGGTGGTGCTGGGCTCGTCGAGCAGGATCGATTCCGCCGGCTCAGTAGAAGCGCCGGGCAGCTCACCGTGCGGCGCCGAGGGGTGGTCAGCCGTCATGATCGCCTCCGTCCGTCACGATCACCCTACCCACGCCGCCGGTAGGTCGAATCAGCCCGGACCGGGATCGGACAGCGGCCGTCAGGGGGCCGTGGGGTCCGCGGGGTCGTCGCCCAGCTCGACCGGCCAGGTGCCCGCCAACGCGCTGAGCCGGGCCGCAGCGTCCGCCGGATCCGCGCCCCGACCAACCGCCAACCCGAAGAGGTACGCAGTGACCGGCGCACCCGGACGCAGCACCTGGTGGGCGACGTCCCGGGCCAGATCCAGCACCGCCGGCACCGGCACCCCGGCCGGGTCCAGATTCAACTCGGCGCACACCGCCGTGACCCAGTCGTCCATCACCGTCATCGCGCCCACTCCTCCGCCCGGCGTACGTCCTCGTCAGTGTCGCAGTCGAACCACGGCGGCGGGCCCTCGCCGGACCAGGCCACCTCCCGCACGACGAGACCGGCCAGCAGCGCCCGGACCGGGGCTCCGGACAGACTGCCGCCCCGCTCGGCCGTCAGCCGGTCGAGAGCCGCCCGCAGCGCCGCGACCCGCCAGACACCGCAGAGCGACTGCCGCCGGCCGTCCCCGTCCACGAAGCACGCCCCGTCGGGTCGCCGCTCGCTACTGCCGAGGCCGCTGCGCACCGGCGGTGCCTGCGCGCGGCCGGTGGGCCCCGGCGGCTCCGGAGCGAGGCCGCTCTGAGCTGCCGGCGCCGGAGCGGAGCCGCCGGCCGGCGATTCGGTGTCGGGGGTCTCCCGGTCGAGGTGGGTCAGCAGGTCTGCGATCGCGGCCCGGGTGAGCAGCGGCAAATCGGCGGCGAGCAGCGCGACCACCGTGGTGTCGGGGTCCAGCACCGCCAGGCCGGCCGCCGCCGCGGCGACCGGGCCCCCACCGGGCGGGTTCTCCCGGACGACCCGCACACCCGCCGGCACGGCGTCGGCCGCGCCGACCAGCACCCGCGTCGTCGCATCGGGGACGGCTGCCAGCACCCGGTCACGCATCGGCCGGCCGGCGACCGGAAGCGCGGGCTTGTCGACCCCGCCCATCCGTCGGGCGGCCCCACCCGCGAGCACCACTGCGGCGTACGTCCCCACCCGGCCACCGTAGCCGTGCCGGCCCGGCCTCCCACTCCGGTGATCATGGAGTTATCGCTCGACACGCCGACGACACGCACGGACAACTTCATGATCAACGCGCGAGGGTGGGATGGCCGGTCGCCGGTGGCCGTGCGGGCGGCCCGGCGTGGGGTGGAGGATGGCGGGATGGGACGGGCAACTGATCGACGGGGCGTACTCCGGATCGACCTGGACGCGGCGACCGCCGGGCGCCTGTCGGTCCGCCGCCCGGACACGCTCGCGGTGGAGGAACCACTGGAGATCCGGGTCGGCGCGGCCGGTCCCGGCAGACGTCGACCGCTCGCCGTCACCATGCGTACCCCCGGCGACGACCTGGACCTGGCCATCGGTTTCCTGCTGACGGAGGGGCTGATCCGGTCGACCGACGACGTGCTGACCGCGCAGCTCTGCGCCGGCGCGGAGACGCCGAACACGTACAACGTGGTGGACGTGGTGCTCGCCCCCGGCGTACCGGAACCGGCCACCGACCCGTCCCGGAACTTCTACACGACCAGCTCCTGCGGGGTCTGCGGCAAGGCCAGCATCGACGCGGTACGCACCCGGTCGCTCTTCCCGGTCGCGGCGGATCCGCTCAGCGTGCCGGCCACGCTGCTCGCCGAACTGCCCGACCGGTTGCGCGCTGCCCAGCGCGGCTTCGATCGGACCGGCGGGCTGCACGCGGCGGGGCTGTTCACCCCCGACGGTGAGCTGGTGGTGCTCCGGGAGGACGTGGGCCGGCACAACGCCGTGGACAAGGTGATCGGCTGGGCCGTGCGGGAACGCCGGCTGCCGCTCGCCGGGCATCTACTGCTGGTCTCCGGACGGGCCAGCTTCGAGCTGACCCAGAAGGCGTGGATGGCGGGGGTGCCGCTGCTGGCCGCGGTGTCCGCACCGAGCACCCTCGCCGCCGAACTGGCCGACGAGGCGGGGATGACACTTGTCGGCTTCCTGCGTGGGCGGACCATGAACGTCTACACCGGGCCGCAGCGGATCACGGTGGAGCAGCCAGCCTGACCCGAGCGGCCGGTCAGCGACCGATCCGGTCGATCAGATCGAAGAGGGCCAGCCGTGCGGCGGCGTCGCGGGCGATCAGGAAACCGGCGATGCCGAGGATCCAGCCCAACGCGCTGCCCGCCTTCGTGACGATCCAGGCGTTCAGGCGGGCCAGCACCGGCTCGACCAGTCGCGGGCGGGCCACCCTGGCACCCAGCAACAGCACCGCCGGCAGCACCATGACCAGGCAGTACCCGGCGAGCAGCCCCACCACGCCCGCCGCTCCCACCCCCGAGGTGGCCAACAGACCCACCGCGCCGAGGTACGGGAGCATGGTCGCCACCTCGGCGAGCGCCGCGAGCAGCGCGAGCCCGACCAACCAGCGGGCCGAGGAATCCCCGGCGGTGGCCCGGTCCCGCCAGCGCAACACACCACCGGTACGTGGGCGCCGCTTACCGTCGTAGCGGAAGCTGAGCGCCAGCATCCCCACGCCCAGGACGAGTTGCGCCCAGAGGACGGCCCGGTTGTCCAGGGCGCCACCCAGCGCGTCGCCGATCGCGCTGCCACCCCAGACCAGCAGCAGTCCCACCGCGAGGTAGAACGCCGCGATGGTGGCGAGGTAGCCCAGGATCCGCCGGACGTTGACCGGCCCGGGGGCGAGCAGCAGCCAGACCGGGATGAAGAGGGTGCCGATGCTTGTGCTGTCGATCAACGCCAACCCGGCCAGCGACAGCAGCAACTCAGGGGTCATGTCGTACCAACACGGAGAACAGCCACGAGATCATTCTCCGGCGGTGGTGACCCTGTCGCGTCGGCCGTGGACAGGAGCAACGCGTACATCCTTCGACGGAGGGCGTCGCCGGAGGAGCCCGTCCCGGGGCGATGGCGGCCGGGCGCTGGAGAAGGACGGCCGTCAGTAGGTGACTCGGCCGGCGACGGGCGACAGCGTCAGTTGACCAGCACGATCCTTCCGGGTGCGTGGCGCGCCTCGCTCAACTCGTGCGCGGCCGCGGCCTCGGTCAGCGGGAACGTGGCCGCGACGGGAATGTGCAGCCGACCGGATTCGGCAAGGCGCACCGCGATGTCGAGGCCGTGTACCGCGAGCACATCGGCACCGGACCCCACTGCCCTGCCCGTCCGATCCGCAGGTGCGCCGTGCGACAGGTGGACGCCGTGGGCGGCGGCGGCGAAGTCGGCGATCGTCACCACGCGTGCCGCGTCCCCGGCGATGGTGATCAGATCGGGGAGTGCTCCTCCGGCGCAGTCGAACACCGCGTCCACCCCGCCCGGCGCCAGCCTGCGGACCCGGTCGGGCAACCCGGGCCCGTACGTCGTCGGCACCGTGCCGAGCGAACGCAGGAAGTCGTGATTGCGCGCACTCGCCGTGCCAATGACCGCTGCGCCACGGGCGGCGGCGACCTGAACGGCGACGCTGCCGGACGCGCCAGCCGCGCCGTTCACCAGCACTGTGTGCCCCGCTTCGACCCCGAGCCGATCGAGAACGCGGGTGGCCGTCTCGACGCTGCCGGCGGCGCCACCCGCCTCCTCCCAACTCCACGCGGCGGGCTTACCGGCCCACGCGCTCAGCACCACGTGGTCGGCGTTGGCGCCACGGGTGGCCGACGGGGCCATGCCGAACACCTCGTCGCCGACGGTGACGCCGGTAACGCCGTCACCAACCTCGTCGACGACCCCGGCCGCGTCGAAGCCGGTCCGCCACGGGAACGTCACGGGCACCAAGTCGGCCAGCTTGCCGGAACGAATCAGCACCTCCCCCGTCGAGACCCCGGACGCCCGGACGGCGATACGGACCTCACCCGGCCCGGCGTGGGGGGCCACGACCTCGGCGACGTGCACAACGCTGGGCGGCCCGAACTCGGCGAATACGACAGCTCTCATGGGCCGAACCGTAACGGAGCACCCCGTCCGGTTAGCTAAACTGAGACCGGTGACGGTCGAAGTGAGACAAGCCCAGCGGTCGGATGCGCGCGACAACCGGGAACGCATCCTGGCCGTCGCTCGCCTGGCGTTCGCGACCAACGGCCTCGACGTGCCGATCCGGGAGATCGCACGGCGGGCGCAGGTGGGCGCCGCCACGATCTACCGGCACTTCCCCACCAAGGACGCGCTGCTCGCCGAGGCATTCGCCGAACAGATGACCGTGTGCTCGGCGATCGTCGAGGAGGGCCTCGCGCAGCCCGATGCCTGGCTGGGCTTCCGCCTGGTGGTGGAGAAGCTCATGGCGACACACGCCCACGATCGAGGCTTCGCCCGCGCCTTCATCAGTCAGCTCCCCCAGGAAGCCGGCTTCACCGCGGATCGCACCCGAACACTGCGCATGCTGGCCGAACTCGTCGACCGCGCGCGAGCGACAGGACAACTTCGGGACGACTTCGTACTGGAGGACCTGGTCCTGGCACTGATGGCCAACGAAGGCATACGAGCCGAGTCAACCGCCAGACGCCTGGCAGCCGCCCGTCGGTTCGCGGCATTCATGATCCAGTCGTTCCAGACAAGCCCAATGCGGGAACCACTGCCACCAGCCGTACGCCTACCGCTCTCGGCACCCTGATCAACACTCGACGGCCACGGTGTCGGCGTCAGACGACGACGGGGGTAACGGGCCGCCCTGGCACACCTCAGGCCAGGTCGAGGATGCTCCACCTGGCGGGGAGCACCTTCGCCGCCGCCTTGGGTCGCACTGTCGCGTAGTGCGCCTCGTGGGTGAGTGCCGCACGGGCGGCATGGCCGAACGAGATGTCGCCGTCCACGGCGCGGGCCAGCTTGCCGGTGTCCCGCACGTCCTCGGCGTCGAGCGGCAGCAGGCGGATCATTGGAGCAGTCATCATCAGGGCCAGGAGCGCGGCATCGATCTCGTCGGCCACGCTCGCGAAGGCGACAGCCACGCAGGTCGCGGGGACGGCCACCTGCCGACCCTCGTCGGCGACCTCCAGCATCAACTCCCCGACCGAGACGTTGCCCTCGATGTAGGCCGTCAGCGCCGACGCGTCGAACACGACAGCGATCTGATCGCTCACCCGGCGCGTCCCAACATCCGACGCCCCTCGGCCAGCGCGTCCGCCGGAATGGGCGTCGCCAGCCGCTCCCGCCACCGCGCCCTGCCCGCCTCGGTCACCTCGATGCCGGCCCGCCGCAGCACCTCGTCGAGGTGCACGCGGGCCATCTGGACCCGTACCGCCGCGGTGATGGCGGCCGAGACGTTGGGCTGCTGGTCGAGCCACTCCGCGACGTCGTCGGGGAGGCTCACAGAGCGCTTCACGGTCACATCCTCCAGCCTATCAATTCCGGTAGCACCAACGGTATTACCGCGCGGATCGCGGGGCCGGTCAGCGGTGGCCACGTCGGCTCCGTTTGCGGGGCCGGACGACCCCGGGCATCCCGACCGACGGCCAGCCGTCCAGCTCGGCCGGGGGCACACCGCGCCGGAGCAGGTCGTCCAGCAGCATGGCGAGTGAGTAGTCGGGGTGCAGGCTGAGCGTGCGTTCGAGCGCGACCGCCGCCAACGCGCCCTGTCCGGCGCGCCAGGCGGCGAACGCCAGCAGCGCACCGGGAGCGGCGGCCATCTCCGGCTCGGCCCGGCGCAGCACGTCGGTCCAGAGGGCGATGTCCCGGTCCCGACCGTCGGTGCGTTCCCACGCGTGATCGCGGACCGGCAGGTGGGTCATCAGCAGGCTCAACCAGGCCGCCTCGTCGTCGTCGAGCCGCTCACCACGCCGCTGCCGGCGCTGGGCCTCGCGGACCGCCGCCACCCCGGCGGCCCGCAGCGTCCGAGCACCGAGCCTGTCACTCTCGGGTGCCTGCTCGATCAGCTCGGCCAGCCTCAGCTCGGCGCGGGCGGTGGCCGCGCGGGTCGCGTCGCGGGCCGGGCCGTCCACCGGTGCCACCTGCGCCACCAGGGCGGCCCGGTCGGGGAGTGCGACCTGGCCGGCGAAGACCGCCGAGGCGGTCACCCGGTTGACGGTCGGGTCGTAGCGGCGACCCTCGGGCGGGCAGCAGTCGGGCGCGGTGCAGAGATAGGACCACCAGCGGCCGTCGGTCACCCGCAGCGCGTCGAGCACGTGCAGCCCGAAGTCGTTCAGCGCGTCGCGGACCGCGTCCACGGCCGGAGTGACCCGCTCCGGTTGCCCGTAACCCACAACGGTGGCGGCCTCCGCGCCCTGCCGGCGGATCACACCAGCCAGGTGCCCGGCCAGCCCGCCCGGCTCGGTCGGGTCGGGCAGGTCCGCACGGGCGGCGAAGACGATCTGCCGGCCGACCAGCGCCACGGCGACCACGCTGTCGGTGGGATGAAACCCGAGCAGGTACGGCACAGCGGCGATCAGGTCGGCGGGTGAGCGGACGGCGAGCTGAGGGCGTTCGGTCGAGGCCATGTCGGAAGCCTGCGGCGGGGGTACCGGGCCCTGCCACCCCTGTGGATGACACGCGGCTTATCCACAGTTACTGAACGTGTTCTCCCTGTTCACGCCACACCTACTACTGCGGAGAGAGCGCCGATGTCGTCGGGCGACACCTGGCTGTCGCAAGGAGCGGTTACCGTGCGCTGATGGACCTGGCGTACCTGCGCGCGCATCCGGCACACCTCCCGACCTTCCGGACCCATCAGCGGCTCCGGGAGACGCCGGTCGCCGGCGGGAACATCTGCGCCGCCGCCCGGCTCACCCTCGACGACGGGCACTCCGTCTTCGCCAAGTCCTGGCCGGAGGGCGCCGACCGACCGGTGCCGGAGGGCTTCTTCGCCGCCGAGGCCGCCGGCTTGCGCTGGCTGCGGGAGGCCGGCGCGGTCGGCGTACCCGAGGTGATCGTGGTGCTGCCGGAGCTGCTGGCGCTCGACTGGGTGGAGCCCGGCGAACCGACGCCGGAGGCCGCGGAGCGGTTCGGCCGCGAGTTGGCCGGGCTGCACCGGGCGGGCGCGCCCGCGTTCGGCGCGACCTGGCCCGGCTACATCGGCTCGCTTCCACAGGACAACACCCTCACCGGCGGGCGCTGGTCGACGTGGTTCGCCGAGCGGCGCCTCGGCCCCTACCTGCGACGCTCGGTCGACAGTGGCGCGCTGACCGGCGCCGATGCCGCTCTGGTGGAGCAGGTGATCGACCGCCTCGACGGGCTCGGCGGCGACGAGCCGCCCTCGCGCATCCACGGCGACCTGTGGCCGGGCAACGTGCTGTGGGGGGCCGACGACCGGGCCTGGCTCGTCGACCCGGCGGCGCACGGCGGGCACCGGGAAACGGATCTCGCCCAGCTCTCCCTCTTCGGCGGCATCCCCCACCTGGATCGGGTGCTGGCCGCCTACGAGGAGAGCTGGCCGCTACCGGACGGCTGGCGTGACCGCGTGCCACTGCATCAGCTGCATCTGCTGCTCGTGCACACCGCGCTCTTCGGTGCCAGCTTCCGCGATGTGGTCGTCCAGACCGCCCGTGCCGTCCTGAGCCGGGCCGAGCGCGCTACGGTCGACAGGTGAGCGTCGCCCCGGGGACCGACGGCGTCCTCGTCGACCGGTACGGCCGCGTCGCACGGGACCTGCGCGTGTCCCTCACCGACAAGTGCAACCTGCGCTGCACCTACTGCATGCCGGCGGAAGGGCTGCCCTGGCTGGCCGGCCCCGAGCTGCTGACCGACGAGGAGATCGTCCGGCTGGTCCGGGTGGCTGTCGAGTTGCTCGGCGTGACCGAGGTGCGGTTCACGGGTGGTGAGCCGCTGATCCGCCCCGGGCTTGTCGACATCGTGTCGGCGGTCGCCGCCCTCGATCCTCGCCCCCGGGTCTCGCTGACCACCAACGGCATCGGCCTGGACCGGCTGGCCCCGGCGTTGCGGACGGCCGGTCTGGATCGGGTGAACGTCTCACTGGACACCCTGGACCCGGACCGGTTCACCAAGCTGACCCGTCGCCCCCGCCTCGACGCGGTGCTGGCCGGGCTCGCCGGGGCGGCGGCCGCCGGGCTCAGCCCCGTGAAGATCAATTCGGTGCTGATGCGTGGTGTCAACGAGGACGAGGCCCCGGCCCTGCTCCGTTTCGCCCTCGATCACGACTACCAGCTGCGGATCATCGAGCAGATGCCGCTGGACGCCCAGCACGGTTGGGCCCGAGACACCATGGTCACCGCCGAGGAGATCCTGGCCTCCCTGCGTACCGTGTTCGATCTCAGCCCCGACCCGGCCGAGCGTGGCGCGGCACCGGCGGAGACCTGGCTGGTCGACGGAGGCCCCGCCCGGGTCGGCGTGATCGCCAGCGTCACCCGCCCCTTCTGCGGGGACTGCGACCGCACCCGGCTGACCGCCGACGGCCAGGTCCGCGCCTGCCTCTTCGCCACCGAGGAGTCTGATCTGCGCGCCGCGCTGCGCAACGGCGCGGACGACGACGAGGTGGCCCGGCGCTGGCGTACCGCGATGTGGGGCAAGCGCGCCGGGCACGGCATCGACGACCCCACCTTCCTCCAGCCGACCCGGCCGATGTCCGCGATCGGGGGTTGAGCGTGGAGGGGGTACCGCTGACCGTCCGCTACTTCGCGGGCGCCCGCGCCGCCGCCGGCCGCGCCGAGGAGCCCCTCCCCGCAGGGCGGTCACTCGACGACCTCACGGCCGAGCTGACCCAGCGCCACGGCGACCGGCTCGCCGCGGTCCTGCGGGTGGCGAGTTTCCTCGTGAACGGGGTCACCTGTCATGATCGTCAGGCACCCCTACCGGCCGGGGCCACGATCGATGTCCTGCCCCCGTTCGCGGGCGGCTGAGGAAGGCGCACACACATGATCGCGGTTCTGGGGTTCGTGACTGTCCTGGCGCTGGTCACCGGTCTCATCCACCTCTACCTGTGGAAGCGGCTCGTCCGGGACACCACCACGCCGGGCCGCTGGCGACGCGTCGGCGGGATCGCCGCCCTGGTGCTGGCCCTGCTCGTGCCGGTCACCCTCGCCGGAACACAGGCCGGGCTCTACTGGCTCGCCTGGCCGGGCTACCTGTGGCTCGCGCTGATGTTCTACCTGCTCGTCGTGCTGGTCGTGCTTGAAGTTCCGATGCTCGTCGCCCGGCTGGTGCTGCGCCGCCGGGTGGTTGCCGCGGAGCCGACCACCGCCGCGCCCGAGCCGGTGCTCGTCGGTGCCGCCGGGCCGACCGAGCCACCGGCCGCCGGCGCCGCCGCAGCACCGGACCACGACCCGTCCCGTCGGTTGCTGCTCGCCCGTGGGGCGGCCATCTTCGCCGGCCTCACCGCCACCGGCGTCACGGGGTACGGCATCCGCACGGCGCTCGGCCCGCCCCACCTCGACCGGGTGCGGATTCCGCTCGCCAAACTCCCCCGCAGCATGGACGGCCTGCGCATCGCCACCGTGTCCGACATCCACCTCGGCCCGCTGCGCGGCCGGGCACACACCGAGCGGATCGTCGCCGCGATCAACAGGCTCGACGCGGACATCGTCGCGGTCGTCGGTGACCTGGTCGACGGCTCCGTGGCCGAGCTCGGCTCGGCCGCCGCACCTCTGCGCGACCTGCGCTCCCGCTACGGCAGCTTCTTCGTCACCGGCAACCACGAGTACTACTCCGGTGTGGAGGAGTGGGTCCAGGAGGTCGACCGGCTCGGTCTGCGGGTGCTGCAGAACCGGCGGCAGGAGATCCAGGCCCGTGGCGGTGTGCTCGACCTGGCCGGCGTGAACGACCTCACCGGGGCAGGCACCGGCCTCGCCGCCGGGCCCGACTTCGCCGCCGCGCTCGGTGACCGCGACCCGAGCCGTCCCGTGGTCCTGCTCGCGCACCAGCCGCTGGCGGCCAAGGAGGCGGCCCGGTACGGCGTCGACCTGCAACTGTCCGGGCACACCCACGGTGGGCAGATGGTGCCGTTCAACCTGGCCGTCAGGCTGGAGCAGCCGGTGGTCAGTGGGCTCGGCGAGGTCGACGGCACCAAGGTCTACGTGACCAACGGCGCCGGTTTCTGGGGGCCTCCGGTCCGGGTCGGCGCGGAGCCACAGATCAGCCTGGTCGAGTTGCGCTCGGCATAGCGGAGGTCACGTACGCGCGTGGCGGCGGGTGGCCGGCGCGGCGGGCGTGACAGGATGCGGCGTGCCCCCGTTCAGCGCCGTACCCCCCGGTGGCCTACCGCCATTCGTCGCGGACCTGCACATCCACTCGAAGTACTCGCGCGCGTGCAGCCGTGACCTCACCCTGCCGAACCTCGCGTGGTGGGCCCGGCGTAAGGGCATCGGTCTGCTCGGCACCGGCGACTTCACCCATCCCGCCTGGTACGACCACCTGCGGGACACGCTGCGTCCGGCCGAGCCGGGGCTCTACCGGCTCGACCCGGAGGCGGAACGGGACATCGCCCGCCGGCTGCCACCCCGGCTCGCGCAGACGGCGGAGGCGGACCCGGTCCGCTTCATGCTGAGCGTGGAGATCTCCACCATCTACAAGCGGGACGACCGGACCCGCAAGGTGCACCACCTGATCTACCTACCGGATCTGGACGCGGTGGCCCGGTTCAACACGGCGCTCGGCCGGATCGGCAACCTCGGCTCCGACGGCCGGCCGATCCTCGGACTGGACTCCCGCGACCTGCTGGAGATCACCCTGGAGGCCAGCCCGGACGGCTACCTGGTGCCGGCGCACATCTGGACGCCCTGGTTCTCCGCGCTGGGCTCGAAGTCCGGCTTCGACGCGATCGCGGACTGCTACGCAGATCTGGCCGAGCACATCTTCGCCGTGGAGACCGGCCTCTCCTCCGACCCCGCGATGAACTGGCGGGTCGGCAGCCTGGACGGCTACCAACTGGTGTCCAACTCGGACGCGCACTCGCCGCCGGCGCTCGGCCGGGAGGCGACAGTACTGACCGCCGAACGGGACTACTTCGCCGTTCGGGAGGCGCTGCGTACCGGTGACGGCCTGGCCGGCACGATCGAGTTCTTCCCGGAGGAGGGCAAGTACCACGCGGACGGGCACCGGCTGTGTGGGGTCAACTGGTCTCCGGAGCGCACCCGGGCCGCCGGCGGACGCTGCCCCGAGTGCGGTAAACCCCTCACCGTCGGTGTCCTCAGTCGGATCGAGGAGCTGGCCGACCGCCCGGACGGGCACCGGCCGGCGCACGCCCGGGACGTCACCCACCTGGTGCCGCTGGCCGAGATCCTCGGCGAGATCAACAAGGTGGGTGCCCGGTCGAAGAAGGTCGAGGGGCGGTTCAACGAGCTGCTGGCCGCGCTCGGCCCCGAGCTGGAGATCCTGACCACGACGCCGCTTGCCGAGATCGCGCAGGCCGGTGGTGAGCTGCTCGCGGAGGGCATCGGGCGGCTGCGGCGCGGCGACGTCCGCCGGGTGCCCGGTTACGACGGCGAGTACGGCGTGATCACGCTCTTCGACCCGGCCGAGCTGGGTGCGCAGGAGACGCTGTTCGACGTACCCGTGCCGGCGCAGCGACGGCCCCCGGAGCCGGCGCCCCGGGTCCCGGCCAAGCGCCCGGCGGCGGCGAAGGCGGAGCCGAAGCGGAAGCCGGTCCCGGCGCCCGCACCGCCGATCGCGTCGCCGCCGTCTCCGCACGAGCCGTTCGAGCCGATGCTCTCCGGCATGGAGGAGGTCGGCACCGGCCTGCTGGACCGACTGGACGCCATGCAGCGGGTGGCCGCCTCCGCACCCGGCGGCCCGCTGCTCATCGTGGCCGGTCCGGGCACCGGCAAGACGAGGACGCTCACCCACCGGATCGCGTACCTCTGCGCGGAGCTGAACGTCTTCCCCGAGCACTGCCTCGCGATCACGTTCACCCGCCGGGCCGCCGAGGAGCTGCGGCACCGCCTCGACGGCCTGCTCGGCCCGGTCGCCGAGGACGTCACGGTGGGTACGTTCCACGCGTTGGGGTTGACCGTCCTGCGGGAGAACGCCGACGCGGCGGGCCTCCCGGCCAACTTCCGGATCGCCGACGACGCCGAGCGGGCGGCGGCCCGCACCGAGGCCGGCGACGACAGCGCCGCCTACACGTCGCTGCTGCGCAAGCAGGACCTGGTCGACCTGGACGAGCTGGTGACCCTGCCGGTCGAGTTGCTGCGGGCCGACCGGAAGCTGGTCGAGCGGTACCGGGACCGCTGGCGGTGGATCTTCGTGGACGAGTACCAGGACGTCGACGAGGTGCAGTACGAGTTGCTGCGGCTGCTCAGCCCCGCCGACGGCAACCTCTGCGCGATCGGCGACCCGGACCAGGCGATCTACTCGTTCCGGGGTGCCGACGTCGGCTACTTCCTGCGTTTCTCCGAGGACTTCACCGACGCCCGACTGGTCCGGCTCAACCGCAACTACCGCTCGTCGGCCCCGATCCTGGCCGCCGCCGTGCAGGCCATCGCACCGTCCTCGCTGGTGCGGGGTCGACGGCTGGACCCGGCGCGGCTCGACCCGGAGGCCCCACTGGTCGGGCGCTACCCGGCGGCGTCCGTGGCCGAGGAGGCCGACTTCGTGGTGCGCACCGTCGACGACCTGGTCGGCGGGCTGTCGCACCGCTCGCTGGACTCGGGCCGCATCGACGGCCGGTCCACCTCGCTGTCGTTCTCCGACATCGCCGTGCTGTACCGCACCGACGCGCAGGCCGCCCCGATCGTGGACGCCCTGACCCGGGCCAACATCCCCGTACAGAAGCGGTCCCACGACCGGCTGCGGGACCGGCCCGGGGTGGCCGCCATCGCCCGCGAGCTACGGCACGCCGACGGTCTGGCCGGCTCGTTGGCCGCCCGGGTGCGGCTCGCCGGTCAGGTGGTCGCGGAGCGGTTCGCCGTGCCCACCCTGGACGGCGCGGCGAGCGTGGTCCGTCCCGAGGACGTCCGCTCGGCCGTGGACCTGCTGACCCCACTGGCCCGACGCTGCGGCGACGACCTGGAGTCCTTCCTGTCGCAGTTGGCCACCGGCGCGGAGGTGGATGCGCTCGACCCGCGCGCCGAGGCGGTCACGCTGCTCACCCTGCACGCCGCGAAGGGCCTGGAATTCCCGGTGGTCTTCCTGGTCGGCGTCGAGGACGGGCTGCTGCCGCTGCGCTGGCCGGGCTCGACGCCCGACGAGGACGCCGTCGCCGAGGAGCGCCGGCTCTTCTTCGTCGGCCTGACCCGGGCCCAGGACCGGTTGTACGTCAGTCACGCCGCCCGCCGCACCCGCCACGGCACCGAGCGGGACTGCTCCCCCTCGCCGTTCCTCGGCACCATCGACCCCGGCCTCTTCGAACGCTTCGGCGAAGCCGAACCCCGCCGCCCCAAGGACCGCCAACTCCGCCTGATCTGACCCCCCGACACCCTCGCGCCCCGCGCCGCGCTCCCCGCCTCGCCGCTCGCTTACCGGCGCGCGGGGCGTGCCGGGGGCTGGTCAGTTGAGGAGGATGGCGAGCCAGGCGCCCAGCAGCAGGGCTGGGCCGAGGGGCAGCAGGGTGTTCCGGTGCACCCGCCGAGCGGCGAGCAGACCGAGGACCAGACCGCCGTGCAGCACGTGCGCCAGGAACAACCCCGTCAGCAGCGCGTCCCGCCCCAACCAGCCGAGCGGCAGGCCGAGGACGGCGGCGAGTTTCACGTCCCCGAAACCCAGTCGTGAGCCGGGCAGCAGGGCCAGCAGCACGTGCGCCGCGACAGCGGCCGTCGCACCGCCCAGGGCGCCGAGCAGCCTCCCGGGAGTGCCGGACAGCAGCGCTGCGGCGGTCAGACCGCCGAGGGCCAGGAGCCCGGCGACGAGGACCAACGGATCGGGCAGCCGCAGGCAGGCCAGGTCGACCCGCGCCAACACCAGACCGACCGCCGCGACCCCGAGAAAGACCGGCAGCGCCGGGTTGTCACCCACGGCGACGGCAAGGCCGACAAAGACGGTGACCGCCACCATCGGGTCGGCCCAGGGCCACCGGACCGGCTGCGGCTCCGGAAACGCCCATGGCCGGGCGTCCGCCGTGGCGAAGCGCCGCGACACCGGGGGTACGACGAGGCCGACCAGCGCACCGAGCAGCGCGATCGACACCAGCGCGGCGGCCGACATCTGCCGGACGTTACTGGCGGTCGCGCTCCAGCGGAGGCCCCGATCGTGATCCCGTGCCCGCCCGACGTGGCCGTTCGGTGGTCACCACGAGGGCGACCCCGGCGACGATGACGGCACCACCCAGCAGCACCTGCGGGGTGATCGGCTCGGCCACCAGCAGCGCGCCGAGCGCCACCGCGACCGCCGGGTTCACGTAGGCGTACGTCGACACGAGCGAAATCGGCGCGTTGTGCAGCAGCCAGACGTACGCGGTGAAGGCCACCAGCGAGCCGGCCACCATGAGGTAGCCCAGCGCCAACCAGGACCGGGTGCTGACCGCTGCCGGGTGGAAGTCGGCCAGTTCACCTCGGCCGGCGGCGACGACGGCCAGCACCAGCGCGCCGGCCACCATCTCGTACACCGTGGCCACGAAGGGGTCGGCGGGCATCCGGATCCGTCCGGACAGGAACGACCCGACCGACCAGGAGGCGGCCGCCGCCACCACTGTCAACGCCCCGAGCAGCGGCACCGCGGCCGAACCACCGCCCGGCAGTACCAGCAGGACGAGGCCGACGAAGCCCAGGGTGACCCCGGCGAACGTCCAGATCGGCGGCCGGTCCCCGGTGGCCGAGCGCAACAGCACCACCAGCAGCGGCACAGTGGCCACCAGCAGCGCGGCGATCCCGGACGGCACCGCCACGCCAGGCGGCCCGGATTCGGCGAGCACCACCAGGCCGTTGCCACCGGCGAGCAGGAGCACCCCGACCAACGCGGCTGAGCCGAGTTGCCGTCGGTCCACCCGCAGCGCGCCGGGGCCTCGACGCAGGCGCAGTACCGCCGCCAGGATCAGGCCGGCAACGGCGAACCGGAGGGCGGCCGACAGCAGCGGAGGCAGCGTCTCCACGGCGATCCGGATGGCCAGATAGGTCGATCCCCAGAGCAGGTAGACCACGATCAACGCGGTCCAGATCAGTGTCGGCGTGGTGCTGGCGCGACGGTCGGCGAGGGTCGTGGCACTCGGTGGAGGTGAGCTCATCAGTGGACCACGCTACGGTGACCTCGGAGTCCGCGTCGCGCTTTGGTGGCCGGCCTCTCACCACTCGCGCGGGAGGGCGGCATGACGAACTACGGACAGTCGGGGGGCGGCCACCCGGGGCCGTGGCGTGGGCAGAGACCCGACGAGACGCCGGGTCGCCCGGGGCAGCAGGCATACCCGCCCGCGCCGGAGCCCTACCCGCCTGCGGTCCCGTCGTACCCACCCGCACCGCAGGGACGACCCGGGCCGTACGGCGGCCCACCCACCCCGACCTACGGTGCAGCGCCCGGCGCGCCCTACGGCGGTGGGACGGAGACGCCCTACGGCCACGACCCGCGCGCGCCCTACGGCGGCCCGTACCAGCCGACCCCGACGTACGGTGAGCAGCCGTACCGGCCCGACAACCCGTACGGCGAGGATCCGGCACCGCGTCGGCGCGGCCGGGGTCCGCTGATCGCGGTACTGGCCGTCGTACTGCTGGTGGTGGCCGTCGCCGGCGCGTTCTGGTTGCGCCGTGGGGGGAGCGACCCGGCGCCGGTAGCCGCGCCGAGCAGCTCGGCCGTGGCCGGTGAGCCCAGCGCGGACGCGGTCGAGCCCGCGCCGAGCGCCGCCGCGCCGGAGTCGTCGGCCGATCCCCGGTTCGCGAAGGTCGGCCAGTGTGTCCGCAACGAGGGCACCGCCGGCGGCAAGCCCAAGCTGCTGATCAGCGGCTGTGCCCCGAAGTCGTACGAGGTGCTGAGCCGGATCGACGGCCCGACCAGCGGCGAGCGGGACGCCAAGGCCAAGTGCGGCAAGGTCGAGGGCTACACCAACTGGTTCTCCTTCGACAGTGAGCTGGACAGTCTCGACTACGTCCTCTGCCTCAAGCAACGCTGAGACCACCCACCCCCGGGGATGACATGACGACCTACGGACCTACGGGTTCCGATCAGCCGGACGAGCCGACCCTGCCCCAGTGGAACACCCCGCCGCCTGCGGAGGACCCGACCCGGCAGCAGTGGGGTCCGCCGCCGACCGGCGCGGAGCCACCGACGGCACCCATGTGGGCGCCGCCGCCCGCCAACCCGGAGCCGCCGACCACGCCGATGTGGGCGCCGCCGCCAACCTCGGGCCCCGGTTACCCACCGCCCGGACCGTTCCCGCCGGCCGGGCCGACGCCGGGTCAGCCACCCGCGCCGTGGGGTCAGCAGCCTCCCGGCGGCTACGGGATGCCGCCCGCTCCGCCGGCGAAGAAGACCGGCCGCAATGTCGCTCTCATCATCACGGTGGTGGTGCTGCTCGTGCTCTGCCCGTGCCTCGGCCTGGCTGGTTGGGCGGTCTGGAAGGTCGCCGACGCCGGCAGCGACGCCGCGCGTACCCCGTCGACGAGTGCCCCGGTCGTTCCACCCGCTCTGCCCAGCGACGCGCCGACGTCTGCCGCACCGACCCCGGACGAGGAGTTCGCGCGGGGTGACTGCGTGGTGAACGACGGCAGTGAGGACGACGCGGAACTCCGTAAGGTGCCGTGCGGCCCGAACACCTACCAGGTGTTGCTGCGGATTCCGGCTACCACCGACGGTGATCGGTGCGAGACGCTCGCGCCGCAGGCGACTGCGAACTACGTGCACGACAACTCGGTCGACCTGTTCGACTACGTGCTCTGCCTGAAGAAGCGCTAGCCCGTAGTCGTTGATTGCCAAAACTAGGGCTGTCTAGCGTGGACGCTAGACAGCCCTAGTTTGTTCTCGACGGTCTCGACACGCCGGTAGCCCCATCTATCCATGTCTAGCCTCGCAGCTAGACGGCCCGATAATCTGCGATGCGTGGATCCGGTCCGCAATCCGTACGCGCCGGGCGCCGGCCAGCGTCCGCCCGAACTTGCCGGGCGGGGGCGGGAGCTGGACGTCTTCGACATCGTGCTCGAACGCATCGCCCGGGGCCGACCCGAGCGCAGCCTGATGCTCACCGGGCTGCGTGGTGTCGGCAAGACGGTCCTGCTCAACACCCTCCGGTCGCAGGCAATCAACCGGCTCTGGGGCAGCGGCAAGATCGAGGCTCGACCGGACCAGTCGTTGCGTCGCCCGGTCGCCGCCGCGCTGCACATGGCGGTCCGGGAGCTCGCCCCCCGCCACCGCGCACCCGACCGGATCGACGCGTTCCTCGGCGTCCTCAAGGCGTTCGCTCAGCGGTCCACCCCTACCGGCCGGTCCGGTGCCGCCACGAAGCTGCGCGACAGGTGGCAGCCCGGCATCGACGTGCCGGCCGCCAGCGGCCGGGCCGACTCCGGCGACATCGAGATCGACCTGGTCGAGCTGTTCAGTGACGCCGCCGCCGTGGCCAGCGACGTCGGCACCGGCATCGCCATCTTCATCGACGAGATGCAGGATCTGGGCCCGGAGGACGTGTCGGCGCTCTGCGCCGCCTGCCACGAGCTGTCCCAGCTCGGCGCGCCGCTGATCGTCGTCGGCGCCGGCCTTCCGCACCTGCCGGCCGTGCTCAGCGCCGCCAAGTCGTACTCCGAACGGTTGTTCCGCTATCAACGCATCGACCGGCTCGACCGGATCGCCGCCGACCGGGCGCTCTGCGCGCCCGCCGAGCGCGAGGAGGTCGAGTACGAGCAGAAGGCACTCGACCTGCTCTACGAGAAGTCCGGCGGCTATCCCTACTTCGTCCAGGCGTACGGCAAGGCGACCTGGGATCACGCGCCACGCTCGCCGATCACCGCAGCCGATGTGCGGGTCGCCGCGCCCGAGGCGGAGGCCGAGCTGGCGGTCGGGTTCTTCGGTTCCCGGTTCGAACGGGCCACTCCCGCCGAACGCGAGTACATGCGGGCGATGGCCATGATGTCAGCGGTCGAGGGCGAGCCGGGGGCTGTGGTCCGCGACGACATGGACGCCGCGGTTCCCACCGCGGAGATCGCCCGAGCCCTCGGCCGCAAGCCGGCAAGCCTGTCCCCAGCAAGGGACGCGCTGATCAAGAAGGGTTTGATCTACTCCGGTGAGCGGGGCACCGTCGCCTTCACGGTCCCGCACTTCGGCCGGTACCTGCGGACACAGCCGGCCTGACCGCCGACCACGTCAGACCTTCGCCCAGGGCGCCGGAAAGAGCACCTCACCGCGAGGCGGGGGGCCTTCCTCGCTGGTGGACGGCGGCAGCACCAGCGCCTGCCACGGCTCACCGAGGCCGGCCCACGGGCCGGTCAGGCCCAGTTCCTTCGCCGGGCCGAACCCGAACCGGCGGTAGAAGGCCGGGGCGCCGAGGACGACGACGAGCCGCTCGCCCAACTCGGTGGAGGCGTCCAGGGCGGCCTGCACGACCGCCGTGCCGTGCCCGACGCGCTGTCGGTGCGGCGCGACCGCCACCGGGCCGAGTGCCAGGACGGGCACGTCCGAGCCTCGCTCCGGTCGCAGACGCACCCGGGTGAGCAGCGCGTAGCCGACCACCTCGCCGCCGTACTCGGCGACCATGGCCAGTTCCGGCAACCAGGCGGTGGTGTCGCGCAGTTCGTCGACCAGGCTGACCTCCGGCGGCGTCGCCACGTCCGGGCGGGCGAAGGCGGCGCCCAGCACGCGGCGGACCGGGCCGGCGTCGGCCGGGTCCTCGGGGCGTAGCCGCAGCGTGGTCACCCGCGCGACGTTACCCGCCAGCGCCCGTCCATCCGTGACGGTCGCTCGATTCGGCGTGGCGCACGTGTACGAACACCAATCCGATCCTGCGGTTGCCGGGGTAGCAAACGCCGCGACGGGGTATGACTGATCCATGACGCCCGTACGCTCCCTCGCCCGCGCCATGCTGAGCGGCATCTTCGTGGTCAGCGGGTATCGCAACTTCCGTGATCCCGGTCGGCTCACGGTGGCCGCCAAACCGGTGACCGACAAGGTCGCACCGATGTTGAAGAAGGCACACCCGAGCTTCCCCACCGAGACCGAGACGTTGATCCGGCTCAACGCGGCGGTGCAGGTGAGCGCCGGTCTGATGTTGGCCACCGGTCGGTTCAGCCGACCCGCGGCGCTGGTTCTCGCCGGTACGCTGGTGCCGGTGACCGTCGCCGGGCATCCCTTCTGGAACAACGACGACCCGATCGCCAGGAACAACAACCAGGTTCACGTCCTGAAGAATCTCGGGATCCTCGGTGGTCTGCTGCTGGCCGCTGCGGACACCGGCGGCAAGCCGGGTCTGCGGTGGCGGACGGGCCATCGCATCGGCCACTCTCGACGTTCCATGCAACGCGCCGTCCGGACCGCCCGCCGCGAGGCCCGGATCGCCGTCCGCTCCGCGTCAACCGCACGTCGACTCCCCGGCTGACCTGCGTCGATCTGTCTCTGCCTCACCCCCACCCCTCGCTAAGGCCGCGAATTACCTGAACCACCCGGTAGGCGTTAACGCGGTGGAAATGTCAAAAACATGTGTGGGATCGGACACGGTCGCATAACGCGGGAGGCACTGACGTGAGGCGCCGTTCTAGGCTCCGTGCAGGACCTGGACGGGTAGGACGACCTTGGTACGGGGGTGGCCACGCCATGCCGACGGCTGTCGGTAGACGGGCGGACCGCCTCGCCCCAATCCAACGTGTGTCGCGCGGGATCGACCGCGTGACGCGCGGGATCGATCGCAGGAACGTCGTACGGGGCGCCATCGTGGCCGCCGTCGCCTACGCCGCATGGCTCGCCATCGGCACCTTCGGGCGGCCGTACAACTTCTTCGACATGAAGATCTACCACGGAGCCGTGGTGTGGTGGGCGAGCGGTCACGAGCTCTACGAGTTCATCGCGCCCGGAACAACACTCGGGTTCACCTACCCACCCTTCGCCGGGCTGGTCATGCTGCCGATGGCGCAGCTGCCGATCGGCGCGGCCGGCATGGTCAACGCCGCCGCCAGCATCGCCGCGTTGGCGCTGGTGCTGGCCGGGCTGCTCCGACCCATCGTGGACCGGCTGGGGTGGCCACTGTGGTTCACGGTGGCCCTGGCGGTGCCGCTCGCGGTCGCCATCGAGCCAACGCGGGAGACGCTCGGCTACGGCCAGGTCAACATCCTGCTGTTCGCCCTGATCATGGCGGACCTGATCGGCCTCCGCTGGCGCTCCCGCCGGGGCACCCACTACGCCGCCACCGACGGCCCGCTGCTGCGCTTCATCTACGGCGGGGCCTGGGCCGGGGCCGGCATCGGCCTCGCCACCGCGGTCAAGCTCACCCCGGCGCTGTTCATCGCCTACCTGCTGATCACCCGTCAGTGGCGGGTGGCGGCCACCGCCATCGGCACCACGATCGGCGTGACGGTGGGGACCTTCGCGATCGTCGGTGACGAGTCGCGGACCTACTTCGGCAGCGTGCTGTGGCAGACCGAACGGGTTGGCGCGGCGGACATGACGCCGAACCAGTCCCTCGCCGGTCTGCTCGCCCGGCTGTACGACTCGATCGAGACCCCGGGGCTGCTGTGGCTCGCCTTCTCGGTGCTGGTCCTGGCGCTGGGCCTGTCCCGGGCCGCCAGTTCCCGCGCCGACGGCGACGAGCTGACCGCCTTCACGCTTGTGGGTCTCACCGCGAACGTGATCAGCCCGATCTCCTGGACGCACCACCTGGTCTGGGTGATCCCGGCGATCATCGTGCTGGCTGACGCCGCCGTGCGTCGACGCGAGGCGAGTCGGGGGATGCCGCAACGCACCGGCCAGGGGCCGGTCTTCGGCGGGCTGCCCGGGGTCAACGGGCTCCGCCCGCCGATCTGGTACCCGACGCTGACCGGGCTCCGTCACGGCGTCGCCGCGATCGGCCTCTACCTGCTCTTCCTGATCTCTCCGATCTGGCCGTACGAGCACCAGCTGCCGGAGATGTCGCACTACCAGGATGGTCTCTTCGGAGCACTGATGGAGAACTCGCTCGCGGTCGCGCTGATCGTGCTGGTCGCCGCCCTGCCGTGGCGCCCGGGTGCGGAGCCGGCGTTCTACGGCGACCGGCTCGCCAGGGCCGTGGTGGTCAACGGCCACCGCTGAGCGGTCAGGGGCAGTTGACCCACTCCTCGGTGCCGTCGGTGAAGACCTGCCGCTTCCAGATCGGCAGTCGCGCCTTGACCTCGTCGACCAGCCGGGCGCAGGCCGCGAAGGCCGCCGCCCGGTGCGCGGTGCTCACCGCGGCGACGAGCGCCACGTCACCGATCGCCAGGGGGCCGACCCGGTGCGAGACCGCCACCGCGTAGACGTCGGGCTCCGCGGCGATCTCGGCGGCCACGTCGCGCAGCACCTGCGCGGCGCTCGGGTGCCCCTCGTACTCCAGGCTGGTGACCTGACGGCCGTGGTCGTGGTCGCGGACCACGCCCTGGAAGGACACCACGGCGCCGGCCCGGCGGTCGGCGACCGCCGCCTCGTGCATGGCGAGGTCGAGTGGCTGGTCGGTGACCTCGCCGAAGGTGATCGCTGGTGCGGTCACGACGCACGCTCCCCGGGGAACAACGGCAGTGGCACGATCGGCACCCGATCGCCCGGCTCGCCGCTGGTGCCGGGTCGGATGACCGCGAACCCGTCCGCGCCGGCCAGGCCCCGCAGCATCGCCGAGCCGACGTGGCGGACCGGGGACGCGACGCCGGCGGCCCGGTCCAGTCGGACCAACGCCAGGTGGGTGTGGTCACCGCGACCGGGCACCGCCTCGGCCAACGTCACCTTCGGCAGCACCGGCATCGACCGGCCCTGGAGGCCGGCGAGCAGCGGGGCGACCAACGACACCAGGGCGACGATGGCGGACTGCGGGTTGCCCGGCAGCCCGGCCACGAACCGGGCTCGCCCGTCGGGGCCGGTCAGCCGGGCCAGCAGCATCGGGAAGCCCGGGCGGACGGCCACCGTGTTGACCACGTAGTCGGCGCCGAGCGCCTCCAGGGTCGGGTGCAGGTGGTCGACCGGGCCGTTCATCGTGCCGCCGGTGGTGCAGACCAGATCGGCGTTGGCCAACGCCGCGCGCAGGGCCGCCACGTGCGCGGGCAACGTGTCGGCCACCGGGCCGACCACGTCCGACGGGCGGACCTGACAGCCGTACCGGCGTAGCCACGCCGGCACCGCGGGGCCCAGCGCGTCACGGATGCGACCGGCCGCGGGCGGGCCCGCCGTCAGCAGCTCGTCGCCGAAGACCAGCAGCGCGGCACGCGGCACCCGCCGGACCCGCAGCGTGTCGTGCCCGCAGGCGGCGGCCAGGCCGATCACCGCCGGGTCGACAGGCGTGCCGGCCGGCATCAGCTCCTCATCGGCGTACGCCTCCTCGCCGGGTTTCCGCCACTCCGGCGTCGTCCGGGGAACGCCGCTGACCAGGCCGTCAGCGCTCGTCGACTCTTCCACGCGCAGCACTGCTGTCGCGCCCTCAGGGACCATCGCACCTGTCGCGATCTCGACGGTCGTGTCGTCTTCGGTGAGTGGCGTGGGGGTGCTGCCGGCCAGCACCCGGCCGACGACGCGCCACGGGCCACGACCGCGCACGGCCCAGCCATCCACGCTGGAGGTCGGGAACGCGGGCAGGTCGGTGCGGGTGGTCAACGGCTCGGCCAGGGTTGACCCGTCGGCGTCGGCAAGTGGTCGGGCGACGGCGGGCAGCGCGGCGGCCAGACCGACCGCGTAGACCCGCGACCGTGCTTCCTCCCACCCGGCCGGTGGGGGTGCGGTGACCCGATCCGCGGTGGGTGCGGTTTCCGTGCTCACCGACCGAGCCTATCGGCACTGACCGACACCCGCCCGGGCCTGGCGTGCACCGGTCCCGTCATGGAGCGGTGAGTGGTCCGCGCCGCGCTACGGTCAGTGGTCCCCGCCGCGGAGTTGATCGACTGTGTGCCCGAGGATCGGCCCGAGAACCGCCAGGCCGTCCCGGGCACCACCGGTCGAGCCGGGCAGATTGACCACCAGCATCCGGCCGGCGACCCCGGCCAGGCCCCGGGACAGCACCGACGTCGGCACCCGGTCACGACTGTGCGCGCGGATCGCCTCGGCGATGCCGGGGATCTCGTAATCCAGCAGGCCCCGGGTCACGTCCGGTGTCCGATCCGACGGGGTCACGCCGGTGCCACCGCTTGTCAGCACCACGTCGACACCGTCGGCGCGGGCGGCCCGCAGGGCGTCGCCGACCGGGTCACCGTCGGGCACCACCACCGGCTCGTCGACCTGGCAGCCCAGCTCGCGCAGGCCGGCGACGAGCAGCGGCCCGCTGGTGTCGGCGTAGACACCTGCGGTGGCCCGGTTGGAAGCGACGATCACCCGAGCCCGGATCACGGCCGGTCCTCCGGACGAACCCACTCGCCGGTCTTGCCGCCCTCCTTGCGCAGCACCCGGACCGCCTCGACCGAGGCCGCCGGGTCGACCGCCTTGACCATGTCGACCAGGGCGAGACCGGCGACAGCGACAGCTGTCAGTGCCTCCATCTCCACCCCCGTCCGGTCCGCCGTGCGGGCAGTGGCCGTGATCTCCACGGTGTCGGGGGTCAGCCGCAGGTCGACAGTGACGGCGTGCAGGGCGATCGGGTGGCAGAGCGGGATCAGATCCGGAGTGCGCTTGGCCCCCATGATCCCGGCCAGCCGCCCGACGGCCAACGCGTCACCCTTGGGCAGCCCGTCGCGATGCAGCAGGTCGATGACCTCGGGTGTGGTCCGCAGACGGCCGGCCGCGACGGCCAACCGACCCGTCACCGCCTTGGCGGAGACGTCGACCATGCGGGCCGCGCCGGCGCGGTCGACGTGGCTGAGCTGCGCGGGTTCGGTCACGGTCGTGAGCCTATCGGTGCGGTACGACAGCGGTCGGAAGGAGCGGCGTCACGCGCACGCCGCACCGGGTGCTGACGGCGCAGCGGCCCCGACGCCGCTCCTCCACTCACCGACCCGCCGCCGAGGTCGCTGGGGGGACCCGGCAGCGGGCGCGCGTCGACGACCCGGTTCTGCCCGTGGGCAGAACCTCCCCCGTTCGCCGATACGGCAGGTAAGTTAGCGGGCCCGCCGATAAGAAATCGATAAGCGACGTCCAGGCTGGTCAGCGGTCTGCGGCCACTGTTACGTCACCCAGCTCGGCGAGGCGGCGTTCGGCCTCGAACCGCTCCGGCACGCCCATCCGCCGGAAGATCGCCAACGCCCGCTCCCAGTACCGTCGGGCCTCGGCCGGGTCGATGCGGGCGACGTGTTCGGCGAGCCCGGCGAGGGCTCGACCCTGCTCGTGCGGGTGCGCGATCCGGGTAGCCAACCGCAACGCCTCCTGATGCGCCTCGAACGCCCCGCCACTGCGCCCCTGCGCCAGCAGGGTGCGCCCGAGCTCGTTGAGCGCGGCCGCCTCGACGTGTCGCTCCCCCGAACCGATCGACAGCTCACGGGCCAGCTCGTGTTCCCGCTGGGCCTCCACCAGACGACCCAGCCGGCGATAGGCGATCCCGAGGTCGTTGCGCACCTCGGCCTCGGCGTACCGGTGGCCGGTGCGATCACGTAGGGCCAACGAGGCCAGGAGAATTCGGATCGCCTGCGGAAGGTCACCCATTCGCAGGCGTACGGCGCCGATGTGGCTGAGCGCGTTGAGCGTGTGGAACTCGTCGGAGTTCGTCCGGGCCCACGCCAGGTGCAGGCGGTGTAACCGCAACGCCTCCTCGTAACGCCCCAGGGACGTCAGTGCTATGCCGAGATTCGGCAGCACCATCGGCACCCTGACGTTGCCGTACCCCTTGTAGTCGCGCAGGCTCTCCAGACCGACTGTCACCGCTTCGGTGAGATTGCCGCCCCACCAGTAGACGGCGGCGAGATTGGCGCGGTATCGGGTGGCGTTCAGCACGTCCCGCGATTCTCCGGCGAGGGCGACAGCGCGGGTCAGATGGTGCAGCGCTGCCCGGTTGTCGCCGGTCCGGACGTAGCCGGAGGCGAGGTAGTTGTTCATCAGTGCCGTCGCACCGACGTCCCCGGATGCTTCCGCTGCGGTCAGCGCGTACCGGTGGGTCGTGATGATGTCCTCGAAGTATCCACGGATGTAACAGAATCGCCATAGAGCACGGGCCAGTCGCCAGGAGTGCTCGTGGAAGCCCTCATCGAGCGCCGACCTCACCATCGTCACCAGGTCCGTCCGCTCCGTCTCCAACCAGTCGGCGGTGGGTTCCCCGATCGCGTCGATCAGCTCGGGTCGCCCGAACGGGAGATGTGTGACGCGAGGTCCCAGGTCGTTGAACTCCAGCGTCTTGGCGACCCTCAGTGCCGCCTCCAGAGTGAAATCGAACAGGTGAGCCAGGCCAGCCTTTCGGTCGTTCACTGAGTCGGTGCGCGAACACAGTTCGATGGAGTACTGCCGCATGAGGTCGTGCACCCGATATCGCGTCGAGTCCAGGTCCTCCACCAGGTTTCTGTCGACGAGGTCGTCGAGCGCCGCGCGAGCTTCCGCGATCGTCAGACCGGTCAGCGCGGCGACTGCCGGCGTGCTGAAGCGGCTGCCGGGATACAGGCCCAGGAATCGGAAGACACGCTTGGTCGAGTTCGGAAGCGGCTCGTAGGAAGCGGCGAAGGCCCCGGTGACAGTGCTCTCTTCCTGGGCCAGATGGTGCAGCACCGGAACGTCACCAGCCATCTGCTCGGCGAGGTCCGCCAACCGCCAGCCGCGCCGATGCGCCAGCCTGGCACCGGCCAGACGAATCGCCAGAGGGAGGTACCCGCACCGACGCACCACCTCGGCGGCCGCCTCCGGCTCGGCTTCGACCCTGTCCCGACCGACGCTCAGGCTGAGGAGATCCACGCTCTCCCGGGGGTTCAGGAGCGGCAGCGTCTGCGACGGCCCGACATCCGGGTGGGACAGCCGCCGCCGCGAGGTCACCAGCACGACGGTGGTCGGCTCGGCCGGCAGCAGGGGCATGATCTGCTCGCTGCCCGCGGCGTTGTCGAGCACCACCACCGACCTCCGGCGGGCCAGTTCCTGTCGCCACAACTCCACCCTGTCGTCGAACTCCACTGGAACCCGACCAGCCGGAACGCCCAACTGTCGGAGCAGGGTGACCAGAGCACTCGCCGGCTCGACCCGGTTCTTCTCGCCGTGCCCGCACAGGTCGATGAAGAGCGCGCCGTCCGGGTACCGATCGGACAGCCGGCGGGCCAGGTGCACGGCGAGGGTCGTCTTGCCGCTACCCGCCATGCCATCGATGATGTGCACGGCCGGCACCCGCTGCTCGACCCGCCGGGTCTCCGCCAGCAGCCGCGACACCACATCCTCCCTGCCCACGAAGTCGGTGACCGCTCGGGGCAGGTGATCCACCGGGTCGGGCCGAGGTGCGCTTTCGGGGACCAGGAGACCGACCGGGGAAGGCGCCTTCGAGAGAGGGCGGACGCTCCGGCCGGCCGGACGCGGTACGGCGCGGTTCGCCGGTCGCCGGGGTGGCACCGCCGACACGATCGTGCGGTGAAGAGCCCGCAGGTCGGAGCCCGGGAGGACGCCGAGCTCGGCCATCAGCTTCGCCCGAACCTCGTCGTACGTGACGAGCGCGCCCACGTGGTCGCCGCGCTCGTGAAACGCCCGCGCGAGGAGGACGTACGCCGGTTCCCGGAGGGGATGACGGGCGACGGTCTCCCGTAACAGGGGGATCGCCAGGTCGCCCCGGCCCGCCCTGAGCTGCGCGTCGGCGAGGAGTTCCACGGCCAGCAGACGCTCCTCCTCGGCGGCCACCACGCGTGCGCCGAGCACGGGCCCGAGCGACATGCCGGCGAGCATCGCCCCGCGCCAGCGCGCCACGGCGGACCCCAACAGTTCCAGGGCGCGGTCCACGTGGCCGGCTGTCAGGGCTTCCCGGCCCGCAGCGCACTCCATCTCGAAGCAGAACAGGTCGACTGCTTCCGGCCCCAGGTTGAGCCGGTAGCCGCTCTGCTGCCTGACGACGACACCCCGACCAGACTCGAATGTCTCGAAGGTTCGGCGCAGATTGGCGGCGTAGGTCCGTACGTTCGCCACCGCAGAGCGCGGTGGGCCGTCCGGCCACAGCTCGTCGACCAGGTCGTCGAGGGTCACCAGTTGCCCGGGTTGGACCGCGAGCATCGCGAAGACAGCCTGCTGTTTGGGCGTACCCAGGTGCAGCTTGCGAGCGAGCAGATGCACCGAGAGGCCGCCCAGAAGTTGAATCTCCACCCGTCCCCCTGCTCCAGCGGGGTATTCAGCCGATCACGCAACGAAGCTTACGGGCACCGGATGTGACGGCCCGATGCCAATCAGGCAGGCGGGGCGAGCTCTCCCGGTCACCCACTGCGTCGGGGCCGTCGAGTGCAATGCGAACATTGCAAGAACCATCTGTTGCATCGGCGTTCTCAACTCCTGCCGCATGACGGAAAGAAGGAGCGAAAGCCCTCAACTACTGGTTTCCGCCCCGGCGCTCGGCCCCGGCCCCAGCCCGACGCAGTGCCACCATCGTCAATGTCCATCCGCGAACGATTGCGCCCACAGTCGACGAAGGGGACTCCTACCTGAAGCTGGGGAGCGGTTGACCGAATCGGCGGATGAGTTGCGGCAGTCCAGCACCCACACTGAGGGCGCGGTCCAATCAGTCGACACAGCTCGCGACATTCCGCGACGAGCCGGCTGCAGCAGGCGAGCATCCCAGCGCTCTCCGCACCGGAACGCAAACAGAATGTCACTTATACGCACGGGATTAACTAATGTTGAGGATAACGACATTTATCATCCCTAACTAGGGCCAACCCCATTTAAGCTCCATTCGTAGAGAGTCGGCGCCAACGGAGCCGACAACCACACGAAGGAGAGGGTGGGTGAAATGCGCGGAAACGAGTGGGGCTGACATCGGTGCAGGACTTCTGCATCGCTCGACGATATGGTTGCAAGCACGACAGGCGAGGTAATCCAGGAGTTGCGTGGCCTCTTCACAACGACGCGATGACGGGACCGATCGACGGCTACGGCTGATCGTCGGTCTCCTCGTCGTTGCTGCCGCAGTCGTTGCGCTCGCCTCCCTGAGACTCACCTTCCCTTCGGCGGAGGCCCCGACACCCGACGGCGCAACCCTGGTGACGCTGACCGCCATGATCGCCCTGGGTGCGTTCGTCAAGACCCGCGTACGTGTCCGGTCCACGGTGCACCTGATCAGTTGGAGCGAGGCGGCGATCGTCATTGCGGCCGCCATTGCCCCTGTTCCGTGGGTGGTGCTCTGCACCTGCATCGGGATCACCATCGCCTCGGTCCGCCTACCACCGATCAAGCTGGCCTTCGGCGTCGGCAAGAACATCCTCGTCGCGGCCGGTGCAGGCTTCACCTTCGCCGTGCTCGGTTGGACGTGGCCCGCCATGCAGGCCCCGCAGTTGGTGGGGATCCTGTCGGTCGCGTACCTCATCGCCGCCCTCCTCGACGAGCTGCTGGCGATTCCCGTGATCGCGCTCGCCTCCGGCACCAAGATCTCGACCCAGTTCCGCAGCAACCTGGACCTTCGCCTGGCCGGCTACGCGGTCCGGTTCGTGGTGGCGGCCCTGACCCTGCTCACCCTCCAGATGGACCCCCGGCTACTGCTCGCCGTCCCACCCCTGGTCCTGAGCCTGCACCTGGCCTACTCCGCGCGAATCCGAGGCCGCACCGAGCAGCAGGCGTGGCAGCGACTGGCCCGCACCACCGACGCGCTCAACGTGGTCGACCTGGACAACGTCCTCACCACCGCCGTCACTCAGGCCGCCGAGCTGTTCTCCGCCGACGAGGTCGAGATCGAGCTGCGCCACGGCGACCGCACCGTTCGCGGTGGCACCGGCGGCATCACCTTCGACGGTCCGACCGGCACGCCCACCGGCGTCGACGGCACGATCGTCCCCGCACCGCTGGAAGGCCACGACCGGACGGCCGACGTCGGCATGCTCCGACTGCGCTTCCGCGGCCCGGTGCAGCTCTCCGAGCGGGAGCAGTACACCCTGCGCACCTTCGCCTCCGCGCTCTGCACGGCCGTCCGCAACGCCCAGGCGTACGCCGAGCTGGCCCGGGTCGCCGACGAGCACGCGTACGCGGCCTCGCACGACGCGCTGACCGGCCTGGCCAACCGCCGGCACCTCCTCGACGAGGGCACCGAGCAGTTGAGCACCCGGCACGCCGACGGGGTGACCGCGCTGGTGCTGATCGACCTCAACCACTTCAAGGAGGTCAACGACACGCTCGGGCATGCCGCCGGTGACCAGGTGCTGGTGCAGGTGGCCGACCGGTTGCGGGGAGCCGCCCAGGCGACAGACCTGGTGGCCCGCCTCGGGGGCGACGAGTTCGCCGTACTCCTGCGTGGTCTGCCGGCCCCGGCGGTGGCCGCGCACCGGGCCGAGACGCTGCTCGCCGCCCTGCACGAGCCGTTCGAACTGGACGGCATGCGCATCAGCGTCGAGGCCAGCGGCGGGATCTCCGGCGCCCCGTCCAACGGCGGCATGGCCGAACTGCTCCGCCGCGCCGACGTGGCCATGTACCAGGCGAAGCGGGCCGGGCAGCGGATCTCCACGTACGCCCCGACCCGGGACACCGCCGACCTCGGCCGCCTCACCCTCGGCGGCGACCTGCCGCGCGCGGTCGCCGACCACGAGTTCGTCGTCAACTTCCAACCGATCGTCGACCTGGGCACCGGTGAGGTGACGAGCGCGGAGGCGCTGGCCCGCTGGCACCACCCCACCCACGGCATGATCGACCCGCTGCGGTTCCTGGAGGCGGTGGAACGTTCCGGCCTGCTACCGGCCTTCGCCGAAGCGATTCTCGACCAGGCACTGCTCGCGGCGGTCAGTTGGCGCGACGCCGGCTTCGACGTACCCGTCGCGGTCAACGTGTCCCCGCGCAGCCTGCTCGACGCGCGGTTCCCGGGCTCGGTGCTGGCCCGCCTCCGCGCCCACGACCTACCACCGGACCGGCTGGTCCTGGAGCTGACCGAGACGCTGACCCTCAGCCAACTCGACGTGGTCGACCGGGTGCTCAGCCGACTACGCGACGAGGGAGTCCGGTTGGCGTTGGACGACTTCGGCACCGGCTACTCCTCCCTCTCACTGCTCTCCCGGATCCCGGTACACGAGCTGAAGATCGACCGGAGCTTCGTGACGACGATGGAGAGTTCGGCCGAGGCCGCCGCCGTCATCCGTTCCACCCTCGACCTCGGTCGCAGCCTCGACCTCGACGTGGTGGCCGAGGGGGTGGAGAGCGAACCGCAGCGGCGGGCCCTCTGGGAGTTGGGCTGCGTCGCCGGCCAGGGGCACCTGTTCGCCCGGCCGATGCCGTCCGGCACCCTGCTCGCGGCGATGCAGCGCGGCTCGGGCGGCCGACCGGGCACCCTGGCCGCGCCACTGCACGACGCCGGGGCGGTGATCCGGTTGAACCAGAACCGCCGCCAGGCCGGCCGCTCCAGGCCCGACCGCCTCCCACACCTGCCCGCCTGAGCTGGCATCGGCCCACTGCGCCGGCAGCCCGGTCTGCCAGACTGTCGCGCGTGATCGTCGACGACCCGACCGCCCACCGCCGTCGCTGGCACTGGCGGACGCTCGACAACGCCGCCGGCGGCCTCGCCCTCGACCTGGGCCTCTACGCCGTCTCGACCGCCTTCGCCGCGATCACCGCGGTCACGTCGACACTGCTGCCGCACCGCGCCTGGGGCGCGGTCGCCGCCGTCGGATACCTGCTCGCAACGCTGGCGGTGATCGCCCAACTCCTGCTGCGCAGACGCTCGCCGACCTCCCGGCTGACCGGTCTGCCAGCCCGCTGGGCGGTCACCGGTCTCGCCTGGGCGACCACCACACTGCTGCCCCTGGCCTGGCAGAGCATCGACCGGGCCGGCGGGCGCACCGACCGGGCCCAGGAGGAGGTGCTGGTCGTGGAGCACGCCGGCAGCCGCCTCCTGGAGCACGGCACGCCCTACCTCGGACCCGACGCCATCGCCGCCCTGCCACCCGGCGAGCAACTGATGGGCTACACCCCGTACCAGCCCGGCATGGCGATGTTCGGCCTGCCCAGAGCACTGCTCGACACCTGGTGGACCGACTCCCGGGTCTGGTTCGCGGTGGGCACCGCGCTGGCCCTCGCCCTGGCCGTCGCCGTCCTCCGCGGAACACCGACCACCACCGACCAGACCACCTCCGCCGCGACCCACCGGCGGGACGCCACCCTGCTGCGCGGCGTGCAGGCCGCCACCGTACTGCCGATCTGCGCCCTCACCCTCGCCACCGGCGGCGACGACCTACCCGTACTCGCGCTCTGCCTGCTGGCCCTCGCGTTCGCCGCCGCCGACCGACCCGGCCGCGCCGGCCTCGCGGTCGGGCTCGCCGGCGCGCTGAAGCTGTTCGCCTGGCCGGTCGCCCTGGTCCTGATCGTCTGGGGCCTGACCCGGCGCGCCGGCACCCGCGTCGCCGTCGGCGCCATCGGCCTGCCCGTCGCCGCACTACTGCCGGCGCTCCTGGTGGACCGCGACGCCCTCACCGAGAACGTCCTGCGCTTCCCCCTCGGCCACGGGCTGGTCACCAGCCCCGCGCAGTCCCCGTTCCCCGGCTACCTGATCGCCAGCGCGCTACCCGCCGGCCGGCTGATCGCCGCCGCGCTGCTGATCGCCGCCGGAGTGGCCATCGCCGTCCGGCTCGCCCGCCGCCCGCCCCGCACCGCCGTCGCCACCGCGCTCATCTGCGGGTACGGGCTGCTCGCCGCCATCGCCCTGATGCCCACGACCCGCTTCGGCTACCTGCTGTACCCGCTGGCCCTGCTGACCTGGGCACCCGCACTGCACCGCCCGATCGACACGCCGGCCGCGCCGGTCCCCGACGAGCCGTCCGGTCGGACCACTTCGGCGTAACTCCCGAGCGGAACAGCGCGCCAGGGCGTAGACCTGAAGGCATGACGACGTACCGCGACCGGGCCGATGCGGGCCGGGTGCTCTCCGAACGGCTCACCGCACTCATCGGCGAACCGGACGTCGTCGTCCTCGGCCTCGTCCGTGGCGGCGTGCCTGTCGCCCGGGTCGTCGCCGAACGGCTCGGCGCGCCACTTGACGTGCTGGTCGTCCGCAAACTCGGCATGCCATGGGCCCGCGAGGTCGCCTTCGGCGCACTCGGGCCGGGCGGCGTCCAGGTGCTCAACGACGCGGTGGCCAGCCGACTCAGCAGCGACGACATCGCCGAGGTCAGCCGTCGGGAGCAGGCCGAGTTGGAACGCCGGGAACGGCTCTACCGGGGTGGACGCGCACAGTTGGACCTCACCGGAAAGACCGCGGTGATCGTCGACGACGGCCTCGCCACCGGCGCGACCGCCCGCGCCGCCGTCGAGGTCGTCCGCCAACTCGGGGCACACCGGGTCGTGGTCGCGGTCCCGGTCGGCGCGCAGGAGGCGTACGAGTTGCTGACCGCCGAAGCGGACCAGGTCATCTGTGCCCAACGCCCACCCGACTTCGGTGCGGTGAGCGTCTACTACGACGACTTCCACGAAGTGTCAGACGAAGAAGTCACCGAGGCGCTCACAGCAACTGCATAGGTCCACCGGGTACCGTCGGGAGATGAGTAGCCTCACCTGTCCCAAGTGTCACGGAGAAATGCGCCAGTACGAGCGCAGCGGCGTCGTCATCGATCAGTGCGGGGAATGCCGAGGCATCTTCCTGGACCGTGGCGAGCTGGAGAAGCTGTTCGAGGCGGAGGCCAACTGGAGCCGCCAACAGACCGGTGGCGCGCCAGGGCAGCCCGCGCAGCAGCCGGCCGGCTACCCGCCCCCGCCGCCCCCGCCGCACCAGCCCGGCTACGGCGCCGTCCCGCCGCCGCCCCCGCCCGCCCACGGCTACCCGCCGCAGCCGGCCTACGGCCACCAGCAGCAGCACCACGGCTACCACGGCCACTACCGGCAGAAGAAGCGCAAGGGCTTCCTCGACGAGATGTTCGGCTGATCCCTCGCCGACGTTCCGCCCGGGTCGATCCACGCATCGACCCGGGCACACCACCCGGGCCACTGATCGTTGGCGGGCGTGATGCGGTCATGCGAGGCTGAATCGCATGACCGCGATCCGACCGGACGAGGCGCTGGCCCAGGCGTACGACGGGATCACCGCGGTGGTCGGACGCCTGGACGACGCCGGCCTGCAACAAGCCACCCGCTGCCGGGGCTGGCTCATCGCTGACCTGCTCCTGCACGTGCTCGGCGACGCCCAGCGGGCACTTGTCACCCTGGCCAGCCCCGTCGACGGCCCCGCCGACGTCGACGACGTGAGCTACTGGCGTGATTTCCCCGGCAACGACGACGAGGCCGCCCGGCACGCATGGTGGGTCCGCCGATCGGCTGCCGCCTTCGACAGTCCCACCGGGATCGTCAACCTCTGGCGGGACACCGCCCCGGCGGCGGTCCGCGCCGCCGCGTCAGCCAACCCCGAGGGGTACGTGACCACCCAGGGACACGTGCTGCGCGTACCCGACTTCCTCGCCACCCTGACCACCGAGGCTGTCGTCCACCACCTGGACCTGACACTGGAGTTGCCCGACGCGCCGCCGCCCGGCCCCCTGGCGGTACGCGTCGCCGTAGCGACCATGGACGGCCTGCTCAGCGACGACACCGTTCGACCCACCGCCTGGGACGACCACGACTTCCTGCTGAAGGCGACCGGGCGCGTCCCGCTGACCGACCGGGACCGGCTGGAGCTGGGTGAGTCGGCAGGCTGGTTCCCACTACTCGGCTGACCGACGACAGGGGCGCTGCGCCGGTCAGCCGATGGCCATGTCGACGAAGCGGGACAGGTGCAGCTGAGCCGCGACGGTCACGGTGTCGGTAGGCCCATTCCGATGCTTGGCAACAATAAAATCCGCCTCCCCGGCCCGCGGCGACTCCTTGTCGTAGTAGTCGTCGCGGTGCAGGAGGATGACAACGTCGGCATCCTGCTCAATTGATCCAGACTCACGCAAGTCGGACAATTGAGGTCGCTTGTCGGTGCGCTGCTCGGGGCCACGGTTCAGCTGGCTGACCGCGATGACCGGGCACTCGACCTCCTTGGCCAGGAGCTTCAGGCCACGGGACAGGTCGGCGACCTCCTGCTGGCGACTTTCGGTGCGCTTTGGCGAGGTCATCAGCTGGAGATAGTCGACCACGATCATCTTGAGGTCGTGCCGCTGCTTGAGCCGCCGGGCCTTGGCCCGGATCTCCATCAGGTTCATGCTCGGTGTGTCGTCGACGAAGAGCGGTGCCTCGCTGATCTCGCCCATGCACCGGGCCAGCTTGGTCCAGTCGTCGTCGGAGAGCTGACCGCTACGCAGCACATGCAGCGGCACCCGCGCCTCGGCGGAGAGCAGCCGCATGACGATCTCGACCTTGCTCATTTCCAGCGAGAAGATGGCGGCCGCCTGGTTGGCGCGAATCGCAGCATTTCGGGCAAAGTCCATGCTGGCCGTGCTGTTGTGGGTGGGGATCATCGCCCGGCTGGCCAGGTACAGGTGTTCGTCGTTATCGACGGTCACGCACCGCACCGGGACGCTGGGAACCGGGCGGACGTCGACGATGAACCGCGAGGTCGTCCGAACGTCGGAGGCGGTGCGGCGGCGTTCGGCGTGCGCGTCCTGCTTGCGCTTGAGCCGAAAGATCACGTCCGGCGTGGAGAAGTTCAACGTGTACGCGATGGAAGACTCGGGGGTACGGCCGCGTACCGGCTTCGCATTGACCGTGCAGCGGTAGCCCAGGCTGACGATGAGTTCGCGGACGTCATCAGCCAGCCTCTTCGAGGTCGACGTGTACTGCAAATTGCCAGCAGGGGCGACCGTCCCATCGGTGTCCATCAGCCCCGCTAGCAACGCCCTGCGCTGAGCCTCCGAGCCGCGCAGATAGACGCCCGGGATGTGCTTGTTTCCCGCTACCCCGACCTGACGCAACAACCCGACGAAGGACCCGTTCCGGTGACGGCAGCCGGAGCACTTCCTGGTCGCTGGATTCTCACGCAACGCCCTGGTGGAAACGCCACAGTCCACGCAGACACCGTTTCCCGGAGCAGCGGACGTGGGCTGCAGCAGAATGGTGTAGACCATCGGCCCGCTGGGCCGCACGACGAAGCCGTCCGCCTCGACGTGCGTGACCATCTCCGGATCTGCCGTGGTGAAGCGGCTGGCGCCGCTGTGCCCGTCACCGAGCCACGCCCCCAACGTGTAGGGCGGAACCAGCAGGTCTTGCTCCGAAAGCTGAAGGGGAGCGCTGTTCCGTACGGCGTGGTTGAGCCGGCGTTCGACTGTGTCGGTACGCAGGGTGGCCGCGATCTCGGCGGTGGTGACGACGCCGTCGTGGTCGGCCCGGCTGCTGGCATTGACCTCCCGCTCGGCTCGTTGAAGAAGCGCGCTCAGGAGGGGACCGGCCGGATAGCCGGGCGCAGTCCAGTTCCGTGGTTTGCCGCTGCGGACGGTGGGGCGGCTGATCCGACCGACCGACCCGACCTCACGGGCGACTGTGTGCAGGACATGCCGGAACTCCGGCCCGACCTGCTCGATCGTGTCGAAGAGGGTGATCGGCTGGTTCCGCAGGGAGCTCAGCCGCTCATGTGCCGCACGTACGTTGGCGAGCGACGACTCGGACCAGTGCCGCCTTTGGCGCGCCGGCCCCTGCCGCCGACTAGCCCGACTTGTCGTCTTCCACAGGTGCTCCGCATCGGCCACGATGACCGTGCCGTCAGAGAACTCCACCTCGTAGCAGGGACGGTCGTGCATGACGTCGAAGGCGTGTGTGACCGTGGTGGGTCTGCCGTCCGCCGCGAGAAGTTGATCGCCTGCCTTGACCTCACCCATCGTGGTCCAGCCGTCTGGGGTCGGCAGCGGGGTGTCGAGCGCGAGCGCCTTGCCGAGACCAGGCCTGCCAGCCACGATGATCAGCTGTCCGGCGTGCAGGCCGTTGAGCAGTCGGTCCAGGTCGCTGAAGCCGGTCGGGACACCGGTCATCATGCCGCCCTGCGCGCCCACCGCCTCGATCTCGTCGAGCGTCGGCTGCAGCATGTCGGCCAGGACCGCGAAGTCCTCGCTGACCCGCCGTTCGGTGACGTCGTAGACGGCCTGCTGGGCCAGGTCGACGACGTCGTCCACGTCGCGGCTACCGCCGCTGGCGGTGCCGTAGCCGAGCTGCACGATCTTGGTGCCGGCCTCGACCAGCCGGCGCAGCACCGCCCGCTCGCTGACGATGCGGGCGTAGTACGCCGCGTTCGCGGCGGTGGGCACGCTGGCGATCAGGGTGTGCAGGTACGGCGCGCCACCGATGCGGACCAGATCCCCGGAGTCGGCGAGTGCCGCCGCGACCGTGATCGAGTCGGCCGGCTCACCGCGGCCGTAGATGTCGAGGATGATGTCGAAGATGGTGGCGTGCACCGGCCGGTAGAAGTCGTTGGTCTTGAGGATCTCGACGACGTCGGCGATGGCGTCCTTGGACAGCAGCATGCCGCCGAGGACGCACTGCTCGGCGGCGACGTCCTGCGGCGGGGTCTTGTCGTACTGGCCGTCCCGCGGCGCGGGTGGCTGGCCTCCGCCGGAGCGTGGCTCTGCCCGCATGTCGTCGGTGACCGACACGGGTCCCCCCTCCACTGCGCCGGATCCAGTCCCAGCTCTACCGCTGGGGTACGACACTTCCGTCCGACCGGGCCGGTCGATCGGGGGCCATCGCCGGCGGTCGAGGGCCAACCATACGGACCCCGAGGTCAGAGACTCAACAACGCCGGTGGACGAGCCTCGGGACAACCTGTGGATCCCGGTGGACAGCATGTGCGCAGCGTGTGCACAGCCTGTGGACAACCATTGGGGAATTCTCGGCCACAAGTCTTTGACCTGCGGAGACATGCTCCCCAGCCTGTGGAGGAGAATATTTCGGTCGGGCCTTTGACACGATCGTCCCGTACTATCTCCAGCGAACGGCTACACCTGGACAGCGGATTCCGCTTTCGGTTCAGAAGGGTCACACTCCGGCCGTGAGTTACCGGGACTGGGGACGCGGCGATGGCAGCCCGCGCGAGCGCCAGCCAACCGCCTCGTGGAGTGAGCGCGCGGCGTCTGTTCCGGTTGATCCGTACGACGAGGACGGGCGCTACCGCACCTCCAGCCGACGGCGTGCGTTGGACCGCGGCCAGGACGAGCCTGTCGACGCCTATCTGCCCAGGTGGGCGCTGGAGTCAGGGGTCCGGCACGCGGATGGCGGCGGTCGCCACGCGGCGCCTGACGAGGCCGAGGATGAGCCCGAGCGGCCGACGTCCGGCGCGGGCCGGCGGTCCGCCGAGTCGTCGACCGGTCGGCGGCGGGGCAGCGAGACGCGTCGGCGAGAGCAGGCGGCGATCGGCCCGGCGCCGGACTCGGACCACACCCGCGAGTGGACGCTCGACCGGCCGCAGGATCAGGGATACTCCGGCCGCAGACGGGCCGACGCCGGGGAGGACGAGCCAATCTCTGGCGCTGTCGCGGATCGGCGTCCCCGCCGCGCGCCCGTTGGCCGTCCGCAGGTGATCTGGTCGGGCGGGGATCTGGAGGCCGCCCCGACCGAGCAGGTGCCGGACCAGGAGCCGAGCCGTCGCAGCCGGCGCAGCCGTCGTGCGGCGGAGGAGTCCTGGACCCGTCCGGCGGCCGACCCGTGGGCCCGAGGATCAGACCGGGTGGCGGAGCCCGAACCGTCGTACCCGCCGGCGGTGGATCCGTGGGACGCCTCGGGCGTGCAGGCCTGGCCGCCGGTGACCGGGGCTGGTGGCGGTGACGGCGGGGACCTGAGCGGTCAGTGGTCGGCGGTGGAGAGCGTCGGTGGCTGGGAGCGGTCGGACCGCACCGGTCAGTGGGAGCGGTCCGCGATCGAGGACGACCAGTGGGACCGTACGCTGCCGCCGCGCTCCGATCGCTCGGCGACAACCGAGGGGTGGCCGAGCCGGGAAGACGGATTCTGGTCCGGCACCCGGCTGGCCGATGACGACCCACGTTGGATGGATCCTCCGACGTCGGCGCCCCGGTCGCCGGTGGTGGGTTACACAGCTCCACGACCGCGCAGCGCGCCTGCGCCGCGTGCTGGTGTGCCGCGTGCTGGTGCGCCCCGGCGGCGGGCAGACCGACCGTCGGTAGGAACGGCGTCGGTACGTCAGCGGGTCGAGTCGGCGGCCACGGGTGCCTGGGCGCGCCGCCTGGAGGACGATCTGCTGGACCCGGATCCGGGTGGGTCGGTTCGGCCTCTGCTGTACACGGCCGCCTGTTACCTGGTGCCGGCAGTGCTGATCTTCGTATGGCTGTTGACGTTGGACAGCCAGGCGCCGGCTGGTTGTGTGACGGACATCAGCGGCGGCGGGTGCGAATCGGCCCGGTCCCGCGCGTTGGAGTCACTCCTCGCCGGTTCGCCGCGCTTCGGGTTGGCGCTGGTGAGCAGTCTGGTGGTGGCGGCGCTGCTGCGTCGGGTGGGTACGACGTGGCGCTCGGCGACCATCGCGGTTGCCGCCGCGGTGGTGGGCGGCGGCCTCTCCACGGTGCTGATCAGCGCGGTGACGGGCCAGCCCATCGGGTGACCCGTCTGCGGGTCGGGGCCAGGACGGGCGGGCGGCGGGTCGGTGCACGCGCTGCGCGGGCGGCCACTCTCGACCCGGGCAGTGCCGGGTTGGACGACGTACGCACGAGGGCCCGCACCGATCGCTCGGTGCGGGCCCTCGTGGTGGTGTTGCGGACGTCAGCCCTGAAGGACATTCAGGTTGAACGACGCGGTCACCTCGGGGTGCAGCTTGATCTTCACCGGGTAGGTGCCGGTCGACTTGATGTGACCGGGCACCTCCAGCCGACGCCGGTCGAGGACCGGGCCGCTGGCCGCCTTGACGGCGTCGACGATCTCGGCCGGAGTGACCGAGCCGAAGAGCCGTCCGCCGTCGCCGGCGCGGACCTTCAGGTTGACCTTGAGACCCTCGAGCTGAGCCTTGACCTCGTTGGCGTGGTCGAGGTCGCGGATCTCGCGGGCCCCACGGGCCCGCTTGATGACCGTGACCTGCTTTTCCGCGCCCTTGGTCCAGGCGATCGCGAAGCCCTGCGGCAGCAGGTAGTTACGGCCGTAGCCGTCCTTGACCTCGACGATGTCGCCCGGGGCACCGAGGCCGGACACTTCCTGAGTCAGGATGATCTTCATATCGGTGCCTCCTCTCAGCGGGTGGTGGCCGTGTACGGCAGGAGCGCCATCTCACGGGCGTTCTTGACCGCACGGGCGATCTGCCGCTGCTGCTGCGAGGTCACGCCGGTCACCCGCCGAGCGCGGATCTTGCCGCGATCGGAGATGAACTTGCGCAGCAGCGCGGTGTCCTTGTAATCGATATAGGTGATCCCGTCCTTGTCGAGCGGGTTCACCTTCTTCTTCGGCTTGCGAAGTGCCGCAGCCTTGGCCATTGCACGTGCTCCTGGTTTGCGATCGCGGGCGCTCGGCGCCATTAGAACGGTGGCTCCTCGTCAAAATTGGCGCCCGAACCGGCACGCGCGGGAGAAGGAGCAGCCGAAGCCCAGGGGTCGTCGAAGTTGCCTCCGCCGCCACCCTGGTTGCCACCGCCACCGCCGCCACCGAAGCCGCCGCCACCGCCGCCGGAGCGGGACATCTTCTGCACCTTCGCCGTGGCGTAGCGCAGCGACGGGCCGATCTCGTCGACCTCAAGCTCGATGACAGTGCGCTTCTCACCCTCGCGGGTCTCGTACGACCGCTGACGCAGCCGGCCCGACACGATCACCCGAGCGCCGCGCTGCAGCGACTCGGCGACGTGCTCGGCGGCCTGCCGCCAGACGGTGCATGCGAGGAACAGCGGCTCGCCGTCCTTCCATTCGTTCGACGCCTTGTCCATGAAACGGGGCGTCGAAGCGACTCGGAACTTGGCGACCGCCGCCCCGGAGGGGGTGAACCGCAACTCGGGGTCATCGGTCAGATTGCCGATGACCGTGATGGTGGTGTCTCCTGCCATGACCATCTCCTCGCGCACTCAGCGTTTCGTCGTACAGGCTCGCAGAGCCGTATGACGAAGTCGCGGAGGCTGATCCGGACGAACCGGGGTTTGGATGCTCTAGCGCATTTCCGGTCGGATGACCTTGGTGCGCAGCACGGACTCGTTGAGCCGGAGCTGACGGTCCAGCTCGGCCACCGCAGCAGGCGTGGCCTGCAGGTCGATGACGGCGTAGATGCCTTCGGCCTTCTTGTTGATCTCGTACGCGAGGCGCCGGCGGCCCCACACGTCGGTCTTCTCAACCGAGCCACCCGCGGTCCGAATCACGTTCAGGTACGTGTCGAGCGACGGTGCGACGGTGCGCTCCTCGAGGCTGGAATCGAGGATGACCATTAGTTCGTAGTGACGCAAGACGTGCTCACCTCCTGTGGGCTAAGCGGCCACGGTCCTTCCGTGGCAGGAGGTCTTGTGTCGCCGCCCGCACGCGCCGAGGGAACCCGGCCGGACGCGGACAACCTGACCAGGATACCCGGTCCGAACGATCATGCCCGGGGTGGTCTGGGTCGCACCGGACGTGCCGACGGGGGCCCACCGATCCGACCGTCAATCGGCCGGTGGTGGACCCCCGTCTACGAGGCCGCGGGGCGTCCGGTCCGCATTCCTTGGGTGGGACCTGGGGAGGAACGACCACACCGATGAGGTTGGACCGAAGACGCCCCGCGGAGCTTTATCGTGTTGTTATCTGACGATACAACAGCACTCGTACCGTGTCGGGGGGAAAAGCCCAATTTTCCGAGATTCGTCATCGCCCGGTATGCGGTGTGCGATGGGGTCGCCCCCGCTGCGCCGGGCCGCGCGGCGGGGGTGACCTCGCTGTCGGCCGCCGACCGCCGGTCGCCATGTGCGACGCTCGCGCCGCTGGCGGCACCGGGTGCTGGTCGCCGGTTCAAACCCATCAACGATCGTCGGTCCGTCCGGTGACGCGACACCGCCCCGGCCGTCGCCCCGCCGGTCGGGGTCGCGACGTAGGCTCGCTCGCATGCGTATCGGAGCCCACGTCGATTCGACCGACCCGCTGGCGGAGGCGGCCGCCCGGTCCGCCGACACCGTGCAGTTCTTCCTCTCCGACCCACAGGGTTGGAAGGCGCCCAAGCCTCGCGAGGATGCCGAGCGGCTACGCGCTGCCGAGGTCGACCTCTACGTGCACGCGCCGTACGTCATCAACGTGGCCACTCTCAACAACCGCATCCGGATCCCGAGCCGAAAGCTGCTGCTCGGGCACGCCAACGCGGCCGCCGCCATCGGCGCCAAGGGCCTGATCGTCCACGGTGGGCACGTCAACGCGGGCGACGACCTGGCCGTCGGCTTCGACAACTGGCGCAAGACCTTCGCGTACGCGGCAGACTCCGGCGGCTTCGGCGTACCGGTCCTGATCGAGAACACCGCCGGCGGCGACAACGCCTGCGCCCGACGGCTGGACGCGCTCGCCCGACTCTGGGACGCCATCGGTGACCACGAGGTCGGCTTCTGCCTGGACACCTGCCACGCGTACGCGGGCGGCGAGGAGCTGCTCGGCCTGGTCGACCGGGTCAAGGCGATCACCGGGCGGATCGACCTGGTGCACGCCAACAACTCCAAGGGCGGGTTCAACTCCGGCCAGGACCGACACGACAACCTGGGCGGCGGGACGATCGACCCGGAGCTGGTGGTGGCGGTGATCCGGGCGGCCGGCGCGCCGGTGGTCGTCGAGACACCCGGTGGTGTGACCGGCCAGGCGGCCGATATCGACTTTCTGCGTGAGCAGCTCGGAGCGGAGAGCCCGGCGGCATGACGAGCGGACAGCCCGGGACCGGCAGTGCCCGGCCCACCCCCACCGGCGCGGACGCCGAGAGCCGACCCGCAACCACGGCCGCGGCCGGCACACGCACCCAGCCGGCTCGCACCGCCGACAAAGCCTCCGACAAGGCCTCCGCCGAGACCACCGCGGACCACTCGCCAGTGGGCGACGGTGCAACGACCGGAGCCGGCCCGATCGACGACCCCGAGGCCGACCCCGCGACGAGTGGTGCCGCCAGGAAGGACACCGCCCGGCAGGCCGACAAGCAGGGCACCGCAGCCAAGCAGGACACCGCCGAGGGCGGCACCGCAACCAGCGACAGCACCGCCAAGGGCAGTGCCGCAGCCAAGGGCAGCGGCCAGGCCACGGACAGCAAGTCCGCCAAGGACGGCGACCCGGCCAAGGACAGCGGCGCGGTGGATGGCGCGACCAAGGACGGTGACCCGGCCAAGGGTGCGAAGGCGGGTGACGCTGACGGTCCGGACAAGGCCGACGGCGAGGCGAAGCCGGTCGGCCCGGAGCGGTGGGAGGCGTTCGCGTCCGCGCCGGAACCACGGCCCTCCATCTTCACTCGGGCGGGCCGGGCCGTCGGTCGGTTCCTGATCCACGAGTGGACAGTGGCCACCCTCGGCGCGTTGGCCCTGGCCGTGCTGATGACCTGGCCGACGCTGCGCTATCCGCGCTACACCCTCCCGCAGGACTACTGGGACCCGAGCCTGCAAGCCTGGCAGATGGCCTGGTCCGGGCACATCCTGCTGGCCGACCCGGCGCGCCTCTGGCAGTCCAACACGTTCTTCCCCGAGCTGTGGAGCTTCGCGTTCTCCGACACGCTGCTCGGGTACGCCCCGGCCGGGATGCTCGGCAGTGGTCCCGAGGACGCCGTGCTGCGCTACAACATCATGTTCGTGCTGGCGCACGCGCTCGCCACGCTCGGGGCGTACGCGCTGGCCCGACAGCTCGGGGCCGGCCGGATCGGCGCGGCCGTCGCCGGCGTGAGCTACACCTACGCGCCGTGGCTGCTGGCCCAGGCCGGGCACCTGCACGTGCTCTCCAACGGCGGGATTCCGCTGGCGCTGGCGATGTTGGCGCGCGGGCACGGGTGGTCCCTCCGGCACGGCTACCGGCCGGAGCGCCGGCATGACGGTTGGGTCTACGCCGGTTGGCTGGTGGCGGCCTGGCAACTCAGCCTCGGCTTCGGCATCGGGCTGCCATTCGCGTACTTCCTGGCCGCCGCGGTGCTGGTCGCTGCCGTCCTCTTCTTCGTACGGCGGCTGCGCACCAGGCAGCCAGTTCCGTTCGGTCGCCGGTTGTTCACCGCCGACGTGCTCGGCGGGGTGTTGTTCGCCGGTGTCGGTCTGCTGATGGCGTTCCCGTTCTTCAGGGTGACCGAGCTGCACCCGTACGCCGAGCGCACCATCGGCGACATCAGCCTCTTCTCGCCGCCGGTGTCGGGCTTCGTGACGGCGCCCGGGGAGTCGCGGATCTGGGGTGGGCTGCACGAGGGGGCCCGGGCGGCACTGCCCTGGCACCCGGAGATGACCCTGCTACCGGGCTTCGTGCTCTACGCGCTCGCCGCGGGCGGGTTGTTCTTCTCGGTCTGGCGGCTGCGGCACCGACTGCTGCTGCTCGCCGGTGTACTGGCGACGATGGCCTTCGCGATGGGCACCCGTTTCTTCGACGGCACGTTCACCTATGTGCCACTGTTCGAGCATCTGCCGGGCTGGAACGGGTTGCGTACCCCCGGGCGGTTGATGCTCTGGACCACGTTGTTGCTCGGCCTGCTCGCGGCGGGCGCGGTCACCGCGCTCACCGACCGGGTCCGCGAGTTGACCGCGCAGCGGATTCCGTCATGGCCGGGGCCGTGGCTGCGGATGGCCACTCTGCTGCCGCTGCTGCTGGTCACCGTCGAGGGCCTGAACACCACCCCGCATCCGGTGGTGCCCACCCAACCGGCCGCGATGCGCTCGGCGCAGGGGCCGATGCTGGTACTGCCCAGCAATCAGAGCCTGGACCAGCACGTGATGCTCTGGTCGACCAGCGGGTTCCCCGACGTGGTCAACGGCGGTAGCGGCTTCACGCCCCGTCAGCTCGACGACGTCCGTCGGGTGAGCCAGTCGTTCCCGGACCAGACGAGCGTCGACTACCTGCGCACGCTCGGCGTCCGCACGGTGGTGCTGCTGCGCGGTCAGGTGGTTGGCACGCCGTGGGAGATCACCATCGACGCGCCGGTCGAGTCGCTCGGCATCAGCCGGCAGGACGTCGGCGACGCCGTCGTCTACCGACTCTGAAGCTTCAGCGCGGAAGCGTCAGGGGGAGCCCAGCCGGCTCCGGCGGTCAGGATTGATCCCGGCACCGGGTGGGCTCCCCGAAAACCCTGATGTGGTGCAGGCCGCCTGGGCCTGAGGGTCAGGTAGCTGCGACGGGCTCGGGTCGGGGTTCACTGCTCGTGGCGTTGCGGCGCCAGCGGTCTATCCAGGGGGCGTCTGGTGCGCCGTCGAGAACTCCGCCGTCCGGGTCGTCCGGGTAGGTGGCGCGCACCGCGTCCCGCTCGGGGTGCAGAATCTCCTTGACGACGAACACGCAGAGCACCACCACGGTGACCAGTCGCAGCGTCGAGGCCAGCACGAACACCCCCTCCGGAAAGACCGGACGGCTGGTCGCCGCACCGAGCAGTTCCCCGTAGAAGGCGACGAAGTAGCAGACCTCGGCGATCTGCCAGGCAAGGAACGCGCCCCACTTCGGTCGGGCCAGCACCACCAGCGGGAGCAGCCAGAGGACGAACTGCTGCGACCAGACCTTGCTGAAGATGAGGAACGCGGCGACCACCAGGAAGGCGAGCTGAGCCAGCCGCGGTCGGCGCGGCGCCCGCAGCGCCAGCACGGCGACGCCGAGGCAGGCCAGCCCGAACAGCGCGTACGAGACGGTGTTGAGGGTCGGGATGTTGGCGTTGAGCCACTCGAACGGGCCGAGGTTGGCGGGGTCGTTGCCGACCTTGCCGTCCAGGTAGCGCCCGATGTACCAGAGCGTGCCCCAGTCGATCGGCCGGGTGGTGTTCAGCTCGAAGAATCTGTCCCAGTTCTCCGGGTACGCCCGCGCGGTCGGCAGGTTCACCAGCACCACTGCCGCGATCGCCGTCCCGATGGCGATGAGCGCAGCCCGAACCCGGTCGGCCCGCAGCGCCAGGATGAGGATCGGCCCGAGCAGGAACAGCGGCCAGAGCTTCGCCGCGCCGGCCAACCCGAGCAGCACGCCGGCCAGCGCTGGTCGTTTTCGGGCCCAGGCCAGCAGGCCGAAGGCGGCCAGCCCGATGGCGAGCAGGTCCCAGTTGACGGTGGCGGTGAGCACCAGCGCCGGGGCGAGTGCGAACAGCGCCGCGTCCCACGGTCGTCGGCGGCGCAGCGCCAGGATCACCCCCACCGTGGCCACCGCGAGCGCGCCCAGCACCAGCGCGTTGAGGTTGTAGAACCACTGGCCCTGGTTGATGCTCGGGTCGCCGTCACCGATGGCGTGCACCGGCAGGCCCAGCGCCCCCATGAAGTAGCCGGTCAGGACCGGGTACTCAACCGGGTGGTCGCGGTAGGGCACCTTGCCCTCGTTGAGCCCTTCGGCGTAGTAGAGGGCGAGGACGTCGGTGTAGCAGAACCGGGTGTACTGGACGTTGTTCTGCCAGGCGCCGTTCTGGCAGGGCGATTTCTGCACCCAGTGCAGCGCGAGCGTGAGGCACACCAGCGCCAGCACGATCCGCGTGGCGGTCCAGAAGCGACTCTCCCGACCGGCCGGCCGGTCCAGCGCTGTCGCGTGGTCGCCCAGCGGGCCGCCGATGACGCTGGAGACGCCGCGGACGAACCCGTCGGAGCGGGACGGGTGATCAGTGGTTCCGGCGTCGTCGATGCCGGGCGTCGACTGGGTGCTCATGAAGAGGCATCCTGCCGTACGACAGGGGTGCCCGTCCTGTCCCGGCGCGGAGTTCCGGGTACGAAAACGCCGCCGCCGGCCGGGACAGGTCGTCCGGCCGGCGGCGGCGTTGTGCGCTGGTGCGGGTCAGTCCCGGTTGGGTGGCAGGCCGGGCATCAGTCCGCCACCGCCACCGCCTGTTCCGTTGCCGCCGGGATTGCCACCGGGGTTACCTCCAGGATTGCCACCGGGGTTACCGCCTGGGTTGCCGCCCGGGTTGTTCCCACCGGGGTTGCACAGAATGTCGATCAGCGGGTTGCAGAGGGGACCCTGGCCGGGCTGACCACCCCCCGGGTTGGTCGGTGGCGGTGGAGGCGGCGGCGCTTCACCGTTTCCGGAATCCGGATCACCGACGTTCGCCGCCGGCGGGAAGTCGACCTTGGGCTTGCCCTTCAGGGCCTCGTCCATGAACCGCTCCCAGATGTCGCCCGGGAGGTTTCCACCACTGACCTTCCGCTTGTCCTTGAGGATGAGCGGCTTTCGGTCCCGGACGTTGCCCACCCACACCGCGGTGGCCAACTGCGGCGTGTAGCCGACCATCCAGGCATCGCCGTTGTCCCTGCTGTCGCCCTTGAGCTCCCAGGTGCCGGTCTTGGAGGCCGCCTTGCGACCGTCATCGAGCCGGTGGTTGACAGCGGCCGGGTAGTCCTTCAGCACGGACGTCACGTCGTCCACGACGCCCTTGTCGATTCTCCGCTTCGAGTCGAGCTTCTCGCTGTAGACCTTGTCCCACTTACCGCTGTTCGGGTTCTGCTTCTCCACCGAGTAGAGGAAGTGCGCCTTGTTGTAGACGCCTCCATTGGCGAAGGTGGCAACGCCGTTGGCGTGGTCCAGCACCGTGATCGGGTACTGGCCGTATCCGACGACGTTGAAGAACGGCTCCGGCGTGATGTCCTTCGGGTCGCTCTTGGTCAGGTCATAGGCCTTGGCCGGGTTGGTGTCCGTGCGCCACATGGTGGTGACGCCGGCCTGCTTGGCCATGTCGACGACCTTGTCCGCGCCGATCTCCTCGGTGACGTAGTAGAACGGCACGTTCAGGGACTTGAGCGTGGACACCCGGAGCGTGCAGGAGTTACCACAGTCGGGGTTGTCGTCGCCTGCGTTGCTGACCTTGAACTCGGTGCCTTCCGGCTTGAAGGCCTTGCCCTTCCACCGAGACTCGAGAGCCTTCTTCTCCTTGAGCGCCGCGGCCAGGGTGTAGATCTTGAAGCTTGAACCGGGCGAGTGACCGCCGCTGATCGCCCCGGTGGAGTCGGTGTTCTTGCCCGCGTAGTCGGTGCCGGTGCCGTTGTCACCGCCGTAGTACGCGAGGACCCGACCATTGGTGGGGTCGATCGCCACCACCGCGGCCATCAGGTTGCTCGGCTGATCCGCCAACTCGGAGCCCTTGGACTTGCGCTGGGCCGTCTCGACCGCCGCCGCCTGCATCTTGGTGTCGACTGTGGTGCGGATCCGGTAACCACCGGCCATCAGCGCCTGGGAGCACAGCGGCTTGGCGTCTGTCACCTGCGTGTCCTTCTCGACGCAGATGCCCCTGTCCCGCATCTCTTCCCGGACGTAGTTGATGACGTTGCCGTACGGGGTGTTGACGCCGAAGTCGACGCCGATGCCACCCTTCTTCGGGGCCTTGATGGTCTTGGGGTAGGCGGCCGGTCGCTCCGGCTTGCCGGCCACACCAAGCCAGCCCTCCTTGACCATGCCGTCGATCACGTAGGTCCAGCGATCCTGGGCGGCGGTCAGGTTGATCGCCGGGTCGTACCCCTGGTGGGTGGCGCTGGGCTCAGGCTGCTTGATCAGCGCCGCGAGCACGGCACCCTCGCCCGGATCAAGCTTGCCCACCGACTTGCCGAAGTAGGTCTGCGCCGCAGCCTCGATGCCGTAGGCACCCCGGCCGAAGTAGATCACGTTGAGGTAGTGCTGCATGATCTGCGGCTTCGTGTACTCGTCGTTGAGCTTGGAGGCGAAGATCGCCTCCTTCACCTTCCGGGCGTAGGTGTCGTCCTTCAGGTTGTCGTAGGCGTTACGCGCGTACTGCTGGGTGATGGTGGAGGCACCCTGCTTGTCGCCGCCCGAGAGGTTGTTCCAGCCGGCACGGGCGATGCCCTTGTAGTCCACGCCGGAGTGCCGGTAAAAGTTCCGGTCCTCGGCTGCGGCCACCGCGTTCTGCACGTACACCGGAATCTGGTCGATGGTGACCAGGGTTCGGTTCTGGTCGCCCACCTTGGCGATGATCGTCTTGTTGTCGAAGGCGTACAGGGTGGTGGCCTGCGGCGGAGTGATCTCGTCCGGAAGCACCACGCTCGTCGAGTAGTAGGTGAACCCGACCACGCCGATGCCGGCGAGCATGATGAAGACGGCGAACCCGGCGATCAGCAGGTTCATCCGCTTGCGCTTCTTCGCCCGCGCCGCGGCGCCCGGGTCACCCGGACCACGACCGCCCCGACCGGGACCGCCCGGCCCGCCCGGCCCGCCCGGTCCTCCGGGGCCGCCCGGCCCACCGGAGACCGGCGAGACGCTCGCCCTGGCGACCGCCGCACGGCCACCGACCGATGCGGAGCCGACGCTGGCCCGGCCCGCCGAGGCGGCGCCGACCGAGGCCGCACCGACGACTGCCCGACCGGCCGGTGCGCCCGGCGCCGGGGAGACGGGCACCGAGGCCCGACCGGCGCCGGCGCGGCCAGCGGCCGCACCAGGTGCCGGCGACACGGGCACCGAGGCCCGACCGGCCCGGCCGGTCGCCGCCGAACCCACCGAGGCGGACCCGGCGGCCGCGCCGCCACGCGGCGGCACCGAGGCCGAACCGCCGACCGTGGCGCGACCACCGGCGGCCCGCGGCGTCACCGAGGCCCGGCCCGGGGTTGCCGCGCCGCCCTCCGATGCTGACCAGCCGCTTCCGCCGGAGTCACCGCCGGGTCGGCGGTACGCGTCGTCCGTGCCCGGTCCGGGGTCACCGTCTGGACCCGAGTGCCGGGTCCGTCCGCGCGCAGAACTGGGATCGCCGTACGAGTTCATTCCTCACACCCTGCCGGTCGCGGTGGGGCGCTGCTGCGCCGCCACCGGGTTGCCGTGAGTTGCTTCACCCGGGACGCCAGCACGGGGGTGCCAGCCGACCGGGGTCATTGCCGTATCAATCGGGCCAATCGGACCACCAAGCGGTCGACCGTCCCGGGTTTCGTCTACGGCCCCGGGGCCGGTACAACCAGCTGAGATCACCGTTGCGCCTCTCGCCTCCGCCGGCCGGTGCCTTCGGCGCCCGCCGCGTCCTGTTCGCTGGTGCCGTCGCTGTCGCTGGCCAGACCGTCCCGGCCGAGCAGGTACTGCTCGACGAGATGGTTCCAGTCACAACCGAGGCACACCTCCACCACGAAGACCTGGAACTCACGCAGCGTCATCGCCAGCACGGGCAACTCGGTAAGTGTCCGGGCCTGCCCGGCGGACTGCTTGAGCTCGTCCCCGTAAATGTAGTGGACGAGGGTCAGGTTTTCGCTGCGGCAGATCGGGCAGCGCCGGTCGGTCGGCTCGCCGTGGAACCGAGCGGCATTCTTCAGGTACGGCGACGCGTCGCAGACGTCGTACGTGCCGACCCGGCCGGCCAGGAGTTCACGCAGCACTGCTCGCTTCTGAAGCGAGTAGTCCACGACCTGGCGCTGCGTACGCATGCGGAGAAGGGTACGCGGTCCGGCCCGAGCAGGCGACCACGCTCACAATCCGTGACGACGACATCTCGGAACGGGGGTTTGCCCTGGCCCGCGTGACCCGCTAACGTGCGATGTATCGGTCCGATACATCGCGGCGGTTACCACTCCACGCCGGAGGGTAAAGAGAGGGTGGCCAGTGCTTGAGTTCGCCATCCTCGGCCTCCTGCAGGAGTCTCCGATGCACGGCTATGAGCTGCGCAAGGAGTTGACCGCCAAACTCGGCGCGATCCGGGCGGCGATCAGCTACGGCTCGCTCTATCCCACGCTACGCAGGCTGCAGGCGGCGGGATGGATCACCGAAGCTGCTGAGACACCCGCCACTGCCGAGGAGGTTCCCGCGCTGACCAGCCGACGAGGTCGGGTGGTCTACAAAATCACCGCGGAAGGCAAGGAACGCTTCGCCCAGCTGATCGCACAGGCCGGGCCCGAGACGTACGACGACACGGGCTTCGGGGTGCACTTCGCGTTCTTCGCCCGGACCGACCAGGCGACCCGACTGCGCATTCTGGAGGGTCGCCGCCGCAAGATCGAGGAGCGTCGCGAAGGGCTTCGTGACGTGCTGGGCCGGGCGGCCGAGCGCCTCGACGCTTACACGCTGGAACTGCAGCGCCACGGCCTTGATGCCTGTGAGCGCGAGGTCCGCTGGCTGGAGGAGCTCATCGCCAACGAGCGCTCCGGCCGAGCCCCGACGGTCCCGAACATCGGGACAGCCGGCGGCCGACGAGAAGACAACAGCCCGCCTCCGCCTGGAGAGACCAGGAATGAGCGGCCGTGACAGAAAAGAAGGAGGCAGACGCTATGGGCTCCGTCCGCGTCGCCATCGTCGGTGTGGGTAACTGCGCCTCGTCCCTGGTTCAGGGCGTCGAGTACTACCGGAACGCCAACCCGAACGACCGCGTCCCGGGTCTCATGCACGTCGCCTTCGGCGACTACCACGTCAATTCCGTGGAGTTCGTCGCGGCATTCGACGTGGACGCCAAGAAGGTGGGCATGGACCTCGCGGAGGCGATCGTCGCCAGCGAGAACAACACCATCAAGCTCTGCGACGTGCCGCCGACCGGCGTGAGCGTGCAGCGCGGTCCGACCTTCGACGGTCTGGGCCAGTACTACCGCGAGATCGTCGAGGAGTCGGACGCCACTCCGGTCGACGTGGCGCAGGCGCTGCGTGACGCGCAGGTCGACGTCGTCGTCTGCTACCTGCCGGTCGGCTCCGAGCAGGCCGCCAAGTTCTACGCCCAGGCGGCGATCGACGCCGGCTGCGCGTTCGTCAACGCCCTGCCGGTCTTCATCGCCTCCGACCCCGAGTGGGCCAAGAAGTTCGAGGACGCGGGCCTGCCGATCGTCGGTGACGACATCAAGAGCCAGGTCGGCGCCACCATCGTGCACCGCGCCCTCGCGAAGCTCTTCGAGGACCGCGGCGTCGAGCTGCTGCGCACGTACCAGCTCAACTTCGGCGGCAACATGGACTTCATGAACATGCTGGAGCGCAAGCGGCTGGTCTCGAAGAAGATCTCGAAGACCCAGTCGGTCACCTCGCAGATCCCGCACGAGATGAGCAAGAGCGACGTGCACATCGGCCCGTCGGACCACGTGCCGTGGCTGGACGACCGCAAGTGGGCGTACATCCGCCTGGAGGGTCGCTCGTTCGGTGACACCCCCCTGAACGCCGAGCTCAAGCTCGAGGTCTGGGATTCTCCGAACTCGGCCGGCGTCATCATCGACGCGGTCCGGGCCGCGAAGATCGCCCTGGACCGGAAGATCGGCGGCCCGATCCTGTCGGCCTCGTCGTACTTCATGAAGTCCCCGCCGGTGCAGTACGCCGACCACGACGCCCACCAGGCTGTCGAGGAGTTCATCGCCGGCGAGGTCGCGCGCTGACCCGCTGACCACCAGCAACGTCGAAGGGCCGGGTCCGCGTGGACCCGGCCCTTCGACGTTGGTCGGCTCCCCGGGTACGAGCGGCTGTCCCGTGATCCCCGCCACCGCTTCCGCGACCACGGGTGGCAGGCGGACTTTCGATAATCCAGTCATGGACCCGCCGTGGCTCGCCCACCCGGGTGACGTCGCCGTCGGCCCGCAAGGGTCGCCCCGCGCCGGGTAGGCCCCGCCTCCGGCGGACGGCCACTGCGGGGCGACTCAGGACCAGGCGTGTCGCAGGGCGACCCCGGCCTCCAACTCCAGCAGCTTGACCTTGCGGGGCAGGCCCCCGCCGAAGCCGACCAGCTTGCCGCCCGCGCCGACGATCCGGTGACACGGCACGATCACCGGGATTGGGTTGCGGTTGCAGGCCACTCCCACCGCCCGGGCCGCGCCGGGATCGCCGACCAGGCGGGCCACCTCGCCGTACGTGAGCGTCTCCCCGTACGGAATGCGCGTCATCTCCCGCCACACGGCGCGCTCGAAGTCGGAGCCGCTTCGCATCGACACCGGGACGGTGAACGCTGTCAACTCACCGGCGAAGTAGGCCCGCAGCTCGTCGACGGCCGCCCGGGCCAACGCGTGGTCGGGCTCGTCGGCGGCCGACTCCAATCGACCGAAGTGCGTGCCGCAGACAGTCTCGCCGTCGCTGGCCACCGAGAACTCGCCGATCGGCGAGTCGAGCACGGTCCAGCGCATCAACCCATTGTCCCCGATGCCGCTGTTGCGCGGGACAGCCCACCCGGTCCAGGGCGACGCGGAGCCGGCGGGAGTGCCAGCCGTTGCGCTCGAAGTGGCCAGACGGGCGGTGCCCGCCGGAGCCGCCCGCTAGGGGGCGACGCCGACGGGCACCGACTACACGTTCGGTGGCGCGAAGGCCGATCAGGCCGGGTTGACGAAGAAGCGCTCGCCGGCCGTGAGGCCGAAGTCGTCGAGAGCGTCGTTGAAGGTCTTGTTCGGGATGAGCTGGCTGGTGCCGGCGCTGCCCGCGCTGACGGCCTGCCCGTCGATGTACGCCCGCAACCAGATCGACCCGTCGCCCCGGTACCAGCGGAAGTCAAAGACCTCCCAGTCGGCCACGCCGGGACCTGATGCGACAAGTGGCTTGCTGCCCGCGCCTTCGGCGCTGACGTACTTGCCGTTGGCCAGCGAGCGGAGCGCGAAGAAGCCGAAGTCGATGTCGACCATCTCGAACTTCTCCCAGGTGCTGACCGAGGCGGCCATCGGGATGAGCGGCTTTGAGCCCGCACCGTCGGCGGAGACGTACTTACCGCTGGCGGCCGACTTGATGCTGACGATCGGGTTCGGGGCCTCGACGTCGAACTTCTCCCAGGTGCTCGCGCTCGCCCGGCTGGCGATCAACGCACCACCGGTGTTCGGCGCGGTCACGAACTTGCCGTTGATCGTGGCCTTCAGACTCACCGTTCCATCCGAGTTGTCGATCAACTGGAATTTCTCCCAGCTGCCGATCGACGGCCCGTTGGCGATCAGCGGCTTGCTGCCCGCACCGTCAGCCGAGACGAACTTCCCATTGACCTTCGCCCGCAGCGCGACCAGGCCGCCGCCGGCGTCGACGATGTCGAGCTTCTCCCACCCGCCGAGCGCCGGGCCGTTGTTGACCAGCGGCTTGCTGCCAGCGCCGTCGGCCGAGACGAACTTGCCGTTGGAGCGTGCCCGCAACCCGTGCGAGGCACGCGCCGGCGAGACGGCAGCCGCAACGTTCAGCAGTCGGTCCGTACCGCCCCACGGGTTGTGCACGGCGCCAGCGGTGCCCCTGGTGACGATGGTGTTCCGGACCTGCGCCGGGCTCCAGGTCGGATTGGCCTGGAGCAGCAGCGCGGCGGCCCCCGCGACGTGCGGGCTGGCCATCGACGTGCCGTTGAAGGACACCGAGCCGTTGCCGGTGCCGGCCGCGGCGGAGACGATGCTCATGCCCGGCGCGTAGATGTCGATGCAGCTGCCGTAGTTGGTCCACCAGGACCGGTAGTCGACCATGTCGGTCGCGCCCACGGTGATCGCGGCCGACACGTTCGCCGGGGTGTAGGAGCAGGCGTCGTCATAGTCGTTGCCGGCGGAGACCGCGTAGGTCAGGCCGTTGGCGACGGAGTTGTTGATGGCGTTGGCGACCGCCTGATACGTGCCGTCGTCGTAGCCACCGAGGCTCATGTTGACCACGGACGGACCGGTTTTGTGCGTGGTCGCCCAGTCGATCGCGGCGATGATGTCGTCCGTACGGGCGTTGCCGCCGCAGTCGAAGACCCGCAGAGCGACGAGCTTGACCTCCTTGGCCACGCCGAACCGGGTGCCGCCGATGGTGCCCGCCACGTGGGTGCCGTGCCCGTCGCAGTCCTCGGCGACGTCGTCCTGGTCGGCGAAGTCGTACCCGGAGACGGCTCGGCCACCGAAGTCCTGGTGAGCCACGTCGATGCCGGTGTCGATCACGAAGGCGGTGACACCGGCGCCCGTGGTCGGGTAGGAGTACGAGCCGTTCAACTTCGGCGAGACCTGATCGACGCGATCAAGGCCCCACGAGGGTGGCGCGGTCTGCGTCCCGCTGGTCGTCAGGGTCCGTACCGGCTCCACGTAGGCCACGTCCGAGTTGATTGCCAACCGGGCCGCCTGCTGCCCGGTCATCGTGACCGAGTAGCCGTTCAGCGCCTTCTCGAAGACCTGACGGACCGTGCCGCCGTTGCTCTTGGTCAACGCCGAGGCGGCGGCCCTGCGCTGCGCCGGAGTGGCCTTCTTGTCCTTCAGGGCGACGATGTAACTGCCCGGGACGGCGGCACTGGGCTTGGCCTGGGCACGCTTGGCGTGCGTCTCCGCGGCCTTCTGGTCGGCCCCCGCCGAGGACGGAGCGGAGGGTTTGGCCAGCGCGGCGCCACCGGTGCCGGCGCTGACGATGAGGGTTGCGGAGGCGAGAGCTAGGCCCGCCACCGCCGAGCGGCGAATGACGCCACGACGTTTCACAGATTGAACTCCCCGTGTCTCGTTGACCATCCCCCGCGGATGGTCAGGCATGCGCACGGCCGGTGTCGCATCGAGGTGCGCGACTGCGGTGGGCGCTCCGTCATGATGGATGATCGCCAGCCGCGCGCACCTCCGCTTTTCGGTCGACACGCACCCGTGTCGTCGTCGGTTCGCCGACAGAACAACGAGCATCGACACGTTGCGGGACGTCGATACCGTGCAGGTCGTGGCAACGGGGACGCTCATCTTTCTGATCATCGGCGGGGCGGGCATCGGCGTGCTCGCGCTCGCCCTGCTCGGCACCGAGCTGCTCCAGTTCGGGCACGCCGACGTGGACGGTCCGATCTCGATCGAGACGGTCGCCGGCTTCGCCGGGGCATTCGGGTTCGGCGGGGCCATCGTCAACGAACTGCTCGGTGCGCGTACCCCTGGCATGGTCGTCGGGGCGGTGGCCGGCGGCGTGCTCGCGGCCGTGCCCACCGGGTGGTTGGCGTCCCGGCTGAGCCGGGCGGCGCGGAACATGCGCACCGACCCCACCCCCACCCGTGACGACCTGGTCGGCGCGCTCGGCCTGGTCGTCACCCCGGTGCCGGCCAACGGGTACGGCGAGGTCCGCGTTCGCCTCGCCGGCCAGCCGGTCAAGCTCAGCGCCCGCGCGGACCAGCCGATCCCGATCGGCGCCCAGGTCTTCGTCGTGCAGGCGCTCAGCGAGACCAGCGTGCACGTAGAGACCTTCTGACCCCCCTCGTAGACGGGACTCCTTATATGGCCCTACTCATCGCCATCGGTGGCGCGGTCCTCCTCGTGCTCATCCTGGTGCTCTTCGTGCTCTCCCGGATCAAGGTCGCCGGCCCGAACGAGGCGTTCATCGTCACCGGTCGCAAGGGCCGAACCACGCAGACCGCCGACGGTGCGCGGTCCACCGACAACTCCGGGCAGAAGGTCGTACTGGGCGCCTCGGTGTTCGTGCTGCCGGTGGTGCAGAAGCTCCAGTCGCTCGACCTGTCCAGCCGGCGGATCGACGTCGGCATCCGGGGCGCCGTGAGCAAGCAGGGCATCCGCGCCGACCTGCACGGCGTCGCGATCGTCAAGGTCGGCGGCACCGAGGACGCGATCCGGGCCGCCGCACAACGTTTCCTGCACCAGCAGGACGAGATCGACAACTTCACCAGGGAGGTGCTGGCCGGCGCGCTGCGCTCGATCGTCGGCCGGCTCACCGTCGAGGAGGTCATCCGCGACCGGGCGGCGTTCGCCAGCGCCGTGGCCGAGGAGGCCGAGCACTCGATGACCAACCAGGGTCTGGTGTTGGACACCTTCCAGCTCCAGGACATCCTCGCCGAGGGCTCCTACCTGCAGGACCTGGGCCGACCCGAGGCCGCCCGGGTGCTCAAGGACGCGGCGATCGCCGAGGCGCGGGCCCGGCAGCAGGCCGAGCAGGAACGGCTGCTCGCCGAGGAGGCCATCGCCGAGGCGAACCGGAACCTGGCCCTCAAGCAGGCCGGCATCCAGGCCGAGATCGACGCGGCGAAGGCGAAGTCCGCAGCCGCCGGCCCGCTCGCCCAGGCCGAGCGGGACCAGGCGATCCTCTCCGAGCAGCAGAAGGTGGCCGAGCGCAACGCCGAACTCAAGCAGCGCCAGCTCGACACCGAGGTACGCAAGCCTGCCGACGCGGCCCGGTACAAGGTGGAGCAGGAGGCCGAGGCGGCCCGCAACGCGGCGGTGCTGCACGCCGACGCGCAGCGCCAGGCCGTCATCGCCGCCGCGCAGGCCTCCGCCGAGCAGGCCCGCCTCACCGGTGAGGGCGAGCGGGCCCGCCGGGCCGCGCTCGCCGAGGCGAACGCCATCGAGGGCGCCAAGGAGGGTGAGGCCGAGCAGCGCCGACGCTCCGCGATCGCCGAGGCGGTGGAGCGGGAAGGTCAGGCCGACGCGGCAGCGATCCTGGCCAAGGGTGAGGCCGAGGCCGACGCGATGGCGCGCAAGGCCGAGGCGTTCGCCGCGTACGGGGAGGCGGCCGTGCTGGACCTGCTGGTCAAGGTGCTGCCGCAGGTCGTCGAGGCGGCCAGTGCGCCGATCGGGGCGATCGACAAGATGACTGTCATCTCCACCGACGGCGCGTCGTCGCTCACGAAGTCGGTGGCCGGCAACGTGGCCCAGGGTCTCCAGCTCGGCAGTGACCTCACCGGGATCGACCTGCCCGGCCTGCTGGCGCGGCTTGCCGCCGGCCGGACCGACGCCGCCGCGCCCGCCAGCGGCGTCAACACTGTCGACGGAAACGCCGTCGCGCGCTGATCTGACGGAGGACACGTAACGAGCAGCGCCCGCCGGTACCTCCCCGAAGGAGAGGTACCGGCGGGCGCCGGGGATTTGCGAACCGGTCAGGCGGGGTCGACGACGAACTGCTCGCCGACGCCGAGGCCCAGGGTCTCGCTCGCCCAGTCGATCGTCCGGTTGGGGATCAGCTGACCGGTGCCGGCACTGCCGGCGCTGATCGCCTGCCCATCGACGTAGGCACGCAGGTAGACCGACCCGTTGGCGTTGTAGTCAAGGAAGTCGAAGACCTCCCAGTCGCCGATCGCAGGACCGCTGGCACGCAGCGGCAGGCTGCCAGCACCCTCCGCCGAAACGTACTTGCCGTTGACCAGGGCGCGGAAGCCGAAGAACCCGCCCTCCAGGTTGACGACCTCGAACTTCTCCCACCCACCGACCGAGTTGACGACCGGGATCAGTGGCTTGCTGCCGGCACCGTCTGCGGAGACGTACTTGCCGCTCGCCACCGACTTGATGCTGACAACCGGAGCCGGCGCGTCGACGTTGAACTTCTCCCAGGTGCTGATCGACGGCGCGCTGGCGGTCAACGCCGCACCGCTGCTCGGTGCCGAAACGTACTTTCCGTTGACCTTCGCCTTGAGGCTCACCGTGCCATCGGTGTTGTTGATCAGCTGGAACTGCTCCCACAGGCTGACCGCCGGGCCCTCGGCCACCAACGGCTTGGTGCCCGCGCCGGCGGCGGAGACGAACTTGCCGTTGACCTTGGCGCGAAGCGCGACAAGCCCGCTGCCGGCGTCGACGATGTCGTACTTCTCCCAGGCCCCGAGCGCCGGGCCGATGGCGACGAGGGGCTTGCTGCCCGCACCGTCGGCGGAGACGAACTTGCCGTTGGAGCGAGCACGCAGGCCGTGCGAACTGCGTGCCGGGGAGGTACTGCGGACGTTGAGCAGCCGATCGGTCGCCCCCGCCGGGTCGTGCACCGCGCCAGCAACACCGCTGGTGACGATCTGGTCGCGAACCTGCTGCGGCCTCCAGTTCGGGTTGGCCTGAAGCAGCAGCGCCGCGGCACCCGCCACGTGCGGCGACGCCATCGACGTGCCGCTGATCGACAGCGTGCCGTCGCCGCTGCCGGCTGCAGCGGAGACGATGCTCACGCCGGGGGCGTAGGTGTCCACGCAGCTGCCGTAGTTCGAGAACCAGGCCCGGAAGTCGATCTTGTCGGTGGCGCCCACGGTGATCGCGGCCGGAGCACTGGCCGGCGAGACGTTACAGGCGTCCTGCATGCTGTTGCCAGAGGCCACGGCGTAGGTGATACCGGTGCCGATCGACCGGCTGATCGCGTCGTTGACGGCCTGGTTGTTGCTGTTGAACCCAAGGCTCATGTTGGCCACGGCGGGCTTCACCGCGTTGGCCGTGACCCAGTCGATGCCCGCGAGGACCTGCTCGCTGGTGCCGCTGCCCTCACAGTCCAGGACACGGACGGCGACGAGCTGGACGGCCTTCGCCACGCCGAAGGTGGTGCCGCCCACGGTGCCGGCGACGTGCGTGCCGTGCCCGTCACAGTCCTGGGCGACGTCGTCCTGGTCGACAGCGTCCCACCCGTATCGAGCTCGCCCACCGAAGTCCTGGTGGGCGATGTCGATGCCAGTGTCCACAACGTAGGCGGTGACACCGCTGCCGGTCGTCGGGTACGTGTAGCTGTTGTCGCGCTTCGAGCCGCTCTGGTCGATGCGGTCGAGGCCCCAGGACGGGGGGTTGGTCTGGGTGCCAGTGGCCGAAGCGATCTGGACCTGCTCCACGTAGGACACAGCCGGGTCGGCGGCCAGCCGCTCCGCCTGCCGGCGGTTCATGGCCGCCGAGTATCCGTTCAAGGCGCTGCTGAAAACCCGACGAACGCTGCCGCCGTTGGCCGCCGCGAGCGCGGATGCAGTTGCCTTGACTTCTTTCTGAGTGGCCTTCTTGTCCTTCAGGACCACGATGTACCGGTCGGGCACTGCCTGCTGGGTGCTGGCGCCGCGCACCTCCGGTCGTTGGGTGGAGGGCTGGCCAGCCGGTGCGGCACCAGCGGTGCCGGCGCTGACGATGACGGTTGCTGAGGCGAGGGCGAGGCTCGCCACCGCCGTGCGGCGTATCACGCCACGACGCTTCACTTGATGATCTCCCCGTTTGGTCGTCGCCCGTCCGACCCGAATGTCGGGCGGGCGGAATTCGGCGGCGGTAGGTCGTCACCGCCTGCCGACGGACGTCAGGACATCATGGATGAGTGTCGAAGCGGCTTACCTCAGCCGTTCGGTCGAGATGAGCCTGTCTCGTGGTAACACTGACGCGCAGAGACGAAGGCGCCCGTCAATCGATGAGGCCCTCGGCGCGGGCCCAGCGCAGCAGCTCCACCTCGGCGGCGTCGCGGTCCAGTGGGCCGTGCTCGAGGCGCTGCTCCTTGAGGTGCTTCCACGCCCGCCCGACCACCGGCCCCGGCGGTACGCCGAGCAGCTCCATGATCGCGTTGCCGTCCAGGTCGGGTCGGACCCGCGCCAGGTCCTCCTCGGCCGCGATCCGGGCGATCCGATCCTCCAGCGCGTCGTAGTCGGCCGCGAGCTGGGCGGCCTTGCGCCGGTTACGGGTCGTGCAGTCGGAGCGGGTCAGCTTGTGCAGGCGGGGCAGCAGGTCACCGGCATCGGCGACGTAACGGCGGACCGCCGAGTCGGTCCACTCGCCCCGCCCGTACCCGTAGAAGCGCAGGTGCAGCGCGACAAGAGCGGTCACCTTCGCGGTGACCTCCTTCGGGTACCGCATCGCCTTCATCCGGGCCTTGGTCAGCCGGGCGCCGACCACCTCGTGGTGGTGGAAGCTGACCCGGCCGTCGGACCCGACCGCCTTCGTCGCCGGCTTGCCCACGTCGTGCAGGAGGGCGGCCATCCGCAGGATGAAGTCGCAGCCCTCCTCCTCGTAGGAGACCGCGTTCTCGACGACCGTCAACGTGTGCTCGTAGACGTCCTTGTGCTGGGCGTGCTCGTCGATCTCCAGCTTCAGCCCGGTCAGCTCCGGCAGGAACCGCTCGGCGAGCCCGGTGTCGACAAGCAGCCGCAGCCCGGTGATCGGGTCCGCGCCGCAGAGCAGCTTGGTGAACTCGTCGCGGATCCGCTCGGCGGTGATCCGGTCCAGGTCGGCGGCCATCTCGGTCATCGCCAGGTGGACGTCCGGGTGTACGGCGAAACGCAGCTGCGCGGCGAACCGGGCGGCCCGCAGCATCCGCAGCGGGTCGTCGCCGAACGACTCACCCGGCGTGCTCGGGGTACGGATCACCTTGGCCGAGATGTCGTCCAGCCCGCCGTGCGGGTCGGTGAACCGGTGGTCCGGCAGGCTGACCGCCATCGCGTTGATCGTGAAGTCGCGCCGCTTCAGGTCCTCGTCGAGGCTGGTGCCGTACACCACCACCGGATTGCGGCTGACCTGGTCGTACGACTCCGCGCGGAAGGTGGTGATCTCCAGCCGGAGGCCGTCGCGCTGCGCGCCGATGGTGCCGAACTCCCGTCCGGTCTCCCAGATCGACTCGGCCCAGCCCTTGATGATCCGCAGGGTCTCGTCGGGGTGCGCGTCGGTGCAGAAGTCGAGGTCGTCCCCGAGTCGACCGAGCAGGGCATCCCGCACCGAACCGCCCACCAGGTGCAACTCGTGACCGGCGCGGACGAAGCGACGGCCCAACTCGTCGGCGACCGGGGACACCCGGAGCAGTTCGGCGACGGCGTTGCGCTGCGCGGCGGTGAGTTCGCGGCGGTCGGCGGCGTGAGGAGCGGAGGCTTCGGACATGGGATCGCCAGCTTATCGGGCCGGGGTGTGATCCGATCCGCCGGGCGCGGGGTAACGGGTGGGGGTTGACTATGGTCTGTGGCGTGCGGGTCGGTGTCCGACTCGACGTACCCCTGGGAGGCTGGAGATGAGCGGCGGGCTCTACCGCAGCGCCAACGCCGCGAACGGCGGTGGGGCCGGTGCCCCCCGTCCCGGGGACGGTGCCACGTTCATCTCCGCCGAGCCACTGAACCAGCCGGCCATGGAGTCGACCGCGCCGCCGCAGGAGCAGGTGGGCGAGGCCAGCGCGGCGACCAACAGCGCGGTCATGGCGATCGGCAGCCTGGTCAGCCGGGGTACCGGCTTCCTGCGCACCTTGGCGTTGACTGCCGCGCTGGGTGGGGCGCTGGTGGGTGACGCGTACACCACAGCGCAGATCCTGCCCGGAATGGTCTACGAGTTCCTGCTCGGCGGCATCCTCACCAGCGTGCTGATCCCGGTCCTGGTCCGTCGGCGCAGGGTCGACACCGACGGTGGTCAGGCGTACGCCCAGCGGTTGCTGACCCTGGCGGTGCTGACCCTGGCGGGAGCGGCCCTGCTGGCCGTGCTGGCGGCCGGACTGCTGACCAAGCTCTACGCCGGCGAAGACACCGGGGAAGAATTCCGGGGCCTGGTTAAGGCACTGTCGTACCTGATGTTGCCGATGATCTTCTTCACCGGCCTCAGCGCGCTGATCAGCGCCGTACTCAACACCCGGGGGCACTTCGCCGCCCCGATGTGGGCGCCGATCCTGAACAACATCGTGGTGATCGCCACCGCAGGCCTGTACATCGCGATCTTCGGCGCGGAGATCGTCAAGCCGGAGGACATGACCACCGGCCGGATTCTGCTGATCGGTGGCGGCACCCTGCTCGGCGTCGCGATCCAGGCCGCCGGGCTGCTGCCGGCGCTGCGCAAGGTCGGCTTCCGGTGGAAGTTCCGGTTCGACTTCCGCACCCTCGGGCTGCGCGAGCTGGGGCGTCTCGGCGGCTGGATGTTCTGCTACGTCGCGGTGAGTCAGGTCGGCCTGATCGTGCTGTTCAACCTGCTGAACCGGGCAGGTAAGGAGAACGCCGCCGGCCCGCTGATCTACAACAACGTGTTCCTGCTGCTGATGATGGCGCACGGCATCATCGCCGTCTCGATCATCACCGCACTGATGCCCCGGATGAGCGCGGCGGCCGCCGACGGCCGGTACTCCGACGTCGCCGCCGACCTGTCCCGGGGCACGCGCACCGTCTCGGCGGTGCTCGCCCCGATCGCGGTCTGCTACGCCGTGCTGGCGACTCCGCTGGCCGTGACGCTGTTCCGCTACGGCGCCTTCACCGACGAGAACGCGGCGGACACCTCGCTGGTGCTGCTCCTGGCGGCGCTGGCCCTGGTGCCGTTCGCGATCAGCCAGCTCTTCACCTTCGCCTTCTACGCCCTGCCGGACACCCGCACCCCGGCCCTGATCAACATTCCGGTGGTGGCCCTGCGGATCGGCGTGCAGGTGGTGCTCTACGTGGCCTTCGCCGCCCACTTCGCCGCAGCCGGGATGATGATCGGCAACGCCGTGTCCTACCTGGCGGCGGCCTTCGCCTCGGCCTGGCTGCTGCGGCCTCGCGTAGGCCGGATCGGGATGGGCGCCATCCTGCGCACCCTCGGCCGAGTGGCGGTCGCCGCGTTGGGGGCCGCCCTGGTCGGCCTGCTCGTCGTGAACCTTCTGCCCGGCGGCGACAGGCCCAGTTGGATACAGGCTGTCGTGCAACTCGTGATCGGTGGCGCGGTGATCGGCGGGACCTACCTGGGTCTGGCCATGCTGCTGAAGATCGGGGAGATCACCGAGGTGGTCGGGATGGTTCGCCGTCGCCTCGGTCGCTGAACGCCAGCGTTTGATTACAACAAGTTGGCACTCATACGGACCGTGACCGCGGATCACCAGGCTGGGGATGCTCCTGTGGATAACTCCGCGATTCGCCGGTCAACCATCGCTTCAGCCTGTGGATAACCAACCGTACGGCTGAGGGTGGCGACCCGATCGGTGGGAACGTACGAGGCAGCGCGAGCGCCACGCCAGCCCAGCCCCGGCGTCGGTCACTTGCGGTGAAGCCGTAGATTAGCTAGTACATGTGCCAGCAACGTGGCTGACAACGGTCGTAACCGGACGAGGTCACCGACTGCCGGAACCCCGCCAGGTACGGCGGGAAGATGACATGTCGGAGAGACGGGCAACCCGGGTAAGGTCGCTCTCGACGGGTACGGCAGGGGCCGACGCTGGGCGTCGACACCGGTCGGCCGGTTCCTTCAACGGCAGAGCGGGAAAGCCACATGCCCAGCAGTTCGGGTTCATCGATCGACACGATCACCGAGGGAGGACGGGTGACCCAGGTCGGCGAGGGTCAGGAGGCGGACGAAAGCGCTCCTCCGGTCATGACCTTCGGTGCTCCCACGGCCGGTGAAGTCCTCGCCGAGCGGTACGAACTGGTTGAGCACATCAACAACGACAGTGCGGGTCGGCTGGTCTGGCGCGGGGTCGACGTCATCCTGCGCCGTCCCGTTGCCGTGGTGCTGCGTTACCCGGGTGGCGACTCCGCCACCGAGATGCTTCAGGCCGCCGTCGCGGCCAGCCGGGTCATCCACCCCAACCTGGTCGGCGTCTACGACGCGATCGACGAGGCCGACCGGGCGTACGTGGTGCGCGAGTGGGTCGACGGGCAGTCCCTGCGGGATCTGGCGACCGACGGCCCCCTGGACCCGGCTCGGGCCACCGCCATCGGCAACGCCGTGGCGAGCGCGCTCGCCGCGGTGCACGCCACCGGCATGGTGCACGGCAACGTCCACCCCGGCACCGTCATGATCAGCGACGAGGGTCGCGTGGTCCTGGCCGACGCCCGCACGGACGGAGCCGACAGCCAGGAGAACGACATCCGGGCGGTCGGCGGGGTCCTCTACTTCGCGCTGACCGGCTCCTGGCCGCACGCCGAGGCACCGCTGCGCGGCGCCACCGCCGGCCACGGCCGCGCCGCCATCCCGGACGCTGTTCGGGACGCCGCGGGCGCCATCGCGGCACCCCGCCAGGTTCGCGCCGGCGTTCCGGCGTACCTGGACGACCTGACCATGGATCTGCTCGACGCCGAGATCGCGCCGCCGTCGTCCGACGTGCTCGCCGCCGAGTTGGCGCGACTGGACGTGCCTGCCGAGGATGAGCACTACCTCGACAACAGTGGGCCGCTGCGGTTCGCCGCCGACACCGAGGAAGAGCCGTCGCCGCTGGCCGCGGCCGGGGGCCGCAAGGTTGCCGTCGGCATCGCCGGTCTGCTGGCCGTCGCCCTGGTCGGTCTGCTGATCGGGATCATCGCGCTCGGCGGAGACGACAAGGACCCGCAGTCCAACCCGGTCGCCGCGCCCAGTTCCAGTGCCCCGGCCGGCGACGCCACCCCGGCCGCCGCGACGGCGCGCAAGCTGACCGTGAAGGACGTCCGGATCATCGACCCGGACAGCAAGAACCGCAGCGAGGTCGACGGCGCCGAGAAGGTCATCGACGGTGACGACGACAAGGGCTGGGAGACCGAGACCTACCGGGACCGGCCCAACTTCGGCAACCTGAAGAAGGGCATGGGCGTCTGGATCGACCTCGGCGAGCCGCACACCGTCAAGTCGGTGCAGGCGATCCTGTCGGCCACCAACGCGTCCGCCCAACTGTTCGCCGGCACGATCAACCCGCCGTCCAGTTCCAACGGTGACAAGCAGTTGGTCGCGAGCTACAAGACCGCCATCGGCCAGCCGTTCGAGGACCACGACGGCACCACGATGACGTTCAACGGCTTCGACGCCGACCAGAAATACCAGTACCTGCTGTTCTGGATCACCGAGTTGGCTCCGGCCGAGGGTGGGTTCAAGCTGGGGGTGCAGGAGATTACGGTCCAGGGGTCGTGATCCGGGCACCACGATCCGGGCTCCGCATTCGCTGGACGCGGTGATGGACGGACGTGCCGCCGCCAGGGACCTGGAGTTGCTGCGCGCGCACGTCGCCGGAGACCGGGACGCCTTCGCCGAACTGTTCCACAGGCACCGCGACCGGTTGTGGGCGGTGGCCCTGCGGACGCTCGGCGACCGCGAGGAGGCAGCCGACGCACTCCAGGACGCCCTGCTGTCGGCGCACCGGGCGGCGGCGCGGTTCCGCGGTGACTCCGCCGTCACCACCTGGCTGCACCGGATCGTGGTCAACGCCTGCCTGGACCGGATCCGACGCCGGCAGGCGCACCCCACCGTGCCGCTGCCCGACGGCAACCGGGCCGAGGACGGATCGGGCACCGGCGGGCTGGAGCCGGCGGCACCGGCGGAGGACCACGACACAGTGCTGGTGGTCCGCGAGGCGCTCGCCGCGCTGCCCCTCGAGCAACGCGCCGCGCTGGTGCTTGTCGACGTACAGGGCTATCCGGTCGCCGAGGTCGCCCGCATCCTGGGCGTCGCCGAGGGCACGGTGAAGAGCCGGTGTGCCCGGGGCCGGGCGCGGCTGGCCGTGCTGCTCGGGCATCTCCGCCCCGCCGCAGTTGCGACGCCGTCGACCCGACCGGGCCCTGCCGCCACGATCGCGGGCGTGCCCGACGTCACGCCGGGGAACCCCGGCCCGGTGGAGGGCGTCGGATCGGGGTCGGGCCGGTACCGGCGGGACGCCAACCAGGAGGACACGTGACGACCGAGGGGTTCCGGGAGGTCGACCCCGACCTCCTCGCTGACTACCTCGGCGGGGCGTTGGACGGCACCCCGCAGCAGGACGAGGTCGCCGAACTGGTCACCGCGGACCCGTCCTGGGCCGAGGCGTACGCGCTGCTGGCCCCCGCCGTGACCGAGGTCCGGACGGACCTGACCCGCTGGGCCGAGCCGTCCCCGGAGATGCCGCCGGCGATCACCGACCGTCTCCTGGCCGCACTGGCCTCCGCGAAGCCCTCGAACGACACCTCGACCGAGAACGCACCCGCCGACGCGGACGGCGACGCGGCGACGCCGCTTGTCGTACCCGCACAGGGCGGGGCCGGCCGCCGGCCGACCGTCCCCACGCCAGTCGGGTCGGGACGCCGGGCGGCCACGGGTCCAGGCCGCCGGCAGCGCGGCTGGGCCCGCCGTGGCGCACCGGTGGCCGTCGCCGCGATCGCCGTCATCGCCCTCGGGCTCGGCCTCAACCAGCTCTCGATGGGTGCGTCGGACGACTCCGGCGCCACCAGCGCCATAAACCGGCCGGCCAGCGCGCCCGAGGGCGTCGCGGGGGCCGAGCCGGTCCACACCACCGGGCCGGCACTGCGCAGTGGTACGAACTACACCCCGCAGACCCTCGGCGACGCCTACGGCATGGACACGCTGAGCACTCCGAGTGCCAGCCGGGCGACCGGCAACGCCCCCGGCGACCAGCCGGAGGTGGACGCCGAGGGCGGACGCCGTCCCTCTCCCGACGGGTCGGACCAGCTGGCCCGGCTGACCGACGAGGCCGCGCTGACCACCTGCCTGGCCAGCGTCGCGGCGGAGCACGGATCGGCCCCGCTGGTGGTCGAGGTTGTCGACTACGCGCGGTTTCAGGACGACCAGGCGCTGGTCATTCGTTTCACCGATGCGACCGGAGCCCGCTGGGCCTGGGTGAGTGGCCCGGAGTGCGGAGTGCCCGGGTCCGGCTCGGACAACCGGTATTCGGCGCGGGTAGGGTGAATCCACGGTCAATGGCACGATGGGCGCCCACGTGACCTGACCCACCGGATGCCCGGCTCGGGAATCCCCGGTTCGTACGATGACGTTCTGGAAGTCAGCTGCCGGCCCCACCCAGGCGTCGGCAACTCGGATCAGCATCGGTGCTCGCGCCGACGCCGAACACACACAACTCGGGAGACGGCAGTGGACGAGGTCCGCAACCTGATCATCATCGGCTCCGGGCCGGCCGGTTACACAGCGGCGGTCTACGCCGCACGCGCCAACCTGAAGCCGCTGATCATTGAGGGCGTGCAGTCCGGTGGCGCGCTGATGACCACGACCGAGGTGGAAAACTTCCCCGGCTTCGCGGACGGCATCCTCGGCCCCGAGCTGATGGACAACATGCGCAAGCAGGCCGAGCGGTTCGGCGCCGAGTTCCTCACCGACGACGTGACCCGGGTCGAGCTGGTCGACACCGGCGACGCCGGCTCCGGCGCGGTGAGCACCGTCTGGGTTGGCGAGACCGCCTACCGGGCGCGATCCATCATCCTCTCCACGGGTTCGGCCTGGCGTCCGCTGGGCGTGCCCGGCGAGCAGGAGTACCTGGGCCACGGCGTGTCCGCGTGTGCCACCTGTGACGGCTTCTTCTTCCGCAACCAGCAGATCGTGGTCGTCGGCGGCGGCGACTCGGCGATGGAGGAGGCCACCTTCCTCACCCGCTTCGCGGAGTCGGTCACCATCATCCACCGCCGCGACTCGTTCCGGGCCAGCAAGATCATGGCCGACCGGGCGCTGAGCAACGAGAAGATCAAGGTCGAGTGGAACAGCACCGTCGAGGAGATCCTCGGCGACGACGGCAAGGTCACCGGCGTACGTGTCCGCAACGTACACACCGGTGAGACCAAGGTGATGGACGTGACGGGCGTCTTCGTCGCCATCGGTCACGACCCTCGCAGCGAGCTGTTCCAGGGCCAGGTCGAGCTGGACGACGAGGGCTACGTGAAGGTCCACGCCCCGGGCACCCACACCAACGTGCCGGGTGTCTTCGCCGCCGGCGACGTGGTCGACCACACCTACCGTCAGGCGATCACCGCGGCCGGCACCGGTTGTGCCGCCGCGCTCGACGCCGAGCGGTTCATCGCGACGCTCAGCTGAAACAAGGAACACATCCCGGAGGAGGGGCATAGTGGGAACAACCAAGGCGGTCACCGACAAGAGCTTCGTCGCTGACGTGCTGCAGGCCGACAAGCCGGTGCTTGTGGACTTCTGGGCGGAGTGGTGCGGGCCGTGCCGCAAGGTGTCGCCGCTGCTCGAGGAGATCGCCCGGGAGATGGGTGACCAGGTCACCATCGTCAAGCTCAACATCGACGAGAACCCGGAGACCGCCCGGGCCTACCGGGTGATGTCGGTGCCGACGCTGACCGTCTTCAAGAACGGCCAGCCGGTGCAGTCGATCGCCGGTGCCAAGCCGAAGGGCGAGCTGGTCCGGCTCATCGAATCGGCCCTCTGACCAGCAGAAATATAAGCCGAACCCCGTACCCGCTCGTCGGGTGCGGGGTTCGGCGTCTTCTCGGCCGTATTTCTCGGCCCCCGCCACCTCGCCGCCCCGGAGCGCATAGCCTCAAGCCTGGGCCGCCCGGCCAGCCAGTGTCGTGCAGAGGGGGTCGTGCGTGCGTCCGATCCGACCCGGTGACCGGGGACCCGCGGTCACGGAGATCCGTACCATCCTGACCGGCCTCGAACTGCTCGCCGCCGCCGGCTCGCAGACCGACGAGTTCGACCTCGACACCGAGCGGGCGGTCCGCGCGTTCCAGCAGTCGCGGGGGCTCAGCGTGGACGGCCGGGTCGGAGCGGAGACCTGGCGCGCGCTGGATGCCGCCCGCTGGCGGCTCGGCGCCCGCACCCTCTACCACGCGGTCCCCGAGCCGCTCACCGGCGAGGATGTCCGGTCGCTGCAGGAGCGACTGCTGGAGATGGGGTACGACGTGGGCCGGGCGGACGCCATCTACGGCATCCGGACGTCCCGGGCGTTGGCCCAGTTCCAGCGCGAGGTCGGGCTCACCCCGGACGGCTCCTGCGGCCCACACACCATGAACGCGCTCCGCCGAATCGGCCGCAAGGTCGTCGGTGGCCGCCCGCAGTGGCTCCGCGAATCCGACGCGATCCGGCAGTCCGGGCCGGCGCTGGTCGGCAAGACGGTGGTCATCGACCCGGGGCACGGGGGCACCGACCCCGGGATGGTGGTGCCGGACGGCTCGCTGCGCTGGACGGAGGCGGACCTGGTGCACGACCTGGCCAGCCGGCTGGAGGGGCGACTCGCCGCCTCCGGGGTACGGGTGCAGCTCACCCGGGGCCCGTCGCCCGACAGTTGCCTGCCGGACACCGACCGGGCCCTGCTCGCCAACTCGCTCGGCGCCGACGTATTCATCTCGCTGCACCTGGACGGCCACGCCAACCCGGATGCGGAGGGCGTCGCGACCTACCACTACGGCACCGACAACGGGGTGACCTCGGCGACAGGCGAACGTCTGGCCGGGCTGGTGCAGCGGGAGATCGTCGCACGCACCGGGCTGCGGGACTGCCGTACCCACGCCAAGACGTGGGAGTTGCTGCGACTGACGCGGATGCCCGCCGTCCGGGTCGAGGTCGGCTATCTCACCTCGCCCACCGACCGCGCCCACCTTGTCGACCCCCGGTTCCGGGACCGGGTGGTGGAGGCGATCGTGGCGGCGGTGCAGCGGATGTACTACCCCATCGAGCGGGACGTCCCGACCGGGTCGCTCGACGTCAGCGAACTGCGTGCCGTCGTGACCGCCGGCACGGTCGTCGACTGATCCGCGCCGGACGTCAGCCGTCGATGGAGCGGGTGGCCGGGGCGGGACGGACCGGCCGGAGCAGGGTCTCCGGGCTCATCGACCCGAGCAGCTTCTCCAGCGCGTACTCGACGTCGGACTTCCAGCTCAGCGCCGTACGCAGCTCAAGGCGCAGCCGAGGGAAGCGCGGATGCGGACGGACGGTCTTGAAGCCCACGGAGAGGAAGAAGTCGACCGGGGCGACGCAACCACCTGCCGGGTCGTCCGTGTCGCCGAACTTGGCGTCGCCGAACGCCTCGATCGCCTTGATCCCACGCTTGGTCAGGTCCCGGGCGACACCCTGCACCAGCATCCGGCCCAACCCGCCGCCGGCGAACGCGGCGACCACGTTGGCGGTCATCAACAGTGCCGCGTCCGCGGAGACCGGTGAGGTCGGGAACGCCATCGAACGGGGCACGTACGCGGGCGGGGCGTACATGACGAAGCCGGCAGGCATGCCGTCGACGTACGCGAGCTTGCCGCAGGAGCCCCACTCCAGCAGCGTCTGGGAGACCCACGCCTCCTTCTCCAGGCCCGGATCGCCGGCGGCGCAGGCCCGGTCCGCGGAGACCGGATCGAGCTCCCAGTAGACGCATTGCCGGCACGGGCGCGGGAGGTCTTCCAACGTGTCGAGGGTCAGGCTGACCAGACGTCGCGACATATGGCGCATCCCCACAATAGGCTCGGTGGTGAGACCGGCATGGAACGACAGCGCCGCCTTCCTGCCCCCGACGAGCGATCGTACGCCGCCGATCGGCGATGCGGGAGGGGACGCGCAGATGCCCACCGCAGCGGGGGACGCCGAGGACGGTCCGCCATGTGGTCGATCTGCCTCGGCACGGCGGCAGCCCGACTCTGGCGGACTAGGATCGACAATCGGTGTGTCCGCCGCCATGGTCAGCGGTGTGCGGGGTACCCGGGGCGAGAGCCACCCGAGCAGCGATCGAGGTGAGGTCATGACCGGCACGACACTCGACGACTACACCGACCGGTACGCCCGGCGGGTACGCGGGATGACCGCCTCCGAGATCCGAGCATTGTTCGCGGTGGCCAATCGCCCGGAGGTCGTCTCGCTCGCCGGCGGCGCACCGTACATCGCCGCCCTCCCGCTGGACGCGGTCGGCGAGATGCTCGGCCGGCTCGGCTCCGAGCACGGCGTGACCACCCTTCAGTACGGCGTCGGTCAGGGCACCCTCGAGTTGCGCGAGCGGATCTGCGAGGTGATGTCGCTCTCCGGGATCGACGCCGCGTGCGGGGCCTCCCCGGAGGACGTCGTGGTCACCGTGGGCGGGCAGCAGGCACTGGACCTGGTGGCCCGGCTCTTCCTCGACCCGGGAGACGTGGTGCTCGCCGAGGGGCCCACGTACGTCGGTGCGCTCGGCGTGTTTCAGGCCGCCCAGGCGCAGGTCGTCCACGTACCGATGGACGCGGACGGGCTGATCCCGGAGGCGCTGGAGACGGCCATCGCCGACCTGGCCCGCGCGGGCCAGCGGGTGAAATTCCTCTACACGATCCCCACCTACCAGAACCCGACAGGCGTGACGCTCAGCGAGGAGCGCCGGGAACGGGTGCTCGACATCTGCGAGCGCGCCGGCCTGCTCGTCGTCGAGGACGACCCGTACGGTCAGCTGGGGTTCGAGGGTGAGGCCCCGGCTCCGTTGCGGGCCCGCCGCCGGGATGGCGTCTTCTACCTCAGCACGTTCTCCAAGACCTTCGCCCCCGGGCTGCGGGTCGGTTGGATCCTGGCGCCGCACGCGGTCCGCGACAAGCTGGTGATCGCCAGCGAGGCGCAGATCCTCTGCCCCAGCGGCTTCGCCCAGGCGGCGGTGTCCACCTATCTGGGCACGATGCCCTGGCGGCAGCAGCTCAAGGTCTACCGCGAGGTCTACCGGGAACGCCGGGACGCCCTGCTCGACGCCATGGCGGACCTGATGCCCGAGGGCACCAGCTGGACCACACCGGCCGGCGGCCTCTTCGTGTGGGCCACCCTGCCCGACGGGCTCGACTCGAAGGCCATGATGCCGCGAGCGGTCGCCGCCCGGGTCGCCTACGTCCCCGGCACGGGCTTCTACGCCGACGGCACCGGCACCGGCGCCATGCGGCTCAACTTCAGCTTCCCGCCGCCGGAGCGGATCCGCGAGGGCGTCCGCCGGCTGGCCGGTGTCATGGAGCAGGAGATCGCGATGCGCCGGGTCTTCGGTGCCGTGGGTGGCGCCGCCGGCCGACGCGGCCGGGCCGGCTCCGACGTGCCCGGGCCCGACTTGGCATGATGCCGGCATGGGTACGACCGCCGAGCACCTCCTCGTGACCGATTCCGCCGTCTCGGCCGACCTGCGCGTCGTGGTGCTCGCGGGTGGGCTCTCCTACGAACGGGACGTGTCCCTGCGCTCCGGTCGTCGGGTGCTCGACGCGCTGCGCGCCGTCGGAGTGGAGGCCGAGCTGCGAGACGCGGACGTGGCCCTGCTGCCGGCGCTCGCGGCCGACCCGCCGGACGCGGTGGTGATCGCACTGCACGGCGCGACCGGCGAGGACGGCTCACTGCGCGGAGTGCTGGACCTGTGCGACATCCCGTACGTCGGCTGTGACGCCCGGGCCTCGCGGGTCGCCTGGGACAAGCCCTCGGCCAAGGCGGTGCTCCGCGAGGCAGGCATCCCCACCCCGGACTGGGTGGCGCTCCCGCACGATCGCTTCTCCGAGCTCGGCGCGGTCGCCGTCCTGGACCGGATCGTCGACCGTCTGGGCGTACCCCTGATGGTGAAGCCGGCGCAGGGCGGGTCCGGGCTGGGCGGGGCGGTGGTCCGGGACGCCGCCGCGCTGCCCGCCGCGATGGTCGGCTGCTTCGCGTACTACTCCACGGCGCTGGTGGAGCGGTACGTCCCCGGGATGGATGTGGCGGTCTCCGTCGTCGACCTCGGCGACGGCCCGCAGGCGCTGCCGCCGGTGGAGATCGTGCCGCGCAACGGCGTGTACGACTACGCCGCCCGCTACACCGCGGGGCGGACCACCTGGCACGCCCCGGCCCGGCTGGACCCGGAGGTGGCGGCCACGGTCGCCGACGTGGCCCTCGCCGCGCACACCGCGCTCGGTCTACGGGACCTCTCCCGCGTCGACGTGATCGTGGACGCGGCCGGCCAGCCGCACGTGCTGGAGGTCAACGTCTCGCCGGGCATGACGGAGACGTCGCTGCTTCCGCTCGCCGTGCAGGCGGCCGGGCTGGACTTCGGCCGACTCCTCGGCACTCTTGTCGCCCGCGCAGCGGCCCGCCTCACCACTCACTGACGTACCCGCCGGGCCGAGCGGCACCGCCCGTGGGTCGACCATGGGGTTGGCCGCTTGGGGCCATCCCCATGGTCGGTTCAGCTCACTGGCTCGCGCGTACGTCAGGTGAGTCGCTGCCGTTGGTGCGCGCGGCTACGCCCGGAGTGCTGGCGTCCCCGATGCCGTTCCCCGGGGCGGTCTTGCTGACGGCCGCCCCGGAGGCACCCCCGTTGGCCGGGTCCGGGACAGCCGGGTTGGCAGGACCTGACGGAGTCTCGTCGGCGCTTCCGCCCCGCGGGCCGACGAGCGGCCCGTCGGTGGGCGCTCCCGCCGGGCCGACCTGATGTTCGTCGGTGTGCGTCTGCGCCGGGCCGACGTGGAGTCCGTCGGCGGGCGTCCCCGTCGTGGCGGCGCTGCCGGACGCTGCGCTGCCGGGCGCCGCGGCGGTGGAGGCTGCGGCGGTGGAGTCCCGGACGGTGGTCGCCGTCGAACCGGCATCGGCGTCCGTGTCCACTCCCGGTTTGACCGGGGGCGCACTGTCGGCATCCGTCGAATCGGGGGTGGAGTCCAGTGCTGGTTCCGGGATCTCCTCTGCCGCCTCGATGACCGAGACCACCTCCGCCCCGGCTGCTGCCACTGAGGCAGCCTCCGCTGCGGCGGCGGCATCTGCGGCAGCCGACTGCGCCAACAGACTGGACGGTGCCTGCCACTGGATGCGGGGCGGTTCGGCGAGCGGACGGCCACCGAACTCGGCGAGCCAGGCGGCGACGAGTGCCAGATTTTCCCGCCACTGCGCCTCGGAGATCGGCGGCAGGATCGAGTCCCACAGGGACAGGAACGTGCCCCGCAGTTGAAGGCGACCGTACGGGCGGGCGAGGAACCACATGTGCAGATGGGCCGAGCCGTCGCCCCAGCGGTTGACGTGCACCCGCGCCACACCGTCGAGCGACCGGATGGCCCGCTCCAGACGTACGGTCATCACCCCCAACTCGGCGGCCAGCAGGTTCGGCAGGTCGCCGAGGTCGAGGTGGGTCCGCGATTCCAGGATGAGCACCATGGGCAGGCCGGTCGGCCGGTCCATGGCGCGTACCCGCCACCGCTCGCCCACCCAGATGTAGGCGTCGTCGGGTGCGTTGCAGGCCGTGCATTCCCGGAGACCCTCGCCCTTCCGGGGCGGCTCGACCGGGACCGGATCATCGAGTTGCTTCACGTGGAGGTCACCCTCGAAGGGAAATGACGGCCACTGGGTGAAGTCCGGGACTGAGGGAGGGGTGTCGTGCACGACGCTGACCCTAACCGAGTCTGGCACCGCTGTCCCTACCTGTTCGAGCTGTCCCGGACCGCCGGATCGGTGCCCGTCGTGGGCCAGGCTCGCGTGGTCGAGCGGGTACCGGGAGGCGATATCCACAGGCTGCCGAGATCCTGAACACAGGCCGTCATCCACAGGCCCGCACCCGCTCCCACGCGCTGTTTCACGTGAAACGGGGGGTGCCTGTGGACAACCGGTGTGGATAACTTTTCGGCCGCTCGGTCGTTGTCCGCGAACCGCCAAATCGACGGGGTCGACGGCCGTCGGGGACCGCGATGGACGGACGCGCTCCGATCGCACCGCATGGCCCAACCGCCTCGGCAGCCCACCCGCTCGTTTGGCCCATTGGACATGCGTCTTAGTTGCCGGACGGCTCGCTCGCGGAGCTGTTCCCGCATCGCCCCGGCTCCTGCGCCAAGACGCACGGAAGCTTCTGGGCGCCCGGAAGCTCTGGGCGCCCGGTCGCCTGGGGACGGGAGATCGACGGCATCCCGATGTCGACGTCCTGGACGCGCCGCCGACTTCGCTGCGCCGTCACCCCGAGCCCTCGGGATCCGATCGGCGTCAGCGAGCAACTGTCTCTGTTTCACGTGAAACCGGGCCTGGGATGGCGATGTCGCCGGGCCGGCAGATGGCGGTTCCATCGGCTCGGGCACCGGCGTCGCTCGATCGGACGCCCCGACATGACGAACCGCGCCGAGGGCGCGCACGGCCAGGGATCACCACCGAGGTGCGTTGCGCGCCACTCAGCGGCTCGCTGGCGCTTCGAGCGGCGCAGGGGGTGGTTGCGGTCGAGTGGACCATTTCGGAGCCCTCTGCGAGGCGTGTGGCGCTGTTCCGCTCCCGGGCGCTGAGTGTCTCCCAGTGGGGCGCGCGGATCCGTGCCGCCCGCGCGTCCCTCGCGACTCCCGTCAGCCCCGCCCGCACCCGTGGCTCACCGCTCCCGCAGACGCGCGCCCCGCCAGTTGCTCGCCGTCCCGCTCATCCGTCTACGCTCGCCGCCGCCACCCGTCGCCGTGTCGGTCGCTTGCCTTTCATCCCTCGCCGCCCGGCACCCTTCGCCTCTCGCCGCCTGTTGCCTCGCGCCACCCGCCGCCGCCCGCCGCCCTCCGCCCGCCGCCCTCCGCCCGCCGCCCTCCGCCCGCCGCCAGTCGCCAGTCGCCAGTCGCCAGTCGCCAGTCGCCAGCCAGCCTCCGTTGCCACGCCCCGCCGCCCGACACCACGCCCACCGCCAGCCTCCGTTGCCACGCCCCGCCGCCCGACACCACGCCCACCGCCAGCCTCCGTTGCCACGCCCCGCCGCCCGACACCACGCCCACCGCCAGCCTCCGTTCCCGCGCCCCGCCGCCCGACACGACGCCCACCGCCGCGTCTGCCACTCGGCGACGCTCGACGGCGTGCCTGCCGCCAGCGCCCGCAGATTTGCGCTTCCAAGGTCCGGGCCGGCGTGAGTCGTCCGCCCCTGCGTTACGCCTGCGGTCGAGCTGAAGCCGGGCTGATTGAGCGATCCGAGCACGACGACGATCTCGTCGGGTACGTCGATCCGCCGAGGCAGGCCCGCCGGCCGTTTCACGTGAAACGCGGCAGGTTTCACGTGAAACGCGACGACCCGGGAATGCAGAACGGCCGCGCCCCCGATGGGTAGCGCGGCCGTGGGCGAGAGGGGTTCAGTCCCCGCTCTCCTCCTCCTGCTGCACGCCGATGATTCCGACGATCCGCTCAAGGTCGTCCACCGTGGCGAACTCGATCGTGATCTTGCCCTTGCTCCGGCCGATGTCCACCTTCACCCGGGTGTCGAACCGGTCCGACAGCCGATCGGCGAGATCGGTCAGGGCCGGAGCGTGCGCCTTGGGCCGCCGCTTCGCGGCCTGTCCCTTCGCCGGCCCGTCGTTCAGGGCCAGGGCGACAATCTCCTCGGTCGCCCGAACCGACAGCCCTTCGGCCACGATCCGCAGGGCCAGCTGCTCCTGCGCCTCCGCCTCGTCGAGGCTCAGCAGAGCGCGGGCGTGGCCCGCCGACAGGATGCCGGCAGCAACCCGGCGCTGCACCTGTGCGGGCAGGTTCAGCAGTCGGATCGTGTTGGAGATCTGCGGGCGACTGCGGCCGATCCGCCGGGCCAGCTCCTCGTGGGTGGCACCGAACTCCTCCAGCAGTTGCTGGTAGGCGGCGGCCTCTTCCAGAGGGTTCAGGTTCGCCCGGTGGATGTTCTCCAGCAGGGCGTCGCGGAGCATGGCGTCGTCGCGGGTGTCCCGGACGATCGCCGGGATGCTCTCCCGTCCCACCGCCTGGGCGGCCCGCCAGCGCCGCTCGCCCATCACCAGTTCGTACTTCTCGTCGTCGAGCTGCCGAACGACGATGGGCTGGAGGAAGCCGACCTCCTGGATCGAGGTCTTCAGCTCCTCCAGTGCCTCCTCGTCGAAGACCTGGCGGGGCTGCTTCGGGTTGGGCATGATCGCGTCGACCGGGATCTCGGCGAATCGAGCACCGGGCACCGGGCTGAGTACGGGCTCCGGCTCGTGGACTGGCGCTCCGGCGGGCACCGCGGCGACGGCGACCGTGCCGCCGTCCTCCACATGCTCGTTCTCCGGCTCGGCCGTCGCGGTGCCAGCGGCACCCGGCGCCGGCCCGGTCGGGATCAGCGCACCCAGGCCCCTACCCAGACCGCCCCGAGGACGGTTCTTCATGCCACGCCTCCCAGCGACTTGTCCGCACTACGCATTCCGGCCCACCGGCTCCTTGACGCCCCGCTCGGCGATCTCCTGGGCGGCCTCGAAGTAACTCGTGGCACCCCGCGAACCGGGATCGTAGGTCATCACCGACTGGCCGTAGCTCGGTGCCTCGGAGACCCGGACGTTGCGGGGGATGACCGCCTGGAGGACCTTGTCGCCGAAGTGGTTCCGGACGTCCTGCTCGACGGCGTCGGCCAGCCGGGTGCGACGGTCGTACATGGTCAGCAGGATGGTGGAGACGTCGAGCTTCGGGTTGAGGTGCTGGCGTACCAGGTTGATGTTGTTGATCAGCTGGTTGAGCCCTTCCAGCGCGTAGTACTCGCACTGGATCGGGATCAGCACCTCCTGCGCGGCAACCAGAGCGTTGACCGTGAGCAGACCGAGCGAGGGCGGGCAGTCGATGAAGACGTAGTCGAACTCGCCTGGATAGGCGGCGATCGCCCGGTCCAGGCGCGACTCCCGAGCCACCACCGACACCAGCTCGATCTCCGCGCCGGCCAGGTCGATGGTCGCGGGTACGCACCAGAGGTTGGGGATCCCCTCGACCGCCTGTGCCACCTCGGCCAGCGGCACGCTGTTGATCAGGCAGTCGTACACGTCCGGGATTCCGGTGTGGTGTGGGACGTTGAGCCCGGTCGAAGCGTTGCCCTGCGGATCGAGGTCGACCACGAGCACCCGGTTGCCGTGCAGGGCGAGCGCCACCGCAAGGTTGACGGTGGTGGTGGTCTTACCCACGCCGCCCTTCTGGTTGGCGACGCACATGACCCGGGTCCGGTCCGGCCGAGGCATGGTCACCTCGCCACTGGGATTCAGGATCTGCACGGCGCGCATCGCCTCCATAGCCAACGGTGGGTCATCCTCTTCGCGCGTCGGGGTTTCACGTGAAACGTACGTGGGGTCGGCCGCCACGGCAGCCAACGACTCGGTCGAAGCGACAGGTGCGTCGCCGACCACCGGCGCGGAGTCCCGAGCGACAGCCGCAGTGGGTTGGTGCGGGACCGCCGGCTCGAAGCGAACCGCCGCGGCGGTGTTGCGGCGACCCGACGTCGACCGCACCTCGGCGGCGTTGACCGGTCGACCCGTCGCCTCCGGCGTCCGACGAACACTCGCCGGCTCCGGAATGGCCGAGCCTTCCGGCCGCCCGGGGCCCGACTGTGGGTCGAGCGCTGCCGGCGGATCGCTGTCGGTAGGTCGGGTCGATGGCCCGGTCGCGCCGGGCGACCAGCTGGGGTAGTCGGTTTCACGTGAAACGGGATCGCTTGTCGACCCGGTCACGCGTGGATCGTCGTACCTGCCGTCGTCATGCACCTGTCATCCCTGCCCGCTTCGGATGGTCGGTCCGCGCCCCGGTCAACTTGGCCGCTTCCACGCCCGCAACCCGGAGCGTACGGCCCACGGGAGCGGTCGGAGACCCGCGACGTCCGTCACCCGCTCCACACTATCGACGCGCGGTCAGCCTACGGCGGACGGGCGCGGCCGGTCCACGTCGGGTTCTCATCCCCTCGTCCATCCGTACCGGTACAACGAGGCAACCCACCGGCCGGAAGCCCGATGGCGCGAAGTGTCAACCTCGGCGGGAGCGTCCGCCCCGGGCCCGCTTCTTGGCCGCCGGGCGGGCAGGGCCGACCATCCGCTCGCGCACGATCTCCACGACAGTGGTGGGCGGATCGATCACCCCGACGCCGCAGAGCTGCACGGTCGGCTCCCCGCCGCCGAGCCGCGCCACCACCTCGGCGTGCTCCTCGATCTCGGCCGCGGCGGACGAACCCTTGAGCGCCAACAGACGGCCACCGCGAACCGCCAGGGGAAGGCTCCAGCCCGCCAGCCGATCCAGGGGCGCGACAGCGCGCGCGGTAACCACGTCCCCGCTGATCGGCTCCCGGCCGCTCGATCCGCTGGCCGCCTCGTCGGCCCGGCCACGGAACACCCGTACCGACTTGGCCAGACCGAGTCGCTCGACGACCTCGATCAGGAACGACGTCCGCCGGGCGAGTGGCTCGATCAGGGTCACCGTCAGGTCGGGGCGTGCGATCGCCAGGACGAGACCCGGCAGACCGGCGCCGGAGCCGACGTCTAGCACCGTCGCGCCGGACGCGATCCGCTCGGCGACCGCGGCGCAGTTGAGCAGGTGCCGGTCCCAGATGCGGGGCGCCTCCCGGGGGCCGATCAGGCCACGGACCACGCCGTCGGTGGCCAGCAGTTCGGCGTACGCGGCGGCCAGGTCGAGACGGTCGCCGAAGAGGGTCAGCGCGGCCGGAGCCAGCTCGGGCGGCAACGCCGCGTCGGCAGGTGACGGGGCGCTGCCCGGCCCGGTCGATTCGGCGTCGGCGTCGGAGGTGGCGGGGCGGACAGCGGACGGCCCGGGCGGCGTGCCGCCCGGGCCGGACACGGCGTCAGCCGTGATGTCGTCGTGGGTCACCCGGTCAGTCCGCCGGCCGTACGACGATGCGCCGGTTCGGCTCCACGCCCTCGGACTCGCTCGCCACGCCGGACATGGCGTTGACGACGTCGTGCACGCACTTGCGCTCGAACGCGGACATCGCCTCCAGGCGGACCGGCTCGCCGTACTCCTTGACCTTCTCGACGGCGTTCTTGGCGACCGCGGCGAGTTCCTTGCGGCGGTTCGCCCGGTAGCCGCCGACGTCGAGCAGCAGGCGGCTCGGCGTACCGGTCTGCCGGAAGACGGCAAGGCGGGTCAGCTCCTGGAGCGCCTCCAGGGTGGCGCCGCGCTGACCGACCAGGTTCTGCAGCCGCTCGCCCACCACCTCGACCATCGGACGGCCGGCGGCGACCAGCTCGTCGATGTCGCCGTCGTAGTCGAGGATGTCGAGCAGGCCCTCGACGTAGTCGGCGGCGATCTCGCTCTGCCGGAACAGGTCGCCCTCGCCCACAGCCTTCTTCACCCGGGTGCCAGCGGCGGTGTCGGTGTCGTCGTCCGCCTCGGTGTCATCGGCTTCGGTGTCGTCGCCGTCCACCGCGAGCGTGGTGGTCTCCTCCTCGTCCAGGGACTGCTCGGCGCGGGGGATGCTGGTCTCGGTCACGGTCTCATCTCCGTACTCGCTCGGCCGGACCGTCGGGTCCGACTGGTTTCCCGGGGCCGGCGGGAGGTCGCCGGTGCCCACGGGCACGTCTGTACGGGCAGTGTCGCCCGTGGCCGCGCGGTGCGCGGTCAGTTCCACCCGGCGCCGGCCTTAACGGCGGCTGCGCGGTGCGGAACGGGCCGCCGCCGGGTGACCCGGCGGCGGCCCTCGCAGGTCAGCCCTGCCGCTTGGCGGGGCGGCTCTTCTTGGGGTTGTTCGCCGGCTTGGCGCCCGGCTTCGGCCCGGCCACCTTGGGCGCGGCCGCCTTGACCGGCGCCGGCGGCGCCGTCTTCCCACGACCGAACAGGCCACCGGACTTGGCGGGCTGCACCGGGTTGCGGGTGGCGGCGGGGGCGACGGCCTTCTTGGCGGTCACCGGCGGCGGGAACTTCCGCAGCACCCACTGCTGCTGGCCGAGGGTGAAGAGGTTGTTGGTGACCCAGTAGATGATGACGCCGATCGGGAAGATCGCGCCGGAGATCAGCAGCGACGCGGGGATGCCGTAGAGCATCAGTCGCTGGATCATCCGCTGCTGCGGGTCCTCGGCCCAGCCGGTCTTGAGGATCATCTGACGGCTGGTCAGGTAGGTGGTAGCGATCATGACCAGGACCAGGACACCGGCGATGACCTTCACCGTGGTGCCGTTGGCGCCGAGGCTGGCCAGCTCGCCAGCCGTGGAGCCGAACTTGCCGGCGATCGGGGCGGTGAAGAGCTTCGCCTGCGAGGCGCTCTGGAACTGGTCGGCGGTCCAGCCGTAGAGGGTCTGGTTCTGCTTGTCCGGATCGAGCCGGCGCAGCACGTGGAAGAGGCCCAGGAAGACCGGGATCTGAAGGAACATCGGAAGGCAACCCATCAGCGGGTTGGCCTTCTCCTTCTTGTACAGCTCCATCATTTCTTTCTGGAGCGTCTCCCGGTCACCCTTGTGCTTCTCCTGAAGCTCCTTGACCTTGGGCTGGAGCGCCTGCATCGCCCGCTGCGACTTGATCTGCTTGACGAAGACCGGGAACAGGATCACCCGGACGGTGACCACCAGGAAGATGATGGACAGGATCCAGGCGAAGTTGGTGCCGATCACCGCGCCGACGGGCACCCCGATGGCGTCCCAGGCAGAGTGCCAGGTCAGCAGGATCCACGAAATCGCGTAGTAGATCCAGTCGAGACTCAGACTCAATTCGGGGCTCCAGTCACATCAGCACGGCGGCGGCCGCCCGGCTCCGGCACCGGGTCATATCCACCAGGGTGAAAGGGGTGGCAGCGCAACAACCGCCGGACCGCCAGCACGGCTCCCCGGAGCGCGCCGTGCCGAGCGACCGCCTCCTGGGCGTACGCGCTGCACGACGGGTAGAACCGACAGCGAGCCGGCAGTGCCGGACTTATCCACCGACGGTACGCGATGATGGGCGCGATCAGCACCTTGGCACCGGTTGTCGACGGGCGTGGGCTGGTCTGCTCGGTGCCGCTCATCGGGACCGCCGCTCGCGGGGCGACCCGGCGACCGCGATGGCGGCGTCCAGGTCGGTGGCGAGCCGAGGGTACGACGCCTGCGCCGCGGCGGGGAGCGCCCTGACAACCAGGGTGCTGCCGGCGGGCAGGGCGGTCAACCGTTCCCGGACCAGCGCCCGCAGTCGGCGCCGGACCCGGTTGCGGGTCACCGCGTTGCCGACCGCCTTGGAGACGACGAAGCCGGCACGGGACGGCACGGACGACTGCTCCGCACTGTTGTCCCGTGCCGGCTCCGGCGAGTTCGGTGTGCTGGGGTCGACGGTCACCGGCACGGCCAGGTGGACCACGACGGCGCCACGTCCGGCGCGTCGACCACCACGAACCGCTGCGGCGAAGTCAGTGCTGCGCCGCAGTCGCTGTGCGGCGGCCAGCACGACTGCCCACGTCCCCTGGACCGGCCCGGTCGGCTCAGGCCGACAGGGTGGTGCGACCCTTGGCGCGACGGCTCGACAGGATGGCACGGCCGGCACGGGTGCGCATGCGCAGCCGGAAGCCGTGGGTCTTCGCGCGCCGGCGGTTGTTCGGCTGGTAGGTGCGCTTGCTCACGTCAGGCTCTCCGTTTTCGTACGCGCCCCGCGCGACGGGATCGCCGGGGTCGTGTGGTGGTCCAGGCCACCTCGACGGTGGCCCACGATCGGTGCTGTCCGGCGGAGCGGGACCTCGGCGATGCGGGGATGCGACCGCGGACAGCAAGCACCCATCACCCTAGCAGAGGGCGAGAAAGCAGCCGTTCCAGCCTACGCAGGGGGGCAATGACCGTCAAACACCCCGAGCAGTGGACAACAGGACGCGCCCGAGGCCGGAAGGCGGTTTTCGCTGATGCCGACAAGGGCGCCGCCGCGTCGCCGGTTGATGGCGCAGGGACAACGCTGTTACCGTGCCCGATTGCGGTGAGCGTCGGAAGCTCCGGTCGTCGCACAGGCAAGACCGGACAAGGCAGTGAATCGTTCGGCACGGTGAACCCGCTTCAGCGCCCGTTCAGGCAGGGGCAGGTCCCACCCGCGTCCGGCGGCGGCCACAATCGGTCGGTACACAGGCTGTGGATAACTTGTGGATGACCACCGGTCGACCGTCCGGGTGGGTGTTGTTCCACCCGCGAACGCGGCGGGCCCGGGACGGCCGGCTGGCAGACAGCGGCGGCCGGGAGCAGAAGCGAGGGGGTGGCACGACG